>NZ_CP192044.1:9600000-13012854 GCF_050948465.1 Dactylosporangium sp. CA-092794 | reverse complement strand
CGTTCGCGCACCCCCATCATCCTTCGCGGCCCCCACCGCGAGTGGACGGTGCCCGGTACTTCCCGCCGCCCCGGTCATCCCATTGTCCACAGGTTTTCCACAACCTGTGTATTCAACGAGTCATGTGCCGTGGACGGATCGTCCTGGTTCCCCCTTGCCGCGTGCTGACTGTGCGGTGATCAGCTCGTACGCAGTGGTAGTGCAGGTCAGACGCGTTGTTCTTCCCCCTGCAGCGCGCCTGTTTGAACCGGAAAGTCCGTTGTGCCCCGTCGCCGGCCGTCGCGGTTGTCTACCGGCAACCGGGCACGTTAACAGCGTTGTCCACAACCGCTCAACCGTTGTCCACAACTAACCTGTGGATTACGCCTCTCACCAGGCGTTTCTTCATGCACAGGGGTACCGTTCGAGACAAGCGTCCTTGATCGTTGACGGTCAGTGAGCTCACGCGTACCCTGTTTCGGTTGGAGCCCCGACCCCTGGTAAACTCCAATCACCGATCGACATCCCGTGGGCGCGCGGCTTCTATATCGCCAAGTCAGCCCCCGCCAAGTCACGAAGACGGAGCCCTGACGTGAGCAAGCGCACCTTCCAGCCGAACAACCGCCGGCGCGCGAAGACCCACGGCTTCCGGCTGCGCATGCGCACCCGGGCCGGCCGTGCCATCCTCTCGGCGCGCCGCGCCAAGGGGCGCGAGCGCCTCTCGGCCTGAGCCTGAGTCACGACGACCAGGCCCTCCGGAGAGACAGCGTGCTGGCGGCCGCACAGCGACTGCGGCGGCGGGAAGATTTCGCCGCCACCATTCGCAACGGCCGACGAGCCGGCCGGGGGGCCTTGGTCGTGCACTTCCTGAACCCCGGGTCGTTGCGACCCGGGGTTACGTCTTATTCGCCCGCTTCGGGCCCTTCGGGGGCTTCGGCAGTTTCGGGGCGTGACGTTCCGTTCGATGGTGGTTCACTTGATTCTGGTGGTCTTGTCGGTTCTGCCGGTCCGGTCAGCGTGACCGGGACCACTGCGCGCGCCGGTTTCGTCGTGTCGAAGGCCGTCGGCAACGCCGTCGTTCGCAATACGGTGAAGCGTCGCCTGCGGCACCTCGTGCGGGCCCGCATCGCCGACCTTCCGGCGGGCTCGACGCTCGTCGTGCGGGCGCTGCCGGAGGCGGCCCAGGCGCGATACGACGCCCTGGAGAAGGATCTTGACGCGGCACTGGATGCCGCGCGCCGACCGAAGAGCCGAGGTGGCCGTCGATGAACGCCGGAGCCCGGATCGTAGCCGCTCCCATCGTCGCGTACCGTCGTTGGATAAGCCCGGCGTTGCCGGCGCGTTGTCGGTTCTACCCGTCGTGCAGCGCTTATGCCCTGGAGGCGGTCAGCACCCACGGCGCGATCCGGGGAATCGGTCTCGCGATCTGGCGGCTGCTGCGCTGCCACCCATTCCACCCCGGTGGGTTCGACCCGGTGCCTCCGCGCCGGGGACACTCGCCCGAGCCCGAGTCGACGTGACTGGAGCGGTGTCGTGATTAGCAAGTTCATGGCCGGGATCTACTGGCTGATCTCGAAGGTGATGCTGTTCTGGCACAGCGTGTGGGACTCGATCATGCCCGACGGCCGGGTGCTCGGGACCAACTGGCAGTGGGTCCTCGCGATCGTGTTCCTGGTGATCACCCTCCGGGTCGTGCTCTTCCCCGTCTTCGTCAAGCAGATCAAGTCGCAGCGCGCGATGCAGGCGATCCAGCCGAAGATGAAGGAGCTGCAGGAGAAGCACAAGGGCGACCGGGAGACCCTCCAGAAGGAGGTCATGAAGCTCTACCAGGAGGAGAAGGTCAACCCGCTCATGGGCTGCCTTCCGATGTTCCTGCAGATCCCGGTCTTCATCGGCCTCCTGCACGTGCTGCGCCACCTCCGGCCGGGCATGTCGGATCACTCCATGGAGCTTTACGGCTGGTCGAAGGAGCAGTTCCTCAGCGCCGTCGACGCCCGGCTGTTCGACGCCCCCATCGTCGCCAAGTTCAGCAGCAGCACCGTCGAGCTGATGAGGATCGAGGCGAGCTCGACCGCGGTCAAGGTCGTGGCCGCCTGCCTGGTCGCGCTGATGATCTCGACGACCTACATGACGCAACGTCAGATGATCAAAAAGACGGGCTGGAACAGCGACCCGCAGCAGCGCATGATCCAGAAGTTCATGCTCTACGGCATCCCGTTCTTCACGCTGACCTCCGGGTGGTACTTCCCCATCGGCGTCATCATCTACTGGGTCACGAACAACGCGATCACCCTCGCCCAGCAGTACTGGGTCCTGCACAAGTACCCGCCGCCGGCCAGCGCGACGGCCAACACCACCCCGTTCAAGGCCGGCGGCACCGCCGGCAAGACGGCGGTCGACGCGAAGCCCAGCGGCCTCGGCGCGCTGTTCAGCCGGGCCCGTGACGAGGCCGCCGCGCAGCGGGCCAACGGCAAGGCGCCCACGAAGGCGACCGGCGCCAAGGCCACGGGCGCGAAGGCCACCGGCACCAAGGCGACCGGCGCGAAGGCCACCGGCCCCGCCGCCAACGGCACGCCGTCCCGGGCTCCCAAGCCCGGCGCAAAGCCGATCAACCCGAAGAAGGGTGGCGCCGCGAAGCGGCAGTCGGGTTGATGCGACCCCGCCGGGCCTCCCCTCGATTGGCCCGGCGCGCGGCGCTCCCTGAAGCAACCCACCCCTCACCGACGACCTGTGACGGCGCCTCGGCGCCCTGAACATGCGGAGATGAGTTTCGTGACCGACACCACCAGTGATCTCGACGCCGTGAGTCGTGACGAGGACCAGGACGACCTGGACCAGGACGCCACGCTGGCCGCCGAGGACGCGGACGATACAGACGACGCTGAAGACGAGGACGCGGAGGAAGGCGCCCCGGCGGCCGGCGGCGGCCGGGCCACCGCGGACCTGTTCCGCGAGAGCGAGATCGCGGCCGACTACGTCGAGGGCCTGCTGGACATCCTCGACTACGACGGCGACATCGACGAGCTGGTCGTCAGCGGCCGCCCGGTCGTCGAGGTCGTCGAGGGCGGCGACGGCTCGGGCAAGCGTTTGCAGGCCCTGGTGGGCCAGCGCGGCGCGACCCTCGAGGCGCTGCAGGAGCTCAGCCGGCTGGCGGTCTTCCGGCAGACCGGCTCCCCGAGCCGGCTCCTGCTCGACGTCGGCGGCTACCGGTCGCTGCGCCGCAAGGAGCTCGGCGCCATCGCCAAGAACGCGGCGGAGAAGGTGAAGGAGTACGGCGAGGCCGTGCGCCTGGAGCCGATGAGCGCCTTCGAGCGCAAGTGCGTCCACGACGTCATCAACGCCTTGCCGGGCGTGGAGAGCGAGTCAGAGGGCGTGGAGCCCGCCCGCCGGATCGTCGTCCGCCCCTCGGCCTGACCGTCCCCGCCGTCCGCCGTTCCGCATTCGGCTCGCCCTCGCACCTGGTTTGACTTGGCTCGCCCTAGCACCCGGTTGGCCTGAACCGCCCCGACCGCACAAAGCGGTCCGGGGCGGTTCTGCTTTCTCGCCCTCGTTTCCTCCCAGTCCCGCTTGCTGCTCTCTCCTCCTCGCTCTCCCTCTTCCTCGCCCTGCCCCGCCCCTCTCTCCTCCTCGCTTCGCTCTCGCCCTTCCCCTCGCCTGTCCCTCCGCCTCGCTTCGCTCTCGCCCTTCCCCATCCCCGTCGTCTCTCTCCTCCTTACATCCCTCTCGCCTTCCGCCTCGCCTCTCTCCCCCTCGCTTCGCTCTCGCCGCTCCCTCCTCCTCGTCGCTTCCCTCTCGCCTCGGCGCTGGGACGGCATCGGGCATAATTGGCGAAGACGCGACTGGCGGCACCAAGGATGGGCAACCATCGGGAAGCCTCGGCGTGGGAGTCGACCGCCTGGGCTCCCACGGATGCGAGGAGTCGTATGTCCGAGTCACCCACGGCTGTGTCCTCTTCCACCACGCCGTCCGCCCACTCCGCCCGCCTGCTTCCGGGCGCCCCGGTCGCCGACGCGATCCTGGCCGATGTGGCATCCCGCGCCGAGGCCCTCCGCTCCCACAGCATCACCCCGTCCCTCGCCACAATCCTCGTCGGCGACGACGACGCGAGCGCCGGCTACATCCGGATCAAGCAACGCCAGGCGGCCGAACTCGGCTTCGCCTCCCCGCACGCCCACCTCCCGGCAACGGCGACCCAGCGAGAACTCCACGCCGTCATCGACGGCTTCAACGCCGACCCCGCCGTCCACGCGCTGCTGATCCAGTACCCGATACCGCCACACCTGGACTACGAGGCCGCTCTCATGCGCGTCGACCCGGACAAGGACGTCGACGGCATGCACCCGCTGAACCTGGGCCGCCTAGCCGCCGGAATCCCCGGCCCCCTCCCCTGCACGCCGGCCGGCATCGAGGCGCTACTCGCCCACCACGGCATCCCGGTGAGCGGCCGCGAGGTGGTGATCCTGGGCCGCGGCGCGACACTGGGCCGCCCCCTCGCGATGCTCCTGGCCCAGAAGCGCCCAACGGCGAACGCCGCCGTGACGGTGGTACACACCGGTGTCCCGGACTGGCCCCGCTACACCCGCCGCGCCGAGATCCTGATCGCCGCCGCCGGCGTCCCGGGCATCATCCAGCCGGAGCACGTGAAGCCCGGCGCCGTGGTCATCGGCGGCGGCGTGCGCTACGAGGGCCGCCGCCTCTTGCCGGACGTCGCCGAGGAATGCGCCGCCGTAGCCTCAGCCATCACCCCCCGAGTAGGCGGCGTAGGCCCCACCACCGTAGCCATGCTCTTCCGCAACGCCATCGAAGCCGCCGAGCGCCGTTTCACGTGAAACCCCCGTTTCACGTGAAACGTTTGGGGCGGGCACCCGCCGCCGAACGCCGCACCACCCGAGCCTTAATCGCTCACGGGTTTCGCCCAGCACCGCCGCCCGTTCGCCCACACCACCCATGCGCGCACCGCGCCCAGGCGGCGCCCCGGGGTCGTGCCACGGGCGGGGGTCGAGCCGTGGCCCGGGGCCATGCCTACGGGCGCGCGTTGCCCAGGCCGCGTGCCCGGGCAACGCACGACCTTGTGCCGAGACCCACTCGGTCGGGCTCGGCTCGGGGGCCACGCCTCGGTTTAGGACGTGCCTTGAGCCGCGCCGCTTCCGGATCGCGCCGTTCCCGGTCCCGCGTTCCGGGCCGCGCCGCGCCGGGCCGCGCCGGGCCGCGCCGGGCCGGGCCGGGCCGCGCCGGGCCGCGCCGGGCCAGGGCGGCTCGCCGCGGTCCCGCAGGCTGGGCGTCGATGGGTGCCGGTGAGATACGACGGTCGTCGGCGTGGACTCTCGGCCGTGGGGCGGCGCGGCGTGGGGGACGTCGCGGGGCTGTCGACGCCGACGAGGGCCGGGCCGCGCCACAGCTCGAGCGCGTCGCGGAGGGTGCTTGCGGGCGGTGTGCAGTTCCCCGGCCGCCATCGCGGCCCGCCCGTCAGCGACGAGCTGGGCGAAGACGAGCGTGTCGAGCTCGTCGTCGGCGACGACGGCCCGGTAACCGGCGGTGTCGGTGTGGGATGTTTCACCCGTCGAGCGCGCCATCCGATCTGCGGGGCCGGGGCCGGATGTATGTCTCCGTGATCATGCTGCTCGCGGTGGCCGCACCACGGGTTTGCCATGATCGCGGAGACTTGTGGTACACGGGGGTACATGTTCACTCCGTGATCATGAAAAACCGTTGGTGTCGGTGCCGGGTTCGGCATGATCGCGGAGACTTCCGGTCGCTGTGCTCTGCTCTGCGGCGTGCAGCGCCCGGCGTGTGGGGCGTGATCGCCGATCGTGGCCGCCCCTGGGTGTTGGGGCGCGCGGGCCGGGCACCGCGTGGTCGTCAACGGGCGTGGTGGCCAGCGGAGCCGGTTCCTGAGTGGTGCAGCGCCGGCGCCGGGTGCTGGCGGAGCACGGTGTGGGGCTGCGAGCCGGCCACCCCGGACCGCACACGGCGCATCACGGCCGGCACCGGCGCGGGCACCGGCGCGGGGCGCCGGGCGCGGGGCGCCGGGCGCGGGGCGCCGGGCGCGGGGCGCCGGGCGCGGGGCGGGCACGTCATGGTCACTGCAGGCCGCCGGCCGTGTCCCGCGCCGGCAATCGCGCCGGTGGTCGCGTCCGCGTCTGGCGCTTGCGACCCGAGGCAGTCCGGCCATGACTGCGCCGGGGTCCCGGGCCGTGCCCTCGCCCATCAGGTGCGCCGGATGGGGTCCCAGGGCCGGGGGCACCGAGCGGGCGTGGCCGTCGCCGCCCGCCCCGCCGCGTTCGGGCGTGGCCGCGGCGTGGGCCGGCCTCCAGGCGCTTCCTGCCCGCACGCCCGTGCTCGGACGCCATATTGCGCCCGCTTGCGCGGTCCGCACCGCGCGTCCGTAGGTGTCCCCAGTGCCGCGACGGAGTTCCGGTCTGATGCTGCTTGGCGCCCGGCTGTTGTTCTCCGGTGGACGCCGCCGGTCCGCTTTGGCCGCCAAGCACCCCCCAGGGTCAACGGCGGCGTTTCACGTGAAACATGGCGGCCGGGCGTCCAAGTCCACGGCCGTTGCTCCGCATGGCCGCAGCGGTCTCGGCGCCCGGTCAGTCGCGGACCGGTGCGTCCCGAGCCAGTCACGGGTCAACGTCTGGGTCCCAGACGTCGATAGTGCCGGGCGGCTGGTGGCAACCGGTCGGCGCCGTAGGCCATAGCGGTGACGACCGCACCGGATTCAGCCCCGCGCAGGATCACCGCGACGAGGCCAGGTGCCGGTGCGCGACGATGGCGGCCGGTCCTGGTCCATGACCGCGGCGGAGCAGGGCCCCGGCCCACGCCGGGACTGTGCCGCATCAAGGCCGTGCCGTATGAACGGTGCGAGCGACATGAACAGGGCGAGCGACCCCCGGCCCGTGCCCCGGTCCGCGGTGTCCGCCCCGGGGCATGGTTTGCTTGGTGGATGGACGGCGCAGTACCCGGTGAAATCCTCCCCGCCGCCGAGAAGGTCTTCGGCGATCGCCTCGAGCTGGCCCGCCGATTCGCCGAGCTCCTCGTGACCGACGGCGTCGTGCGTGGGCTCATCGGCCCGCGGGAGGCTCCACGCATCTGGGAACGGCACCTTCTCAACTGCGCCGTCGTCGCCGAACTCATCCAGTCGGGCGCCACGGTCGTCGACGTCGGGTCCGGGGCCGGTCTGCCCGGTATGGTGCTCGCAGTGGCTCGTCCCGACCTTTCCGTCACCCTGGTCGAGCCGCTCGCACGACGTACCGCATTCCTTTCCGAAGCGGTGGCGGCGCTCGGCCTTGACCGGACCACCGTGGTCCGGGCCCGGGCCGAGGAGTGCGTCGGGGAGCTCCCGCTCGCCGATGTCGTCACCGCCCGGGCAGTCGCCCCGCTCGACCGGCTCGCCGGTTGGTGCCTCCCCCTCACCGCCATTGGCGGCCGGCTGCTCGCGATGAAGGGTGCCTCCGCCGCGGCCGAGGTCGCCGAGCACGCGGAGGTGCTCGACCGGCTTGGTGCGGGGACCCGGTCGGTGCGCACGTGCGGGGGCGCCGTCCTCGCCGAGCCCACCACCGTGGTCGAGATCGTGCGTGAGCGGGAAGCCGCGAGCCTCCGGAAGTCCGGGGGCAAGCGGAGCGCCGCGCGGCCCCGGACGTCGGGCGATGCGCGGGATGTCGAACGCCTCCGGTCGGCGGGCGACGCGCGGGATGGCGCGCGCCCCGGTCAATCGGACGGCGATCGGGATGCCGCGCGGTCCCGGAGAGCCGGCGGGCGCCGCGGCCGGTAACCCCGGGGGGCGGAAACCGCGACCCCGGGCACGGGGGAACGCGGAGGGCTCATGGGGGACAGCAGGGCGGTCGGCATCGGTTGGCCGATGTCACCGATACAACGGCTTGGCGGCCTACTTCGTCGAGTTGACGGTTTTCTGGTCTTTTGGCGCACGAGTCAGGGTAAGAAGACCAACGACGCGCCGATGAGTCATAGCTCCGGTCGGCGAAGCGCCGTAGGCTGGCCCCGCGCCATTCTTCTGTCCGACGGAACGGGTCCCGACAAGGCCGCCCTGGACGGAGCGGCTCCGGGCGGATCGCGCCCCCAAGCAGCGGTCCACGACGGAGCCGACCCAGACGGGACGACTCACGGCGGGCCGAGCCGCGACGAGTGGACTCCCAACGGGTCGGTCCTCGAGGAGCCGAGGGAGCCAACGACGGGCCCGGCCCGGGCATCCACTACAGCGGGTCCGGCGGACGAGGCGGGCGAGGGTGCACACCTTTCCGAGCGGGACGGGACTGACATGGTGCGCGACAGCGGTGATGGTCCGGGCTACGGCGATGCAGACAGTCATGTTTCACGTGAAACGGGGATAGAGGGCTGGGGCGTTCGCCCCGCCGGCCGGTCTGCGCCGCAGTCGCGCGCGGACGGTCCCGAGTCCCCCAGACAGCCCGAGTCCCCCAGACAGCCCGAGTCCGGGCACGGCTCCGACGGGGCCCGCGGGTCCGAGCCGACACGCGGGGGCACGGTGGCGTTTCACATCTCGACGCCGGCCGACCGGGCATCAGCCGGTACCCTTTACGGCCGAGGAGTATCACCAACAGTCGACGCTTCTCCGGCCGAGGTGCGGCCCGAACGACGGAACCCACCATCCCCCCGGCCGCACCCGTCCGTCGTCACCGCGGATACCGAGGGCGCCATGACTGACGCGTATGTTCCACGTGAAACCGAAGACCCGCCACTGGCACAGGAGGCAAAGCGCGCCGTGGAAATTCTCAACCCGAGTGGGGAGATCACCATGCCCCGCCCACCACGGCGCCGCATTATGTGCGTGGCCAATCAGAAGGGCGGTGTCGGAAAGACCACCACCGCCGTGAACATCGCCGTCGCTCTGGCGCTGCATGGGAACCGCGTGCTGGTGATCGACCTTGACCCACAGGGCAATGCCTCGACCGGGCTCAACGTCCCGCACCACTCCGGTGTCCCGGATGTGTACGACTGCCTGATCGACGGTGCCCCGCTCGACGCGGTGACCCAGCAGGTCGAGGGGATCCCGAACCTGTGGGCGGTGCCGGCGACGATCGACCTCGCCGGGGCCGAGATCGAGCTCGTCTCGGTCGTCGCCCGCGAGTCGCGCCTCAAGCGCGCCATCGAGGCGGGCGGCAACGACTACGACTACATCTTCATCGACTGCCCCCCTTCCCTCGGGCTGCTCACGGTCAACGCGCTCGTCGCCGCCGAAGAGGTACTCATCCCGATCCAGTGCGAGTACTACGCGCTGGAGGGCGTGCAGGCGCTCACCAACAACATCGAGCTGGTGCGGTCCCACCTCAACCCGAAGCTCGACATCTCGACCGTCTTGTTGACGATGTACGACCGGCGCACCCGCCTCGCCGACCTGGTCGAGCAGGACGTGCGGAACCACTTCGGCGAGAAGTGCTTGAACTCCGTCATCCCGCGGAACGTTCGTGTGTCGGAGGCGCCGAGTTACAGCCAGTCGGTCATGACGTACGACCCCGGCTCGCGAGGTGCGGTCAGCTATTTCGAGGCGGCGCAGGAGATCGCGCTGCGCGGCGCGCAAGGCGCGCAGGTGGGAGGGGTCGCATGAAGTCCAACCGACGTGGAGGTCTCGGGCGAGGGCTCGGTGCCCTCATCCCAACCGCCGCCGCGCCGGCCGATGGCGCGCCCGGCACCGCCACCGCCCTTGCCACTCCCCCCGCCGCGGGCGCGCCGGCGGTCGCGAACGGCGCCCCGGCCGAGCCGGCCGCCGTCGCCGCGGACACTCTCGCGCCGGTGCCCGGCGCGCGATTCGCCGAGATTCCGGTGGGCGCGATCGTGCCCAACCCGAAGCAGCCGCGGCAGGTGTTCGACGAGGAGGCGATCGACGAGCTGAAGACCTCCATCGAGGAGGTCGGCTTCCTCCAGCCCATCGTCGTACGCGAGCTGCGCGAGACGGACGGCGAAAAGCAGTACGAGCTCGTGATGGGCGAGCGGCGCTGGCGCGCGGCCCAGGCGCTCGGCAAGGAGGCCATCCCGGCGATCGTCCGCGAGACGCGCGACGACGCGATGCTGCGCGACGCGCTGCTGGAGAACATCCACCGGGCCAACCTGAACCCGCTCGAGGAGGCGGCCGCGTACCAGCAGCTGCTCGACGAGTTCGGCGCGACGCACGAGGAGCTCGCGAAGCGCATCGGCCGGAGCCGCCCGCAGATCTCGAACACCATCCGGCTGCTGAACCTCCCGGCGCCGGTGCAGCGGCGAGTCGCGGCCGGCGTGCTGTCGGCCGGCCACGCCCGGGCGCTGCTCGGCCTGGACGACTCGGAGGAGCAGGAGTCGCTCGCCCATCGCATCGTGGCGGAGGGGCTCTCGGTGCGCGCCACCGAGGAGCTCGTCTCGATCGCGATCGCGGAGGGCGGCTCGACCAAGAAGCAGGCCGCCCCGCAGCGGCGCGCGAAGCCGCACGCGCCGGCGCTGTCGGATCTCGCGGATCGGCTGTCGGATCGCTTCGACACCCGGGTGAAGGTCGACATCGGCCGGCGCAAGGGTCGCATCACGATCGAGTTCGCGACCGTCGACGACCTGGAGCGGATCGTCGGCATCATCGGGGTCGAGGACCGGTCGGCGGGGCAGCGGGAGCAATAGCCGCCCAGTACCAATAAAACCGACATGCGAAGGGCCGGAGCTCCCCAACCGGGAGCCCGGCCCTTCGTCATTGCCCGAGATCAAACGTCGGGGGCGGGAAATCCGGGCCGTTGAGAATCTTGAGAGGACGGCGCTGGGACAAGTTTGTCCACAGGGGTTATCCACAGGCTCATCGGTTTCACGTGAAACCACGTGCTAGATCGATCGCGGGCCTGTGGATGAACGGAGGCCGGAGCCCACCACCGAGTGTGAGTTGTCCACAGGATCCGGCCGCAACCCTGTGGATAAGTGCCCGACACGGCGGTGGCTGTCCACAGGGTACGGACACCTGGCCCGCGGTCGGCTAGGGTCGGCTTCGTGCCTGAGACGCCCGAGACGCCGGCCAAGAGACCCACGGCCTCCCCCACGACTTCGCAGCGCTCCTCGCAGCAGCTGCCCGCCTTCATCCACTGGCCGACGTTCCCGTTCGAGGGCGACATCCGGGTCAAGCGGCTCCTCGAACCGGTGCCGGTCGAGCCGGCGCGGCATGGCGACAACCCGGCCGAATGCCGGGCCTGCGCGGCGCCCGACGAGGCGTATATCTGGGTGAGCGACCGCTGGCGGGTCCGCGCGCTCGACCGCCCGACGGGCCTGCCGGCCGTGCTGATCCTGGAGTCCCGCTCGCACCTCGACCTCGGCGACCTGCCGAACATGCTCGCGGCGGAGCTCGGCGTCATGACGGTGCGGCTCGAGCGCGCGATCCGCTCGCTCGACGGCGTGGCCCGGGTTCACGTGAACCGGTGGGGCGACGGCGCGGCGCACCTGCACGTGTGGTTCCTCGCCCGGCCGTATGGGCGGCTTCAGCTCCAAGGCACATTCCTCGCGCTGTGGGACGACATCCTCCCGCCGATCCCCGAGGAGCGCTGGCTCGAAAACCTGGCGCTGGTCGCGGCGTGGCTCGCCGAGTTCGGCGGCCGCCCGCTCGCCGAGCCGCCCCGGATCAACTGGACCGCGCCGACGAAGCTGACCGAGCGCGAGGTCGACGACGCGCTTGAGCCGGCCGCGGCCGCCGAGGACAACGACGACGTCCTGGTGCCGGAGCCGGCCGAGGGCAACGGCGACGCCCCCGACGACCCGCCGCGCGGGGCGAGCCGCTGAAGAACGGCGGCGCGGCGATACCGGGCGGACACGCGATCACCCGAAGGGGATCAAGCCACCCGAGGGTCGGACCGCCGTAGGCTATCGGGCGAAGCCAACATCGAGACCCTCAGCCAAGCCGGATCCGCAACTGTTGGCGGATGGGTCCCCCCGGGGATCGCAAGTGCGTACCATCATGACGAGCTAATGCCGGTGCGGTGGAGATGGGCCAATGTCGCGACGTCTCGTGAGTCTGACGCTCGACACCCTCGAGGATCTTCCTCGATCGTGCCGCGAATGCGTGTTCTGGGAGCTCGACCCGGTCGCCGCCGACCGCGCCTGCGCCAACGGCGACCCGGGGCTCGAGAAGGAGGCCTGGGTCTCGCAGACGTTGCTCGAGTGGGGTTCCTGCGGCAAACTCGTCTACGTCGACGGAATGCCGGCCGGGTTCGTCATGTTCGCCCCGCCGGCCTACGTCCCCCGCAGCATGGCGTTTCCGACGTCGCCCGTTTCCCCGGATGCGGTGCTGCTCATGACCGCCCACGTCGTCCAGCCCTTCGCCGACGGCGGGCTCGGCCGGATGCTGGTCCAGGGCGTCGCCCGTGATCTCACCAAGCGTGGCGTCAAGGCGATCGAGGCGTTCGGCGACGCGAAGTTCGGCGAGGTCGACGAGGCCGGCCGCAATGAGCGGGGCTGCCTGGCGCCGGCGGACTTCTTCCTGTCGATCGGCTTCAAGACGGTGCGCCCCCATCCTCGGTATCCGCGGTTGCGCCTCGAGCTGCGCACGGCGCTGTCCTGGAAGTCCGACGTCGAGTACGCGCTGGAAAAGCTCCTCGGGTCGATGAGCCCGGAGTCGCTGCTCCGTCCGGTTCTTCCGGTTCGTCCGGCTACACGGGAAATGACCACCAACTAGCTGCTACCCGCCGTTACCCGCCGATTGCGGCAACCGGCGGGAAGGCTGAGCCACTGGGCGGCCGGTGCCACGCGCGACGGGCGGCAGCGGGCGAGAGGGCCGTGGGGCAGCAAGCGTCAGGCCGAGCCGGCTGCGGGGGCGTGGCCGGGCGAGTCGGGCGGCGGGCTGAAGCCCAGCGGTGCCTTCGATCCATCCAGGCCGCGAGCGGCCGCAGAAAATCAGGCGGTCGGGGCCTTCGACGATCCGGTGAGCGCGCGGAGCAGGCTCACGTCGATCGAGCCGGTCGGGACGTCCGACTCGACCGGCAGGTACATCCGCTGCACCGCCGCCACGATGGCCTCCACCACGCGGTCGCGGAACGCCGGGTCGATGAGCTGCTGCCGATCCGAGGGCGAGGTCAGGTAGCCCACGTCGACCCGCACCGCCGGCATCTTGGTGAGCCGCAGCAGCTCCCAGGTCTTGGCGTGGGTGTGGCAGTCGCGCAGGCCGGTGCGCACGACGATCTCGCGCTGGACCAGCCCGGCGAGCCGCTCGCCCACGACCGACGTCGGGCCGGTGACCGAGCCGTAGTGATAGGTGGCCACCCCGTCGGCGGCTGGGTTGCGGTGCCCGTCGAGGTGGATCGAGATGAGGAGGTCGGCGCCGAGCTCGTTGGCCAAGTGCACCCGGTCACGGTCGCTCAGAGCGCCCGCGGGCTGCGGACCCCTGGTGAGGTTCACCCGCATGCCCGCGGCCGCCAGACGGCCCTCCAGGCGGGCCGCAAGGTCGTAGACGAGGTCCGCCTCCACCCACCGCAGCGGGCCGTCGGGGACGACGTGGCCGGTGTCCGAGCCGCCGTGCCCGGGGTCGATCACGATGCGCTTGCCGAGCAGGGTCGGGCCGGACTCGCGGAATGCCTCGGCCTCGCGCAGCAGCTGCGGCCGGCCGCCGATCACCTTGCGCCCGAGCCGGCGCAGCGCGCCGACCGTGGCCGGGCCGCACTCGCCGTCGGGGCGCAGGCCGACCTCGCGCTGGAACTGGGCTACGGCATGCGCGGTGCGCCCGCCGTAGATGCCGTCGGCGCGGCCCGGGTTGTAGCCCATCTCCAGCAGCCGTTCCTGCAGCTGACGCACGTCGTCGCCGATGTAGGGATCGGCGACGGTGTGGAAGAGCGCGCGCTGCCCGAGCCGCCATCGGGCGGCGTCCAGGGCTCGCCAGGTCTCGTCGCCGACGTCGCCGTCGACGGTCAGGCCCCGGCTCTGCTGGAAGGCCCGCACGGCCCGCTCGACGTCCTCGTCGTAGACCGGATCGCTCGCCGACGGATCGGAGGGCAGGAGGTCCTCCAGGTGCTCCAGCACGACAAGAATGCTGCGGATTTCGGCAACCGCCGCTCCCCGCGCCCCGCGCCGGATCGCACGCATGTGGTCCTCCTGAAAAGCTGTGGCCCCGGGAATCGTACGTGCCCGGCCGAGCACGCCGTTATGGGGCGAATGACCCCGCGCGGCGCCGCGCCCGCGACGCAGCGTACCCCTACCGCCTCGGCACCGCGCTCCAGCGAGCCCGGGCGTGCCGACGCAGACGCAGTGCCCAGGCAGACGGAAACGAACCGCCCCGCCTCCGAGCCGGCGGAGGCGGGGCGATTCGACGAGAAAGCCCGAGGTCAGGCCGGGTCCAGCGCGGACTCGATGAGGCGGACCAGCGCACTCTTCGGGTTGGCTCCGACCACCGACCGGAAGGGCTCGCCGCCCTTGAACACGGTCAGCGTGGGCACCGACAGCACCTGGTACGCGCGGGCGGTCTCCGGGTTACTGTCGATGTCGACCTTGACGATCTTGACCTTGTCGGCGAGCTCGCCGACAGCGATCTCGTTGAGCATGGTCTCGATCTTGCGGCACGGCTGGCACCATTCCGCCCAGAAGTCCACCAGAACCGGAATATCCGATTTGAGGACGTCGACATCAAAGGTCTTGTCGCTGACGGGCTGGATGGCTCCCATGCGCTCTCCCTCTCTTGAGCTGCTGAACAACAACGCTGGTTACAGGGCCGCGATGAACCGCTCGGCGTCGAGAGCCGCGGCGCAGCCGGTGCCGGCGGCGGTGATCGCCTGCCGGTAGGTGTGGTCGACGACGTCGCCGGCGGCGAACACGCCCTCGATGTTGGTGCGGGTGCTCGGCGCGGCCACCTTCACGTAGCCCTCGTCGTCGAGCTCCACCTGGCCGCGGAACAGCTCGCTGCGCGGGTCGTGCCCGATCGCCACGAACACGCCGGAGACGGGCAGGTCGGCCTCATCGCCGTTGGCGATGTTCTTGACGCGCACGCCGCCCACCTTGCCGCCGCCGTCGAGCACCTTGGTCACGACGCTGTTCCACAGCACGTCGATCTTCTCGTTCGACAGCGCCCGCTCGGCCATGATCTTGCTGGCCCGGAACTCGTCGCGGCGGTGGATGATCGTCACCTTGGTGGCGAAGCGGGTGAGGAAGGTCGCCTCCTCCATCGCCGAGTCGCCGCCGCCGACGACCACGATGTTCTCGTTGCGGAAGAAGAAGCCGTCACAGGTCGCACAGGACGAGACGCCACGGCCGAGCAGCTCCTGCTCGCCCGGCACGTGCAGCGGCCGCCAGGCGGAGCCGGTGGCCAGGATGACGGCGCGGGCACGGTACTCCGACTCGCCCACCCACACGCTCTTCACCGGGCCCTCGAGGGCCACTCGGGTCGCGTCGTCGGTGACGAACTCGGCGCCGAACCGCTCGGCCTGCTTGCGCATGCTGTCCATCAGCTCGGGCCCGTTCACCCCGTCGGGGAAGCCCGGGTAGTTCTCCACCTCGGTGGTGGTCACCAGCGCCCCACCGGAGGTGACGCCCTCGATCACCAGCGGCTTGAGATTGGCCCGGGCGGCATAGACCGCAGCCGTATACCCGGCAGGACCGGACCCAACAATGATCAGGTTGCGGACCTCGTCCACGGTCGACTCCTCGAATTCAGCCTGTGCCAGCAAAACGTCATCCTACGAACCGGCAATTCCCGGTGGGCGGTGACTCGTGTGCCACATCACCGCTACGGGGCGGTGGCGCGGTACCGCTCGTCGGCGATCGCCCCGCCGAGACCGCAATCCGGCCCCACGACGACGACGAGCCGCTTGCCGGCGCCGACCCGGGTGCCGTCGAGGAGGACCACCAGGGCGGGCTGCCCCTCGAACGCGGCGTAGTCGGCCAGCACCACCTGACCACCGTATTCCCTGGTGATGGCGGACAGGCAGGCGGCCCGGGCGGCCGGCTGCGCGAGGCGGGCCAGCGGTCCGGTCACGCCCGTCGAGCCCGGCTGTGCCCTCGGCGCGGCCGTGCCGGGCGGGGCCTCGCCGTTCTGCTGCAGGTCGCTCGAGGACTTGCCGTCGGCCGCCATGAGTGGCCGGCTCAGATCGCCGAGGGTGCCCGGCGCGTAGTCCCGCCCGCTGCTGATCACCGGCGCGTCGCTGGCCGCCGCGGCGCCCGGGCCGCCGGCCTCCATGTTCTGGCTGGGCGCCGCGGCCGCCTTGGGCCCGGCCGACGTCGACTGCGAGTCGCTCGCCCCGCCCTGCCGCAGCACCTGCACACCCAGCCCGGCGCAGACCACCACGGCCGCCGCTGCGGCCAGCCCGGCCACCCAGCGCCCCCGGCGCCGCTTGCGCGCCTCCCGGGCCCGCGCCAGGTCCACCACGGCGGCGTCCGCCGGGGGCGCGCTGATCGCCGCGGTCAAGGCCGCGTCCAGCCGCTGTTGCACATCCGGCGGTACCGTCAAAGCTTCGGCACCAAACGCGTGCAACTCGTCACGCACGGCGGCATCGGCGGCCACCAGGGTCGCGTATGCCTCGGCCCATTGCGTGTCGGTGCTCACCAGGTGGCGCACGTCGTCCGCATCGGGGGTGCCGTCGAGCGCCCCGCCGACGAAGTCGGCGAGCCGGTCCAGGTCGGCTTCGGAGAAGGCCGTCACGCGCCACCCTCCTTTCCGGACGCGGATGAAACGTCGGATCCCACGTCGGCCGGTTCGCCGGCCGTCGGCGCCCGGCCGTCGGCCACGGCCCGGACCGCCGCCCGGGTCTCCGCCTGAGCGTCGGCCCGGACCGCCCGCCGGGCGTCGCCGGCGTCGGTCCGGACGTCAGATGGGACGCGGCCGCCGTCGACCGGGTTCCGCAGGTGGCCGAGCAGGAGTGCCAGCCGGGCCCGGCCACGGGCGCACCGGCTCTTGATGGTGCCCTCCGCGACGCCGAGCATCACCGCCGCCTCCGCGACCGAATACCCCTGCACGTCGACCAGCACCAGCGCCGCGCGCTGCTCGGCGGGCAGTTGCTGCAGCGCCTGCCGCACGTCCATCGCCGTGTCGCGGTCGGTCGCGGGCGCCGGTGTGATGTCGGTCTCCGGCAGCGGCACCGTCGGGCGGGCCTGCCGCCGCCGGATCCGGTCCAGGCAGGCGTTGACCACGATGCGGTGCAGCCAGGTGGTGACCGCCGACTCGCCGCGGAAGTTGTTCGCCGCCCGGAAGGCTGACAGCAGCGCGTCCTGCAGCGCGTCCGCGGCCTCCTCGCGGTCGCCGAGGGTGCGCAGCGCCACCGCCCACAGACGGTCGCGATGACGGCGCACCAGCTCGGCGAAGGCGTTGGGATCGCCCGCCGCGTGGGCGTGCAGCAGCCACGTGTCGTCGCGCGTCTCGCGCGCGTCCGGCCCGGCATCGTCCACGGCTCGCACCTTATCGACCGGGCGCGGTCCGTGGGGTCATTGCACGCGGACGGTTATCTCTCCGATAGCCACCCGGTACCGACCGGAGCTGCCCTCCTTCGGCAGCTTCGTGATCCAGACCAGCAGATACCGCGTCTTCTGCTCCGGCCCGTTGAAAATGGTCCGGGTGCCCATGTTCAGCCGCGGCGTGCCGACGACGGTGTACTGCTGGACCGTCTGCTGATCCCCCTGCGCCCCGCTGCCCAGATCGGACGCGCCGGTGCGCAGCTCGCCGTCGGCCCCCGGCGTCTGGAGCACGACCTCGACCGACACCACCTGCTTGGCGTCGCCGAGGTCGATCCACACGCCCATACCGGGCTTCTTGCCGCCGAACTCGGCCTTCGTGTAGCGATCGGTCTTCCAGATCGTGTTCGGATCGCCGTCGACCGCGTTGGCCGCGTCCTGGGTCTCCGAGCGGTCACCGGCCGGGTCGACGATGCGCACCTTGCTCGCGTCGAGCTTGAGCTCGGTCGGCTGCCCGGCCGGCTTGGCCTGCTGCGAGGCGCTGGACCCCGGCGACGAGCTCGGCGGCGTCTCCGGCGTGGCGGGGTCGCCCAGCACCCGCGCGGCGGCGAGCGTGCCGGCCAGCGCGAGGACGAGCAGCCCGACGACACCGACGGCGAGCTTGCGCCCGGCCGGCCGCGGCGGCGCGGTGGACTGCGCCGCTGAGTCGAACGCGGCGAAGTCGACGCGCCCGCCCTCCTCGGCCGCCATCTCCTCGTCGTCGAAGCTGCCGAACGAGGCCAGCTCGCCGGCCAGCGACTCGGCCGACGGCAGCGGAAGATCGGGGTTGAGCAGGTCGGCGACCAGCGAGTCGAGGTGGGCCGGCACACCGGCCCGCACCTGCCGCGGGGACGCCAGCGCGCCGGAGGCGTCGCGCACCCCGTCGGGCACCGAATACACCCCGGCCTCGGCATGGGGCCAGTAGCCGGTCAGCGCGCAGTAGAGGATCGCGCCGATCGCGCGGATGTCGGTCTCCGGCGTCGCCAGATCGTCGGTCCGGGCGTCGGTGAGCACCACCCGCCCGTCGTGCGCGACCAGCACGGTCCCGGGGTGCACGTTGCCATGCGCGATCCCGGTGCCGTGCAGCGCCGCGACCGCGTCGGTCACGGCCCAGGCGATCGCGACCGACCGCCCGGCGTCCAGCGGCCCGGAGGCGACGATCTCGCGCAGCGCGATCCCGTCGACCCACTCACGCACGACGTAGGCCCGCTCGCCCTCGTCGATGGCGTCATACACGCCGACGAGGTGCGGGTGCACGATCCGGCTCGCCGCGACCGCCGCGGCCAGCATCTCCTTGGCGCGCTCCCCGCCGGGGTAGCGCAGGACCACCGCCACGGGGCGGCGCAAGATAACGTCGATGCCGCGGTAGAGCTGGCGGCCCAGCGAGTCGTTGCCGATGTGCTCTTCGAGCTGGTATCGCTCGGCAAGGATTTCACCGACGGATGGGGTGCCGAAGGTCAGGACCTGGGGAATGCCCCCCGAAGCCTTCAGCCCTTCGTCGAGCTCAGCCACCCGTCCTCCCTTCCGATCGGTGTGCGGACCTGTGGCGTCCGTCGTAACGCGAGTCGCAGTCACTAAGCCTAAGCGCTTCGGCAGGGCGCCGGGGTTGACCTTACCTGTCGCCTCTTCCGCTTCCGACACGTCATCATCTCCGGACCACCCCGCACGAGGCCAATTGATCACCCGTGTCGGGACTTGGTGGTCATTTACACTTCACAGACTTTTCACCGAAACGTCCCACCGTGCCGTCCTGCCCCCTGTCCCATTGCCCACCGCCGTCCGGGGAATGCGACAAATCGCCAGTTTTCCCGCATCGCCACACCGGCCGCAGTGACCCCTGAGACCACACGCACCACACGTCCGCGTGGTTCACTCCGCCGGCCACCTTCTACCCCGGCCAAAACATTCACCCAGTCACCCCGGTGACCGGACGGTGAGCGAGCGACCCCGGGGCGGCGCGGCACCGCTCGCCGGGCGAAATGTCCGATCGGCGGGCCGGAGTCCGGACGAATGTCTCCGTGATCATGCTGCCCGCCGGGGCCGCACCACGGGTTTGCCATGATCACGGAGACTTTCGGTACACAGGTGTACACGGACACTCCGTGATCATGAAAAACCCTTGGTGTCGGCAGCGGGTGCGGCATGATCACGGAGACTTCTGGTCGCTGCGCGGTGCTCCGCAGCGGGAAACGTCATGGTCGCGCCACGCCAGATGCGTGGGGGCGTGATCGCGGATCATGCTCGCCGTGGGCGCCCAGACGCGCCGGTGCGTGACCGACTCACCACGCTCGACCGTCGCCGCGCCTGCTGTCGCACCGCGCCCCGTCCGCTCGCGCCCCGTCCGCTCGCGGCGTGCCCGCTCGCGGCGTGCCCGCCGTCTCCGCACCGCGGCGCGTCGAAGGCCCCGAGGCCATCGCGCCTCACCGCACCCCGTCTCGTCGATCGCTCCCCGGGGGCTGTTGCCTCGCCCCGCCCCCGCCCCGCCCCCGCCTCGCCCCGCCCCCGTCCCGCCCCCGCCTCGCCCCGCCCCGCGCGAGCCCGGCCGTCGCCGCGCCAGGCGCCCGCCGTGCTCCCTCTCGCGGCGCGCGCCGGCCGTCGGAGCGCCGGTCCGCGCCCGGGGCTGGTGTGCCGGGTGCCTGGCGTGCCGTGCCGCGGCGACGTGCCGGTGGTCATGGCTTGGCCGGGTCCGCGCGCGGCTCGGTGCGGCAAGGGCGGTGGTGGTCAGCGGCCCAGGCGGGAGCGGATCATGCCAGCGAACTGGCGGACCTCCTGGACCTTCAGGAAGACGGCGGCGACCGCATACACCGCCAGCAGCACCCCGGTGCCGATCACCAGCTGCACGACGCCCTGCAGCTTGCCCGGGTCGATGATCTGGCCGATCAGCCAGGACACGGCCAGGGCGAGCAGGCCGCCGGCCACGGCGGCGATGCCGAGGCGGATCAGCGTGTCGAGCAGGCGGCGCAGGCCCAGGCGGCCCAGGCGGCGGCGGAGCAGGGCGTAGCCCGCGATCAGGGCGACCACGTAGGACAGCGCGGTGCCCACCATGAGCGACGTCGTGACCACGGCGATCGGCAGGACGAAATAGAAGCTGATGTCCAGGATCAGCCGCACGGCGACGCCGCCGATGTTGACCAGGGCCGGCGTCTTGGTGTCGCGCATGGCGTAGAAGACGCTCGTCTGCATCTGGCTGAGCGCGAACGGCACCAGGCCCAGGCCGGCCGCGGCGACCACCGAGCCCGTGGCCAGCGCCTGGTCGTAGCTGTAGCTGCCGAAGTTGAACAGGGTGACGGCCAGTGGCCGGCCGAGGACGACATAGACCGCGGCGGCCGGGATGAGGATCACCGAGGCCAGGCGGCTGGCGTAGGCGAGCTGGTCGGTCACGTCCTCGAAGCGGCCGTCGGCCGCGGCGGCGGAGATGCGGGGCATGATCGCGGTGATGACGGAGACGGCGACGATGCCGTGGGCCATCATGAAGATCAGGAACGCGTTGTTGAAGACGGCGGGGCCCTCGCCGCCGCGGAGCTGGTTGTTCTTGGCCAGGGCCATGACGACCGTGATGCCGAGCTGGTAGACGCCGACGTAGAGCAGCATCCAGGCGCTGAGCTTGGCCAGCTCGCGCAGGTGCAGCTTGCGGAAGTCGAAGCGCCACTTCCAGCGGAAGCCGGTCTTGCGCAGGGCGGGCCACAGGCCGGCCGCCTGCACGATGATGCCGAGCGTGGTGCCGATGCCCAGCACCAGCACCTCGGTGAGGGTGATCGTGTCCGGCGTCGGGCTGGCGCCGCCGCGGACCAGGATGAACAGGCCGGCCGTGACGATGATGACGATGTTGTTGAGGATCGGCGTCCACATCGGGGCGGCGAAGTGGCCGCGCACGTTGAGGATCGCGGCGGAGATGCCGGCCAGGCCGTAGAAGAAGATCTCCGGCAGCAGCAGGTAGGCCAGCAGGGTGATCAGGTCGCGGTCGGCCGTGGTGACCTTGTCGTTGCCGAGGGTGTACATCGCGGTGATCAACGGCGCCGCGAGCACCACGATGAGCGTGGCGGCGCCGAGGGACACGGCGGCCAGGGTCATCAGCCGCTGCGCGTGCGCCTGGCCGCGGTCGGGGTCCTCCTTGCGGGCCCGGACCAGCGTCGGGATGAGCACGCTGGCCAGCACGCCGCCGAGCAGCAGCTCGTAGACCTGGTTGGGCAGGTTGTTGGCCAGCGTGTAGTCGTCGCCGACCACCGCGCCGCCGATCGCCGCCGCGATCGCCGCCGCCCGGATGAACCCGGTGGCCCGGCTGACCAGGCTCAGGATCGCCATCGTGCTGCTGTTGCGCACGACCGTGCCGGTGCTGTCGTCGTCGGCCGCGGACGGCGGTGCGGTCTCCTCCACCACCGGCGCGTCGGCGACCACCTGGGGCCGCGGCGTGAACAGCGGCAGGGCGACCGTGGGCGCGTTGGCCGGGTTGACGGTGATGCCTTCGGGCCGCCGGCCCACGTGCAGCCGCACGGTCTGCCCCGGGTCGGCGTCGGCGGGCGGCGTCGTCGGGAGCACCTCCGTGGGCAGCTCAGGGGCGCGATGGGCCCCGCCGGTCGGGTGCATGGGCACGGTCGGATCGTTGTTCCAACGGCCCCGCCGTGCCGGGTCCTGCCCCGGGTCCATTCGCCACACTCCAACTCGGCCGTTCGTGCAGTCGCAGCACCGACCATAGTGGCACCCACCGACACTTCCGAGGGGTCGTGGATTTGGCGCGACCGGACGCACACCTGGCGGCTACCCTCGGTGCCTGCCCTCCCCATCGCGATAGGCTGACCAACCAATGTCCGAAATGACCCGAGCCCTGACCGAGGCCCAGCGCCGCGCTGTGCACGAGCTGCTGCGTGTCTCCCCCGTCGCCGACGAGCTCGGCCGCCGGTTCGCCGCGGCCGGCCGGGAGCTGCACCTCGTCGGCGGTTCGGTCCGCGACGCGCTGCTCGGCCGCCTCGGCGACGACCTGGACTTCACCACCGACGCCCGGCCCGAGGAGACGCTGCGGATCATCCGTGGCTGGGCCGAGTCCGTGTGGACCACCGGGCAGGAGTTCGGCACCATCGGCCTGGCCCGCCGCGGCCTGCGGATCGAGGTCACGACCTTCCGCGCGGACGCCTATGACCGGGTCAGCCGCAACCCGATCGTCCAGTACGGCGACAACCTGGCCGACGACCTGCGCCGCCGCGACTTCGCGGTCAACGCGATGGCCGTCTCGGTGCCCGGCCACGAGTTCAGCGACCCCTACGGCGGCCTGTCCGACCTCGCCGAGCGCGTGCTGCGCACCCCGGGCAAGCCGGAGGAGTCCTTCGCCGACGACCCGCTGCGCATGCTGCGCGCCGCGCGGTTCGCCAGCCAGCTGGGCTTCGCGGTGGCACCGGAGGTGTATGCCGCGATGACCGCGATGGCGGCCGACCTGTCCCGGATCACCGCCGAGCGGATCCGCGACGAGTTCGTGAAGCTCATGTGCGGCGCCGATCCGATCGCCGGCCTGCGGCTGCTGGTCGACACCGGCCTGGCCGAGCAGTTCCTGCCCGAGCTGTCCGGCCTCAAGCTGGAGATCGACGAGCACGCCCAGCACAAGGACGTCTACGAGCACACGCTGATCGTCGTGCGCAACGCCATCGCCCACGAGCGCGACGGCGCCGACTTCACGCTGCGGATGGCCGCGCTCATGCACGACATCGGCAAGCCGGCCACCAAGGCGGTCGCCCCGGACGGCGGGGTGAGCTTCCACCACCACGAGATCGTCGGCGCCCGGCTGACCAAGCAGCGGATGAAGGCGCTGAAGTTCCCCAAGGACGTGATCTCCGACGTGGCCGAGCTCGTGGCGCTGCACCTGCGCTTCTACGGGTACGGTCGCGGCGAGTGGACGGACTCCGCCGTGCGGCGCTATGTGACCGACGCGGGCCCGCTGCTGCCCCGCCTGCACAGCCTCACCCGATCCGACGTGACCACGCGCAACCGGCGCAAGGCGGCGCAGCTCGCGGCCGACTACGACGCGCTGGAGGAGCGGATCGCGCGCATCGCGGCCGAGGAAGACCTGGCGCGGGTCCGGCCCGACCTCGACGGCAACGCGATCATGGAGCTGCTCGGGGTGCCGCCCGGCCCGATCGTCGGCCGCGCCTGGCGCTATCTCAAGGAGCTGCGCCTGGAGCGCGGGCCGCTCGAGCACGACGAGGCGATCGCCGAGCTCTGGCGGTGGGCCGAGGAGAACGAAGGCATCACGCCACCCGGATCTCGGTGATCTGCACGGCCAGCCGCGGCGGACCGTCCGGCTGGCCGGTCGTGGTCCCGGCGGCGGCGACCCGGTCGAGCAGGTCCAGCCCGCTGGTGACCTGGCCGAAGACCGAGTAATCGGGCGGGATGTCGCTGTCTTGGTACACCACGAAGAACTGCGACCCGTTCGTCCCCGGCCCGGCGTTGGCCATGGCCAGCGTCCCCCGCGGATAGCCCGGCTGCGCCGTGGGCAGGTTCTCCTCCCCGAACTGGTAGCCGGGGGTGCCCGTGCCGGTCCCGCTCGGGTCCCCGCACTGCAGCACATACAGCCCATCCGTAGTCAGCCGGTGACACGGCGTGTCGCTGTAGAAGTCGTCGCGGGACAGGTGGACGAAGGAATTCACGGTGCAGGGGGCCTTGTCGGCGTACAACTCCACCCCGATCGGACCGACGTTGGTCTCGATCGTGGCGGTCGGCCGGCCGCTGACCGTCGAGCGGGGCGCCGGCGTGGCGATCAGGCGCGAGTCCCCGGAGCCGCGGTCGGCGGAGGCGTAGGCGCAGGGCACCCCGGTCGGCGCGGCCGATCGCGCACCCGTCGGTCCGGCCGCGACGGCGCCCGCGCTCGGGCCCGCACTGAGCGTGGTGCCGGCGGTCTGCTCCGGCGCGTCGGAGTCGCCGGCCCGCACGAGCACCAGGACGCCGGCCGCAAGGAGGATCCCGACGCCGCCCGCGACGGGCGCGATCCAGCGCCGCCGCCGGGGCGCCGCTGGCGGGGCCGGGGCCGGCGGGGGCGCCGGGAACTGGGGATCCTCGCTGGTGGAGCGGCGGGTGGCGGCTCGCAGTGACTCGGGGCGGACCGCGCCCGGCACGCCCGGCTCGGGTGCCCGCGGCGGCAGCGGCTCGGCCAGTTCGGGCGGCCGGTGACGACCGGGATCCGGTGGTGTTGACACTGTGTAATTGTACGACTACACAATGCGGTTGGCCTGCTGGCCGTCACCGGGTGTCGGAAGGACGACCTGTGAAGCGTCGTGCATGTGGCGATTCGGCCGGTTCTGCGTGTAGACCCGGTGGGCTACCGTCGCTAGCACGAATCCCCCTCGTCGGCCACACCCTGTGGGGCCGGTAACCCCCGGAAAGACCGAAAATCTGGAGGCAGACATGCAGCCGTGTCCAACCTGCGGCGGCATGGGCATTGATGCGAACGGCTACTGCACGCAGTGCCGCACATATCGCGGCGTCCCGCAGGCGCCGCAGCAGCCGACGAGCGGCACGCCCTACAGCGGCGCACCGTACGGCGGACAGCAGCAGCCCTATGCCGGATACCCTGCGAGCTCGATTCCGTCGTACTCCGACCCCGTCAGCGCGCCGCCGACCGCCTACGGCGCGACCTACGGCGCCGCCCCGAGCGCACCGAGCCGGAACAAGTTCCTCGTGCCGGTCCTGGCCCTCTCCGGCGTGCTCGTGCTCCTGGTCGTCGCGATCGTCGTGGTCGCCGCGCTCAAGAACGGCGGGGACAACAAGAACACCCCGGTGGCCGGCCCGACCAACGGCCCGACCGCCACCGACAAGCCGAGCACCAAGCCGTCGGCCGCGATCGACGAGTGCCTGGTCGGCACGTGGACCACGAAGTCGTACACCGAGCAGATGGTCGTCGAGGGCGTCGGCAACGTTCCGGTCACGCTGCAGAAGAACGGCTCCACGATCAAGTTCACGCCGGACGGCAAGATGACCGAGACGTACAACAACGCCACGTTCACCGGCACTGCCAGCGCCCAGGGGGCGAGCGTGTCGTTCACGATCACGGTCAACGCGTCGGCGAGCGCCGGCGTGGCCACCGTCAACGGCAGCCTGACCTACTCCAACGTGCAGTCCAGCGGCACGATGAACTTCAAGGCGCCGGCCGCGAACATCGACGAGAACGAGCCGTTCGAAGCCACCGACGACCCAGCGAAGTACACCTGCGCCGGCAACACGCTGACCATCACCACGCCGCAGATCAGCCAGACCGCCGACAAGTCGAGCTCCAGCTACTGATCCACCGCTATCGGGTCACGGGGCCCGCCCGAGCCGGCGATGTCGTCGCCGACCCGGCGGGCCCAGCGGCCGCCCAGGGCCGCGTAGCCGGCCGCGGCCAGCAGATATCCGGCCGCTACCACGCTCACCACGGTCGCCGAGCGGCCGTTCTCCGGCAGGGTGAGCGCGCCGATGTACATGCCGATCACCAGGGTCACGTTGAACGCGGTGTCGTTGATGCTGAACACGCGGCCGCGGAATTCGTCGGCGCACTCGTGCTGCAGCGACGTGTCGGTCACGATCTTGATGCCCTGCGCGGCCAGATTGATGACGAAGACCGCGCCGAGCAGCAGCACGGGGTCGAACGGCAGCCCGAAGCCGAGAATGGCCGCCCCGGTCGCGGCCAGCACGACCGTCACCCAGCGCCAGCCGCCGATCCGGCGCGTGATCGGGGGCGTGATGAACGACGCGATGATCATGCCGACGCCGCCCGCGGCAAAAGCGTTCGCGAGGGTACCGAACGAGTCGCTCACGTCGTCGCCGTGGTTGAACACCGTGCGGAAGAGCAACAGGCTGGCGAGCAGGATCACGCCGTACAACAGCCGGAACATGGCCTGGGCGAGCAGCAGGTAGGCGGCGCCGCGCTTGGCCGCGAGATGCCGGACGCCGGCCGCCGTGCCGCGGCTGGTCTCGCCCAGCGCGGTCAGGATCGAGCCGCCCCGCCGCTGCCCGGCCTCTGGGCCGAGCTCGTCGGCGCCGAATGACGCCCAACCGGCGAGGGCCGAGAACAGGTAGAAGACGGCGGCGCCCGCGGCGACCAGCGCGTAGCCGTGAAACGTCGTGGCCAGCACGGTCTTGATGAGCGCCGCGCCGATGCCCAGCCCGACGGAGTAGCTGAGCGAGCCCAGCGTGGCCGAGAACGAGTTGGCGGTCACCAGCATGTGGTCGGCGACCACGTGCGGCGTGGCGGCGGAGAGGCCGGCCAGGAAGAACCGGTTGAGCCCGATCACGACCAGCGCCAGCAGGAACGGCACGGGCGATTTCTCGCCCTGCCAGACGTAGAGCGCGATCGGCAGCACCAGCACCGCGCGGACCAGGTTGGCCACGCTGATGATCGAGCGGCGGCGCCACCGGTCGAGGAACACGCCGACATACGGGCCGACCAGCGAGTACGGCAGCAGCAGGATGGCGAACCCGGCCGCGATCGCCATGCCGCCCGCGCGCTGCTCCGGGTTGAACAGCACGCTGCCGGCCAGCGCGCCCTGGAAGAGCCCGTCGCCCACCTGGGCGACCATCCGGATCCCGACCAGCCGGCGGAACCCGCGCTGCCGCAGCACGGCCCGTACGAAATGGGACTGCGTGCGGGCGGCGACGACGGCGGACACGGCAGTAGCCTACGGCGCCCGGCGCCGCCGCGACGCCGCCCTGACGGCGCGAGGGCCCGCACCATCCTGCGGTGCGGGCCCTCAACCGGATTTCGTCAGGACTTCGGCGCCTCGACCGCGGGCCGGCCGTTGACCGGCTCGGCGTCGTCCGCCGCTCCGCCCAGCCGGCTGAGCAGCTTGGCCAGGTCGATGCCGGTCAGGTCGGTGCCCAGCTGCAGGCCCTGCGCGACGTTGTTCGCCACCGACCTGGTCAGCGACGACGCGCCGTCGGTCGAGATGACGGTCATCTTGTCGATGTTGCCCATCGGGTCGCTGGCCGCTTTGACCACGTCCGGCATCACCCGGACGAGCAGGTCGAGGATCGCGGCCTCGCCGTAGGTGGCGAACGCGTCGGCCTTGAGCTTCATCGCCTCGGCCTCGGCCTGGCCGCGGGCCAGGATCGCCGACGCCTCGGCCGTGCCCTCGCGCTCCAGGGCCTCCGCGATGGCGACGCGCCGGCGCTGCTCCGCCTCGCCTTCCTTGGCACCCTCGATCGCGTTGGCCTCGGCGAGCGCGGCGCGGCGGGACCGCTCGCCCTCACCGGTGAGCCGGGACTGCTCGGCCTGGGCCTGGGCGGCCGCGATGGTCGCCTGCCGCTGCGCCTCGGCCCTGGCGATCGCCGCGTTCTTCTCGGCCTCGGCCTCCTGCTCCACCCGGTACCGCTCGGCGTCGGCCGGCTTGCGCACCTCGGTGTCGAGCTGGCGCTGCTTGAGCTCGGCGTTGCGCTCGGCCACCTTCTGCTGCTCGGCGAGGATCGACTGGTCGCGCTCGGCCTGGGCGAGCGGGCCGGCCGCGGCCGACTTCGCCCTCGCCGCGTCGATCTCGGCCTGGATGGACGCCTGCTTGAGCGACAGGTTGCGGTTGGCCTCGGCGATCGCCTCCTCCGACTTGAGCCGCTCCGACTCGGCGGCCTGCCGGGCCTGCGCCTCGGCGATCGACGCGTCGCGCAGCACCCGGGCCGCCTCGGGCCGGCCCAGGTCGGCCAGGTAGGAGCCCTCGGCGAAGATGTCCTGCAGCTGGAAGGTGTCCAGCACCAGGCCCTGGTTGGTCAGCGAGTGCTCGGCCTCCTCGGCCACCGCGCCGGCGAACGCGGTGCGGTCCCGGATGATCTCCTCGATGGTCAGCCGGCCCACGATCGAGCGCAGCGCGCCGGCCAGGACCTCGCTGGTGAACAGGTCGATGCCCTGCTGCTGGTTGAGGAAGCGCTGGGCCGCGGCGCGGATCGCGTCCTCGGTGCCGCCGACCTTGACGATCGCGACGCCCTGCAGGTTGGCGCGGATGCCCTGCTTGCTCACCGCGCCGGTGATCTCGACGTGGATCCGGCGGCTGGACAGGTCGAGGACCTGCAGCTTCTGCACGATCGGCATCACAAACACGGAGGCGCCCATGACGACCTTCTGGCCGGACAGGTCGGTCGAGCGGGTGCCGTCGACGCCCTGGACCGACTTGCCCTTGCGACCGGTGACGATGAAGGCCTCGTTGGGGCCGGCCACCTTGATCCGCGAGACGATGAAGATCACCAGGAACAGGACCAGCAGCACGGCGCCGCCGATCGCGACCAGCAAAACAGTGTCCATCCGTTTCCCTTCTTTCCGGGGGGTACTTCCAAAAAAGGGACCCCTACAAGGGGGTTTCTTCCACGATCACGCTGGTGGAACTGGTCGCCTCGATCACGAGCACCCGGGCGCCCAGCGGGATGGGCCGGTCGGACCGGGCGCTGAGCTTGACCGGCTGGCCGCCGAGGGAGATGCGGACCTCGCCGTAGCCGCTGCCGGTGATCGCGGTCACGATCACGCCGGTGGTCCCGATCATGTCGTGCTGGGTGGGGGTGGCGTCGGTGCGCATGTTGATCGCCATCCGGGCCAGCCGGGTGGCGAGCCAGGCGGTCGGCAGCGCGGCCACCACGCCGGCCACCACCGGCACCAGCAGGCCGCCGCCGCCGGTCAGCGCCGCCGCGGCGGCCCCGGCGAAGCCGAACGCGCCGATGAAGCCCGCCACGGCGGGCACCGAGAACGCCCCGGCGGCGTCGGGATGGCCGAAGTGGAAAAGGTCCCCGACGAGCACGGACAGGGCCAGCACGACGACGCCCAGGCCGCCGATGACGAGGAACGTCGTTTCCACCGTCCACTCCCTCCAGGCAACTGGAGGGTAGCCCGAGCGCGCCACCCGGCCCGTCCGGCGAAAGGAGCAGAATCGACGCCGTGCGGTGGGTTGAGGTGCAGGCGCCGATCGATGCGCTCGGCGTGGCGGTGGACGACGCCGGCATTTGCCGGATCCGATTCGGCGGCGCGCCGCCCGACCGGGCCGTGTCACCCCCCGACGAGGTGCTCGAGCGGGCCACCGACGAACTGACCCGCTATTTCGCGGGCGAGGCCGTCACCTTCACCGTGCCCCTGTCGGTGCCGGGCGGCTCGCCGTTCGAGCGCGCGGTCTGGCGTCAGCTCTATGTGATTCCGTACGCCGAGATGCGCACCTACGGCCAGATCGCGGCCGCGGTCGGCGAGCCGGACGCGGCCCGCGCCGTCGGCACCGCCTGCAACCGCAATCCAATTCCGGTGATCATTCCCTGCCACCGGGTGGTCGGCGCCGACGGCAAACTCGTCGGTTTCGGCGGCGGCCTGTGGCGCAAGAAGGTGCTGCTGGAGCTGGAGGCCCGCGTCCGCATCGAGCGCGAATTCGGGCTCGGATAAAAAAAGGGGTCGGCGCGCCCTCGCGGGGGCGCGCCGACCCTGTGCTCGGATCTAGCGCTCGATTTCGCCGTTGATGAACTGCTCCACCGACTCGCGCGCGGCGTGGTCGTTGTACTGCACCGGCGGCGACTTCATGAAGTAGCTCGACGCCGACAGGATCGGGCCGCCGATACCGCGGTCCTTGGCGATCTTCGCGGCGCGCAGCGCGTCGATGATGACGCCCGCCGAGTTCGGCGAGTCCCACACCTCGAGCTTGAGCTCAGCGTTCAGCGGCGTGTCGCCGAAGGACTTGCCCTCCAGGCGGATGTACGCCCACTTGCGGTCGTCGAGCCACGGCACGTGGTCGGACGGGCCGATGTGCACGTCGGACTTCACCATCTCGTGCGGAATCTGGGACGTCACCGACTGGGTCTTCGAGATCTTCTTCGACACCAGGCGGGTGCGCTCCAGCATGTTCATGAAGTCCATGTTGCCGCCGAAGTTGAGCTGGTAGGTGCGCAGCAGCTCGACGCCGCGGTCCTCGAACAGCTTCGCCAGGGACCGGTGCACGATCGTCGCGCCGACCTGGCTCTTGATGTCGTCGCCCACGATCGGCAGCCCGGCGTCGGCGAACTTCTGCGCCCAGACCGGGTCGGAGGCGATGAAGACCGGCAGCGCGTTGACGAAGGCGCAGCCGGCGTCGATCGCGGACTGCGCGTAGAACTTGTCGGCCGCCTCGGAGCCCACCGGCAGGTAGGACACGACCACGTCGACCCGCGCGGCGCGCAGGGCGGCGGCCACGTCGACCGGCTGCTCGTCGGACTCCTCGATGATCTCGCGGTAGTACTGGCCCATGCCGTCGAGCGTCGGGCCGCGCTGGACGGTCACGCCGGTCGGCGGCACGTCGCAGAACTTGATGGTGTTGTTCTCGCTGGCGCCGATCGCGGCCGCGAGGTCCTGACCGACCTTCTTCGCGTCGACGTCGAACGCCGCCACGAACTCGACGTCGCCGACGTGGTAATCGCCGAACTTGACGTGCATCAGACCCGGTACCCGGTCATTCGGGTCGGCGTTGCGGTAGTACTCCACGCCCTGAATCAGGGACGAGGCGCAGTTGCCGACACCGACGATGGCAACGCGGACGGAGCTCATCGCGGATGCCTCCTTCTTGTTGTTCACGATGACCGCTCCGGTCCTTCTGCCGAAGGCGGCTGAGGGGTGGTGCCATTGCGTTCGTTCGCGATGAGCTCTTCGAGCCAGCGGACCTCGCGCTCGCAGGCGTCGAGGCCGTGGCGCTGCAGCTCGAGCGTGTATGCGTCGAGCCGCTCGGCGGCCCGGCCGAGCACATCGCGCAGGCCCTCACGGCGCTCCTCGACGCGCCGCCGGCGACCCTCCAGGATTCGCAGCCTGGTGGCCGGGTCGGTGCGGGCGAAGAACGCGAAGTGAACCCCGAAACCGGCCTCGCTGTCGTAGGTCTCGGGGCCGGCGGCACTGAGCAGCTCCTGGAAGTGCTCCTTGCCTTCGGCGGTGATCGTGTAGACCACGCGGCCCCGCTTACTCGTGAGCAGGGGCACGTCCTCGGTGCTCGCCGGCTTGCCCGCCGGCGGCGCACCCTCGGTGATCCAGCCGTCCGCCTGCAGACGGCGCAGCGTCGGATAGAGGGAGCCGTAGCTGATCGCGAAGCGGAACGCCCCGAGCTTGGTCGTCAGCTGCTTGCGCAGCTCGTAACCGTGCATCGGGGACTCGTGCAGGAGACCCAGGATCGCCAGATCGAGCACTCCCGGCCTCCTCCCATTAACCCGCCCGATGTATCGGGCCGATACATCGAACGGTAAGCCGCGGCCGGGGCGGATGCAACAAAACCGCCAAAGTGGCTTCGCACACAGCGCTGGTCGTCTATCGGACGACTACCGATCGTGACCGAGGTCGCCTCATCCGGCGGGACCGCGTACCCTCGGCCCCATGCGTACCCAGCGTCAGGTCGTTGACTTCTCCTTGCGGAGACGCGCCCTGCTACGTGAGGTGCACTCGGGCCGCGTCGGCACCTATGAGGTGTGCGACGCGTCGCCATACCTGAAGAGCGCAGCGAAATTCCACGGCGAGCCTACGGACGAGCTCTGCCCCGTCTGCCGCCGTGAGAATCTCACCCACGTGCATTACATCTACGGGGATGAGCTGCGGCAGTCCTCCGGCCAGGCCAGGCGCCTCGCCGAGCTGCCCATCCTGGCGATGACGCTGAGTGAGTTTCACGTCTACGTGGTGGAGGTCTGCCGCGCGTGCGGCTGGAACCACCTCGTCGAGCAGTATCTCCTCGGCCGGGACGGCCTGACCGCCGAGCCCGACGACGGCGAACGGCCGTCGCGGCTGCGGGGAGGCGCGGCCGAGTGAACCTCTTGCGCGTCTCGGCGCGTTGTCATCAACGAGGGGCCGAAGTTCGCGCGCTGCCTGCTAGGGCCCAGCGTGCGTGCCAACCGGGCCGAGCCGTACCGGCCGCCGCCGGAGTGGCTCAGCTCACAGACATGACGGCGACGGAGCATGCGACAACGATGCAACCGGCAAGGTGGGACGAATGAACTACGGTGACCCGAGCAATCCCCAATCGGGCCGCGCGCAGGTTCCCGGAATCCAGCCGGAACCGCCATCCTTCAATGCACCCGGGTCACCGGCCCCGCCGGCCGGCCGGGCGCAGGTGGGGCGCGCGAGCGTGGGCCGGGCCAATGTCGGCGGTGCCAGCGGATCGGCGAGCGTCGGTTCCGCGAGTGTCGGATCAGCGAGCGTGGGAGCCGCGCGGGTGTCCCCCACCGGCGAGCCGGTGACCGGCCGCGCCACGGTGGGCTCCGCGTCGGTGCCGGGCGCGGGCGCCTCCGGCCGGGCCACGGTCGGCCGCGCCGTCGTCGGCGCCGCGCCGGTCGGCGACATCCTCGAAGGCCCGGGCGGGCCCGCCGGGCCACCGGGCGGCGGGCCGCCGAACCGGGGCGGCAAGGGCGGCCCGGGCGGCACGGCCAAGGCGAAGAAGCGCCGCCGCCGCAACATCATCATCGCCGCCATCGCCGCGTTCATCATGATCGCGGGCATCGGCATGGTCAGTGGTACGTACTACTTCGACCAGGTCGCCCTGCCCGACGAGCTCACGTTGAACCAGTCGACCACGATCTACTACTCCGACGGCGTCACCCCGATGGGCCGCATCGGCGAGAACCGCACGGTCGTCCCGATCGACAAGATCCCGCCGGACGTCCGGCACGCGGTCGTCGCGGCCGAGGACAACAGCTTCTACACCAACGACGGCGTCGACTACAAGGGCGTCATCCGCGCCGCCTGGAACAACGTCAGCGGCGGCGACCGGCAGGGCGCTTCGACGATCAGTCAGCAGTATGCGCGGAAGTGGGCCGACCTCGAGGGCGTCACCTACGCGCGCAAGGTGCGCGAGGCCGTCATCGCGCTGAAGCTCAACCAGCAGTACAGCAAAGACGAGATCATGGCGATGTACCTCAACATCGTCGACTTCGGCCGGGGCGCCTCCGGCATCGAGGCGGCGGCGCAGGCGTATTTCGGCAAGCACACTGAGCAGCTGAACATGAACGAGGGCATGTTCCTGGCCGGCCTGATCAAGAACCCTTACGGCACCGGCAAGGGCAGCCCGTTTGACCCGAACATCGACAAGCAGCAGGCCCAGGAGCGCTTCGACTACATCAAGGGCCAGATGCTCAAGCTCGGCTTCTGCTCCGAGGCCGAGGCGCCCCAGAAGATGGCGTATCCGACCACGATCCTCACCCCGGCGCAGGCGCGTGCCAACAACTCCAACGCGCAGAACTTGGACCGGCCCGAGGGTCTGATCATTCACCACGTCCTCGGCGAGGTCGCGGCGCTGAAGGACCCGAAGACCGGCGACCTGCTCTACGAGGACACCGACGGCGAGGGCAACAAGAACTTCGACCGGATTCGCAACGGCGGCCTCAAGATCGTCACGACGATCGACAAGGACGTGCAGCCGATCGCGGTGCGCGAGGCGAGCCGCAACAAAGACTCCAACATGGACGGCCAGAAGGACAACCTGCAGGCCGCGCTCGTCGCGGTCGAGCCCGGCACCGGTGCGGTGAGGGCGTATTACGGCGGCGACTCGGGCAACGGCAACGATTATGCCGGCTACTACAACGATCCAGTTCTCGGCGACGGCAAGGACAGCTGCTGCGGCGGCCACCCGCCCGGCTCGACGTTCAAGGTCTACACCTTGGCCACCGGCCTGATGGCCGGTTACCGGATCGACTCGATGTGGAACGGTGAGTCCCCGCAGGACTTCCCGGCCAGCGGCCGTACCGCCAAGAACGGCAACCCGGTGAAGAACGCCGGCGACGGCTCCCCGTCGTCGCCCAAGTGCGAATCCGGCAGCGGCAAGTGGTGCACCCTCGCAGAGGTCACGGAAATGTCGCTCAACGTGCCGTTCTTCGCGCTCACCGAGAAGGTCACCGCGGCCAAGGTGATCGACACGGCGCGCGCCGCCGGCATCACCGACATGTGGGCCACCGTCGACAACAAGCCGACCAAGATCGACCTTGTGGCCAACGACGGCGCCAAGGTGTCGCCGAAGTACTTCCAGACCGAGGTCGGCTTCGGCCAGTATCCGGTAACGGTCCTCGAGCACGCCGGCGGCATCGCCACCTTCGCCGCCCGCGGCCTGGCCGCCAAGACGCACTTCCTCAAGGAGGTGTGGACCGGTAGCACGAAGACCTACGCCGAGGTCATCAACCCGAAGCGCATCCCGGGCTTCACCGATCAGATGGCCGACGACCTCAACACGGTGCTGCAGCGCGTACCGAAGCATTACGGCCTCACGATGAAGGACGGGCGGCAGGTCGCCGGCAAGACCGGCACCTGGCAGTACGGCGTCAACGCCTCGGGCAACGCGCACGCCTGGATGGTTGGCTACAGCGCCTACGACCCGTCCAAGAAGTCGCCCGGCCTGGCGGTCGCGGTGTGGGTCGGGAACAAAGACAAGGAACAGCCGCTTATCGACAAGAACAAGAAGGCCATCATCGGTGGTTCGCTACCGGGTCCGATCTGGCACGACTTCCTCAACGATGCGCTGACGAAGCTCAAAGAGCCGAAGATCGGCTTCCCGCCGCCGAAGATGACCGGCCGGATCGACGTGGGCACCGGCGTCTCGCCGCAGCCGAGCGTGCCGGTGTTCCCCGACCCGAACAACCCGGGCGGCCCGGGCATCCCGGGCGACCCCAACCAGGGCGGCAACGGGCAGACGCAGAACCCGGGCGGCAACGGCGGCGGCAACGGATTCCCGACCACCTCACCCACCCGAAGACGCTAGTCACCGAAGGGTGGCTGCGTGCGGCCACGGCTCCGGCGGTATGTTCGCCGGGACCGTGGCCGCATCGATTTGGGGGTGTATGCGTTGGAGGCGGACAGGCGCAAGGTCGTCGTCCGGTGGGTGCTCCTCGGGCTCTTCGTGGCCCTCGTCGTTTACGGCCACATCTGGTATCGCAACCGCCACGACTGGTTCGACCTGGGCATCTACCGCCAGGCCGTGAACTGGTGGCTCGGCGGCCACGACCTCTACGACTACGTCAAGCCCGACGACACGCAGGGTGCCCTCGGCTTCACCTACCCGCCGTTCGGCGCGCTGGTGCTCGTGCCGTTCGCGGTGCTGCCCTGGATCCCGGCCGTCGTGCTCTACAGCGTGATCACCGTCGCGGCCACCCTCGTCACCACCTACTGGCTGGTCGCCCCGATCGCCCGGCGCCAGGGCTGGAACCTGCCCTTCGCCCTCATCCTGGCCCTGACCGTGATCAGCGCGCTGGAGCCGATCCGGGAAAACTACACGTTCGGCCAGATCAACATGGTCCTGATCCTGCTGATCCTGGCCGACCTGCTCGTGCTGCTGCCCCGCGGCAGCAAGTGGGCGGGTGTGCTCATCGGCATCGCCGCCGCGATCAAGCTCACCCCGGCCATCTTCATCGTGTACCTCCTGATCAGCCGCCGCTACCGGGCCGGGCTGACGGCCATCGCGAGCGGCGCGGCGGCGAGCCTGGTGGCGGCCGCCATCGGTCCGCGCGCCTCCTGGGACTTCTGGACCGACGCGCTGTGGCAGGGCGAGGGCATCGGCAACGCCGCCTACACGTTCAACCAGTCCTACTACGGCATGCTGGCGCGGTTCGCCGCCCCGCACGACGCCAACACCCTGATCTGGGCCGCGCTGGCGCTGCCGACCCTGGGCTTCGGGCTCTGGCGGGCCCGCCGCGCGGCGCTCGCCGGCGACGAGGTGGCCGGCCTGACCCTCACCGGCCTCGTCGGCTGCCTGATCAGCCCGATCACCTGGGTCCACCACATCTACTGGTTCGTGCCGGCGATCATCGTGCTCGCCGCGGTGCGCCGCCGGGCCTGGCTGGCCGTGGTCATCGCGGTCACCGTGGGGCTGGGCCTGGTGTCCTGGTTCGAGCAGGGCCTGCCGGTCGACCCCTGGGGCCACGGCGTGCCCGGCTTCCTGATCAAGAATTGGTACCTGCTGCTGATGGTCGCCCTGCTGTTCGCCCTGCCGATCCGCGCGGACTCCCGCCTCGCGCCGGGCCTTTCACCCGCCTCCGAGCCCGCGACGGTACGGTGACGCAATGCCGATCCAGCCGAGTGTGCGCCCTGAGCATGTGGTCGACGAGCCCGCCAACTCCGACCGCTTCATCAACGGCCTGTCCGAGTCGATCGGCGGCCCTCTCGGTTCTCACGCCGTCCGGCGCGGCTGGCTGCCCGGCGGCGGCCGGTTCTGGACGCCGGCCCGCGTGGTGCTCCTGCTGATCTGCGCCATGCTGAGCTTCCACTGGATGCAGAAGTCCCCCTGCCGCGACGCCGCGTGGGTGGACATGAAGCAGTACAAGTACTTCTGCTACACCGACGTCCTCGCGCTCTACTACGCCGAGGGCCTCAACGAGGGCCAGGTCCCCTACGCCGACCACCAGGTCGAGTATCCGGTGCTGACCGGCGCGTTCATGGGCGTCCTCGGCCTGCCGGTGCACGACCTGCACCAGCGCGGCATCGTCCAGAACGACGGCCAGACGTTCTACGACGTCAACGCCATCGTCCTCGGCGCCTTCGGCATCGTGGCCGTGGCCGCCACCCTCGCGGTGCGCCGCCGCCGCCCGTGGGACGCCGCCCTGCTCGCCCTGGCGCCGGCACTGTTCGTGTCGGCGACCGTCAACTGGGACCTGTTCACGGTCGGCCTCACCGCCGTGGCAATGGCCTACTGGGCCAAACGAAAACCCGTGCTCGCCGGCGTCTTTCTCGGCCTGGCGACCGCGGCGAAGTTCTATCCGATGCTGATCATCGGCGCGCTGCTCGTGCTGAGCATCCGCACCGGCAAATGGCGCGACTTCTTCATAGCCGTCAGCACCGGCGCCGTCACCTGGCTCGCGCTGAACGCGCCCGTCGCCTTCTTCTTCTGGGACGCGTGGGTCAAGTTCTGGCAGTTCAACCAGCTGCGCGGAATCGACTGGGGCACCCTGTGGTACATCGGGGCGCACTTCCCGCGCGGTTCCGGGCAGTACGGCTTCCCGTTCTTCCAGAACCTCGACACCGACCCCCAGCACGCCACGCTCAACATCCTCTACCTGGGCCTGTTCCTGATCTGCTGCGCGGGCATCCTGATCCTCGGCCTGACCGCGCCGAAGGAGCCCCGCCTCGCCCAACTGGCGTTCCTGATCGTCGCCGCGTTCCTGATCACCGGCAAGGTCTGGTCGCAGCAGTACGTCCTGTGGCTGATCCCCCTGGCCGTGCTGGCCCGCCCCCGCTGGGGCGCATTCTTGGCCTGGCAGGTGGCCGAGGTCCTCTACTTCGTCTCCTTCTACGGCGAGCTCATGGGCGCCTCCGGCCGCCAGGTCTTCCCCGAAGGCGTGTTCGTGCTGGCCTCACTCCTGCGCCTGGTCACCCTCGCCGTCGTGGTCGGCTTCGTCATCCACGACATCCGCCACCCGGAGACCGACGTCGTGCGCCACACCTACGAGGGCCAGGACCCCGACGGCGGCGTCTACAACGACGACCACCTCAACGAGGAGCCCCTCGAACCCCCACCCTCCCCAGCCCTGGCCCGAGCGGTTTAGCCGGTTTCACGTGAATCAACAACGACCCGGCTCGATGCCCCACCTCGAGCCGGGTCGCCGTCCTTAGCGTTCCGCCAACCTCCGCCGAGGCCTCCTACCCGTCCTCTACCGCCGCCGCTCGCCCGGCCCTCGCCCCGGCGATCGGTCCCGGCCCTCCCGACCCCCGTCCCACAGCCCTCGACCCCCGACCCCTCGCCCCTCGGTCCCTGGCCCCCGGTCCCTGGTCCATGGCCCCTCGGCCCCTCGGTCCCTGGTCCCTGGCCCCCGGCCCCTGGCCCCCGACGCCTTGGTCCCCGACCCTTGGTCCCCGGCCCCGACATGGCCGCAGCTCTGTGACCCGACCGCCAGCCATGCGCGGCCCGCCTGCTTGTCGGCCGGGCGCCGCGCCCTAAGCCCGCCCTCTTGGGCGTGACGTCGCCGGCCCGGCACGGCCGTGATGTTGCGCGTGCGGCCGGCGTGGCCGGTTCGCAGCCGCCGTGCTCCGCCCGGACCCCGCACCCCCGCACCGGCCGGCGCCACCCGGAATCGACACCGCTGGCCGTCATCCCCGCCGGCGACCAAATGGTGCCCGGCCCGCGCGTCCAGGCACCCCGGGGCGGGCACGATCGGCGATCACGTCTCACATGCCGGGCACTACAGGCCGCAGCGACCGGAAGTCTCCGCGATCATGCCGAACCTGGCACCGACACCAACGGTTTTTCATGATCACGGAGTGCTGATGTACCCCCGTGTACCAGAAGTCTCCGGGATCATGAAAAACCCGGTGTGCGGTCACCGCGGGCATCATGATCACGGAGACATACGTCCGCCCCGGCCGTGCGGATCGGATGGTGCGCCCGGCGGGTGCGACATACGCAACGTCCGCCGCGCCCGCCCCGCCCCGCCGTGCCGAGCCGGGGCGGGGCGGGCCGAGCCGAGCCGGGGTGGGGCGAGCCGGGGTGGGGCGGGGGACGGTGTTCGTGGCGCAGCTGTGCCGTGCCGCGCCGCGCCGCGCCGGGCAAGGGTCGGGCCGGGCCGCGCCGGGCAAGGGTCGGCGTCATGACCGGCTGTGCCCCGCCGGTGACCATTGACGCCCAGTGTGCGGCGGTCGTGGCCTGGCCCCATGACGTCAACCAAGCGCGATCAGGCGCTGGCTTCGTATACGTGGCTGCGCTCGGGGTGGCTCGCGGAGGTCGGTGGTGCTGGGGTGGGGGCGCCAGGGTCAGCCGTCGATCTTGTAGAGGATCACGTTGCCTTGTTCGGTGCGGGTGAGGCCCAGGCCGTCGATCGGGGCGTCGATCGCGTGGGCGTAGGGCGAGCCGACGGCGTGGTCGCGGAGCACGACCACCGTGCGGATCTGCAGCTCGCGCAGTTGCGTCACCGTTGCCTCGTCGGGGAACTGCTGCAGGTTGAGGCGGAGGGTCTCCTGGTCGTCGGGGGTGAAGCCGCTGCCGCCGTTGATCATCTTGGGGAAGCCGTCGGTGCTCCACAGCATGACGTTCATGTCGAACAGCTCGTTGGTGGGCAGCACGACCAGCGGGCCCTGCAAGGTGCTCATCGCGATCGGCGACGTCGGCACCTCCGGGTTGGGGCCGGGCTTGTGCACGCCTTCGGCCAGCACGAGGACCAGCGGGATCAGGGTGACGATCCGCCACACGCCGGCCTGGGTGCCGACGTCGGAGTGCGTCCGGTCGGCGAACAGCTCGACGGCGCGCTCCGTGAACGCGCTCACCGCGCCGCCCGCGAGCAGGGCCAGGAACAGTGTCACCCAGACCATGAGCCGGCCGGAGGTGCGGATGCCCTCGAAGCCGGGCAGCCAGCGGTACAGCGCCATGTAGCCGATCTCGCCGCCGTCGGGGCCGTGCGAGCCCATCGCGAGCATGGTCGTCACCACGACGCCGAGGCCGAGCAGGACGCGGTGCTGCAGCCGCCACACGGAGACGAACAGCCCGACGAACGCCAGGCCGTAGAGGAAGAAGCCCGGCAGCAGCGCCATCTCCGGCGCCCAGCCGAGGGTGGACCGGGCGTTGGCATACGCGTCGCCCCACAGCCACGACTCCGGCGGCGAGATGAAGAAGCCCTTGAGCGGCGGCGAGAACAGCGAGATGATCTCCGCGCTGCGCTTGGCCTCGGCGTGCTGCTTGAGGACCTGCAGGTAGGGGTAGGCCATCATGGCGCTCACCGCGGCGAACACCACCCCGCCGCCCAGGTTGGTCAGCAGCAGCTTCCACCCGAAGGGCCGGCGGTCGGCGGGCCGCCGCACGTGCCGGTAGCCCCACATGACGGCCGAGACCAGCACGATGATCAGCAACGCATACGCGAACGGGATGCCGATGCCGAACCCGAGGCTGATCTGCCAGGCCGCGACCAGCCAGCCGGCGAGCACCCAGCCCCATCGCCGCTTGTCCGGCTCGTAGCCGCGCCGCAGCGAGAACCCGTGCCCGCGCGCCAGCATCGCCAGCGCCAGCGCGATGCCGCCGATCGACAGCACGTGCAGGTGACCGGCCTGGCCGAGGCGCCACGGCGCGTAGGCGAACGCCGCACCGGCCACGGCGGCCCCGGTCCGCCCCGCCCCGAGCTGCCGCACGAGCGCATAGGCGCCGAAGAAGGCCAGCGCGAAGATCAAGACAAAGATGATGTTGTACCGCACGAGCGCCGCCATCTGCCCCGACCCGATCATGCCGGCCGGCGCGTATCCGAACAGGGTGTCGGAGAAGGCGTAGCTGTACTGATCGGGATAGAAGGCGTTGGCCTGCCACAGCCGCAGCGGGTCGGTCGTCAGGATGTGCCCGGCCCAGGACATCTGCCAGGCCTGTAACGTCGGGTCCCAGATGTCCTGGGGGATCGTGCTGGCCGGATGCCGCAGCGCCGGCCAGGTCATGACGACCGCGAGCGCCACCGAACCGAGCGCCGCGAGGGTCCACTCGTGCGCGAAGAACCGCCCCACCGCGGCCCCGACCCGGGCGGCGACGCGCCGCGCCCGCCCCGGCACATACTCGGGCTCGGGCGCGAATGCGGAGAACGGATCCCCCGGCGCCTCCGATTCCTCGCCGCCCTTTACGCCCGCTTTGTCCGTATCGCTGGCCGCCTCGACCCCTGCAGCGGCGTCGGCTCCTGCCCCCACGGCGGTCTCGGGCTCAGCGTCAGCGGCAGGCTGAGCGTCGGTGGCAGGCTGAGCGTCGGTGGCGGGCTCGGCCTTCGCGGTGGTCTTGGCCGCGCGGCGAGCACCGCCGCGGCTGCCGCGACCGCTCGCCCGGCCCGGTGCGCCACCGTCGCCGCGGTGGTCGTCCGCCAAGGCCGCTGCCGCCTCCGCCTCCGGCTCCGTGTCCTCCGGCTCCGCGCCCTGCAGCTCGGCGTCAGGCAGCACAGCGTCAGGCAACACAGCGTCAGGCAGCCCCGCGTGCTCCGGCTCGGCGTCGGTGGCGCCGCTCGCGGTGCGGGGGCCGTCCGTCTCCTCGTCCACCCTGCCGTCCTGCTTGTGGTGGCCGTCCGCCCCGTTGGGATTCTCCCGCGTGGACGGGTGGGGCTGGGCGGTTCGGGGGGCATCTCGCAGTACCGAATCCGGAGCAGGCTCTTCCGACGAGGGCTCCTCGGACACCGTCGGCTCCGACGAAACGTTGCTCACGCCAGCCGCTCCCGCAGGTAGGTGATGTCGGCGCCCTGGCTCTCGGCGCCGCCCGGTGTCTCCACGAGCGCCGGTGCCCCGGCGGCCCGGATGACCGCCACGATCAGCTCCGGGTCGATCTCGCCCGATGTCATGTTGTCGTGCCGGTCGCGGCCGGAGTCGAACTCGTCGCGCGAATTGTTCGCATGGATGAGGTCGATGCGGCCGGTGATCGCCTTGACCCGGTCGACGATGCCGAGCAGGTCTTCGCCGCCGGCGTGCGCGTGGCAGGTGTCGAGGCAGAAGCCGACCTCGTAGTCGCCGATCGCGTCCCACAGCCGGGCGAGGTTGTCGAGGCGGCGGGCGCAGGCGTTGTCGCCGCCGGCCGTGTTCTCGATCAGCACCGGCGTGGCGAACCCGCCCTGGTCGGCGGCGTAGGCGAAGGTCTTGCGCCAGTTGTCGAAGCCCGCGCTCAGGCCCTCGGCCTTCTCGACGTGGCCGCCGTGGACGATGAGGCCCTGCGCGCCCACCTTCGCCGCGCCGGCCGCATGGCTGAACAGCAGCTTGCGGCTGGGGATGCGGATGCGGTTGTTGGACGACGCGACGTTGATCCGATACGGCGCGTGGATGTAAACGCCGACCTCGGCCGCACGGATCGCCTCCGCGTCATCGCGGTCCGTGGGGTCGGTCCAGCCCTGCGGGTCGGTCAGGAAGAACTGGATGAGGTCCGCGCCGCGCGCGGCTGCCTCGGCCAGCGGCTCAGCGGGGTCGACGTGAGCACCGATTCGCATGCCGCAGAGCCTACGACGAGGGTACGACACTTCGCTCGACCCGTCTCCGAGCGGCGACCGAAGCGTCCGGAATGCGCGGCTTCCGTCACCGTCCCGTCGATCGCGTCGTTACGCACGTAGCCGCCCGTGATCGCTTCGGCGAGCCGCGGGAGGCTGGCACAGCTCGATGGAACGACCCCCAAATCGATCCCCAACCCTGGATGGCTAACTTGTCCGGACACCGATCGGCAGTCCGCCTGGCGGCTACCGCCGCGGCACTCGCCGCCGCGGCCCTGACCGTGGCCGCCGGCCCGGTGAGCGCCGCCCCCGCCACGCCGACCGTGGAATTTACCGGCGGCAGCGTGCTGAGCCTGCTCGTGTGCAAGTCGGAGCCGAGCGCCGGCGACGTGTCGGTGCCGGCCGACTCGCGGGTCAACTTCGTCAACCGGCTCGGTCAGGATGCGTTCCTGAAGGTCGACGGCAAGTCGGTGGCCTCCGTACCGCCCAATCAGCAGGTGCCGGTGGTCTTCAAGAAGGGCCCGGTCGAGGTCGCGATGACCTTCGACTGCGGCGTCGGCGTGGTACAGCAGTTCAAGCCGGTCTCGGTCGGCGTGACCGCGCCGCCGGCCGCGCCCGCCGGGCAGAGCACGACGGGCCCGGCGAAGACGGCGCCGGCGAAGACCCAGGCGCCGCCGAACGGCCCCGCGGGCGCCGCGGCCGGCGCGGCGAACAACGTGATCACCGACCGCACCGGCGCCGCCGCCCGCGGTACGCGCACCGCCCAGGGTCAGACCGCCGCGCCGGCCGCCACCGACACCGCCGACGACCTGGGCACCGAGCCGATCGACCCGGCCCTGCTGGACCCGAGCGCCACGGCGGCGCCGGGCGTGGGCGTGGACCCGAGTGGAGCGGCCGACGACCGGGTAACGGTGGAGGAGCCGGTGGCCGCGAGCGGCCCGGCGCGCAACGGCCCGGCCGGCCTGCTGGCGCTCGTCGCGACGGTCTGCGTGGTCGGCGTGGGAATCGCCGCAATTCGGGCTATTATTGCTCAGCGGGCATCACGGACTAGCTTCGCTTAAGGTACAATTTCCATAGCTCCGCGGGGCGCCGTCATCCAACGCACCGGTGTGGTCGTTCCTCCCCAGGTCCCACCCAACGAAGCGGATGACGCGCCCCGCGGTCTTTTTCTGTCTTGACACCTCAGCGTGTACTCTGGTTCGGTCCATCGCCCTCTGCGTGGTGGACGACGCATGACCTCCTGCCGCGGATGGACCGCGGCCGCTTAGCCCGTAGGAGGTGAGAACGTCTTGCGTCATTACGAGATCATGGTGATCCTCGACGGCAGTCTCGAGGAGCGCACCGTCGCCCCGTCGCTCGACACGTATCTCAACGTGATCCGGACGTCGGGTGGCTCGGTGGAGAAGCTCGACGTGTGGGGCCGCCGGCGCCTCTCGTACGAGATCAACAAGAAGACCGAGGGTATCTACGCCGTCATCGACCTTCAGGCCTCGCCTGAGTCCGTGGCAGAGCTGGACCGTCAGCTGCGACTCAACGAGTCCGTGCTGCGCACCAAGGTCATCCGGCCCGAGGTCCGCTGACGCGGATTCGGGCGAGATCGATCTGCTTCGCCCGGCCATGCGTCGCGGGCGCGACGGGAAAACTGTCGTACCCCTGTGACATGGTGGCCATACACCAGCGCGCGAGGAGTTGACTCATATGGCAGCGGGAGATACCACGATCACGGTCATAGGCAACCTGACCGACGATCCTGAACTGCGTTTCACTCCGTCGGGAGCGGCGGTCGCCAAGTTCCGGGTGGCCTCGACCCCCCGGTTCATGGACCGCTCGACCAACGAGTGGAAGGACGGCGAGCCGCTGTTCCTGGCCTGCACGGTCTGGCGGCAGGCGGCGGAGAACGTCGCCGAGTCGCTGCAGCGGGGGGCCCGGGTGATCGTCTCCGGTCGGCTCAAGCAGCGGACCTACGAGACGCGCGAGGGTGAGAAGCGCACCGTCATCGAGCTGGAGGTCGACGAGATCGGCCCGTCGCTGCGTTACGCGACTGCCAAGGTGCAGAAGATGTCGCGCAGCTCCGGCGGTGGTGGCGGCGGCTTCGGTTCGGGCAACGGCGCCGGCGGCGGAGGCGGTGGTGGCGGCGGCGGGTACAACGACGACCCGTGGGCCAACGCGACCCCGGCCGGCGGCGGCAGCAGCAGCAGGTCGAGCTCATCCTTCGACGACGAGCCCCCGTTCTAATGGCATCAGGAGCAAGAGCAATGGCGAAGGCTGCGGCCCTGCGCAAACCGAAGAAGAAGGTGAACCCTCTCGACAAGGAGGGCATCGCCTACATCGACTACAAGGACACCGCGCTGCTGCGGAAGTTCATCTCCGACCGCGGCAAGATCCGCGCTCGGCGGGTGACCGGCGTGACCGCCCAGCAGCAGCGGCAGATCGCGCGCGCCGTCAAGAACGCGCGCGAGATGGCGCTGCTGCCCTACACCGCGACCACGCGCTAAGGGGGCGGGCCGACATGAAGATCATCCTCACCCAGGAGGTCAGCGGCCTCGGGTCCCCCGGCGACATCGTCGAGGTCAAGGACGGCTACGGGCGTAACTACCTGCTGCCGCAGGGCTTCGCGATCCCGTGGTCCAGGGGTGCCGAGAAGCAGATCGTGACGATCAAGCGGGCCCGCTCGGCCCGGGAGATCCGCGACCTCGGGCACGCCAACGAGGTCAAGACCCAGCTCGAGGGCCTCACCGTCCGGCTGTCCGTGCGCGCCGGCAAGGAAGGCCGCCTCTACGGCTCGGTCACCCCGGCCGAGGTCGTCGAGGCCGTGCAGAAGGCCGGCGGCCCGCAGCTGGACCGGCGCCGCCTCGAGCTGCCGGGCCACGTGAAGTCGGTCGGCGACTACAAGGTGCAGATCAAGCTGCACCCCGAGGTCGCCGCGGTCTTCACGCTGAAGGTCTCGGCCGCGAAGTAGTTACATGCAAAGGGGCCCCGGCGGATCGCCGGGGCCCCTTTCGCGTCCTCAGTAGAGCGGGACGGCGGCGGCGATCATGCCCTCCAGCTCGCGGGCCTGGGGCGAATCATCGGCGCTCCGGGCGATCTCGCGCAGGTCGGCGAGGCGCACCTCCGTCGCGTAGGGGCTGTTGCGCAGCACCTCGGCGAGGTAGGCCGCCGCGTAGCAGGTGCGCAGCGCGGGCGACGCCTCCGCGAAGGCCCCGTCCAGGGCGTCGACCGTCACCGGCTGGGCGAGCTCGCTCGGCTCCCGGGTCTTCGGGTCCTGCCAGCGCACCCGCACGTCGGCCAGGTGGCCCTGCGCACCCGGGCGCAGGTGCAGGGCATACAGCGCCGTGACCGCGTGTCCCGGGCCCACCTCGCCGCCGTCGACGCGGTCGTTGCGAAACGCCGAGGCCGACAGCGCGCGGTCTTCATAGCCGATCAGGCGGTACGACCGCACCGCCTGCGGGTCGAACTCGACCTGTGCCTTCGCGTCCAGCGCGCGCAGCGCCACCGTCGAGGGGAACTGCTGGACGAAGACCCGGTCCGCCTCAGTCTCGTCGCTGACGTACACGACGTAGCCGTCGCCCTTGTCGGCGAGCTGCTCCATGAACTTGTCGCCGTAGTCGCTGCCCACGCCGACCCCGAGCAGCGTGATCTGCTTCGCGGCCGCCTCCTGGATCACGCGGACCAGCGCCGAGGCGTCGGTCGTGCCGACGTTCGGCAGGCCGTCGGAGAGCAGGATGACCCGGTTCGTCGCCGATGCCCGGAACCCGTCGCGGGCCGTGTCGTAGCCCAGCCGCAGGCCCGCCTCCAGGTTCGTGCTCCCCGCCACCCGCAGCCGCCCGATCGCGTCATGCAGCGCGCGGCGATCCCGCACCGGCGTCATGGGGCGCAGCACCTCGGCCCGGTCCGAGTACGCCACCAGCGCCACCGAGTCGGCCGGCCGGAGCTGGTCCACCAGCGTGTCCAGGCCGTGCTGGACGAGGTCGAGCTTGCCCGGCTCGGCCATCGAGCCCGAGACGTCCACGACGAACGTCAGCGCCGCATCCGGCCGACCGGCATCCGTGCCGGCCTCGGTCTGCAGCCCCACCCGCAGCAGCCGGGCGTCGGCGCCGGCACCGCGATGCGTCTCGGGCAGGCGGGTCCCATCGGCCGTGATCGCGAAGCCGTTGCCGTTCGGTTGGCGGTACCCCTGATCGAACGCGTTGACGAACTCCTCCGGGCGGATCGTGCTCGCCGCCGGCCGCTGGCCCGACAGCAAGGTGCGCCGCGCGAAGCCATACGACGCCGTGTCGACGTCCACCGCAAACGTCGACACGGGCCGGTCGGCCGCCGCCACCTCTCCCGCTCCCTCGTCCGCGCGGTCGGCGGGTGCACCGGTCGCCGCCGCCCCGCCCGCGAGCCCATCCGGCATCGCGCCGGAGCCGTTGGCCGGGGCCGCCTGGTCCGCGGTACCGCTATCAGATTCCGACGCCGCGCTGCAGGCCGCCAGTGCGGTGGCGACGAGCGCCACGACGACGGCGAAGCGCAGATTTCGGCTGGCCATCATGCCTCCTCGAAGGTGTGTGGCCAGTCAGACGGCGGTACACCGCGGGCGGCTCCCGCCGTGACCGGACGGTGACCCGACAGTGATCGAACGTTAGAATTGCGTCTCGAGCACCGCGAACAGCACGGTCGCCACGCCCGCGCCCAGCACGGCCGAGGCGAACCCGATCGCGAGCGCCCGCCAGCCGGTCGTCAGCCAGCCGAGGAACATCGCGATGGTGATGCTGATCGCCATCGCCACGGCGATCTGCGGAACGATGTTGAACAGGTTGGTCAGCGCCTCGGTGCGCGGCGCGGGGCACGGCAGCCCGAAGGCATTGGTGCACCCCGGCCGCGGATCGGTCGACAGCGTCAGCGACCAGCCCGCATACGCGGCGATCGCCACCAGATACCAGCACGCGGTGGCGATGAACGAGCCGATGTAGACGCTGCGCTGGTCGGGCTCGTCCTCGTCGTCCTCGTAATCGTCGTCGTCCTCGAAGTCCTCCGGCGGCAGCGACCGCGGCGGGCGGCGGAAGTCGCCGCTGGGATCGCGCCGGGCCGGCGGATACGGCTCCGGGCGCCGCTGGTAGCCGCCGTCCCAGTCTTCGTAGTCGAGGACACGACCCTGGCCCGGGCGCCGATAGGGATCCGAGCGCGCCGGGAACGGCTCGATGCCGTAGTCCTCGTCATCGGGATTGCGCGGCTGAGGGACCCACCGCTCCTGCCGCAGATCCCACCGGCCGGTTTCCGGCACCTGGCGGTCGCGGCCGTCGCGTGATCTCTCCCACTCCGGGTATCCCACGGGCGGAGCGTCACCCGTTCGTGACCTTTTCGCCATCGGCCGTCCAGTCGGAAAATTTGCCTCCCTCTTTTTACCGCACACAGCCTGTGGATGGCGAATCGCCAGGTCAAAGACCATTTATTGGTACCCCTGGAAGCGTTGTCCACAGGCGTGTCCACAAGGTATCCCAAGGTCTGGCGGGTTCATCCACAGGTTGTCCAGAGGCTTGTCCACCGGCTAACTTTCATCGAACGCCAGTCGCCCCATACCGTTGCCCGGGCGCGTCGCGCGCCGGCGAGTTTTTGTCGTACCCCCGAGGTCTACTAGTCCTCGCAGGGGTGCGGCGTTGGGGGGCGAAGTGTCGGTCACCGATGACAGGCGAACGGATCCATGGGAGGGCGCGACGCCGGCCGAGCCGCGCGGCGGCCCTGACGCGGGCGGCGGTGGCGCACCCTCCGGGGGCGGCGGCTCGTTCGAGCGCACCCCGCCCCAGGACGTCGCCGCCGAGCAGAGCGTCCTGGGCGGCATGCTGCTGTCGAAGGACGCGATCGCCGACGTCGTGGAGATCCTCAAGACCCACGACTTCTACAAGCCGTCCCACAGCGTCATCTTCGACGCGATCCTCGACCTCTACGGCCGCGGCGAGCCCGCCGACGCCGTCACCGTCGCCGCCACCCTGACCGACGCGGGCCAGATCGCGAAGATCGGCGGCGCGCCATATCTGCACACGCTGATGACGACCGTCCCCACGGCCGCCAACGCCAGCTACTACGCCCGCATCGTCGCCGAGCGCGCCGTGCTGCGCCGCGTGATCGAGGCCGGCACCCGTATCGTGCAACTCGGCTACGGCGCCGGCGGCCCGGGCGGCCGCGACGTCGACGACGTGGTCGACCTGGCCCAGCAGGCCATCTACGACGTCACGGAGAAGCGGGTCAGCGAGGACTTCGCGGTCCTCGCCGAGATGCTGCAGCCCACCCTCGACGAGATCGAGGCGGTCGGCGCCCAGGGCGGCATGATGACCGGCGTCCCGACCGGCTTCAGCGACCTGGACCGCCTGCTCAACGGCCTGCACGCCGGCCAGCTGATCATCGTCGCCGGCCGTCCGGGTTTAGGCAAATCTACCGCCGCTATGGATTTCAGCCGGGCGGCGTCGGTGAAGCACAACATGGCCTCGGCGATCTTCAGCCTGGAGATGTCCAAGGTCGAGATCGTCATGCGGCTGCTCTCCGCCGAAGCCCGCGTGCCGCTGCACGTGCTGCGCTCCGGGCAACTCTCCGACGACGACTGGACCAAGCTCGCCCGGCGGATGGGCGAGATCAGCGAGGCCCCGCTGTTCGTCGACGACACCCCGAACATGAACCTCATGGAGATCCGGGCCAAGGCCCGGCGGCTCAAGCAGCGCCACGACCTCAAGCTCATCGTGGTCGACTACCTGCAGCTGATGACCAGCCCGAAGCGCACCGAGAGCCGCCAGCAGGAGGTCGCCGACCTGTCCCGCGGCCTGAAGCTGCTCGCCAAGGAGGTCGAGTGCCCGGTGGTCGCGGTCAGCCAGCTCAACCGCGGCCCCGAGCAACGCACCGACAAGCGCCCCCAATTGTCCGACCTGCGCGAGTCGGGATGCCTCACCGCCGGCACCAGGATCATGCGGGCCGACACCAACGCGGAGACGACGATCGGCGAGATCCTGCGGTCGGGCGCCCGCGACATTCCGGTCTGGGCGCTGAACGAGAAGCTGCAATATGTGTCGCGCACGATGACGCATGCGTTCTCGAGCGGACGCAAGGAGGTCTACCGGATGCGGCTGACGTCCGGCAAGACGATCGAGGCGACGGCCAACCATCCGTTCCTGACGTTCACGGGTTGGGTCCCGCTTGGCGACCTGGCGGTCGGCGGGCGGGTGGCGGTTCCCCGCCACGTTCCGCCGCCGCTGGAGATCCAGCCGTGGCCCGAGCCCGAGGTGGTTCTCCTGGCCCACCTGCTGGGCGACGGCTCCTTCGTCCGGCGGCAGCCGATTCGCTACGCCAGCGTCGACGAGGCCAACCTGGAGGCCGTCTCCGAGGCGGCCCGTCATTTCGGTATCACCGCTGTGCGCGATGACTACGCGGCCGCGAGAGTCACCTCGCTGCGCCTTCCAGCGCCCTTCCGCCTCGCCCGCGGCCGGCGCGATCCGATCGCCGCGTGGCTCGACGGATTGGGCTTGTTCGGGCTGCGGTCCCATGAGAAGTTCCTGCCCGAGGCGCTGTTCTCGCTGCCGAAGGATCAGGTCCGGCTGTTCCTGCGGCATCTGTGGGCCACCGACGGTTCGGTGACGACCCGGACGGACGGAGGCAGCGGGCGCATCTGCTTCGCGTCGACGAGCCAGGCGATGCTCAACGGGATCTCGCGCCTCCTGCTGCGGTTCGGCGTCACGGCCCGGATCCGCGCCGTCACGCCGGGGGTGTATCGGCCGCAATGGACCCTGGACGTGTCCGGCCGCGATGACCAACTCCGCTTCCTTCGCGAGATCGGCGTCTATGGTGCTCGCGGCGCGGCGTGTGAGCGACTGCGGGCGCGGCTCGAGGTGACGCAGAGCAACACCAACGTCGATACGGTGCCGAAGGAGGTGTGGGGCTCGGTCCGCTCGATCCTGCTGGACCAGGGGATTTCTCACCGGGAGTTCGCCAGCGCCACGGGCACGCGGTTCGGCGGCAGCTCGATGTGGAAGCGCGCGCCGAGCCGGCCGCGCCTGGCCCGGATCGCCGCGGTCCTCGACAGCGCCGACCTCGATCTCCACGCCACGAACGACGTCTTCTGGGACGAGATCCGCTCGATCGAGAGCCTGGGTGAGCAGGAGGTCTACGACGCGACCGTCCCGGGCGCGCACAACTTCGTGGCCAACGGCATAGCGACCCATAACTCGATCGAGCAGGACGCCGACGTCGTGATCCTGCTGCACCGCGACGACTACTACGACAAGGAGTCACCCCGGGCCGGAGAGGCGGACTTCATCGTGGCGAAGCACCGTAACGGCCCGACGGACACGATCACGGTCGCGGCGCAGCTGCACCTCTCGCGGTTCGTCGACATGGCGATCTGACCGCGGCCCCGCGCCGGGCCCAACCGGTGGCCGGCACGGGCGGCCAGGCCGGGCGGCCAGCCGGCACGGGCGGGCGGAGCGGGCGGGCGGAGCGGGGCGACCGGGCCGGACCGCGGGCGCGGCAGGAGGGCCGGGCGAGGCGCGGCGCTGGGACGGGCGGCACGGGCGGGCCGGGCGGGCGGGCGGGCCGGGCGGGCGGGCGGGCCGGGCGTGGTGGGCTGAGCGGGGCGACCGGGCCGGACCGCGGGCGCGGCAGGAGGGCCGGGCGAGGCGCGGCGCCGGGAGCGGAACGGGGAGGAGTGGGGCCTGGCCCGGTGGTCGCGGTGGGCCGGGCGGGTCGAGCGGGGGCCGGCCCGGCGGTGCGGTTCGGCGAGGCGAGGCTTTGCGCCGTGCGCCTCATCGGGTGTCTGCCGCTAGCACGGGGCGTGGCCCTTGGCCGGGTCGAAGGGTGTCGGGCCGCGGGCGATCGAGGGGCGCTGGACCGAGGGGTGCCGGGTCGACCGGAAGTCTCCGTGATCATGAGGTAGGTGGGCCGCGTAATGGGGTTTTTCGTGATCACGGAGTGGAAATGTACCTATGTGTACATAATCTCTCCGTGATCATGGCAAAGGCGTGGTGGCAAGTGGTGGTGTGCATGATCGTGGAGAGTTTTAGTAGTTCAGGGCGGGGTCAGGCCAAGAGGCGGGTCACGTCCGTGTCGGCTAGTTGGTGGAAGTCGTCGTAGTAGCGGCTCACGGCGCCGAAGTCGGACTCCGACAGTGGGCAGATCACCTCGTCGGCCAGGTGGGACAGGCGGGAGACGGCGGACGCGGCGCCGACCGGGGTGGCCAGGACCACGTGGGCGGCCGACAAGGTGCGGGCCACCGCCACCGCGGCGCCCGCCGTGGCGCCGGTGGCCAGGCCGTCGTCGATGATGAGGGCGGTGCGGCCGGTCAGGTCCAAGGGTGGGCGGCCCAGGCGGAAGAGGCGTTCGCGGCGGCGGAGTTCGGCCGTCTCGTGGCGGATCACCAGGTCGATCTCGCCGGGCTCCAGGCGGCCGGCGATCTCGTCGTTGAGCACCTGGACGCCGCCGGGGCCCAGGGCGCCGAAGGCCACCTCGGGGGCCCATGGGACGCCGAGCTTGCGGACCACCAGGACATCGAGCGGGATGTGCAGGCGGCGGGCGACCTCGGCCGCGACCGGGACGCCGCCGCGGACCAGGCCCAGGGCGATCGCGTCCGGGTGGTCGGCGTATCGGGACAGGCGTTCGGCCAGCACCGCGCCCGCTTCGAGCCGGTTGCGGAAGGTGTGCCGCACGCCCATATCTCCTGTCTACGCCGGGTGCGACGGTGGCGTCACCCGGTCGGTGGGTGCGTCCTCCCGCAGGGACCACCACAGGGCGAGGAAGGCGACCGGATACAGCAAGTAGCCGAACCGCGTGCTCGGCGTGAGCAAGATAGCGGTGGTGAGGCCGGCGGCGACGTACGCGGCGGCGGTGCCCGCGGTGTCCGGCGGGCGGCGGAGCAGGAGGAAGGCGATGGCGACGCCGGCGAGCAGGAGCAGGGCGAGGGCGATCGCGCGGCCGGCCGGCACGGCGGTGGCGATGAGGTGGCCGGGTAGCGGGGACTGGGCCGGGCTGGTGACCAGGCCGTGGCCGGCCGGGAAGCGTACGGCGTTCTCGATGTAGGCGTCGGCGTCGACGAGCAGCGCCGGCACGAGGGCCAGCAGGGGGATGCCGAACGCGGCCAGCGCGTACTGCGCGGCGCGGCGCGGGCCGGCCCGGGTGAACGCCAGGACCAGCAGCACGGCGGCGACCGGGAGGGCGAAGAGCTTGAGCGCGCCGGCCAGGCCGACAGCGACGCCGGCGGCGGTGAGCCGGGCGCGGGCGGCCAGGGCGGTGGCCAGCAGGCAGAGCGTGAGGACGGGCAGGTCGTCGCCGCCCGTGGCCAGGGTCAGGGTGCACAGCGGGAGCACCGCGACGGCCTGCGCCAGGCGGAGTGAACGGGCCGGGGCGGACACCGGGCGGAGCAGGCTCATGGTGTACCCCAGGCAGAGGACGGTGACCACCGCGAACCACACGCGCGCGTCGGTCCACCACGCCGGGCCGAAGGCGGCGCGCGGCAGGCCGAAGAGGGCCATGCCCGGTTGGTACGGCGCGTAGCCGAGCAGTCGCTCGCCGTCGGGCAGGGCGGCGATCGCGGTGTGGCCGAGGTACGGGGTGCCGGTGTGCGCGAGACGTTCGCCCATCCGCTCGACTACGAGGACCTCCTCCTGGGCGCGGTCGGTGCGCCCGGCCGCTCGCTGCACCGCCTCGACCAGCAGCGGGGCGAGGGCGGTGGCGGCGAAGACGAGGGGTACGACGCGGAGGCGGCCCAGTACGAGTACCGCCACCACGGCAACGGCATAGCCGATCCAGGCGATTTCGCCCCAGGCGCGGTGCGGCAGGAGCGTGGAGGTGAGGGCGGTGACGCCGGCGAACGCGGCGCAGAGCGCGTAGCCGGCGGCGTCTACGAGGCGGGCGCGCAGGTCGGTGCTGATCGCACCATTCTGGCAGGACGTCCTATGTCGAGCGCTCGCGGCCGGGTGGCTCGCCGCCCATGCTCATGCGGCGGGCGCGGCGGCTGCGGGACATGCGGATGACCGCGCCGGTGTCGTGCAGCGGGGTGGCGAGGTGGCCGTCGCCGCGGTCGAGGGCGGCGAGGAGCCGGTCGGCCGGCATGGCGCGGGCGAAGAGGTGGCCCTGGCCGGCCGGGCAGCCGAGCTCCCACAGTTGCCGCCGCTGCTCCTCGCGCTCCACGCCCTCGGCGACGATCAGCAGGTCGAGGCTGCGGCCGAGGTCGATGGTGGAGCGGACGACGGCGCCGGGGGCGGAGGCGTTCATGGCGGCGACGAAGCTGCGGTCGATCTTGAGCTCGTCGACGGGGACCCGGGCCAGGGTGGCCAGCGAGGAGAAGCCGGTGCCGAAGTCGTCGAGGGCGAGGCGGATGCCCTGGTCGCGCAGGGCGGCGAGGACCTCGTCGACGACCTCCAGCTTGCTCAGCGTGACCGACTCGGTGAGCTCGATGACGAGGGCGGAGGAGGGCACGCCGCGGGCGCCGAGGCGGCGGGCGACCGCGTCGGGGAAGGACGGGTCGAGCAGGCTGCGCGGGGATACGTTGACCGCGACCGGGATCTGGTGGCCGGCGTCGGCCCACTGGGTGACGGCGACGAGGGCCTGGTCGAGCACGGCGTCGGCGAAGGCGGCGAGCTGGCCGGAGCGCTCGATGGCGCCGAGGAAGCGGTCCGGCGAGAGGTACCCGCGGTCGGGGTGCTGCCAGCGGGTGAGCGCCTCGGCGGCGATGACCCGGCCGCTGGCCAGGTCGACGATGGGCTGGAAGTGGACGGCGAACTGCTGCTCGGCGACGGCGCGGGCGAGGTCGCCGCCGAGGGCGAGGCTGCCGATGTCGGCGGTGTCGCGGGCCCGGGCGTAGACGACGACCCGCTGGCCCTCCTGTTTGGCCTGGTAGAGGGCCACGTCGGCGCGGCGCAGCAGCTCGCCGACGTTGCCGCCGGTGGCGGTGGTGACGCCGCAGCTGGCCTCGACGCTGATGCGCATGTCGTCGAGCTCGATCGGCGGGGCGAGGGCGTCGAGCATCGCGTGGGCGCGCAGCTCGCCGAGGGCGGGGGCGCTCAGGCCGGTGAGGACGATCGCGAACTCGTCGCCGCCGAAGCGGGCGACCAGGTCGCCGGGGCGGGCGGCGGCGGTGAGGCGTTCGGCGACGGCGATGAGGACCTTGTCGCCCTCGGAGTGTCCGAGGGTGTCGTTGACCTCTTTGAAGTGGTTGAGGTCGATCAGCATGACGCCGACGACGCCGCCGGCGGAGAGGACCTCGTCGCCGTACTGCTGCAGGCGGCGGCGGTTGGCCAGCCGGGTGAGCGGGTCCTGGGCGGCGGCCCGGGCGTGGCTGTCGGCGAGGCGCTGGGTCTCGGCGAAGGTGGCCGCGTTGCGGATGGCGGTGCACAGCGCGGCGGTGAAGGTGCGCAGCGTGTACTGCTCGCGCTCGGTGAGCCCGACCGTCTCCGAGCCGCGGAAGCGCAGCCGCAGCTCGCCGAGGTCGGCGTCGCCGCGGTAGCTCTCCAGGGCGACCGGGATGACGAACCCGTCGGCGGTGGGCGCGTCGCCGGGCCGGCCGTCGAAGAGGATCCGCTCGCCGTTGCTGCGCACCAGGCGGGCGTCGCCGGTCGGCGGGTGGATCTCGACCTCGGCCTCGTCGGTGGAGAAGATGTCGGTGGCGCGGCGGACGGCGGCGTAGAGCACGGCGGTCTGGTCGACGGAGTTGAACTCGTCGGTGGCCTCGGCCAGGCGCTGCCACGCCTCGTTGACCTGCCGGGTGCGGACCTGGTTGGCCGCGGCCAGGTGGATGGCGTACACCAGCGGCGGCAGCACGAGCAGGAGCCACTCGCTGACCTGGTACGCCGCGACGGTGGCCAGGGCGACCGCGAAGAGCCCGAGCCGGGGGATCACCTGGGCGTTGACCTGGGCGACGAGGCGCTTGCGGTAGGAGGTGTGGGTGACGATCGCGAACAGCGCCTGCGAGATGATCTCGTCGGCGACGGTGTAGGCCAGGAATCCGACGAACATGCCGGGAATGACGCCGCCGACGCTCGCTTCGGGGCGTAACAAAATCGGTACGGTTCCCGCTGCTTCCGCAGCGAAGGCCGCGGCCGCGGCACATACCGTCTCTTTTGCCACGTTAAATGCGATTTTTACGGGTTCTGTGCGCCGGCGGGTGAGCTGATTGATCAGTTTCCCGCACACGACGCCGAGAATCAGCGGCGGCGCCGGCAGGAATGCGGCGGCGAGGGTGATCACGGCGGTGGTCGGCGATGTCTCGATCGTCGTCGCGCGGACCCGCACGCGGATCAGGATGAACCCGTTGCCGACCATGACGGCGACCAGGATCAGCATCGGCAGGAACTGCGCGCTGTAGGCCCCGACGTGCCACAACGCCCAGAGGTGAACGGATATCCCACCGACGACGACGGGACCAACAAGACGCCACAGGCGCTGGTTGGTCGCGTCGTCGGTTCGCGGTGGTTTCTGCATTGCCGTAGAAGGCCATCGTTGCCGATGGTGGCGTGTTGTCAACCCGCGGTGCGGGCTTAGCCCCAGTCGTGATCGCGCAGCATCTCTGCCCCCAAAGGTCATTCGAGATATCGAAGGTCATCGACGTCTCGTGCACTGAACGCAGCCTAGGGTGCAAAACGCAAGATGCTCAAGGCGATTTGTCGGTCGAATCATAGTTTGCGAACTATAGCGGGCTTTGTCACGATTTGGTGAGGCGAATGTGACGCTCCGTATAGCTGATTCGACCCGGCTATCCCTTAGGGTGCATGATCATCCGACCTTCCGCGCGGAGGGATTAAGCTCGCTGAGTGGCTCAAGAGCTGACCCATGTGGACGCTTCGGGCGCTGCCCGGATGGTCGACGTGACCGCCAAGGACGTGACCGCTCGGCGGGCCGTCGCGGCCGGATTCGTCCGTACCACAAGCGAAGTGGTGAACCTGCTGCGCGACGGAGCCCTGCCGAAGGGTGACGCGCTGGCGGTCGCCCGGATCGCCGGGATCATGGGCGCGAAGCGCACCCCCGACCTCATCCCGCTGTGTCATCCGATCGCCCTGCACGGCGTGACCGTTGAGTTGACGCTGAGTGACGATCGCGTCGAGATCGAGGTGGTCACCCGCACCGCCGACCGCACCGGCGTGGAGATGGAGGCGCTGACCGCGGTCGCGGCCGCCGGCCTCGCGCTCATCGACATGATCAAGGCGGTCGACCCGGCGGCCTTGCTGGAGTCGGTGCGGGTGCTGCGCAAAGAGGGCGGCAAGACCGGTCTGTGGGAGCGGTCGTGAGGGCGGTCGTCGTGGTCGCGTCCAACCGGGCGGCGGCCGGGGTGTATGCCGACACCAGTGGCCCGATCCTGGTGGCCGGCCTGCGCGAGCTCGGCTGCGAGGTCGGCGACCCGGTCGTCGTCCCCGACGGCCCGCCGGTCGAGGCCGCGCTGCGCGAGGCGGTCGCCGGCGGCGCCGACGTGGTGCTGACCAGCGGCGGTACCGGGATCACCCCGACCGACGCCACCCCGGAGATGACCCGCCGGGTGCTCGACTACGAGATCCCGGGCATCGCCGAGGCGATCCGAGCGGCCGGCGCCGCCAAGGTGCCGACCGCGATCCTGTCCCGCGGCCTGGCCGGCGTGGCCGGCCGCACGCTGATCGTCAACCTGCCCGGTTCGCGTGGCGGGGCGAAGGACGGCCTGGCCGTGCTGGGCCCGGTGCTGGCCCACGCCGTCGACCAACTGCGCGGCGGAGACCACTGACCGACTAGGCTTTTCGCGTGACGTTACCGATCGCGTGGTCCGCCGCCCGCGAGGCGGTGTTCGAGGCGGGGTCGGCGGCCGCACCCGCTGCGGTGCCGGTCCCGCTCGCCGAGTCCGACGGCCTGACGCTCGCCGCCGGCCTGGTGACCCTGACCGACCTGCCCGCCTTCCCGACCTCCAGCGTCGACGGCTGGGCGGCCCGCGGCCCCGCGCCGTGGCGGATCGTCGGGCGGGTGCTCGCCGGTGACGCCGCCGAGCCGCTCGCCGCGGACGGCACCTGCGTGGAGATCGCCACCGGAGGCATGGTTCCGGCCGGTACCACCGCCATCGTCCGGGTCGAGGACTCGACCGTGACCGGCGGCGCCGTCACCGGCGAGCCGCGCAAGCTGCCCGATTGGCGCCGCCGGGGTGAGGAGGCGGCCGCGGGTGAGGAACTGCTGCCGGCCGGCACCCCGGTCACGCCGGGGGTGATCGGGCTGGCCGCCTCGTGCGGCTACGACACCCTGCTCTGCCGCCCGGCCCCGCGCACCGCGCTGCTGGTCTTCGGCGACGAGCTGCTCACCGCCGGCCTGCCCGGCAAGGGGCGGGTCCGCGACGCGCTCGGCCCCGCGCTGCCCGCCTGGCTGCGCCGGGCCGGCACCGAGGTGGTGGCCGCGCACGGTCCGGTCGGCGACACGCTCGAGGACCACGTGGCCGCGCTGCGCGGGGCGGTCGAGGCGGGCGCGCAGGTGATCTGCACCACCGGCGGGACGATGCACGGGCCGGTCGACCACCTCCACCCGGCGCTGGCCGAGTTGGGCGCGGAATACGTGGTCAACACGGTCGCGGTGCGCCCCGGCTTCCCGATGCTCGTCGCGCGGCTGCCCGGCGGCCAGTTCGTCGCGGGCCTGCCCGGCAACCCGCAGTCCACGTTCGTCGCTTTGGTTTCATTGGTACTTCCACTGCTGGCCGGCCTGACCGGCCGCGCGCTGCCCACGCTGAGCAGCGTGACCCTCGGCGCCGACGTGCCCGGGCGCGGCGACTTCACCCACCTGGCGCTCGTCACGCTCGACGGCGGGCGCGCCCGCCCGGTGGCGCACGTCGGGTCCGCGATGCTGCGGGGGCTGGCCGGCTCGGTCGGCTTCGCCGTGATCCCGCCCGGCACCGAGGGGCGGGCCGGGGCGGTGGCTCAGCTCGTACCGCTGCTGGACGGTGAACGATCGTGATCAAGACCCTGGTGACCACCGAGCCGCTGGACGTGCGCGCGCACGAGCTCGCCGTCGCGCACAGCGCGGCCGGGGCGGTCGTGTCGTTCGCGGGCGTCGTGCGCGACCACGACGGCGGGCGCGGCGTGGTGGAGCTCGAGTACGAGGGGCACCCGAGCGCCGGTGACGTGCTCGCCGAGGTGGCCGCCGAGATCGCCGCCGACCCGGCCGTGCACGGCCTGGCGGTGTCGCACCGGGTCGGCCGGCTCGAGATCGGCGACGTGGCGCTGGTCGCCGCGGTGTCCAGCGCCCATCGGGCCGAGGCGTTCGCGCTGTGCGCCCGGCTCGTCGACGAGGTCAAGGCGCGGCTGCCGGTGTGGAAGCGTCAGGTCTTCACCGACGGCGAAGAGGAGTGGGTGAACTGTCCCTGAGCCGCCGGCGGGCCTGCTTGGCCGCGTGACCGGCCCGCCAGCGCAGGCCCGGGCGGCCCTCGGTGTCGAGCGCGGCGATCAGCAGGCCGCCGAACAGGGAGACGTTCTTGAGGAATTGCACGCGCTGCATGGCGCGCTGCTGCGGGTCTTCAATGGCCCAGAACGGGTGACCGGCCAGCGTGGTCGGCACCAGCGACCCGGCCAGCAGCAGCGCCGCCGGCCGGGGGACGCGCCCGGTGGCCAGCAGCAGCCCGCCCGCCACCTGGGCCGCCCCGTTGATCCGCACCAGCGTCTCGGCGTCGCTGGGCAGGGCCGGGTGCAGCGCCTTGATGCCCGGCCCGAGCCGGTCGGTCACCGGGCGTGCCCGGTCGGCGAGCTTCTGCGGCTCACGGAAGGCGGACCAGCCCTGGATGACGAACAGCGCGGCCAGCATCGACCGGGCCGCGGTGCGTACGGGTCTCATGACGCAAAACATACCCACCCGAGAAATGTCGTACCCCCTCACTACGGTTAGCGGCATGGCGGAAACAACGACGGTCACCACGGTCTGGACCACCGACCAGGTGATGGCGCTGGCGCCCGACTCGTCCGCGCAGCGGGCGGCGCGCGGGCTGGCCGGCGATCGCGCCTGGCTGGAGACCGGGCTGAGCGTCGCCGACGACCTCGACCCCACGCTCTGGGGGCTGTGCCAGGGCAGCGGCAACACGCCGTATCAGACGGCCGTCGACCTGACCGAGCCCGCGTTCAAGTGCACCTGCCCGAGCCGCAAGTTTCCCTGCAAGCACGCCCTCGGCCTGCTGCTGCGCTGGTCCGCCGGCTCCGTGCCCGAGGCGGTCGCGCCCTCGTGGGCCGGCGCCTGGCAGGCGGCCCGGGCCGCCCGCGCCAACCGGGCCAACCGGGCCGCGGACGGCCCGCCGGAGCAGGCGTCCGGCGGCGGAGGCGGGTCCGGCCGGGCCGCCCCCGGCGAGAAGGCGCAGGCCCGGCGGGCCGACCGGATCGCCGGCGGCCTTGACGAGCTCGACCGCTGGCTCGCCGACCAGGTCCGCTCCGGGCTGGCCGGGGCCGGCAAGGGCGGCGCCGGGTGGGACACGATGATCGCCCGGCTGGTCGACGCCCAGGCCGCGAGCGCCGCCGGCATCCTGCGCCGCACCATCGCCGTCCTGGGCTCCCCCGAGCGGCTGCTCGGCGAGCTGGCCCGGCTGCACCTGCTGGTCGGCGGCTACCAGCGCCTCGCCGACCTGCCCGAGGAGCTCGCCGCGAGCGTGCGGATGCGGGTCGGCGTGCCGATCGCCACCGAGGCCGTGCTGGCCGGGCCCGCCGTGCGCGACCGCTGGCAGGTCCACGGCGTGCGCGACGAGATCGAGGAGCAGCTCACCGTCCGCCGCGCCTGGCTGCGCGGGGCCGGCTCCGGCCGGCCGCTGATCGTGCTGTCGTTCGCGGTCGCCGGGCAGTCGCTGCCGATCGACCTGCTGCCCGGCACCGAGTTCGACGCCGACGTCTGCCTCTATCCGGGCGGGCAGCCGGAGCGGGCGCTCATCGCCAAGCGGCATGCCCCGCCGGAGCGCATGCACGCCGTCGCCGGCGGGGCCGGCATCGAGGCCGGCCTGCGCGCGCACGCCGAGGCGCTGGCCGGCGACCCCTGGCTCGACTACTGGCCGATGGTGCTCGAGGCCGTCTGCCCGGTCCGCGACGGCGCCACCTGGCTGCTCGCCGACCCCGGCGGCACGGCCCTGCCGCTCGACCCGGCCGCCGGGGAGCCGTGGCGGCTCGTCGCGGTCACCGCCGGCCGGCCCGCCACCGTCACCGGCGAGTGGTCTGCGGCCGGCTTCCGCCCGCTCGGCGTGTGGGCCGACGATCGGCTGGTGCGGCTGTGAGCGCGCTGCCCGACTGGGGCGACGTCCTCGCCACCGCGCTCGTCGGCACCCAGCGGCGCACCCTGCCCGCCGGGGTCGGCGGCGACGCCTCCGCCGACCCGACCGACGCCCTGCTCGACGCGGCCGGGGCGCTCACGCTCTACCGGCGGGCCGGGTTCCGGCCGCGCACCGGGGTCGCCGTCCCGGCGCCCGCGCCCGACGACGCAGCGATCCCCCTGGTCTCCTGGTCCGCCGCGGCCCGGGCGGCCGACCTGCTCGCCGTCGACGCCGCCGGCTACGGCGCCAGCAACGCCGTGCCCGTCCGCGACGCCGACGGCCGGGTCGAGCTGCTCGCCGAGTGGCTCGGCGCGGTCGGCGACCGGCGCGTCCCCGGGGAGCTGCTCCCGGCACTGCTGGAGATCGGCCGGCGGCAGCGGGCCCTGCGCCCGCTCATCGCCGCCGCCGGCGGCCCGCGCGCCGGGTGGCTGGCCGCCCAGCGCCCCGACTGGAGCTATCTCGACGCCGCCGATGCGGCCGATCGGGCCGCCGGGGCCGCGGCCGCCGACGACCAGCAGGGCTGGGAGCTGGGCACCATCGGCCGGCGGGTCGGCATCCTCACCGCCGTGCGCCGCGGCGGGCCGGCGGGCCAGCAGCGGGCCCGGGAGATGCTCACCGCCGTCTGGGCGGCCGAGACGCCCGACGACCGGGCCGCCCTGCTCGGCGCCCTGGCCACCGGCCTGTCCGCCGCCGACGAGCCGATGCTGGAGACCGCGCTCGACGACCGGCGCAAGGAGGTCCGCATCGCCGGGCTCGACCTGCTGGCCCGGCTGCCCGACAGCGCATATGCGCGGCGCATGATCGAGCGCACCACCGCCTGCGTGCGGGTCGCCGGCGGCCGCATCCACGTCCTCCCGCCCAGCGCCTGCGACAAGGCCATGCGCCGCGACGGGATCACCCCCCGCCCGCCGGCCGGCGTCGGCGAGCGCGCCTGGTGGCTGGAGGAGCTGCTGACCCGCACGCCGCTGCGGGTGTGGGGCGAGCCGGAGGAGTTCCTCGCCCTGCCGGTCACCGACGAGTGGGCCGCCGTGCTGCGCCGGGGCCTGGCCCGGGCCGCTGCCGGGCAGCGCGACGCGGCCTGGGCCACCGCGCTCACCGGCCGGCTCACCGAGGAGGTCGCCGCCGGCGGCCGCCCCGACGACCGGCTCCTGCTCGAGGCGCTCTATGACGCCCTGCCCTCCCGGGCACTGGCGACCATCGCCGTCGAGGTGCTGCGCCGGGGCCTGGCCGGCGCCGCCGCCGTCGGTGTCGAGCACGTGCTCGAGCTGTGCCCGCGCCCCTGGCCGGAGCCGCTGGTCGAGGCCGTCTTCGGCGCGCTCGACGACCTGGGCGGGCGCCGCTCCGCGGGCTGGCGCCTGGCCGGGCTGTGCGAGCTCGCCGCGCTGCGCCTGCCGGCCGGCACCGCCGAGCGGGCCACCGCGCTCGCCACCGCACTGCCCTCCGACGACCCGATGTCCTCCATCGTCGGCCGCTTCGCCGACACCCTCCGGTTCCGCTGCGACATGCTCGAGGAGCTCTCGTGACGGCGCCGCACCTCCCCCACGAATCGCTTGAGGAGCTCGCGTGAGCAGCACTGTCGATGTCACCGCCGCCCACGTCGACGGCGCGCCCGTCGCCGAGACGGTGCAGCGGCGCCACGCCGAGGACGAGTTCGCCGAGGAGCTCGTGACGCTCGCCGCCGCCGACGAGCGGCCCCGGCCGCCGGGCTGGCGGCTCTCCCCGGCCGCCGTCGTGACCTACCTGCTCGGCGGCGAGACGGCCGACGGCACCGTCATCACGCCGAAGTACGTCGGGCCCCGCCGCCTCATGGAGGTCGCCGTCGCCACCCTCGCCACCGACCGGGCGCTGCTGCTGCTCGGCGTGCCGGGCACCGCCAAGACCTGGGTGTCGGAGCACCTGGCCGCGGCCATCAGCGGCGACTCGACGCTGCTGGTGCAGGGCACCGCGGGCACGCCCGAGGAGGCCATCCGCTACGGGTGGAACTACGCCCGCCTGCTCGCCGAGGGCCCCAGCCGCGACGCCCTCGTCTCCAGCCCGGTGCTGCGCGCCATGGCCGAGGGGCGCATCGCCCGGATCGAGGAGCTGACCCGCGTCCCGTCCGACGTGCAGGACACGCTCATCACCATCCTGTCCGAGAAGACCCTCCCGGTGCCGGAGCTCGGCCAGGAGGTCCAGGCCCGCAAGGGCTTCAACGTCATCGCCACCGCCAACGACCGCGACCGGGGCGTCAACGAGCTCTCCTCCGCGCTGCGGCGCCGGTTCAACACGGTCGTGCTGCCCGTGCCGGCCGGCGTCGAGGAGGAGGTCGACATCGTGGCCCGGCGCGTCGCCGCCCTCGGCAAGGCCCTGGAGCTGCCCGAGCTGCCGCCCGCGGTCGACGAGATCCGGCGCGTGGTCACCGTCTTCCGCGAGCTGCGCAACGGCGTCACCGAGGACGGCCGCACCAAGCTCAAGTCGCCCAGCGGCACCCTGTCCACCGCCGAGGCGATCTCCGTCGTCACCAACGGCCTGGCGCTGGCCGCCCACTTCGGCGACGGCGTGCTGCGCGCCGGCGACGTGGCCGCGGGCATCCTCGGCGCCGTGGTCAAGGACCCGGTCTCCGACCAGGTGGTCTGGCAGGAGTATCTGGAGACGGTCATCCGCGAGCGCGAGGGCTGGCGCGACTTCTACCGAGCGGCCCGCCGTGGCGAGTGAGCCGCTGCTGCTCGGCGTGCGCCACCATGGCCCGGGCTCGGCCCGCGCCGTGCGCCGCGCCCTGGCCGCGTTCCGGCCCGACGTGGTGCTGATCGAGGGCCCGCCTGAGGCCGACGCCCTGGTGCCGTATGCCGGCGACGAGGACATGCGCGCGCCGGTCGCCCTGCTGGCGTATCCGGCCGACAACGCCGACCCGAAGCTGCGCGCGTCGTTCTGGCCGCTCGCCGAGTTCTCACCCGAGTGGCAGGCGATCCGGTGGGCGGTGGCCCGGGAGGTCCCGGTCCGCTTCATCGACATGCCCGCCGCCGTGCGCCTCGCCTCCCCGGCCGCCGCCGCTGGCCAGCTCTCCGACGAGGACGAGGTCCGGCTCGACCCGATCGGGGCGCTCGCCGAGGCCGCCGGCTACGACGACCCGGAGCGCTGGTGGGAGGACGTCGTCGAACACCGCTTCGGCGACCCCACTCCACCCGCTCCGCCGCCGGCCACTCCGCCTCCTGGCTCGGCCACCTCGCCTCCTGGCTCGGCCGCCCCGCCGTCGGTGCGTGCGGCCGGCTCGCATCCGGCTGGCGCTGCGGCCTCGCGCTTGCCGGGTGCTCCCGTCGGGCGTCCGCCGGGCGCCGGGTCGGCGGGGTCGGCGGATGGGGCGGGTTCGTCCGTGCCTGATGGAGGTCCAGCCTCGGTGCCGCCCGGCGCTGAGGTCGGCGCTCCCGGCGCTGGCGGGCTTGGGATGGCAGGCGACATTTCCGACATTTCCGATTTTGCGGAGATGGGCGGGGTTGGGATTTTCGCGGTTGCGCCGAGCATTGACGAGGCCGAGCTGGCCGTGGCGAGCGGGCCCTTTGCGGCGATCGCGGAGGCCATGAGCGTCGTGCGGGCGCACGCGCCGCGGCTGCCCGAGGCGGAGCGGGTCGACGAGGAGCGGCGCGAGGCGTATATGCGGATCGGGCTGCGGACGGCGCTCAAGGAGTTCGACCGGGTGGCGGTCGTCTGCGGCGCCTGGCACGTGCCGGCGCTGACCGGGCCGCTGCCCGCCGCCGCGGCCGATGCGGCGGTCGTGCGCGGGCTGCCCAAGGTCAAGGTGGCCATGACCTGGGTGCCGTGGACGCACGCCCGGCTGGCGTCGTGGCAGGGCTACGGGGCCGGGGTGCGTTCGCCCGGGTGGTACCACCATCTGTTCACCTCGGTCGACGCGCACGTCATCGAGCGGTGGCTGGTGCGGGCCGCGGGCGTGCTGCGCAAGGACGGCGTCCCGGTCTCCAGCGCGCACGTCATCGAGGCGACCCGGCTGGCCGAGGCGCTGGCCACGATGCGCGGGCGGCCGCTGGCCGGGCTCGCCGAGGTGACCGACGCGGCGCGGGCGGTGCTGTGCGACGGCGACGACCTGCGGCTCGCGCTGATCAACCGGCGGCTCGTGGTCGGGGACCGGCTCGGGCGGGTGCCGGACCGCACGCCCGGGGTGCCGATCGCCAAGGACGTGGCCGGCAGCCAGCGGCGGCTGCGGCTGCCGCCCCGGGTCGAGCGGCGGGAGTTGCGGCTCGACCTGCGCCAGCCGTTCGACCTCGAGCGCAGCCGGCTGCTGCACCGGCTCCGGCTGCTCGGCGTCGAGTGGGGGCAGGTGCTGGCCGCGGCCAAGGGGAAGGGGACCTTCCGCGAGGAGTGGGAGATCGCCTGGCAGCCGGAGTTCGCGGTGGACCTGGTCGAGGCGGGTGCCTACGGCACGACCGTGCTCGAGGCCGCCACCGCCCGGGTGGCCGAGCAGGCCGCGGCGGCGGCGACGCTGGCCGACGTCACGACGCTGGTCGAGCGGTGCCTGCTGGCCGACCTGCCGGACGCGCTGCCGGGCGTGCTCGACGCGCTCGACGAGCGGATGGCGCTCGACGCCGACGTGGCGCACCTGATGGAAGCGCTGCCGGCGCTGGCGCGCACCTTGCGCTACGGCGACGTCCGCGGCACAGACCTGTCCGCGCTGCGCGGGGTCACGCTCGGCATGATCACCCGCATCTGCGTCGGGCTGCCGGCCGCGGTCGGCGGGCTCGACGACACCGCCGCGGCGGTGATGCGCGACCGGATCGACGGGGTCCAGGGGGCGCTCGCCCTGGTCGACGACGCCGAGGCGCAGGAGCGCTGGCAGGGGGTGCTGGCCGGGCTGTCCACCCGTGACGACCTGCACGGCCTGCTCACCGGCCGGATGAACCGGCTACTGCTGGACGCCGGGGCGGTCGACGCCGACGAGATCGGCGCCCGGATGGCGCTGGTGCTGACGGTCGGCGTGCCGGTGGCCCGCTCGGCGGCGTGGATCGAGGGGTTCCTGGCCGGCGACGGGCTGCTGCTGGTGCACGACGAGCGGCTGCTCGGGCTGGTCGACGCCTGGCTGAGCGGCATACCGGCGGAGGCGTTCCTCGAGGCGCTGCCGCTGCTGCGGCGCACGTTCAGCGGCTATCCGGCACCGCAGCGCCGCATGATCGGCGAGCGGGCCGCCAACATCGGCACCGGACGGTCCGGCGCCGGCGCGGACGACGACGTGGATCCGGTCCGTGGCGCGCTGCTGCTGCCGGTCGTGGCCCGTCTCCTGGGGAGGGAGCTGCATGTCTGACGATCCGGCGGCAGGTGTGGAGCGGTCGCGGCGGCCGGCGGTGGTGCTCCGCGGGCCGCTGCTGCCGGCCGCGGCCCGGCTGGTGAGGAGGGAGCCGAATGTCTGAGGAGCTGGCGGCGGATGAGGAGCGGCTGCGGCGGTGGCGGTTGGCGCTCGGTGGGGCGCCGGGGGCCGAGGGGACCGGGTATTCGCTCGGCGGTACCGATGCGGCGGTCGACGCCGCGCTCGGGGCGCTCTACGACGGTGGCGGGGACGGCGGCGAGGCCCGGCAGCGCGGGGCGGGACTGGGGGCGTCGGCGCCGCGGGTGGCGCGCTGGCTGGGCGACATCCGGCAGTACTTTCCCTCGACCGTCGTGCAGGTCATGCAGGCCGACGCGATCGAGCGGCTCAACCTGACCCGGCTGCTGCTCGAGCCGGAGATGCTCGACGCGGTGGAGCCCGACGTCCATCTGGTGGGCACGCTGCTGTCGCTGAACCGGGTCATGCCCGACAAGAGCAAGCGGGCGGCGCGCAAGGTGGTGGCCAAGGTCGTCGCCGAGCTGGAGCGGCGGATCGCGCAGCCGACCCGCACGGCGCTCAGCGGGGCGCTGAACCGGGCCGCGCGGATCAACCGGCCGCGGCACCACGACATCGACTGGGACCGCACGATCCGGGCCAACCTCAAGCACTACCAGGCCGCGCAGCGCACGATCGTGCCCGAGCGGCTGATCGGCTACGGCCGGCGGGCCCAGGCGGTGCAGCGCGACGTCGTGCTGTGCGTGGACCAGTCGGGGTCGATGGCCGCCTCGGTGGTGTACTCCGGCGTGTTCGCCGCGGTGCTGGCCTCGATGCGCTCGCTGAAGACGTCGCTGGTCGTGTTCGACACGGCGGTGGTCGACCTGACCGACCGGCTGAGCGACCCGGTCGACGTGCTGTTCGGCACCCAGCTGGGCGGCGGCACGGACATCAACCGGGCGATCGCCTACGGCCAGCAGCTCATCACCCGGCCCCGCGACACGATCTTCGTGTTGATCAGCGACCTCTACGAGGGCGGCGTCCGCGAGGAGATGCTGCGCCGGGTGGCCGCGATGACGGCGGCCGGCGTGCAGGTGATCGCGCTGCTGGCGCTGTCGGACGAGGGCGCGCCCGACTACGACCGGGAGAACGCGGCGGCGCTCGCCGCGCTCGGCGTCCCGGCCTTCGCCTGCACGCCGGACGTGTTCCCGGAACTGATGGCCGCCGCGATCGAGCGCCGCGACCTACGCGCGATCATGGAGCGCGCCGCGGCGGCTCAGTCGACCGGGCCCGCCGGCAGCGGGCGGAGCGGAGGCCCGACGAACGCACCTTGACCGCGCCGACGGGCCGACGCCGCGCCGACGGGCCGACCCGCGACAGGCGCGGATCCGCCAGTGGCCGCACCTCGGCCGCGCCCGGACCGCGCCCTGCGCCGGCCCGGCGTCGCCGCGTCCCAGGCGGGCCGTGAGACGCGGGGCGGGTCGTGGGATGCGGCGTGGGCCGACCGTGGTTCGGCGCGGACAGGGTGCGGGCCTGGCGCGGCGCGGGGCGTGGGGTGCGGCGCGGGCCGCATGCGACCTGCGGGCGGGGCGCGATGTGTGCGGGTCCGGTATGGCCGCGCCGTCCCGGGCGTATGGCGAGCGATCCGCGATCAGGTCGCCCACCTAGCGGGACGCTGCGCGCCGTGGAGCGCAGCGACCAGAAGTCTCCGCGATCATGCCGCACTCGCTGCCGACACCAAGGGTTTTCATGATCACGGAGTGTCCATGTACACCTGTGTACCGAAAGTCTCCGGGATCATGGCAAACCCGTGGTGCGGGCACGACGGGCATCATGATCACGGAGACATACGTCCGCCCGGCCACACCGATCGCATGTGTCGCCCGACGCGGCGAGACATGCGCACCGCCCGCCCTGCCGCGCCGCCGCACGCGCCGCCGCACGCGTCGGCACCGGCGGCCAGCGACGGCCAGCCGCGGCGGCCGCCGCCTGAGCCGGTAACAACAACCACCACGATCAGGCGCTGGCCGCCGCAAGCGGGCCGCAGGGTGTGGCGCGGGCCGTGATGTGTGCGGGTCCGCGCGTGGCTGCGTCCTTGGTGCTCAGGCGGCTGAGACGTGCGGCGGAGGCGCACGGCGGCCTGCGGGGCGGGGGGCTACGTGGGGTGGGGGGGCTACTCGGTTGGTTGAGTGCGCAGGTAGCGGGCGAAGTGGGGGACCGTGAAGGCGACCGTGCCGCGTTCGCCGGAGTAGATCAGGCCCTTCTTGATCAGGGCGTCGCGGGCCGGAGACAGGCTGGCCGGGCGGCGCTCCAGGGTGCGGGCGATCTCCGCGGTCGGCACCGCCTCCGAGACGTCGACGGCCGGTAACAGCGCTGCCATTGTGCGCATGTACTCGCGCTCGGCGGGGGTGGCGCGCTCGTAGCGGGAGCCGAAGAAGCCGACTGCCAGTTCCGCCTCCGCCTCCGGGGCGGCGACCCGCACGTCGGCGGCGGTGATAGGGGAGCGTGGCGCGTTGTCCCAGGTGGCCTTGCCGTAGGCCTGGACGAAGTACGGGTAGCCGCCGGAGGCCTCGTAGAGCGCGTCGAGCGCCTTCGCCTCGTACTCGACCTCCTCGCGCTCGGCCGGTGCGGTCAGGGCCAGGTCGGCGGCGATGCGGTCCAGGCGGTCGATGCGCTGGTACTTGAACAGGCGCTCCGAATACGACTTGGAGGCCGACAGCAGCGCCGGCACGTGCGGCAGCCCCGCGCCGACGACGATCAGCGGAGCGCCGGTCTGTGACAGCTCGTGGCAGGCCGCGCACAGCGCCGAGATGTCGTCGGCCGCCAGGTCCTGTAGTTCGTCGATGAACAGTGCCACGCCCGTGCCCACGTCGGTGGCCACGCTCGCCGCGTCGGTGAACAGCTCGACCAGGTCGATCTCGATGTCGCCGGAGTCGGCCCGGCCGGTCGCGGCCGGCACGTCGATGCCGGGCTGCCAGCGGTCGCGCAGCTTCGACGGGGGCTTGCGCGGGTCCTCGCGCAGCGCGAACGCCTTGAGCACGCCCAGGAACTCGTCGATCCGGTCCGGCGCGCGGTGGTGCGGCGCGAGCTCGCGGACCGCCATGTGCAGGGCGGCGGAGACCGGGCGGCGCAGCGACTGGTCGGGGCGCGCCTCGATCTTGCCGGTGCCCCACAGGTGCGAGATCGCCTCCGAGCGCAGCGTGTTGAGCAGCACGGTCTTGCCGACACCGCGCAGGCCGGTGAGCATCAGCGAACGCTCCGGGCGGCCCCGGGCGACCCGCTCCAGCACCACCTCGAAGGCGTGCAGCTCGCGGTCGCGGCCGGCGAGCTCCGGCGGGCGCTGGCCGGCGCCGGGGGCATACGGGTTGCGAACCGGATCCACGAATCGCACATTATCGGGCTCTCTAGCGCGCACGCTAGAACCGCGTAGAGAAAGCTCTACGGCGTGTCGTCGTGGAACATCTACGGCTGTCTAGCGCATGCGCAAGACAGCCTTATAAGGACCCATCGAACGCGCGTTCGATGGCAGGCTCGAACTAATGTACTACACCCCGCGGGGAGCCCGTCGCAAGGGGGGCCGAAAACACGCCGGCCCGGGCGGTGGCCCGGGCCGGTCGCGAAAGGGGCTGGTCAGCTGCGCAGCTTCAGGCAGAGCACGAAGTCCTGCGAGTCGACGGGGCTGTCGAAGAAGTAGTTGTGCGAGTACCCCTGGGTGCCTTCGCACTTGTTCTTGTCGGTGGTGCCGGTGATCCGCTTGAGCACCTCGTAAGTGCCCGGGCCGCACTGCACCTTCTGCATCTTCGGGTGGTCGTTGTCGGTGCCGACGTTCTTGAGGCATTCGCCGGTCTTCACCGTCCCCGCGTCGCCGGCCTGGACGCCGCCGCCCGGCTTGCTGGCGCTCGCCGTCGGCGCGGCGCTGGCGCCGTTGGCCGCGCCGGCGTCGCCGCTCGCGCCGGCGGACGGGTTGGCCCCCGACGTGGGCTGGGAGCCCGAGGAGGTGGTGTCGCTCTTGTTGTTGCCCTTGAGCACGAAGTAGTAGACGCCCACGCCGCCACCACCGCACAGCAGCAGCACGAGGAAGGCGACCAGCGCGATCATGCCGCCCGAGCGCTTCTTCTCCGGCGGCGGGGGCGCGGACTGCTGGCCGGGGCCCCACTGCGGCTCGTCGCGGTAGCCGGTCGGGTCGTTGCCGCCATAGGGCTGGTAGCCGCCCGGCTGCTGGTAGGTACGGTCGTCGCCGTACCCGCGCCGGTCGTCATAGCCCTGGTTGCCATACCCCTGGTTGCCGTAGCCCTGATCGCCGTAGCCGCCCTGGCCGTATCCGCCGCCCTGGTCGCCGTAGCCACCCTGGTTGCCATAGCCCTGGTTGTTGTACCCCTGGTTGCCATAGCCGCCGCCCTGGCCGTAGCCGCCGCCGTCCTGCTCCGGCGCTCCGTAGGGGTCCTGACCGCCCTGCTGCCATGGGTCCTGGGGCTGGCCCCGGGACGGTCCGCCCGGCGGTCCATAACCCGACATGATCTCCTCCTGGTCCTGCGGCCGGTGGTCGGCGTCGTGAGCCTATCGGCGTCAATGCAGCTACGGTAGCGCCATCCAGGCCCCCCTCGACCTCACGGATTCGCGCCAACCAGGGTTCAGATCAGGCGGAGCTGGCGGTCCTTCGGTTTGCGCGGCGCCGCCGGGCCGCGCCGCTCCAGCAGGCCCGGGTCGATCGTGGACAGGAACGGCGACGGCGCCATCTCCCGATCCGACCCGTAGCGGAACCGGCTGCGGCTGTGCGAGACGAACAGCCGGTCCTGGGCGCGGGTCAGGCCGACGAAGAACAGCCGGCGCTCCTCGGCGACGTCGTCCTCCGATTGGCGGGCGCCGGCGAACGGCCGCAGCGGCAGCAGGCCGTCCTCGCAGCCGACCAGGAACACGACCGGGAACTCCAGGCCCTTCGAGGCGTGCAGGGTCAGCAGGTTGACCCGGTCCGCCCGCGGGTCCCAGCCGTCGACCTCGGCTCCGGTGGCCAGTGCGCCGAGGAACTCGTCGAGGTCGCTGCCGGCCCGCAGGGCGAGCGGGGTCATCAGGTCGACCGCGTTCCACACGTCGGCCTCGCTGAGCCCGATCAGATCGCTGTCGAGCTGACCGCAGCGCCCGGCGACGACCTGGCCGGCCAGGCGCACCCGGGCCGCGATCGAGCCGCCGAGGCCGTCGGCGAAGCGCAGCTCGCGGGCGATCGCCGCGACGCCGGGCCGGTCGAGCAGCCGGTCGTGGGAGCGCTTCTGCACCGGCACGCCGGCCCGCGACAGCGCGTCGACGATGGGCGCGGCCTGGGCGTCGGTGCGGTAGAGCACGGCGAAGTCGGAGAACGACATGGCCCCGACCGCGGCCCGGGGGTCGACCCGTCCGTCGAGCGAGCGGTGGGTCAGGCCGCCGACCAGCTCGTCGACGGTACGCACGACGAAGTCGGCCTCGTCGGCGACCGAGACGGCCGGATACAGCCCGACCATCGGCGCCTCCAGGTCGAGCCGGGCCGGGTCGAGCCGGCGGCCGGGCACCAGCGTCGTCGGCGCGATCGCCTGCACGGCGGCGGCGAGGATCGGCGCGGACGAGCGGTAGTTGCGGGTCAGCCGGACCACCCGGGCGTCGACGTCGCGGGTGGAGAAGTCGCCGGTGAAACGCAGGAAGAAGGAGACCTCGGCGCCGCGGAAGGAGTAGATGGCCTGGTCCGGGTCGCCGATCGCGCAGAGGTTGCCGCCCGGCGGGCACAGCAGGCGCAGCAGCTCGTACTGCACCGGGTCGACGTCCTGGTACTCGTCCACGAAGATCCATCGCCAGCGCGCGCGGTACCGCTCGATCAGCGCCGGCGTCTCGCCGAGCAGCTGCACGGAAAGCGTGAGCAGCTCGTCCAGCGACACCAGGTCGCGCGCCCGCAGCGCCTTGGCCAGCGACTCCCGGGTGGCCGGCTCCATCGCCGTCAGTGCCTTGCGCGCCTCGCGCTCCGACAGCGGATCGAGCGCGGCGAGCAGGTCGGCCTCCTCGGCGATGCGGAACTGCGGGGTCAGCCCGACCGCCGCCGCGTTCTCCCGCAGGATCGACAGGCCCAGCGCGTGGAACGTCGAGACGGTCACCGCCTCGGTCACCGGGCCGAGCAGCCCCTCCAGCCGCTCGCGCAGCTCCTCCGCGGCGCGGCGGGTGAACGTGATCGCCAGGCACTCCTCGGGGAACACGCCCAGCTCGGCGCACAGATACGCGATGCGGTGCGTCAGCGTCCGGGTCTTGCCGGTGCCGGGGCCGGCCACGATCAGCAGCGGGCCGCCGGGCGCGGAGGCGGCCACCCGCTGCAGCGCGTCGAGCCGGTCGAGCAGGCCGGTGCCGACCTCCTCCATGCCGGCGAGCATCGGTTCGAGGGGCTCGTGCGGCGACGGCGGCGGCGCGATCGGTGGCGGCGGCGCCTCTTCCACGGGTCTGGGGCGCCGCCGGGCCTGCTGCTTCGGGGCCGCTTCCGCTTTGCGCTGTTTTGGAAGAGCCGGCGTCGGTACGTCGAACAGGGCGTCCTCGTGCGCGTTCCCCCGCAGCTCGGCGGGCTCGAAGAGGCGGATCACGCCGTACTCGCCGTCATAGCCGGGCGTGCGGTGCACCTGGCCGCGCCGCAGCCGCGCGATGCCCTCCCCGAGCAGCTCCCCGCCGGCCCGGGTGACCTCGTCGACCGGCACCTCGCGCAGGATCGACAGCTCCGAGCCAAGCTCCGCGACGAGCGTCGCGAGCTTCTCGTCGACCGTCTTCGACTTCGGCCCGACCCCATTGATCTCGCCCAGGATCTCGTGCAGCTGGATCAGGTGGGTCACGCCCGGCGCGCCCGGCGGCACGAACCCCTCCGGCCGGTCGGCGAGCTCCTCGACGCGGTGCAGGACCCCGACGGTCAGCGGCTTGCCGCACTCCGGGCAGCGCCCCTGCGCCTCGCGGGTGCGGGCGGGCGGCCAGTTGACGTCGCAGGACCGGTGCCCGTCGGCGTGGTACTTGCCCTCCTCGGGGAAGAACTCGATCGTCCCCGCCAGGCCCTCGCCGGTGCGTAGCGCGTCGCGGACGCCCAGGTACGACAGCTCGCCGTCGAGCACCGTCGCCTCCCGGGCCAGCGCCGGCGCGGAGTGGGCGTCGGAGTTGGAGACCAGCCGGTACCGGTCGAGCGATGACACCCGCCAGTTCATCTCCGGGTCGGAGGACAGGCCGGTCTCCACGGCGAAGATGTGCTCGGCCAGGTCGGCGTAGCAGTCGGCGATCGCGTCGAAGCCCGACTTCGAGCCGAGCGCGGAGAACCACGGCGTCCAGATGTGCGCCGGCACCAGGAACCCGTCCGGGCTCGCCTCCAGCGTGATCTCCAGCAGGTCGCGGGAGTCGAGCCCGAGGATCGGCCGGCCGTCGGAGCCCAGGTTGCCGATGCGGCCCAGCGCGGTGTTGAACCGGCCGGCCGCCTCGAAGTCGGGCTGGTAGATCAGGTGATGGACCTTGCGGGTACGGTCGCCGCGCTTGTAGATCGTGGAGATCTCCACCGACAGCATGAACCGCACGGCCCGCTCGGCCACGCCCAGCCGGGCCGGCAGCCGGCGCAGGATGTCCGCCTCGCGGTCCGGGTGCAGCCGGAAGAGTCCCGGCTCGGCCGGGACGAGCGCCTCACGCAGGTGGTCGTGCCAGGCCGGGTGGGTGAAGTCGCCGGTGCCGAGCAGCGCGATGCCCTTGCGCCGGGCCCACCAGGTGAGCGTCTCGATGCTGAGGTCGCGGCTGCAGGCTCGCGAGTAGCGGGAGTGAATGTGGAGATCCGCGACATACGACTCAGCAGCGGCGTTCGAGGGCACGCTGCATCCTGCCACAGAGCCGCCGGGCGGCGCCGGTTACGCGCCGTGCAGTACGACGACCGAGATGTCCGGCGGTGCACCGAAGCGCACCGGCGGGCCCCAGAATCCGGCGCCGCGGGTGACGTACACCTGCGTCCCGTCGACCCGGCCCAGCCCCGCCACCACCGGCTGCTGGAGCCCGACGAGCAGGTTGAACGGCACCATCTGCCCGCCGTGGGTGTGCCCGGACAGCTGCAGGTCGACGCCGTGGCGGGCCGCCTCGTGCGCCTGGACCGGCTGGTGCGCGAGCAGCACGACGGGCCGCGCGGCGTCCCGGCCGTCCAGCGCCCGGGCGTAGTCGGGCCCGTCGCCGACGCTGCCGCCGGTCACGTCGTTGACGCCGGCCAGGTCGAGCCCGAGCACCTCGACCCGCTCGTTGCGCAGCACGCGCACGCCCAGCGAGTTGACCTCGTCGATCCACGCTTGATAACCGGAGAAGTACTCGTGGTTGCCGGTCACGAAGAAGCTCCCGCGCCGGGCCCGCAGGTCCTGCAGCGGCTCGGCGGCCGGCCCGAGCTCGGCGACGCTGCCGTCGACGAGATCCCCGACCACGGCCACGAGGTCGGCGTCCACCTCGTTGATCATGCGCACGATCCGCTCGGTATGCGCCCGCCCGAGCAGCGGCCCGAGGTGGATGTCTGAGACCAGCGCGATGCGGAAGCCCTCCATGCTTGCCGGCAGCTTGGCCAGCCGGATCGGCACCCGCTTGAGCTTCGGAGCCCCGAGCGCCTGGTATACGCCGATGCCGACGGCTCCCGCCGACAGCACCCCGGCGGTGACGGCGAGTGACCGCCCGAGCAGCAGTCGCCGCCCGGCATCGACCTGAGGCTCGGGACCGGAAATGTCCGCCACTTCATAACGGACATCTACGATATTTCGGTTAAATGGCGAGGAAGGCCGCGGGAGACGCAGCGCCAGGCGCGGGATCTCCAGCAGCAGGAGCGTCACGAGCAGGTAGAACATGAGCGCCAGCCACAGGAAGCCCGGCCACGCAACCAGCACCTGCCGGGAGTGCGGCAGCGCCCGGGAGAGGGTCAGCGTCGCCGGAATCACCAGGGCCAGCAGCACGACGACGACGGTGCCGATCCGGCGCCCCCGCCGCGTGCGGGTGGTGTCCTTGACCAGGCGCTTCCACAGGTACCAATGCAGGAGGGCGGTGATGAGGAGCACCACCGCCAGCAGGACGACGAGCACCCGGTCAGCCGCCCGCGAAGGGGGGCAGGACGTCGACCGTGGCGGCGTCCGGCAGCAGCGCCTCGCGGTCCCGCCACGACGTGCCGTCGACCAGGAACGAGCAGGCGGTCAGGACCGCGGCCAGCCGCGGCCGGTCGGCGGTGATCGCCGCCTCCAGCTCGCCCAGCGTGGCCGCCGCGACCTTCTCCTCGGGGACGCCTGCGGCCGCCCGGGCCCCGGCGAAATAGCGCACGAGCAGCACGAGTGCGGTCAGCCTCCGATCGCGGACATCGGCCGGGCGGGCTGCAGGAAGCGCGGGTCGTTGATGCCGTGCCCGGCCGGCTTGCCCCACATCGCCTTGCGCCACAGGTCGGCGAGCTCCTCGTCGTTGGCCCCGGCGCGCAGGGCCCCGCGCAGGTCGGTCTCCTCCTGGCTGAACAGGCACGAGCGCACCGCGCCGTCGGCGGTGAGCCGGGTGCGGTCGCAGGCGCCGCAGAACGGGCTGGAGACACTCGCGATCACGCCGACCTTCGCCGGGCGGCCGCCGACGCCGGTGTGCCCCTCGACCAGCCAGGTCTCGGCCGGTGCGCCGCCGCGGGCGCCCGGGTCGGGGTGCAGGGTGAAGGCGGCGCGCAGCTGGGCCAGGATGTCGGCGCCGGTGACCATCTGCTCGCGGCGCCAGGTGTGGCCGGCGTCGAGCGGCATCTGCTCGATGAAGCGCAGCTCGTAGCCGCGCTCCAGGGCGAAGCGCAGCAGGGCGACGGCCTCGTCGTCGTTCACGCCCCGCAGCAGCACCGCGTTCATCTTCACCGGCAGCAGGCCCGCCTCGGCCGCGGCGGCCAGCCCGGCGACCACGTCGGCGTGCCGGTCCCGGCGGGTGAGCGCCTTGAACCGCGTCGGGTCGGTGGTGTCGAGCGAGACATTCACCCGGTCGAGGCCGGCCTCGGCCAGCGGCGCGGCCAGCCGGGCCAGGCCGATGCCGTTGGTGGTGAGCATGGTGCGCGGGCGGCCGGGCAGCGCGCGGACCGCGCGGACGATCTCGATCAGCCCGCGGCGCAGCAGCGGCTCGCCGCCGGTGAACCGCACGTCGGTGACGCCGAGGCGGTGCACGGCGACGTCGATCAGCCGCACGACCTCCTCGTCGGTGAGCAGCGTGGGGTTGGGCAGCCAGTCCAGGCCCTCGGCCGGCATGCAGTAGGTGCAGCGCAGGTTGCACCGGTCGGTCAGGGAGACCCGCAGGTCGGTCGCCACGCGGCCGTGCCGGTCGGCCAGGCCGGCCCCGGGTGGCTCAAGCGGCACCGATTGGGTCATGCCCCGAACGGTACCCGAACGAGCGCCCGCATTCAGAGTGCGCGAAGGAGCGATCGGACCGACTCCCCGTAAGCGGCGCCGAACAGCGCGGTATGGACGAGCATCAGATAGAGCCGGTGCAGCGGCTGCCGCTCGCGCCACCCGTCGGCCAGCGGCCACGACTCCCGGTAGGCGGCCAGCAGCCGGTCGTAGTGTGCGACCCCGCCCCACAGGCCGAGCAGGGCCAGGTCGGTCTCCCGGTGGCCGCCGTGCGCGGCCGGGTCGACCAGCCAGGCCCGCCCGTCACGGTCCCACAGCACGTTGCCCGGCCACAGGTCGCCGTGGACGCGCGAAGGCGGCTCATCCCCGCCGTACCCCGAAATCTCGGACATCACCCGCTCGACGCCGGCGATGTCGTCGCTGGTCAGCGCCCCGGTGGAGGCCTCCAGGAACGGCTGCAGGCGGAACCGGGCGAACCACGGGCCCCACGGCAGGGTCGATGGCTCGTTGGGCAGCGGGAGCGCGCCGATGTACCCGGGCCAGGGCGCCCCGAACGTCTCCGCACCCGCCCGGTGCGTGTGCGCGAGCCCCCGGCCGAGCTCCTCGGCGCCGCGCGGGGTGGCCTCGCCGTGGTCGATCCACTCCAGGGCGAGCATGCCGGGCAGCTCCGCGATGATCTCCGGGACCGGCGCGCCGCCCGCCGCGCGCAGCCAGCGCAGGCCGGCCGCCTCGGCGGCGAAGAAGCCCTCCGGCGGGTCGGCGAGCGACTTGGCGAAGACCGAGTTGCCGTCGTCGAGGGTGAGCCGCTGGGCGACGCAGATCGAGCCGCCCGCGACCGGCGTCTCCCGGATGCGCTGGTGCTGGATGAAGACGGGCAGCTGGGCCGGGTGCTCCCGCAAGTACGAAAGGTCCATCAGCGGGGCTTCTCCAGGTGGTGGGTGGCGGCGAGCAGGGGCGGTGCCAGCGCCCCGGCGACCAGGCTGAGCAGGCTCATCGCCCGGTCGGCGGTGCCCATCTGCCCGCCGTGCAGGAAGTGGTAGCCGAAGTGCAGGGTGCCGAACACGGACGTGGCGATCCCGGCGAGCCAGCTGACCGCCGGGCGGTCCACGATCGCCGCGCCGAGGAACAGCACGGCCAGGGTCAGCATGGTGGCGCCCAGATCGATGATCAGATGTTGGTTGTACGGCGGGTAGGCCGCGGTCCAGTGCAGGCCGAACCCGGGAAACGTGGCGTAGAACCGCCCCGGCACTGCCACCGCCCAGCCGCCCCAGCCGAGGTTGAGCAGCCCGAGGAGGCCGAAGCCCAGCCGGCGGACCGGGCGCAGGAGGCTAGGCGGCGGCAGCGAGGGCTTCACGCGCGTCATCGTACGAGCGCAGGACATCCTGCACAGGCTCGACGATGTGCGTGACCGCCACCGCGGCGATGGACTCGCGCAGCCGGCGCTCGGCCCGGGCCCGGGCCCGCCGCGCCGCGACGGCGGCAAAGGGCCGCACCACCACCGCGAGCAGCGCGCCGAACAGCAGGCCGCCGGCGAGCAGCACGGTCGCCAGCGGCAGGCCGCCCGACCCGCCCAGCGCGGGCCCGCTGATGTCGGGCAGGCCGAGGAAGGCGAACACCGCCCGCACCGCCAGCCAGACCAGCCCGGCCAGGGCGGCCGCGGCGCCGAGCCACTGCAGCGCGCCGACGAGCCGCCACCACATCGGCCGCCGGGCCAGGCCCAGCTCGCCGGTCGTGGTCGCGACCGCGACGTCCAGCGCGTCGGGCACGTCGTCCACCCGTGAGCGCGCCGCCGCGGAGACCGCGGCCGGCCACGGCTCCGGCAGGCCCTTGGCGGCGGCCGCGGCGACCTCCCGCGAGGCGAGCGTGACCGCGGCCTTCTGCGCGGCGGTCGACTCGGGCAGGGAGGTGGCGTCGGGGCGCGGCGCCGGCTTGGTGTCCAGGTGCAGGCGGCGCAGCGGGTCTGGGCGCAGCCGGCGGGCCCAGCGCAGCACCGGCCAGCCCAGCGAGCCCGCCGCGCGGTGGCGGTAGGTGCGCTCGGTCGCGGCGGCGACGATTGGCGCGCCGGCGGCGTCGGAGAGCGCCCGGGCCAGCCGGTCGACGGTCTCCGGCGGTACCTCCGGGGAAACCTTCGCCCCGGAGGCCACCAGTGGCTGCAGGCCCGCCACCGCGTCGGTGACGTCGGCGTCCAGGCGCAGCAGCGCGGCGAGCCGGGCCGCGACCGTGCGCTCCAGCCCGGTGCGCAGCCGGGCCAGGCCGGGCTGGCCCTTCGCCGAGGTGGCGAACGTGGGCACCTCGCCCAGGCCGTCGGCGTCGAGCAGCCGGCGCAGGTCCTCGATGATCCGCTCGGCGTCGGCGCGGGTGAGCCGGTCGGCCTGGTTGAGCACGACCACGGTGATGTCACGGTGCCGCTGGAACTGGTTGAGGTAGCGCTCGTGGACCACGCGGTCGGCGTACTTCTGCGGGTCGAGCACCCACACGACCAGGTCGACCAGGCGCAGCAGCCGGTCGACCTCGATGCGGTGCCGCTCCTCGACCGAGTCGAAGTCGGGCAGGTCGAGCAGGACCAGCCCGCGCAGGGCGGCCTGGTCGTCGCCGTCCAGCGCGCTCTCCCGGGTGAACCGCCGGTTGGGCGGCACGCCGAGCCAGTCCAGCAGCGGCCCGGCGCCCTCCTGCCCCCACACGCAGGCGTGGGCGACGCCGGTCGTCGGCCGGCGCACGCCGACCCGGGACAGCTGGAAGCCGGAGACCGCGTTGAACAGGCTGGACTTGCCGCTGCCGGTGGCGCCGGCGAGCGCGATCACGGTGTGCGCGCGGGACAGCGCGAGCCGCTCGCCGGCCCGGTCGATCACCGTGCGGGCGGGCACCAGCTGCTCCTCGGGCACGTGGCCCTCGGCCGCGGCGACGAACCGCTGCAGCGCCTCGACCCGGGCGGCCAGGCGGTCGGCGTTCACCGGCTGCCGCGGCACCAGCTGCTTCACCCGCTCCACGATGCTCATGTGCGGTCGACCTCCGGCCGGGCGTGATGGATGGCGCTGCTGAGCGCGCGCAGCCGGGGCGACAGCTCCCCGTCGACGCCGGCGCCGGCCAGCGCGGTGCGGAACCGGGCGGCCTCGTCGTCGAGCAGCGCGGCGACCCGCTCCTCGAGTTCCTGCCGGGCGCGCGTGGCGAGCGAGCGCACCGCCTGGTCGCCGAAGATCGCCTCGAGCAGCTTCTGGGCCGCGATCGTGGTGCCGCCGGCGACCGCGATCTCCGCGCCGGTGGGGATGAACGCGGTGGCCGCGAAGACGCTGACCATGACCAGCAGGCCGGTGGCGTTGACCGCGTATGCGCTGGCCTTGGCGATCACCCGCTTGTCCCCGGCCTCGCCGCGGACCAGCTCGAGCACGGAGCGCTGCCAGTCCCGGATGAGCCGGTCGATGCGCTCGTCGAGGTCGTCGGACGGGTGCACCAGGTTGGGCGCGGCCTCCAGCAGCACCGCCCCGGCCGGATGCGCCCGCCAGGCCGTGCCGGCCCGCTCGGCGGCGTCGGTCGCGGCGCCCTTGAGCAGCACGGCGAGCCCCGAGCCGAGGGCCTCCTGGAAGCGCTCGCCCGGCGCCGGGCGCCCGGTGAGCGCCGCGACCGCGCGGTCGCGCAGCTTGCCGACGCGGGCCTGCAGGGCTCTCATGATGTCGCCGGTACCGACCAGCTCCTGCCAGCGGGCCAGCACCTCGCCGCGCAGCAGCGCGCCGTCGTGGATGCCCATGTCCACCGACTCGGTCGCGGCGCGGTAGGCGGTGTGGACCGCGTCGCCCAGCGCCCGCGCGGCCGCGAGCTGGTCCTCGGCGGCGGCGGCCAGGATGATCACGTCCACGGTGAGCGCGTCGATGGCCCCGCCGACCGTCTGGCGGACCACCGCCGCCCGCGCCTCGGCGTCGCGCGCGAGCCGGCCCAGCCAGTCGCGCAGCCGCCCGATCTGCTCCTCACCGAGCAGCCCCTGGCTGTCCAGGCGGGCCTCCGGCAGGGCGAACAGCGGCACCCCGCCCAGGTCCTGCTCGCGCAGCATGCCCGCCAGGTGCGGGCCGATCTCGTCGGCGGCGCCGCCGCCGGGCACCCGGTCGAGCACGAGCGCGACGGCGGTGCCCCGGTTGCGCGCGGTGCGCAGCAATCCCCAGGGCACGGCGTCGGCGTAGCGGGCCGCGGTGGTGACGAACAGCCACAGGTCGGCGGCGGCGAGCAGCTGCCCGGCCAGCTGCCGGTTGGCCTCCACGACCGAGTCGATGTCCGGCGCGTCGAGCAGGGCCAGCCCCGGGCTCAGCGCCGGGGCCGGCACGACCTGCAGCGTGCGGGGGTCGCCGCTCGGCCCGCTGGTGCGGGTGAGCGTGGGCAGCAGGTTGGCCCGGGTGAACCAGGACATGTCGGCCGGGTTGCAGACCAGCACCGGGGCCCGGGTGGTCGGCCGCAGCACCCCGGCCGGGCTGATCGGGGTCCGGACCAGGCTGTTGACCAGCGTGGACTTGCCGGCGCCGGTGGATCCGCCGACCACCACCAGCAGCGGGGCGTCGAGCCGCTCCAGCCGGGGCAGCAGGTAGTCGTCGAGCTGGGCGGCCATCGCGGCCGCCACCGTGCCGGCCCGCTCGGCGCTGGGCAGGGGCAGGGCGTAACGGCCGCCCTTCACCGTGTCGCGCAGCTCGACGAGCGCGCTCACGAGCGGCTGCTCCGGCTCCCGCTGGCGCGGCATGCGGCCTTCCTCCTGCGGTGTCCGGCCGTCCTCGGGGCGTGGGGGCCGACCGGTTGAGCGATCATCCGCCGTTTGGGCAGGGATCGTCGACCGGGCGGACAGCGACTCGCCCTGTGTGGTCACGGGTAAAGCGTGCACGATACGGCCCGTGAGCGCTATGGAACGAGCGTGAGCATCGATGTGATCGAGCGCAACCACTCCCGGGAATCACCCGGAGGCCGCCGGGGTTGCGTCTGTCAGACTCAAGGTTCCACTTGACGATCGAGAGTCTCGTGGCACTATTGAGTGACAGTCACTCAACTTCGCAGCCGGCGTCCGCGCCGACTGCCGCATGGAGGTCAGGAAGCTATGGCACGTGCGGTCGGCATCGACCTCGGAACCACCAACTCGGTGGTCAGTGTCCTGGAGGGCGGCGAGCCCAGCGTCATCGCTAACGCCGAGGGTGCGCGCACGACGCCGTCGATCGTCGCGTTCGCCCGCAACGGCGAGGTCCTCGTCGGTGAGGTCGCCAAGCGGCAGGCCGTCACCAACCCGGACCGGACCATCCGCTCCGTCAAGCGCGAGATGGGCACCAACTGGGCCATCGACATCGACGGTAAGAAGTACACCCCGCAGGAGATCTCCGCGCGGGTCCTCATGAAGCTCAAGCGCGACGCCGAGGCCTACCTCGGCGAGCAGATCACCGACGCGGTCATCACCGTGCCGGCATACTTCAACGACGCGCAGCGCACCGCCACCAAGGAGGCCGGCGAGATCGCCGGGTTCAACGTGCTGCGCATCGTCAACGAGCCCACCGCCGCCGCGCTCGCGTACGGCCTGGACAAGGGCTCCAAGGAGCAGACCGTTCTGGTCTTCGACCTCGGCGGCGGCACCTTCGACGTGTCCGTCCTCGAGCTCGCCGAGGGCGTCGTGGAGGTCAAGTCGACCTCCGGCGACAACCACCTCGGTGGTGACGACTGGGACGAGCGCATCATCGATCACCTGATCAAGACCTTCCGCGGCCAGCACGGCATCGACCTGTCGGCCGACAAGATGGCCATGCAGCGGCTGCGCGAGGCGGCCGAGAAGGCCAAGATCGAGTTGTCCGCGGCGACCACCACCTCGATCAACCTGCCGTACATCACCGCCGGCCCCGACGGCCCGCTGCACCTGGACACCCAGCTCTCGCGTTCGGAGTTCCAGCGGATGACGCAGGACCTGCTGGACCGCACCAAGGTGCCGTTCGAGCAGGCGATCAAGGACGCCGGCGTCAACGTGGCCAAGCTCGACCACGTCATCCTGGTCGGCGGCTCGACCCGCATGCCCGCGGTGACCGACCTGGTCAAGCAGCTCACCGGCAAGGAGCCCAACAAGGGCGTCAACCCGGACGAGGTCGTCGCCGTCGGCGCCGCCCTGCAGGCCGGCGTGCTCAAGGGCGAGGTCAAGGACGTCCTGCTGCTCGATGTCACCCCGCTGTCGCTGGGCATCGAGACCAAGGGCGGCATCATGCACAAGCTGGTCGAGCGCAACACGACCATCCCGACCAAGCGCTCCGAGGTCTACACGACCGCCGACGACAACCAGCCCTCCGTGCTCATCCAGGTCTTCCAGGGCGAGCGGGAGATGGCGGCGTACAACAAGCGCCTCGGCACCTTCGAGCTGACCGGCATCCCGCCGGCGCCGCGCGGCGTCCCGCAGATCGAGGTCACCTTCGACATCGACGCCAACGGCATCGTGCACGTGTCCGCCAAGGACCTGGGCACGGGCAAGGAGCAGTCGATGACGATCACCGGCGGCTCGGCGCTGCCGAAGGACGACATCGAGCGGATGATGCGCGACGCGCAGGACCACGCCGACGAGGACAAGCGCCGCCGCGAGGAGGCCGAGACCCGCAACCTCGCCGAGGCCCTGCAGTGGCAGACCGAGAAGTTCCTGGCCGAGAGCGGCGACAAGATCCCCGCCGACGCCAAGGAGCAGATGAACGAGGCGCTCGGCGACCTGCGCAGCGCGCTCGGCGGCAACGACACCGAGCGGATCAAGGCCGCGCACGAGAAGCTGGCCCAGGTCTCCCAGCAGGCCGGCAGCGCCCTCTACGAGCAGCAGCGGCAGCAGGCCGCGGGCGACGCGAGCGGCGCCACCGGCGGCACGAGCGCCGGCGCTCAGGCGGGCAGCGGTCCCGAGGACGTGGTCGACGCCGAGATCATCGACGAGGACAACAAGAAGTGACGGATGCCAGGGAGCCGGCCGCGCCGGAGGCGCCTGAGGCCGACGTCGTCGACGATATCGATATGACGACCGAGGCCACTGAGGAGCCGGAAGAGGAGAAGCCGGTCGAGGGCGAGATCGTGGACGAGGAGTTCACGATGCACGCCCCGGCGGGCGGACCGAACCAGGCGGCGGCGCAGGGCACGACCGACGACGCGCACCAGCACGGGCTGGGCGCGGAGCTGGCGGCCCTGCGCACCGAGCTCGACGAGCGCACGCGGGACCTGCAGCGGGTCACCGCCGAGTACGCCAACTACCGCAAGCGGGTCGACCGCGACCGGGCGCTGGTCGTCGAGCAGGCGAGCGCCAATGTGCTCGGCGCGCTGCTGCCCGTCCTCGACGACCTCGACCGGGCCCGTGAACACGGTGACCTGGTCGGGCCGTTCGGGGCGGTGGCGGATCAGCTGATCGCCGCGTTGAGCAAGTTCGGGCTGACCGTCTTCGGGGCCAAGGGCGACCCGTTCGACCCGACCCGCCACGAGGCGGTGGCCCACCTGACCTCGACTGAAGTGAGCGAGCCAACCTGCATCGACGTGATGCGCCGCGGCTACCTCCTCGGCGAGCGGCTGCTGCGACCGGCGCTGGTCGCGGTTGCCGACCCGGAGTAGACGAACGCTGGAGGAGGTGGCGCAATGAGTTCGAAGGACTGGTTGGAGAAGGATTTCTACGCGGTTCTGGGCGTCACCAAATCCGCTCCCACCGACGAGATCAAGAAGGCGTACCGCAAGCTCGCCCGCGAGCTGCACCCCGACCGCAACCCGAACAACGCGGCGGCCGAGGAGCGGTTCAAGGCGGTGTCGGAGGCCTATGACGTGCTCTCCGACCCGGCGCGGCGCAAAGAGTACGACGAGATGCGGTCGCTGTTCGGGGCGGGCCAGTTCCGCCGCAACGCCCGGGCCGGCGGCCCGGCCGGGGCGGGCGGTCCCGGGTTCGACTTCTCCGACCTGTTCGGCAACGGCGCGGCCGGCCCTCGCGGCGGCACGCCCGCCGGCGGCGACCGCCGCTTCGGCGGCGCCGGCTTCTCGGACCTGTTCAGCTCGATCTTTTCGGGTGGTGGCGGAGGCGGGCCGACGGTCGGCCGCCGAAGCCGCGGGCGTGACGTCGAGACCGAGGTCGTGCTCAACTTCGCCGACGCCGTGCAGGGCGCGACGCTGCCGATCACGCTGCGCACGCCCGGCACCTGCGAGACCTGCGACGGCAACGGCGCGGCGCCGGGCACGTCCCCGCGGGCGTGCCCCAAGTGCCGCGGCATGGGGGTCGTGAGCAGCAACCAGGGCTCGTTCAGCTTCACCGAGCCCTGCCGCGAGTGCCAGGGCGTGGGCACCATCGTCGACGAGAAGTGCCCGGAGTGCCATGGCACCGGCGGGGTCACCAAGACCCGCACGATCAACGTGCGGATCCCCGCCGGCGTCTCCGACGGCCAGCGCATCCGGCTGGCCGGCCGGGGCGAGCCGGGCACCCGGGGCGGGTCGCCCGGCGACCTGTTCGTGCTCATCAAGGTCCGTCCCGATCCGGTCTTCGGCCGCAGTGGCGACGACCTGACGCTGACGGTGCCGGTGACGTTCGCGGAGGCGGTCCTCGGTGCCGACCTGCGCGTGCCGACGCTCGACTCGTCCGTGACGCTGCGGGTGCCTCCGGGCACGCCGAGCGGCCGGACGCTGCGGGTGCGCGGCAAGGGCGTCGCCCGGCGCGACGGCAACGTCGGTGACCTGCTCGTCACCATCGACGTTCACGTGCCGTCCGAGCTGTCCGAGGCGGCCCGGAAGGCCCTGTCCGACTATGCGTCCGCCGGACCGCCCGCCCCCCGCGAGCGGCTCGACGCGATCGCACGGGAGCGCAGCAGCTATGAACAACGATGACGACGGCATGGACCGCACCGAGGTCTTCCTCAGCTTCGGAGCGGTCTCCGACGCGAAGGTGCTGATCATCTCCATCGCGGCCCGGCAGGCCGGGATGCACCCGCAGACCTTGCGGCAGTACGACCGCATGGGCCTGGTGCAGCCCGGCCGCACCGCCGGCGGCGGCCGCCGCTACAGCGAGCGCGACGTGGCGCTCCTGCGCGAGGTGCAGCGGCTGAGCCAGGAGGAGGGCGTCAACCTGGCCGGCATCAAGCGGATCATCGAGCTGGAGGGCCTGGTCGGCGACCTCCGCCAGCGGGTGGTGGAGCTCGAGGCCGAGCTGCTCCGCACGAGGACGAGACTCGCCCAGATGGAAGCGACGGTCTTCCCCCGCCGCGACCTGGTCCCATCCCCCCAGCACCAGACGGCCCTGGTCGTCTGGCGCCCGACGAAGAACGTTTGACACCCCCGCCAAGGGGGCAACCCCAAGTCGGGAACAAGCGCCGCCGGCCCGGAGGCTGACCGAGCCACGGCGCAGGGGTGTGGTCACCCGAGGGGCGTCTCCAAGACGGAGCCGCCCCTCGGCGTTCCCGCCGCGCGCCAAAGGCGCAACAAGCGACCGCACCCACCGCCCCGGAGGCGCAACAGGGGGACGGCGCCCACAGCGCCGGAGGCGCAACAGGGGACGGCGCCCACGGCGCCCACGGCGCCGGAGGCGCGATAGGCGACCGCAACTGGGACGTCAGGGGCGCGCAGCGCAGAAAGAGTGGTCGCGCAGCGGCCATGGGGGGTCTGGGGTGGGAACCCCCCAGGGTTAGCGCCGCGACGGAGTCGCGCGTGGCTAGCTTTCGGACCCCAGCCAAATGCGCCGGAGGCGCAACAAAAACCCCAGCCACCGCGCCGGAGGCGCAATCAGGGACCGCACCGACTGCGCCGGAGGCGCAATCAGGGACCGCACCGACCGCGCCGGAGGCGCAATCAGGGGCCGCACCCACTGCGCCGGAGGCGCAATCAGGGACCGCGCCAACCGCGCCGGAGGCGCGACAAGTGACGGCGCCCACGGCGCCGGAGGCGCAACAGGGGACCGCGCCCAGGACGCAGGGGCGCGCAGCGCGGGAAGAAGTGGTCGCGCAGCGGCCATGGGGGGTCTGGGGTGGGAACCCCCCAGGGTTAGCGCCGCGACGGAGTCGCGCGTGGCTAGCTTTCGGACCCCAGCCAAATGCGCCGGAGGCGCAACAAAAACCCCAGCCCCTGCGCCGGAGGCGCAATCAGGGGCCGCACCGACTGCGCCGGAGGCGCAATCAGGGACCGCGCCCACCGCGCCGGAGGCGCGACAAGTGACGGCGCCCACGGCGCCGGAGGCGCGATAGGCGACCGCGCCCAGGACGCAGGGGCGCGCAGCGCGGGAAGAAGTGGTCGCGCAGCGGCCATGGGGGGTCTGGGGTGGGAACCCCCCAGGGTTAGCGCCGCGACGGAGTCGCGCGTGGCTAGCTTTCGGCCCCCAGCCAAATGCGCCGGAGGCGCAACAAAAACCCCAGCCCCTGCGCCGGAGGCGCGACAGGAAGCCCAGCCACCGCGCCGGAGGCGCGACAGGAAGCCCAGCCCCTGCGCCGGAGGCGCAATCAGGGGGCCGCGCCCACTGCCGCCCGGAGCCGCCATACCCGCCACCACCGCGATGTTCGGCCTACGCCTCCAGGCGACCGCGATCCCACACGGCCGGCGCTGCACAGCGCAGCGACTAGAAGGTAACTATTCAGGTTGGGGTGGGAGCCAGGCGTTGCCGGTGAGGGCGTCGCGCAGGGCGGTGAGGACGTGCAGGCCGTTTTTGCGCACGGTGGAGACGTAGCTGCGCACGGTCAGCCAGTGCTGGGCGCCGTGGGGGGTGCGCCAGCCGCCGGAGATCTTCTGCTGGATTTTGACCATGCGGATGTCGCGTTCGGCTTGGTTGTTGTCGAACGGGACGGTGAAGGTGTGGGCGAAGCGCCAGATCTCGCGCCGGAATCCGTGCATCCGGTCGATCAGCGCGAGGATCTTGCCGCGGCCGCCGCTGGTGGGGGTGGGTTGGCGGCGTAGCCGGCCTGGACGGCCTGGTCCCAGCGGTGCAGCAGATCGGTCAGGACGGTCTGGTCGAGACGGTCCCGGCCGGCGGCGACGGCCTGGTTGACCTGGTGTTTGCCCTCGCGGAGCAGCCCGGCCAGGGTCCCGGCCCAGGTGTGGGCCGGGTCGTGTTCGGCCCAGCCGTCCAGTTCCCGCAGGTGGTGAGCGTTGCACAAGGCATGCCCGGCGGTGTCGTAGGCGGGGTGCAGGTACGACTTGAAGCCGTCGTGGACCGCGGTCTGGCCCGCGCCCAGCGCGGTGAGCACACCGATGACGTCGATGGCGTCCCGGCCGCGTTTGTCGTCCAGGTGGTAGAAGGTGCCCAGCGGGGTGCAGGCCACGTGCAGCCACCGCAGCCGGCCGGCCACCCGCAGCCCGGTCTCGTCGAAATGCACCACCGCCGCGGTGCGCAGGACCTGCCGCAGCCGTTGCGTGAAGCCGGTCAGCCGGGTCGCGGCGCGCCCGGTCAGCCCGGCGATCCACCCCGCCGACGGCGCCGCACCGAACAGATCAGCCAGGATCTGCGCGGTACGGTCCACCGGCGTGTGATGGCCGACCAGCAGATAGACCGTCAGGGCCGCGATCGACGGCCCGTACTGCGCCGGCGCGTCCACCCCCACCGGCGCCGCGGCTGTGGTGTGCGTCCCGCACGCGCAGGCGCACCGCCACAGCCGGTGCTCGGTCACCGCCAAGCGCATCGGCGGCAGGTCGAACACCTGCCGCGCCTCGAACCCGACCGGCGCGACACCGGCCAGGACCTCACCGCACCCGGCGCACGCCACCGGCCGGTGATCCACCACCGCATCCGGCTCATCCACCTGTGTCAACGCCGCACCCGGCGCGCCGGGCTGCTTGCCCGCCCGGCGGCCCGCCGCCCGCCGCTGCGACCGCGGCGCCGGCTTCCCCAGCCCATCCGAGGACGGCGGCTTCGACGAGTTGTGCGAGTCCAGCCCCAACCGCCGCTCCAACTCCGCCACCCGCGCCCGCAACACCGCGATCTGCTCAGCCTGGACCACCACCAACGCCGCCAACTCGTCATAGCTGGGACGCGGACCGGCACTCACAACGGACACCGTGCCCTAAACCACCCAGACGATCAAGTCCCTGCCGCCAACCACCTGAATAGTTACACTAGAAGTCTCCGTGATCATGCCGCACCCGCCGCCGACACCAAGGGTTTTTCATGATCACGGAGTGTCCATGTACACCCGTGTACCGAAAGTCTCCGGGATCATGGCAAACCCGCGGTGCGGCCACGACGAACATCATGATCACGGAGACATACGCCCGCCCCGCGACCGGGACGCAGGGGCGCGCAGCGCGGGAAAGGTGGCAGCGCAGCGGCCATGGGGGGTGGGGTGGGAACCCCCCCAGGCAAGCGCCGCGACGAAGTCGCGCGTGGCTAGGATTTCGGACCCCAACCAATGCGCCGAAGGCGCAATAGGAGACCGTAACCAGGACGTCAGGAGAGGGGATAAGCGTCCGGGATTCGGCTAAGACAGTCGCCGGCCCTGCCGAACCAACCCGCCCTCGCACCAGTCGTGATACTCGAAGAGCTCGGGCCGAGCCAGCAGCATCCGCACGTTGTGCGCCCACGTCATCAGCAGCTCGTCCCCGTTCTCCTCCGCCTGCTCGACGAACTTCTTCAACCGCCGCTTCGGATGGGCGCGAAAGTGCGTCCGAATCCCGTCCGCCGCGTAGATGTACAAGCAGTGCAGCGCGAACCGGCGGGCCGGGCAGCGGGGGTCCATCGCCAGGTCGAACAAGGTGCCGATGAGCCGGTCGCCGGCCACCAGCAAGTCCCAGTCGGGGGGCATGGTCTGCAGCAGCGTGGCGTCCGGGTGGTAGGCCCACGCGCGCAGTTCGGCTGCGCTAGGGTCGACCGGGTTCTGGAAGCCCCGGAATCCCGCTTGTGTCACGCTCACCATCAGCTCCCGTGGCCAGCGGGTGATCCCTGGGCGAGTCCGCCATATCGCCAAGGGCGTGGTTTCGGCGACAACTTAGCCCGCCAGCGCCATGCTACGGAAGAGGCGAGCACTCCCTTACTCTCGGTAAACCCCCGTATAAGGGCATTTTTCCGGCTAAAGCGGGCGAGGGAATGCAGGATGTCAATGATTCCGGTTGAGGTCTACAGTGTCGTCGTGAGCACGGACCGTCCGGACATGCGCATCTCCGACGCCGAGCGGGAGCTCGTGGTCGCCCAGCTCAATGCGGCTGTCGCCGAGGGCCGGCTGACGCTGCCGGAGTTCGAGGAGCGCGTGGACGGCGTGCTGCGCTCGCGCACGTTCGGCGAGATCGAGCCGTTTGTCGGCGACCTGCCGCAGAAGGGGCCCATCGCCGTCCCCGAGCAGCTCGAGATCCGCAACCACGCTTCGAGCCTCAAGCGCCAGGGGCGCTGGACGGTCCCGCGCCGGCTCAACATCAGCACCCGGGCCGGGTCGGTCAAGCTCGACTTCACCGAGGCGGTCTTCACCGGGCCGGTGGTCGAGATCCACCTGGAGGCGCGGTCCAGCTCCGTCGACCTCGTCCTGCCGCGCGGCGCGACCGCCGACATCGACAGCATCGCGCCCCACGCCAGCTCGCTGACGCAGAAGGTGCCGTCCGTCTACGACCAGCCCGGGCAGGGCGTCGTCTTCCGGATCGACGGCGAGGTGCGCAGCAGCAGCGTCCGGGTCCGCTACCAGCGCAGATTCTGGCGCTGGCGTTGGTAGCAGCGCGCCGGACCGGCCGGCGCGGGCTGGCCGTGGCGCTGGCCGCCGCCCTGGTCGCGACGCTCAGCGCCGGTTCGTGCGCGCCGAAGGGCACCGCCCAGCCCGAGCAGACCCCGGGCGACGACGTCTCCTACGAGGAGCTCCCGCCCGCCCCGAACGGCTCCGAGGACCCCAACGAGCGCCAGAACGTGGTCCCGGTGCCCAAGGGCACCTCGCCGCGCGGCGTCGAGTTCGCCGACGCGAATACGGGGTACGCCTTGTTCACCTCGTGTGTGGCCGGGCGGGCCTGCGAGGTCGGGCTGGTGATCACGCTCGACGGGGGTGCCAGCTGGGTGGCCCGCAAGCTGCCCTTCGACGACGCGATCGACGTGGACATGCACCTGGGTCGCGGCAACGTGCTGGTCCTGAAGGCGTCCCCGGCCGGGTACTTCGTCTCCCGCGACACCGGCAACACCTTCGAGCGGCGGCCGCTCAGCCCGCCGCCGGCCGAGCTCGGCCTGGCCGACCCGCAGTACTCGGTCGGCTGCGAGGACACCGCCGCGAGCGGCTGCGCCGATCCGCAGCCGTGGGTCGTCGGCGACGACGGCAACCGCCAGGCGCTGCCGTCGCGGCCGGCCGGCACCCACCGGTACACCGGCCTGACCGCCGCCGCCGACGGCACCCTGTGGCTGACCGCCCAGGCCCCCGACACCACCACCCAGCCGGGCGGCACCGAGATCTCGGTCTGGAGCAGCGCCGACCGCGGCCGCACCTGGCGGGCGCAGGGCACCGCCCGCGCGGCCGACCCCGACGTGGTCGTGCGGCCGGTGGTGGCCCCGGACGGCTCCGACGTCTGGGTGGTCGGCGCCCGCTTCGCCGCCCGCAAGATGCCCGGCGGATGGACCGAGGCGACCGTGATGCGGGAGGTCGCCGAGGTGTTCAGCGCCGAGGTGCTGCCCGGCGGCACGCTGCTGGTCGCCAGCGGCCAGGGCGTGTTCACGGTGGATATGACGCAGCGCACCCGCGACCCGGCCGCCCGGCTGATCTACCGGCTGCGCCGCCTCGACGCGACCACGATTCTGGGGTACCCGGCGCAGCAGTCCGGCCAGGTCTGGCTGTGCACCGTCGCCGACAAGCGGTGTAACTGGGCGCACGTTGCGGTGAGCGCGCGGTAGAAAGAACTCAGCAATTCAGACTTGAGTGGAATAGACTCAACCTCACGGGTGTCGTACCTGGCAAGGACGCACTGGAGCGAGGGAGTCGATGAACGCCGAACGTCTGACCACCAAGAGTCGCGAGGTCATCAAGGCCGCCGTGGACGCGGCGAGCCAGCGCGGGCACGCGACCGTTGAACCCTGGCACCTGCTGCTGGCGCTGCTGGACACGGGCGGCTCGACCGCCGCCGGCCTGCTGCGCGCGGTGGGCGCGAATCCGGCCGACGTGCGCCGCGCCGCGCTGCACGCCGTGGAGCGGCTGCCCAGCGCCCGCGGCTCGAGCGTGGTGGAGCCCAACGTCGCCCGCGAGTTCGCCAACGCGATCGCGGCGGCGGAGCAGATCGCCCGGCCGCTGGGCGACGAGTACACCTCGACCGAGCACCTGCTGGCCGGCCTCGCCCGGGTCGGCGGCGCGGTCGCCACGCTGCTCAAGGAGTCCGGCGCGACCGAGCAGGCGCTGGTCGCGGCGTTCCCGCAGGTGCGCGGCGGCGACCGCAAGGTGACCACGGCAGAGGCCGAGCAGACCTTCCAGGCGCTGGAGAAGTACGGCGTCGACCTGACCCAGGCCGCGCGCGACGGCAAGATCGACCCGGTGATCGGCCGCGACGCCGAGATCCGCCGGGTGATCCAGGTGCTGTCCCGGCGTACCAAGAACAACCCGGTCCTCATCGGCGAGCCCGGCGTGGGCAAGACCGCGATCGTGGAAGGCCTGGCCCAGCGGATCGTGGCCGGCGACATCCCCGAGTCGCTGCGCGACAAGCGCCTGGTCAGCCTGGACCTGGCCGCGATGGTCGCCGGCGCGCAGTACCGCGGCCAGTTCGAGGAGCGGCTCAAGTCCGTGCTGGAGGAGATCAAGGGCTCCAACGGACAGGTGATCACCTTCCTCGACGAGTTGCACACGATCGTCGGCGCCGGCAAGGGCGAAGGTTCGATGGACGCCGGCAACATGCTCAAGCCGATGCTGGCCCGCGGCGAGCTGCGGATGGTCGGCGCGACCACCCTGGACGAGTACCGCGAGCACATCGAGAAGGACCCCGCCCTGGAGCGGCGGTTCCAGCCGGTGGTCGTGGGCGAGCCGACGACCGAGGACACGATCGGCATCCTGCGCGGGCTCAAGGAGCGCTACGAGGTGCACCACGGCGTGCGGATCACCGACGCCGCGCTGGTCGCCGCCGCCACGCTCTCCGACCGGTACATCACCGACCGCTTCCTGCCGGACAAGGCCATCGACCTGGTCGACGAGTCCGCGTCCCGGCTGCGCATGGAGATCGACTCCCGGCCGACCGAGGTCGACGAGGTCGAGCGCAGCGTGCGCCGGCTGGAGATCGAGGAGATGGCGCTGGCCAAGGAGCCCGACCCCGCCTCGGCCGAGCGGCTGCAGCGGCTGCGCGCGGAGCTCGCCGACCGGCGGGAGCAGCTGACCGCGCTCACCGATCGCTGGCAGAACGAGAAGCAGCACATCCAGAAGATCTCCAACACCAAGGAGCAGCTGGAGCAGTTGCGCGGCGAGGCCGAGCGGGCCGAGCGCGACGGCGACCTGGCCCGCGCCTCGGAGCTGCGCTACGGCGTGATCCCCGGGCTGCAGCGCGAGCTGAGCCAGGCCGAGAGCGAGCTGACCACCCTGCAGTCCTCCGGCGCGATGCTCAAGGAGGAGGTCTCCGCCGACGACATCGCCGCGGTGGTCGCCTCCTGGACGGGCATCCCGGCCGGCCGGCTCATGGAGGGCGAGACCGCGAAGCTGCTGCGCATGGAGGAGTCGCTGAGCAGCCGGGTGGTGGGGCAGCAGCGGGCGATCCAGGCGGTCGCCGACGCGGTGCGCCGCGCCCGGGCCGGCATCGCCGACCCGGACCGCCCGACCGGCAGCTTCCTCTTCCTCGGCCCGACCGGCGTGGGCAAGACCGAGCTGGCCAAGGCGCTGGCGGAGTTCCTGTTCGACGACGAGCGCGCGATGGTGCGCATCGACATGAGCGAGTACGGCGAGAAGCACACCGTCGCCCGGCTGGTCGGCGCCCCGCCCGGCTACGTCGGCTACGAGGAGGGCGGCCAGCTCACCGAGGCGGTGCGCCGCCGGCCGTACACCGTCGTGCTGCTGGACGAGGTCGAGAAGGCCCACCCGGACGTGTTCGACATCCTGCTGGCCGTGCTCGACGACGGCCGGCTCACCGACGGGCAGGGCCGCACGGTCGACTTCCGCAACGCGATCCTGATCCTGACCTCGAACCTCGGCTCGGAGGTGCTGGCCGACGACCCGACGCTCAACGCGGAGCAGCGCCGCGACGCCGTCATCGCCGCCGTCCGGGGCCACTTCAAGCCCGAGTTCGTGAACCGGCTCGACGACATGGTGGTCTTCGACGCATTGTCTCCGGAGGATTTGCGGGCAATAGTAGAGATTCAGCTCAATGGGCTGAGCCGGCGGCTCGCCGATCGGCGGCTGATCCTCGAGGTCTCCGACGCGGCGCGTGACTGGCTGGCCAGTCTTGGGTATGACTCCGTTTACGGTGCCCGCCCGCTGCGCCGCCTGGTGCAGACGTCCATCGGCGACCAACTCGCCCGGGCGCTGCTGGCCGGCGAGATCAGGGACGGTGACCGCGTCGTGGTCGACCTGGCCGACGACAAGAAGGCGCTCACGGTGACCGCCGGTTGAGAGTGGGAGGGGTACGGGCAGATGCTGTGGAAGAGACACGCGTTCGACGACGAACTGCGGCTCCTCGCCGATGCCGACACGCTGGCATTCGGCGGCGTAGGCATCGCCGGCGCCCTCCTGCCGGCCACCAAGGCGTATTTCGCCGTGGAGGAGGGCCTCCGGCAGCACGGGGCGGAGCTGCGCCCCCGGCTGGAGGCCCTGCTCGACCGGGCCACCCCGGCCGGCCGGGTCTACGCCGCCGAGCTGCTCACCCACGCCGACGCGGCGGCCGGGCGGGCCGCCTGGCACCGGCTGTCGGGGCAGCCGGCCGAGGTCAAGACCTTCAGCGGCTGCATCATGAGCAGCACGACGGTCGGCCGTTACGCCGAGGAGCGCCTGCGGGATTAGCACGATGTCGATACGGTGATGCCCAGGATTCCTGGGAGGAGAGCCAACCCGATGTCATTCGCTGTACCGGGCCAGGCGCCACGCGCCCGGCCAACCACCGTCAGCCTCGCCGTCGGCCTGTTGTTCGCCGCCGCGGCGCTCGAGGTGATCCAGGTCGTTCTCACGCTGGTGTATGCCGGCAAGATCTCCGAAGGCACCAAGAAGGCACTCGAGGGCACGAGCACCAGCAGCACGAACGCGGGCACGGCGGTCGGATCGACCGTCGCGGTGATCTTCGGCTTCGTGATCATCGCGATCCTGCTGCTGCTCGGCTACCTGGTCAGCCGGGGCAACCAGGTGGGCCGGATCCTCACCTGGGTCTTCGGCGGCATCGCGCTGTGCTGCAGCGCGGTCGGCCTCGGCTCGACACTCTTCGCGTCGGCGGTGTGGGACTCCGCGCGGAAGAACGACCCGAGCCTGCCGACCTGGGACCGCTACCAGGAGCTGGTCTACTCCGAGGTCCCGGGCTGGTACCAGCCGCTGACGACCGTGCTGAGCATCCTGACCATCCTCGCCATCCTGGTGCCGATCATCCTGCTGGCGCTGCCGTCGTCGCACCCGTACTTCCGCAAGCCGCAGCAGGAGTGGGAGCCGCCCGTCCCCGGCGCCGGCGGTCCCGGCTACCCGGGCGGCGGATTCCCCGGACAGCCCGGACAGCCCGGCCAGGCCGGTCCGCCGGAGCAGCCCGGTCAGCCCGGCCCGCCCGGCTACGGCCCGCCGCCGGCCTGAGCCGCCCGTGACGGGCCGGCGGCGCCGGGCGACCCCCGGCCCGTCCGGCCTGTCACGCGCCCGTGATGGGATGACGGGCGTGAGCGAAGGCCGTACCGCACTCGTGACCGGAGCCACCGCGGGCATCGGCGCCGCCTTCGCGCGCGAGCTCGCCGCCGAGGGCTACGCGCTCGTCCTCGCCGCCCGCGACGCGCAGCGGCTTGCCGCCATCGCCGCCGAGCTGCCCGTGCCCGCCGAGGTCCTGCCGGCGGATCTGGCCACCGCCGAGGGCTGCGACGCCGTCGCGGCCCGGCTCACCGATCCGGCCCGCCCGGTCGAGCTGCTGGTCAACAACGCCGGGCGGACGCTCAACCGGTCCTTCCTGCGCTCCACGGTGCAGCTGGAGGAGGAGCTGCTGCGGCTCAACGTCAACGCGGTCATGCGGCTGACGCTGGCCGCGCTGCCCGGCATGGTCGAGCGGGGCCGCGGCGACATCGTCAACGTCTCGTCGATGTCCGGGTTCGGGGCGCTGATGCCCGGCTCCACCTATCCCGCCAGCAAGGCGTGGGTGACGAACTTCAGCGAATCGCAGGGCCTGCTCGTGCGGGGCACGGGGGTGCGGGTCATGGCGCTGTGCCCCGGGTACACCCGCACCGAGTTCCACCACCGGGCCGGCATCGACATCAGCGACATGCCGTCCTGGATGTGGCTGGACGCCCGGTCCGTGGTCCGCGCCGGCCTGCGGGACCTGCGCAAGGGCCGGCTGATCAGCGTGCCGGACTGGCGCTACAAGCTGGCCGCCTTCGGCATCCGGCACGCGCCGCGCGGCCTGGTGCACCGCGTCGCCCGGGACGCCAGGGGACGCATCGGGCACGAGGAACGTTAACGGCCGCAAACCCCGCAGGCCGCGGCAGATGCGTTCCCTACGACAAGCATTGAATTTGCTGTGTATCGAACATGATAGTGATCACGTACGTTCGGACGATGGCCGGTCGGTAGCGCCGGTCTGGGCATCCGGTCGGCCCGCGCCCGGCCGTTTGGGCGTTTGTGCAGGTCAGAGACTTGCATCGAGCATTGCAAGGATGTAACCAGAACAGGATTCGTCTTGGCCACCCGGCCATCGGCCGATCGTTATCCCCTGTCACCGTCACCCCTCACGTCACTCGCGGTGATCGTTACGATCACCTTCGTATTCGCCCTTGTCCCCTTGACGGCCTTAAATTTGCGCGAGAGTGCGGGTCATCGATTCACCGCGGAGCTTTAGCGCGTACGCTTCGGACATGACCGACCGTGACGACCTGCTGAAACTCGTACGGGACCTCGCCGTGGTCCGCGGACGGGTCACGCTGTCGTCCGGACAAGTTGCCGACTGGTACGTGGACCTTCGTCGCTTGACGCTGCACCATGCAGGTGCGCCGCTCGTCGGCCGGGTCATGCTCGATCTCGTCGACGACTTGGAGTTCGACGCCGTGGGAGGGCTGACCCTCGGCGCCGATCCGGTGGCCACCGCGATGCTGCACGCGGCGGCCGCACGCGGGGGGCGGGCGCTCGACGCGTTCGTCGTCCGCAAGAGTGACAAAGCTCATGGTCTGCAACGTCGGATCGAAGGACCCGAAGTTGCCGGCCGGCGCGTTCTGGCGGTAGAGGACACCTCCACTACAGGTGGAAGTGTGCTGACCGCTGTGGAGGCGTTGCGTGCGGCGGGCGCCGACGTGGTCGGTGTGGCCGTTATCGTCGATAGAGGCGCGGAAAAGGCGGTTCGCGCCGCGGGGCTGAGCTATCGCTCAGCATTTTCGTTGGCCGACCTTGGCCAACAGGGCTGAAAAATTGTCGATTCGGACCTGCGCATATGCAGGCGGGTCGATGGTGTTGGTGGAAGGATGGAAAACGTGGGAACTGCGCTGGCTGAGATGACCCTGCCCCAGATCTCGCCGCTTGCCGGCGAGCCGATTGACCGCGCCGATGCCGAGCGTCTTGCCGGCGTCCTGAAGGCACTTGCCGACCCGGCCCGACTCCGGCTGCTAAGCCTGATCCAGTCGGCGCCGGACGGCGAGGCATGTGTTTGTGACCTGACGGCCCCGCTCGGGCTCTCGCAGCCGACGGTGAGCCACCACCTGCGGATCCTGACCGAGGCCGGGCTGCTGGAGCGCGAGAAGCGGGGTGTGTGGGCGTTCTACCGCCTCGTGCCCTCCGCGATCGGCACCATCGCCGACCTTCTGACGCCGCCGCGCAAGCGCGCGACCAAGAAGGCGCCCCGGTAGCACCTCGGGTAGGGCGTTGCACTACCCGACTGGAGACCTTCGCGACCAACTCGCCCATGCCGGGCGTGCGGTCGTGGGGGCCGGACTCGCAGTGGGCTCGGGCGGCAATCTTTCCGCCCGGGTGCCAGGCACGGACGAATGCTGGGTAACCGCGGCCGGGACATGGCTCGACCACCTCGACCGCGGTTCATTCGTTCGGATCCGAATCAGCGACGGCGCGGTCCTCGACCGCGAAGCCGAGGCCGCGCCGTCATCGGAGCTCGGGCTCCACCTGGCCACCTATCGCGCCCGGCCGGACGTCAACGCGGTGGTGCACCTGCACCCGCAGCACGTCCTGCTGCTCGACGCGATCGGCGAGCCCATCCGGCTGGTCACCACCGACCACGCCGCCTACCTGCGGCGGATCGTGACCACGCCGTTCGTCCCGCCGGGCCGCCCCGAGGTGGGCGCCCTGGCCGCCGCGGCGTGCGCCGACGGCACCGACTGCGTCGTGCTGTCCCGGCACGGCTGCTCCGTCGTGGCCGACACCGTCGAGCTCGCCCACAAGCGCGCGTGCTACCTCGAAGAGGCCGCGCTGATGACCTACCGCGCCCTCGCGCTGGGCCGCACCCTCGAGCCGTTGTCCACCGACTGGCTGCGGGTGCCGGGCGCCACCGTGTGATCGCCGAGCAGGAATGAAGAAGCGCAGGTCAGGCCGCCACGGCTAGCGTTTCCGGCGAGACACCAACGGGTCGCCCGCGACCACGACTTCAGGAGCGCAACCATGACCGGCTCGGCAACCCAGGGCATCAAGACCGTGCTGCACCCCGTCTCCGACCTGGCGGCGGCCAAGGCGGTGTACTCCGCCCTGCTCGGCATGCCGCCGACGACCGACTCGGCCTACTACGTCGGATTCGAGGCCGAGGGTCAGCAGATCGGGCTGGTGCCGGGCGGCGGGCCGCAGGCGATGGCCGCACCGGTGGCCTACTGGCACGTGGCGGACATCGAGGCGAAGCTCGCCGAGGTGACCGCAGCCGGGGCCACCGTGCAGGAGACCCCGCACGACGTGGGCGGCGGCCGCCTGGTCGCCGCCTTCACCGACCCCGACGGCAACGTCCTCGGACTGATCCAGGACCGCTGAGCGGACGGACTGGCCCGGCTAGTCGCGCACCCGGTGGCTGCCGCGGTGGTCGGCCGGCGGGATGGCCGGGAACACGGCGGTCGGGGCGTTCGCCGGGTCGTCGTCCGGCGCCGAGCCGGCGGCCGCACCCCCGCCGCGGCGGCGCTCCCGCCAGCCGCGGTAGATCTCGATGAAGATCGGCAGCGCAGAGATCAGCACGATCACGAGCACCGCGGGCAGCAGGTACGTGTCGATCTTCTCCGGCGGGATCAGGTCGCGGATCTGCTTGGCCAGCGCCCAGCCGGCGAAGATGATGCCGTCGGTCCACAGCACGCCGCCGACCACGTTCCACAGGAAGAACGTGCGGGCGGGCATGCCGACGACGCCGGCGACCGGGTTGAGGAACGTCCGCACGATCGGGATGAACCGGGCGAGCACCACCGCCCGGGCCGGGCCGAACTTGTGGAAGTAGTGCTCGGCCTTCTCGACGTACTCCTGCTTGAAGATCCGCGAGTTGGGCTTGTCGAACATCCGCCGGCCGTAGCGGGCGCCCAGGTAGTGCCCCAGCTGGGCGCCCGCGATCGCGCAGATCGGGGCGCCCACGAGCAACTGGGGCAGGCTCAGCTTGGTGCCGAGCAGGTCGGTGGCGGCCGGCGAGGAGGCGACACCGGCCAGGAACAGCAGCGAGTCACCCGGGAAGAAGAAACCGACGAGCAGCCCGGTCTCGGCGAACATGACCAGCCACACGCCGATCACGCCGAACGTGCTCAGCAGCCCCTTCGCGTCGAGAGGGTTGAGGGAGAGCAGGTCGCCTACGGCGCGCGTCTTTTCTTCCACGGGTCACCAGGGTACGTGAGACCTCCTACAGCCGTGGATCCACCGGCTCGCTCTCACACGCGAGCACCGCGAACACGAGCTGGTGCACCCGCCAGGCCGGCCCGCCGGCCGCGAGCAGGTCCAGCGCGGCCAGGCCGAGGGCCTGCTCGCGCAGGGCCAGCCCGCGCTTGCGGCCGAGGCGGCGCCCGCGCAGCGCGGCGAGCCGCTCCGGCTCGGTGTAGTCCGGGCCGTAGATGATCCGCAGGTACTCCCGGCCGCGGCACTTGATCGCCGGCTGGACCCGCGGCCCGGCGTCCTCGGCCGGCTTGAGCACCATGCCCTCCCCGCCGGCCGCGGTGAGCTCCAGCCACCAGCGGGTCGCCGCCGCCACCCCGTCCGGGTCGCCCGGGTCGACGACCAGCCGGCGGGTGGTGGCGAACAGCTCCGGGTCGGCCGCCACCAGCCGGTCGACCAGCGCCAGGTGCCACTCGTGTCCCCGGCGCGCGTAGCTCGCGCCCGCGCCGGCCAGCACGTGGAACGGGGCCACCCGGACCCCGGCCAGTCCGTCGGTCGGCCAGCAGTAGCCGCGGTACACGGCGGTGAACGCCGCGATCGCCGACTCCTTCGCCGCGAACCGGCCGGGCAGGTCGCCGACCTCGACGCCGCGCGCCGCGGCCGCCGCGAGCGCGGCCCGGGCCGCGGGCAGGGCGGCGCCGGCCGCCGCCGCCACGCTCGCGTACTGGTCGCGGATGAGCGGCTCCGCCTTCGCCGACCACGGCAGCACCTCGGCGTCCAGCAGCAGCCAGTCGGTGCCGAGCTTGTCCCACAGCTTGGCCCCGCCGATCGCCGCGACCACCCGCTCGACCAGCGGCCCGGCGTCGGGGAAGAAGGCCCGGCCGGTGCGGGTGTAGACGGCGCCGGAGCCGTCCCGGCGCACGTTGAGCACCGCCCGGGAGCCCATGTGCTTCTCCTGGCAGACCACCCGCGGCACGCCGGCCCGGGCGTAGTCGGCCAGCGCCTCGACCGGGTGCTCGAGGTACCCCTCCTGGATCGACGTCGACGCGGGCGCCATCGTCGGCGGAAGCCACACCAGCCACGCCGGGTCGACCGCGAACCGGCTCATGACCTCCAGCGCGGCCGCGGCGTTCTCGGCGGCGACCGTGACCCGCCCGGCCGCCGTCTCCAGGCTGCGGCGCCCGGTGACGTCGGCCAGGTCGAAGCCCTCGTCGACGGGGGCGCCGGGCGCGAGCGGCCGCGCGGGGGCGTAGTACTCGCGGGCGGCCGGCACCGAGACCAGCTCGCGCGAGGGGTACCGCAGCGCGGTCAGCGACCCGCCGAACACGCAGCCGGTGTCGACGCAGATGGTGTTGTTGACCCACTCCGGCGCGGGTGTGGGGGTGTGGCCGTAGACGACCATGGCCCGGCCGCGGTACTCGGTCGCCCACGGGTAGCGCACCGGCAGGCCGTACTCGTCGGTCTCGCCGGTGGTGTCGCCGTAGAGCGCGAACGAGCGCACCCTGCCCGAGGCGCGCCCGTGGTAGGCCTCCTTCAGCCCCGCGTGGGCGACCACCAGCCGCCCGCCGTCCAGGACGTAGTGGCTGATCAGCTCCTCCAGAAACGTCGGGACCAGGGGCGAAACCTCGGCATCCGCGGCCAGCTGCTCCATCGTCTCGGCCAGCCCGTGCGACAGCGAAACGTTCGCACCGCGCAGCTTGCGCAGCAGCTTGGCCTCGTGGTTGCCCGACACGCACAGCGCGTGGCCGGCCGCGACCATGCCCATCACCAGCCGCAGCACGCCCGGCGAGTCCGGGCCGCGGTCGACCAGGTCGCCGACGAACACCGCCGTGCGGCCCTCCGGGTGCGCGGCACCGACCGGCCGGCCGAGCTCGTCGCGCGACAGGACGTAGCCGAGCCGGTCGAGCAGCAGCTCCAGCTCGGCCCGGCAGCCGTGCACGTCGCCGACGATGTCGAACGGCCCGGTGAGCTCCTTGCGGTTGTTGTACAGCGGCTCGTATTCGACCGTGGCCGCGTCGACCTCGGCCACCCCGCGCAGCACGTGCACCTGGCGGAACCCCTCGCGGGCCAGGCCGCGCAGCGAGCGGCGCAGGTCGCGGTGCTGCCGGGCCACCACCGGCCGGCCGAAGTCGCGGTCCGGCCGGGCCTGGGTGCGCGCCCAGCACTCGTCCTCGGGCACGTCGAGCACGATCGCCACGCGCGGCACGTCGTGCTCGCGGGCCAGCGCGACCAGCGCCTGGCGGGCGTGCTGCTGCACGTTGGTGGCGTCGACGACGGTGAGCCGGCCGGCCCGCAGCCGCTTGCCGGCGACGTAGTGCAGCGCGTCGAAGGCGTCGCCGGAGGCGGACTGGTCGTTCTCGTCGTCGGCGACCAGCGCCCGGAACGCGTCGGAGGACAGCACCTGCGTGGGCGCGAAGTGCCGCCGGGCGAACGTCGACTTGCCCGATCCGGACACGCCGACGAGCGCCACCAGGCACAGCTCGGGGATCTTCACTTGCGGAACACCGCCATCTGGGTGGGAGAGCCGGCCGCCGGGTCCTCGGGGCCGATGCCGGAGCGGGTGACCGTGTAGCCGTAGCGGGCCGCGACCTCGTCGCACCAGGCGGCGAACTGCGCGCGGTCCCACTCGAAGCGGTGGTCGGCGTGGCGCCGGCCGCCGTGGGCGAGGCCCGGGTAGAGCGCGTTGTACTCGACGTTCGGCGTGGTCACCAGCACCGTCGCCGGGGCGGCGTGGCCGAACACGGCCGCGGCCAGGGCCGGCAGCCGGGGCGGGTCGACGTGCTCGATCACCTCCATGAGCACCGCCGCGTCGAAGCCCTTGAGCCGGTCGTCGCGGTAGGTCAGCGCCGTCTGCAGCAGCCGGATGCGCGCCCGCTGCCGCTCGGGCAGCCGGTCGAGGTGCAGGCGGCGGGCGGCCACCGCCAGGGCGCCGGCGCTCACGTCGGCGCCGACGATCTCGGAGTACCGCCGGTCCCGGACCAGCTCGCCGAGCAGCGCACCCGGGCCGCAGCCGAGGTCGAGCACCCGGGCCGCGCCGGACCCGGCCAGCGCCCGCAGCACCGCGGCGCGCCGCAGCTGGTGCAGCGACTCGGGCCGGGGCACGGGCTCCTCCGGCAGCGCCGACGTCTCGGCCCCGTCGGCCAGCCGGGACAGCGCCTCGGAGGTGAGCGCGGCGCGGTGTGCCAGGTAGCGCTTGGCGATGAGCGCCCGGTGCGGATGGCCGGCCAGCCAGCCGGTGCCGGCCCGCAGCAGCTTCTCCACCTCGTCCGGGGAGACCCAGTAGTGCTTGGCGTCGTCGAGGACCGGCAGCAGCACGTACACCTGGTTCAGCGCGTCGGCGAGCCGCAGCGTCCCGGTGAGGCGCAGGTCGACGTACCGGCTCAGGCCCCACTCGGGATGCTCGGCGTCCAGCGCGATCGGCGTCGCCTCCACCGCCCAGCCCAGCGGCGCGAACAGCTCCTCCGCGCTGCCCTTGCAGCGCAGCGCCGGGATGCGCAGCTCCAGCGGGATGGGTGCGGCGGCCAGCTCCGGCCGGTCCCGGGAGTCGCCGCGCAGCGCCGAGCGCCAGACCTTGCCCAGCGCCGCGGAGAGCAGGCTCGACGCCGCGTACGGCCGGTCGTTGACGTGCTGGTGCAGCGTGAACGTCTCGTCCGGCCCGCGGGTGCGCAGCCGGGCCGGGTCGACCTCCAGCAGCAGCGCCGCGGTGCAGCGCTCCTCGCTCGCCTCGGGGTAGAACACGTGCGCCCGGCCGGCCGAGACGTCGAAGGTCTGCAGCTTCGCGGGGTGCTTCACCAGCAGGTAGCCGAGGTCGGTCGCCGGGCGGTGGGTGGTCGTGATGGTCAGCAGCACCCCATCATCATGGAGCGGGAAAAAGTACCGGCCGACCAATTTTCCCCGGACTAGGCTTGCCCCATGGCGGTAGTGGCGACCGCACACTGGCACCGGCTCGACGACGGGCGGGTCCAGTGCGACGTGTGCCCGCGGGCCTGTCGCCTGCACGAGGGCCAGCGCGGGTTCTGCTTCGTGCGCCAGCGCGAGGGCGACGCGATCGTGCTCACCACCTACGGCCGCTCCTCCGGCTTCTGCGTCGACCCGATCGAGAAGAAGCCGCTCAACCACTTCCTGCCCGGCACGCCGGTGCTGTCCTTCGGCACCGCGGGCTGCAACCTCGGCTGCCGGTTCTGCCAGAACTGGGACATCTCCAAGAGCCGGGAGATCGACACCCTGGGCTCCGCCGCCGGCCCGGAGCAGCTCGCCGCCGCGGCGCAGCGCCTGGGCTGCCGCTCGATCGCGTTCACCTACAACGACCCGGTGATCTTCATGGAGTACGCCATGGACGTCGCCGACGCCTGCCGGGAACGCGGCATCAAGGCGGTCGCGGTCTCCGCCGGATACATGAACCCGGCGCCCCGCGAGGAGTTCTACCGGCACATGGACGCGGCGAACATCGACCTCAAGGCGTTCAGCGAGCTGTTCTACTCCAAGATCACGTTCGCCAAGCTGGACGCGGTGCTGGACACCCTGGAGTATCTCCGCGGCACCGACGTCTGGTTCGAGGTCACCACGCTGCTCATCCCCGGGCACAACGACGGCGACGACGAGCTGCGCCGGCAGTGCGACTGGTTCGCCGAGCACCTCGGCCCCGACGTGCCGCTGCACTTCTCGGCCTTCCACCCCGACTTCAAGATGCGCGACGTGCCGGCCACCCCGCCGCAGACCCTGCGCCGGGCCCGGCAGATCGCGCTCGAGGCCGGCCTGCGGTATGTGTACACCGGCAACGTCCACGACCCGGACGGCCAGACCACCCGCTGCCCCGGCTGCGGCGGCGCGGTCGTGGTCCGCGACTGGTATGACCTCGTCTCCTACCAGCTCACCGGCGACGGCCACTGCACCGCCTGCGGGCAGGCCCTCCCCGGCGTCTACGACGGCGCCGCCGGCACCTGGGGACGGCGGCGGCTGCCGGTAGGGATCGCGTGAGGCCGCCCGCGGTGGCCGGGTCCTTCTACCCGGCCGACCCCGCCGAGCTGCGCACCACCGTGGAGAACCTCCTCGGCGCCGAGCCGCGCGAGCCCGACAGCGCGTTCGCCTACGTCGTGCCCCACGCGGGGTACCGGTGGTCGGGCCCGACCGCGGCGCACGTCTACCGGAGGCTGGCCGGCCGGGACGTCGAGCGCGTGGTGATCCTCGGGCCCGCGCACCGGGTGTCGCTGCGGGGCGCCGCCGTGCCGGAGCAGACGCGCTGGTCGACGCCGCTCGGCACGGTCGAGATCGACGCCGACGGCGCCCGGGACCTGGTCGCCGGCGGGCTGGCCGTGGCCGACGACCGGCCGCACACACCCGAGCACTCACTGGAAGTACAACTTCCGTTTCTTCAGGTTCTGGGGTTTTCCCGGGTGCTGCCGGTGTGCGTCGGGGTCGCCGAGGTCGACGCGGTGACCGCCCTGCTCTCGGTCGTCGCGGTGCCCGGCTCGGTCGTGCTGTGCAGCACCGACCTGTCCCACTACCTGCCGCAGGCCGAGGCCCGGCAGGCCGACGCGGCCACCGCCGACGCCATCGTCGGGCTCGCCCCGGAGCGGATCGGCGAGCGGGACGCCTGCGGGCGCTACGCCCTGCGCGGGCTGCTGGCCTGGGCGCGCAGCCTCCGCCCGACCGTCCGGCTGCTGCACCTGGCCACCTCGGGCGACGAGGGCGGGCCGGCGGAACGGGTCGTCGGCTACGCCGCCGTCTCCCTCGCCGCGTGACGCTGCGTAGTCACGGGCGGCACACCGACGTCATAACCGTCGATTGCGTTGCGCCCGGTTCGTCCAAAAGACCGTGACCGAACGGCCGACCTCTGCGGTGGTGCCCTCGGACCGTCTAGCGGGATGGAGGCGCCTGCGGACGGCGCCGGAAACTGGAGACGGGGCATGTCTGCGACGACGACTGCCGGGGCGGCTACGGGCACCGGCTGGGTGCCCATGACGAGCGAACAGCGGGAGCAGTTCGACACGGACGGTTACCTGGTGCTGAAGGGCGTGCTGAGCCCCGACGAGGTACGCCACTACGCGTCGGTGCTCGACGTCGCCCACGCCACGCACCCGCGGGCGGCCGACGGCTCCCTGCACCTGCTCAACGCCGTCACCAGCTGCCCGGAGCTGGTCGACCTCATCGACCACCCGGGCACGCTGCCGCTGGTCTGGTCGATCCTCGGCTGGAACGTGCACATCTACCACTCGCACCTCGACGTGCACCCGACGATCGACGGGCCGAAGCCCGCCTGGTGGCACTGGCACCAGGACGGCGGCCGGCAGAACCGGGAGCTGGAGACCGACCCCCGGCCGCGGCTGTCGGTGAAGCTCGCCTACTGGCTCTCCGACGTATCGCAGCCCGGCCGCGGCAACCTGACCCTGATCCCCGGCAGCCACCGGACCAACTGGCTGCCCGGCCCGCCGAAGCGGGACGTGCCGTGGCCCGCGCCGGAGGGCGCCCGCCAGGTCACCGTCGACGCCGGCGACGTGGTCTTCTTCGACCGCCGCATCTGGCACGCCCGCTCGGACAATCGCTCCGAGCTCACCCGCCGCTGCGTCTTCCTCGGTTACACGTACCGCTGGATCACCATCCGCGACGACATCGCCGGACTGCCCGCGAAGCCGTGGTGGGGCCGGCTCAACCAGGTGCAGCAGCAGCTCCTCGGCGGCGTCGGGGTCGGCGACGGCGACCACCAGTGGGGCCACTACCCGGAGTCGACCCCGCTCTACGTGGCGCTGCGCGACCGCGGGCTGCTCGACCCGGCGTACCCGCCGCTGATCCCCTGATGCAATGTTCGCCGGGCCTCGATCCGTCATAGGGGAGGGGCCCGGCACAGGAGGGTTGTTGACGTTCGAGGAGTTCGTCGAGGCGCGGCTGCAGGCGCTGCTGCGCTATGCGGTGATGCTCACCGGCGATCCGCACACCGCGCAGGACCTCGTGCAGGAGACGATGATCCGCGCACAGCTCAAATGGCGCCGGATCGCCGCCGCCGACCTGCCCGAGCGGTACGTCAAGCGGATGCTCACCAACGCCTACGTCGACCTGCGCCGCGGCTCCTGGCTGCGCCGGGTCGCGCTGCGCGGCGTCGACCTCGAGGCCGGGCTCGGCCCCGTGCGCGTGCAGCCCGATCACGCCGCCGACCTGGCCGAGCGCGACCAGATGTGGCTGTGGCTGGGCCGGCTGCCCCGCCAGCAGCGCGCCGCCCTCGTGCTGCGCTACTACGAGGGCCTCACCGACGGCGAGATCGCCGAGGTGCTGGGCCGGCCGGTCGGCACCGTGCGCTCCTGGATCTCCCGCGCGCTGGTCACCCTGCGCGCCCACGTCGCACCCGCCCTGGCCGGCGGTGAGCTGCCGTGATCGACGAGCTGCTGCGGGACACCTTCGCCCGGCACGAGGAGCTCGTCCCGATCACCCCGCCGGGCCTGCACTCGGCGATCATGACCGGCGCCCGCCGCCGGCGCGCCCGCCGCCGTTGGGCCTGGACCGGCCTGATGAGCGGCCTGCTCGTCGCCGCGGTCCTGCTCGCCTCGCCGCTGGCGGCGCTGCCCCGCCCGGACGGCGACCCGCCGGCCGCCCCCGTCCTGCAGGCCCCGCTGCACCTGCTGCTGGTCGGCATCGACCGGGCCGCCCAGGTGCGGACCAACGCGCTGGTCCTGCTGCGCGTCGAGCCGCAGGCGGGCATCGCCTACGAGGTGACGATCCCCCGCGATCTCGCGCTCGACCTGCCCGGCCTGGGCCCGCAGCGCGCCGACGGGGCCTACCTCGTCGGCGGCTACCAGGTCGTCGCCGCGGCGGTCACCCGGCTGACCGGCGTGCCGCTCGACGGCGGCGCGGTGATCGACATCGCCGCCCTGGAGTCCGTCACCCGGGCGGCCGGCGGCGTCGACCTGTGCGTCGAGCGGCGCACGGTGTCCCACCACCTCGCCCGCGACGACGACGGCGGGGTCACGGCGGCCGCGGCCGACCGGCCGCCGGTCGTCTACCAGCCGGGGTGCCGGCACTTCGCCGCCCCCGAGGCCGTCGACTACCTGCGCGAGGCCCTCGGTGGCGGCGACGACCGGGCGCTGCACGAGTACCTCGCCGGGCTCGCCCGGGCCGCGGCCGAGCCGGGCCAGCTGCCGGTGCTGATATCCGCCGCGAGCAGCGCGCTGGAGCTGCATCTGGGCACCGGCTCACTGTCGGGGCTCACCGCCGCCCTGCGCGGCGTGGACCCGGCCCGGTCCTCGATCATCGAGCTGCCGTCGGCCCCGTCGGACGGCGGCCGGACCCCGATGCCTGACGGCGACGGGCTCTACGCGGCGCTGCGCACCACCGCGGTCGGCCCCTGGCTCGCCGCGCACCCACAGTATGCGCGCTGACTACGATCAGTACTCATCGTCGAGGTCGACCTCACGGCTCTGCTCGATCGCGTCGTACTCGTTCGCGTCCCACGGACGGGCGTGCGGGGTCTGCGGCCGGTCCAGCGGGTTGGCCGGCTGGGCCTGCTCGGCGGCGTCCTCCGGCGGGGCCTCCGGGTCGCGCACCTCGGGGTCGAGGCGGTTGTCGAGGGTGAGCAGTTCCTCGTCGGGCTGGGTCATCGCCGTGACTCCCTTGTCGCTCGTGGTCGGTTCGAGCCGCTCTCAACCGTACGACGCATCCGGCCGGCGCGCCCCCGGGGCGGACAATTCACCACCGCGACCATGCGCCGGGCCCGGCGCTGCTCACCAGGTCACCCGCCGTCGGGGCGGCCGCGGCGCTGCGGGATAATCCGAGCAGGACAGCGCGGTCCGCGTGGAGTCGGCCGCGCCTGTCGGCTCCAAGCCGCACGATCCAACATTCAAGGAGCGCCGTCATGCCCATCGCCTCGTCCGATGTCTACGCCGAGATGCTCGACCGCGCCAAGGCCGGCGCGTTCGCCTACCCGGCGATCAACGTCTCGTCGTCTCAGACGCTCAACGCGGCGATCCGCGGTTTCGCCGAGGCTGAGAGCGACGGCATCATCCAGGTCTCGACCGGCGGCGCCGAGTACATCTCCGGCCCGACCGTCAAGGACATGATCACCGGCTCGGTCGCGCTCGCCGCGTTCGCCCACGAGGTCGCCAAGAAGTACTCGATCAACATCGCGCTGCACACCGACCACTGCCCCAAGGACAAGCTCGACAAGTTCGTCCGCCCGCTGCTCGACATCTCGGCCGAGCGCGTCGCCAAGGGCGAGGAGCCGCTGTTCCAGTCGCACATGTGGGACGGCTCCGCGGTACCGCTGAACGAAAACCTGCAGATCGCCGAGGACCTCCTGGCCCGCACGGCCGCGGCCAAGGTGGTCCTGGAAATCGAGGTCGGCGTCGTCGGTGGCGAGGAGGACGGCGTCCACGGCGCGATCGACGAGAAGCTCTACACCACCGTCGAGGACGGCCTGGCCATGGTCGAGTCCCTGGGCCTGGGCGAGAAGGGCCGCTACATGGCCGCCCTGACCTTCGGCAACGTCCACGGCGTCTACAAGCCCGGCAACGTCAAGCTGCGCCCCGAGATCCTCAAGCAGATCCAGGACGCGGTCGGCGCGAAGTACGGCAAGGAGAAGCCGCTGTCGCTGGTCTTCCACGGCGGCTCGGGCTCGCTGCTGTCGGAGATCCGCGAGGCGCTCGACTACGGCGTGGTGAAGATGAACATCGACACCGACACGCAGTACGCCTTCACCCGGCCCGTCGCCGCCCACATGTTCAGCAACTACGACGGCGTGCTCAAGGTCGACGGCGAGGTCGGCAACAAGAAGGCCTACGACCCGCGCGCCTGGGGCAAGGCGGGCGAGGCCGGCCTGTCCGCCCGCGTGGTCGAGGCCTGCGAGCACCTGCGCTCGACCGGCACCACGCTGAGCAAGTAACGCCGAACACACGACGGCCCGGCTGGATGCAGCCGGGCCGTTTGGCATTCGGGGCTCAACGCTCACTCTTTCAGGAAGTTGAAGTAGCTGCCGGCGCTGATCGGGCTGGTGACGTTGTTGGTCCCGTCCACCACGGTCACCGGGCACGCCCCGGCGAAGACGCCGGTGCCCAGGCCGTCGGGGTCGTCGCTGACGTCGGGCGTCGTCACGGTGACGGTGGTACCGGTCGCGTTGACCGCGGTGACCGTGCCGGACAGGCCGCAGAAGTTGACCTTCCAGGTGGGCGTCTGACCGGTCCAGTCGCCCAGCGTCTTGTCGAACCCGGTGCCGGTCACGATCGTGCTCGTCGAAGCCCCGATCTTGCCGGACGTCACGCTCAGCGAGGCCACGGTCGGCGCGGCGACGACCGAGCTGCCGGTGTCGGTGGCGGAGAACGTCTTGCTCACGCCGTTCTGCGTGATCGTCAGGATCGCGTCGGCGGTCGACAGCCCGGCCGCCGTCTTGAACGTGAGGTAGTTGCCGGCCGCGGGCGCCGTGCTCGTCGTCGGCAGGATCTGGGCGCCGGACGTGCCGTCGTACACCTTGAGCTCGGTGACCGCCTTGCCGCCGAACGTCACCGACAGCCCGGCCGCGGCGCGCGGGTCGAACGCGTAGCCGCTCGCGGCCTTCACCCGCACCGTCTGCGCGCCGTTGGCGACGAACCGCGTGATCTGATCCGCCGGCCCCAGCAGCGCGCTGTTCTCGTTGATGATCGGCTTCTCGGCGGTGTCGGCGATCGCCGGCGGCGCGATCAGGAACAGGCCGCCGGTCTTCGACAGGGTATTGCCGCCGGCGAAGACGATGTCGATGTTGTCGCCGGCCTGCACGGAGGTCGCCGGGCAGCCGCCGGTGGGCGTCTTGACCGCGATCGTCGTCGGGCTCGTGACGACGTATGTCGGGATGTTCTGGCAGCCCAGGTCGGTGCCCAGGTTCACCCCGGTCACCAGCGCCTCGGACAGCGTCTGCCCGGTTACGGTGAGCACCAGCACCTGCTTGGCGGTGTCGGCGGCGATCTTGCCGGTCGACGGCGTGGTGATCACGATGGTGCCGGACAGCGGGGCGCCGTAGGCCACGTGCGGCACGCCCGCGACGACCACCGCGGTCACGGCGCTCGCGCTCACGCTCAGCGCGACGGCTCGCGCCCGCCAGAATCGATGAATCGGCATCAGCCTGAGGTCCTCTCTGCCACGCCGCGACGGCGACCGCCGCGGCCGTCCACATGCGGACCCAAAGTAACATCACGATTACTGAGAGTTACTCATTTTGTCGGTACGGGCCGGCGTCGGACTGCGGTGCCTCGGTCGGTATCGGCGTGCCTTGCCGAGCCGTGGGCGCGGTGCTTGGTCGTGATGCTCCGCGTGCGGCTGGCGTGGCCGGCCCGCTGTCGCCGCACTCCGCTCGGCCCCCGGCGCCGTGCAGTTGGGCGGGCGCCGGCCACCGCGCAGCGCGGCGTAGCGACCGGAAGTCTCCGCGATCATGCTGTACCCGCCGCCGGCACCAACGGTTTTTCATGATCACGGAGTGGTGATGTACCCCCGTGTACCAAAAGGTTCCGGGATCATGGCAAACCCGTGGTGCGGCCACGGCACGCAGCATGATCACGGAGACATACGGCCGCGTGTTGTCAGGTGAGGATGTCGGCGGCCTCGGCGACGTCGTCGGTGATGTGGACCAGCCGGCGGAGATCGCCGAGCGGGGAGGTGGCCAGCAGGGGATCCAGCAGGCCGCGGACCGGGAGGCGCTCGGTCCAGTGCGACACGCCGAGGAAGACGAACGGGCCGCTCGCGCCGTCGGTGGCGTAGAAGGTCTTGGTCGCGGCCTGGAAGACCTCCTGGACCGTGCCGGCCATGCCGGGGGCGAAGACGATGCCGCCGCGAGACAAGCGCAGGATCGTGTCCTCGCGGATCGCGTTGGAGAAGTACTTCGCGATCTTCGCCGCGAACAGGTTGGCCGGCTCGTGGCCGTAGAGCCAGGTCGGGATGGCCAGGCCGCCGCGTCTGGCCCAGGTCACCGGGTCGACGGTCACCGGCTCGGGGCTGTCGGGGGCCGGGGGGACGGGACGGGCGAAGTCGGCTCGTACCGTCAGCGCGGCCGCGGTGTAGGGATCGTGATCGTGGAAGTCGGGCGCGCTCGCCAGCTTGTCGATGGCGCCGTGCAGCGTGTCGAGCGAGTGCTCGGCCAGGAAGGCGCCCAGGTTGGCGGCCTCCATCACGCCGGGGCCGCCGCCGGTCACCACCAGCCGGTCGGCGCGGGCCAGTCGCCAGGCGAGCTCGGCGGCGTCGCGGTACTCGGCCGCGCCGCGCTGGATCGCGTGGCCGCCCATGATGCCGATCGCGGCGGACGGCCCCCGCGCGCCGATCCAGCCGGTGGTCACGTTGGCCAGCGCGTTGTCGATGCCCGAGTCGTGCATCCGCTGGGCGACCGCCTCGCGGATCTCCGGGGTGGCCCCGCCGGTGGCCCGGAAGTGCTGGTAGACCACGGTGTCGAACATGCCCTCGAAGCCGTCGGAGGCGAAGCCGGCGGCGAGGTCGTCCGGGGTGTACAGCTGCGACGGGTGCGTCGGATACGGAATCCCGGTGAACTCGGGCACCACCACCGCGCGGCGCAGCAGCAGGTTGACGACCTCCTCCAGCCCGGCGAAGTGGCAGCCGATGAACAGCGAGTCGGCGACTTCCACAGTGGACAGGTCGACGGCCGCCAGGTCGAGGCCCTGCACGGTCTTGCCGGCCAGGGTGCCCTTGCGCAGGTGGAAGCGGAGCTCCTCGGGCGACTCGATCTCGTCCGGCGAGTGATCGTGCAGCGCGACGACGTCTGGGGGTGGCGGGGTTGGCACGGGGTACATCCTGCCAAAGGGCGATGGCCCGACCACGGAGGATCGGACCATCGCTGACCGGGTCCTGGGGAGGCTCCGGACTTTCATTTGTAATACACCTCGTGGACGCGCACACCCCTCCGAGTGCGGGGCGCGGCCTCAACCGTTCGGTCAAGCAACCTCTGATGTAATTGCGGGATGCAGAACCTGCTGCCCGAGCCCGAGCCCACCCTGCTGCCCGCCGACCCGCACGCCGCCGAGCTGCTGGCCAAGGCCGACTCCGACGAGTCCGTGAAGGCGGTCGCCGCCGCGTTCCCCGCCTACAGCGCCGCCTGGGCCCGGCTGGCCGAGCTTGCCCTGGCCGAGGGCGAGCCGGTGACCGCCTACGCCTACGCGCGGACCGGCTACCACCGCGGCCTCGACCAGCTGCGCCGCAACGGCTGGCGGGGCACCGGCCCGATCCCGTGGGCGCACGAGCCGAACCAGGGCTTCCTGCGCGCCCTGAACGCCCTCGGCCAGGCCGCCGGCGCGATCGGCGAGACCGAGGAGGCCGAGCGCTGCGCCAAGTTCCTGTCCGACAGCGACCCGGCCGCCACAAAGGCCCTCGCCGGCTGACCCGTTAGCGCTCGATTACGCTCCGCTTTCGGTTTTTTGGGCTGTGCTACCGTGTTTGACAAGCGGAACAGCACGGACCGGCCGGCACTACAGCCCCTCCGAGACGGCCGCGGCGACCTTGAGCCAGGCCTCTCGGGTGGCAGCCGACAAGCCCTGATATTGGATCGGCTCGCCCGAGTCGATGAACCGCTCGTAGGGCACGATCAGCACGATGCGGGTCCGGGCCGCGAAGTGGCGCGTGATCGCCGGCACGTCGACGTGGCGCCGGCTCGGCGGCATCGACACGACGGTCACGGCCTGGCGCACGAGGCGCTGACGCCCGTGCTGCTCCAGGTGGTCGAGCATCCGTGAGGCGGTCTCGGCCGAGTCGTTGCGGGCCGACATCGTGACCACGAGCTGGTCGGTCGCGTCGATCGCGGCCTGCCAGTTCTCGGCCCGCACGTTGTTGCCGGTGTCGACCACGATCAGCTTGTAGAACCGGCTCACCACGTCGCGGATCTCGCCGAACGCGTCCGCGGTGAGCATCTCGCCGGCCGTGGCCGACTCGTCGGAGGCGAGCACGTCGAACATGCCCTCGCCTTGGGCGCGGACGTACTTGGACAGGTCGCCGATGCGGCCCTGGGCGCCCTGGAAGTCGTCGAGGTTGTTGAGCAGGTCGCGCACGGTGCGGGTGTGGAAGTCCTGCTGGGCGCGCATGCCCAGGGTGCCCTGGGTCTCGTTGTTGTCCCAGGCCAGCACGTAGCCGCCGCGCTTCTGGCCGAAGGTCATCGCGAGCAGCAGCACCGCCACCGTCTTGCCGGCGCCGCCCTTGGGGTTGACCACGGTGACCTGGCGCAGGCCGCCGAAGTTGCGGCGGACCATCTCGACTTCCTGGCGGAACTCGACCTCGCGCCGGCTCGGGGGCAGCGCGACCAGGCCCATCGAGCCCTTGGAGACCACGCCGCGCATGCCGCGGGTGGCGATCGGGTCGGTCGGCTTGACCTGCCGGCGGCGGGCGAACTCCTCGGCGGTCGGCGTGGTCCCGTCGTGCCACTGCTCCGGCGGCATCGGTTGCTCCGGCGACATCGACGGCCACGGCGGTGCGCCGGCCGCCGGCGGATACTGCGGCGATGCCCCGGGCGGCGGCGGCGCGTACTGCGGCGGCACGGGCGGCGGGCCATAGGGCCCATGCGCGCCCGGCACCCCGGGCGGAGCCGGCGGCTGAGGCAACGGGCCTTGCGCCCCGGGCGGAGCCGGGGGCTGGGGCAAGGGGGCTTGCGCCCCGGGGGGAGCCGGCAGCTGAGCCGAGGGCCCATGCGGACCCGGCGCCCCGGGTGGAACCGGGGGCTGAGCAGGCTGAGGCGGTGCGGGCACCCTCGGATAAGGCTGCATCGGAGGCGCCTGGGGCAGCGGCGGAGCAGGCGGCCCGGAGACGACCGGGCCCGGAGGCGCCGCAGGGTTGGCCAAAGCCGCAGGGTTGGCCGAAGCCGCAGGGTTGGCCGAAGCCGCGGAGTTGGCCGAAGCGGCAGGATTGGCCAAAGCGGCAGGATTGGCCAAAGCGGCAGGATTGGCCGGCGCGGCATTGGGCGGCCCAGCCGCAGGCGGCGGCTCGGAGAACGGACCGGTCACCGGAATGCCGCCGGTCACCGGAATGCCCCGGCCGCCCGACACCGGGATGGCGCCGTTGCCGGGCCTGGGCGCCGGCCCGCCCTCGCCGGGCACGTGCCCGGCGTGCGCATGCCCGGCAGGCACGTGCGGGACCGGACCGCCCCCGCCGGGGACATGTGGAATCGGATTGCCGTGCTGGATGGCCGACGGGGCGTCGCCGTCCTCCTCGCCCTCGTCGGCGGGCCAGGCCAGCGGGTCCACGCTGCCCGGCGGCCGGGACCAGGGCGAACCGACATGCTCGGCGCCGCTGTCAGGCCGCTCGGCCTCAAGCGTTTGCCGCTCCATCGCCTGCCGTTCAACGTCAAGCGATGGCCGCTCAATCCGCCGTTCTTCGGCGCTTTCCTCCGCCGGCCAGACCGTGTCGCTCACGCTTGTTTCCCCTTCCCGGGTGCCCTACCACCGTATGCGAAGGGGGGTCCCAAGCACTACGAGACATAGACCGCCCACGCGCCCCGCTCCATCCACCACGACCGTTTACGGCTCAGCGTGCCCTCCACGCCGTCGTCGACGAACGGCACCTCGACCCGGGGGGAGATGGCCACCGCCCGGCCGTGGGCGCGGCGGACCTGGATCTCCACCCGGGAGCGGCGGAAGAGGCCGCGGGTCGCGACCGGCACGGCCACCGCCACGTCGAGCACCCCGTCGTCCATGGCCGGCGCGGTGACCAGCGGCAGGCCGTGGACCGTCGCATACCGGGCGGCGTTGGCCACGACCGACATAAGCACCGGCTCGGTGCCGTCGGCGAGCACGGCGTCGTCGACCTCGACCCGGGCCAGGTAGGTGGCCGTGGCGCCGGCCGCGTCGACCCCGCCGAGCAGGGCGCCGTCGAGGGTGATCGAGCCGCCGTCGTTGCGCAGCAGGTCGAGGCGGCGCGCCTTGCCGCCCAGCACGGCGGCGGCGACGTCGGCCGGGGCGCGCGGCAGGCCGAGCCGGGTGGCGAGGTCGGTGGCGTCCGGGCCGAGCGGCAGCACACCGATGGGTGGCAGGTCGGGGATGGTGCGGTCCTCGGCGAGGGCGTCGGGGCGCTTGCTGGGGGCCGGGGCGTAGCGGCGGACCAGGCGGCGCATGACCGCGCGCAGCTGGCCGTCGGCGGCGGTGGCCACGATCAGCCGCGCCTCCGGCAGCGCCTCCAGGGCCGCGTCGATCTCCTTGTCGTCGTGCGCGACGACCGTGTGGACCTCGACACTTGCCGTGCGCAGCGCGTCGCGGCAGGCGAGAATAGGAGCACGCGTGCCGCACTGCGCCTCTTCGCCGAGCGTGAGCAGCACGATGTTGACCACCGTTGTCAGCCTGCCTTTCCGAAGGTTGTTAGCCTGGCACCGCGGGCGAACGCGGGTCGCCCGACCTTGGAGGGGCGAGCAGACATGCCAGCGATCGTGCTCATCGGCGCACAGTGGGGCGACGAGGGCAAGGGCAAGGTTACCGACATGATTGGCGGCGGCGTCGACTACGTCGTGCGCTACTCGGGTGGCAATAACGCGGGTCACACCGTGGTCACCCCCGACGGGCAGAAGTTCGCCCTGCACCTCATGCCCTCGGGCGCGCTGTGGCCCAACGCGGCCATCGTGATCGGCAACGGTGTCGTGGTCGATCCGAAGGTGCTGCTCACCGAGATCGACGGGCTGGCGGAGCGCGGGGTGGACGTGTCCCGGCTGATGATCTCCGGCGACGCGCATCTGATCATGCCGCACCACCGGGCGTTGGACCGGGTGGTCGAGCGCTACCTGGGCTCGTCGCGCATCGGCACGACCGGGCGCGGCATCGGGCCGGCCTACGGCGACAAGGTCGCCCGCATGGGCATCCGGGTGCAGGACCTGCTCGACCCGGGCATCCTGCGCAAGAAGCTCGAGATCGTGCTGCGCGAGCGCAACCAGGTGCTGGTCAAGGTCTACAACCGCAAGGAGATCGACGTCGACGCGGTGGTGGAGGAGTATCTCACCTACGCGGAGCGGATGCGGCCGTATATCACCGACACCCGCCAGGTGCTCTGGCGCGGCCTGGAGGAGGGCCGCACGGTGCTGCTGGAAGGCGCCCAGGCCACCATGCTCGACATGGACCACGGCACCTATCCGTTCGTGACGTCGTCCAACCCGACGGCCGGCGGCGCCTGCGTCGGCGCGGGCATCCCGCCGACCGCGATCACCCGGGTCATCGGGGTGACGAAGGCCTACACCACCCGCGTCGGCTCCGGGCCGTTCCCGACCGAGCTGTTCGACGAGAACGGTGTGCACCTGCGCAAGGTCGGCCGGGAGTACGGCACGACGACCGGTCGCGAGCGGCGCACCGGCTGGTATGACGCCGTCGTCGCGAAGTACGCCACCCGGCTCAACGGCATCACCGACCTGGTCGTGACGAAGCTCGACGTGCTGTCCGGCCTGGAGACGGTGCCGCTCTGCGTCGCCTACGACATCGAGGGCAAGCGCACCGACGACATGCCGATGACGCAGACCGAGTTCCACCACGCCACGCCGGTGTACGAAGAGCTGCCGGGCTGGTGGGAGGACATCTCGCAGGCCCGCACGTTCGAGGACCTGCCGGCCAACGCGCAGCGCTACATCGAGCGGATCGAGGAGCTCGCCGGCACCCGCGTGTCCATCGTCGGGGTCGGACCGGGCCGGGATGAAAACGTGGTCCGGCACAGCTTGCTCTAGTCTGCTCCGGTGCGCGTACTTCTCATCGGTTCCGGCGGCCGCGAGCACGCGATCGCCGCCGCCCTGGCCGTCGACCCGGCCGTGACCGCCCTCGTCTGCGCTCCCGGCAACCCGGGCATGGCCGCGCTGGGCGAGCTGGTCGACGTCGACCCGGTCGACCCGGGGGCCGTCGCGGCGCTCGCCGTGGAGCTCTCCGCCGACCTGGTCGTGGTCGGGCCGGAGGCGCCGCTGGTGGCCGGGGTCGCCGACGCCGTGCGCGCGAAGGGCATCCCGTGCTTCGGCCCGTCGCAGGAGGCGGCCCGGCTGGAGGGCTCCAAGGCGTTCGCCAAGGACGTGATGGCGGCGGCCGGGGTGCCGACCGCCCGGGCCCGGCTGTGCACCACGCCGGAGGAGCTGGCCGCGGCGCTGGACGAGTTCGGTGCGCCGTACGTGGTCAAGGACGACGGGCTCGCGGCCGGCAAGGGCGTCGTGGTGACCGACGACCGCGAGGCCGCACTCGCCCACGGCATCGCCTGCGGGCGGGTCGTGGTGGAGGAGTACCTGGCCGGCCCGGAGGTGTCGCTCTTCGTGGTGACCGACGGCGTGGCGGCGGTACCGCTGCAGCCCGCGCAGGACTTCAAGCGCATCTTCGACCGGGACCGCGGCCCCAACACCGGCGGCATGGGCGCGTATTCGCCGCTGCCGTGGGCCCCGCCGGACCTGGTCGAGCGGGTCATGGCAACGGTGGTCCAGCCCACGCTGGCCGAGATGCGGGCCCGGCAGACGCCGTTCGCCGGCACGCTCTACGTCGGCCTGGCGCTCACCGCGGACGGGCCCAAGGTCATCGAGTTCAACTGCCGCTTCGGCGACCCGGAGACCCAGGCCGTGCTGGCCCGGCTCGACACGCCGCTGGCGGGGCTGCTGCATGCGGCCGCGGTGGGCCGGCTCGCCGAGGACCCGCCGCTGGCCTGGTACCCCGGCACCGCCGTCTGCGTGGTCATGGCCAGCGCCGGCTACCCGGAGTCGGCCCGCAAGGGCGACGTGATCACCGGCGCCGACGGCGTGCCCGGCATCCTGCACGCCGGCACCGCCCGCGCCGCCGACGGCGCCCTGGTCACCGCCGGTGGCCGGGTGCTGACCTGCACCGCGCTCGGCGCCGGCCTGGCCGAGGCCCGGGCGGCCGCCTACGCGCTCGTGGACGGCGTGACCTTCGACGGCGCCCAGTTCCGCACCGACATCGCGCTCGCCGCGGCCGAGGGAAGAATCTCGATCCCGTAGGCAACCCGCCGCCGCCCGCGCTCCGTTTCCTGCACGTGGCGGAGGAGTCTTATCGCGAGTACGTCGCGGGCAACCTGGAGCGCTTACGGCGCCCCGGGCGGGTGCCCTCGCCGTGCGTCACGCCGTCGCCCACCGGCACGGTGATCGTCGGCGGCGGCACGCCGCTGCACCCGGTGACCGAGTCGTGCGGCGACGCGATCGCCCGGCTCACCGACGTCCTGAACGGCATCCTGGGCCGCGACCTGCCCGGCGTCGAGCTGCGCAATGCCCGCGACGGCAGCGCGCTGCCGCCGCTGGTGGAGCGGGATCCGCACTGGGCCACCGCCTACGCGGCCGGCTTCGGGCTCGGCGAGGGCGAATTCCGGTCGGTGCTCGGCCTGACGGTGTACGCCGCCGCCGAGTCGCCCGAGCGGCAGGCCGACTACCTGCCGTGCGCCGCCGGCAATCCGAACTGTGGCCGGCTGACGGTCGGCGCCACGATCGTGCTGATCCATCGCGGGGACCGGCCGATGGCCGTCCAGCTCAACGCCTACCGCCCGGACGGCACCTCGATGATCCTGGTGGGCCGGGCCGCCGCGGCCGGCAACAAGCTGCCGTTCACCGAGGAGCAGCTGCTGAGCATCGTCACCGCGCCGGAACTGACGCTGTATCCGTAGGCGACAAGGGCCTAAGGCAACAGGTGGCGGCGGACCACCTTGCCGGTGGCGTTGCGGGGCAGGGCCGGCACGAAGTAGACGTCCCGCGGGACCGAGAAGCGGGCCAGCCGGTGCCGGACGTATTCGCGCACGGCGTCGGGGTCGACCCGCTCGCCGGGGTGCAGGGCGATCCAGGCGGCCAGCCGCTGGCCGAACTCCTCGTCCGGCACCCCGGCCACGGCGACCTCGCGGACCTGCGGCAGCTCGGCGATCACGTCCTCGACCGCGGCCGGGTAGACGTTCTCGCCGCCGGAGATGACCATGTCGTCCTCGCGGCCGTCGACGAAGAGCAGGCCGTCCCGGGAGACGTGGCCGAGGTCGCCGGTGGCGATGAGGTCGTCGTGGAACTCGCGGCCGGTGCCGTTGGTGTACCCCTCGAAGATCATGTCGTTGCCGACGAAGATCCGGCCGATGTAGCCGGTCGGCAGCGGCCGGCCGGTCTCCGACAGGATGGCCACCTGGGTGCCGTGGGGCGGCCGGCCCGCGGTGCCCGGGGCGGCGCGCAGCTCCTGCGGGGTGGCGATCGAGGCCCAGGATGCCTCCGTCGAGCCGTAGAGGTTGTAGAGCACGTCGCCGTACACATCCATGAAGCGAGCGGCCAGCGGGCCGGTCAGCGCCGAGCCGGACACCGCCACGACCCGCAGCGTGGGCGCCCGGACCGGATCGGGTGCCTCGAGCATCCGCTGCAGCATCACGGGTACGGCGAACAGCGACGTGCACTGCTGGGCGTTCACCGCGGCCAGGGCGCTCGCCGGGGCGAACCGCCGGTTCAGCACGATCGTGCCGCGCAGCGCCAGGCACAGCTGCAGGGCGGCCAGGCCCCAGGTGTGGAACAGCGGCGCGGCGACGAACATGCGCTCCCCGGCGTTGAGCGGGATCCGCGACACGACCGAGGCGAGCGGGGCCAGGCCGGCCGGGTTGCGCCGCCGGGCGCCCTTCGGCGCGCCGGTCGTGCCGCTGGTGAGCACGACGATCGAGCCGGGCTCGGCCGGCGGCCGCAGCTCGCCCGAGGGGGAGCGCCGGATCAGGGCCTCGAGCCGCTCGGTCGACAGCCGTGGCAGATTTGGCGGTACTGCGGCGAGCATGCCCAGGAACGTCTCGTCGTGCAGCAGCAGCGTCAGGCCCTGGTCGTGGGCGACCGTCTCGATCTGCGCGTTGCCCAGGCCGGTGTTGATCAGCACGGCCTGGGCGCCGAGCGCGACGACGGCCATCAGCGACTCGATCATCGCCGCGGAGTTCTCGCAGAGCAGCCCGATCCGGTCGCCCGGGCGCACGCCGTGCCCGGCCTTCAGCGCGTTGGCCAGCCGGCGGACCCGCAGGTCGAGCTCGCTGTAGGTGAGCGCGCCGCGCTCGTCGACGACGGCGAGCCGGTCCGGGTCGCGGGCGGCGGCGGAGCGCATCTCGCCGAAGACCCCGAAGCCCCAGCGGCGCAGCGCGTTGACCTGCCGGACGACGCGGGTGGGGCGGGCCGGGGTGAGGACCCGGCGGCGGGCGAGCGTGCGGAGTACGAATCCGGCGTCCATGGCGGGGACTCCTCAGGTACGCGCGTATGTCGGATAAATCGGGCAACACCATAACCCGATCCATCCGGCAACGCCCAGATCAGCGGATGTACATCCCCGAGATCGCGCGGGCGACCACCAGGCGCTGGATCTCGCTCGTACCTTCGAAGATCGTGTAGATCTTGGCGTCGCGGAACCAGCGCTCGACCGGGTGCTCGCGCAGGAAGCCCGCGCCGCCCAGGATCTGCACCGCCCGCTCGGTGACCGCCACGGCCACCTCGCCGGCCTTGAGCTTGCTCATCGAGCCCTCGCCGGCCTCGAACAGGCGGTTGTTGCGCCCCATCCACGCGGCGCGCCACACCAGCAGGCGGGCGGCGTCGATCTCCATGCGCATGTCGGCCAGGGCGAACGCGATGGCCTGGTTCTCGATGATCGTCCGGCCGAACTGGACCCGGCCCTTGGCGTAGTCCAGCGCGTACTCGTAGGCGGCCCGCGCCACGCCCAGCGCCTGGGCGCCGACGGCCGGGCGGGACAGCTCGAAGGTGCGCATCGCGGCCTGCCCCTGCGCCCGGCGCCCCTCGCGGGCCCGGGCCATCCGCTCGTCGAGCGCCTCCTTGCCGCCCAGCAGGCAGCGGCCGGGCACCCGCACGTCGTCGAGGAACACGTCGGCGGTGTGCGAGGCGCGCAGGCCGAGCTTCTTGAGCTTCTTCGCGCCGTCGAGGCCCGGGGTGCCGGGCGGCACGACGAACGCGGCCTGGCCGCGCGAGCCCAGCTCGGGATCGACGCTCGCGGTCACCACGTGGACGTTGGCGATGCCGCCGTTGGTCGCGTAGGCCTTCTGGCCGCTCAGCACCCACTCGTCGGCGGCCTCGTCATAGCGGGCGCGGGTGCGCATCGAGGCGACGTCGGAGCCGGCCTCGGGCTCGGTGGTGCAGAACGCGGCCACCTTCGGCTCGCCGGCGTCGCCGAAGCACTGCGGGACCCACTCGACCAGCTGGTCCGGGGTACCGCTGCCATAAATCGCGGCCACGGCCAGGCTGGTGCCGAAGATGGCCATCCCGATCCCGGCGTCGCCCCAGAACAGCTCCTCGTTGGCCAGGCACAGCGACAGCCCGGACGGGTCGGCCCAGGCGTTGGCGAGGAACTCGAAGCCGTAGAGACCGATCTTCGCCGCCTCCTGGATCACCGGCCAGGGCGTCTCCTCGCGGGCGTCCCACTCCGCGGCGGCCGGGCGCACGACGTCGGCCGCGAAGCCGTGCACCCAGTCGCGCAGGTCCCGCTGATCCTCGTTCAGGTCGAGCGAGAACTCGGGCATGATCAGCCCTTCGGGATGTCGAACAGGTTCGCGATGTTCGCCGCCAGGCCCAGGTCGCCCTTTGCCTTGAGCTTGCCGGTCATGAACATCATCATCGGGTTGCCCTGGCCGGAGATGACCTTGAGGAAGTCGACCGGGCCGACGGTGATCGAGAGCTTCGGGTCCGCCTCGGGGCTCGGCGACAGCGTGCAGGCGCCGTCGGCGATGACCAGCTGGTAGGTATCCTCGCCGCCCTCGGGGGCGCCGGTGATGTGCCAGTGGATGACGGCGTTGGTCGCGCCGGCGCGGTCGGCCCGGAACAGCTCCGGGAACCGGGAGAAGATCGCGTCCAGCACGGTCTTGCGCTGCGGGCCGCTCATGATGTCGGCCAGCTGCGCGTCCGGCGCGTTCTTCACCAGCTGCGCGAACTGCTTCGTGTCGACGGTGCTGAGGTCGCCCAGGGCGTCGAGCTCGGACATGATGTGCCCTCCGTTGTCAATAAGCTACTCGTGCGTAACCTTACGCAGGAGTAGGTAAGGTGGCAAGATGCTGAAACGGCTTCCGCGTGTCGTGCGTGAGCGGCAGATGCTCGACGCCGCGGTGAAGGTCTTCGCCGCCCGGGGCTTCCACGCGGCGTCGATGGACGAGATCGCCGAGGCGGCCGGCATCTCCAAGCCGATGGTGTATGCCTACCTCGGCGCCAAGGACGAGCTGTTCATGGCCTGCCTGCAGCGCGAGGCCACCCGGCTGATGGAGGCGGTCGCGGCCGGGGTGCGCCCCACCGCCCGCCCCGACGAGCAGCTGTGGAACGGGCTGCGGGCGTTCTTCGCCTTCGTCGGCGCGCATCGCGAGGGCTGGCGCGTGCTCTACCGGCAGGCCCGCAGCGAGCCGCATTTCGCCGGCGAGCTGGCCGGGATGCGGGCCCGGATCGTGGAGGTGGTGGCCGGGCTGCTGGAGAGCGCCACCGCGCAGTCCGAGGCGCCGATGCCCAACCGGCCGGACGGCTTCCTCGCGATGGCCTACGCCTACGTCGGGGCGGCCGAGTCGCTGGCCGACTGGCTCGCCGACCACGAGGAGCAGGACCCGGAGCTCGCCGCGACCCGGATGATGAACTTCGTCTGGGTCGGCGCCGACGCCATGCTGCAGGGCCGGGTCTGGCACCGCCCCGCCCCGGACACCGCCGGCTAGCCGGTGAGCGCCGTGGTCCGCCAGGCGATCAGCGCGATCATGATCACCGCCAGGACCGCGAACGCGGCCACCTGGACCAGCGTGCGGTGTTTCTTCGGGGCGTAGGCCAGGCCGAGCGCGGCGAGCGTGCCGGTGACCAGGCCGCCGATGTGCCCGCCGATGGAGATGTTGGAGATCGAGAAGGTCAGCACCAGGTTGACGATCAGCACCGGTACCACGCCCGCCACGCTCATCCGCATCCGGCGCAGCACCACGATCAGCGCGCCGAAGAGGCCGAAGACCGCGCCCGACGCGCCCGCGTTGATCACGTTGGGGCTGGTGAAGGCGTAGGCCGCCACGTTGCCGCCGATCCCGGCCAGCAGGTAGAGCGCGAGGTACCGGACGCGGCCGAGGCTCGCCTCGAGCGGCCGGCCGACCGACCACAGCACCCACATGTTCAGCGCCAGGTGCAGCAGACCGAAGTGCAGGAACATCGCGGTGACCAGGCGGTAGTACTCACCGGCGGCGACGCCGTGCAGCCCGCTCTCGCCCGGGTAGGTGGCGGCGCCCAGCATGCCCAGGTGCACATGGGCCGGGGTGATGTTGCCCAGCAGCCCGCCCCAGCCGCCGCCGGCCACCGCGTTGGCGCTGCCGGAGCTGACGATCGTGGCGATGAAGGCCAGGATGTTGACGACGATCAGGGCGATCGTCACCGTGCTGGCGTTGCCGGAGGCCGAGCCGCCGAACGCGGTCCGGGCCGGCCGCTGGGCGCGGGCACCCTGGCGGACGCAGTCCGGGCACTGGAAGCCGACCGAGGCCTCGTTCATGCAGTCGGGGCAGATCGGCCGGTTGCACCGGGTGCACCGGACATACGTCTCGCGGTTGGGGTGCCGGTAGCAGACGGGGACCACGTTCGCCGGCGGCTGAGTCATGCTGACAAGGTTAGCCAGCCCTCACCCGTCGCAGCGGCCCGCCTTCGCGGCGCTCAGGCGGTGCGCTCGATGTCGACCCGTTCGATGACGATGTCGTTCACCGGGCGGTCCATGCGGCCGGTCTGGGTGGTGGCGATCTGATCGACGACCTTGCGGGAGTCGTCGTCGGCGACCTCGCCGAAGATCGTGTGCTTGCCGTTGAGGTGCGGGGTCGGGCCCACGGTGATGAAGAACTGCGAGCCGTTGGTGCCCTGCCCGAAGCGGACCCCGGCGTTGGCCATGGCCAGCAGGTACGGCCGGTTGAAGTGCAGCTCCGGGTGGATCTCGTCGTTGAAGTTGTAGCCCGGGCCGCCGGTGCCGGTGCCGGTCGGGTCGCCGCCCTGGATCATGAAGTTGGCGATGACCCGGTGAAAGATGACGCCGTCGTAGTACGGGCCCTTGCCCGCCTCGCCGGTGCGCGGATCGGTGTATTCCCGGGTGCCTTCGGCGAGTTCCACGAAGTTGCGCACCGTCTTGGGCGCGTGGTTGGGGAACAGCTCAAGCCGGATGGCACCGACATTGGTGTGCAGCGTCGCGAACAGTTGCTCGGCCACCAGTTCTCCCTTTCCTTGGTGACATTCCGTCATCACCGTATCCGACGGGGATTCTGCCGGATCCGGGTGTACGGGAGGCCGGATCGTTGCAGGATGACCCCAGCGGACCTGCCCATGAGGTTCTCCCTGGTCGGATCGGGGTAACCGGGACCGGATGGGTTTTCGCGCCTCGGGAGGTGGAGCAAAGTGTTTCGACGTCGTCAGGTGCTGTCGCACAGCCGGCTCATGCGGGATGAGCTCGGTGAGAGCCTCGATCACCTGCGGATGGCCGCGGCCCACGCCGCCGACGGCGCCTCGGGCGCCCTCGTGCCGCGGGTGGACGCCGCCCGCAGGGCCGTGGCGCCGCGCCTGGAGAACGGCATGAGCAGAGCGATGGGTGGCATGGACACGGTCATGGTCATCGCCCGGGAGCGCTCGAAGCAGACCGGCCGGAAGGCCGCGCGGATGGGGCGCAAGGGGAAAGCGAAGATGATGATGAGGAACCAGCCGAAGTCGTCGCGGCGCTGGCCGATGGCGATCGGCGGGCTGCTGATGGCGGGCGCCGCCGTCGGCGCGGCGGGTGCGATGCTGCGCCGCCGCCGCAACGAGCAGAGCTGGGACGAGTACGGCGCGACCCGCACGAGCGGGGACACCGGCTCGATGCTCGGCGCCGCGAAGAGCTCGATGGACGCCGGCATGGAAAAGGCCCGGACGATGGGTGAGGCGGCCAAGGACCGCGCCTCGGACCTGATCGGCCACAAGGGCGGCAATGCCGGACCGAGCGGCAGCGGGGAGTACGACAAGTCCCCCATGTCGAACCCGGTTTCCAAGAACAGCCGCCCTTAGCGGCGATCACGTAGGCGGGCCGTCCCCGGCCACGGGGGACGGCCCACCTATGTGCGGGCTAGAGCCAGCCGGAGCGGCGGAACGCCCAGAACAGCGTGGCGGAGCCGGCCACCATCAGCGCCATCACGCCCGGATAGCCGAAGACCCAGTGCGTCTCGGGCATGAAGTCGAAGTTCATGCCGTAGATGCCGGCGATCGACGTGACCAGCGCGGCGATGGCGGCCCACGCGGCGATCTTGCGCATGTCGTTGTTCTGGTCGACGCTCGTCTGCGCCAGCCGCGCGGCGAGCACCGAGTTGATCACGTCGTCGAGGTAGAGCACCTGCTCGACCGCGCGGGCGAGATTGTCGCCGACGTCGCGGAAGTACCGCCGGATCTCCTCCGGCACCTCGGCCAGCTGCCCATTGATCAGCCCGCCCATCGGCCGTTGCAGCGGCAGTACCACCCGCTTGAACTCCATCAGCTCGCGCTTGAGCTGGTAGATGCGCTGGATCCGGTCGGCGCTGCGCCGCCGGGCGCCCCACTGCGGGTTGAACACCTGGTCCTCGACGGCGGCGACGTCCTCCTCGATCTCCGTGGACACCTCGACCAGCGTGTCGACCACGCGGTCGGCGACCGCGTAGGCGACCGCCCACGGCCCCCGGGCCAGCACCTCGCGGCGGCGCTCCAGATCGGAGCGGACCGGGGCGAGCCGGCTCGCGTCGCCGTGGCGGACCGTGATGATGAAGTGCTCGCCGATGAACATCAGCAGGTCGCCGGTCTCGACCACCTCGCTGGTGTCGGTCAGCTCGTCGTGTTCGACGTACCGGGCGGTGCGCATGGTCACGAAGGTCATGTCGCCGTAGCGCTCGACCTTGGGCCGCTGCCGTGACTGCACCGCGTCCTCGACGGCCAGCTCGTGCAGCTGGAACGTCTCGGCGATGGCGGCCATCTCCGCCGCCTGCGGCTCCTTCAGCCCGATCCACACGAAGCCCCGGTACCGCCGGGCGGCGTGCAGCGCCTCCGCGTAGTCGCGGTCGCCCTCCTGGCGTACCCCATCGACGTAGAGCGCACAGTCCACGATCGCGCTGTGCTGCTCCGGCCGGGCCGGCGGCTTGGCCAGGTGGGCGCTGTTGCTGGCGAGTATCCGCGACCAGGCCCGCACGGGTCGGGACAGCGCACGCTGCAGGGGACGGGCATTTGGCTGCTGATCGTCGGCCATCTCGACCTCCTTGGAGGGCAGAGGTCGGCCCGCGCGGCGCGTCACGAAGGTTGGCACCGGGCGGACCGACCGCAGGTGGGGGGTGGGGGGCGCGGTCGGCCCACCCGGTGCCGTTGGGGGGCGGGGGGGTGATGCCTGCAGCGCGATTCGCAAAGCGCGCCGGGCTGGATTTTGATCCATCCAATACCGGCTGGGGAACCACCCTTGCCATCACGGTTTGGTGTCAGCTTGCTTGGAATTGCCTTGAGCGGGAATACGGGCCGGTCAGGCGCCCTTGCGGACCGCCTCGATCGCCGCGGCGAGGCGCTCGACGCCCTCGTCGACCTGCTCGGTCAGCACGGCGGAGAACGCCAGGCGCACCGCGTGCCGCCCGCCCTCGAGCAGGAAGTCGCTGCCCTTGACCACGGCCACGCCGAAGTCCCGGGCGGCCACCGCCTCCAGCTCGGTGGTGTCGACGTCGTCGGGCAGCTCCACCCACAGGAAGTAGCCGCCGTCGGGCTCGACGAACTGGGCGTCCGGCACGTGCTTGCGCAGTCCGTCGGCCAGCAGCCGGGACCGCTCGCCCAGCGTCGCCGAGACGGTCGCGATCGAGCGCGCGATATCGCCGCTCACGCAGAACTGGTGCGTGATCGCCTCGGCCACCATGCTCGGCGAGATGTAGAGGTTGGTCGCGCGCTTGGCGATCGCGCCGATCGTCTCCCTGGGCCCGGCGAGGTAGCCGACCCGCAGGCCGGGGGCGATCGTCTTGGTGAACGAGCTCGCGTGCACCACGACGCCGGCGGTGTCCAGGGACAGCATCGTCGGCAGCTGCTCGCCCCGCCAGCGGATGTCCGCGTAGGGGTCGTCCTCGAAGATCGTGAACCCGTACTGCTCGGCCAGCCCGACCAGGGCCCGCCGCTTGTCCGCCGACAGGGTGACGCCGGCCGGGTTCTGGAAGTTCGGGATGATGTGCGCGAGCCTCGGGCGCAGGCCGCCCTCCAGCAGCGCGCGCAGCTCCTCGATGTCCAGGCCGTCCTCGTGCACCGTCACCTGGTGGACCTGCGCGCCCAGATTGCGCAGGTTGAGCAGGGTGCGGTCGTAGGTCGGCTTCTCCACCACGACGGCGTCGCCGGGCTTGACCAGGTGCTCGAAGAGCAGTGCGTCGGCCTGCAGCGAGCCGTTGGTGACGATGACCTGGTCGGGCTCCACCTCGTGCTTCGCGGCGATCCAGGAGCGCAGCGGGAGGTAACCCACGGACGTGCCGTAGGCGGTGATGCCGGCCGGGTCGGCCTCGAAGGCGCGGGCCGCGGCGGCCTTGAGCCCCTCGACGTCGATGATGTCGAGGCTGGGCGCACCGCGGGCGAATGAAATCAGCTGCATGGTGGCAGCCTACGCACGCCCCCGGGCGCCGTTCAGCCGAGTTCCGAGCCCTCCACCTGGCCGATTGGGTGGCATTCCGGGTGTTTTATCCGTGCCGCGACGGGCATCAGGCCGGGATCGCCGTGCGGACCCAGACCCGGATGATGTCGCGCACAGAGATAACCCCGAGCACGTCGTCACCGTCGAGCACCACAAGGTGGCGGAACCCGCCGCGGACCATGGCGGCCGCGGCCTCCTCGACGGTCCAGGACGGCGCGGCGTAGACGACGTCCCAGGTGATGTGGTCGGCGGCCCGCTCGACGTCGGGGTCGAGGTCGGTCCCGATCGCCTTGAGCACGTCCCGCTCGGTGATGATGCCCACGCCGGGCCCGTCGGGATCGACCACGATCGCCGAACCGACGTTGCGCCGGGACATCAGCGCGGCCGCCTGGCGCAGTGTGTGGTCCGGACCGAGCTGCACGACGGCCGTGGACATCGCTTCGTGGACTTGCATGGTGCATCAACCCCCTAGCAAGCACGTCAGGGTTTCCATCGTCCCGCCGAGCCGGAGAACTCTCAAGCCGGCTCACCCCCTCGTGGCGGCGCGATACAGTTGCTCGACGTGCGGTTTCTCAACAACCAGATGCCGGAGCACGACCTCACCTACGACGATGTCTTCATGGTGCCGAGCCGCTCGGCCGTGGAGTCGAGAATGCAGGTCGACCTCACCTCGCACGACGGCAGCGGCACGACGATCCCGATCGTGGTGTCCAACATGACCGCCGTCGCGGGGCGGCGCATGGCCGAGACCGTCGCCCGCCGCGGCGGCCTGGCGATCATCCCCCAGGACATCCCGATCGACGTGGTGTCCGAGGCGGTCGCCTGGGTCAAGCAGCGGCACCTGGTCTTCGACACCCCGATCACGCTCGGCCCGACCGAGACCGTCTCCCTCGCCCTGGACCTGCTGCCGAAGCGGGCGCACGGCGCGGTGATCGTGGTCGAGGACGGCCGCCCGGTCGGGGTCGTCACCGAGGCCGACTGCGCCGACGTCGACCGGTTCAGCCAGTTACGCAGCGTCATGTCGAGCAACCTGCTGACCCTGCCCGACGACGCGACGCCCGAGGAGGCGTTCAACAGCCTCGCCGCGGGCCACCACCGGCTGGCCCCGGTGGTCGACCCGGCCGGCCGGCTCGCGGGCATCCTGACCCGCAACGCCGCGCTGCGGGCCACGCTGTACTCCCCGGCCGTCGACGCCGACGGGCGGCTGCGCATCGGCGCCGCGATCGGCATCACCGGCGACGCGGCCGGCCGGGCCGACAAGCTCATCGCCGCCGGCGTCGACGTGCTCGTGGTCGACACGGCGCACGGCCACCAGGAGCGCATGCTCGCCACGCTGCGCGCGGTGCGGGCGCTCAACCCGGCCGTGCCGGTGGTGGCCGGCAACGTCGTCACCCGCGAGGGCACCGCCGACCTGCTCGCCGCCGGCGCCGACATCGTCAAGGTCGGCGTGGGCCCGGGCGCCATGTGCACCACCCGGATGATGACCGGCGTGGGCCGGCCCCAGTTCTCCGCGGTGCTCGAGTGCGCCGCCGAGGCACGCCGCCAGGGCGGGCACGTGTGGGCCGACGGCGGCGTGCGCCACCCGCGCGACGTGGCCCTGGCACTGGCCGCCGGCGCGTCCAACGTGATGATCGGCTCCTGGCTGGCCGGCACCCACGAGTCGCCGGGCGACCCGCGCCGCGACGCCGACGGCCGGCTGTACAAGGAGAACTTCGGGATGGCCTCGGCCCGCGCGGTGAGCCGCCGCACGGCCGACGACAGCGTCTACGAGCGGGCCCGCAAGGCGCTGTTCGAGGAGGGCATCTCCACCTCGCGGATGTACCTGGACCCGCGCCGCCCCGGCGTGGAGGACATCCTCGACGCGATCGTGGCCGGCGTGCGCAGTGCCTGCACGTACGCGGGCGCGGCCGACCTGGCCGAGTTCGCCGAGCGGGCCACGGTCGGCGTGCAGAGCGCCGCCGGCTACGCGGAAGGCAAGCCCCTCGACGTCAGCTGGTGAGTCAGCTGGGAATTCCGTCAAAGGGTCGTATGGTCTCGTTACGCGCCGCCACGTAAGGTGCCTTCCGTGAACCTCGCTCGCGACCCGCTCGGCCTGTGAACCCACGGTCGTCGCTGCGCCGCCTGCAGGGTTTGCGCGGCGCTTCCCGTTTCGTCGGGGCCGGCCTGCTCGACCAGGTGGTCATCGCCGCCGCCAACTCGGCGAACACCCTCCTGGGCGGCATCCTGCTGTCCAAGGAACACTTCGGCGCGCTCGCCCTCGCCCTCGCCGTCGGCTACTTCGCCATGTACCTCAACCGGGCCATCGTCGGGGACGTGCTGCTCGCACTCGCCTCCCGCTACGACGGCGAGCCCCGCGCCCGGCTCGCCCGCAACGGCCTGACCACCGCACTGTGCTCCGGCCTGGTCGCCACCGTCGTGTTCATCGCGCTCTGGGCCCTCTACCCCAGCCGCGGCGAGATCGACCTGCGCCAACTCATCTGGCTCGCCCCGTTCATGATCCCGATCATGCTGCACGACACCGCCCGCTGCGACTACCTCGCCGACCGCCGCCCCGACAAAGCCCTCGGCATCGACCTCGTCTGGGCCGGCACCCAAGCCGTCCTCGTCGCCATCATGATCACCACCCACCACTCCAGCGCCGGCGCCCTGCTCACCGTCTGGGGCTTCGGCGCCATCGCCGGCATCACCGTCTACCTCCTGCGCGAACACCGCCTGCCCTGGCACGGCAGCCCCCGAGCGTGGCTCACCGAAACCCGCCACCTCTCCAGCTGGTTCACCATCACCGCCATCGTCGCCCAGGTCCAGGTCCTCGCCATCAGCTTCGTCGTCGCCGGCCGACTGTCCAAGATCGACCTCGGCAACCTCCGCTTCGTGCAGACCGTCCAGCTCCAACCCGTACAGAACCTGATCACCGCCATCCAGAGCCTGCTCGTGCCCCGCGCCTCCCGCAACGCCGCCCAAGCCGCCAAACCCGGCCCCGACGGCGCCGCCGCCGCCCAGACCCTGCGCCGCCAGACCCGCCAACTGGCCACCGCCTTCACCATCCTCGGCGCGCTCATGGTCCTCATCGTCTGGCCAGCCGTCTCCTTCGCCCTGGTCCACACCCACAAATTCGCCGAAGCCGCCCCCCTCGCCCTGCCCATCGCCCTGCAGGGCGCCGTCTACCTGCTCCAGGTCCCGTTCACCGCCGCCATGCGCGGCATGCACCGCGCCCGCATGCTCTTCGTGCAGTACGTCGTCTTCGCCGTCGTCTCCATCAGCGGCCTCACCCTCGGCGCCGACTACGGCGGCCTCCACGGCGCCGCCTGGGGCCTGCTCACCGGCTCCACCACCGGCCTGATCTGCATGGTGATCCTCTACACCTATGCGCTGAAGTCGGTCGGCCCGCCGCCGTCCACGCCGGCCACGGAGGAGCGCCTAGCCGCGGCCGGCTAGGACGGCCCGGTAGACGTCGATCAGGCGCTCGGTGAGCACGTCCGGGGCGAACTGCGACTCGAAGCGGGCCCGCGCCACCGGGGCCAGCGCCGCCGCGCCCTCGTGGGCTTCGCGCAGGCCGGCGGCCAGAGCGTCCGGGTCGGGCTCGACCACCCAGCCGGCGTCGCCGGCCAGGTAGGGCAGCCCGCCGCGGTCGGTGACCAGCACCGGGCGCCCGCCGCACAGCGCCTCCAGCACGATCGTCGGCAGCACGTCGTGCCAGGTGGAGGCGGCGATGACGCAGGCCGCGCGGGCGATCTCGGCGCGGACCGCGGCGTTGTCGACCGGGCCCAGGTAGGTCACGTCGGCGCGCTCGGCGGCGGCGCGCTCGGCGCGGGGGCGCAGCGGGCCGTCGCCGGCGATCCGCAGCGTCCCGAGGGAGCCGTCCGGGTGCTTGGACCAGGCGTCGAGGACCAGCTCCAGGCCCTTCTCCGGGGTCAGCCGGGCGGCGTAGAGGAATCCGGCGCCCGGCCCGGTGGCGGCCCCGGCGTCGGGGATGCCGTTGGGCTTGACGGTGATGCGCTCGGCGGGGATGCCGAAGTCGGCGAGGTGGGCGGCGATCCGGTCGGTCAGCGCGATGAAGTGGTCCACCTGCTTCCAGGTGCCGCGGTGGACGGCGAGCGTCGCCGCCATGACCGCGGACTGCGCCTTGGACCCGCGGTAGCAGGCGTGCGTGACGGCCGGCAGCGGGAACGCCTTGCCCCGGCACTCGGTGCAGATGTGGCCGTCGCGGAAGTACAGCCCGGGGGCGCAGACCTGGCGGTAGTTGTGCACCGTGTGCACGACCGGGACGCCGTGGCGGTGTGCCGTCTTGATGATCGCCGGGGAGATCAGGGGGTACGGGTTGTGCAGGTGGACCAAATCCGGCTTTTCGCTATTTATCACCGCGGTGAGCGCCTGCTGCGAGTCCGCGTTGCGGATCGGCGACAGCGGCAGGAGCGCCTTCTGCGCGGCGGAGAACGTGCCGATCTCGTCCGAACTGCGCAGGAACGGCAGCACGGTGACCCCGGCCGCGCCGAGCTGGGCGATCTCGGCGTCGACGATCACGTTCTCGCCGGAGGGCTGTCCCGAGGCGTACCGGTTGTGCGCGACGACGACCTTCATGCGAGCTGCTCCACAGGGCAGACTGTACGGGTGCCCGAACTTCCCGAGGTCGAGGCGCTCGCCGCGTTCCTGCGGGAGCGCGCCGCCGGCCACACCGTCGACCGCATCGAGGTCTCCGCGATCAGCGCGCTGAAGACCTTCGACCCACCGATCACCGCCGCCGCCGGGCAGCCGATCACCGGCGCCTCCCGGCACGGCAAGTTCCTCGACGTGCACGTCGGCGACGACCTGCACCTGGTCGTCCACCTGGCGCGCGCCGGCTGGCTGCACTACCGCGACAGCTTCAACGCCAAGACGCCGCTCAAGCCCGGCTCCGGCCCGATCGCGCTGCGCGTGCGCCTGGACGACGAGTCCGGCTTCGACCTCACCGAGGCGGGCACGAAGAAGAGCCTGGCGGCCTACTTCGTGACCGACCCGCGCCTGGTCCCCGGCGTGTCGCGGCTCGGCCCCGACGCGCTGACGGTGAGCCTCGAGGACTTCGCCGCCGCCATGCGCTCCCGGCGCGGGCAGATCAAGGGCGTCCTGACCGACCAGACCATCCTCGCCGGGGTGGGCAACGCCTACTCCGACGAGATCCTGCACGCGGCGAAGATGTCGCCGTTCGCGCTCACCAACAAGATCACCGACGACGCGATGGAGCGGCTGCACGCCGCCATGCGCACGGTGCTCACCGACGCCGTCGCCCGCTCGGTCGGGCAGAAGGCGGCCACGCTCAAGTCCGAGAAGCGCTCCGGGCTCGCCGTGCACGCGCGCACCGGCCTGCCCTGCCCGGTCTGCGGCGACACGGTGCGGGAGGTGTCGTTCGCGGACACGTCGCTGCAGTACTGCCCCACCTGCCAGACCAACGGCAAGCCCTTGGCGGACCGGCGGCTGTCGAAGCTCGTACGCTGACCCGCGTGCGCCGTGCGTTCCTCGTGGCTTTCGCCGCATTTTTCCTCCTGGGTACCGCCTGGGCCCTCGCCCTGCCGGTGAACGGCACCTACGACGAGAAGCAGCACCTGGTGCGCGCCTACGCGGTGTGGACCGGCCAGTGGCTGCCGCACGAGCACGCCGCCGACGCGAGCGGGATCACCACGAACGCGTTCCGCGGCCCGCGCAGCCTGCTGCCGGAGAACGCCGACTGCACCTGGATCGACAAGCCGGCGTACCGCCCGGCGTCGTGCCTGATAACCAACGGTGATCGGACCAACACGCTGGTGCCCAGCGCCGCGGCCCGCTACAGCCCGGTCTACTACGCCCTGGTCGGGCTGCCGCTGCGGATCAGCCCCGACGGCACCGGCCTGATCTGGGCCCGGCTGCTGTCCGCGGCCCTGTCCGCGCTGGTGCTCGCCGCGGCCGTGGCGATCGCCCCCGGCCGGCTCGAGCGCCTGGCGGTCCTGCTGGTCACCACCCCGATGGCGGCCGACCTGGCCGGCTCGATCAACCCCAACGGGCTGGAGATCAGCGCGGCCGTGCTGCTCTTCGTGGCCGCGCTGCACCGGCGCTGGGCCGCGGCCGGGGTGGCGGCGGCGCTGCTGTTCACCGTCCGGGACCTCGGGCCGTTCTTCGTCGTCGCGGTGCTCGCGCTGGCCCTGCTGGTGTCCCGGGCGCACCCCCGGGCGCTGCTGCGCCCCGTCTTCGCGGTCCCGGCCGCGCTCGGCGCCGCGTTCGCCGTCTTCTGGGCCGCCGTCGCCGCCCGCGGCAGCGACCTGGATCCGGGCCGGCCGATCGCGCCGACGACCTCCGGCGCGATCCTGTCCGACATCGTCGACAACCGGGCCGAGTTCTGGGCCCGGCAGATCATCGGCCAGTTCGGCTACGGCGAGACGACGATCTCGATCGCCGTCATCGGCCTGTGGTACCTGCTGGTCGCCGCCCTGGTGCTGCCCGCGCTGTGGTTCGGCGACCGCCGGCTGCGCCTGGGCGTCGCGGCCGCGTTCCTGGGCAGCGCGGCGCTGCTGGTCGCCCTCGAGCTCTATTTCGCGCCCAAGGTCGGCCACTTCGCGCACGGCCGCTACGTGATGCCGCTCGGCGTAGGGGTGGCCTTACTCGCCGCCTCCGGCGATCGTTACGCACAGTGGCTGCGGGAGCGCGGCCGGCTCGGCTGGTTCGTGCTGATCTGCGCAGGCCTCACCGTACCGATGCAGCTCTATGCCCTGGCCCGGGTCATGACCCGGTTCCAGCGCGGCATCTCGGCCGGGCTCAATCCGTTCGGCGGCACCTGGACGCCACCCGCGGGCAGCCTCGCCCCGTTGCTCTGTGCTGTGGTGGGGGCCGCGCTACTCGCGGTGATGGTCACGCGGAGTTCTGTCCGCCCTACGCCAGTGCACTCGACAGCGAATACGTTGAGCAACTAGTGTCGGCCGGTCATCATCCGCAGCCCCGGCCGCCATGGGACACTTTGCACGTGCTTTCCGGTGTCCGTGGGCCAGCTGAGCCCGCGGGCGTAAAACGAAACCGGCCGAGCAGAGCTGTGCCGCGATCCGCGCATCGCGGCGCGAGAGGACGCACTGAGGTGACCACTAGTCTCCAACGTCCGGCCACGACGCCGAGCCGGAGATCGACCTTGGGTGAACTCGACAGCTTCGAAATCCTGCCGGACCATGCGATGAGCCCGCTGGGCGCCAACGGCGTGCCCCGCTCGGCCTGGCAGCGCACCAAGCGCGCGGCCCGCTGGCACCGGCCCTACGCGGCCATCCTGCTCGTCCTCGACGCCGGCGCCGCGGCGCTGGCCTCGCTGACCGCCGCGACCCAGCTGCCGAAGGCCGACTCCGGCTTCCAGAACAATCCCGAGCTGTTCAACCTCGTCGCCTACCTCGGCCTGCCCGCGGTGTGGCTGCTGGTGCTGTGGGGCCACGGCGCCTACGACCGCCGCTACCTGGGCACCGGCACCGACGAGTTCAAGCGGGTGGTCCGCGCCTCCTGGACGGTCGTGGCCATCGTCGCGTTCGCGGCGTTCGCGTTCAAGATCGACGTCTCCCGGTTCTCGGTCGGCGCGGCGCTTGTCGGCGCGTTGGTCTTCGTGCTGATTCTGCGCTATATCGCCAGACGCTCGCTGGCGTTCGCGCGCACGAAGTTCCATCTGGCCACCCACCGCATGCTGCTCATCGGCACCTTGCAGGAGGCGCTCGAGGTCCACGCGGCGATCGCCCGCGACCCCGGCGCCGGCCTGGTGCCGGTCGGCATCCACCTGACCGAGGGCTACGCGCCGCACCCGAGCACCGTCACTCCGGTGCCCGTCCACGCCGGCCGCGACATCCTGTCCCTGGTGCGCGAGCTCAACGCCGACACCATCGCCGTGTGCGGCTCGGCCAGCGCCGAGCCGGTGGAGCTGCGCCGGCTCGCCTGGCAGCTCGAGGGCACCGGCATCGACCTGGCCGTGGCGCCGCAGCTGACCGACATCGCCGGCCCGCGCGTGCACATCCGGCCGATCGAGGGCATCCCGCTGCTCTACGTCGAGGAGCCCAAGCTCTCCGGCCTCGGCTGGCTGTTCAAGAACGTCATCGACCGGGTCATGGCCCTGCTCGGCCTGCTCATCTGCCTGCCGTTCTTCCCGCTCGTCGCGCTGGCCATCAGGCTCTCCGACCCGGGCCCGATCTTCTTCCGCCAGCCGCGCATCGGCCGCGAGGGCAAGACGTTCAGGGTCTGGAAGCTGCGGACGATGTATGTCGACGCCGAGGAGCGCCTCGCCACCCTGCACGATCAGAACGAGAGCGACGGGCTGCTGTTCAAGATGCGCAACGACCCGCGCATCTTCAAGGTCGGCAAGTTCCTGCGCGCCACCTCGATCGACGAGCTGCCCCAGCTGATCAACGTGCTCCTGGGCGAGATGTCGCTGGTCGGCCCGCGGCCGCTGCCGGCCGAGGACGGCGACTTCCTCGGCGACGTGCGCCGCCGCCTGCTGGTCCGCCCGGGCATCACCGGCCTGTGGCAGGTCTCCGGCCGCAGCGACCTGAGCTGGGACGACGCTGTCCGCCTCGATCTGTACTACGTCGACAACTGGTCGCTGGTGCTCGACCTGCACACGCTGTGGCGCACGATCGGCGTCGTCGTCTTCCGCAAGGGCGCCTACTAACCGCACGATGGCGGCGTGGGAGCAAACCTGGCCGCCGCGCTCGTCGTCGCCGTGCTCGTCGCCGCCCTCGGCGGGGCGGTCTACGCGGTCATCCGGTGGCGCGGCCGGCGGGCGATCGCGACCGCCGCGCAGCGGGCCACCTACGACGTGCTGCACATCGCCGAGCTCGCCGCCGAGCCGCTGCGCGGCGGGCTCACCGAGGTGGCGGCCGGCAAGGCCATCCGCCACCTGCGCACGCTGACCGGGGCGGCCGGCATCGCCGTCACCGACGCCATCCGGGTCCTCGCCTTCGACGGCGCCGGCGAGCACCACCGCGACCAGGTCGCCGCGGCCGCCGCCAAGGCCGTGACCGCCGGGCGCCCGACCGTGCTCGGCACCCGCGAGCTGCCCTGCGACGTCGTCGACTGCCCGGTCCGCGGCGCGGTCGTGGTGCCGCTGGCCCAGCGCGAGGGCGCCCTGGTCGCGCTGTCCGACGGCCCGCCCGCGCCCGGCCTGGTCCAGGCCACCGCCGAGACCGCCCGCTGGGTCGGCACCCAGCTCGCCCTCGCCGAGCTCGACACCTCCCGGGCCCGGCTGGCCCGCGCCGAGGTGCGGGCGCTGCGCGCCCAGATCAGCCCGCACTTCATCTACAACGCGCTGACCGCGATCGCGAGTTTCGTGCGCACCGACCCCGAGCTCGCCCGCGAGCTGATCCTCGAGTTCGCCGAGTTCACCCGGTACTCCTTCCGGGCGCACGGCGAGTTCACCACGCTCGCCGAGGAGCTGCGCTCCATCGACCGGTACCTCACCATCGAGCGGGCCCGCTTCGGCGAGCGACTGCAGATCCGGCTGCAGATCGCGCCCGAGGTGCTGCCGGTGACGCTGCCGTTCCTGTGCCTGCAGCCGCTGGTCGAGAACGCCGTCCGGCACGGGCTGTCGCGCAAGCCCGGCATGGGCACGGTCAGCATCGTCGCCCGCGACGCCGGTGCCGAGTGCCAGATCACCGTCGAGGACGACGGCGTCGGCATGGACCCGGCCGCGCTGCTGGCCCCCGACGACACCATCGACGCCGGCCAGCACGTTGGCTTGCGCAACGTCGACGATCGGCTACGGTCGGTCTTCGGCGACAGCTTCGGGCTGGTGGTCGAGACGGCGCTCGACGCGGGGACCAAGGTGAGCATGCGCGTGCCCAAGTTCCACCCGGGAGTGAGGAGCGGAGCATGACCGACCACGGATACCTGCGTGTGCTCGCCGTCGACGACGAGGTGCCGGCCCTGGACGAGCTCGCCTACCTGCTGCGCGCCGACCCGCGGGTGGGTCGCCTGCACCTGGCCGGTGACGCCACCGAGGCGCTGCGCGTGCTGCGCGACGCCGACGTCGACGCGGTCTTCCTCGACATCCGCATGCCGGGGCTCGACGGCATGGAGCTGGCCCGGGTGCTGGGCCGGTTCGCCAAGCCGCCGGCGGTGGTCTTCGTCACCGCCTACGACGACCGTGCCGCCGAGGCGTTCGACCTCGGCGTCGCCGACTACGTGCGCAAGCCGGTCCGCGCCGACCGCATCGCCGAGTCCCTGCGCCGGGTGCTCGCCGCCCGGCTGGTGCCCGCCCACCCGTCCGTCGCCGCGCGGCGGGACCGGCAGGACGACCCGACGATCCCGGTGGAGCTGGCCGGCACCACCCGGATGCTGCCCCGCTCGTCGGTGCGCTGGGTGGAGGCGCAGGGCGACTACGCCCGGCTGCACACCGGGGACGCCTCGCACCTGGTGCGGGTCTCGCTGGCCACGCTCGCCGAGCGGTGGGCCGACGCCGGGTTCGCCCGCATCCACCGGTCGTACCTGGTCCAGCTCAAGCTCATCACCGAGCTGCGCATGACCAACACCGGCTACGTGGTGATCGTCGACGACCACGAGCTGCCGGTGTCGCGCCGGCACACCCGGGAGCTCAAGGACCGGCTGGTGCGCGCCGCGAAGTCCTGGTCCTGATATTTCGGGAATGTCCGGGCAGTGCGCGGACAACCGCGGCCAAGGTCTCCACAATCTCTGCACATTGCCGACTGAGCGCCTGCACGACCCGCGAATACGCTGCCCTCATGAACGGTTCCGGGGAGCGCCGCCGGGTGCTCGTGGTCGACGACGAGCGCATGATCGCCGAGTCGATCGCGGTGCGGCTGCGCGCCGAGGGCTTCTCCGTCGACACGGCCCACGACGGGCCGTCCGCGGTCGCGGCCGCCCGGCTGATGCGGCCCGACCTCGTGGTGCTCGACGTGATGCTGCCCGGCTTCGACGGGCTCGAGGTGTGCCGGCGCATCCAGGCCGAGCGGCCGATCGCCGTGCTCATGCTGACCGCCCGCGACGACGAGACCGACATGCTCGTCGGCCTGGCCGTCGGCGCCGACGACTACCTCACCAAGCCGTTCTCCATGCGCGAGCTCGCCGCCCGCGTGCACGTGCTGCTGCGGCGGATCGAGCGGATGGCCCAGGTCCAGCCCGACCCCAACCAGACCCCGATCGTGCTGGGCGACCTGGAGATCAACCGGGCGCAGCGGCGCGTCACCCGGGCCGGCGTGGAGGCGCACCTGACCCCGACCGAGTTCGACCTGCTGGTCAACCTCGCCAGCCGGCCGCGCACGGTGCTGCCCCGGGAGCGCCTGCTGGCCGAGGTGTGGGGCTGGGCCGACGCGTCCGGCACCCGCACCGTGGACAGCCACATCAAGGCGCTGCGCCGCAAGCTCGGGTCCGACCTCATCCGCACGGTGCACGGCGTCGGCTACGCCCTGGAGTCCGCATGACACGCATGACGCGGCTCGTCGACCTGCTTCCGCGCCCGCTCGACCCGCTGCGCTCGATCAAGCTGAAGCTGGCCGTGCTCCTGCTCGCCTCGGCCTGCGCCGCGCTGGGCGTCTTCTGGATCGGCATCGGCTGGATCCCGCCGAACACGACGTACATCGCCCTCACCGCCGGCCTCGTCACCTCCCAGGTGCTCGCCCACGGCGTGACCCGGCCGCTGCGCGAGATGACCGCCGCCGCCCGGGCGATGGCCCGCGGCGACTACTCGACCCGGGTCCGGGCCACGTCCAAGGACGAGGTCGGCGAGCTGGCCGTGGCCTTCAACCAGATGGTCGGCGAGCTCGCCGCCGCCGACCAGCAGCGCCGCGAGCTCATCGCCAACGTCTCGCACGAGCTGCGCACGCCCATCTCGGCGCTGCAGGCGGTGCTGGAGAACATCGTCGACGGGGTGGCCGAGCCCGACCCGGCGACGCTGCGCACCGCGCTGGCGCAGACCGAGCGCCTGGGCCGGCTGGTGACCGAGCTGCTGGACATCTCCCGGCTCGACGCGGGAGTGGTACCGCTGGACCGCGAGCTGTTCCACATCGAGGACCTGCTGCACGAGGTCGTCGCCGAGGCCGAGGTGAAGGCCCAGGCGGCCGGCCACAAGGTCGACTACCTCTCCTGCTCCTTTCCGGAGAACGCCCTGGTCAGAGCCGACCGGGCGCGCCTGCACCACGTCCTGACCAACCTCGTCGACAACGCCACCCGGCACAGCCCCGACGGCGGCACCGTGACGATCGTCGGCCGCAGCGAGGCGGACCGGGTCATGATCGAGGTCGCCGACGAAGGCCCTGGCATCCCGCACACCGATCGCGAGCGGGTCTTCGAGCGCTTCACCCGCGGCGCCCGCGCCTCCGGCGGCGGCACCGGCCTGGGCCTGGCCATCGCGCAGTGGCTCACCCAGCTGCACGACGGCAGCATCGCCGTGGTCGAGCAGCCCGGCGATCTGCCCGGCTGCCGGATCCGGGTGACCCTCCCGGCCTGAGCTTTCCCCTCTCTTTCCGCGACTCGGCGTTCTCGCCGGCCGCGCGGATCCGCACGCCCTTCGCGAGGAGCGCACCATGCCCCCAAGCCCTGTTCGACCGCTGCCCCCGCCGGTCCCGCTGCTGCCGAACCCGGCGCTGCTCAGCCCGGTCCGGCTCGGGCCGCCCGCGCCGACGCTGTGGCAGCGGGCCTGGCCCCGGCTCAACGCCGCGGCCGGCCGGAGCGCGCTCGTCGCCGCGCTGGTCGCCGCCCTCGTCGCGGCCGCGGCCCTGCCGCCGGACCGGCCCGGCCTCGGCTGGCCGATCGCCGGCCTCGGCCTGCTCGCCCCGCTCGGCTGGGCCCTGGCCCGGGCCGGCCGGACCGCCGCCCGGGCCGAGGCGCTGGTGTGGTGCGCCGGCGCGCTGGCCCTGCTGTCGGTGGGCTTCTTCCGGGCGGCCGGCTGGCTGTTCGCGCTCTGCGTGCTGTCGGCCTGGGGCTGCGTCGCGCTCGCCGCCGGCCGGCACCGCCGGGCGCCGGCCGTGCTCATGGGCCCCTTCACCCTGTGCTTCGCCGCGTTCCGAGCGCTGCCCTGGGCGCGGGCCGGTGCCGTGCGGCTGCGCGGCGCCCGGGGTGGGACCGACGCGCTGCGCCTGCTCGCCTCGATCGGCCTCGGCGTGGCGCTGCTCATCCTCTTCGGCGCGCTGTTCGCCGGTGCGGACCCGGCCTTCGACCGGGTGGTGACCGCGGTCGTGCCCGCGTTCGACGCCGGCACGCTGGCCCGATGGATCTTCGTCGGTACGGCGACGGGCCTGCTCAGCCTGGGCGCGGCGTTCCTGGTGGCGAACCCGTCGACGATCGGCGAGGGGCCGGCGCGGGCGGGCCGGCCGGTGCGCCGGGTCGAGTGGCTGGTCCCGGTCGGGGCCGTGCTCGCGCTGTTCGGGCTCTTCGTGGCCGTGCAGGTCACGGTGCTGTTCGGGGACCGGGACTACGTCATGCGCACGGTCGGGCTGACCTTCGCCGAGTATGCCCGCAAGGGCTTCTGGCAGCTGCTCGCGATCACCGTGCTGACCCTGGCCGTGATCGGCGTGACGGTGCGCAAGGCGGAGCGGCGCACCCGTGCCGACCGGACGCTGCTGCGGCTGGTGCTCGGGCCGCTGGCCGCCTGCGCGCTGGTGGTGGTCGGCTCGGCGCTGTGGCGGATGAATGTGTACGAGCAGGCATACGGCTTCACCCGTCTGCGCGTCTTCGTCAGCGCGGTCGAGCTCTGGCTCGGCGGCCTGTTCGTCCTGATCATGCTCGCCGGGCTGGCCGGGCCCCGGCACCGGGCCGCCTGGCTCGCGCGCGCCGCGGCCGGGCTGTGGGTGGCCACCCTGCTCGGGCTGGCCGTGCTCAACCCGGACCGGTTCATCGCGGCGCACAACGTCGACCGGGGCGGGGCGAGCAACGCCGACGTGTGGTACCTGCGCTCGCTCTCCGCCGACGCGGCACCGGAGCTCGACCGGCTGCCGCCGGGCGCGCGCGAGTGCGCCCTGGGAGAGATCGCCGCCGATCTGTCCGAGGACGCCGACGACTGGCGCGGGTGGAATCTGGGCCGCTCCCGGGCGCGCCAGATCGTCCCCGAGCCGGTGCGGGCGCAGGGATATCCCTGCTACCGGCGGTACTGAGCGGCATCGGCGGCACATTGGCGGGGGCCGACATTCGGACGGGGGATGTCGGCCCCTTGCTTTTGTTTCGCGGACGTTGCGAGACTGCGGTTCATGGAGCCGTCGACGCCGCGCGTACGGGTGGTGCTCGGTGACGTCTCCCGCGCCCGGATCCGCCCGCCGCGCGCCCGCGCGGAGCTGGAGGAGCAGAGCCCGGTCGGCGCGGCGCTGGCCCGCGGCCTGGTCCGAGCCCAGCTGTCGGTGGCCGTCCGGCTCGCCGCCGTGGTCGCGGTCGGGCTCGGCGGGCTGCCGCTGCTCTTCGCCGCCGTGCCGGCCGTGGCCCGCGCGCACCTGTTCGGCGTCTCCCTGCCCTGGCTGCTGCTCGGCGTCCTGGCGTACCCCTTCCTCTACGTCGTCGGCGCCGTCTACGTCCATCTGGCCGAGCGCAACGAGCAGGAGTTCGTGGCTCTGGTCGAGGACCGCGGCCACCACCCGCCGTCATGAGCTCCTACGCGATCGCGGCCGTCGTGGCGGTCACCCTGGTCACCGTGGCGATCGGCGTCTACGGGCTGCGGTTCGCCCGCACCACCTCGGACTTCCTGGTCGCATCGCGGATGGTGAGCCCGACCTGGAATGCGGCGGCGATCGGTGGGGAGTACCTGTCGGCGGCGAGCTTCCTCGGCGTCGCCGGCCTGGTGCTCAAGCACGGCGTCGACGTGCTGTGGTATCCGGTCGGGTTCGCCGCCGGATACCTGGCGCTGCTGCTGTTCGTGGCCGGGCCGCTGCGCCGCTCGGGCGCGTTCACGCTGCCGGACTTCTGCGAGGTGCGGCTGCGCTCCAAGCGGCTGCGCAAGCTCGCCACCGCGTTCGTGATGTTCATCGGCTGGCTCTACCTCGTGCCGCAGCTGCAGGGCGCGGGGCTGACGCTGCAGACCGTCACCGGCGCCCCTTACGCGCTCGGCGCGCTGATCGTCGGCGTCGTCGTCACGCTCAACGTGGCGCTGGGCGGGATGCGCTCGATCACGTTCGTGCAGGCGTTCCAGTACTGGCTGAAGCTCACCGCGCTGGCCGTGCCGTTCGTGTTCCTGCTCATGCAGTGGCAGCACGACGGGCGGCCGGCGCTGACCGCGCCCGACGGCCCGCGCTTCGCCGCCGCCACGACCGTCGAGATCGACCACCCGACCCGGATGACCGTGGCCGAGCCGACCACCGTGACCACGCACGGTGTCGTCGACGGCGCGCAGCGCGACGGGTTGCTGCTGCTCACCCCCGGCGACCACACCGTCGCCGGGGGCGCGCTGCTGGTCTTCGCCGAGGCGGCCGCCGTCCCGCGGGTGTCGGCGGTGTCCGCCGACTCGCCGGCGGACTGGCTGCTGCCGGGCGAGCACTCGCAGGGCCTGTTCGCGACGTACTCGCTGATCCTGGCCACCTTCCTGGGCACCATGGGCCTGCCGCACGTGCTCGTGCGCTTCTACACCAACGCCGACGGGGCGGCCGCCCGGCGCACCACGCTCGTCGTGCTGGGCCTGGTCGGCGTGTTCTACCTGACCCCGACCCTCTACGGCGTGCTCGGCCGGATCTACACCCCGCAGCTGCTCATGACCGGCAACACCGACGCCGTGGTGCTGCTGCTGCCGTCCGCCGCGCTGGGCGGCGGGACAACCGGCCGGCTGCTCAGCGCGCTGGTCGCGGCCGGCGCGTTCGCCGCGTTCCTGTCCGCGTCGTCGGGCCTGCTGACCAGCGTCGCCGGCGTGCTGTCCACCGACGTGCTCGGCCACGGCTCGGTCCGCGACTTCCGCCGCTCGGCGCTGGTGGCCGGGGTGGTGCCGCTGCTGCTCGCGCTGTTCGTGGCGAGCCTGGACGTGTCGCAGGTGGTCGGGCTCGCCTTCGCGGTGGCGGCGTCGAGCTTCTGCCCGCTGCTCGTGCTCGGCATCTGGTGGCGCGGCCTGACCGCGATCGGCGCGGCCGCCGGGATCGTGGCCGGCGGCGGGGCGGCCGCCTCCGCCGTGCTGCTGACCGTGCTCGGCGGCCCGCTGGACGGCTGGGCCGGCGTGCTCACCACCCAGCCCGCGGCCTGGTCGGTACCCCTGGCATTCCTGGTGATGATCCTGGTCTCGCTGCTGACCAGGCACCGGTTGCCATCCGGGGTCGGAGCGATCATGCTTCGCCTGCACGCGCCGGACGCGCTGCGCATGTGACGCGGGCCGGGGTAGGCGGGAGTGGACAGCGTGACCTACGTTCAGAATGTGACAGATCGCGAGCCGGGTCCGGCTCTCGCGCTGCGGGGGCTCACCAAGCACTTCGACGACAAGGTCGCGGTCGCCGGGGTCGACCTCGACGTGCCGACCGGCTCCTTCTTCGGCCTGCTCGGGCCGAACGGCGCCGGCAAGACCACCTCCTTGTCGATGGCCGTGGGGCTGCTGCGCCCCGACGCCGGCCACGCCTACGTCCTCGGCCACGACGTCTGGTCGGACCCGGTCGAGGCCAAGCGGCGCCTCGGCGCGCTGCCCGACTCGGCCCGCATGTTCGACCGGCTCTCCGGCAGCGAGCTGCTGGCCTACACCGGCCTGCTGCGCGGCCTGCCGCAGGACGTGGTCGACGCGCGCGCCGCCGAGCTGCTCGACGTGCTCGGCCTGGCCGACGCCGGCCGCACGCTGGTGGTCGACTACTCCGCCGGCATGAAGAAGAAGATCGGCCTGGCCTGCGCGATGCTGCACGCCCCGCGCCTGCTGGTCCTCGACGAGCCGTTCGAGGCCGTCGACCCGGTCTCCGGCGCGCTCATCCGCGACATCCTCAACCGCTACGTGCACAACGGCGGCACCGTGATCTTCTCCAGCCACGTGATGGCCGTCGTCGAGCGCCTGTGCACGCACATCGCGATCCTCGCCGAGGGCCGGATCAAGGTGGTCGGCACGACCGACGAGGTGCGCGGCGGCCGCGAGCTGGAGGACGTGTTCGTCGACGTGGTCGGCGGCCGGGTGGCGACCGGCGCGGAGCTGTCGTGGCTGTGACGCCCCCGCACATCCCCCAGCAGCGCCCGGCCCCCGCCGCGGTCGCGGCGCCGGTGCCGGCCGGGCGGCCCCGGGTCTCCTACTTCGTGCGGCTCAAGCTGCGGATCCTGCGCAACACGCTGCGGCCGGGGCGGCCCGGCCCGACCGAGGGCTCGGCTCGGCGGCTCGGCCGGTACTCCCGGCTGATCATGTTCATTGTCGGTGCGGTGTTCGGCCTGTGCGCCGCGCTGCTCGGCTTCGGCGCGTTCGCCGGCAGCAGCCTGGCCGGCGACCACCTCCGCCCGACCGTCGCCGCGTTCGCCGGCGCCGCGGTCGTGCTCGCCTGGATCTTCATCCCGCTGCTGTTCTTCGGTGTCGACGAGACCCTCGACCCGGCCCGCTTCGCGCTGCTGCCCATACCCCGCCGCACGCTGGTGCTCGGCATGCTCGCCGCCGCCTGCTTCGGCATCCCGCCGATCGTCACGCTGCTCGCCACGCTCGGCTCGGTCCTGGGCGCCGCGGTGACGGGAGGGCCCGGGCCGGCGCTCGTGGCGGTGCTCGGCGCGCTCGTGGGCATGTGCGTCTGCATCGCCGCCAGCCGGGCGGTGACCAGCGCGTTCTCCCGGATGCTGCGCTCCCGGCGGGTGCGCGACCTGGCCGCGCTGCTCATCGCGCTGCTGGGCGTCTCCTGCAACCCGCTCGTCCAGCTCATCGTGGCGCTGCTGCAGCGGGGGGAGTCGCGGCAGGCCACGCTGGTCGGCGAGGTGCTGTCCTGGACGCCGCTCGCCGCGCCGTACGTCGCCTACGTCGACGCCCTCGACGGCAACTGGGCGCTGGTCTTCGTCCGGCTGCTCATCGGCGTGGCCGGCGTCGCGCTGCTGCTGTGGTGGTGGCTGCGCACGATCGAGTCGGCGATGGTCGGCGCCGCGGCCGGCCCCGGCGCCGCCCGCCGCGGCGACACCGGGCAGAGCCCGGTCCGCGCGTTCATCCCGCGGCCGGTGCGGTTCCTGCGGCCGAGCCGGTTCACCGGCCTGCTGTCCCGCGAGATGCGGTACTGGCTGCGCGACCCCCGCCGGCGGGCGAGCCTGATCTCGCTGCTGGCCACCTCGGTGGTGGTGCCGTTCGCGTTCACCTTCAGCGCGAGCAGCAGCCAGAACACCGGGTTGAGCAAGGGCGCGCTGGTCTACTCGCTGACCTTCGCCGGCGCCTTCATCGGCCTGGTGCTGGTCAACCAGTTCGGCAACGACGGCACCGCCTACGCGCTGCACATGCTCACCGCCGTGCCCGGCCAGCTCGAGCTGGCCGCCCGTGCGCTGGCCGTCGGGCTGCTCACCTTCCCGCTGCTCACCGCCGGCACCGTGGCCGTGTCGATCTTCAGCGGCCACGTCGACCAGCTGCCGGCCGCGCTCGGCGTGGGCCTGGCCGCGTTCGGCATCTCGGTCGGCGCGGCCGGCGTCACCTCGGTGCTCGCGCCCTACCCGATGCCGGACACGAGCAACCCGTTCGCGATGAACAGCGGGCGGGGCAGCGCGAAGGGCTTCCTGTCGTTCGTCAGCATGATCGTCACCTGGGCGCTGGCGGCGCCGCTGCCGATCCTCTTCAGCCTGCTGCCCGGCGCCCTGACCTGGGTGCTGCTGCCGATCGGCGTCGCCTGGGGCCTCACCCTGGCGTGGGTGGGCACCCGGGTGGCCGGTGGCCTGCTGGAGCGCCGCGCGCCCGAGGTGCTCACGGCCATCACGCCGAGGCGCGCCTGACAATCCTGACAATATGGAGCGCGTGAGCATCCACGCCTCCGACCCGTTCGCCACGCCGGACGAGCTGAAGTCGCCCGTGCGGCGGCTGCGCGGGCGGCTGCCGGCCGCCGTCACGCTGTGGACCGCCGGCAGCGGCCCGCGCGGCGAGCAGGGCCTCACCGTGTCGTCGATGCTCGTCGCCGACGGCGAGCCCGGCCGGGTCCTCGGCCTGGTCGACGAGGAGAGCGACCTGTGGGCGGCCGCCGAGGCGAGCGGGCGGTTCGCGGTCAGCCTGCTCGCCGCGGACGACCGGCAGCTCGCCGACCGGTTCGCCGGGCTGATGCCGGCGCCGGGCGGTCTGTTCGCGACGGGCGAGTGGGAGCGCACCGAGTGGGGGCCGGTGCCGCGCGGCCGCTCCTGGGCCGGCTGCCGGCTGGTGGGCGCCGAGCCGAAGGGGTGGTCGCTGCTCGTCGAGGCGACGATCGAGCGGGTCGAGCTGGTCGACGGATCCGAGCCGCTGGTCCACGAGCGCGGGCGGTATCGCCGGTAACCGCCTCGCCGGTAAACGGTGTGACGGGTGTCACTCGGCGCACCGTCCCCGCCGTTCGGCGCAGATGCGGTACCGCTGCCGCGAAGCGATCTGTATTGATGCCTGCCGGGTTCTTAGCGTGCCGGTTTACCCGCACCCCATCGGCAGGTGGTGATCCTATGAGCACCGAGACCCCGGCCCCTGCGGAGACCGGCGAGAACCGCTACGTCGCCGTCGCCCGCACGCCGGAGTTCGACACGCTGCGCCGCGCCCTGCGCCGCTTCGTGTTCCCGGTTTCCGTCGCATTCCTTCTCTGGTACGCGCTCTACGTCCTGCTCTCCGCATACGCCCGCGACTTCATGAGCACCAAGGTCGTGGGCCACATCAATATCGCGCTCATCTTCGGGCTGCTGCAGTTCGTCTCCACGTTCCTCATCGCATGGCTCTACGTGCGCTACGCGGACCGCAACCTCGACCCGCTCGCCGACGACCTGCGCGCCAAGATCGAGGACACCGCCACGGAAGGGGACGGCGATGCCTGAGCCCGTGTACCTCGCCGCCGTATCGGTCGGCACCCAGCGCACCCTGACGCTCACCCTGTTCGTGATCCTGGTCGGCGTCACCCTCGCCATCACGGTCTGGGCCAGCCGGCAGACCCGCAGCGCCGCCGACTTCTACGCCGGTGGGCGCTCGTTCAGCGGCTTCCAGAACGGCCTGGCGATCGGCGGCGACTACATGTCGGCGGCGAGCTTCCTCGGTATCGCCGGCATCATCGCGCTCAACGGCTACGACGGCTTCCTCTACAGCATCGGCTTCCTGGTCGCCTGGCTGGTCGCGCTGCTGCTGGTCGCCGAGCTGATGCGCAACTCCGGCCGGTACACCATGGCCGACGTGCTGGCCTTCCGCATGCGCCAGGCGCCGGTGCGCACCGCCGGCAGCATCTCCACGATCATCGTCTCGATCTTCTACCTGCTGGCCCAGATGGTCGGCGCCGGCGCGCTGGTCGCGCTGCTGCTGGGCATCAAGGCGGGCGACACGTTCGCCGGCATGAGCGCCGAGACGGCGAAGATCGTGACGATCGCGCTCATCGGCGTGCTGATGATCGTCTACGTGACGGTCGGCGGCATGAAGGGCACCACCTACGTGCAGATCGTCAAGGCGTTCATGCTGATGATCGGCGCGCTGGTGCTCACCCTGATGGTGCTCGCCGCGTTCAAGTTCAACCTCTCCAGCCTGCTCGGGGAGGCCGCGGCGAAGTCCGGCCGCACGCCGCCGGAGGCGTTCCTGCAGCCGGGCCTGCGGTACGGCCGGGAGTTCGCGAACAACGCCACGGCGACGCTGACCAGCAAGCTCGACCTGATCTCGCTGGGCCTGGCCCTGGTGCTCGGCACCGCGGGCCTGCCGCACATCCTGATCCGCTTCTACACCGTGCCCAACGCCAGGGCGGCCCGCCGCAGCGTCGTCTGGGCGATCGGCCTCATCGGCGCGTTCTACCTGATGACGCTGGCCCTGGGCTTCGGCGCGGCGGCGCTGGTCGGCCGCTCGGCGATCGTCGCGCAGGACCCGGCCGGCAACACCGCGGCCCCGCAACTGGCCCAGGAACTCGGCCGAAGGTACCTCGGCGGCGACTTCGGCGGCTCGCTGCTGCTCGCGATCATCGCCGCGGTCGCCTTCGCCACCATCCTGGCCGTGGTCGCCGGGCTCACCCTGGCCTCGTCGTCCTCGCTGGCGCACGACCTCTACGCCAACGTGATCCGCCGGGGCGAGACCAGCGAGCGGCAGGAGGTGATCGTCGCGCGGTACGCGGCCTTCGTCATCGGCGCGGTCGCCATCGTGCTCGGCATCTTCGCCCGCAACCTCAACGTCGCCTTCCTGGTGGCGCTGGCGTTCGCGATCGCCGCGTCGGCGAACCTGCCGGCGATCCTCTTCTCGCTGTTCTGGAAGCGGTTCAACACCCGCGGCGCGACCTGGGGCATCTATGCCGGGCTCATCGCCGCCGTCGGCGTGGTGCTGCTCAGCCCGATCGCCTGGGGCGGGGTCAGTGACGCGCGCACCCCGGCGACGCTGACCGCGGCGCAGGCCAAGGAGTGCGGCGTGCCCGCGGACTCCAAGCAGGTCTCCAACGCCACGGCGCTGTTCAGCTGCACGACGGCGGCGCCGATCCCGCTGGAGAACCCGGGCTTGATCTCGATCCCGATCGGGTTCATCTTCGCCGCGCTCGGGGCTCTGACCAGCAAGGAACGGGACCCGGACAAGTACAGCGAGCTGGAAGCCAGGTCGCTGACCGGCGCCGGCGCGCACTGACGAGTATCACTCAAGCACCACCCGTCATCATCCCGGCCGCGCCGGGTTCCGGGGGCGTATCTGCCCCCGGGCCCGGCGCACGAACACGCTAGGCTGTCCCGCATGGTCGTTGCGCAGCGTTACGGTGAAGGACATCGCATCCTTCTGACCGGTGGGGCCGGCTTCGTCGGCTCACACCTCGCCGATGCCCTCATCGCCCGGGGCGCCCGGGTCGTCGCCGTCGACAACTTCCTCACCGGCAGCAAGGACAACGTCGCGCACCTGCAGGATCACCCGCGGTTCACGCTGGTCGAGGCCGACGTCACCGAGCCGCTGCCGGCGGTCGAGGCGCTCGCCGGGCGGTTCGACGCGATCCTGCACTTCGCCTCGCCGGCCAGCCCGACCGACTTCGCCGACATGCCCGTGGAGATCCTGCGCGTCGGCTCGGTGGCCACGCTGCAGCTGCTGGACCGGGCCGTCGCCGACGGCGCGCGGTTCATCATGGCCTCCACCTCGGAGGCCTACGGCGACCCGCTGGTCCACCCGCAGCCGGAGACCTACTGGGGCAACGTCAACCCGATCGGCATCCGCAGTGTCTACGACGAGTCCAAGCGGTTCTCTGAGGCGGCCGTCATGGGCTACCACCGCGGCCGCGGCGCCGACGTCGGCATCGTGCGGATCTTCAACACCTACGGCGAGCGCATGCGCCCCGACGACGGGCGCGCCATCCCGACGTTCATCATGCAGGCGTTGCGCGGCGAGCCGATCACGGTCCACGGCACCGGCACCCAGACCCGCTCGATCACCTTCGTCTCCGACCTCGTCCGGGGCATCCTGCTGCTGCTCGACTCCACCGAGACCGGGCCGATCAACTGCGGCACCGAGCACGAGATGACCATGCTTGAGCTGGCCGAGTCGATCGTGCGGCTATGCGACAGTTCCTCCCGCGTGGCGCTGGTGGCCCGCACCGCCGACGACCCGGAGCGCCGCCGCCCCGACCTGAGCAAGGCGCGTGAGCTGCTCGGATACGAGCCGGTCGTGGGTCCGCAGGAGGGCCTGGCCCGCACGGTGGCCTATTTCCGCAACCGCTGACTCTCCCGGGTTCGTGCCGCGCCCGTCGCGGTTACGTGGCGCGACGGCATGGGCTTCGTATCGTGGTGTTATGCCCACCACGCCTGCATCACGCGGCCCGTCCTCGGGTCGGGCCTCGGTGCCCGGCGCGCTCGCACCGACGTCGGGCGCCCGGGCCCGCGTCTCCGCGGCCAACGCCCCGACCAGCCCCGCCGCGCCTGGCGTGTACGGGCGGTCGTCGGCCCGCACCCCGGGCAACGGCGGGGAGTACTCCGGGCGCAAGAAGATTCGCCCGCGCTGGGGCCGCATCGCCCTGGTCCTCGGCTGCCTGGTCCTCGTCCTCGCCCTGCTCGCCGGCCTCGGCGGCTTCATCTACTACAAGTACGTCGACTCCGGCCTCAACCGCGACGACCCGTTCTCGCAGATCACCGACGGCCGCCCGCCGAAGGTGGTGGACGGCGCGCTGAACATCCTGCTGCTCGGCAGCGACTCCCGCGACCCGGACAACAAGGGCAAGCCCGGCGAGTGGCGCACGGACACGATGATCCTGCTGCACATCCCGGCCGACCACCAGCACGCCTACCTGATCTCCATGCCCCGCGACCTCTACGTGCACATCCCCAAGAGCAAGACGACGCCGTACGGCAACACCAACGCCAAGCTCAACGCGTCGTTCTCGTGGGGCGGCACGCCGCTGACGGTGCAGACGATCGAGGAGTACACCAACGTCCGGATGGACCACGTGCTGCTCATCGACTTCGGCGGCTTCAAGCAGGTGATCGACGCCCTCGGCGGCATCGACATGAACGTCGAGAAGGACATCACCTCGATCCACCCGCCGAAGCGGCACTTCAACAAGGGCATGAACCACCTCAACGGCGACGAGGCGCTGGACTACGCGCGGCAGCGCTACCAGTTCCCCGACGGCGACTTCGCCCGCATGCGGCACCAGCAGGAGATGATGAAGGCCATCCTGGACAAGGCGGTCAGCTCCGGCACGGTGTCCAACCCGGCGAAGCTCAACTCCTTCCTCAAGGCGATCACCAAGGCGATGACCGTCGACAAGGACTTCTCCCTGGCCGACATGGCGCTGCAGTTCCGCAACCTGCGCAGCGACGACCTGACGTTCATGGTCAGCCCGAACGACGGCAGCAAGAAGATCGGCGGCGAGGACGTGGTGGTGCCGGACAAGGAGAAGGCGACCGCGCTCTACGACGCCGTCCGCAACGACAAGATGGCGGACTGGATGGCGACCAGCGGGCCGAAGCCGTCGACGGCGCCGTCGGCGAAGGCTAGTACCAAATCCAAGTGACAAATGGGACGAGCCCGGGCATGTCGCCTCCTCGCGGAGGTTGCATGGCCGGGCTGTTGCATAGGTCTCATTGCCCATAGGGCTAGTACCGAGTAGAAATCGCCTGATTGGCGGCGGTTGCGCCGGGCCGGTGCCGGGCCCGTCGGCGCACAGCTTGGTCGCCATGAACGTAGACTCGGATGGATTACCGCCGACGTGCGGCGGGCGGCTCGGGGGCAGCAGATGCAGGACGAGCTCGATGGCATTGACGGCTCTGCCGATGATTCCGTCGCTTCTGGCCCGGTCCAGAATAGCCCGGAAAGTCGCGATGTCCCCAAGTTTCCGGATTCTTCCGGTAAAACGCCTTCCGGCAAGGCCCGGGGCAAAAAGGCCAAGCTGCCGGGGCGCGATCCCATCTGGGCGCGGCTGCTGATCGTGTTCGGTGCGCTGATCGTGGTGCTCTCCGGCACCGCGGTCGCCGGCGTCAACGTCCTCAACCAGCGCTACACCGCCAGCATCAGCCAGCGCAACCTGCTCGGCGACAACGCCCGGGCCGGCAACCCCGACGAGACCCGGCACCGCGACATCGAGGGCCCGCTCAACTTCCTGCTGCTCGGATCCGATTTCAAGGACTTCGCCCCCGACGACGGCCAGCGCTCCGACTCGATCATCATCCTGCACATCCCCGCGACGATGGACCGGGCCTATCTGCTGTCCATCCCGCGCGACCTGCGGGTGAAGATCCCGGCGTTCGAGCCGGCCGGCCGCAGGTACTCGTCGCACGAGAAGATCAACGGCGCGTTCCAGTACGGCGGCGGCGCCGAGGGCGGCGTGCAGCTGCTCTCCGAGACGCTGCACGACCTGATCGGCATCCAGTTCGACGGCGCCGCGATCGTCAACTTCGACGGCTTCAAGACCGCCGTCGACCTGCTCGGCGGCGTCGACATGTGCATCGACCAGAAGGTGACCTCGATCCACCTCGGCTGGGACGACCAGGGCAACTACCTCTCGCCCGAGGACGGCGGCCACCCGGCCGTCTACGAGCCCGGCTGCCACCACCTCGAGTCGTATCAGGCGCTCGACCTCGTTCGGCAGCGCAAGAGCCTGCCCAACGGCGACTACGACCGGCAGAAGAACCAGCAGAAGTTCATCCGGGCGATGCTCACCGAGGCCAAGGAGCAGGGGCTCACCACCAACCCGATCGCGGCCGACAAGTTCATCCGCGCGATCGGCCAGGCGCTCACCGTCGACACCAACGGCGTGTCGCTGGCCGACCTGATGTTCGCGCTGCGCAACGTGAGCCCCGACAACCTGATCGGCCTGCAGGTCCCCTCGGAGCCGCAGGACCTCGGCGGGATCTCCTACGTGATCGCCCTGCCCGAGGCCGACGCGCTCTACACGGCGATCCGCGACGACCTGCTGGACTCCTGGGCGGTCGAGAACCCGACCTGGGTCAACCACATGTAGCCTGGTCCGGTGTTCAGGCAACCCTCCATCCCGACCGCCACGGTCGGCGACATCACCGACGACGCCTACCTGCTCGACGTGCGCGAGGACGACGAGTGGGCGGCCGGGCACGCGCCGGGCGCGGTGCACGTGCCGATGATGCAGATCCCGGCCCGGATCGAGGAGATCCCCGAGGACCGGGACGTCTACGTGGTGTGCCGGGTCGGCGGCCGCTCGGCCCGGGTCGTCGGCTTTCTGATGAGCAACGGGCGGGACCGCGTGGTCAACGTCGACGGGGGCATGCAGAGCTGGGAGGCGGCCGGCCGCCCCATGGTGAGCGAGGACGGCGGTGCTCCCCGGGTCGTCTGAGCCCGGCCGGCCGCTGGTGTTCGCGCACCGCGGCTCGTCGCGCCGGCACGCCGAGCACACCCTCGACGCATATCTGCTGGCCATCGAGGAAGGCGCCGACGGTCTCGAGTGTGACGTCCGGCTGACCCGCGACGGGCACCTGGTGTGCCTGCACGACTCCCGGATCGACCGCACCAGCGACGGCCGCGGCCGGGTCAGCACCCAGACGCTCGCCGAGCTCGACCGGTTCGACTTCGCCTCCTGGCGGGCCGACCTGCCCGACTCGCCCGACGAGCTCATCATCGACCGCTACCGGGTCGACGACCGCTGGCGGGCCAAGGTGCTGACGCTGGACCGGCTGCTGGGTGTCGCGACCGACGCCGGCCGGCCGATCCGGCTGCTCATCGAGACCAAGCATCCCGTGCGCTACGGCGGGGCGGTCGAGCTCGCGCTGCTCAAGTTGCTGCGGCGGTACGGCCTGGACGCGCCCGATCCGGACCGCCCCCTGCAGGTGAGCGTGATGTCGTTCTCCTCCGGTGCCATCCGCCGGGTGCGCCAGCAGGCGCCGGTGCTGCCGACCGTCATGCTCATCGACGTCTGGTCGGTGCCGAGCCGCATCGGGTGGCTGCCGCCGGGCAGTACCGTCGGCGGGCCCGGGGTGCAGCTGCTGCGGGCCGCCCCGGAGCTGGTGGAGCGGCTGCATCGGCGGGGGCATTCGGTGTACGTCTGGACGGTGAACGAGCCGGACGAGGTCGACCTCGTGGTCAAGCTCCGCGTCGACGGCATCATCTCCGACCGGCCCGCCTACGTGATCGAGCGCCTGCGCGAATTAGGACTTCGCGACTGAACCCGTTGCGACGGACCCCATGTGCGACTGAATCAAGAGCCTGGCAACTTTTGTCGACAACCTTTCCAAGCACCACCCCGGCGAGGCAGACTCGCACCATGGTCGATGCTGGTCCGCTGATCTTCGGCGGTCTCGCCGAGGTTGCCGAGGAGCTCAACTCGGGCGGCGGCGGACTCACCGGCCTGCAGCGCACCGTCGAGGTGGCCGCCGCGGCCACCGGTGCGACGGGTGCGGCCTTCATCGAGTATGCGCACGACAGCGGCCGGGTCGTCGCGGTCGCGGGCGACCTCGGCTGGTCGCTGGGCCGGCCGATCGACCTGATCCACCCGACCGTGCGGGGGCTGCTGCAGTACGGCTCCCGGGTCCGCGAGCTGCCGAGCAGCCTCATCGGCATGTCGAGCGGCCCGCAGCCGGACGGCGGTGACCTGCACCGCATCATGGCCGCCGAGGCGACCGCCGCCGGGGCCGGGGTCGGCGTGCTCGCGGTCAGCTACCCCGACGCCGAGGGCGCCGCCGACGAGCAGCAGCGCGCGGCCCTGGGCTTCCTGGCCTCGTTCGTGGCGCTGCAGTACGGTCTCGGCCGCGGCCTGCCCGTCTACAGCGAGGACCCGGCCGCCCCGCCCGCCGCCGAGCCCTTCGCGCTGCTCGGCCCCGACCTGCGGGTGCGCACCTGGAACCCGCCCGCCGCGCTGCTCACCGCCCGCCCGGCCGAGGCCGCGATCGGCCAGCGGTGGCCGTTCCCGCTGCCCACCGGCGACGAGACGGTCGAGCACCGGCTGGCCAGCGGCACCGTGATCGAGATCCGCGCCGCCCGGGTGCCCGGCCGCGACGACCTGGCGGTGTCCTTCCGCGCCCGGCCGGAGCAGCCGACCGACGGCCGCGACCTGTTCATCGCGCTGACCGGCCACGCGCTGCGCACGCCGATCACGGTGATCCGGGGGTACTCCGACACGCTCGTCGACCACTGGGAGTCACTGTCCCAGGAGGACCGGCGCGAGGCGATCACCGTCGTCGGGCAGCGCGCCCGCGAGCTCAGCCGCCTCGTCGACCGGCTGCTCAACGCGGTCGGCGACGACGGCTCGTCGGTCGAGTCGGCCACTCTGCTGCCGTTCGACCTGGTCGAGTCGCTCAGCGCCGCGGTGGACGAGCTCAACGCCGAGCAGCGCCGGTCGCTGACCGTGTCGCTGCCCGCCACACTGCCCAAGACCAGGGGCGATCGGGCCAGCCTGGTGACGGTACTGGCGGAATTGGTGACCAATGCGGGTAAATACAGCCCGAATTGGGTACAGATCGAGCTGACGGCCGGCGCCGACCCGCAGACCGTCTGGTTCCGCGTCTCCGACCGCGGGATCGGCATCCAGCCCGAGCACGTCGAGCGCGCCTTCGACCGCTTCTGGCAGCAGGAGGCCGGCGACCAGCGCACCGGGGGCGGCGTGGGCCTGGGCCTGTACCTGGTACGCAGAATCGTCGAGCGCCAACATGGATGGGTATCATTGCGACCACGTCGAGGGGGAGGGACCGTCGCCGAGGTGCGACTGCCCCGAGCTGACGCCGATGGCCCCGGGGAGGCTTGAGAGCGTGTCAACAACAGTCGCGGAGCCGCGCGCCTGGTGCGTGGTGGTGCCGCACCACGCCCGCGGCGCACACGTGGCCCGGCACCGGCTCGCCGACGAGCTCGACGCCTTGATCTCGCCCGACCGCCTGGACGACGCGATCGCCATCGCCGCCGAGCTGGTCGGCAACGCGGTCCGCCACGCCGCCCCCTTGCCGGGCGACGTGATCCGCGTGGCGTGGCGCCTGCTGCCGGACAACACCCTGGAGATCCGCGTGACGGACGGCGGCTCACCGGCGGGGCCACAGCTGCGGGTCGCCGCCCCCGACGCCGTGGACGGCCGTGGCCTGACCATCGTGGCGGCGTTGTCGACGGGCTGGGGCGTGGAGCGCGACGGCCTGGGCCAGTGCGTCTGGGCCACCCTCTGACCCGCTTTTAGCCGACCTCGCCCCGCCCCGCCCCGCCCCGCCCCGCCGGCCCGGCCCTCCCGCCGCCAGCCGATCGCCACCCACGCGCCCTGGGCCATCCACGCGCCTTGGGCCACCCGCACGCCTTGGGCCGGTTCGCGCCGTCGCTGTTGGTGGCCCGCCGCGATCGCTGCTGGCCAGCAGCGCCTGGCCCGGCCGTCGACTCACCTCGCGTCGCGCTCGGCCTCACTGGCCCTGCCCGGGTCGCCCCGCTGTGCCACTTACCCCGTCGCCGCCCGCGCGCCCGCGCCGCCCGCGCCGCCATTGGCCGCCCCACGCCCCCGCCGCCGGCCGCCCGCTCCGCCGCCACTGGTCGCCCTCGCCCCTGCCACCGGAAGCGACGAGAAGTCTCCGTGATCATGCTTGACCCGCTGTGTGCACCAACGGTTTTTCATGATCGTGGAGTCAAAATGTACACCCGTGTACCGTATGTCTCCGTGATCATGGCGAAGCGGTGGTGTTCGGGTGGTCGTGTGCATGATCGCGGAGTGTTTTGGTCGCGGCGCCTGGCCGGGCCGGGGGATATTTCGGAAATGTCCGTAATGCACAGCCGGGGCGGGTGAGTGACGCGCCGGTTGGTCGTGGTGTGCGGTCCTTGCGGTGCGTGAGCGCCTAGGCTGGATCGCCGTGAGCAAGCGTGCGAAAACCCCCCGTGGCCGCGCCGCCGGCGGCGAGAAGCGCGAGAAGATCCGTGACGTGTACGTCGGCCGGCCGTTCGAAGGCCTCGCCGACGAGCCGGAGTGGATCGCCCTGCGCGAGCTGGTGCCGGCCGCCTCGGCGCCCCTGAAGCTGGCGCCCGCGTTCGCCGAGAAGTACGGCGACCGGGCCGTGACCCTCGCGACCGTGCTGCCGATGGCCTGGCCGGCCATGACGAAGCCCGACGGGCGCGTGCTGATCGGCCTGCAGCGGCACGTGCAGTCCGGGGACGTGTCCCGGGACCTGGCCGTCGCGCTGCAGTGCGCGCTGGAGACCCCGCCCGGCCAGAGCGTCGACATCCCCGCGCTGCCCGGCGTCGGCGACCGCCTCCAGGACGTGATCGAGAACGCGCCGCTCGACATCACGGTGCACGCCGGGTTCGACTTCTGGCTCGACGCGGGAGCCACCGACGACCCGAACGTGCGCGCCTCGCTCGAGCGGGCCAACGCGAGCATCTTCCCGACCGTCAAGCTGGCCGCCGCCCCGGCCACCTACTGGTGCCGGGTGACCGACCGCTCCCACGTCCGCCTGGTGCTCGGCGACGACGAGGACCGCGCGCTCGACGCGCTGTCGCGGCTGTCGGCCGGCGGCGGGCTGCTGCTCGGCGAGCACACCAAGTTCGCCGGGATGTTCCGGGCGCACGGGCTGCTCGCGCCGGTCTGGGACCTGCCGCTGGAGGTCGAGGCGGAGGCGTGGGAGGTGCCGGTGTCGGAGTTCGCCAAGCGGTACTCCGAGGCGCTGGCCGTCGCCGAGCCCCTCACCCCGGCCGAGCGCCGCAGCAAGCAGGGCCTGATCGGCCGCCTCCAGCCCCTGCGCTGACAAGCCGCCAGAACGCTTAACCGCGCAGAACGCTTAACCGCGCGGCGAGCGCGACCGCGCGGCATGCACAACCGCGCATAACCGAAATGTCGGATATGTCCGTCACGGAGTGGCGGACATATCCGGAAGAGCCCGGGCGATCGGGGCGGACATGCAGCGCGGTCCGCCCCTGCCCGAGCCCAGCTCGGAGCCCGGGATCCGGATGACCTCGATCCCGTTGGCCTCCAGCTGGGCGTTGGTCTCGATGTTGCGCTCGTACGCCACACACAACCGTGGCGCGATCGCCAGCGTGTTGTTGCCGTCGTCCCACTGCTCCCGCTCGGCCGTGACCGGGTCCAGGCCGGTGTCGATGACCCGCAGGGTGTCGATGCCCATCGCGGACGCGGCCGCGCCCAGGAACGGCGCCGGGCCGCTGCACGACGACGCCGTCAGGGTCCAGGCGCGCAGGCTGCTGGCGACGTTGGGGTACATCACCACCGCATCGACGTCGACCATCGTGCACACGGTGTCGAGGTGCATCGTCGCCCGCTGCTGCGCGATCGGCACGACCAGGACCGTGTGCGCGAGCCCGGCGTCGAAGCAGCGCTGGGCGAGCCGCTCCGCGCCGGACGGGCGGGTGCGCTCGCCGACGCCGACCGCGAGCACGCCCGGGGCGAGCAGCAGCACGTCGCCGCCCTCCAGGTGCTCCAGCGCGGGGTCGTACAACAGCTTCGTACCCCCGAAGCGAGGATGGTGGCGGTAGATCGCATCCGTCAGCGTGGTCTCGCGCCGGCGGGCCGGCATCGCCAGGCTCGTGACCGCCACACGGTCGCCGATCCACACCGATGAGTCCCGCGTGAACAGCAGGTTGGGCAGCGGGTCGATCACGAAGTCGCCCGGCTCCATGAGCGCGTGCACCAGTCCGGAGCCGCCCCGCAGCTCGGCCCGCGACAGCCCGGCGATCAGGGTCGTGGCGAGCTCCGCCGGCGACAGCCCGGCCAGGTGCGCGCCGAGGTGGCCGCGCAGGGTGTCGCCGAGCCGGACGTCCGCCAGGACCGCGGCGGTGACCTCGGCCCGGGCCGCCGCCACGGCGAGCGTCTCGGCGAGGAGGTCGGCGACGTAGAGCACCTCGACGCCGTGGGAGCGCAGCGCCCCGGCGAAGATGTCGTGCTCCTCCTGTGCCCGGCCGACCCACGGGATGCCGTCGAACAGCAGGGAGTCGTTGTTGCGCGGGGTGAGGCGCGCCAGCTCCGCTCCGGGCCGGTGTAACAGCACCGTGACCAGGCGTCCGACCTCGTCGTCGACACTCATTGGGTCAGCCTATCGGGGGAGCCGCCGTCCCCCGGTTGTCGCCATGTGAAATTCATGCGGCGCCGTGAATGTGGCATTCATCCCAGTCATTCCATGTCATTCCGGCTTCGGGTCATACACCGTGGTCGTTCGTTCACGTACGGTGTTGGAACACACACGCAACCGAAGCGGCGACATCGGAGGTGTGCGACATGACCGACGTGCTGTACAACGGTCAGGAATCGCAGCCCGAAGGCTACGAGCAGCGCGTCATCGTTGACGCCGGCCGGCTCACACCCATCGACTGGGTTCGATCCCGACGGGCGGAGCGCGAGACGCGCCGGGAGGAAGCGGCCCACAGCCGCCTCTACCGTCGCGTCGGCACGCTCATCGGCCACCTCGGCGATGCCTGGCACGTGCTGGACCTGCGCGAGCTCGGCGGCCTGGAGCGCTCGAGCTTCCTCGCGGTCGGCCCGGGCGGCGTGTTCGCCGTGACGGTGAAGGACCACGGCCGCAACCGGGTCTCCTTCGCCGGCGACGTGGTCCAGATCAACGGCAAGCGGCCGCGGTATGTCGAGGAGGCCCGCCGCGAGGCCCGGGCCGCCGCCGAGGCGCTCTCCCGTAGCGCCGGCGTCTCGATCCCGGTCATGCCGGTGCTCGCCTTCGCCGGCACCGGGCGGATCAGCTTCTACGGTGTGCCCAAGGGCTGTCTGGTCACCGCCTACCACGAGCTGCCCCGGGTGCTCAACGCCCGCGGCCAGCGGCTCGCCGCGGAGACCGTCGACAAGGTGTATGCCCTGGCCGTGCACCCGACGACCTGGTACACGCCGGACTACGACCACCTCGCCGAGGACTACCGCTGGTACCCGGACGGCGAGCAGGTCGGCACTGACAAGCGGGGTCACGCGGAGTAGCCTTTCGGCGTGGCCGGAAGCGACGCGACGATGACTCACGATCGGGCCGATGCACCTCGGCGTGCTATCAGCCGCACGTCCGGCAACCGCACGACCGGTGCCTGAGGAGGCGCTGTGGCGCAGCACGTCGAGTTCTCCATCGACCCCAACGGGCCCCGCGTCCAGGCCCGCTCCGCCGATCCGGCGGAGTCGGCCCTCGAGCGCTGGGGCGCGACCGTCGACGGCGCCGCCGAGCCCTGCCTCGTGATCGACGCGCAGCGGGTGGTGGTGGCGATGTCGGAGTCGTTCGAGCTGATGCTCGGCGTCACCGAGTCGCCGGTCAACCGGCGCCTGCTCGACGACGACGTGGTGCACCTGCTCGACTTCGGCGACGGCGACGCCCTCGATCAGGTCGAGGTCGCCCGGATGCCCCCGCTGCTGGCCCTGTCGTCCAACCGGCTCGCCCGGGGCCTGGTGCGGATCCGGTGCGCCAGCGGCCCGTGCACCTTCGACGCCATCGCGACGCCGCTGACCGACAAGGACACGGTGGTGGGCTCGCTGACGTTCTTCTCGCTGGTCTGAGGCGCCGCGACGCCCCTCGCAGGGGCGAAAGTCCGTCAATACGGAGTTACCGTCGTCACGCACGCAACCACTGTGCGCGTTCGGGCCTTACGCTCCTTGTCATGTTGGACCTTGCGCTGCTGCCGGGCGACTACGCGATCTGCCGGCTCCCGGCCGGTTCGACGCTGCCCGCCGGGCTCGCCGAGGCCGGCGTGAGCGGCCGGGGCGGCAGCGAGGTCATCTCGGTGACCTGGACGCCGGAGGAGGTCTCGATCCTCTGCCCGGCCGAGCGCGTGCCCGAGGGGGCCACCGTCGAGACGCCCTGGCGCTGCCTGCGGGTCGCCGGCCCGGTCCAGCTGGCATTGACGGGCGTCCTTGCCTCGATCGTGTCGCCGCTTGCCGACGCGCGGGTCAACATCTTCGCGTTCTCCACCTACGACACGGATTATCTGCTCGTTCCCGCAGTACGCCTCAATGAAGCGATGGCCGCGTTGAGTGCGGCGGGTCATCGGGTCACCACCTGACTTCCGGCCGCCCCGGAGCGCTCCTACGATGGGCCAATGCGAACCGCGGCCACCGTGCTTGCGATCGTCAGCCTTGGATGTCTGCTGAGCGCCTGCCGGCATTCCACCGATGCGGCGCCGCCCCCGCCGGAGATCACCCGCCTCAGCCAGGAGCCGCTGGTTCCGGTGCCGGAGACGACGCCGAGCGCGCCGGTCACCGGGCCGAGCCCGAGCGCCTCGCCGAGCCGCAGTGCGTCGCCGAGCCCGAGCGGGTTTTCCGAGGCGTATGTCACCTACTGCAACGGCCGCCCGAGCGGGGAGCAGGTGATCGCCGCGGTCCGGCACTGGAACGCCCACCTGCCCGCCGGCAACGGCGTGAGCGTGCAGAAGCAGCCGGTCTGCGCCGGCATCTGGCAGTACACCGTGCTCACCGTCACCGGCCGGGAGCCGCTGCGGGTGATCACCAAGGGTGATCCGGCGGCGCTGAGCGTCGTCACCGCCGGTACCGACCCGTGCACCGTCGAGGTGCGCGCGACCGCACCCACCGCCCTGCTGGCCGCCGTCGAGTGCTGACTACGCTGGGTGGCATGCCTGGTGTGCCACCGACGCGTTTCGTATACCTGGGGCCGGAGGGCACCTTCTCGGAGCAGGCGCTCAAGACCGTCCCCGCCGCCGACCGCGGCGTGCTGACCCCGGCCCGCAGCGTGCCCGAGGCCCTCGACGCGCTCCGCAACGGCGAGGCCGACGCGGCGCTCGTGCCGCTGGAGAACTCGATCGGCGGCCAGGTCGGCGTGACGCTCGACGAGCTGGCCGGCGGCGATCCGCTGATGATCACCCGCGAGGTGGTACTGCCCGTCCAGTTCGTCCTCGCCGCCAAGGACAACAAACCCCTGGATTCGGTACGATCCGTCGCCGCTCACCCGCAGGCCGGTGCTCAATGCCGCCGGTGGCTGCGCGCGCACGTCCCGGGCGCCGCCGTCGTCGACGTGCTGTCCAACGCGGCGGCCGCGATCGCGGCGGCCGAGGGCGAGTTCGACGCGGCGGTCTGCGCCGAGATCGGCGCGAGCCGCTACCGCCTGCACGTGCTGGCCAAGGACATCGCCGACAACCCCGACGCGATGACCCGCTTCGCGCTGGTGTCCCGGCCCGGGCCGCCGCCCCCGCCGACCGGCGACGACCTGACCACCCTCGCCGTGTACATCGCACACGACCGCGTCGGAGCGCTGCTGTCCGTGCTCACCGAGCTGTCGGTGCGCGGCGTCAACCTCACGCGCATCGAGTCGCGGCCGACCGGCGAGCGGCTGGGGCGCTACGTCTTCTTCCTCGACTGCGGCGGCCACGTCGCCGACGCGCAGATGGGCGAGGCGCTGCAGGGCCTGCACCGCATCTGCGCCGACGTTCGCTTCCTCGGCTCGTATCCGCGGGCCACGCACGGCGACCCGCCGCCGCGCCGGGCGCCGGGCCTGGCCGACGAGGACTTCGCCGGCGCGGCCGCCTGGCTGGCCAGGATCCGCGCCGGCGAGACGGCCTGACGGGTTTTTCTGAAGCTGTGACGGGGTGAGGGTCAGCCGCTGAGGGCGCCGAGCAGGCCGCCGCCGCTGCTCTGCTGGGCCGGCGCCGGCTTGCCCTCGCTGGGCTGCACGATCACGAAGCCCTGGCCCTGCAGCGCCAGCTGGAACAGCTCGCCCGAGCCGCCGCGCAGCATCGACTTGAGGCTCTGGTTCTTCTGGATCGTCGTCTGCAGGCTGCTCGACCAGCCGACGACCGCGTCCGTGTCCACGCACACCGGCGCCTGCGGGGTCACCGGGATCACGATCGGCGCGCCCTCGGAGACGATGGCGAGCCGCCCCTGGCCGGTGAAGACGCAGTTGAACAGGCCGCCGCCGAACATGCCGGCGCCGCGGACCATCTGGATGTCGTAGCGCAGCGTCGGGTCGAAGCAGATGACGTTGCGCCCGTTGATGGACAGCGCGTCGTTGGGCTCCAGGTCGAGGATGAAGCAGTCGGCGGCGCCCGAGGCGAACCAGACCTCGCCCTGGCCGCGGACGCTCATCAGCGACACGCCCTCGCCCGTCACCGCGCGCTTGAGGAAGTTGCCGACGCCCTGGCTCTTCACCTCGAAGGCCAGGTTGCCGCGGAAGGCGACCATGGCGCCCTGGCGGGCGAGCACCTCGCCGTTGACGGCGTACTTGACGCACTTGGAGTGTTGCAGGCTCATCCCCGCCTGGGTCGGCGGCTGGGCCATATTCTCGGGTTTGAAAATGTCACCGCGCACGACCCGCAGCGTAGCGAACGATAACGGGCCCGCCACCGGCGCGTGGCAGGCCCGTTACCAAGGCTTGATCAGTCGAGCAGGCCGCCGAGCAGGCCGCCGCTCTGCTGCTGCTGGGCCTGGCCGCCGGCCAGGCCGTGCGCCGGCTCCTCGGAGGGCTGGACGACGACGAATCCCTGACCGGCGAAGCTCATCGTGAACGCCTCGCCGGTGCGGCGGCCGATCAGCGTGCCGAGGCCGAGCTGCTCCGCGCGGTGGTAGCCGGTCTGCAGGCTCGCCGACCAGCAGATCGCGGCCTGCGGGTCGACGTAGGTCGGCTGGTCGACGGTGAGCACGACCGGCGTGCCCTTCGTGGTGATCGCGAGCCGCCCGTGGCCGGTGAACACGCAGTTGAACAGGCCCGCCGAGGACAGCATGCCCATCCCCTGCACCATTTTGATGTCGTACTGCAGCGTCGAGTCGAAGGCGAGCACGTTCGACCCGTTGATCGAGATCGCGTCGCCCGGCTCGAGGTCGATGAGGTGCACGTCGGAGGCGCGGTCGGCGAAGAACACGTCGCCGCGGCCGGACACCTTCATCAGCGGGACGCCCTCGCCGGTGAACTTCTGCTTGAGCCACTTGCCCATGCCGCCCGAGCCGAGCGCCTGGAACTGAACCTGGCCCTGGTAGGCCACCATGGTCCCGGTGCGGGCCATGACCTCCCCGTTCAGCTCGGCCTTGAGCAGCTTCGAGTTCTGCAACCGCAGTCCGGGCTGTTGCGACTCCTTCTCCATGTTTTCGGCGGCGAACAGCGCACTGCGCATCGTGGTCGTCCCTTCAAAAGACATTGCTGAAACCGCACAGTGACGGTAGATGGTTCGCGCAACCTCAGTCCCAGCCCAGCGCGTGCAGGCGCGCATCGGAGATGCCGAAATGGTGGGCGATCTCGTGGACGACCGTGATCGCCACCTCCTCGACCACGTCGTCCTCATCGTCGCAGATCGCGAGGGTGGGGTTGCGGTAGATCGAGATCCGGTCGGGCAGCACGCCCGCATAGTCCCAGCCGCGCTCGGTCAGCGCGTGGCCCTCATAGAGCCCGAGCAGGTCCGGATCGTCCGGCGGCGCGTCGTCGACGACCAGGATCACCACGTTGTCCATGAGGTCGAGCAGCTCTGGCGGTACCTCGTCGAGCGCCTCACCGACGAGTTCCTCGAACCGCTCCTTGCTCATCCTTACCGGCATGCGAAAGAGGGTCCCCGAAAACGGGAACCCTCTCAACAACGATTGGTGGAACGTCAGACGAGCTGGGCGTCGAGCGTGATCTCGACGGCCGCGAGCGCCTTGGAGATCGGGCAGCCGGCCTTGGCGTCCTGCGCCTGCTTCTCGAACTCGGCGGCGTCGATGCCGGGCACGTCGCCGCGGGTGGTCAGGTCGATGCGGGTGATCGCGAAGCCGCCGTCCACCGCGCCGAAGTGCACGGCCGCGGAGGTCTCGACGGAGGTCGGAGTGAAGCCGGCCTTGGCCAGGCCGTTGGAGAGCGCCATCGAGTAGCAGGCGGCGTGGGCCGCGGCGACCAGCTCCTCGGGGTTGGTGCCCTTGCCCTCCTCGAAGCGCGACGGGAACGAGTAGTTGCCCTGGAACGTGCCCGAACCGGTGGCGACCGTGCCGGAGCCGGACCGGAGGTCTCCCTCCCAGCGGGCGGATGAAGTGCGAGTTGGCATGAACCAGACGCTAGCCCATCGCGTGTCCCCCGTGGGACGCGCACGGCAGACTCGAGGGGAGCATGTTCATGCAGCGCACATTGGTGCGGGTCGGTGCCTGGCTGGCCGGGTTCGGCCTGCTCAGCGGTCTCGCCTCCATGTTCGTGCCGTGGCTGTCGCAGCTGGTCGTCGTCGGCACCGGCCGCCGGGCGGAGCGGCACGTCGAGACCGTCACCGTGCTCGATCTCGGGCTTGGTCTGTGGTACGTCACGCTGCTGCTCACCCTCTTCGCCGTGCTCGGCGCCGCGGCCATGGGTACCGGCCAAGGACGCAAGCTCGCCGGGGTGGCCGGGCCGATCCTGTCCCTGGCGACCGCGATCGTCGGTGTGGAACTCATCACTACCTTCGAGGGCAGCCCGAGCGGCCCCGGGCGGGTCGCCGAGACCGCCGTCGCGGCCGGCGGATGGCTCGGGCTCGCGTCGCTGCCGCTGCTCGGCTTCGCCTGCGGCCTGCTGGCCATCGGCCGGGCCCGTCGCGTGTCGTCCGGCTGACACCTGCGCGCTTTACCATTCGCGTATGCCCGAGGAGCTCGTGCCGTTCCAAGAGGCCCCGGTAGCGCCGGAGACGCCGCCCCGGCCGCGCCCGAACGTCTTCGCGCTCGGGTGCGCCGCGATCGCCTTCGGCCTGGCCGTGGCCGGACAGTACCTGCCCTGGGCCACGTTCGACGTCACCGGCTCCGAACTCGACCGCCCGTCCGGCGAGCAGACCTTCGAGGTGCCGCTGACCTACCTCAGTGCCGCCCACGTCGCCATCTACCTGGTCACCCTCGCGTTCGGGCTGGCGGCGCTGGGCGTGGTGCTGTCCGCGACCGGCACCGTGCGCCGGGTCGCCGGCGGCCTGACCGCCGGCCTGCTCGCGGCCAATCTCATCGTGCTGGCCGGGGTGCACGCCGGTGCTGCAAGCCTGGGCACCGCGGACGTGACGTTTCGCATAGCCGAGCTGCTGCCGGCTTCGAAGCTCGGCTCGGGGTACCTGCTGGCGTTCGCGGCCGACCTGATGCTCGCCGTCGCCCTCGTGCTGGCGGTCCGCGGCCCGCTCGGCGGCCTCTCGCTGCCGCGGCCGCGCCGCCGCGATCAGGAGCCCGGCAGCGGCGAGCCGCTCGAGCTCACCGTGACCCCCGTACCGCCGACGTTCCAGTAAACGTTCGGTCGAGTTTTACTCGCAGCCTGTCACCGGTGGGGCTCCGGGAGGTACGGTTGCTGCCCGCTCGGCGCCCGGGCGGCCCGGCCGGCGTTCGTCGCCGGACCGGACCCGGGTGAGAAAGGAGCAGCAGATGCGCGGTTCAGGACTTCCCAAACTCATCGCGACGGACCTCGACGGCACCCTCGTGCGCAGCGACGAGACTGTCAGCGACTTCACCCACGACGTGTTCGAGCGGGCCCGCGCGGCCGGCATCCACGTCGTCGGCGCGACCGGCCGCGGCCCGCGCCTGACCGAGCTGGTGCGGATGGACATCCCGGCCGCGGAGTTCCTGGTCATGGGCGGCGGCAGCCGGGTGCTGGACGTGCGCGACCCCGACCATCCGGTCGTGCTGCGCGACGAGCGGCTCGACGGCGCCGTGCTGGCCGACGTCCTGACCCGGCTGGAGCGCGAGCTCGGTACCCTCTCGGTCCTCATCGAGGCCGGCGACGACCACGGCGCCCCGCTGCTGGGCGACGCCGACCCCAACTGGCGCTACGACGCCGTCGAGGCCCGGGTGCGCGCCGAGTGCCTGACCGGCCCGGTGATCAAGGGCTTCGCCCGCCACCCGGAGTGTGACGTCGACGACCTGCTGGCCACCGCCCAGCGGCTGATCCCCCCGGACCTCGCCACCGTCACCCAGGCCGGCCTCGGCTACATCGAGATCTGCCCGCCCGGCGTCGACAAGGCGACCGGCCTGATGGTCGTGGCCACCGCCCTCGGCATCGATCCCGGCGACGTGCTGGTCTTCGGCGACATGCCCAACGACATCCCGATGTTCCGCTGGGCCGGCTTCGCCCGCATCGCCGTGGCCAACGCCCACCCCCAGCTGCGCGCCCTCGCCGATGAGACCACGCTCACCAACGACGAGGACGGCGTCGCGGTGTACCTGGAAGCTATGTTGAGCCTGTGAAGCTGGTGGCCACCGACCTCGATGGCACACTGGTCCGCCACGATCGCACGGTGAGCCCCCGCACCGTCGAGGTCTTCCGCCGCCTGGACGCCACCGGCGTGCTGATCGTGCTGGTCACCGGCCGCCCGATCCGGTGGATCTCCCCGGTGTACGAGCAGCTGGGCGTCCCCGCCCTGGCCATCTGCGTCAACGGCGCGGCGACCTACGACCCGGCCACCGACACGATCATCCACAGCGCCCCGCTGGAGCCCGACGCCCTGACCGAGGCCTGCACGCGCCTGCGCGCCACGGTCCCGGGCGTGGTCTTCGCGGTCGAGCGCGACGGCGGCCGCCAGATGCGCTACGAGCCGGAGTTCCCGGTCGGCCCGTGGGAGGCCGACCACGGGTCGGTCGGCCCGGCCTCCTACGCCGAGCTGCTGACCCGCCCCGCCGCGAAGCTCCTGGTGCGCGCGGGCGCCCAGCCTCCCGACGAGTTCACCGCCCGCGTCGGCGCCTGCCTGTCCGGCCTGGCCGAGGCGACGAACTCGTCCTCCAGCGGCATGGTGGAGGTCTCGGCGGCGGGCGTGACGAAGGCGTCGGCGCTGGCCCGGGTGGCGCGCACGCACGCGCTGTCCCCGGCCGACGTGATCGCCTTCGGCGACATGCCCAACGACCTGGCGATGCTGACCTGGGCGGGGCACGGCGTGGCGATGGCCAACGGCCACCCGGCGGTCCGCGCGGCCGCCCGCGCGGTGACCGACCTGACCAACGAGGACGACGGCGTGGCCGCTTACCTGTCGCGCCTCTACGACTACTGAGCCTCCGCCGGGCTCGCGCGAAGCGCGGCGCCGTCCGATGCTCGCCGCCGTCCGAGCCGTGCCGGGGCGCTGAGCGGTCAGACGGCCGCCGACGGGTGTCGCAGGCCGGGCGTCGGTGGCCACCGGCGCGGCGCAAGCGGTCATTGCCGCCGACCCGCGGGGTGGCGCGGCGGGGCGGACGGTGCGGATGTCGCACCCGCCGGGCGCGACCGCCGATCCGCGCGGCCGGGCCGGACGTATGTCTCCGTGATCATGATGCCCGCGCTGACTGGACATCGGGTTTGCCATGATCCCGGAGACTTGTGGTACACGGGGGTACATCAGCACTCCGCGATCATGAAAAACCGTTGGTGTCGATGCGCTGTTGCGCATGATCGCGGAGACTTCCTGCCCCCGCGGCGTGCAGCGAAAAGTCCAGACACTTCGTGTCCGGACTTTTCGAACTTATGCCCTGTCAGGCGAAAAATCCGATTGCGAGCGGCTGGACTTTTCGGGCGATCATCGGTCAGTGGGAAGGCGGGCCCGGCCGGGCCCGCCGCCTTACAGGTACTGGCCGGTGCCGGTGGGCGCGTGGACCGGCTGACCCGGCAGGTTGCCCGGGCCGCCGGTCAGCGCCGGCCGGCCGCGCATCTGCTCGAGCTGTACCCGCGCCGCCATCTGCTGCGCCACCAGGGCCGCCTGGATGCCGTGGAACAGGCCCTCCAGCCAGCCGACCAGCTGGGCCTGCGCGATCCGCAGCTCCGCCTCGCTCGGCGTCGAGTCGTCGTCGAACGGCAGGGACAGCCGCTCGAGCTCCTCGCGCAGCTCGGGGGCGAGGCCGTCCTCCAGCTCGGTGATGGAGCGGCGGTGGATCTCCTTGAGCCGCTGCCGGCCGGCCTCGTCCAGCGGGGCGGCGCGGACCTCCTCGAGGAGCTGCTTGATCATGCTGCCGATGCGCATGACCTTGGCCGGCTGCTCGATCAGCTTGCTCGGATCTTCCGCGTTGTCGTCCTCGCCCGTGGACATCGTGCCCAGCGGCCGCCCGTCCGGGCCGACGACCAGCACGGTGCGCGACTCGTCCTGCGCCTCATCTGCCATGGCTCCTAGTCTTGCGTACGGCGGTCCCGGCTGCCCACCAAGGGGGTCGGGAGGGGCCCCTGTTGCCACCCTTCGTGACGCGATAACGTCTGGCGGTGACGAGCGATCCCCGGGAAGTGCTGAGGCGACCGGCGGAGCCGGCGGACTTCACGCTGCGCTACGGCGAGCATCCAGACCATGTCGCGGATGTCTGGCTTCCCGTGGTACCGAACGCTCCACTCGTCCTGTTCGTGCACGGCGGATTCTGGCGCGCCGAGTGGGACCGTTCCCACGTCGGGCCGCTCGCCGCCGACCTGGCCGCGCGCGGCTACGCCGTGGCCACGATCGAGTTCCGCCGCACCGGGCAGTCCGGGGGTGGATGGCCCGGCACGTTCTCCGATGTGGCCGCCGCGGCGGTGGCCGTACCAGATCTGCTGGCAAAGGAAATCGCGCACCGGGGACTGCTGCCGGTGTCGGTCGACCGGCCCATCCTGGCCGGTCACTCGGCCGGGGGACACCTCGCGCTGTGGTATGCCGCGGTCGCGCCGGACGCGATCGGCGGGGTGGTGGCGCTCGCGCCGGTGGCCGACCTCGTCCGGGCCTACGAGCTGCATCTCGACGAGGGCGCCGTCGCCGACCTGCTGGGCGGGGCGCCCGGCGCCGTGCCGCAGGCCTACGCCTCGGCCGATCCCATGCAGAACCTGCCGACGGGTGTGCGGACCGTGGTCGTGCACGGCGCCGACGACGACATCGTTCCCGTGGAGCTGTCCCGCGACTACTGCCGGTCCGCGCGCCGGGCCGGTGACGACACCGCGCTGGTGGAGCTGGCCGGCGTGGAGCACTTCGCGGTGATCGATCCGCGCTCGGTCGCCTGGGCCGCCGTGCTCGCCGCGTTCGGGACGGTGACCAGGGGTGAGTCGGCCTTCGCCGATTGACTGTCCGCCGCGATGACGGTAGAACGCAGCGTGGGTTGTAGGCTCGGCTCTCGCGAGAGCTGAGCACCGACAACCACGCTGTGTGTCGACTCCCGCGCAGTTCGGGGTCCCGGGGAGGAAAAGCACGTGTCCCAGCTGAACCGCCGCCAGGCGCTCCGGCTGTTCGCGGCCGCGGGTGCGGCGGGCCTGACCGCGCCGATCCTGTCCGCCTGCAGCAACTCCGACGAGTCCGGCGCGGGCTCGGTGCCCGACGGCCCCCCGATCAAGCTCGGCATGATCGTGCCGCAGACCGGGATGTACAAGGACTTCGGCAACGAGCTGGACAACGGCTTCGGCCTCTACCTGCAACTGCGCGGCAACAAGCTGGGCGGCCGCGACGTCACGCTGGTCAAGGTCGACGAGGGCGAGACCGCCGACAGCGGCAAGGCGGCCGCGGAGAAGCTCATCAAAGAGGAGAAGGTCCTCGCGCTGACCGGCGTGGTCAACCCGCAGTCGATGCTCGCGCTCAAGGACACGGTCGAGTCGGCGCAGATCCCGCTCGTCGGGTCGAATGCCTCGCCGTCGGCGCTGCAGGGCCCGAAGTACATCTGGCGCACCTCCTATGTGGCGAGCGAGCCCAGCGCCGCCATCGCCCGCTGGGCCGCGGAGAATGCCGGCGGGTCGGTCGCGGTCGTCGGGCAGGCCAGCCCGACCGGCGACGACGAGGAGATCCGCACCTTCGTCGAGACGTTCCGCGGCGCCGGCGGCACGATCGCGGGGCAGGCACGCACGACGCCGTTCGGCAGCAAGGACTTCGGCTCGGCGCTCGCCACTGTCAAGCAGTCCGGTGCGACGGCGATGTTCGCGATGTACAGCGGGGCCACGGCGATCGAGTTCGTGAAGCAGTACCGCGCCGCGAGGTTCCCCGGCAACTTCAAGGTGTTCGCGCCGGGCAGCCTCACCGAGGGGTACGTCCTCAAGCAGCAGGGCGACGCCGCCCGCGACATCTACACGGCGCTGAACTACTCGCCCGACCTCGACAACGCGGCCAACCGGCGCTTCGTCGCCGACTACCAGAAGGCGTTCGGGTCGGTCCCCTCGGCATACGCGATGGCCTCCTACGACGCCGCCGCCGTGCTCGACAAGGCGATCAGCGACGCCACGCGAAACCTCGACTCGTTCTCGCTCAACGCGGCGATCGGCCGCCTCGGCCAGATCGACAGCCCGCGCGGCGGCTGGCAGTTCACCCAGACCCGCACGCCGTTGCAGCGGTGGTACCTCCGGCAGGTCCGCAACGACGGCGCGGTGCTCTCCAACGTGCTGACCGCGGAGCTGACGACTCAGGGCTGAAGCTTATGCCGCGCCGCGGCGCTTGAAGGCGGTCACGGCTTTCGTTCACGCTGGGCGGCGGCGCTTGAGGGTGGCCACGGCTTTCGTTTATGCCGCGCCGCGGCGCTTGAGGGTGGCCACGGCCGAGCCGGCCAGCGTCAGCAGGCACTCCGGGAGCTTGCCGTCGACCAGCGCCACGGTGAACAGCGCGGTGGCGCTCGGCGCGTCGTCGTTGGCATACGCGCTCACGAACCGCGCCACCCAGCGCTTATCGTAGTTAGCATCGTCGATGTCCGGGAAGTCCAGCCGCCACGGCCCGCGGGCCAGGTTGTCGCCCACCATCTCGCCGGCGAGACGCCACGCGACGTCATACGCGGCGCCCATGCCGCGCCGGTCCACCACCGAGTCGAAGGTATGTGCCACGGCGTCCTCGTCGCCCGCGAGCGCCAACTCCAGGACCTGGGCGGCGTCCTGATATGTCTCGTCTCCCGGGTCATCCACGCCGCAACCGTATGTCGCGCCGTCAAGCCCCGCCCAGCGCTTCGCGGAACCGGCAGGCGCCGGTCAGGACCGGTTAAGCCCTGCGCAGGGCGCACGTGAGGCGCGCCGTGCAGACCCGATCGCCCGAGTCGTCGGTGACCACGATCTCGTACGACGCGATCATCCCGCCCAGCCGCAGCGGCGTGGCCACGCCGGTGATTGTGCCCTCGCGCGCCGACTTGTGGTGCGTCGCGTTCACCTCGATGCCGACCGCGATCCCGTTGAACAGCCGGTGCGCGTGCATCGCGGCGCCGATCGATCCGAGCGTCTCGGCCAGCACCACCGAGGCGCCGCCGTGCAGCAGTCCATACGGCTGGGTGTTGCCGGCCACCGGCATCGTCGCGACGACCCGCTCGGGCGCCGCCTCGACGACGGCGATGCCCATCCGCTCCGGGAGGGTGCCCGCCAAGGACAGACCCCCGGGCAGCACCCCGGCCGCGGGCTCCGGCTCCGCCTCTGTGTTCACCATGCGGGGAAGCGTACCCGCGCCCCGGCTTAAGTCCGGGAGCCGTCCGCGCTAAGGTGCGCACGGACCTTTGGGGAGGAGAAACGCCCATGCGCGCACGCTCGGCTACCGCCTTGATGGGAGCGCTCACCGCGATTGGTGTGCTGTTCGCCGCCTCCGGTTGCGGGTCCGGCACGCAGAGCGACGGATCGACCCCGTCTGCCAGTGATATCCGCCTATATGGCACGGACGGCAACATGTCCAACTCGTTCGGTGACGCACTCAAGGATTCCCCGGCGGTGCTCGCCGGCATGAAGGGCACGACCCCGCTGACACCCCTCAGCGACGACTTCAAGAAGCGGGTCAAGGCCATCGACCCGTCGCTGACCGACTTCAACTACGCCGGTGAGACCTACGACGCCGTCGTGATCGCCGCCCTGGCCGCCGAGGCCGGCCGGTCGATCGAGCCGACGTCGATCGCCAAGCAGATCATCGGCGTGACCACCGGCGACAACGTCTGCGACACCCTCACCGCCTGTCTCACGGCCGCGAAGTCGGGCAAGGACTTCAAGTACCGTGGCATCTCCTTGCGCAGCAGCGGCTTCACCGGCGTCGGCGAGCCCTCCGCCGCGATGTACGGCGTGCTCAACTTCGGCACGAGCAACACCATCGACGACGCCAAGACCGAGTTCGTCGGCGCCGGCGACGAGAAGAGCGAGGACAAGACCGCCCCGCCGGCCCCGAGCTCGTCGCCGGGCAAGCCGACCGGCGGCGGCCCGAAACCGTCGCTGAAATATGGCCTGCTGCTGCCGAAGACCGGCGCGCTGGCCTTCCAGGGCGCCCCGATGTTCGCCGCCGCGAAGCTCGCGATCAAGGAGATCAACGAGGCCGGCGGCGTGCTCGGCGCGCCGGTCCAGGTCGAGGAGGGCGACGACGGCACCAACCCCGACGTGGCCAAGGCGACCGCCGCCCAGTTCATCGCGCACGGCGTCGGCGTGATCATCGGCGCCGGTGCCTCGGGCGTGAGCAAGGCCGTCATCCCGCAGATCGTGCAGGCCGGCCGGGTCATGATCTCGCCCTCGGCCACCTCCGACGAGCTCACGAAGATCGACGACAAGGGCTTCTTCTTCCGCACCTCGCCGCCCGACGTCCTGCAGGCCAAGGCCGTCGCCGACATCATCATGCGCGACGGGCACACGAAGGTCGCCATCGTCGCCCGCGACGACACCTACGGCAGCGGCCTGGCCGACGGCGTGCGCGCCGACCTGCTGTCCGCGGGCGTCAAACCGAACAACATCCTGGTCAAGAAGTACGAGGCCAAGGACAACTACGACAAGAACGACGGCCCGCGCCTGTTCAACCCGATCGCGTCCGACATCAAGGGCTTCGGCGCGACCGGCATCCTGATCGTGGGCTTCGACGAGTCCGCCTTGGCCATCAAGGCCTTGGTCGCGGAGGGCGTCAAGGCCTGATTCGTTTCCGGCTTTGGTACCTCCCGCACTCCGGCCTTGACCGGTTTTGCGACTGGCTCGGCCGGTTTCCGCGCGGCCTTGACCGGTTCGCGACTCGCTTGGCTGGTTTCCGCGCCGCCTTGACCGGTTTGCGATTCGCTTGGCTGGTTTCCGCGCGGCCTTGACCGGTTTCCGACCGGCCGGGGTCGCCGGTTTCGGTGGGCCTGACTCGCGCGGCGGAGATCGAGGGCCTACCGTGAACGCGATTGCCCCCGAGTGAGGTGAGAGGACCACCAGATGAGCGACAACGAGACCGTGGAGACGCGCGGCGACGAGCGCGTAGAGCTTCTCGTCGGCGACACCAACAACGACGGCAAGGCCGACCTCTGGGCGGTCGACACCGACGGGGACGGCAAGGCGGACCTGTTCCAGTTCGACACCAACGGCGACGGTCAGGTCGACATCACGATGAGCGACCTCGACCAGGACGGCACGCCGGAAGAGGTCGTCGACGGCGACGGCGGCCAGCCCCCGGCCTGACCCGCACCGCTGAGGGCGCGGCCGGTCACCGGCCGCGCCGCCTTCCACTCGCTTGTTGCTTTGTTCGCGCTCTTCGCTTGTCTGCGCTGTCTCGTTGTCTGCGCTGTTTCGCTTATTGCGCTGTTTCGGTTATTTGCGCTGTTTTGCCACGAAGTCGCGCCACTGCTGCTCGAGCTGGTCCTTGCTGATCCCGAGCACCTCGTGCGCCACGGAGTCCACTTCGGACATTCGCATGAACCCTTCGTAGAACGCGATGAGCTTCGCCTGCCCGTAGGCCTCGGCGATCATCCGGCACGCCAGCCATCCGGTGATGTAGTTTCGCGGCTCGTCGTAGAACTGCTGGTCCGTAGGCAACGACCCGACAACGAGATCCCCGAGCGCCTGCCGAATCCCCGCCGCGTTGTACTTCCCGTCCTTGTAGGCGACGTACTCCGCGAACCCTTCCACCAGCCAGCGCGGCGTGTACGGCCCGGTGACCGGCCCCATCGCCGCATGCGTGAACTCGTGCGTCAGGTCATGCTGCAGTTCGGCCTTCGGCGCGGACAGTTCGGTCGGGTTGAACACCACGCGCGTGGTCGCGTACGCGGGCCGATTCGACCACTCCGCCACCGCGCTGTAGTAGGGAACCGCGATGGCCGCCACCTGCGCCACCCGATCCTGGGACTCGGCGAAGTACGTGTCGAAGATCTGCTTGTCGGTAACGGCCGTGAGCAGCACCTTCCCGTCCCATCCAGACGGCCGCACCTCCGCCACCTGCTGCAGCCCGGTCTCGGCCAGCTGCAGCAGCGACTTCCCGCTCTCCGCGTGGTCGGCGGACAGCACCGCGACCACCCGATCGTCCCGTACCACGGTGATCGCCCCGCCCGAGTCCCACGGCTGCCCCGCCGCCCCCGTCGGCATGTCCTTGCCGCTTCCGTCCCCGGCGATCAACCATTTCCCCTGCGCATACCCGAACACGGCCAGCCACGGCGTGGCCACCGGCAGACTGTCCACCCCTTCAATCCGATGCCGCACGGTGACCGCGATGACCCGCGCCGCCGCGTGGTACCGAGCAAAGATCTGCGACGGCATGAACGCCGCCATCTTGACCGCGGAGACAGCGGTACGTTCGAAACTCAACTCCGCGAACGGCAACTTCGTAAGATTCTCGAACTCCTGCCGCTGCCCCTGCGCGAACGCCGGATCACTCTGATCGACGTCGCCCATCCACTCACCGAGATCCTTGCGCTTGACCGCCTCCGCCCGCCGAGCCAGAATCGCGTCGATGGCTTTGCCCCCGACCTCGGGCCGCACATCGACCCAGGTCGTGGCGCTAGGCGCGGCGTCCCCACTCCCTCGCAACACCCACGCGGCCGCCCCCGCCCCACCCACCGCCAGCACCATGCTGACCACAAGCAGCGCGGTGAGCACCGGCCACAAGTAACTCCTCCGCGGCTGCGGCGGCAGCTGCCCCACCCACCCCGGCGCCCCCCACCCCCCCTGCGCGCCCGGATATGCGCCCGTCCCCAGGCCCCCTTGCACGCCTAAATACGCCCCCGGCCCCGAGCCCCTTTGCGTGCCTGGGTATGCCCCCGGCCCCGAGCCCCTTTGCGTGCCTGGGTATGCCCCCGGCGCCGAGCCCCTTTGCGCGCCTGGGTATGCCCCCGGCCCCCAACCTCCGTGCGCGGCGGGAGACGCCCCGGGCCGCCAGCCGCCCGGGCCCCCGCCGGGGTAGCGCGAGTCCCCGTAAGGCGGCCCGCCCGCATACACCCCGCCCGCATACACCCCGCCCGGCCAGGGCGCCCCTATGACGCCCGCGCCTTGCCCACCGGCAGCGGCAGGCCCGCTCTCGCCGCCCGGTCCCACCACCATGCTTGACGCGATCGCCTCGCTCGGTGCGATCGCCACACCCGGCGCCGGCGCCGTGCTGGACGCGGTCGGCACCGCCACGACGGCTGCTGTCCCGACCGCTCTCGGTGATGGGACCGGTGAGGTCGGTGCCGGGTACGGAGTGGTCTCGCCAGGCCGTGGTTCGACGGCCGGTTCGACACTCGGCGGGCTCGGTTCGGGTCCAGGCGGGCTTGCGTCGGTGCGCTGCGTGGTTGGTTCGACGCGCGCCGGGGTCGGCTCCGGAGTCGACGGGGTTGCGAGCCGCTCGTCCGGCGTTCGCTGCTGCGGGATCCGCCCGACTGCGGGCGGGTCGCTGATCGGAGCAGCGGTCGGTTCGGGGATCGTCACGTTGCCTGCCGACGTCGAGTAGCGGAACCACATCCTCCGCCAGCTCGCAGGCCCGTGTCGACCCTCGGCGCGCCGTCCATCACCGCAAGGCGCCGCGTTCGGCCGATGTTCAGTTGTCAGGTTTGTCCAGAGTGGTGCCTCCACATCACGTGATTGAGTAATTCGGACCGGTTTCAGGGGTATTAGGGCTACAGGTCATCGCGATGATTCGCGGCGACCGTCAGGGTCACGTCCGCCGGCGTGGTGTATGAGGCCGGCGTCCTGATCGTGCTGGTTGATGTCAGGCGACCGCCGGCGGCCGCCGCGGGCTGGATGTCGGTGGCCGCCGGTGGGGCACGAGCGGTCATCGACGCCGACCCGGCGACGGTGCGGATGCCCGGGGCGCAACCGCCGATCTGCGCGGCCGGGCCGGACGTATGTCTCCGTGATCATGCGGCCTGCGGTGTCCGCACCACGGGTTTGCCATGATCCCGGAGACTTTCGGTACACAGGGGTACATCACCACTCCACAATCATGAAAAACCGATGGTGTCGACGCCCGGTGCGCATGATCACGGAGACTTCCGGTCGCTGCGCCGTGCCCCGCGGCGTGCGGCGCCCTACGGGCGGGACGTGATCGCCGATCGTGCCCCGCCCCAGCGTGCTGCGCCGTGCAGGCCGGGCACCACGTGGTCGCCGACAGTCATGGCGGCCAGCGGTGCCGATTCCCGGGCGGCGCGGCCGGTGCCGGGGAGCGCGCGGAGATGGACCTCCACGTCGTTGCCCACCGCGCGGCGCACGTCGGGCAGCGCGGCGGACTGCGGGCCAGCCGCCCCCGGACCGCACGCGGCGCATCACGGCCGTGCGGCGCCGGTCCGGGGCGGACACGCCGAGCTCATACACCACGCCTGCGGACGTGATGGACCGCACGCGGCGCATCACGGCCGTGCCGGCGCCGGTCCGGGGCGGACACGCCAAGCTCATACACCACGCCTGCGGACGTGACCGACCGTCAGTCCGGTCGCGGGGGTGGCTCCGGCCCCGGGCGGGTTGCCCGCAGGATCTGCAGGCGAGAGCGGACCGCGGCCTCGCTTCTTCCCAGCTCGGCGGTCAGGGTCTTGATGTCGGCGCCCTCCTCCAGGCGGCTCAGCAGCAGCTCCATGTCCCGCGAGGCCCACGGGCGGCCGGCGTTGGGATGGCGGCGCTCGGGCGGCAGCCACCGGACGGGAACGCGCCCGAGGCCGCCACCGCCCGATGGGCGACCCAGCGCGGCCCCCGCGGGAGACGAGCGGTCGAAGCTGGACCCAGCGGGCGAGGAACGGCCAGTTGAGGGCGGCGAGCGGTCGAAGCCGGGCCCAGCGGGCGCGGAACGGCCGGCCGCGGCCCCGGAGGGCGCCGAGCGGTCGAAGGCCGGGCCGACACCTGAGGAGCTGGCGGGTGCGTCGAATGGTGCGGGGTGGTCGAAGCCTCGATCGGTAAACGGCGAGCCGTCGAAGGCGGGGTCGAGTGGCAAGGACTGGTCGAAGGCGGCGGACGGCGGGCCCAGGTCGCGGAAACCGGCCAGGGCCGACGCGATCAGGTTTCCCACGTCGGAGGCATCGGCGGCGGGTAGCTCGCCGACCAGCTCGATCACCACATAGCCGGCGTTCCAGCCGGTCAGTCGTAGGCCGACCATGCCATCGGCGCCGCACGACGCCAGGGCCTCGTAGCTGCGGCCGTCGATGATGAGGGTGCGGTGCGAATCCGCCGTCAGGGGCATCCAGAAGGTTTCGTCCATGGCTGAGACCTTACGGATGACCACCGACAGTTTTTGGCGGCTGTCACCGGACGTCAATGTGAAGTGGCGCCGGGTAATGGAGTCTCGCGGCGGATGGGAGCTTCCACGGCTCGTGGACCGCCTTGCCCGGGATGTCGGCCAGCTCAGGCACGTAGCGGCGGACATAGACGCCGTCCGGGTCGAAGCGCTCCGCCTGCCGCAGCGGGTTGAAGCGGCGGTACGGCTTCGTGTCGTTGCCCGTGCCGGCGACCCACTGCCAGTTGCCGTAATTGTTGGCCACGTCGCCGTCGACGAGCAGGTCGAAGAAGTGGTCGGCGCCGGCGCGCCAGTCGAGGCCGAGGTGCTTGGTGAGGTACGACGCCGTGATGAGCCGGGCGCGATTGTGCATCCAGCCCTCGGCCAGCAGCTGCCGCATGCCCGCGTCGACGATCGGCACGCCCGTCTGGCCGGCCTTCCACGCTTCCAGGGCGTCCGGCTCGGCGCGCCACGAGTCTTCGGCGCCCGGGCGGTATGCGCGGCGGCGCAGTTGCGGGAACGCGAACAACACCTGGTGGTAGAAGTCGCGCCAGCACAGCTGCCGCACGAAGGGCTCGGCGCCGGGCCGGTCGCGTGTCCGCGCCGCCAGCTCGCGCGCCGACAGGCAGCCGAAGTGCAGATAGGGGCTCAGTCGCGAGGTGCCGTCGGCGGCCAGATCGTCGTGCATCTGGAGGTACCCCTCAAGCTTCGACAGCCACGACGAGAGCCGCTTGCGCCCATCGCTCTCACCGCCAGAGCTGACCGATTCATGATGATATTTCGGCATATTGTCGGGCAATGCCATGCGGCGTGGCGCTGCGAGCACGGGACGCCAGGAGGTGGCCTGCCAGGCGCGGTAGTAGGGCGTGAACACCCTGTAATGCGACCCGCCGCCACCCGGGCGCAGCGCGCCGGGCGGAACGATCGTCACGCCCGGGAAGGTCTTCAGCGCGATGCGCTCCTCGGCGCACGCGGCGGCCAGCCGTCGCTCCCGGGCCTGTGCATACGCGCTCACGTCGGCGGCGACGGCGATCCCCGCCGCATCCACGGCCTTCGCCAGGCGGACGGTCTCGCGGACGGGATCGCCGCGCAGCTCGACCAAATCACCCCCGCGCTGCCGCAGCGCGTCGCGGAGGTCGGCGAGGCACCCGGCGAGGAAGCGCCGCCGATTGTCCCCGGCCGGCAGGGCCGGGTCGTGGACGAACAGTGGCACCACACGCTCGGCGGCGCGAACCGTCTCGGCGAGGGCGGGGTTGTCGTGCACCCGCAGGTCGCGGGTGAACAGCACGACCGCCGTCTTCATGCCATCCCTCGCCCGTCCAGCGGCGCCACGCACTCGGCGGTGGCGCGTGGGTTGCGGGTGAAGAGCACCGCCGCCCCTCGCAGCTCCAGCGGCGTCACACGCTTGGGGGCGCGGGCCGTTTCGGCAGTGGCGCGCGGATCGCGGGTGAGTAGCACCGCCGTCCCGCGCCGCTCCAGCGGTGCCACGGGCTCGGTGGTGTGCGGATGGCGGGTGAGCAGCGCGACGGCCGTCTTCATGCTGCCGTCCCCCGCAGGTCCAGCAGCGCCGAGGGGTCCCGCTGCTGCGGAACGTCCGCCGCGGCGGGCGCGGGCACGGCGGTGCCCGGCCGCGACAGGATGCACGCGAGGGCGACCGTGAGCCGGCGCCACTTCGGCACCGTCGCGCGGCGGGCGAACACGTCGTGGTCCTGTGCCTCGACCTCGTCGAGGATGCCGCCGTAGAGCCGGTAGGCGGCCCGCATGCACGCCTGCGAGGCGGGCGCGAGCATGGGGATTCCCGGCGCGGCGAGGGCGTAGTGCCGCCGGGCGCGGCTCACCTCGTACCGAATCAAATGCTTGATCTTCGGTGGACTGCTCCTGGTGGCGAGGGCCCGCTCCAGGTCGGCGCGGGTGACGCCGAACTCGGCGAGATCCCGCCGGGGCAGGTAGACGCGTCCGCGCTCGAGGTCCTCGGCGACGTCGCGGATGAAGTTGGTGAGCTGGAAGGCCAGGCCCAGCTGGCGCGCGGGCTCGCGGGCGGTGGCGCGGTCGGACGGCTCGAGGATCGGCAGCATCATCGTGCCGATGACGGCCGCCGACCCCTCCATGTATCCGAGCAGGTCGTCGTAGGTTTCGTACTCCGTGACGGTCAGGTCCATCGCCATGCTGGCCAGGAACTTGCGGAAGTCGTCGAGGTCGATGTCGAAGACCTGAATGGTGTGCAGGACCGCGGGTAGCAGCGGGTCGTCGGAGCGCCCGTCGCGCAGCCCGCGCAGGAACTCGGCCGACCAGGCGGCGAGCTCGGCGGCGCGCGCCTGTGGTGACGCTCCGCTCATGCGGTCGACGATCTCGTCGGCATGGCGGGTGAAGCCGTAGAGCGCGTGCACGTGGCGGCGTTTCCAGGCCGGCAGTAGCCGGGTCGCGAGGTAGTAGGTGCGGCCGTGCTCGCGGTGCAGCGCGCGGCACCGCTCGTAGGCGGCCTCGAGTGGCGCACCCATCTGACCTCATCCTCTCCGGCTACTCGGTGAAAAATCGACGCATCAATCGACGCAAGCCAGAGCTTACGCTAAGCTTGCCCCCGGAGCCACAAGAAACACGGAGTCACCAAGAAACGGGGAGGGCCGGCATGCGAGCCGTCACGGGTCGGACTGACCGGGTGGTCGTCGTCGGGGCCGGCCTCGGTGGCCTGGCCGCGGCGATCCGCCTGGCCGCGGCCGGGCGGGCGGTCACCGTGCTGGAGCGGGCCGACCAGCCCGGCGGGCGCGCCGGCCGGCTGAGCCTGGAGGGATACGAGTTCGACACCGGGCCGACCGTGCTGACCGTGCCGGAGCTGCTCGCCGAGCTGCTGGGCACCGTCGGCGAGGATCTCGACGCGTGGCTGCCGATGACCCGGCTCGACCCGGCCTACCGGGCGCATTTCCCCGATGGCTCGACGCTGGATGTCATCGCCGACACCGCCCGCATGGCCGGCGAGGTCGCGCGGGTCTGTGGCAGCCGTGAGGCGGACGGCTACCTGCGCTTCGTCGACCACGCCCGCGAGCTGTGGCGGATCGAGCGCGCCGACTTCATCGACCGCAACCTCGACACCCCACGTGACCTGGTCACGGCCAATCTGTGGCGCCTGATCCGGCGGGGCGGCTTCGGGCGGCTGCAGTCCAAGGTGAATGCGTTCTTCAAGGATCCGCGCACCCGCCGGATCTTCTCCTTCCAGGCGATGTATGCCGGGGTCGCCCCGCACCAGGCGCTGGCGCTCTATGCGGTCATCGCCTATCTCGACAGCGTCGCCGGGGTGTATTTCCCTCGCGGCGGCATCCACGCGGTCGCCCGCGCTCTGGCCGGCGTCGCGGAGAAGCACGGCGTCGAGATCGTCTACGGCAGCACCGTGTCCCGGGTCGAGGTGGCCGCCGGCCGCGCGACCGGCGTGCTCACCGAGGACGGGCGCCGATTACCGGCCGACGTGGTGGTGCTCAACCCCGACCTGCCGGTGGCCTATCGCGACCTGCTGCCGCCGTCGCGATGGCGCAGCCCGTTGCTGGGGCGGCTGCGGTATTCGCCGTCCTGCGTGGTGCTGCACGTGGGGTCGCGGCAGGGGTACGGGGCGATCGCGCACCACAACATCCACTTCGGCCGCTCCTGGCGAGAGACGTTCGACGAGGTCATCGATCGGGGCCGGCTGATGAGCGACCCGTCGTTGCTGGTCACCAACCCGACCCGCACCGACGCGTCCCTCGCCCCGGCGGGTCGCCACACGTATTACGTGCTCGCGCCGACGCCCAACCTCACCGCAGGGCTGCCCGACTGGCGGGGCCCGCTGGCGGGGATCTACCGCAGCGAGCTCATCGCGACGCTGGAGCAGCGCGGCTACATCGGTTTCGGAGACGGCATCGAGGTCTCGCGGTTCGTCACCCCGGCCGACTGGGCCGACCAGGGCATGGCGGCCGGCACGCCGTTCGCCGCCGCACACACGCTGCGCCAGACCGGACCCTTCCGGCCCGGCAACCTCCATCCCACACTGTCCAATGTGGTCTTCGTCGGCTCGGGCACACAGCCCGGCGTCGGCGTGCCCATGGTGCTCATCTCCGGTCGCCTCGCCGCGTCCCGTGTCACGGGGGAGTCGTAGCTGTGTCTCGGGAACAACACCTGGTCGAGCTGGTCGCCGAAGACGGCCACCCGGTCGGCACCGCCACCGTTGAGGCCGCGCACCAGGCGCCGGGCCGGCTGCACCGCGCGTTCTCGGTGCTGCTGATCTCGCCCGGCGGGCAGCTGCTGTTGCAGCAGCGCGCCGCGGTGAAGACGCGCTTCGCCCTGCGCTGGGCCAACTCCTGCTGCGGTCATCCGGCGCCCGGGGAGCCCGTCGTCACGGCGGCCGCGCGGCGGCTCGGCGAGGAGCTGGGCGTCTTTGCCCTGCTCAACGAGATCGGGGTGTATGTCTACCAGGCCGACGATCCCGATTCCGGCCGGGCCGAGTTCGAGTATGACCACGTGCTCGTCGGCGAGTTCGACGGGCCGGTGCGCGCCGACCCGAGCGAGGTGGCCGAGACCGACTGGGTCGCGCCCGACGAGCTGGCCGAGCGGCTCCAGCGGTTCCCGGACCGCTATGCTCCGTGGCTCTCCGGGGTTCTGGACGCCTGGCGGTCGTCGGAGCGATGAGTCCCGGCGCCGCGTATTCGGCCGGGGCCGTGGCCCGGCGGCTCGGCGTCGCCGTCACGACATTGCGGACGTGGCACCAGCGCTACGGGATGGGTCCGTCGCTGCACGAGCCGGGGCATCACCGGCGGTACACCGAGCAGGACATCGAGCGGCTCGAGCTCATGCAACGGCTGATCGGCGAGGGGGTGGCGCCCGGCGAGGCGGCCCGGTGGGCGAGCAACCGTTCGCACCACACCGTCCTCATCGGCGTGGCCGACGCCGGTGACAGTGCCGCGGCCGTGCGTGGGCTGCTGCGCGCGGCGCTGCGCCTCGACGCGCCCTCGGTGCGCCACCGCGTCGCCGAGGCGGTCCGCGCGCTCGGGGTCGTCGCGGCCTGGGACAACGTCCTGCGGCCGGTGCTGTCGGTGATCGGCGACCGGCACGCGGCCACCGGCGGGCTCATCGAGGTCGAGCACCTCGTGTCGGGCTGCGTCTCCGCGGTGCTCGGCGCCGTGCCGCGCCCGCCGGAAGGCGTGCCGGTCCGGCTGCTGCTCGCGTGCGCGAACGAGGAGCAGCACAGCCTGCCCATCGAGGCTTTGGCGGCCGCGCTCGCCGCCAGCGGCGTGCCGGTCCGCTCGCTCGGCGCGCGGGTCCCGCCCGCGGCGCTGCTCGCGGCCGTTCGGCGCACCGGCCCGGCCGGGGTCCTGGTGTGGTCGCACCACGTGTCGACCGCCGCGCCCGATCAGCTGGAGGGCATCCTGGTCGAACGCGGACGGCCCCTCGTGGTCGCGGCGGCGGGGCCCGGCTGGGATCGACCGTTCGTACCATCCGGGGTCGTCTTTCCGGACAGTCTGGCAGAGGCGCTGGTGATTCTCACATCGGTACTCACCTAGTTATCTGCGTAATAGTCCCTTGTCGTGGTACTCCCGGGTTCGTGCCATGGACTGAACGCGGGAGGTTGGGTGCATCCGAGAGTCACTAGCGTGTGGCTTCGTCAACGAAACCTCAAAGCCCCCTCGGAGCCCCCCATGTCACGGACTCGACTCGCGGTAGGAGCAGTGATCACCGCCGCCGTCCTGGCCCTCGCCGGCTGCGGCACCAAGACCGCTCCGTCCGCTGCCTCGTGGCACGCGTCCGGCTCCGGGTCCGCCCCCGCCGCCGAGCAGGCCGGCGGCGATCCGATCACGCACCCGATCGTGGGCGGCGCCGGTTCGACCGGCGGGGCCAAGCCGGCGGCCGGCACCTCGGCGTCCGCTTCGGCTTCGGCGTCGACCTCGGCGCCGGCGTCCGCGCCGGCCTCCGCGTCGGCCTCGGCGTCCGCGTCGGCCTCTACCCAGCCGCCGTCGGACGGCATCCTGCACACCACCGGCTCGGCCGCGGTCGCGCTGACCTTCGACGACGGCCCCGGCCCGGACACGCCCAAGATCCTGGAGATGCTGCGGGCCCAGGGCATCAAGGCCACGTTCTGCCTGATCGGGGTCAATGTTCAGGAGTACCCGCAATATGTGCAGGCGATCGTCAAGGACGGTCACACGCTGTGCAACCACACCTGGAAGCACGACGAGAGCCTGGGCAAGAAATCCGCCGACACGATCCGCGCCGACCTGCAGAAGACCAACGACGAGATTCACAAGGCCGTGCCGGACGCGCAGATCAAGTACTTCCGCCACCCGGGCGGAAACTTCACCCCGCTGGCCGTGCAGATCGCCGCCGAGCTGGGCATGAAGTCGCTGGGCTGGAACGTCGACCCATCCGACTGGAACGTCAAGAAGTGGTCCGGCCAGCAGATGACCAACCACATCGTGTCCAACGTGAGGAACAACACGAAGCCGGGCGCGATCGTGCTGTCCCACGACGGCGGCGGCGACCGCAGTTGCACGGTGGCCGCCTACAAGACCCTGCTGCCGGAGCTCAAGAGCAAGTTCACGCTCATAGCAATGCCGGTCTGACCAGCACGGACCCCGCCGCCGCGCCACTGACGGATACTCATTTGGTGAACGCTGGTGGGGTCACGTATGCTCTGAAAGCCTCCGGCGGGGCCGGATGGGAGCAACACCGCGAGAGTCGCAGGATATGCGATGATAGCGGGGCCGCCCTCATCGTCTAGCGGCCCAGGACGCCGCCCTTTCAAGGCGGTAGCACGGGTTCGAATCCCGTTGGGGGCACGGAGAGTAAGCAAGGTCCTGTGGAGCAGTTGGAGTGCTCGCCGCCCTGTCAAGGCGGAGGTCGCGGGTTCAAGTCCCGTCAGGACCGCAAGGCCCACCAGTTGGGTCGCTATGGGCAGGTAGCTCAGTCGGTACGAGCGTCCGCCTGAAAAGCGGAAGGTCGGCGGTTCGACCCCGCCCCTGCCCACAAAGCTCTTCGCCGGGCTTTACAGACCCCGACCAGCGGAAACGCGGTCGGGGTTTGTGCGTTCGCAGCCCGCCCGAAAGATCATCTGTGGAGCAGCGACGAACTTCCGAGCAGCGGACGATCGTGTCGGTAGGACACCTGGTACCGGGAGGCGATTCCGCTTGCGGAACAGCGTTACGAGGTCTACCTGAAAGAACGGGCACAGGAAGAGGGGCCAGCGATGAGCAGCTACGTGCGCTGGAGCGACATTCGAGGCGAGCTCGTCGAGCAGGCCGGCGGTGAGGAAGCCGTTGCGGCCGGCAAACAGGAACTGTTGGCCGAGGTCACCGGGCATCGCCTCGCTGAAGCGCGCCAGAGTCGCGGGCTGACCCAGCAGCAGGTTGCCGACCGTATGGGCGTTACCAAGGGCCGGGTCTCGCAGATCGAGCAGGGCAAGGTCTCGGGCCAGGAGGTCCTCGCCCGCTACGCCATTGCCCTGGGCGGCCGCCTTCACCAAGCCATCTACTTCGACGACGGCGACATCACCGCCATCGCCTGACCTCTGGTGCCGTGTAGCAACGCATGTAGCAACGGCCGCGCACAGCCGCACTCACCGCCGATCCACGCCGGACCAGATCGCAGCCCCCGGCCTGCGTGCCTCGATACCCCGGGGTGGGCACGGTCGGCGATCAGGTCGGGCGCTGCAAGCCGCGCAGCGACCGGAAGTCTCCGCGATCATGCACAACGCGGCACCGACACCAACGGTTTTTCATGATCACGGAGTGGTGATGTACCCCCGTGTACCGAAAGGTTCCGGGATCATGGCAAACCCGTGGTGCGGCCACCGCGGGCATCATGATCACGGAGACTTTCAGCCGCCCGGGCCGGCCGCGCAGATCGGAGGTCGCAGGCCGTCCTGGGCCATCGGCCGGCCGAGGTGCGCAAACAACGCGGCCTGGTCCAGCAGGAGGTCGCCGACCGCATGGGGGGCGCGTGTCCCGGATCGAGCAGGGCCACGTGTCGGATTAAGACGTGCTTGCCCGCTACGCGGTGGCGCTCGGCGGACGCCTCCACCAGGCGATCTACTTCGACGATGGTGATATCGCCGCCATCGCTTGATGGGCGGTCTGGCAGAGGGCGGAGCGACCGGTGTCCGCGGGAACGGTGGCGTAAGCCTATCCGTGATCGGTGCTCGCACGCTCTGTCACCGACAGCGGAAATGGGCGGTGGGGGCGGCGGGGTGGACATAGCATCGGGTGCATGCCTGAAGCCGAACGGATTCCGCAGCGTCCCTCACTCGACGGGCTCGAGGAGAAGTGGGCGCGGGTATGGGAGGAGCAGGGTACCTACGCGTTTGACCGGAGTGCGGTGCGTGCGGACGTGTTCTCGATCGACGCGCCGCCGCCGACGGTGAGCGGGGCGCTGCACATCGGGCACGTGTTCTCCTACACCCAGACCGACATCATCGCTCGGTACCAGCGGATGCGCGGCAAATCCGTGTTCTACCCGATGGGGTGGGACGACAACGGGCTGCCGACCGAGCGGCGGGTGCAGCTGACGTTCGGGGTGCAGTGCGACCCCACGTTGCCATATGACCCCCACTTCCAGCCGCCGGAGAAGCCGGGCAAGGAGCGGGTGCTCGTCAGCCGGCGGAACTTCGTGGAGCTCTGTCAGCGCCAGACCGACCTGGACGAGCGGGCCTACGAGCGGCTCTGGCGCCACGTCGGGCTCAGCGTCGACTGGTCCCTGCTGTACACCACCATCGGCGACCGGGCCCGGGCGACCGCGCAGCGCGGGTTTCTCAACAGTCTCGGGCGGGGCGAGGCCTATGCGGTGGACGGGCCGACGCTGTGGGACGTGTCGTTCGGGACGGCGGTGGCGCAGGCCGAGCTCGAGGACCGCGAGCGGCCGGGGGCGTTCCACCGGATCAAGTTCGGCGACTTCTTCGTCGAGACCACGCGGCCCGAGTTGCTGCCGGCGTGCGTGGCGCTGGTGGCGCACCCCGACGACGAGCGGTATCGGCCGCACTTCGGCTCGACCGTCCGCACGCCGCTGTTCCACGTGGAGGTGCCGCTGCTCGCGCACCATCTCGCCGACCCGGAGAAGGGCAGCGGGCTGGTCATGGTGTGCACGTTCGGCGACCTGACCGACGTGGTGTGGTGGCGGGAGCTCGACCTGCCGACGCGCACGGTGATGCAGCGCAACGGGCGGCTCGGGCTGCAGGCGCCGGACGGCGTGGCCGAGGACGACTACGCGCCGGTCGCGGGGCTGACCGTGAGCCAGGCGCGGGAGAAGATCGTGGCGCTGCTGCGCGCGTCGGGCGAGCTCGACGGGGAGCCGCGGCCGATCACGCACACGGTGAAGTTCTACGAGAAGGGCGACCGGCCGGTCGAGATCGTGGCGACCCGGCAGTGGTACATCCGCAACGGTGCCCGCTCGCCGGAGCTGCGCGAGGTGCTGCTGGCGCGCGGGCGCGAGCTGCAGTGGACGCCCGCGCACATGCGGGCCCGCTACGAGCACTGGGTCGAGGGGCTCACCGGCGACTGGGTGATCAGCCGCCAGCGGTTCTTCGGTGTGCCGATTCCGCTGTGGTACCGGCTGGATGCCGACGCCAACCCGATCTACGACGATCCGATCGTGCCGGAATCCCTCCCCATGGATCCGAGCAGCGACACCCCGCCGGGGTTCGAGGAGATCGACCGCGGGCGGCCGGGCGGCTTCATCGGCGACCCCGACGTGATGGACACCTGGGCGACGTCCTCGTTGACGCCGCAGATCGCCGGCCGCTGGCTGGACGAGCCGGAGCTGTTCGAGCGGGTGTTCCCGATGGACATGCGGCCGCAGGCGCACGAGATCATCCGCACCTGGCTGTTCACCACGGTGCTGCGCTCGCACCTGGAGCACGGGGTGCTGCCCTGGCGGCACGCGGCCATCGCCGGCTGGATCCTCGACCCGGACCGCAAGAAGCTGTCGAAGTCCAAGGGCAACTCGGCGAACGAGCCGGAGGACCTGCTCGCGCAGTTCGGCGCCGACGCCATCCGCTACTGGGCGGCCAGCGCGCGGCGCGGGGTCGACACGGCGCTGGACACCAACCAGATGCGGGTCGGCCGGCGGCTCGCGGTGAAGCTGCTCAACGCGAGCCGGTTCGTGCTCGGGTTCGGCGGGTCGCCCGATCCGGGCCGGGTGAGCGAGCCGGTGGACCGGGCGCTGCTGGCCGCGCTGTCGGCCGTGGTCGCCGAGGCCACCGCCGCGTTCGAGGAGTTCGACTACGCGCGGGCGCTGGAGGTCACCGAGCAGTTCTTCTGGACCTTCTGCGACGACTACGTGGAGCTGGTCAAGGCGCGCGCCTACGGCGACGCGGCGCCGGGCGCGGTGGAGTCGGCCCAGGCCGCGCTGGCGGTGGCGCTGTCGGCGGTGCAGCGGTTGCTGGCGCCGTTCCTGCCCTACGTGACCGAGGAGGTCTGGTCCTGGTGGCAGGCGGGCTCGGTGCACCGCGCGCCCTGGCCGGAGGCGCTGCCGGTCGCGGCTGACACCGCGCCGCTCCTGCTCGCCACCGAGGTGCTCGGGGCGATCCGGCGGGCCAAGTCGGCGGCGCAGCAGTCGATGCGGGCCGAGGTGGCCCGGCTGGAGGTGGCCGGGCCGGTCGCGGCCCTGGAGCGGGTGCGCGCCGACCTCACCGCCGCCGGCAACGTGCGCGACTGGGCCATCGTGGACGCGGAGGAGTTGTCGGCTACCGTCACGTTGTGATGGAACTCCAGGCCATCGGGGTCCAGCACCCCGCCGTGCGGCAGGTGCAGCACATCCAGAACAACACCGCACCGAACCGCTACAAGCTCTTCGTGGCCGAGGGGCTGTGGGCGCACAACATGCTCCTGGAGTCCGGCGCGCCGATCGACACGTTCTTCTGGTGCCCGGAGGCGATCTACGCCGACGAGGCGCGGCTGCGGGCCGAGCAGGTCGCGGAGCGGGCCGAGCGCTCGTTCCGCATCTCGCTGCGCACGCTGGAGAAGATCTCCGAGCGGGACAAGCCCGACGGGCTGCTGTCGCTGGCCGCGTTGCCCCGGTGGGCGCCCGCGGACCTGCGCTTCGAGCGCACGGCGCTGGTGCTCGTCGCCGACGGCGTAGAGATCCCCGGCAACCTCGGCACGCTGATCCGCTCGCTGGACGCCTGCGGGGCGGACTGCCTGGTGCTGACCAACCGCCGCACCCGGCTCACCCATCCGAAGGTGATCCGGGCGAGCCAGGGCGCCATCCTGACGGTACCAACGCTGGAATTTGAAACCGTCGACGAAGCCGCGGCGTGGCTGTCGGATCGGCGCTTCACCGTGCTGCTCGCCGACACCGACGAGGCGATCAACTACCGGCAGGCCGACTACGGCGGGCGCACCGCGCTCGTGGTCGGCAGCGAGCGCTACGGCATCGCGAAGGACTGGTACGGCCGCGGATACCGGCGAGTCGCCGTCCCCATGCTCGGGTCCGGCGACTCGCTCAACGTGTCGGTCTCCGCGTCGATCCTGCTTTACGAGGCCCGCGCGCGGAAGTCGGGCTGGTAGCTCCTACTTCGGCTGGGCCACCTGGCCGCGCAGCGCGATCGCCTGCAGGAAGATGTCGCCGATCTTGGCCGGGTCGGGCGCGACGAACGTGCCGCCGCCGACCGCGTCGGTGATCTGGCGCATCTGCGCCTCGCCGACCTTGTCGCCGATGCCGATCAGGATCACCTGGATCGGCTTGGCCGGGTCGGCCGCCTTCTTGAGCTCGGCGATCAGCTGGTCCAGCGTGAGGCCGCCGGCCGGGTCGTCGTTCTCGCCGTCGGTCATGACGATGATCGAGTTCACCCGGCCGCTCTCGTAGCCCTGCTGCACCGCCTTGTAGGCGGCCAGGATGGTGTCGTAGAGCGCCGTGTCGCCGTTCTTCTTCGGCTGGATCTGGGACAGCGCCTGCAGGCACTGCGCGCGCTGGCTGACCAGCGGGCCGATCGGCACCAGCTGCTTGTAGTCCTTGGTGCCGTCCATCAGCGTGGAGAACTCCCACACGCCCAGCGCCCACGAGTCGTCGAAGAGGCTCATGCCCTTGCGCGCGGCCTCCAGCGTCACCTGCATGCGGGTCGCGCCGCCGGCGGTCGGCACCGGCTCGAGCATCGAGCCGGACACGTCGAGCACGGCGAGCATGCGCGCCGGCAGCGTGATCGCCTGCCACTTGGTGATCAGGCCCTCGATCGCGGTGGCGTCGGGCAACTGCGTCGCGGTGAGCGCGCCCGGCGCGCCGCTCGGGGTCTGGAAGCCCTTGCCGGGCGTGCCGTCGGCGCCGCGCAGCCCGATCGCGCCCAGCCTGTCGTGGAAGTCCGCGGAGTCGAGCGACTTGAGCAGCTGGTCGGCGATGCTGGCCTTGCCGCTGGTGAGCACCACGGCCGGGTAGTCCAGCGGCGGCGCGGCCGGCTCGGCGTAGAGCGCGGCGAGCCGGACCGGCGGCTGCTGCCCGTTGTACTGGATGATCGCCTGCTCCGACAGCGGCGCGACGCTCAGGCCGCTGCCCAGCGCGCTCGGGTCGCTGCCGCGCGGGAACTTCTGCAGCAGGTCGGCCCGCAGCGCGGAGCGGCCGGCGGCCAGCGCGCGCAGGGCGGCCGTCGCGACCTGTGTGGCCTGGGTGGCGTTACCGCCGCCGGCGGCCTGCGCGGCCGCGGCGAGCGTGAGCAGGCCGCCGAGGCCGGTGGCGTCGCGGCTGGGCTCGACGATGCCGACCTTGACCTTCTGGTCGGTGGCCACCTTGCCGATCAGGTCGGTATACGTGATCTTCTTCTCCGGCCAGCCGAAGGTGGTCGCGATCGGCTCGGGCATGGCCAGCACGACCGGGCTCTTGGCGATCGACTTGCTGGTGGACGGCACGGTCTGCGAGCTGGCCGCGCGGAGGCGCTGCAGCCACAGCGACGAGTCGGCGACCCAGAGGTCCGGAATACGGGTCTTGCCGTTGGCCTGGCCGACGCCCGCGAGGGTCTTCTCGTACTTCCCGGCGAGCGCGGCCGCGACGTCGGCCGGGTCCTCCTCGAAGACCTCGATGCTGACGCAGTTGCCGTTCTTGGTGGCCTGCGCGGACCACTCGTCGCCCTGGGCCTTGAGCGCGGGCACGATGTCGGCCGGCGCGCCGATGCTGAGCGTGGCGGCGCTGCCGCCGCAGGACGGCTGGGAGTACTTGCGGAACGCATACCAACTGCCGGCGAGGACGACGAGCACGGCGACGGCGGCGGCGCCCATCTTGAGCGCTCCGCCCGACGAGCCCGCTGTGCGGTGGCGACCCTTCACGGCTCATATCCTCCGGACCGGCGATTTACCTTCGGTTGGGAAATCACTGACGGTACGCATCCCAACAAACGAACGCCTAATCTACAAGGCGTCGAAGAATCGTAGTTAAGCGAACACGGTTCGCAATCGCGCCGAGCCAGGCCGTCCGGCCAGGCGTTCTTTATTGACTTAAATCTGCCCTAATCAATATTGAGCGTGCCGGGTCGATCACGGAGTGTGACGATGAGCGGCCGGTGGTCGGAGAACGGCAGGCTGGGGCGGGCCACGTCGACGACCCGGGGCAGCCGCTCGAAGCCCCGCCGATCGGCCAGGACGTGGTCGAACTGCACGCGCGGGGCGGGGGAGGGGTAGGTCGGTACCCCCGCCAGCCGATGCCAGCCGGAGAAGATCCGCGGCAGTGCGCCCGGCAGGTTGAGGTCGGCGAGCAGGACGCGCGGGGCGGGCATGGCGCGCAGCGCGCGGCGGACCATTCGCAGTTGCCGCACGTTCCAGCCAGGCACGAACGACAGGTGGGTAGTGGCCATTGTCACGCGCCCGATAGGCGTCGCGACGACCGCGGCGAGCAACACCCGCGGCTCGTCGTCGAACAGCATCAGCCGGGCCCGCTTCGGCTGCGGGATCAAGATCGGCGCGCGCAGCGGCGCGGCGGGCAGCCGGGTGACCCGCCACTCGATCACCGGATATCGGCTGACCAGCGCGACGCCGTAGTGCGGATCGGCCCCGGCGGCGTCGGCGTCCGTCGCGACGCGGAAGCTTTCCCCGGGGGTACCCACGACCGCCGGCACGAACAGCACGTCAGCGGCGCCGAGGGCGTCGGCCGCGATCCGGGCCAGGTCGGCGTGGCCGCTGCGCGGCTGAGCCCGGTCGACCTCCTGCAGGCCGAGCACGTCGGCGTCGAGGCCGGCGATCGCGGTGCGGATCCGGCCGGCGTCCACCAGGCCGTCGGCGAGCGAGCGTCCGTGCATGAGGTTGAGCGTGCCGAGCCGCATACCTCATTGTCGTTGCTTGATCTTGGTTACCGCCGCCCGAGCGATGCGCTCCGTTTCGGCCCGGTCGACGCCGGGCTGCCCGAAATGCACGATCGTGCAGGTGGCGCCACCGACGCTCGCGACGACGAGATAGCCGCTCAGTGCGAAGGCATCATCGCCGGTACCCCCGGCCGCCTCCATCCGGAACGCCCGCTCGCCATTGGCGACCTCCGGGAAATCCGTCAGCTGTGTAACGTGCACGGTGGTCGTCGTACCATCGGCGGCGACATCGGTGAATTCCCAACAATTGGCCGCCAAATCGGAAATTTCCGATTTCGGAGCGATATTTTCCGACAGAAAGGGCCCGGCGGCTCCGGCCTCGAATCTGGCGGTTTGTCCGCCACCGTCACCCGACCCGCCGCGGAAATAGTCGAGCAGGGCGTCGCAGCCCGCCACGCTGGCGCTGCTGGCGGCGCTGACCTCCGGGGCCGGATCGGGCGGGCTGACGGTGTACCCATCGGGCAGGTCGGCCGGCGTGAGCAGCGCGCTCCCGGCCGATGGCGTGGCCTTCGCGGCCGGCGTGCCGCCATTGGCGCAACCGCTCACCAGGAGCGCCGCGCACACTATCCCCGATATGCGCTGAATCCGGATAAGCCTGAACTTATCCGGATTTATCAGCATTCTGCGCCGGCGGTCACGGGGCGACCGTGGGCTGCGAGCCCTGGTGCAGCGGGGTGCGCTTGCCGGTGGCGAGGTCGATCGCGGTGATCCAGGAGTGGCCCTGGTAGGCCGACGTCAGCACGCCGGTACGGGCGCCGGCGTAGACCATCTCGCGGTCGTCGGCCTTGCCGATGCGGTGACGGTTGCCGCCGGTCGTGTCGGCCTCGGTGACCGCCACCGCCGTACCGTCGGCGGAGTAGCTGGTCCAGGCGACCCTCTTGCCGTCCGCGCTCCACGCCGGGACCACGCCGAAGCCGCTGGTGCCGGTGCCGCCGCCGCCGTACACGTCGATCGCCCGCTCGCGACCGGTCGCCACGGTGCCGACGCTGAGGCAGTTGTCGGCGATGCTCTCGCACTCGCCGCCCCGGAAGGCGATCTGCGTGCCGTCGGGCGACCAGGCGACGGCGTCGTCGGTGCGCAGCCGCTCGACCAGGGTGGCGGCCGGCGCGTCGGCCGGGACCTCCATCGCGTAGCCGACCTCGGGGACGGCCTGGTCGCGGCACGAGGCGGGGAAGAGCGGCTCGGAGGCGGTGCCGCCCTGCGTACCGACGCGGAAGACGCCGGGGCCGCCGGTGCACGACAGGGCGGAGTAGGCGATCCACTTTCCGTCCGGCGACCAGGATGGCCCGCCGGCGGCGCGGTCGCTGACCTGGTGCTTGTCCTCACCGTTCGCGCCCATGACCCAGACGGTGCCGTTGTGCAGGTAGGCCAGCTTCGTGCCGTCGGGGGAGAACCGCGGGCGGGCGTTGACCTCGTCCTCGGTGAGGCGCACCTCGTCGGTGCCGTTGCTCTTGTAGATCACGCCGTTGCGGACGTACACGACGGTCTTGCCCTCGGTGGCGGCGGAACCGGAGACGTCGGCGTGCGCGGCGGTGGCGCCGAGCATCGTGGTCAGGCCGGCCAGGGCGGTGAAGCCGGCGGCCGTGAGTGCCTTCGTGATCGTCGTGCCGTTCATCCTTGCCCCCCGCATTTACCGTCTCGTCGTGCGACGCCGAGACCATCGGCGCAACCCTGCCGCACCTGAACGGTTCCCGACGGAGAACTTCGGCTTTTTCCGCCGATCGGACGGTGGCCCCCAAACCACCGCATAGTGCCAGGCTGGGCGATGCGCCGGGTCCCGGCCGGTTGCGAACCGGGTCACCGCGGTGCGCGCCAACTCGCATATACGAAATGTCGGAAATGTCCGTCACGGAGTGGCGGACATTTCCGGTCGGCACCGGCGCGACGAGTGCGGGGTGCCCGGACAGGTGAGAGAATATGCACTCGGCGTGCACTCTTTTCCGGAACGGGTCTCCCGCGCGAAGATCGGGGGCGTGACGAACACTGACTTGAATCGTGTGGCCATCGTGACCGGCTCGGCCCGGGGCATCGGGGCCGCCACCGCCGTCCGGCTCGCCGCCGACGGGCACGCCGTGGCCGTGCTCGACCTCGACGAGAGCGCCTGCAAGGACACCGTCGAGCGGATCACCTCCGCCGGTGGGCGGGCGCTCGCCGTCGGGGCCGACGTCTCCGACGCCGACCAGGTCGCCGCGGCCGTCGAGCGGGTGGCGGCCGAGCTCGGGCCGCCCGTCGTGCTGGTCAACAACGCCGGCGTGATCCGGGACAACCTGCTGTTCAAGATGACCGACGGGGACTGGGACACGGTCATCGGGGTGCACCTGCGCGGGGCCTTCCTGATGAGCCGGGCGGCGCAGGCGCACATGACCGCCGCGAAGTTCGGGCGGATCGTGAACCTGTCCTCGTCCTCCGCGCTGGGCAACCGCGGTCAGGCCAACTACTCGGCCGCCAAGGCCGGCCTGCAGGGGTTCACCAAGACGCTCGCGATCGAGCTCGGGCCGTTCGGCGTGACGGCCAACGCGGTCGCGCCCGGGTTCATCGCCACGGACATGACCGCGGCGACGGCGGCGCGGGTGAAGGTCGACTTCGAGACGTACCAGAAGGGCGCGGCCGAGCAGATCCCGGTGCGCCGGGTGGGGCAGCCGGAGGACGTGGCGCACACCATCTCGTTCCTGGTCAGCGAGGGCGCCGGGTTCGTGTCGGGCCAGGTCATCTACGTGGCCGGCGGGCCACTCAACTAAGAACCGAGGAGTGCAGACGGTGGGTACAGCGGACCTCGCCCGTGAGTTCCTGGCCGAGCACGACCCCGCGGCGACGGCGCCGCTGGAGTTCCTGCGGGCGCGGTTCGACGCCGGGCTCGCCTGGGTGCAGTACCCACCCGGGCTCGGCGGCCTCGGCCTGCCCCGTGCCGAGCAGGCGGCCGTCGACCGGGTCTTCGCCGAGGCCGGCGCGCCCGACAACAACCCGCGCCGGATCGGCATCGGGCTCGGCATGGCGGCGCCGACGATCCTCGGGCACGGCACCGACGAGCAGCAACGGCGCTGGCTGCGGCCGTTGTGGACCGGCGAGGAGGTGTGGTGCCAGCTCTTCAGCGAGCCCGGCGCCGGCTCCGACCTCGCCGGGCTCGCCACCCGCGCGGTGCGCGAGGGCGACGGGTGGGTCGTCGACGGGCAGAAGGTCTGGACGTCGATGGCGCACGAGGCCCGCTGGGCGATCCTCCTCGCCCGCACCGACCCCGCCGTGCCCAAGCACCAGGGCCTGACGTTCTTCGTGGTCGACATGACCGGCCCCGGCGTGGAGGTACGACCGCTGCGGCAGATCACCGGGGAAGCGGAGTTCAACGAGGTCTTCCTCACCGGCGTGCGGATCCCCGACGCCGACCGGCTGGGCGCCGTGGGCGCGGGCTGGGCCGTGGCGCAGACCACGCTCATGAACGAGCGGGTCTCCATCGGCGGGGCGGCGATCCCGCGCGAGGGCGGCCTGATCGGCATCGTCGCCGGCCTCTGGCGCGAGCGGCCCGAGCTGCGCTCGCCCGGGTCGCACGACGAGCTGCTGCGGCTGTGGGTCGAGGCGGAGGCGGCCCGGCTCACCGGGACCCGCCTGCGCCAGCAGCTCGCGGCGGGCCGGCCCGGGCCCGAGGGTTCGGCCGCGAAGCTGCTGTTCGCCCGGCTCAACCAGGAGATCTCGGCGCTCGAGCTCGACCTGCTGGGCGAGGAGGGGCTGCGGCACGACGCGTGGACGATGGCCCGCCCGTCCTCGGTGGACTTCGCCGGGCGCACGGCGGGCTACCGATATCTGCGCGCCAAGGGCAATTCGATCGAGGGGGGTACCTCCGAGATCCTCCGCAACATCGTGGCCGAGCGCGTGCTGGGCCTGCCGCCGGAGCAGCGGGCCGACAAGGACGTGGCGTGGAAGGACCTGCCCAAGTGACCGAGCCACTGCATCCCGATCTGCTCTACTCCGAGGTCGAGGACGAGCTCCGCGCCTCCGTCCGCGCCCTGCTGCGCGACCGCGCCGACCTGCGCCGCCTCGAGGGGCCCGAGCCCGTCGACCTCAAGCTGTGGCGCACGCTCGCCGCCGAGCTGGGCTGCGCGGGCCTGCCGGTGCCCGAGGCGTCGGGCGGTGCCGGGGCCAGCTGGCGGGAGACCGCGGTGGTCATGGAGGAGCTGGGCCGGTCCGTGGCGCCGGTGCCGTTCCTGGGCAGCGCGGTGCTGGCCACGGCCGCGCTGCCGGCCGGCGATCCGCTGCTGGCCGAGCTGGCCGCGGGCACCCGCACGGCGGCGCTGGCGGTGCCGCTGTCGGCCGCGGGCGGTCAGCGCTGGACGGTCGCGGTGCGCGACGGCGGGCTGCACGGCGAGGTGACGTCCGTGGCCGACGCGCTCGCCGCCGACGTGCTGCTGGTGCCGACCGCCGAGGGCCTGTTCGCGATCGACACAAACTGGCATAACCGAAATGTCGGAAATATCGGCCACGGAGCGGCGGATATTTCCGGACAAAGCGCCGCGCCAATCCAGGAGGGCCCCGCGCCAATCCAGGGAAGCCCCGCACCAACCGAGGAAGATCCCGCACGGAGCCAGGAAGGCCCCGCACGGAGCCAGGAAGATCCCGCGGAGATCGCGGCGGAGGCCGGGGGCAGCACGGTCGAGATCGCGGCGGAGGCCGGGGGCGGCGCCGTCGAGATCGCGGCGGTGACGTCGTTCGACCTCAGCCGGCCGCTGGCGGACATCGCGCTGCGCGGGGCGGCGGGGCGCCTCGTGGCCGGGGACGCCGGGGCGGCGGTGGCCCGCGCGCTCACGGCCGGGGCGGCCATGCTCGCCTCCGAGCAGCTGGGGATCGCCGAGTGGTGCCTGGCCACCACGGTTGAATATGCCAAGACGCGGCGGCAGTTCGCCCGGCAGATCGGGTCGTACCAGGCGATCAAACACCGGCTCGCCGACCTCTGGGTGGCCGTGACCGAGGCCCGGGCGGTGGCCCGCTACGCCGCCGACTGCCTGGCCACCGGCGATCCCGACCTGCCGGTCGCGGCGTCGCTCGCCCAGGCGTTCTGCTCGCCGGTGGCGGTCAAGGCCGCGGAGGAGTGCGTCCAGCTGCACGGCGGCATCGGCTTCACCTGGGAACACCCGGCGCACTGGTACCTCAAGCGGGCCCGCGCCGACGCGACCGCGCTGGGCTCCGCGGCCCGCCACCGGGCGCTCCTCGCGGAGCTGGTGCACCTGCCCGGCTGAGGCGACGCGGCGAGATGCGGAACGAGCGCTCGGCCCGCGGCCGGGCCTCGTCGCCGGGCTCCGCGGCGCGCCACCGGGCGCTCCTCGCGGAGCTGGTGCACCTGCCCGGCTGAGGCGAGCGATCAGATCAGCAGGCGGGTCACGGTCTCGGCGACGCAGACCGGCTTCTCCTGGCCCTCGCGCTCGATGGTCGCGCGGTTCTTCAGCTGCACCCAGCCCTCGCCGAGGTCGTCGGCGACGAGCAGCTCGATGCCGACCCGGACCTTCGAGCCGGTCGGCAGCGGCGCCGGGAAGCGGACCTTGTCCAGGCCGTAGTTGATGCCCATCCGGACGCCTTCCACGCGGTACACCTCGGAAACCAGCGCCGGCAGCAGCGACAGCGTGAGGTAGCCGTGCGCGATCGTGGTGCCGAACGGTCCGGCCTTGGCGCGCTCGGGATCGACGTGGATCCACTGGTGGTCGGCGGTCGCGTCGGCGAAGAGGTTCACTCGCTCCTGGCCGACCTCGAACCAGTCGCTGTATCCGAGGTGCTCGCCCACCGCGGCGAGCAACTCGCCGGCGCTCGCAAACGTCCGCATACCCCCGATCCTGGAGCGGCCGGCCCCCTCGTGCAAGGGGACCGGCCGCTTTGTGATCAGTTGGGACTCAGCGTCAGGTGCCGATCCGGTTGACCGGGCCGCTCACCGTGATCTTCGTCTTGACGATCGTGTTACCCGGGACGGCTGGGCTGACGACCGTCGTGGTCACGTTGCCGTGGCCCGAGGAGTCACCCTTGACCGTCACGGTGTAGCTGATCGACGCTCCGGGCACCGGGTCGGTGCTGACGACGCGCAGGTCACCGCTCGGCAGGGTGTTCAGGGGCAGGCCCTGGCCACCGGTGCCGTTCACGTTCTCCGCGCCGACCACCAGGTCCTGCCCGATGGGCAGGGCCGCGAGGGTCGGCGGGTTGTAGGCGAACGTGATGTCCTGCGTGCCGTTGATGCCGATCCAGACCTGGAAGGTCCGGCGCGTCGTCGTGCCGAAGTCGTTCACCCGCCACTCGACGACGATCCACGTGTCCACCCCGTCGGTCAGGGTGGCCACCTGGAGGCCGGGCGCGCCGGCGCCGTTGAGGTCGGTCCAGAACGGGGCCAGGACGTTGTTCGGCTTGGCCGGGTCCGGGATCGGGGTGATGTTGCAGCAGTTGTTGTTCTCATTGGTGTCGTCGCTGCCCGGATACAGGTACCCGTTCGAGTCGACGGTCAGCGAGTTGTACGAGATCCCGTTGTACAGGAACGTCGGCACGTTGAAGCTCGTCAGGTCCTCGTCGCCGATCGCGACCGGGGTGATCCCGAACGCGCTCAGCGGGATGTACCCGAAGAGACCCTCGTTGACCAGTGACGGCGTGCCGGGGACCGCCCCGGACAGCGTCACGCCGGGCTTCTGGGCCTTGAACGGCGTCACCACCGTGGCGCCGCTGGCCGAGACGATCGGCAGGTTGCCGTCCGACTCCGTGGAGAAGTCGGCGACCGTGTCGTTGAAGGTGTTGTTGGTCGCGTTGACCGTGCACACGCTGGTCTGCCCCAGGGTCAGGGCGGTCGGCGTGCAGGACTGCGTGACCTTGACGTCACCCTGCTTCGTGATGTAGGCCACCGGCAGGTGCAGGGCCGGCACGCTGGTGTCGGTCGGCTTCAGCCGCACCTCGCCGAAGTACTGCGCCTGGGGCTGGCTGGACTTGATGGTGATGTTGATCGCCTGGGTCTGGCCCGGTGCGACGGTGAACTGGCTCGGCCACACCGTGATGGAGGCGCCGGTCGGGGCCGTGGTCTCCACCTTGTAGGTGAGCGTCTTGTTCGTCACGTTCTTCGCGGTGCGGACCGTGGTGAGCTTGCCGGGCATGACCGGCGCGTTCACCGACGGCAGGTTGAGCTGCACCGCGTTGACCGGGTCGCCGCCGAGGGCGAACAGGCGGTCGGCCGTCTCGTCGAACGTCAGGCCCGGGTTCGCGGCCAGGTTGACCTGGACGCGGCCGGAGCCGAAGTCGAACGGGTCGGCCGGGGTGTGCCCGTCATCCTTGACGACCTTGGTGGTCGCGGTCGTCAAGAGCGCCGACTTGATCTGACCCGGCGTGAAGTCCGGGTGCACCGCCTTCTCCAGCAGCGCGGAGCCGGCGATGTGCGGCGAGGACATCGACGTGCCGGCGATGGCCTGGAAGTACTCGCCGGGCGGGCCGATCACCGGTTCGTCCGGGGTCGGCGTGTTGCCGGCCAGGATCTGCGCACCCGGCGCGGTGATGTCGGGCTTGATGAAGTTGCCGCCGGGGCCGCGCGACGAGAAGTTCGTCATCACGTCACCGACGCCGGTGCCCTTCACGCCCTCGGTGAACTTCGCGGTCACGCTGGGGTGAGCCGCGACGAACGCCAGGAACGCCGCCCCGTCGGCCAGGTGCACCGCCGGCAACCAGTGGTTGTCGCTCAGCGCGTCGGCCTTCGGGTCGTTGTACAGGATCATGCCGGCCGCGCCGCCCTGGGCGACGTCGAAGCCGTGCACGATGCGGCCCGTGGCACCGCCGCGCTTGCACACGACGATCTTGCCGGTGAACAGCCCGGGGGGTGCCGGGTGGTCACAGGTGGCGTCGCTGTAGGGCGCCGCCGAGGCCATCACGATGGGCAGCGGGCTGCTGATGCCCTGGGTGATCGAGACGCCCGACAGGGTCGCCGCCGCACCGTCGGACGAGCCGAGGGTCAGCGTCGAGTTGAACGAGCGGTTCTGGGTGGAGGCCGCCACCGTGGTGACCCACGGCGACAGGTGGTCGGACGTGCCGGCGCCGGGGCCCGAGTTGCCCGCCGAGGCGGCCACGAAGACGCCGGCCTTGTAGGCGTCGAAGAACGCCAGCTCCACGATGTCGGTGTACGGGCTCGCGCCACCCGAGATCGAGAAGTTGATGACCTTGACGCCGTCCTTGATCGCCTGGGCGACCGCGGCGGCCGAGTCCGAGCCGTAGCAGCCGGTGGCGCCGCACACCTTGTACACCGAGACCCACGCGCCGGGCGCGATGCCGTTGATCGGCCCGCGCTCGATGTTGAAGATCTTGGCCGAGGCGACCGGGTCGCCGGCCGCCGTCGAAGCGGTGTGGGTGCCGTGGCCGTCGGAGTCCCGGGCGGTGTAGCCGTAGGTCTCCATCGGCTGGAACGCGTTGTAGGTGTCGAGGAAGCCCTTACCGCCGATGACCTTGTTGTTGCACACGAACGGGTCGTTCGCCGGGGTCAGCGGGTTGTCGCCGAAGTCGCAGGCACGCGGGGTGCCGTCGGCCTTGGCGGGCGGTGCGCTCAGGTTGCCGTTGTCGGCGAAGGACGGGTGCTCGGGCCAGATGCCGCTGTCCAGCGACCCGAAGATCACGCCCTTGCCGGCGTTGGCCGTGCCGCCGAGACCCGGGTAGACCTGGTCGGCGCCGATGAAGGCCGGCGTCGAGTCGGTCTGGGGTGCCCGGAGCGTGTCGGCCTGGACCGCCACGACGTTGTTGATGGCCAGGATCGCGCCGACCTTGTTGGCCGGCACCTCGAGCGAGATGCCGCCGTAGACCGTGCGCAGCTTCTGGCCGACCAGGGCGTCGGGCACCTGCTTCTTGAGGTCTGCCAGGAACTTGTCCTCGATACCGGTGATCCGGTTTTCATAGCGTTTCTCGTCGGCGCTTCCCGAAAGCGCCTTCCCCGTTACGGACGGGCTGGTGGCCGCATACCCGGCGATATCGCCGGAATAGGTGGCCGTTGAGTCGTAGTCGAGCTTGACCGCGATCGCCACCTTGGTGGTGTCGGTGCGGTTGAGCAGGGACGGGTCGGTCTTGGCCATGCGGCTCGTCTCTGACTTCGCCGCCGAGGTCTGCTTGGCCGGCGTGAGCCCCTGAACCAGAGACAGACTGGCTGCCGGGACCGGCGCGGCCTGGCTCGGACTAGCCGAACCGATTACGAGCAATGGCGGAACGAGTGCGGTCGCCACAGCGGCGTGCACCCATCTCCGTCGGCTCATCGTGCCCCCTCTCGCGAACTTTGCGGTTGCGCGCATTTCTGACGCACCTCTATGCGCGCCGCCCCAACATGCCAGCTTTTGCACGGCCTGGAAAGAGGGCCTTAGACGGTGCATAGGGCAACGACGAGGGTCAGTCCGATTTGTTCCGCGCAAAACGCCCCCCACCGAGCGGCGAGGGGCGTTTTGTGGTTGTTTATTGGTGCTGTTCCCCATCTGGCGGATTGATGACGACTGTGTCGTCGGCGGCCGGCCGGGGCGCGGGCGGAGCGGGCGCGGCCGGGCCGGGCGACGGCGGTTGCACCTGCGGCACGATGACGGTCGGCGCGTCCACCACGCCCGGGATCGGGCCCGGCGTCGGCGGTACCACCTGCTCGGCGGCGCGGCGCGCCTCCTCCTCGGCGGCCGCCCGGCGCGCCTGCTCCTGCGCGGCCAGCCGGGCCTCCTCGGCCGCCCGGGCCTCTGCCTCGGCCCGCAGCCGCTCGGCCTCCGCCCGCCGGGTCTCGGCCGCCGCCCGGACCCGGGCGGAGACCTCCGGGGCCTCCTGCTCGACCCGGCTCAGCCAGCCCTCCCAGCGCTGCTGCATCGGGCGGACCAGGCCGCCGCCGACGCCCACGACGAGGATGCCGCCGATGGTGGCCAGCACGGCGATGAGCACCGGTGTGGTCACCGCCGTGGCGATGCCGATCTGGTTGAGCGCGGCGACCACGCCGAGGCCGACGATCAGCCAGTAGCCGAGCGCGGCGATCGGCCGGCCGTAGGACAGCCCGCCGAGGGCGCCCTCGGCCAGGTCGCGCACGCCGGCCGCGATGGCCGCGGCGACCACCACGATGATGAGGGCGACCACGGCCCGCGGCAGCCAGCCGACCACGGCGTCGATCAGGTCGGAGACCGGGTTCGGGCCCCACACGCCGAAGGCGACCTGGAGCGTGAACAGCAGGATCGCGTAGTAGACGAGCTTGGCCAGCAGGTCGCTCGCGTCGAACCGGGCCCGGGCCAGGGCTCGCCCGACCCCGCCGCGCTCGGCGAGGCGGTGGAACCCGATCCGGCCGAGCAGCTTGTGGACCGCGGTGCGCAGCAGCACCGCGCACAGCCAGCCGACCGCCAGGATCACCAGGAACAGCAGGAACGACGGCACGAACCGGACGATGTCGCCGAGCGCGTCGCGGACAGCACCCATCGGGGCCTCCTCCCAAGGTTGGTACCCCCGGGATGCCCCGATCGTCGATGCGTTACTCGTCCCGGTGATACCCAGGCGCCGCTGGGTATCACCCGGGCATGACCAAACCCGTGGCCGGTGTGCTGTTCGATGTGGACGGCACCCTCGTCGACACCGTCTACCTGCACGCGGTGGCCTGGTGGCAGGCGCTGCGCCAGCACGGCCACGACGTGCCGGCGGCCCGCATCCACCGCGCGATCGGCATGGGCTCGGACATGATCCTCGACGAGCTGCTCGGCGCCGGCCACGACGACTCCGCCGACGACGCCATCCGCGCCGCCCACGCGAGCCTCTACGCCGTCCACTGGCCCGCGCTGCGCCGGCTGCCCGGCGCCCGCCGGCTGCTCGACGCCTGCGCCGACCGGGGCCTGCGGGTCGTGCTGGCCACCTCGGCGTCCCGGCCGGAGCTCGAGGCGCTGCTGCGCTGCCTGGACGCCGACGCCTCGCTGGCCGCGGTGACCAGCGCGGACGACGCCGAGCGCAGCAAGCCGGCGCCGGACATCGTCGAGGTGGCGCTGCGCCGCGCGGGCCTGTCGGCGGAGGAGGTGGTGTTCGTCGGCGACTCGGTCTGGGACATCCGCTCGGCCGGCCGCCTGTCGATCCCGTGCATCGGCCTGACCAGCGGCGGGCTGTGTGCCGCCGAGCTGCTCGACCACGGCGCCGCGGGCGTCTACGCGGACCCGCGGGATCTGCTCGACCACCTCGACGAGGCGCTGACCACCGCGTTGCGGATGGCCCTGTCCTGACCCGCCGGCCGGTCGGCTAGAGGGAGTAGCGCTCCAGGGCGATCTCGGCCCAGACGGTCTTGCCGCCCGGGTGGGCGCGCACGCCCCAGGACCGGGCGAGCTTGCTCACGATCCACATGCCCCGGCCGGACGTGCTGGTCTGGTTGTCGATCTCGGCGATGTGCGGCAGCTGCTCGCTGCCGTCGCCGACCTCGATCACGACCGCGTCGCCGCGCAGCAGCAGCCGCAGCACCGCCGGCGGCACGCCGTGGCGCAGCGCGTTGGCCACCAGCTCGTGGCCGACCATGACCGCCCCGCGGGTGAGGTGCGGCAGGCCCCACGCCTCCAGCGTCTGGGTGATCACGCGGCGCGCCTGCCGGGCGTGGCCCTGCGGCACGCCGACCTCGATCGCGTCCCGCAGCACGGTATTCATGGTGCCCTGCGCGGACCGAGGAAAACAGTCAGGTTTGCGCCACCGCCGGGCTGGGCACAGCGGAAGCTACTTTGCCGACCTGACATTGCCGACCGACCGGGGGCCACACGATGCTCGTCCACCAAGACACCCGCACCCAGGACATTCGGACCGCGCTGTGCGACCGCCTCCGCGAGCTCGAGGCCGAGTACGCCACCGCGGTCGCGGACATGACCGTCGCGGGCGTGGCCGACGTCGGCGACGACGTCGCAGACCTGGGCACCAAGGCCTTCAACCGGGAGCAGGAGTTCGCCCTCGCGGTCTCCATCCGCACCCGCCTGGACCAGGTCGAGCGCGCGCTCGAGCGGCTCGACGCGGGCCACTACGGCACCTGCGAGAGCTGCGCCGACGAGATCCCGGTGGCCCGGCTGGCCGCCTTCCCGTCAGTCACGCTCTGTGTCGGCTGCAAGAGCCGCAGCGAGTCCCGCCACTAGATCCAGGGCGCGCTGGGCCGCGCTCTGCAGGTGTGGCAGGTACTCGGCGGCGGGGGTCCCGTCGATGTCCTCGGCCAGGAAGGTGGTGTAGTTCAGCACCGCGCCGAGCGCGTTGGACAGGTCGTGCGCGGCGGTGGCCACGGTGGCGCGCAGTGCGTCCTCGGTCATCCGGCCCCCCGCGTGCCAAACGCTGGCTAAAGTGAGTCCCGTTCGCGAACGTAACGGGGCGTAGTCAAATGGTAACTCTAGTCATAGCGATCCTGATCGCGCTGATGTGCCTGGGAACCTTCGCCGGGTTTGTCCGCAGCCGTGATCCGGTCCAGCGGGACCTGGCCCTGATCTTCCTGCCGACCGTCGCGGTCTGCGTCAACGGCGCGATCCGCGAGCTCACCGGCCGGCCGGTGCCGATCGCGGCGAGCATCACCACGACCGCCCTGCTGCTCGCCCAGCCGTATCTGACCGTCCGGTTCACCGCGCGGCTGGGCCACGTCCCGCGCTGGCTGGACATCGGGCTGCTGGTGCTGCTGCTGGGCAGCCTGTCGGTGCTCACCGCCGCGCCCCGGCCGCTGGCCCTGCCGTACCTGGTGCTGCTCAACGCGGCCTTCACGGTCACCGAGATCATCGCCGCGACGCTGCTGCTGCGGGCCGCCGCGCGGCGCTGCGGTGCCGGCCGGGCGCGCATGCGGCTGGCCGCGGCCGCCACGTACCTGTTCCCGCTGATGCTGCTGATGCTGCTCACCGCCACGGTCGGCTACCCGGGGCAGCAGGTCTGGCTGCAGCCGGCCGGGCGCATCGCGGGCCTGATCTGCGCGGCGCTGTACCTGGTGGCGCTGCTGCCGCCGGCCTGGCTGCGCCGGACGATGTCGGCGACGGTGTGGTACCAGGCCACCGAGGACCTGCAGCGGCTGCCGGCCGAGGTGGGCACCGACGAGGTGTGGCGGCGGTTCGTGCAGGTCGTGCACGACACCACGGGTACCGACGCGGTCCTGCTCCTCGACGACCGGCTCGGGCGCGTCGCCGGCGTCTGCCGGTCCGGCACGCGGCTGCCCCACGAGCCGCTCGAGTTCGACCTCGCCGAGCTCGCCGCGGCCCGCCCGCCGGTGCGGCTGCCCGCCGACCACCCGCTGGCCCAGGCCACCGGCGCCCGGCTGGTCACCGCGCTGCCGATCGAGGGCGTCGGCACGGTGCTGCTGCTGGATCGCTACCACGCGCTGTTCAGCGTCGACGACCGGCGGCTGACCGCCGTGCTCGGCGCGCAGGCCCGGATTCTCGCCGAGCGCAGCGCGGTGCTGGCCGAGCAGCGCGATCTCGCCGACCGGCTGGCCGAGTCGGTCGCCGCGCTCACCCACGCGAGCCAGGCCAAGAGCGACTTCCTGGCCGGCATGAGCCACGAGCTGCGCACGCCGCTCAACGCGATCATCGGCTTCAGCGACCTGATGCGGGCCGAGGTGCCCGAGGGCGACCGGCGCAGCGTGCCGGCCGAGTGGGTCGACCACATTCACAACAGCGGCCGCCACCTGCTCGGGCTGATCAACGACATCCTGGATCTGGCCAAGGTGGAGGCCGGTCGGCTGGAGCTCAACCTCGAGTCGATCTCGCTGGAGGGCGCGGTGGGCGACATCATCACCACGCTGCGGCCGCTCACCGATCGCAAGGCGCTGCAGGTGTACGTCGACATGCCTCGCGCCGCCGCGGTGTGCGCCGACCCGCTGCGCCTGCGGCAGATCCTGGACAACCTGCTCTCCAACGCGATCAAGTTCACGCCCGAGGGCGGGCTGATCGCGGTCACCGCCGAGCGGACGGCCGGCGAGGTGGCGGTCACCGTCGCGGACAGCGGCATCGGCATCGCCGCCGAGGACCACGACCGGGTCTTCGAGGAGTTCCAGCAGGTCGGGCCGGCCGCGCAGCGCAAGGCCGGCACCGGGCTGGGGCTGGCCCTGACCCGGCGGCTGGTCGAGGCGCACGGCGGCTCGATCGGGCTGGACTCCGCGCCCGGCGAGGGCAGCCGGTTCACGATCCGCCTGCCCCTCGCCGACGCGCCGCGGGCCGCGCCGGACGGCGCCCAGCCGCCCCGCCCGGGGCGGGGCCGGGTGCTGGTCATCGACGACGACGCGCGGGCCGCCGAGCTGCTGGAGACGTACCTGTCCGGGGCGGGCTACGAGGTCCGCGCCGCCGCCAGCGGCGAGGCCGGGCTGGCCGAGGCCGGCGCCTGGCGCCCGGACGCGATCCTGCTCGACGTGATCATGCCCGGCCTGGACGGCTGGGACGTGATCCGCCGGCTCAAGGGCGACACGGCGCTCAGCGACATCCCCGTCTTCTTCGCCACGATCGTCGACGACCGGCGGGCCGGGCTGGCCCTGGGCGCCGCCGACTTCTTCGTCAAGCCAGTCGACCACGACGCCCTGCTGGCGCAGCTGGCCCGGCACGTGGCGCCCGCCGCGGCGCCGGATCCCGCGTCGGTACTCGTGGTCGACGGCGACGACCACACCCGCGCCGTGGTGGAGCGGCAGCTGGCCGAGGCCGGCATCGACGTCGTGAGCTGCAAGGACGGGGCGGAGGGGCTGCGGCTGTCCCGGGACCGCCGCTTCGACCTGATCATCTGCGACCTGCAGATGCCCGGCCTGGACGGGTTCGCGCTGCTGTCGGGCCTGGACGGGGAGCCGTCCACCCGCGGCATCCCGGTCCTGGCGCTGACCGCGCCGGACCTCTCCGACGCCGAGCGGCGGCGGCTGACCGGCAAGGTCATCGGCACGGTACCGCGCAGCGCGGCCGCCGCCGACGGCGTGCGGGAGTGGATCGATCTCGCGGCGGTGGCGAACTCGCTCACCGACGCCCGGCGTGAAGGAGCCGTCTGATGAGCCGGGTGCTGCTGGTGGAGGACGAGGAGCTCAACCGGGTCCTGGTGCGGGCCATCGTGGCCCGGGCCGCGGAGCCCGCGGTGCGCGACGCGCAGCTGGTCGAGGCCGGGTCGCTGGCCGCGGCCCGCGACTCGCTGGCCGCCGGGCCGGTGGATCTGATCCTGCTCGACGTCAACCTGCCCGACGGCAACGGCCTGGACCTCGCCGCCGAGCTGGCCGAGGCGCCGACCCGCCCGACCGTGATCGCGCTGACCGCGAGCGTCCTGCCGCACGAGCGGGCGGCGGCGATGGCGGCCGGCTGCGACGCCTTTCTCGACAAACCGTATGCCGCCGCTGATCTGGTCACGATCATCGCAACTCACCTGACCTGATCAGCCGCGTTTCATCCCGACCCCTTGCTGGGTAGGGGCGTTCTGCCCCACTCGTACCGGCAAAAGGGGGAGGAACGGGTGCAGACTGTCGCCGAAGGGCTGCGCCTGCAGATGGACGCCATCGACTACGTCCTGCTGGCGCTCTACTTCATCACCGTCCTGGGGGTGGGTCTCGCCGCCCGCCGCTCGATCCGCAACAGCGTCGATTTCTTCCTGTCCGGCCGCTCACTGCCGGCCTGGGTGACCGGCCTCGCGTTCATCTCCGCCAACCTCGGCGCCCTGGAGATCCTGGGCATGGCCGCCAACGGCGCGAAGTACGGCATCATGACGGTCCACTACTACTGGGTCGGCGCCGTCCCGGCCATGGTGTTCCTGGGCATCGTCATGATGCCGTTCTATTACGGGTCCAAGGTGCGCAGCGTCCCGGAGTACATGCGGCGGCGCTTCAACCGGCCCGCCCATCTGCTCAACGCCCTGTCGTTCGCGCTGGCCCAGGTGCTGATCGCGGGCGTCAACCTCTACGCGCTCGCGCTCATCATGCAGGCGCTGCTGGGCTGGCCACTGTGGACGGCGATCGTCGTCGGCGCCGCGATCGTGCTCGCCTACATCACCCTCGGCGGCCTCTCCAGCGCCATCTACAACGAGGTGCTGCAGTTCTTCGTGATCATCGCGGGCCTGCTGCCGATCGCCATCATCGGCCTGGTCAAGGTCGGCGGGTTCCACGGCCTGTTCGAGGCGGTGCGGGCCAGCAAGCTCGGCGACGCGGGCCTGCACACCTGGTCCAACACCGGCGGCACCGACAACCCGCTCGGCGCGCCCTGGTGGGGCATCGTGTTCGGCCTCGGGTTCGTGCTGTCGTTCGGCTACTGGACGACGAACTTCGCCGAGGTCCAGCGGGCGCTGTCGGCGCGCAACATGAGCGCGGCCCGGCGTACCCCCATCATCGCCGCCTATCCCAAGCTGGTGATCCCGTTCGTCACCGTCATCCCGGGCCTGGTCGCCCTGGTGACCGTGAAGGGGCTCGGCGCCGGCACCGGCGACCTGCAGTACAACAACGCCATCCCGCTGCTGATGCGCGACTTCCTGCCCAGCGGCGTGCTCGGCATCGCCGTCACCGGCCTGCTCGCGTCGTTCATGGCCGGCATGGCCGCCAACGTGTCCGGCTTCAACACCGTGTTCACCTACGACATCTGGCAGGAGTACGTGGCCCGGGACCGCCCCGACGGCTACTACCTGCGGACCGGGCGGCTGATCACCGTCGTCGGGGTGCTCATCGGCATCGGCACCGCGTTCATCGCGTCCGGCTACAGCAACATCATGGACTACATCCAGGCGCTGTTCTCGCTGTTCAACGCCCCGCTGTTCGCGGCCTTCATCATCGGCATGTTCTGGAAGCGGATGAGCGCCTGGGCCGGCTTCTGGGGGCTGGCCGCCGGCACCCTCGCCGCGTTCATCGTCTACGCCGGCTACAAGTGGTTCGGCTGGTTCTCCTTCGGCTCCGACCTCGACGAGTCGTTCTGGGGCGCCGGCATCGCCTTCGTGGTCGTCACCGTGGTGGCCCTGATCGTCACCCCGCTGACCCGGGCCAAGACCGACGCCGAGCTCGACGGGCTGGTCTACGGCGTCGGCCGCCACGACCTGCGCGCCGACGCGATCGCCGGCGACGCCGCGTGGTACCGCTCGCCGGTCCTGCTCGGCAGCGCCGCCCTGGTGCTGGCCGTCGTGTTCTACCTACCGTTCCTGTAGACCGAGGGGGAGACGCAGATGAGCGACCAGGACAAGGTCGACACCGCCCGGGCGGCGCGGCTCTTCGACGTCCGCCGGGTCATCGGCGGCCTGTTCACCGTGTACGGCGTGATCGTCACGATCCTCGGCATCTTCGACTCGCGGGCCGAGATCGACAAGGCCGGCGGCGTGCGGATCAACCTGTGGATCGGGCTCGGCATGCTCGCGCTGGGCCTGCTGTTCCTGCTCTGGCAGTGGGTACGCCCGGCCGAGCCGCCGGAGCCATCGGACATTCCGGCGGGCGATCACGTCCGGGAGTAGATATCCAAATCGGCGCGGGCGCCGCAGACTCTGCGCATGAACAATGTGCTGGCGGATGTGGCGCCCCAGCCGTCGGTCGTGGCGGGGGCCGGGATCGTGCTGATCCTGGCCTGCCTGGCCATCGTGGCGGGGCTCGTGGTGCTGATCGTGTGGCTGGTGCGCCGCAACCGTGGGCGCTAGCCCGCGATGAGGCCGATGAGCAGGGAGCTCGCGTTCGCGCCCACGGCGACGACCGCCAGCAGCGCTTTATCCCGATTTATCGCTTTTATCAGGATAAGAGCCTCTATTCCGGTGGCCAGTCCCTCGGCGGTCCACAGCCGCAGCGCATCCGGGTGCGGGGCGAGGAACAGCCACAGCGCCGGGTGGGTGACCAGGTTGACCACCGCCCCGAGCAGCACCGCCCGCCGTAATGTCGCCAGCCGCAGCGCGACCAGCGCCGCCGTGTACAGCGGCACCTCGACCGCCAGGGTCAGCAGCAGCGCGCGGAGCACACGATGAAGATAAGCCTGCCGTTCGCCCTGGCCGCCGCGGCCGCGCTCGCGATCGCGCTGGAGGCGCCGCTGGCCACCGCCGTGCTCGGGCTCATCGCCTTCGGCGTGCTGCACAACGTGCTGGAGCTGCGCTACGTCGCCGGGCGGTTCGCGCCGGTGCTCAGCGGGCGGTTCCTCGCCGTGCTGGTCGGCCTGATCAGCGCGATCGTGCTGTGCCGGCTCGCCGCGCTCTACGTCGGCACCCCGGCCCGCTACGCCGAGATCCTCGTCGGCTACGGCGTGCTCGCGGCCGGCTGTGCCCACGCGCTGCGCGGCCGGCGGCTGGCCGGCGCGGCCGCCCTGCTGAGCGTGGCGGCCGCGGTGTCGCTGCGCTTCCCGGGGTACCACTTCGTGGTCCTGGCTCATCTGCACAACGTCGTGCCGCTGTTCTTCCTGTGGGAGTGGAGCGGCCGGCTGCGGCGGCCGGGGCTGTTCCGCTGCACGCAGATCGCTTGGGTGCTCGGCGTGCCGCTGCTGATCCTGGCCGGCGCCGCCGACTTCGCGCTCGGCGGCGTGCCCGCGTCCACCGTCGCCGCCTTCGCCGGCGACCCGCGCCAGATCGTCGCGGTCAGCGCGCCGCCCGGCGCCTCCACCCTGATCGGCGCCCGGTTCCTGGTGGTCTTCGCCTTTCTGCAGACGATGCACTATTTCGTCTGGGTGTACTTCCTGCCCCGGCACGCCCCGGACGCGGCCCGCGCGTTCGAGTCCCGCGCCCCGTGGCTGCGCGGATGGCGGGCCTGGGCGCTCGGTGGCGGCCTCGGCGCCGCGCTGTCGGTGCTGTTCGTGATCGACTACGCGTCCGGCCGCGCGCTCTACGGCGCCTTCGCGTCCTACCACGCCTACCTGGAGTTTCCCGTGCTGCTCGCCCTCGTGCTGAGCGCGAAGGCGGGTGGCGCAGCGGGTTCACAGCTGGTTTTCAGGCAAACCGCATCCGAGCGTCAGGAACCGGCGGCAGTCTCTAGGTGACAAAGGGAACTTTGACGCTACTTGGAGCGAATCATGACGCGGCTGCTTGTGGTCGACGACGAGCCCGACATCGTCGAACTGCTCTCCGCGAGCCTGAAGTACCACGGCTACGACGTCGCCAGCGCCACCAGCGGCCGCCAGGCGATGGAGGAGGCCCGCCGCTTCCGGCCGGACATGATCCTGCTCGACGTCATGATGCCCGAGCTCGACGGCTTCGAGGTGCTGCGCAAGCTGCGCGGCGAGGGCACCCGCGTGCCCGTGCTGTTCCTGACCGCGCGCGACGCCACCGAGGACAAGATCAAGGGCCTCACCCTGGGCGGCGACGACTACGTCACCAAGCCGTTCAGCCTGTCCGAGATCCTGGCCCGCATCCAGGCCGTGCTGCGCCGGGTCGCCGACCCCGCGGGCGGCGCGGCGGCGCAGACGTCGCGGCTGAACTTCGCCGACATCGAGCTGGACGAGGACACTCACGAGGTGTTCAAGGCGGGCCAGGAGGTCCAGCTCTCGCCGACCGAGTTCAAGCTGCTGCGGTACTTCATGACGAACTCCGGCCGCGTGCTGTCGAAGGCGCAGATCCTCGACCACGTGTGGCAGTACGACTTCGGCGGCGACGCCGGCGTCGTGGAGTCCTACGTGTCGTACCTGCGCAAGAAGATCGACACCACCGAGCCGCGCCTGCTGCAGACCCTGCGCGGCGTCGGCTACTCGCTGCGTCTGCCACGCACATGAAGTCCTGGCCGCTGCGCGTCAGGCTCGTCGTGCTGATGCTCGTCCTGCTCGCGGCGGCCCTGGTCATCAGCGGCGCGGCCGGCGTCTACAGCACCCGCGACTACCTGACGCAGCGTGTCGACGATCAGCTCCTGCAGAGCGTCGACAAGGAGACGGCCGAGTGCGAGAACCCGCACGGCGTCTTCGGCCCGGGCGCCCCCGTCCAGCCTTCGGGATACTACGTGGCCTGTGCCTCGGACCTGACCCTGGAGGAGCGGGTGTTCACCCAGGTCTATGCCACGCAGACCCGCCCGAAGCTGCCGGCGAGCATCGCCGGCATGGAGGGCCACCGGCTCAACGACGACACCTGGGGCTCCTACGCCACCGTGGACCCGATCGGCGGCAAGGGGCACCAGTGGCGCGTGCTCTTCGCTCAGCAGCTCGCCCACCCGCGCAATGGGCCACCCCGCCCGGCCAGCGCCGTGGTGGTCGCCATCAGCCTCGACGAGGTCGACGCGAGCGTCAACCGGCAGCTCGTCACCAGCGCGGCCATCGGCGGCTCCGTGCTGCTGGTCCTGGCCGTGGTCGCCTACCTGCTGGTCCGCTCCAGCCTGCGCCCGCTCGTCGAGGTGGAGCGGACCGCGGAGGCCATCGCGGCCGGCGACCTGAGCCGCCGCGTGCCCGAGGCCGACCCGCGCACCGAGGTCGGGGGGCTGTCGCAGGCCCTCAACACGATGCTCGGCCAGATCGAGACCGCCTTCGACGAGCGCCGGGCCTCCGAAGAGGCCGCCCTGGCCTCGGAGCAGCGCATGCGCCGTTTCGTCGCCGACGCCTCCCACGAGCTGCGCACCCCGCTCACCACGATCCGCGGCTTCGCCGAGCTGCACCGCCAGTCCGGCCGCGGCGACGAGAACATCGGGCGCATCGAGCACCACGCCACCCGCATGGGCCTGCTCGTCGACGACCTGCTGCTGCTGGCCCGCATGGACCAGCAGCGCCCGCTGGAGCGCAAGCCCGTCGACCTGCTGGCCCTGGTCACCGATGCCCTGATCGACGCCCGCGTCTCGGCCACCGATCATCACCTGCGGCTGCGCACCCAGGGCGGCGCCGACGAGGAGGCCGGCGAGGAGGCCGACGTGGAGCCGGCCATCGTGCTGGGCGACGAGGCCCGGCTCCGCCAGGTGGTGCAGAACCTGCTCTCCAACGCCATCGGCCACACGCCGGCCGGCACCGAGGTCACCGTCTATGTGGGCACGGAGGGCCGCGACGCGATCCTCGAGGTGAGCGACAACGGCCCGGGTATGTCCGAGCAGGACGCCGCCCGCGTCTTCGAGCGCTTCTACCGCACCGATCCGAGCCGCACCCGGGCCCTGGGCGGCTCCGGCCTGGGCCTGTCGATCGTGGCCGCGCTGGTCGCCGCCCACGGCGGCAAGGTGACCCTGCACACAGCCCTGGGTCACGGTGCGACGTTCCGTGTTCGCATCCCCCTGGCCGAGTAGCCGTTTGCGCGACGGGCGGTTCGCACCCGGACACGTTGAGCGACCGGACCGCCAGCGTCCAATGTGGACATCGGCGCGCGTTTCGGTCCTGGCTGTCCGGATGATTCGACCACCTGGCTGACGGGCGCTAGGCTATGCCGGTTTCCGGCCCCTGGGGAGCGCGATATGTCGCTGCGTCGTGGTTTGTCATGGGTGGCCGCCGCCGCCGTGCTGGCCGGCGGGATCGCCATCGGCCTCACCGCCGAGCGGTCCACCGCGGGCGCCGCGACGCTGCCCGTCGGCTTCCAGGAGCAGGTCGTGTTCAGCGGCCTGACGCAGCCGACCAGCATCCAGTTCGCCGCCGACGGGCGGGTGTTCGTGGCCCAGAAGAACGGCGTCATCAAGGTGTTCGCCAGCATGTCGGACCCGACGCCGACCGTCTTCGCCGACCTGTCCTCGCGGGTCCACGACTACTGGGATCGCGGGCTGCTCGGCTTCGCGCTGGCGCCGAACTTCCCCACCGACCCGTCGGTCTACGTGCTCTACAGCTACGACGCGCCGCCGGGCGGCACCGCCCCGGTCTACAACGACGTCTGTGACAGCGTCGAAGGCGGCGGCAACGGCGGCAACTGCATCATCACCGGGCGGCTGTCCCGGCTGACGGCCAACGGCAACGCGTGGACCGGCACCGAGCAGCCGCTGATCAACGACTGGTGCCAGCAGTATCCCAGCCACTCCATCGGCGACCTGCACTTCGGCGCCGACGGCGCGCTCTATGTCTCCGGCGGCGACGGCGCCAACTTCAACATGATCGACTACGGCCAGTTCGGCAACCCGGTCAACCCGTGCGGCGACCCGGCCCAGGAGGGCGGCTCGCTGCGCTCCCAGGACGTCCGCTCCACCGGCGATCCGACCGGGCTCAGCGGCGCGGTGCTGCGGCTGGATCCGGCCACCGGCGCGGCGATGCCCGGCAACCCGCTGTCCGGCTCGGCCGACGCCAACGCGCGGCGGATCGTCGGCTACGGCCTGCGCAACCCGTTCCGGTTCACGATCCGGCCCGGCACCAACGAGGTCTGGGCCGGCGACGTCGGGTGGAACGCGTGGGAGGAGATCAACCGGATCGCCGACCCGACCGCGACGCCGAGCAACTTCGGCTGGCCCTGCTACGAGGGCAGCACCCTGCAGCCGAGCTTCGGCGCCGCCAACCTCCCGCTGTGCCAGAGCGCCTACAACGGGTCGGGGCAGGCCGCGCCGTATTACGCCTACAACCACAGCGCCAAGGTCGTGCCGGGGGAGAACTGCCCGACCGGAAGCTCCTCGGTCTCCGGGCTCGCCTTCTACCCCACCAGCGGCGGCGACTACCCGGCCGCGTACAACGGCGCGCTGTTCTTCGCCGACTACTCCCGCAACTGCATCTGGGCCATGCCGAAGGGCAGCAACGGGCTGCCCGACCCGACGAAGATCCAGAACTTCGTGATCGGCGCGGCGACCCCGGTCTACCTGACCATCGGGCCGGGCAACGACCTCTACTACGCCGACCTCAGCGGCGGCACCGTCCGCCGGATTCGGTACTTCCCGAACAACCGGCCGCCGGTGGCGTCGTTCACCGCCACGCCGGCGAGCGGCACGGCACCGCTCAACGTCACCTTCGACGCGTCGAGCTCGATGGATCAGGACACGGGCGACCAGAGCCAGCTGACCTACCAGTGGGACTTCGACAACAACGGCACGTTCGACGCGACCGGGATCACCGCGAGCCACAGCTATACCGCCAACGGCACCTATACGGCGCTGCTCAAGGTCACCGACCCGCTCGGGGCGAGCGGCACCTCGACCACCACGATCACCGCCGGCAACTCGTCACCGACCGCGACGATCGACTCTCCGGCCGCCTCGCTCACGTGGGCGGTCGGCAACAAGATCAGTTTCTCCGGCCACGCCACCGACCCGCAGCAGGGCACGCTGCCCGCGTCGGCGCTCAAGTGGGAGGTCCTGCTCGAGCACTGCTCGTCGCTGGACACCTGCCACACGCACTACCTGCAGACCTTCGACGGAGTGGCGAGCGGCTCGTTCACCGCACCCGACCACGAGTACCCTTCATATCTCCGCCTGCGGCTCACCGCGACGGACTCCGGCGGGCTCACCAGCGTCGCCACCGTCGACCTGCAGCCCAAGACCGTCGACCTGTCCTTCACCAGCAAGCCCTCCGGGCTGCAGATCGCCGTCGGGTCCGACAGCCAGGCCACGCCGTTCACCCGGCGGGTCATCGCCGGCTCCACCACCACGGTCAGCGCCCCGACGCCGCAGACCGCGCCCGGAGTGACCTACAACTTCGGCGGCTGGGCTGACGGCGGCGCGCAGACCCACACGATCACCGCGCCGGCAACGCCGGCGACCTACACCGCGACCTACACGAGCGTCGCGCCGATCGAGCTGCGCGCCTCCGCCAACGGCAGCTTCGTGACCGCGGAGAACGGCGGCAACTCGCCGCTGATCGCCAACCGCAGCGTCATCGGCGACTGGGAGCAGTTCGACGTGGCGGACGCCGGTGACGGGTATGTCGCCCTGCGGGCTCGGGCCAACCTGCGCTACGTGACGGCGGAGGCCGGCGGCAATTCGCCGCTGATCGCCAACCGGACGTCGATCGGGGACTGGGAGAAGTTCCAGATGATCGACAACGGCGACGGCACGATCAGCCTGAAGGCCAAGGCCAACGGGCGGTATGTGACCGCGGACAACGGTGGCAACTCGCCGCTGATCGCCAACCGCACCAGCATCGGCGCCTGGGAGAAGTTCACCAAGATCAAGCCGCCGTCCAGGGTCAGCCTGACCGCCCAGGTGAACAGCCGCGTGATCACGGCGGACAACGGCGGCAACCTGCCGCTGATCGCCAACCGCACCGCGGTCGGCCCCTGGGAGCAGTTCGACCTGGTCGACATCGGCGGTGGATACGTGGCGCTGCTGGCCAAGGCCAACGGGCGCTACGTGACGGCGGAGAACGGCGGCAACTCTTCGCTGATCGCCAACCGGACGTCGATCGGGGACTGGGAGAAGTTCCAGATCGTCGACAACGGCGACGGCACGATCGGCCTGAAGGCGAAGGCCAACGGGCGGTATGTGACGGCGGAGAATGGTGGCAACTCCCCGCTGATCGCCAACCGCACCGCCATCGGTCCGTGGGAGCGGTTCACCCTCGCCGGCACGTGACCCGCCGGCGGAGCCGATCCGCCGGCCGGGTCACCGGCGTCGACCCCGGCGCGGAATAGTGGACCGTCGCCGGGGCGCAATTGGTCGGCAATCGGTTCACGTGCGTCCAATATGGACAATCATCCGCGTTCTACACCTCGTCTTTTCGGCTGTGTAACCCCTTTCGACATTGGCGCTACGCTATCGCCACTTTCGGACCGTGGCAGGGGGCGCATGATGTCGCTGCGTCGTGGTTTGTCATTGATCGCGGCCGTCGCCGTGGTGGGTGGCGGGGCGGCCGTCGGGCTCGGGCTCGAGCGTTCCGCCGCGGCGGCCGCGACCCTGCCGCCCGGGTTCTCCGAACAGGTCGTCTTCAGCGGGCTGAACCAGCCGACCAGCATCCAGTTCGCCGCCGACGGGCGGGTGTTCGTGGCCCAGAAGAACGGCGTCATCGACGTGTTCGACAGCCTTTCGGATTCGACGCCGGCCGTTTTCGCCGATCTTTCCCCGCGGGTCCACGACTACTGGGATCGCGGGCTGCTCGGGCTGGCGCTGGCGCCGAACTTTCCGTCCGACCCGTCGGTCTACGTGCTCTACAGCTACGACGCGCCGCGGGGCGGCACCGCTCCCGTCTACAACGACGTGTGCGACGGCGTCGAGGGCGGCGGCAACGGCGGCAACTGCGTGATCACCGGGCGGCTGTCCCGGCTGACCGCCAACGGTGACGTGTGGACCGGCACGGAGCAGCCGCTGATCAACGACTGGTGCCAGCAGTTCCCCAGCCACTCCATCGGCGACCTGCACTTCGGCGCCGACGGGGCACTCTACGTGTCCGGCGGCGACGGGGCGAGCTTCTCCGCGGCCGACTTCGGCCAGTTCGGCAATCCGGTCAACCCGTGCGGGGACCCGGCCAACGAGGGCGGGGCGCTGCGCTCCCAGGACGTCCGCTCGACCGGCGACCCGGCCGGGCTCAACGGCGCGGTGCTGCGCATCGACCCGGCCACCGGCGCGGCGATGTCCGGCAACCCGCTGTCCGGCTCGGCCGACGCCAACGCGCGGCGGATCGTCGGCTACGGCCTGCGCAACCCGTTCCGGTTCGCGATTCGCCCCGGCACCAGTGAGGTGTGGGCCGGCGACGTCGGGTGGGATACGTGGGAGGAGATCGACCGGATCGCCGACCCGACCGCCACGCCGGCCAACTTCGGCTGGCCCTGTTACGAGGGCAACGCCGCGCAGCCGGGCTACAGCAGCGCCAACCTGCCGCTGTGCCAGGGCCTTTACAACGGGCCGGGGCAGAGCGCGCCGTACTTCACCTACAACCACAGCACCAAGGTCGTGCCGGGCGAGGCCTGTCCGAGCGGCAGCTCCGCGGTCTCCGGGCTGGCCTTCTACCCCGGCAGCGGCGGCTCCTACCCGGCGGCGTACAACGGCGCGCTGTTCTTCGCCGACTACCCCCGCGGCTGCATCTGGGCCATGCTCAAGGGCAGCAACGGGCTGCCCGACCCGGCGCAGATCCAGACCTTCGCGGCCGGCGCCGCCAACCCGGTCTACCTGACCGTCGGCCCGGGCAACGATCTCTACTACGTCGACCTCGGCGGTGGCACCATCCGCCGGATCCGGTACTTCCCGGCCAACCGCCCGCCGGTGGCGTCGTTCACCGCCACGCCCACCGCCGGCACGACACCGCTCAAGGTCACCTTCGACGCCTCGCGGTCGGCCGATCCGGACGTGGCCGACCAGAACCAGCTGACCTACCAGTGGGACTTCGACGACAACGGCACGGTGGACGCGACCGGGGTCACCGCGAGCCACACCTACACCGCCGACGGCAGCTACACCGCGCGGCTCAAGGTCACCGATCCGCTCGGCGCGAGCGGCACCTCGTCCAGCACGATCACCGCCGGCAACTCGTCGCCGACCGCGTTCATCGACACGCCGGCGGCGACGTTCACCTGGGCGGTCGGCTCGACGATCAGCTTCTCCGGCCACGCCACCGACCCGCAGCAGGGCACGCTGCCCGCGTCGGCGCTGAAGTGGGAGGTGCTGCTGCAGCACTGCTCGTCCCCGGACAGCTGCCACACGCACTACCTGCAGACCCTCAACGGCGCGGCGAGCGGCTCGTTCACCGCGCCCGACCACGAGTACCCCTCCTATCTCCAACTGCGGCTGACCGCGACCGATGCCGGCGGGCTGACCAGCGTCGCCACGGTCGACCTGCAGCCCAAGACCGTTGACCTGTCGTTCGCGACCAAGCCCTCCGGGCTGCTGCTCGCCGTCGGCTCCTCCAGCCAGGCCACGCCGTTCACCCGGCGGGTCATCGCCGGCTCCACCAACACGATCAGCGCCGCGACGCCGCAAACCGTGCCGGGCATGACGTACTACTTCGGCAGCTGGGCGGACGGCGGCGCGCAGACCCACACGATCACCGCGCCGGCGGCGCCGGCCGTCTACACCGCGACCTACACCGGCATCGCGCCGATCGAGCTGCGCGCCTCCGCCAACGGCGCCTTCGTGACCGCGGACAACGGCGGCAACTCGCCGCTGATCGCCAACCGCAGCGTCGTCGGCGCGTGGGAGCAGTTCGACGTGACGGACGCGGGCGGCGGTTACGTCGCCCTGCGCGCCTGCGCCAACCTGCGCTACGTCACGGCGGACAGCGCCGGCGCGTCCCCGTTGATCGCGAGCCGGACGTCGGTCGGCGACTCGGAGAGGTTCCAGTTCGTCGACAACGGCGACGGCACGGTCAGCCTGAAGGCCAAGGCCAACGGGCGGTACGTCACGGCGGAGAACGGCGGCGCGGCGGCGCTGATCGCCAACCGCACCACCATCGGCCCGTGGGAGAAGTTCACCAAGGTCAAGGCCCCGGCCACGGTCAGCCTGACCGCCCAGATCAACAACGGCGTGGTCACCGCGGACAACGGCGGGAAGTCGCCGCTGATCGCCAACCGGAACGTCGTCGGCCCCTGGGAGCAGTTCGACCTGATCGACATCGGCGGCGGGTATGTGGTGCTGCTCGCCCGGGCCAACGGCCGGTACGTCACCGCGGAGAACGCCGGCAACGCGTCGCTGATCGCCAACCGGGCCTCGATCGGCGACTGGGAGCAGTTCCAGGTCCTCACCAACGCCGACGGCACGATCAGCCTGCGGGCCAGGGCGAACGGGCGGTACGTCACGGCGGAGAACGGCGGGAAGTCGCCGCTGATCGCCAACCGCACCGCCATCGGCCCGTGGGAACGGTTCACCCTCGCCGCCGCCTGACCCGGCCGGGCCCGGTCCCCGGATCCGCCCGGGGACCGGGGACCGTCAGGCCTTGGCGATCGCGTCGCCGGTGACCGTGATGGGGACCTCGGCCAGCGGCTTCTTGGCCGGGCCGGCGGCGACGGCGCCGTCGTCCAGCTTGAACTTGCTGCCGTGGCACGGGCAGTTGATGGTGCCGCCGGCGACCTCGCTCACGACGCAGCCGGCGTGGGTGCACACGGCGGTGAAGCACTTGAAGGTGCCCGCGGCCGGCTGGGTCACGACGAGCTTCTCATCGCCCAGGACCTTGCCGCCGCCGACCGGGATGTCACCGGTCTTGGCCAGGGCGCCGGGCGCGCCGCCCGGTGCGGCGGCGTCGGCGCCGGTCTCGCCGTAGGCGGCGCAGCCGGCCAGGGCCGTGGTCAGGCCGATCGCGCCGGCGCCGGCCAGGAATGTCCGTCGGGTCGTGTCGGTCATGATGCCCTCTCAGAGCTTGACGCCGACCGTGGTGAAGAACCACAGGGCCGAGGTGACGAAGAGGCCGGACAGCGCGGTGAAGACGAGGCCGCCGAAGACGGGCAGCGCCCAGTTCGGCACGCCCTTGCGGGTGAGGATCAGCATCTTGGCGGCGAAGGCGCCGTAGAAGAAGCAGCCCAGCAGGGAGTGGACCAGCACGCGGGCGTCGTAGTCGGCGAAGCCCAGCGCGTACAGGCAGTGCATGGCCACCGGGATGGAGACCAGGAAGGCCAGGCGGCCGGACCAGCGGTGCACCGGGCCCAGCCAGCCGGCGCCGCGGAAGAGCGGGATCCGGCCGTACATCACCAGCGCGGTGAACAGCTGGACCAGCGCCAGCAGGAACGCCACGGTGGCCAGCCAGACCTTGACCGTCTGCGGGCCGGAGAAGCCCGCGAGGTTCACCGCGATGCCGGTCGGCTCGTGGACCTTGCCGTAGACGCCGAGACCGGCCGCGACCAGGCAGGCCACCAGGAGCGGCACGAGCAGGGCGGCCAGGGTCTTGCGGTTCGGCGGCGGCTCCACCGGCGCTGACGGGGGCACGGCGGCCACACCCACGACCGAGGCCGCGAACGCGGGGTCCAGGTGATAGGACTGCGGCTGAGCCACGAAGGTGTCGGTGGGCGGCAGGGGACCCGGCTGCGGGATCGGGGGGAACTCCACGCGGGGAACGGGCGGTTCGGACGGTGCGGACATGGCGAGGGCTCCTGACTCAGTAACCGGTGGCCGGGGTGCTGGACTCGATCGCGACCGGGGTGCCGTCGACCACCACGGTCTTCGTGCTCAGGTCGAAGTTCGGCGCGGGCCGCGCCGTGCCGTCCTCGGTCTGCACGCCGATCTGGTTGCCGTCGGGGAGGACCACCCAGCTCGCGTCGAGCTTCTTGCGCAGGGACGCCTGCGAGCGGTACAGCCCCGAGGGCGGCGAGACGGCCTTGAGCGTGAAGGTCCAGGACTTCGCGCCGATGGCGACGGTGCCCTTGACCTGGCCGTTGGTGTAGGTGGCGGTCAGCGCGCCGCCCTTGGCGCCCTGCAGCGTGGCCTGACCGTTGGCCATGTTGCCGTCCATCCATGCCTCGGCCGCCTTGCCGTCGCAGACGTAGGCGATCGCCTTGCCGTTGTTGACGACGATGCCGAGCGAGGCGGCGCCGCCGTCCACGGCGCCGGCGTAGGTGACCGTGCCCCGCTGGGCCGCGTTGCCCGAGCCGTCGCCGACGGCCGCGGGGGCCGAGGAGGCGGCGGGCGGCGGGGCGGAGGACGCGGCCGGGGGCCGGGCGGTCGTCGCGGCCGCCGTCGGGGTGGCGGCGGTCTTGTCGCGCGCCACGTCGTTGCTCAGGTTGACGTTGAGGGCGTACAGCACGCCGGCGGCAACCAGGCCGGCGCCGAGCGTGATGATCGGTGCCTTGAATCTCATCGGTGATCTCCCACAGGTTGGTCGCACCCCGCTGAGGTGCTTCGCGACTATGAGACCGACGCTGGCGTACCGTGTCTGCGTCCAAAGACGCACAACCCATCTGCTGCAATGTCGCCAACGGGACCCCATCGACGAAGCCAGGAAGGGACAGGGACGCAGATGCCACGCGTCGTCGTCTGGGCAACGCACCTCGCGCTGCCGCTCGCCGGGCTCTGGCTGCTGCTCAGCCGGCCGGGCGCGGACCTCATCTGGCAACACAACGAGGCGCACTTCTGGCTCGTGCTCGCGGTCGCGGCGGTCAACGTCGCGGTCGGTGCGGCGATGAGCGTCGCGGCACGCCGGCACGGCGACGGGCGGCTCTTCCTGGTGTCGCTGGTGTTCCTGGCCACGGCCGGGTTCCTGCTCGCGCACGCGCTGGCCACGCCGGGGGTGCTGATCGGGCACTCCAACGCCGGGTTCGACCAGTCGATGGCGGTCGGGCTGATCGTCGGCTCGGTGCTGGCGATGCTCTCGGCGCTGCCGCTGCCGGGGCGGATCACCCGCTGGCAGCTGGGGCTGCGCATCGCGCTGGCGCTGCTGCTGTTCGCGTGGATCGTGGTCACGCTGCTCGACCTGCCGCCGCTGTCGCGCCAGGACCAGATCCGCGACGTCGAGGGGCCGCTGACCTGGGCGGCGTGGGTGGCGGTGGCGCTCTACGCGGTGGCCGCGGTGCGGTTCTTCCTGCTCTACCGCCGCGCGCCCGGCGCCGTGCTGATCTCCGTGGTGACGGCGTTCGCGCTGCTGGCGGAGGCGATGGTGGCGGTGACGCTGGCCGACAAGTGGCGGCTGTCGTGGTGGGAGTGGCACCTGATCCTGACCGCCGCGTTCCTGTTCGTCGGCTACTCGGCCTACGTGCGGTACCGCGCCGAGGGCAGCACCACCGGGCTCTTCGCCGGCATCGCGATGGCCGAGACCACGCGGCGGATCCGCCAGCAGTACACCGACGCCTTGGAGGAACTGGTCGCGCAGCTGCGGGCGTCGGAGCAGGGCGAGGCGCCGCAGCGGCTGGCGGCCCGGATGGCGGAGCGGTTCGGGCTGACCGAGAAGCAGGCCGAGGTGCTCGACCGCGCGGCGGCGGCGCTGGTGGCCGAGCGGGAGCTGTCGCAGCGGCTGGGCGCCCTCGTGGCGGTGGGCGAGCAGGCGCGGGTCGGCGCCGGGGAGGACGAGTTCCTCCGCAGTGCCCAGGAGGCCGTCCGGGATTCGTTCGGTACCGTCGAGATCACACTGGTCCACGATGGACGGTTGGACCAGGGCGAGGACGCGCTCCCGCTCACCGTGAAGGGCCGCCTCGCGGGGGCGGTGACGATCCCGGCCACGGCCCGGCCCGAGCTGCGCCAGACGCTGGCCCACCAGCTGTCGATCGGCCTGGAGAACGCCCGGCTCTACGGGGAGCTGGCGACGCTGTTCCGCCAGTACATGTCGCCGGACGTCGCGGCCGCGCTGCTGGCCGACCCCGACCAGGCCGCGCTCGGCGGGCGGCTGGTCGACGTCACCGCGCTCTTCGCCGACCTGCGCGGGTTCACCACCTTCTCGGAGGCGGTCGAGCCCGGCGACATCGTCGAGATGCTGAATCGGTACCACGGCGTCGCGGTCCCCTGTATCCTCGACAACGGCGGCACGATCGTGCAGTTCGTCGGCGACGCCCTGCTCGCGCTGTTCAACGCGCCGGCCCGGCAGGACGACCACGAGGCCCGCGCGGTGCGCGCGGCGCTGCAGATGCAGGAGGCGGTGCGCGGCATCGCCGAGGACCGGCCCGACTGGCCCCGGTTCCGGGTCGGCGCCAACACCGGGCCGGCACTGGTCGGCAACATCGGCAGCGAGCTGCTGCGCGGCTTCAACGCGATGGGCGACGCGGTGAACGTCGCCGCCCGGCTGCAGACGATCGCCGAGCCCGGGCAGGTGGTGATCGGCGGAGCCACCTACGACGCGGTCGCCGACCGGGTCGTCGCCACGCCGCTGGGGGACCTGGAAGTGAAAGGTCGCCGACAGACAGTTCGCGCCTACGCGGTGGAGACTTTGGTGTGACCGAGTTCTTCGACCTCCTGCACCCCGACGAGCAAGCCGCCCTGGAGGCGGCCGGGCACCGCCGGCAGTGGAAGCGCGGCTCGGTCATCTTCCGGGAGGCCAGCCGCTCCGAGGCGGTGATCATCCTGCGCTCCGGGCGGGTCAAGGTCTCCTCCGACACCGCGTCGGGCACCGAGGTGGTGCTCGCCGTGCGGGGGCCGGGGGCGCTGCTGGGCGAGCTGTCCGCGATCGACGGCGGCACGCTGTCGGCGACCGTCACCGCGCTCGAGCCGGTCACCGCGCTGTCCGTGCCGTCGCCGGACTTCGAGCGGTACCTGCTCGGGCACGCCCGGGTCAGCTTCCTGCTCATGCGCGAGCTGACCCGGCGGCTGCGCGACGCCGACCGCAAGCGCATCGAGTTCGGCGCCTACGACACCACCGGCCGGGTCGCGGCCCGGCTGGTGGAGCTCGCCGAGCGGTTCGGCGAGCGGTCCGCGGAAGGCGTGCGGATCGGCCTGCCGCTGTCGCAGGACGAGCTCGCCGGCTGGACCGGGGCGTCCCGCGAGGCGGTCACGAAGGCGCTGCGCACGCTGCGCGAGGAGGGCCTGATCTCCACCGGGCGGCTGCACGTGGTCGTCCGTGACCTGGCCGCGTTGAGAGACCGCGCTCAATAGGTGCGCGCACCCTCGATTTGACCCTTGCAAGTATGCGCATACCGCTTTGTTGATCTTCGTAGGGCGCTCGCTGCCCCTACTCTCTCGCCACAGGTGCATCGGGGCATCGAACGCGGTGCCTCGGTGCTAACACGCCCCACCAGGGAGGTACCTGTGCGTAAGTTGACCGTGGGACTGCTGAGTCTCACGCTTGCGTCGGGGATGGGGGTGCTTGCCGGCGGCGGCGCGGCCCACGCCGTGCCGGCCCAACAGTCACCATCCATCGACGCCGCGTCACCCTCCGACGAGCTGCCCAACCCGTTGGAGGACAAGCGGCGCGATTCTCGTGAGGTCGCCCTCTCCCAGGTCCTGACGGGCCAGGCAGCACCGGAGAAGCGCGGAGCGAGCACGGTCGTCAAGATCGGTAACGGCAACAAGGGCAAGGGTCACGTCGACAAGTACGTCGAGCTCAGCCGGGAGAAGACGGACAAGATCTTCGTCGTGCTGGCCGAGTTCGGCGACCAGCGTCACCCGAGCTACCCGGACCAGGACACGGCCCCGTCGGTGCCCGGCCCGGCCCGCTTCGACGGCCCGCTGCGCAACCAGATCCCGCAGCCGGACCGGACCAAGGACAACTCGACCATCTGGAAGCAGGACTTCAGCAAGCAGTACTTCGAGAACATGTACTTCGCGACCGGCAACGGCGCGGAGTCGCTCAAGACGTACTACGAGAAGCAGTCCTCCGGCCGGTACAGCGTCGACGGCATGGTCACCGACTGGGTGAAGGTGCCCTACAACGAGGCCCGCTACGGGCGCAGCAACGGGTACCCGTGCGCCAGCAACGTCTGCAGCAACACGTGGTACCTCATCCAGGACGCGATCACCGCGTGGGTCGACGGGCAGCACGCCCAGGGCAGGTCCGACGCCGACATCAAGGCCACGCTCGCCTCGTACGACCAGTGGGACCGCTACGACTACGACGGCGACGGCAACTTCAACGAGCCCGACGGCTACATCGACCACTTCCAGATCGTGCACGCGGGCGGCGACCAGGCCGACGCGGATCCGATCCAGGGCGAGGACGCCATCTGGAGCCACCGCTGGGCGGCGTTCCAGAACTTCACCAGCGGGCCGGTCTTCAACAAGCTCGGTGGTACCCAGATCGGGACCACCGGCCTGTGGGTGCGCGACTACACGATCCAGCCGGAGAACGGCGGGCTGAGCGTGTTCGCCCACGAGTACGCCCACGACCTCGGACTGCCCGACCACTACGACACCGCGGGCGCCAGCGGCAACGGCGAGAACCCGGTGAACTGGTGGACCATCATGGCGCAGAGCCGGGTCAGCCTGCCCACCGACAACGGCATCGCGGCCCGCGCCGCCGACCTCGGCGCGTGGGACAAGCTGCAGCTGGGCTGGCTGGACTACACGACGGTGAAGGCCGGGCAGACCAAGCTCGTGGACCTGGGCCCGCACGAGTACAACAGCAAGAAATCCCAGGCGGTCGTCGTCGTGCTGCCCAAGAAGCAGGTCAGCACGCCGCTGCCGGCCCCGCCGCAGGGCAGCAAGTCGTGGTGGAGCGGCTCGGGCAACGACCTGGACAACTCGCTGAGCCGCACCGTGTCGATCCCGGCCGGCACCACGACGCTGTCGTTCAAGGCCGATTGGGACATCGAGGACTGCGGCCTCGACGCGTGTGACTACGCCTACGTCGAGGTCGACGACGGTACCGGCTTCAAGGCCATTCCCGGCTCGATCACCACCGCGGCCGAGGGCAACGGCATCGACGGCACCAGCGGCGGGTGGGTCCCGGCCACCTTCGACCTGTCCGCCTACGCGGGCAAGACGGTCGGCCTGCGGTTCCGCTACTTCACCGACCCGGCCGCCGGCGGCCTGGGCTTCTTCGCCGACGACATCGCCATCACCAACGGCGGCACGACCGTGTTCGCCGACGGGGCGGAGTCGGGCGCCAACGGCTGGACCGCGGCCGGCTTCACCGCCGTCGGCAGCCAGCTCGTCACGCAGTACGACAACTACTACATCGCCTCGCACCGCACGTACGAGTCGTTCGACAAGTACCTGAAGACCGGGCCGTACAACTTCGGGTTCGCGGACAAGCCGCAGTACGTCGAGCACTTCCCCTACGAGACCGGCCTGCTGGTCACCTACTGGGACACCTCGTACAGCGACAACAACACCAGCCAGCACCACGGCGCGGGCCTGATCCTGCCGATCGACTCGCACCCCGACCTGGCCCTCAAGGCCGACGGGACGCCGTGGCGGCCGCGGGTGCAGGGCTTCGACGCGCCGTTCTCGATGCGGAAGACGGACTCGTTCACCCTGCACTCGGGGGCGAACAGCGCGGCGAGCCGGCTCGGTGGGCAGTGGGGCAACCCGCTCTTCGACGACGGCCAGAACTACTACCGTGAGGACCCGGCGACGGGGACCTACTACGGCGTCAAGGTCCCGAAGAACGGCGTGCAGATCCTGACGCTGTTCGAGAACGGTACCTCGATGACGGTGCTCGTCTTCTAAGGGTTTCGGAACCGATCGCGGCGGGAGGAGGTCCAAGTGGGTATGAAAGCGCCCCTGGGCCTCCTCCTCGCCGTTGCGGTGCTCGCCGGCTGCGCCTCCCCGGCCGGTGCCCCCGTTTCTGATAAATCAGGAATGTCAGATCCACCGGAATCGGTGGTCAGCCTGCCGCCCACCCGGCTGCCCAAGACCACCAAGGCCGAGCCGCCGGTGGACGACTTCCAGCAGGTGGTCACCCAGGGCCGGGTGCGCGTCGCCGGGCAGTGCGTCGAGCTCGTCACCGACCGGCTGACCTGGACGCTGATCGGCCCGGCGGCGTCCGGGCTGCGCGACGGCCAGCAGGCGAAGGTCACCGGCGTGCCCGACCCGAACCGGGAGACCGGCTGCACCGGCAGCCCCCTGCTGGTCTCCCAGGTCACCCCCGCGTAAGCAGGTCACCCCCGCCGCGGCGGCGAACCGTTGAAGAATGACCACGCCCTTCCAGGTCACGGTCCCCCGGTTGACGGTGCCGGTGGGCCCTGACGACCACACCATCGGGCCGCAGACCGCCCCCGTCTCCCTGGTCGAGTACGGCGACTTCCAGTGCCCCTACTGCGCCATGGCCCACGCGATCATGCAGGACCTGCTCCGGCTGCGCCGCGAGACGATCCGCTTCACCTATCGGCATTTTCCGCTGACGAATGTGCACCCGTATGCCGACCTCGCCGCCGAGGTTTCCGAGGCGGCCGGTGTGCGCGGTGCATTCTGGCCGATGCACGACTGGCTGTTCGACAACCAGCGCAGTATCAATCCCCGCCAGCTCATGGTCGGCGTCGAGCGGCTCGGCCTGCCCTCCGCCGAGATCGGCGACGAGGTGGGCGCGCACCTCTACCTCGACCGGGTCCGCCGCGACCTGGTCGGCGGCGTGCGCAGCGGCGTCAACGGCACCCCGACGTTCTTCGTCAACGGCATCCGGCACGAGGCCGGATACTCCCTCGACGAGCTGCTCGAGGCCGTCGACGAGGCCGCCGAGGCGGTGGAGACGGGAGAGCGAACCGACAGCTACTGAGCGTGCCGGAATCGGGCGACGCTCGCGGGGGCCCGACATCACTCTGGGTTATCTGCATGTGAAACATTCTCGGCCGGATCGGTGAGCGGTGCCATTATCGCCCGCCGATTCGCCGATTTGTTCCGCCGGCCACTGTCACCGAACGTAAAAAGGTCTTACCTTAACCCTCGGTAGTTGTGTTTCTTTACGATTACCGTCAATTCTCGGCGCTGAGCTGGCTTAACCCGAATTTGTGCAGCAAGAGTTGCGCGCCCACCTACACGCAGTGCATGCTCTTGCGTTGGGCCGCAAGGTTATTCGGGCCCGAACCTCGGGAGGAATCGCCGGTCCATGGGGGCCCGGCCGACAGACGAAGGTGCGGTGGCGGTGCGCGGTCGAGCGGACCGGTCGAAGAAAGCGCGGGCCGATGCTACTGGCCGATGACTTCTTTCTGATCGCGCACGACGACCGCACCGGCCGGTCGCGGCTGTCCCAGCGCGCGGTGGAGCTCGGGCTGGCCGGCGCCATGCTCGGCGAGCTGATCCTCGAGCAGCGCATCATGATCGAGGGCGCGCGCCTGCGGGTGATCGGCCACGAACCCCCGCCCGACCCCCTCGCGCACACCAACCTCGCCACGATGATCGCCGAGCCCCAGCACCGCGAGGTGCGCACCTGGCTGCTGTTCCTCGGCCAGACCGCGGTGGACGCGGTCGGGCAGCGGCTGGCCCGGGCCGGGCTGGTCGAGCAGGCCAGGGTCCGGCGGCTGCTCGTCTCCTCGACCCGCTGGCTCGCCGTGGACATGAACCTGCCGGCCGGGCGGGTGGAGCGACTGCGCCGCCTGCTGACCGTCGGCGAGCCGATGCGCGTCGCCGACACCACGCTGGCCGGCCTCACCGACGCGACCGGGCTGAGCCGCCACGTCATGTGGGACCGCGACCCCATCGGTCTCAAACGGCTTCGCCAGGCGATCACCACCCTGCCGCCCCCGCTGCGCGACCTCATCCTGCAGGTCGAGCAGGCCGTCGGCGACGCGGTGCTGTCGCAGCGCGGTTGACCTACCCCTCTTCCCCTCAACCCCTGGAGGACCGATGTCCGCAGCGTCGCCCGTGCGACCGAGCGTGGTATCCCAGGCGCTGGCCCGCGACCGGCTGGGCGTGCCGTCCGTCATCATGTTCGCCCTGACCGCCGCCGCTCCGCTGATGGTCGTCGGCGCCCTCGTCTCGACCGGCTGGGGCATCGTCGGCACGACCGGCTTCCCCCTCGCCTTCGTGATCATCGCGATCGTCCTGGCCCTGTTCAGCTTCGGCTACGTGGCGATGTCCCGCCACATCACCAACGCCGGCGCGTTCTACTCCTACATCGCGCAGGGCATCGGCAAGCCGCTCGGCGTGGGCGGCGCGCTGGTCGCCCTGGTCGCCTACAACCTGCTCCAGGTCGGCCTGTACGGCGCGTTTGGCGCGTTCCTGTCGCAGTTCCTGGCGGACAAGGCCGGCTGGGACATCAAGTGGTGGATCCTCTCCCTGGTGCTGTGGCTCTTCGTCGCGGTGCTCGGCCTGCTGCGGGTCGACGTCAACAGCAAGGTCCTCATGGTGCTGCTCGGCGCCGAGCTCATCGTGGTGACCATCTTCGACGTGATCTTCCTGAGCCACCCGGCCGGCGGCTCGGTCAGCCTCGAGCCGTGGACCTGGGGCGCGCTCAAGGACTCGGCCGGCCCGGCGTTCGCCGTCGCGGTCACCGCGTTCGTCGGCTTCGAGGCCGCCCCGGTGTTCTCGGAGGAGGCCCGGAGCAAGAACCGGACCGTCGCCGCGGCCACCTTCCTCGGCCTCGCCGTGATGCTCGTGTCCTACGCGCTCACCAGCTGGGCGGCGTCGGTGAGCATGGGCGTCGACCAGACCGTGAAGCTCGCCCAGCAGATGCTCGACACCGGCGGCCCGTTCTTCCCGACCGTCGCCGAGAAGGGCGGCGCCTGGGCCGGCGATGTCGGCAACGTGCTGCTCATCACCAGCGTCGCGGCCGCCGCGCTGAGCTACCACAACACGACCGCCCGCTACGCCTTCGCCCTGGGCCGCGAGCGGGTCCTGCCGTCGTTCTTCGGCCGCACCCTCCCCTGCTCCGGCGCCCCCGCCTCCGGCTCGATCTTCCAGACCGTCATCGGCCTGGCGGTGATCGTGCTGTTCGCCGTCGAGGGCTGGAACCCGCTGGTGCACCTGTTCTTCTGGCTCGGCACCTCGGGCGGCATCGGCGTGCTGCTGCTGGTCACCGCGACGTCCCTGTCGGTGATCTTCTACTTCCTGCGCGACGCCCGCGGCGAGGGCGCCTGGGTCCGGCTGATCGCCCCGATCCTGGCCACGATCGCCCTCGGCTACGTCATGTGGCAGGTCTTCGACAACCTGTCGCTGCTGCTGGGGACGGAGGACAAGACGGCGGTGTACGGCTTCCCGATCGCCTACGGCGCCTTCGCGGTCGTCGGCATCGTGTGGGCCCTGATCCTGCGCGGCATCAGCCGCCCGGACTACGACGCCATCGGCCTCGGCGCCCGCGCCAACACCGCCCGCCTCGAGGCGGCGGAGGCGGCCGAGGTCCGGTAGCGCCCCGGTCCGCGGGGCCGCCCGGCCCCGCGGACCCCGGCCGGTCCCCGTGCGAGTCCCCCGTGCGAGCTACCCGGTTTTGTCTTCCGTGGGGTGATGATGGCGACCGGCCTCGATGAATAGCGTTCTCGCCATGAAGACCGCACTGCGTTACGCCGCCCTCGTCGCCGCGCTGATCGCCACCCGGTTCGCCGTCTCCGCCCCGCTCGACGCGATCGGCGCGCCGGGCCTGGTCTCCGGTCTGCTGACCGCCGCCGCGGTCCTCGGCGTTTATGTCTGGCTGTCCCGGAAGCTGATCGGCCGCCGGCCCGAGGAGCTCATCGGCGGGTACCAGCAGCTCGGCCAGGGCCTGCTCATCGGCTTCGCGTTGTTCACCGGCACGCTGGCCCTGATCGCGATGTTCGGCATGTGGCGCATCGACGGCGCCGGCAGCTTCACCGGCATGCTGTCCGCCCTGGGCCTGGCGGCGATGGCCGCCGTCATCGAGGAGCTGGTGATCCGCGGCATCCTGTTCCGTACCCTGGAGCAGAAGCTGGGCACGTGGTGGGCGCTGGGCGTCAGCGCCCTGGTGTTCGGGCTGCTGCACCTGGTCAACCCCGGCGCCACCGTGGTCGGTGTGCTGGCCATCGGGGTGGAGGCGGGGGTCATGCTCGCCCTGGCCTACGTCGTGACCCGCAAGTTGTGGCTGGGCATCGGCATCCACCTGGCCTGGAACTTCACCGAGGCCGGCATCTTCGGCACGCCGGTGTCCAGCGAGACCGTCAACGGCTGGATGCGCTCGCACCTGGTCGGGCCGTCGGTGTTCACCGGCGGCGCGTTCGGCGTCGAAGCGTCGCTGATCACCGTGCTCACCTGCCTGACCGTCGCCGGGCTGCTCTACCGCCGAGCCCGCCGCGACGGGCGGATCATCGCCCGCCCCGGCCGCGGGGCCGGCGCCCCGGCCGCGGCATGACCGGTCCGCGGGAGAAACGGAGCCGGGGGAGGCAGGCGATCGCCTGCCTCCCCCGTGTCGCTCGCGGCCGGTGGTTACCCGTAGGTGAGGGCCGGCGTGGGTTCGACTCGGTCGGCCGCGCGGCGCAGTGCGCGGGCCGCGAAGCCGCGGACCTTGATCATGGTGGCCGACTCCGGGCGGCGGTCGTCGACGACCGGGGCGTTCGGCATGGCCGAGTGGGCCTCGGCGCGGACCGCCTCGAGCGAGACGATGAGCGCGATCGGGGTCATCACTTCTCCTTGGCTGGGTTGGGGCCGGTGGTCGCCCTGACCACCAGCGAGACGGGCAGCGTCAGGCGACGCCGCGCCGGGTCCTCGGGCGGGTCGAGCAGGAGCTCGCCCGCGAGCCGCCCGCGCTCGACGCTGGGCTGGCGGATGGTGGTGAGGCCGGCCGGCTCGGCCTCACCGATGTCGTCGAAGCCGGTGACCGAGACGTCGCGGCCGGGCTGCAGGCCCCGCACCCGCAGCGCGTCGAGCACGCCGAGGGCCAGGACGTCGGACGTGCTGAGGATCGCCGTCGCGCGGCCGAGGCGGTCCAGGGCGTGCGCGGCCGCGGCGGCGCCCTCTTCGCGGCTGTTGTCGGCCGCGTTGACGAGCAGCACGCGGTCCCAGGGCAATCCGGCCGCGGCGAACGCGTCGCGGAAGCCGCGCACCCGCTCGCCGGTCACGTAGTAGCGCAGCGCGTCCGGGTCGGCGTCGACCGGGCCGGTGACGCCGCCGTCGACGATCCAGTGCGCGACGACCGCGATGTCGCGGTGGCCCAGGGTGGCGATGTGGTCGCCGAGCCGGCGGGCCGCGGCGCGCTCGTCGATGCCGACGTAACTCGCGTCGGGGCCGAAGGCCTCCGGGTCCTCGCCGATCACGATCGGCACCCCGCGGGCGCGGATCAGATCGAGGCCGGCGTGCCAGTCGGGCACGCAGTAGAGACAGAACGCGTCGACCGCGGCGTTGCTGATCACCCGGCGGCCGGCCTCGTCGTCCCGGGGCAGGTTGATCAGCAGCAGGGAGGTCTCCCGGGCCGAGGCCGCCTCGGCCAGGCCGCGCAGGTAGGCCACCGCGTAGGGGTCGGTGAACGCCATCGACAGGTTGTCGGTGAGCAGGACCCCGATCGCGTTGACCTTGCCGCGGCGCAGCGATCGGGCGGTCGGGTTGGGGCCCGAATAGCCCAGCCGCTCGGCCGCGGCGAGGATCCTGGCGCGCAGCTCGGGGGAGAGCTGATCCGGCCGGCTGTAGGCATTGGAGACGGTGCTCCGTGACACGCCCAGCTCGTCGGCGATGGTCTGCAGTGTCGCGGCCATGGCGCCCGGATCCTCCTCTCGTCTGCATCGATCCAGAACCTTCTGTATCGATACAGTACGTCGGGTGGGACCCGGGTCGCCAGTCGTTTGCCAGGTCCTGGCATGTGTGTCGCAACACGTGCCCTGACCTGCGCTTTTAAACGTCACGCAATAGGGCGCCACCAGGGTTCAACTTCCGGCAACACATCGATGTTCACCCGGTCACCGGGGCGCGGCACGATGAGGGTGATGTCCCGCGCCCGCGCCTCCGCCAGCAGCCGCTCGACCGGCTCGGACCACGCGTGCAACGCCAGGTTGAAGGTGCACCAGTGCAGCGGGATGAGCACCCGCGCCCCGACGTCGAGGTGTGCGCGGGCGCCGTCCTCGGGCTTCATGTGGATGTCCGGCCACGCGTCGTTGTAGGCGCCGACCTGGATCATCGACACGTCGAAGGGGCCGAACTGGTCGCCGATCTGCTTGTACCCCGCGAAGTAGCCGGAGTCGCCGGTGTAGAACACGCTCCGGCTCGCCCCCTTGACCACCCAGGACGCCCACAGGGTGCCGTCGCGGGCGAACCGGCGGCCGGAGAAGTGCCGGGCGGCGGTCGCGGTCAGCGTGATGCCGCGCACCGTCGCCTCCTCCTCCCAGTCCAGCTCGATCAGCCGGTCCGCCGGCACGCCCCAGCGCTCCAGGTGCGCGCCCACGCCCAGCGGCACCAGGAACGGCGCCTGCTGGGTGCGCAGCAGCGCCCGGATCGAGGCGAGGTCGAGGTGGTCGTAGTGGTCGTGCGAGATCACCACGGCGTCGATGCGCGGCAGCTGCTCGATCGGCACCGGCATCGGGTGCATCCGCTTCGGGCCGATGAACGACGTCGGCGAGCAGCGCTCGCTCCACACCGGGTCGAACAGCACCCGCACGCCCTCGATCTCCACCAGCGCCGTCGAGTGCCCGAGCCAGGTCACGTGCAGCCCGTCGGCGGCGAGCCGGCCGCCGAGGTCCGGGCTGGACACCGGGATCGAGCCCAGCGGCCGGCGCCGCTGCTTGCCGAACGCCAGCTCGCGGAACGCGTCGCGCATCGCGTGCGGCGGCAGGATGTCGGCCGGCACGGCGTTGCGGAAGCGGCCCTCGCCGAACTGCTGCGATCGGCGCATGCGCTCGGCCCGCGCCCCCGCCGGTACCGCTCCCAGCTGTGCCGGAAGGTCACGCAGTGCCCACGCGACCCCGCCGGCGGCAGCGGCCACCGCGGCCACGGCGAGCACCCGAGTCGTCTTCCCCATAGCTCTGTCGCCTCCAGTTGTGGTGAGGTTCAGCACCCGTCCGTTTTGATTTTCTCTCGGTACTCCGGGCAGCCCGACACCGGCAAACCCGCTTCGAGGGCGTCCGATCTGCGCAAACGCTCCGGCAGGGCGACCCAATCCGGCCGAAACGGCCGGTCGACGGCACCGGGCAGGCCCTGTTGCTGGGCATCGAGGTGTGCGAGGCTGCCCGGCGAACTCCCTCTTTCGCGCGCTTGCCCATCGCGTAGGTCACATTTCCCCCGGAGGCCTGTCGTGGTCTGGTATACCAACCAGTCACTCTTGTTGATCCTGCTCGCGTTCCTGCTCGGCCTGCTCGTCGGCTACCTCTGGTGGGGCCTGCAACTGCGCCGGGTCCGCTCGTCCGAGTCCGTCACCGAGTCTGCCCCGGCCGAGTCTCCCGCGCCCGCCGAAACGGCGATCACCGCGGTCGAGACCCCCGCACCCCCCGTCGAACCTTCGCCGATCGCGGAGCCTGAGCCGGTCGCCGAGCCCGAGCCCGAGCCCGAGCCCGTCGCGGAGCCCGAACCCGAGCCGGTCGCGGAGCTTGAGCCGGTCGCCGAGACCGAGGCCGAGCCCATCGCGGAGCCTGAGCCCGAACCCGAGCCGATCGTGGAGCCCGAGCCGGTCGCACAGCAAGAGTTGGAGCCGGAGCCGGTCGCCGTCAAAGCGGCCGAACCGGCCGATGTGGACGCCGCCCTGGTGGCGGAGGTCGAGTCGGCGTTCGAGGCCGAGCCGGCGAGCGACGAGCTGGAGCGGATCGAGGGCATCGGCCCGAAGATCGCCGCGGCGCTGCGGGCGGCGGGGATCACCACGTTCGCCGCGCTGGCCGACGCCGAGCGGTCCACTGTGGAGAACGCGCTGGAGGCCGCCAACCTGCGCTTCGCGCCGAGCATCGGGACGTGGTCGCAGCAGGCCCGGCTGCTCGCCGACGGCGACGAGGCCGCCTTCAAGGAGCTCACCGACCGCCTGATCGCCGGCCGCGAGGTCACCGAAAAGGCCGAGCCCGTGACCGCGGAAGAGCCGGCCGCGGAGGAGCCCGAGCCCGAGCCTGCGCCGGTGGCGGAGGAACCGGAGCCCGAGCCGGTGGCGGTGGCGGAGGAACCAGAACCCGAGCCCGAGCCGGTGGCGGAGGAGCCGGAGCCCGAGCCGGTGGTGGAAGAGCCGGTCGCGGAAGCGCCGGAGCCTGAGGCGGAGGAAGCGGTCGAGCCGGAGCCGGTCGTGGTGCCGGCGCAGGCCGCGGCGGTGGAGGACGGGCCGGTCGACGACCTGCAGCGGATCGAGGGCATCGGCCCGAAGATGTCCGCCGCGCTGATCGCCGCCGGCATCCGGACGTACGTGCAGCTGGCCGAGGCCGACGTCGACACCCTGCGGGCGGCGATCGAGGCGGCGGGGCTGCGCTTCGCGCCCAGCATCGTCACCTGGGCGCGGCAGTCGAGGCTGCTCGCCGACGGGGACGAGGAGGGCTTCGCCGACCTGACCCGGCGCCTGGTCGCCGGCCGCGACACCGGGCGGGCCTGATGGCCGGCGCGACCCGCACCACCAGCAGCAGCGCCGCGCGGTGGGAGGTGCGCCGCCGGCACCCGCTGATCCCCATCGGCGCGGCCGTCGTCGGGCTCGCGGCGCTGGTGTTCGCCTTCGAGGTGCCACATCGGCATGCGGTCGAGGACAGCCTCGCCGGTCGGACCAAGGCCGCGCTGACCGGCGCCGGCATCGACGCGGAGGTCCGCTTCGCCGGGCGGGACGGGACCGTGAAGGTCGGCTCGGCCGACGAGAAGGACAAGGCCCGCGAGATCGCGCTGGGCGTGGAGGGCGTGCGCGTGGTCGACGTCCAGGCGCCGCCGAAGGTCGAGCAGCCGCCGGCCGCCACCGAGCCGCTCGCGGTCAAGCTGCTGGTCGACAGCGGCAAGGTGACGCTGACCGGCACGGTGCCGGCCGAGGACGCGCGCGGCAAGCTGGCCGAGGCGGCCAAGCAGGCGTTCGGCGCGGAGAACGTGCAGGACGAGCTCACCGTCGACGCCAAGCGGGTCGCCGACGACACCGACCTGGCCGGGCTGGGCGCCGTCGTCGCCGCGCTGGGCAAGGACACCAAGGCCGGCGTCGTCGACCTGACCGACCACGTCGTCACGCTGACCGGCACGGTGCCCTCGCAGGAGGTCAAGGACAAGGCCGAGGCGGCGGCGAAGGCGGCGGTGAAGAGCGGCACGGTCCGCGACGAGCTCGTCGTCGGCCAGGCCGCCGCGCCCGAGCAGGTGCAGACCCAGCTGGTCGCGCTGCCGACGGTCGAGTTCGAGAACAACAGCGCCACGCTGACGCCCCAGGGCCGGGCCGTGGTGGAGAACGCGGCCTCGATCCTCAAGGCCAACCCGAACATCAAGGTGAGCATCGAGGGACACACCGACCTGCGGGGTACCGCCGAGCACAACCAGACGCTGAGCGAGGCGCGGGCCAAGACGGTGCTCGACACGCTGGTGTCGCTGGGCATCGCGCCGGACCGGCTGACCTCCCGGGGCTTCGGCGAGAGCCGGCCCAAGGTCCAGGGCAGCGACGACGCGGCGAACGCGGTCAACCGCCGGGTCGAATTCATCGTGCAGCGGTAATTGTTCTTGGCACCGCGGAGTCGCAGGGCCGGGGCCGCCCTTTAGGCAGGCCCCGGCCCGAGTCGCACGGGAGGAACGGTCCGCAGGTGACGCGGTCCGAGTCATGAAAATGAAGGGGCCCGGCCAATGACCACGGCCGGGCCCTTTCGCACGCGACTTGCTAGTGGTGCACGGGGTAGAGCGCCGGGCGGCCGGAGGTGGTGCCGGTCGCGGTGAGCGACTTGGCCTGCAGCGAGACCTCGGTCGGGTCCGGCTGCGGCAGGGCGTCGCAGTTCTTGTCGGGCTGGTCGCCGCGCTTGCGGGCCGGCAGCTTGCCGGTCGCGAGGTAGTCGGCGATCGTGTTGTCGATGCACTCGTTGCCGTTGAGCGAGTTCGCGTGCGTGGTCTGGCCGACCTCGGCGAGCAGGCTGCCGTGCGGGAAGAGCCGGCGGGCCTCCAGGCTGCCCTCGAACGGCGTGGCCGCGTCGAGGGTGGTGCCGACGAACAGGACGCTCTTGACCTTCGAGCCGTCGACCTTGACCGGCTTGCGGGCCTTGCCGGGCCAGTAGAGGCACGGCGCGTTGTACCAGGCGTTGTCCCAGGTCATGTACGGCGCCTTGAGGAACGTCCGCCAGTTGTCGCGCTCCCAGGTGCTCCAGCTCTGCGGCCACTGCACGTCGGTGCACTGCACCGCGTTGTAGACCGCGAAGCCGTTGTCGTCGCCGGGGGCGATGTAGTCCTCGTACGCGGCCACGATCGTGTCGGTGTCGCGGTCGTTGGCCCAGGCCGAGAAGGCGTTGGCCAGGTCGAGCCACGTCGACTGGTAGTAGCCGGCGTACAGGAAGATGTCGGTCCACTCGTCGCCGCCGACCACGCCGCCGGCCGGCTTGCCGCGCAGCTTGTTCTGCTCGCTGTACCAGCGCGCCTCGACCTGCTGCTCGGTCTTGCCGAGGTGGTAGACGCTGTCGTACTTGGCCAGCCAGCCCCACCAGATCTTCTCGTTGCGCTCGAAGTTCACGTCCTGGTCCAGGTTGGCCTGGTACCACACGTTGCGCACGTCGACGTTGCCGTCGAGCACCATGCGGCGGACCTTGTCCGGGTACAGGGTGCCGTAGACCTGGCCGAGGTAGGTGCCGTACGAGAAGCCGTAGTAGTTGATCTGCTTCGCGCCCAGCGACTTGCGGATCGACTCCATGTCGTTGACCGAGTCGACCGTGGTCAGGTGGTTGAGCAGCTCACCGCCGGCCTTGCCGCAGTCCTTGGCGTAGCCCTTGGAGAGGTTGAGCCAGGTCTGCTCGATGCCCTGGTTCCACGGGATGTACTCCGGGCGCGGGCCGTTGAAGTAGTCGTCGTCGCAGTGCAGCGCCGGAACGCTGGAGCCGACGCCGCGCGGGTCGAAGCCGATCCAGTCGTAGGCGTCGCCGGCGCCGTTGGGCACGTACTCGCCCAGCACCGACAGCGTCAGCCCGGAGCCGCCGGGGCCGCCCGGGTTGACCAGCATGACGCCCTGGTAGTCCTTGTCGGCGACCTTGTGCTTGATGCGCGAGACCGCGATCTGGATCTTCTTGCCGTTGGGCTTGCTGTAGTCCAGCGGGACGTCCAGCAGGCCACACTCCGCGCCGCGGCGCTGCAGTCCAGGGCTCGCGCACTGGCCCCACGGGATCGAGGCGGCACCGTAGCCGTCGCCGCCCCCGTTGGCGGGCGCGGCCAGTGCGCTCGAGGCCGGCGCGACGGCCGCGAGCGTGGCCGCAGCGGTGAAGAGAACCAGCCCCTTCACGGTTCTGTTTTCCAAGACAACCCTCCCAAATTTGCCCAAAAGGGGGACTCTGGGCAAGTGATTCGGGTCAAACAATGTCACGCCGATGGTTTCGGCCCTGGGTGCCGCGCGGAAGCCGTAACACCCTTTCCCTCACCCGAGAAAACCCGTGTCGCGGATCGAATCGACTCCGGTACAACGGTGTGATGCTGCGCAAATACCCCCGGACGCCGCACCTGCAGGGCTCCCGCCTCCAACCGGGGGACCACGACCTGGCGCAGGTCCCGTTCGCCGAGCTGGCCGGCCGCCCGCTGGTGGTGGAGGAGAAGCTCGACGGCGCCAACGCCGCGATCAGCTTCGATGCCGGCGGTGAACTGCTGCTGCAGTCGCGCGGCCATTACCTGACCGGCGGGCCGCGGGAGAAGCAGTTCGGCCCGTTCAAGGCGTGGGCGGCGGGCGTGCGGTATTCGCTGTGGCCGGTGCTGCGCGACCGGTTCATCCTCTACGGCGAGTGGCTCTACGCCAAGCACACCGTCTTCTACGACGCCCTGCCGCATCATTTCTGCGAGTTCGACGTCTACGATCGCCAATCCGAGGGCTTTCTGTCCACGCCGCGGCGCCGGGAGCTGCTCGACGGGTTCGGGGTCGCGCCGGTGCCGGTGCTCTACGAGGGCCCGCTGCCCGACCTGGCCGCGCTCACCAAGCTCGTCGCACCGTCGACCTGCCGCACCGGCCGCTGGCGGGAGGCGCTGCGCGAGGCGGCGCTGGCCGGCGGGGCCGACCCGGACCAGGTGATCCGCGAGACGGACATGTCGGAGGACATGGAGGGGCTGTACCTCAAGCTCGAGGACGACGAGCGGGTGCTCGGCCGCTACAAGTGGGTGCGGCCGAGCTTCCACACCGCGATCCTCGACTCCGGCAGCCACTGGCTGGACCGCCCGATCGTGGCCAACCGGGTGCGCGGATGAACCTCTTCCGGCGCCTCTGCCCCGCGCCGCCGGCCTGGTCGCTCGGCGGCGACGATCTTCCGGGCGGCGGGTACACCCGCCGGATCGTGCAGGCGCTGACCGGGCTCGAGGAGTGGCGCGACCGGCCGGAGGACGAGCGGGTGCGGCTGTTCGCGGCCGCGCTGCTGATCGAGGAGGACCGGCCCCGGCGGGTGCTGTGGGAGATGGGCGCGCCGATCGCCTGGCGCGAGCACGTGTGCGCGCTGTTGCAGCACCGGTGGCTGCCCTCCGCCGCGCTGCAGCATCCCGACCTGGACCGGGTCGCGTTCCGGGTCAGCCTGCTGGCCCGCAACGACGACCTGGCCCTGCTGGCCACGGCGGACACGCTGGCCGGCGGCGGCGATCCGGAGCTGCTCGCCGAGATCGCGCTCTTCGGTGAGTACACCTCGGAAATCGGCTGTCGCGACCGGCCCCGCCCGTTTCCGTCCGACCACGCGCGGTTCCAGTATTTCCGGACGCCCGGCCGGGATCCCGACTACGCGGCGTACGACGACACCCGCTGCACCGTGACCGTCATGTCCGGGCTGCCGGGCGCCGGCAAGGACCACTGGATCGCCGCCAACCGTCCGGGCGTGCCGGTGATCAGTCTCGACAACCTGCGCGACGAGCTCGGCAAGCCGCCGACCGGCGACCAGGGCCCGGTGGTCGCGGCGGCGTACGAACGCGCCCGCGGCCACCTGCGCGCCGCCACCTCTTATGTATGGAACGCCACGAACGTCACCCGGGCGATCCGTTCCCGCTGCATCGCGCTGGCCGCCGACTACGGCGCGCGGGTCGAGGTGGTGAGCGTGGAGGCGCCGCCGGACGTGGTGCACCGGCGCAACGGGGCCCGCACCCGCCCGGTGCCGAACGCGATCATCGAGCGGATGGTCGAGCGCTGGGAGCCGCCCGACCCGACGGAGGCGCACGCGGTGCGGTGGGTGCTGAATGTCTAGCGGGTGGTGGTGCGCTGGCGCTGCATGGCCAGGGCCTGCAGCGCGGAGGAGCGGATGAGCAGCAGCGGGGCGAGCGGCTCGTTGGCCGCGATCGTCCGCGCGTAGGGCCGGTTCGCCGCGGCCCAGCCGTCGTGGATGTCGTACTCGATGGACAGTGACCGGTTGGCGGCCAGCTGATAATCCAGCAGTACCCCGGGGCCGAGCGACCGCGTGGCGATCTCGCCGGCCATGTGGGGGATCGGCGAGAAGAAGAAGGCGACCTTGGGCACCGGCTGAAAAAGGTCCACGTCGACCAGGTCGAACACGCCCATCGGCTGATACATGCCGTGGATGTCGTGCAGGCACAGGCCGGCGCCGAGCTCGACCCGGCCGGTGTTGTCGATCTCCATGTGCCCGGGCGGCCCGCCCGGCGTCACGATGCCGGCGCCGTCGTTCCCGGCCACGGTGAGCACGCTGCCCAGCGGCGCGGGGTAGTTGTGCGTGGCCACGACCTTGGTGCTGGGGGCATGCGTCGTGCGCCGGGTGGTGTACATCGAGTAGGTCTCGTTCCACGTCACCTCGAGGTGGCGTTCGAGGTAGTGCACGGAGAGCCAGATCGTCGGTGCGCCGCTCGCCGAGGTGGCGATCGCGTGGAGGCCGAAGAGCGCGAAGTGGTGATCGCGCAGCTGCTCGACCGTGGCGTCGTTCATGTCGATCGTGAGTTTGTGCTGCTCCACGCTGGCCTCCCGGTTGTGCGGCGTCGGGTCTCAGTGTGGAGCGGACGGGTTGCGCGATCGGGGCAATCGGTGAAAATCCCTCGCGCCTTGTCCGTGCGGCGGCCGGCTTTCACGCACCGACCGCCCGTTTATGCGGCGATCGGGCGGATCACCGCGCCGGGGCGGCGCAGGGACCGGATCGCGCGCAGCGTCCGCGAGCCGCCGGCCGGGTAGGTCGCGCGGACCTGGGCCAGCGCCCACGCCATGCGGGCGACCGCGATCTCCGGGTGGTCGCCGTACTCGCTCGCGACCCGGGCGGCGCAGCCCTGAACGCCCATCCGCCGCAGCGTCGAGGCCACCGCGGCGCGGATCTCCCCGCCGACCGGCGACTGCGACGACTGCAGGTCCGAGGCGAACAGCGCCTCGGCCCGAACGGCCTCGAATGTGGTAGCCATCTCGCACCTCCTGTGCGCTTGTTCCTAATGACAATCACGCTAGAAGCGAGCGTGGAGTTCGGGCTCCCGGATTCATGCCAGCGTCAAATCCCGGTCACTCACCGTTGACGGGGATGCGAGGTGCGGTCGTCGGCGGGCTGTGACAGGGTGGGCCGGTGTCGTTGATCCCCAGCCAGCCGCCCGGCAGCGCACCGCTGCCGCTGCACCGTGCGGCCCGCATCGAGGACGCGATCCACAACCTCATCGAGCGCCGGCTGCGGCGGCGGGGGTGGACGGTGGCGGTCACCGCCTACACCGGCTACGGAGCGTCGGCGACCCCGGAGCGGCCCGGCTGGGTGCGCGTGCTGGGCCGGGTCCTGCTGGCCCGGATCGACCCGAAGCCGGCGAAGCGGGCGAAAAAGCTGCGCGGCTGGCGCTCCTTCACCGCCGTGTCGGTCAAGGACGCGCTGGTGCGCATCGAGGCGGGCGGGGCGACCTGCGAGGTGCGCTGCGACCGCGGCGGCTTCGTCGACGTGGTCGTGGAGGCCGACCTGCCGCCCGGGTGGGCCACGGTCACCCTGCAGACCGAGGACAGCGCCCCGGTCGAGGCCCCGATCCGGGTCATCGACCCGGCCACCCGGCTCGGCATCGTCTCCGACGTCGACGACACCGTCATGATCACCACCCTGCCGCGGCCCCTGCTCGCCGCCTGGAACACGTTCGTCCTCGACGAGCACGCCCGCGCCTCCGTGCCGGGCATGGCGGTGCTCTACGAGCGGCTGGCCACCGCGAACCCGGGCGCCCCGGTCTTCTACCTGTCGACCGGCGCCTGGAACGTGGCCGCGACCCTGACCCGCTTCCTCTCCCGCCACCTGTACCCGGCCGGCCCCCTGCTGCTCACCGACTGGGGCCCGCAGCCGGACCGGTTCTTCCGCAGCGGCCAGGCGCACAAGCGGGCCTCGCTCACCCGGCTGGCGGAGGAGTTCCCGAACATCCGCTGGCTGCTCATCGGCGACGACGGCCAGCACGACCCGGAGATCTACGCCGAGTTCGCCGCCGAGCACCCCGACAGCGTGGCCGCGGTCGCGATCCGCCACCTCTCCCCGACGCAGGCGGTGCTGGCCGGCACCTTCCCGGGCGTGGCCGGCAGCTCCAAGCGCTTCCCGTCCAACGACCGCCGCTGGCTGAGCGCCCCCGACGGCGCCGGCCTGTGGCGCCTGCTACGCGACACCGAGATCCTCTGAGCCGCCGGGACCCGCCGCGCCGCGGATGAGGGCGCGGGCGATGTCGGCGTCCATCCGGTCGGCGTCGTCGAGGACGTGCCGGATCGCCGCGGCCAGTTCGTCCGCGGACGCCAGCAGGCGCCGCCCCGCGTCGGCGTCGCCGCGCTCGGCCGCCATCCGGGCGAGCGCGTCCGTGGCAAGGACCTCGACCTCCCGGTCGCCGGCCGCGCGGGCCTCGTCGAGCACCGCCGCCAGCCGCTCGGCGGCGCCGGGCCCGCCGCCCGCGGCCAGCAGGCACCGGGTGAGCAGGGCGCCGTCGCCGCCGGCCGCGGTGTACCACCGCTCGTTCTGCTCGAGCAGCGTGCGCGCGGCGTCGTGCGCGCCCGTCGCCCGCAGGATCCGGGCCAGGTGCGCTCGCGCGGTGGCCGTGATGCGCAGGTCGCCACCGGTGTCGGCGGCGGCGATGGCGCGGTGCAGGGTGGCGATCGCCGCCGCGGTGTCGCCGCCGCGCTGCTCGACGCGGCCGAGCGTGGTCAGGTGCAGGGCGGCCTGACCGAGGAACCCGAGCCGCTCGGCGGCCCCGGCGGCCCGGGACAGCGACCGCGCGGCCGCGGCGAAGCGGTGCTCGGCCTGGGCGATGGCGCCGAGCATCGCCTCGGCGTGGACCATCCCCCACGCGTCGCCGATCGGGGTCAGGATCCGCACCGCCTCGTCCGCCGCCCGGGCGGCGCCGGCGGTGTCGCCGAGCATGATCGACCCGTAGGCGGCCAGCAGCAGGCCGGCGGCCGTCTCCCAGGGCAGCTCCAGCGCCCGGTACACGTCCAGCGCGGCGGTGGCCAGCTCGATCACGTCGTGCGGGCGGCCCTGCTGGATGCGCAGGAAGGCCAGGTGCCGCCGGGCGTCGGCGCGCAGGCGGTTGTCGGACAGCTCCCCGGCCACGGCGAGGGCGGCGGCGAGGTCGCGGTCGGCGCGCTCCACGTCGCCGGCGGACGCCTCGAGCCAGCCGGCCAGCAGCAGGCCGGCGGCCCGGTCGCGCGGTGCGACGAGGGATCCGGCGGCGGTGAGCGCGCTGCGGACCCGGTCGGCGCCGGCCACCCCGTCGCCGAGCACCACCCACGTCCAGCCGAACCCGTTCGCGATGCGCACGCCGAGCGCCGGATCGTGCCGGGCGCACCAGGCGAGGGCGGCGTCGATGTCGGCGCGTTCGGCCCGGGCGACGGCCAGGCACTCCGGCTGGGCTTCGCCCCGTACCGTCGCGGCACACTCCTGCGCCGTCCCGGCGAACCACGCGGCGTGTGCCGCGCCGGCGTCGTCCAGGCGGCCGGACTCCCGCAGCCGGTCGAGCGCGAAGGTGCGGATGCTGTCGAGCAGCCGGTACCGCACCGCGCCCGCGTCGCCGATCTCCACGCTGACGAGCGAGCGGTCGACGAGCCGGCCGACCACGTCGAGGACCGACTCCCCGGGCACGCCGAGCGCGCCGAGCACGTGCTCGGCCGCGGCGAGCGGCGCACCGCCGGCGAAGCAGGACAGCGCCCACAGCCCCCGCTGGTCGTCGGGGAACAGCAGGTCGTAGCTCCACCCGATGGCGGCGGCGAGCGCCCGCCGCCGGGCCGGGCGCCGGCTGGTCGGGTCGCGCAGCAGCGTGAACCGGTCGTCGAGGCGCCGGGCGATCTCCCGCACCGACAGCGACCGGACCCGGGCCGCGGCCAGCTCGATGGCCAGGGGCAGCCCGTCGAGCGACCGGCAGAGCGCCTCGACGGTGGCGGCGGTGCCGGCGTCGAGCACGAACTGCCGGCGGATCTGCGCGGCGCGGGCGGCGAACAGCGCGACCGAGTCGGCGAGCGGGAACGGCTCGAGCGGGTAGACCGCCTCGCCGTCGAGGGCGAGCGCGAGCTGGCTCGTGGCCAGCACCCGCAGGCGCGCCGAGGCGTCGAGCAGGCGCCCGGCCAGGTCCGCCGCGGCGTCGACGACGTGCTCGCAGTTGTCGAGCACCAGCACGGTCTCGGCCGCGGCGAGGCGCTCGAGCAGCGCGGGCTCGCCGCCGGCGAGGTGCAGCGCCTCGGCCACCGCCTGGGGGAGCGATGTCGTGACGTCGGCCGCGTCGAGCCGCACCAGCCACACTCCGCCGGGGACGTCGAGCCGGCGGGCCAGCTCGATCGCCAGCCGGGTCTTGCCGACGCCCGCCGGCCCGACCAGCGTCACCAGCCGCCGCTCGCGCACCAGCCGGTCGAGGTCCGCGAGTTCGCCGGCCCGCCCGACCAGCGGTGACGAGAGCGCCGGGAGGTTGCCCACCCGCGGCGCGGGGCCGGTCGCCCGCTCGGCGCCCAGGGCCGGGCTCTGCCGCAGGATCTGGCCCTCCAGCGCCCGCAGCGCCGGGCCCGGGTCGATGCCGAGGTCGGCGGCGAGCGCCTCCCGCACCCGCGCGCCGGCCGCCAGCGCCTCGGCCTGCCGGCCGGCCCGATAGAGCGCCGTGATCAGCGAGTGCCAGAGGCCTTCCCGCAAGGGGTACTGCCGCACGAGCGCCTCCAGCTCGCCGATCACGTCGCCGCTGGCTCCGGCGTCGACCCGCGCGGCGAACCGGTCCTCGAGCAGGCCGAGCCGGACCTCCTCCAGGCGCGTCCGGTGGGCGTGCAGCCAGTCGCCGTCGCCCGCGTCGAGCAGTACCTCACCCCGGAACAGCGCCAGCCCCTCCACCGCCAGGTCGAGGGCGGCGGCCGGGTCGCCGGTCCGCCGGGCGTCGGCCGCCGCCGCGGCCAGCCCCGCGACCCGCAGCGCGTCGACGCGGCCGGGGTCGACCCGCAGCGTGTAGCCGGCGCCGCCGCCCGCGATCAAAGCCGGATCGCCCAGCGCCCGGCGCAGCTGGGACACCTTCGACTGCAGCGTGTTGCGGGCCGTGGCGGCGCCGCCCCAGAGGTCGTCGATGATCCGCTCGGCGCGCACCGGCCGCCCGGCATCGAGCGCGAGCCGGACGAGCACCTCGGTGGTCTTGCCCGACGGCAGCGCCAGCAACACCCCGTCGCGGCGGACCTCGACCGGTCCGAGCACCGCGACAGTGAGCATTGCGCGAGCGTACGTCCATCAGATCGCCGTCAGCGCATCGTCAGCGCGCCCCGGCACGGTGTGCCCATGCCCGACGACATCGACCACCTGATCCGCCGGCTGATCGGCGGCGACGAGCAGGCCCGCGCCGAGCTGCTCGACCGGGCCGCGACGGCCGGCTCGCCGCTGCTGCTGGTGGCCGCGGCTCTGCTCACCGACGAGCCCGCCGATCTGCTGGCCCGGGCGGCCCGCAGCGCCGCCACGACCCGCGACCGGCAGCTCGTCGCGATCGCCCGGGCACACCTCGACGGCGACGAGGACCGCCTCGACGCCTTCGTCCGCGACCACCTGGCCGAGCACCCCGACAACCTGCTCGTCGCGTGGATCGCCACCCACCACACCCGCAACCCTCAGGAGTAAGCCATGTCCGATACCGCAACGGTGCTGCGCGGCACCGCCCGGTGGATGGTGACGTTCGCCGGTTTCCCCCTCGGTGGGCTCGCCGCCACGCTGCTCGTCGGCCCCGTCGACACCCTGCCCGCCGCCCTGCTGGGCGGACTGATCACCGGCCTGATCCTCGGGGCCGTGCAGCTGGCCGGCATCGGCGGCAACCGCCCGCCCGCCGTGCCGTGGCTCGCCGCGACCGCGATCGGGCTCATGGTGGGGCTCGGCATCGGCGCCGCGGCGGTCGGCTATGCCACCGGGCTCGGCGCGCTGCTGGTGCAGGGAGCCGTCTGCGGGCTCGCCGTCGGCGCCGCCCAGGCGGCCGTGCTCCGGGCCCGGCTGCGCCGCCTCGCCCTGGCCTGGCCGCCCGCGCTCGCCGCTTGCTGGGCGGCCGGATGGGCCGTCACCGCCGCCATCGGCGTGCGAGTCGACGAGCAGTTCACCGTGTTCGGTTCCAGCGGCGCCCTCGTCGTCACCGCGCTCACCGCCGTCCTCCCGCTGGCGGTCGGCCGCGCCTCGACCGGGCCGAGCCTCTCGTGACCCGCCACGTCGTGTTCGGCACCGGCCAGGTCGGCCGCCTCGTGGCGGCCCGGCTCCTGCGCGAGGGCAATGACGTCGTGGCGGTGAACCGCACCGGGCGCGCCGACCTGCCCGGGGCCGAGGTCGTCGGCGGGGACGCCACCGACCCGGCGTTCACCACCCGCGTCGCGGCCGGCGCCGCCGCCGTCTACTGCTGCCTCAACGCGGTGCACTACGCCCGCTGGGCCGAGGAGTTCCCGCCGTTGCAGCGCGGGGTGCTCGCCGGCGCCGAGGCGGCCGGCGCCCGCCTGGTCGTGCTCGACAACCTCTACGCCTACGGCCCGGTCGGCGGCCGCGACCTCGTCGAGACGCTCGAGGCACGACCCACCTCGCGCAAGGCGGCGACCCGGGCCGCCATGACCGCCGAGCTCCTCGAGGCGCATCGGGCCGGCCGCGTCGCGGTCGCCATCGGCCGCGCCTCGGACTACTTCGGCCCCGGCACCACCCGCTCCGCCTTGGGCGAGACCGTCTTCGCCACCGCGCTGGCCGGCCGTACCGCCCAGGTCATGGGCGACCCCGACCAGCCGCACAGCTACTCGTACACGCCGGACGTCGCCGCCGCGCTCGTCGCCCTCGGCACCCGGCCCGGCGCGACGGGGGCGGTGTGGCACCTGCCCGTCGCCGAGACGCGCACCACCCGGCAGATCATCGACCACGTCTACGCCCGCGCCGGCCACCGGCCGCGCACGCTCGCCGCCGGCCGGACCACCCTGCGCCTGCTCGGGCTGGTCCGGCCCGAGATGCGCGAGTACCTCCACACGCTCTACCAGTTCACCGGCCGCTGGGTCGTCGACGACGGCAAGTTCCGCGCCGCCTTCGGCGACCTCTCCACCCCGCTCGACGACGCCCTGGCCGCGACGCTCGCCTGGTACCGCACCCGGAAGGACATCCCATGACCGCGCAGACGACCCTCGTGAACGCCCGCACGACCCGCCGCCTCGCCGCCGTGCTGATGGCCGGGGCGGCCGTGCTCGCCATCGCCGGCTTCACCGCGCTCGGCTCCGTCTTCGACTACCCCCAGATTCTGAAGGCCCCGACCGCCGACATCCTGGCCCGCTACCGCGCGCACCAGGGCGCCGTCACCGGCTGGTTCGCCGTCCTGGTCGTCGGCGCCGCGCTGCTCGCCCCGGTCGGCGTCCTGCTCGGGCGGATCGGCGCCGCCCGGCTCGGCCGGTGGACCGCCGGTGCCGGCATCGCCGCCGCGGCCGTGCAGGTCGCCGGCCTGTCCCGCTGGGTCCTGTTCGTGCCGGGCATCAGCGCCGACGCCGCCGACCCGGCGCGGACCGCCGGCGCCTTCCGGACGTTCGAGCGGCTGCACACCTGGCTCGGCGAGATCGTCGGCGAGACCATCGGCTACGCCCTCACCGCGGCCTTCACCGTCCTGGTGGTGCGCGCCGTGACCCGGGCCGTCGCCCCGCGCTGGATGAGCTACCTCGGCTACCTGTCGGCGGCGCTGATCGCCACCGGCGTGCTCATCCCGCTCGGCCTCGCCGCCGCCGGCCTCAGCAACTTCGCCGGATACGTCGCCTGGTGCCTGTGGCTCATCGCGATGTCCGTCTTCCTCTGGCGAACCCCGCCAACCGTTCAGCCGTAGGTCTGTCTTTGGTGTACGGAATTCCTGGTACGCCCGGATCAAACGGATCTCGTTGATATTTGTCACCGCCGATCGGTGTATCCCCCGGAATGGGTGAGTGCGTCAATAGGGCGGAAAACTCAGTCCGAAATCCGTAAAGGGGGAACGATCCGCCATGCGCTCAGCACTCGGAAAGTGGGTCGGCCGGCACAAGCTGGCGACGACCGCGATCGCCGCGGCGGCGCTGGTCGCCGTCGGCACCGGCACGGCATCGGCCGCGACCGACGCCGCCCAGGCGACCGACACGACCCTCGACGCGACCGCGGGCAGCCACTTCCGGCTGCCGGCCGGGGCGCCGACGCCGGGCAGCGGATTCCGCATCGGCTCGGCCTACCACGTCACGGCCGGGACGCAGACCTACGCCTGCACCGCCAACGCCGACGGCACCGGCACGTGGGCGACGAAATCCACGCCCGAGGCCCAGCTCAAGCGCTACGGCCGGCCGGCGACCACGATCCACCACTACGCCGGGCCGCGCTGGGAATCCAATGTGGACCACTCGATCATCCTCGGCGCGGTCGACCAGACCACGCCGAAGGACGGCACCATCCCGTGGCTGCTGCTGCACGTGGTCGCCCACGAGAACACCACGCCGGGCGAGCTGGACAAGGTGGCGTTCATCAGCCGGGTCAACACCACCGGCGGCGTGGGCCCGACCGGCGCCTGCACGCCGAGCACCGACGCGCCCCGGTCGGTCGCATACACCGCCGACTACGTCTTCTGGGTGCCCTGCACGCCGCCGTCCCGCCCGGCCCGCTGAGTGGTGGCACGTTTCGGGGATTGCCGGGTTTGACGGGTCGCTTACCGTTCTTCTCGGCAACCACAACGACTTCTCAAGGGGCCGAAACGCAATGAGCGACTACGACGGCGGCGAGCAGCTGGACCCGGGCTACACCGGCAACGACCAGCCGGAGACGCTCGACCCGGGCTACACCGGCAACGACCAGCCCGACGTGTACGGTGGCCACGACGTGGACTACGGCCAGTACGAGGCCGGTCAGGAGCACGGCTCGCTCGACCAGCTCCACCACGCCGCCGGCAGCGAGGCGGACCACGACAGCCAGTTCAACACCTTCGAGCAGGACCACCACGCGGCCGAGTCCACCGCCTTCTCGCAGGGCCACCACGTGGAGTACGACCAGCCCGCCGCGGTCCACTACGAGTCGGACGACTTCACCAACTACAGCCACAACGCCGAGGTCGACGACCACGTCTTCGCCGCCGAGGGCAGCGAGTCGTCGCACCAGGCCGAGTTCTCCGACCTCGACGCCCTGCGCGAGCGGTTCGACAGCGACTTCGCCTCGGGCACCGAGTTCCACGGCGAGGGCGGTGCCGCCGGCATCTCCGCGGTCTCCAGCTGACCCGACGGCTTCACGAGGCCGCCATCCCCGCCCGGGGGTGGCGGCCTCTTCGTGTGTACGGACCGGTGCCGAAATATTGACAACTAATAGTTAACTTTCCTATTGTATCGGCACCTGTCACTGTACCGGCGCACCTGGACGACCCCGGCACCCCCACCCCGTCCGATCCCACCGGACGTGCGCCGGGCCGACCACGAGCCGTCCCACCGTGCTCCGCGCCGGTCCACCACCCGAAGGAGCACCGATGTCCTCCCACTCGGAGTCCGGGACCGCCCGCTCCGGACCTCGCCGGACGCGCCGATCGGCCTTCACCGCGGCGGCCGTCGCCGCCGCCACCGCCGCGGCCGGCGTGGCGGTCGTCCTCGCCGCCCAGCCCGCCGCGAACGCGGCCACGCTGCCCAACGGCTTCAAGAGCATCGGCTACATGCCGTCCTGGGCCGGCAGCGCCAACGCCATCCAGTACACCAAGCTGACCCACATCAACTACGCGTTCATCCTGCCCAACAGCAACGGCAGCCTGCAGGGGCTGGACAACCCGTCGAAACTGCAGTCGATCGTGTCCCAGGGCCACGCCGCCGGGGTGAAGGTGTCGATCTCGATCGGCGGCTGGAACGACGGCAACGACTCCGCCTTCGAGGCCCTCGCCGGCAACGCCACCGCGCGGACCGCGTTCGTCAACAACGTCGTCAACTTCGTCAACCAGTACAGCCTCGACGGCGTTGACATCGACTGGGAGTACCCGGACCCGGGTACCTCCGCCAACAACTACACCGCGCTCATGTCCCAGCTCAGCACCGCCATGCACAGCCGGGGCAAGCTGCTGACCGCGGCCGTGGTGTCGGAGGGCGGCACCACCGGCGGCGTGCAGCCGGCCGTGTTCGGCTACGTCGACTGGCTCAACATCATGACCTACGACGGCGGCAGCCCGCACGCGAACTACGACTGGTCGGTCAACGCGGTCAACGGCTGGAAGAGCCGCGGCCTGCCGGCCGGCAAGGCCGTCATCGGCGTGCCGTTCTACTCCCGGCCCGGGTACTACACCTTCGCTGACCTCGTCTCCCGCGACCCGGCCAACGCCAACCGGGACTGCACCACGGTCAACGGCTCCAACGAGTGCTACAACGGCATCCCGACGGTCAAGCGCAAGACGCAGTGGGCCATGGCCAACGGCGGCGGGATCATGTTCTGGGAGATGTCCCAGGACGCCACCGGCGCCAACTCGCTGGTGAACGCGATCTACGAGACGGCCACCGGCGGCGGCACCCCGCCGACCACCCCGCCGTCGGGCCGCACGGGCCGGATCACCGGCCTGGCCGGCAAGTGCGCCGACGTGGCCGCCGCGTCGACCGCCAACGGCACGGCGATCCAGCTCTACACCTGCAACGGCACCACCGCGCAGAACTGGACGGTGGCCGCCGACGGCACGCTGCGCGCCCTGGGCAAGTGCATGGACGTGACCTCCGCCGGCACGGCGAACGGCACGAAGATCCAGCTCTGGGACTGCAACGGCTCCGGTGCGCAGGTCTGGCAGTACAACACCTCGAACAGCACCTTGCGCAACCCCGTGTCGAACAAGTGCCTCGACGTCACCGACAACAGCTCGGCCGACGGCGCGCGCCTGCAGATCTGGGACTGCTTCGCCGGCGCCAACCAGCGCTGGACTCTGCCGTAACCACCGCTCCGCGGTGGGGTGTGGTCGCCGCCTCGATCACGCCCCGCCGCGGCGGGCGGCGGAGGTCATCGGGGCGCCGACCTGGTCGATGAGCTCGGCCAGCACGCGCTCGGCGGCGTCGTGCGAGACCTGGCAGGTGCCGGCCGCGAGGTGGCCGCCCCCGCCGTACCGCAGCATCACCGACCCGATATCGGTGGGCGAGCTGCGGTCCAGGATGGATCTGCCCACCGCGAAGACGGTGTTGAGCTTCTGCTTGCCCCAGATCACGTGGATCGACACCCGGGCCTCGGGGAACAGGGCGTAGACCATGAACCGGTTGCCGGCGAAGATGACCTCCTCCGCGCGCAGGTCGACCACGACCACGTCGCCGTGCATACGGGACACCCGGCGCACCTGGTCGACGAAGAGCTCCTGCTGCTCGCGGAAGAGCTCCGCCCGCTCGGCCACGTCGGGCAGCGCCAGGATCTCCTGCACGTCCTGGTGGTCGATGCACGCGTCGATGAGCTGCATCATCAGCTGGTAGTTGGAGATGCGGAACTGACGGAACCGGCCCAGCCCGGTGCGGCTGTCCATCAGGAAGTTCAGCAGCGTCCAGCCCTTCGGGTGCAGGATGTCGTCGATGTGGTACTGCGCCGAGTCGGCCTGGTCCACCGCCTCCATCAGCTCGTCCGAGACGTGCGGGAAGCGCTCCCCGCCGCCGAAGTGGTCGTAGATCACCCGGGCCGCCGACGGGGCCGCCGGGTCGATCACGTGGTTGGTGGCGGTGCCGCCGGTCCGCAGGGTCTCCGAGTGGTGGTGGTCGAAGACCAGGTGCGCGCCGGGGGCATACGGCAGGTTCGTCAGGATGTCCGTCGGGCCCACGTCGACGGCGCCGTCCTGAACGTCCTTGGGGTGCACGAACGTGATGTCGCCGATGAGGCCCAGGTGGCGCAGCAGCACGGCGCAGACCAGTCCGTCGAAGTCGCTGCGGGTCACGAGACGGTACTTCACGGTGAATCCCCCAAGCGCGCGACGGCCGGTCGACAAGAGCCTTATCGACCGGCCGCCCGACTACGTGAGGATTACAGGATCGACAGGTGAACGTGGTTCGTGTGATCGCTGGACGGGTCGCCGGCCACGCCGCTGTAGTGGTGCCAGCCGGCCGCCGGGGTCCAGATCTGTTTGAACCAGATGACGTACATGACGCCGAGGCGGTCGGCGTTCTTCACGAAGTAGGCCGCGAGCGTGCTGCCGTAGACGAAGTCGTCGCCCGAGGCGACCCCGCCGAAGCCGGACTTGGTCTGCACCGAGAAGTCGCACGCGCGGCCCTTCGGGTGCTCATACGGCCCGCTGGGGCGGAAGCACGACACGAACCGCTTGAAGCCCGCCGCCTGTGCCTGCTGCATGGCGTGCAGCATGCGCGGCGTGATGCAGCCGGTGGTGGTGGGGTCGTTGACGCTGCACGACTCCTTGGGCAGCGAGCCGTTGGCGTTGCGCGGCGTCGGCTCGGCGAGCGGTAGGTTGGCGCTGACGAAGCCCTTACTCGGGCCGCCGGCCAGGGCGAGCGCCTTCTCCGCCTCCTTCTTCTGCTGCTCCATGGTCTGGACCTGTTGCTGCTGCGTGGCGACCTCGTCGTCGAGGGCCTGCTTCTGCGCCGCCTGGTTCTCCTTGAGCAGCTTGAGCTGGTGCAGCAGGTTGTCGTTGTGGTGGGCGATCTCGTTGATGGAGCCGGCCCGCTCGGCGAAGCTGTCCGGGCTGCCGGAGTCCATCAGCGCGGCGAACGTGGACAGGGGACCGGTGCGGTAGGCCGCGACGGCGATCGCGGACACCTGCTCCTGGATGTTCGCCAGCTGGGCCTCGGTCGCCTGCAGCTGCTGGGTGAGCTGCGCCTGGTGCTGCACGGAGGCGTCGAAGCGGGCCTTGGCGTCGGTCCAGGCGCGGGTGGTGTCCTCCAGGACGGAGCCCAGCGTCGGATTGGCGCCGGCGCCCTCGTCCCCGGTGTCGCCGCCCGGCTCGGCGGAGGCGGGCGTGGCGGTCAGCCCCGCGAGCACACAAGCGGCCAGCAGCGCGACGATGACGCGCCGGTAGGGATGTCGCGATGACATCTGGGTCGTTGTTCCTTCCGTCGGCCGCCGACCGAGTTAGCTGACGGGTTCGGGACGGAACGACCCCTACCACCCTCGCGAGGAGGGTAGATTCACCCCAACATTACGGTGGGTCCCCGGCTCGCCACGGTGCGGCGATTAGGCGGCAGCCACGCCCGGCACCGGGGGCGGTGCCCGCATGGACGTGACCGTCCGTCACTGTACCCAGGGCATCGAAATTGCGCACCGCACCGTTTGGGCGGACATTCCCGCAACCTCGCCGGTGGTCGCCGATAGTGACTCACATCACGTCCGAACGGTCGCTGCTGCTGCGCTTCCGTGCGCCGTAACGTCCACGGCCATGAGGCTGGGCGTCGACTTCGGTACCTCGCACACCGTCGCGGTTCTGTCACGGCCCGACGGCCGCAGCGACGCGCTGCTGTTCGACGCCTCCCCGCTGCTGCCCTCGGCCGTCTTCGCGGACCCGGGTGGCGCGCTGCTCACGGGGCGTGACGCCGAGCGCAGCGCCCGGCTCGACCCGGCCGCCTATGAGCCGCACCCGAAGCGCCGCATCGACGACGTCGCGCTCTTCCTCGGCGGCCGCGACGTGCGGGTGGTCGAGCTCGTCGCGGCGGTGCTGCGCCGGGTCGCCGACGAGGCCACGCGCGCCGCCGGCCGCCCGATCGAGGCCACCGTGCTGACCCACCCCACCGGCTGGGGCCCGCAGCGGCGCTCGCTGCTGCTCGACGCGGCCGCACGGGCCGGCCTGCCCGCCGTCGCGCTGGTCGCCGAGCCGGTCGCCGCCGCGATGTACTTCACGACCGTCCTCGGTCACCACGTGCCGGACGGCCACGCCATCGTGGTGTACGACTTCGGCGGCGGCACCTTCGACATCAGCGTGGTCCGCCGCTCGGGCACGGACTGGGAGGTCGTGGCCGCCCAGGGCCTGGACGACGTCGGCGGCGTCGACCTCGACGCGACGATCGTGGACTGGGTCGGCCGGCAGGTCACGGGTGGCGACGCGGAGCTCTGGAAGCGCCTGGAGGCGCCGCAGAGCACCCCCGACCGCCGCCACCGCCGGGCCCTGTGGGAGGACGCCCGCGCGGTGAAGGAGCTGCTCAGCCGGGCCACCGCGGGCGGGATCGCGGTGCCGCTGTTCGACGTCGACCTGCACCTGACCCGCACGGAGTTCGAGATCCTGGCCCGCCCCTGGCTGGACCGCACGGTCACGCTCACCACCGCGACGATGTTCACCAGCGGCGTGAGCGCGGACCGGCTGGCCGGCGTGTTCCTGGTCGGCGGGGCCAGCCGGGTGCCGCTCGTGGCCACGCTGCTGCACCGCGCGCTCGGCGTGGCGCCGGTGGTCCTGGAGCAGCCCGAGCTGGTGGTGGCCCTGGGCAGCCTGCTGGCCGCCCCTACTGCTCCCGTTGTCGTCGCCGACGTTGTTGCCGAAGCGCCCGTCGTTGTCGTCGCGGAAGCGCCCGTTGTCGTCGCGGCAGCGCCCGTTGTTGTCGCGGAAGAGCCCGTTGTCGTAGCGGACGAACCCGTCGTCGTTGTCGCGGAAGCGCCGGTCGCGCCGCGGCGGCGCAGGGTGAACTGGCTGCTCGCCGTGATCGGCGCGATCGTCGTCCTGGGGCTGCTCGGCACCCGGGTCCTCGACCACATCAACTACCCGCCCATCCAGACGGGTTTCTTCGCGCCCTTCACCCCGAAGCCGCTGCTGGTGCTGCTCGCCATGACGCTCACGGTGGCGGCGGCCGGCCGCTCGGCGCTGCCCGCCTACCGCGCGCTGATCCCGGCCCTGATCGCCATCGGCGGCGGGCTGGCCGTCCTGGTCGCCGGGGGGACGGTGACCCTTCCCGGCCCCGCGCTGCGGTTCGCCGACGGCACCCCCTTCCGGCTGGCGGACTCCTACGTCCTCTTTTCGGAGGGCGTGGCGTGGACCTTCGTCGTCTTCGCGGTCGCGCTCGTCGCCGGCGCCGCCGTGCTCCTGGTGCGCCCGCCCCGGCGCGACGCCATCGACCCGCCGGCCGGACGGCCTCGCTGGATCTGGGCGGTGCTGTGGGCGGCGGCCGGCGCCGCGCTCCTGCTCGCCACGGACACGAGGCAGATCTACCGCCAGCACGACTTCATCCACGACCGTATCTATCTGGTGAGCCCGATCAGCGGCGTCGCCTTCTACGGCGGGGCGATGTCGTGGTACGCCGCCTTCACCCTGGGCCTGCTGCTGTCGGTCGGCCCGTGGCTGCTCGCCGGCGCCGCGCTGCGCGGCTGGGTGGCCGGCCGGGCCCGCCTGCGCCTGGCCGCCCGGGCGCTGGCGGTCGCGGCCGGTGCGCTCGCGCTGCTGCTGATGCTCCTCGAGATCCTCCGCCCCGGGACGATCTACACGCTGACCATGCCCTACTGGAGGCTGTTCTCCTCCGACGGTCTGGCCTGGCCCGAGCTGCTGGTGACGCTGGGCGTCGGCCTCGGCATCGCGATCCCGTCCTACCTGCGCTCCCGCCGGGCCGGTTCAAGCCTTCCGTAAATCTTCTTCATAAACCGATGATGTTCACTGCCTTTATCGCCAACTCCTGGTCGGATGTGTTTGTCACAAACGGATCCAAGGGAGTGATCAAGCGTGTCGAGAGTGCACGGGCTGGCGATGATCGCCGTCATGGCCGTGGTGAGCGGCATCGTCGCGGTGTTCAACATCATGCCCGCCTCGGCCGCCTCGTGCGCCGCCGCGTGGCAGGCGACGGCGGTCTACACCAACGGCGCCACGGTGTCCCACGACGGCCACAACTATCAGGCGAAGTGGTGGACGCAGAACGAGGCGCCGCCCGGTAGCAGCGGCGTGTGGCAGGACCAGGGCGCGTGCGGCGGCGGCGGCCAGCAGCCGAACCCGCCGGCGCAGACCGGCACGGCGGGCGGGTGCAGCTTCCCGGCCTGGGCGCAGGGCCAGAACTACGCCGCCGGTGACATCGTGAAGTTCACCGACGGGCAGTTCTACATCGCCGAGCACGACAATCCGGGGTACAGCCCGGTCATCTCGACCTGGTACTGGGACCCGTACTCCTGCTCGGGCTCCGGCGGCGGCTCCGGCTCCGGCGGCGGCTCCACGGCCCCGCCTTCGTCCGGTGGGTCCTTCGTCGTCAGCGAAGCGCAGTTCAACCAGATGTTCCCGAGCCGGAACTCCTTCTACACGTACTCGGGCCTGGTCGCCGCGCTCTCCGCCTACCCCGCCTTCGCCGGTACCGGCTCCGACGAGCAGCGCAAGCAGGAGGCCGCCGCCTTCCTGGCCAACGTCAACCACGAGACCGGCGGCCTGGTCTACGTCGTCGAGCAGAACACGGCCAACTACCCGGCGTACTGCGATGCGAGCCAGTCCTACGGCTGCCCGGCCGGCCAGGCCGCCTACTACGGCCGCGGCCCGATCCAGCTGAGCTGGAACTTCAACTACAAGGCCGCGGGTGACGCGCTGGGCATCGACCTGCTGCACAACCCGAACCTGGTGCAGACCGATCCGGCCGTCGCCTGGAAGACCGCGCTGTGGTACTGGAACACCCAGAGCGGCCCCGGCACAATGACCCCGCACAACGCGATGGTCAACGGCGCCGGCTTCGGCGAGACGATCCGCAGCATCAACGGCAGCCTGGAGTGCGGCGGCCGCAACCCGGCCCAGGTCCAGAGCCGCGTGTCGGCCTACCAGCGGTTCGTGTCGATCCTCGGCGTGGGCGTCGGCGGCGGCTCGCTCAGCTGCTAGCTCTCCACGCGCGTCGCGCCGGCGGCGACCCCGGCCCGGGGGTTGCCGCCGGCGCCTATGCGAAATGGCACTGAATAAAAGCCGGGGTGGGGGTCCCATGAATGCGCGGCCGTTGCGTACATTGTGTTGTCCGACGGCTCATAGTCAACGCAATCATGGGGGTTGATGTGAAAATGCCGCTGCGTGACGGCGCCGATTCTCGGCGTGGTCGCCATGTCCGGCCCGGCCGGCTGAAACAGACGCCGTCTCGCAGGTTGGTCCGTATTGTCGCGATCGTCAGTGGTTTGTGCGCGGTCGCCGCGATCGGCACGGCGTCGGCCCAGTCGCCCGACGACACCGGCGGGCACGCCCAGGCCGGCTCGCGCTCGTCCGGCCTCCGCGCGAGCGCCGTCGCCCCGGGCGTGCCCGGCGCGCCGGCCGGGTATTCGGTGCTCGGCGTCGATGTGTCCAGCCACGACCATTCGCAATTCCCGATCGACTGGCCCGGCGTCGCCGCGAGCGGCGTCAAGTTCGCCTACGTGAAGGCGAGCGAGGGGCAGTTCTACACGAATCCGTACTTCCACGACGACAACGTCGCGGCAAAGGCCGCGGGCCTGCTGACCGGTGCCTATGCGTTCGGCCGGCCGGATCTGCGCGACCCGGTGGGGGAGGCCAACTTCTTCATCGACCACGCGGAGTGGCGCAACGACGCGCAGACACTCGTCCCGTTCCTCGATCTGGAATGGCCGTATTCGTCGCTGAAACTCCCCGACTGCTACGGCCTGACCCCGGCCGAGATGGTCGCCTGGATCCACGCCTACGCCGACCGGGTCCGGGCCCGCACCGGCCGGGCCATGATGATCTACACGAACTTGAACTGGTGGAACCCGTGCACGGGCAATGACACCTCGTTCGCCAGCAACCCGCTCGACATCGCGAACTGGTCGGGCAACCCACCCACCACCAACCTGCCCAGCGGGTGGAGCACGTTCGCCATCTGGCAGTACGCCGGCGGCAACAACTCCCTCGCGGGCAACTACGACAAGAACGCGTTCAACGGCGACTACGCCGCCCTCACCCGGCTGGCCGGCGGCTCACCCGCCACCGACGAGCCGTTCGAGCTGCGCGCCTACGCCAACGACCACTACGTCAGCGCCGACAACGCCGGCAAGGCGCCCCTGATCCCCAACCGCACGTCGATCGGCGTCTGGGAGACCTACGACCTGGTCGACGCCGGCAACGGCGACGTCGCCCTGCGCTCGCACGCCAACGGCCTCTACGTCACCGCCGAGAACGCCGGCAATGCCCCGCTGGTGGCCAACCGCACCGCGGTCGGCGCGTGGGAGAAGTTCACCCTCGCCGAGAACGACGACGGCAGCATCAGCCTGTATGCCAACATCAATCACCGGTACGTCACCGCGGAGAGCGGCGGGAACAAGCCCCTCATCGCCAACCGCACCGCGGTCGGCCCGTGGGAGAAGTTCGCCAAGGTGCCGGTCCCGGCCGTCGTGAGCCTGCGCGCCAACACCAACGGCCGGTATGTCACCGCCGACAACGGCGGCAAGTCCCCGCTGGCGGCCAACCGCACCGCGGTCGGCGCCTGGGAGCAGTACGATCTGGTCGACCTCGGCGACGGCAACGTGGCCCTGCGCTCGCACGCCAACGGCTTGTATGTCACCGCCGAGAACGCCGGCAAGTCGTCCCTGGTGGCTAACCGCCCCGCGGCCGGCGCCTGGGAGCGGTTCAGCATCGTCAAGAACGACGACGGCAGCATCAGCCTGCGCGCGAACGTCAACGGCTTGTATGTCACCGCGGAGAACGGCGGCGCACTGCCCCTGATCGCCAACCGCACCACGATCGGCGACTGGGAGAAGTTCACCAGGATCGGCTGAGCGGGTTGGCGGCGCCACCCGGCGCCGCCAACCCTGTGCCGAGTGGGTCGATCAGCACGCGCGACGGCCCCGGTCAGCCACCGGGGGCGCGGTAGTCGACCTTCTGCCGAACGGCCTGGTCCACCTCCGCCGGCGTCATCAGCGGCACGGTCCTGGTGGTGGCTCCGCCGGATGTGCCAATCGTGAACGCGACGGCGGCGGCGGCCCTGTTGTCGGGCAGTTCGCAAATCACATGCGTGTCTTGCTCGCCGAATGAGAAGTCGAAGGACTCAAGGTGTCCGCCGACACTCTCGGCCATCTTCCGGACCGCGTCGACCCGACCGCTGCCGCCCTCGGCGAGCAGACCGCGGAGTCCGTCGAGCGTGTAGGTCGCCTCGATGAGATATCTGGACATGGAGATCACCTCCTGCAACCAAGGGTAGTCGCCGGATGCCGCCGCCCGCAGACTCCTGATCATCCAGCAAATGACCGCGACGGCCGGCCGTCCCGTGCGGGGCGGCCGGCCGCTCGTGGTGCCGGGGCTCAGGCCTTGCGCAGCCAGAAGGTCACGCCGATCGCGTCGTCGGTCTCGGCCACCGGGTCCGGCCAGGCCGGCCGGCCCGCCGCGAACCGCACCGCGAGCACCTCGTCGGCGATGAGGGCGGCGTGCTCCGCAAGCGCCGCCCGGACCTGCTCGTCCGGCGCCTCGTAGTGCAGCGCGATGCGGTCGGCCACCTCCAGGCCGCTGGACTTGCGGGCCTCCTGCACCTGCCGGATCAGCTCGCGGGCGAGGCCGGCCCGGCGCAGCTCCTCCGTGATGTGCAGGTCCAGGGCGAGGGTGAGGCCGCTGTCACTGGCGACGGACCAGCCCTCGCGCGGCTTCTCGGTGATGAACACCTCGTCGGGAGCCAGGAGCACCGGCTCGCCGCCGACAATGACGGTGGCCTCGCCCGACTCGCGCAGCGCGGCGGCCAGGGCCGCGGCGTCGGCCGCCGCGATCGCGGCCGCGACCTGCTGCACCGCCTTGCCGAAGCGCTTGCCCAGCGCCCGGAAGTTGGCCTTCGCCGTGGTGTCGATCAGCGAGGCGTCGGCGCGCTGCAGCGCCTCGACCATCGTCACGTTCAGCTCGTCCGACAGCACCTCGACCAGCTCCGCACCCAGCCGGTCGACGCCCGGGCCGGCGACGAGCACGCGCGACAGCGGCTGGCGGGTCTTCACGTTGGCGTCCTGGCGCGCCGAGCGGCCCAGCTCGGCGAGCCTGCGCACCAGCGCCATGCGGGCCGACAGCGACCGGTCGATCAGGTCCTCGTCCGGCACCGGATACTCCGCCAGATGGACCGAGGCGGGGGCGTCCGGGCGCACCGGCACCACGAGGTCCTGCCAGACCCGCTCGGTGACGAAGGGCGTGATCGGCGCCATGAGCGTGGTGACCGTGGTGATCGCCTCGTGCAGCGTGGCGAGCGCCTCGGGGTCGCCGCGCCAGAACCGGCGGCGGCTGCGGCGCACGTACCAGTTGGACAGGTCGTCGACGAAGCCGGCCAGCAGTCGGCCGGCCCGCTGCGTGTCGAAGGCGGACAGCGCCGCATCGACCTCGGCGACCAGCATGTTGAGCTCCGACAGCAGCCACCGGTCCAGCAGCGGCCGATCGGCCGCGGCGGGGTCGGCGGCCGACGGCGACCATCCGGCGGTCCGCGCGTACAGCGACTGGAACGCCACCGTGTTCCAGTAGGTCAGCAGCGTCTTGCGTACGACCTCCTGGATCGCGACGTGCCCGACGCGCCGGGCCGACCACGGCGAGCCGACGGCGGCCATGAACCAGCGCACCGCGTCGGCGCCGTGCTGCTCCATGAGCGCCATGGGCTCCAGGATGTTGCCCAGGTGCTTGGACATCTTGCGGCCGTCCTCGGCGAGGATGTGGCCGAGGCAGACCACGTTCTCGTACGCCGAGCGGTCGAAGACCAGCGTGCCCACGGCCATCAGCGTGTAGAACCAGCCGCGGGTCTGGTCGATCGCCTCGGAGATGAACTGCGCCGGGTAGCGCTCGGCGAACAGCTCCTGGTTGCGGTGCGGGTAGCCGTACTGCGCGAACGGCATCGCGCCCGAGTCGTACCAGGCGTCGATGACCTCCGCAACGCGGGTCGCCTCCGCGCCGCAGTGGCACGGGAACGTCACCTCGTCGATGAACGGCCGGTGCGGGTCGAGGCCGGCGAGGTCACGGCCGGCCAGCTTGCCGAGCTCCGCGAGCGAGCCGACGCAGACCGCGTGGCCCTCCGCGCACCGCCAGATCGGCAGCGGCGTGCCCCAGTACCGGTTGCGCGACAGCGCCCAGTCGACGTTGTTCTTGAGCCAGTCACCGTAGCGGCCGTCCTGCACCGAGGCCGGCTGCCAGTTCGTCGCCGCGTTCTCGCGCAGCATCGCGTCCTTGACCGCCGTCGTGCGGATGTACCAGGACGGCTGCGCGTAGTACAGCAGCGCGGTGTGGCAGCGCCAGCAGTGCGGATACGAGTGCTGATACGGCACGTGCCGGAACAGCAGGCCGCGCTCCCGCAGGTCGGCGACCAGGCGCTGGTCGGCGGTCTTGAAGAACACCCCGCCGACCAGCGGCAGGTCCGGCTCGAACGTGCCGTCCGGCCGCACGGGGTTGACCATCGGCAGGTCGTACGCCCGGCAGGTGGCGAGGTCGTCGGCGCCGAACGCCGGTGCCTGGTGCACCAGGCCGGTGCCGTCCTCGGTGGTGACGTACCCGGCGTTGACCACGAAGTGCGCGCCCTCGGTGCGGACCAGGTCGAACGGCGGCTCGTAGGCCCACCGCTCCATCTCCTTGCCGGAGAACGTCTCGCCGGTCGGCGTCCAGCCCTCGCCGAGCGCCTTGGCGAGCAGCGGTTCGGCGACCACGAGGCGCTCCTCGCCGTCGGTGGCCACCACGTAGGTGACGTCGGGGTGCGCGGCGACGGCGAGGTTGGACACCAGCGTCCACGGCGTGGTCGTCCAGACCAGCAGCGACGCGTTGCCGGCGAGCGGGCCGGAGCGCAGCGGGAACCGGACGTACACCGACGGATCGACGACCGTCTCGTAGCCCTGGGCCAGCTCGTGATCGGACAGGCCGGTGCCGCACCGCGGGCACCACGGCGCCACCCGGAAGTCCTCGACCAGCAGGCCCTTGTCGAAGATCTGCCGCAGCGACCACCACACCGACTCGATGTACTGCGGGTCCATGGTGCGGTAGGCGTCGTCCATGTCGACCCAATAGCCCATGCGCTCGGTGAGCCGGGCGAACGCGTCCGTGTGCCGGGTCACCGACTCGCGGCACTTCTCGTTGAAGGCGGCGATCCCATACGCCTCGATGTCCGGCTTGCCGGAGAAGCCGAGCTCCTTCTCGACGGCCAGCTCGACCGGCAGGCCGTGGCAGTCCCAGCCGGCCTTGCGGGCCACGTGGAAGCCCTTCATCGTGCGGTACCGCGGGAAAACGTCCTTGAACACGCGCGCCTCGATGTGATGCGCGCCGGGCATCCCGTTGGCCGTCGGTGGCCCCTCGTAGAACACCCACTCCGGGCGTCCGGCCGACTGCCGCAGGCTGCGGTGGAAAACGTCCTCGTCGCGCCAGAACGCGAGCACGCGGCGCTCGAGGTCGGGCAGGTCGACCTGCGCGGGCACTGGGCGGTACATCGGACCTCCGTACGCGAATCAATTCGTCGTAACGGAGGGACGAGGCACAGAGCCCCGCGGTACCACCCTCCTTGGCCGCAGTGCGGCCCCCTCATTCGGTGTGCGGCCGGTTCTACTCGGCCTTGCGGCCTTTCCTCCGGCGGCTCCGGGGTGATGCCCACGTCGCGCACACCCCCGGGCTTCCACCGTCCCCGGGTCTCTCGTGGCTGCGTGCGGCGGAGCGTGTCCCCATCAGCGCCTCGCGGTGGGCAAGTATAGCCGGGCCGTCCCGGCGCCGCCGGCATCAGGACTGAGCGGCCGCTCCGCCGGCGTCCCGGCGCATCGACGGGAACAGCACCACATCGCGCAGGTTCGGCGAGTCGGTGAGCAGGGCGATGAATCGGTCGATGCCGATACCCTCGTCCGCGCTTTGTGGTGGGTCACGAACGGACGGGCCGCCGCGCCCGCCGCTGGCGGGCGGACGGTGCGGATGTCTCACCCGCCGGGCGTGACCTCCGATCTGCCTGGCCAGGGCGGATACACTGTCGAGGTCACCGGCACCGCCATCGCCGGCCCGGTCAGCCCGGTCAGCAGCGACGTCGTCGTCTGGGCCGAGCCCGTGTAGCACCGGGAGCGGTGCGACTGCTAGGAGCACGCAAATGGCGCAACCACTGTCGTACCAGGCCGTCCTGCGTCACCTCGTCGATCACGGGGTGATCCCTGACACCGCGGAATCCGACATGCGTCGAGGCGCCCGCTGGACGGAACCGTCCGGCCTCGCGTACTCCTTGTGGCTCGACAAAGACAGCTCTGGTGGGCTGGCACTGTCCCTCAACACCGGCGACGCAAAGCTCGGCGCCCTGCTCGCCGAAACCAGCGGGTTCGCTGTACCCATCCGTCCCGACGTCGATCCGATCGTCGGATGGCCCACCCGAAGCTCCGCTGCCGACCTGGCCGAACTGGTGGAACGCGCGCGCGAAGCCACCGCGTTCATCGCCGACCGGACGGACCTCTGCAACGTCATGATGCAACTCGGCTACGTGGAACGGGGCCGCTGGCATGCCCAAACGCTCCTGGGCAACTATCCCAACCGTTTGGTCAAGGCCATCCTGCTGGCCGAGGATCTGCACAACGAAGCGCTTGCCCAGGAGGTACGCCGGCGGATACACGCCGGCCCGGAATTCAACTCGAACGGCATCGAGGTCGACATTCTGGCGAGCGCGAAGCGCTGGGCTTCAACATTCGGCAAAGCGCTCGGCCGGGCTATCGACGTATGAGCAGCAAGGGCAACTCGATCAACGCTTGCAGGCCACGGTAACAATGAGCGCCGATCGCTACCGGCGGGTGGCCTGGTATTCGAGGAAGTGGTGGGCGTCGGATTGAGCCTGGGCCGAGGCCGCTGGGTGCTTCGCAGCCTGGTGCAGGAGCTCTAGCCAGGCAGCGGCGTCCGGTGGATCGAGGTTCAAAACGCGGTTGGCCATCCAGACGGTCAACGGGGCCGGTTTGCGCCGGAGCGACTCGGCGAGCGCTGGATGGTAGCCGGACCACGCCTCGAGGGTGTGCACGATCGGGCCGGGACTGCCCAGGTCGGCTTCATCAAGCCGCTCCATGAGCGAGTAGAGCAATGGCGCCCACTGCTGTGGGTCATCCCGTTCGGAGAGCGCCGCGAGCCGCTCGCCGCCGTTGGCCTCGACGTTGTCCAGGTCAAAATCAGCCGGTCTGAGCGCTCGCAGCTTGGCGGCGATTTCGTTGAGGCTTCGGCTCATTGCCGCAGCTTATGGCGATCACTGACCGACTGGGCGGGAGCAGACGGAAGCGAGCGGGGCTGTCACGCCGGGCGTGGGTACACAGGGTATGCCCGCCCCCCCGGAGGGAGCGGTGCCTTGGAGTGTCGCGGGGGCGGATGCCATGCCTCCGAAGTACAGATCTTCTTGGGCGGATCCTGTGTTGCTCAAGTGTCGGTGTCGTCAGCCTTCGGCTGGCTCGTATGGCCATTAGGCCTGTTGGCCCTTACTGTCCGTGTGGTGCGGGGATGTCTGCGGCGAGTATCGCGTGGAACGACGGGTCGCGCGCAGGTACCCTGTCAAGCGCGGGCTGCTACTGAGGCCGAAACGTCGAGGTGAGTCGATGTTGGCTCGGCGTGTCGGCGTGACCCAGGCCTGGCGGGGATCTATACCGACAGTGTGAGGTACGCCGATGGCGGCGGGCTGAGCGCGAAGGGCCGGGCCCGCCGCGAGATGGTACGGATGCAGGCTGTTGACCTGTTCGAGGAGCAGGTGCCGGCCGGTCGGGTCGCCTCGGTGTTGCGGGTGTCGGCGAAGTCGGCCTACCAGTGGCAGCAGACCTGGCGGCGGGCCGGGCGCGATGGGTTGCGGTCCAAGGGGCCCAGCGGGAGCCGGTGCCGGCTGGACCCGGTCCGGCTGGCCAGGTTGCAGGCCGAGCTGGACCTGGGGCCGGCCGCGCACGGCTGGGTCGAGGACCAGCGGTGGACGCTGCCGCGGATCACCGTGCTGGTCGGCCGGCTGTTCCATGTGCGCTACACCGAGCGGGGCGTGTCGTATCTGCTGCACCGCATCGGCTGGACCCCGCAGGTGCCGGTCCATCGGGCCGTCGAACGCGATGAGCGAGCGGTCGCCGTGTGGCGGGAGGAGACGTGGTCGCGGGTCAGATGACGGCCCGGGCCCTCGGGGCGTGGGTGTGCTTCGAGGACGAGGCCGGGCAGTCGTTGCGGCCGCCGAAGGCCAGCACCTGGTCGCGGTGCGGGGTGACCCCGGTGGTGCCGGTGTCGGGTAAGGGATCGGGCCGGGTGTCGATGGCCGGGCTGATCGCCGCCCGGCCGGGGCTGCGCACCCGGCTGTTCTTCCGCATCCGCGTGTATCACGGCCGCAAACGTGAGCCGAAGGGCCTGGCCGAGGCCGACTACATCCGGCTGCTCGGCGCGGTCCACGCCCAGCTGCGCGCGCCGGTCGTGCTCATCTGGGACAACCTCAATCACCATGTCAGCGCGGCGATGCGGGCATTCGTCGAGGCCCACGACTGGCTGACTGTGGTCCAACTGCCCGCGTACACACCGGAACTGAACCCGACCGAGGGAGTGTGGTCGAACCTCAAGCGCGGGCTGGGCAACCTCGCCGCCTGCAGCACCGACCAACTCGCCACGATCGTGCGCACGCGGCTCAAGAGCATGCAGTATCGGCCGCGACTCCTCGACGCCTTCATCGCTGAAACGGGCCTCGCTCTGCAACCCCAACCGCCGTGATCACCCCGACCTTTCAGCCTCGGTAGCTCAATAGGCAGAGCTGTGGACTTTTAATCCACAGGCAAGCCGACATTACATCGATTCCTGTCGCTGTTTTTCGCGTCGTGAGCTGCGGTTATTCAAGATTCAGTACCTGCTCTAGGTGTCCTACATGGACCGCGGCGCCTCCCTGGGTGCTCGTCTGTTTGGGAGCGGTTGATTCCGCTCGACCCTTGTGTCGTCCGCCGCGTTGCGGCGTCGTCCAGGCCTTCGATCAGTCGAGCCGATACCGCAGTCGCAGGCCTTGACCGACGAACGTATAGCGACCTCGGGCTTCCTCGTGGAAGGGGTTGCGTAACACGTGCAGCTGGCGGTGTTCGTTGAGCACGTTGGTGATGACAATGAGTCGCCAGTGGTCGTTCTTGGCGTTGCGCTGGGCGGCACGGACCTGGGTTTCGCCGAGCTCGATCTGACTGCCATCGAGACGGCTGGTCTTGACTTCGTAGAGGTAGGTCAGCCGCCGAACTGGCACCGCGAAGTCCCAGCCCAGGCCGTCGTCACCCGGTTCGGCGAACATCTCCTGCCGGTATTCGGAGACCCAGCACGCTGGCGTGAAGTCGGTGCCGTGGACGTGCTGCAGCCATTGGTAGGCTAGCCATTCACCGGCGAAGCCGATGGCGCCCCGTTGTGCATCGGTTAGCCGGCGTTCGCTGTAGCCGTTGGTGGAACCGCCGCCCCCGGAGCCCGGCCTGCCACCAGGGAGGTCGGCGATCGGGGCGAGGGTGGTGTGCCGGCGCGACGTTTTGAGGAATGCCGGTGTCCGAGCGAGTGACGCATCGAGCGTGGCGGCGAACTGGGCGAGCCCGTCATCGAGGTCGAACGGTTCGTCGTCAACAATAACCGTGCGTCGCTGGCGGGCCGCCTCGGCTCGGCGGCGTTGTTCCTCAGAGCGCTGAGCGTCGAGGTCCGCGGGCGTTAGCTTCAGGGCGGTCAAGTCGTCCGAGGCTGGCATGTCGGCAGGCCATAGGCCGAGCTTTCCCAGCCAGATGAGTATGTCGGTCAGCGACAGCGGGGCGAAGTCCAGGGCGCCGCAGCGGTCGAGAGCCTCGATCGTGGCTCGGCCGGCCGACTCGGGGTCTACCCAGGGCGCGGCAATCGATCGGCCGCGGGCGGTCAGCCAGGCCCGCACCAGCTGAGTCAGCCGTCCGACGCCGGAGCCGATGAGGTCCTTGTTGTGTTTGGCGCATTCGTCGACGCTCTGCAGCGGGTCGCCGGTTGTCGGCGGCGGCGCGTCGAGCAGGCGGGCGAGTTCGGTCTCGATGCGCAGGTCCATGAGATCCGTTGAGAGCTGATCTAGGGTGGTGCCCCAGGCGGGGTCTGGCGTCAGCGCCTTGGTGTCCCTGATGGCCGTCCAGTCCAGTTGGGGCTCGAACGCCGTGAAGAAACGCCAGCGGGCCCAGCGGATCCGGTCGAGGATCCGGCCTCGCGCGGCGCGGGCGTGGTCGGCGAAGTCGTCGGCGTGCTGTCCGGAGTAGTCCATCGCCGGGTACCGGCCGCCAAACGTCGCCAGGGTCTCGTTTAAGGCTTTCAGCGGTATCCGCAGCGCTTGACGGAGTTGGTCGAGGGAGGACGTGTTCAGCGCCGCGTCGAGCAGTTCGCCGGGCGGGCACGGGAGGGTTTCTGCCAGGCGCGCGGCGGCGTCACGGGCTTCGGCTTCACTAGTGATTGAGGTGGATTCGGGGTCGAACGCCGCAGCTGTTTCCGCTCCGGCGAAGTGGACGACAATCGGGTAGAGCCGGGTCAGCAGCGGCGTGATGGCCGTCTCCACGCGGCGGGCCGTGGTGCGCACGTCCGTGCGATTGACGCCGCAGGCGAGGGCGAGATCGTCGTCGTCGAGCGTGCCGAACGGTACGCCAGCGGCCCGAAGCCGAGCGGCGGCCAGGCGAAGCGCGTCGGTGAAGTGAGGTCGCCCAACGAGGTGGAGCAGGGGCTCGGCGAGAAGTTCGATCGCCTGCCAGGTGAGTGGCGCGGTGGGACCTTCGATGACGATGCTGGGCCGGTCCGGGTGCGGGATCGACAGGACGCCGTACAGGCGTTCGGGCAGCGGACGGATGTCGTCGCCGATACGGACCTCGACGCGGTCGGCGTGGACGATGCGCACGCGGCGGAGGGCATCCAGAGTGTCGTCGAAGGCGCGCTGGCCTCCGCGGTCGAACGAGCTTCGGCGGAACTCGACAAGCGTGGCGACCAGCACGGGTAGTTGAGGCACGAGGTCGACGAGTGTCTCCCCGGGGTGCGACTTGTCGCTGGTGAACGGCGCGCCGTCGACGAGGACCGCGGGCGCCACGTCGGTCGCTGCGACGACTTGAGCGCCGATCCGCTGGCGCAACATGGCGACGGCCTTCTCGACGTGGGCGTCGATTGTGAGGACGGGCCGGCGGAAGTCGGCAAGCAGCCGAAGGAGGCTTTTGTCCTCGTCGGTGGAGGCGACGACGAGCGGGAGCGGTTCCGCCCCGTGGCCGAGGGGCTCTATGACTAGCGCCGTGGCGACTCCGCCGACGTCGGCGACCAGGTAGCACCGTGCTTTGGCCGGGAAGGGCATCTGCCCGGAGGTCGTGCACGCCGTCCAGGCCGCACGGTACATCGCCTGAAACTGAGAGCCATGGACGTCGGCGACGACGTCGCTCGCCGCCAGGTCGCCGAGGTGGCGGACAAGCCGCGCCGCGTCGGGATCGGAGCCCCAGACGCCTACGCCCAGTCCGCGGAGTTGTGCGATGGCGGCGGGATGGTCGTCGAGTAGTTCGCGCAAGTTCCGGCTGAGCAGGGGGGCGAAGCGCGGCGGGCCGTTCTCGCTGCGGTCGGCACGGACCGGGAAAGTCCAGCACTGGCCAGGTCGCACAAGCTCGTTGCCCGATTGCCCGGGGCGCTGAACAGGTAGCCACGCCGTTTCGGTAAGGAAGGCGCGTAGCGGCGTAGGCACGGTGACATAGTCCTTGTTGTACGGGCGGTCCTTCTCCCAGACGGTGGTGAGTGTGTCCTTAGCCCACGGTCCTTTGAGGGCGGTGAGGATTTGTCTCGCCAGTGCGCCGCGCACGCGGCTGGTCAGGCGTTCCCAGTCACCCTGGCCCGGCAGCCAGAACAACGGCGACTGCGGCCTGTATGGCGTGTAGGGGGCCGTCGCCGAGGACCCCGTCGGCAGGCTGCGCTGCCAGGCGCTGTTCACAGCCTCCGGCAGGCCGGAGACTTGGCCGAGCCGCCACCGGACCAGTTCCTGGCCCATGACGAGTCGCTGGTCCGTGACGCTCGCCAGGGCGATAACGTCGCGTACGCCGATCTCGCGCAGGAACCGGGTCCACAATCTGCGGTCGCCGGACTTTGCCATAACTTCATCGGGCGGTGCCAGAAGGTGTCTGCCCAGGTTGTGCAGTTCGGGTGAGCGCTCTTCCGGCGTACCTCCGATCGTGGACAGGTCGTCGCCGTTGGTGTCGGGCGGCCACCCCGCCGAGAAGTAGCACGAGCTCGCGGCAGCCCAAGCGCCGCCAGCCGTCGGTACGCGCAGGCCGAGCCCCTTGAGGTCGACCTTGCCGAATCCGCCGGCGCGGATCAGGTTGAACGCCAGATGTAAGGCGTCGCGGGCGATGCCGACCGAACGGCTCCGGCTGAGTTCGCCGCGTACGTGGTCAAGGATGCTGCGCATGTCGAAACGGCGCACCAGGTTGTTGCTCTGCAGGAAGCGCCGCGCCCGAGTTTGTTGACCGTTCGCATACCACGTCAGATCTCGGTGCACGTAGAACACCCGCCGGGCCAGGCTCTTGGGAAGGTCGAGGTCGGCGTCGGCATCAATCTCGTCTTCGTCGTCGACGCGCTGCCTCGCAGGCGGGAAGAACGGCGTTGCCGCGGCAGTAGCGGCCGGGTCGTTGGTGCGCGTGGCCGCCGCGCACGGCCGAAGCTCCCAGTCGTCGGTGAGCAGGACCTTCCGCCCGCGCAGGGCGTCAGCGGCCCGGGCAAACAGGATCGCGAGGTCGGTGTAAGCGTCCTCCCAGTCCCGGACCGGGCGCCGTTCGGCGAGCAGGATGGCCATCACCGCCTCCACCCAGTTCGCGAGCCGTTCAGGCTCCGGGTCCCAATCGAGTTTCAGAGCGCTCATGAGCGCGGTGAGCCGATCCCACCGCCCGGCTGGTAACCCTGGAAGGAACCGCACGCCGCACACGGCCGAGGCGCGCTCCGAGGTCAGCACGGCGGTGTCGTCGGACGGCCACCGCCACACGTCCCCGAGCGTTGTCCAGATCTGCGGTTCGCGGGTCGGTATGACCGGCCGATCGGCCAGGGGGATGCCCGTTCTGGCGGCCTCGGCCTCGAGGACCGGTAGGTAGCCTTCGGCCCAGGTCACCAGGTCGAGCACGTCGGCCGCCGTCGACGGGTCGTCGCGGCGCGTGAGTGCCGCAGCGGCGTCGAGGCACAGCTGCGCGACCTCGCGCACCAGCAGGTCATTCAGCGGGTGGTCGAGCGGGATGTCGGTCCGGGCGAAGTTGGTGAAGAACGGGGCGTTGAGGTGTCCCGCGAGCGGTGACGGCGCCTTGGGACCCATCGGCAGGTAGGTGTAGCAGCGGCCGGTGGCGGCGTCGGCGGTGCCGCGGGGCAGAGCAACGGATACCGACACTGGTGCTGTCCACTGACTCCACCGCTTGTCGAGCTGCCCCGTGACGATCGCCTGGCGGACCACGTCGTGCACCGCCTCAGGGTTAACGCGTCGCTCGAACACCAGGAACCGGCCCTCATCGCCCAGATCCACGACATGGCTGTCGAACCCCTCGCCCGAGTTTAGAGAGGGGCCGCGATCCCGCCCAAGGACGAATGCGTGGCTCACGGCTCCGGACTCCCTGCGGACCTCGACCCGCCGCAGACGATCCAGGAACAACATCACCGGAACGTCCGACGACTCAAGGTCGGCGATGCCCGCCCTGACGACGTCCGCCGCGTCGGCCTGGCGCAACGGCAGCCGCACCACTGTCGCGGCGCCCTCCGTCCACAGTCGGGCTACGCGCGCCGGAACACCCTCGACCGGGACGGTGAGGTTGTACAGCGACAGTTCGTCGAGCACCTGCGCCTCGCGCTCGGGGTCGCCGTCGACGAGCGCCGGGATGTCGTGCGGGGTGGCGAAGCGGAAGCAGAAGCCGGGCGAGCCGTCGGGCAGCGTGCTGTAAATCTCCGGCGCCGAGCACACCTGAAGCACGCTTTTGAAGCCGACGCCCTTGTTGCCGATGCCCTCGCCGACCCGCTTGTCGCTCAGCCCCAGACTGCCGATGCGGCGGACGTCGAGGGCGTCGAAGCCCCGACCGGTGTTCGCGGCATACAGCGTGCCATGATCGCCCTCTTCCTCGGCCAGGACGATGACTACCCATCCACCTTCGCCGTCCTGCGGCTCGCGGTCGTAGGCGTTCTGGATGAGCTCGAACAGGAACCGGCCGCTGTACTCGCGCTGGGTCTGCTCGATCATGCTTTTGACGCTTGGAGCGAAGTCAGCCACGTCACGGATGCCGAGGTGTGCCCATACCGTTCCTCGGGCTCGTTCGCGGAGCCAGAGGTCTGCTGCCCGACGAGAGGACACTTTAGTCACTTCTTGCTCCTTCGCTGACGGGTCGACCCTGACGCAGTATTTCGAGGCACGGTGGGGTTGGTGCTGCGGGCCAACCGGATGCGACGTGGACCGCTAAGGCGCGGTGTCGTCGGCGGATAGGCCGCCGGCGGCACCAAATCCTGGAAGCCGAGGTAGGCGAGGTTGAGGATGCGTGAGAGCCGGTGCCGCCGGCGCCGATGACCGCGACGCGCAGCACGGCGATGGCGGCCTGGACGTCCGGGCCGAGCAGGGGCAGCTGCCGGGTGAACCGCTCGTCGGTGACCCCGCGGGTGTTGAGTACCGGCAAGTGGTCTCCGCCGATCGTCACGGTGCGGAAGGTGTGTCGCTCGAGACGGTGGTCGGTAAGGACGACGACCAGGGCGACGGTGTCGATGGCGGCGTGGGCGCTCGGAAGGTGGCGGCGCCGCTGCGTCGCAGCATCGGGCCCACCCGCCACCTCGATGCCGCCGCGCAGGTCCGTGCGGCATCCGCGGCCTCCGCCGCTGACCTACTTGCCTCCGCGACCGACCACCGCCCGGCCTGTCCGCGCCCGTCGTCTGACGGATAGCCGACGACGGCAACGCGGCAGCCTCGTCATTGGAGTGAGCCAGCGAGCACGAGGTCCGGGCGCAGGGGGCGTTCGATGCCATGTCGCGGCCCTTCGTGCAATCATCGAGGGCGCCAAACGCGCCGCGCGCAGTCCATCATCGGGGTAGGTTCTCGCATGCCAAGCACCTTCACTGCCGACCCATCGACGCTTCGCCAGTTGATCCTGCAGCCGGGGCAAGGGTTCTACGTGCCTGCATACCAGCGGGACTTCACGTGGGGCGAGGACGAGATCGATCGACTGTTTGAAGATCTGGAACAGGGGATCACGCGGGCAACCCTCGGGGGGACGCCATCGACATTCCTGGGCACGGTCATCATGGTCAGCGACCGAGAAAGTGTGATGCCAAAGCATCCAGACGCGCTTCCGACAACAGTGCTCCAGGTAGTCGACGGCCAGCAACGTCTTTCGACACTCCTCACGGTGTTCGTGGTCTTGTCAAGGTTCGTCTCCGCCGACATGCGATGGCTACAGCAGCAGATCGACGGCGGCACTGCAGAGGATCTCGACGAGTGGTTGTTGAACACGTTGGGCGAGCGGCGTGACGAACTACTCGGCGCCATCGCGTTCAAGACCTACTCAGGCATAGACGAGTTCAACATGAAGCCTCGACTGATTCGCCAGGCGAGTGACGTTTGGGGCAACGACGCCATCCATGCAAGGTACGAGAGCGATGTTGCGTGGTTACTGATGGAGGCGACTCGATATCGGAACCAGAACAACCAACATGTCGCCATCAAGGTACCCACCGATCGACGCCACCTGGAGTCGGTGCTCCGGGTAATCACCAGCCACATCGACAATTTGCGCAAGGACGGCGCAGATGTTGACTGTGATGTCCTTACAGAGCTTCGCTTCCTTCGAGACATTGGCATGGCGAAGGCGCTTATTGGGTCCAGTCCAGCCCCTGTGGCACAACCCGAACTGTTGGATGACCGTCGGAAATCGGCCGCACGACTCCTCGTCGTTGCGTCATTCCTACTGAACGGGGTACTGGTCATCGACGTGAAGGCGCCGGATGAAGAGTACGCCTTCGCGTTGTTTGAGCCACTCAACACCACAGGGCAACCTTTGACGGCCTTGGAGACGCTGAAGCCGTTGGTGGTGCGCAGCGAGGGCGGGAACACGGATTACAGCACATCACCCTCGGCGGCGGCGTTCAGTCGAGTTGAATCCTACTTCCCCTCTTCCATGAAAGCAGACGGCCGCGGGAAGTCGATAGCGGACATGCTCACCGCGTTCGCGCTGGCGGAGACGGGACGAAAACTATCCCGCACTCTTCTCGACCAACGGCGCTATCTTCGCTCCGAGTTTCAATCTGTGGCACCACCGAACGGGCACATCACAACAGCGCGCGATTTCGTCGGCCAGCTCGCCGACGTTTCGGCTTTTATATGCGACGTCTGGCCCCGTAGCGGCCCATCGCCGCTCATGTCGCTAGGCTCTGATCTGGACCGCTTATGCTTGGAGGTCTTGCGGTCGACTAACCACACAGTGGTTCTAGCCTTGTTAGCGCGCTACTACTCCGTGTGGGCTGACAGCCAGAGTCTGCACAGCCGGGACGAGTTCATGAGCGTCCTGCGGGCCGTGACTGCCTTCTGGGTTCTCTGGCGGACGTCGCGAGCAACGACACGAGGGATCGATGACGTCCACCGCAAACTGATGGCTACCGGTCACTCGGAGACGGGGCTTCCGGCCATGGCGAGGCGCGCCAGCGGCGTGTCGGGGTCTGTTCCCCCGGCGGCGGAGATCCGTGCGGCCTTGAGGAACGTCCTGTCCGTGCGCGGGAACATTCCCTCCATGGCGGCCTGGGTCACCGAGGTGACGAAGCAACCGCTGTACCAGACGAGTAAGCAACTCGCAAAGTTCGTCCTCCTGTGCGCCCATGACGATCGGGTCGAGGACCACGTCGCGCCGGGTCTAGTTAAGCGGGGCGTTTCGGGATCTTTCCGGGCTCTGACGCCGGAGGTGTGGGATTCACACTACTCGGTCGAGCACATTGCTCCCCAAAACCCAGTTCAGGGCGATACGTCGTACGATCTTAAAATCTACGAGCAGGGCCTCATAGACCGCCTCGGGAACCTTACGCTAATGCCGACTGATCTTAATGAGTTAATCGGGAACAAGACCTGGGCGTATAAAAAGAGTGTCTATGCAGTGTTGTCCGAGACGGACCCGAGTGCACGAGTGAGCCATATGCAACAGCAACTTCCGGGTCTGGCTCTGAAGACAAAAACGGTCCTGCAGTCAGCCTCATACTTGCCCTTCTGTGACTTCCTAGGTAAACAGGACACACCCCTTTCTGATGCGTATATCGCACAGCGAGGGCAGCGCCTAGCGGAGCTCGCGGTCGAGCGGTTGTGGCCGATGTTGGCATGATTGGCGCCACGGCACGGACCGCCGTTCGCCATGGCTTTGCTGCGCGACCGGGCTCCCCAGATGCAAGCCGCGCGTCAGATATCCGTGCCGCCATATGCCAGCGGAGGCTAATGACTTTGCAGTGGCCGTTCATCGGCTCGGACGCTGCTGTCCGTATTCACGATCTTGACGGCGGGGTCCGGACGAGTCGGTGGCCTTGAAGTTGGTAGCCGGCGTTGTCCAGACGTGTCCGCCAACCTTCCCGCGTGCCGATAGAGCTACTGTCCTCGAGCAGGCCGACGCGCTCCTCCTGGCGCGTCAGCCGCGTGAATTTATCTCGCCGAGGGTAGTCATCAGCGACAAATGTCTCCTTCCGATGAAGAACCGGTGGGTTCGATGATTCACGGAAGTCTGTGTATCTCACGTCGAGCCGGCGTAGGTCCGCGCGCACTGAGCTGGCGAGTGCTGGGTGAGGATCACGGTCGAAATCGGGATAGGAAAGGTAGGAGACCTTCGGGCCGGTCCTTGACAGCTTGATGATGTTGGCGTCCGCGATATTGCCCGTTAGCACGCGCGCACACCCCTCGTAGACCCGCAGAAGCGGGCTCAGGTGCTCTGACGCGGTCTGGTGCACATAAAGGGCCTCGGGCGTCAGCTTTCCGACCTTGGACTGTGCGCAGGCGATGTTCACGGCGCTTTGGTCGGCGACGCTGTGTAGCAGTTGATCGGCGCGATCGCACGCCGCGCTATAGGAGCCGAAGAGCGTTCTGATGTCGAGGGCGATCTCGCGGGGCAGGTGCGACGCTTTGGGCCGGCGGGTGAACGCGGCTAGTGCGAGGTAGACAAGAAGGTCTTGCCGGGCTCGGTCTTGCGCGGCTTCCAGGTCCCGGTCCCAGTCCTCCGCGCCGACAACCTGGCGGAGGATGGCGGCTGCTCGCTTAATCGAGAGTGAGGCAGTGGTAAGTCGATCAGCACTGCCGTTGAGCTCCCACAGTTCGGGTAGCCGCCCCCGGTCGGCTATGAAACCGTGTATCTCCTCCATGACGTCGCGGTGAGCGTCGTACAGCGCCTGGCGCAGCTGAGGCCGACGCACCGGAACGGAGCGGCGCCGAGTGCGGGAGGCGAGCAAGGACTGCGCATGGCTTTCGTCGCGGAAAACGTAGAAGATCCCGGGCGCAGCAGCGATGCACTCCACTCGCAGCTCGCCCTTGATCCACTTCTGCAGCTCGTCTTGGGTGAAGAATTTCTGAAACGTCCCTCGAGTGGTCAGGACACCGTCGCCGTGGCGTTTTCCCGCTACGGTGCGCCCTTCCCAGTCCGGTCGGGCCGCTACGACTAGGACCTTCTTGGCGAGTTCCCAAGCGGCACGCAGCGTTTGCGCCCGCTCCATCGGGTTCTCGATGACGTTCACGACGTAGCCAAGGTTAATGACGTCTGCCGAACGGATATCCGCGGTGGGGCGGTGTGAGGGATCCCAGCCGTCGGCTTCGTACCCGAGGGCACGCAGTCGCGTCACGTCGAGTCCCCGACCGCATCCGTAGTCGAAAAGGCTGGAGCTCTTTGTGATGATCCCGTCAGCGAGTGCCCGCGCGATCGGCTTGGACAGGTCAGGCCGCGCGATCGCGGTGCGGTGTCGGGGGATCGCCTGCTCAGTGCTCATCCATCACCGCCCTGCTGAGCGCACAGGAGGCTGGCGCCAGGGTCGCCTGCCTCGACCTGTGACGCAGTCGCGCTGCCGGCCATCGGGAACCACCTGGCTGCTGTCCATGAGTGGGATTTTGCATGCTCCCCGCCGAGATTCGAAGCGTACGCGCGGAGTGCAGCTGATGCTATTGCACCCTGCCCGGATCTCGAATTCAGTCGCCTGGCCCTCAACCGCTCAATACAGTCCGCTCCTTTACCCGTCGCCGCCAGTTCGACTTGACTGTCCGGCATGACGCACGGGTCACTGTCCGCCGGTGGAACTAGCCATGGAGGACGGGTCCCTTGAAAGCGCATTTACGGGGCGATAATGAATTGTCGTTCGCACTGCAGGCTCCGCTCGGAAAAGAATTGAGCTTTGACGCGACCATGATTAGCCCTGCCGGGGTGCAGCGGTCGACAGGGACCTTCCGCAATCCGCAGGCCGTGGTCGACTTGGCGAGGGACGCCGTCCTCATCTTGTCTGAGGCGGACGAGCCGGCCGACGGCACGAGCGTGGTGGCGTTGATCGTGCATACGGCGAGTCGGCACGCTGCCGCGGTCGGCGTATTCGCGAGTGCGGCAGCGTGCCGGTCGTGGTGGCATCAGCCCTACAACAGGCTGCTTCGGGATCCGGACGTCTTGCTGGTGCTAGCTGAGGTATGTCCTAACAGTTAGAGGTGGCAGACGGCGCAGCCGGCCTCGTCGCTGTCCTCGTCGAGGGCATCGGTGAGAACCTCGATCAGCGGCAGGTTGGGCCGTGGTTTGGCCGCCGCGCGGGCGAGCGCGGCGGCATGCCGCTCTTCGATGGCTTCACGCCGGTCGAGGAGTTCACGCAGGGATTCGCCCTGTGACCAGGTGTACTGGCGGCCTTGCATCGCGGTCGCCTGGTAGTTGACCTTGTCTTCGTAATCGACGGCGCGTTCGAACAGTTCGGGGTGCCGGTCGGCGAGGCCGACCCATTCGTGCTTACGCTGGAAAAAGCAGAAGTAGCACCCGGAACGGGTGCGCCATTCGTAGTAGGCCGGCAGGCCGATACCCGATTCGTCGAGGATGCGATTGACGCCGTCGCGGTCGATGCCGTCTTCCCGGAAAGGGAATACGGCTTTGATGTTGGGCTTGGTGCTGACGTAGCCGAGACGGTTCTCGTCGGCGCGGATGGCGACGTAGGAAATCGCGGGGTCGTCGCCGAGCCATTCCTCAAGCGGCTTGATCTTGAGGTTCTTGGTGCACCACCGCATGGAGGCGCTCGGTAGCGTGCCCTGGTAGACCTGCAGCCAGTGGTCGAAGTCGCGGGTCGCGTTGAGGCGGACGATCTGCTTGCCGAGCGCGGCTTCGAGACGGTTGAGATAGTCGTACGTCTCGGGCAGTTCGGCGCCGGTATCGCAGAAGAAATACTCCATCTGAGGCACCTTCCCGCGCATGTAGATCGCGAGGGCGGAGGAGTCCTTGCCTCCGGAGATGCCGAGGACGTGACGGGTCTCGTCGGGAGTGCGTTGCCGTGGTGCGGTCATCGGGTGGACTTCCTTCGCGTGCGTGATGCGCCGTCGTTGCCAGTGTCCCTCTCGGCTATGACATTCTCGGCGAGCAGGGCGAGCAGGGCCCGTTCACCGTTCTCGCCGATCTTCTTGCGGGCTAAGGCGATCAGTTCCGGCAGCAGCGCCTGGGCGTTCGCGCGCTCGTCGTCGGAGAGATGGACGACGGTGTGAAACTCCTGGCCATCGGCGTGAGTGAGCGTGATCGTCTGAGAGACGAAGGTGGAGTCGGCGGGTTGTGGACTGCTCGCCTGGTGCAGGTTGGCGAGCCGTTCGATGGAGCGCGCGACCGAGCGGGCCTCGACGGCGAACGTGGTGATGTCGCCGTCACGCCAGTCGGATAGTCCGCGGCCGACGATCCGGACGACGAACGGGTCGAGCCACTCGTCGTCCGTGAGGTCGGTGTCTTGGGCCAGCGTGATGACGCCACGCAGTTTCGCTTCCACGAGGTTCACCTCGGCGAGCGGCTGCGTGTAGGCGCCGAGGCGCTCGCGTAGCTTGCTGAGATTCGTGGGCATGTGGAACGCGGCAGCGATGGCTTTGACGACCTGGTCGCGAAGCCGGACGTCGGCGCGGCTGATGTCGGCGAGGGCCTTGCTCAAGGAAGCGGCGTACCGGCGTGCGGTCTGTTCGTCGGTGGGCCCGTCGGCGGGGATCGGCTTGAGCCCGAGCGCAGCGGGAAGTTCGCTGAACAGCAGGGTGTCTGGTTCGCGGGCGGTTTTGAGCGCCTGGCGTACCGCCTGGGCCTGCTTGGGAATCTGCTGGGTGCGGTCTGCGTACGAGGAGAGCGTTCGGGCGCGGTCGAGCAGCTCACGGGTGATTGCCAGGGGTGCCACGTTGCGTGCGTTCGCTGGGGGTGCTGCCGGCATCCGGGCGCCGATCTCCTGCGCGATCTCGTCGACCGCGATCTTGCGGGGGCCAGCCTGTACGCCCATGGCCTTGACCGCGAACCGTTCCGGCGCTTTGAGCATCCGCTCAGCGAGCGCGTCGGTGAGCCGGGTCTGGTAGGTCCCTTCCTCGAAGAGCGCGAGTTCCTGGCTGCCGATGATGAGTGCGGTTAGCACGATGATCGGGATGACGCCGGGACGCATCCCGAACGGGGGCGCTTCCAGAAGGCTGTACACGGTGTCGAGGCGCACCGGCTTTTCGGTGGCGGCGTACATCTGCTGACGCATCGCTGTCCAGGCGGGGTACAGCGAGTTTCTCTTAGTCGGCGTGGGTGGTTCGGGTTCGCAGAAGCCGAACGTCAGGTGACCGGCCTCGTCGGGGCGGGCCGGCGTGAGGCGGTGTAGGCGCAGGTATTCCAGAACGCCGCCGTACATGGCGCGTTCCGGCCCGTAGCCCTCGATGCCGAGGTTGGGCTGGCCCGGCGAATTGATCATGGCGGTGATGAGCTCGCGGCGGGCTTTGGCTGCCTGGCTGGTCAGTTTGTGCCGGCCGAGCATCTCGTTGCGGATGTGCGGCGCGTCGGGGAACACGCTGTCGCACGCCTTGGAGACGAGTTCGGCGAGGCTGCGGCCCCTGACTCGCTTGCAGGTAGGGGACCAGGTTGCTGCTCCGGCGGTTAATGACATTAGGTACCACTTGGGAGCCAGTTGGCTCGGCAGGAAAGCCTCGGCAACGCGGGTGGCGAGTTCGGCGCTGGCCTGGGCGATACGTTCCTTCACCTCAGCGCTGGCGACGCCGTCGAGTTCGACGTGGGCCGGCAGTTCGTTCAGAGCGTGCAGGTAGCGGGCGGCGTGGAGAACCTTGTCGGCATGTTCGGTGGTGCCTGCCACGACAGGGCGTTCGGTCCGGACCGTCGGGATGGTGTCGCTTGTACCGAAGTGGAACAGCAGTACACCGTCTTCTGCGTTGGCGGCCGACGGCCCCTCGACGCTGGGGGTCTCGGAGTCGGTCGCTTTCGTGACGAAGTAGCGCAGCATGCCGGTGCGCTGGCTGTGCTTGCCGGCTACCACTGCGGGGGGCAGGTAGTCGGAAATGAGCCTAACGGCGGTGTGGTCGTCGCAGCTGTCGATCAGTTGCTCGATGTGCGCGGTGAGGTCGACATCGCTGCCTTGCCAGACCCGGTATTCGTCGCTGAACTGCCGGTATACCAGGAAGCCACGTTCGACGAGGCTGGCGACGCGGTCCGCTAGCTGTTGCCGGGTCGCGGTGTCATCGAGCGTGGTTGGGTCGGCCAGCGCAAACAGGATGGTGTCCATGCTGGCTCGTAAGGCGCCGGAGGCGTCAACCAGGTTCAGCATCCCGACGGTTTTGAGGATGACCTGATCATATTCAGGAAGACCGTGTGCCTCCGCGATGCGATTATCTATCTCCATCCATCGACTCGCGTTGGCCGAGGCCAGGACGGTGGTGCGGCCGGCGGTGAAGAAGAAGTCGAAGGCGTCCGAGATGCGGATGGTGGAGGCGGTGGTTGGCTTGTCGGTGGCGTAGCTGGCCAGGAACCGGCGTGCCGTGTGCGGTTCGTCGTTGGCGATGAAGCCCGTCACGCTGCGGTCGTGTTGCCCGATCTGGGCTGCCAACAGCGGGGCGACGACGGTGGTCAACGGGTGCAGCGGGTAAACCTGGGCGAAAAACTCCTGGTCGGCAGCGAGAATGCCTTCGAGGCCGCGGTCGGTCCAGGCCCGTGCCGAGGCTGTGGCGTGTTCGGTGATGAGCTTGCGGCCCCTGGCGGTGACGCCGCTGTGGTCAAGGGTGCGGCGGACCAACTCGACAGTGTCGCCGAGGTGGACGGTCATGAGGATATCTTCGAACCGGCCCTGGATTTTCGCCCATTCGCGAGTGAGTAGCGTGTTCGAGCGGGACGCGTAGTCGCCGAAGGACAGGTGCTGCATGGTGAGCAGGTACAGCGGTACGCCGCGTGCGCCGGCGCCGAGTTCCGCGAGTTCCTGCAGCAGATAGACGTCACTGCTGGCGTCGCTGAAGTCGCCGTGCGCTGAGAGGTGCTCCAGCGACTTGCCGAACTCGTCGATGACCAGCAGGACCGGAGCCTGCTCACACAACGCGCGCACCGCGCTCAGAAGCTGCTGGTGGCCGAGCCCGGTCGTGGCGAGTGGCGCGAGGGCGTGTCGCACCGCCGACGGCATGGTGTCGTCGGACCACGTGCGGGAGGCGCCTTCGAGCAGTCCGCGGGCAACGCTGGCGAGCAGGGGTTCGCGTCGTGCGGTGGTAACGCAGGTGACGAAACCGTCGGGTGCGATCTTGTCGCGCGCAGTGGTCAGGCGCCGGGCCAGGATGGGACTAGCTTCGGTGAGCAGTTTCTCGGCATCACTGCGGCGGCTGCCTGCGTGGCCAAGCAGTGATGTCGTGACGAGCGCGAGCGTCGATTTACCGGATCCGTAGGGCCCGGTGAGCGACCAGGCACGGGTACGTCCCGGGTCCTCCAGTGCGGCGGTAACCCGGTCCAGCACATCCTGTGCCCGGATACCGACGTGCAAGGGGCCGAGGTGTTCGGCGCGGACGTCGCGTTCGATGTTGGTCGACCGCAGCCGGCTGCTGACGATGCTGATGCCAGCGGGCGCCTGCGGGCTGCGGGTCGGCGGCGTTCCGAGGGCAGTCATACCAGGGCTCCTGCAAGTCGGTCGAGCGTCGGCTGGTCGAGCAGATCGGTACGGCCCCGGCGGCGCATCTCGCGCAGCATGCCGGGCGGCTGCATGGCGTACCAGGTCTCTCGGTCGGGGAAGCCGTCGCGGGCGCGGACCCCGCCGTAGTAGTTGTCCAGGACGTCCCACGCGAGGTCCTTGGGTTGGGCGTTGAAGCCTAGGCTGCGCTGGCCGATGCCTTCGATCAGCTCGAGCTGGGGGTGCGCGGCAACGACTTCCTGAAGAGCATTGACGATCTCCGGTTCCCTGAGACGGAATGCCTTACCTGGGCCGCCGGGCTCGTTCGCCAGGCGGGCCACCGCTATCGAGCTGCCCTGCTGTGCCCCGGCACGTGCCGCGTAGTCCAGGGAGGCGTAAGCGACCAGGGCCGGCGGCAGTGACGTCCGGGCGGTGCTGGTGAACTTCCAGGAGTCGACGGAGTTAGCGCGGCCGAAGGTGATCGGCTCCAGCAGCCCAAGTTCCCGGAAGGTGGAGTCCAGCATGTCCTCAAACCCCACCCGGGCGCCCTTGGCGGGCTGTTCGTCCCGGCGGCCGTACATCTTGGTGAGGCAGTCGGCGTCCTTAGCCACGGACGCCTCGACGGGAGGTTCCCAGCCGGCCAGCCGAACGTGCCGCAGAGTGGTCTCGGTCAGATCAGCCGTCTTAAAACGGGAAGTGGACTGGGCGTGGAAGGCCACCCACCAGGTCGGGGCGTAGCACGGCTTCGCCAACAGCCACCAGTGCAAGAGCCAGAGGCTTGCGGTGTCCTCCAGGTACGGGTCGGCGCCGTTCTCATCAAGCAGCCAGCGCGCCTCCCAGGTCGGTGACGCGACGTTCGCCCGCGAGGTCGGGTCTTTGGGGTACTCAACGGTCAGCTTGAACGCGTACGACCAGAACCGAATGGCGTTGACCATGTTCTTGCCAACTCCCAGCGTCACGGTCGCGTTGTCGCGCAGGAACACGTCGTTGCCAATGTCGGGGTTGGTCAGCGCGGTGTACGCCTTGAGGAGCCATCCGAACCGGGGGTGGAAGGTCTCGTGGCGGGAGAACGAGGGCTCAGCGACGTCCTTGAGCTTGGTTTCAAGCATCGTGTCTCCGCGTTCCTTCCTGTCCCCCGGGATGGGCGGGGGCGGTCGTGGTGATGTTCGGGTGCAGGGCGCTCCGGACCCGGTGCGCAGCGTCGGTCACGCATTGAACGGCTCGGTCGATGTCATCGGCGCTGGTGGCGTGGCCGAGAGAGAATCGGATCGTGCTGTCGGCCTCGTCGCGGCTCAGGCCCATGGCGAGCAGCACGTGGCTCGGTTCCAGTGCCCCGGAGGAGCAGGCGCTTCCTTCGGATGCGGCGAGGTGAGGCATGGCGGCCAGGAGCGCGTCGGCGGGCAGGCCGTCGAAGGTGAGGCTCGTTACCCCGGGCAGACGCTGGTCGGGATGACCATTGCGCCGTGTGCCGGGCAGTGCGGTCATCACCTCGGCCTCGAAGCGGTCGCGCAGCGTCCTGATCCGGGCTGCTTCCTGCTCAAGGTCGCGTCTGGCGGCATCAGCTGCGGCGCCGAGACCAGCGATCCCGGGGACGTTGAGCGTCCCCGGCCGGCGTCCGCGTTCATGACCGCCGCCGTATGCCAGCGGGCGGATAGCAGGCACCGTTCCCCGCCGCACGAACAGCGCTCCTACCCCTTGCGGGGCGCCGAACTTATGTCCGGACAGTGACAGCAGGTCGAGCCGCAGCTCACGGAGATCGATAGGCAGCCGGCCCACGAGTTGCGTCGCGTCTGAGTGCACCAGCGCCCCTGCTTCGTGCGCGAGTCGCACCACGAGATCGAGGTCGGCCAGAACACCGGTCTCGTTGTTCGCTGCCATGACCGAAACCAGGGTGGGCGACGTCGCCAGGGCTTCCTCCAGCTCGGGGACTCGCAATGTGCCGTCACGGTGGACCCCGATCGTGTACACCTTGCTGCCGACGCTATCGGCTACCGCAGCTGCCGCTTCACCCACCGCCGGATGTTCCACCGCGCTGACCACTAGGCTCCGCCCAGGCGTCGCGGCCGAACGGATGGCGAGGTTGTTGGCTTCCGTCGCCCCCGACGTGAAGATCAGCTCGCTCGGTGAGCAGCCCAACAGGGCCGCCACTCGCTCGCGCGCCTGATCAACCGCATAGGCGGCGTCCCGGCCTGCAGCGTGAACGCTCGAGGCGTTTCCGACCGCGGCAAGCGCCGCCGTAGTCGCTGCTAGCGCTTCAGGACGGACGGGTGCCGTGGCGTTGTAGTCGAGGTAGATGACGGGATCAGTACCTTTTTGCCCCATCCCTCTCCCCTCAGTCGTCATCCTCACCTTATAGCTGGAGGCTCGCGTCGCGAGTCACCAGCCGTGATCTAGGGCCGTAACGTTACCGTACGAGTGTTCGGCTCTGATGCCCCGATGACCGTTTCGGGCGCCCTTGTCGCATCGGGGTCCAACGACGTCCGGAAGGGCTGAGGAACGGCACGGGGGTACCTCGCGCCGCGATGGGCCGCGGTGCCCTTCGGTGGCGTCAGCGCGATAGAGTGAGCGCTTGGGTCGATGTCGTTGGCATCCGTTCCATGACCACGTGACCAGCGAGCTCAAGGCGATGCGCGCGGAGGATGCCGCCTAGATGATCTACACCGCCGTGTCGATGACAGGTGCCCGGCACCTGACGGCTTCTAATCTCTGTCGCCGCTCGCGTGTCGGCGTCCCCCTACTGGCTGCGGCCGGATCGCGGCGATGACGTACACGATCTTTGATCTGCTGGGTGCTTCTGCCCGGACCACGAATTTCATCGACGATCGCGTGCTACGCGCGGTCAGCCGTCTCGTCGACAGCGGGCTCGTCCGGCGGGCGCCTATCGAGGCGGTGGTGGCGGCGGCTTGTCTCGGTGATCCGATCAGCGCAGTGCGACGCCTTGCCGAGGCTGGCGTGCTTCCGGGTGAACTTCCGGCCGAACAGCGCCGGGATCTAGCCGCCCGTTTATCGGTGGCCGCCGATCGGCTCGACAGCAAGGCGATCGCGGCGAACGCAGCTGCTGTAGCGGTGTTTCTCGGCCTTCCCGAAGTTCGCGGCGATGCCACGGTGCAGGCGCCGGCTGGCGCGACGCCGGCGTACGGGCTGTTTCCGCATCAACGCCGCGCTGTAGTTCGGGCGCGCGAGCTTCTGCGGCTGGGCCGTACCCGACTGTTGCTGCACATGCCGACAGGGTCCGGCAAGACCCGTACCACGATGAGCATGGTCTGTGACTATCTGCGCGAGAACGAGGGCCGCGCCGTGCTCTGGTTTGCCTCCACCCGGGAGTTGCTGGATCAAGCAGCCCGCGAGTTCCACAAGGCGTGGTCGCTGCTGGGTGACCGGCCCGTGTCTATCGTCTCGGCCTGGGGCGGTCAGGACGCCGACTTCACCGACCTCAGCGACGGTCTCATCGTGGCGAGTCTGCAGACCGTCTACGCGCGCCGCGGTGAGCCTGGGTTCATCCCTGGTCTCGGCCGGCGTGTCGGGCTAATCGTGTTCGATGAAGCGCATCAAGCGGTTGCCCGGACTTACCGGCACGTGGTCGAGCAACTTTCGGCAGCCGGACAGCCGGTCACTCCCATTATCGGGCTCAGTGCGACCCCGGGACGGACGTTCCTGGGAGGACGCTCGGACGAAGACCTCGCGGAGTTTTTCGAGCACACGAAGGTGGAGCTCGATACCGCCGCCGAAGGCGCGGACAACCCGGTCGCCTACCTGATCCGTGAGGGCTACCTTGCCGAGCCCGAGTTCCGGCTCCTCGGAGAACTTCCGGCAGACGACGGTCCGGACAGCGGTGAGGATGAACCGGATGACATCGGCGTCAATGAGGACGACTACCTGCAGGAAGTTCTCGGCGCCACCCTGCAGCTGGTCAGCGAGTCGCACCGCCGAATCATCGTGTTCGCTGCCTCTGTGGAGCTGGCGCACGCCCTGGCGGCGACGTTGCGATCGGTCGGTGTTCTCGCCGACGCGGTGGACGGCATGACGGCTCCCGAACTTCGTGATACCGCGATCCGGATGTTTAAGAGTCCGGCACCTATTCCCCGCGTGCTGGTTAACTACGGCGTGCTGACCACAGGCTTCGACGCCCCGCAGACCAGTGCCGTCGTGATCGCACGCCCGACGCGCTCCCTTGTGCTGTACAGCCAGATGGTAGGCCGGGGCATCCGCGGCCCTAAGGCCGGCGGCAACAGGAACGCCGTTGTCGTCACGGTCGTCGACCCCACAGTCCCCGCATTTGGTTCCATCGCCGCCGCCTTCACCCACTGGGAGGACTTGTGGTAACACCCGAAACTCATCAGGAAGCTCCGCTCCTCTCCGGTGAGCAGACCGTCAAGTCCATCCGGGACACCGGCTACAAGGGCACCGATTACGCCCTGGCGGAGCTCATCGACAACTCCTTTCAGTGGGGTCAAGCCCGCACCGTCCTCCTGGTGATCGTGCAGCGCCCGGTGCAGGGCAAGCTGCGGGCCACCAAACGCGCCGACGAGATCTGGGTCATCGACGACGGCACCGGCATGACGGATCAGGCAGTGAACCTCGCCCTGTCGTTCGGCGGCTCCGGGAAGTATGACGACCGGTCGGGTATTGGCCGCTTCGGCATGGGCCTGCCGCAGGCTAGCGTCTCGCAATGCGAGCGGACCGACGTCTGGACCTGGCAGAAGTCACAGCCCGAGAACGCCTCCCACACCTTCCTCGACCTGCAGAAACTCTCCCGCTCCGGCAAGGGATCCACGCTGACCGTCCCGTGGCCTACCCGTCCCGGCGAGTCCGGCTACGAGACCATGCCCGACTGGGTCCTCGACGTCTTCAAGCAGCATGCCACCGCGGACACCTCGATGGGACAGCCGCTTTACGGCGGCACGGCAATCCGCTGGTCGGCGCTCGACCGAGTCCGGTGGACCACGGCCGGCACCATTCTCAAACACGCGGAGTACCTGCTCGGACGGGTCTACCGCAACTTCCTGACCGCCGACACTGAGCGCCGGCAGATCAAGATCGCCATCGTCGACGCCGACATGATCGGCGGGCTCATTGAGTTCCACGACGTACGCCCCAACGACCCGCTGTACCTGCTGCCGGCAGATCAAAGCACACTCGAGTTCTGGGAGCAGGCCGCGCCGGAAGGTGAGAAGGAGAAGTACGTTCCGGTCACCGGCATCGCGCCCTTCACCGAACACCACAACTCTCGAGAGTTCAAGATCGCGCGGCCGGACGGCAAGGGCGACTCCACGGTGTACGCGCGCCTGTCCCTGGCTCGGCCCGAAGCCCGACCGGGCAGGAATCCAGGTAAAGACACTCACCAGGGCCGCCACGCCCGCGACAACGCCGGGATCTCGGTGGTGCGCGCCGGCCGCGAACTAGTCCTGGAACAGACCCTGAATGAGGAAGCCACCGACCGGTGGTGGGGAGTCGAGCTTTCCTTCAGCCCCGATCTCGACGAGATCTTCGGGGTAACGAACAACAAGCAGGACGTCCCCAACCTCACTCAGGCGCTGCAACTCGCGCGTACCTACGATCTACCGAAGCAAGAGGCATTGAAGGAAGCGCTCTTCGACGAAGAGCACCCGATCGCCGAGTTGTATGGGATGGCACACCAGCTGCTGCTGCTCGTGCGCGCCATGCGACAGGAAGGCCGGGAAGGCCGCGACGCGGCATCGCGAAGCCGCTCAACACCGCCGAATATCGCCGGCGTCGCCTCCAACATCAAGAAGACCCGCTCCACGGTCGTCCCTACGCCTGGGGAGAAGAAGTTCGCGGATGATCCAGACCCCGAGAAGGCTGCCGATGCCATCGAGAACAAGCTCAAGGCAGATGACGTCTCCGACCAGACCCGCAGAATCATCATCGAGAACTACAAACGTGGTGTGACCGTCCAGATCGTGACGCAACCCGAGAAACACGTGCCCGCGTTCTTCCGGCCCGACGAGGCCATGAACCTGGAGCTGCTCTGCCTGAACAACGCGCACCCTGCCTACCAGGCGATCATCGATCCGCTCCGGGCTTCCGGCGAGGACATTGCGGCGATGAGCGAGGAGGAAGCCAAGCGGCTGCTCACCAAGAGTGCTGACGCCATCACCTGGCTCCTGCTGGCCTATGCCCGCTGTGAGAACGAGTACCAGGGCCACCCGCTTGCGGGCACCTGGAAGCAGATCCGCGACCAGTGGGGTCAGCGCCTCGCCGAGACGGTGCAAGACTCCGCCTTCAAGGCTTCCGAACTCTTCGGCGACAGCGCCGAAGACGACAGCGAGGGTGGTGCATGACGCCACCAGAGGCCGATCCTCAGCACTGTGGACTCCGGGTCCTCGAACTGGTCTCCGCCGCTACCGAGCTGACGATCGTCGCGCCGTTCATCACCGCAGCCGGCATCAGGCCCATCCTCACGGCACTGCCGCAGGAAGCCGCACTTGAGGTCTATACCCGGTGGCGCCCGGACGAGGTCGCCGCCGGAGTCAGTGACCCGCACGTCTTCGATCTGGTGGACGCCCGCGGTGGAACGGTGTCGCTGCATCCGATCGTTCACGCCAAGGCCTACCTGACCGGCTCATCCGCCCTCGTGGGCTCTGCCAACGTCACCGGGAACGGCCTCGGATGGGGCCGCCCCGGTGCCGTCGAAATCCTCGTCGCAACCTCCCCGAGCGACCCCGCCGTGGCAGCGCTGATATCCGTGCTGCGGGCGACATCGTCGACCGCCACCGAAGCCGACCGCGACGCAGTTCTGGCCGCCGCCGCGGCGCTTCCTCCAGCACCACTGCGGGCCGCTGCCGAACCGGTGGATCGAACCGATTGGCTGCCCTCCTATCGGATGCCGGAGGTGCTCTGGCTCGTCTACTCCGGGCAACGCGAAAAGGACCTCACGGACTTCGTGCAGCCCGAGCTGCAAGCGCTTGGAGTTCCGAGCGGTATCGACAGCGAACCGGCATTCAACGCCTACGTCGGTGCAATCCTGCGGCAGGGCTTCACCGGCCGAATCGCTCAGGAATGCAGCAACCTGACCACCATCAAAGCGGTACAGCGCCTGACCGACCTGTGCACGGCGAGGGGCATCGCCATCGATGACCCGGGCGTGCTGTGGGAGACCCTGGCGGCATGGATCGAGCGCTTCATCCCGGGCTTCCAGCGGATTACCGGTGGCACGCGACTGATCCGCTAGCGCCATAGACCGATCGGCCGGCCCGTATCCGGGTCGATAACACGTACAGGCTGAGGAAACTCGGTCGCTGATGACGGCTGCGATGACTGCTGCGGGATGACCGCGCACCGGCCAAGAGCTGACCGCAGCAACTCAGCCGCCATGGGCATCCCGGCCGCCTCCGCGGCGGCCAGCAGCGTTCGCGCAACCTTACTGGCCTCCGCCTCCACAACTCCGCCGCCCTTGCCCAAGCCATTCGAGGTAGGACCCGGCATCTCGTCCAGGCGCGTACGCAAGCGGGCAAGTTCGGCAACGAGACAAGCATCGAACTCGGCCGACGACGGCTCGCCATCGCACCTTGGCTCTTGGACGACTGCCAGCAGACGAGCTACCGAATCGGGCAAGTAATTTCGACGGAGGCGCTCAAGATTCACTGCACGCTTCTCCTCGAAACGCCTGCTAGTCACGCCACCCCTCAATCCTGCTCCGCGTCCACGCCGGTCACGGTCCCACGCGTCGCATTACAGCCGACTGACGCTGTCGTGGAACGAAGCCGAGTGGCGTCTCTCAGCGTAGCGGAAACCGAACAGGACACGACGACGCCAAAGGTCTGATCAACCACCGCCGAACGACCGCACCGCCCGACACATGCAGGTTGTTCGGGCTGTGGAGACATCCGTCGAGCAAGGTCCAACGCGAGCTCGGCCGGCGCGAGCGCTCGCGACGTCGACGGTGGCTCGGCCGCCCACTGCATTCTCTCCCACACGATGGCGCGCTGGCTCGGTCAGCACGGCGGCAACTCCCTGCTGAAACGCTAATCCGCCGAACGTCTGCTCGAAGGTCAAGGTGGCCACGGTGACTTCGAACTGTTGCCACTGTGCTGCGGGGGGCACGCCGACGTGGCATAGCTGCGCCAGGGTCGTCCTGCACGGTATCGGCTCTTACAGTGTCATCGTGCCTTGGACCGCTCGGGACAGTGGGCCGGTGCCGCCAGCCCAACGCGACGTTCCTAGCCCGCGGACGCTCCTGTGACCGGTCCACCGTTGGTAGCTCCCAGCCGCGCTCCGCAGTGATGGGAGACAGTCCGAAGGTCTCTTCCGCAGCGGCGCAACGATCAGCTGGTCAGAGCGGTCGCGATGATGGCTCCGGCAGCAAGCAACGGGCCGAACGGTACTTGTCCACGCCGCAATGGGGAGCTGTGCCGAAGCTGCGCCAGGGCGAATGGAAGACCTATCAGGTACGGCAGGACGGCGCCGAGGAGCAGCGTTTCCCATCCGCCGATGCCGAGCGCGGCTCCGAGGACGGCAGCCAGGCGTACGTCGCCCATGCCCATCTGACTAGGCACGAGCACGGCCAGCAGTAGATACACACCGCCGAGTCCAGCAGCGCCGAGCAGCGCCGCGAGGACCCACTGCGGCTGACGGGCCAGCAACGCCGCCGCGCCGATGCCGACGCCCACCATCGACCCAGTGGCCATCACCAACGCGGCGGGCAGCCGGTTCACCGCGACGTCGATCAAGGACAGCAACGTGCTCACCTGGACGACGATCAGCCACATCACCAGCAAGACGATCTGTGGCGCCCCTGCCGCGGGCATCCTCCATGCCAGGACGGCCGTCCCGGCGGCACACCCGCCGACCGCGAGCCAAGACCTCGCTCCCGCCGGACAGACCGGGCAGGGCGCACCCAGCCGGATCCAGCCGCGCCATCCGTCGGGGAACGGCCGGCGGCATCGCGGACAGGCGATTCGGAGAGGTTCGTCGATCATCACGGCCATCCGACAGGCGGTCCGGGGCCACAGCGCCGCGACTACGGCGCTCAGCGCGGCTACGCCGGCGATCGGCAGCATATGCACCGTTGCGATGGTATCGACCTTCGGCGCTCGAGCACGGTCCGCAAGTAGAACGCCGTACGCCGCGCCATCTCGAAGGACCGTAGATCAACGCCTCCGCGAGGAGCCGTTTTGCATTTCTCCTCCTGGATCACGAACGCGACGTCCGCCACACGGCGGTCACGACGGCTGAGAACCCACCGCCTGGGGCATGCCCGGTCTGACCGTCGATCGGCCGTTCCGTTCCAAGCGTTCACACACCTTTGTGCCAGCCGGCAACCCCGTCGCGGCGTCTCGCAGCCGAGCACTTGCTTCGACGAGCGCAGTGCGGATTCCATTCGTCGTCGACCGATGCATCCGGTGCATCGGCGCGACCGGAGGGAACCTGGTGATGGACACCGAACCGCCCGACGACGTCAGGATGGCTGAGGACGACCCTTTCGGCGCGCTGGCGCGTGAGCTGACGGAGTTCGATTACGTCGCCGGCGACACCGTCGACGGCATCACCCCGCACGCCCACCCACACGGCGGCGCGATACTGGCCACCATCGACCGTACCGGCCAGGAGGCGCGGCTGGCTCGCTGTGACGCTGACGGCGAGACCCTGTGGACGGTGCGCTTCACCGCTGCGGTCCCGCCTCCCGTACAGCTCGTCATCCTCAGCGCAGTGCTGCACGCCCATCTCGACGATGAACAGGCCATCTTGACTCGAGCTTCCGGCTTGCTCGGGCTCCGGCCAGCCCAACGCTAGATCGATCGGAGGCACCCAGGGCGCCCAACCCGCTCGCAGCGGCTCGGGCGCCCGCGCTTGTTCGGGCCAATAGCCTGTGAAGGGCTCACGGCCAGCGGGCGCCGGCGTCTCCAGCCGGGGCTAGGGAAGGGGCTTCTTCGGGAGGTGGCAAGCCCGTCGGTTAGAGGATGCCCCGAGGTGTGCCGCACGGGGGAACAGCACACCTCGGGTTGAGTCTGGACGATACGACCACCGTTCGCGCGCCGCCATGGTGCAGTCGCCTTCGATCGGGCGACGCCAGGTCAGGTGCGGCTCGAACGATCACCGCCGTCGCGCGCAACGTCCCATTGCGACAGCTCGTTGACGAAGGCGCGCAGTGCAGGCAGCGCCCGTTCGCCGAGCGGCGTCAGCATGTAGTGCACGCCGTCTCCGTCGGTGGGGTGGCGTACCAGCCCACGGTCGACGAGACGTTGGAGTGCGTCGCGGTGGGTTTTGGAATTGATGTTGCCAACGTCGCGCTGGATGGCGTTGAAGCGCTTCGGCCCGTCGAGCAGCGAAGCAAGGATTTCCAGAGTCCAGCGGTGATCAAAAAGTCGTAAGACGTCGTAGATTGCGTCGAGATCCTCCATGCATCCCCCGTTAGGCATCGATCAAGCCTCGCGCCTCCCTTGGCGAGTGTAGACGGACGTGAGTCACGCTCTCATGCCCGTTTAGCTGCACAGCGATCGATGAGGAGGCCGAATCGGCCCATGCCGGAGTTTGCGGACTAATCCTCCGCAATGCTTGCTTTTCTACGATCCCCGGTGGCCGGCTCCGTGAACGCCTTCGACAGGTCGATCAGGGAACGAGTCAGTGATGCGCCGATGGCAGTGAGCTCGTAGGAGATCCCGTGTTGGTCGAGGTCGAAGGTGCCGGACCCGCCGGTCCGGCGTACGAGATCGACTGCGGTGAGCCAGCGGATCGCGTCATCGACGTGCGGGTAGTTGCCCGCCGCCAAGAGCGTTTCCCGGCTGGCCGAACCTCCACACTGGAGGAGGCCGACTAGCACGGGAACAGCACCCGCAGTATCGGCCAGTTCGCGGGCTAGCCGGGACACGTCGCGCTCTTCGGCTCCGCTCATGCAGCGGCCTCCTCGAGGGGAAGTACGAAAAGTCTAAGACCTTCGATGCCCCACCTAGCTGTCGCGAACACGACACCTCCTGCCTGTCTCGTCCGGTTTCGTGGAGCTTCCACGGTCACCCTAGGTACTTACCGCGTTGTACTTTCCGCGACCTACTGCATGTTGCGAATACCGGGGGTGAAGGGTGTACAAGCGTTCGTAGACGTTGTTCATCCAAGCTCGCGGGGGGTGCACGTGCTCATGCTCCATCGGCGGGGCCGACTGGTGTCGGCGGGGATTCTATTGGTCGCGCTCGCCTCCGCCGGATGTACCCACCAGCCGTCCAGCGAACCGACCAGATCGAGTGCTCCGCCCTCGCTGTCAGCGCCCTCCCCGGCCAAGTCCGAGGACGCGGCGACCACCGGACAGAGTGCTCTGGATGCCTACCGCGACATGTGGAAGGCGTACCAGGACGCATTGTCCATTCCGGACCCCGCCTTTCCGGACCTGGCCAAACACGCAACCGGCAAGGCGCTAACGACCCTGACCAAGGGCCTGCAGTCGGTCAAGGACCAGGGGCTCAAGGGCACCGGGTCCATCGAGGTCACACCCAAGATCACCGGATTTTCCCCGGCAAGCGCACCGACCAACGTCGAGATCACCGACTGTCTCAACGACGCCGACTCGCACATCGTCCGCGCAGGGCCGGGTTCGCCGTACAACGACAAGCCGGGTGGCCGGCACCGCACGACGGCGGCGGTCGACCGCCAGAGCGACGGGACTTGGAAGGTGAGCGACTTCGGCGTCCGGGAGGTGGGAAGTTGCTGACCTCACGACGTCTCTCGACGGTGGTCGTTACGGCGGCGCTGTTGGTCTTCGCATCTGCCGCACCCGCCGTTGCTGGTGGCACGGATCCCGTCAACTGCGCGCAGAACCCGACCGATCCTCGTTGCGACGTGCACGCCGGCCAGCCCGGTGGCCCGGGCGATGGAGGCGGCGGCGGAAACGGCGGGAGCGGCGGCGGGTCTCAGGTCTGCCATTACCCGATCACCAACGAGGTCGTGCCGTGCTACTTGCCGGACTACGGCCAGTTCGCCGACGACGGCTGTTATTACAAGCCTGCTACCGGCAACGACTTGGCGGCGGCCGAGGCGTTGGGCGGCACACCGACGCCGCCTGGCCGCTGGTATGTCGGGACGTGCGGGTATCCGCCGTCACCGGTGTTGACGAAGTTCCGGATCTTCGGTGGGAATGTGCTGCCCAATCCGGCTGATCTGGCCGCGGACGCGGTCAAGCAGTTGCACCTGCCGTTGCCGGCGATCCGGGTGAACCCGGCGCCTCCGGCCGCGCAGCTGGTGTTCCTGCCGACGTGGATGTGGCTGGACGGTTCGTCGTGGGGATCGCGGTCGGCGACCGCGTCGGTGCCGGGCCTGTCGGTGACCGCGACGGCGAGGCCGGCGAAGCTGGTGTTCGCTACCGGTGACGGCTCCAGCGTTTCCTGCCCCGGTCCCGGTACTCCGTGGAGCACCGGTAAGGACCCGAATACCGCGTCGCCGGACTGCGGTCACACCTACCAACGGCCGGGTTCGTTCACCGTGACCGCGACGGTCACCTGGCAGATCAGCTGGGCGGGCGGCGGTCAGACCGGCACGGTCTCGGACTTGACGACCACCTCGACGCTGCCGCTGAACGTCACCGACTCCCAGGCGCTGAATACCACAACACAGGGATAGCCATGCCTTCCACAGCAACGCTCGACGCGAAGCGTCCGAGCGGTACCCCAGCCTTGCCTCAATCCGCCTCTACGGCTGCCGGGCCGGTGATCCGTCGGCGGGTCAGCGTGCCCCGCGTGCTGCTCGGCGCGGTGCTGGTCCTCGGGTTCGCCCTGGCCGGTGCTGTGGTGGCCAACCGGGTCGATACCCGGGTGCCGGTGCTGGCCGCCGCGCATGACATCGCCGCCGGGCAGACGATCAGCGACGCCGATCTGACGGTGGTGCGGGTCGCCGCCGAGGCCGGCGTGACGACCGTGCCGGAGGCGCAGCGGGCCACGGTGGTCGGGCGCACCGCCGCGATGCCGGTCGCGGCCGGGAGCCTGCTGCAGCCTGCCCTGCTCGGCGACGTGGCCTGGCCGCCGGCCGGGCAGGCGGTGATCGCCGTCGGGGTCAAGCCCGGCCACGCCCCGGCCGGGCTGGCGGCCGGCAGCCACGTCACGGTGCTGATCGTGCCGACCAGCAACGCGCCGGGCACCGCCCCGTCGAGCGGCCCGTCGTCGGTGGTGCAGGCCGACGCGACGGTGGTCTCGGTGGAGCAGGCCACCGACCAGTCCGGCACCCTGGTGGTGTCGCTGCTCCTCAGCGGCTCGGCGGCCACCAGAATCGCCTCGACCGCGGGTGAGCCGTCGCTGGTGCAGCTCGGCGCGGGGCGGTGACCGGCCGATGCTGATCGCGGTCGCCTCCGTGAAAGGCGCCCCCGGCGTCACGACGCTCGCGCTGGGCCTGGCGGCATTGTGGCCGGAGCTGGGCGCAGTCCTGGTCGAGTGTGATCCCGACGGCGGGGACCTGGCCGCCCGGTTCGGTCACCACCCCGATCCGGGCCTAGCCAGCCTCGCCGCTGCCGCCCGCACGGGTTTGACGCAGGTGCCCCTGGCGGAGCACGTGCAGCGCCTCGCGGTCGGCGCCAACGTGGTCCTGGCTCCGCCGGGCGACGGCGCCGCAGCCGCGGTGCAGACCCTCACCTACAGCGGCGGCGAGACACTGCGGCGGGCCGGCGACGACCAGCCAGTGGTGGTGGACCTGGGCCGGCTGTCCCGCGGTGGCCCCGGCCTGGCGCTGGCCGCCGTCGCCGACCACGTGCTGGTCGTCGCCGGCGCACAACTGGCCGATGCGACCCAGGTGCAGGCCCGGCTGGAGTGGCTGCGGCCGGAGCTGTCCGGCCGGTTGTGGCTGGTCCGCGCCGGCGACGGCGGCTACAGCTCGACCGAGCTCGCCCGCGACCTGGGTGTGCCGGTGCTGTGGGACCTGCCGCACAGCCGGCTCGGCGCCGGCGCGCTGACCGGTCAGCTGCGGGTGCCGAACTGGCGGCGGCTGAAGCTGGCCCGCGCCGTCCGCGGCATGGCCACCACGCTTACCACGGCGCAACCCGCGTCGATCCTGCCGGAGTTCGACCCGGCCCGGCAGCTGGCAGTCCGACCCGTCGTGGAGGGACGTCACCGATGAGCAGCCCACGATCCTCGGCCACCGACTGGCAGCCGTCCGTGCAGCAGCCCCTGATCGACGAGCTGCGCCGGCAGGTCGCCGCGCAGCTGGCGGCCTCGGGTGCCCGGCTGACCGGCCGGGAACGCGACCAGCGGGTCGAGCAGCTCGTCGCCGGGGCCCTCGATGCCCACGCCCGCGACCGCCTGGCCGCCGGAGCCATGCCACTGGATCCGCCGGTGGAGGCGGTCGTGGCCAAGGCCGTCCGGGACGCGCTGACCGGCATGGGCGCCCTGCAACCGCTGCTCGACGACCCTTCGATCACGAACATCTTCATCAACGGCGGCACTGTCTGGGTCAAACGCGCTGACGGCACGAAGACCCGGATGCCGGCGGTCACCGCCACGGCGGACGAGCTGATCGACCTGATCCGGGACATTGCCGCCCGCGCCGGCGCTGACGAACGCCGCTTCGACCGCGGCGTGCCGCGGGTGTCCGTGCGGCTTCCTGACGGCTCCCGGCTGTTCGCCACGATGCTGTCGCGGGAACCGTCGGTGTCGATCCGCCGGCACACGCTGCTGCACGCCAGCCTGGACGAGATGGCGCTGAAGTACGGCGCGATGGACCATGGGCTGCTGGCCCTGCTCACCGCGATGGTCCTGGCCCGCCGCAACGTCATCATTTGCGGCGGTACCGACACGGGCAAGACGACGTTCCTGCGGGCGATGGCCAAGGCGATCCCACCCGACGAGCGGCTGATCACCATCGAGGACACCGACGAGCTCGCCCTGGACGAGGACCCCGACCATCCCGACTGCGTCGCCTTGCAGGCTCGCGAACCCAACGTCGAGGGCGAGGGCGGCATCGACCTGGCCGAGCTGGTCCGTTGGGCGCTGCGGATGTCCCCGGACCGGGTCATCCTCGGTGAGGCGCGCGGCGGCGAGGTCGTGCCGCTGCTCAACTGCATGAGCCAGGGCAACGACGGCAGCTTGGCGACGATCCACACCTCGTCGTCGAAGCAGGCGTTCACCCGGCTGATGACCTACGCCGCGCAGTCCGCCGAACGACTGCCGTTCGAGTCCACCGCGCCGCTGGTCGGTGGGGCCGTGCACTTCGTCGTGCATCTGGCCTGGTCGACCGACGGCGTGCGGGTCGTGTCCAGCATCCGGGAGGTCCTGCACGCTGAAGGCGCGGAGGTTATCTCCAACGAGGTGTTCCGGCCCGGCCCGGACCGGCGGGCCGTGCCCGCCGCGCCGCTGCGGACCGACACTCTCGACGAGCTCACCGCGGCCGGGTTCAACCCGAACCTTATCCGGGGATGGTGATCGATCGATGCGCGCTCTGTTTGCCCTGTTCGGTGCCGGTGTCGGCATCGCGGTCCTGCTGCTCGCCGGTGGCCTGCGCGCACCGGTCCGCCCTGATCGGCCGGCGCGAGCCGAACGCCGCCGGGCCCGCGCCGGGGTGTCGGCGCTGCGGATCGCCGGGGTTCTCGCCGCCGCCGCGCTGGTCGGCGCGGTGACCCGCTGGCCGGTAGCGGCGGCCCTCGCCGCCGTCGCCGCCTGGGCGCTACCCGCCGTCCTCGGACCCGACCGGGCACAGCGACGCACGCTGGAGCGCGTTGAGGCGATCGCGGCGTGGGCCGAAGATCTGTCCGGGACGCTGCGCGCCGCGGCCGGAATCGAGCAGACCATCCTGCAGACCGCGGCGGTCGCCCCGGCCGAGATCCGGCCCGAACTCAACCGGCTCGCCGAGGCGTTGCGCGCCGCGATCCGGCTCCCCGACGCGCTGCGAGCGTTCGCCGCCGACCTGGCCGACCCGACCGCGGACATGGTGGTCAACGTGCTGCTGCAGGCGGCGCAGCACCAGGCCCGCGACATTGCCACCGGCCTGTCCGGAGTCGGCCGCGCCGCCCGCCGGCAAGCATCCTCGCGGCTTCGGGTGGCCACCGGCCGGTCCCGGACCCGCACCTCCACCCGGATCGTCATCTGCGTCGTGCTCGCCTCCGTGGTGCTGCTGGCCATGTTCGCCCGCAACTTCCTCGCCCCGTACGGCAGCCCGCTCGGCCAACTGATCCTCGCCGTGCTCGGCACCATGTTCGGCGGCGCCCTGATGTGGATGGTCCGCACCGGCCGCATCCCCGACCTGCCCCGCATCCTGACCCGCACCGCCGACGAGGTGACCTCGTGACCACCCTGATCCTCACCGGCGCAGGCGTCGGCCTCGGCATGGCGATGCTGCTGTGGGGCCTCGTTCCGGCCCGGCCGTCCCTCGCCGCCGCGATCGACACGCTGCGCCGGCCACCGCCGCCCGCCCTGACCGGCCAGCAGCGGCTGCTGCAGGCCCTCGCCGCGCCGCTGCAACAGCTCGGCCTGCCCCGCGAACGAGTCCGTAAAGACCTCGCCATCCTGGAACGCGACCCGCACCGGCACCTGGCCGGACAGTTCGGTCTGGCCGCGCTCGGCCTGCTCGCCCCACCGGCCACCGTGGCGCTGCTCAACGTCATGGGTGCCGGCATCAGCCTCACCGTACCGCTGTGGCTCGGCCTCGCTCTCGGGGCCGGCGCGTTGATCGTCGGCGAGTTGTCCATTCACGAGGAGGCCGAACAGCGGCGGCTGCTGATGCGGCACACCCTCGCCGCCCTGCTCGATGTCGTCCCGCCGGCGCTGGCCGCCGGCGCCGGCATCGAACAGGCGCTCACCGACGCTTCGTCGATCGCCGAGGGCTGGGCCGCGCGACGCATCCGCGACGCGCTGAGCACCGCCCGGCTGACCCGGGTACCGCTGTGGCAGCCGCTGCGCGAACTCGGCGAACGCACGGGAGTCGTCCAGCTCGAGCAACTGGCCGGCACGCTGCAACTGGCGGCCGGGGAGGGCACCCGCATCCGTGAGGCGCTCCTCCAGCGCGGCGAAGCAGTCTCCGAACGGCTCACCGCGGAGATGGAAGCCAACGCCGAATCGGCTACCGAACGGATGAGTATCCCCCTGATGGCCCTGACCTCGATCTTCCTGTTGTTCCTCATCTACCCCGCGATCGTCGCGATCAAGGGCTGAACCGTGAACCGAAGGAGGTCCGCAATGTCCGCCTTACACGCGCGGCCTTGGTCCTCGCCGCGGCGGTGGCGCTGCTCACTGTGGCCGGCCCCGTCGCCCCGGCAATCCGAGACGCCCAGGCGGCTGACGGCTTCCCGGACCGGCCCTCATGTTCGCCCGACCTTCGCGAAGGAGTTCGCAGCGTGCGTCTGAACGCCTCACCTTCCCGCGCACCTCCTCACCAGCGATGTCTCGACCCGACACGACCACCACTGCGGCACTACCGGCGCAGCGGAAGAGCAGACACACCAACAAGCCCGGAAGGAAACCCTTCGATGCCACGAAACCCCGCACTGGCGCTGCTCGCATTCGTCACTGGCGTCCTGCGCGACCGCATCGACGAGCTGCGCCGCAACCCCGACCGCGGCAGCCACGCCGTGGAGTACGCCATCGGTATCGGTCTCGGCGCGGCCGTCATCATCCTGCTGTACGGCGCGTACAAGTCCGGTGTCGACGGCATCATCAAGAACTGGGTGTTCAAGTAGTGCACCCGACCATGCCCCCAACTCGTCGGGCTCGCCACACGCCGACCCGTTCCTCGCGTGTGACGTGGTGGCGTCGCCTCCGACGCGACGACCGCGGGTCGGTCGCGGTGGAGTTCGCGATCGGTGCGCCGATCCTGCTCGGGATCGTGCTGATCCTGCTGCAGATGTTCGCCTGGGGCATGGGCTACCTCGCCGCGCACGCCGCCGCCGACCATGCGGTACAGACCAGCCGCGTGGTCGGCGGCACCGTCGCCGCCGGCCAGGACGACGCCGCCGCGCTGTTCGACCAGCTCGGCGGGTCGTTCGTCGACAACCCCACGGTGAGCGTCACCCGCGGCCAGGCCACCACCACGGTGACGATCCGCGGCACCGCGCACGGCCTGCCACTGCCGATCACCGTCACCGTCCACGCCCCCACCGAGCGGTACACCAGATGACCCGACAACCCGTCCACGCCAGCCTCTCGCCGGTCCGGCCGGTGCGCCGCCGGCTGCGCGACGACCGCGGCTCCGTCGCGGTCGAGCTGGCCATCGGCATGCCCCTCGCCGTGCTGTTCGTCTTCCTGATCGTCGGCGCCTACCACCTCGGGCAGGCCAACATCGACGTCAACGCCGCCGCAGCCGCCGCCTCCCGCGCCGCATCGCTGACCCGCAGCGCTGGGGCAGCCGACGCTGCCGCCCGCGACAGCGCCACCGCCAACCTGGCCGGGCAGTGCGCCACCGTCACGGTGTCGGTCGACACCAGCGAGTTCCACCGCGGCGGCGCGGTCACCGTGCACGTCGGCTGCACCGTCACCACCGAAGGGCTGCTCGGCGTCGGGCTGCCCGGTTCGATGACGGTGTCGGCGTCCTCGACCAGCCCTCTCGACCTGTACCGGGCGAGAGCTCTCGGGTTCGGGATTACTGAAGCGCCGTCCGCAGCGAACCCGCGTATGGGTGGTGCTTGATGGGCGTAGCGGGCACATTCGGTTCGAGAACCGACACCATCGTGCGCGGCCGGAGCCAGCCGAGCCCTTGCTGTGTTCAGGCGATGCCCTGCGCGACGTCCGCGAGATCGCCGGCAGTGAACAGAGCGGCTACAAGGTTCATTGGCGGGATAATGAGGTGGGCGCCCGGGAAGAGCATCTCGATCACGGTGGCTTGCACCGCTTCCTCCAAGAAGTGTCTGGCCAACTCCTTCATGGCATCCCACGCCCACGCGAGGAACGGGTACCGGATACGGACATCTTCCTCGGAAGCCGTTTCACGGAAGGGGTCGCGCCGCCAGACGACTAGATCTTCTCGATACTCGTCCAGGTGTTGTTCGGTGACAGCCTTTCCGACTATTGCGGCGGCCTCGTTCCAGATCGCGCTGGCAGCGGCCTTCACATCGTCGTCGAGACGATCCCAGTTCCGGGTGTCGAGCTGCTCGGTGTGGTCGGGGTGGAGCGCAACGAAGCTGGCGATCTTCCTCTTCAGCGAATCCCGCTCGTCGTCATGCATGGATCCCAACGCCGCGTTGACGAGCATTCCGTACTCCAGCGGTTCGCTGGCTTCCATCGACTGGTCGTCATCGTCCGGTCCTAGCGTCAGGGACTCATCATCACCGTCGTTGTCAGCAAAAGGTTCATGGTCGTCCCAGGTTGAGTCATCAGCCTCATCGGGTGGGTCTGGTGTGTCGAATGGCGTCACGATCTACCTCCGTCGCTGGCCTCCTGCCTCCACGGTAAGAGGGGTCGTCACGCTGCAGCGTGGAGGTACGCCAATGGCTTGGCGAGAGTTCGGGACGGACCTTCGCCTGCGCGGGAGCGGGCGTGTCGAGTTCGTCCTGGTAGCGCGTGCGTTAGCGGGGTGGTCGATTGAATGTGGTTCGGCCCTGGGTCAAGACGGGGTGAGGTCGGGATGATCGAGTGTGGCGGTGTAGCGGGTGCCGGCTTGGATGCTCAGGCCGAACAGGTCGGCCAAGCGGCGGACGTCGCCGCCGGTGGCGTGGGCCTCGTCGAGGATGCGGTCCTCGCGGATCGCGGCTGCGGACAATCCTGGGCCGATGGTGAGCCAGATCCAGCGTTTGCTGCATTCCTCGGTGCGGCGGCCGGTGTGTTCGGTGACGAACAGATGCGTGTTGGCGGTGTCGGGCCAACGCTGGTTCCGGGCGTTGAGGTAGGCACTGAGACGGTCGCGTACCGGGTCGGCCAGGACGATGACGCGTCCGTCGAGGTGCAGCCGGCCGTCACGGACGTCGGTCAGCTGCAGGCGTTGCAGCTGACCGGCGCGCAGCCCGTGGAACGCGGTCAGGGCGACCAGTACGGCCTGAGCTGGGTTGTCGGACATCAGCGCGGCCTGCAGCAGTTCGACGTTGACCGGCAGCGGTTGCTTGGCCTCGTGGTAGCCGACTTTGACGCGGGCGGTGGGGTCGGTGAACAGCACCTTGCGGCCCTTGAGCAGCCGGCAGATGGACTTGAGGCCCTGCCCTGCGGTGGAGCGTGCGTTGCCCGAGGGTGGCAGGGCGTCGAGGACCTGCTCGCGCGTGATCTCCCGCAGCGAGCCGTGACCGGCGGCGGCCCAGACCCGCAGCAGCGGCAACGCCCACTGCAGGTGCAGCCTGATGGTGATCTCGGCGCGGGGTCGGCGGCGCGGCGGGGTGGGGCTGCCGTGCTTCATGACCTCGTACCAGACGGTCAGCTCGGTGACCATCGTGTCCGGGAGGCCGTCGATCTGCTGGGTGAACCAGCGGTCCAGGGCCGGGGTGCGGTCCTCGACCAGGTCACCGGCCACGGCGAGGACCTTCATCACCGGCCAGATGGGCAGGTCGATATCGCGCAGCAAGGTCACGTCGCTGGCGTTGATCGGCGCGTTCGGCCGGTCCTGGATGCCCAGGACGATCCGCAGGCCGTAGCAGGTGCCCTCCAGCAGTCGGGCGGTCCAGCCCAGCTCGGCGGCCATGTCGTGGGCGAGCTGGTCCAGGGCGGCAGCGCGGGCGGGGTCGGCGCGCAGGTGCAACCCGGTGCGGCCGTGCGCGGCGAGGTCGCGGCGCATCCCGAAGAGCACGAGTTGCTCGTGGTCGCCGGTGACCGCGAACTCCGACAGCGGCTCGGCGATCGCCCCGGTGTCGGGCGGCCGAAGGTTGGCGCGGCTGTCCTGGAAGGTGTCGGCGATGAACAGTTGCTGCCCGTGGTGGTTGGCGCCGGTCAGGTCGAGTTTCTCGTCGGGGTGGCGCAGCATGCTGGCCTGCTTGTAGCACAGCCGGCAGACCTCGCGGCCCCAGAAGCCGACGTGCCGCGGTTGCCCGCACACGGTGCACGGCTTGACCGTCGGGTAGTTGTGGCACCAGGTCACGCAGGCGCGGCACCGCCAGTTGTGGTGCCGGGTCGCTCCCCACGCCTGGCATTCCCGGCAGGAGTCGACGCCCGGGTCGCCGTCCTTGTGGCAGCGGTTGCACAACCCGCTGGTGTAGTAGCCGGTCCGAGAGCCACAGCGCAGACACGGCGGCGGGATGACCGGCCCGCCGGGCCAGCAGCCGAAGCAGAACTCGACGCCGGCCATCGCCGCCGGAGCGCTCCGGCAGACACGGCATTTGCGGCGCCGGTGCGCGATAGCGCCCGGCTTCTTGGGGGTCATGCCGGCGGCAAGGAACGGTTGCGGCCCAACCGGGGCGTCACCGCAGGCGACGACGGGCTCCCGGGAAGCGTCGGGTCGCCGGCCGTGCGGGCGGCGCGGTTATGCGTGCGGCGGGCCTCGACCTGCTCGGGCTCGCGGATCAGCAACTCGGCCGGGGTGCAGTCGAGGACTGTGCAGATCACGTCCAGGTCGTCCAGCCGGATCGTGGTCGGTGTCGTGGTCCACAACGCCGACATCTTGCCCGCGCTGATCTCGAGCCCGTACTCGGCGAGGCGTCGGCGCATCTCGGTGGACTTCCAGATGCCGCGCTCGGCGGCCTTCAACCGCAGGTTCCAGCGCATCGGTTCACCCTCCGAGCCCGGTCAGGCGGGCGGCGACTCGGTGATTGGCCTGCGCCCACGCCTGCTCGATGTGTTCGTCATGAACATGGATATACCGGGTGGTAGTGGACAGCCAGGAGTGGCCGAGCAACTCCTGCACGGCCTTGAGGTCCACGCCCCGCGCGTACAGCGACGACGCGCAGAAGTGCCGCAAGCCGTGCGGCGTCAACCGGCCCTGCCAGGAGGGCAGCCACCGCGCGACGGCGTCGGCCAGGCCGGTGCGCAGCGCGTTGGCTCCTGCCCGCATGCACCGCCCGCTGTGCCGGTCGCGGCGTTCGCTGGGCAGCAGAGGCGCGTCGGGGTCGGCCCAGTCGCCGCCGAACTGGTGCCGGACATCGGTCAGCCACCAGGTGAGCAGATCGTCGACCGCGTTGATCGCCGGGACCAGCCGCGTCTTCGGCCCTCGGCCGCCGCTGCCCTTACCGAACCGCACGTGCAGCTTGCCCAACTCGCCGACGTCCGGCCGCCAGTCACGGATGTCGAGCATTGCGGTCTCGGTGATACGCAACCCGGCCCGCCGCCACAGCGAGGCCGCCAGATAGTCCCGGGCCGCCGGCAGGAACTTCCGCGCGTGCGGCAAGGACTCCCGCCAGCCGGTGAACAACTGCTCGACCTCCGCCTCGGCCGGCGGCACCCGCGGTACGTCGTGGTACGGCTTGCTCGGCCGGTTGAACTCGTCGATCGGCTGGCTGACCAGGTACCCGGTCAACGCGTGAATGTCGCCCTGGTACCGCAGGACCAGGAACTCGAAGAACTGCCGCAGAAAACTCGCCTTGCTGAACAAGGTGCTCTGCGCCTGCCGCTGCTCGGCACGCAGCCACGCCAGGTACCGGTCCGCGTCGGCCGACTCCGCCGTCCACACCGGACGACCGAGGTGCCGGATGAAGTCGAACAGCGTGCTCCGTTGATGGGAGATGTGATGATCGGTGATCCCCGCCGCCGCCATAGCGAGGGCGTACTGGTCGACCAACTCCTGCTCGAAGTCCTCGATCTCCTGCTGACTGCTCAGCTGCCGAGGCGATCGAATCGACCGAACCACAGCCAGCCCCACGCTCGCACCTCAGTTCGCCGAAGGACCGAATACCTCAAAGATCGAAGCGATCCTTCAGGAATCCCGACCAAACGTCAACATCGATACGCGATCGAGGAAACCCATGACGACCAGGTCAGCAGTTCAGGGACGCGGCGGAAGCCGGAAAGAACTCAAGAGTTGGCTGACAGTCTGAAGCCATGCCGACACCTGCCATCACCGCCACCCCGCCGGCAACAGCGCGCCCTGCGGCTAGGACGGCGCTGACCCGGCTGCTGGGCGACGACCAGGGCGCCGTCGCGGTGACGCTCCTGGTCACCGGCATGATCGTCATCGTCTCCGCCGCCGCGCTGCTCGGCGGCGGGGCCCTGTTCGCCGCCCGGGCGCACGGCTACGACCTGGCCCAGTCCGCCGCCCGCGCCGGCGCGCAGCAGATCGACACGGCGGCCTACCGCGCCTCGGGGGTGCTGCGGCTGGACCCGGCCCGCGCCGCGCAGGCCGCCAAACAGTTCCTCGCCGCTGCCGACGCCACCGGCACGGTGCAGGTGACCGGCGCGCGGATCACGGTGACCGCCACCAGTCACCAGGCCACACCGATGCTCAAGCCGTTCGGCATCACCGACATCACGGTCACCTCGACGGCATCGGCCACCCCGACCACCGGCCCACCGGCCTGACCCCTCTTGCTGGAGCGCGTTGTGATGCTGATGCACCGGCTCGGCCGCCTGATCGTCCGGGCGGCCAGTCTGCTGACCACGCTCGCCCTGCTCGCCGGGCTTCCCACCGCGCTGGCCTTCTTCGTCGGCTGGCCCCTACCACGCCATGTCCCCACCAAATGGGCCGGCTGGGCACACGTACTCACCGGCGGGTTCCCCGACACCGCAGTGATCAACCTGCTCGCCGTGGCGCTGTGGCTGGTCTGGGCCGCGTTCTGCTACAGCCTCGCCGGGGAGATCGCCGCCGCCCGCCGCGGCCGGCCCGCCCGGCAGGTCAAAGGCATCTCCCCGCTGCAGGCCCTCGCGGCGCTGCTGGTCGCCGGCATGTCCGCCGGCCCGGCCGCCGCGTCCGCCGCGCTGGTCCTCCCACCCGCCGTCGTCACAACCGTCGCACCGCCGCCGGTCACCGCCGCAGCAACCACGACGGCACCAACGCCAGCCGGCGGCTCGCTCACCCAGACCAGCCTGCCCTGGCTGACCGTCACAACCGGGCACCAACCCGCCCAGCCGATCACCGCGACGAACCTGCCGTCCCGCCCGACAACCACCACAAACGGCGCTGCCATGACCGGGCTGCCGCGGTTCGCCCTGGCCGCGCAGACCGGCCCGCTGACCGTCGCGGCCGGCGGCCAGCACTACACCGTCACCGTCCACCGCGGCGACACCCTGTGGGACCTCGCCGGGGCGTGGCTGGGCGACCCGCACCGCTGGCCCGAGATCTACCACCTCAACGCCGACCGCTACGACCAGCACGGCCGCATGCACCACGGCGACCACATCGAACCAACCTGGGTGCTCACCCTGCCCGACGACGCCACCCCGCCACCCGGCGCCCGACCCGGCAACCCACCGCAGCAACAGCCAGGTACCCAGACCCAGCCCAGCCCCGGACAATCCACAGCTCCCGCACCGTCCACAAACCCCACACCATCGGCCACCGCCACACCCTCATCCGCAACCTCGGCCGCATCCGCCACGCCCAGCGCCACCGCATCCCCAGCTGCGCCCAGCGCCACCGCGTCGGCGACCACCGACCCGGACGGTGTCGTCGGCCCGCCACCGGCCGGCACGGGCTCCGCGTCGACGGCCACCTCCCCGTCACCGTCGGCCAGCAGCGACCCGGCACCCACCCGCAGCCCGGCGACACCGAGCCGACCCCACGGGGTCGAGCTGCCCGGCGGCAGCTGGCTGGACATGGGCCTCGCCACCGCGATCATCGCCGCCGTCGCCCTCGTCTGGGCCCACCGGCGACGCCGCTACACGCTCCGCCCACCCTCCCCGGACCTGCGGCTGGACGACCCCGACGTGGCGCCGATGCCGCCGGTGGTCCAGCAGATCCGCCGCCGGCTGCGCCGTGCCGAACACGACGCCGCCGCGAGGCAGCGCGACCCCGCCGACGCCGCCCCACTCGACCTGCTTACAGACGAGGACGAGACCCTCGAGCATGCGCACCTGCTCGCCCGCGACGACACCGACGCGGACGCCGACATGGCACTCGAACCGGACGGCGAGGACGTCGACGAAGACGCCGTGGAGGACAACAACGAGGACGAGGACGACGAGTTCCTGACGTTGCCGACCGGCTCGGACGCGACCGGCGAGCAGGCACCGGCCGCGGTGCGCCCGGTGGTGCCGTCGCTGGCGCATCCCCTGGTCGCGGTGTGGCCGCCCGCCGGTCTCGGGCTCACCGGTCCCGGCGCCGAGGCCGCCGCCCGCGGGTTCCTGGCCGCCGGGCTCGCGGCCGGCGGACTGGACGAGCCGGACGAGCGCAGCTGGGTAGTGATGCCCTCGGCGACCGCCGCGACCCTGCTCGGCGCCGACGCGGTCGCCCTGCCGTACACGCCACGGCTGACCGTCACCGGCGGACTCGACGAGGCCCTCGATCTGCTCGAGGCGCAGACCCTGCACCGCAGCCGCATCGTCTACGCCCACGAGGTCGACACCGTCGCCGAACTGCGTGCCGCCGACCCGACCGAAGAACCGCTGCCACCGATCCTGCTGCTGGCCGACGCGACCACCCGCCACCAGCGCACCCGCATCGCCGCGCTACTGGCCCAGGGTCAGCGCCTGGACATCCACGGCGTGCTGCTCGGCGCTTGGCCCGACGGCAACACCGTGGTCGTCGCCGCGGACGGCACCACCAGCCCGGCCGACGGGGAAGGCGCCCGGCACGGCCACCACCCCGCCGACATCGGCCGACTGGCCATCCTCACCCCGACCGAGACCAGCGACCTGCTGGCCACCCTCGCCGAGTCGCACACCGGAGCGCCGCAGGCGCCCGCACCCGTCGAGCCGGCCGCGCAGCAGTCCACCCCCGCCTCGACAGCCGCGCCGCACCACGGCACCCCCGCGCACGCGACAAGCGCCCCGGAGCCGACCGATCCCGCAGCTGCACCGGACGCGAACCTCGAAGATCCGCCCGGCGAGCAGGCCACCGTCTCCGGGAGCAACGACGCACGCATCGACGGCAGCGCCCTCCCGGACGCGGCGACCGATGCTGCCGCTGAACCGGTTGTCCCGGCTCAAGCCGTCGAAGCCGGCCACCCCGGCAGCGTAGAGGCCGACGCGGCCGTCGAGGCGCAGCCGACCACACGCCCGGCCGCAGATGCCGGCAACGACGCGGAGGACGAGGACGGCGACGCGGCCGACGACGATGCGGCGGAGGAACCGGACGCCGGCGACGACGCCGATGCGGGTCCGGGCCGGGTCGAGGTGACGGTGCTCGGTTCGGCGGGGATCGTCGATGTGCCGCCTGGGCCGACGCTGCGGAAGAAGTCCGCCGAGGTGCTGGTGTATCTGGCCGTCCACGACGGCGACGCGTCCGCCGAGGCGATCCTCGACGACGTGATGCCCGACGCCCCGTCCAAGAAGGCACCCGGCCGGCTGTACACGTACGTGTCCAACCTGCGCACGGTCATGCGCCACACCGGCGGCCGCGGCACCTACATCACCCATCCCGGCCAGCGGTACGTGCTCAACACCGACGCCGTCGATGTGGACCTGTGGCGGATGCGCGCCGCGATCCGCGACGCCGACCAGGCCACCGACCCGCAGGACCGGCTCGCGGCGCTGCGCCGGGCCGTGGACACCTACGGCGGGCCGCTGGCCGACGGCGCCGACTACGAGTGGATCGAGCCTTACCGCGAAGCCGTCCGCGTGCAGGCCCTCGATGCATTCCTCGCACTAGCCGAGGCCCTCGCCGACAAACCGGCCGAGCAGATCGCCGTGGTGGAGGCGGCGATCCGCCACAACCCGTACACCGAACAGCTGTACCAGCAGGCCATGCGGGCCCGAGCCACCCTCGGGCACCTCGACGCGATCCGAACGTTGCGCCGGACGCTGACCCGCGCGCTCGGCGACATCGACGCCGAACCCAGCGACGAAACCATCGCCCTGGCCGACGAGCTGGTCGCCCAGGCGCAACGCGCCGGCCGGCGCCCCGAGCTGCGGCCGGCACCCCGGCCCGGCGACGGAGCCGCCGCATGACCGCGACAACGCCCCCGGCCCCCGACCTCAGCCGGAACGTCGCGGCGGCCGGCGGCGCCGACACCGACGCGACGTACCTGCGCCGTCTGCGGTGGGCGGTGCGGGCAGTGCTCACCCTCGGTGTCACTGCGTCGATCGCCGCGAACGTGCTGCACGCGCGGCCCAACCTGGTCAGCCAGATCATCGCCGCCTGGCCGCCGCTGGCGCTGCTGCTGACCGTCGAACTCATCTCCCGGGTTCCCGCGGACCGGCGCTGGCTGGCCAACCTGCGGTTGCTGGCCGCCGCCGTCATCGCCGGCATCGCCGCCTGGGTCTCCTACTGGCACATGGCCGGCGTCGCCGCCCGCTACGGCGAGACCGACGCCGGCGCCTCCCACCTGCTACCCCTGTCCGTCGACGGCCTCGTCGTCGTGGCCAGCATCAGCCTGGTCGAAATCGCCGGACGCATCCGCACCGCCACTATGCAGCCGTCCCCCGCCACCATGCCGGCGCCCTCCCCACCTCCCGACCTGCCGGCCACCGACCCCGTGGCGGCCTCACCCCCGGAGGCCGCCACGGCCAGCCCATCAGTGCCCGCAGTGCCCGCAGCGCCGCAGCCCGCCGCCGCCACCGTCGCCGTCGCCGTCATCGACGACTCGACCGCTGACTCCGGCCTCGGCCACGCCATCACGGCGGCCCACGCCGCACCGGGCATGATGCGGGACCAACCGGCGCAGCCAGCAGCAGGGGGCGTCGACGACCACCATCAGACAGGCCGGCCCGACCACGCGCTGCCCGACAGGACCGCGACGCCGCCCGAACCGGGCGCTGGCAGCGCGACGGCGCCGACCACCGATGACCTGAAGGCCGCCGACGCTGAACCGCCGGGAGTCGATCGCCGACCGGCCAGCGCCGACGACATCGCGCAGCGCCCGACTGCCCTGCCCGGCCCGAACAGCGACCAGCCGCCGAACCCGGCACCGTCGCCGGACGGATCGGGCGACGGCGAGCCCAACCTGGACGTCGACGACGACGGCCGCAGCGGCCGGAACGGGCACGACGCCGAGGCCGTCGTGCCGTCCGACACGCCGGCGGCGGTCGCCTACTGGCACCACCGCGACCCGTCGCTGCACCCCGCCGACATCGCGGCCAAGATCGGCCGGTCCGAGCGCACCGTTCGCCGGTACTGGCCCCCATCACGGGCGACCAACGGCCACGAGGCGAGCGACCTCGCCGAGCAACTGCGCGCGTCCTGAACCAGACGCTTGGTCTGCGCCCAATCCGCATGCCTACGTCGCCCTCGGGAGGGTGATCGCGTCTGGTGGTGCGAGCAGGCAGGCCATGCCGCGGTGGGAACTGGCCATACGCGATGAAGGAGGTCTGCTGCTAGGCTCCGTGTGGGCAGTCTGGACTGCCCCACTCCGAGCCTGAGTCCCCACGCGACGATGGCGCAGAGGACAACGGTGGCCGATCCAGAAAAGCGCAGTACCTGTCGGACCGAGATCTCTCATGACGCAGGGCTGGCAGGCGTGGGTTGCACAGTCCGGAGCAGAGTTGAGATGACCTCCGACAACCACACCCATGATCGCGAGCTCCAACAGGATGCGCGCGCGTGGGCAGATTTCACCGGTACGAAGTACACCGCCGCGCTGCGGCAGATGGGCTCCCCTCTGGCCCAGGGACTCCTCGGCGAGCGGGTCAGCGCCCGGCACCTGATCGCCACCCTCGACCAGCACGCCGTGATCGGCGCGCGCGGCGGTTCGCCCCGCCTCGGCGAGAACGGCTTCCGCTCGGAAGCGACCTGGCGCTTCGATCGTGAGACCGACTTCATCGAACTCGCGCTCATCACGGACATGCTGCGAATGTTCACGCCTATCCCGGACTCCGCGACGCCGGAGGTGGGCAGCTACTCCTTGAAGCACACCGCAGAAGAGTTCCTCGCCCCGCACTGCTCCTACGTGTCCAACGGCCGCTTGATCTGGGCGGCGGCAGCGCTGGGGCTCCCGGTCGCCGATCCCGGCGGCTCCGGGCCGAATCTCTTGATCGGTGTACCGGAGCGCGAGCACGACTACGTGCGCCGGATGACCGGCTCAGGGCAGACCCGGCCGAAGGCCGACCATCACCGCCCCGCCGGATACGAATACCTGCAGTCCGCGCTCGCGCGGGCGGCAGCGGGTGAGCGGATCGCGGGCGCCTGGGTCCGGCCGGCTCCCGTAGCCGTGTCAGCTCCGTTTCACGACTGGCTGGTCCTGCAGGTCGGCCGTAACGACGTCATCGGCGACCTCGCGGGTGACTACGTTGCGGGTGTGCGAGACAGCGACCACCGTGTCGCCCGCACCCCCGACGAGCTGCTGGCGATCTTCCATGTCGTTGCGCACTCGCCCGAGGCGTACGACGCCGTGGTGAGCGCGATCGCGGAGTGGATGAGGACCGTGCCGTCTGCAGCACCCGTGCGCACCGAGCCGATCCGTGGAGGCGAGCACGACCACGGGGGCTGGGGCGCTGGCGCAGGCACCGTGGAGCGCTACGAGTACCGGTGTCCCTGCGGTGACGGCGCGATCGTCGAGGAGCATGACAACGTACCGGGCTTCCGGGAGCACGACGTGCGGATCGACTGCTCCAAGTGCGACGTGGAGTGGGCCTTTGTCGGGGGTAGGTCCGTGCGGGATTGGGGCCTGCAGCCCGTGGCCGTGAACGCCACGACCTGACAGGGCGTCCCGGTACGTGATGCGGCTGGCGTGATCTGCGTGGCGTCGGTACCCCGAACGGCGCCGCCTTCCGGCTGTGCCTAAACGACAAAAAGGCCCTTGTTCTTGCTCTTGGCTCGGCGGCCCAAGGCCGCCGAGCCAAGATGCCCGCCGCGAAACCGGATTTGGGCAGCGAAGCGCAGACCGCCGGGTTCGACGGCGCGGTGGACTTGCGGGAAGCCGGACGCCCTTGGGCGTTTCCGGCTACGCCGCGGGAGGGGGCGTCTGCCGGATTACGGTCGAGCGATCTGGGGCTGGACGTGCGGGTCCGTGCTGTAACCGGCATCCCAGGGGAATCGGCCTTGCGGGTCGGGCCATATCACCTGCAGCAGGCGGACCTGCTCGCGTCCGTAGCGGGCGATCGCCACACCGGGCAGCAGGTCGTCGGTGGGTTCGCCCTCGACGAGGACGGCCTCGTAGCCGGCGATGAGGTCGCTGATGCGCTGGCCGTGGCTGAAGCGTTCGGCCTTGTCGTACACCCGTGCGGCCAGGTCGTTGAGTAGGTCGTGCGCGATCTCGGGCGGCAGCCCGGCGATGAGCAGTTCCGGGTAGCCGTGGGCGGTCAGTCCGACGGTGTAGGCGAACGGGGTCGCGGTGTCGGGCTCGTCGTCGGTGGGCAGGATGTGTATGACCGCCCAGCCGACCGTGTCGATGATCTTTTCCTGACGTTGCAGGAAGTCGCCGATGTCCGGCACGGACTTTCTCCTTCGAATCGGTGCCGCGCTGGCTGTCGTGGTGATGATCGCGGCGCTCGGGATGCAGTCGTTCGGATGGGCCGGGGTCGGATAGCGGTGCTTCGACCAGGGCCAAGTGTCGCTCGCACCGCTGAAGATGCCAGGTGGTGACCGGCTGCCCAGACGGGTCGGGTCCGTCGTAGCGGTGTGTGGCCGGTGGCCCGAGCCGTGTCGCTGGCTGGTGACTGTCGGGCTGCGCGGGGCCACCAGCGTCGATCGCGACGACTGGGACGCCGCCCGGCGGCGCGGTCGGAGCTAGTCGCCTTCGCCGTCATGACCGTCGGTGGCGGGAGCGGCGACGGTGGCGGCGAGGTGCATCGGCACGATCACACAGTCGACGTCGGCGTCCGGGAAGCTGGCTGGCTCCCAGGCCAGGGCCGTCGTGTGGTTGGGGAAGGGGCCGACCGCGGCGAGGCGGTGGCGCTGCTGGTCGAGCAGCAGCAGCGCGGTCTGCGCAGGCCCGGAGGGCGCGGCGAGGGTGGAGGCTGCGGGGGTCTGCTGGTGCAGGGGTCGCCACGCGTCGTCGGGTGGCAGGTCGCCGCGGCCGGGGTGGTGCAGTGGCAGCGGCAGGTTGGCGGCGACGGACGGGTCAGTCGTTGCCAGGGCGGGGGCGTGCGCGGCGGCAGCGGCCTCGCCGCCGAACGGGCCGCCGAACGGGCCGCCGAACGGGCCGCCGAACGGGCCGTGGACGTGCAGTGTGCCGTCGCGGTGCAGTATGAGCAGGGCGTGTGCGTGGCTGGCTTCGATTGAGTCGAGCAGGGCGATGGTGACCGCGTCGCCGGTGGCGAGGTCGTAGAGGGTGAGCAGGACCGGGCGGCCGTCGTCGCGGGTCCAGGCGACGGTGTGCAGGTGCTCGCTGCCGGCGGTAAGTAGCCGCCGGTAGGCGTGGTTATCGGTGTTGAAGGGATAGCCGGTGTCGGCGTGGAATTGCATCGGTGGTGCTTCCTTCCGAACGAGCTGGTCGGTTCTGCCCGGCGGCGTCTGGCGGGCAGGGGGCCTGGTTGGGACATGTGGATGCTGGGTGCTGGCTGGATGCCGCCGGTCCAGCGGAACGGACCGGCGGCATCACGCAAGCCACGCTTCACGCGCCGGGGCAGGTCAAGTCACGCCGTCGCGGTGTCAGGCGTGCGCGGCCAGGGCCGCGGTGGCGGCGCGGGCGATGAGTTGCCCGGAGCGGGCGGGATCGGTGAGGGTGACTTGTTGTCCGCCGGTCAGCGGTGTGGAACCGGGCGGGGCGAGCCAGAGCAGGGCGCAGCCGGCCCGCAGGAGCCGGTCGAGGCGTTGCTGCCCGGCGAGTTTCTCCTCGCCGGTGAACTCGCCGTCGCTGACCACCACGAGCAGCCGCGCCCCGGCGCGCGGGTTGGCCAGGTCGAGCGCGCCGTCGAGGGCGTCGACGGCGAGCGGGAATCCGGCGGTGTCGCCTTCTTCGTCGAACAGCCGGACTTGTGCCGGTGGCTGCCCGGGTTGGGTGACCGGGGTGACGTACTGGCCGAAGGTGATGGTGGCGCTGGTGCCGCCGGCCCAGGCGGTGGCCTGGGCGGTGATCCACGCGGCGGAGGCGATCGGCCCGGCGAACGCCGACACCGATGGGGACACGTCGGCGCAGATGCCGACCTGGATCGGCGGGTTCGGGTGGCGGCGGCGTTCGGTGCGCCGCCACGGCTCGGCGGTGGGCTGCTGGCCCATCGCGCGTTGCGCGTCGGCGTTCATGGCCGCGCGGGCCCGCAGCCGTCCCGGCGGGGTCGGCGCCGCGACGATCGTCTCGGTCGGTTCCCGGTGCGCTGCCGCGCGCAGGGCCCGGGCGAGCTGCCGCGCGGCGGCGCGTTCGGCCTCGGTGGCGGGCCTGGTGGACGGCGTCGGCGGGTTGCGGCGCACCCCGCTGGAACGGCCGCTGCCGGGCCCGACGCCGCCCGGGTTGCTGAACACCTTCGCGCCGGCCGCGTTCGCCCGCGTCTGGGCCTTCGATTCGGCGTCGCGGGCGGCGGCCTGCTGCGCGGCGCGTTGCGCGGCCTCGGCTTTGGCTTTGGCGTCCTCGCCGTCGTGGTCGGCGACGATCACCACGACCTGACCGGCGGCCCTGCGCAGCGTTCCGCCACCGGCCGGGCTGCCACCTTGGCCATCACCGGGGCCACCGCCGGGTGTGCCGGACCCGCCGCCTGCCGGGCCGCCGAGCGGCGGGATGCTGGTGTCGTCGGGTTTGATTCCGAGGACTGCGCACCAGCGGCGGCCGAGCTCGACCATGGCGTCGGTGTCGAAGTCGTCGGTGGCGTGGGCCTGCCGCCAGATCTCGGTGAGCCGGTCCAGCCGCGCCGGGCCCAGGATCTTCACGACCGCGTCGCGGACGGGTTCGACCTCGTCCGGGTCCAGGACGCCGGCGTCGGCGCGGGCCAGCACGAGCGCAGCGGTGCCGGCGGCCGACCACAGGTCATCGGTGGTCGGCACGTCAGCGAGCAGGATCTTCGTTGAGGCGGCGCGCAACCATCGGCGGTCGCCGGGCCGGCGGCGGACCTGGGCGGCCTCGATCCGCGACTCCTCCAGGACCGTGGCGGCTTCGGCGGCGGCCGGTTCGCCGGTGCCGAAGTCCCAGCAGGTGTGCTGGCCGTGCGCGGCCTCGTGGACCAGCAGCCCCCACAGCACCGGAAACTGCTCGCGGGCGTCCGGGTCGTCGGGGTCGATGCCGTTGAGGTCGCAGTCGAGGTATGTGCCGTCGATCTCGACGCAGGCCTGTTCGCGGATGAGGCAGGCGGGGGCGCCGTGCCCGGCGCCGGGTTCGCAGACCACGATCAGGTCGGCCCGGCCGGCCACCGGCGCGATCTGGGCGGTCAATGCGGCCGACAGCCGCAACCAGCCCGCGTCGGCGGGGGCGGCCGGGGCGGGCGCGTCGGGGTCGGGGTTGAGGTGCTTGCCGCTGCTGGCGGGTGGGTTCGTCGCCGTTGTCATGGTCGTCACCTGGCCGTTCACAGCTGCTTGCCGAGCGCGAGCGGCTCGACCGTGTTGGCGAAGGCGGCCTTGATGGCCTTGACCACGGCGTCGCGGTCCTCGACCGGTGCGACACCGACGAGGTTGGCCAGCGCCGTGTCGACGCCGAGCACGTCGGTGATCTTCTTGAAGGCGAGCAACTCGCGGAGCTGGGGTGCCCAGCCGATGTCGCCGGAGTCGAACCGGGTGGCCAGGTTCCGGGCGGCGCGGACCATCCTGGCGTCGACGCCGAGGGCGGCGGCGAGGTCGTAGTCGGTGGACACCTTGACCTGCGCGGAGAAGCGGGAGGCGAGGGCTTCGGTGAGGACCGCGCCGTGCACGCCGGGGTTGTGCCCGGCGGCCACGTAGAAGCCCGACCTGGCGGTGATCACCTTGCCTGCGTGGGCCTTGAGGATGATCTGCCGGCGGCCGTCCATCGCCGGGTACACCACGGCGAGGACTTTCGGGGCGATGAGGGTGGCGTCGTCGATGAACAGCACCCCACCGGCCTCCATCGCGCGGGGCAGCGGGCCGGGAATGAATTCGTAGCCGCCGGTGTCGGTGGGCACGTAGTCGCCGATGATGTCGCCGACGGTGGTGTCGCCGTCCCCGGGCACCGTGTACAGCTCTTGGCCGAAGGCGGCCTCGATCAGGCTGGTCTTGCCGGTGCCGGGCGGCCCGTACAGCAGGACCGGCACCTCGGCGGTGCGCAGGTCGCGCAGGACGTCGACGTCGGTGCGCTTGGCCAGCCGCCGCGGGTAGTACAGCTGCCCGTTGGGCCGGCGTACCGGGCCGGTGGTGCCTTTGGGCTGTGCCGGTGCCGCCGTGGGCCGGGCGACCGGCGTGCCGGTCGTGGCAGGGGCGGGTGCCGGGCGGGCGGTGGGTGCCTGCGGTGCGGGCGGTGCGACCGGCGGGATCGGGGCGGGGCCGGGGTTGGCGCGGTGTTCGGCCAGTCCGGCGGTGGTGACGGCGAACTGCGAGACGGTCTTGGTGGCGTGGCCGAGCTCGACGAGCCGGTCGCAGGCCTGCCCGACGGCGCCGGTGGAGCGGCCGTGCAACTGCCGGGCGATCTCGCCGATGTTCAGCGCCTTGCCGGAGTTGGCGGCCAGCACGCCGAGGACCTGGGCCTGCAGCTCACCGGGGCGCAGCCGGGGAAGCCCGGTGACCGGGTTGACGGCGGTGGCCGCGCCGGTCGGCGTGGTCATCGCCGGTGTCCTCGTGTAGTCGGTGGGGTGTGGGCCGCGAACAGGACTACCGGCCGGTCCGGCGGTCGGCAAGTCGCCTGCGGCGGCGGCCGTGACCGGGTCGGTGGGGTGGGCTGGGTGCACGTCTGGGTGCATCGGTGTTCCTCCATGAGGCATGGAGGTGGCCCCAGCCGCGTCCGGCAGGGGCCACCTCGAGGGGCAAGGTGGCGGCCTGCCGGAGCCGGTCAGCCGTTGCGGTGGCTGACGGGCCGGCGGGCTGCCGGACGGGCGCCCACGGGCGCCGGGCGGACGAGCGGTCTCGCGCCCGCCGTGGCGGATCACGCGAGACGGTGCGGATACGGCAACTGCTGAGGTAGAGCCGGTTGGCGCTACCGGTGGGGGCCGATGCGGGTCGGTACCGCTTCGATGCGCAGCGCGGTGATGGCCGCGGTGACGGCGTCGGCGACGTCGGTGAAGACGGCGGCGTGGGCGCCGCCGTCGGTGTAGAGCGGGAAGTCGACCCGCTGCTGGCGGTTGTGGACCCGCACCCCCCAGCCAGACACGGCGTCCTCGCCGCTGCCGGTGTTGGGCAGCAGGTAGGCGGTGGCGTCTACCAGCGCGGTGGGCGGGTCAATCGCCACGGTGTGCGTGGCGCCGCTGATCGCCTGATGGCTGCTGGCCCTCCAGCCGGCGGGGAGCAGCTGCCGCACGTGCGGCAGGACCGCGGCGGTGACCCGCGCGGAGGCCGCGATGACGGCTCGGGCCGCGTCGGCTCGGGCGTCGGCTTCCTGCTGCGCCGGGCCCGGCCCGGCAGGGTCCTGTGTCGGTGTCATGGCGTCGTCGCCTCGTCAACCGGTGGCGTGGTCCACCGGTGCAGGGTGACGGTCGCGGCGGCCGGGCCGTCGCCGTGCGGGTGCAGCAGCTCGCAGGCGGCGCCGATCCGGTCGCACCAGCCGTCAGGGAACCGGTCGGTGTCCAGGACGATGTCCCAGGCGTCGTACGCGTCGGTCGGGCCGCCGCCGGCGCTGACGCCGCCGGTGACGTAGGCGTCCACGCCCCCGCTGCCGTCGTCGGTGTCGGCGGGGTTGTCGAAGCGGAACCGAGCCACGTCGCGGCCGGTCAGGGACGCGGCGAATTCGTCGAGCAGCCGGTGCAGCCGGTGTTCGGCGGCGGCCCGCAGTGTCGCGGCGTGCCGGGTCAGGTTCTCCTCGGTCCAGTCTTCGGGGTCGATGGGGCTGTCGTCGCTGATCCAGTCTTCGTCGAGCAGGATCCGCAGGTCGTCGACGGTGGCGTTGCGGCACAGGACCGTGACGGTGGTCTTGGCGGCGGCCAGGTCCACGCAGGTGCCGGTGGGGAGGTACAGGTCGCGTAGGTACATGTCGGAGCCCATGGGGGAACCTCCTGTCAGCTGTTCGGGTCGAGGGGTTGAGCGGGCTCGGTGAGGGTGCCGGGCACGGTGAACCAGGAGGCGCCGGTCCAGATCTGCCACAGCTCGTCCGGGCCGCGGGTGAGGGTGTGGCCGAGCTCCAGCACCTCCTGCAGGTCGCGCGGGGAGGGCGTGATCGGTCGCGTGGCGCGGATGGCGCCGTCGGCGTCGATCAGCCGGGCCAGGGTGCCGCCGGCCGTCTCCGCCGCGCGGATCGCCTCGCCGATCTGCGCTTCGACAACCAGCGCGTCGAGGACCTGCTGCACCGAGGCCGGTTCGCCGAAACGGCGGCTGGCGGCGGCGTAGTCGGCCATGCGCTGCCAGCCCCACCGGTCCGGGCTGCTGGCCAGGTCGGTGTCCCCGCCGTTGCCGTCGTTGTGGATGCCGCCGACCGGCTCACCGTCGAGGGTCAGGGTGGCGGTGTACGCCGGCCCGTTGTGCGTCGGTGTCGTGTGCAGGTCGGTGACCTTCAGCCGGTCGTGCGGCACCCGCAGGCCGGTGTGCGGCAGCTGGACCCACTGCTGGGCCTCGTCCGGCGGGGGTAGCTCGCCGACGATGCGGTCGCAGGCGTACGGGTCGACGGCCTCCCAGCACCAGTTCCAGCCCATCACCACGTACCGGCCGTCGCCGTCGGGGGTGATGCGTTCGATCGCCTCCGGGTCGTCGTACTGGGCGCGCTGGTCGGCGACGATGACGTCGCCGTCGAAGCGCAGGTCGGTCAGCTCCGCGTTGACGCGCTGGTCGATGTCCTCGCCGCTCAGGCCCTGGCCGCGGTAGGACTCGCGCAGTTCGCGGCGGTGTTCCTGCTGGTCGGCGACGATCGCCTCGGCCACCTGCCGGGTGCAGGAGAACACCGCCCAGCCGTTCCAGCGGTCGATCAGCGTGCCGACGAACCCGACCGCGATGCGGTCGGCGCCGTCGTCGTCGACGGCCCAGGACCAGTCGCCGGCGAACACCCCGACCCGGCCGATCCGTACCCGGTCCGGGTGCAGGTGGGACACGTCGGTACCGGTGGGGCTGGTCGCCAGCCGGCACAGCTCGGTGACCCGCTCGAGCACCGCGGTGTCGAACGCCTCCTGGGACGCGGCGATGGTGGCCTTACGCTGGGCGTCGGTCAGTTCCCGCCAGTGCGGTGCCTGAGCTGGCGCGGCGTCATGCGCGGCCTCGGTGTAGCGGACCTCGGCGCTGTCCCGGCCGTCATGCCACCGCGGCGGCGGGGTGAACGTCGGCAGCCCGTCGAGCACGGCCGGGTCTTCGTCGTCGATGCCGGCCAGGATCCGCCGGGCGGCGCGGCGGACGTCGCCGGTGGCCCGGCCGCCGATGGTGTCTTGGGCCCACCATTCGGCGACCCCGCGGCCCGCCTCGGCGCCCGCGGCGCGCAGCCGCTCGAGGGCGGCGGTCCACCCGTCGACGCCTTCGGACGGCCGCGCGACTGCCTCGGCGCTATCGAGCAGTGTGATGCGGTCGCCGGCGTCCAGGCACATCGCCAGCGTCGAGCCGCTGTCCCAGTTGATGTGGACGATGCTGCGCTGCTCGTCGTGGTGGCGGACGGTGCCGGCGGCGCCGGGCCGCAGATCGGTGTACGGGTCGCTGGTGCGGACCAGCACGACGCGCTGGCCCGGTTGGTAGATGGTCACGGTGCTCTCCTGTTCGGTTGCGTCGGATCGGTACTGCGGGTTGCGTTGGGCCGCGCCGCGGCGTGCACTGCGCGGCCTGCGGCGCTTGGCGTGAGCCGCGCGCGGGGGATGGTGTCGGGGCATCCGCCCGGGGCGTGCCACCGACGTTGAGCTCGCGGAGGGGCCGGCTCAGCAATCGGGCGTGCTCGTCGGCGGGGCGAGGATCCGGGTCGCCCGGTGCAGCAGCCGCTCGGCGATCGGATACAGCGGTTGGGCGCTGTCCGTCGCGGACGGCGTGCCGGGGTGCCAGTCGGCCGGCGGCATGACCGCGACGGTGGTGAAGCCGCCGGTCGGCTCGAGTACCTGCGCCTGCGCCGTGCTGTGCTCGGGCTCCGGCCCCCGGTGGACCTGCACGCGCAGCACCTGCCCCGCCAGCCGGTACACCCGGGTCAGTTCGTAGCAGCCGGGCTGCAGCCGGTGGAACGCGTCGTCGAGCAGGACCGGTTCGGTGCTGTCGGCGCTGACGTAGGCGTTGGTGCCGTCGCGTCTGATGACCCGCCGGATCCACTGCGCCGTGATCGGGGTGAGGTCTCCGCGGGGGACGCGGGGCCATTGGTAGCCGTCGCCGCCGAGGACCGCGATCGTGTAGTCGTCGAAGTAGTCGACGACGACCCACAGTTGGTTGCGCTGGTCGTCGTCGAACCGGTCGCCGGTGACGGTGACGATCTCACCGGCCACCAGGACGTCACCGGCCAGCGTCCTGGTCGCCATCGCGGTCGGCGTGGGGCTGCGGATCGGGGGCGGCGGTGGCGTGCGCGACGATGTGGGGGCGGACCAGGCTTGCTGCCGGTGCGGCGCGGTGGCGTCGTCGGGCAGCGGCCCGCCGGTCTCGCTGACCTGGACCGGTGTTGCTGGGCGATCGGTGCCGAGCAGCATCTGGTACCGGCGGTGGTCGACGTCCATGGCGAGGACGGCTCGCAGGGCCGGTTCGTCGATGCCGCCGTGGTCGGCGTCGACGGAGGAGCTCAGCGGCTCGTCGTACCTCAGGGTGAACCCGATGATGGTGAATCGGGAGTCCTGCCGGTGTTGCGGCAGCCACCGCGGGATGTTGGCGGTCAGCACGGCGAGGAACTCAGCCAGTCCGACGTCCTCGCCGAGCTGTGCGTCGGCGTCCCAGCCCCGCCACACCGACTCGTGGATGAGGTTGAACTCCAACGCTTTTGGCCCGTTCTTCGGGGCGTACTCGTAGATGATCTCGAACTGCGGGCTGGGCAGCGGGTCGCGCTCGGTGCCGGCGTAGCCGCCGAGTGCCTCGGCGATCCCGGCGACGGCTGTGGGTGCAAGCATCAGGTGGTTGCCTTTCTGTGCGATGGCGTTGGGTCGGCCGGCGGCGTGGCGCTGCCGGTCCAGGGCAGTGGTTGTTGCGGTTGTGCAGTGCTGCGTCCGACAGCAGGCAGGCTGGCAGGCGGACGGCTCTCGTGAGCTGGGCCGGATGGACGGACCTCTTGGGTCAGTGCCGCGGCCAGGGTTTGCGGGTGACGTGGACGCCGAACATCGGGTCGGTCGTCACGCAGGAGCCGCAGCGCTGGCAGGAGGTGCAGGTGTCGAGGTCGTAGCCGACCATCGAGGGCAGCTCCAGGTACTCGATCTCGTCGACGGCGCCGCAGACGGTGCACACGGTCATCGCCGACCCGGTGGCGTTGTGGGGGTCGGGTTCGGTGACGAACAGTTCCTCGATCGGGTTGAGGGCGTGGACGCAGTGCCGCAGCCACCGGGCGTGGCAGGTCGCCTCGTAGACCGTGACCAGGCCCTGTTCGGGGTGGATCAGGTACAGCCATTCCAGGAACCCGTTGAGGTCTTCGCCGAGCTGGCCGTGGCGTAGGACGCCGTCACGGGCCGGCGAGGGGTAGCCGACCCCGGCCACCGGCCGTTGCCGGTCGTGGCTGCGCCGGCGGGGTTCGACGGCGAGGCTGGACCAGTCGCAGGCGAGCAGCGCCGCGACGAGCGCGGCCGTGTCGCGGGTGAACGTCTCGGTCCAGATCCGACGCAACAGCGGCACCAGGGTGTCAGGATGCTCGCCGTAGTGCAGGTAGCGGGCGGTGTACGCGGCGCGCGGCGCGGCGGCGCCGATCAGGGTGGGTGTTCCCACAGATACCTCCTCGATGGTGGTGGATCCGGCCGGCGCCGTTGCCGGCCAGGCAGGGAATCGGTAGGCCCGACGCGGCCCAGGCGGCCTTAGGACCGGCAGCGTCCAGCGCCCGGCGAGTCAGGTAGCCGGTCGGCTACTGGTCCAGGGGCGCCCCGACAGAGGCCATGAAGGTCACCGGGTCCACGGCCGTGGCAGAGGTGTGATCGCCGAGATGCACTTCGTAGTGGACGTGGGGTCCGGAGGAGTGGCCGCTGCTGCCGGAGATGCCGATGACGTCACCGGCGTTGACGTGCTGCCCGACATGGACGTACGGCTCGACGAGCTGGTGGCAGTAGCGGGTCACGATCCCGCCGGGGTGGTCGATGTCGACGTACCAGCCGCAGCCCCTGGTGAGGTTGGGGTCGCCGTCGCGGTCGCAGCCCCAGTCGCCGCCGGTGCGCACGTCGATGGCGTTGCACCGGACCCGGCTGACGGTGCCTGCGGAGGCGGCGTGGATGGGCGTGCCTTTGGGCACGATGAGGTCGACGCCGTCGTGGGTGGGCCGGTCCGGGGTGCGGAACCCGGAGCCGACCTTGCCGTGTACCGGCTGGGTCCAGCCTTCGGCGCTGACGGTGACCCCGCACATGCCCAGTCCCACGCTGGCCCCGGTCAAGGCGGTGACGAGCTGGGTGGCGTCCGGTTCCCATTTGGCGTACGCGTCGGGGTAGGCCGAGCGTTGCACCTTCTGGGCTGCCTCGGTGAGCGGCATCGCCTGCCACCCGTCGACGGTGAGCAGCTTCTCGTAGAACTTGGACGCCGCGTAGTCGGGGTCGTGCAGCTGTGCCGGGGTGCCCCAGCCCTGGGAGGGCCGCTGCTGGAACAGGCCGATCGAGTCCTGGTCGCCGCCGAGGGTGTTGATCAGGCTGGATTCCTGCATGGCGGTGGCGACCGCGATGACCCAGCCGCGGGGCGGGACTCCGAGTCGCATGCCGACGGTGACGATGATGGCGGCGTTGCCGACCTGCTCGGCGTTCCATCGGCCGATCGGCCCGATCCCGCCCGGATTGGGACTGTGCGCGCCGGTCGGGGCGGCGGCGGAGGCGGCCGACGATGCGGCCGGTGCGGCGCTGGCCGCGGTGGCGCAGGTGCCGGAACCGGCTCCGCCGAAGATCAGGGTCGTGGCCAGCCCCGAGCACAGCAGGATGGTGCCGGCGACCGCGATGGCAATCCAGGACAGCACTCGGGTGGTCATGGCTGGTCACTCCCTTGCGGACGGCTGGTTCAGGTGGCACGGCGAAGGCCGCGCGGTGCCGGGTGTGGGGGTCGCGCGGCCTTCGCGTGCGGGGGCGGGATCTGTGGGTCAGCGGGCGAGCACGGCGACCTTCTCGCCGTGCAGCAGCGGCGCGCCGTCGGGTCCTTTGATGTGGGCGTTGATCCAGATGCGGTACGGGCGGCCGTCGCGGTCGATCAGCCGCCGCCAGTGGCCACGCACGATGAACCGCACCCGGTAGTGCCACTTCGGTTCGCCGTCGCCGGGTTCTGCCGGAGGGCTGGTGCGGCGCAGCATGACGACGCGGGTGTCGTGGCGGATTGAGGCGCGTTCGGCGCGGCGGCGGGCGGCGCGGTCCAGCGGGGCGGCGGCCACGGTCGCGAGCGGCTGGGCCTGGATGCGCCAGAACGCGTAGGCGATCGCGGCGCAGGCGGGGGTGGCGACGGTTGTCTCGTCGATGCAGAACCGCCCGTCCGGCGCCGGTTCCCAGTCGCGGTCGGCGTCGTCGACGATGGGCAGATCCGGGCGCGGGTCGACCGGTCGGCCGATCGGGATCTCGGCGAAGTCGGTCAGCACGTAGGGACCGAACTGCCGGGCGAGGTCGGGCCGGTCGGCGAGCTGGGCGCGGCGGCGGGCGGCGGACGGGTCGTGAGGGTCGTTGTGGTCGGCCCAGCCGCCGATGTACCAGCCGGACCGGCCGGTGGTCACGTTGGTGGTGCGGTCCCAGGTGATCGCGCCGATCGAGAGCACCTCGCCGCCCAGGTGGCGGTGGTAGACCGGCTCGGGCAGGAACAGCACGCCGCCGTTGTCGGGGGCGATGTCGTCGGGCAGGACCTCACCGGTCAGATCGAGGGCCTGCGCGGCGGCGGCGACGATCGCGGTCATCGCCGGTGCGACGACGTACGGTTCGCCGAGTTGCCACGGCGTGCCCGTGATGCGGCTCATCGCCTCGAGGAACTGCGGCTGCAGTGTGCCGTCGTAGTCGGGGTCGTGGCGGGCCAGGCGGCCGTCGAGGAACGCCTCGAGGTACTGCCGGGCGAGCGGGCTGCGGTGGTAGTCGACCATGCGGCTGCGCAGGTCGACGGCGGTGCGGGCGTAGCCGGCAAGGGTGTCGTTGGCGTGGAAGTTGATGGCTGCCTCCGGTGTCTTGGGCGCGTGGTACGCGAACGGGTTCAGGCGGCGACCGTGGCCACGGTCGGTCGCCGGAACGGTGCGTATGTGTGCGGCACGCCCGCCGGCGCCGATGCCGACAGTGGTGCCGGTGCAGCTGGCGGTGGCGTGCGTGGTCCGTCGTCGGCGCCGAACCAGTTGGTGAAGCGGTCCGGCGCAGGGATGACGGCGGCGCGTCCGCGCGCGACCCGGCGGGTCAGCGCGGGGGCCGCGGGCGGCGCGGCGGGGACGGGGAGGCGGGCCAGCTGCGCGGCGCGGTATGCCGTGTGCAGTGCCCGGCACGGGCCGTGCTGGCCGCGGCATTGCAGGTTGCTGCACGATCCGTCGGGCCCGGGCTGGTGGGCGGCGGCAACGTCGACCGCGAGGGCCCACAACAGCCGGTCGGTGACGTCGTCGGGCGGCGGGGTGCGGTCGCTGGGCCGCCGCCCGGCCGGTGTCGTTGGCCGGTCGGTGCGCGGTGACGGTGGCATGGGTCGGTGACCTCCTGGGCGAGTCCTGGCATACGGGATCGCCGTCCAACCCAGCGCGGCCTGGGAGGCGTTTGTCCTGATCGCGGGCCGGACGACGACCACCGTCGATCGACGCTCACCTCTTGACGAAGGTCAAGTCGCCTCGGCCGCCGCCCCGGAGGGGCCGCGTCGGGTCACCCGTCGGCCGGCTCAAGGTCGATGTCGGAAGCCCAGACGCTGACCGCTGCGCCGTGGTGTGCCCGCCGGGTGATCCATGCCGTGTACGTGTGGGGCCCGAACCCGCCGCCGGCGGGCGGGTCGACGGTGTTGAGCAGGCACCGCTGTCCGGCGACGAGGATCGTCTCGCCCCGCAGCTGCACGTCGTGGCGGGCCCGGCCGAACACCCAGCGGCGGAAGTAATCCGGGCCGTACTGCGGGTACCGGCCGTTGTCCGAGGCGACCGGCGCCAGGAGCGCGCGGGCCTGCGCGATGCTCAACCCGTCCAGGCAGTCGTCCGGCAGCGGCGGATGATGCGCCGCTGCGGTGACCTCCACGTCGACGCCGGCGTACTCGACGGCCGTCCGGCCCCGCTGAGGTCGGGCCTGGACGCGTCCGGTCTGGTGGTCGACATCGGTGATGATCACCGCGCGGCCGGTGGCGACCACGACGGCGCGGTCCCCTCGGGCGATGGCGTGGCCCACCGGGCCGCGGTTGGTGACCGAGAGGCGGGCGGCGGTGCGGTCCAGGACCGGGTTGCCCGGCGGGTGGACGTACGTGTCCACGGGGTCAGGACTGGACATGCGTCAGCTCCTTCACAACAGGTTTGGGCAGGTGACGGTTTCGTTCGCCGGCAGGTGGCGCTGCCGCTGCGGCGGCCTCGGGGGCAGCCGCAACGCGGGGCTGCATCCGGCGACGGCTGCGTAAGGCCGGGATTGGTCAGGCCCCTTACCGGGGCGAGCCGCGTCGGCTCCCATGAAGAAGGCCGGAGGTGGCGGGGTTACTGACGGGCCGTCAGGGCCTCGGTGACGCGGCGCTGCAGCTCGTCGCGGGCTCCGGCCCAGCAGATGCGGGCGCGGATCTGCTGGATGGCCCATTCGTCGCAGTCGTCGATGAGGTTGGCCACGATGCTGGTCGACCGGGAGATCGGGTCGTGGCGTGGGCCTTGGTCGGCGGGCTGGTGGATGTTGGTGTGCCACCAGGACGCGTACGCCTGCAGCAGCGTGTCCTCGTCGACGGCGGCGAGGTCGGCGGGCTCGCCGAGGTGGTGCCACAGGATGCGCGCGTGCTTGTAGGTCGCCTGCGCCTTGAGGACGTCCGGCAGGTTCGACCAGGTCAGCACCTCACCGTAGCCGCGGTCGTTGTCGAGGATCTCCTGGAGCATCCGGGCCGGGTCGCGCTTGAGCCAGTCGGCCAGGGTCGCCCTTGAGGATCTCGACCATCATGGTGCGCCGCCGTTGTGCCTGCTCCTGCTCGGTGGGTTCCTCGCGCAGCACGATGACATCGGCGTCGAGGCGCAGCCGTCTCGGCTTGGTCTCCCCGGCGATCTGCACGACGCCGCGGGTGACGTGGCGCGTCAGCGACTCGACGACCGCCGGCGGGGTCTCCTCCAGGATGTCGCCGGTACGGAGATCGGCGGCTGTGATGCGCTTGCGCACCGTAGTAGGCATGGTGGTTTGTTCCTCCTCGTGCTGGTGATGGGGACGGCAGGTTGTGCGGCGTGCCAGCGGGTGGCGCCGACATCCCGTGCTCAGTGCGGGGATTTCGGCGCGCCGCGGGCGGGGGTTGGCGTTGCCTGGGTCGGCGGTCAGGCCGCCGACCCTGGGGACGCTCCACGGTTCTTGGCCTGTGCCGGGTGTCCGGCGGCGGCGCCTCAGCTGGTCTGCTCGGGCTCGAGGCGCACGCGGGCGGGGTCGATGACGGTGAGCAGACGGCGCGAGACACCGCGCCAGTACTGGCCCTTGTTGCCGCCGAGCTTGACCAGCGACACCTTGCCGGTGCCGTTGTCGCGCAGCACCACGTACAGCTCGCCGGGCGGCTGCTTCCAGCCGGGCCCGGCGACGGTGACGAGGGCGCCCTGGTCCAGCGGCGCCTCGTACGGCACGAGCTCTACGATCGCCGCGGCGGCGTTCGCGGCGGCGCCGGTGGTGGTGTCGGGGGCGGCGTCCGGGGCGGGCTGCAGGTAGCTCGGATTGATCCTCATGGGTCGGCCGCCGTCGACCGGTTCGACGATCACGTTCACCGGCAGCAGCCGGGTGACGCGGTACACGACACCGCGGTGACGGGCTGATGCGACGGCCGGGTCGACGATGACCCGGTCGCCGATGGCGTAGGTGCGTTCGGTGCTCATTGCTGGTGTGCTCCTTCGAGGCAATGCGGGACACGCTCGGCGGTCGCCGAGCGATCAGTGCTGGGATTGGATGCACCTGGTATCGGCCGGCCTGCGGCTAGCGCCGGGGTTGAGGGCCGTCCGCTCGCGCGGCCGTCAGGTTTGCGCCGGCTGTCCGGCGGCGAGGCGGGCGAGCGGCGGGTAGGTAGCGGGCAGGTCGTCGGGGTCGGCCTGTTCGTCGAGCAGCACCACCGGGCCGGGTTCGCCGGGGCGGCGGCTGATCTGGTAGACCCGCCCGTCGACGTCGACCGCCTCGACCCTGCGGACGGCGACGATGTCCTCGTCGTCGGCGAGCAGGTCGTCGTAGCAGATCGCCCATGCCAGCAGCCGCAGTCCTGGCCGCGACTCGCACAGCGCCCGGCGCAGCGCGGCGAGGTCGTCGCGGTGCAGCGGGCCGTGATCGCTGTGGCCCGGCCACGGCGCGGGTGCAGCGCCGTCAGCGGTGATGGCGTCGGCGATCTGGTCCAGGACGGCGGGCAGGGTGAGGTGGCGGCGCTCGTCGCCCAACAGCGGCCGGCTCAGCAGACGTAGTGCGCGCAGCGGTCCGCTGGCCGGGCAGGCGGGTTGGTCTTGGGCCAGGACGATGGTGCCGAGATGTTCCGCTGCCGCAACGGGCACGGGCGGCGTGTCGTGCTCGACATTCAGCAGGCATGCGGTGATGGCGTGGACGGTGGCGAAGGACAACACGTGAACCTCCACAAAGGACGGTGTGGCATCGGGGTGGACGGCGGCGCCGGCGCGCGGCATGGCGAGGCCTCGCGCCCGGGTCGGCGGGCGCGAGGTCCTCGACGTCATGCGGCGCGTCGGCGGCCGGCGATTGCCTGCGGAGCGGGGGATCTAGTCCTTGCGTCGCAGGTCGCGGCAACGGGTGTGCGGCGGCATGGTGGTGTGCTCGGCCACCGACGGTTGGTACACGCCGCTGCCGGACCGTTTGGCGTGGTACATGGCCAGGTCCGCCTCGTGCAGGAGACCTCCGGCGGTCTGGTCTTCGGTGGCGGTGGCGTAGCCGACGCTGGCCCGCAGTGGGATCTTGTGCTGTGCGGTGATCGGCAGGGGGTGGGCGCTGATCGTGTGCCACGCCGCGCGGGCGCTGAGGTGGGTGAGGGCGGCATCGCCGTCGATGAGCAGCGCGAACTCGTCGCCGGAGAGCCGGGCGACGAACCTCACGGGCGCCGGCAGATCCGCCAGGCGCAGCCCGACGGCGGTGAGCAGATCGTTGCCGCACTCGTGGCCGAACGTGTCGTTGACGGTTTTGAAGTCGTCGAGATCGAGCAGGACCACACCGGTCGCCCCGCCAGCGGCGAGGGCCCGGTCGAGCTGGGCGAGGAAGGCGCGCCGGTTGGGAAGGCCGGTGGTGTCGTCGTGATGGGCCAGGTGCTGCCAGTGGTCGGCGATCTTCTCGCCGGCGGCGGCATGCCAACGGGCCAGGTTCAGCCGCTGCTGCTGCCAGTAGAGCACCGCACCGGCGCAGGCCAGTCCGGCGAGGACCCCACCGACGGCGGTGAGGATCGTGTTGAGGATGGGAGACACTTGGGCTTGCTCCTTTTCTCGGAAGGAGCACCGGGGCGGGCGTGTCGCGCCAACGATGAACGCCCGTCCCGGGCTACCTGAAAGCGGCGCCGTACGTTCGCCGGGCCGTCAGCCGGCGGCGGGGGCGGCCTGGAAGGTGGCGTGCTTGGCCGGGATGGTGATGACCTCGCCCTTGCCGGTGAGCTTGTCCAGTGCGTTGGCGATCGCGCCGGCACTGGCGGCGGGATACCCGGTTGCCTCGTCGGCCTTGTCGACCAGCTTGCGCAGGTCGTTGACCTTGTACTGCCCGTCGGGGTCGCCGCGCAGGATCGCCAGGACGCTGGCCTCCAGCGCGCCCGCCGGACGCTTGCGCTTGGCCGTCGGCGCGGCCGTGTCCGACGGCCCCGCGTGCTCGTCGTCCGGGGCGTTGTCACCGCCGGTCGTGGCGGGTTCCACGGCGGCGGCTGAAGCGCCATCCGCAGGGACGTCGCGGCGCTCCTCCGGCTCGGCCGTGTCCGGCTCGGCCGGCTCGGTGGCCGTGGCCGCGGCATGCGGAGTGGCGGTCGCCTGGAGGTCCGCCTCGCCGGTGTCGGCTCCTGGCGGGGCCGACTCGATACCGGCCGGGACGTCACTGTCGGCGATGGCGGTGCCGGATGCGGCTGCGGTACCCGGTTCGTCGGCTGCGCGCGACGCTCCGTGCGTCGGTGCATCGCCGCCGTCGCCGGTGCCGGTGCCGGTAGGCCGCCACAGCGTCTGGTTCGCCTCGTTGTGGAACCGTTCGGCCAGGCCGAGGGCTTCCAGCTTGCGCAGCTTCGGGGTGGTGGTCGAATAGGGCAGGCCGGCGTGCTCGCCGACCTTCGCTGCGGTGGCCTCGCCGAGCGCGAGCAGGGAGGCCAGGACCTTCCGTTCGTTGGGCTTCAGGTCCAGTGTCGTGTCGGTCATCGGTGTGGTTGCCCTTTCTCCCCGGGGCCGCCATGGCACCCAGGGTCTGGTGGTGGGGTGCGGCGGCGGGCATTCCATGCACGCTTCGCCGAGCGGATTGCTCAAGTCGGCTGCCCGGAGTGCGGGACCCGGTGGTGCGGCGTTGACGCCGTGAGGGCGGCTGCCGCGGGCGAGAGTTGCCAAGGAGCGAGGCGACCGGCCGGACCCGGATGGGTCCGGCCGGTCGTGGAAGCGGGTCGGGTCAGACCCGGTCCTCGGGGTGGGTGGTGCGGTAGGCGTCGTAGACCTGTGCGGGAATCGGACCGTTGGCCCGGCACGGCGGCAGGTCCTCGCTGTGGTCGGCGTTGTCCGCCCACCAGCGGCGAACCCGTTTGGTGGCCGCGGTCGGACCGGTGAGGCCGGTGGTGCGGCGGGTGGCCGGCTTCTGCTTGGTCAGCCGCCGGCCGGCGGCGGTGAACGGGGCGAGCGCGGCGCGCAGCCGCTGCAGGTTGGGCTGGGACAGGTCGATCTCGTACTCGACGCCTTCGAGGGCGAAGCGGTAGGTGCCGACGTCGTCGGTGCTGGCGTCGAGGTCGTCGACCACGGTGCGGTGGATGCGGACAGCCACGGCTGTCGGTCCCTTCTCGTGACGGGGTTCGTGTTCGGGCAGGAAGAAGCCCCGCGCAGCGGACTGCGGCGGGGCGGTTGCGGGACGAGCGCCGGACGCGACGCTCAGGCGGAGCCGGTGCTGCACTCGGTGTGCAGGCGGCGCAGCGCGGCTCGTTCGAGCCAGCGGACCGCGGGGATCCTGCGGCCCATGGCGGCCGCGGTGCGGTCGCGCGGGTACCCGTCGAGGTAGCGCAGCTGCACCACCTGCCGCTGCAGCGTGGTGAGCCGGGCCAGGGCCTGGCGCAACCCGGGCCGGCGCAGCACGGCCAGGGTCACCGCGGCCGACTGCGGGTCGCTGGTGCGGTCCTCGTAGACGGTGTAGGCGGCGCGCACGTAGCGCCGCTGGGACCAGCCGTGCCGGGTGACCGCGCGGGCGGCCAGGCGCAGCATCGAGCCGAGCAGGTCCTCGCCGAGCAGGTGCGGCTCGGCCAGGGCCATGCAGAACGCCTCCTGGACCACGTCGTCGACGGCGTCGCGGTCGCGCAGCCGGGCGGCGACGTAGCGGGCCAGCACCGCAGCGGTCTGCTGGTAGAGCTCGCCGAAGGCGGCACGGTCGCCGGCGTGCAGCGCGGCCAGCACCTCGCGGTTCGCCTCGGTGTCGGGCTGGCGCAGCGGGTTGGTTGAGGTGATCACGGGTTTCCTCCCTGGTGTGGGCGGCGGCAACCCGGGCACGGCCGTACGGCCGTGCCCGGGGGTGCGCGGGATGCGCGGATGGCCGGGCGACGGCCAGGTCGTGCGGTGATGCGGTCAGGCCCCGCGTCGCGAGGTCGCGGCGCGGGCGCGACGCCGGCTGCGCTCAGGCAGCGGGCGTCATGGGCACGTGGGGGTCCGGCGGCAAGCGCCAGCGCCGGTGGCGGTGGCGGTGGCGGCGGGTCAGCTGCTGGCCCGGCCGAAGAACAGCCAGCCGTCCGGCGTCTGCTGCCCGGCCGGGCTGGTGGGCTGCCGGACGGGGATCGCGCCGGCCGGGCCCCACTTGTCCTCGACGCGCGGGTCGGCCCGCTCGAGCAGGTCGCTCGCGAGACGGCTCGCGTCGTCGTAGCTCATCGGCTGGCGGGTGATGATGACGTACTCGTACTTCTCGGCGATGGTGCCGGTGTAGCCGCCATGGCCGTGTTCCCACCCGGCTTCCTCGACCGCGTCGCGGAAGGCGGCGCTGACGTCGGCGCCGTCGCGGTAGGTCTCGAACGTGGCTGCGCCCATGACGATCACCGTCCCGTCCGCGCGTCGGCGGGGCTGGGCTGGTGGGCGTACCGCCACGGCCACAGGTAGGCGCCGAGCGGGTAGTAGCCGTCGCCGTCCGGGGTGAGGTGGTCGGTGCCCCGGTAGACGACGGCCGCACCGTTGTCCTGCTCTTCGATCACGGTGAGCACGTCGCCGTGCAGCCGCAGGATCCGGTACTCGCCGGGCATGGGGTCGCTGGTGCGGTCCGGGTTGGCGTGCACGGCGTCCAGGTCGGCGGCCAGCCGTTCGATCGTCGGACGGTCGAAGCGGGCGAGCAGGTGGCCGCTGTCGGTGGTGTAGCCGTCGGCGACCAACGCCGGGTAGGGCATGTCGTCGACGTCGCGGCAGGTGACCGTCGCCGGGGTCCAGGCCGTGCCGGCCGGGACGAGGTCGTCGCGGCAGGCCATCAGGTGCACCCGGCTCGGGCCGATCACCTGCTGGTCGGCGGCGTCGATGTCGACGGCGATCCAGCTGTGCTCGCTATAGCGGGCCAGGCGCAGCTGGTCCATTGTCGGGCTGGCGCTGCCGTCGCCGGCGGTCAGTGGCAGGACGGCGGTGTGGTAGCCGTCGGTCCAGGCGGTGCCGTAGCGGCCCGACGTGTCGCGCCAGGTATGGGCTTCGGCGGCGTGGGTGGTGCCGCGCTCGCCGTACCAGGCCGGGGCGCCGTTGGAGGTGAGCACGTCCAGCACCGCGGTGCTGGTCCAGATCAGCGCCGGCCCGCTCGGGGTCAGCGCGGCGGCCTGCGCTTCGGTGATGCGGTGGGTGAAGCAGGCCATGGCGTGTTCGGCCAGGGGTAGCACGTCGTCGAGCCGGAACCACAGTCGATGTGGCATGCGGGGTTGCCTCCTTGGTCAGGACGGTCGGAAGAGGGAAAGGTCGGCCGTTTCGCTGGCCGGGCTTATGGATGCGCCCCGGCCCGGGGCGCCGGGCAGTGCCACCTCGTTGCGGGGGCACCGACGTGCGATGGCGCGAGCCCGGCTGCGGCGGAAGCGGCTTCGCGCCGGCGCATCGCCGCAGATGGGTGAGGTCGAAGGTGGAGGAGCAGGTGTTGGCGGTGCCGGGCATGGCACGCGCTGGGCCCGCGCTGCGGAGCTGGTGCTGTGCTCGGGCCTCTGTTGACGTGGCGCCTGTGGCGGTGCGGCGGCAAGGGGGTGCCTGCGCTGCGGGCTTGGCGGCTGCGTGCCCCCGTCTTGGGGAACGGGGTGAGATCGTGGTGGAGCCGGCCGGACCTGTCGCCGATCCCCGGGGAAGTGGGGATGGGTGGCTGGGTCCGACCGGTTCCGGTTCGGTTGTGCGCCTTACAGGGCGACGGCGAGCAGCCGCTGGTCGGCCTCGACGGTGTCGAGGTACCGGCCGGCCTGCTCGAGGTAGGTCACCCGGTGGCACAGGGCGTCGCTCGCGGGTGCGAACTTGTGCCCGTCCGGGGTCAGCAGGGCGTCACCGCACACGGCGGTGGTGGCGCTGTAGTGCTGGTAGGCGATCGCGCCTGCCTGCAGCATCTCCAGTTCCTCCACCGGCAGTTGGGCGGCGCCGTAGCTGGCCGCGTTGTGCATCCGCATCGCGTTGACGCGGGGTTGGTTCCAGAAGTCCGCCTGTGCCCGCTCGTACGGGTACTTGGCGGGCTCGGCGAGGTGCCGGGTGTGGAACTCGGTCCACGACCGTGCCGGCCGGGTGCCGTGCACGACCCGCTGCCACAGTTGGTGGCGGATGCCCGCGCCCATGCCTGCGGCTTGGCGCATCCCTTGCAGGTCGAGCAGCTTGACCGGACCGCCGGCGCAGTAGGCCGGGCGGCCCTTGCGCAACCCGAACAGCTGGTTGCGCTGCCACAGCCACATGGCCTGGCTGGCCCAGAACCGCGGCGACAGGGTGCCGGACACGCCGAAGTGCCGGTCGAGCTGGGAAGCCGTGAGGGCTTCGCGGGGCAGCTCGTCGGGCAGGCAGACGATCATCGTGCGGATCGTCGCCGTCGGCGTCACCGCCGTGGTGGTCGTGGTGTTGGTCGCCGAGGCGACCGGGTTGCCCTGGCGGGGCGTGACGATCGGTACGCGGCGGCCGAAGCGGCTCAGCGGCGTAGCGGCGCCATTGGTAGCAGTCATGGGGATTGCCTCCTTCGACGTGGGCGCGTTGTGGGCGCGCGGAAATGACCGGCCCACCGGGTGCATGGGTCGGGTCAGGGGAAACAGGGTGGTGCGAGGTGGTGCTGGTGGTGCGGTGCGACCTGGGGTCGCCGCTCGGCGCGGGTGCCGACCGGCCCATGCGGGCGGGTGGGCGAAGCGCACCGGGTGGTGCGGCGGTGGTTCCCGAGGTGGGACCGGACCGGGGTGGAGATATATAGGAAAAGGTGGTGCCGAAGAAGGTAGCGGCCTGGTCTGTCAGCCCCGGCCGCCGTCGTGATCGTCCACAGGGCGGTTGACCTGCACTGTGAGACGTGCCGCCGTCTTCTGTGAGCTGTCGGCGGCGAGTCTGTGACATTCGGACAGGTCTGACAAACGATCTTGCGTTGTGATAGAACCGCCGTGACCTGCGCTCGGATGCGCGGGCTGGCTTTACTCGATGAGGTCGTCGAGTCCGTCGTCGGGGAACCGGTGGGGGTTGGTGGCCGGGTTGTCCGGGCCGTGGTCCGAGGGCAGTTCGTGCAGCCACCGGCGCAGGCCGGGATCTGCGGCGAGGGTCCAGGCCGGGCCGGCGGGGTGTTCGCCGTGGATGCCGGTGGCCACCGGCATGGCGGTGGGTACGCCGGCGAGAGCGTCGAGCAGGTGCCGCTCGCGGCGCCGGCCGGGCACCCGCAGCAGCACCGGGTAGCGCGGCCCGTAGGCGGCGAGTTGCTCATAGCCGCGCAGCTTCTTCAATACGGTGCCGAGGTTCTCGGTGCCGCGATCGTGCTCCACGAAGAAGCCGACTTCCCTGCCGCCGGCGATCCACACCCCGTGTCCGTCGGGCTGGATGCCGGAGCGGGCGTAGACGGCGGTGGTGTGCTGCTCGGACCACCAGCGGGCAAGTGCTGCGTTGTCGTCGGTGCGGGCGTATGCGGCCAGATCGATGAAGAGCTGGTTGGTGCCGAGCAGGTGGGCGAGTTTGCGGCTGCCGATGATGCGTTCGGTGCGGTCGATGCTCGAGCGGGGCGCGCGGGCGTCGGGCCGGTTCGGGTCGTTGAACTGCGTCGGGTAGACCACGGCGCCGAGCGGGCCGAGGGTGTAGAGGTACTGCCGGTCGCCGGTGGTGACGTCGACGAACCGGCTGACCGCCTCCAGCCCATGCAGGACGGCCAGCCGTAGCCTGGCCGCGCGACGCGACGGGAACAGCGCCGCCGCGATCTGGTCCGTCGACAGGACGTAGTGCTCGGCGAGCCAGGACAGCAGGGTGTGATCGCGGACGGTCAGGTGCCGGAGCCGGTCGAGCCGGAGCAGCCGAGACGATGACGAGCGGTGGGTAGACGAGGAGCCGGAGCGACTGGAGGAAGACGGCTGTCCGGAGGGCAGTGGGCCGGACCGGGAGTGACCAGAGGAGGAAGAGTCGTTGGAGAAGGCGTCGTGAGCGGACACGGGTGGAGCTCCTAAGCGGAAGAGGTTCCCTCCTACGGAGGGGTGTCTGAATTCGGCTGGACGGGGATCTCGGGCGGTCATCGCCGGTGTGCAGCATTGACAGACCCACTGCGGGGATCTGTCAGGGCGGCAGAGGTGATCAGTGGTGAAGGGCTGGTGAAGCCCTTACGGAAGGGACGAGGACAGCAGTTCCGGTGCGGCTGACAGCTGCGTCGAGCGCTGTCAGCCGCCGCAGTTGCCGCTCAGGTTTGCGGTTTCCGGCCGTTGCCGCGGTTGCGGCGCCCGTCGTCGGGTTTCGCGGAGAACCGCTCGACGAGTTCGTCGATCGCACTGGTGTCCTGCGCCGGCACGGCCTGCGCGGCGGCCTGCCGGATCGCGGTCGCCCCGCCGACGAGGGGTTTCGGCGGCCGGGTCCGCATCGTGAACGCCGGCGTCTGCCGCCCGGCCACCACGAGGCGGCTGGCGGCGGTGTAGGCGTCCAGATGGGTCAGGTCGTGCTCATCCAACTCGGGCAGGGTGTGCCTGGCCAGCACCCGGGCGTCTTCCGGCGCCACGCTGAAGTACAACTTGTTCCGCGCGTTCGCCGACGCCGCTGCCAGGAGGTCCTTCGGGAACTGGGCCAGGTCCTGGTGCGCCAGCACCATGGACAGCCGGTACTTGCGGGCCTCGGCCAGCATCGAATCGAGGCTGTTCGCCAAGGTCAGAAAGTTCTGGCACTCGTCGATGATCAACGTGGCGTCGCGTCGCCGGTCCGCCGGCACACTGGCCCGGGCAGTCGCCGCCTGCCACACCTGGGCCAGGACCAGCGAGCCGAGCAGCTTGCTGGTGTCCTCACCCAGCTGGCCCTTCGGGATCCGCACCAACAGCGCGCCACCGTCGAGGATTTTGCCCATGTCGAAGCTCGACTTCGGGTAACGCATCGTGCGCTTGACGAAGTCCCGCAGCAGAAACGCCCGCAACCTCGCGAGGACCGGGCCGATGACCTGCGAGCGCAGCGCCGGGTTGAGCTCGTCGTACCACTGCCAGAACCCGGACAGCCCGGCCGGGTCGTCCAGACCGACGGTCATCGCCGACCGGAACTGCGCCGAGTTGAGCAGGGGCGGGATGTGCTGCAGCGTGACGTTGGCGTGCCGCAGCAGGGTGAGGCAGGCGACCCGCATGACGTCGTCCATCCGCGGCCCCCACGCCTTGGCGAAGATGTTGCCGAAGATCGACACGAGGTTGTCCACGACCAGGTCGGGGTCGTCCCCGGCGAGCGGGTTGAGGGTGGGCGGGTTGGGCTGGTCGGGGTCGAACAGCACCACCCGCCCGGCGACGGAGGCGGGGAGCCGGTCGAGGATGTCCAGGACCATGTCGCCGTGCGGGTCGATGACCACGGTGCCGCGGCCGGCCTTGATGTCGTCGACCGCGAGGTTGACCAGCAGCGTGGTCTTCCCGGAGCCCGTCGATCCGACCACATGCAGGTGATACCTCGCGTCCGGCACGGACAGGGCCACCGCGTGGCCGCCGACTTCGGCATCGCCGAGGACCTTGACGCCCCGCCCGCCGGTCGGCACCGCCACCGGCGCCGGCATCGACTTCGCCCGGGCCCGGTCCAGCCCCGGCACGGCCAGGTCGCGCGGCAGCGCCGCCCACACCGCCAGCTCCGGGGTAGAGGCCAGGAACCCCGCACCGAGCCGCCGTGTCGCCAACACGGCCACCGGGGCGGCCATCCGCGCCCGATGGGCCAGCCGGTTCCGGCCGGCGTACACGGCGAACGAGGACGCGACCGCGTCGGCCACGCCCCGCAGCCGCGGATACGGATCGCTGCCGGCGCGACGACCGTCTTTGGCGATCGCGTACCTAATCCCGGCGGTCCACAGCGGGTGGGCGGTCTTGTCGAGGATCGCCCGCACATCCCGCTCCACCCCTGGATCGCGGCGGGCCGCCGGCTGCGTGCCGGTACGCCCGGTCGTGCTGCGCCCGGGCAGGAACAGCTCGAGCAGCCACAGCACCGGCAACGCGGGGTTGATCGTCGGCACGGCGGTCTTGCCGTCGCGCAACCGGCCAGCGGCGCGCCGGGCCCGGGCCGCCCGCCGCGGGCCGGCGGGCCGGGCGAGGACCTGCACACAGGCGTACTCGCCGGCTTTGAGCTGGGAACCGGCCGCCATCAACGCCCGCAGCGGGTCGTTGTCATGCTCGGTCTCGAACGGCAGCCACTCCGCGGCGCTGGGCAGCAGGTGCCCGCCGACCGCGGCCGGCACGTCGAGCGGGATCGGCGCGGCGGCCTGCTCCTCGGTGGTGCAGGCGACACTGGGCCAGGCCGCGCGGACCGCGGCCTCGACCGCACCATGGGGCACGGTGCCGGGCACCCAGACCGAGATCAGCAGCTGCCGGCCGGACCAGGTGTACTGCCACACCACGTGCGGGCTGCCATACAGCAGCCGCCGTCGACGGGACGGGGTCAGCGTGCCGTGCAGGTTCGCCCACAAAGCGGCGGCGCTGTGCGGGTCGACCTCCGGCGGCGGCGCGATCGTGACCAGCCGCGCGCCCTCGGCGTGGCGGCGGTGCCGCCACCCATCGAGCAGATTGCGGCCGGCCACGTAGACCACCAGCAGCCCTGCGGCGACCGCGAGCAACCACGGCCGGTCGGCCGCCCAGCCGGCGGTGTGCAGCACCCACTGCGCAGGCGGGCTGGGTGGGGAAACGAGACCGGCGCCCGGCCCGGAAGGGCTGGGCGCCGGTGACGGCGACGCGAGCAGAATGGTCGGCGGTGGTCTCACAGCTCGTCCTCCCCACCGTCGTCGAGGTCGACGAGGTCGGACGGCTTCGTCGTGGCCAGGAGGTGCTCGGCCTGCGAGCTGATCGACTCGAATGCGGTCCGGTTCGTGCCCGAGATCAACAGGCCGTGCCCGACGCGGGCGGACAGCAGCATCCGCCGTTCCCCGACGGTCAGCCCGAACGCGTCGGCGACCGCCTCGATCGCCTGCGGCGCCTGCTGCAGCAACACCTGAGTCGCGGCGTTGGACACCACGGCCTGGCCGAGGTCGGTGCCGAGGACATCGGCGACGTCCTGGGTGATCACCGACAGACCAGCGTTGCGTTTCCGGCCGGCCTTGCTCATCTTGAACAGGAACCGGGCGCCTTCGCCGTCGCGCATGAGCAGCCACGCCTCGTCCACCACGACCAGCCGCCGGGTCGCCAGCCGGGCCCGGCCGGGGGCGTCCACCGACCGCCAGATCGAGTCCAGGGCGAGCAGGGTGCCGACGGTACGCAGCTCGTCGGGCAGGTGCCGCAGGCTCCAGACCACCAGGTGCCCGTCCGGGCGGGTGGTGGTCGGGCCGTCGAACAGGTCCGAGAAGGAGCCGGCCACCCAGGGCGCCAGGCGCGCGGCGAGCTGCGCCGCGGCCGGATCAGTGTCGGCCTGCAGGACACCGGCCAGATCGCGTAGCAGCGGCGCGGGCCGATGGTGGGTGGCCGGGTCGGCGGTGATCCCGGCCTGCCGGTACACGGCCAGGATCGCCCGGTCCAGGGCGGCGCGTTCGGCCGGCGGCGGCAGCTGCCCGAGCAGCACCGAGATGAGGGTGTGCAGGAACAGTCCGCGCCGGGTGAGTACATCGGGGCGGGTGTCGCCGACCGGCAGATCGAGGGGGTTGATCTTCACTCCGGTGACGCCGAGCCGCACGATGGTGCCGCCGACGGCGTCGGCCAGCCGGAGGTATTCGTCCTCGGGGTCGACGATCGCGCAGACCACGCCCTGGTAAAGGTTGCGCAGGACGTCGAGCTTGACGAAGTAGCTTTTCCCGGCGCCGCTTCTGGCCAGGACGACGGAGTTGTAGTTCTCCTGCGCCCAGCGGTCCCACCAGACGATGCCCTGCGAGTCGGGGTTGATCCCGTAGAGCACGCCGCCGGTGGTGGCCGCGTCGCCCGGCAGCGGCGCGGGCAGGTCCGCGCTGGCGAGCGGGAAGGCGGCGGCCAGGGCCTGGGTGTCCATGGTGCGGCGCATCTGCAGCGAGTCGGTCGCCAGGGGCAGGGTGGTGGTCCAGCCGGGCAGGTGCCGCCAGGTGGCCGGCTGGACCTCGATCAGGGTGGAGGCGGCGGCGGCCTTCACCTGCGCGCACGCCTCGAGCAGTTCGGTCTCGGTGCGGGCGTGGACGGTGAGGTACAGCCCGACGCGGAACAGCTTCGCCGCGCCGCGGGCCAGACGTTCGGCGAGGTCGGCGGCGTCGTCGGCGGCGGCCTCGACGTACGGGTCGGCGAGCTTGCCCTTCTGCTCGTCCGCGCGGCGGGAGGATTCGAATCGGGCCCGTTGGTTGCGCAGCCGGGCCGCGGCGACGGGGGCCGGGATGGGGTCGATGTGCAGGGCGAGGTCGAGCCGGCCGGGCCAGGACAGCAGTGGTTCGAGCCAGGCCGGGCCGACCTCGGCCGGGTAGCCGGTGACGACGAGGGTGGCGGCGTAGCCGTCGCCCACCCGCAGGAACCGGGGGGTGACTTCGACCGAGGCCGGCGCGACTGCGGCGGCCAGGGCGGCGGGCGGCGTGCTGTCGCCGGCGTCAACGGTGGGTGCGGCGCGTCGGCGCCGGACGGAGATCACGATGTCCTCCTGGTGCGCGGCCTCCCTGCCGGGGGCGCGGTGATGACGGTGTTGGGCGCGGCCAGCCCGCCGGGGCGGGGCGGCCGGTACGGGTCCGCGGCGGCCGCGAGGGCCGCGGTGGCGGCGTGTCCGTCCAGGGCTCGGGTGGTGACGCCGAGCCCGGACAGCGACCGGACGGTGTCGTCGGCGCGGCGGCGGGCGGCGTGCTCGCCGCGTTCGCCGGTGCCGGTGCGGGTGACGATGAGGACCTGCCGGCGCAGCGGATCGCGGCGCTCGGCGAGGTCGTCGAGGAATTTCGCGTGGTCGGCCGCCGCGTCCGCGAGGGCCGGGTGCGGCATCCGGTCCGCCGCTGCGGCGAGCGTGCGGGCGTGCGAGTGCAGGTCGACCGGCTGCGCCGACACGACGATCTGCGTCGCCGTGGACAGGCTGTTGAGCCAGCGGCCGAACGTGTCGATGAGTGCGGCCTGCTCGTCGGCGGTGCGCAGCGCCAGGTTGACGCTGGTCGCGGCCACCATCGCCGCCTTCGTGCCGCCGAGGTTGATCTCGCCGCGTTCGTCGACGGCGTCGGCCGGCAGTTTCAGCGGCGCCGGGAGCATCACCTTCGACGCCGGCGCCTGCACCCAGTCGGGCGTCTTGGCGGTCGTGTCGGTCGTGGACAGCGCCCGCGGTGCGCGGGAGTGCCGCACCGCCGCGGTCAGCCACACGTCCATCGGCAGCCCGTCGCGGCGGCCCACGGCCAGGCCGAACACCAGCCCGCCGAGGACCACGGCGGCGCCGAGCAGCACCGGTACCGGCAGCACCTGGTGCAGGGCCTGCCAGCCGCCGTAGCCCACGACGGCGGCGACGGCCAGGATCGCCAGCTGCCGGAAGGTCAGGCCGTAGAGCACCTTGTCCGGCGCGTCGACGTCCGCGGGCATGCGCGCCCTGACGGTTTCCTCGTCGCGGCGGTCGCGGCGGGTCATCAGGCCACCGCCCGCACGCCGGGGATGCGCAGCCCTCGGGTGAGCTGCTGCACGACCACGACCCGCACGATCGTGCCGAGGAAGTTGGGGCTGCGTCCGCCGCCGCTGGTGGCGAAGCGGCGCATCAGCCCGGGCACTTTGACGGTGGTCCAGAGCAGGACCATCACCACGAACATGTTGATCACGCCGCCGGGATCCATCGGCAGGCCGAGGACGGGCAGCATGTTGGCGGTGTCGAGCATCATCCACTGCCCGGCGAACAGCACGAACGCCTGCACCACCGGGATGGCGAGCATGGTGACGTAGGAGCGCCACCACATCCGGGCCACCGGGTCGGTCTGCGGCAGCGCATGGCACGCGAGGGCGATCGGCGCGACGGCGGTCAGCACGAGGGCGACCGCGAACCGGACGATCACGCTGCAGGCCGTGGCGGCGAGCAGGAACACGATGATGGCCAGGCAGACGATGAACAGCAGCGCGGCCGTCTTGTCGCGGGCCGCCAGCATGTTCGTCTTAACGGCGTTGAGCGCGCCGTCGCCGTCGAAGTTCTGCGCCGTCAGCGCCTGGGTGAACGCGTTGGCCAGTTCGATGAGCTTGCCGGCGATCAGCTGGGAGAAGTGCGCGGTGACGAACCCGACGATGCACCGCGGCAGCAGGTCCTTGGCGGTGTAGCGGGCGCGTTCATCGCCGCCGGCGACCATGGTCAGGGCGCCGGCGGCGAGGAACGCGAGGACGAAGACGGTGTCCACGACCCAGATCGACCGGCCGGTCAGGGCCTTCACCTGCGGCAGGGCCGTGACGTCCGGGGTGATCAGCAGCGCGTGGGTGATCGCGCCGATCAGCCCGTTGAGGCAGTCCAGCAGGATGCCCGCGAACCAATCGAGGATCCCGTTCAGCAGGTAGCCCATCGCCGCTCAGCCCCCGACGATGCCTTTGACGACCTGCAGCAGGATCGGGGCGAGCACGGCCAGGCCGTAGCCGACCAGGGCGTTCTTCAACGCGCCTTTGGCCTTGTCGACCTGGGCGGGGTCGCCGCCGGCGGTCGCCCAGTACACGCCCGCGAGGACCAGGAACAGGGTGGCGACGGCGGCCAGGATGCCCATGACCCACGTCTGCAGGTTGCTGATGACGGTGGGCAGGTCGTTGGCGGCCAGGATGACCGGCGCGCCGGTGTCGGCGTAGGCGGCGGCCGGCACTGACAGCATCAACGCGACGGTCGCGAGGTGCGCGCCGACCCGGCCGGCACGGCGGGCGACACGACGTGATGTGTCCGATGTGGACAGTACGGTGATGAGGGCACGCAGGCGTGCCCGCGGGATGCGGGACATGGGTGGGTTCACCTCCCGCCCGGCGCCGCGCAACGGCGGGTGCCCGGGCGTGTGCTCGAACGGCGGTCAGGGACCGCCGCCGGGCGCGGGAGGCAGGCGTCCGGCGAAACCGCGGCGGACCTCGGGAGGAGCTCGTCCTCCCATTCGGGTTGGCGGTGTTCGATGAGGTGTCAGCGCATCAACATGGCGCGGCACCCGAGGCGCCCGGCTCGCATCGGCCATGTCTCGGCCCGGCGGCGAGCGGAACCAGCCGTCCGGTGCGCCCGGTCTGAGATCCGGTGGCGCGCCGCGGTGGTTCCGCACCCTCAAACCGGCGTTTGTGAGCTGTGGCGAACACCTCGATGTCTCACAGCGTCTGACAACAGACTCACAACGCTGCACGAATGTCTGACAGCGCAGCTCAGAGGCCCTCTGCCGCGATCAGCCGGCTGGCTGGCGCGGTCGCGCGGCTCGCCGGTCCGGTCTCACAGCACCCTCACGGCGCGAGCTGGGCCGAGCCCTGACAGATCCTTGTGAGACGACGTCAGCCTCACAACCCTTGACAAGGGCTCGTCCGTCCCGCTCGCCGAACGCCGCACGGCGTGCCGAGGATGTACTGGGCGCTGCGGGAACCCGGCTTGCGTCCAAGGGTCGGGGGCAGACGAACGCGGGCCCGACATCAAGGGTCGGGCCCGCGCGGCGGGAGGGGGCTTGGGCTGGACGTCAGGCGGCGGCCAGGGCTGGCGACGGTGAGACGGCGGCGCTGCGTCCAGCGCGGATGCGCTGACGCTTGCTGGCCTTGCGGGCCAGGTCGTCGCGGGCACGCGGGGAGGTCACCTCGGTGAGCAGGCCCTCGGCCAGGGCGTCGGCGATGCGCTCGTCGATGCGCTCGACCCGCCGGCGCAGGGTGTCCACGGCCAGCCCGAGCCGGGCGGCGATCGGCTCGACGGCACGGTGGCCCAGCCGCAGGTCGATGTAGGGCTGCTCATCGCAGACGTCGACGATGCCCAGCTGTACGGCGCGGCGCACCAGCAGGTCCGGGTGCCCGTACGGGCGTTTCGGGGTGCGCGGGCCGGTGACGTGCTCGAGGTTTTCCACCGGGGTCGCCTCGGCGCCGTCGCGCTGACGCAGTTCATAGCCGGCGCGCCAGGCCGCCTTGCACAGTGCCGCGTACGGCGCGGGTCGGACGAGGTCGACCCGGTCGCGCAGGGCGGTCAGGAACCCGGTGAGGATCTCCGCGTCCAGGTCGTCGGCGTCGCCGGCCCAGCCGGTGCGTAGCTGCCCGGCGTAGCGGCGCAGCGCTGGCATCGCGAGGGCGGTGGCGGCGATGACCCACTCCGGGCCGTCCAGGCGGGCCCGGCGGATCAGCTCTCGCCAGACGACGTCACGCACGGTGTAGGCGCGCGGGTGCTGCAGGAGCCACTGTCCCAGCGCCGGCAGAGTGATGACACCGGCCGGCAGGCCGCTGTCAGCACCGATCGGGTCGGTCAGCTGGTCCAGGTCGAGGGACAACGGATCCGGGTCGCAGGTGAGTTTGGCGAACGCGGCGTCCACGGCGTCCAGCGGCGAGTCGGGCCAGTCCTTGGCGGACACGGTCATGTCAAGAACTCCAATGACAGAGAAGGATGTCGATGACACGCCGGCGCCGGTACGGCCGGCGTGCCTGACCGTGATTGCGCCACGCCGGTCTCACAAGGCACTGACATCGCAGGCCAGCGCCGGTTGACACCCGACCCAACCGCCCGACCGGCGCTCTGACAACCGCCGTCGGTTACCGGCCTCTCGGTTGCCGCAGGGCTGACAAAGGTGCGCTGAGCTGCGCATTGACAATGACGTGCTGGCGCGGATGCCACCACGCGCCGACGGGCCAGCGACGATGACACGGCGGCGCCAGAGAGGCGGACAGGGCGTCCGGGCGATCTCACAGCGTCTGACGGCTTCTCACCGCGCCTCGCAGTGGCGCGGCGTCAGACTTCGCCGATCTGACAGCGCCGTCGGACGTCATCACCGCCGACAGCGCCGCGCCGCCGCCGTTGCTGACAGACGACGCGCCGGACGGGTGTCACACCCGTCTGACAACGCCAAGATCGAATGTCATGGCCTGAGGCGGTGCCGGCGGCCCGCAGCGCCACCGTGCCGTTGTCATCCTCCGGGCTGGCAGTGCAGCACGCCACTGTCATGTCATCGACAGCCGTCATTGTCATTGTCCGGGTGCCGGTCACGGTGGGTATCTGACAACGAGCAACTGTCCGGCCTCCGCGCCGATCTCACAACGCTGATCCACTCTGGCCCGAGCATGCGCGCCGCAACGATGGCGAAGCGGGACAGAACCGGACTGTGTGGACCGCTCGCGGCGCTGTCAGGGTTTTGTGAGACCGCTGTGAGATCGGCAGGTGTTCGCCACAGCTCACAAACGCCGGTTTGAGGGTGTCAGCGCACCACGGCGCGGCGCGGAGCCGACACCACATGAGCGAGCACACGCCGCAGCACGATCCCCGCAATCCCGCATCCACCTCCGACCCGGGCACCGCCGGCCTCGCCGGCGGGGCCGAGGCGGCCCAGACGGACCTGGTGGCCGGTGATCCGCCGGTACCGCTCACCGTCTGGCGCACCGCCCGCACCGGCGCCGACGTCGGGCGTAGCATCGGCGCCCGGCTCGCCGCCCGCCTGGTGGCCGCCTACAGCCGCCCGGGCGAGGCCGTCGTCGACCTCACCGACCGCCACGCCCTCAGCCAGGCGTGCGCGGCCGGCGGCCGGCGGCACCACCCGGCCTGGTTCACCGACGCCTCCAGCCTGATCATCGGCCCGGCCACCCCGGCCGCCTCCAACCAGACCACCACGGACACCACCGACGGCACTGCCGCCGAGGACGGCGACGACGTGCCGGAACTGGGCGCCTGGTTCGGTGACGACCTCACCGACCCGGACCTGCCCACCGGCTCCACCACCACCGAGCCCGTCACCGACCTGCCCCCGGACGGGTCGCTGCAGCAGGCCACCAGCCTCGTGGTCGCCTGCTGGCCCCTCGACGAGGCCGACGCCGCCAACCGGGTCCGCCTGGCCTGGCTGCTGACCGCCTGCGCCCGGCTGCTGCGCCCCGGCGGCTGCCTCATCCTCGTCGTCGCCGTCCCCGCCGGCTCGGCCACCGGCACCACCGGCCCGGAGGACTTCTCGCCGGTCGTGACCGCGGCGGCCAGTGTCGGGCTCGGCTACCTGCAGCACATCGTCGCGGTCGCCGCGGACATCAGCGACGGCGGCGACGCGTTCGTCTACCACGTCACCGACGAGGAACTGCTCACGCTCGTCGGCGCCACCGGCGCGCAGTGGCAGGTCGCGCATCTGCGCATCCACGCCGACCTGCTCGTATTCAGCCAGTCCCAGAGCCAGCGCCCGGTGGGGCAGCGACGGGCCGGGCGCGAGGGCGGTGGTCGCCGTGGCTAAGCGACCCACCACCGTCGCGGCAGCCGAGCCCGACGAGCCCAACAAGGGGATCGGCGCTGCGGACGTCACCTACGACGGACGCCACCGCGCCGATCCCGCCCCGGAGCGGCTGTCGGTGTGGGCGACCGCGCAGGCAACCGGCCCGGTCCAGCGCAAGGGCCGATATGTGCGGGAGTCGGTGCAGCACCCGGCGCGGATGCTGCCGGCGATCGCCGCGCACGCCGTCACCGCCTACACCCGGCCCGGCGACCTCGTGCTGGACCCGATGTGCGGGATCGGCACCACCCTCGTTGAGGCGGTCCACGCCGGGCGGGACGCGATCGGCGTGGAGTACGAGTCGCGCTGGTCGGACATCGCCGACGCCAACATCCGCCACGCCCACGCCCAGGGCGCGACCGGCCGGGCCGGCGTGATCCGCGGCGACGCCACCGGCATCCTGTCGCTGGTCCCCGAGGCCCTGGCCGGGCAGGTGGCGCTGGTTGTCACGTCGCCGCCGTACGGGCCGACCGTGCACGGCCTCGTGCGGCCGGGTGCGGACGGGGTAGCGAAGTTCGACAACGCCTACAACGACGGCACCGACAAGGGCAACCTCGCCTACCGCGACCTCACCGGCCTCACCGACGGGTTCGCCCAGATCCTGGCCGGCTGCGCGACGCTGCTGAAGCCCGGCGGGGTGGTCGTGGTGACCGCCCGGCCGTGGCGCAAGCACGGCGAACTGGTCGACCTCCCGTCGGCGGTGATCGGCGCCGGGCTGCGGGCCGGGCTGACCCCGGTGGACCGGTGCGTGGCGCTGCTCGCCGCCGTCCGCGACGGCGGGCTGGTCGCCCGGCCGTCGTTCTTCCAACTGCAGCAGGTCCGCCGGGCACGCGCGGCCGGAACGCCCATGCACCTGATCGCGCACGAGGACGTCCTCGTGTTCGTCAAGGGCCAGCCCGGCGACGGGCCGACCGGCGGCGGGGTGGTCGCATGAGTGCACCCACGGAGCCGTCAGGCCGCTACCTGAGCCTGGGCGCCGGCATTCAGAGCACCACGTGCCTGCTGCTGGCGATCCAGGGCAAGATCCCGCCCTTCGACGCGACGATCTTCGCGGACACCGGCTGGGAACCCGCCGCCGTCTACACCCACCTGGACCGCCTCGAGCGGCTCGCCGCCGCGGCCGGGATCCCGGTCGTGCGGGTAGGCGTCGGCGATATCCGCGTCGACGCGCTCGATCCGGCGCACCGCTTCGCGTCGATGCCGCTGTTCACCCTGGGCCCGAACGGTGAACACGGGATGGCGCGGCGGCAATGCACCGCCGAGTACAAGATCAAACCCATCAAGGCGGAGGTGCGTCGCCGGCTCGGATACCCGTATCCGCAGCGGATCCCGGCCGGCGTGTTCGTCGAGATGGCCATCGGGATTTCGGTCGACGAGGTCCATCGGGCCCGGGACGCGGACGTGGCCTACATGCGCAACACGTTCCCGCTGCTGGATCTCGGCTGGCGGCGCAGCGACTGCGTCACCTACCTCGCCGAACACGGCCTGGGCAGCACACCCCGCTCAGCCTGCATCGGGTGCCCGTACCACACCGACGCAGAGTGGGCGCGGCTCCGCGAGCAGAACCCAGCCGAGTGGGCGGACGCGGTCGCGTTCGACGCGGCGATCCGCCACGGGTCGGCCCGGGCCAACGCCGACGGGCATCCGCTGCGCGGGCAGTTCTTCCTGCACCGCCAGCGGGTCCCGCTCGATGTGGTCCGGCTGCGCCCACAGTCAGCCGAGGAGGCGGACGCCCCAGGATGCGGGCCGTGGACCTGCCCACACGCCAACGAGCAGGCTCCCGTCGCCGCCATTGAGGCCGATGGGGCCGGTCTGTCGGTCCGGGAGGTGGCGTGAGTGCCCCTCCCGTCCCGCAGCCCGGACCCGGCCACGGGCCACGGGTCGGATCCCTGTGCACTGGCTACGGCGGGCTTGACCTGGCCGTCGAGCTGGTGCTCGGCGGCCAGCTCGTCTGGTACGCCGAAACCGACCCGCACGCCCGCACCGTCCTGGCCACACGGTGGCCGGACGTCGCCAACCTCGGCGACATCCGGGCCGTCGACTGGGGCGCCGTCGAGCCGGTCGATGTCCTCACCGCCGGGTTCCCCTGCCAGGACATCAGCAACGCCGGCAAACGCGCCGGCATCACCGGAGCGCACTCCGGTCTGTGGAGCGCCGTCGTCGACGCCGTTCGCGCGCTACACCCGCCGGTCCTCTACGTGGAGAACGTGGCCGCGCTCCTCCGGCGCGGGTTCGACCGGGTCCAGTCCGACCTGGCCGCGCTCGGGTACGACACGCGGTGGCTATGCCTACGCGCGTCCGACGTCGGTGCCGCTCACCGCCGAGACCGCCTGTTCCTGCTGGCCGTCCCGGCAGGCGTCTTCGACGAACGCGCCGACGTTGCCGACCCCGTGCGCGCGTGACGGCAAGGGCCCGGGGCTGCCGTACGGGCTGCCCGATCTGCTCGAGCCCGGCGGCAGCCGACACGGGTTGCTGCCGACGCCGACGGCGGTCGCGTACGGGTCGAACCGGTCCCTGTCGGCAGGTGCGACCCGCCGGCCCGGCCTGCACCAACTGGCCGGGCAGTTGCTGCCCACGCCCACGGTGGCCGACAGCCGCTCGTCGGCGAACGCCACCGCCGGGCGTAGCGTCCCGATGGTCGGGCACGCCGGTCGCACGCTGACCGACGCCGCCCGGCTGCTGCCCACCCCGCGGGCCAGCGACACCGGCACGGCGGGTCGGCGTGCCGGAGCGGGGTTCCGGCCGCCGCTGTCGCAGGTGCTGCTGCCCACGCCCCGGGCGTCGGACGGAGAGAAGGGCTGCCCGGGGCAGCGGGGGTCGCACGGTGATCTCACGTTGCCGTCGGCCGCCGTGCAGGTCCGCACGCTGCCGACCCCGCGCGCGTCGGATGGGCACGGGGCGTGGCGGCACGGCGACGGTGGCGCGGACCTGATCACCGCGGTGTCTGCCCTGGGCACCCCTGACGAAGATCGATGGGGCGTCTATGCGGCGGCGGTCGCCCGGTGGGAGCTGCTGCTCGGCCGGGTGGTGCCCGAGCCAACCCAGCCCGGCAAGCACGGCAAGCCCGTGCTGGCGCCCCCGTTTGTGGAATGGCTCATGGGCCTCGACCCGGGCTGGGTCACCGGGCTGGGCCTGCCGCGCACCGCCGCGCTGCGGGTGCTCGGCAACGGCGTCGTGCCGCAGCAGGCAGCGGTCGCGCTGCGGCTGCTGCTGTGTCCGCACCGGTGGGCGGTGGCCGGATGACCAGTGACCGCCCAACTGGCCACAGCCTGACTGGATACGAGTACCACCGGGCGGGGCCGGTCACCTTATATCTGGGTGACGCCGCCGACGTGCTGGCCGCCATGCCGGACAGCAGTGTCGACGCCGTCGTCACCTCGCCGCCGTTCTGGTCACTGCGTGACTACGGCACCGGTGCCTGGGTTGGCGGTGACGGCGGCTGCGGACATCGGCCTCCGGCGCGAAGCCGTGTCGACGGCGCCGTATGCCCGCGCTGTGGCGCGGTGTGGTCCGACCCGCAGTACGGCCTGGAAGCCACGGTCGAGCAGTACGTGGCGCGGCTGGTCGGCGTGTTCGACCAGGTCCGTCGGGTGCTGTCGCCGACCGGCACGTGCTGGCTCAACCTCGGCGACAGCTACTCCGGTGGGTCGAAACGTGCCTACGACACCGCCAGCGGCATTGCCGCGACCCGGCGGCTGCCGTCAGGGCGCAACGGGTCGCAGCTGCCCGCGAAGAACCTCATCGGGGTGCCCTGGCGGGTAGCGTTCGCGTTGCAGAGCTCGGGGTGGTGGCTGCGGAACGCGGTGATCTGGGCCAAGTCGAACCCGATGCCGGAGTCGGTCACCGACCGACTGTCCGCGACGTACGAGTTGCTGTTCCTGCTCACCACGTCGCAGCGGTACCACTTCGACCTGGACCCGGTCCGGCTGCCGCTCAAACGGCCGGAGGCGGCCGACGGCAGCCGGGTCTTCGGCGGCGCCCGCAAGGGCACCACCGGCGGAGTCGGCGCGACTGCCCGGCGCCGCGGTGGCCGCTACGGGGGCAAATACAACGCCGAGCACACTGCCGTGGAACCAGGCGCGGGGCGGGGAAACCTCGTCCCGCTCGGCCACGCGCACAGCGCGGCGCACCCGAAGGGCCGCAACCCGGGCGACGTGCGGACCATCGCCACCCGCCCGTATCGCGGTGCACACGTCGCGCCGTTCCCGCTCGACCTGCCGCTGCGGGCGATCGCCGCGGGCTGCCCGCCGGGCGGGGTGGTGCTCGATCCGTTCTCCGGGGCGGGCACCACCGGCCTCGCCGCCGTCCAGTTAGGGCGGCGGTACGTCGGCGTCGACATCGCGGCCGGTTTTCACGACGAGGCCATCGCCCGCCTCGCCCCACACCTGCCGGCCCACGAGGACGGGACGGGCAGATGAGCCTACGGGTCGTGCCGGTCACGTACGCCGAGGCGTGCTCGTTCATCACCGATTGGCACCGCCATCACCGGCCGCCGCAGGGGCACAAGTTCTCCATGGGCGTCGCCTGCGGCGAGGTGCTGGTCGGGGTGGCCGTGGTGGGCCGGCCGGTGGCCCGGATGCTCGACGACGGCCAGACCCTCGAGGTCACCAGGGTCGCCGTGGCCGACGGGGCCCGCAACGCCTGCAGCTTGCTCTACGCCGCGGCGTGGCGAGCGGCCAAAGCGCTCGGTTACCGCCGGCTCATCACGTACACGCAGGGCGGCGAGTCCGGGGCCAGCCTGCGCGCGGCTGGGTGGCGCGTCGTCGCCGCCCGGCCGCCCAGCCCCGGCTGGTCACGGCCCAGCCGTCCCCGCACCGATCGCGGCGCCGACGGCATCGCGCGACAACGGTGGCACGCCCCGGAGGCCTGACCCGGACCACCGCGCTATCGACCGAACGCGCCCACCTCGAACGGCCACCGCCCCGCGCGGTGGCCGTTCGCCGTCTGCACTCGTCTGGAAGGACCGACACCGACCGTGACTACCACACCCTCACCTCCGTATTCCGTCATCCGCTCCGCACAGACCGCACCGGGCCGGCACCGGGCACCAACCCGCCGACCTCAGGCCGGATCTGCGGTCGTGGTGTTCATCGCCACCGTCGTGGCCGCCAACGCTCTCACCTCCGCCTACGGCCTGATCCCGGTGGGGTTCGGCATGACCGCGACCGCTGGCACCTCCGCCGCCGGGCTCACTCTGCTCACCCGCGACTGGCTCCACGACAAGGGCGGCCGCACGGCCGTGCTCGTGTGCATCGGCGCCGGCGCGGTACTGAGCGCCGGCCTCGCCGGGCCCCGACTTGCGGTCGCCTCCGGCGCCGCGTTCGCCGTGTCCGAACTGGCCGACCTGCTCGTCTACCAGCCGCTGCGCCGGCACGGCTGGATCCCGGCCGCGCTGGCCTCCAACGCAGTCGGCGCGCCGGTGGACACCGTCGTGTTCCTCGCCCTCGCCGGACTGCCGGTCTGGGCCGCCATGCCCGGCCAGCTGTGGGTCAAGGCCATCGCCACGCTCGTCCCTGTCACCGCCGTCACCGTCTGCCGTGCGCTACTACGCCACCGCCTCCGGCCCCCAGGTACGTGAGGCGATGGCCGCCGGCCTGCTCGGCATGATCGCCACCCCGGCCGCAGGCAACACCGTGCCGGCCGGGGTGGACTGGTGCGCCGACAACAGCTGCTTCACGCCCGGCCGCTACCCCGGCGACGCAGCGTACCTGCGGTGGCTCACCGGTCGCAGGGACCGGGCCGGGCGCTGCGCGTTCGCCACCGCACCCGACGTGCCGTACGACGCCGCAGCCACCCTCACACGAGCAGAGCCGATGCTCGAGCACATCCGTGCCGCCGGTTTCCCGGCCGCGCTCGTCGCCCAAGACGGCCTGGAGGACCTGCCGATCTCCTGGCGGTCCTTCGACGCCCTGTTCCTCGGCGGCACAACCGGTTGGAAGCTCGGACCTGCCGCCGCGCAGCTCGCGCGGCAGGCACGCCGCCGCGGACTCTGGGTGCACATGGGCCGGGTCAACAGCCTGCGCCGGCTGCGATATGCGCAGTCGATCGGCTGCCACTCGGCCGACGGCACCTTCCTCGCCTACGGCCCCGACCGCAACCTGCCGATCCTCCTTGCCTGGCTGCGGACCGTCGCGCAGGACCCGGCCACACCGGCAGGACCTCATCGAAGCTCGTGACCACCGTGGACCCGGTACCTCACACTCCGCCCACGATGTCTGCGGCCTTCCATCCGATTCCGGGCGGTCGCACCTACCCGGTACCTGACCCGGCGCACCCGGCAATCGCGAAAGCAAACCCGGCGGCATGCCCATCGGGCAGAGGCGGACCGGGGTCTACGTCGCCGACGTAGCTCGATCTCCTACAGCACGTCAATCCGATCCATCGGATGCACCGCGATGCCCATACCCGCCCTTACACAAATGAAGGGAGCACAACTCGTGCCCACCAACGACACCGGCTCCTCGGCCGCCGGCGACGCACAGTCGCCGTCGGTATGGACCCAGCAGCGGATCCGCGCACTCGGGCTGGTCACCGATGTGGCGACCGCGGCACAGATCTTCGGACTCTCCCGCGCTGCCGCCTACGACCTGGCCAAACGCGACCAGTTCCCGGTCAGCGTGCTGCGCTTCGGCAGCCGCTACCGCGTGCCGGTCGCGGCCATCCTCCAGGCGCTGCACCTGCCGGTCGGCGACGACGAACCGCCCGACGACATCCCACCGACCGACCGGGCACCCGCGACTTGACCACATCGCGGAAGGCACGCGTCGATCACCCCGTATCGAATCCGCAGCCCACAAGCTGCCCCATAACCAGGGAGCCAACCCACCATGGCGGAAGGATCCATTTTCAAACGCTGCGCCTGCCGGGACGCCAACGGTAAGAAACTCGGCAACGCCTGCCCGCACCTGCGCCGGGCCGGCGGATCGTGGAGTCCCACCCACGGGCGGTGGGGCTACCAGCTCGAACTCCCACCCACCGCCGCCGGCGACCGGCGGCAACTGCGCCGTATCACGTTCGACAGCCGCGACGAGGCCGCGAAGGACCTCGACAAGGCCAACGAACTGCTCGCCCTCGCCGGCGACGACGCCGCCCTCGGCATCGAGATCGCCGACCTGCTCAAAGCCGTCAAGTCCGGGTCGCCGCTACCGGACCGCGACATGGTCGCCAAACGCGTCCGAGCCGGGCTTCCCGCCACGGTCGCCATGACCCTCGCCGAGTACCTCCCACAATGGCTGGACTCGCGGCGCACGATCGAGCCCGGCACCGTGCGCGCCTACGAGTCGCACATCCGGGTGCATCTTGTCCCGCACCTCGGAGGCATCCCGCTGGAGAAGCTGCGGGTCGAGCACATCGAGGCGATGTTCACCGCGATCGCCGACCGCAACACCGCCATCGAGATCGCCAGGCAGAGCAACGACCCGGAAGTCCGGGCGGCCGTGCGGGGCGCCAGGACCACCGGGCCGGCCACCATGCAGCGCATCCGCGCCACGCTGCGCAAAGCGCTCAACGACGCGATCCGCAAGAGCAACAACCGGTTGATCGACTTCAACCCGGCCGCACACGTCGAACTGCCCTCCGGCGCCCGGCCGAAGGCGCGCGTCTGGACCGACAAGGCCGTGCAGCACTGGCGCGCCACCGGCGAGCGGCCCAGCGCCGTCATGGTGTGGACCCCGCAGCAGGCCGGCGAGTTCCTCGACTACGCCGAGGACCACGACATCGTCCTCTACCCGCTGTACGTGTTGATCCTGCACCGCGGGCTGCGCCGCGGTGAAGCCGTCGGGCTGCCGGACGCCGCTGTCGACCTCGACAACGCCCTGGTCACGATCTCCCAGCAGATGGCCACGCTCGGCTACAGGCCGATGGTCAAGAACGTGAAGACCGAGTCCGGCAACCGCGTCGTGTCACTGGACAGCTTCACTCTCGCCGCGCTGCACGCCTACCACGCCCGCCGCGCCCGGTGGCAGCTGGTCGGCGGCGCAGCATGGCCCGACACCGGATTCTTCTTCGTCCAGCCCGGCGGTCAGCCATGGCACCCCGAGACGGTCACCGGGCGTTTCGAACGGCTCGTCCGCGACGCTGGGCTCCCACCGATCCGCCTGCACGACTTGCGGCACTGCGCCGCGACGTTCCTTAAGGCCGCTGGGGCCGACCTCAAGGACGTCCAAGAGTTGCTCGGCCACTCCTCGATCACGATCACCGGTGACACCTACACCTCCGTCATCGCCGAACTCGAGGTGGAGCGGGCCAAGGCCGAAGCCGCCGCTGCACTGGTACCCCGCCGACGGCAACGGGCGGCATGACGCGGCGGACCGCGCATCCCGCTACTGCAGCCGCACCCGCCCAGCCAGGCACGTTGTGCGCGTCAACCGTCCTCGGCCATCTCGCCGGACACAAGATGGCCGGCTCGCCGGTGGAGGTGGGCTAGCCACCGCTGCACCTGACGGCGGCTGGTGAGCTCCACGAGAACGGCGTGACTCCCGTAGTCGGCGATGCACCGGCGCACAGCTGGACCCGTCCGGCGCCGGAACCGCACGATGTAGGTCAGAAACGACCAGGTAATCCGATCGTGAACGCCGTCGGCATGCTGTCCGCCGCGGTAGCGCCAGCGTCGCCGCAACACGCCCCACAGGCAGGCCCGGGCGGGCAGATCGAGGAACACGATGGTGTCGGCGGCGGCGAACCGGATCGGCATGCTCGCCAGCGAGTTCCCGTCGATGATCCACCGGTCCGTCGCGGTGACTACCCGCTGGGCCGCGGCGAACTCGTCCTCCGGCACGAGGTGCCACGTCGGCGTATACCGCAGCGCGTCCAGGTGCGTCACCGGGAGGTCGAGCAGCACGCTGAGCTGGTTGGCCAGCACGGTCTTGCCGGCTCCGCCCGCGCCGATGATCGCTACCCGCTGCATGTCACCGCCCGCCGAAGGTTTGGGTGCTGTCGGGCCAGTCCACGGAGGTGTACGGCCGCCCCGACCGGTACAGGTCGATGCCGATCTCCGTGTACCGCAGCAGCAGCGTCGGCAGCGCGGTCATCGGCGCCCACCGCAGTTCGCGGCACTTACCCGGTTCCGCGATGACCGGTTCACCGTGGCGGCCGGGATCAGCCTCCAGGTGGAAGAACATGCCCACCCGGGGTGTGCCGTCTGGTGGATGCCAGTGGGCCACCGCGACCAGCCGCAGTTCGTCTGCGGGCACCCGCAGCCGGGTCTCCTCGAAGGCCTCCCGCGCCATGCCCTGCTGCAGCGCTTCGTCCGGCTCGAGCTTGCCGCTGACGGTATCCCAGTGCCCGGACGCGAAGCCGCCCTGGCGCAGCCCGACCAGCAACTCAGTCCCGTCCGGACCGACGCGGGTATAGAGCAGCAGAACGTCAACCGGCACCAGGTACGGCTCCTTCCTGGCTGCCGTCACTGGGTCGTGCGTGGCGGTCAGGCGGCGGTTGTCACCGGTCGCCATGGCCGGGCTCTCGAAGGTGCAGTCGGGAGGCTAGCTTGGCCAGGGCACGGGGCATCTCCGGGTCGCTTCGGCCGGCGGGCCAGGCAGCCACGTCAGTGCGACGGAACCAGCCGTAGCCGGTGAACTCGACCGGGTCGGGCGCCATCCGTGCCTCACGGTCCAAAGCAAGCAGAAACCACAACGTGGCGTCATGGTGCTGGCCTGGACCGACGGTCTCCGTGACGGTCAGGAACAGCGGCTGCCGGTCGGGCGTCAGCGTGTGCGGACGGGCGGCGACGGACAGTTCCTCATCGGCTTCACGTTCGACGGCCGCCCACGGCGCCTCGCCGGGTTCGACGTGCCCGCCGGGCGGCAGCCAAAGTCCGGCTTTGCGATGCGCAACGAGGAACACCTGGTCGGTGGCCGAGTCGAAGGGCAGGAAGTACGTGACGAGGTGCTGGGGCGGCCGGTCGGGTGGCACCCTCCGATACAGATCCGCACCGGAGTCGATCCAGGCCATCACCGCACTGCGGTCGGCCGCCTCCCGCTCGTCGAACGGCACCAGCCTCGTCACGACACCGCGCAACGCCGCTCGCATGTCGAGCACGGTCACGCCAACCCTCCATCGTTCCACCGCACCGTGAGCCGGCCATTCGGCATCGTGAACAGGAACTGCCCACGCGCGACGTCGCGAAGTTCGCCCGCCACTGGGCCTGGTGCAGTGAGTGGTTCGAAGAACAGGTGCACGCTCTTGTCGCGGTACCGCTCGTGCCAGCGCACGACTTCCGCGGCCATCTGGTCGGCGAGGTCGTCACCGCCGGCGCCGTGACCGACGACCACGACTTCGACACCGTTGCCGCCGTCGAGCGGGTCGAGGACGGTCAGGTAGCTGAGCGCTGCGCCGTTGGTGCTGGCCATCGGCCATAGCCCGTACGGCTGGACCACCAGGTCGGCGTCGCGGGCCGTCTGGTCGGCGTGCAGCAGCGACAGGCCGCCGGGCAGCGTGCAGGCCAGCCAGAGCCACAGCCATTCCGCTGACTCGGCACCGCCGAACCGCACACCGGTCCGCCGCTGCACCCGCGGCCTGCCGAGCACGCCAGCCAGCGCGCCCGAATTGACGCGTTGCTCCTGGTAGACATCGAGGCGCACCTGACCATCCCCGATAAGGTCGACAGCGGCACAAGGATCGTCGGCGGCGCCGCCGCGCAACGGCATGAACCCACACATTTGGTGATCGACGCTGGCCCACCGCCCCGCCGCGTCGCGCTCATAGACCACGGACCGGCTGATCCCGCCACGAATGCGCTGCGGCACAACGAGCCGGCCGCCGTCGCCGACCTGCTCTGACCACGCCGTGGGTATATCCCACGCGCCGACCGTCGCGATCAGCACATCGAACGGCGCCCCGGCCGGGTGGCCCAACGCGCCATCCCCGCACACCACCTCCACCGTGCCGTATCCGGCGGCGGCCAAGTGAGCGCGCGCCGCGTCGACCAGGTCCGCGTCGACGTCCACGGTCGTTACGTGCCCGCTGGGTCCCGTCAACTCGGCGAGCAACGCCGCGTTGTAGCCCGTGCCCGCGCCGATCTCCAGCACCCGGTCACCGGGCCGCAGCGCGGCCTGCTGCAACATCATGGCCACGATCCGCGGCTGCGACGCCGCACTGATCGGTCGGCCGTCCGGACCGAACTTGGTGTGTACGACGTCGTTGGCGTACGCCTGCCGCACAGGCACGTGCGGCACGAACAGATGCCGCGGCACCCTCTGCAGCGCTGCCATCACCGCCGCATCCTGCAACCAGCCGGCCTCGACCAGCGTACGGACCAGGTCGTGCCGCAGCCGCGCCGGCTCGTCGACCACCTCAACACCCGTGCTCACTGGCCCACCACCACTACGCCTGCCCGATCCGCCGGGACGTCCCTATCGACCAGCAGGTCTGCGGCGTGCTCGCCAGGAGTAACGATCCCGGCAAGCTGCAGCGCGTCCGCCAGCGCGGCCCCGGGAACACCATGCTGCAGGCCGACCGTGAGCGCCGTCGCCACCGCGTCCGCGAGCCCCGCCAACGCCGACTCGTGCACACCCGCCCGCAGCTGTACCCAGCACGGTGCACCCTCCGGTCCACGGGCAACCGTCAACACCCCCGGCTCATCGCCGACGGTGATATCCACGCTGTTACCGAGGGCCTGCCGCACCCGTGGACGCGGCAACGCCACCTCACCCATCGATGCCCCCGCTCGACCACGGCCGGTCACCCGACGACCGGCGACGTCTCGGTACGTTAGTGCCGTCGCGGCTGTCGTAACACCGTCCACGCCGACCTTTCTCGAACGTGTGTCCGACACGCCGAGAGCGTGTCGACAACACGCCGCATCGCCCACGGGAGGGCCTGGCTGGTATGAGTGGAGCAGTGCAGTCCAGTCCGGTCGAAAGTGACCCGCTGCCCGTACCCGGTCCCGAGCGCCCTGCACCAGGTGGCTGCCGCTTTCTAACTAGGCGTGATCACGCGGGTCGCCGTCATCACCGAGGGTCTGATGAACCGCAACTGGCGGGTCACCACCGCGGCCGGCGTATGGGCGGTCAAGCAGCTTCTCGACGTCGGCCCCGAGGTCGCACGCCAGCAGTACCGTGCCGCCGCGACACTGGCCGGTCTCGACCTACCCGTACCGGCGCCGGTCCTCGCCGGCGACGACAGCGTGGTCTTCATCGATGGCGCAGCCTACGCCGTTCTACCGTGGGTGACCGGTGTCCACCGTGCAGGGCACAGTCTGACACTGGCCGAAGCCGCCGCCCTTGGGGAGTTGCTGGCTGCGCTGCACTTGGCGCTCGCCGACGTCCTGGAACCAGCACCGGACCGCCTTCTAGTCCCTGTGACTGATCTCCCGACCGCACGCGCAAAGATCAATCGCTACCTGTCCCTGATTGGCCAACAGGCCACTCCCGACAACTTTGACCGCTACGTCGAAGCGCAACTGCACCACCGTCGGCGGCTACTGGAACAGGCGACCCATCTACACCCCGCCGGCGAAACACTGGTTGGGCCCTGTGGTTATACGCACGGCGACTTCCAGCACCTCAACATCCTGTGGAACAAGGGACGCGTGTCAGCAGTACTGGACTGGGACCGTCTTGACATTCGGCCCCTCGGGCTCGAAGTGGCCCGCTCCGCGACCCTGCTCTTCGGATACGGCGACGAACGAGGACTAGACCTTGCCCGCGTTGCCGCCTTCAGTTCCGGCTACCGCCGTCACCGACCAATCTCCAGCCCTGACCTTGCCAATGCGGTCCACCGCCTGTGGTGGGAGCGCCTCAGCAACGATCTGTGGCAGCTCGAACTCCATTACGGCAGGTCCGACACGTCCTGTGACCACCTCTTCGTCTCCGCCTCGGAGTTGCTGCACTGGTGGACAGCGAACCTCGAAGCAGCCACCGACGCGTTCACCGCCGCCAACTAGCTTCGCGCTCGGGTCCGGGCTGACCGCGTCTGCGACGCCGAGTTGCTGGACTGCGGAGGGGAGCCCCGTGGCCCTCCGCGGACGGCGGACAACTAGTGTCGTGAGTCGTTGTTTCGATGTTGAAATGATGTAGCGTGTTGTCTATGCCGAGTGCCGGCCGCCCGAAGGCGGAGCTTGTACTGTCCGATGTGGAGCGTCAGACGTTGCTGTCGTGGTCTCGCCGGGCGAAGACGGCGCAAGCTCTCGCGTTGCGGGCCCGGATCGTGTTGGCGTGCGCGGAAGGTACGAACAACAAGGACGTGGCCGCGGCGTTGGGGATCTGGCCGCAGACGGTGAACAAGTGGCGGGCCAGATTCGTGCGGGACCGCCTGGAGGGCCTGTCGGACGAGCCTCGCCCGGGCGCGGCCCGGAAGATTACCGACGAGCAGATCGAGGCCGTGATCACCAAGACCCTGGAAGAGGCGCCGACCGGCAACGACACCCACTGGTCCACCCGCTCGATGGCTGCGGCGGTCGGGTTGAACCAGACAGCGATCTCGCGGATCTGGCGGGCGTTCGGGCTCAAGCCGCATCTGGTGGACACCTGGAAGTTGTCCAAGGACCCGCAGTTCATCGAGAAGGTCCGCGACGTCGTCGGGCTGTATCTCGACCCGCCGGACAAGGCCATGGTCCTCGCGGTGGACGAGAAGTCCCAGATGCAGGCCCTGGACCGCAGCGCGCCGGTACTGCCGATGATGCCGGGCGTGCCCGGCCGGCAGACCCACGACTACATCCGGTACGGCACCACGAGTCTGTTCGCCGCGCTGGACGTGGCCACCGGCCAGGTGATCGGCCAGCACCAACGCCGGCACCGGCATCAGGAATTCCTGCGGTTCCTCAAGACCATCGACGCGAACACCCCATCCGAGCTGGACCTGCATCTCATCTGCGACAACTACGCCACCCACAAGACCCCGGCAATCAAGACCTGGCTGGCCGCACATCCCCGCTTCCATCTGCATTTCACCCCCACCTCCGGCAGTTGGCTCAACCTCGTCGAGCGGTGGTTCGCCGAACTCACCCGCCGCAAGCTCCGCCGCAGCAGCCACCGCAGCGTCAAAGACCTCGAAACCGACGTCACCGCCTGGATTGAGGCGTGGAACGCCGACCCGAAACCCTTCGTCTGGGTCAAGACCGCCGACGAGATCCTCGACAACCTCGCCAACTACTGCACCAAACTTAATCAACTCATCAACGACTCGGAACACTAGGCGGGGTGCGATGTGCTGCGGGAAATCGACGCGCATTACTTTGACGACGATCTATACATGCTGGTCATGGCCACTATTTGTGGGCCGCCGGGGACTCGAACCCCGAACCTAAGGATTAAAAGTCCTCAGCTCTGCCATTGAGCTAGCGGCCCGCCGCCCAACAAGGCTACCTGAGACCTCGCGAGCCAGTCGCGCGGCTTTCCCATCCCGGCGGTTTAGGAGAACCAGCCGGGCCGGCCGAGCGTGGCGCCATCGAGATTTATGGTGCATGCGGCGTGACGACGGGCCGCTTGGCGCCATGGAAACGGCGTCCTCATCGAGACGAACCCGGGAAGAGTCCGCGACGTCGGACGGCAGGAGGGCAAGACGTGTCACGGTTTAGCGCCCGGGACCATAGCAACGTCACTGGGCAGCTCGAGGGCGGCCAGATGGTCGGCGAAGGATGCGGTGAGGCTTTTAAGGATGGCCTTGCCTTTAGCTGCAGTTGCGGCCGATGGACGGCCGATTACGCCGCTGTCGGTGTAGCCGGCCATACCGTGTACTAGGAGCATAGATCGGTCACCAGCAAGGTGATCGTCACCGTACGCGCCCTCCTGTACGGACTCCGGCCATACGGCAGCAAGGATGGAGACCTCAAGTTCCCCAGCGTGCATGTCGTCGTGTGCTGTTGTCTCCAGGCTGGCAGCCTTACGGGCGCGGTCCCAGTCGAGCCGCGTTGGGAACAGCGTCATGGCGCCTTTGGCGGACGCATTAGCCGTCTGTACGACGTTAGACAAGACGTAGTTGCCGCCATGACCGTTGACCAGCGCGAGCCGCCTGATCCCCTGAGCGGCTAGCGAGGCGGCCATGTCTGTCACCACTGCCGACAAGGTCTGGTGAGTGATGCTGACGGTCCCGGGCCACCCGGCGTGTTCGTGTGAACACGAGACGGTCACCGGGGGAAGGGCAAGCACGTTGTACGCTGCCGCGATGCTGGCCGTGATCGCCGTCGCCACAACAGTATCGGTGGCCAGCGGCAGGTGGTCGCCATGCTGCTCGAAGCTGCCGACGGGCAGTACAGCGATGGAAGGCTGGTGGCGACGGACATCGGCGGCGGTGGTGCTCGGCGTCAGAATCACGCTCTGGATCCTGCCAGCCTTGCGGCCAGAGCCTGATGGTGCGCCACCAGGAAACGGTCAACTGGCTCGCGACCACGGTGCTGACGCAACGTGATGGCCAGCGGGAGGAGGGCCCGTACGACGCGCGCTGATCCGGATCGATGGGCCAAAGCGAGGGCGTCGCGGCCAGTGTCTGCCGCCCGTTCGGGATCTTGCCATTTCAGGCTCTCCGCGAGGTAAGCGAGCCATACGCCAGTGTCTAGCGGTGCAGCCGGCGAGTCTACGGACAAGACCTCGTTGAGCATCGCGGCCGAGCTGTTGTGGTCACCGAGAAGATATGCGCACCGGGCACGGGCCGCCATGAGGTACCGGTGGTCACAGTGCCGGGCCATGGAGTCGGCCGGGTCATCATGGGGCCCGAGGACCTGCCGATCGGCCGTGAGACCCAGGTCCAAGCTGGCATCATCGCCGGTGAGGGCCAGGGCCTCTGCGAGTCGAGCCAGGCAGAGGGCGTGAATCTTCGGCGGCAGCGGAGGCCCATCCAAGGCTCGCCGGGCGAAGCGGATGGCGACAAGGGCGTCGCCATCGTCCACAGCTCGCTGGCTTTGCCGCATCAGGACATAAGCCTGAAGATATGGATCTTTCGCCTCTACCGCGCGGCTGAAGGCCCGGGCGAGCCACTGACGTGATCTCAACGAGTCTGCGGTAGGTGGCGGTATTCGAAGTGGGTGAGATGTAGCGCTGCGGCGACGATGTCGCCGAGTGCGCGGGGGCTGGTGGTTGTGTGGCGGAGTGTCCGCCAGCGTCCGGTGAGGATGGCGAAGCCGCGTTCGCCGAGGCAGCGCATTGAGCGCAGCAGGAGATTGTGGGCGCGGTTGTCGACCGCGAGCGCCCGGCCGTCTGCGGGTTGCTTGTCCGGGGTGTGGATGCCCAGGCCGGTGCCGTCGTAGCCGGAGTCGGCCAGGGTCGGCAGGTCCAATGTGGACGCTGCCCAGTACAGGGCGCCGGTGATGTCCAGGTGCTGGGCGCAGGTGAGGTCGTGCAGGTGTCCGGGCATTGCGTCGGAGGTCCAGATCGGCAGTCCGTCCGGGCGCATGATCGCTTGGATGTTGGCGCCGAAGTCGCGGTGTTTGCCGGAGTACCAGGCGTCGATGGATACGCCTTTGACGCTGGTGGTGGTCTCGGCGAGGCGGTCGGTGTCGAAGAGTTTGCCGTCCAGAATGACGTGGGACCAGCCGTCGGCGGCGACCTGGCGGAGCGCGTCGTGCAGGGTGGGCGTCTGGGCCGCCAGGACCGCGACGGCCTCGGCAATGTAGCGGTACGCGGTGGCCCGGGACACGCCGAACCCGGCCCCGAGGGTGGTCTTGTCCTCGCCCTTGCGGAACCAGACCAGGGCCAGCATCGCCTGGTAGAAGCAGGTGAGCCGACGCGTGTTGCGCCGGGTTCCGCGGGCACGTCGTTCCGCGCGGAGCAGGCCGGCGACATGCTGGACGAGTTCCCTGGGCACGTCGAGCGTGGCACGATAGGCAAGCACGTGGAGCCCTCTCGGTAGATCGATTCCGTCGCAAGAACCTGTCTACCGATGGCTCCACGTCCATCTCTCGCATCGTCCGCTATGTGCGCAAAGTCCGTGTCGTCACACCTCCGACTATCGAACTTGGTGAGATCACCTCACTGACCGGCGTCGTCGAGACCTTCGTTGTCGCAGAGCCAAGAGATGAACTCTGACCAACGCGCGTCGGCGACCGCAAAGTCAGGATGTAGCGGCTGATCAGGCACCGAGGCGTTGCCCAGCCGTCGAACCTGATCGACCGCGACCGGATATAGGCCAGCGTGTCCGTGCATCGCCGCAGTCGCAGCCAACCCGTCGAGCATCCGCATCCAGACATCCGGTGGCCATTCCAACGACTCGCGGTCGCCGGGTCGGATGTCGCTCTTCGCGACAGCAAGGCTCGCGTCCGGACCGGTGGAGCTCGGGTCTTTTTCGTCTGCCCTGCTCCGTCGTTCGCGGTGGAAGCCAATCTCAGCATCGGAGCCTGCGTGCAGGACCGCTCGTATGGCCGACCGCCGGCGCTCGTCGCGAGGCCAACGATGTTTGCCGGCCTCCAGCTTTACGACGTAGTCGTAATCGACGTCCGCATCGAGCACTCCGTCGGCGTGGAGGCGGTTGTTGACCGCTGTAACGAACTCTGATCGCGACATGCACTTTCCAGGCCGCAGCGGCGAGGGGAGGCGACGCCGAGCGCCCTGAAGCCGGAGATTCGGCGTCGCCGCTGTATCCGGATGGCGGGGCATTATTGTTCACCCCAAATGCCCGGGTTAAATTCAGAAATACCGTCGGTCGCATCTCGCAGCATGGTGATTCGAATGGCGTCTGCCGTTGTGGTGACCGTCTCGACACGGAAACCGTATGTCGGAATGCATGGAACGCCGCCAGCGCCGAAGAACGGGGAACGGGTACGCGGTAGTTCGATCACAGCTCGATCTATTGCATTCGCCGCGAGTAGTTCTTGTGCGAACGGTGCAGCGCCAACGATGAGCGCCGTTCGCGTTCCGCCGTCGAATAGTTGACTCAAGAACATCGTTGGATTCGTAGAGTCAATCTTCGTGGGGTAGTGCAATCGGCCCACCCCGTGGCCGCCAGGAATGCCTTCGAGAATAAGTCCGTCCGGACAGACCACAATGTCGGCCTGTTGGCGTAGCTCCCGTGTGACGAGTAGATGAGCGGGATCGTCGGCGTCCTCGAGCGGCAACGGGAACCAGACCACCCATGGCCGTCTCCTTGCTGTGGCGGTGAGCCACGGACCAAGGACTGTTTGCGCCTCGTGGGCGAGGACGCCAACTTCGACGTCAACGCCGGCTGACTTCAACACTGCGGCGCCTCCGTCGCCCCGCGAGGTGGGGTCGATGAGGGCGATAACGACACGTGAGACGCCGGCATCGAGTAGGAGTTGCCGGCATGCGGGAGTGACGCCCACGTGGTTGCAAGGTTCCAGGGTGACGATGGCTGTGCCTCCGGCTGCCCGTGATCCAGCCGCTTCTAGGGCGTTCGCTTCGGCGTGGGGTTCCCCCTTGCGTCGGTGGAAGCCGGCGCCGACCTGCTGGCCGTGACGATCGAGGATGACGCAGCCAACCGGCGGGTTAGGGCTGGTGGTGCCTAGTCCCAGCGTAGAGAGGGCTATGGCTTGGCGCATCGCGCCGATCTCTTGGGGTGTCGGCATCAGCTCGCGACCTCGTTCAGCTCGTGCAGCAGTCCGGCGACCGCTTCGAGGTGCCGGTGAGGGTGCAGCGTGGTGCCGACAGCGGCGAGACGGCGGACGATTCGCCGGGAGCCGGCGCGTCGGGCCATAGGTAAGGCCAAGCGAGCTGCGGCGGCAGCTTCTTCGGGCTGGTCGGCGGCGGCGTGGGCACTTGCCTTGCCAGCCAATGCAGCGGCGCGGTCGCGGCGATACACCGGTGCGAGCGCAGGCAGTGCCTGCTCGTAATGTCCGATCGCCCGCCGCGGCGACCGTAGGAGGACCAGGCACTGAGCGCGGTGAGCCTCGATGTAGCCGCTGGTACAAAACGAGCCGTGTCCGCCCCGCGCGTCGCCATTGCGGTCGTCGCCGGCCCAGCTCTGTGCTTCATCAAGAAGCCGCTGGGCTGCGTCTTCATCCTGCCGCAGCGCAAAGCCGATGGCCTCTTGAACGCGGATAGCCGCACGCATGGGACCGGGCAGTTGGTCTTCGTCGCGGCGTGCGGCTTGCGCCAATCCGATGGCCTGGGTTGCAAGCCCGTCGGCCGTCAACTGTTGACTGCGCCGGTACGCGGTCCACGACACCATCGTGTGGTCGCCGGCCGCGTAGGCCCACTCCATCGCTTGGCTGGTCCAATACCGTGCCCGTTCCATGTCGTCAGCGTCCTCGTGCAACCACGCCGCCGACTCGGCGTACTGAGCTGCCAGACGGACGGTGGGGATGCGGAACTCGTCGACGTCGGCGTTCATCAGCTCCTGAAGGACGGCGAGCTGGGCTTCGACGCCGGTGAGTGCGTGGCGTGGACCGAAGAGGTTGTCGGCCCGAACGAGGCTGTGCCATTGCTCCTGCAGGTGCGCAAGCATCTCGGCGGCCTCGTCAGACGAGATCATGAACACGCGCGACCCGCCGTCCGACCCATCTAGGTCAGGGGCTCCCCGGTCCTCAGGACTGGAGGCCGTCGGTGCCCGCCGACGTGTGGGATAGAACCCGAGCTCAGCGTCGGTCTCGACTCCAAGGGCGGCACGGAACGCCTGTCGGTACTGCTCATGCGGCCAGCGATGCTTGCCGTTCTCCAGCTTGCCGACATAGCTGGCGTCCAGGCTGGTTCGCCGGTGGAACGTCGCCCATAGGTAGGCGTTGACGGCTTCGGCCAGTTCCTGCCGCGACATTGGTTGCCCCGACCCGGAGGGGGACGACACCCGGCACCGCGCCCTGGTCAGCTTGGTATTGCGTGCGACGGTGGCGCCGTCGTGCGCCATGCTTCCCCCTCTCGCGGCGCTCCTGCGTGTCGCGTGCCCGAAGGTTTCGGGGCCGATGCGCTGATGGGTATGCCGGTACGCCCAGCATCGCAGCGTGGCCACCCGCTCTCAAGCGGCTGGCGTCGTGTCGGACGACAGCGGGCCGGCGAGAGGGGAGCCCTGCGATGCTGGGCGACTTGGCTAGGCGTCGAACTCGCCGTCTCGGACGCCGCCGGTGAACGCGGCCCACTCACCTGGCGTGAACTCGAGGAGCGCGCCGTCGCGGTTCTTGGAGTCGCGGACGCCGACGGTTCCGTCGTCGGCGAACGCCACCTCCACGCAGTTGTCTCCGCCCCCGCTGCGACGGGATTTGCGCCAGTTGGTGAACTTGTCGCGGTTCATCGATGACTCCCTGGGTATCTGGGCAGCTCCTCGGCCACGTTGGCGAGGAAGTTGAGGCTGTCGGTGGGGCTGAGAGCGGCCTGTTGAATGCGCTTAAACAGGTCGATATAGGGACTGACCATAGCCGGGTCGGTGAGGACATCGTCGGCGAGGAGTGTGTCCACGGCGACCACGATGGGGTCACCCGGATCGGGATAGCGGTAAGTGAAGAACGACGATCGTGGCACGACGTGCCCGGGTACCGACGAGGACAGCGGCAGGATCCGGATGGTGATCTTCTTGCGATGGCGCCCGAGTTCGACCAGGTGGTCGAGTTGCCCGCGGACTACCTCGGGTGGGGCGGCATGCCGGCGGACAGCGAGCTCGTCGATGATGACCTCGTAGGTGGGGCCGCCAGCCCGTTCGAGGACGCGCTGACGCATCGCGCGAGCCTCCAGCGCGCGGCTGGGGTCGAAGTGCTCGGGATACGCGCCGCGGTCAGCTCGTGCGCGGACTTCGGTGAATGCCGGGGTTTGCAGCAGACCGGGTAGCAAGGTCATCTGGTACTCGACGATCGAACGGGCGCCGGCTTCCAGGTCGGCGATCAACGCCTGCCGAGGCCCCATCTCCTCGCGGTACTTCTCCCACCAGCCTCGTCCCTGCGCATCACGGGCGATGGACATGATCATTTCCCAGCGGCGCTCGCCGACGTTGAACACGTCCAAGATCCGGATGATGTCGTCGAGGTCTGGGCTGAGATGGCCGTTCTGGAGCTGGCTGATGCGCTGCCGCGGTATGCCGACCTTCATCGCTAGCCGCTGGGTGGAGTAACCATGCTCCTCCCGAAGTTTGATCAGTTCACTCGCGAGGCGTTGGCGGCGCACGTGTGGGCTGATCATCAACGAACCTCCGGCGCGAAGAGATTGGCGATGCAACGCGACTGTCCGGCCGTCGCGGACTGTCTGGTGCGGCCAGAGCGTAACCCCGGTTTTCGGCGGTAACCGCCGACCGGTCCGTGATTGACGCCAAGAAACCGCAGGTCAGAGGCACGTCTCCGGCTAACTCCCCTGATAAGTCTCCTATTAAGTCGGTCTTCCGCGCTTGTGGACTGTCGGTGATCGTAGGCACACGACACGCGACGTATCGATGCCGCGGTTTACGAATCGCACGACAGTCGGACCCGCCGACCAGCCAATCCGACCGGTGCCAAGGAGGCGTGATGACGGCTCACGGGACACAGCCACCGACCGTACGCCTCGCCTGGCCAGCATCGCCTGGCGAGCAGTTCGCCACAGTCCGCCTCGTGAAGCCGGCGCCGCACCGAGCTACCAACGTCCTATGCGGGCTGCGGATCTCGCCGAGGTACGCACTTGCACTTCAGGTCTACCGACTGCACCAGCGGGACAGCGCGGGCCGATGCCGATCGTGTGGGACCGAAGACTGCCGGTCGCGCGTCCATGCTGCCACGATCATTGCTGCCGCAGGCGTGAATCCTGCCGACGTCGACGCGGCACGGTGGGGCGCTCGTCTGCGACGCCGGCAGCGCGCGATCGCCGTCCGAAGAGGTTCACCCCAGCGGGTGAAGATCGTCCGTACCCGGCCGCGACAGTCTCAGAGTCGCCGCGGACAACCGCGGCCTTTTGGCGCGATGGCGCCTCGTGGTCTCGCTACCTCAGCTGCGACGGCCCCGTTCGCCAGGGCCGGCCGCCCGCGGAGCGCCAGTTCTGTGGACCGCTATCCGCTGTATGGCCGGCTGTTCTGCGGCTGCGGTCAGCGCTTCGTTCCCGGCAGTTCCACCGCGCCTGGCCGCGAGTATGTGAGCCTGTGTGGCTGCCGGCTGTGGCCGATCAACGCAGCAGTGATCGAGCAGCGGGTTTATGCGTACGCGTCCAGCGGCTCCTCGGCGTCTGAATTCGACGCGGCGCCTGCAGTCGTTGCCGCAGTCCTCAGCCAGTTCGGTGAGCGGATCGAGGTCGGCGGCACCCTCGACGACATCCGGTTCATGCGTCCCACATGAAGCTGCACCCGCCGTCGCTGCCGGAGGGCGCGGCGGCGGGTTGCGCACCCCGCCCGGCCGCCGTCTCGCCTCGCATCAAGGCGGCAGATACGCCCGAATCTCGCCCGTTGCCGGGCACCGACTTGAACATCCCTCGATGAAGCCAACGGCGGAAGGATTCCCCGGTGTCGTATCCGGTTGAAGAGTTGCAACAGTTCGGTTACCAGCAGGAACTCCGTCGAGTTCTGCGGTTCCGCGACCTGCTCGCGTACGGGCTGATCTTCATGGTGCCCATCGCGCCGATGGCCATCTTCGGCGCCGTGTTCTCCGCCTCCGGCGGCATGGTGGTGATGGCGTACGCGATCGGCATGGTCGCGCTGATCTTCACCGCGTTCTCGTACTCGCGGATGGTCAACGCGTTCCCCCTATCCGGGTCGGTGTACAACTACGTCGGCCGAGGGATCGGCGCCCCGTTCGGGTTCGTGGCCGGCTGGGCGATCATGCTCGACTACATCCTCGTGCCGTCGCTGCTGTACCTGGTGGCCTCGGTCGCCATGCACGCCACCGTCCCGGCGGTGCCGGTGTGGCTGTGGCTGATCGCCTTCGTCCTGGCCAACACGATCATCAACACCCTCGGCATCAAGATGACCGCCCGGTTCACCTGGCTCATGCTGCTCGGCGAGTTGGCCGTGCTGGGCATCTTCATCGCCGTCGGCGCCTGGGCCGTGCTCACCGGCAAGGGCCACTGGACCTGGGAGCCGCTCTACAACGCGCACACCTTCACCCCGTCGATCGTGCTCGCGGCGACCGCCGTCGCCGTGCTCAGCTTCCTGGGCTTCGACGGCATCTCCATGCTGGCCGAGGAGAGCCGTGGCGGCGCCAAGTTCGTCGGCCGGGCCATGGCCGGAGCGCTGCTGCTGGCCGGCGTGCTGTTCATCGCCCAGACCTGGCTGGCGGCCATCCTGACCCCGGACCCGCAGGCCCTGATCGCCAACGGCGACCCGAACGGGACCGCCTTCTACGACGCCGCCCAGGCAGCCGGCGGGCATTGGGTGGCGACGCTGTGCGCGGTCGCCACCGCCATCGCCTGGGGCCTGCCTGACTCGATGGTCGCGCAGGTCGCGATCTCGCGGCTGCTCTACGCGATGGCCCGCGACCGGCAGCTGCCGAGCTTCCTGGGCAAGGTCTCGCGCAAGCACAACGTCCCGCGCAACGCCATCCTGCTCGTCGCCGCCGTCAGCCTCGCGCTCGGCCTCTACATGAACAGCCGCGCCGACGGCATCAGCCTGCTCTCCAGCATGATCAACTTCGGGGCGCTGACGGCGTTCCTGCTGCTGCACCTCGCGGTGATCATCTACTTCGTGTTCCGCCGCCGCAGCCGGAGCCTGTTCGCGCACCTCGTCATGCCGGCCATCGGCGCGACGATCCTTGGCTTTGTCATCTGGAACGCCAACATCGCCGCGCAGAAGCTCGGCTTCGTCTGGATCGGCCTCGGCGTCGTGGTGCTGGCCATCATGTACGCGACCGGCCGCCGGCCAAGGCTGTCCGGCATGGAACCGGTGCAGCCGCATTCCAGCCCGGTCCGCGAGGCGGTGTGAACCGGTGAGCGACCTGTACGAGCCGAAGCCAGCCGAGCTGGCCTACACGTTCGGCGGCCGGCAACCGGTCCGCGATCTGCACCCCGGCCAGGTCCTGAGCGTCTACACCGAAGACTGCTTCGGCGGCGCCGTGAAGACGATCGACGACCTGCCCACCCGGGTATGCCAGATGCCGTATCTCAACCCGGTCACCGGCCCGTTCTACATCAACGGTGCCGAGCCCGGCGACACCCTGGCCGTGCACTTCCTGGACATCGCGCCGGCCCGGGACTGGGGCGTGTCGTCCACGTTCCCGCACTTCGGCGCCCTCACCTCGACCCACACGACCGCCACGTTGCAGCCGCCCCTGGACGAGCGGGTGTGGATGTACCCGATCGACGCCACCGCCGGGACGGTCCGGTTCCAGGCCCGCGACAGCGACTACGGCCTGGATCTGCCGCTGGAGCCGATGCACGGCACCGTCGGCGTGGCCCCCGCCGGTTTCCAGGTCATCTCCACCATCACCAGCGACGTACACGGCGGGAACCTCGACACGCCGGAGCTGCGGGCCGGCACCACGCTGTACCTGCCGGTGTTCGTCCACGGCGCGTTGCTCGCGCTCGGCGACGGCCACGCCCGCCAGGGCCAGGGCGAGACCTCCGGGGTCGCGGTCGAGACGGCGATGCACACCACCATCACCATCGACGTGATCAAAGGCGTGGCCACGCCGACACCGCGCCTGGAGACCAGCGACGGCCTGCTTTCCATCGGCTGTGCCCGGCCCCTCGAGGACGCGTTCCGGATCAGCCAGCACGACCTCGTGCAGTGGGTGGCCGAGCTGACCGGCCTGGGTCTGCTGGACGCCTACCAGTTGGTGGCGCAGGCCGGCACCGCGCCGGTGGGCAACGTGTGCGACCCGAACTACACGATGCTCGCCCGCATGCCCAAGGCCCTGCTCGGCACGGCAGCCGCCTACGGCGGCGCCCACGAGCGGCTGCGCGCCACACCGCGGCCGACACCCGGCGGCGGCGTCCGATGACCACCTACGCGACCGCTGGCGAGGCACGCCCCGTGCATCCGACCCGAATCGACCCGGCAGCGGTGTTACCGCTGCACGCCGAGCTGTACCTGCTGGCCCACGACGACGACACCGGCAAACAGCTCATCAACGAGCAGTCTCTCGCGATCGGGCTGGCCGGTGCGCTGTTGCTGGAGTTGTGGTTCACCGATCGGATCCACATCGGTTGGGCCTTCGACTACCGGCAGCAGCAGTGGCGCGAAGCACCCGGCCAGCTCGTGGTGGCCAAGCCCGGCCCGACCGCGAACCCGCTGACCGACTCCGCCCTGGCGGCCGTGGAGCGCGTCGCCCGTATCCACGCTGGAAGCGATCAACTCCGGACGTGGCTACGCGTGTTCGCCGCGAGTGACCTCCCGGAGCGTGTCCGAGCCAACCTCATCATGATCGGGCTGCTGCGACGGACGCACATCCGCCGATACGCCGGGCTGGTCAAGACCGAGGCGCACCTGCCTGTGCACGAGCGCTACGCCGTACGCGCCCGCGCTCACGTGCGCGACGCAGTGGCCTACCACGAACGGCAGGGCCGGCACCGCACCCCACCGGACAATCAGACCGTCGCCCTGTGCGGGCTGACCGCCGCGCTGGAACTGGCCGAGTTCCTGTACGACGGCCGGTCCACACGAGAGCTGACCGAGTGGCTGCGCTACGTCGTCGAGCAGCACGACGAGGCGACGGTCAGGGCGGTGGTAACGGCGGTGGACGCCGGTCGCGGTGACCTCGCTGTGGCGGCGATGCGATGACCCTCGACCACGGCTCTCGGCGGCCGATGCCAGCTCCCGACACGTCCGCTGTGCCCGTCACCCTCCCGGCGCTCGAGCCGAGCACGTCAGTTACAAAGCCCACGCGGCCCCGCCTCGCGCCGGTGTTGATCGTGCTGGCGGTTCTCCTCACCGCGGGCGCTCCGGCATTGATGGTCCCCGGCAGCGGCGCTGACCGAACATACCCGGCCGCATCGTCCCCGACCGTGGTGCCGAGCGCGGGCTCCGATCCGGGACCGGCATCTGCGCACGACGCCCTCATCAGGCTCGCCGCAGCCGTCGTCGCGACGCCCGAAGATGCGACCACCGGGTACGTGTACCACCACCAGCGACTCTGGAGCCTCAGCACGACCGGCACACCCGCGCCGGCTGGGATGCGGGAGAACACCCCGGCGGTGTTCGCACTCGACGTCCGCCGGTGGGAAGCCGCAGACGGCTCCGGCCTAGGGCTCGACGTGGAGAACCCGCCGGACTACACGTTCAAGGCCGCCGACCTCAACTACCGGACCACGGACGATGAGTTCGCGCGCGGCCATACCAAGCGGACCACGTACGCCGCCGGCAACCTCCGCAGCCCGATCGCTGGGCCGATCGCTACGGAGCCGACCGCGCTGGCCCGGCAGCTCGCCGCCGCCGATCCGATGCCCGACGGGCCACAGGCGACGCTGCGCGCCGTGGACGAGCTCTACACCGCGCACTACGTTGCCCTGCCCGCGCGGCAAGCCGTCCTTCGGGTCCTGGCCGACCTAGACGGTCTTACCTACCACCCCGTGGCGACCGACCGCCTCGGCCGCGTCGGCATCGCGGTCAGCCTCGTCGGCCACGGAGTCCAGTACACCCTCCTGTTCGACCCGAACAGCGGCCGCCTACTGGCCTCCGAACAGCGCTCGATCGGCGCCCACGAATACCTACCCGTACCGGACGGCCTGGTCCGTTACTACCTCCTGCTCATCGAACAAGCCCATCGTCCCGGACTGGGCTGAGGAACCACCATGACCGCGCCCCGAACTCGCCCCGGCCACATCCTGCTGCTCGCCGAATCGGCTCGGCCGGCGAGCGGCCGACGCCGCCCGACCACCGCGACAGGCCCTGTGCGCCTGCGCCTCCGCCTGTGGTCATGGCGGCGCACCAGGGGGTGTGCCGCTGCCGCAACCCCCCGTAGCACGGCGGCACACCCCCACCCCGACGGGAGCAGGCGTGATGGTCGGCGCTGAACAGGCGAACGGGACACCACCGGGCATCGGGATGTCCCGGCCGAACGCCGCGCGGATGTACGACTTCCTCCTCGGCGGCGCTCACAACTTCGACGCCGACCGCCGCGCCGCGCTCGCCTTGCTGGAGGTGGCTCCGGAGATCCGAGACGCGGCCTGGGCCAATCGTCGATTCCTCCGCCGCGCCGTCCAGTACGCCCTGGACCAGGGCATTCGCCAGTTCCTCGACCTCGGCTGCGGTATCCCGTCTCGGGGCAACGTCCACGACGTCGTCCGCGCCGCCCACCCGGACGGCCGGGTGCTATACGTCGACGCCGATCCCGTCGTCATCAAGCACGCCCAAGTCCTCCTGAACGACGTCGACGGGGCCAAGGCCATCCAGGCTGACCTGCGCGATCCGGCCGGGATCCTCGGCCATGACCAGACGCATCGGCTGATCGACTTCCGCCAGCCGGTCACCGTACTGCTGGTCTCGGTCCTGCACTTCGTCCCCGGCACGACCGACGAGCTCACGGCCTTGCTTGGCGAGTTCATGCGCCCGGCCGCTTCGGGGAGCCTGCTCGTCATCTCCCATGCCAGCCCAACCCTTACCACCGACGCGACGAAGACCGTGAACGAGCTGTACGCGCGCACACCAACTCCGTTGCACCTGCGCAGTGCACATGACATCCGGGCGTTGTTCGGCGACCTCGATCTGATCGCGCCCGATCCGCACCTGGCCAAACCCGCCAACTTGGTGTCGGTCTCTGCTTGGCGGCCTGATCCAACCGAGCAGGAGCGGCTACCGGACAGGTCGAACAGCCCATTCCTCGCCGGGTTCCTCGCCGGCGTCGGCCGCAATCCGCGACCGGCTGCGGCCGAGACGGTTACCACCGCCGGGTCCGCCGACGGCACGCCCGGCATCCCGCCGCGCCCCCGCAACGATGCCCGCTTCCGCGATCGCCAACGTGCCCACCGGGGCGCACCGACAGCAGCTCGACGCTAGGACCGGAATCCAGATGACGACACCACCCGGCGCCGACCTACCGGCGGACAGGATCGACACCAGCGTCCCGCATCCTGCGCGACGCTACGACTACTGGCTCGGCGGAAAGGACAACTTCGCCGCCGACCGGGAATCCGGCGACCGCATCGCGGAGGCGTACCCCGACACCGTCACCTCGGTCCGGGAGAATCGCCGGTTCATGCAACGGGTCGTCCGGAGTCTGGCCGCCGAAGCGGGCATCACCCAATTCCTGGACATCGGCACCGGCATCCCCACATCGCCGAACGTGCACCAGGTCGCGCAGGAGACCGCACCGGCCGCCCGAGTCATCTACGTCGACAACGACCCGCTCGTGATGGTCCACAACCGAGCGCTGCTGGTCGGCACGCCGGAAGGGGTCACCGAGTACGTCGAGCTTGACCTCCGTCAACCGGCGACGATCCTTGACGACCCCACGGTGCGTGCCACCTTCGACTTCGGCAAGCCGATCGCTGTGCTGCTCATCGCGGTGCTGCACTTCCTCGACGACGACGAGCAGGCGTACCGCATCGTGGCGGAGCTGGTCGAGCGGCTACCGCCCGGCAGCTATCTGGCCGTCTCGCACGCCACCTACGACCCCCTGCCGGCCGAGACGCGCGACCGGCTGCGCCTCCTGGCTGAACGCGGCAAAGACGGACCCTTCCACGCGCGAACCCGCGCCGAGTTCGAGGAGTTCTTCACCGGGCTGAGCCTGCTGGCGCCCGGGGTGTGTTCGCTCGTCGAGTGGCGGCCTGACCTCGACCCGAAGCCGGAAGCGGAGGCGACCGCGGTCGCCGCTTACGGCGCGGTCGCCCGGATCGGGCGATCATGACCCGGATCGGTACGGCGCTGTTCAACTGCCAGGGCGGCTGCCTGCTCCCCGAAGGCAGCTACGACTTCCGTCGCCTCCAGCAGGCTGCCGCCGACGTCGACACGGCACCCGCGTTGTGGCTGATCAATGAGGCGAAGCTCTGGCGGGCCGACGCCAACGTCGGCCTGCACGGCGCTGCAGAGGCCCTGTCCGATGCGCTCGGAGTGCCCTACGTCGGTGTCCTCGGCGCCAGCCCGCGCGGCCCGATCCCACCTGCAATCATCTACGACCCGACCGTTCTCGTACTGCGCGCGTGGTGGAACCCCGACGACCCCTACAGCTACGCGGACAAGTTGAACGTCGCCCGGTTCGCGGTCCGCGACACCGCACCAGACGGCGACAGCCGGGCCGAGTTCCTGGCCTGGGTGGACCACTGGCATCCCGACTCCGGCACGATCCGCCGGCAGGAAGCGGCACGGCTGGCCCGATACGGCCGAGAAACCCGACTGCCAGTCATCGGCGGCGGCGACCTCAATGCCAACGCGTCCGGACCACACCTGCCGCAGCGAGACTGGACCATCGCCAGCCACCAGCGACGCAGCGCCGAGGGCCGCCGCCTGCCCGACGGAGCCTGGGTCACGGACACCGACGCGGTAGACCACCTCATCGGCTCCTGGGAGGGCGACAGTCGGACGGGCGGGTGCGGGTACCGCGCCATCGCGGAACTCGCGTGGCGGGCCGGCTCCGAGGGCGGGCTGTTGCCCACGGTCAACAACAACGTCGACTCCGGCGGCGCCATCATCAAGGACTGGCTGGTGGCCAACCCAGCGATGGTTCCGCACGTCGATCCACGCAGCTATCACGTTCACATTCCTTCCGGCGACCCGGCCGACTGGCCCTCCGATCATCGGCTCGTCACCGCGGCGTTCGACCTGGCCCAGACGTTCAAATCGCAGGCGGAGCCGCGATGACAGTCAACCTGGCCCTGCTGCGGCCCTGCCTCGAGGTGATCCTCAACCCCGCCTGGTGGTACAACCGGCTGGTCGAGCACTACGCCGAAGCGTTCTGGCTCGCCAACGGCGGTAACCTGTTCATCCGCACCATCGCGACGATGCTCGAGGGTATTCGAACGGCTCCAGGGCATGCTGTCGTTCGTCGACGGCAATCACCAAGACTTTCCGCAGGCGGACAGCTACGCACTCGCGGGTGACGGACTGCGGGTGATCCGCCCCGCTCCTACCACGTGCCCAGGGGAATTTCGGTGAATCTGGCATGGCTGCGAGTGCCTAGCGCCCAGGGATGCCCACTCCATCAACCGTCGCCACTATCGGCGAGCATCACCGCCAGATGCACCGCGACCCGGCCCCGGGTCATGCCCACTCCGCCGCTGACGCGACACGGCCAGGACGTCACGAATCCGGGCGGTCAGCCCGGTCACCTCGGCAATGTCAGCGACGAGCCGGGCGCCGGCATGACCGACCACACCCCCGCCCTTCGGCACTCACGAGGATCTTCGGACGCGTTCGGGTAGCCTGCACTCGGTAAGTGCCTTCCTTGGCGGGCGATCAGGGCCTTCGACCCGGGGTATTCACAGCTATGATCGTTTAGCCGCTCGCGTTCGGCGTGGGAACGCGAAAGTGCCTGCCTCGTAAGAGAAACTTGGAGTTCTCACACAACCAAGGGTTCTCCGAGACAGGCACTTTCTACGTGGGTGACTTTACGGCATGGAGCCGGGATCTGCGGGTCACGGCGGACGCGGACGGCGTGGCGTCACTGGTCGGGGCGGTACCGTTGCGGATGCTGGCCGATAGATCCGGTTTGACCGCAGGCCTGTCCGGGGTGCTCGCCCGGCGCGGGTTCGTGCCGGTCCATGACCGGGGCCGGGTGCTGACCGACGTGGCGGTGATGATCGCTTGCGGCGGTCGCGACATCGTGGACGTGGAAGCCCTGCGCGCCCAGGGCGCGGTGTTCGGGCCGGTCGCGTCGGACACGACGGTGTTGCGGGCGTTGGGTGAGATCGGCACGACTCGTCCGGCGGCGATCGCCCGGGTCCGGGCCGCTGCCCGGGCGCATATGTGGTCGCGGCTGCCAGGTGGTCGGCCGCCGGAGTCCACCTTCGCCGGCGGGATGAGTCAGGCGGGCACGGTGGTGCTGCGTATCGACGGGTCGCTGGTGGTCTCACACTCCAAGAAGGACCGTGCGGCGGGAACGTTCAAGGGCACGTACGGTCACCATCCCCTCGGCTGCTGGATCGACAACAGTGGCGAACTCGCGAGTCTGATGCTGCGAAACGGCAACGCAGGTGCGAACACGGCCGCTGACCTGATCGCCGTGCTGGCCGACGCGATCGGTCAGGTCCCGAAACCGCATCGGGCCCGGCTGCTGGTCACCTCCGACGGGGCCGGCACCTCGCACGCTCTGATCGACTGGTTGACCAACCAGAACCATGCCGCCGACCGCAGCGTCGAGTACTCGGTCGGGTTCGACGTGGACGCTGACGTGCGCTCGGCGATCCGGGCCACCCGCCGTGATTGCTGGATCCCGGCCGTGGACAACGCCACCGGCGCGGTCCGCGGCGACATGGACGTCGCCGAGATCACCGCCCTGCTGCGCGACCGGCTCGACCGCACCAGTTGGCCCAAGACCATGCGGGTGTTCGTCCGCCGCCGTCGACTGGCGGCGGGTGAGAAGCCTGCCCTGTTTCACCTGCGCGGCTACAAGTACAGCGCGTTCGTCACCAACACCACCACGCTGACCGCCCAGCTGCTCGACGCCCGCCATCGCGCCCACGCCCGCGTCGAGGACGGCGTACGCACCACCAAGGACACCGGCCTGGGCCACCTGCCGTCCAAGTCGTGGGCCGTCAACAGCGCCTGGTGCGTGGCCATCACGATCGCCGTCGACCTGCTCGCCTGGCTCCGCCTGCTCGGCTGCCGCGACCTCGGCGCACTATCGAGGGCTGAGCCGAAGACGTTGCGCCACCGGATCCTGGCCGTCCCAGCCCGGATCGTGCGCGGGCAACGCCGACGCACCCTACGCCTGCCCCGCCACTGGCCCTGGTCGGCCGCCCTCGTCCAGATCATCAACACCATCCGCCGCCTGCCGCTGGCCCGCCCCGGCTGACCACCACCCACCATCTGCCCCGACGACAGGAGACCCAGGAGACCACGACCACCGACCCGCCAGTCGGGCCGTCCGCCTGCTCGAAGACCAACTCAATCGACGAATCTCGACATAGCCGAACCAATCAAGCCCGGACGCACCCGCGATGAGGTATCAGGGTCGACAAGCCAGATAATCCCAGACAGGGAGGCACTTCCGTATTTCTGAGCATGAACCACGGCCAAGATTACTGAAGGGCCGGGGCTAACCGTCCGACCTTTCGTAGGTGAGGCTACTATTGAGTGCCTCCACCGAACCAATACCAATGCGCTCGAAGATCTGCCGAGCTTTGCGGGAAGCTTCTGTCGCTCCTATGGTCCCCTTGCCCTTTGCACAGCGACCCAAACCGGTCAAAGCGTGCGCCTCTTGCAAAGGGCTACCCACCTCGCGAGCCAACAACAGAGAACGATTGAAGCGCTCCATTGCGCCATCGAGGTCGCGAAATTGAATGAGCGAAATCCCCAGCTGATTTAGCGTAGCGGATTCGCCATGGCGGTCGCCGATCTCCTGCCGAATCGTGACGGCTTCTTCAATCATTTCCACTGCACGTTGAAGGTTTCCGGTGAGCCGGCTAAGCACCCCCAACTCGCAGAGAATTCGTGCCCGACCGGGGCGATCACCGATGTCGTCAAACGTGAGCTTCGCGCGTTCGAGGAGTTCGACTGCCCTCGTGTAGTCACCAGCTACCCGACATAGTGTGCCGAGTTCAGCCAAGCCGTACGCCTGCCCAACGCGATCGTTGGTGTCTTCGAGCATCGTCAACGCCTGCCGCAGGAGCGCGTCCGCCCGAGCATAGTCGCCCGTGAGCCGCGCGAGGACTCCTAGCTCGGCCAAAGTGTACGCCTGGCCATGGAGGTCATTGGTCTCCTCGAAGATCGTCAGAACCCGCCGCTGCATTTCACTGGCGCTCCGATAGTCACCGGTGAGCCGCCTCAGCAGTCCTTGCTCGAAAGAGGTATAGGCCTGCCCGTGGCGGTCGGTGCTGTCCTCGAAGATGGTGAACGCCTGCTGCTGCAGCTGGGCGGCATTGAAATAGTCACCGACGAGCCGACGGAGGGCACCCAGTTCGCGGAACGTCCACGCCTGGCCGTTACGGTCGCTGACCTCCTCGAAGATGGTGAGGGCCTGCCGCTGCAGCTCAGTCGCTCGCGGATAGTCGCCAATACCCCGACTTAGACCACCTAGTTCGCGCAGGGTCCAGGCTTGGTCATGACGGTCCCCCGTCTCCTCGAAGATGGTGAGGGCCTGCCGCTGCAGCTCAGTCGCTCGCAGATAGTCGCCAGTACCCCGGCTCAGGGCACCTAGTTCGCGAAGTGCCCACGCCTGTCCGTGGCGGTCACCAACCTCATCGAACGCCGTCAGCGCCTGTTCGAGCAGCGCGGTGGCTTCCGGGTAGTCGCCGGTGAGCCGTCGCAGCGAGCCGAGCTCGGCGAGTGTTCCCGCCTCGCCATGACGGTCACCCATTTGGCGTTGGATGCCCAACGCTAGAGTGTGCAGATCGATTCCTTCTGTCCACGGGCCACTTCGGCGCGCGAGATATGCAAGGCTGGCAGCCAGGTCAACCACACGGTGAAGCAGACGACGATCGCGCGCATATTGCAGGCAACCTTGGAGGTTGGCGCGTTCAACGCGCAGCCACTCCGTGGCATGCAATAGATCTTCCAGATTCGGGATCGAGGTGACCGGCATCTGATTAGTGGCGTGCGATGGACGGGCACCACGTGCGGAAAGCTGCTCCCCGGCTATGGCCGCTGCATGCTGGTAGTAGTCGAGCAAGCTGTTGAGCGCGAGGTCTTGCTCGTCAGGGTCGACTCGAGAGCGGGCGTATTCGGCGATTAAGTCGTGCAGACGAAAACGTTGGTGACTCGGCTGGTTAATGAGTCGGTGGGTGTACAGGACATGCATGTGACGGCGCACGGTACCCAAAGACAGCCCGGTCAGCGCTGCGACCGCGTAGAAGTCGACGTCCGTACCCGGACTTAGACTGAGCAGCCGGAAGGTTCTGCGCTGATCGATCGCCAGACGCTGGTAGGACATATCGAACGCAGCGGCCACCCCGATCTCGCGTTCGTCAAGGTGCGCATCGATGCTGGCTAGGCGGTCCCGCGTTACTCTCAGGTCGGCCACTTGGCGGGCAACAGACGCGTCCACCTCAGCGTCTATGTTCGCGGCGACAATGGTGATGGCCAGGGGCAGAAGACCGCACAGTGCCGTGATGTCGAGCACCGCCCGCTTGTCTTCCACCGACAATGGGCGTGGACAGACTCGCGCGAACAAGGAAACGGCATCCGTTTCGGGTAGCACGCCCAAGGACATGAGGTTGGCTCCGTAGTTGCGGCGAAGCACAGGCATTCGACGGCGACCCGTGATTAGAGTGAGGCAACCGCTCGAACCGAGCAGAAGCGGGGCGACTTGATCGGCGGTAGCGGCGTTGTCCAGTATTAGCAATACACGCTTGCTAGCCATGCGGTCGCGCCACTTTGCCTCCCGCTCCTCCAGGGTGGCAGGAATCTGCTCGGCCGGCAGGCCGGTGGCGGCAAGCAGCGTTGCGAGCGCATCAAATGGATCCACCGGCGTGCGATCCACCGTATGACCGTGAAGATCGACAAACAACTGACCGTCGGGGAACTGATCGGCTAGCAGGTGACCGACGTATACGACGAGCGCTGTCTTGCCGACACCAGGCATACCGTCGACCGCGAACATCGGGATCAGCTGACCGGCCCGTAAACTGGTGGAGGTCGTCTCGGTGATCTCGTGAATTTGCTTCGTCCGCCCAATGAACGTTGCGATGTTCGGACGCAATGTCCGAATCACTTGCACCGGCGTTGCGGCCGGGGCGGATAGATACTGATTGTACTGATTTCCGACGAACTGGTTGACCGTCCCGCGACCGGAAGCGGTCGCATGCAGGCTTAGATCATCTGCAGGAATCGAGCTGTCGCTGATCACGGGCATCCGCTACGGGCGGGTATTGTGTTGGTCGCCTATGAACTGGTTAAAGGTGCTTGCATCATGCGAGCGGCCAGTCATTGCGATTTGCCGAGCGTGGGTTCGCTCGGAGTCGGTCAACATGGGCAAGAGGGTATGGTCCAAAAGATGCTGCAGTTCGACTGCCAGATCCGGTTCCTGGAGTAGCAATTCCTGAAGGCGAGCCTGCCATATTACAACCAGCGCCTGCTCGACTTCCTTCTGGTCAGCTTGGCGGGCTGCCAGAACCTGCCTCCGCAAGGCAGCCAGCTGATCCTCGAATGCTTCACCGGGGGCCGACGGCTGTAGACGCCGCCCAAGTACTGCGACGGCGTCGCGCGCCCGCTGCCACACGTCGGTGGCCATCGCCGAAACCAAGGCCGCGCCGAATGTGATCACTATAGGATCCACGAAAGCAACCCCCAAATATCGACAGCCTGGACAGCTACTGCCAGGATAGACGCTGATGTCTACTCCCCGCCAAGCGGTGCTGATCTTCGGCCGCGGCAGCGCTTCGGTCCGTGGCCAATTGTCGGGAAGCGGGGTTGCCCATTCGTCCGCCAGCAGGCGGAGATCCTAGCATTCGATCTTGATCAGACGCCCAGTTTCTGACGAGCGGCACCGACAGCAGCCATGCACAGGCCGCCGCTTGAACCACCGTGTTCAGATGGGGCTTCCGCGGAAGTCATCGAGGCGACGTCGACTGCTGAGGTCGGGGCGCTGGCCGTGACGTCATCGGTAGGTAGGAGCGGCTGCCGAGCGGGGTCGCTGACCGACAACGTCGGGTTGGCGTGGTGCCCGGTTCAGTTGTCGCCTGCCACGCGCATGGGACCACCGTGAGCCGGTTCTTGCCACGGTGATGGGACCACCCGGTTGCCAGTGATGGGACCACCACGGCGTGTCCGCGCCGGGGTGGTTGATCACTGGGTTCTTGATCCCTCATGTCAATGGACATGGGGGATAGAAGATGACATACCGGGAGGTATCAGTGATCGAGGTTCGTGAGGTGCTGCGCGGCTGGCTGGGCGGGGCCGGGCTGCGTACGGTGGCCGCGCAGGCCGGCGTCGACCGCAAGACCGCACGGCGTTACGTGCAGGCGGCCGAGGCTGCGGGTGTGGCCCGCGACGGCGGGTGGGCGCAGATCACCGACGAGGTGATCGGCGCGGTCGTGGCGGCGGTGCGCCCGGCGCGGCCGGAGGGCCACGGCGAGGCGTGGCGGCTGTTGCAGGCACAGCAGCAGCAGATCGCCGAGTGGGTGGGTCAGGGCCTGACCGTGGTGAAGATCAGCGACCTGCTCGGCCGGCGGGGTGTGGTGGTGCCGTACCGGACGCTGCACCGGTTCTGCGTGGCCTGCTGCGGCTTCGGCCGTGGTGGCGGCCAGACGGTCCGGGTGGCCGACGGCGAGCCGGGGGCGGAGTGCCAGATCGACTTCGGCCGGATGGGGCTGCTCTACGATCCGGCCTGTGGGCGGCGCCGCACCGTCCACGCGTTGATCTTCACCGCGGTGTACTCGCGGCACATGTTCGTGTGGCTGTCGTACTCGCAGACCCTGGAAGCGGTGATCGCCGGCTGCGAGCAGGCGTGGGCGTTCTTCGGCGGGGTGTTCAAGGTCCTCATCCCGGACAACATGTCGCCGATCGTGGCTGACGCGGACGTGATCAACCCGAAGCTGACCGTCGGCTGGCTGGACTACGCCCAGCACTGCGGGTTCGTCACGGACACTGCCCGGGTGCGGCACGCCAAGGACAAGCCGAGGGTCGAGCGGACCGTCCAATATGTTCGCAACAGCATGTGGGCCGGCGAGCAGTTCGTCGACCTGGCCGACGGGCAGAGCCGGGCCCGTGCCTGGTGCACGCAGACCGCCGGGCTGCGGGTGCACGGCACCACCGCGGCCCGCCCGGCGCAGGTGTTCACCGAGCAGGAGGCCGGTCTGCTGCTGGACGTGCCCGCCCCGTATGACGTGCCAGTGTTCCGGCGGTGCAAGGTCCACCGCGACTACCACCTGGAGATCGGCAGAGCGTTGTACTCCGCGCCGAAGGTCTATATCGGACAGTATCTGGACGTGCGCGCCGACTCGGCCCTGGTCAAGATGTTCTACCGGGGACAGTTGGTCAAGGTGTGACCCTGGCCCGCCAACAGCAGCTGCCGCATGCGGACTTCCTAGAACTCGTGCTCGCCGACGAGGTCGGCCGCCGCGACACCAACTCCGCCGCGCTGCGCGCCCGCGCCGCCGGACTGGACCCCACCATGCGCCTGGACACCTGGGACACCAGCGCGCAGGTCCGATTCGACCAGCAACTGTGGAACGAACTGACCAGCCTGAGGTTCCTCGACGGACCACACGGCGCTCTCCTGCTGGGCCCGGTCGGGGTCGGAAAGACACACCTAGCCACCGCGCTCGGGCACATCGCCGTGCGCCGCCGCGTCGGGGTGCACCTGACCCGCGCGGACAAACTGTTCAAGCGGCTCAAGGCCGCCCGGCTGGACAACACCGTCGAAGCGGAGATGCGACGGCTGGCCCACACCCCGCTGCTGATCATCGACGACTTCTGCCTCCAAGCCCTCGACGCCACCGAGACCGCCGACTTCTACGAACTCATCGTCGAGCGCCACCACAAGACAGCGACCGTGGTCACCTCCAACCGCGAACCCAACGAATGGCTCGCCATGATGGCCGACCCGCTCCTGGCCCAGTCCGCCGTCGACCGCCTCGTCAGCACCTGCCACGAGCTGATCATCGAAGGCGACTCCTACCGCCGCCGACAACGCCCCACCACCCAATAGCCAGCACCCAACACCCACCCGAGCCGGCCCGGCCGCAGCCCCTCGCTGCAGGTCAGGCCGGCTCGATCACGTTGACACCCCGACCCACCCCAGGCCATGCTCACCACGCACCCAGGTGGTCCCTAGGTCGTGGCAACACCCCGGTCCCATCGACCTGGCAAGCGACAGTTCAGTCGTGTTCCTCTCTAAGCCCCTGGCAAGAACTCCTTCCCGTAACCCTCCGGTAGCCAGGGCGAGGTCCAGGGTGCTGCGGTGGTCAGGTTTTGGGCGTCGGTGCGGTGTTGGAAGAACGCGTGGGCTTGCTGGACCCGGTCGGTGATGGTGGTGGGTGCGGTGTTCGCGAGGGCTCGTTTCATGACGGCCCAGATCCGTTCGACGGGGTTGTCCTGGGGACTGTATTTGGCGCCTTCGATGACTTTGATCTGGGGGTGTTCGGCGAGCCAGCGTTTGGTGATGCCGCTGTGGTGGGTGCTGCCGTTGTCCGTGATGACCGCGATGACCGGGGCGTCGGGGTAGGCGTCGAGTAGTTGCTGCAGGAAGTAGCAGAACACGACGGATACGTTCTTGACGGAGACGTGGTGGTGCCAGGCGCCGGTGAGCAGGTTGACCGCGCCGTGCACGGTGCGGCGCACGTTGGTCCCGGGGGTCAGGATCCGGTGCCGCAGGCCGGTGGGCATCCAGCAGGAGCGGACCCGGGCGAGCAGGTCGAGGTGGGTTTCGTCCTCGGCGAGCACGACCGAGCCTTCGGGCAGGGTGGCGATCTGGTCGCGGATGCCGGCGCAGATGGTGTCTCGGTTCGGGTCGCTTTTGGCGATCAGGCGGGGCCGGGCCCAGCGGGCTTGCTCTTTGATGCGGCGGCGCATCGTGGACAGGCTGATCTGCGGTCTGCCCAGGGCTTTCCAGATACGTGCTGTGGTCCAGGATTTCGGGGTCTGCAGCAGGGCGTGGATGCGTTCGCCGAGGCGAGGGCTGCCTTTGCGGGGGCGGCCGGGTCGGGGCCGGTCGGGCAGACCGGCGAGGCCTTCGGACCGGTGGCGGGCGATCCAGCCGCGAACGGTTTTCGGGTCGTAGTGCAGCAGGTCGGCGATTTCGCTGGCGGACATACCGGCCGCGGACAGCACCACCATCATGATCCGGGTGGCGTTACGCCAGGGGCCGTGCAGGGCGGTAATCAGTTCGGTGTGTTGCTCGGCGGACATGCTGGCGTAGACGTGCGCGGGGCGCATACTGACGGTGACCTCGTCGGGGATCGCGTTCTGGTGTGGAAACTTGATCCGATCCCACGGCGGGGTCTTTGCGTTGGTATGTCCCTCTCGCTGAGCGTGTTCGCGTACAGCCCGTCACCAGTTACGTACCGAACCTTTGCCTACCTGCTTAGGAGATCCTCAACCGCACGTAGCGGGGAGAAGCGGTGTGCCGACCTCGCGGGAATTTGGAACGCTTCGGTCCGATGGATGGGTCCGGGGGAACGGTCTGAGCCGTTGGCTCGCCGGAGTGTTCATATCCCGTTACAACCAATACCGGCTGACCCCCAGGCTCGGCACGTCGGCCCTGGGGTACCACGGAGCCGGAACGCGACTGCTGGACGCCTTGCGTACGCAGCCCGGGAACGGTGGTGCAGGGGAGGCAGCCGGGGCTCGCACGAACCGCCGCTGAGGCCGTGCAGATTTCCGTCCGATGCCGCTACGCCGGCTGCATGGGGGTCGCTACCACACCTCCAGCCACCTTAACGCACCAAGCACAGTTGGCTTAAGGCTCCGGCAGCAACTCGGTCAGCGCTACTCGGACAAGGTCGCCTCCGCGACTGATGACTAGAGCAATGTCGGGCCAACGGTCGTACAGTATCTGACGGCATACGCCGCACGGCGTAACGACGCCCCTTCCGTCTCGCCCAACCGCCACAACGACGATCGGCGGCCATTCTGTGTCGGTCAGCATCCTGCCCAGCGCCACCACCTCCGCGCACGGTCCACCGCTGAAGTGATACAGATTTACGCCGAGGTACATCTGGCCGTCGGCACACAGCACTGCCGCAGCGTGGCTGTGTGCTGTCCCGCGCCGGCGGATGAGGTCAGTGGCAGCATCAACCAGGGCCATTTCCTTGGCCGACACAGACATAGCTGAAGGGTAGCGCCTCAGTGCCCCGGCAAAGTCGTCAGGTGATGCCGAGCAGGGCCAGCGAGCGGTTAGGATTGCGGGCGTGGTGTCGGTTGGCGGCGGCGATGTTGGTAGTGCCGTCAAGGCGTAGGACGCCGATGGCGGCGTTGCGCAGGGCGGCCATGACTTGAGGTCCGGTGCCGGTTCGGACCTGGGAGCGGTCTTCGTCGTAGGTGACGTCGCGAACCCAGTGGACCTTGTTCTCGATCGACCAGTGGCTGCGGGTTCAGTCGGCCAGCTGCCACGGTTTTGGCTTGATGGGTTTGGAGATCGGTGATCGCGTAGACGATCTCGGTGGTGAAGCGTCTCGGTTTGTCGAGCCGCCGCCGGCGGCGGCGGATCTGCAGGGCTAGGGCGGCGCCGGGGAAGTCAATTGCCGGTCGCGACAGGATCTTCAAGGTGTCGATCTCTTGCCGGCCATGGCAGCGGTCGGTCGTGCGGTCCGCGACCGGGACGAACCGCCAGGACGGGCTGGCGAGTTGCTGGTGCAGGCTGTCCGCGGCCAATGAATACAGTTGAGCTGACCGTTGACGCACGCTGGGCTGGTTGCCTTTTGCGGTGAGAATCCAGCGGGCGCCGCGCTCGGCAAGGTAGGTGAAGTGGTCGCGTTGACAGTGCAACGCGTCGGCGGTCACCACGGCGCCGTCCAGGTCGATCGGTCAACCGTGTCTATGGGGTTCGCCTTTGTTCGTTAGCAAGCCACCCGAATCATTCACGTCCCGGGCCAGCTTGCCCAGAGCATTTTCGAGGTGGTGCAGTCGTGGGCACACATGGCGACGTTAAAACGCTTGCGGGATCAGTACTCTACTTTTCGCGATGAGCGGCCGCCTCCACGTCACAGCGACCCTGCGAGCCGCAGAAGTACATTGCGTCATGGCGCATCTGCTGTGTCGTGGCGTCGACAGTAGGCGGCTGACGGCCCAGGTCGGTCCGTCACAAAACGTGTACCGTGAATTTGCCGCCGAGCCGCTCGACTTTGGCGCGATTCGTCGGGCAGCATGCATTTCCGGTCCCCTTCCTCGACTGGTACTCCGCCGCCTCGGTCACTGCGACTGGGCGATATGCTCGCCCGCGACGACACACAACCTTGGACTGGTCGCGTTCTGCGTTAGTCCGTTCCGTCGAGCCGGGATGAGAGCTGACCAATGACTTCTTGGAGCGCGCCGCAGTATTCCGGAAACTGACGCCCAACGTCGATCCGCACTGGTGAGGGGTACAACCCTTCATGGTCACCCGATCGCGGCGGAGCCAAGCGATCGAGCGGTCACAGCGGCGACTGCTGGCAGCCGTCGGCCTCATCGACGATCGAAGCAACGGCAAGGCGTCGATGAGCTCTACTTCACGATCGGTGACTTCTGACGATCCTGCCCTGGCGAGGGTGAGTGAGCCGAACGAAGAGTGATAAGATGCCCGCTCCCAGGGTGGTCGGATGCCGAGATCAGGTACTCGTCGTGCGGAAGTCGCGCATCGGGCTGCTGGCGGTGGCATCTTAACGAGGACGGGGTACACGGTAGTGGCAGACGAGCAGGTCTTTTCGGGCACTGCCCGCTACTACAGCCTCTACCGGCCGCGCTATCCGGAGGAATTGCTGCACGATCTTGTGGCCCTGTCGGTCGGTGACCGCGGCGGGAGCATGGTCGACTGGGGTTGCGGCACCGGCGAGGTGGCGCTGCCTCTGAGCAGCTACTTCGACGACATCACTGCTATCGACATCGATGCCGGAATGGTGGGACTTGCTCGCGAGAAGGCGAGCCAGCAGGACGTGTCTAATATTCGCTGGATCGTCGGCCCTGCCGAGGATTTAGAACTGACTGATGCCTCGCAGGATCTAATTGTAGCCGGCTCGTCATTCCACTGGATGGATCGGGAGTTATTGTCGAGGCGCGCTTTTAGCGCCCTTATCGATCGCGGTGTCATCGCGATCATTGGCGGCGGCAGCGACGTCTGGGACATCAAATGCGACTGGCATGAGGTCGCGGTACGAATGATGAAGCGATGGCTTGGTGACCAGCGCCGCGCGGGCAGTTCCACGTATACTGTGACGAAGAAACACGGCGACTTCTTGGAGCCGGCCGGATTCACTCTTGAGTCGAGGCGGTACCGGGTCGAACAGAACTGGAACGCGGATGCCATCGTCGGCTACCTTTACTCGACGTCTTTTGCCAACCCCGCCTTGTTCGGCGAGCGGCTTAGCGATTTCGAGGCGGATCTGCGAGCCGAACTGGCCAAGTTGTCCACGGGCGACTCTTTTCCAGAACTGCTCGATTTCTACGTGATGTTCGGCCGCAAACGCTCGGCTTAGCTCGTCGTGCAGGTGGTTCCCCTGGCCGACCTCGGCGCTGCGGCGACCGCCGTTGACGCTGGCGGTGTGGTCATAGTGCCGACCAGCCGGTGGTACATGTTGTGCGGGCGGGCCGACTTCCCCGAGGTGGCAGAGCGCATCTTTCTGGCCAAACGCCGGCCTGAAAGCCGGTCGCTGCTGCTTGCTGCGCCCTCGACGGAGACGGTTCGGCGGTTGTTCACCCTTAGCCCGGTGGCTGGTCTGCTTGCTGAGGCATTTTGGCCCGGTGATCTAGCATTGCTGCTGCCGTGGCAACACGACGATGACAGGCGCCGCATGACGTCCGTGGGCTCGCCAGCATTAGTCGCGATGCCAGGTGGGGCACTCGGAGAGCTGTCGCGGTTGCTGTCCGGGCCGCTAGCGGCGACGTCGGTCAACCTGTGTCCGGACGGAGACTTGCCCGGTTCCGTGCCCGCGGTAACGGTCAACGAAGTGCGGCAGTTCGTCGACCGGTCGGGAGCCGACATAGCGGTGGTCGTGGACGGGGGTGTCTGTCCTCACCCGGTCGACATGACGATCGTTGACTGCACGGACGCCGGTGCGGTGCTGCGGCGGGAGGGCATGGTTCGAACCCGGTCGGTCGCCGCCGTCCTAGGCGAGGCGGGCATGGAGTTCACTGGGGTCGGCTGATCAACGGGCCCGCCGCACGATGGCGGGCGATCTTGAGCGAGTTTTGTATCGTCTCCCTCGACACGACATAGCCGTCGGGCACGGCAAGCTGCGACAGTTCCCAGGCTGCTGTCGCCGGATCTTGGCGTACCATCCGGCCCTGCACTGACACGCTTGTGAACAGATCAGCCCAGTACGGCTCAACCTCCTGGGCGAGTGTCTTGAGCAGGGTGGTGAACTCGCCGAACGGCTGGTGTCCCACGAGGGATCGGATGCGCCGTTCGATCCGAACCAACTGGGCGCGGCTGGCCGTTGTGACTCGCGGCATGGGAGCCATCAAAGGTGCCTCGTCGGTCTCGCCGGTCAACTCCTCAACAGCCTCGTAGGCGGAGCGTCCGATGAGCATCATGACGAAACTGGAGTGGTAATAGGCGCCGAGTTCGAAGCCGCAAAGGCGGGCGATGTATTCGCCGAGCATGGAGAACTCGAACATGTCGTGCCATAGTAGGCGGAATGCGTCATTGGCCCGCATGTTGACCAGGATTTCGAGCCTCCCTTCCTTGCAGCTGAACATCGCGCCCATGACGCAGGTAAGGTCTGCTGTCGCACTGCCGCAGTCTTGCGGGTGGTAAAAGGACACGACCGCGCGGTTGCGCTCAGGGTGGTCGTTGAGGGCGTTCAGCACACCTTCGAACTGGTCGGTGGATGAGCCTGGGTAGAACAGGCGGAACCCATGGGCGCCGCCCGGCATCGTGAGGCCGTCGTCCGTAAATCTCGCTGCGGCCGGCGAGTAAAACGCGATGGCGTCGAGATCGTGAGAACCAGACAGCAGGTAGAAGAACCGGGCCACCGCGAGGCCAGGGTTGAACACATGTGGGTGACTCGAGGAGCGCATAAGACGGGCGCGTGGTTCCGTCAACACCGTATTGACGGACAACAGTTCGCGAACCTCGAGACCGTTGTCCGAGAAGCGCAGTGAACCGTGGGCGGCGACGTCGCGGACCACGCCTCGGACCAACTCCGCGGCTCTGGTCGCACGCAGTGGGCCGCCCGTGCCGCGATACGTCTCGTTCATAGTGGTCCGCCCCGGGTCGGCGGGTCGGCAGGCCGCTCCAGGAACACTGCGGCAAGAATGGCCACGGTGGTCGCCGCGTTGAGATGTCGTATCCCGCGCATGCCGACCCGCTCCGCAGCGGACACATTGGCGGGATGGTCGTCGATGAACACGCAACGGTCGGGCTGAGTCCCAAGGGCGTCCGCAGCCGATAGGTAGATGCCGGGCTCCGGTTTGCGTACCCCCAAGTCGCACGAGACCAGGACGGCGTCAAACAGCCCTTCCATATCCTCCCACGGGCGAGCGGCGCCCCACGAGTTCGTGATCAGCGCAGTTGCCCAACCGGCCTTCCTTACCCGGTGGACAACCCCGATCATGATCGGATCGGGCTTGAAGAATGAGAAGATCCTGGCCAGTAGGCCAGTCGCTTCTACGCGGCGTCCCTGGTGGTCGAGGAGTTGGTTGGCCAGCAACTCTTCGAAGTCCGTGGGCGCCAGTACGCCGGTCTCCACGAGGTGAACTGGACTTCCACCTGGAGGCGGGACACTCGCCCAACCGTGTAGCACGTTGTCCAGCGCAGATCGATCGAGGCCCTCGCTGACGCACCAACCTTCGTGACCATCGGTCAACGGACATGTCAGCACGCCAGCGTAGTCGACGAGCAGGGCGACGGGTCGCTCGTCAGGGTCGCGGGCCAAACCTCTCGCCAGGGCGTGGTGATCTAACGAATACGAGTTGGAGCAGCCAGCTTCCCCTTGCTCTGCACTGGCCGATGGCCGTGCCTGAACAGACGCCCCAATCCACGTAGCCACCGGTTCCACAATGGACATGACGGCCTCCGCTCGGTGACGTCAAGGCATTCGCCGGCCAGCGACGACCAGCGGACGCCGGGCACAGTTCGCAAGAGACTAGCGCGCAAGGTGCCGGTATTCCATCGTCTTAGGTCTATTGTCCGAGCGATCGGTGGCTGCTAGTGTCGGAACCTGTACCTTCCGTGATCGAGTCTGCTGTCGTTGCGGCGTAGCGCGCATAGCGCGGCGTCTTCAGAGCTGCAACAAACAGCTTGGAACGCAGTCGGGGGTCTACTAGCGTGAACGATGCTGTCTATCGCACGCATACCTGCTTCACCGCTCCCGCAGCGAACCGAGGCTCGACCGGTCTCGCGGCGTGCGGCCCAGACGAACTCGATCGCGTCGCCCTGCGACGGACGCATGCCACTACTACCTTTCCGGTGCTCGCCGCCTTGGCGCCGGTGATTACGTCGCCGGACAACGAACTCGCCTACCCGGGCGACCCAATGTGTCTGTACTCGGCGCTGGCGCTGACCGTTAGCCGGTCTCATTCCGGCCCCGGTCCACAGCCAGACTGGGGACCGCCGCCATCGAAGGCGTACCGCCTCGCCGCCCCCGACGACGGGATCCGTCCGCTAGACGGAGACGTTGAGCGCAACTCCGACCTCAACGTCTTCGATCCTCGGGTTTGGACCGAGGAGACCCAGCAGCAGTTTCGGGCCACCCTGCGCCGACGTCGACCGCACGTGCTACTGATCAGCAGCGTGTCCGCCGCGCACCGGTACGGACTGCATATGGCTGCCATAGCCAAGCAGGAGCTTCCGCAGTGTGTCGTAATCCTCGGCGGACGCCACGCGGACGAGACAGTCCGCTATGCGCCGATGACCGGTCGGGTGATGTACGCATACAGCAGCACCGTTGCGGCCATCATCGAACGGCGGGCGGAGCCTGCGGTGGACTTCGTGGTCAGCGGAGACGGCGCGTACACCGTAGACCTGCTTATGCGGGCGATCTGCCGTGCCATGGACGACGGATGCACACCGAGCGTGGCTGGCACCGTGGCGGCACTGCATAAAGCAGGTGTCGCCGGTGAACGACCGGCAGGTTCCGCCGTCATCGTCGCGCTTGAACGTGGGCGGGTAAACGCCTTTCCGATCACCGGCCCGCCGTACGATCTGGCGGATCTCCCGGCCCCGTACGACGCGTTCACGATCCGTTCCCGGTTTCCGATCTTCGGCGGCGTCGACGGTCGAGCGCGCCGCACTGCGCATCTGATGACTGCCGTATCGTGCCCGTATCGCTGCTCGTTCTGTTCGGAGAGCGCGAGAGTTACCGGTTCGCTGCGGCGGTTGGGTGGTGCTGACGTCGTCCCGTCCGTCGCCCGGGTCTGCCGCTACATCCATTACGGAGCCGAGGCGATCTTCGTCGACGATCCGGTCTTCTGGGCCGGCAACTTTGCCGCAATGACCGATTTTTCTCAGCTGCTGAGCACGGGGCGCAGGTCCTGTGGGGCGGACCTTCCACCGCAATGCCGTGCGTGGCTGCGCGATCCTGACGACATCGACCGGCTTCGCGGCCTCAGCTGGGGCATGCAACTCACGGTGGACCTGCTCACAACCGTCCACCGCGGTTCGACAATTGAGCGGATGCTCGTGGCGGCGAAGGATGCAGGCTGTAGCTACGTGTACCTCGGCCTCGAGAGTATGTCCGCCACCGTCATGTCCGGCATTCACAAGAACCTGCACCAACAGCACGGGCCGCCGTGGGGCGACAAGGTTCGAGCAGCACTAGCGACGGTAAAGGCTGCGGGAATCCGGACCGGTACGTCCGTGCTGTTCGGTCTCGACGGGGAAACTCGGCACACCATTGAGGAGACTGTTGAGAACGTCGGTCGCCTCCTCGACGACGGTCTCCTCGATCTTGCCAGCGCAAACATCCTCACCTACCACCCGGCCACGGAGATCACCGCCCGACACGGGATGCAAGACTCGATCGACTACCACTCCATCGACCGCAGCAATCGGGCGCCGTACGTCTTCTTCGAAGAGGCATATCCGGACGTCGTGTCGCGCCTGCTCGACGAAGACGATGTGTGGCACATCCATCGACTGACCCGATCTCGCTGGGGCGGCGGGCGGCACGGCGGAACTGACAACCGCGGCGGCTACTCCGAGGCCACCGACCGCGAACCAAGCCCGGCCTCCGCAACACCTGTTCAGGGCGGACCATCACAAACGCTGGGCGGCGAGAGGTCTGCGCACGGTGATCTACAGCGGTGCCCGACGTCGCTGGCGGGCTCAATTGCGCATGCTCTGGAGGCGGTACAGTGAACGGCCACCAAGTGATCGACGAACTCGCTGCTTTGCCAACGATGGCTCCGGCGCCGCGCCCGCACCTGTCGATGATGTCAATGCCTGTACCGGGCCCGGATGGTGAACCGGTCGTGCTCTGGTGCGATCCGCTTACCGGACTTATCGCATACCCAAGCTTCGCCAACTACTTGACCGAGCAACTGCCTCAACTCGTGCCAGCCCCGGTCCACCTCGCCATCGGTGACGTCGACGATCTCAAGGAATACGTCAGCCAACGGCGTGCCGAGGACCCCACGTGTTTTGGGCACCTCGCCGGCAACGCATGCATGCAGGCGCTCGGGTCGGCGACCCGGCAATGGGCCGAGCGGACGTTCTCAACTTGGCCCTTCGCGCTGTGCGGCACCTTCGGCGGCGATGAGGTGATCATTGCTGCTGCCGGCCGGGGATACGACGAGTTCGTGGCGGACATCCACCGGTTGATCGAGGAGATCCGTCAGTCGGTGCCTCGTACCTGCAGCTTTTCTACAGGCACGCTGACGGTACGGCACATCAACCCGGGTGATCAGGAACAGACCTACCGGCACTTTGTATCCCAGGTGGACGCAGCGCTGTTCCTTCGCAAGGCGGTGCTCCGCCAAGCAGACATCAGCCCGCGGGGTGACTTCGCTGACATCGGCGCGGTGACATTTGACCCGGCTCCAGCGCGGCCGCCCGGCGCGCCCGGTGGCGCGCGACAGGCAGCAGACTCAGCCGTCGACCAAGCAGGCGTAGGCGTGTAGGAGATGCTCACATGATCGCAAACCTCAAGGACGTGCTGCGGGCTGCGGACGCCTATTCGACGCCGCAGCTAGATGCCCTGTTGATCGCCGCTAATGCAGCTGGCGCGCGCACCGACCTGCCCTACCCGCGGGCACGGATGCAACTGCGACCGCTTGACTCCGACGAGGTGTGGCAGGTCATCCTTCCACTGGACAACCCCCACTCGCCGTTCCTGCTGGACGAGCAGGGCCTGAGGCTTGGCGGTGAACCGGTCGCCGAACTCGTGGGGTTAGAGAATGACGATGTTGTGCTGACCTATCTGCGTGCGGGCGGACGTTCGCTGACGCTCAACACACACTCCAGGTCCATCTGCACAGGGTGCCTGTTCTGCCCTAACGTCCTAGAGGACGCAGCCGACGCGACGCTCAAGACCGAACGACAGCTCGCCGACCTTCTGGAATGGGTGCAGGCAGACAACGGCTGGCCCGACCTATCCGGCGTCGAGGTCATCACCGTCTGCACCGGGTGTTTCCAGACTCCTGCCGCCGCCATCGCCCATATGGTCGCGGTACGCCGCGCCGCCGCCCGGTACGGCTTCACCGGCCGCCTGCACCTGCTCTCGTCAGTGATCCGCAACCGGGACGATCTTGAACAATTGGCGGGACAGACGGCACCGTTCCACCTCACACTGACCTTGGAATGCTTCACACGACGCAATCTGCTGCTGAAGGACACCAAAGCATCGCTCACGCTGGACGACGCGTGCCGGATCATGGACGACTGCGCCGATCTCGGGATGCAAGCCGACTTCACCTACGTTGCCGGCCTCGATCCGATCGATGCGACAGTTGCCGGCCTGCGACGGCTGGCCGGGCACGCTACGACCTTCCCGCGCATTCAAGTTTTCCAGGCGCACAACCAGTACATGCGCGCGGCCCGGGACGCCCAGGCGGAGCCTCTAGAGTACTACCTGCAAGTGCGCACCGAGGTAGAGGGAGCGTTCGCCGGTCGGGGCCTCGCGCCGAGATCATGGGAGAACTACCGTCCGCTGTGGTACTCGTCGTACGCAGGTGGTCCGGTCAGCGGTCCTCGAGTCTGATCATGCGACGCCTGCACGACCTTGGCCTGGCCATTGACGAGGTACTGACCCGGCCCTTCCGAGCCGCACCACCGGAACCGTCACGGTTCTTCTCCGGGGTTCGGTTCGCGGCGTCGTCCAAGCGTGTTGAGGGTTGGCTCGTCGGTGTCCGCGAAGGACGCCGAATTGGCTGGTGGGGACCGGTGGGTCAAGACGTCGCCAGCCGCCTACGCCGGCTGGCCCAGCGGTTGCCAGGTCGAATGCGCGGGAGCCCAGAGCAATGCGCCCAGCAACTGCGGCGGAAGACCCGGCACGCCCACACAGGGGCGCACGGCGTGAGCGTCGGAGCATTCGAACTAGCCTGCTGGGACTTGCTCGGGCACCGTCACGGATTACCGGTGTGGCGCCTGATCACCGCCCAGCCGACCGGCCGGCACGTCCCAGCATATGCGACCTGCTTCGGCATGCGCCTCGACCACGTCCGTGCACCGCAGGTGATCTCGGAGGTCAGACAGGTGTGGCCAATCCAGAAGTGGCGTCCAGTCCGTACGCTGAGTAGAACCAACGGTCCTGCGCTGCGGGCGGCGCAGGCGGCCGGCCCGGCCGCAGTCGCACTCGACTTCGGCGGCGTCTGGCCGACCCGGTCCGCCCTGCGATACGCAGGGGCGCTCGAACTCGAACTGGCCTTCATCGAGGAACCAGCCCCGCCGGGAGCGTTGACCGAGCTTGATCGGCACCCCCGCCCGGCGCCCGTCGCAGCCGGCGAACACTGCTACAACGTCGATGAGACCGCCGTGCTCCTTGCCGCTGGAATCGACGTCTGGCAGCCGGATGCGGTGTTCTGCGGAGGGTTCACAGCGCTGCGCGCGATCGCCGCCCGCGCGGCGAAGATGGAACTCCCGACCTACCCACACGGTGGTGGCCTCATTCCCGCGATTCACGCCGCGATCGCTGGCGACCCGATCGCCTTGGTTGAACACCACCTGCTCCTCGAACCGCGTCGGCAGGTGCACCTCGGATCCCCGCTACTACCGGGGCTTGATGGACAATTCGGCGTGCCGGAACTGCCCGGCTGGGCCGGACCCCTCCGAACGGATCTCGCCGATGGATAGCCAACCGCACAAACCGATCAAGACCCTCCTGGTGGACATCGGCGACACGCTGATCAAACGCAGCAGGCCGGGCCCGTTCGCCCGCTCGCTCGAGGTCCTCACCCAGCACGGAGTGGACACCACCGACCCCACGGTCAGGAACCTCCTGACCGCTTGCCTGATGACCGGGTTGGATCGATCGGCAGCCGCCGAGCGGGCTGCCACAACTCTGCGGCTGGCGGCCTCGGCCGCGGCGGCTCTGCTGGAGGCGCTGCGACAGCCGGAAGGACAGGCACGCATGCTGCCCGGCGCACAGTCGCTGCTAGAACATGCGACGCAGACCGGATGGCGGGTAGTGGCTGTCACCAACGCCGCCCTGTGGAGTGCTGAGCTCCCCACCCCCATCGCCAGCCGGCTCACCATGACGATCTCGTCAGCACACCTCGGTGTCGTGAAGCAGGACCCCGCATTCTGGCGGCAGGTCCGGTCGGAGTACGGCATCGACCCCAGGGCCGCGCTCGTGGTGGGTGACAACCCGCGCGCTGACGGTGAAGTCCCGACTGGGGAGGGCTACTGCACCGCCGTTCACCACCGCGACGGCCCGTCGCTGGGCGAGATCGCAGGCTGGATCGCCGCGGCGACCGAAGCGCCCGACGAGGTCGTCGGCCTGGTCGCGGGTCGATGCGCCCGCTGGGCCGGCCAGCACATCATGGCAGCGCCGCACCTCGCCGCGTCGGTGTTGACAGTGACTCGGCGCCGGGTCCGGGCCTCGATGCACGGCCATCGGCCGGTGGCCACGACGCTCGTACGCCGCCGAGATCTGCCGCCGGCGTTACTGCTGCCACGGGCCATTGATGGTGGGGCACTGGTGTGGCTCGGCGCGGTCGCTGATCTCCGCAGCGGCACCATGCCCGCCGACCTTCGAGAGACCTTGGTCCAGCGTCACCTGTCCACCGACGGACTGTCCGAACTTGAATTGCGGCATCTGGTCTCCATGGTTCGCGAGGCGCGGGATGCCGAGGTGCGAAGGATACGGATCGACAACGTCGTCAGCTTCCTTGAAGCGCGACGACCGGCCGGGAGGAACCTGTGAAAGTAGCTGCCGAGGAGTTGTTCGCCGGAACGGTCGAGTACTACGCGCGTCATCGGCCGCCGTACCCACCCGCCCTGTTCGCCACGCTGGCGGCCCAGGCGGCGCCCGGCCGGCCCCTCCGGCTGCTTGATCTCGGTTGCGGCACCGGAGAACTGGTCATTCCTCTTAGCGCCGACATGGACGAATCTGTGGCCGTAGATCCCTCGGCCGACATGGTGCGCCACGGCCGAGCCAAGGCCCGGCGGGCGGGCCGGGACACCATCGAATGGCAGGTCACGACTGCCGAAGCCTTCACCGCGCCAGATGAGGCGTTCAACCTCGTCACGGCGGGTGCCTCATTCCACTGGATGGACCGCCGCCTGGTCGGCGCCCGTGCACTGCGGTGGCTACGCCCTGGCGGCGCCATCGCGATTGCAGGCGTCAACAGCACCTGGAACGGCACGGAAGAGTGGCAGCGCGTCGCCGTCTCGGTAATCCAACGCTGGCTGGGCGAACGCCGGCGAGCCGGGACCGGAACGTTCGACGTCGGACATGGGCGCCACGAGGACGTCCTGCGCGCAATCGGGTTCGTCCAGGTCACCGACACCACATTCCCGGTGAGCCACACGTGGACGGTCGAGGACTTCCTGGGATATCTGTACTCCACCTCATTCGCGTCCAAATCCGTGCTCGGCGACCGAATCGAGAGCTTCGAGTCGGACATGCAAGAAGCGCTGCGCAACCACGATCCGTCCGGCATCTACACAGAAACACTGCGGTTCCATTGCGTCATCGGACACAAGCCACGGTAATGGACACTTCCATCGGCATCACCGCGTCGGCGTTGCCCGACCAGACGTCCACCGATGCGGCCCGACGCGCCGAACGATACTGGCGCGTTGTGTGCGCCGTCACCACAAGCCACCTCCTGGGAACCACGTGGCCGCCGCCCGGAACGGCACAACGCACTCGAGTCGTCGGACATTGGGGCTGCAATCCCGGCATCGCCTGGGTTACCGCCCATCTCGCCGCGCACTGGGCTGACGAACGCGCGTTGCTGATGGTGGTCGGCACCGGCCACGCATCGTCGTTCCGTTTCGCCCACGAGGCCGTACGCGAACGCACGAGCGCCACGGCGATCAGCGCGGCCACCGCTCGGTACGGCCAACCCGGCGGCGATCCGTCGGAATGGATCTGCCAGCCCGGCGTGCCCTACACCGGCGGTGAACTTGGCCCAGCACTCGCGGTCAGCCAGGGCCTGGCGGCCGGAGACGCGGCGCCACTGGTGGCATGCGTGGTCGGCGACGGCGAATGTGAGACTCCAGCGGCGCTCGCTGCATTGGCCCACGCCGACGTGCTGCTCAAGCGGGGCGGGGCTCCGTGGCTTCCGATCGTCAACGCCAACGGCGCGAGGATGGGCGGCCCGGCGAGGTTGCAGCCTACGACCCTGCGGCGGATCCTGCACGGCTTCGGTTACGAGGTGGTGCAGTCCGGCGCCGACCTTACTGAGGCATCTTCGGCCGCCGCTGCCGTACTCGCCAGCTGCCTCGCCGGGCGTCGCGTCGCTTGGGTGAGCGTGACCGAAAAGGGGTGGCCAGCACCAGAGCTCATCGATGGGCACCGCTACCGCGGTCACGCCGCTCACAAGGCTCCCCCCATGGTGCGACAGGGCGGCGCGCGCCCGTCCGACGTGGCGGCGTGGTTCGCCTGCCTCGAACCGGACGGACTGCTCAAACCCACCGGCGAGCCGATCGACGACGTCGTCCGGCTCGCTCGTCGGGTCGCCCTCACGCTGCCCGATCAGACCTTGGCGCCTGAGGCCCTGCGACCTCCCGCGCCGGCTATCGCAGGGCCCGGTCGACGCACGGCAGGTCGCGCCTGGCGTCAACCCATGTCTGCCGTCGACGCGGAGCTGGCGGTGCGACCTCTGGTCGTGTTCAGCCCGGACGAGGCCGACTCCAACGGCCTGCAGGAGTGCCTCCGTGCTGGGACGGTGGTGGAGGTGTTGGCGGAGGAGACCTGCGCCGCGTGGCTGTGGGGATGCGTGGAAGCCGGCCGACCAGCAGTATTTGCCACCTACGAGGCGTTCGCGCCGATCGCGGCGAGCCTGGTCGCCCAATATGCCAAGATGATCCACGCCCGACCAGCACGGCCCATCCCGCCATTCACCGTGCTTGCCACCAGCCTCGGCTGGGCAAATGCGCCGACCCACCAGAACACCGACCTCACCGGCGTGCTACTCGCCCGCCCGATTCCTCAGGTGAGCGTGGTGTACCCAGTGGGAGCCGCATCGGCGGGCCGACGGATGGCCGCGCTCGCCGACCGTCGTCGGAGCGGCGTCGCATTAATAGTCTGCTCCAAGCAGCGGCTACTTGACCTGCCAGACCCAGGCGGCCCGGTAATCAGCTACCGAGTGGCGGGCATGCCGCCGCCGTCGGCAACGCTGGTCGTGATCGGGGACGTGTGCGCCACTGAGGCGGTTGGTGCGGCGGCTATCGCAGCCCAGGCAGGACTTGGAGTAGAGGTGCTCGCAGTCGTTGACGTCGCGCCTGCCGCGGGTGCGCTGTCGCGCCTCGCCGCTCGGCTGGGTACCGACCCACTGATCGGAGCGACGAGTGCCGCAGCCCACCACCTCACCACGGCGCTCTGGCAGCCACTGAACCGGCTGTTTCCGGTGCACGGCTACGCCGAGCAGTACGCGCCGACCGCGTGGGAGACGCTGCAGGCCAACCGCCTGGACCGGATCTCGCTGCTGGAGGCGCTCCGCGACGAAGGCGCACCCATCCCGGCCGAACTGCTCGATGAGCACCGACGACACCTGGAGCGCCGGCTTCTCCAGGCGAAAGACCTTACCGGCGTTCTGCCCTTTGACTGCCCACCCCTGCAGGTACAACCCCTCCTGGAGGCCAGATGAGAACCTACCCCGAAAGCTTCTGGGCCGACCTGTACACGAGCTTCCCGCTGCTCGCCGATGAACTCGGCGACCGCGACCTAGCCGGCACGACAGCATGCGTACTGGGCTGCTCGGACGGCAAGTTCGTGATTCCGTTGGCCGGTGCCGGATGCCAGGTGACCTGCGTCGACGTTGACCCAATCATGCTGGACGGCGGCGAAATCCGATACCGCGGCGAAACGGTGACGTTACGTGGACTGCGGTCGAATCTGGACCGGACCGGCCTGCTCGACCGTTGCGAGCTCATCGAGACCGACTTCATGCGCTGGCGCACCGACCGCACCTTCGACTTCGTGCTGACCAGCGGCTCCTGGGCATACAACCGCAACCTGGAGCACGGGCTGTCCGGAGTGCTCGCGGTCATGCAGCGTCTCGTCGCGTCCGGCGGCTATCTGTTCGCCGACTACCTGCTGCCGGTCACCGAGATGGAGCGCGGAATCGATCTATACCCGCAGCCGGAGGACCTGCAACCGTTCTTTCCGGAACCGCCTTGGCGACTGATCCATAACGAGGGCGTGGGGCTCATCGGCGAAAGCCATTACGGACAGGAGGAGTGGCACCACCACAACTACGGCGCGCTCCTCGCCCAGCGGGTCGCATGAGCACCCCGAGCATGACCAGCCCCGGCTGGTCCGCAGCCACAGACAAGGTCGCAGCCGAACCATGCCGACTGGAGCGAGACGAGGTGCTGCTCGCCGATGACGCCCGACTCGATCTGCAGCCGCTCCGCGACCCCACATTGGTCACCATCGCCGGCGACTGGCACGGCGAGGCGGACTTCGCGTCGGCGCTCATCGAACGAGCCCCAGCCGGGCCGACTGGTACCCGAATTGTCGTACAACTCGGCGACTTCAGCGTGTGGCCCGGCCGAGCCGGTGCTGCGTTCCTCGACGCTGTAGCGGACAGCCTGCTTCGCGCTGACGCATCGCTGCTGTTCATCGACGGCAACCACGAGGACCATCCACAGCTACTCGGCTATCCGATCAGAGCCGATGGGCTGAGAGTGGTCCGGCCGCGGCTCTACCATCTGCCGCGCGGCTTCCGCTGGACGTGGCACGGCCAGCGCTGGCTCGCGCTAGGCGGGGCACACTCCATCGATCGACCGAAACGTACGCCAATGGTCGACTGGTGGTCGGAAGAACAGATAACTGACGGCCAAGCGCACCTGGCGGCATCTGGCGGCACCACCGACTACATGGTTACCCATGACTGCCCCGCCGGGATCTCGATGCCTGGCATCTGCGACGCTGAGCCCGGCCAGCCCAAAGAGCTGTACGACGAGCTGGTGATCGAGGCGCGGCACCGCCAGCGCCTTCTTGACGTGGTGCGTCGAGTCCGACCCCGGCGCCTGCTCCACGGGCATTACCACATCCGCTACGACGCAGTGATCGACTTTGACGACGGCACGGCGTGCGCAGTCACCGGGCTGGCGAAGACTGCCACGATGGCGGACAACGCCGTGGTCCTCAACCTCCTCGACGATGAGCTGTCCGCGCCGTTCCCGCGCAGCCGAGACGAGCGGACCGCGACGTAGACCCGAACGGAGACTCCATGTACCGATACGACGAGATCCGCCACGTCCACATCGAGCCGTCAACCCGGTGCAACGCGGCCTGCCCGATGTGTCCGCGCAACATGAACGGCGCCACGTCCCCCGGACTGCGTCTGACCGACCTATCTATAGAGGACATACGGCGTTTGCTCGACGCCGAATTCCTCGGCAGGCTCGTCGGCGTGGACTTCTGTGGCGCATACGGCGAGCCAGTCCTCGCACCGGATATTCTCAAAATCGTCGAGTATGTCCGGCGCGGCGGCCCGGCCTGCCGGATGGTGCTGTACACCAACGGGGGCATCCATCGGCCACCGTGGTGGACCAGGCTGGCGCAGGCACTCGGCCGTCCGGCCCGCGTCGTGTTCGGCATCGACGGCATTGGCGAGGTCAACGGCGTATACCGCCGCAATGTCCGCTTCGATCAAGTCATCGCCAACGCCCGTGCGTTCATTGAGGCAGGCGGCGAGGCGCAATGGGACTTCCTGATCTTCAGACACAACGAGCACCAAATCGAGCAGGCTCGAGCTTTCAGCCAGGAACTGGGCTTTGTCGAGTTCCAGCCGAAGAAGAGCGGACGGTTCGTCCGCGCCGCGATGGAGTACGTACCGGAGCTCGACGGCGCACCGGATACTGATCGGTTCCCGATCCATTCACACCGTGGCCAGGTGATCGGCCTGCTCGAACCGCCCAGCGACCTCGCGTTGCGCAACGGCAGCGCCGTCGCGGTGGAGCTGCTCCGCCATTCAGCACAGGGCCTGGACCGGATGCTCGACACCACGGTGATCGACTGCCGGGTCAAGGGCGAGCGCAGTATCTACCTCGGCGCTCAGGGATACGTTTTTCCATGCTGCCAGTCATACACGGCGGCCACGCTGCCAGCGGTGTACGGCGGGAACAGCCCAGCGGATCGCCAGATGGAAAGGCTGGTCCTGGCTCACGGCGGGTTCGATGCCATCAATGCTCGAATAGTCGGTCTTCGGCGTGCGGTGGAAAGCGAGCTGATCGCCGCCGTCGAACACAGTTGGAAGCGCTCAAGTATCGCCGATGGTCGGCTGAAGGTTTGCGCCCGAGTGTGCGGCACCGAGCTGCGCACGTTCGAAAAGCAGTTCGCCTCGGCTGAACTCGTGCCGGGACGCACCGTTCGCTCATAATGGCTAGCAAGGTCCGAGCGGTCCGGATCCGACGTCAGTACACCTCACGGGGGGAAGCAAAACTCGGCGCCAACAGCGGCCCGTCATGCAACCAGACCCAGCTCCGCAAGAGGTGCCGGACGCGGCCCGAAGCCGCCTCATCGGCGAACGCTTCGCGTCCGTGCAGGATGCCGTAGTTGTCGAACCACATGCTCTCGCCCCGGCCCAACGTGCGGGTCACCTGCAATTGTGGGCGCCGCGCCACCTCCTCGAACCGATCCAGCGCAGCGACCTGCGCCGCACTCAGCTCACCACCGGCACGTGCCGCACCCTGCCGCAGCAGCAGCGAGGCGTAACGGCAGCTGAGCCGACCGGCGTAGAAGCTGAAGATCGGCGACGACAGCGTAGGCCGCGCACCCTCGCGATGCAGCCCTCGCAAATCCCACTCCCACAACTGGTAGTACTCGTGCAGCAACTCGGGGGCTTCGTCGGTCAGCACATCGTGAACCATCTCAGCGCTGGCGAACGCATTGCCACCGCCGACCGAACCCTGGTTGAGGCACAACAGGCCAGCCACGTCGGCGGCGTCCGTGTGCATCAACAGATCCTTATTGGTCCGGTAGCCGCGTGCCTGTGGATCGGCCGGATGCTCGTCGCGTACCGACACGATCCGATCTCCCGCCGGATTCTGCGCCATCGGGCGGCCCAGGACCAACGACAATCCATAGAGCATGAAGGTCAGCTGCCCATCGGTCAGCGTATCCAGACCCTTCCCAGTCAAGATGGCAAGGCCGCAGCCAGCCGTGACCTGCTCCCGAATGCGTTTCGCGAGGTCGCTGAGCGACGCGGTAGCCTCACCGCGATAGAGATCGGAACTGGCCTCGTCGCGGGGAGCCGTGAACCGTTCGGGCAGCTTCTTTGCCAGCTGACCGATCTCAGCCGGTTCTAGCGTTACGAGATATGAGCCATCGGCGTTCAGTGCCGGCCCGCTCCATCGACGCGGGTTCGCATTACTCACGTTGCGGCTCCTGATGGTTGGTCGACACATTCAAAGTGTGTCGAGCAGCGACCGGAGTTCGCGCATTGGTCGTCCGCCACAACACGGGGCAGATATCCGGATCGCTGTAGTCGACGTCGCCGTTGGGCAGCTTGCGGCAGGCCAGGTCGTTGTTATGCGTCTGAAGCGTTCCCGACTCGTCGTACGCACGCTGATACCGATTTTCGCCATCCTGAAAATGGGCCGTGAGGCCGATCCGCGGGCGCTCGCTGAGATTGGGACCACTCCCGTGGACGGTCAAGCAGTTGTGGAAACTGACCTGGCCCTTGCGAAGGTTCATCGGTACAGTCGTGACAGGCATGCCGGTGCGGGCAAGGCGCCTACGCAACTCCGCCGAATCCGTGCCGAGGAAGGTGCGGCCGTACCGCACCGCGCGCACCGCTTCAGTATCTGGCCATAGATGACTACCGTCGATCATCGTCACCGGACCCATGAGATCATCGCAGTCCTGGAGCGCAATCCAGGCTGTAAGCATCCTGGTCGATGTGCAGGAACGCCAGTAGGCCCGGTCGGTGTGCCACCCGATGGTCACCGCAGCGCCGTCCACCAGTGGTTCCTTATAGACGATGCCGCTTTGCCAGAGCCTGATCTCCTCGGTGCGGGCTAGCCGGGCAGCGACGGCCGCGATCAATGGGCGGCGTAGCAGCGCGGCGAGTCGTTCATTGGTCAACGCCACGTAGTCGTTGAGTCGGATGCGATAGGACGAGCCTTCCCGCCAGTCATCGATCAGGTTGAGGGCGGTCGGCGCGGCGGCGTCACGCCGACCCCCCTGGTGCGCTTTGACGGCTGTGATCGCCTCGGCGACATCCGCCTCATCGAACAGCCGTGGCGCAACGAACCAGCCGTGTTCCTCGTAGAACTGAACGTCTTCTTCAGACGGCAACCGTCCGCACTCGGATTCAGTCAGGTCAAACCCTGTCCGGTCCAACACCTGAATGAGCCTTCCTGATCAACGACCGCGCTTGCCGACCATGCTCTTCTACGGCTTTGTCGCCAGCTAGCCTACGGTCCGGACACGCATGTACGACAGCCCTTGAACTGATGGCGCAGAAGGGTTACGGGCTCTCGTCCAGGGCGCCGGTGTTGTGGATGGCATGGAGCAGGGTGTAGAGGTCCGGCCACGTCTCACCGATGCCTTTGCGCCCTGCCCACACGGCGGTCCGGCGCACATACGACGACAGGCTGGGGGATAGTTCACTGAGTCGCAGTTGCTTGAGCTGCTCGCTGATGTCGACCAGTTCCTGACCGCCGACCTCGATGAGGTGCTGTGCGAGGTATTCGTCGCGGGCGGCCAGGGTGTGGATGCGTGCCGGTAGATCATCGCGTTCGGAGAGGACGAGCTTGCGCAGAAATGGCCGCCAGGTGTTCGCGTGGCCGTTCTTCCATTTCGCGCGTGGGTTCGGGTCGCTGTTGAAGATCACTCCGATGGCTCGGTCCATCAGGTCCAGGGCGTCGGCTACGCGCCCCGCGTCGGTGAGTCGGCATGCGAGTTGCGGGAGGCTCGCGAGCCTGTTCGCCCATTCGGCGGGCGGTGCGTCGTTTGGGGGGCGATGCGCCGTGATCGGTTCGAAGGCGAGCCGGTGTAGTTCTGCGCTGGTTTGTGGCCAGGACACCGGACCGATCGGGGCGAACATGGCGTGTAGCACGATGAGCAGGCGATGGGCATCCGCGCCGGCCAGCACGTGTTCACGGTCGCCGGTCGCCGACCACCGTCGCTGCGCCAGGAACCGGTCACCGTCGTCGATCCTGGCTCGCAGCGCGGCGACCGCGGGGTCTAGTTGCTCGGGAGGGCTCGGTTGCCGGGTGCGCAACAGGGTTGCCTCGGCCAGCGCAGCGAGCTTTCGGAACACCCGGTGGTTCTGCTCGGTCGCGATCTGGCCGACCAGCCATGAGGGTGTGACGAACGCCGGACCGTGACGCTGCATCACCAGTGCGGTCAGTAACTGGTAGCCGACGGCGCGGCAGTCGACAGAAACGTCCTCGATGAGTTCAGCGGCGAACGCGCCAAGCGCGTCAGCATGGTGCCGGAATACAGGACCGCCGCGCTGGGAAAGGTCGGCGATCGAGCTGAAATCGCCGTCCCGCCGCGCGTCACGCAGCAGCCAGTCGAGCATGTCAGTGGCGGTGCCGACGTCCTTGGCCACCTCCGTACGCAGCTGGGCGGCGCGGTCGGCTCCCACCCGGTCGCGCAGGTCACCGGGGTCGTGGAGCCAGTGGTCCAGCGCCGCCCGTGCAGCTGGATGGCCGCCGGTCGCCGCCCGCGCGGTGATCACGATCGGCCAGGGCGCTTCCAGCCACGCGGCAGACGCCAGCGCTGGGACGCACGCGGCGATGACGTCGCACGGCAACCTGTGTCGGGTTCGCTGAGTGAGCGCCTGGATGAGTGGCTCGGTCGTCGCGGTCAGATGCGTGGCGCAGTACCGTCTGGCGGCCTGCACTCCCGGCGCGTCACCTGGCCCGAGAAGTGGCACCAGGACGTAGCGGGCGAGGTGGTCCCAGCTGGCAGGCAGGTGGGTTGCCAGCAGCGTGTCCAGCGCCACGCGCACGTCGTCGTCGGGGTGGCCGCGAAGCTGCAGTGCGTGGCCGCGGAGGCGCACCCGATCGGCGGGGGTCAGCGTTCCCCCGTCGAGGACGCGTACCCAGGACGCCCAGATCTGCGTGCGGTCCTGCGGTGCCGGTGGGAGTCGGGCGGCGCTCGACGCCGACCAGGCGCCGGATGCGGCCTCGATGATCTGTTCGACGCCGCCGGTCCAGTCGCGCTGCCCAAGCGCACCGATGAGGCCCGGCACTTCGGCGATGTACGCGTCCAACTCGTGGTGACCGGCGGCGAGTAGGTCGTGCAGCGCGTCGAGTAGATGGCGCAGCAATCCGCCGTCGCGGTTGGCTCTGGCGGCTCGCCACAACGCTTCGATGCGGTGTTGGCCAGCGGCCGGGTCGGCGTGCTGCAGGCGACGGAGCACAAGCGACAGCTCTGTTCCTGAGGGAAGACCGGTCGGATCCAGGGGCGTGTCGTCGTCGAGCAGCACCCGATGGCGGCGGAGGAACCGGTGCACCGCGCCCGGTTGCTGGTGCGCGAGCCTGGCCAGTGTCGCCAGCAGACGCGGACGCTCGGTGATCACCGTTCGGTTCCACACCACGGCGAGATCGGTGGGCCACGTGTCGTCGACGGTGCGGCGGACCGCGCCGAGTACGTCGAGGAACTGCAGGATCTCCCAGGTGTCGGCCCGTTCCAGCGCGAAATGCGCGTCGCCGGCCACCGCCGCGCCTGCGGCGCGCTGCTGCGCGTACAGCCTCAGCCCGGTGACGCGGACGAAGGCGTCGTCGTGTCGCAGCAGCGCAGCGAGATGGCTGGTGCCTTCATCCAGGCCCAGGACGGCCGGGTCGGTCCGGCGTCGGAACGCGTGCCCGGCAACCTCGGCGAGCAGGAGGTCGTCGGGGTACGCGGTGATCCGCTGCGCGAGTAGTTCGAGGCCCGCCGGGCCGTAAGCAGCCAGGGCCCGCCCAGCCGCATGCTCGGCCATGGTTTGGTGCCAGAACGACACCACCGTCCCCTCGGCCGTCGCCCGCATGCGGATCACGTCACGGCGGCGCAGTTCGACCAAGTCCGCCTCGATGTGCTCGGCAGACTCGTTCAGGCGGCGTGTGATCAGCTTGACGCAATCGTCGTGATCGATCCAGAACGTCCCGATGCGGATCATCGCCAGTCCGAGTTCTTCCGCGACCTGGCTCAGGTTCTGGGTCGCGGCGGCAGGTGCGGCATCCGGGCCGTCTGCGTAGGCGCGCCGGTTCTCGACTACGCGGTTCTTCCAGAGCCGGTCGTGCAGGTCGGCGACGTCGACCTCGGTCGTCGGCGAGTTCGGGGCGCAGACCTCGAACAACACCCGCAGCGCCAGCGGGTGGATCACGACTTCCGACAGCGGCAGCCCGCGGGCGACCGCGGCGGCGATGTCACTACGGACGGTTTCAGCGTCGACGGCGAGATGGTCGACGGGCGCCACGCCGCCGTGTCGTGGTCCGGGCGTGCCCGGCGGTCGGTAGTAGATCGCGGCGTAGGCATCGACCGCCGCAGGCCATTCCTGCTCGGTGTACGGCCCGAGCACGTGCTTGCTGAGCAGCGCGCTCAGATTGCCGCGGTATTCCTGCTCCAGCACGGCCGCCTCGACCACGCGGCTCGCCAGCACCGTGGGGATGCCCAGCTCGCTGAGCCGTTCGAGCAAGTGCACGAACCCGGGGACGTCCTGGCGGTGGTGCAGTAGCGCGTCAGCCGTGTCGAGCAGCAGGACGACCGGACGGGTCGAGGCTGCCTCCTGCAGCCCGTCGAACAGCCCAGCCGTCTGAAGGGAGTGGAGCGCGGCGGCGGGGACCAGGAAAACGTCCGCGTCGGCGCTGAACCGTCGGTGTAGCCACCACAGCAGGCAGCTCTTGCCGTGGCCGGGCTCGCCGAGCACCGCGGTTGCCCGCGGCCGCGCTCCGCTTCCGCGGGTGGCGGTGTCGAGCTGTGCCTGGATGTCGCGGACCAAGCCGGCCTCGACCTGGCGAGCGACGTAGAGGTGATCGTCGAGCCGCACACCGGCCGTGCGCCCGGGCACCTGCGGCAGGACGAAGGCGATCTCCTCGACGGCTTCGTCGCTGACCCTGCGCAGCGCGGTCAGCTTCGCCGTCTCCCGTCTGGGCGCCGGAACCGTCGGCGCTGAGGGGTACAGGTCGTCGTACTCGGCGAGCAGCGGCTTCCGCTCCTCCTCGGTCAGCCGGCAGCCGATCAGAAACTGCTTCACCTTCTCCTTGGTGGGCATTACCCCGCGTTTAGCCCGCTCCCGGTCCACAAGGTTATTCGCCGTCGAACTTGAGATGTCCGCATTAAGCTCAATCTGCCCGAATGACCGTCCGTTTCTGACCGTGTCCAGCCGCTCCGCGAACTGCACCCGTCGGTCGATCAGCGACGGGGCCGGCGGGTCGTGTTCGTCCGAGGACACCGGCCCTCCCGCTCCGCCCTCAGCATCAGGTCGATCCAGCGTAACCGAACGGGACCGCACAGCCCGTCCATCGTCCATCGCGTCCATCCGCCGTTCCAGGTGGCCGAATGGACGGGCAGCGTCGAGGCCAAGCGGTTGCAGGGGCCCCCAACCGCCGACCCGCAGACCTTGAACGGGAAGGCATCACCATGTCGCACATCCCTGATATCTCCGCGCCCGAACCACCGGCGGACCGTGAGCCCGGCCAGCTTCGCAGGCTGGCCAGCCGGCTGCTGCCCGCCGCGGCCGTCTTGCTCGACGCCGTGGGCGTCGGCGTCCACCTGGCAGGGCACGACGGCTTCGCCGAGTGCATCAGAGCAGGCGCTACCGCCTTGCGGGCCACCGCACTGGTCCTCCGCGACCCTGGACGGCCGAGGTCGTAACGGCCCGATGATCCACAGAGGCGGCGAGGCGATGGCCTCGCCGCCTTCTTCATTGCACGGCGACTTCCGCAAACCTGTGCACGAAGACCCGCCGGGGTGTTGCTTGCTGACGCCACGTGGAGCCTCCTCTGGGCCGTCGACGACGCCGTCACGCCCGGCGCCAACAGCGGCTCATCGATGCCGAGGTCCGCGCCAACCGCCGTGCTCTGATGCGGCTCGTGCAGCGCCGCGGCAGATCGAACGCGCTCCCAGCCCCTTAAGCTCCTCGCCGCCGCTGACCGGCGCACCCTCCAACAGGCGATCCTGAACACCGCGCCGACCTGTAGGTCTAGGACCGGCGCGTACAGGTGCAGAGGCTGGTGGTCCACCACGGGCTCACCGTCCAATTCCTGGCCTTCTTCGCCGCCGTCGGAACGGCACCAGAACGAATGGTGGGGCGAGTTAATGTGTTGCAGTTTGACCGTGTGGGCTCGGGGCGGCGGTGCCGGAGTGGCGGTGGCTCGAAGATCGGCGCTGTTGTTGTGACCTGACTGCGGGGTTGTGGCGATTGCGCGTTGGCCTGGGTGCTCCGTGGGTGCTCGGATGTTCCAGACGCTGCACGGATTTACCGCAGGGCTGCTGGATTAACGCCTGAATCGGCCTGGAGACGGCGGATCACGTTCCGTGAGCATCGACTGGACCAGGGCAAACACGAATGGATTGCGCGCCTGACCGCTGGACAGGCCGAAACGAGTTCGGTTACCGCGAGATATGGACGAGAGTGCCCCGTTCTGCGGACTTTTAATCCATAGGTTCAGGGTTCGAGTCCCTGGCGGCCCACTTCAAGGTATTCGTGTGGAATGCCGGATTCTACGCTGGCTCACCTCGACTGCAGGGCCTGTTCTTGACGTAGCTCGTGCATGGGCGATTCCCTGCCATCCATGGGGTCTCAGCCCCATCGATGAGCGGCCTGCAACGGTCCCCTGACTGATCGTGGACTGCGGCCACGAGTCCAGCCACGTTGCAGTCGACGGCTCGCGGTCGTGCTGCCGAACTGCGCGAGACGGCTGCTCTGCGTGGCCAAGCGGGAAGACGAAGTCATGATCACGTGATCACATCTGCCGATGACAGTGCACCTGATCATGGCGCTCGGGTCGGGCCACGGTCTTCCGACGCTGCGATGAGAGTGCCCACAACCCGCGGGAGCTTCGCGTGTGCAAGGGCCGCAGTCGTGCTACTACGGGCGCCGAGGGATGCCTCGGATATCACTGTTTGGTTCGGGGAAACGTCACCCGCTCAAGCAGTGCGCTACGTATCCCGGAACCACCCGACTGCTGGAGCGTTCATGTAATCGTCCTCATCCTCCGGCGGCCAACGATCGCGCAGAGCGGCCAACATGTCGTTGTCGGCGGCGCCAGTGGTGGCACACGGCGGCGAGTGCGGGCATCCCGGAAGTCCCGCAGCCGCAAAAACTGCGGTGCGCATCCCAGGCCTGCGCCAGCTGCTCGGGAGATACCCGATGAAGAATATAGACGCGAGGGATTGGTTCCTTAGGTCGAGGCTGCCGAGCGGCCTGACATGTGCGGACCGGAATGCGTACGCTTGCCGTCTGTTACAGGGTCGGAAAACTCGGCTGCGCGTGTTTGCAGGTCGTTGAGGGCCTTGACGGCGAAGGGCGGGAACGGTTCCTCCTCGCCGGCCTTCATCCAGCGTTCGAAGGCGACCCGGAATGCCAGCAGGCCCAGGTCTGCCGCCAGCCGTGCGGTCAGGTCGTCCAAGCCGCGCTCGCGCAGTGCATCGGCGATCGAACTGGTGATGCGGGCGTACTTGAGCTGGCCTCGTTCGTGCAGTTCGCTATCGGCCGCGACGATCAGGATGCGCCGCCTGGCGGTGGCCCGCCGCTGAGGGGTCATCGTGTCCCCAACGGCGGCGAGCGCTGCCCGCAGGCACGCGATGAGCGTCGCCTGCGGCGGAGCGGCCCGGATGGCGTCGGCGAACAGACCGGCCAGGACGTCCTCGCCGGCGAAAAGGACCTCGCGCTTGTCGGCGAAGTGCCGGAAGAACGTGGCGCGGTTCAACCCCGCGCGCTCGGCGATCTGCGCGACGGTCGTCTCCTCATACCCGTGCTCGACGAACAGGTCCAACGCGGCTGTTTCCAGACGCGCACGCGCGTCTGGTGCCCATCTGCCCACGGTCACATCCTAGCGCGATGCGATCAGGTCGCATCACCAGTCATGCGACTGCGTCGCATGACTGTGTTATGGTTGATGCGACCCAATCGCATCACGCGTTGGAAGGAGACCGTTGTGCGTATTTTTGTCACCGGCGCATCTGGCTGGATCGGCTCGGCCGTCGTCCCCGAACTCATCGGTGCCGGCCACCAGGTCCTCGGGCTCGCCCGCTCGGGCGCCACCGCTCAAGCAGTCGCCGACATGGGCGCCGACGTGCTGCGCGGCGACCTGACGGACGCTGCTGTCCTGCAGGCCGGAGCCCTCGACAGCGACGGCGTCATTCACCTCGCCTATGAGCACGCCCTCGGCCAGATCGGCGGGGCGCAAACCGACGCCAGCGCCGTTTCGGCCTTCACTGCGGCCCTCGCCGGCACCGGCAAGCCCATGGTCATCACTGGCGCGACGCTCACGACGCCCGGCCGGCCTGCGACCGAACAGGACGAGTTCGTCCCGCAAGGACCCATTGCCGCCCGCATCACCAACATGCAGACCGCCCTCGCGGCCGCGCAGCGTGACGTTCGATCCTGTTTGGTCATGATCCCGCGGTCGGCACACGGCCAGGGCGAACGGCACGGCTTCATCCCGCAGCTCATCCGCCGAGCCCGCGCCGAGGGCGTGTCCGGCTACATCGGCGACGGGACCAACCGCTGGCCCGCCGTCCATGTGAAAGACGCCGCGACCCTCTACCGGCTGGCCGTCGAGCGGGCGCCCGCCGGCGCGGTGCTCCACGCCGTCGGCGATGAAGGCGTGGCGGTCCGGGAGATCGCCGAAGCTATCGGCCGCGGCCTGAACCTGCCAGCCAAGTCCCTGCCCGCCGACGAGTTCGGCCTGCCCCTGTCCGCGCTGCTCGGCGTCGACATGCCCGCCTCCAGCACCCTCACTCAGGAACTCCTGGACTGGAAACCCACGCGCCCCGGCCTCATCGAGGACATCGAGCAAGGCCACTACTTCGTCTGACCGGCGGGTAGCTCCGCTACCCCGGAAACGCATGAGCCCGGCAAGACCCCGTACCGGCATCGGTTACTGATGTGATAGGTGGTTGGACGAACCATGAACAGTCCTCATGCCTTGGCCAAGCTAGCTCTGGCCGCCGGCGTCCTGGTGGCGCCGATCTTCTACCTGACCGTCTTCATACAGGCCGCGATGCGCGACGGCTACTCGTTGAGCCGTGTCGCCTTGAGCCTGCTGAGCCTCGGCAATGAGGGCTGGATCCAGATCACCAACTTCATCGTCTGCGGGCTGCTCGCGCTGATGAGCGTCTTCGGTTTCCGCGCCGTGCTGGCCAGGCATCGGGGCGGAGTCTGGAGCCCGTTGCTGGTGGCGATCTACGGCCTCGGGCTTGTGATCGCGGGCGCCTGGCACCCCGACCCCGGCGCGGGCTTCCCGCCGGGCACCCCGCTGCACTCGACCGCGCCGATGAGTGGCCACTACATCGTGCACTGGATCGGGTTCATCCTGGTCAACACCTCACTGATCGCCAGCTGCTTCTTCTTCGCCTGGGTGTTCCGCGGACTCGGGCAACGCGGCTGGAGCATCTACGGTGTCGTGTCCGCCGTCGTCGGCATCATCCTCGTGGCCGCCGGACTGGCCACCGAGAACTTCCTGGGACCGACCTTCGGTGGCCTGGTCATCTACTCATTCCTATCGGCGGTCTCGGGCCGGCTCCTCGCCCTGGCGCCCACTGCGTCAACGCAACCTGGCGACCTGCGCATGGATCGGGTCGGCCTGCCCGGCTGAAGCCGGACGGTCGGCCCACCGGCAGGGATTGCTTGAACGGCTGCCTTCTCACCCGCCGGGTCCCGCCTCGGTCGGCTGCGCGGATCTGCCGCATAGCGCTCGCTACCGACTGCGACGGCCCTCCACCTCGCCGGTGTACGCGCGTGCACGGCGATCCGCGCGTCGGGCCAAGCCGCTGGCGCGGACTCCGACACCTGGACGGCTGGCGATCATCGCCGGCCGTGGATCCCATCGAGCGATGCTCGTATAGCCCTCTGCCATGCCAGCCCGGTTCCCCAGCGCTCGATGTCTTGCGGCTGTCGTCCACCTGCTCGGCGCCGCCCGACACCTGGGCGCTGGGCGGCGGTCTGGTGACGCCGCAGAGCCGCGGTACCGTCCGGCTGCGCTCGACCAACCGGCCGATCGTCGACACGCAGTTCCTCAGCCACCCGTTCGACGTCGCCGCGCTCGAACGCAGCATCGAGCTCGCCCGGACGATCGCGGCGACGAAGGCGATGCGGCCGTACGTCAAGCGCGAGGTCGCACCCGGCCGCGCCCTCAAGGGCCAGGAACTCGTCGACTTCGTCCGCAACCGGGCCACGACGTACTTCCACTCGTCCGGTGCCTGCCGCATGGGCAAGGACGACCGGGCCGTCGTCGACGCCAAACTGCGGGTGAACGGCGTGCACAACCTGCGGATCGCCGACAGCATCATCATGCCGCGCATCGTGTCCGCCCCGACGATGCCGGCCTTCGTGCTGACCGGCCTGCGGATGGTCGAGATGCTCACCGGCCGGCGGCAGCGCCGGGCGGACGCGTAGCGGGGACCTGTGAGAGCTGGGAGGTGAGACTCCTCCCGGCTGCTCGACCCGTCACCGGTGCGGTGGCCCGCGGTCGAGATACTCGACCGTGGCGTCGAACGTCGCGGCCGGGCGGTCCGAGTCGGCCTTCCAACACCTCCTGCAGGTTCTGTGAGCCAAGTAGTTAATTTAGTGTCCTGCCCGTGTTCTGAACAGTCGATACTGTGGGTGAGACCGCTGACCAGCTCTCTTCCGTATGTCTGTCCCGTTTGCCGGGCCGGCTTCGCAACGCACGACGGGTTCTACTGCCCAGGTTGCAACGTCCGGTATCCCGTCATCCGCGGCATGCCCGTGCTGTGCCCTGCCCCGTATCGCCATCTCGGGGAGGAGGCTCTGCGCATCGTCGAATACCGCCAGAGCAACCCGGCTCACGGGAACAGGGTCGAGCCGGACGCGATGTCGCTCGACGACGTCTGCGACAAGATGACGGATGCGATCAGCCCGTTGCTGACCGTGCGGTCCGTCCTGGCCACCGCGGCCGCCCGTCCGGCGACAAGGTCTCGAAACCCGTACTCGCCGGTGCAGTCCCTGTATTACCTGCGTCGAGACTGGAGCGGCACACCAGAGTGTGAGGAGGAGATCCAGGACGTCACCCAGGCGGCCCTCAAGGCGCTGGACAACGCCGGCGGTGAGCGTTCGAGGATCCTGCTCCTGGGTGCGGGCACCGGGCGGTTCGCGAGCGTCTTGTCGCCGCATTTCGCATCGACACACGCCATGGAGCTGTCGGTTCCCATGGGCCTGCTCAGGGACTTTCTGCGCGACGGACCGCTGCGCTTCACCGTTCTCGACCGGCGGAACCGGCGATCTGAGGCCGACGCACGCCAACAGCACACCGCGTCGAACCTTGGCGTCGAGCTGGATTCGGTGGGCTGGGCGATAGCGGACGCCTTGCACTGCCCATACCCCGACGGCTATTTCTCGACTGTGGCATCGCTGTACTTCTCGGACGTCGTGCCGCCCAGTCGGTTACTGCCCGAGGTGGCTCGCATACTCGCTCCGGGAGGAACCTTCGTGCACGTCGGTCCGCTGGGGTACCAGTTCGACCGGCCCGCCGACGACCATTGGCCGGCCGAGCGATGGCCCGGCGAGGTCGAGAAGTTCGGCCTGCGAGCGGTGTTCACCGACTGGGTTCGATCGACCCATCACGCCGATGCGTCGTCGATGTTCACCTCGCTGGTGGACAACTTCGTGCTCGCCTGCGAGAAACGCGTCTGAGCGCCCCGCGCCCCGGAAGGTTCATGGGTACACCTCGGCCGGGCACACGGGCGTGGGTGCCGGCGCCGGTGAACATGCCCAGCGCGGTCGTGACGCCCATCGTGGCGAGGTCGCCCAGCGCGGCCCGCGGGTCGGGATCGAGGTGCACGTGCGCGTCGAACACCGCGGCGAGCAGCGCGGCACGCTCGACGGTGAACGTGATGGCGGCACCGTCGAGGACGTCCTCGCGGAGCTTCTCCAGGTTCGGGAAGCTACGTCGACACGGGTCGGCGCGCCGAGACGAGACTATGCAATGGTCGTGGACTGTTTCTCGCGGATGCGGCTGCGGTACCGCAGGGGTGACTCGCCGACCTCGCGTTTGAAGGCTGTGCTGAACGCGCTTTCCGAGGTGTATCCCAGGTCTGCCGCGAGTGCGCCCACTCGTACGTCGTCATGGCGCAGGGCGCGTTGGGCGAGCAGCATGCGCCACCCGTTGAGGTAGGTGAGCGGGGGTACGCCTGCGACGGCCCGGAAGTGTTCGGCGAAGGTTGTGCGTGACATCGCCGCGGCGTGCGCGAGGTCTTCAAGTTTCCATAGTCGGCCGGGTTCAGCGTGCATGCGGCTGACGGCGGGGCGCAGGCGCGCGTCGGTCAGTACTCTCAGACGCCCTGGTGGCAGCGGTGTTTGTCCGATGTAGGTGCGGAGGACTTCGAGCACCAGCAGTTGGGCGTATTGCCGGATGGCGAAGCTTGATCCCATCCGTGCGTCGGCTACTTCGTCCACCAGCTGATTGACGATGGCGCGCAGTCGCTTCGCCTCCGGTGCAGACGCGCGGACGTGGCCGACGGGCGGGAGTGCCTGAAGGAACAACTCCTCGCCGGCGGGGTTGAGCAGCAACCGGCCGCCGACCACGAGGTCGCGGTCGGCGGTACGCAGCCCGGTGGTCAGGTCGGTGACCTCAGGTTCGATTTCCTGGACCGGACCGTCGCCGGTGCCGCCTTCGAGTTCAAGCCAAGACCGGCTGTTGAGGATGGCGACATCCCCCTCTTCGAGAAGGATGGGAGTGTCGAGGCCGTCCGCGTTCAGCCGGGCCCGTCCGCGCACCAGCACGGTGAGCTTCAGCGGGGTCCGGCTGAACGAGCGGGCCACCCAACGTCCGTCGGCGGTGAACGCGCCTGTCACCTGGCCGTGTGCTTCCACGACGTCGAAGATCTCAGAGAGCTCGTCCATGTCCGGACTATTGCAAAGAAAATGCGAACCATCAAGCATTCATCGTACGGAAACCCGTCCTACCGTTGGATCATGACCATTGCACAGCAACACCCCATCGAGACCCCGTTCACCGCCGCATCGACGACCGACGACGTCATTGTCGGCCTCGACCTGACCGGCAAGAACGTCGTCATCACCGGCGGCGCGGGCGGTCTCGGATTGGAGGTTTCCCGGGCGCTGAGCAAGGCCGGAGCCTCGATCACCGTCGCCGCACGCGACCCGCGGCGGGCCGCCGCCATCTTGGCCGGCATCGACCGCATCGAGGTCAGCGAGCTGGATCTGCTCGACCCGGCCTCGATCGACGCCTTCGCGAGCCGCTACCTGCAGACCGGGCGGCCATTGCACATCCTCATCAACAGCGCCGGCAACACTTACGGCAAGCTGACCCTGGACGCCCGCGGTTATGAGGCCGGCTTCGCCGCGTTCCACCTCGGTCACTTCCAACTCACCCTCGCCCTGTACTCCGCATTGCGAGCCGCGCACGGCGCCCGGATCGTCAACGTGTCCTCCGGCGCGCACCGCACCAGCGACATCCGATGGAACGACCTGCACTTCGCCGAGGGCTACAACGGCAACCTCGCCTACGGGCAGACCAAGACCGCGGGCGTCCTGTTCGCCGTCGAACTCGACCGGCGCTGGGCCGGCGAGGACATCCGTGCCTTCTCCGTTCACCCCGGAATCTCTGTCGCGTCGAACTTGGCGCACATGGAACAGGGCACGTTCACCATGCAGCAACTGAAAGCCATGGGACTGGTCGACGACAGTGAACAGCCGATCATCGATCCCGAACACGAGAAGAAGACCCCACGGCAAGCCGCCGCGACGATCGTGTTCGGCGCGACCAGCCCACTGCTCGACGGCATCGGCGGCGTCTACCTGAAGAACAGCAACGTCGCACCCCTGGACCCGACCCCTTGGGGACCCACCCCCGTGGGCGAGAAGCCGGTCGTGCTGTCCGACGCCGCACCGCACGCGCTCGACCCAGAGTCGGCACGGCGGCTGTGGGAACTCAGCGAAGAACTCCTCAAGAAGTAGTCCGACGCTCCCGCGGTCGTGACAGCCGTAGACCGCTACGAGCTGCTGCCAACCAACTGACATAGGAGCGTCGATGACCGTCGTATCAGTACCTGTGTTTTCCCTTGCGGAGCGCGAGCGTCGCTGGAACCTGGCTAGATCGTTCATGCACGACCAGAACATCGATGCGCTACTGGTGATCGGTGAGCATGAAGACGCCGGCCCGGCACCTTTCCGGCTCGACACCTGGTTCACCAATGACGCGCCGGGCGCCATCGTCGTCTTCCCGCGGAACGCAGATCCGGTGAGCCTGGCCTGGTTTCCCGCCGACTCGGCAGAGGACGCGCGCCGCGGCACCGTGCCGTGGCTGGCGCCACCGAATCGGCGTGTCGGGCTTCGCCATTCTCAAGGCGTCGTCAGCGTGCTTGGGGAACTCGGGCTTTCCCAAGCGACCATCGGCGTCGCCGGCCTGGAGCCCTACCTGCCGTACCAGCCCGAAGGCTCTTCCCCGTACGGGCTGTGGAATGGCATCCAGCAGGGATGTGCACAAGCCAGCTTCGTCCCCGTCGGTTTGAAGCTGGCCAGGATGATGATGCCGCAGAGCGAAGAAGAAATTGCAGTCGTACGACACGCGGCCGGCATCGGCGACGAGATGGCCAAAGCGATGGTTGACGCCGCCGCGCCCGGAGCAGCCGAAAGCGACGTGTTCGCGGCTGGCATGGCAGCTGCACACCGGCGCGGCGCTATCGTGCCGGGCCTGCACCTCGCCACCGGACCGCAACCCCTGGAGCTGGGCCTGCCGCGATGGTCCTACCGCCCGGAAGCCCCGCTCATCCTTGCTGACGGCGACGTGGTCAGGTCCGAGGTCTTCTGCAACTTCGGACTGCGCGAAACACAACACCAAGTCACGATCGCCATCGGCACGGTACACGAGGACTATGACCGGGCGGCAGACATCGCGCGCGAGTCCTACGACGCAGGTCTACGCACACTGCGCCCCGGCAATGCATTCGCAGAGGTCGTCAACCGGATGCGAAAGCCTTTGGAAGCCGCCGGAGCGAACCCACCGATCTATCCGCTCATCCACTCTCTCAACCCGATCGAGGCGATAGGCGGCGGATCGCTGCTCATCAGCGGCGACCTTCAGCTCCAGCCCGGCATGACCTTCGCGCTCGAACCGCACTGCATCCTCGGGCACCGCCGAGTCAGCCTCGGCGGCACCGTGATCGTCGGCGAAGACGACGCGATCGAACTCAATCCCTATACCGCCCGGCTCCTGCGGGCCGGCAACGCCACGTGATCGAGATTCCGAACGCCGGCCGACGCTGGGGCGGCTCACCCGGCGCACGGCCGGTGGTGGGACAACTGGGCAACAGCTGATGCCACTGCGCGGCCGTGAGGACGCCCCGGGTCGCTACGGCCGCGGCGACCAGGTATCACAGTCGACGGCAATCGGCTGGTTCGGCACCTCCTGGCAGATCCTCGGCAAACCGATCGTCGACGCCATCGGCGGAACCGTCGGCGGCGTCTCCATGGTCCTGCTCACCGATAAACCGCTCTCTTCCAAGGCGAAGGAAAGGTCGTGGTGCTATTCGGCGGCGCGGCACTCCTGCTACTCGGAGCGGGACGGCTGGTCTTCAACGCTCTCCGGAGCATGGTCCGAGTCCTGGCTGCGGCCCAGATGCAACGCCCACACCGGCCGCCGCAGCCGTGCCCGCCAGCCGTCGATGTCGTCGAGGAGCCAGATCGTCAACGTGACATCAGCCAGAAACGCTCTGTCCCGCGGTGTGGGGTCGGTGGCCTTCCCGCCGGCGTCCAGCGGACGTGATGCCGTTGCCACGGCGCGCGGACCGCGACGGGGCGGACCGCGGCGTGATCGAGGGGGCGTCATGGTGGAGGAGCGGGGCGCGGGCAGCCAGGGCTGGCAGTTCTTCCGGTTCCTGGAGGAGTTGCTCGCCGCGCTGCCCGGCGTCACGGAGCTGGAGGCGGAGCGCGGCGGCGCGCTGGCCACCGACGTCCGTGCCGACTTCGTGGCCCGCTTCGAGGGCCGGCCGCTGCTGCTGGAGGCGAAGGTCACGACGCCGCAGACTCCCCGCCGGCTACGGGAGATGATCTGGCAACTGCAGCAAGCCTGGACGGCGTACGAACAGTTGCACGGCCCGCACCAGGAGCCGCGGCTCGTTGTCGCGTTCCCTGGCGTGTTGTCGCAGCAGCGCCAGACGGTGGTCCGGGCGGCCAGCGTGGAGATCTGGGACGGGGCCGTGCTGCAGCGTATGGCCCGCGCTGTCGGCGTGGACACGCCGGAGTTCCTGGCCATCCCTGAGGAGGAGGAACCCGCGGTCCGGCGCGAACCCGCCGACGAACTACTGCGCCGGCTCGACGCCATCCCCGCCGGCAAGACCGGCTGGCAGGCGTTCGAGCAGTTCAGTGAGGACCTGCTCAACCTGCTGTTCGTGCCGCCGCTGAACACTGTCATCCCGCAGAGCAGCACTGAGAACGGCGTGAACCGCCGCGACTTCGTCCTGCCGAACTACGCTCCCGCCGACAGCTTCTGGGGCTTCCTGCGCGTGCACTACCCCGCGGCGACTTCATCGTCGCCGATGCGAAGAACTACACGAGGCCGGTCGGCAAGGAGGAGGTGCTGCAGCTGGCCAACTATCTCAGCCACCACGGCACCGGACTGGTCGGGATGCTGCTGACCCGCAACGGCCTGGCGCAGGACGGGCGCTGGACGAGTCGGGAGCAGTGGCTGCTGTACAGCAAGCTCATCGTCGGGCTCAGTGAGGACGACTACCGCCAGATGCTGCTCACCCAGCGGTCGGGCGGAGACCCGGCGGAGCTGGTCCGGCAACGGATCGAGGACTTCCGTCTCCGCATGTGACCGCGTCCGCGCTGCCCAGCCGACGCACCATAAGTGAAATTACGGGCGCAGGGTCGCGCACCACATGGCGTTTGATGCTGCCGCCGCAGAGGCGCGGACCGCCGGGCTCGCTCTCGTATCGCGGCGTCGTCCGCTGTCCCGCCAGCGGCGTTGACCACACTGCGTGGCGGTTGCTGTGACACGCGTCACCTGTTGGTGGTCTTGCACAGGTGGCTATCAGCGAACGCCCGGCAACCTTGCAGCGACGGATGGTGATCGATGCGATCGGCGTCTATCGGTTCGGCCGTCCGAGGGCATAACGTGCGCTTGCATTTCGGCATCTCACCTACACGGGGGTATCGATGTCCGTTGCTGGCGTGCGCTTTGGTTCTGTCCGGTCCCAGTCGAGGTTCGGCCGGGTCGCAGCGGTGGCGGTCGCGACGGTCGCCGCGCTGGTGGCCTCGAGTCTGGTGAGTGTTCCGGTGCTGGCGGCGCCGAGGTCGGGTGATGGGCGGGCGCAGGCGGCGCCGGACAAGTCGGTGCCGGTGTCGAAGGTGCCGGTGCAGGCGCCGGTGCGGTCGGACTCGGACGGTTTGCTGACCAGGGCGTTGCCGCCGGTGTCGTGGCCGTCGGCGGGGGCTGCGGATGCTGATACCGCGGCGGTGAGTGTGGCGCCGGGTGGGTTGCCGGTGCGGGTGCTCGGTGATGGGTCGGTGGACGCGGCGCCGCGCACGCGCAAGGAGTTGTCGGCGTCGGCGGCGCGTCCGGTGGTGCCGGTGCGGGTGACGGTCGCCGATCAGCAGGCGGCTGCGGCGGCCGGGGTGCACGGGGTGCTGCTGCAGGTCGCGCGCAGCGACGGCAAGCCCGGCCGCATTAACACGGGCCTGTCGGTGGACTACGGGAAGTTCGCCGCGGGTTTTGCGGATTACGGGGCGCGGTTGCAGTTGGTGTCGTTGCCGGAGTGCGCGTTGACGACGCCGTCGGTGCCGGCCTGTCAGGCGTGGACGCCGGTTGCTTCGACGAATGATCTGGCGGCCCGGACGCTCACCGCGTCGCAGGTGTCGGTGGGGAGTGCGTCGACGTCCTCAACGTTGCTGGCCCTGACGAACAGTGCGTCGGGGACGTCGGCGGCGGGGGACTGGACGGCCACGGATCTGTCCCCGGCGTATTCGTGGGCGTCGGGTACCCCGGGTGGGGATTTTTCGCTGGGCTATCCGTTGAAGGTGCCGGCGTCGTTGGGCGGGCCGCAGCCGCAGGTGTCGCTGGCGTATTCGTCGGGTGGTGTGGATGCGAAGACGGCGTCGAAGAACGGGCAGTCGTCGGTGGTCGGTGAGGGGTGGGAGCTGGCTGGGGTCGGGTATGTGGAACGCTCGTTCCGGCCGTGTACCGAGGATGGTGGCACGATCCCGGATCTGTGCTGGGTGAACGGTGGCGCGGTGACGCTGGTGTTCGGCGGCCGGTCGGTGAAGCTGATCCAGGACGCCAACGGCTGGCATGCCTCCAGCGATGACAAGCTGAAGATCGAGTCGGTGGTGGACGACCCGAACTCGCCGAGCAACGGCGCGCAGCACGGGGAGTATTGGAAGGTCACGACCCAGGACGGGACGCAGTACTACTTCGGCAAGGTGCACCGCTACAACGGTGACACCGTCACGTCGACGAATCCCGATACGGCGTCGGTGTTGTTCGAGCCGGTGTTCGGCAACAACACGAACGACCCGTGTCATGCCGCGGATTGGTGTTTGCAGGCGTACCGGTGGAACCTCGATTATGTCGTGGATCCGCGCGGCAATTCGATGACGTTCTACTACGACAAGATGCAGAGCAGGTACGGGCCGGCGGGGGCGCAGTACGACCTGTCCTCGACGTTGAAGCGGATCGAGTACGGTACCCGCGCCGGTTCGGAGGCCGGTGTGGCGCCGCCGATGCAGATGCTGTTCAAGTACGCGGAGCGGTGTTGGAACGACTGCGCCTGGCCGAACGACAGCTATGTCGACACGGCCTGGGACTTGTACTGCAGCGCGGGTCCGTGCGCGAACGTGAACACGCCGATGCATTTCACCCGCTACCGGTTGTCGTTCGTGATGACGCAGGTCTTGACCGCCAGTGGGTTCCGCAGCGTGGACCGGTGGGATCTGGACCAGACGTTCCTGACCTCGGGTGACGTCATCGCCCCGCATCCGGGTGACGACACCGCGCCGAATCTGTGGCTGTCCGGGCTGACCCACACCGGCTATGCCCCCAGCGGGGCCGCGTTGGCTGAGCCGCAGGTGACGTTCCACTCGACGCTGCTGGCCAACCGGACCGACTGGAGCGACGCGGCTGGGATGGCGCCGTTCAATCATGGGCGGATCAGCCAGGTCGACAACGGTGCCGGCGGGCAGACGCTGGTCGAGTATTACGAGTCGGACTGTGCCATCGGCCAGTCGAAGATCAATTCGGATAGCAATCCGTTCCGGTGTTTCCCGATGTTCTACAAGGGGCCTGCGGCCGAGGCCGATTTCGGCTATTTCAACAAGTACGTGGTCAAGTCCGTGACCGAGCATGATCTGACGGGCGGTGGAGCGGCGCTGTCGCCGGACGAGGTCACCTTGTACGCGTATTCGGCGGACGGGTCGAGTGATACGGCGTTGTGGGCGCACGACGACGTGGACATGGCTACCGTGGCGCAGACGTCGTGGGCGGACTGGCGTGGCTATCCGACGGTGACGACCACGCACGGCGCGGTCGGGGGGCAGCAGACGGTGTCCCGGGCGGTCTATCACCGGGGTCTGGCTGGGGATGCGAAGAAGAGCGGCGACGACACGCAGGTGCTGTATGACCAGCGGTCGGCGTTCACGGTGGAGCCGTTGCAGCCCGGTTCGGACATTCCGGTCGGGATCGCGGGTGGGGGCACGGACACCACCGGCGCGTTGTGTCTGGACATCGCCAACGGGCACAGCGAGGACGGCGCGGCGTTGCAGACGATCGGCTGTTTCGGTGGTGCTTTCCAGCAGTGGGTGCGGCTCACCGACGGCACCCAGGCGTGGAAGAATCCGATCACCGGTAAATGTCTGGACACCAATGGTGGTGCCAACGGCAGCGCGGTTCGGTTGTGGACCTGTAACGGCAGCGCCGCGCAGCGGTGGCTGCGCCAGCCCGACGGGACGTTGAAGAACCCGTCCTCCGGTCGCTGTCTGGACATCAGTGGCTACAACCTGGCCGCCAGCGGCAGCCCGAACCTGTTTGACTGTACCGGCCGGTGGAATCAGGTGTGGATGCCCACCGCCCGCGGCGGGCTCATGCTCACCCAGCAGGTGCGCTGCGCTAACGCCGTGTCCAGCGCCAACGGCGCGGCGATCCAGAACCAGCCCTGTGGCACGGTCGACAACAACCCCGGGGACCTGTGGCAGCTGCAACCCGATGGCAGTATCAAGAACCCGAACAGCGGCCGGTGCCTGGATGTGCAGTCCAGCGGCACCACGAACGGCACCGTCGTGTGGTTGTGGAACTGCAACGGCGGGATCGGCGCCCAGCACTGGGTCGCCCAGCCCGACGGCACGCTGATGAACCCCAACTCCGGCAAATGCCTGGACGCCGGCAGCAGCGCCGTCCACGCCCAGCAGCTGACCATCCAGACCTGCACCGCCGCGCTGAGCCAAAAATGGGTCGGCCGGACCCGCGACCACGCCCCGCTCAACGGCCAGCTGCGGGTCAGCTACACCCTCAACAACGGCGCCGTAGACAACCTGAGCTTCCACCGGTACACGATCCCCACCACCGCATCCCGGGCCGCCTACGCCAACCCCACGGCCACCATCCGCGCCTACATGACCCGGGAGAACCAGACCAAGACCGGCACCTGGATCGCGGCCACCTCGACCTGGCGCTGGACCCAGACCGACACCACCTACGACGGCTACGGCCTGCCCACCGACGTCAACAACTGGGGCGACGTCGCCGACAGTTCGGACGACGCGTGCACCCACACCGACTACGCCCGCAACACCACCGGGAGCCTGTACCTGGTGGCGTTCCCGTCGCAGTCGAAGGTCACCGACTGTGCCAGCAGCCCGCTCGATGGCAACTTCCTGGCCGGCACCCAGATCCTCTACGACGGCAGCGGCAGCGTCGGTGCCGCACCGACGCAGGGCCTGCCGACCCAGACCAACGCACTCACCGGCGCCACCGGCACCACGCTCGCGTGGACGAAGCAGGGCCGCACCACCTACGACACCAACGGACGGCTGCAGGACAGCTTCGACGCCCTCGAGCACAAGACAACGACCCGCTACACCCCCGCCACTGGCGGGCCGGTCACTGCCACGACGGTCACGCAACTGCCGGACTCGTTCAACCAGGTCCACGTCACGACCGTGGAGCCGGGCCACGGCACCGCCACGAGCATGGTGGACGTCAACAACCAGACCACGACGGCCCAGTACGACCCGCTGGGTCGGCTGACCAAGGTGTGGCTGCCGGGCCGGGCCACCAACCTCACCGCGAACGTCGAATACACCTACGCACTGAGCAACAGCGCGCCGAACGTGGTGACGACGAAGAAGCTCGGCCCGAACGGCAACCAGATCGTCTCCACGGCCCTGTATGACGGGCGGCTGCGGGCGCGGCAGACCCAGGTGCCGGCGGCGGAGGCCAAGGGCGGTCAGATCGTCACCGACACCCAGTACAACGGCCGCGGGCTGGCGTGGCAGCAGACGAGCTTCTGGGACGGCACCAACGCCCCCGGCACGGCGCTGGCCGGGTTCTCCAACAGCGCGGTCCAGCAGCAGACCCGTACCACGTTCGACCAGCGGGAACGGCCCACGATTACCGGCCTGTACGCCGCTGATGTGCTGAAGTGGCAGTCCATGACCAGCTATGACGGCAACAGCACCACCACGGTGCCCCCGGCCGGCGGCGTGCCGACCAGGCAGACGTTCGACGCCGCCGGGCATGTCACCGCGCTGCGGCAGTACACGGCGGGCAGTACGTCGGGGGCGTTCCAGGACACCACCTACCAGTACGACCGCCTCGGCCAGCGCACCAAGGTCATCGACCCGGCCGGGAACCAGTGGAGCACCAGCTACGACCGGCTGGGCCGGATCACCGCGTCGAGCGACCCGGACGCGGGCAGCACCTCGGCGGGCTACGACCTGGCCGGGCGGATGACCAGCAGCACCGACGGCCGCGGCGTCACCCTGGCCTACGTCTACGACGACCTCAACCGCAAAACGAAGGTCTACGACGGCTCCACCAGCGGGAACCTGCGTGTGGCCTGGACCTACGACACGGTGCGCAAGGGCGCGCTGACCAGTTCCACCCGGTACACCGCCGGTGGCTCGTACACCGCCGCGATCGGCAGCTACGACGTGCAAGGCCACCTGTTGTCCACCACCGTTTCTTTGCCTCCTGTCGCTAACGCCCCCACGGGTGCCTACACCACCACCGCGACCTACAACGTCGACGGCTCGTTGGCGACCATGAAGTATCCCGCCGCGGGTGGCCTGCCGGAGGAGACGGTCAGCTACGGCTACGACACCACAGGCCGGGCGAAGACCATGACCGGCCTGGACACCTACATCGCCGACACCAGCTACTACGGGTTCGGCCCCGCCTACCAGCAGGTGCTGGGCTCGGGCACCAAGACGGTGCGGACCACGGCCACGATCGAGGAGGCCACCGGCCGGCTCACCGGCGCGGTGACCGAGACCCAGAACCAGACGACCACCAACACCTGGGACGAGAAACTCAACCAGGCCTACACGTTCGACCCAGCCGGGAACGTCACCTCCGTCAAGGAGACCAGCGCCGGCACAGTCGTGGCCAACGAATGCTTCAAGTACGACGGACTGCGCGAACTCACCGAGGCGTGGACCACCACCGCCGCCTGCCAAACCGGCCCCAGCCAGACCGCAGTCGGCGGCGCGGACGCGTACTGGACCAGCTACCAGTACAAGCAGGCCACCGGTAACCGCGACACCGAAACCCGGCATGCCGCCACCGGCGACACCACCCGCACCTACACCTACCCCAACTCCGGCACCACCAGCGTCCGGCCGCACACCATCACCCGGGTCGACAGCACCGGCGCGGTCACCAGCACCGACAGCTACACCTACGACCTTGCCGGCAACGCCCTGACCCGCACCATCGCCGCCGGACCCAACCAGACCCTGAACTGGGACAATGAAGGCCACATCAGCACCGTCACTGACACCAGCGGCACCACCGCATACACGTACGACCCGGACGGCAACCGCCTCGTCGCCGCCGACCCCCAAGGCACCACCGTCTACCTCGCCGGCTTCGAACTACGCACCCAGGCCGGCACCACCACCGCCACCCGCTACTACAACGGCGTCGCCGTCCGCACCACCAGCGGAGTCACCTGGCTGTCCACCGACCCCCACGGCACCGGCACCCTCGCCGTCAACGCCACCACCCTCACCACCACCCGACGCCGCCTCGACCCGTACGGCAACCCCCGAACCACAGCCAGCATCCTGTGGCCCACCAACCGCGGATACCTCAACGGCCCTCAAGACAACACCGGCCTCACGCATCTGGGCGCCCGCGAATACGAACCCGCCACCGGCCGCTTCATTTCGGCCGATCCGCAGCTCAACGTCGGCGACCCCCTCGCCATCGGCGGCTACACCTACAGCGACAACAACCCCACTACCAACAGCGACCCTAGCGGCCTCAGTTGGCTCGGTGACATCGGTCGCGCCGCCGTGAGCGGTCTCAAAGCGAAATTCCAAGATACGTGGAACAATACTGTCAAGCCCTTCCTTAAGGACGCATACAACTCGACTGCGCATCCCAGCTTTGGCAGCTTCGCAAAGGTTGCCATGGATGAAGCTGGCTTCGCGCTGAGCGTCGTCGAAGGTGCTAGCCCTGTCTACGGAATCTACACCTCGGCCAAAGCACTTCCAGGGCAGCTCAAACACGCGGTCAGTAATATCCAGCGACTATTCGGCGGCGACGCGAAATCGGTGCTTGAGGAAACCGCATATGGGGCTGGATACGCCGCACCGGGCCTCGCAGTTGGCCTTCTGCCCTTCGCTGGAAAATTCCTTAGATTGGGCGGCGCGGCTGCGGCCGGAGTTGAAGAAGCCGAAGCTGGAGAAGCTGCCGCCGCGTCGCGCGCGACACTTGGTAAATGCTCGTTCGCCCCAGACACGCCAGTAGTCATGGCTGACGGCAGCGCGAAACACATCGCAGACATCAGACCCGGTGATGCCGTCATTGCCACAGACCCGCGAACCGGCAAAACCGGGCCCAAGGCCGTTACCGACCTCCATATCAACGACGACACGAACCTTGCGGACCTCACGCTGGCCGTAACCAACGGCGGTGTTGGCACTCTGCACACCACCTCGAACCACCCGTTTTGGAGCGAAACGCGCCACCAGTGGATCGCCGCAGGTGAGCTACAAGTCGGCGAAACGTTGCACGCTGAAGACGGCTCGCCGGTCCAAGTCGTCGCCGTCCGCAGCTTCGGCGGCCGAGCTTGGATGTACAACCTCACCGTCCGCGACGCGCACACGTACTATGTGATGGCTGGTTCGATGCCGGTGCTCGTCCACAACAGCAACTGCCCTTCTTCTATCGCATTGGGATATACCCAGACTGAAGAAGACCCGTTCTTACTCGCAGATTTTGCGGACCGCACGGGTGCAAAGATGTATACAGACTGGCCTCAAGATCGGAGTTGGGAGTCGATCGTTAAGGAAGCTCTTGGTCCCGATAGTGATGTACAAATCCACTTTAACCTCGACGGCATCGATGACCCAGTTGGTCTGGCTGATTCGGCTGCAGGCGTGAAGTCTCCTGAGCCGGGAAAGTATACGGCCTGGGAACTGGCGCAAATCCGGGCGGCTTCTGGCTCGGCGCAAGCCCGGGTAACCTGGTACTCGGATGGTGATATTGTGCCGAGTCCGTTCGCTGGAGGCTGAGAACGTGGAGGAAATTTCCGCAGGTGGTCGGCTTGATCTGCCCCTGCACATCGATCGCCAGTTTCGTCCATGGCGATATGAAGTCTCCCACCGTCGGCTCGTCTTCCGGGGTTCCGTCGATGAGATGGGCGAGACGATTGACGTCGTATTCCTCGACGTATTGGGAATGAAAATTCGGCACAAATATGATCAGTTGTTGATCGCTGATGCGGACGACCGACTTGAAATTGACGAATTTGTCGACGTCCCAGAACGCCATGACGCTCGCTATGTGAGGCTTACAGTTTCTGACGGGGTCCATGTGGGGTTTGTCGTATGCGCCTCGGTGCATATCGTTGAGGGGAATCAGACGCTCGACGGGTCCTCGGGTCCTTTTAGTCCGTAGGTTCAGGGTTCGAGTCCCTGGCGGCCCACTCGTTGACCTGCGCTTTTACGCGGCGTGCCCGTCCGGTGTGGACGGTGGCTGCTCGGCGCGTGCTGCTCGGCGCTCTTGCTCTTCCGGGGCTGTTCCGGGCGTGGAGCGGTCGCTTGACCTGCGGTGTCGCGGCTCACCGGCCGATCAGGAGCACCCAGGGCTGCGGACCGGGCGCCGTGGTCGCCGTACTCGTTCCGCCGCCGCTTGATCTGCTTGCGGACGGCGCGGGCGGCGGTGAGCACGAGCTCGGCCGTGGCTGCCGCGGCTCGGCGCTGCGCTTCGGGTAGGACGCTGGTGTAGGTGTTTGCGGTGAGAACCATTGCTTGCGTGGCCGAGCTGGTCCTGGACGGTCTTGAGGTCGGCGCCGGCCTGGTGGGCTAGGGAGGCGGCGTGGCGGAGGTCGTGCAGCCGTACCGGCGGGAGCTCGGTGAGACCTTCGAGCCGTTGCCGCGGGACTTTGTCGACGGTGTCGAAGCGTCGCTGGGGATCGTGCTGCCGCCTGCTCTGCGTACGTTGTACCGGGCGACCGACGGCGTGTTCGACAAACTCGGCCAGTGGTTCGTCAACTGGCCGCTGGAGCAGATGGCCGAGGAGCATCACCCATGCTTGGACCGATGCGCCGATGGCCCGCCGGCAGTTGCTTGGGTTCGGCAACGACGGCACCGGCGCACCCTTCTGCGTGCCGAGCGACGGCAGCGACGGCGTGTTCGTGTGGAATCACATCGACCAGCAGGCGTACCGGCTCGCGGGCACTGTCGAGGAGTTTCCGGGACGCCTGGCGTACCGGAGCCATCAGCACCTGACGCCGCGCCGGGAGCTTGGTGCCGATCCGCGATCCAGGCGCACGCTCATGCCGCTGGTCGCGCACTCTGCGTCGACGCGGGTGTGGTAATCGGCCAGCGGCGCGGTGAGGCCGTCGGGTGGATGCCAGGTGCTGGCACGTCCGCGGCCGGTCACTCGGTGAGGCGGTCCGGCGCCGCCGGGCCCCTCGATTCGACGCGGCTCGGCTCGAATGCGAAGCGGTACTTTCCCAGCTTGAAGGCGCGTACCCTGCCCGATTGGCCGACCTCAACCGGAGCTCGTCGGTGGATACCGGACTTTTGTGCGAGGGCGAGGGGTCGATGTTCAGGAAGGATTGCGGATAACATCCTGCACAGATGGTCGAAGGTTGACCACGATGCGTAGCTCCAGCTGACAAATCTGGGTTTCCGGACATGCCGCGAGTACTGCGCGGGGCGGTCGGCTCGAAGATCGTCACGCTTCGTGTTTGGACACCCGACGGATCACTTCGGGGTCGGCTCCCGCTCGTGCCGATGAGCGCCTGTTCAGACGCGGGCAGCGCTTGCCGACAAGAGACTGCCACGCTGCTGATGGCCAGAATGTCGGTGACCGATCGGCCGATCGGCGCACCTTCCTTGAACGAACGTCGTGGCGTACCGGCGAGCGATGACCGAGGATCGGCCTGTGCTCTTCCGGCGTATAGTTGCGCTCGTATTGCTAGCGATGACGACGGCCGTCGTTGGGTTCTGTCTCAGCCTGGCGGCAAACTTCGCCTCAAACGACCTACAGGCGCACCCCGGGTGGTTCGCGTCGTTCGTCGCCCACCCGTTACTCGCGGGGGCGGTGCTCATCGTCGCCAGCGTAGTTGGCTTGTTCGCTTGGCGATCACTTGAGAGGGCGCCCACTAAGGAGACCGAGCTCGCAGCCGAGCTCAACGCAATCGTTGAGACCTTCGCGGTTCGACAGCGAGAAAACTGGTCCGACGAGGCATCGCTGTGGCTCATCGACAGGCCTGTATCGCTGCCAGTGCGATGGGTGGACGATGTTGGTGGAGTTGGGACTATCGACGAGATCGCCACGGTTTTCGAGCAGACCGGGCGTTTGGTGATTCTTGGGGAGCGCGGGGCGGGTAAGACCATGCTCGCGATTCGGTTCATGCTGTCGCTGCTGCCGGCACCTGGTCAGCCAGTTGTAGGACCGGTGCCCGTTATGGTCAGCCTCAGCACGTGGGACCCGGCCGTCCCTTACCGGACGTGGCTGGAGGAGGAACTCGCCGGAGTTCATCCAGCGCTCGGGCGTATTGTCGTGGGTGGGCTTCGGGTCGCGGCGGAGCTGCTTGCCCGGGGACGGATTCTGCCAGTACTCGACGGGCTCGATGAGATGGCGGGGGAAGTGCGGGCAGAGGCGTTGCGTGAACTGGCGCGGTCACTGCGGCAGTCGGATCGTTTTCTGCTGACGAGCCGCACCGTTGAGTACCAGGCAGCCGTCCGTACGACCGCATCAGTGCCCGGTAGTCACGCAATAGTGCTGCAGCGCCTCGAACCTGGCGAGCTTATGGAGTTTCTGGGCTCAGGCTGGGCGGAACTTCTCGAAGATCCCGGCTCAAGCGCGCTACGGGACGCACTTGCGACACCGCTCGTTTCTTTTGCGGGAGTACCTTCCCGCCGTCTATGGCGACAGGGCCAAACTTGCCGAACGACACCTTGGTCATCTGGCTCGCCATCTCGCGATGACTGGTGGTACCCACCTTCGCTGGTGGGAGCTGGCAGGGAGCCTGAATGCAGCCAATCGCCGCGCACTCGGCTTCCTGTTCGGCACCATCTGTGTCGTCCTCACCTTCCTACTCGAGCTTCCACTCGGACCCACCGACGCCGTCTTCGACGGCCTAACGATCGGCATCGCGGCCGGGTTCCTCGCCGCGACGACGATCGGCCGGGACAGCGTCCTCGGCCGACGGCTTTCGCCGTTGCCCGTACGCATCGGCGGATGGCGCCGCACCGACACGTTGCAACTGGCAGCCGACCGCTATGATGGTCGCGGCGCGCGACGATTCGCGGTTCGCGTGGGCGTACGGGTCGGCCTGATCAGCGGCATCGTTTGGGCGATTCCAGTGGGATTCAACCGCTGGGCCCTGTGGAATATACCGAACGTGGCGCTCGCGACTGGCGTGCCAGTGGCATTGGCTGCATGGTTTGCGACCTGGCTGTCGCAGAGGATTAAGGCACCGGTTGGTCTTGGTCGGTCGATCGGCCCGCATGCAATGCTCCGACTCGATCGCGCCGCTGCATGGACGGAGGCCGCGCTCTACGGCTCCGCGGCGGCGATCTTGGGAAGCATTCTGTACCCAGCGATTTCGTTGGGGTTGCTAACACTCGGACCGATGAATGCAGCCGACCTGCGAGTAGCAGACCTGATCGAGGTAGCCACGGTGTCCGCGATCGACTCAGCAATCATCGTCTTGTTGACGCTGCCGTTCCTACTGACCGCATGGGGTCGGTTTCTCCTCGTACGGGGGTACTTGGCATGGAGCAGACGGCTGCCATGGCGCCTGATGCGATTCCTTGCTGAAGCGCACCGGAAGGGTGTGCTGCGGCAGGCAGGGGCGGTGTATCAGTTCCGGCATGTCGCTATCCAGGAACATCTACATAGAAGATGGAGCGCGCCAGGTAACCATGGTGATGCTGGTCGAGCTGGCGGAGCGTAGTCGGTCGCGCCTCCGGCTGGCACGCGACCGAAGCCGTGTAACCCGGATTCTGCAGCGCCGGGCAGGAATCAACGTCGTGGGCCGGACTACACAACACGTCCGACCGCGATGAGCAGCGCCTCCTGCCGGGCAGCCTGGCCAGCCACCGTCCGGCAGTCGAGCGACGGTGTCGCCGCGACGGGCGTCATGCAGTAACATCAGCGACTTTGGCTGAGCGCGTGCCGGATGTTCGCTTCTGCGTTCGCGAGCGTGGTGGACGAAATATTGGCTGATTGTCTCCCGAATTCTTGGGGAGCGCTTGATCCGGTGCACGGATCTGCCGCTGTCCGGTGCGCCGACCCACCCGTATCCGCCAGCAGCGTGCATGGTGGCGGGTCGTGGTTGCTCCGCGGTTGCTCGGATGTTCGCTACCACGTGCGGACGGCGGCGGATGTTCCAGGACTCGCGAGCCGAGGGCGTACGCCAGCCGGAAAACCACTGCGCGGGAGATCGCCCTGACCAGGACGGACGTGGTCGGATCAGTTCGGACCTAGGCCCGTTCGACTGGACTTTTCCTTGCTATGCTTGGACTTGAGCGAGTTGATCGTCCACTTCGGACTTTTGATCCATAGGTTCAGGGTTCGAGTCCCTGGCCCACTTCAAGGAATGTGTGGAATGCCGGATCGTACTCTGGCTCACCTCGACTGCAGGGCCTGTTCTCGACGTAGCTCGAGCATGGGCGATTCCCTGCCATCCACGGGGTCTCAGCCCCATCGATGAGCGGCCTGCAACGGTCCCTGACTGATCGTGGACTGCGGCCACGAGTCCAGCCACGTTGCAGTCGACGGCTCGCGGTCGTGCTGCCGAACTGCGCGAGACGGCTGCTCTGCGTGGCCAAGCGGCAAGACGAAGTCATGATCACGTGATCACATCTGCCGATGTGCATGCACCTGACAAGTGCGTGGACGCGCACCGGCCGACTACCCTTCAGCGGTGGTCTTTCCCTCCGGCTCCTTTGCGGTACCGCACGCGGCAGAGCAATCCGCCCGGTCGTGGGCATGGGGGTTTGCCGCGGTTCTGATCGGCGCAGCAGCCGCTGGTCTGGTGCTGGTTCTTGCGCTCCTCGGCTACGACATGACGCATTGGAACGAGATCTACGACGCGATGCGCGACCCGGATGACATGTCGATGTCCGGACCCGTGGCGGATGGGATCAATCAGATTTTCACCGGGGCCGAGTTGGTTGCAGCCACGGTCGTCGCGGTCGCGCTTGTCGTGCTGGCGGTACTTGTGGCCACGCACAACCGGCCTGCCGGCATCACCGCAATGATCGTGCTGCCCGTGCTGTTGCTGTGCTGCGGAGGGCAGTGCGCCGCGATATCCGCCGGTTCGAACGGGTTGCTGATGGACCATGCCAAGACACAAGCATGGTGGGTGGAGCCCGCCTCGGTGGCCGGCCCTGTCATCGTTGCAGTCGCGAGCCTTGCCAGCGTGGTGGTGCTGCCATTGGCGCTGGCTCGCTCTCGTTGGCGGACCGCATGATCAGGCGCGCGGTCATGCCGCGAAGCGATCGCTTGCGCCAGGCCGTGCCGCAGGCTCGCCGACGCGCATTCACACCACCTGCGGAAGGCTCAGGTTACGGCTATGCGTCATGACCCTTCAGTCCGGTCGTGGCGATAATCCGTGCGTGGATCTCATCCCCGGTCTTGACGGTGTTGCCTGGGCCTCGTTGCACGGCACCTACCGGTCGGCGGGCGACCTACCCGGCCAGATCGAAGCGCTCCGCTCGCATGACAGCAGCGTGCGTCGCGAGGCTTTGAGCAAGCTGTCGAATGCCGTCGTCCACCAGGGCACGCGCTGGCAGGTCAGCTCCCACGTGGTGCCCTTCCTCGCATGGTTGATCGACGATCCCGCGACTGCTGAGCGGGGTGCCCTGATGGCGTTGTTGCGGCATGTGGGTCTCGGTCCGCGGGATGACGGCGACCTGCCTTTCGACCCAGATACCGCCTTCGCTCGCTTCGGTGGCCGGATGGTGACCAAGGAGCAGGAAGACATGGTCATCGAGCGGGTGTACTACCTCGAGGACGAGTTCACCGACGACTGGGCCGACGTCGCTGACGCATGCGCCGAGAAGTGGGACGCAGACGCCTACTGGGCCGCCGCCGCGCACGCCGACGCGTACCGTCGCTGGCTGGCCGACGACGATCCCGAGGTCGCGTCACAGGCGGCGGAGTTGCTGGCCTGGTTCCCTGCGGCCGGACCCACCATGGCAGCGCTGCTGTCCGCAGACCGGGACGACACCGTGCGGGCGAGCGCCAACCTCGCCCTCGCGCATCTTGACGTGCTCAACGCCGCCACCGTCGAACGGATGATATCCCTGCTCGATCACGGCTCCTTCATGGTACGGATCACGGCCGCGGTCACCCTGGCGTACAACATCGGTCAGCGCTTGCCCGACCGCGCCCTCACCATCCTCATCGACGCCAAGGAACACGAGAAACTGCCGGACTTCCCTCCCGGCTGGCGTAGGCGGGCGCAACGTGGGTACGTCGCCTTGGCCCTGCAACGCCTCGGATTGGGCTAGCAATTCGGCACGCAACCGCACGGACGCCTTGGTGCATTGCGGACGCACGCTCCAATCGCCGACGGAGCCGTTGATCACCTGCACTGCCATGCCGCTGCCCGATGCGCTGATCCGGCTCGTGTCCGCCGTGAGTAGCAGTCCGGTCTGGCGGTGATCGTGGGCACGCGGCCCGTTCGAGGTCGGCGGGGGCATCGTCACCGCGTGTAAGCGCGGCAGGACCTGGCGTATGCGGTACCGCGGGCGAGCCGATCCTCGGTCGAGCCCCGCAGCCGGGACAGTTGCGAGCGCAGGGCGCGACTCTCGCTGCCCGTCCAGGGAGGACTCGATCTCGCGGATAGCCCCTTGCTGCTTGTAGTCCTGCCAGCTGTCGCTGACCAGCCAGTCCTGCTGGTCAGCGCCCAGCCGTCAAGCTCAGGGCAGGCCGCGGAACTGCTCCCACGAGCCGATCGCGGTGCGGTTGGCGATCAGCGGCTGTGCGCCGCCGGCCTCCGCCGTTACCAGCTTGTTGTTGGCGCCGGCGTACAGCGCCTGGACGGTCGCGTTGTCCGGGTTGATGAGGACGACGAACTTCTCCCATGGGCCGACCGCCGTGCGGTTGGCGACCAGAGGCTTCGCGCCGCCCGCCTCGGCCACGACGAAGGTGTAGTTCGCGTGGGAGAACAGGGCCGTCCAGCCGTCGCCGGCGTCGAGCAGGTCGAAGGTCTCCCACGAGCCGATCTGGGTCCGGTTGGCGATGAGCGGGCCGCGGCCGCCGTCCTCGGCGGTGACGTACCGGCCGTTGGCCTCCGCGCGGATCCAGTGGTTGACGTCGCGCGCGGCGAGGAACTTCTCCCAGGGGCCGATCGCGTCGCGGTCGGCGGTGAGCTGGCGGTCGCCGTTCGTGCTGACGTACTTGCCGCTCGCCTTGTGCTGCAGGCTGACCGCCCCGTCGGCCCCGGCGACGTACCGGAACGGCACCGGCTGCGTCGCGTTGGCGATTAGGCGCTTGCTGGCCTGGTCGACCGCGAGGTAGCGGTTGTTTACCTGGGCCCGCACGGCGACGTCGCCGCCGCCGAGGTCGACGATCTCGAACCGCTCCCAGTCGCCGACGATCGGTCGGTTAGGGATGAGCGGCTGGCTGCCGCCCGCCTCCGCGGTCACGTACCGCAGGTTCGACATGGCCAGCAGCGCGGTCGTCCGGCCCAGGTACGAGAACCGGACCGTCTTGCGGTTTGTGGCGGTCCGGCCGTCGGCGTCGGTGATGGTTAGCTGCACCGTGTAGTTGCCTGGCGCCTGGTAGTAGTTCTGCGCCTCGGGCGATGTCGAGGCGAAGCCGCGGCCGTCGCCGAAGTCCCAGTTGTACCTGACGATGCGGGCCGTACCCGGCAGCGACTCCCCGGCGTTGAAGCGCACATTGCGCGGGTCGGCGGCGGTCGGGTCGGTGTAGCTGAACGCGGCGGTCGGGCCGACCGGCTCGGCGATCGTCACCACGGTGACGCCGAGGCCGTCCGCGCTGACCTCGATGGGGGTCGCCGTGGTGCCGGTCGCGAGGTCGAGCGGGATGACCTGCTGGCTGGAGGCGATATACGCGCGGGTGCCGTCCGGCGCCATGGTGATGGCGTTCGGGTGGGTCAGGCGCGGCAGCGTGATGGTCGCGGCGACCGTGTTCGTCACGGTGTCGACGACCGTCGCGGTGCCGGCGTCGAGGTTGGTGACGTAGGCGCGCCGGCCGTCGTTGGCCACGGCCACGTCGCTCGGCTGGGTGCCGGCGGTGATGGTCGTGGTGACGGTGTTGTTCGTCAGGTCGAGCACCGACACGGTGCCGGCGGTGAGGTTGGTGACGTAGGCGCGCCGGCCGTCCGGGGTGAGGGCGATGGCGGCGGTACCGACGCCGACCGGGATGGTCGCGGTGACCTTGTTTGTCGCGAGGTCGAGGACCGCCACCTGCCCGTTGCCGCCGGTGTTGAGGTCCTCGATCGCGACGTAGGCCCGCTTGCCGTCGGGTGCGACGGCGACGTCGATCGGTTGCTTACCGAGGGTGATGTCGACGGTGTTCGCCGGGTTCGCCGCGTCGATGACGGTGACGGAGCCGGCGCTGCGGTTGGCGACGTAGACGTGCCCGCCGCCGGGGGCGACCGCGAGGCCGCGCGGACGCTCGCCGACCGGCACCGCTTGGACGACCCTGGCCCGGGCCGGGTCGACCACGGCGACGCGGTGGTTGAAGTTGTCGGCGATGTAGACCCGGCCGCGGACCGGATCGAAGGCCATCCCGCCGAGTCCGCCGCGGCTGTTGGGGAAGGTAGCGGGGTCGGTGATCGTGCCGATGGCTTTGCCGGTCGTGGGGTCGGCGATAACGCCGAGGTCGTCACTACGGTAGCCGCTGACGTAGAGCACCTGACGAGGCGCGGTCGCGGCGTTCGCCGGGGTGGCGAGCACTATGAGGGCGGCAGCGCCGAGCGCCGAGGCGTTGAGCCCGGCGATGAGTGGCTTGAGCACGGCGACAGTATGCAAGATCGGCGCTGCCGCCGTTGCCCTGTCGATCACGCGGTGATGCGCGTGAACTGCTCCCAGATCCCGGTCGCGGCCCGGTTGGCGATGAGCGGCAGAACGCCGTCCGCCTCCGCGGTTACGAAGCGGTCGTTCACCCTGGCCTGCAGCAGCCGGTAGTCGCCCGGCACGATGGTCGGCACGAACTTCTCCCAGACGCCGACCTAGGTACGATTGGCGACGAACGGCTGGGCGCCGCAGCCGCGCCACTACTAGCCCAGCGCGGTTCGCTGCGGTAACGGGTGTACGCCGGGCCGGTGGGCTGAGCGTCGGCGTGCGGGGTCGGTGCGATTCACCGGTGTGGGTTGTCGTGCCGCCCGGCGGGTTGGGGTGCTTTCGCCAGGAGGGGGCGTGGTGGGCGTTGCGGGTGTGGCGGGCGAGGGGATGCCGGCCAGTTCCTGCTGGAGTGCGGTGAGGTCGGTGGGCGGGCTGAAGTATTTGAGCTCCCGGGCGATCTTTGCCTGTTTGGCCTTGCTCCGTCCGCGTCCCATGTCCCTCCCGATGGCACCGCGTCGCTGATGCGAGCGCTCGAGTATCTGTTGGTGTCGGACACGGTACCCCCGGAGGCCGGGCCGGCGAGGTGTGGATGTCATGCCGGGGGCCTTGGCCGCCGGGGGCCGAGGGTTTCCTGGATGTCTTTCATGTCGGCGCCGGCGGCTTTGAGGTAGGTGGCGGCGCAGTGGCGCAGGTCGTGCACGCGGATCGGTGAGAGGTGGGATTGTTGGATGAGGTGTTCGAAGCGGTTGATGATCTGGTCGGGGTGCCAGGGGTCGCGATCTATCCCGAACAGGTCATCGCCCACTACCGGCGGTTCATCGACCAGCGCCGGACTCGGCGGCCCAGCGAGGAATACCGGGAACCAACCGACACCGAATGGGAGGACTTCCGGATGGTCTGCAGCCGTGCATGGCTCAGGCCCGGACGGCGGCTACCGTGCATCTGACCTTGAACCGCCCAGGGTCTCTGCTGGTACCGTCCGACCATGACCCGGCCACCGTCCTGGCGACCGCTGCTCACCGCAGTGGCGTACGTCGCCGCGACCGTGGCTGTGCTGTTGCTCGGTGTGGCATTGATGTCCTTCCGGCGCACCGCTCTCTTCCAAGGCGAAGGAAAGGTCGTGGTGCTACTCGGCGGCGCGGCACTCCTGCTACTCGGAGCGGGACGGCTGGTCTTCAACGCTCTCCGGAGCATGGTCCGATACCGCGGCCACTGAATTCCTGGCCCGCGCGGGCGTGGACTCTACATGATCAGTTGCTCGCCGGTTACTCCCTGACGTATGTCTATATTTGCGGCTTTCGGTTCAGGGGACATCGGCGCACGAGCAAGATTGATATTTTTCCCCCGTCGTACAAGCGGCCGTCGGCCACCACGGTGGCAGAACGGGGGAGGAATGAAGTCTGGCTCAACGCTGCGCTCGTTACGGACCCTGGCGATCGCGGCGCTCATCGCCCTGCCCGGAGTGCTCGTGCCCGCAACCGGCGCGTCCGCGGCGGGCACCGGGCTTGACGGCACCGTCACCAACGCGCTCACCGGCGCGCCGGTCGAGGGGGCCGGAGTCACCATCCAGTTCCAGGACAGCTCGCACTGGGCCTTCACCAACGCGGACGCCACCGGGCACTTCTCGTTTCCGGACGCGGTCGCCGGGCAGTACATCATCCACGTCCAGCAAGGCGGTTACCTCGACCAGTGGCTCAACGGCAAGCCCGACCGCTACTCGGCCGACCTGATCACGGCCCCGGCCACGCTCAGCGTCTCGCTCATGCCGATCCAGTACGGCACCATCGCCGGCAAGGTCTCCAAGCCCGGCGGCGGGGGCCTCGCGGACATCTATGTCGAGCTGCGCCGCAACGGTAACTGGGTCGGGTACACCGGCACCGACGCCGAGGGCAAGTACCACTTCGACAACATCGAGACCGGCACGTACCAGATGAACTTCCGCTACCCCAGCGGGCAGGTGGTCTGGTACGACAACACCGACGAGTGGCACGCGACGCCGATCGAGGTCACGCCCAACGCCACGACCACGATCAACGTCGTGCGCCCGCCAGTCGGCAACCTCCACATCAAGGCGATCGACAAGGTGACGAAGGCGCCGATCGCCAACTACTGCTGGTACTACCAGCAGGCCCCGTACCAGTTCCCGCCGGTGTGCACCGACGCCACCGGGGTCGCCAAGCTGCAGAACGTCCCCGTCGGCGACTACTCCGGCGGCGGCTACGACCAGGCGGAGAACTACGTCAACGGGTTCTTCGGCCCGGTGACGGTCACCGAGAACCACACCTCGACGACCGTCCTGCGGCTGGAGAAGAACTCGAAGCTGCACGTCGACTTCGTGGACAGCGCGAGCGGCGAGGCGGTCAACGCCTGCTTCCTGCTGGCCGAAGGGGTCCGGAACGACATCGGGTACGGCTACCACTGCGGTACCTCGGTGGACATGAACAACCTGTTCCCGCACGAGAAGTTCCGGTTGTTCGCCTCGGCCTACGACAACGTCCACGGCGCCCAGTGGGTCGGCAGGAACGGCCTCGGCACCGGCGACCCGGACAAGGCCAAGGTCTACAACCCGAAGCCCGGCGAGCAGGTCCGGGTGACGATCAAGCTCGACGGCGCGGGCTCGGTGAGCGGTACCGTCAGGGACGCGACCACCGGCGAGAGCGTCTCCGGCAGCATCTGCGCCACCCCGTCGGCCCCGTCGGCCAGCTATGGCTCGAACAGCCAGTCCGCTTGCACGTACTACAGCGGGGCGTACCTGGTCAGCAACCTCGGGCCGTATCAGTGGAAGCTCGCGTTCCCGGACTACAGCGGCGGGCACGCGTGGGTGTGGTCGGGCAACGCGCCCAACCGCGCCCAGGCCACCACGGTCAAGATCGTCGCGGGTCGGACGAAGACGCTGGACGTGTCGGCGCCCGCCGCCGCCGCGATCAGCGGTCAGGTGACCGGACCGGCCGGCGCTTGCGTCCAGTGCACCACCATCTACGCGGTCGACGCGACCACCGGGGACTACGCGGGTGTCACGCCCTACGTCTTCCCCGACGGCACGTTCACCGTCAAGGGGCTCAACACCCAGGACGTCTGGCTGTACTACACGGTCAACGGCAACCTGGTGCAGTACCCGACCCAGTTCCACACCACCGCCGGCACGACCCAGTCCGGTGTCACCATCACCCTGCCCTGACGCTCGTCCGGCGCGGGCTCGTCGCTCGGCGGGTCCACACCGGACGGCCGCCGGCCCGCTCCCTAGGGTGGCCGACGGGTGTGCGGAGCGGTTGGAGAGGCGACGTGCAGCGAGTCGAACCAGCCCGGGCTCGAAGGGCAGTTCGGACATCCGTCCCTCCGGCAGACGTCGATGTCGGCGTGACGCCACTCCATGCCGGGGCAATCGGCATTGGTGCAATGGGTCGCATCGTCCTCGTGCAGGATCGCGACGCCGAAGCACCGCACCGGGATCGGCAGGCCACTACCTGATCGTCCCATCGGATGCACCTCCCCGCCGCGAAGCCGGACCTTAACGCTACCCAGGGTCGGGAAGGGCTGCGCAGAAGTACAGCAACCGACCGGACCGAGCCGGACGACGTCAAAGCGGAAACCGTTGTGTCGCAACAGTTTCCGCTTTGACGTACCGCATCGCCGTGACTGATCGTGGACTGCGGCCACGGGTCCAGCCACGTTGCCGTCCGGCGGCTCGCGGTCGTGCTGCCGAACTGCGCGAAGACGGCTGCTCGGCGTGGCCAAGCGGGAAGACGAAGTCATGGTCATGTGATCACATCTGCCGATGACAGTGCGTTGACCCTGATGGTGTTCGTCGCGCGGTTCCACGTCCGGCGCCGGCGTCCTGCCGCAGATCACGCAGACCGGCCCCGGCCAGTCCGATGATGAGCCGGACCCGCCCGGCGGCGGGCGCACGAGTTGGGGGTTTCGCAGGCCCCGGGACGGCCGTATGGCCAGGTCAGGGCGGCACGGATTCGGGAGTTGCCCGGTCCGGCGGGGGTCTACCGTGAGCTGAGGCACAGTAACCGAGGGGGGCCGCCATGACCGACGCCGACATTCCGTACGTCGTGGAGCACGACACCAACTACGACGGCCACGACGAGTGGCTCAGCGCCGACACGAACGCGGACGGGCGCGACGACGTGTACCAGTACGACCTCGACGGCGACGGCAACCTCGATAACCAGGCGTGGGACAGTAACCACGATGGCTACATCGACGCACGCGGATACGACCATGACCACGACGGGCGCCTGGAAGAGATCAAGTACGACACCGACAAGGACGGCAAGGCGGACCTGCTGCAGGTCGACAGCGACGGCGACGGCTACCTCGACCGGCTGTACACCGACGCCGACCACGACGGCAAGTACGACCGCGTCGACAACGTCCACGCCCCGGACCCCAAGATGACGCACTACACCGACCACTACACCAACGGCGCGCACTACAACGGCTAAGCCAAGCTTCGGGCGCTGTGCCCGAGGGCGCGGCGCCCGGCTGGCGTCTGTGCGAAGCTGGTCCCCCGCCCAAACGTCAGGAGCCGGCGATGGACGACGAGATTCAGCTGATCAGCGACGGCGACGGCCTGGCGGTCATCGGGCATCCGGCAGCGGTCGAGCGGTTCCTCGTCTCGGAGCGGTTGCCGGCCAAGGACCTCGGGCTGCACCGCCTCGGCTCGGTGCTCAACGCCGGCTCGGGTGTCGCGCAGGCGGGGTCGGAGATCGCCGCCAACTCGGGCCGGTGGGTACAGTTGACGCGGGAGTCCGCCCAGGCGGTCAGCAAGTACGGGCTGCGGGAGAGCTCGAAGTCGGGGCTCAGCACCGGGGTGCTCAAGGGCAGCAAGGGTCAGATCAAGGGCTTCGTCGAGTTCGCGGGCAAGGGTCCCGGGTCGTTACTCTCCAACCCGGCGGTGCTGGCCGGGGCCGCCGGGATCATGGCGCAGCTGGCCATGCAGCAGGCCATGGACGAGATCACCGACTACCTCGCGGTGATCGACGAGAAGGTCGACGACGTCCTGCGCGCGCAGAAGGACGCCGTGCTGGCCGACATGATCGGGGCGGACCTCGTGATCGAGGAGGCCATGACGATCCGGGCCGAGGTCGGGCGGGTGTCCGAGGTGACCTGGTCGAAGGTGCAGGCCACACCGGTGACGATCGGCAAGACCCAGGCGTACGCGCTGCGGCAGCTCGACGCGCTCGCCGAGAAGCTCGAGCACAAGGCGAACATCGGCGACCTCGCCAAGGCCGCCCGGGACGCCGAGACCAAGGTCCAGGAGTGGCTCGCCGTGCTGGCCCGCTGCTTCCAACTGCAAGACGCGATCGGCGTGCTCGAGCTCGACCGGGTGCTGGACGCGGCCCCGGAAGAGCTCGACCGGCACCGTCTCGGCCTCAAAACCGCCCGGCAGAATCGGCTCGAGCTCATCGCCCGCAGCACCGAGCGGCTGCTGGCCCGCATGGACGCGGCCGCCGGTACGGCCAACAGCCGGGTGCTGCTCCACCCGGCCAAGGCCCCGGCCGTGGTGCAGTCGAGCAACCATGTCTCCACCGCGGTCGTGGAGTTCCACGGCCGGCTCGGGATCGAGGGCGATCGGCAGTCCGCGGAGGCCCGGCGCTGGGCGGAGGCGGCGAAGGAGGCGCGGGACAAGGCCCTGGAGACCGGCGCGGACCGCGTCGACGCCGCCCGCCGTGTCGGCGCCGAGACGTTCGACCGGGCCAAGTCGGCGACGGGCAAGCTCGCAGAACGGGCGCTGCGCCGACGCAGGGACGGCGAGGACGACTGACCGTCAGAGCTGGCGCAGATCGAGACCGATGGCGAGCTCAAGGCGATCCCGACGGTCGTGTGCACCACCTCGGGCGCGATAGCGACGTGACCCTACGGTACGACGCGTACGTCACCGAACCGCTGGCGTTTCCACTGCGGCAGGCCTATCGCAGGTGGGGCGGCAGGTAGGTGCCGGGAGTTTGGCCGGTGACCCGGCGGAACGCGGCCGGACGGCTGTGGTCGCCGGGAGCGATCTGGTGCAGGTGGGTGATGATCTCGCCCAGCAGCGACCCGACGGTGAAGCAGGTGGGCTCGGTCCACGTGATGGGGCAGCGGTCGGCGGCGAAGGTGATGGTCAACATCTCGCCCGCGTGCAGGACGGCGCCGGCGTGTTCGATGCCGCCGGGTACCCAGAGCCCGTAGCCGGGCGGGATGAGCCAGTCACGACGGGCGATGGTCCCCATCAGCGTCGCGGTCGAACTCCACGTGAGCATCGGTTCAGGGTGCGAGTGCAGATGCAGCAGTTCGTGGTCCTGGGCGATGTCGCGGTCAACGCTCAGGACGGGCGAGACCGCCGGTCCCGCCGTCCTCGAGGTCGCTCCCGCGCGCCCCCCGTCCGTGGTACCCGTTGGCCGGGACGTCTTCGGCGAACCGCTCGCGGTCCGCCCCGCCAGGTTGGCCGGTTTGGGGTATCGATTGGCCTCTGCCCGCACTGCCGCCAGCATAACTTAGGTATGCCTAACTTAAGGAGTGCGTGGCTGATGAATGACGTGATGATCGAGGCCGGCCCCACTGGGCCGTTCTCGCCTGGTCTACGCCGATCGGTGGGGGTGGTGATGATCGGCGCGTCGCTGTCGTTTCTGGACTCGACGATCGTCAACGTCGCCCTGCACACCCTCTCGGCCGACTTGGACGCCGGGCTGGGGACGGTGCAGTGGGTGGTGACCGCCTACCTCCTCGCGCTCGCGGCGGTCATCCCCGTAACCGGGTGGGCGGCCCGCCGGTTCGGCGCCGCCCGGCTGTATGTCGCCGCGCTGGCGGTGTTCACCGCCGGGTCGGTGCTGTGCGCGTGCTCGCAGAGCGTGGGGATGCTGATCGCCGCCCGGGTGCTGCAGGGCGTCGGTGGCGGGGCGATCATGCCGGTCGGCACCATGATCTGGACCGCGCAGTCGTCCAAGGCGCAGATGGGGCGGGTGATGGCCCTGATTGCGGTGCCGATCGTGCTCGCCCCGACCCTCGGCCCCGCGATCGGTGGTCTGCTCATCCAGGGCATCGACTGGCGGGCGATCTTCTGGCTCAACGTTCCCTTCGGCGTGGTCGGTATCGTGCTCGCTCTGTGGCTCCTGCCCCTGGGAAAGGGACGCGATGCGGGCCGGCTGGATGTGATCGGCCTGATCCTGGCCTCCGCCGGGGTCGTGGGTATCACCTACGGCCTGGCGGAGCTGGGCGTCGCGGCTGGGCTGGATCCGGCTGCCATCGTTGCGCTGCTGGCCGGGCTGGCCGCCCTGGCCGGCTTCGTCGTGCACGCGCTGCGGGCGAAGCGGCCGTTGCTCGACCTCCGGCTGTACGCCAGCCGGGAGTTCACCGCCGCCTCGGTCGCCCAGTTCACACTCGGCGCCGCGAATTTCGGCGGGATGATCCTCATGCCTTTGTACTTCCAGATCGTCCGCGGCGAGGACGTGATCCTCGCCGGGCTCCTGCTCGCACCGACCGGGCTGGGCGCGCTGCTCGCGGCGCCGTTCACCGACCGCTTCGGTGCCGGGATCACCTCCTTCACGGGCGCCGCCATCTTGGTGGCCTCGACCATCCCGTTCGTCTTCCTGACCGCCACCACCCCCTACGCCCTGCTGTGCCTCGTCATGGTCATCCGGGGTGTCGGGTTCGGCCTGTCGATCATCCCGGCAATGACCGCCGCCTACCAGGCCCTGCCACCGGACAAGATCCCCGACGCCACCCCGCAGCTCAACGTCCTCCAACGCGTTGGTGGCGCGATCGGTACTGCCGTGCTCACCGTCGTCCTCACCGACCAGCTCCGCCACCAAGCCACGCCCGCCGGGCAGGCCGGTGGATTCGGGACCACGTTCGTGTGGGTGCTGGCGATCGCGATCGCCGCCGCCGTGCCCACGATCCTGCTCGCCCACACCGAACACCAGGCCCGCCTCCGCGCCAACGCGTCCAAGCTGGACGAGGCCGCCGATGCCGGCCACTGACACAGCTCACCGCAACGCATCAGGGGGTGTCATGTTCAACCACGCGCCGGCTGACTATGTGTGCCCGTTCTGCCGGCTCGTGGCGGGTGGTGAAGACGAACACCGAAAGCAGCATGACGTCGTGAGGCGCAACGAGTTGGCCACCACGTTCGTCTCGCCGCGGTAGTGGCCGAAGAATCACGGTCACGTGATGGTCGTGAACGGGGTTTCGAGGCTCGGCCCGGCGGCCGGCCCGGACGATGCGGCATCGACGGCGCGCCGCGCGGAGCCCGTCAGCGGAGGCGGCGACGAGCAGATCGATGAGTCCTCCGTCGGCGACCCGAGACTACTTCCACAGGTTGCGGGGTGGGTTCTCCAGCAGGCGTCCGTTCGCGTCGTACTCAAGGAACTGGCCATACACGAGGTTCTCGCCACTGAAACAGAACACTCGCTGACCGTCGCCCAAGTCCATGATGGGCACAAAGTGGATTGGAGCTCCAGGGGCGGTACGCATCCCGAGCCGGGCCACCTGGGCACTGACCCACCCGTTGACGACGGCGCGCCGGCCGTCAGATCCGATGCTGTAGTTGAGCAGCAACCGGCCGCCCCAACTCATGTCGCACGGGTCGGCACCGCAGGTCACGGTGGTGTAGGAGAACTCTGCCCGGGTCTCGTCCAGCGAGAACATGTGCAGGTGCGGATCGCTGCTGGCCGGTAGCGGCAGCACCGCGAACACGAGTACACCAGCAACGACCAAACCTGCCGTTCGAGTCACGGCCACGCGACGGGCGACCGGCACGGGATCGCTGCGCCGGTGCCGCACGACGGCGCCGAATCCGATACAGCACACCAACACAGTGCCGAGCCCCCGGGCGTTGTCGAACAGGTACTGCAGTCCCGGCGTCGGCACCAGCTCGAACGCGACGTTGCCCAGATTCAACGTCATGGCCACGACCAGGAAGACGCCGAATGCCCACCGGCCGCCAGCGGCAGAGGCGATCAGCAGCATGCCGGCCAGCACGGTCCAGATCTGGTGATGCGTCCACGAGACCGGGGACGCCGCGATGGTGGCACAACCGACCAGCACCGCCGCGTGGACAGCATGGCCCTGGCCGGCGAGCCGCCTGGCCTGCCACAACGCCAGTCCGCAGATCACCACGACCAACCCCGCCCAGATCAGGGGCCTGTCCTGCTGGTCCACGCCGGCCCGGACCAGCAGCGCGTTCAACGACTGGTTGCCCAACGAGGCCAGGTCACCGATCCGGGACGTGGTCAACATCGTGCGGGTCCAGAACTGCCAGCTGTCCGCCGGGAGGACCACCGCGGCGAGCAATCCGGCACCGACGAACGCCGCCATAGCCCGCACGGCGTCCCGGCGCCGACCGATCAGTACCAGATAGACCACGAACAACAGCGGTGTGAGCTTGACCGCCGCCGCCACGCCGATCAGGATTCCCCGCCACCGCGGTGGGAGGAGTTCCAGCGCGTCCACCAGCGCCAGCAGCACCACGAACACGGAGACCTGACCGAACCGCAGGTCGCTTTGCACCGGGGCCGACAGGATCAGTACCAATGCGGTCGCCGCGGCGAACAGGCCGCGACGCTCGCCGTTGTCGCGCCGGCGGCTCACCACCACAGCGATTCCCGCGACCGCGGCGCAGACGGCGCACAACCACGCGACCTGGACCACCGGCTCCGGCAGCCAACCGAACGGCCAGAACACCAGCGCGGCAAACGGCGGGTACGTGAACGGATCCCCGTTCGCGGCGGCGTACTCATACAGCGGATGACCGGCCTGGGCCCACCGCACCGCCTCCCGATACACCTGCAGATCGGCGAGGCGATCAAACGCCGGACGACGCAACACCAACACGCTGGACAACACCGCTACGGCCGCAAAGGCCGACCACAGCCCGCGCACACTCCAACGCTCAACCACCGCCGCAGCCTAGCCATTTTACCCGGGTGTTCAAGGCCGAGTACGGCGCGAGCCCGGCCGCGTTCCGGCTCCAACAGGTCGCGATAACCCTGCCCTCGCTACCGTTACCGGCACTTGATTGTGAACGGCGCAAACCGCGGGTCAGCCGGGCGTGGCATGGTGGCTCGGATGCTCGGGCGTTGACGCATGATCGAGCAATGTTGACGCGGACCGTCAATCACTGGCGCGTGTGGTCAATGACCTCAACGAAGGCGGGTCCATATGGTGTCACTGCATGGACATTCCCAGCCGGGAGGTAGTACGCGATGAGCAACATTATGAACTCGGCGGGATCGGCCCGAACACTGTCCTCCGTCTGGATCTACAGCTCTGGCGTCGCATCGGTCTACTGCTCGCCGAGTGGATATGCGTGGTCCTCCTACTACCTCACCATCCAGTTCGGCGACGGCACCACCTACACATCACCTCTGCTGTAGACGTGCGCGTGGAAGGCCGCAAATACTTCTTATTCGTTCGACCGCGATCGTGACGATCGGGTCAAGGCTGATTGGACCACTGTGTCGCAATATCTCCGTACGAGAACGTTTGCGCTACTCGCCGTCGGCGCCGTGCTCGTCGCCTTCGCGGTGCCCACGCCCGCCGCGGCCGCCCCCGTCGGCTCGTTCACCAGGCAGGCCTTGTATGCCGGGTTGAGCCGCATCCAGGCCAACGAGTTGCAGGGAAAGATCGACAACTACATCCAGACGTACGGCGGTCGCCAGATCTCCGCCAATCAGGTGGAGTTCGACGGCGGTCTGTACACCGCCACCGTTCCGGGTGAGCTGGCCGTGCGGAACCTGTCAGCCGCCGCGGCGGTGGATAATTGCACCTACGCGGCTCCCCTCTACTCCGGATGGTTCTGCGCTTACCGCGCGGCCGGCTACCAAGGCGACATACTCCAGTGGTACAACTGCGGTCGCTACAATATGCCGTGGGGCGGCACCGGCTCCTGGATCAACAACCAGACGCAGGGCACGCCGGCTTACCTACTGAATCAGAACCTCAGCGTGGTCAACCAGAGCTTCGCCTACGCTGCCAATCTGTCGTTCAACTGGACGCCGGTGTGGTACGTCGATGTGTGTTACTAGTTGCTTCGACCTGAGGCACGTCCAGAACGCGGAGGGGAGCCCGAAGGGAGTGTAAGGCTCGCTGGATACGGTGCTGTGTAGGAGATCAAGCGCCCGAGACAGCTGCCGCCCAAGGCCGGATTGGATCACGCAACTCGTGACCGACATGCGAGCCGACACGCTGCATACGGACACTTTCACGGCCGACCGCCTCACTGTGCTCGACGAGCTCAGCCCGACCTGGCGCCACCGCTGAACCACGGGTCATGCATGGCAGTCTTTCCTGCCCCAACGGGTCGCATCGTTGTGCGACATTACGACGAGCGGGTTGTCCAGCTCACTGACGTGTCGATGTCGGCGTTCCTGAGGTGGTGAGGAGCGCTGCGGCGACTGTGTCGACGTACCAGCGCCGGAAATGCTCCACCGGCCAGCCGCGCTGGCGTACCAGCCAGTCATAGTTGTGCACGTCCATAGCCAGCCACAGCACGTCGGCGGCGGTGTCGACGGTGTGTTCCGGCCGTAGCTGGCCGGTTGCGGCCAGGTCGGCGGCGAACATGGTCATGCCGATGCGGCGCTCGTCGTGGTTCTTGCGCCAGATCGCCGCCGCCTCGGGATCGGCGGTCGCGGCGGCGGCGAGGGCGAGCATCACCTGGGCCATCCGGGCGTGGGTGTCGGCGAGGTGCCGGGCATACCGTTCGAGCATCGCGCGGGCGTCGGTCAGCGCCCTGATGTCCGCCACGAACTGGCGCTCGGGCAGCGCCACCGGCTCGTCGTCGCCGGCGACCGTGACGTCGACCAGCGCGGAGAGCAGCGCCTGCTTGCTGCCGAAGACCTTGTACACGGTCTGGATGGCGACGCCCGCCTCGGCCGCGACGGCGGTCAGTGGTGTGGCCGCGTAGCCGGGGTCGACGAACAGGGCCGCGGCTGCGTTGAGGATCGCCCGGCGTGTCTGCCGGGCCTGCTCCTGTCGGTGTGCCGACTCGTACCGCCTCTTGACAGCCATCGCACGAGTGTAGTGCTCTATTGGTTAGAGTGTGACTCTACCTAAGGAGCTGCGATGGCGGCCAATACAGAGGCAAAGCACGGCGCTCGGGTGATCTTTATACCCCCGCCGGCGTACTACGCGGCCGGCCTGGCAGGCGGCATGGCGATCAACGGCGTGGTCGCGCTCCCGCTCGGCGGCCGTCCGGCGACCACGGTCGCCGGGGCGGTGCTCACCGTCCTCGGGCTGACGCTGGCCTTCGCCGGCGTCGCCGCCGTGATCCGGCACCGCACCACGATCGTGCCGCACCACCCGGTCGCCACCCTGCTGACCGGCGGCGCCTACCGGCTGTCCCGAAACCCGATGTACACCGGCCTTGCCATCATCTATCTCGGCCTAGCGTTGCTCTTCGATTCCTGGTGGCCGCTGGTGCTGTGGCCGCTGGTCGTCATCGCCGTGCGCCAACTGGTCATCCGCCCCGAAGAGCACTACCTCACCCAGCGATTCGGCCCGACCTACAGCGACTACCAGTCCCGTGCGCGCCGATGGCTCTAGCCGCACGTAGCCGCCCGGCCCCGCACCAACCACGTGATCACGAGCAGTCAGCGCCGGGGGCTCCTTCGTCTGCGGCGACCGGCACCCGGGTCCGCGAACCGGGTCAACATCGTCGCGCGAGCCGTGCACCGACGAGGTGCTCGCACGGTTCCGAGATGGGCCAGGCGCCGTGCGCTACGAGGCCATCATGACCATCGCCGCCATCAAGGAATGGCTGTGACCAGCACGTCTAGCCGTGAGGATCGATGGAGTTGCGTTCGGGATGGCGGCGAAACATGGTCAGCGAAAACAGCGGTCTGGACTTCACCATGGTGATGGCGGCAACGGCGACGGCCAGAAGAAGCAACAAGCCGCGGATGACCGAGGACCAAAGGCCCAGCCGGACACCGAGGTAGCCGATGACCTGGAGCAGGAAGAATCCGCTGAAGAGGATGAGGGCCACGCCGTACTTCCGGATCTGCCCAGGCTCCGTGACGCGGCCGCCCGGGACCTTACCCGTGACTAGGACATGGGAACCGAGGCAGAGTTCTCCCAGGCCCATGATCGCCATAACGACGTTCACCCCGTCCATGATGTCCACACCGAAACGCTACCCGGCACCAACAAACAAAGAGCCGCACCTGCAGCGATGCCATCGAGCTGCGCAGCCGGTCATCGATCACGTCCGCTGGTGTGGTGTATGGCGGCCAGCGCCTGACCATGCTGGTTGATGCCCGGCGCCCGGCGCAGGCTGGGCGTCGGTGGCCACCGGCGGGGCACGAGCTGTCATCGGCGCCGGCCCCTGGTGCGGGTGCCGCGCCAGGCGGGCGCAACCTGCGATCCGCGCGGCCGGGCCGGACGTATGTCTCCGTGATCATGCTGCCCGCGGTGGCCGCGCACCGGGTTTGGCATGATCCCGGAGACTTCTGGTACACGGGGGTACATCAGTACTCCGTGATCATGAAAAACCGTTGGTGTCGACGCGGGCTGTGCATGATCACGGAGACTTCCGGTCCCTGCACCGCGCTGCGCGGGTGCAGCACCCAGCCGTTTGGGACGAGATCGCGCCGCGGCGTTGGGGCGGGCGGGGGCGCCGCTGGGTCGTCGGCGGGCATTGCGACCGGCGGCACCGGTTCCCGGGCGGCGCGGGCCGGTGCCGCGGTGCGGGCGGAGCGCGGGGCTGCGGGCGGAGCACGGGGCTGCGGGCCGGCACCCCCGGACCGCACCGCGACGTTGACGGACGTGCTGGACTCGGCTGTCCAGGAGTAACGCAGAACTCGACGCGTGGTGGACGCCGCGCATGCAGGCTGCCATTGTCAACGGCCATGGATTACGCACGTACGATGGGGCCCCATTCGGGCCTGAAGCATCTGGTATCCGTCCATACGCCGAACGGCATGAGGCTCATCTCGGCCAGCGATCAAGACGTCCGATTCTGGGACCTTGCCACTGGCGCAGAATTGACTCGATCAAGCCGCTACCCAGGCATTAACGGAATAGCCGCCTTTACGGTAGGCGAACGGGTTGTTGTCGCCATCGCAACGGAACGCGGGCTGTCCTGGTGGGATCCTGACGTCACCGAAGCGCCATATCCCGACTCGAACGTCGGCACCCTCTGGGGAGTCACCATAGCTAGTATTTCCGGGCAGCCAGCAGGAGTGTTCGGAGCTGCTCAATTGGACCCGTACCCGGTGTGCCGCTGGGATCCACGTTCCGGCCGGCCCCAGGACCCCATCGGACATCACTCCGAATGTGTCAAGGACGTCACGGCAGGCATCGTCTTGAATAGGCCAATTGTCGTGTCTGGAGACGATGGGGGACTGGTGCGCCGATGGGATCTGCTGGCTGGATCGGAGTTCGGGCGTCCGCTCGGAGGGCCCGAACCCGTTTTTTCCCTCGCGTTGCTTTCGACCGTAAATGACGGGGCCATTATCGTATCCGCGGATCGCGCGTCCATCATTCAGCGCTGGGATGCCATCACCGGAGAGCGAATTGGCACCCAGTACGGGGCTCACGATGGTGGAATCATAGCTCTGGCAGCGATCCCGCTGCCCGATGGCCCTCAACTATTGTCGACCGGTTTTGACGGCGTAGTGCGGCGCTGGGATGGCGAAACTGGGGCCCTGGTCGATGCGGTTGGGAACGGATACGCTGCCACGGCGATAACAAGTGACGATGCTGTGCTCGTGGCGTTTGGAGATGACCAAATATCGGTACGCGAAATTGATCAAAGCTAGATTTCCGTTCCGGCGCGGACCTCGCCCCCGGGCGGGAGCAGCCGACCGGCCCGGTCACGCTGACCTTGATCGCATGAGCCGCTTCGGGCGCGGCGCGCCCCAAGCCGCAACGACCAGCAGGACCGCGGTGACCGCCCCGCTCACGCGGGTCGTCCAGCGTGCCTCGACCAGCATCCCCTCCGGGTCCGTCCGCGGCAGGGTGCGGTTCTCCGGATCGACGACGACGCTCACCTGCTCGCCCACCTCCAAGCGGCCGTCCGGGTTGAGCTCGCCCGGTATCTCGGTCCCGTCGAGCCGGCGGATCGTGTAGCTGTAGATGGGCAAGGTCTCCTGCGTGGAGAACTCGTGCTCCTCGACCACGACGGCGTCGATCCGCACACCGTGTTCGACCAGCGGCCGGAGTTCCAGCACCTCGCCCAGCTGGGCCAGGTAAAAAATCGCCAAAAAGGTGGCGAGCAGACCGCACACGCCGAAAACGACGCCCTGGCGCGCCGGCCACCGGTATTCGAGGTAAATGATCAGGCCCGCCCCCGCGAACATCGTGAGGGTAGTCCCGCCGATCGCCCACACCGTGGTGACCCACGCCCGGGCGCGCCAGAGGAATCCGATGTAGGCGACCAGCGTGTCCAGTCCGAGCACGACCAGGACCAGGACGACCCAAACCGTGAAGACATAGGCGGCCGTGATGATGGGGCGCACACCACAATGGTCGGGCCGGCCGTACACATTGAAAAGGTCCTCATCGCTACGGCGCGGTGAAGCACTCGCGCAGCGCCTCGGCGACGACGAGAGGCAGCTGAGCCTTGCCGATGCTGCCCGCGCGGTCGATGCGGGTAGGCTCTTGCGATGCGGCGGGCCGGGGCATCGATCGTTCTCTTGCTGACTCTCGTCGCGGGCTGCGGCGACCCGGTCCAGCAGTCCGGTGCGACGCCGTGGAAGATCCCGATCAGCCCGGCCGCGGGCGAACGGTGGCCGGGAAAGATTGCGATCGACCGGGCGACCGGCAAGATTTCGGCGCCGGGTTTCAACGATCTGATCGACCGGTCGTCCCCGGGCTGGGCGGGAGCACCGGACACGGCCGCGGCGGAACTGCTGGGCCTCAACGGCCCGTTCGACGGCCGACCGAAGATCTCCATGCTGCAGGGAACCGAGCAGGACCAGGCCGTCGTCACCGCGACCATCACCAATCTCGGAGACGACTCAGTCGATGCCGAGCGGTACCGCGTCGTGTTCACCGGCGGCCAAGACAGCCGGTACCGGTTCGCCTCGGGCGAGCGGACCTTCAAATGCCGATCCGGCCGCGGGCATCAGGACTTCGACGTCAGTACCTGCTCCTAAGAGATGTACGAGTAGTCATCGCAAGGCGGGCGGTGTCCAAGATGACGAACGTGCGCACATTCGACGTCCTCGACCCGTTGTCAGTGAGCCCTGGGCCCGGCGGTCATCTCCAGGCTGTCGTTCCAGAGGTCTTCGGCGCGAACGGTGTCGTAGGACTCCTCCGAGGAGCGGATGGCCGTGCGTCCGTCGAAGTACTTGCCGGTGGTGCCGGCCAGCTCAGGGGAGGTCGCGAGCCAGGCGAGCGCGCCGCCTGAATCCTCGGCGCTGTGGATGTTGGGCGACAGCACTCGGCGCAGCAGCCAGGTCAGGTGGGGCAGGACGTGCTCGGCGACGAACCGGGCCGGTGCGGGTAGCGATCGCCCCAGGTTCGTTCCCAGGACCATGCCGGGGTTGAAGGCGTTGGCGGTGATCCCGGCGGGCAGGCGGCGGGCCAGGGCGTAGGTGAAGTAGATGTTGGCCAGCTTGGAGGTGCTGTAGCGGCGCTGGCCGGTCACGAGGGCATTGCCTCCTGCGGCCGAGGGCGCGAACTCGCCGCGGGCCAGGGCTCGCGCATCGCTCCATGCGGGAGCGGGTCCGAGCTTCAGCGCCGGGTCGTGGGTGTCGCTGGAGACCACGACCACGCGTGAGGGCGCCTGCATGATCGGCAGCAGTTCGTTGACCAGGACGAAGTGGCCCAGGTGGTTGACGCCGAACGTGGTCTCGAAGCCGTCGGTGGTCCGGGTCAGGGTGGTACCGGACTGCACGCCCGCGTTGCACACCAGAGCGTGCACCGGGGGGATCGTGCCCGACGTCACGCGGCCGGTCAGGTCTGCGGCGAACGTCCGGACCGAGGCGAGGGAGCCGAGGTCCAGCACCATCGCCTCCACCGTGTGGCCCGCGCGGGCGCCGGCGGCGAGCTTGTCGACGGCCTCCTGCGTCCGGCCGGCATTCCTGCTGGCCACCACGACGTGCCACGGCCCGTCGTGCGAGCCGAGGATCGCCGTGGCGGCGGCGTACCCAATGCCGCTGTTGCCGCCGGTAACAACAATCGTCCGGGCTTCGCCCGTGGCTGGATTCGGCGTGTTGGTCGTCATGCCACGACGATGGCGCCGCAACGGCCCGGACCCCCAGGGATGGCAACTTGTTGCCGACCGGGGTACCAGGCAAAATCGAGGTCATGCGGGCCACCGAGGCGGTCACCATCGTGCGCGGCGAGCAGGAACTGCTCCGACGGACGGCGCACCTGTTCGCGACCGCGACCGACGTTGCCTGCGCGGCCAACGACCTCGCCACGTGGGCGCGGTCACGCGCGACGGACGAGTTCGCCGCCGCGCTGCGGGCACGTCGAGCGGGCAGCGCCCGCATCCGCAAGATCTACCGGTCCAGCGTGCTGCTCGATCCGGTGTCGGCGCGGGGGCTGGCCGACGATCGCGACCACTACGGCATGCACATCCGCATCGCGACCGAGGAGATCAACGAGACGATCGTCCTCGACAACAAGCTCGTGATCCTGGCCGGTGACCTCAGCGCGGGTCAGCGCGGCTACAGCGTGATCACCCAGCCCGAGACGGTGCAGGGGGTCGCCTCACTGTTCGATGCCGCCTGGCGATCGGCCACGGAGTTGGCCGTCTACGACGCGCAGATCGCCGAGATCCGTCAGCTCGCTCCCCAGGTGCTGGACCTGCTCAGCCAGGGGTGCAAGGACGAGACAGCGGCCCGGGCGCTCGGCCTCGGCGTGCGCACCTACCGCCGCCGGGTGGCCGAGCTGATGGCCGCCCTGGGCGCCCAGTCGCGGTTCCAGGCCGGCGCACGAGCACGAGAGCTCGGCCTCGTCTAGAAACCGCAACTGCCGGCGTCGTAGTCCTACCGGTCGCGGCCGGTCGCCTTGTCGACCGCGTAGACGCTGCCGTCCCAGCCGCCGAAGTACACCAGACCGCCGTGCACCGCGGCCGTGCTGTTGACGGTGCTGCCGGTCCGGAAGCGCCAGCGCAGCGCACCGCTGGCCAGATCCAGGGCCAGGAAGTCCTTGGTGCCGCTGCCGATGTAGACGGTGTCGCCGTCGATGACCGGCGAGGAGTTGATGCCGGTGCCGTAGTTCTCGTGCGGGCTCGTGCGGTACTTCCATCGGATCGCACCGGTGGCGGTTTCCACGCCGTACACCTCGAAGTCGACGGTCCCCACGACCGCGATGCCGCTGGCGACCGCCACCTGGGATCTGCCGTCGCCGCCGCCACCACCGGACGTCAGGATCTTGTGGCGTACCGCGCCGGTACGGGCGTCCAGCGCCACGAGGTCGCCGATGCGGTTGCCGATCCAGGCGAGGTCCCCGGCGCCGACCGGTGCGGCGCCGAGGTACTGGCCGAGGTCGTAGCCCCACAGCTTCGTGCCCGTGCGCGCGTCCAGGCAGACGGCCTCCGGCGTCAGGCCGACCAGGACCGTGCCGTTGTGGACGGTCGCGGTGCGTGACACGCTTGCCGGGTTCCGGCACCGCCAGGCGACCTCCCGGGTGGCCAGGTCGACGGCGATGACGGTATTCCCGCCGACCACGTAGGCGCGTTCGGCGTCGGCGGTGACGTTCGCCCACTCGAAGTCGCCGATGCCGAACCCGGTGTCGCCGGTCGCCCACACCGACGACCCGGTCGCCGGGTCGAGCGCGTGGAGCCTGCCGTCCATGCAGACCAGCAGGGCACCGTCCACAATGGTGTAGTAGTCGCTGAGTCGCTCCGCGGCGCGGTCCCACCGTTTGGCGCCGGTCGCGAGGTCCAGCGCGTACAAGCGGCTGTCGTCATACGAGGTGGCGGCGATGACGACGCCGGCCTCCGGCACGACCAGCAGCTGCCCGTCGAGGCCGTCGCCGGTGTCGTAGCGCCAGCGCGCCGTGTCGCGGGCGGGCTCGCGGGTCCCGCGCGTGATGCCGGCCGCCGCGGCACCGGCGACGGCGAGCACCGCACCGGCCGCCATGAGGACGTGCCGTCGCTTGACGGTCGCCTTCGCCGGCACGTCAGGGTCGGGTTCGACCGGCACCGGCCGGGTCGTGACCTCGGTGCGGACGAACGGGCGGACCGCGGACCGTTCGTCCGGCGACCGCCACAGGATGCGGGCCTCGCGGGTCAGGGCCTCCCGCGCCGACCGCAGCGCGGCGACCGTGACCGGATGCGGCAGCCACCCGTCGAACGTCTCGACCGGGGTGTACGGCCACTTCCCGATCTGCGGCGGCCGGGCTCCGTCGCGGATCGCGGCGAGTCCGGGCGGCAGCAGGTCGACGCCGCCCGCCGCGTACGCCAGCACCGCGCGGAGCGCGGCCGGGTCGTCGGCGGTGCCGGTCGACAGGGCGGTGCCCACGTCGAGCAGCCGCGGCCCGTCCTCGGTGAGCAGCACATTGGACGGTTTGAGCGCGCCGTGCGCCGCCGCCCGGCCGTGCAGCCACCGCAGCGGACGCAGCAGCCCGTCGGCGAGCAGCGCGACCGCCGGCGCCGGCAGCGGGCCGAACCGCGAGACCGCGTCCTGCAGCGTCAACCCCGGCTCGAAGGCGGTCGCCACCCACGCCGGCCACGCGGTGACGTCGTGCTTCAGCAGCCGTGGGAGGAGCGTGCCGGTGGCGTCGGCCGGGCGGTCGTTGATGCTGTCGAGCAACCGCAGCCGCAGGTTCTCGTCGTTCGCATGCGCGGGCCGGACCACCTTCACCACGACCGCGCTGCCCCGCGCCGACCGTCCGAGGTAGACGATGGCGAGCGGGCTCGTGCCGAGGCGGCCGGCGATCTGGTACGGCCCGACCCGGCCGGGATCGTCTGCGGCGGCGGCGTCCACAGTGGCCTCAGCTCGGCTTCGGGATGTCGGTGTTTTCGTAGAGGATGCCGACGGCGAAGTTGTACATCTTCGGGTTGTTGTGCACCCGGATCTCCGCCGAGCACAGGCAGGACTCGTGCGTCCAGTAGGCGACCCCGTCGTGCCCGTCGTACCGGCCGATCCAGTACGTGTACCCCGCGTGGTCACCGGAGGCGGCCGGCTGCGGGCTGTCGCGCTGGCCGAGGCTGCGGACCCGATCCAGGGCGTCCTCGCGGCTCCCGGCGCGGTAGAAGCTGATGTCGACGTCCTCGTTGCCGTCGCCCAGGAAGTCCTCCATGACGCAGTCGGTGCCGTCGCAGGAGTCGAGGTACCCGAACCAGGGGCTGGCGAAGGCGTGCAGGTCCGCGCGGTCGAACCCGTAGTCCTTGCGGCCGGTGTAGTCGCGGAACGCGACCACGGCGGCCGTCGGGACCACGGTGAGCAGCACCGCGACGAGCACGGTGCGGCGCACCCACGGGCGCGCCGCGCGCCGCACCCATCGGGCCGACCCGCCGAGCACCGGGACGCGGGGCAGCAGCCAGGCCGCGATCAGGCCGCCGAACGCGAACCCGAGGACGCCGGCGACCCATAGCGGCAGGATGCGGTCGAGGGTCATCGCGCTCTTCAGCGTCGCGAAGGTCAGGGCGTCGTCGCCGTGCCAGGCCGAGCTCTGGTAGCGCCCGTACCGGTAGCCGAGGTAGAGGCAGGGCAGCCACACCGCCGCGGTGACGATGACGGCGGCCGTCACCCGCGGCCGGGTCGGGCGGCCCGGCTGCGGCCCGGACCGCCGCAGCACCGTCCCGGCCATCAGCATCGCGGCCGCCGGGACGAACAGCGACGACGTGTTCTGACCGTAGTGCACGAGGCCCTCGAACATGCCGCTCGCGGCCAGCAGACCCAGCCCGGCGGGCGGGATCCACCACGCGACGCCGAGCATGCGGGTGAGCAGCACGCAGCACACGTACAGGCCCAGCGCGAGCGGCAGGATCGTGACGAGGCCACCGACGAACACGCCGCCGAGGCCCAGGTCGCCGTCGCCCTCGACGTAGCCCGAGATCTCCCACTGCGCGCGGTAGGCCCGCTCGGTCGCCACGGCCGCGAAACCCGACGAGCCGACCAGGATGAGCAGCAGCAGGACGATGGCCAGCGACCAGCGGCCGAGCGCCCGCGCGACGGCCGGCGCGCTCGGTGCCGTGCGGCGGCGCACGCCGGCGTCCGGCAGCGCGGGCACGTCGGGGGCGTGGCCGATGACGACGTCGCCGTGCCCGTCGTACTGCCGTCTCGGCACGTACACGCCATCGCCGGCCATCCGTGAGTACACGTGCCGGTAAAGGTCCTCGACGGTGATGTCCGTGGCGTGCTCCCGGGCGGCGTCGCCCCAGAGCCCGGAGACGAGGTGCTCGGTGAAGAGGCTCAGCGCGTTGACGGCGGTCGCGTCACGGGCGGTGAAACCCGGCCGGGTCGCCGACAGGATGTACCGGCCCTGGCCGGCCAGCTCGCCGAGGTCCGGCGGCCCGGCCTTGGCGCCGCCGCTGTTGCAGCAGTCGAGCACGATGACGACCGCGGCCGCCGGGCACCGGGCCAAGGCGTCGTTGATCGCGGCGAAGCTGACCGCGCTTTCCCCGGCCGTCGCCACCGTGGTGTCCTTGCCGCACAGCAGCAGCGACCCGCTCTGCTCGCCGGTGAGCCCGTGACCGCTGTAGTAGATGAGCAGGACGTCGTCCTGCGTCGTGGAGCTGACCACGCTGTGCAGCTCGGTGAGGATCTCCCGGGACTCCAGTTCGGCGCGGACGATGACGTCGTCCGGCTCGAACAGCCCGAGCTCCTCGTGGGTCAGCACGGCCGCCATCTGGCTGATGTCGTTGATCGGTCCACGCAGGTCCGACAGCTCCGAGTCGGGCCGGTAGCGCGCGTTGCCCAGTAGCAGCGCGCGATAGCGCCGGGTGCTCACCGCGACTTACGCCGGCGGGTCGAGCCGGCGGATGAGCTGCTGCACCAGCAGGTCGAACTGGTCGCCGGAGATGTCCCGGCCGCGCAGGACGAACGACTCCTCGACCCCGTCGACCGTGCGGGACAGTTCGATCCAGCGGGTCCGGTCGCGGGCCAGCCACGCCTTCCACGCCTCGACGGCCGCGGTGAGACCACCGGCCGACGTGATCGCCACGATGATGGTGGACACGACACCCTTGTCACCCGAGCCGGCGGCGTGCTGCCGGGACACCGGCACCCCGTGCCCGGTCAGGAACTCCAGCAGCTCGTCGGCCTGTGCCAGCCAGACGGTGTCAGTCTCGTCGAACCGGTTGGAGCGCGCCCTCACCTGCAACCGCGTCGGCGCGACCATCGCCTCACCCGCACTCATGGGCAGCAACATGTCACACACTGTTGATCAACAAAAGGCGTGAATCCGTCAGGCGGCCGACAACCGCCCGAAAGGACAGGGCCCGCGCGACAACTCGGTCACCGCACCGATCCGAACGTCGATCTTTTCCGTCACGCGTCGCGGTACCGGCGGATGAGCTCCTGGTACCCCGCCAGGAGTGTGTTGATCCGCGCCCGGGCGAACCGGTCCGGAGCCTCGGCCAGCAGGTCGCGGCTGTGCTCGGAGACGAGCGCCTCGCCAGGGACCGCCTCGGCTTCGGGCGGGATGAACTTCACTCAGACCGGAAACCGCACACTTCACCTCAACTCCGCGTCAGCCGTGCCGCAGCGCGAGCAGTACCCCCGACTGGGCTACTCCGGCGTCACACACGGCGGTACGGGAGCCGGTAGCCCCGGCGCCGACGGCCTGGTCGAACAGGATCAGCCCGTGCCACTGCTGTCCCTCGGCGCTGGCCCGGCGGCTCATCCCGGCGGGAGCGCCGACCCAGCGTCCGGGGGTCCCGTTGGCGGCCACCCCCACGGCCAGGACGAGCTGGCCGCCGCTCGGCGCGCTCAGGCTGGGCACGGTGATGCTCGCCGAGTTGTCGTTGAAGGCGGTGGTGGCGGCGACGACCGGCGCGGACGGGTCGACGCCGCGATACACGATGACCGTTGACGAGTGGTGTGTGTATCCGTCGAAGTTCACCACGACCTTGGTGTCGCCGGCCTGCGCGGTGCGGCGGAACACCACAGTCTTCGGTTGCTCCCATTGGCCGCTGGTGGCCGTCGCGACGTGGACGTAACCGGCGGGCACCGAGAACGAGTACTCCTCATTCAGCTCGACGGCCACGATGATCTGGTCGCCGGCCCGCACGCCCGAAGGCAACTGGTGGACGTGGCTGACCTCGGTGCCCGGCTCCTGAATGACGGTGGCGGTGCCGACCTGTGTGATGAGCGCCGCGTTGGCGGCCGGCGGGCCGGGCGTTGCCGCGACTGTGGGTGCGGTGGGGGAGACCCCGGGCGGCGACACCGACGTTACCGGCGGCACGGAAGGGGAGGCCGACGGTGGCGGCGCGCTCACCGAGGCGCCGGTGGACGGCGCGGGCGAGCCTGATGCGGGCGCGGCGGCGGCCGCGAGCGCGGGCGGGCCGGCCGGCGAGTAGTCGCGCAGGAAGGGCAGCAGCGGGTCCTCGGTCGAGCCGGTGTTGCCGACCGAACATCCGCCGGCGGGCTGGCCGGGCCGCCAGCCCCGCACGTCGGCGCCGGCAATACCGTCGGTGAAGGAGGCGTCGAGCTTCGAGCGCAGCTTGCTCACGCGCTGCGCCCAGGTGACACATTGCGTGTCTGCGGTTCGGCCGGGGTCGAAGGCGAGCCCCGGGTCGCCGTCGCGGCTCGCGAAGACCCCGACGTCGGCGAGCACGAGCGGCTTGTCCACGGCCTCGGCCTGGGCCAGCGCGTCGGCTAGGTGCGGCGACGGCCCGGCGTTCATGTCGTAGTCGAGCATCGTGGCCACGTCGACGCCCGGGCTCTCCTCCAACTGGCGCCACTCGGCCGCACCGCCGTACACCGACGGCGCCTGCGTCCCCGAGGCGACGAGGTGGTTGGGGTCGGCGCGATGCAACTCGCCGCCGGCGACGTCGTAGAACTTTCGCAGTTCGGTCGCGCTCGCGGTGCTGCCCGGCGCGCTGATCAGCTCCCACAGGCCCACCGCGGGTTCGTCGCGGAAGCGCGCGGCGACGGTGCGCAGCCAGGGCAGGAACGACTCGGTGTAGCCGCCGCGGTACCACGCGTCGGGGCGTTGCTGGCCGCTCGGGGCGACGTCGTTGTCCGGCTGAGGGCAGTCCGCGCCGCCGCTGGCGAGCACGAGGGTCAGCAGCTGGCCGTGCCGCTTGGCCGCCGCGACGACGCGCTCGACGTCCGCCAGCCGCATCGTCTGGGTCGCCCAGGTACGCACCATCGATCGGGCCGGCAGCCCGCCGAAGAACGTGTCGAGCTGGGCGTCGTCCGGTCCCTGCCCCTGGTGACCGCAGCGGACGAGGCCCGGCACGGTCTGTCCGGCGAACCGGTAGTTGTGCCCGTCGAGCACCAGACGATCGCCGCGGCGGGTCAGGAACCCCTCGTGCGTGGGGGCGAGGTTCGCGACCAGCGTCGCCGCGCCCGCCGTGACGGCAAGAGCCACCAGCGCGACCGAGACCCGAACGCCCGCGCGGCGGCGCAGCCGGGCAACCGTCGTCATCAACGTACAACCTCCAACCCATATGTTGTTTGTTGTCTGGACCGGAACGACAAGATCAAGGTCGGATCAGGTCGGCGTTTCACCGGCCACATCGAGATAGGCGACCCCGATGGCCGTCAACGCCTGTGCCTGCCGCACCACCACCGACAGCGGCTCGTCCTGGAGGGACACCGTTCGCGAGCCGTCCAGCAGACTCGGTGCGCCGCACAGAAACTGCCACGCGTCGTACAGTAGCCGGTCGACATCCACGACCGGCCGCCCGAGAAAGCCGATCCCGAACATGTCCGGCCGATCCGCGTCCGCACCGAGCCCCAGCCCGAGCGGACACAACCGGTAGCGCCGCGCGAATTCCACCGTCGGGTCAGGCCCGCTCTCGACGACGACGCCGGCGGCGGACAACTGCGCGAACTCGTCGCCGAGGTCGGGCAGGCCGAGTCCGGTCGCGCACGACCGCATCGCGCCGATGGTCCAGCCCTCACCGGCCGCCACGTCCGGCAGGCCGCGCGCCAGGTTCCAGGCCGCGAACTCCTCGTCGGAGAACAGCCGTACCACCTCATGACCGACCCGGATCCGGTAGTACGCGGGCAGCGCGCCGGGACCGGCGTAGAACGGTCCCAGGAGGTGACCGACCGCGAACACCAGCGAGTCGCTCACGTGCTGCTCACATCGAGGTAGGCAGCCTGGACGGCGAGCAGACCGTGCAGGCCGTCGAGGAAGCCGGCAAGAACGTGGCCGGGGTCCTCCGCGTTGTCATCGTCGCGTTCCAGCTCGGCGAACGTCCGGCAGCTCGACCACAGGTCGCTGTCCACCGGCCCCCAGGCCCAGATCTCGAACATCGCCCGCCCTACCCGAGCCACCTCCTGGCCCATCAAGCCGATGGAGAACAACCAGGGCTCCTCCGGGGAGTTGCCCAGCCCCCATAGGAGGGGGTTCACGCGGTGCCCGCGCGCGAAGCCGACCGCATCGGAGCCATGAGGATCCGCCTCGGCGAGGAGACGATCGGCCAGCAGCTCTTGAACGGTTCGATCCGGCGCGCTGAGGCCCTGGTCACGCAGCCAATGCTCGACCTGCGGCCGCGTGCGGCCCGCTGTGTCGGGTCCGGCGTCCGCGTCACCGTGGGCCGCGCTCCAGGCGAGAAACTGCACCTGAGTCAGCCGCCGGACCGCATCGCCGACCCGGACCCGCGCGTCTCGCGGGCCGGTCGGGACGGTGCCGCCGCCCAGCGCCGCGGTGATGGATTGTGCCGGGCCCGCGGGCCGAGCGAGCAGATGGCCGACCGGGAACAGCAACGCGGTCATCACGATCCCCCGAACGCCGCCGCGACCAGCGGATAGAGCCCGAATACACCACACGCCACCGGAATGAGCATCAGCAGCAGCAGGTCCGCGATGTCCACCCCGGGGCGACGGCCCGCAGCGGCCGCCGTGCCCCGCGTCGAAGCCGGGTATCCGACGACGCCGACCGCCGCGCACACCGCCACCATCATCACGATCAGCAGGGTCCTGAGGCCGGCCGAGCCGTCCAACCGCCACACAGCGGTGACGAGCGCCTCGAGGCCGGCGGCGATCCCGCCGGCCAGCAAGGGAATCCGATGCCATCCGGCGAGGAACAGCCGCGCCCGGCTCAGCAACGCGCCGGCCACCACCGCGGTGAGCAGCAGCCCGGCCTCAGCGCCGGCAGTGACCAGAGCGGCTCCGGCGGCGACGCTCACCACGGCCGTGGCGAGCAGCATTCCGGCCAGCAACTCCGCGGCGCGGGACACCCGGCCGAACACGCCGGGCACGAACACCCCGGCGGCCGCGGGATCCCGCAGCAGCGGGGGCACCGATGCCTCCGCCAGCCGATCCGCCAGGGCGGGGTAGGCGGGCAGCAGCCCGACGGCGACGACCACGGCCAGCGCGGCGGCTCCGGCGGCCGACACGCCGGCGGCCCAGGCGACGCCGGCCACCAGCCCGAAGCATCCCGCCAGCAGACCCGCCGCGAACAACGACAGCATCCCGACGACTCCCAGGTACCCGACGGCGCTCGCCAGGACCAGGACGGCCGAACCGTACATCACCACCGACGGGGTGGGTCGCGTCCACAGCGGACCGGAGGTCGCCAGCAGCCCGGCGCCGGCGAACGCGTAGGGCAGGCCGGCGGCGGCGACCACCCCACCGGCCACCGCATCGGGCACCGCGCGGGAGACCGCGACACCGGAGGCGAGCAGCAGGGCGGCGACGCAGAGCGCGACAATGCCCGGAAGCCGCCACGGCGGCCCGCACAGCAGCAGCACGCCGAGCGCCAGCACGAGGACCGCCGCCGTGACCGCCAGGGCGGCACGGCGGGTCGCCAGCCGGTTCCACTCGACGCCGGCGGCGCGGGCGCCCTCGGCGATCGTCTCTACCACGTCGTCGTACGGCAGTTCGCGCCGCTCGTCACTGCTCGGCGCGAGCTGGAGCACCTCGCCGTCGCGGACGCCCTGGTCGGGGAGGCTGCGGGTGAGCTCCAGCGCGCTCCGGTCGGCCCGCAGCAGGCGCCAGCCGCCATGCCGCTCGGCCTCGTCGGTCAGCTGCTCGCCGACCTGACTCAGCACGTGCGGCATGAGCTCCCCGACGAGCGCGCTGTCCGGCAGCGTCACCCGGACGCGCAGCCGCGACGTCATGATGGCGATCGTCGTCAGGCCGACCGGCGCCGGCCGTGTCATGGCCGTACCACTCCGATCTCGCGTCGCTCGGCCGAGGTCGGATCGAGCCATATGTACCGATCCGCACCTCCGCCGATCAGGGCGAGCATGTCCGGCTCGAGTTCCTGCAGCAGTTGCGAGCTCTGGTCGGTGAGCTTGAATGCCGAACCGGCAAGTGCGGCCTCGGCGGCCGTCAGGCGCTGTACGAGCACCAGATCCGCCGACTTCAGCACGGAGACGCCGGCCGGAGTCAGTTGCCGGAGCAACGTGAGCTGGCTCCGCCACGGCATGGCCACGGACCCGGCGGCCGGGTCGAGGTCGTCGACGATCAGTACCGGGCGGTCCGGGGTCGCCGGCGCATGGGGTCGCGGATGAGCGGGCGGCGCTACCGTCAGCGCTCCGGACCCGTCCAGGCGCTCGCCGAGCCCCTGCCACGGCCCCGGGTCGAGTGTCGTCACGAACGCATCCGAGCCGGAAGCCAGCGCTCGAGCGACGACGAACTTCGCCAGCCACACAGCGCCGACGGCCGCGATCCGCGTCGGTACAGCCCGGAAGAGCCGCACGGACACCGGTTCACCGTCGCGGTCCTGGCCCAGGACCAGGCCGGCGCCGGGCGAGGAGACGCCGATGCGGCGCAGCGCCGAACGGGAAACCCGATGCGCGCCGGCAGCGAGCCGGTGCTGGTTCCGCCGGCCGCCGCCGGGCGCGGCAAAGGCATCGTTGTGCTCAGGCGGCGGCTCGGCCGGGCCCGGCGCCGCGACCACAGCCGGGGGCACGGCCAGCGCGGCGGCCGCCTGGGGTACGCCAACCGCCGCCGCGACGGCCGCGACGTTTTCGGCGCCAACGGCAGCGGAGACGCCCGGCGCCGCCTCGCCGGTGTTCCGTGCGGCCGCGGCCTCGGCCCGGCGGTCCGCATCCGGCCCGCCGCGCTGGTACTGCTGGCCACGCTGCAGGCTGGTCACCGCACGCTGCCTCCGGTCGGCGCGGACGCGTAGACCGCGGGGGCGTGCTGACCGTCGAGCCGGGACAGACCGGCGCCGTCCGCCCGCGCGACACCCACCACGGCCGCACAGACCTGACTCAGCCGGCGTCGCGGCGCCGCCACCCGCACCAGACACCGCACGAGCGCATCGTCGCCGTCGGCCGTCATCGTGATCGCGACGCTGGTCAACGTCGCCGGCGTCACGGCCAGCGCGTCGAGGAGCCGGCCGATGCGTTGCGGTGGCGGCCATTCGCGAATCCAGAACGTCGCGTGGGCCAGATCGTTGGCCGGCCAGGAGATCCAGTGCTCGCGCAGGTCCGCGGCGGCGGCCGGGCGATCGAGTCCGACGGAGTGCGCCAGCGCGGCGAGCAGGCCCTCCGGATCGAGGACCTGAGTCGTCAGCCCCATGTCCCGCAGCGCCTTCGCCTGCCGGCGGATCAGCGTGGCGACGACCGCGTCTGCCTGGCCGGCCGTGCGCGCGGGGTCCGCGCCGAGAACGGCCAGCGACCTCGCGTCGAGGCGTACCACGATCCACGTCACGCGCTCGATGGGAATCGGTCCGCTGCGGTCGGGCGGCTGACGGTTCGGCGCGGCCGCCCCGCCCTGGGCCGGAACGGTGTGCGTCACGACCTGGAGCACGGCGCCCGGGCACGCGGCCTCCTCGATCAAGCTCAGCAGCTCGTCCGTGGGGAGGCTCGGCCGGGGATCGTCGCGCATGGGCGCACTCGGCTGCATCACGGCGGCCGCGAACCAGCCCTCGCCGTCGCGCCCGACACCGATCCGCACCCCGTCCGAGCCCGTCACGGCGCCGACGGACAGTCCCGGCGCGACGCGGCGCAGCTCCAGCAACAGCCGGCCGGGCTCGGTCACACCGTTGACGGACCCGCCCCGGGCCCTTCGCAGCGACCGCTCCCAGCGATGACGCCGTCCCAGTCGCCAGCGCAGCTCGATCCGTTCGACCATCCACCGCTTGTCGAGACGCGTCAACACCGCCGCGACCATGGCGACGGCAGCGGCGGCGCCACCGGCCGATGCGGCGGTGGGATGGCTCGCGGCCAGCACCACGAGGACCACCGCCCCCTGCACGACCAGCAGCTGCACGAGGTGGAACGGTCCGGCGTAGCCGGGTCCCCGGCCGGTGTCCTGGATGGACTCCCGCTCCGGTGCCGGGTGGGCGGCTACCGGGGTACCACCCACGTCCACGGCTACCCTCCCCGCCCTGGCTCGTATGTCGGATCATCTGATTGGCAATGTACCGGATGCGGGCAAGACAAGAAACGCCATACTACTAGTCCGGCGAGGTGATGGCTGGCTGCTGCGAGATGTGACGCAACTGCGCCGCGTGCGCGCTTACGGCGAGCTTCCGGATCGAGTTCGCGAACTCGGCCGGCGTCATCACCAGCTCATTCCGGTTCCGTTCAGCGATGTACTCGTCGTAGTGCGCCTTGTTGGCTGCCGCGGTCTTGCGGAAGCGCATCTCGCCCCACCCGTACACAAGTTGGTTGACCGCTGCCGGCCGAGCCGTCACAGTGCGCATCCGGCCTGTATGGTCATCGGCCGAGCTTGTCGAGCTCGTCCCGTTCGTGGTTACCCGCGGCGATCTGGCTGCCGATGGCCGGGTCGAGCTTCCACACCGTTTGCGCGATGTCCTCGTCGAGTGCGCTGATGTGTGTGACCGCGTAGGCGGCGAATCCCATCGCGTCGTCGGCCGTGTTGACGACGGTCGGGGCATTGTCGATCACGAACTGGGCGCCGCCCTTGTCCGTCTGGTAGACCTTCTCGAAGTTCTCACCGGCCTCCGACGTTCCCCACGGCTTGCTGGCGTGCAGGCCGACGATCTCTGTGAGCAGGCCGCCGAGTTTGTTCTTCATCTCGGTCGTAGCCACGATTCCCCGGCCGGCCGCGGCCAGCGCCGCGTCCAGGTCCGCGATGTCCGTCTCGCTCTCGCTCACCGGTTCTCCTTCGTATCCAGCTCGTCGAAAATGAAGTCGTAGCGGCTCAGGCGGCTCGCCGCATCGCCCTCCAGGGCCGAGCGGACGTCGAGGGTCGGGCTGAGCCGCGCCGACAACTCGTCGACCCGCTTGCCAGCCTCGACCGTGGCCGACTGGATGGTCGCGACGATCGTGTCCGCGAGCGCCTTCGAGTCGGGACGCCGGTACACCCGGGGATCAAGGTCCAGCGAGACCACCTGACCACGGAACCCGACAGTCGCCTTGACGAGACCGTCGGGCGATGTTGCCGAGGCGGCGATCGCGGCGAGGTCGCGCTGCAGGTCGCCCATGGACGCCCGGATCCGCCGGGACTCCGCGGTCAGGCTCTCCGCCAAGGCCCGAAGCTTGCCGAGATCATGCTCCACGTGTGCCCTCCTCCAGCCCTAGACACATGAAGCATAATACAACAGCGAACATAGTAAAGCTTGACAATAAACGCCCCGACCAGGGCGTATAGGAGGTGAACCGGAAATGTCGAGCCGACGGTGGCTGGTGCCGGCACTGGGGTCGCTGCTCGCCTTGCCGGCTGCCCTCCTGGTGCCGACGAGCGCGCACGCGGCGCCGGCGACGTGCTCGAACGCGCAGGGCCGGGCCGGTGAGACGGTTCAGGAAGTACCCTGGCAACAGCGATGGCTCGACCCGGAGCGGGTCTGGCCGTTCACCACCGGCGCCGGCCAGGTGGTCGCGGTGATCGACAGCGGCGTGGACGGCAACCATTCGCAACTGCGCGGTCACGTGCTGCCCGGCTTCGACCTGGAGTCGGGCCACCCCGACAACAACCTCGACTGCATCGGTCACGGTACGTCGGTGGCGAGCATCATCGCCGCGCAGGCGTCCGACCTGGTCGGTTTCAAGGGGTTGGCGCCCGGCGCCACCATCCTGCCCGTCCGGCTGGGTGACAGCGACCCGGCCGCGACCCCGGACAGCGGCAACGCCCCGAGCACGGCGATCGTCGCCTCGGCCGTCGCGTGGGCGGCCGCGCACGGCGCGACGGTCATCGACGTCTCGTCCGCACTGGCCTACGACGATCCGCTGCTGCGGTCGGCCGTGCAGCAGGCGCAGGCCGCAGGCGTGGTCGTGGTCGCCGCGGTCGGCGACCATCACGACGCCAACCACCTGGTCGACCCCCCGACCTTCCCGGCCGCCTATCCGGGCGTGATCGGCGTCGGCGCAATCAACTCGTCGTTCGACCGGGCGTCGAGCTCGCAGGTGGGTGACTACGTCGACCTGATGGCGCCCGGGGATCAGGTGCTGGCCGCCGCCCGGATCGCCGGCCTGCAGACCTTGTCCGGCACCAGCGTCGCGGCCGCAGTGGTCAGCGGCACGGTGGCCCTGCTGCGCGCGGCCGCGCCCACGCTCACCCCGCAGCAGGTCGCCGAGCGGCTGGCGGCCACGGCCGACCCGTCCCCCGGCGGGCAGCGTGGGCTCGCGTACGGCCGCGGCATCGTCGACCCGTACCGGGCGGTGACCGAGCGCCGGTGGCCCGGCGAGCCGAGCGCCATCCCCGGCGTCGCGTCGCCGGTGCCCGACCAGGCCGGCATCGCGCGCAACCAGTGGTGGAACTCCGCGGGCGACACCGCGCTGGCCGTGGCCGGCGTGGCCACCGGCGCGGCCGCGCTGCTGGCGGCGGTGCTCGGGGTCCTGCCGGCCGGTCGCCGGCGCCGCTGGCGCACCGGCATGGCGCCGGCGCCCGTCGACCCGGTCGTCGACAACGTGCTCGATCATGACGACCTTTTCGCCCTCAAGGCGAGCCGCCTGGATCAGCGAAATACAACCATCGGGTCTTGAGTCTGTTGCCTGGCACAAACGTGGGTGCTGCCGTGCGGGTTGCGTCGATCGGGAGCCGGGACGCATAGACGCCGGCCACAAACCGGCCCGGGCCGGCTTGTGGCATCCACAGTCACTCAGCGGGAACGGCGCAGCACAACGGCCTGGCCCGGAAACCGGACCAGGCCGCGTCGCATCGGCGGTTGGGCGAGCACTTACTGAGTGGCCAGGCTCGCTTCGAGCTCCGCCATGAGTTCGCCACCGAGGTGAGTCGCCGTCGCGAGGTCGATGAGCGCGCGGGTGAGAGCGTCACATGCGTCGTTCCACTTCTTCTGGGCGGCTGCCCACCCATCGCTGTTCTTGCCGTCCCAGACCGCGTTCAGCGCCGAGGCATGCCCGTTGATGTCATGTTGAAGGGTTTCCGTCGCGCTGCTGGCGGCGCGAATTTCGCCGACGAGCTCCGCGATGAGCCCGGGTTGGTACAGGATCTCAGAACCGCTCATGGCGACCGCTCCTAGCCGTTGTAAAGAGTGAGGCCCTGGGTGATCGGCCCGGGCTGGACCTTCCTCAGGTTGCTTTGGACCTGCTGGTCGGTGTTGACGTAGCCGACGGCGGACTTGTTGATGTGGTGCGCTATGTTCGCAAGCGCATCGTTCACCTGCTTCCAGGCCGCGTCTAGCTCGGTGTGCACCTGAGTGAACGCGTCCGGCCCCATTCCCAGGAAGCCGGGCATGGTGCTGTCCACAGTTCCCCGCAGCTTCGTCATGCTTGAATTGAGCTGATCGTATTCGGCGCCGAACTGTTGGACCACGTGGTTCATGGTGTCGATGTCGGTCCGAACCAGACCAGGATCCCCACTACCAGCCATGATTGCTTCATGCCTCCGCTCTTCGATGGCGGCCCGCCGGCACGCGAGGTGCGGGGGCAAAGCCAGCCTGATAGCTACGGTAGCGTATGTTGGATTTCTTGCCCAGGTAAGACGACATACGACTGTCGGTATCAGTCGTCCGGTTCGTTGGCCAGGGCCGCCCGGGCCGCCTCGGGGTCCAGCGGTGGGCCCTCGGGGATGCGGACCAACAGGCCCGCCGGAAGTCGGCTCGGCTCGTCCGTGCGATACCCCAGCGAGCTCAACGCATCGCCGCCGGCGACGGCGAAGCGCTTGCCGGCATCCGTCACCAGGTAGATCGGCCCGTTCTTGGCCTGCGGTGACGCCAGCGCCTCCACCAGGGCCGCCTTTCCCGGCGGGACCCAGACCCGGTCGGCCAGCGGCACTCCGGTCGCCGAGATCGCCTCGCTCGATATCGCGCCGCCGCCCGCCGGTACCTCGCTGCCGACGAGGAGCAGCGGCTCGAACGACGAGTCCCGGTACACCGCGCACAGCGTCGTCCGTTCGGTCGGCGGCCGGACGAACCTCGGCGGCTCGGCCGGCGGCGCCTCCGCCGTGGCTTCGGGCCCGCCGGCCTGGCGGGTGGCCGCGACGTCGCTCGCGCGGGCCTCCTTGGCGGCCGGCAGGTCCTTGCTCGCCAGCTGGATCTGGGCCTGCAGCAAGGTGAGCGGCTGGAGATGATCGGACGCCACCAGGTAGTACCGCCGCGTCCGGTTCTCGGCGGTCACCGTGAGCACCTGGCCGATCGTGGCGCCCGGCAGCGCGGTGCTCGGCGAGCCGACGCCGGCGGGCCGGATCGGGCCGAGCGACCGGCCCGCCGGCAGTGCCTGCACCCACGCCGCGCCGACGGGAACGTTCACCTCGGCCGGCAGCCCGAGGGCCACGCCCACCGTCGCGGGGTCGTCCACGTGATAGCGGCGGTTGTGCCAGACGATGTACGTGTCGTTGGTGGCCGGCACCGACACCAGCAACGCCAGGTCGCCGGGCGGGGCGCCCTCGACCGGGCTCCGCCCGACGGCGATGGCGGTGCGCGGCACGATCTTTCCGGTCTTGTCGGGCGCCGGCTCCGTGCACAGCGACCACGGCGCAGGCACCAGGTTCCCGGGCCCGGGGATGGCGTCCGGTGCACCCTCGATACCCAGTTCGACACCGCGCCGCACACCCATCAGCGATGCACGTGCGGTCGTCGTCACCGCCGTCGAGCCGACCAGCAGCGCGGCGGAGGCGAAGTTGCGCACCGGGTGCAGGCGGCCGTCGATGTACACGAAGCGGGCCCCGGTCTCCTTCTCCACGATGACGGTGTGACCGTCCTTCCAGGACGTTTTGCCACCCGGAAACACCAGCCCGAAGACGGCCACCGCGCCGAGGGCGATCACGGTCAGCATGAGCGTGCCGAACCCGGCGCCGCCGAGCCGGCGGAAGGGCCACTCGTCCGGATCGGGCCGCCGCATGACGACCGCGCTGACGACGCGGCGCATCGCGAACTGGTAGCCCTCGACAAGATCCCGTCGCGACGTCATCTATCCACCCAGGCCGCGCATCTGGTGGTAGAGGCCCAGCACGTCGGCGGCGACGACGGCGAGCGCGAGGGTCAGCAGCACGTCGAAGACGTCGCCCAGCCGGCCCAGCTGCGGCGACGGGCGGCGCCGGCTGTACGTGAGGCCGGCCGCGCAGACGATCGCCGCGCCGGATACCAGCAGCGGCACGACGAGGCCGAGCCGGAGCGTGGCGGGCATGCCATGCACGACGCCGGCCGCCGTCGCCAGCGCGCCCACGAGGCCGGCGAACAGGACCACCAGCCGGTGCCCGAGCACGACGAACAGCCGGGCGCGCAGCAGCATCGCGGCCGAGGCGGCGCCCGCCAGCAGCAACTGCGCGGTACCGCCCGCGGCGGCGAGCGCCGCGACCGCCGTGCTCAACGCGGCTCCGATGCCGACCAGCCCGCCGGTGAGCAGGGCGTGGGAGTCCAGGACTCGGTCCCGAACGACCCGGTCCGGCACCGGATCACCCCCCGCGAGCAGCTCGTCCGCCCCACGCGGCACCGACGGCGTCGGTACCCGGCCCATCCGTACCGACAGCAGCGGCATGCCGGGCATGAGCACGAGCAACGCGGTCGCCGCCAGCGCGGCCGTGCCGGCACTGTCCAGCGGTCCCAGCGCCACCAGGCCGCTCACCAGGCCGGTGAACCCGGCCAGGATGCCGCCCACGAAGGCCCGGCCGCGCCGGCCGAACTGGATGTACGCGCCCACGCTCAGCACCAGCAGCACGGACGAGGCGACCAACAGGTGCGGCGCCCCCATACCCAGCGGCGACCGGGTGCCGCCGACCGCGAGCAGGCCGCCGGCGAACCCGTACAGAAGTCCCAGGACCCCCAGCGCTGTCCCGGTTCCGGCGGAACCCAGCCGGGACGTCACCGCGCCGGCGCCGACGAGCAGCACGGCGGCCGCGAGCATCGCCGCGCCGAGGGCCGGCCAGCTCGCGACCGGCAACAGCGCCACCGGCGCCGACACCAGCACGACGGCGGCCACGAGCGACCCGGCGGTGCGCGGCGGCCCGGCGCCGCGGGCGCCGACGTCCAGCACGATCCTTTCCTCGTAGGCGGGCTCCGGCCACTCGACGTCCGGCGGCACGAGGTGCAAGACCTCGCCGTCGCGGACCTGCTGCTGGCCCAGCGACCGCTTCGGGTCCAGCGGGCTGCCGTCGGTGCGGCGTACCGCCCAGCCGTCGCCGGACCGGTTCGTCGTGATCCGGCCGAGCAGCGCCGGCAGCACCGCATGCAGAGGCGGATGCTCCGGAATGGCCATCTCGAAGCGCCCGCCGGCCAGGGCGATGATCACCCTGGCCAGGCCGGGAACGCTCCCGCCGGTCGCCATTGTCGTCTCCTTGTGCCCGTCGACAGGTAGCCGCGCTATCAGCAGATACTCCTACAATGTAGGGTGCGACGCCTGGACCCGACAAGCAACATAGACGCGAGGAGACACCGGTGGCCACGGTCGTGATCAAGCGGCTACCCCGTCGGCCGGCGCCCGAGTACCCCTCCGGGGAAGTGGTGCTCCAGTCGCCGCCGGAGGTTTCCGTGCCCGACGGCGCACGCTGGCAGCAGGTGCTGATGATGCTGCCGATGCTCGCCGGCTCGATGGCGATGGCGCTGATGTACTCGAGCTACGCCGCGACCGGACGCAGCAACGTGCTCATGTACGTGACCGGCGGCCTGTTCGGCCTCTCCTCCGTCGGCATGCTGGGCTCGCAGTTCATGTTCGCCGGTGGGCAGAGCAAGCGGCAGATGCGCGCGGCCCGGCGCGAGTACGTCCGCTACCTGTCGCAGCTACGGATCCGGGTCCGGCGGACCGTGCTGCTGCAGCGCGAAAGCCTCCATTACCACTACCCGGGTCCCGACACGCTGTGGTCGGTGCCCGCCAGCCAGCGGCTGTGGGAACGGCGCCCCGCCGACCCGGACTTCGGCATGGTACGCATCGGGCTCGGTCCGCAGGAGCTGGCGACGCCGCTCATCCCGCCCCAGACGAAGCCGCTCGACCAGCTGGAGCCGATGTGCGCGGCGGCGCTGCGCCGGTTCATCACGGCGTATGCCATCGTCGACGACCTGCCGGTGGCCATGGCGCTCGACGGGTTCGCCCGGGTCCACCTGCGCGGCGACGCGGCGCGATGTGCGGCGCTGGTCCGGGCGGTCCTGGCCCAGGTCACGATGTTCCACGCGCCCGAGGACCTGCTCGTCGCCGTCTGCGCCGGCCCGGACCGCCGCGCGTCCTGGGAGTGGGTGAAGTGGCTGCCGCACGCGCTGCACCCCAGCCGCACCGACGCGCTCGGCCAGGTCCGGCTGGTCTCCGAGACGGTGACCGGTCTCGAGGCCATGCTCGACGACGTGATCGCCTCCCGGCCCAGGTTCAATCCGAGCGAGTCCAGCCAGCGCGTCGGCCGGGTGGGCCGCCACCTCGTCGTGGTCCTCGACGGCGGCTCGACGGCGGGCTCCGACCACCTGATGACCGACGGCGGCATGGAGGGCGTGACGATCCTCGACCTGTCCAGCCCGGTGCCGCGGATGCTCGACTACGCGACGCTGGTGCTGGACATCACCGCCGAGGGCACGCTGTCGAGCACCACCATCAGCGCGACGAGCGAGATGGGCCGCGCCGACGCGCTCAGCCTCTCGGCCGTCCAGCTCCTCTCCCGCCAGCTCACGCCCCTGCGACTGTCGGCGGCCGCCCGCCCCGAGCTGGCGATGAACTCCGAGATCGGATTGGCGCAGCTGCTGCGCATCGACGACCCGTTCGAGCTGGACACCGCCGTGACGTGGCAGGTCCGGCCCAATCGGGACCGGTTGCGGGTGCCGATCGGCGTTTCGGCCGACGGTACCCCGGTCGAACTGGACCTGAAGGAGTCGGCCCAGGACGGCATGGGACCGCACGGGCTGCTCATCGGCGCGACCGGCTCGGGCAAATCCGAGCTGCTCCGCACGCTCGTGCTCGCGCTGGCCGCCACGCACGACTCCGAGACGCTCAACTTCGTACTGGTCGACTTCAAGGGCGGCGCGACGTTCACCAAGCTCGACCGGCTGCCGCACACCAGTGCGGTCATCACCAACCTGGTCGACGAGCTGCCGCTGGTCGACCGCATGACCGAGGCGATCAACGGTGAGCTGGTACGCCGGCAGGAACTGCTGCGTGCCACGGGCAACTACGTCTCGCAGCGGGACTACGAGAAGGCCCGGGCGGCCGGAGCGCCGCTGGCCCCGCTGCCGAGCCTGCTGGTGATCTGCGACGAGTTCAGCGAGCTGCTCTCCGCCCGGCCCGACTTCATCGAAATGTTCCTGCAGATCGGACGGGTCGGCCGCTCGCTCGGCGTACACCTGCTGCTGGCCTCGCAGCGCCTGGAGGAGGGCCGGCTGCGCGGCCTCGATACCCATCTGTCGTACCGGATCGGACTGCGGACCTTCTCGGCGGGCGAGAGCCGGGTCGTGCTCGGCGTGACCGACGCCTACGAGCTGCCCCGTTCACCCGGCCACGGGTACATGAAGTACGGCACCGAGGTGATGACGCGGTTCCGGGCGGCCTATGTCTCCGGGGTACTGCGGCGCGACGGGGTACCCACCACCGCGGCGGCGGCCGACGCGCAGGTCCGGGACTACGCCACGCAGTACGTGACCCCGGTCCTCGCGGACGAGCCGGCGGAGCGGGACGAGCCCGACGACGAGTCGATGGGCGAGAGCCTCCTCGACGTGCTCGTCGGCCGGATCGAGGACCGTGGCGTGCCGGCGCACCAGGTGTGGCTGCCGCCGCTGGGCGAGCCGCCGTCGCTGGACGGGCTGCTGCCCCCGCTGCGCGCCACCAGCGACCGCGGGCTGACCGTCGACGACCCGGCCCGGCACGGACGGCTGCAGGCGGCGGTCGGCGCGATCGATCGCCCGTTCGAGCAGCGCCGCGACGTGCTGTGGCTCGACCTGTCGGGCGGCGGCGGTCACGCCGTTGTCGTCGGCGGGCCGCGCAGCGGGAAGAGCAACGTCCTGCGGGCGATCATCACCAGCCTGGCGCTGACGCACACCCCGAGCGAGGTGCAGTTCTACTGCCTCGACTTCGGCGGTGGCACGCTGAGCACGCTCCTGGAACTGCCGCACGTCGGCGGAGTCGCGACCCGGCTGGAGATCGGGCAGGTGCGCCGGACCGTAGCCGAGATCTCGCTGCTCATCGCGCAGCGCGAGCGGCAGTTCACGCAGCGGCGCATCGACTCGATGGCCACCTACCGCCGCCTCCGGCGCGAGGGCGCGCTGTCCGACGACCCGTTCGGCGACGTGTTCCTCGTCGTCGACGGCTGGTCGACGGTCCGGTCCGAGTACGAGGACCTCGAGCCGCGCTTCAACGAGATCGCCGGCCGTGGCCTGACGTTCGGCGTGCATCTGCTGGTCACCGCCGGGCGCTGGATGGAGCTGCGCCCGGCGGTTCGCGACATGCTGACCACGAGGCTGGAGCTGCGGCTCGGCGACCCCAGCGACTCGATGCTGAACCGGCACGCCGCGATGAACATCCCCGAGCAGTCACCGGGGCGGGGCATCACTCCCGACCTCCACCATTTCCTCGCCGCCCTTCCCCGTCTCGACGGCGCGCACACCGTGGAGGACCTGACCGAGGGTGTGGCGAAGCTCGTGGCGGGGGTCGCCGGCGCCTGGCAGGGTCCCGCCGCGCCGCCGGTGCGGCTCCTGCCGCCGATGTACGCCTACGACGAGATGCCGATCGACGACCCGCGGTCCGGCCTGCCGATCGGCATCGCCGAACTCGACCTGGGCCCGGTGTTCGTCGACCTCGCCACCGACCCGCACTTCCTGCTCTACGGCGACATCGGCTCCGGCAAGAGCGCGTTCCTGCGCGCGTTCGCGCGGACGATCACGGAGCGCTTCACGCCCGACGAGGCGCGGATCCTCATCGTCGACTACCGGCGGAGCCTGCTCGGCGCGGTGGCCACGGACCACCTCATCGGCTACGGTACGTCGGCTCCGCGGGCCGTCGAGATGCTGGCCGAGGTCGCGCAGGTGATGCAGGGGCGGCTGCCCGGTCCGGACGTGACGGCCGAGCAGCTGCGCAACCGGACCTGGTGGTACGGGCCCGAGCTGTACGTCCTGGTCGACGACTACGACCTCGTCGCCGGCTCGCAGAGCAACCCGCTGCAGCACCTGCTGGAATACTTCGGGCAGGCCCGCGACGTGGGCCTGCACGTGATCCTCGCCCGCCGGTCCGGCGGCGCCGGCCGGTCGCTCTACGAGCCGGTCATGATGACGATCCGCGAACTGGGCTCCGCCGGCATCGTGATGTCCGGCAGCAAGGACGAAGGGGCGCTGCTGGGTAACGTGCGGCCGGCGCCGATGCCGCCCGGTCGCGGCTGGCTCGTCACCCGCCGGGGCGGCGCCCAGCTCGTCCAGCTCGCCTGGCTCGACCCGCCGGAGTAGGCACTACCCCGAACTCCGCCGGGACAGGTACCGTGGAAACAAGCAACAGCCGACATGCGACACCCGGACGGAGCCATATGGCGGACGGGCAGCCTTCCACTGAAGTGGACCCCAATGCGCTGAACACCTTCGCGCAGGCACTCGGGGAGACCACCTCCACCCTGGCGCAACAGGCGCTCCGCGAGATGCCGAGTCTCGCCGGCGAACTCGCCATGGACCTCTCGACGCTCAACGAAGGCGTCGAATTCCGGAACCACCACCTGGACGTGGCCCAGCAGTTCGTCACCTTCCTCCGGGACGCGACGGCCGGCGTCGGCGCCCTCGCCGATGCGGCCAACACCATCGCGCTGGACTACACCACGGTCGACGATCTCAACGCGAGCCGGTTGCTCAACCTCAACACCGGAGGGGACTACAGCCCGGCGAAGCTGCTCGGGCTCTACAACATCACCGGCAGCTCGGCCCAGGTCAATGCGACCGTCGATGACGTGGACGATGCCTTTGCGCCGGCGCGGGCCGACGACTACAACCCGGTCCTGGGCATGTTCCACGGTTACGGCACGGGGAACGTGCCGGAGCAACCGGCCACCCCTGCCGCCAAGGCGCTGGTCCGGCTGAAGAGCGACCCGGTCCAACAGACGCTGGCCACCTGGCAAGCGGAACGCGACACGGAGCAGGCGAGGAAGGACGCCGTGAAGGCCTCCAAAAGTGCCGCCGCCCAGCGAGCGAGCACCTACCACGAGCAACACGAGGTTCTTTCGACCAAGCTACCGCAGGACAAGGGTCCGGCGGTGCCCATCCTCGACGCGCAGGGTCGCCCGTTCCAAATTCCCGCCGACCGCTCGGACCAGACCGAGGTGAAAGACGCCGACAAGGTTCACGAACCGGGGCTCTACGACGGCCTCGACGTGGGCGCCCTCGAAAAGCGGCTGACAGTCGTCGCCAATCCACCGGCGGACGACACGCCCGGCGGGCGCTAGGCCGGGGGACGGGATCGACGATGGCTGACCCGTCCGACTGGCGGAACCTCAATTGGTCGGCCACCACGGCCGACCTGGCCCGCCCGCCGACCTACGCCCAGATGCTGAAAATCCCACCCCCCGCCGACGAGGGCCACACCGACTTCGCCCACTACAGCATCGAGCAGGCGTACGCGGCCATCCAGCTCGAGAGCGACGGCGCGGCCTACGGCGCCGCCCTGGTCTGGGGCCGAATCCGGGGTTACATCGACAGCGTCGTCGAAGACATGATCAACCGTGGCAACGCGATGGAGCCCAGTTGGTCGCCGGCGAAGAGCATGGCCGCGGCCACGTTCTTCAGCAAGATCGCCGCTGCCCTGATGTCGCTGCGGGAGTGGTCGCAGCACGCCAGCGGGAACGCGACCGCGCTGCGTGCACTCGGCGACGTCATCAGGGACGCCCGTGACACCGTGGATCCGGCGAAGGGGATACCGGCGCTGTACACGCAGTACAAGCAGCGGATGCTGGCCATTATCACCGAGTACGACACGAACCTGGCCAAAATGAGGGAGGCGCAGCGGACGAGTTCCTTGGCGACAGGTACCTACCGAACTGACGCCGAAATCGACACACTCGAGGCCCGCCAGTTCCTCGATTTGACGAATGCCAAGAAGGACGCCACCCGGAATTACTACAGCCAACAGGCCGCGATCATCATGAATCGGGTGGCAGACGCCTACACCACGGCGCGGGAGGAGGTGGCAGCGGGCTTCGTGTACCAGGGGCCTACGGCAGCGGCGGAACCGGCGTCTGTCCTGCTCCACGACCTACTGCCGAAGCTCGGCCTGGGCGGCGCCGGCGGCGGGGGCCTGGGCAGGCCCCAGCCGATCGCGCTCGCCCAACCGCCGGTCGCGGCCGGCCTCAGCGGCTTTATCCTCCGCGAGCCGCCGCCCATCCCGCTGGCCCAGCCACCGGGCGCCGCCAACCCCAACGCCCCCACTCTCGGCGCGCCGTCGCCCATCCCGCTGGCCCAGCCACCGGGCGCCGCCAGCCCCAACGCCCCCACTCTCGGCGCGCCGTCGCCCATCCCGCTGGCCCAGCCACCGGGCGCCGCCAGCCCCAACGCCCCGACCCTCGGCGCGCCGTCGCCCATCCCGCTGGCCCAGCCACCGGGCGCCGCTAGCCTCAACGCGCCCGCCCTCGGCGCGCCGTCGTCCATCCCGCTCGCCCAACCGCCGGGCGCGGCCGGTGTACCCCGGCTCGGCGCCCCGGCCGGCTTCGGCAATATCGACAGCGGCGCCGGGGCCGGGCTGCCGCCGCGGGCCGGAATTCCGAGCCTGGGCCGTCCGGCGAGCCCCGGTGGCATTGGTAGCACCGGCGGACTCGTCCGGCCCGGTTCTCCCGGCGGCGGGGTCCCGGGCATGGGCGGGCGTCCCGCCAACGGCATGCTGCGCGGCCGCGGCGGCCCGCCGGGCGGTGGCGCACCGGCGGGCGGCCGGCCCGGCACGCCAGGCCAGCCGGGCGCGGGCGGCCGTCCGCCGGGAAGCGGTCAGCCCGGTCGCGGCGACCGATCGACCACCGGCGGCGACCATACGCTCGATCTCGCCGCGCGCGACGAGTACATCGGCGCGCCGCCGGCGCCCCCGGGCCCACTCATCGGCCGGCTGGGCGGCGTGCCTGCCGGTCCGTCCGGCGTGCCTCCGGCCGGGCTGCCCGGGCGGGGCGCGCCGGGCGCCGGCTCCGGGCGGCCCCCGCTGGCAGGTGTCGGCCGGTCGCGCCACGCCGAGAGCGAGCTGCGTGGCCGGCGAGCCCGGATCGAGGCGGCCATGACCGAGGAGGAGCTGCTGCTGCCCGAGTTGCTCAGCACCCCCGACCTCACTGGACGCAACGGGCTGGCCGCGATCAAGGCGGAGATCGCCGCAGCCGCGCCTCCGGGCCGTGCCCTGGTCGGCGAGGCGCCCGCCGACCCGGCCGCCGGGAAGCCGGGCCGGCCCGCCCAGGGTCGCGGCCCAGCACGCACCACCCGGCCCTCCACCGAGCCCGGGCGCGCGGAGCCGGGGCCGGCGGCCGAGGCGGCGCAGTCCGCCGCGGCCGTCGACGAGGAAATCTTCACGGTCGAGACCCGGGAGACCAACGCGATCGAGGCGCCGGTCGCACAGGTGGTGCAGGCGCCCGGTAGCGCCATCGTCCGGGGCTGACCGCCGCGGTCAACGGCTGAGCCCGGTCCATCCGGCCGGGGGCGAGTAGCGGGCCACCGGCTCCTCGCGCCCCGACCGATGGACCCGGACGAGCACGGCAGCGGCCGGCATCTCGATCCCGTCGGCCACCGGCGTCTCGTACGCGTCCGCCGCCGGCTCGGTCCAGCGCAGCATGTACCCGAACTCGTCGTCGGCCCGGAACGGCGAACCGTCGCCGAGCAGGCCCACGTACGCGTAGAGGTCCGCGAGCGGCAGGGCCACGTCCGGCCGGCGGTGGATCAGCCCGGCGACCCGGTTGTGCCCGCTGTCCAGGTACCGCGCGACCTGGGCCGGCAGTACGACCACCTGCACCTCGACGCCGTCGCCGCCTGAGGCCGGGTCGACCGGGCCGGCGAGTTGCAAGGGGACGGCGCCGTTCGCGGAGGCAGCTGGTGCCCCGTCCGGACGTCCGCCATCCGGCCCGCGGACAGCGGTCAGCCGCTCCTTCACCAGCTCCGCCACGACGGCGATCACCGGCCCATCCAGCAGCGAGCCGAACACGCTTCCCGGGTTGACCGCCATCGCGGTCTCGCCGTCCGGCCACGCCAGTGCCAGCTCGGCGAGCGTCGTCTGCACCCACTCCTGCTCGCCAAGTTGGTCGCGCAGCCGGCGGTCGGAGGTGTAGACGGCGATCGGTCTGCCGTCCAGCTCCAGGCGCCACCAGAGCAAGGCCGGGTCGGCGGGCGCCGGCCCGTGGCCCGGTCTCCCGTCGATCGGAACGCACAACGGGGCGGTGGACAGCGCCTCCACGAACGCTTCCAGGTCTGCGCGGTCGGCGGCGTCCCGCAACGTCTGTTCGCGCTCGTCGGCGGTCTCGTCGGCAACGGCGGCAAGCTCTTGGACGGCGACCGGGTCGAGGTACGCCTCGATCGGCAGGCCCGGGTCGACGGCCAGCCAGAGCTGCGGATCCGGCCAGGTCCGGGCCAGCTCGCCGAACCGGGCCCGGCGGCTGCGCTCCGGCCGGCCGAGCGCGGCGGCCAGGGCCTGGCGGGAGGTGAACGCGAGCACCATCGTGCGGTTGTCGGCCGTGGTCGTCGCCCACGTCGGTGTGTCCGGCTCGCCGAGCAGCGGCAGCAACAGGTCGGCTCCGGCGAGCGCCCGGAGGTAGCGCTCGCGGTCGCCGGCCGACCGGGTCCGCCGCAGCTCCTCCTCGAGCGCGTCCGCCGGCCTCCACGCGGCAAGGTCCATCGTCACCCCAGTCGTGCCGGGCCGCCGGCCGTCGGAGCAGCTTCAACGCGGCGGCGGTTCGCTTCGTAGCTCCGCTCATGAGTGACGTGTGTTGGCTCTGTGCTGGGCTAGCCGAGTCTAGTCCGCTCACCGGTTGATGGCCAGGGCCCGGCACCGTGCCCCTTCGGGCGAACTTCAGGCGCAGGCACCGGAAACATGCTCGAACCAATCAGCGACGGATCGGAAGCCGGTTGGTAACCTTCGCGATAAGTATGTCGCATGTTGTATTAACACCTCGGCCTGGAGGGGGGTGTTGTGTTGTGGTGAGTTTTGAGCCGGATGGGGTTGAGGGGTGGGTGTGGCGGCGGTTGTCGGAGGGTTTGGCGATGCAGCGGTATCCGGATGGGGATCCGGATGGGTTGCGGGCGTTGGGGGCGCGGTGGGGGGCGGTGGCGCGGTTGCTGGGGGAGCAGTTTCCGGAGGTGGATGGTGCCGTGGTGGGGTTGGCGCCGGTGTGGGGTGGGGCGTCGGGGCGGCACTTCCAGTCGCAGTACTTCGACAAGTTTCAGGGGGTGTGGAAGGACCTGGCGGATGCGGCGGATCGGTTTGCGGTGGCTGGGGAGTCGGCGGCGAATGAGTTGGAGTTCGCCCAGCTGATGATCATCGTGATTGTGGCGATCACGGTGTTGGAGTGGGCGGTCGGGGCGGCGTTGTGGATGTTCGGTGGGGCGGAGTTTGCGGCGGCGGCGACGGTGGTGGGGCGGGAGGCGTTAAGTGTGGTGTTGCGGCGGCTGCTGACCGAGATGTCCAAGCCGGTGTTGAAACAGGTGTTGAAGACCGTGGCGAAGGGGGCGTTCAAGGCGGCGCGGACGTTCGTGGCCGCTGATGTCGCCGCGCAGGGTATCCAGCTGGGGTTGGGTCACCGTGACGGTTTCGACTACTGGTCGACGGTCAAGTCCGCGGGTAGTGGTGTCGCGGTCGGGGTGCTCGGGTCCGGGCTCGGTCCTCTCGGGGAGCGGGCGCTGCAGGCCCCGTTGACCCGGCTGGCCGCGGCCGGTGCCCGGCTGTCCACCACCGGCGGGACCGGTATCCAACGCCTTATCCTGGCGGGCGGCGCCGTCGCCTTGCGCACGGCCGCCGCGAACCTGCGCTGGAGTATGGCCGGTGTCGTCAACGTCCCGGTCGTGCTGGCCCTGAACCTGGTGCAGAACGGCTTCGACCGCCGGTTCGGCCTGTCCGACGCCTTCCTCAAGGACCCGGTCGGGGAAATGGTCCTGGCGTTCGAGGGCGGCATGATGGGCGCCGGCCTGCACGCCGGTATCGAAGGGCTCGGCCGGGCCGGGCGCACCGCCCGGATCGCCGTCACCGACCGCGCCACCGGTCTCGCCGAACTGGGCCGGCAGCGTGACACCGCCCGTGCCGCTGCCGCCGATCTGGCCGGTATCGCCGCGGAGGACCGGGCCGCGGCTGTGCAGCAGCGTGTCGCCGCCGCCGGGCAGGAACTGGCCGGCCGGGTCGCCGCGGAACAGGCCGCGATCGCCGAGGCCCGCCTCGCCGGCCTGCAACGCGGCGGCGGCGACCCCGCCGGCATCGCCACCGCCCGCGACCAGGCCACCCACGCCAGAACCGTCGCCGAGCACGCCAAAACCACCGCCGAGCAGGCCAAAACCGCTACCACCAGAGCTGACCAGCGCGCCCGCATCTCGACCGAAGCCCTGCAACACACCCAACAACGCGCCGACCAACTCGACACCCGAATCAACCGCCGCACACCCACCACGGACACCACCACCCACCCACAAACCGAACCACACCCCGCACCAGCAGACACCACCACGCACTCAAACCCCGACGACCAAGGCCACCCAACGACGACAGACACCACCAGCCGGTCTGCGGACCCCACCAGCCGATCCACCGCCACCAGCGAGGGACGGCCCGCGACAGCAGACACGACCAGCCACACCTCCGCCACAGACACCACCAGCCGCTCGGACTCCGGCGAGGCCGCACCAGCACCACACCCAACGCCGGAGCCGCACACGACCACGGAGCCGGCCAGAACCGCGGCGGCGCCCGCGGAACAAACCCCAGGTCCCGAGCCCACCCCAACCGCGGAAGCGACCGCCGGTGCGGAGGCGGCAGCGGCGGGTGAAGGGACGACCGCCGATCCGACCGAGGCGGGGGCGCCGCCGGTGGTCAAGCCGGGCCGCAGCGGTCCGCCGGTCGATGGCGAAGCGCTCAGTGCCATGCCAGGCGCCGCCGAGCTCGACCCGATCGTCGTCCAGCCCCTTCCCGACCTGGTCCGTACAGCCGACGACGCCGCCCTGACCTGGCAGAAGTCCGCCCGAGACCTCGCCGAAGCCCACCAACAATGGTCCGAGGCCCGCACCGGAGCCAGCCAAGCCTACGAACGCTACCAACGCGCCCTCGCCGACCACCCCGGCGACATCCGCCACCTCGCCGTCAGACGCGCCGAAAACCGGTGGCTCGACGCCAACGACAACGTCCGCGAAACGGCCGGCACCGCCCGCAAGCTCCAGGAAACACACGAGCAGAACCGACGCGCACTCGACCAGGCCATCGCCTCGTTCGCCCCCGACGGACGCCCCCGCCCCGACCTGCCAACCCAAACCTTCACCGCGCTCATCGGCCTGGTCTCCGGCAGCGAGGCCACCGACGCCGCGCTGCGTGCAGCCACCGAAACCGGCGCACAACTCGACCGAGACTGGGAACACTCCCGCCTCACCGGTGAACCCGACCCCAAGATCATCGCCGACGTCGACGCACTCGCCCAAGCCCATACCATTCTCCAACTCCAAGCCGACACCGCACTCGACTACACCACTACACACCGCGACCAACTCGCCAAAGCCCGCCTAAACCAACCCCTCCACCCCGAACGCGCCTACGCCATCCTCGACGCCCTCCGCACCGCACACGACGCCACTCACGAAGCCGTCGAACAACTCCCAGCCGCCCGTGCGGCACTCGACCGCACCACAGCAGCACTCCGCCAGGCCCACGAACGCCCCAACCCCGGCGAAACCGACCACCGCAGCCACCTCAACCAACTCGAAACCGAACACACCAAAGCCCAAACCATCTACCACCGGCTCACCGCCGCCATCAACGACGCCCACCAACAGTTCGAAACCCTCGCCGAACACCTCGGACAACACCACCTCTACGAAGACGCCGCCACCCACCTCACCGACCTCACCGAACAACACAACAACCTCCAAAACGATCCCAACTACCCGCCCCAACCCCACCCCGCACCGACCCCGGCCCGCAGTGCGATCACCATCGCCCTGCGGCCCCACCGAACAGATGCGGACGCGGCGACGCCGACCGACACTGCCGGTTCCCGCGATTGGCCGATGGCCGCCGCGGGCCGGCCCCCCGTCGACTCATGGCTGCACACGATGGCGCAACGGCCGCCGGACCCCGCCACGGCCCGCCCGCCGCAGGACGTGCTGCGGTTGCTGGTCGAGCAGGTGGACGGCCGGTTGTCGGGCGTCGGCGTGGAGGATCCGGTCATCAGCGGCATGCGGATCGTCGGCGACATCCAGACCGTCGACGTCGGCGGAACGCCAGTGGTGCAGCTGCAGGTGCTGGCAGAGCGTCATCAGGGTGATCCCTTGAGCCTCACCGTACAGCTCGGTGACGCCCACGGACTGCGGGCCGAGTCCCAACGCCCGCAGTTGTCCAACGACGCAACGGTCACCCTGACCGACCTGTTCCGGCACATGACCGAAGCCGACCAGGACACCGTCGCACCCTGGATGCTGCACACCCTCACCCACGAAATCTGGGAAATCGACCGGCAGCAACACAACGAATCCCGGTCCTGGCTCACCCGATGGCTGCCCCGAGCCGACAACACCCACCTCCTCACCGCCGACCCACTCCCCCCGATCACCGGACGCAGGCCGTCCGACCACGACCGCGGCGGCGTCGGCGACCTCGTGTCAGCGGTCAAAACCATCCTCGACGCACCCGACACGACCGCCCTGACACGCGCCATCGACAGCGCCGACACCCTGCTCCACCACCTCGGCCTCGACCACAGCGGCCCAGCAATCCACGTCGTCGACGCCGACCGGCGCTGGCGCATGGTCAACAGCATCCTCCGAGACCGGCACCTCTCTGACGACGAACGCGCGATCCTCGCCGCCATGAGCACGGGCGGACAGCGTCCGCACCAACTGGCCGAAGCACCGGCCGGCCGGGTGAACTGGCCCGACTACCAGGCCGGAGCCGTGTTGCTGGAGGCCGCCGGGCGTCTGTCGGACGCGCCCGCCGATCCACAGCTGCGCATGGCCACGACACTGTTGCGGCGGAGCTTAGGGGTCGGCGCCGACGCGCTGGCCGACATCCCCGGGCTCGCGCGGCACCGCTCGCCGTTGGATGCCGCGATCGCGTCAGAGCCAACGGAGCTGGCGATCCAGGCCCCGGCCTCGAGTGAGCTGCGTGGCAGCGCGGTCGACGCCGTGTTCCCGCGGGTGTCCGAGGCGCTCATCAGCAGACTCGAGCTGCCGGGTGCCGCTGGCGCGTACCAGAGCGCCACCCCGCTCGGCCACGGCCTGATCCGCCTGCGCACGACCGCCGGGGCGGACATCGACGTCAGCGTCGGGCGGACACCGGAGTACGACACCTGGAGCACGCCGGCGGAGTACGACACCTGGGTCATGCCGGCGGAGTACGGCACCTGGGGCACGCCGCCGGAGTACGGCACGCCGGCGGAGCAACGCGTGGAGGGCATCACCGCCGGCGGCGACGGGGCCGTATTCCGCAGCGTGGACGGGCACTTCCGCCTGGCCCCCGGCTCGGGCCTCACCCTGGCCGAGCACGCGTCCGCATTGGACATGCTGCTGACCCAGTTGGCTCGCCACCACGAGGCCACGCTCGACGGGTCGGCCGTCTTGACCCCGGTCGAGGCCGCCCGGGCCGAACGGCTCCGGGCCGACATCCGGGTTGCGGCCGAGGCCGGTGTCGCGGCTGACCCAGGGGGAACCCGGTGGCGGGAGTCGGTGCGCACCTTCCTGGACCTCGGCCTGCATGCGGACGACCCCACGGGCGCGGCCCGCCGGGCGGCGATCTGGGCCGACCGCTCGGACGCCGATCCCACGTGGCAGTGGGTGGAGAGCCTGCACCATGCCGACGCCCTGCCCATGCAACGCCAGCGCATCCTGCGTGAGCTCCTCGACGAGCGGGCCGGGCGGGACGCCGGCTCCCCGGATGTGATCGCCGCCAGGAAAGCCGAATCCCTGCTCTGGGAGCTCTCCGGGCGGCTGGAGGCGCTCGGGGTGTCCGTCGAGCGCGTCATCCCGTTCGCCGAACGGGACCTGGCGAACGCGGCGTGGCGCGACCTCGTCGACGGGCTCAACGCCGAGCATCTGCTGGCGGCGGACGACCCGGAGGGGATACGCCAGCGCCGGCTCGTCGCGGCAGCGCTCCAGGTGGCGATCACCCACGTCGGTGAGGCGCTCGGCGGGTCCAGGCAGGTGCACGAGGTCGACAACGTGGTGGCCGCGTTCCGGTACGTCCGGGAACAGGCCGCCGGCATGGACGACCCGCTTTACCAGGACAGTGCCGGGCGGTGGCTGCTCGCCGCTCCCGTCGACGCGGCGGACACCGTCCCCGACTCCGCTGCCGCCCTCACGGACGGCTATCAGCACTATCGCGCCGCGGTGCTGGACAGCCGACCCGCGGGCGACATCGCCGCCGCGGCCGAAGCGTTCCGGACCAACGTCACGACGTTACGTGACTTCCACGCAGCGGTGCGCGACGACCTGGAGCATCTGCAATCGACGGATCCAGGGCGGAGAGACGACATCCTGCACCGCCAGCAGCAGCACGCACGCATCGTTGAACGACTGACGGCCATCGAGGAACACTTCGCGGACCCGAACACCGACATGACCAGCATGCTGGGTCAGCTGGCTGCGGACCCGATCACCGGCCGCGCCGAGTGGACCGAGCTGTTCCGCCGGCTGCACCAGGACGAGACCACCGGCACGCAGCTGGCGCCCGACGAGGCCGGCCTGGTCGCGGCCGTGAAGCGGCACGACGCCGCGGTGGCGGTCATGGACGCGTGGAAGGCGTTCGAGGAGCAGCCTGAGCCGACCCTTCCGCACGCATTCGTCGACCCCGATCTGCGGGCATGGGGGCTCACCGGCGGCGTCTGGCAGCTCGGTGAACACTGGATGGGCAACCTCCGCGAGGACGTCGCGGCGGCCGTCGGCGCCGAGATCGCCGACCGGATGCCGCTGGACCTGCCAGGACAACCGCAGCGCTCCCCGCAGGAGCGGGTGACGTTCCGGAACAACGTGCGGGACGCGATCACTGCCACGTTCGTCGCACTGGGTGGTCGTGAGTTCGGCCGGCGCCTGGCCAGCGAGGCCGGCATCGTGCTCCGCGTGCCGGACGCACGCGAGACCGTCCATCCCGTCACCGTCCGGCTGGACCTCGCAGACCTGAGCAAAGCCGAGTTCCTGCGGTCCGCCTTGCCCGACCCGACCGCGACCGACCGCGGCGTGCCGACCGGTCAGAAGATGGCGCTGCCGAGCGACCTGCTGCAGTTCACCTCGGCGGGGCGGATGCTGGACAGGACGAGCAGCCTGTTCGTGCCGGTGCCCGTCGACGAGGTTCGGCGGGTCTTCCATCTGGCGGTCAAGATTGGACTGCACTATCACGGTCTCTGGGACCTGAGCATCGACCTCCCCGGCACATACAAGGACTTTGTCATCGGCGTGGATGCCGGCAAGACCTGGGCCACCACCCGCGAACACGTGGAGTCGGCCGTCACCGCCATCCAGACCCTCCGGCAGGACGACGGGACGCACGGCCACTTCCGCATGCCGGAGGCGGCACTGACGGTGAGCATCGGCCACGACGGACCGGCCGGCCCCGATCCGATCAGCCGGGAGACCCCGATCGACGTCGTGCTCGGCTTTCCGGAGCCCAACCTCGGCCCCGCCGAGCATGCGGAGGTCAAGCCGAACCCTGTCCTGGATGCCCGCAACATCAAGCCCGGGATGATGTTGCTGGCCGCGCCGGGTGCTGACGGTAGGCCGGAGCGGGCGGCGAGGCTGCTGGAGGTCGCCGGCCTCATCGGCATGCTGTCGGTGGAATCCGTCGGCGGCATGGACGGACTGGCCGGTGTCGTCATCGAGCATCTCGGGCCGCTGGCCGGGGAGCAGTTCCGCAACGGTATCCGGAACGAGTTCACCGAGTACAACGCGACGCTCGACGGTCCCCGTCTGATCCATGAAGGCATGATGGTGCCCGCCCAGTCGCTGCGCCCGGGGGGCCGAGCCGAGGCCGGCCTGACAGCGCGGTTCGAGGCCCACTCGGTCAAGTACCTCGGTGTGACCGAGCGAACCACGGCGAAGGAGGAACACCGGGTCTCCACGACGGTCGAGGACCGGATGAAGGACGCGCAGACGGTCCGGGGCTTCGCGAGGCCCAAGCTGGACACCGCCGATCACGAGGCGATCGCCGGCCGCGAGGGGAGAGTCGGCGGCGGATTGGTGGCCGGGCGGACGTTGCGACGCGAGCAGCAGGAGGTGGGGGGTAACGGCTTCGGTATCTGGCGGAACATGACCGCCGACAAGACCAACGTGTACAGGTTCGAGGTCGGTGGAGAACTTGTCGCCCGGGTCTTCTCCGACCGGATCGCAGCGTCGGCGGAGCGGCTCGCCCACCAGGGCGCCGTCGTGCTGAACGTCACCGAGGCCGACCTGCCCCGGTTCCTGGAACTGCTCGACACCGTGGCCAAGGATGAGCCGCTCGAACCGGAGCTGCCGCAAATCCGCCGGGAGGGCGAGAAGACCCTTCACGCGCCGGAGTACCTCCTGGAGAGGCTGCACACGGGACTGTTGACGCTCGACACGCTCGCCGGCCCGGAGCGGTTCATCGACCGGATCTTCGACGAGCTGGACGCCATGCGGGCCGCCAACCCGTGGATGGCAGAACTCTCGGACATGGATCAGATCCACCTCTTCTCGGCCCTGCGCAAGAAACTCGGCTGGACGACGATGATGTCCCTGCAGGACGAATGGTTCCCGCGGGACGGCAGGGTCAGCGTCGACTGGTCCCGGGAGGTCCCGGGTGGCCGCGAGCGCTACCACGTCGTGGCGAGGGCCGAGTTCGTGGGCGAACCCGTCGTCGACACCGTGCGCGAGGGCACCGCCGCGATGCTGCCGGTGTCCTACTCCGAGTCCGGAAACGCGGTCATCGGGGTCGCCGATGCTCGCCTGGGATTGAACATCTCGGCCAAGACCCAAACGCGGGCCGGGCCCGGTCCGCAGGACGGCGTCCTCTTCGGCGCGCTCTCGGGGAACCCGACCGTCGGCGGCGCGCGGGTCACGACCACCGGCGCGGGCGCCAAGATGACGAACGTGCTGATCCACGCCAGCGACTACAAGGGTGACCTGGCTCCGGTCTGGCAACGCCTGGAGTGGCATCTCGACATCGAGGTGCGACACGAATCGAACCTCGCCGAGCCGGGCTGGCGGAACCAGATCGAACGTGCGGCCGAGGGCTTCAGCGCGGCCGAGGCTCACTCACACCTGACGATGCCGGGCCTGATGCGCGGCGGCATGCCGGCGGGCCTGGCCCTGGATCAACCGGTCGCCGGCCCGCTGCGGGCCGAGGCGAGCGCGCCGGCCGACGTGCGGCCGGCGCCGCCCCGCACGGAACGGATCGACGGACGGCCACCGGAGACGGACTCACCGTTCCACGATCTTGGGCCGGCGACCATTGTCGACACGCCGGACATCGTGGCCGGCATTGCCGGCGGCCAGGATGCGGCCCGGATCATCCAGAAGATGCTGAAAGAGGCTGGGTTCTCGGACGACGCGGTCGCCCCGGTAACGGACTACGTCGGACCCACCCAGGTCCAGACCCACGTCCAGCGTGATCCGCAGGGCGCCATCCGGTTTGTCATCGACGCCGGCTCCTCGTTGCGCCCCAGACTGGGCCACGTCGAGGTGAAGGTGTTCTTGCACCAAGCCACCGAAACCGCGCAGACCATCGACACCAAGCCGATGACGATCCAGGGCGCGCTGGGCGAGTTGTCCGGTCTTGAAGCCAACGCCGGCCTTGTCACGGTGGCCGGGACGGCCGGTTCGGACGGCGGTTCCAAGGGCGGGAGTACTCTGGCACCGACCGGCGCCCAGGGAAGCGTGGAACTGGGGGCCACCAGCATCAGGGCCCGCTTCACCGAGGCGCTGCGCGGCGGCTGGACCATCGGTCCGAAGGCGACGCACACGGCCATCGTGGCCGACGCGGTCTACGAGATCAAGATCCACGTGACGGAGCCCCCTCGTGGCACCGATCGGATTGCCCTGGGGCGGCGGGAGCACGTCGCCGGCGATCCCATGGAGACGCACATCCGCGTGCGCCATGGCGCGATGATCCTCAGGGACCTGTCACCATCGTCGGAGCCCCGCGACGCCGCCGTACCGGCGGAATTGAGGTCCAGCTGGCTGCCGGCCCAGCGGACGACCATCCGGGCGGGCTTCGAGGAACCGTACGACGACCGCGGGCTCAACCCGATCGAGCAGCGGGTTCGCGACCTGATGGCGACGCACGCGCCCGAGCTGTTGCGCCCCGAATGGACTCCGCACGAGGATGGCGGACTCGTCGCAACGAAATCGGGCCTGCCGCTTGAGGTGCACCGCCTGCTCACCATGAGCGCCTTTCAAGGCGGTGGCATGGAACAGTTGCGATCCACGGGCGTAAGACTGCACCTCAAGGGACACGAGATCACGGTGCGCGTGGATACGCCCCCCGACACCAAATACGAATGGCGGAAAACCGTCAAGCATGCGGGCGAACCCTGGACGGACGGCGGATTCGGACTGGGCCGGGACAAGCGCCTCACCGGCGTCACCCGAGCCGAGCCGTTGTCGGGGGGGCTGGGCACGGGCGGTAATGAAGAGGCGGGCGTCGATACCGGGTTCAAGGTCGGTGGCGACGGATATGGGACCCGTGACCGCGTCATCTCGCGTGAGTCCGCCGTCGCGGAGACCAAGGCAGCGCGCCGCACGCCGGCCTTTCACCCAGATGTCGCGCACCAGTACGAGGGGAAGGTTTCGGTCGTCGTCACCGTCGACGGGCACGAAGCCAAGGCGGCGCTGTGGGACAAGGTCCTCATCAACGATGCCGATGTACGGGCCGCGAAGGGTCCCCGCACCGAGCCGGTCGTCACGCGCGACCCGCGCGGGTCGTTCGGGCAGCGTGCAGATCGTCCATTGACCGCTCGGGACTTCTTCGACCGCGGCATCACCTTGGCCGAGCCGCCGGATCCCGCCGGGCTGCGCGAGCTCCACAGGGCCGTGCTGCATGATCTGCGAAACGATTCCGGGAGGGTGCTCGCCGGCCTGCTGGACCGGGGCCGGACCGGGCGGTTCCGGTGGCGGGAGCCGAGCCTGGCCGAGGCGCAGCTGGCCCACGTGTTCGGTGTGCCCTTCCAGATGGTGTACTTCTCCGAAATGGCCCGCGACGCGGGAATGGAATTTCCTGGCCTGATGTCGTCCGGTGGGTTCGTCGGGCGGCACGGCGACATCACCATCCGGGTGAAACTGTCCAATCTCCGGTACGCCGGCGAAGCCGACGTGGCCGACATCCGGCAGGAGAACCACCGGCACGGCGTCACGTACAACACGAACGGATCCGTGCTCGCGGCCAACGTCCAGGCCCGGGTGGTGGTGGAGATTCCGATGGAGGGGGCCGGGCACGAGGAGGGGGTGCGGGACAAGCTCACGCCCGGCGCGGCGCGGTTCAGAGTCGAGGGCAGGGCCGCCGACACGGACCAGGTTCGCCGGCTGGACGTCGACACCCGCCTTCAGGATCTCAAACCCGTCCGGCTCACGGCGGACGTGCACTACGAGATCACCGTGAGCGGCGAGCGTGCGGCGACCGCGCCGGTCCGGCTGGCCGCCCGGATACCGGGCGCTCGGCGCCTGGTCACCGGCGAGATCGTCATCGAGCGGACGCTGAAGAATGCGCACAGGTTCGTGGCCGACGGTGAAAAGGTGTTGGCGATCATGGACCGGCTCCAGCCCGACGGCGACGGCCACCGGCTGCCGAACGGTATCGGGTTGATCGGTGGCCGGCTCTTCCCCAGGGACGGCGACCCGGTCCAGGCCGCGCAGGCACTGGCCGCCGTGCCCCGGGTCGAGAAGGGAATCACGGTCAGCGCCGAGTTCCGCGATGGTGGAATGATCGTCGAAGGAGAGAACCTCGCAGCGGCTGAGTTCGCCCGCCGGCTCCTCCTGGGTGGTGAGCAACAGGTGACGCTGCTGGCGCCAGGGGTCACGCACGAGTACGCGGTAGAACTGTGGCGAAGCCTCGGCGGGCGGGGCCTGCTGGTGCCGCAGCCGGAGTTCGCGGTCGCCGAGACAGGCGTACCGTCGATCCGGGACACGTCGCTGGAGTGGGGGCAGGTCCTGGCCGTTCGCACAGAGCCGGGCCAGACCCGGGCGGAAGAGCTCGGGCATTGGGCTTCGTACACCGGGGACCCGCGCTTGCGCACCGATCCGGACGTGCGGGTCCACGGCGCGGACCTCGGATCGGCCCTGGCCGACCTCGGTGGCGTTCGGCAGGAGCCGAAGGCGAACACACGGCCGCCCGGCAGCGGATCGCCCGACGGTGGATACCTCTGGCCTCTGTCGTACGGGCCGCAGCCGTGACCGGGCTGGGAGAGGACACGTCCGTGCTGCACGCGCGATCGATCGACGAGTGTCACATCTACATGCAGTTGCATCCGTGCACCTGCGGTGAGCCGCTGTTCGTGTGGTCGCGTCACGGGCAGGCCGGCCATCCGGAGGGGGTGCTTTCGGTGTACGAAGGGTCGTGCGGTCGGTGCGGGGCCAGTCGGCGGTTCGAGTTCGTGCTGCCGGCGGACCCGGCACCACCGCCCGCGATCGGTGGTCCCGAGCCCTCCGCCATCATCGACCCGGCCCAGTTCCTGCTGGCCGCGCGGCAGGCCGTGTCGGCCGTCCGCGCCGGGGCGGCGCCGACACCACGCGACGCCGCCGACGCGGTCGGGTTTGCGATCGCCGCGCTGGAGGAGGCGTTGAAGTTCGTGCCGCGAGACGGTGACCGGATTCCGGTCGAGGCGTTCTTCAGCGTGGAGGGTCGGCAGGAGCATGAGCTGGACCCCGACCAGTTCCGGCGCGACCGCCTGGTGGGCGAGGTGACCGCCTACCGTGCCTTGCTCACGGGGGCGTGAGCTGCGGATCGCCCCACCGCGACGCCGGCGGCCGGAGCCACGCCGGCACACCGGCCTCGCCCGGGTGCGACCGGTCGACCGGTGAGGGGTGCTTGGCCATCGCCGGTCAGACACACTACTGTGGCGGGTCAAACCCTAGAAGCAACAACGTTCACCCCGGGCGGGAGCCATGACGCGAACGATATCGGTGTCGAACCTGCCCGGCGCCTTCGTCACCATCGCCGAAGCGATCGCTGCCGCCGACGGCGAGACGACGATCGTCGTGGCCGGCGGCGTGTATCCGGAGGCGATCACGATCGACGCCGGGCACGTCAGCATCGTCGCGGCCGACGGACCGGGCACCGTCGTCATCGGAGCCGCCGACCTCGGCCGGCCCACGGTCGACGTGCGTGGCGGCACCGTCTCCGTCAAGGCACTGACCCTGAAGTCGTCGGCGGGCTCGCCCGCGCTGTTCGTCGCGCGGGGGACCGTACGACTGGACAAGTGCACGATCAACGCCCCGCGGGCGACGGCGGTCGTCGGCCGCAGCCGCGCCGTCGTGGACCTTCGGGGATGCACGATCGACGGGGCGGACTGCGGACTCGACCTGGAGGACTGCGGGGGCACGATCGTCGAGAGCAACATCGCCCACATCACCAGCGACGGCGTCACCGTCCGCGCGTATGCCGACCCGGTCCTGCGCGACACGGTGATCAGCCGGTGCGGGGCGCGCGGCGTCTACGCGTACCAGAGCGGCAAGCCGCGGCTGGAGTCGTGCGAGATCAGCCAGACCGGCGGTCCTGCGGTGCTTGCCTCGCACCGCGGTGCGCCGGCCGTCCGGCGAACCTGGATCCATGACTGCCAGGGGCCCGGTATCGCGTTCGGCGCGAACTGCGGCGGGCAGGTGGAGCAGTGCCGGATCGAGAACACCGCGGAGCCGGCGATCGACGTCGCACCCGGCGCCAATCCCGACATCGAGCAGGCCCGGGCGACGATGAAGGTCGGCGTGGGTACCGGCGGATCGAAAGGGTCGCAGCAGGGCGAGACCATCGAAGCGCTCCTCGCCGAGCTGGACGCACTGGTCGGGCTCGCGGGAGTCAAGGACGAGGTGCGCGCGCTGGTCGACGAGATCCAGGTCAACGAGTGGCGCCGGGAGGCCGGGCTCGGGGTGAGCTCGTCGAGCCAGCACCTGATCTTCGCGGGGGCGCCCGGCACGGGCAAGACCACGGTCGCCCGGATCTACGGCCGGCTGCTCAGCGCGATGGGGGTGCTCCCGAAGGCCAGCCTGCGGGAAGTGTCCCGGCGCGACCTGGTCGGACAGTATGTCGGCCACACCGCCGAGCGAACCGCGCACGTGTTCGAGGAAGCGCTCGGGGGCGTGCTGTTCATCGACGAGGCGTACACCTTGTCCAGGTCCTTCGGCTCCGGCGCCGACTTCGGTCAGGAGTCGATCGACACGCTGGTGAAGCTGATGGAGGACCATCGGGACTCGATCGCGGTCATCGCCGCCGGCTACACGGACGAGATGCAGAGCTTCCTCGACACCAACCCCGGGTTGGCCTCGCGCTTCGCCAAGACGGTGGTGTTCGAGAACTACGCCGACGAGGAACTGGTGCTCATCATCAGCCACATGGCGCAGTCGGCCGACTACGTGTGTGACGAGGCCGCCCTGCAGGCGGTCATGGAGCATTTCAAGGCAACACCCCGCACGCAGAACTTCGGCAACGCGCGCGAGGCGCGGCGGCTCTTCGAGCGGATGCGCCAGGCCCAGGCTCAGCGCCTGCGGGCGGCGAGCCGGCGGCCGGACCTCAGCGAACTACGGGCGATCAACACCGACGACGTGGCCGCCGCCATCACGCGGACCTGACCGGCGGCTCTAGCACGACCACCCACGTCCCGGCGCGGCCCGGCAGCTGGCTGCGGAGATGGCGTTCTACCCGGGCCGCACGCTGACGACTGAACAGGACGCCTTGACGCTGGAACGTGTCCCACAGCGTCAGGGGCGTGGCGCCTTCGATCATCCGCAGCCCGGGCAGCTCCGTGAAAGGACCGTCTCGAGCGTGACCATGACCTTCTGCCTTCGGGCGCACCGCGGCCTCGTGCAGCACCGCGATCGTCACGCCGAACGCGCGCGGCGGCTGCGGCACCTCGACGTCGAGGGCCTCGGCCAGCGCCGTGCGGATCATCGCGGCCGTGCCGTCGATTCCGTCGAAGAACCAGAGCCAGGGCGAGTTCCCCTCCGCGCCGGCGATGGCGTGGGACGGGAACGTCTTGAGCATCAGCGCGCGGATGACGCCCTCAGTGCGCCATTCCGCGCGGGAGACGATGCTTGTGGTACCGCTGCCACGCCCGGACGACGATGTCGTTGTCCCCGCGCAGGGCGGCGTCCGGACCCATCACCTCGACGAGGGCGCAGCTGGAGGTCGGAGGCGAACGAGACGACCAGGGCGGCATGTCAGGCGCGGACCTCGATCGCCGTCACCGCCCACCAGTCAGGCTGCACCGACCAGGCCATTGTGGCCGGGCCTCCTGGCGAGGCGACAGTGGCTGCCGCACTGTTACCAGCCCCGGTGTTGACGCTGCCGTTCTGGGTGTACCTGCTGGTACTCGGTGGGCTGGCGGAGTCGACCGAGCCGCCGTTAGAGACGAAGCCGACGACCATGCCACCAAAGCGCGTGCCGCCGACCGTCGCCGCGGCATTGCTACCGGAGCCCTCGGCAGTCACGGCCGACCCGAGAGGTGCGCTCTGGTCGGCACCGTCCAACGAGATCGACCCGCCGGTCAGCTCGTCCACGGTGCAGCCGGTCACCTGGGCCGAGATCGTGTTGCCGCCACTGGGCGGCGCGACCCGGTAGAAAACACTGTGGTACCCGGCGTGCTGATTGTCGTCGTGCACCGTCGTCAGCGGCGTCAGCCCGGCGCCGTTGTCGCTGACCGATAACGTGCAGCCTGTGTCGCTGATCGCGCCAACCGCCACCTCGACGACCAGCAACCGGTTCGTCCCGCTGACACCCTGTGTCCAGGACAGCGACGAGCCGTTGCTACGGGCGCTGCCGGCGCTGTCGAAGGTCACAGCGGTCGCGGCGTTGACGGCCGGCGGGCCTGGCGTTGCCGCGCTTGTCGGTGCCGTGTGGGGGACCGCGGACGAGGATCCCGACGCTACGACCGGTACCGACGGGGAGGCCGATGGTGGCGGCGCGCTCGCCGAGACGCCGGTGGACGGCACGAGCGGGCCCGAATCGGGCCCGGCAGCGGCCGCCAGCGAGGGCGGGGCGGGCGACGGCCGATCGGGGCGGCCGCCGTTCGTGACCAGCGTCGCCGCGCCCGCCGTAGCGGCAAGAGCCGCCAGCGCGACCGAGACCCGAACGCCCGCGCGGCGATGCAGCCGGTCAACCGTCGTGATCAACGCACAACCTCCAACCCGTACGCTAGCCGACACTCGATGCACAGTCGACACTATGTTGGTTGTTTGCTTGTCAGGTCGGCGTTTCACCGGCCACGTCGAGATAGGCGACCCAATGGCCGTCAACGCCTGTGCCTGCCGCACCACCACCGACAGCGGCTCGTCCTGCAGGGACACCGTGCGCGAGCCATCCAGCAGACTCGGTGCGCCGCACAGAAACTGCCACGCGTCGTGCAGTAACCGGTCGACATCCACGACCGGCCGCCCAAGAAAGCCGCGAACTCCTCGTCGAAAAGCAGCCTGACCGGACGTCTAACGGCGCACGTACCCGCCTGCAGCCCCACCACATGCCGCCAAATCCGCGCCAAAGCTCCGCGAACGAAACCGGCTCACTTGCCGTAACGGTAGGGGCTCAACTGATAGTTGCCGAAGTAGGGGTACGGGATGGTCCGATGGTGGGTGCCCCCATCGCCGGACTGCTCGTACCCGACATACGCGCTCATCGTCGCGTCCGTCCAAGCGTCGAAAATCACCACATGACCATCGCCGTCAAGAGCCGGATTGATCAGCAGATCTCCGGCCCGCAACGCCGCCTTCGGTATAGGCGTCGACTGGGCAACCAACCCGGCAGTGTCCAGGCCGGGTCCGTCCAGTCCCAACGCCATCGAGGCATACCCGGAGCAGTCCCGCCGATACCCGCCCAACCAGGTCGCCGGGTCCACGCTGGACAGGTACGGCACAGCACCACCTCGCCACGCGGTCAACCAACTCGCGGCACGTGCCAGCACTTGCTGGCCGTCAAGGCAACCGTCCGACGCAGAAGACGGCAAGCCACTGGTCGAGATCGACGGACAATTGCCCGGACATTGGTCAAGATCGACCGCCATTCCGCTGGGAACTACAGCGGCGACGACGCGTTGGGCGTCCTGCTCGTATCTGGCGTAGGCGTCAGGGTGGGCGCTTTGCTGCACGGCCTGCGCGGCGTCGGTGAGGGGCATTTGCTGCCAGCCGTTGATGGTGAGTAGCTTGCGGTAGAACTGCGTGGCCGCGTACACGGGGTCGAGCAGTTGCCCGGGGGTGCCCCAGCCCTGGCTGGGGCGTTGCTGGAAGAGGCCGACTGAGTCGCTGTCGCCGCCGGGGATGTTGATCAGCGACGATTCCTCCATGGCGGTGGCGACCGCGATCACCCAGCCGCGGGCTGGCACCTTGAGCTGCTGGCCGGTGGCGACGATGATCGCGGCGTTGTGGACTTGCGGGTCGGCCTGCCACGCGCCGACGTCGTGCAGGCCGTCAGTGCGCACGGCGGCGCCGCTGGTGAGCGCGCAGGCGCCGGCGCCGGCTTGTTGGATGAGGGTGAGGAGGCCCAAGAGGCCGCAGCAGCCGCCGAAGACGACAAGCACGATCGCCAAAATGAGGGCGGCGAGTTTCACCGGGTCGCCTCCGGGTCCGGTTCGGACGGCTCGACCTCGACGACGAGCCAGTGGCCGTCGAGCTGTATGCAGGTGACGGTGATCGGTCCGGCGTCGGTGCCGCTGTCCGCGGCGACCGCGCCGCTGGTGGAGCTGGTCACCGCCGGTGTGGTGGTGATCGTCGTGGCGGGGACCGTGGCGGGGTCGACGGTGGGGAGCGGGGCCGCGTAGGCGGGCGTGGCGTAGCGGGCGACGTCGGCGTACCAGCGTGGCTGGTCGAGGCCGGGCCGGGCCCAGGCCGGCGCGAACGCGGTGATGACGTCGAGCGCGGCCGGTTCCGTCGGTGCTGAGGTGTCCGGTTGCGCGCCATCGTTCATATACGTTGTCGCTGGCCGACGGTTAGGGCGTGGCGGTGGCCGGTGCGGGCGGCTGGTGCAGGCGGTGAGGGCGGCGGCGGTGACCGCCAGCAGGGTGCTGGCGGTCACCGCGAGCTGGGCGATCCGGCGCAGGGCCATGCCGCCTCGTCGTCGGGCGGGCGTGGTGGCCAGCCGCCCTGGGCGTCGTTGGGCAGTTGCCCGACGGCGCGGACGGCGGCCTGCAGGTCGCTCAGCCACGGCCCGCGGTCGCCGGCCCGGGCGCGACGGCGGCGGTGCACCAGCTGATGCAGCCGGTCTGGGCCCGCCCCGACCGTCTCCGCGTACGGGGGGGGACGCCGCGGTGCCGCTCGACGGTGCCGGGACCCGCGTTGTAGGCAGTCAGGGTTCAGATCGAGCGTTTCGCCGGCGAACGGGTTGGACACCACGCCGAGAGCACCGCGGTCAGGAGTCATCTGGTTCACGTCTCATCCGCGCGGCCATGTCGAGCAATGCTCACGGCCGGTACCGCAGCCTGCCTCGATCCACTCCATGGCCGGTTGGCACGAAGTGCTCCACCAATGCCGTTGACGGCAAAGGTCGACACGCCAGCGGCGAGCATCCCGACGCGGCGTCGATTCGACATGGAGCCTCCTTCCATCCGGAGGTCACACCACCCTGAACTATGTTGTATCTAGTGTATGGCATCAACTGTGGCTGCGGAAGGGAGCGTGCGCGACAGGGAGCCGATGGTCGAACCGGCGCGAGCGTCCACCAGTTTCCGGAACCTCCACCCCGGCATGGTGAGGCATCCCGAAGGGATCGACGCAATCGGACATGCAGGCCATCCAATGGCCGCTCATAGATGGCGCGTCACCGATCAGATGTGAGCCTCCGCCCGCTGCGCCCGACCTGATGACGGCACCGGACCGCGGCCCGTTGGGGCGTGTAAACAAATAAATCGGCGTGTTGCGGACCAGGCCATTGTGGCCGGGCCTCCTGGCGAGGCGATAGTGGCTGCCGCACTGTTACCAGCCCCGGTGTTGACGCTGCCGTTCTGGGTGCACCTGCTGGTACCCGGTGGGCTGGCGGAGTAGTAGAACTCGTCAAACTCGTGCTACAGAACATACAACAAGAGCAATTGTCAACACCAGTGTTGCGACACGAGGTCGCACGTGGCAAGCGGTAGCGCACCACCCACCGGCGCGGCACCACCCGTAAGTCCAGCTCAGCACCCGACTCCCGGCATGTCGATCATGAAAGGGAGGAGACTCCGGCTAGGCGATCTGGGCTGAAAAAGCAACTTCATCGGTCCTCACCCGTGCCATCGAGCCGGTCGTGAAGTATCGAACGACAGTCCTAATACGCCACAGAACATAAGTCATACGCTACGATGAGGTACCTCGCCAGCACGAACGGAGCCGCACGTGACCGCAGGATCGCCGAACCTTGTCGAGATTCCGGGCTGCCGCGACCTGCAGCCGATCGGGCGCGGCGCCGCGTCGGTGATGTTCCGCGCCGAGCATTCCCGGCTCAGCCGCACGGTCGCCGTCAAGGTCCTGACCCACGGCGACGACGAGGCCCGGCCGCAGTTCGAGCGCGAGCTGGAGACGACGGTGCTGCTGTCGAGCAGCCACCCTCGCTTGGTCCGCATCCTCGACATCGGTGCCACGCGCCGGGGCGTGCCGTACATCATCATGAGCTACTGCGCCGACGGCTCGTACGCCGACGTCCTGCGCGAGCACGGGCCGCAGCCGGTGGAGACGGTCGTCGCGGCCGGCGCCGCGGTTGCCGAGGCGCTTCAGGCGGCGCACGAGGCCGGGCTGGTACACGGGGCCGTCAAGCCGTCCAACATCATGCGCACCGGGTTCGGCCCGGCGCTGACGGACTTCCCGATCGCCCGGGCCGCGACCGCGCCGGACCTGGGCGGCCTCGACCCGACGACCCTGGCGCACGCCGCGCCGGAGTTCCTGCGCGACCGCGTGCCGTCGTCGGCCTCCGACGTCTACAGCCTCGCCTCGGCTCTGTGGCACCTGCTCGCCGGTTATCCGCCGTTCGCCGACCCAGACGACGTCGCGCCGGATCCGGCAGTGCTGCGCGAGCGTGCGCTCACGGACCCGGCGCCGGCCGTCCCGGGCGACGACGTGCCGCCCTGGCTGCAGCGCGAGCTGGCCCGGGCGCTGAGCAAGGAGCCGGAGCGGCGCCACCCGAGCGCGCTGGTGTTCGCCAGCGCGCTGATGGCAGGGCTCGAGCCGGACAAGACGGCGCCCGGACGGCCGGAGCCGTTGGCAATGGAGCCCGAGCCGTTGCTGATGAAGGACGTACTGCCAGCGGCGCCGGCGTACGTCGAGACGGAGGAGCCGCTCTGGCCGGGCGACGGCACGGCCGAGAACCGGGCGCTGTACCAGCGCATGCTCGGCGAGCCCGTGCGACCGTACCCCGCCGCCACGCCACCGGGCCGGGCGGCGCCGGAGGTGGACTACGACTACGACGACGCCGTCCCACCGCCCGAGGCATACGGCCAGGACGTCGACCCGTTCAAGGATGCGGACATGTGGTCCGAGCCCCGCCGGTCCAGGCCGACGTGGTTGTACATCGCGACCGGCGCGTCCGTCGTGCTGCTGTGCGCGGTCTGCGCGTTCCGGCTGTTCAGCGGGGGGGAACACCACGCCGCGGCTCCGCCGCCGGCCCTCGGCAGCGACCCGGCCGGCACGTCGGGGCCCTCGCCCGATTTCGGTGACCCGGCAGGTTCGGCGCCGGCCGATAGCCCCGCCGGCAGCGGTTCGAGTTCGAGCCCGGCCCTGTCGGGCGCCGCGGGCACGCTCAAAGCCACGACCGAGGGAGTGCCGCGCGACGTCAAGCTTACCGACGAGGGGGCGTCGATCACCCTGACCTGGAGGGACCCGACGGCCGGGGCAGTGCAGTTCGCGGTCCTCGGCGGCCCCCGCGGCGCGGCGGTCACCGTGCAGAAGGTGCTCAGGCCAGGCACCACCCGCCTGACGCTGCAGGGCCTGAACACCACGCAGGACTACTGCTACCAGGTATGGGCCGTGGTCAGCGTGGACAGCTACGCGCCGTCGGCGCAGGTGTGCACGAAGCGCTACTGAGCGAACTGCCACCGGCTCGGTGATGCCGTGCAGGGATCGGGAGCTGTGTCGGCTGGCGGCGGCCCAGCATGGGCTACGCTGCGGACGGCCACCACCTGCCAGAATGCCGCATCCCAGAAGGTGCTGACCAAAGCCGGGTTCGTCCCTGTCGGCCCGGCCAACTCGGCCCACCTCGAGGGTAGCCAGGACCGGCTGGTGGTGCGGCGGTGCTGAACGCCCGCAACGCCACGTTGGCGGACTACTCCCGCCGGACGCCGCGGCGAAGGGCCCGCCGGAGTAGGCCGTGGCGCCAGAGCAGTGGGCCCGGGTGAACCGGCCAGGAGGCCCGCCGCCACCACGGGCCGCCACGGCGCAAGGCGGCGGTGTACCGTAGGGCCTGCCACACCGCGCCGGCCGCGGCCGGGTCCTGCTCGTCGAGGCCGCCGGGGGCGAACGCATCCGCGTTGACCAGCTCGGCGAGGCCGGCAACCGACGGCAGGGATCCGCCGTCCAGGGAGCGCGGCGGGACGGCGGTCGCCGGCAGGTGCCCGGCCGGGGGCAGCCCGGCCAGTCGTAGCGCGTCGAGGACCTCCAGCCAAGCGCCGCGGACGCGCGCGGGTGCGGGGCCGGCGCGCAGCCGCCGCCCGGTCTGCGCGCGGCGGGCCCCGGCCACCGCGAGCGGGATGCCGAGCAAGAGCCCGGCAGCGAGCCACGGCCAGGACGGCGACGCCGCGCGGCCGCCGGTGTCCGCCGGACGGGCGGCCGGGCCGGAGATGGCCGGCGGGGCGGGGGGCGTTGGACTGCGCGCGGCCGACGGCGTGGGCGACGGGGCGCGGGACGGCGACGGTGAGGGTGAGGGCCGGAGATCCTGCGGTACGGAGAGCGGCTGCGTCCCGGCCGGCGGCAGCGGGTCAAACGCCACCCAGCCGACTCCGCTGAACAGCACCTCCGGCCATGCGAGGGCGTCGGCGCCGCGCACGGTGCCGCCGCCGGCCGGGACGGTGAAGCCGACCACGACCCGGGTGGGCAGGCCCATCAGCCGGCCCAGGACGGCGTAGGCCGCAGCGAACTGCTCCGAGGTACCACGGCCGCCGCCCCGACCCGGGTCGCCGAGCAGGAAGAAGCGCAGGTTCGGATAGGCGTGGCCGCTGGGCGCGTCGGTGACGAAGCGATAGTGGCTGGCGAGGTACTGCTGCAGCGCCGTGGCCCGCTGGTAAGCGGCGCCGTTGGTCTCGGCGATGGACTGCGCCAGCGCGGAGAGGTCGGGCGGGACGTTGCCGCCGGCGTCCAGCAGCCGGGCGACCGCCGGGCCGCTGGGCACGCCCGCGGCCGCCAGCCGGGCCCGGTCCGGGCGGGGCACCTGCGACGTGACGGCGTAGCTGGCTCCGTCGATCGGCCCGTCCATCCGGAGCAGTGTGCCGCCGCGCTCGTCGAACGCGACCCGGATGCCGTCGATGCGCCGCGGCACGCTCACCGCCGGGACGAGCCGGCCGCCCAGCTGCCGGATCGTGATGCGCTCGGCGAGGGTCGGGCCGGCGGGTGCTACGGCGTCGGCCGGCAGCTCCGGCTCGGGGAGCACCCGGCCCGCATCCTGGTATCGGGCGTCGATCCGCCACACGACTCCGTCGAAGTCGTCGAGCACAGCGAGGGTGAGCGGGGCCGAGCCGCCGACGACGTCGAGAAGGGGTTGCTCCTGGTTCTGCATCCAGCCGGAGATGCGGGCCAGTGGGTTCTCGTCGTCGAGCACGTCCGAGCTGGGCGGCTCGACCAGGCCCCGCGGGTCGGGCGGCCGGTACGGCAGGCCGAGCGACACCGCCACGACCACCACCGCCGCGGCCGCCACGCAGCCGCCGACCGGCGCCAGATCCGCGGCCAGCCGGACCGCCGGGGCGGCCAGCGCGACCGCGGCGAGCACCACGAACGCGACCGCGCGCCAGGGCTGCGGCCCCCCGTGCGGCCCGGCCAACACGAGCGCGGCGGCGTACACCACGGCCGGCGGGACGAGCGCGACGGCGACACGGCCGGCGCGTAGGGCCAGCTCGGTGCCAATCAGCCCGTGTACCCAAACCAGGACGACCGGCAGCGCGACGGTGTCGGGCCGAGCCTCGACCGGCACGGCCGCGCTCAGCACCCGGGAGCCGCCGCTGGCCAAGGCGTCGAACAGCAGCGCGGGCAGCGGCCCCGCGGTGGCCGAGGATCGGGCCGTCCACCAGACGGCCACGGCGGTGTAGCCAAGCAACGCCGCGACCGAGACCGGCGCGACGGTCCACTGTGGGCGGCCTAGGAGCAGCCGGCCGATGCCGGCCGAACCGGCCGCGGCGCCGGCGACGAGGACGGCGAGGAGCGGCCCGTCGTACACCCGACCGGCCGCCCCGGCGGCCACGGCCAGCAGCGCCGCCTGCAGCCCGGCCGATAACGTCGCGTGCGGCCCGGCCAGCGGGGCCGGCCGCGTCATGCCAGGCCGTCCCATTGCCGGGCGAAGTCCGCCCCGTCCCGCGCGACGATCAGCCGGAACCCAGTCCCGGCGGGCAGCGAATCCTGCGGACCGAAGACCGCCAGCACGGTCGCGGTGTGCCGGCCGGGCCGGACCAGGCCGCGCAGCTGCGTGGCGTCGGGCCGTCCGGTCAGGCAGAGTAGCATTTCGCCGGCTAGCGGCGGCAGCGGGCGCCCACCGGTCTCCGCCGCCGAAGGCCCGGCGGCCGGGTGCCGGCAGGCCCGGGCCAGCAGGCCGAGGTAGGCGCCCAGGGCGCGGCCGGAGGGCACGACCTCGCCGCCGGCGAGCATGAGGTGGACGGCGGTGCCGACGCGCACCGCCGCGGCGACGGTCGACGCGGCGGCCTCGCAGGCCGCCTCGAAGGTGTCGTCGTCGTGGACCTCGGCGCGGTCGTCGAGCAAGACGGTCAGCCGCGCCCGGCCGGCGTCGGCGCGCTCCCGCACGACCAGCCGGCCGAGCCGGGCGCTGGAGCGCCAGTGCACCTGGCGCGGGTCGTCACCGGGCACGTAGGCGCGCAGCGCGTCGACGCTGACGCTGCCGTGGGGCAGCCGGCCTCCCCCGCCCTCGGCGTCGCGCCGTACGCCGGGCGGGCGGGCGGCAACGGGGTGCAGCCGGGGGTACACGATGAGGGAAGCCACCGGCCCGATTGACCGGCGCGTCCCGACAAGGCCCAGCGGGTCGGCGCGGCCGGCGGACAGCGGGCCGAGCCGGATGATCCCGCGCCTGTCGGTCTGCACCGGGTACCGCACCACGGCGGTCTCGCCCGGTCGCAGCCGCAGCGCGGGGATCGGGATGCGCCGGTCGACGGGGCCGCTGCAGCGGTCCTCGCCATTGAGGGTGAACGGGAGCCGGCCTGGGTGGCGCGCCTCGAGCGTCACCCGGCAGGCCTCGCCGCGCATGACCTGGCGAGGCGCGACGGCGCGGGTCACCTCCAGCCCCGGCGGGCGGAGGCTGGCCAGCGCGGACAGCAGCACCGCCAGCAGCGCGGCCGCGCCGAGCGCGGCCAACTCCGGGTAGCGCAGCCCGGCGCCCCCGGCCGTCAGCAGCGCGCCCGCGGCCGCGACCCCGGCGCCACGGCGCGTGAGGATCATGGGCCGACCGGCGTCGGGACCGCGACCTCGCGCACCACGTCGTGCAGGATTTCGGCGGGCGTCACCCCGCCCAGGCGCGCCTCCCCGGCGAGCACCAGGCGGTGCGCGAACACCGGCTCGATCAGCGCCTGCAGGTCCTCGGGCACGACGTAGCCGCGCCCGGCGGTGCAGGCGTAGGCGCGGGCCGCCTTGGCCAGCGCGACCGCGCCCCGTGGGCTGACCCCGACCTCGACGCGCGGGTGCGTGCGGGTCGCCGCGGCAAGCCGGACCGCGTAGCGGTACAGCGCGCCTGCGACGTGCGTGCGGGCGGCGAGGCCGATCAGCGCGCGCAGGGTCTCGGTGTCGGCGACCGGCGCCGGCGCGTCCGCCGTCCGCCCGGCGCAGGCGGCCCGGACGACGTCGACCTCGTCGTCCTCGTCCGGGTACCCGACCGACACCTTCATCAGGAACCGGTCCAATTGCGCCTCCGGCAGCGGATAGGTGCCCTCGGTCTCGACCGGGTTCTGCGTGGCCACGACCAGGAACGGCTCGGGCACCAGGTGCCGCACCCCGTCGACGGTCACGCTGTGCTCCTCCATCACCTCCAGCAGCGCCGACTGAGTCTTCGGCGAGGCGCGGTTGATCTCGTCGGCGACGACCACGTTGGCGAACACCGGGCCAGGGTGGAAGGCGAACGCGCGCTCCGCCGGGTCGTACACCGACACGCCGGTGACGTCGGAGGGCAGCAGGTCGGGCGTGAACTGGATGCGCCGCCAACGGCCGTCGACCACTGTGGACAGTGCCCGGGCCAGCGTGGTCTTGCCGACCCCGGGCACGTCCTCGATGAGCAGGTGGCCCTGGGCGAGCAGCGCGGTCACGGCGAGCCGCACCAGGTCCGGCTTGCCGAGCAAGGCGGCGCCGATCCCGGCCGCGATCCGGTTGACCGCGCTGGTCAGGGATCGCACCTCGGCCGGGCTCAGCGGTTCGGGGTCGGACAGCGTCATCGACGACGTCAGCAGCTGGGAAGGTTGTTGAGGTCGTCGCCGGCGTCCAGGTTGAGCCAGACCCAGGGGATGTAGTGCGGCGCTGTGTCGTTGGGCACCGCGGCGATGCGGATCCACCAATCACTGGGTTGCTTGCCGGGGTTGTACGGGCCGGCCGTCAGGACCGGGTTCTTCGCCTGGTTCCCGGCCTGGCCGTGGACCCTGCAGAAGGCTTCGTACTGCTGGCCGTTGGTGCCGCTCAGGTTCGTCTCGGCGCCGGTGTCCTGCTTGGGCGCCGAGTAGATGCCGATGCCGCTGTCGCAGTAGCCGTTGGTGCTCACGCAGTGCACCGTGCCCCGGAGGACCTTGGTGAGGAAGGTGACGGCCTTGTCGGCGTGGCCGGCCTCGTTGGTGACGGTGAGGGTTCCGGTGTATCGCGTGCCGGGCCGGAGCCCACCGACGGTGATGCTGTTGCAACTCCCCTCGACCGCGGGCCGACCGGTGAGGGTCAGCCCGCACCGGACGGTCCCGCCGCCGGCGTCGGCGGTGAAGTTGGCGCGGACCCAGGTGTACCCCTGCTCCTGCGAGGTGAGGGTGAGCTTCGGGGCGCCCATCGCCTTGGCCACCACGGGCCCCGCCGCCGGCCCCGCGTCACCGGCGTCGTTGACCGCCGTGACGGTCACAGTGACCGATGCGCCGCCGGTCAGGCCGGTGATCTGATAGGTGGTACCGCCGCGGACGTCGACTGCGGTCCCGTTGTACACGACGCGGTACTGCGCGACGGGCCGGCCGTTGCCCGCGGAGGCATCCCAGGCCACGTTGACCACGCCGGCCGTCTTGGCGGTAGTGACGCGCAGGTTCCCCGGGGCGGCCGGCGCGGTGTACGGCGTCACCGATGCGCTCAGCGCGGACGGCTTCGACGTGGCGCCCTTGGCGTCGACGGCGGCCACGCTGAAGGCGACCTGGGTGCCGTATGCCAGGGCGCCGGACGGCACAGTGAACGTCGTCGTGGCGGCGGGCGCCGACCATGTCCCGGCCGGGCCGTCCGGTCCGGTGGCGCTGATCTGGTATGCGGTCACGGTGCTGTCGCCCTGGGCGTTCGGTGCCGCCCACGTCACGGTGACGGTACCGTCCTTCTGGGCGGTAGCGGTGACGCCGCTAGGCGGGTTCGTCGCCTCGGCGGTGGGTACCACCGGCTGGGACCGCGTCACCGGGCCGTTGCCCTGGGCGTTGACCGCGTAGACGCCGAACGTGTACGAAGTGCCGTTGGTCAGCCCGGTGACGTCGTACGTGTGCAGGTTGCCCGCGACGGTGACCGGCCGCCCGGCCGTGTCCTGCAGGGGGTTGCCTTTGCTGTCCACGATCGCGTATGCGGTGATCGGCGAGCCGTTGGCTGGCGCCGCGGCCCACGAGAGATGGGCGGTCCCATCGCCGCCAGTGGCGGTCACCGTGGGTGGCCCACCCGGCGGCTGCGCGGACGCCGAGGGCGCCGAGGTGGTTGCGGTCGGCTGCTCCGTGGGCGGCGGCTGCGTCGCCGGGGCGGAGGACGCCGAGGGTGCGGGCGACGCCGACGACGGACGCACCGGTGGCGGCAGGGACGACTGGCGCGGGGCCGGCACCGACGGCCGGTGCACCGGGGGCGTCGAGGACGCAGGCGCAGACGAGGGGGGCGCAGAGGGCGCCGGGGGCGTGGGCTGGGCGCCGGTGACGTCGACCGGGTACTTGTCGGCGACCGCGGACACCTTGTGCTGGGTGTCCACCACGACGGCGGTTGAGCCGTCGACAGCGTTGATGTACAGCCGGTCGCCGCGCACCTGAAGTTCGATCGCGGTGCGGCCGGGGAACCGAATCGGGTCGCCGACAAGGGCGCCCTCGCCGTCGAGCACGAACACCTCGCCGCTCTTGTTGTCGGCGACGTAGAACCAGCCAGCCCAAGCGACCGCGGCGCCCAGGTCGCCGCCGCCGCCGGGCACGCTGAACGTGTGGGCCACGCCGTCCGCGCCCACCACGATGACCTTGCGACTGCCCGCGACCGTGACCGGGACTTGGTCGCCCGTGGTGCGCGGCGCCAGCGTGGCCGGCCCGGGCAGGGTCAGCGCGGCGGTGTTCGTCACCTTCGTGCCGTCCACGGTGATCAGCTTGCTCGCCGTCCTGTCCAGCACCGCCGCACCCTTGTCGAGCACGGAGACGGCCAGGTCGTGGTTGGGCTGGGCGACGGGCGTGGGCTTGACCGCCGGCTGGGCGTCCTGCTTCGCCGCGGGGCTCACCGCGACCAGCGTGCCCTCGCTCGGCACCGCGAGCCACAGGCGGCCGTCCGTGTCGAACTCGCCGCCGCGCAGGCCCGGCGGCAGCTCAACGGCCGGGCCGACCGGGGCGAGGGCGGCCGCGTTCACCTGACGGACCTCGCCGTGGATGCGGTCAACGATGTAGGCGACCTCGCCGTTGACCAGGACCTGCACGCCCTCGCCGGGGGTGGTCTGCAGGCTCGCCGAGATCTGCAGGGTGATCAGGTCCAGCGCGTACACCGTGCCGGTCTCGACGTCGCGGAACACCAGCCGGCTGTCGGTGTTGCTGACCTCGATCTGGTGGCCGGCCGTGCCGTCGAGCCGCACCCGAGTGTCGACCTTGGCGGTGAGGCCGTTGACCCGGCCGAGCTCACCGACCTGGCGGCTGAACAACCAGGCGGCGGGCATGTATCCCGCGACCGCCTTGTCGGACGCGCCGAGGCCGAAGAAGCTCGTCACCGCCGCGGCGAGCACCATGAAGACGGTGCCGGCGGTGACGTACCGGCCGAGCCGCCGGGCTCGCGCCGGACCCGCATGCGTTGCGTTCATCCTCGCGATTCCCCTGTACTCCCGGTGAGATCGGTGATCCGCCAGACCTTGGCGGCGGACCGAATGTAGTTGCGCACCCGCTCGTTGTCGGGCGCCGCCTGGGCGTACTGCAGCATCAGCTGCTCGGTCCGGACCTTGCCGGCCTCGATGGCCTTGCCGTCCTTGCGCCGCCACCAGGGCGTAAGGACGATCTCGACCGGCCGGGCATCGCGGCCGACGACGACCCCGCGGCCGAACTGCATGATGCGGAGCTCCTCGGCAGTGAGGATTCGGCTCAGACCCGGCTTGCCGGCGTCGTCGGTGATCCTGGAGGGCTTGCGGACCTCGCCGAGCAGCTTCGAGACCTCCTCGAGGTCGTCGATGTTGCCGCCGCCGCCGAGGATGATGCGGACCGACGAGTTGTCCCACATGGTCTTCACCGCGTCGGCGCCGTAGCGCTCCCGGGCGTGCGACAGCGACCGCAGGTACACGTGCATCGCGATGGACGACTTGCCGACCAGGCCCATGAACCGCGGCAGGCTGCTCATCGGGGCGATGTAGCCGGCCTCGTTCACCTCGACGGTGACCGGCGGCTCGATCCGGCCGCCGGGCATCTTCGCGGCCAGCATTCGCAGCTGCTGCCAGATTGACTCCATCAGCAGATGCACCGCCGGCGTGATGGGGTTCGCGCCGGTCTCCTTGCCGAGGAAGTAGAGCGTGTTGCGGCCGGAGGCGAACTCCTTGACATCGAACACCTCGTCCGGGCCCGGGGAGAACTGGTCCAACACGGCCGGGTCGGACAGGAACCGCAGCGACCCCGCGACGGCGCCCCACACCGCGGTGCGCATCTGCTGGTTGGTGCGCATAAGCTCCTCCAGCTCGGTCGACCAGCCCGGCGCGGCCACGCCGGCCGACTCGGCCTGCCGCAGCAGCTCCAGCGGCTCGGGGCTGGTCTGTTGCCGGGTCCAGCGGACGACGTCGGAGATGTTGCGGCCGTGCAGCGCGGCGGCGTGCAAGTAGCAGCGCAGCACGACGATGACCGCCGTCGCGGCGAAGTGGCTGGTCTCCGTGCCGGGCAGGAAGCCGCCGTACTTCGCCAGCACCGCGGCCCGGTCGTCGGCGACGTTAGGGTTCTCGGCGCCGCGGACGAGGCACAGCCGGGTTCGGTCGGGCCAGTTGGTCATGTTCTGTGGGTCGAAAAGATACACCCGGCCCATCCGGTACCGCGCCGCGTAGGTGGAACTGAAGGACTCCAACTCGGTGGACAGGACGATGCAAGCGCCGGGCGCATCAATGGTGAATGGCGTGACGAAGTGGACGTCCTTGCCCCGGCGGATCGGGCCGAGCACGAGCATGGAGTCCTCGACCGAGCTGTACAGCTCCCGCCCCGAGCGGAGGTCGCGGCCGAGCATGTAGCCGACCTCCTCGGGGCGCAGGCCGCGCTCGCCGGCCCGCATCGGGCGGGCGAGCCGGGCGCGATGCAGCACCGCGCGGCGGCCGAGCAGCCGGCGGATCTCCCAGCCGGACGCGAAGCCGAGGCGCAACCGGCGCACGCCCCGGCGCCGCCGCCAGTTCAGCAGGAACCGCGCGAGGACGTAGAGGGTGGGAAGGGCGAGCACGAGGAGGGCCGCGAAGATGCCGTAGAACAGCTCAAACGAGCCGATGAGCGCCGCGCTCGCCTCCGGCCAGAAACGGCTCGGGGTGCCGGGCGAGTGGAACCACGCGATGAGGATGTGCGGGATGTCGCGCGGCGACGTGTCGGGCCAGCCGTTGCCGGACAGCACCGACGAAACCTGCCCGGCGAGCCAGAGCAGGCCGCCGTGCAGCAGCAGGCCGCCGCCCAGGGCGCCGATGCCCACCAGGATGCGCCCCTCGTCGTCGTCCTTGCCGCTCATCCAGCCTCCTCCAGCCGACACTCCCAGAGTGGCGTTTGTTGTTTATAGGTGTCAAGCGAGCCACGGATCACAACATACGACAAGGGCTCAGCGCGACTCGCGCATCGCCCAGCGGAAGTCGGTGTTGCCGAGCCGCTTCTCGATCTCCGTCGGCTCCAGGTGGACGGGGATGCCAGGCCGGCTGCCGACCTTGATGAGAAAGTTGCCGCGGCCGACGACGTCGTCGCCGTCGCGCGTGGACCACGACGGCGGGGCCGACCAGGACAGCACCTCCTCGCGCTCGGCGTGCGACAGCGGCCGCACCTTCGACACTGAGTCCAGCTCCTGGTCGGAGCAGGGCCCGACCATGAGCACCGCGGCGCGCTCGGCGAAGCCGCGGGCCTTCGCCCGCTCCTCGGCGGTCGGCAGCGCCTCGAGGTCGGCGAGCGTGTGGGTGATGAACGCGACGCCGGTGCCCTTCTGCCGGTTGAGCCGGGTCAGCGCGTCGGCGCGGTCGACCAGCCCGTGGCCGACCCGCAGGGCCCGCCACAGCTCGTCGAGCACCGCGAAGAACGTCCGCGGTGGGGCCAGCCCAAGGTCCGACATCATGTGCGCGGCCTCGACCTGGCCGAACCCGTAGGACCATGTGCACAGCAGGGTGGCGGCGGTGCGCAGCTCGTCGCTCTCGTCGATGCCGGAGATGTCGACGCAGACCGCCGGGGTGTCCAGGTCGATCGCGGTGGTCGTCTGGCCCTCGAAGGTGTCGCCCAGCGGGCCGTGCAGCAGCGCGAGCAGGGTGCGCTGCAGGTTGCCGCTGTCCTCGACGTACCGGTCGAAGTCCCGGTCGTCCGACCACAGCGTCACGGCCCGCACCTCGGCGGGACCCTCGCGGACCACCCGTAGCACGTCCGACAGCACGGGCTGGGTGTCGCCCTCCCGCTCCCCGAGGTACCGCAGGACCGCCGAGGCCAGCGTCGCTTCGTCGGAGCTGACCGGGCCGCGGCGCGCCAGGGTGGCCAGGGCGAGCAGCATGTGGGTGCGCCGGTCGTTGATCGCCGCCCGCACCTGGGTGGCGGTCCTGGGGTCGACGTTGCGCAGCACCTGGCGCCACGGCCCGGCGTCCAGCGGGTTGATCCGGTCCAGCCCGGGGCCGATGCGCAGCACCTGCCCGCCGAGAGCGCCCACCAGCGCGGTGTAGTCCGGCTTCAGGTCGCCCAGGACCAGCGGCGTGATGCCGCGCGCGGCCAGCCCGAGCACCATGCGGCGCACGGCGGTGGACTTGCCCATGCCCGGCTCGGACTCGATGTAGACGCTCGGATTGTTGATGAGGCGAGCTCGCGTGTACCACGAGATCGGGTCGAAGCAGACCGTCGCGCCCGTGTAGATGTGCCGGCCCATCGGCACACCGATCAGTGGCGTGGTAGAGCCGGTGCCGAACGGCCACAGGCCGCACACCTGGATCGTGGTGCCGCGGAACTCCGTCGGCGGCTCCACCCAGGAGTACTTGCCGCCGCCCGGCCCGGTGAAGCCGTGCCGGGCCTGCCGATTCGGCCGCGCCGGGGCCGGCCTGCCAGCCATCCGAGTCTCCTTCTCCACCGTCAGAACGGGATCGTCGTGTGCGACGTGAGCACCACGCCGGCCGGGAGCCCGGCGGCGAACGTCGCGGCCTGGCAGCCGTACATGGGCCGAAGGAACAGCCGGGCCTCACCGGCGCGGGACTGCACGATGCGGGCGGCGTCGTCCAGTTCCCGCGGGGAGCGGACCGTGGCGGTGACCAGCACGGTGAACCTGATCATGCCGGCGCCGGCGGCCTCCTCCTGGGCGGCCTGGTCGGCGGCGTCGAGGTCGGCCATCTCGCGGGCGCTCGGCCGCGGGCCTTTCGAGGCGGTGAACCGGGCGTCCCGCTTGTCGTTCTCCACCAGCCGGGCGGCTTCGGCGGGCGCGTAGGGCCGGTATATGATGGTGGTCCGGTTGCACAGAAAGCTCGGCTCCGGCTCGGACAGCCGGCTGAAGGTGGTCGCGAACACCACCCCGCGGGGTGCCTCCACCATGCCCCAGGTGCGGCTGAGGCCGGAGTCGTGGCGGTAGTCGTCCCAACCCTCGCGGGTGGCCACCGGGCCGGCCTGCGACCAGTCCAGGGTCGTCGTCGTATCCCGGGTCAGGTCCAGCGAGGAGGCCGGGTCGTAGGCGGTGCGGACCGCTCGCGCCAGCTCGGCGGCGGACATCGGCGCGATGGCCGACGCGCCGGCGCCCACCAGGCCGGCGTGGAACAGCGGCAGCTTGGCCGCCAGCTCGATGCACATGGCCTCGTGGGACAGGGAGCGCCGCGGCGGCGGCTGGAAGGTCAGCGACACGCGGGTGGCCATGAGCGCGGACCCGGCCGGATAGGTCCGCACCACCTCGTCGAGCACCTGCCGCGCGAGGTCGGGCGCGTCCACGTGGGTCGTCGACTCGACCTCGCCGGCCAGGAACGAGCCCGGGTCGGGCATCGACTCGATCGTCACCTGGGCCTGCACGAGCATCGGCTCCCGACAAAGCGACGAGAGCCACGCCGCCAGCCGCCCGACGCGGGCGTCGATCACGGACTGGTCGACCAGCTCGGTGCCCTCCGGGGCGCAGCGCAGCGTAATCGTGTAATGCCGGCTCTGCGGGATCACCACCACGCCGATGCGCCCCGCCCGGCCGGTCTCCACCTCGTACACCCGCGACTGCGCCAGCAGCCCCGGCAGGGTGTGCGCCTGGGTCACCGCGGAGGCCACGCCGGACAGGTAGACGTGTTGCCGCAACGACCGCCCGTACGTCCAGGCCATCCGCGCGGCCAGTACCTGGAGCCCGGTGCGGCCGTTGACGCGGATGGCCAACGGCGCGAGCGTCGCGGCGCCCAGCAGGACGGTGTACAGCGCCGCCCTCGTGGACACAGTCGACATCAGGAAGGCGAGCGCGATAATGCCAAAGGCGACGGCGGTGGGGCCCGGCCCGAGGCCGAACATCCCCGGGCGGCGCCCCAGCCGCCAGTTGCCGTAGGTGCGCTGGGGCGCTAGCCCGTGACCAGCCGGCTCGGACATCAGGGCTTACCGCCGGGAATGTGGCGCCCGCTCTGATCGGCGGCGTCGGCCACGATCCGCCGCCCTGCCCTGCCCACGTTCGCGGCGCCCTGCACGACCCTGGCGGCCGAAGGCAGGCCGACGATCCGGGCGCCGAGCGCCCGCGCCGTCAGGTCCAGCGCGCCGGCGCCCCGACCCCGGGCGGCGAAATTCCCGGACAGGTCGCCCAGGGCGATGGTGGTGATCGGCGCGGCGAGCCGGTGCAGCGTCGGCATGGCCAGCAGCGCGACGAAGAACCCGATCAGGCCGTAGACGACCGACATGAAATCCGGCTGCATCACCATGCGGAGCGAGAACGCGTCGATGGTGGCGGCCACCGGCTCCCACAGCAGCAGTGTGATGAGCCACGCCTCGACCTGCCGGCCCGGCCGGTCGCCGCCCCGGCCGCCCAGGCCGAGCGCCCGCATGATCGCCCAGAACGCCACCACGAGCGCCAGCGCGGCGCCGCGCGCGGCCTTCATGAGCACCTGGACGAGCAGGGCGAGGATCAGGGTCGTGTCCATGAACACCAGCAGCAGCGGGCTGGCCACCGCCACGCCGGTGCCGACGTTGTTGTCGGGCAGCCGTCGCAGCAGCAGGTCGTCGCCGAGCGTGCACGGGTTGTTCACGTCGGGGCCGGTGGCGTGTTGGCCCTGTGCGTCGAGCTGTTGCTGCGCCTTTTGCGCGGCGGGGCCGGTGCCCTGCGCCTGCGCCTTCAGCAGATCCTGCGTGTGCTGGTACTGCGGGCAGCCCTCCGACACCGACTGGTCAACGATCCAGACCGAATACGTGTGGCCCATCGACTCGACCATGCCGATCGTCGGGATGCCCGCGCCCAGGATGAACACGAGCACCAGCGCCGACTTGCCCATCGCCGCGGCGTCCTTGCCGTCGCGTTGCCACATGATGCGGACGGCGCCGACGAACAGCGCCCCGATGGCGACGGCGGCCAGCACGAAGTACGTGTGGCTCTGGATGAAGTAGATCGGCCCCTGGCAGTTGGCCGAGACCGTGCCGCCGCCGAACAGCCCGCCGCTGGCGGTGCATTCGGTGCTGAGCTCCGCGTTGTTCGGCGGCACGTAGACCCAGCCCGTCAGCACCATCCGGAGCATCTGCGCGACCACCTCGGCGCTCTCCCTGGCGAACCAGTCGACCGTGCCGCTCGCGACCGAGTCGCCCGCCGAGCTCAGCGCACTGCCGACCGCCTGCCGGATCGGCTGTACGCCGGGAATCACATCCAGCCAGTCCCACATCAGCGCGCCCCCCATGGCACGATGCCGGCAACCCCGTCGGTGGACTTGGCCACCGAGGCCCACGAGCCGCCGGGCGGGGCGACCATCCGCCAGTCCTCGTCGCGCCACTGCAGCGTCATCGTCACGATGGCGCCCTGCCCGGCCGACTGGATGGCCAGGCCGACGACGGCCGTGTCGGGGCCATACGAGTAGAACTGGAACCCGGAGATCTGGGCCGTTGCGCCGGGCTCGGCCTGCTTCGAGGGCGCCGCCCGCAGCCCGGCCAGCAGCTGGTCGCGATCCGCTCCGGGCATGAACTGCCGCAGGATCGTCGGCTCCCAGACGTCCCGGCCGCCCACCGACATCGCCCGGGTGGCGATCTGTGCGGCGGCGACGAGCGACCCGGTGGGCGTGTGCGCGTAGCCCGTGGCCGTGGTGGCGGTCACCTGGAACGGACCCGCCGACGGGCTCACCGGCAGAGCGACCTGGCCGACGAGCTGCCAGGTCACGTCCGGCGGCGCGCTCGTCAGCACGGCGGTCGGCTGGGCAGCCGGCGGTTGCGCATTGGACTGCCTTCCGCTTGTGCTCGGTGTTTCCTGGAGGGTCGCACTCTGGGCCGCCACGTCGCCGGCGGAGCCGTTGCGCGGGGCGGCGACGACGACGACGCCCGCCAGGACGACCAGCCCGATCAGGGCGGCAGCGACGAGGAACCCGGGTTGGGTCCACGGCGGGCGGGCGCCGGCGTAGTGGGGCTGCGTGTTGCGGGCCATCGGATCAGGAAGTCGAGAAGATGGACGCGGTGATGGAGGCCGCGGAGCCGATGATAATGCCGCCCACCGCAATCCAGCCCATCCTGCCGAACTCGGACGCGCCGCCGCTGCGCCATGCCAAGATCACTCTGGTGGCCGCGAGCAGGACACAGCCGACGGCGATGAGCGCGCTCGCCGTCTTGACCTGGCCCAGCAGGTGGTAGATGTCGTTCTGCAGGTGTCCGGGCAGGTCCGCCGGCTTCGGCTCGGAAGGTGTCATTGCGGTATCCGTTCTGTGCGTCGGTTGGCCTCTGTCGGCTTGGTTGTCGGCTGGGGGTGCTGGGACGGCGCGGCCCGTGTCACGAGACCCGGGCCGCGCTCCGGCGCCAGCTGCGTGCTCAGGTGATGGCGCATAGCCGCAACCTCCGGCGGCACCCCGAGGTCGCGAGGGTTGTCGGCCGCGAGGTACTCCTCCACCCACCGCACCCGCCACAGCGCGGGCACCCAGCCGGCGAGGAGCCGGACACGCTCTAGCGCCCGCCGGGGAGGCCGGCGCGCCGAGGCGGCAACGACGACCACCCCGAGCACCCGCGTGCCGGGCGGCGCGGCGCCGCGGCGCCACTGCTCCACGGCGGCCGTCGCGGCCAGCACGCCCAGCGCGGTGGCCCGGCACACCAGAACCACCTGCGCCGGCGGCCAGCCCGGCGGCGCCACAGGCCACGCGCCGCCGACGTCCGCGCCCAGGCCCGTGACCGCCGCCAGGGTGGTCGCGCCGGCGCCGCCGTGGCAGCCGACCCACCACACTGGCGGCCATCCGTTCACGAGGCGGTGCTGCCGGATCGGCGCGAACGGCAGGGCGCGGGCCTTCGGGGCCTGCACCAGGCGAGCCTGCAGCGGCGGGGGCTTGGCGGGGCGATCCCGAGTCATCGGACGTCGGGCCAGGCCGTCGACACGGTCCGGCACCGGCGGGGCGTGGGCTAGGGCTTGATGGGCCTGCGAACTTCTCCGCACCGTGCCTCGCCTTCGTCGACGCGCCGGCTCGGGCGTGCCGGCGCTGACGCCCTGTTCGCTCTCAGTAGAGCATCACGACTGTAGCATGTTGCTTTTCGGTGACACAGTGTGCCGCGTCACAGGAACGTGCCTACTGAATAGGCGCGCAACTCCGCAACTCCGCGACACGCCAGGCCCCAGCAGTGCGGACCAGGGTCAGATCTTGTCTTGCCCGCATCAGGTACGTTGCCAGTCAGATGATCCGGCATACGGGCCCGGGCGGGGAGGGTAGCCGTGGAGGTGGGTCGTACGCCGGTAGCCCCACATCCGACACCGGAGGGGGAGGCCATCCAGGGTAGACAACAAACGACATAGTGTCGACGGTGGATCCGTCGTGGCGCGCTTGGCCGTGATACGCCATAGTCGAGTGTCGGACAGCGTGCGGGTTGGAGGTTGTACGTTGATGACGACGGTTGCCCGGCTGCGCCGCCGCGCGGGCGTTCGGGTCTCGGTCGCGCTGGTGGCTCTTGCCGTCACGGCGGGCGCGGCGACGCTGGTCGCGAACTTCGCCCCCACGCACGAGGGGTTCCTGACCCGCCGCGGCGATCGTCTGGTGCTCGACGGGCGCAACTACCGGTTCGCCGGGCAGACCGTGCCGGGCCTCGTCCGCTGCGGTCACCAGGGGCAGGGACCGGACGATGCCCAGCTCGACGCGTTCTTCGGCGGGCTGCCGGCCCGATCGATGGTGCGTACCTGGGCGACCCAGACGATGCGGCTGGCGGACGTCGAGCGCGTCGTCGCGGCGGCCAAGCGGCACGGCCAGCTGCTGACGCTCGTGCTCGCCAGCGGCGGCGCGGACTGCCCGGCGCCGGACAACGACGTCGCCCCGAGCGGCCAGCAACGCCCCGACGCGTGGTACCGCGGCGGCTACACCGAGTCGTTCCTACCCTGGCTGCGCACCGTCGCAGCCCGCTTCCGCGACGAACCCGCGGTGGGCCTGTGGGAGCTGATCAGCGCGCCGGGCAGCACCGCGAGCGCGACCGAACTGCGCCGGTTCTACGACGTCGCCGGCGGCGAGTTGCATCACGCCGACCCCAACCACCTCGTCGCCTCGGGGACGCAGGCGCCGTCGGTGTACGGCGGTGCGGCCGAGTGGCGCCAGTTGGAGGAGAGCCCGGGCGTCGACGTGGCCACGATGCTCGACTACGACATGAACGCCGGGCCGTCGCCGCACCTAGCCGACGCGCTGGCCCAGGCCGAGGCCGTGGACAAGCCGCTCGTGCTCGCCGACGTCGGGGTCTTCGCGAGCCGCGACGGCGACCCGGGGCTCGCCTTCGACCCCGGCCGAGCCGCAGACACGCAATGTGTCACCTGGGCGCAGCGCGTGAGCAAGCTGCGCTCGAAGCTCGACGCCTCCTTCACCGACGGTATTGCCGGCGCCGACGTGCGGGGCTGGCGGCCCGGCCAGCCCGCCGGCGGATGTTCGGTCGGCAACACCGGCTCGACCGAGGACCCGCTGCTGCCCTTCCTGCGCGACTACTCGCCGGCCGGCCCGCCCGCGCTCGCGGCCGCCGCCGGACCCGCATCAGGATTTGGCGCCCAAGCGGGCCAGCCACCACCATCGGCCTCCCCTTCGGTACCGTTCGGAGCGTCGGGATCGCCGTCCGCGGTCTCCCACACGGCACCGACAATCGCGGCAACGCCCGGCCCGCCGGCCGCCAATCTTGCACGCATCACACAGGTCGGCACCGCCACCGTCGTCCAGGACCCGGGCACCGAGGTCAGCCACATCCACCAGTTGCCTCCGGGTGTGCGGGCCGGCGACCAGATCATCGTGGCCGTCGAACTCAACGAGGAATACGCATTCTCAGTGCCCCCCGGCTACACCCAGATCGCGACAGCCACCGGCGGGGAATGGGAACAACCAGCGACCGTACTGTTCCGCCGCACCGCACAGGCCGGCGACACCCAGGTCGCGGTGTCTTTCGGCGGATACACACACCATGTGTCAGCGGTCATCGTGTATCGCGGCGTCGACCCGTCCGCGCCGGTTGCCGGCGCCACCACCGCCTTCAACGACAACTCGGCGAGCATCACCGTGCCCAGCCTGAGCGCGCCGAGCGGCGGCCAGCTCGTCCTGGCCGTGGGGATGGCCGCCAACGGGACCCCCGGACGCTGGGTCCGCGCCCCGGCCGGGATGAGCCGCCGGGCCAGCGCCGAAGGACAGCAATGGCACGGACTGATCCTGTTCGACCAGACCGTCGGCGCCGGACCCACTGGATCCCGCACCGCCGAGAGCAGCGACGGAGAAGCCCAGTCGGGCGTACTGCTCGCGCTGCGCCCCGGCTGACGCGGAACCGCCGGAACGGCGTGGGTTCCTTGACGGTAGAAGCATTCAACGCGCTACTTGACCACGTGGTGTCCGACATGTCCAGGGCTGTGCATGACGGCATCGCGGCGCTTGAACGGTCGTTTCCGGACGACAACGCGTGCCTGGAGCTGTTGTGGTCCGCCCGTTACGGCTCACACAGCCGCCGCCCAGGTGCTATGTCCGAGCTGCGGGCGCACGCGACAGTCCCGGCGATACCGGGCGGCCATTCGCCAGCGGGCCTGCGCAGGGTAGCACCGCGAGGTGGCCGCGCTGTGACAGTCGTCGTGCGGTCCCGCCTGGTCAGCGCCGTCGGGCCTGGTGGGTGCGGCAAGAGCCGGTAGGCGATCGGGGTTGGTCATTCCCTGGCGGGCGAGTACCTGGACGGCGCGTGGTGGGTCGATCTGCAACAGCTGACCCGCGAGCAGGCTGCGGCGCCGGCGATCTGCGTCACGCTCGGGCTGCGCGAGCAGCCCGGGCCTGCCCACACCGACCTCCTGCGTAGGCGCGCGGCCGGCCACGAGGCACCGGTCGTGCTTGACAATTGCGAACACGTGTGCTGGAAGCCCACGCCCAGGTCTTGACCCAGGGTGCTCGCCGGGCGGCCACCGGTTCCTCGCCACCAGCCGGGAGGCCCTCGGCGTGACCGGGGAGACCGTTTGGCGGGGCCGTCCATGCCGGTCCCGCGGCAGCCGGCCAGATTGCCCGAGCTCGCCGGGGCTGGACGCTGTCCGGCGCTTCGTCGAACGCGCGCAGGCCGTCCTCCCGCAGTTCCGGCTCGACGAGTCCAATGCCGACGCCGTCGGACAGATCTGCGCGCGGCTGGACGGACTGCCGCCCACCATCGAGCTCGCCGCCGCACAGTCCCCGGCGCTTCTCGTGAACCTGCGGGCTTCCGGCCGTCCCGATTCCCTGGGTGCCGTTAACGCGCACGCTACCCCCGGCCCCCGAGCATGAACTCCCGCTGAAGGTGATCCACATCGGGTCGTCGGTGGAGTTCGTCAGCGTCTCCGGAATGGTGACGTACGACCTCCCGTTGACAGGTGCCTTGTCGGGCGGCCGGAGGGGATCTCACCCTCCGGCTCCCACAGATCCCGGCGTAAACCTCTCGGTTTACCGGGCTCCTGCCACCCGGATCACCAGGCGGTCGTGAGCGAGGTGACCCACGCCCAGTGCGCGAACAGACCTCGTCGCCTCGCGACGGTCCTCTTCCAGTACTGGAGAGCCTTTCTCTTGCTCCGCAACCATTTGAGCTTGCGACGGAGGAACCGCATCAGGTAGGAGTTGATGCGTTCCAGGAGCTGGTGCAGCCTCCGGACGGAAGGCGCTTGCGTGGTGAAGCTGCCGGAACGCGTCCGAAGGAATGCTCACGGTGTTTGCGCGCCCGTTGATCGGGCCGGGGCCGACGATCGTCACCTTCCAGGTACCAGGCTCCACTGTGGAGCCCCAGGCAACGACTACCTCGTTGTTTGTTCACGGAGAACACCTGACCGCAGCAGAGGACCGGCGCAGTGGTGCCGTCGATGACGTAGTGAACGTGTTGTCGGCGCCGTAGGTGGTACCGGCACTGTTCGTCGCCTCGATCCGGTAGTGGTAGGTGGTGGACGCGGCCAGGCCGGAGAGATTGGCCGACTCGTTCACCGCCAACATCCCCATCCCCATCCCCATCCCGGCCCTCCCGGCCGTGGTGATGTTCCCGTAGTTGGTGGAGGTGCCATAGTCGAACCTGGTGGCCACTCCCCGCTGCTCGTGGGCCGCGCCCCGCCGCCCGTGGGCCACTCCCCGCTGCTCGTGGGCCGCGCCCCGCTGCTCGTGGGCCGTGCCCCGCTGCTCGTGGGCCGTGCCCCGCTGCTCGTGGGCCGTGCCCCGCCGCCCGTGTGAGCGGCAATGGCGTTGTCCAGCTCGGTCCATTGCTGGCTGGTCATCGTCGGCGCGCCCCAGCTCGGGTCCTCGAATTCCAGCACCCCCGAACCGCCGGCGTTGAGCAGGTCATTGACGAAGCCGGTCATCGACTCGTACCCGCTGCTGCCAAGCCGGGCCAGGTTTGTCTCCGAGATGAAGATCGGCCCGCTCCAGCCGGCACCGCGAATGTCGCTGAACGTCCGGCCGAACTCACCGGAGAACGTCCCGAACTGGGAACCCCATTCAGTGTCTGGGTAGCCGTCGATACCGACCATATCGACGTAGCCGCCGCCTGGCCACCACGGCGCGGGGCTCTGGGTCGAGCCGCCCGTGTCAGCGTTGGGAGCCCACATCCAGTACGCGTTCTGGCCCGCGGTGCTGTTCACGTTGGTGACAACACTCTTCCACGCTGAGATCCACTGAGACGAACTCGTGTTGCAGCCGCCGCCGACCGCCCACGGGTACTGGCCGGAGACGTTGAACTCGTGGGCAAACGTCAGAATGACCGGATGCCCGAAGTTCGCGATCGCCGTGCCGATAGCCTTCTCGTAGGTGACGTTCGACGAGGCGTTGCTCGCGATTCCGGACATGGATACCGTGCAATTGCTCGCGCTGGACTGGGTCCAGGGCTCCATCTCGATGAACGGTGTCGCTCCCTGGGAACGAGCCGAGTTCAGTAACGCGCTGATGCTGGTGTCGCCCCAGGCGTAGTACTCGTTGACGATGTTGGGGTGCTGTCCCTGAGAAGCCGATCCGCCCTTGTAGATGCCGAGTGTCGCGGCCGGGGGCGCCGGCTTGGACGGTGTGGTGGTGGAGCGGGCCGATACCGCGGTAGCCACGACCATGGCTATCGCCGCCAGCGCTACGCCGAGGAGCGCCCCGGTAGTGCGGCGCCTGAGAATCATATAGATCTCCTTCAATGCATAGTCGGCAATTTTGGGCCCTTGCGATTGGTACGGGGTGCGGGCGTTGAACCGCTGCGATAGGCAGGCGACTCCTGCTTGGCCCACGCCGCCGGCCTCAGCCTCCGATCGGCTTGATCACCGTTGTCTCCGTCTGCCCGGCGGCCACGGTCAGGATCACGCCGCTGAAGGTGCTAGTGGTGTTCTTCCAGACGTTGTACCCGCTCGCGCGGGCCGTACTGGTCCCGAGCTGGGACAGCTTGAACGTGCCGGTGCCGAGGTTGGCGAACAGGACCGCCTCGCCGCCGTCGGCCTTTTCGCCCTGGAGACGCTGCTGATGCCTTACGGATCGGCAGCAACGCTTACTCCATGCGTGAGCCCCGCTCCCTGCGCCGTTGTCCTGGGCTGAACCAAATCGCCTGCCAACAGGAAACACTAGATGCAATATACGTCATTCACTCATCAGGATGCAACATACGTCATTGGTTCGCGGCCGCTCGCAAGTGGCGCCGGGAGGCCGGCCTCGGGATGAGCTCGTCGAGCCAGCACCTGATCTTCGCGGGGCGCCCGGCACGGGCAAAACCACGGTCGCCCGGATCTACGGCCGGCTGCTCAGCGCGATGGGGGTGCTCCCGAAGGCCAGCCTGAGGGAAGTCCCGGCGCGACCTGGTCGGACAGTACGTGGGCCACACCGCCGCTCTAGCGAAGCAGCCCGGCCAGGGCATCGTAGGCGGCCCTCGTACGGCTGCGCAGCCGCAGCGGATCCAGCGGCCCGTCCCGGGTGGCCGCGCGATCATATGGCACGACCACCCACGTCCCGGCGCGGCCCGGCAGCTGCCTGCGGAGATGGCGTTCTACCCGGGCCGCACGCTGACGACGGGTCAGCACGACGGCGACCACAAGGTTCTTGGCCGACGCCGGTGCGGTCCGGGACAGCCGTTCGACGGTGGCCGCGGCCGCGTCCAGCGCGACCTGGCTCAGGCCGGTCACCAGCACGAAGCGGTCCGCCGCGGCCAGACCCGCGCCGGCCGCCGCCGAGGTGTCGTTGCCGACGTCGAGCAGCGCGGTCGTCCGGATGCGGGTCAGCGCCAGGAGCGCGGAGCGCACAACGCCAGGGTCGGCGGACCATCGGTCACTACCGTCGATCGTCTGCAACCCGCCCGCGGGTCCGGACCGCATCGCGAGCCGCGGGTCGCGGGCGACGTCGGCAAGGCGTGCCCCCGGCTCAACCGCCCTCCGCGCAACCGAGGCATGACCGGCACCGATGTCGATGAGGGCGGTGGGGCGCATGGTGGCGAGCGCAAGTCCGGCGCCGGTCGCAGTCGTGGTGACGCCGGTGCCGCCGCTGCCGGATATGAATGCCACGATGGGCGATGCGACGGACGGCTCGTGCCGCCGATGCGGGTCGACGTGGTCGTCGGCGGCCGGACGGGTCCGGGCGGGACGGTCCGGCCAGCCGGTGACCGCCTGTTCGGGGGATGGTGCGGTTGCCGGTCGCGACGATGCCCGTGTTGCGGTGCCCGACCGGCTGCCGGCGGCCGGAGCCGACACCGGATCGCCGACGCCGGTCGTCGACGGCCAGAGTGCCAGCGGCCCGCCGGCGGGCGGCGCAGCCACCGGATCGCCGACGCCGGTCGTCGACGGCCAGAGTGCCAGCGGCCCGCCGGCGGGCGGGTCCGGGCGCTCGACCGGCACCGCTGCGGCCGGCGCTGCCTCCGCGGAACGCTGCCCGATCGGCAGCACGGTGCGTGCCGCCCCCACCTCGGGGGCACCGGTCACCGGCTCGCCAGGCGGACGCGGAGCCTCACCGGCGACAAGAACGGGGTCCGGAACCTTGCCAGGCACCACACCGGCGATGAGCAACGGGTCGGCGGCGCCGGGCGCCGAGCCCGCAATGAGCACCGGATCGGCCAGATAGGGTTTGGCCGGTGTCGCGACGGGTCCGGAAACCCGGTCGCCGAACGAGTCGTCCGGCGCTGCGGCCCAGGAGCCGCCGCTGCCGGTCTGGTCGCGCCTCACGGGCTCCGACCAGTCGACCGGGGCCGCCACCGAACCGACGTCGTCAGCCGGGATGGGGGTGACGGCCGCCTCGGCGTCGCGTGCCGGTGCGTTATCGGCGGAACGACTTCTCGGGGCGTCCGGCCAGTGCTGGCGGCTCATCCGGTGCGACGACAACGTTGTCCCCCTAGCCGCAACTATCGGACGGCGGCGCGCGGCGCAGCCGTGCAGATCATCGTGGTCACCAGGGCCTCGCAGGCGTCAACACGACACCGAACATACCCCCAACGTCGTCGGGTTGCCAGCTGAACGTTGTCTTATCGTGTGTTGTATTATATGCCGCCGGGAAAACGGACCGCCAGCTCAGCCGGTTGCGGCAGGTCGGACGATCCGCAGGTGCCGGTGTCGCCGGCGCCTGGGCCGGCGGCCGCCGGGGGCCGGGTCCGCGTGGTCGGCGGACTGGCTCCCGATCAGGGCAGCCGCCAGGGCGTACAGGTCGAACGGCGGCATCTCGGGCGGGTGCGGCCGGCCGGGCACGACGTCGCTGAACGTGAGACCCTCCGGCGCCGCGGTGAACCGGACTATGAACGACTCGCCCGGCTCCCCGGTCGCCGTGTCACGACAAGCGATATGCAGGATGTACCCGCTCATGGCCTTCCTCTCGTTCAGTCCGCGGCCAGGAGCCAGTCCAGTGCCACGGCGGCGGTCCACGACTGGTGTGCGCTACCGAGCGCTTCCCCGGTGAAGGGCTCGTAGTACTCACCGAACGCGAGGTCGGAAAGCTGCCGCAGTGCCTCGGCCCGGATCTTTGTGGCCAGGCCGGTCGCTCCGTGGCGCCGCAGGGCCCACCACAGCAGCCAGTTCAGGAACGGCCACTGTGGACCACGCCAGTAGGTGCGGGCCTGGAACCCGGGGTACGCCGGCGCCGTCGAGGGCGGTACCGCATAGAGCAGATCCGGGTGGCCGCACCATTGCGGCCCGGTCAGCAGGTCGAGCTGGTGCGCTGTGACGGCCGGATCGCCGCCGCACAGCAACGGTGCGAAGCCGCCGACGCTCAGCACCTCGAAGCGCTCCCCGGTTCGCACGTCCTCGTCGCGGGCGAGCCCGGTCTGCGGCGATACCGCCGACAGCACACCGGCCCGGAACCTCGCCGCAAGCTCACGCAGCTCGTCCGCCTCGGCCCGCCGGCCGAACTCGTCGCCCAGCTCGGCGAGCACCTCGCTGGCCAGCGCCGCGACCCCCGACATGAACACGTCCGTCACGCGGAAGTCGACGGTCTCGCGGACGGCGTCGTCGTCGTAGCGCGCCTCGTGCATCTGGTGCATCAGCCAGAGATAGCGCTGGTACTCCTCGTCGGTGGGCCGCTGCCCGGCGTCGGCGACGTGCTGGAGATCGTGGCGGCGGTCGACGGGCATGTGCGCGCCCGGCACCACGGCGGAGTACGCCCGGTCCCACCGGGGCGAGTTGTCCATGCCGGACTCCCAGCCGTGGAAAATCTCGAGGAGTCCGCGCCGGGACGGGTCCCGCGCCGTTGCCAGCCATCGGTGCCAGGCCAGCCATTGGTCGAACGTCTCGGCGGCGAAGCGCTCGGCCAGCTCCCGGTCGGCGCCGCCGTTGCGCCGGCCGGCGTCGAGCACGCGGCGCACCGCGATGGCGTGCACCGGAGGCTGGCAGATGCCGGAGGTCTGCACGCCGGCCGGTGCGGCGGCGGCCACCCCGCAGTCCCACACGTCCGGGCCGGGAAAGTACCCCTGGTCCGGTCCGAAGACGATGTGCGGCAGCATGCCGGTGCGCCACTGGGCGCGCAGCAGCGTGCGGAGCTCGGCGATGGCCCGCGGCACCGACAGCGTCGCCAGGCCGATCGCCACGAAGGCGGCGTCCCAGCTCCACAGGTGCGGATACAGCTGCGGTGCCGCGGTGGTCAGCTCGCCGGTGTCGTTGCCGCGCAGGATGTACGCCGCGCGGGCGGCCAGGGTCTCCGGTGACACGCTGGTCGTCGTCATGCCGCCGCCAGGACGAGGCCGGTCTCGGGGTCGTAGAACCGCAGGCTCTGCGCCGGCGGCCGCAGCCACACCTCGGTGTCCGGCTCGGCCTGGAACGCCGCCGGCGCCTGCACCTTCAGCTCGTGCCCGGACAGGCGCACGGTGAGCAGCACCGCGGCGCCGGTCGGCTCGACCACGTCGACGCGGGCGGCCAGCCAGCCGTCCCGGGCCGAGGTCACGACCTCGAGATTCTCCGCTCTGACGCCGACGAGGATGTTTTGGCCGTCGTACCCGCCGAGCCGCTCCGGTGCGGCCAGCGCCTGATCGCCGACCCGCAGCTGGGGGCCGGAGCCGTTGACCCGGACCGTCGCCGGGAAGAAGTTCATCGGCGGTGCGCCGAGGAAGCCGCCGACGAACCGCTCGCTCGGCCGGTCGTAGACCTCGACCGGCGGGCCGAGCTGTGCGATGCGCCCGGTGCGCATGACGGCGACCCGATCGCCGAGCGACATCGCCTCGGCCTGGTCGTGGGTCACGTAGAGGGTCGTCGCGCCGACGCGGCGCACGATCTTCTTGAGCTCGGCCCGGAACTGCAGGCGCAGCAGGGCGTCCAGATTGGACAGTGGCTCGTCCATGAGCAGGACGCCGGCGTTGACGACGATGGCCCGGGCGACCGCGACCCGCTGCCGCTGGCCGCCGGAGAGCTGGGCGGGGTACCGGTCGAGATAGTCGGTCAGCTCGAGCACCTCGGCCGCCTCGCGGACACGGCGCTCGACCTCGGCCTTGGGCACCTTGCGCATGCTCAGGCCGAAGCCGATGTTCTGCCGGACCCGCAGGTGGGGGAAGATGGCGTACGACTGGAAGACCATCGACAGGTCGCGGTTGCGGGCCGGCAGGTCGGTGACGTCGCGGCCGCCGATGGTGATGGTCCCGCTGTCGGGGCTCTCCAGGCCGGCGACCATCCGCAGCAGGGTGGTCTTGCCGCAGCCGCTCGGCCCGACCAGCACCAGAAACTCGCCGTCGGCGACGGTCAGGCTGATGTCGTCGGTCGCCCGGGCGGTCGCGCCGGGGTAGGTCTTCACCAGGCGGTCGATCACGATGTCGGCCATGTGCGGCTCCCCGTGTGCAACGGTGTAGTGGTCATCGAAGCGTCGTCCCCCACATGTTGAGCAGGTACTTGCGCATCACGGCGATGAACAGCAGGGCGGGCAGCACGAGCGCGAAGCCGCCGGCGAAGCGGTAGGCCAGTGGCGAGTCGCCGAGCGTCGAGAGCACCTGAGCGGGCAGCGTGCGCTGGTTGAGGGTGAGCACGGCGGCGCCGAGCACCTCGTTCCAGGACATGACGAACGCGAACATGGCGGCGGCGGCGACGCCCGGCAGCGCCTGGGGCATGACCACGCGCACGAATGCCTGTACCGGCGTGGCACCGAAGATCACCGCCGCCTCCTCGTGGTCGCGGGGCACCGAGACGAAGATGGCGGCAGTGATGAGCACCGTGGTGGGCAGGGACAGCGCGGTGTGCAGCAGCGTCACCGCGTAGGTGGTGTCGTAGAGGCCCGCGTTGAGGAACACCTGGGCCAGCGGCACCGACAGCACCACGATCGGCAGCGCCCGGGTCAGCAGCAGGAACAGCTGATACGGCCCGCGCCCGCGGAAGGTGTAGCGGGCCAGGGCGTAACCGGCGGGCACGCCGATGAGCAGCGCCAGCACGACAGTGGTGAAGCCGACGATCAGGGAGTTGATGAATGCGCCGACGACGCCGGTGGATGACAGGAAGGTCCGCAGCGTTTCGGTGGAGACGTCGGTCGGCAGCAGCGCGAGCGGGAAGCGGTTGAGCGACTCCCGGCTCGACAGCGCGGCCAACGCGATGAGATAGATCGGTACACCCATGAACAGCGTCACGGCGATGCATGCCGCCTGCAGCAGGAACGCGCGGCGGCGCCGGCGGGCCGTCATCGGGCCTCCTCTCCGGCCGGCGTCCGCAGCAGGCGGAGGTAGGCGACCGACGTCGCCAGCGACACCAGCAGCACGACGAGGGCGATGGCGGCCGCCACGTGCGGGTTCTGCAGGTTGCTGTACCACTGGTAGGTCTCCCCGACGAGGACGGGGAAGTCCCGGCCGGCGAGCGCCTGGGCGACCGCGAACGTCTGCAGCGCCAGGATCGTCCGCAGGATCATGGCGACCTGCAGGCTCGGCCGCAGCTGCGGCAGGATGACGTGGCGCAGCCGCTGCCAATAGGTCGCGCCGAAGACCGAGGCGGCCTCGTCGTAGTCCTTCGGGATGTTCTGCATGCCGGCCACCACGATGACGAACACCAGGGACGTGGCCCGCCACAGTTCGGCGACGACCACGGCGAGGAAGATGGTCGGCTTGTGCTGGAACGACAGCCAGGCATAGCCGGAAACGCCCAGCCGGTCGAGCGCGGAGTTGAGGTAGCCGCGGTCGGTGAAGACCGACAGCCAGACGAGACCGGCGGCGAGATCGCTGATGGCCAGCGGAATGACCCACACGTAGAAGTGGAAGCCGCTGAACCGGGGCCGCTCCCGCAGCAGCAGCGCCATGGCGATGGCGAAGACGAACTGCAGCGGGATCAGCACGACGATGAGCAGCAACGTGTACCGGACCGCCGGCCAGAAGTACGGATCGTCGACCATCCGGCGCAGGTACGACAGCGTCACACCATTGCCGCCGACGAACGCCTGGCCGATGCCGACCACCACGGGCCAGGCGAACAGGGCCGTCAGGTAGACCAGCGACGGGGCGATGAGCAGCAGCGGCGCCGTGGTGATCCGGCCGCGTCGCCTGGTCGCCGGCCCGCTCGGGCCGGCGACCTTCACGCGGGGCTCGGCGGTGACCGCCATCATGCCGCCCGGCAGGCGGCGGCCGCCGGGTCCGGCTTCCAGCACGGCACCTTGACCTCGTCCAGAATCGCGTTGAGCTGTTTGGCCTGGTTGTCGAGGACCGGCTGGACCGGCTTGCCGTCGATGCAGACCTGCTTGAACGTGTCCTTGAAGATCTGCGAGACCTCGCCGTCCTTCGAGCCCAGCCCGACCGGCGGCAGCGAGACGATCGCGGCGGTGTCGTTCTGCTGCTTCTGTACCGCCGCGGCCTCCAGGGCGATCGCGGGCGGCAGATCGCCCGGCAGGGTGGCCTTGACGACGGGGAAGAAGGCGTTGTCCCGCAGCACGTCGAGCTGCGTGTCGGCGACGGACAGCGCCTTGATGACCTCCTTGGCCTTGTCGACGTCGGGTGCACCGCGCGGAATCGCCAGCCCGGCCACCACGAGCAGGTAGCCGAGGCCCTTGGGCCCGCTCGGCGCCGGCAGCATGAGCCAGTCGTCGGGCTTGTCCTTCGGCGCGTCGGCCAGCCGGGCGACGTGGTCCCAGGCCATCAGCACTTCGCCGCGCTGCAGCGGCTCCTGCATGGAGTCGTAGTTGGTGGACGCCGGCGCCGTCACGGCCCAGAGGTCCTTCATGTAGGTCCACGCCTGCGCGGCCTCGGGGCTGCGGAACGTGGTGATCTGGCCGCCGGTGAAGCTCGGCAGCAGGAAGCCCTGGAAGAAGCGGTGGTAGAGGCCCTTCGGCCCGGCGGGCAGGCCGAACACCGGCTTGCCGCCGTTGCCCTGGCGGGCGGCGGTCGCCCAGGAGAGCAGCTGATCGTAGGTGAGGCGCTGCGGGTCGACGCCCGAGGGCAGCCACTGCGTGGCCTTCTTGTGCACCGCGAGCACGTAGGAGGCCTGCATCCAGGGGATGTACTTGGTGGTGCCGCCGCCGAGCTTGCCGAGCGCCATCAACTCCGGGTCGATGCCGCGATCGGTGAGGGCGGACGCGATGTCGTCAAGGTCGAGCAGCCGTCCGGCGTGCGGGGCGAGGTCGCCGTGCACGCCGCCCACCAGGCTGATCTGCACCTTGCCGGCGTCCACCTGCGACTGCAGGGTGGAGGCGAACACGCCGGCGTCGACGGGGTTGTACGCGACCTTGGCGGCGGTCACGCGCTTGCCGAGGATCTTCTCGAACCGCTGTCGCTCCTCGACCGGAGTGAATTGGGTGCACAGGAAGTTCACCGTTCCGCTTTCGCCGCTGGCGCCGCTGGTCGAGACGCCGCCACAGGCGGCCAGCGCGGGCCCCGCTAAGGCACCGAGCCCCACGCCCAGACCGGCGCGGAGCATGATTCGGCGGCTGATCACAGGCCGGTTCGGGGTACCGTTCGTCATCGCCACTCCCGAAAGCTGGTTGAGTTTTGTAAAGTCATCTTTTGTAAAGCGGGCTGACGTAAGTGCACTCTCCGGTAACACGCTTGTCAAGAGGTCGTCGATGAATGGCACAGCTGATCTCGATGGGATCACGCGCACGCCGGGCGCCAGCCCGGGTCACCTGCTCGCACTGATCAGGTCGGCCCCGGCCTGGACCCGGCAACAGTTGCTGGACGCCACGGGCATGTCCCGGCCGACCCTGCTGGAGCGCATGTCGCCGCTGTTCGCCGCCGGACTGGCCCGGGAGGCGGGCACGACCGCGTCCGTCGGTGGCCGCCCGGCGCAGCTGATCAGCTTCGACGACCGCCACCTCGCCGTGCTCACGTTCGACGTCGGGCACACCCAGGGCCGGGTGAGCCTGACCGGGGTACACGGCCGCGAGCTGCGCTCGAGCCGCTGCCAGCTGGACATCACCGGCACGCCGCCGGATCAGGTGCTGCGCCGGCTCACCGCGCTCGCCGGCAAGCTCACAGCGGACCGGACCGGCGACCGGATCATCGGCATCGGCGTGGGACTGCCGGGCCCGATCACGCCGGCGACCGGCCTGCCCGGGCCGACACCGATCATGCCCGGCTGGGACGCGTACCCGGTCGTGGATCGGTTGCGCGAGCACTGGGACGTGCCGATGGTGCTGGAGAACGACGCCCGGGCCGTGGTATTCGGCGAGGCGACGCTGCACGGCGGCGAGACACTGCTCGGCATCAAGTGGGCCACCGGCATCGGTGCCGGCCTGATCGCCGACGGTCGCAGCATCGCCGGCGACGACGGCGCCGCCGGGGACATCGGCCACATCAAGCTGACCACCTCCGGACCCGCCTGCCGGTGCGGGCGGCGGGGCTGTCTCGCCGCGTACGCCTCCGGCCACGCGCTGCTCGGCCAGCTCGCCGATCACGGTGTGACCCACCTGGACGACCTGGTGCGCCGGGCCGGCGAGCGGGACATCGGCCGGCGCCTGGACGACGCGGCCCGCAAGGTCGGGACCGTGCTGGCGTCGCTCATCGCGATGGCCAATCCGCGCACCCTCGTCCTCGGCGGTACCATCGGCGCGCTGCCACGCGTCCTTGACGCGGTCTCGACCCGCGTGCGCGAGGTCGCACTCGATCGCAGCACCAACGAACTGCGGATCGTGACCAGCTCGCTCGGCGAGCGGGCCGGCACGGTCGGCCTGGTGCACCTCGTCGTCTCCCGGGTGCTCGCGCCCGACGCCGTTGACCAGACGCTCGCCGACCGGCATGGCTTGTTCGGCCTGCCGGTCAGCTGAGCGTCGGGCACCGATGGCGGCCGGGCGGCGTGCCGCGGTCCTCGCCGGACGCCCCGGGCCCGGCACCGTGCCGAAGCCGTTCCATGCGCCGCACTGTAGTGTATGACGTATGTTGGTTCAACCCTCCGGATGATATCGATCATTCGGCCTCTTGCCGCTGGCGCGGCGCTCATGTTCTCGTACACAATGGGCTGTCCAGTCCGGACGGAGGAGCCGGCGATGCAACCAAAGGGGCAGTGGCGGCCGGCCACGCAAACCGAGGACGCGCTGTTGCGGGCGGTCGCCGATGACGATCGTGACCGCTACTTCCAGGTGCTCGCCGACGTGAACCTCCTGGTGCTCGTGCACCCGGCCAGCGACGGCAAGGCGGCCGAACCGCAGTGGCTGACCCGCAACGACGACGGACGAACGTCGCTTGTCGCATTCACCTCCCGGGCGGCGATGGCGGTCCACGGCTCGACCCGGCCGCACGTCATCCTCGGCCTGGAGCAGCTCGCCGGGGTCTGGCCGGATCCGGCCTGGGGACTCATCGTCGACCCCGGCCTGCCGATCGCCAGCCGTCTGCCCGGCTGGCTGGTGGCCCGGCTCGGCACGGGCGCACCGCCGGATCTGGGGTCCGAGCGCGTCCGCGCATCGGACGCCGGGCCCGACTTCCGTCCGGCGAACCTGACCGAGCAGGCCCTGGTCGATGCTGTGCGGGAGGACGACTCGCTGCAGTTCCTCAAGGTCGTCGCCGGAGCCACCGTGCTCGTGGCGGTCGACGCGGCGACACCGGCGGACGCCGCGCCCGGCGACCACGACTTCGGGTGGCGCATCGAGGAGTACGGCGAGCCGAGCATCCTGGTCTTCACCTCGGCCGAGACGCTGGCCAACCATCTCGGGCCGGACACGCCGGCGAGCCGCGTGCCGATGAGTGACGTGTTGCAGCACTGGCCGCACGGCCCGGTGTCGCTCGTGGTCAACGCCGGCTCACCGATCGCGGCCCGGCTGCCCGCCCAACGGGTCGCGCTGCTCGCGTCCCGAATCCTCGACGTGACGGACCTGTTCCTGCCCAGCCCCTCGCCCGCGCCGCCGCCGATCCTGCAGAAAGTGCTGGCCCACAACCAGGTGCCGCTGTATCTCGACGACGGCCACGGCCGCGTCGGCGGCTTGTTCCATCATCTCGACGACGTCGCCGCCCTGAGCATCGCCGAGCTGGCCGACCTCCCCGGCTTCGCCCCGGTGGACTGGATCACCGACCCGGACGACGGTTCGATCCACGTCGTCCGCTGGCCGGCTTTCTGCCCGCAGCTGTACCGGCCGGTGCCGGCGTCCGAGCCGCCGGCGCTCGTCGGATCCGGCATCCTGCTGCCGCATCGGGCGCAGTTGCTGCGGATCTGGCCGGACGGGTACGAGTCGCTGGTCGGCGAGTACGACGCGCGAGAGCGGTGCTGGCAGCCCGAGCGTGGGCCGTCGATCGATCCTTACCGCGGTGAACTGCGCGACGGCTACCTGGCTGCCTGGGACGGGCACGAGTATCTGGCCTGGCCGTCGCCGGACGGCGTCCACCTCGACGCTGCCCTGACGCCCGGCGGGGAAGTGGACCACCCGAGCGACCCGATAAAACTCGACGAACTCGACACGCTGCGGTATCGCCGGACGATCGGAACCTGGCGCGGCGAGCGGTTCGTCGTGATCGGCGCTCACGGTGACTGGCTCCGGCTGGAGCTGGACCGTGACGAGCCGGCCTTGGCGGCGGAGCTGGGCCTGGAGGAGTTCGACCATCGGGTGTTCCAGACCTGGGCGGCCCGCGACGACGTCGACATCACCGAACAGCTGGTCGGCGAGGCGCTGCCCTCGTACTTCGACTGACCGCGCGGCCGGTGCCGGCTCAGCCGCGTGCGGCGACGGCTGCCGGCTCAGCCGCGCGGCGAGGCCTGCCGGCTCAGCCGCGGGCGGCGAGGCCGTAGGAGATGTTGAGGGCGGTCTGCACCAACTCCCGGCGATACGTGGTGCGCAGGGTGCCCACCGTCACCCGGGCGGCGTCGTCGGACACCGCGACGGCCGCGACCACGCGGCCGGTCACGTCCCGCACCGGCGCGGCCACCGAACGCTGGCCCGCCACCAGCTCCTCGTCGACCAGCGCGAATCCCTGCCGCCGCACGTCGCCGATCACCTCGCGCAGCCGATCGGGCTCCCAGCGGTCCCGGTCCGCGGCCTCGAGCTGCTCCTCGAGGGCCTCGCCGGCCAGCCCGGCCAGCAGCACGCGGCCCATCGACGTGGCGAAGGCCGGCGTCCGGGCGCCGACCGACACGCTCACCGTCCGCTGCGTCTGGGCCCGGGCGACGTAGAGAATGTCGGAGCCGTCCAGCACGGCCATCGAGCACGACGCCTTCAACCGCTCGGACAGCCGGACGAGGTGCTCCCGGGCGACCACGGGGATGGACGCCGACGACAGGTATGCGTAGCCGAGCTCCAACACCCGCGGCTGCAGGAAGAAGCGGCCGTCGGCGCTGCCGACATAGCCCAGCGTCCGCAGGGTGTGCAGTGACCGCCGGACCGAGGCGCGGGTCAGCCCGGTGCCCCGCGCCACGTCGGCGATGGTGAGCCGGCCGGACGTGCCGGTGAAGCTGCGGATCACGGCCAGGCCGCGGTCCAGTGACTGCACATACTCACCCGGCCAGTCGATCGTCCGGACGTCGTCGGCAGGCTTTGTGGCTTGTGCTGTCTCCGCGGCTGGCACGGCTACCCACCCTTCAACGCACGTGCGTGACTACACCATCATGCGCACGTGGGGGAGCATCTGTCACCCTGGAGCCCGTCGCACTCGCGCCGTCACTGCTCCCGGACCCGCTCCCGCAGCCGGTTCATCCAGCCCTGCGCGGTGTGTCGTGGCACGTCGTAGTGTTGCGCGACCGCCGAGACGCTCTGCGTCTGTTCGTAGACCTCGGCCAGGTCGTCGGGCATGCGGCGATAGACCCTGCCCCCGAGCGCGCTCGGCGGCACGCTCGTCTCGATCCGGGGCTTGCGCTGGCGGCGCCTGCCCTCGGCGCCCGATCCGCGCGGCTTGCCCTCGCCGGCCGGCCCCCGCGACCGGACGGGCTGCGCGGACCGGCGCGGAGCCGGCTCCTCGATCTCGGGCTCGGCCTCGGCGCCGGACTGCTCCGCCGCCTGGCGAACAGGGTTGATCGCACGCAACAGGAGGTCGAAGTCGACGTTCGGCATCCGGCCGCCGGACAGCCCGGCACCGCTGGCCGACCTGACGGTGACTTCCATGATCCGCATCTGGCCACCGTCGACGTCGACGCTGACCGTCGTCTCGGCTCCGCTGTCGTCGTCCGGGCTGATGGTGATGGTGTAAATGCTCATCGCGTCTCCCTCCAAACACACCGCCGGTCGTGGCTGTGGCCCGGACAGTGTTCGCTTAGCGCACAACCCTACAGCCAACTTGAGCCCACATCCAATCCGGTGGGCGGGCCGGAATGATGATCGCTATGACGATTTTCCGCGACGCTTGACGCATGATTGACTTGCGTCGAACAAAGCTGCGGGCAGCTCTGTGAAGGGATCACGATGGTGGCGGACAGGGACGGCAGCACCGGCCGGAAGCCCGCCGGCGGCGGAGGCGCCGCGGCCGCGCCCCACGGGGAAGCGGATGCGGACACCAACGAGGCGGCCCGGCGATCCGACCGCCTGCCGACGTCCCGCGGCGCGTCACCGGCCGGCGGACACGGGGCCGGCACCGCGGAGGCCGGCGGGTCCGAGCCCCGGCGGGCGGCTCCGCCGCGGGCCTATCCGCCGCCGCCCTCGACGACAGCGGTCATGAGGCCACCGAGCCGGGACACAGGCGGGCCCGGGACGGGCGCGGACGAGGACGACGCGCCGCGCACGGCGGTGTCCGGCGCCTCGGAAACGAGTGGGCGGCCGGGGCGGACCGAGCCCGATCCCAGCCGGCACATGGAGCTAGACCAGGAAGCGTGGCTGTCCGCGCTTGCCGGTGGCCCATCGGACACCCTGGACGACGCCGAACGGGCCTCGCCGCGCGGCGGACGCCAGGTCCGTGAACGGACCGTCTCGTCCCGGGACTCGACGGTGGAGGGCAACGGCGGGCGGGCGGAGCTTCCTCGTCAGCCGGCGAGGCTGGACGCCGCGGAGACCGCGGACCGGGACGCCGGCCCGTCGGGTGTCGCTCAGCGGTGGCTGCTCGATCCGGGCCTTCCCGTCGCTGCCGCCGAGACCGCGGCCACGAGCGCGGCCCGCGACGCGGTGCCGGCCCGCCGTGCTACGCCGGACTGGGAGGCCGAAGACGCTTGGCAGGCGGGCACCGAGGCCGGCGTGTCGCCCGTGATCGAGGTGCTGCGCACGCTGGCCGACGCCGAGGCGCGGCCGAGCGGGCGGGTGGCGATGCTCGGGCAGGCGATGCGGTCACTCGCTGCGGGGCTCGTCGATCCGGGCGCCGTGGAGGCACTCGAGCTGGAGCGCGAGTTGATCGCCTCGGTGTGCGCGCCACAGCGGCACGCGCGTGTGGTCGCGGTGATGTCCGGGCAGGGCGGCGCCGGCACCACGACCACGGCCGCGGGCATCGCGCTGACCCTCGCGGCCATGCGCCAGGACACGACCGTGCTCGCGGACGCCAGGTCCGGCACCGCGTCCCTGACCAATCGGCTCGCCGGGCGTCCGGGTCCCAGCCTGCGCGCGGTCGCGGACGGGCCCCGTTCCGCGCTGCCCTTCGTCGGCGGCGGCGGGCTGCGCAGCATCGACGGCGCACCGTCCACCGAGCCGATGGACCCCCACGACCTGCGGGCCGCCGTCGATGGACTGACCACGACCCACACGTTCACGATGCTGGACGTCGGCAACGACCTGTCCCCGGCCGGGGAGGAGGCCGTCCGGCTCGCCGACCAGGTGGTGATCGTGACCACGGCCACCGACGAAGGCCTGCAGAGTGCGCAGCTCGCCCTCGACCGGATCAGTGAGCGTGACCGCAGCGCCCGGGTGCCGGTGGTGTTCGCGGTGGTGCGGGTCCGTCCCCACGCCGACCGGCGGCTGCACAGCCGCCTCGGCCGGCTGACGGACGGTTCGGCGGAGGGGGCGCTGATTCCGTACGACCGCTACTTGAGCGGCGGCGGCCGTTTCGATCCCGCCCGGATACGACCCGCGACCCGGCGCGCGTATCTGGCGCTGGCCGCACTGGTCGCGGGCGCGGGCGCGTAGGGTCAGCCCGCCGCGAGCGCGGCAAGGGCGAGATATGCCTCCCGCGTCGCCGGGCGCAGTCGCACCGGATCCGGCAGCCCGGGCCCGTCCAGAGCGCGGTCGTAGGGCACGAGCACGAGCCGCGCCACGTCGGCGCTGAGCTCCTCGTGCAGGCGCCGCACGAGGCGGCGGTGAGCGGCCGGCTCGCGGCAGACGACCGCCACCGCCGCGGTCTCGGCCACCTCGGGGCCGCAGCGGCCGACCCGGTCCAGCGCTCTTCTCGCCCCGTCGACCGCGGCCTCGGCCGGCACGGTGACCACCACGACCCGGTCCGCCAGCCCGGCCAGAGCGCCCGCGTCGTCGCCCAGGTCCAGCACGAGGAACGTGTACCGGGCGGCGAGCGCGTCGAGGGCCCGCTCGAGGTGATACGGCGTCATCGGCGCACCGCGGGGCGCGGCGTCGACCACGGCCGGTCTCCCCTGCTGGGCGCGCGGGACCGCACGCTCGCCGCGGACGGCGAGGTCCCACGCGGTCGGCACGGCCCGCTGGACGGCAACGCCGGGCATTCGCGCGGCGAGGGAGCCCGTGCCGGTCTGCGCGTCGACGAGCACCACGGCGTCGTCGCGCAGGGCGGCCATGGTCGCGGCGATGCCGGCCGCCGTCGTCGTCGTTCCGGTCCCGCCGCTACCGGACAGCACGGCGACCACGCGGGGCCTCGGTCGGGCGGCCTGGACGGCCTCGACGAGCAGGCGCTCGACCTTGGCCGCCTCCACTTCCCCGGTGCGCGCCATGCCGAACGTCAGCATTCGCACGGCTCGGCCGATCCGCTGCGACCGCGCGATGCCGCGGCTGCGCCCCTCGGCGAGGTCACGCAGAATCAGCGCAGGGTCCACGTCAGCGCCCGGCACAAGGCGATGTCGGATACACGGAGCATGTTGGATAGTCTATGGCGTCTTCCTGGTCGTCGACGCGAGCCCGGTGGCTGCCGTCCGGTCATCGGGCCGGCGCGCCCTGCGCGAGCAGCCGCTCCCGGAGCCGGATCATCCAGCCCTGCGCGGTATGGCGGGGGACTCCGTAGTGGGCGGCGACGGCGTTGACGCTCCGGGCCTGCGTGTAGACCTCGGCCAGGTCGTCGGGCATTCGCCGGTAGGCCCGGGTGGGCAAGGGCGCCGCACCGGCCCGGGTCACCACCGCCGGGACCCGCCGGTAGGGCCCGCCGGCGGCGCGGCCGGCCTCGGTGTCCGACGGCCGGCGACCGGCGTCGGGAAGCACCGCACGAACCAGCATCGACAGGTCGACCGCGGTCAGATCGAGCCCGGTGAGATCGGCGCCCTCGGGTGCGCGCACGCTGAACTCGATGACCCGGCCCTCGTCGCCGTTCACCTCGACGCTGACGGTGGTCTCACCGCCGCCTTCTTCGGCGTTGATCTGGATTCTGTAGACGCTCACTGCTCATCCCTCCGGCCCGCAACGACTGGTCTGCCGGGTCCGATCCGCTCCGTGATGGTGTTCGCTTTGCGAACACACTACAACCAACAGGGGCGAGGATTCCACCTCCGGCCGGACACCGCTGAGCGCCAGACCCTTGCGGGGCGGCGTATCTCGTGTTGTCGTACAGAGGCGACTCTGGATCAGGGGGTACGAAGTGTCCGATGGCTACCTGCGGTCGTTTGCCGTGGGCCTGTCGTTCGTCGCCGTCGCCGTCGCCGGGCTCCTGCTGGCCGACCGTCCCGGCTGGCCCGCCCATGTCGTGTTCCGGGTCGGTGCGGTGCTCGCGGTGATGCTGCTCGGCGCGCTGCCGCGCGTGACGCTCGCGGCCGGCGGCCTGGCCGCGGCCGACTTCCAGGTCCGCTTCGCCGACTCCGTCGCGCGGGCCGATGTGGCGTATCGGCTGCGTGCCGCCCGCCGCTCGGTGGGCGCCATGGTGCTCGGCGTCGCGGCCGCGGGTGCGGCGTGGGCCACCTGGCTCGCGCTGCGGGGCACTCCCGGCGACCGGCTGCTCGCACTGCTGGTCGGCCTGTGCCTGCTGGTCAGGTCGCGACTGTTCGCGGACACCTGGGCCGCGCCGGCGCTGCTGCTGGTGGGCGGGGCCGTCACCGTGGTCGCTCTGGACCGGTTGGCCACCGGCCACGGCTCGCTGCCGGACCTGGCCCCGGCGATCGCCGGGATGGCGACCGGTGCGCTGCTGGGCACCGTCCAGGCCGCGCTGTCCTGGCGCGGCAGCCTCGGCCGCCCGGTGCTGCGCTGGCTCGAGGCGACCTCGGTCATCGCGTTGATCTGCGTCGCCGCGGTGTCGCTGGGCCTGGTCACCGCGGCCCGCGCCATCGCCGGCTAGCCCCCGGCGGGTAGGACCAGGCGGAGAACTCGGTCAACGGGCTCTTGGGCGCCCGGCGGTGGTCAGGCCGATCGCAGGCAGAAGGGGTGCCCGGCCGGGCTGGCGTAGACCCGGCCACCGTTCGGTGCGGCGGGGTCGACGTCGTCGGTGGGCTTCAGCCGGCGGGCGCCGGCTTCGAGCGCCAGCCTGTCCGCGGCCGCGAGGTCGTCCGTCGTCAGGTCGACATGCAGTTGCTGGGCGTTGCCCTCCGGCCAGTGCGGGGGGACGTGTCTCGGAGCCAGTTGGATCACGAATGCGGGGAACCCGTCGATGCGCAGGAAGTGGTGGGTCGGGGTCTTCGCGATCGAGCCGCCCAGCAACCGGTGCCAGAACGCGCTCTCGGCTTCCAGTTCGCCGGCGTCGATGATCACGGCGCCGAGGTTGATGTTCATGCTCGTGCTCCGTCCTGCCTGCTCGGTTTGAGGCCGTCTTCGAAGACCGTCATGAGGCGACCCGTTCAGTAAGGTGAGAGCGACTCCGGAAATGTAGCATAACCGGAGTCGGACTCATCTTATGGAGGTCGTGTTGTCGTCGTCACGTCCGTTGCGTGCTGACGCGCGGCGTAACCGCGAGTCGCTCCTGGCTGCGGCGCGGGAGGCGTTCCTCGGCGGCGAGGCCGACGCCGGAGTGGAAGAGATCGCCCGGCGAGCCGGCGTGGCGGTCGGAACGCTCTATCGCCACTTCGAGACCCGCGAAGCCCTGGTCGAGGAGGTCTATCGCCAGGAGGTCGATGAGCTGTGCGCCGCTCCCGCGGATCTGCTCGACCGGCACGCCCCGGACGAGGCCCTGCGACGCTTCCTGCTGCTGCTCGTGGAGCACGCGGCCGTCAGCAAAGGCATGGCCGTCGCACTGGAGAGCATCATGGCGACGGATTCACCGGTCTTCGACGACGCCCGCACGCAGATGGCGCACACTCTCGATCGGCTGCTCAGGGCGGGCGCGGCGGCAGGCACCATTCGTGGCGACGTCGGCGGACGCACCATGCTGCGCGCGCTGGGAGGCGTCTGCGGAATGCGCGCCACGGACGGCTGGAAGGACGAAGCCGTGCGCATCACGGCGATCCTCTTCGACGGCCTGCGGTTCGGCGCGCCCCAGCAGGGCTGAGTCGACGCACACCGGGCGCTTGGCCGCCGCGGAGCGCGGCGCAGCGACAAGAAGTCTCCGTGATCATGCACAACTCGCCAAGGCACCACCGGTTTTTCATGATCACGGAGTGCTGATGTACCCCTGGGTACCACAGTTCTCCGGGATCATGAAAAACCCGGCCCGGGGCCATTGCGAGCATCATGATCACGGAGACTTTGTGTCCGCGCGGCGGGTGCCCCACCCCCGAATGGGCCGCGACCCGGTGGTCAGCCATGGCTCAGGCGCCCGCCGCGTCGACGACATCGCGGCTGCGGCGTCTCGTCTGTGAACTTGACATTGTCACGGTGACAGGGTTTTGACTGGGGTGTCGGAGGTGGTGCCCCGTGAGCTCGGCACATGGGTACAGGCAGGACACGCGGCTGCTCGACGCCTTGGCGGGTGGGAACTCGTCGACGCGGCTGAAGGCGGCCCTGGCCATCGGTTCGCATCCCGAACCCGGTTTCGCCGACGCGCTCGTGGCGCGGTGCGCGATCGAGCCGGACTTTTTCGTGCGCGACATGCTCACGTGGGCGCTGACCCGTCTCCCGGCGGAGATCACGGTGCCGAAGCTGCTCACGGAGCTGCGGTCCGGACGCGCACAGGCTCGTAGCCAGGCGCTGCACACCCTGTCCAAGATCGGGGACAGCGGCGTGTGGCCCGCGATCACGCGGTCCCTGCTGCACGACGCCGTCGATGAGGTCGCGCGCAGTGCGTGGCGCGCTGCCGTCGTGCTCGTACCCGACGGGGAGCAGGAGGCGCTGGCGGCGGAACTGGCCGCGGAGTTCGGTCGCGGCGACCGGGAGGTGCGGCTCAGCCTGAGCCGTGCCCTCGTCGCGCTCGGCGACGTGGTCGAGCCGGTCCTGCGGGCGGCGATGACCCATCACGACCCGGCGGTGCGCGCGCATGCGAGCGCGACGGAGCGGCTCCGGCGCGACCCGGATGCCGGATTCGACCTCGCCGTCGATGCGGCGAGACGGGTCGTCGCGCTCGGTCCGGACCGGGAGGAGAGCACTGCGTGCTGATCGGTGAGGTGGCTCGCCGCTCTGGGGTGAGCGCCCGGATGCTCAGGCACTTCGACGCCATCGGACTGGTCCGGCCGACCGGCCGCACCGTGGGCGGCTACCGGGAGTACACGCCCGAGGACGTCCGGCGGATCTTCTACGTGGAGGGTCTGCGGTCGCTGGGACTGTCGCTGCGTCAGATCGCACGCACGCTCGACGATCCCGGATTCACCCCGTCCGCGCTGGTCGGCGACCTCATCGAGGCGACCGGGGAACGACTGCGGCGGGAGCACGAACTCCTCGAACGGCTGCGAACGGTCGATGCGGCCGAGCCCGCCGGCTGGCCGGACGTCGCGCGGATCGTCGAGCTCCTGCACGGACTGGGCTCGCCGAGCGCCGCCCGCCGGCAGCAGGCCGTCCTGGCCCCGGCCGAGCCCGCGTCGGTACCCGTCGAGGTGCTGGCCAGGGCGGTCCTCGCCGAATCCGATCCGAACGTTGCCGGGGCTCTGCGGTGGGCCCTCGCCCGGGCCGGCGGTGACGGTGTGGCAAGCCTGGCATCCGCCATGGCCTCCGACGACGCCGACGTCCGGCGCCGCGCGGTCCTGGCGCTCGCCGAGCTGCCCGGCGACGAGGCGACCGCGGCGCTCACGGACGCGCTCGGGGACGCGGACACGACGATCCGCGGACATGCCGCTCTCGCACTGGGCGCACGGGGCGTGACCCGAGCCGTGCCGACGCTGCTCGCCATGGTGGTCGAGGGCACGAACGACGTCGAGGCGGCCGAGCTGCTGGGAACGTTGGCGCGGGACGCGGAGTGGGCGGACCGGATCATGAGTGCGCTGGTCGATGAGCTCGCCGTACACACCGCGGACTCGGCGGTACGGATTCGACTGACCCAGGCCCTCGCGGAGATGCCGGGGACCATTGCGCTGGACGTCCTGCGGCGACTGGCCCACGACGATGACCGGCCCGTGGCCCTCCTGGCTTCGGCCCTCGTGAATGCTGCCGACCGTGCCGCCGCCTCGTCACCGAAGGCGAACCGAGCCGGCTGACCGGCACCGTACTACGCTCGCCCATCGTGGAAGACATCAAACCGATCGCGGACCGTGAGGGTCACGTGGGCGGTATCGAATCCATGATGGTCGACGGGCGCAGGTGGTTCTTCGGGTTCGACTACAGCATGGACACGGCGGTCTCGCCGCTGATCGACGACCCGGCGCGGATGGCGGAGTTCGCGAGCAAGCACATGCTCCAGACCGACGGGGTACACGACGTCGCCTATTGGCGGGATCTGGTCGACTCGTCGGTCGAGACGTCCGGCATCGTGGGTGAGGACGCGGCGCGCACCTACGACAGCGAAACCGTTGCGGCTGAGCTGCCCAGCACTCGACTCATCTACCTGATGGGCGCGGCGACGGCCTGGGACGAGTCATTCTTCGAGCACGAGGCCGTCCAGGCCGCGCTGGCCACGATGGGTGTACGGGAGCGCGACCGCGAGGACTGGGACTGCCTCGACCAGTGCATAGCGGCCAGGCGCTCGGACAGCGCCGAAGTGAGCCGGGCCGGCGCGGACTTCATGACGCTGTACCAGCGATTCATCTTCGACAATCTGCCGGCCAACTGGCCCGAGGTCTTCGCCGCCCTGCGGCCGAGCTGACCCGATGCGAATTCGGAGGAGGTCTTCGCGAAATGCATGCCACGTGGTCCCCGCACGAGCTGGAGCAGATCGATGCGGCCGGCGAGCTGCACATCGCCGTCAAGCGCGCCGACGGAAGCCTGCGCCCCTGGACCCCGATCTGGGTCGTGTGCGCCGACGATCAGGTGTTCGTGCGCACCTGGTACCAGCGCGACACCGGTTGGTACGGTCACGCACTGCGCTCTCACCGAGCCCGCATCCGCGTTCCAGGATCGGAGACCGACGTCACCATCGATGACGTGGGCGAAGGTCCGGCCGACCTGCGCGACGCCATCGACGCCGCCTACCGCGACAAATACGGGAGCTCGGGCAGCTCGACCATGGTGGGAGCCACGGCCGCGGCCACGACCTTGCGGCTGGCCCCGGAGCGGGAAACCCGGCCGCCCCGCTGAACGGTCCCGATGGTTGCGCCGCGTCAGGCGGTGCGCCTGCGCGGGCTTGAGCCCTTGCGGTTCCCCGCGCCGTTGCGGCGCGCCTCGACCGCGGCCGGAACGGCCCACGCGTCGGCGAGATGCGTGTCGAACACGGCCGCCAACGACTGCAAGGCCCCGTCGAGGTCGACGCCCTCGGGGTCGACGAGCCACTGGAGGTGGATACCGATCACGGCTCCGTTGAGCGCGATCGAGACCTGGCGCTCCCGCTCGGCCGCGACGACGGCGTCGACGCCGGCGGGGCGCTGCAGGCGCAGCCACCGCTCGAGGCCCTTGCGGCGCCGGTCGAGGAACTCCTGATACTGGGCGTGGACCACGCCTGTGCTGCTCATCGCCTCGGTGAGGACCATGAACATCAGCGCCGAGTTGCCGCTGCGCACCCAGTCCGCATAGTCGCGCACGACCTCGGCCAGCGTCGGAATCGTTTCATACCGGTCCGGGCCCAGGAACCGGTCCACGGCGCGTTCGAAGACCGCCATCACCAGGCCGTCCTTGTTCGTGAAGTGCCACGGGATGCTGCCCCGGCTGATCCCGGACCGCTCCGAGATGTCCACGAACGAGGTCCGGTCGAATCCGCGCTCGGCGAACAGCGCCTCGGCCGCATCGAGGATCCGACGCCGGCTCTCCTCGCCGATCTCGTCGATGCGACGCCGTCCCGGTGAACTCACAGTTGCCATTCTAGGAGTTCGCATCGAAGTCGACATTCGGCGAAGCGCTCGCCAATCCGAGCCCTCGGCGCCCCTTGCCGGTGGCGGACCGGCAGGGGGCGCCGTCGCGCGGGTCAGCCCCGGCGGAGGACCTCGGCGGCGCCGGCCATGGCGCGCATCTTGCCGGTCGCCGACTCCCACGGCAGGTACTTCATCCCGCAGTCCGGGGCGATCACGACCTTCTCCGCCGCGACGTAGGGCAGCGCGCGGCGGACCCGCTCGACGACCGTGTCGACGGACTCGACGGCCGGGTCGGACAGGTTGATCACGCCCAGCATGATCGTCTTGCCGGTGAGGTGCTTCAGCACCGAGGTGTCGAGATTGGACTGGGCCGTCTCGATCGAGATCTGGTCGCAGCTGCAGTCGGCCAGCTCCGGCAGGAACGAGTAGCCGGACGGGCGCTCGTGGATGATCGCGGCGTACCCGAAACAGAGGTGCACGGCCGTGGTGCCGACCACGCCGTCCAGCGCGCGGTTGAGGGCCTTCACGCCGTATGCGCGGGCCGGCTCCGGCCGCGCCTGCAGATACGGCTCGTCCAGCTGGACGATGTCCGCGCCGGCCGCGAACAGGTCGCGGACCTCGGCGTTGACGGCGTCGGCGTAGGCCTCCGCGAGAGCCTCCGGGTTGCCGTAGTGGTCGTCCTGCGCCTGCTGCGACATGGTGAATGGACCGGGCACCGTGACCTTGATCGTGCGGTCGGTGTGTTCGCGCAGGAAACGGACGTCGGCGACCTGCACCGGGCCCGGGCGGCTGACCGGGCCGACCACGCGGGGGACGGGGTTCGGATGTCCGCTGCGGTCCAGCGCCACGCCCGGCTCGTCCAGGTCGAGCCCGACCAGGGCGGTCGCGAAGTGATTGGAGTAGCTCTCCCGCCGGATCTCGCCGTCGGTCAGGATGTCGAGGCCGGCATCCTCCTGCGCCCGGATCGCGAGCAGCGTCGCGTCCTCCTGCGCGCGGGCGAGGTGCTCCGGCGCGGGCCGCCACAGCTCTTTCGCGCGCACGCGCGGCGGGAACCGGCCGGCGAGCCTGGCCCGGTCGATGAGCCACTCGGGCTGCGGAAAGCTGCCCACGAGCGTGGTCGGGAACAACGGAAGTGCGGGCATGACATCGCCTCCAATAGCGGGAGCCCCAGTATCCCCGCCAACCAGGCGTTTGGCACCAGTTCGCGGACGGCAGTGACAGGGCGGCGGTGGTGACCCGTCTTGGTTCTCGCGGGTGTCAGATCGCGCTCGCGAGCCCAGCCTGGGGAGGAAGCACGATGCGAAAGATCGTCCTGGTGATCGGCCTCGGCGTGGTGGTGGCCGGCGTCGCCGCCGGTGTCGGCGTGGCCGGCGCCGCCACGCGTGTGGTGCCGGTCGAGACGGTTGCGGTGACCCACGACGCAGGAGGCCGCGCCGGTCGCCGCGAACGACGTCACCATCCCGCCGGCGACCGTGGCGCGGCGGCGGGCCAACGAGGCGAAGGACGGCGACCCGCGCGACCCGGCCAAGTGGGGGCCGGCGCAGGCCGAGTCGTTCCAGGCGGCCGAGCGCGGCGTGTTCGACAAGCTCGGGCAGGTCGACCCGGTCGCGGCGCAGCGGGAGGGTACGTCCGACACGTACCAGATCATCGTGAAGACCCGGGACGGCCACGAGTTCCTCGTGAAGGTCCCAATCCAAACAAGAAAGATACTTTACAAAATACGAAGTTTTGTTTACAAAGAGGCATGGACATCCACCCATGTGTTGAGCCCCCGCGGCCGAGACGACTGCTCGCGTTCGTCGCCGTGGCGGGCGTGATCGTCGCCGCCGCGGTGGCCGCCATCCTGCCGATGAGCGCGTCCGAGGCGGCCGTCGCCTGCGCTCCGGCCTACTCCGGCAGCGCCGTCTACACCGGCGGCATGCAGGCGTCGTATGCCGGCCACAACTGGACCGCCAAGTGGTGGACGCAGTACGAGACGCCGAGCACCGGCGGCTCCGGCGTGTGGACCGACAACGGCAGCTGCGGCGACGGTACCGGTGGAGGCGGCGGCGGTACCGGCGCGTGCAACTACCCGAACTGGGTGGCCGGGCAGTTCTACGCCACGGGCGCGATCGTGCGGTACACCAACGGTTTGTATTACCAGGCGACGCACGACAACCCGGGCTACGACCCGACGATCAGCACCTGGTTCTGGTCGCCCTACTCCTGCGGCGGTGGCGGCAACACCGGCGGTGGCGGCGGCTTCGTGGTCAGCGAGGCGCAGTTCAACCAGATGTTCCCGAGCCGGAACTCCTTCTACACCTATGCCGGGCTGACCGACGCGATGACGAAGTTCCCGGCGTTCGCCACGACCGGCAGCGACACGGTCAAGCGGCAGGAGGCCGCGGCGTTCCTGGCCAACGTCAGCCACGAGACCGGCGGCCTGGTGTACATCGACGAGATCAACACCGCCAACTGGCCGACCTACTGCGACTGGAGCCAGCCCTACGGCTGCCCGGCCGGTCAGTCGGCGTACCACGGCCGCGGACCGATCCAGCTGAGCTGGAACTTCAACTACAAGGCGGCCGGTGACGCGCTCGGCGTCGACCTGCTCAACCACCCGGACCTGGTGGGTACGAACTCGTCGATCTCCTGGCAGACCGGGCTGTGGTACTGGATGACCGGCACCGGCGCCGCGGGCACCACCTCGCACAACGCGATGGTGAACGGGCAGGGCTTCGGCACCACCATCCGGGCGATCAACAGCATCGAGTGCAACGGCGGAAACCCGGCCCAGATGCAGAGCCGGGTCAACCTCTACAACCAGTTCGTCGGCATCCTGGGTGTGCCGGCAGGCGGCAACCTGACCTGCTGATCCGATCGGCGGATGAGCCCGTCGCCGCCGTGCGGGGGGCTCAAAAGCCGCTCAAAACCGGTAAACCAAAACGTAAGGATCCAATAGGGCTCCTGAAAGCGCTCTCTCCATAGGGTCGGCTCGATACCCGAACCCGCACCTGGGAGCGTTCGTGAACAGCAAGCATCGACGGCGCCTGCCGGTCATCGCCGCCACCCTCGCCCTGGCCGTGGCCGGGCTCGTCGTGGCCGCCGTGCACAGCGCGCCGGAGGCCTCGGCCGGCGTCGGGGGCCTGACCTGGTCCGACGAGTTCGACGGGGCGGCCGGCGCCGCGCCCGACGGCGCGAAGTGGAAGCACGACGTCGGCGGCGGGGGCTTCGGCAACAGCGAGCTGGAATACTACACCGACGGCGCGGCCAACTCGGCGCTCGACGGCGCCGGGCACCTGGTGATCAGCGCCCGCAAGGAGAACCCGGCCAACTACAACTGCTGGTACGGCCGCTGCGAGTACACGTCCTCGCGGCTGCTGACCGCGGGCAAGTTCACCCAGAAGTACGGCCGCTTCGAGGCGCGCATCAAGATCCCGCGCGGGCAGGGCATCTGGCCGGCGTTCTGGATGCTCGGCGACGACATCGGCACCAACCCCTGGCCCAACAACGGCGAGATCGACATCATGGAGAACGTCGGCAAGGAGCCGGGCACGGTGCACGGCAGCCTGCACGGCCCCGGCTACTCCGGCGGCAACCCGCTGACCGGCTGGACCACGCTGTCCGGCGGGCGGGCCCTCGCCGATGACTTCCACACCTTCACCGTCGACTGGGCGCCGGATTCCGTTGTCTGGTACCTCGACGGCGTGCAGTACGAGCGCCAGACCCCGGCCGACACCCGCGGCAACCGCTGGGTCTTCGACCACCCGTTCTTCATGATCCTCAACGTCGCCGTCGGCGGCACCTGGCCCGGCTCGCCGGACGCCTCCTCGACCTACCCGCAGCAGATGGTCGTCGACTACGTGCGGGTGTACGGCTACACCAGCGACGGCGGCGGCACCACCCAGCCCCCGGCCGGCGGCGGGCGGATCACCGGCATCGGCGGCAAGTGCGTCGACGTCCAGGCCGCCAACCCGGCCAACGGCACGCAGGTCCAGCTCTACGACTGCAACGGCACGCCGGCCCAGCAGTGGACCCGCCCCGGCGACGGCACGATCCGCGCCCTGGGCAAGTGCCTCGACGTGCAGGCCGCCAACTCGGCCAACGGCACCCGGGTGCAGCTCTACGATTGCAACGGCACGGCCGCCCAGAAGTGGACCGCCAACCCCGACGGCACGCTGCGCGCCCTCGGCAAGTGCCTCGACGCCAAGGACGTGAGCTCGGCCAACGGCACCCCGCTGCAGGTGTGGGACTGCTTCGCCGGCGCCAACCAGCGCTGGTCCTTCGCCTGACCCACCGGCTCGCCGCGGCCGGGGAACGGGCCGCCCGAAACGGCAACGGCGCGGCCCCGATCGAGGGCCGCGCCGTTGAGCACTGCGAGCAACTACAGGAATGCCAGGGCCGGGACGAACTTGCTGGCGTCGATCGTGCCCCAGCCGGAGCTCAGGTCGTAGCCCGGGCGGGCCGGGTAGCCGGTCACGCCCTCGAAGCTGTTGTCGCCCGAGGTCACGTCGACCAGGCCGGTCGGCAGGTGGGTGCGGGTGCTGCCGGCGCCGAGCAGGTACAGGCTCGCGTTGATGTCACCCAGGCGGCGGCCCGCCTGCTGGTCGGCCAGCGCGATGATGCCCGCGAAGATCGGGGTCGCCTCGCTGGTACCGCCGAAGATGTGCCACGGCGAGTCGGCGCCCACGAAGGAGTAATACACCCACGCGCCGCCGTCCACGGCCGAGCTCATCGAGATGTCCGGCGTGCCCCGGTGGTTGCCCACGACCGAGCGGACCCCGGTCTGGAAGCCGGGCCGCTGGAAGACCGACGACAGGCCCCCGCCGCCGGCGCCGTAGCCGTCGTTCCACACGACGTCGGGCGAGAGGCGCTTGCCGGTGTTGTCGAGGTTGAGCTGGGTACCGCCGATCGAGGTCACCAGCGGGTCCGACGACGGCCAGGAGTTGACCGGGTACGAGTACAGCGTCTCCCCGTCGGCCTGGTAGTCCGTCGCCCCGGCGTCGCCCGACGCGGCGAGCACCGTCACGCCGTGCAGGGCGGCGTCGGTGTACGCGTACCGCAGCTTCAACAGGCTGGAGTAGTTGTGCTTGTCGAAGCCCGGGAACGTGTTCTCGGTCGCGCCGAAGCTCTGCGAGATGACGTCGCCGACGCCCTTGTCGATCAGGGCCTTCTCGGCGTTCATCATCTCGGGCAGGCCGGTGACGCCCTCGGTCTCGGCGACCGGGGTCTCCACGAGCACGATCTTGGCGTCCGGCGCGACCGCGTGGGCGTATTCGACGTCGAGCGTCGTCTCCTGCGCCCAGCCGACGTGGTCGGGGTTCGCCGGGTCGAACGGCGGGACGTTGCCGGCCTTGACGACCTGGACGTTGGTGTTCGGCAGGCCGAACTGGGCGTCGAACACCTCGAGGTCGTGCTGGATCGTCGGCGAGCCGAACGAGTCCACGATGACGATGGTGCGGCCCTTGCCGGTGATGCCGCGGGCGTACAGCGGGTTGAGGTTGTAGGCCGTGCGGTACTGCAGCGGCGAGTAGCAGTGGATGCCGATCTGCGCGAGGCAGTCGGACGTGGACAGCGGGGTGGTCCGCGAGACCTTCTGGACGTGCCCGGTGATGGCCGGGACGACCTTGAACGCCGGCGCGGGCGCGGCCGAGGCCGCCGCCGGGCCGGCCACCGCGGTGAGGCCGGCCACGGTGGTCGTCACGACCGTCGCGACGGCGGCCCGGGACGCGATCGAGATGAGCTTCATCGGCACCTCTCGTGCAGGCCAATAGAGACGTGTTCATCGGACCCGCAGTGGCGGCCGCGATCTACCGGGATAACCCTCTCCGTTACCCTCGTTCGATATCGAGGGCTTCCCAAACGACTCCCGCGCCGGAATAATCCCGCCACTGTCACGTGACGATGGCCGGTGCGCCGGCCGGGCCGCCTTGGTCGCCGAATCACACCCTATGTGCCTAATTGATGACATAGCGTTACGGCATGAGGTGTCGCAAAGGCCTGGCTGTGCTCGTCGCGTCCGCGCTGTTCGCCGGGGGATGCGCGGACAACAAGGACACGGGTGCGGCCGGCGGCGGCGTCACCCCGGGGCCGAGCCGGTCGGTGAGCGCCGGTGAGCAGCTGGCCGCCGCCGCGGCGAAGAGCGGCTCCGGGTCGTACCACTTCGCGGTCAGCGACCCGGCGATCGATGGTGGCGTCGAGGGGGCCGCCGACCCGGCGACGCAGACGATGACCGGCAAGATGACCCTCCGGCTCGACGCCGACACCACCATGACGATCGAGAGCCTGACCGTCGCCGGCACGTTCTACCTGAAGATCACCGGCCTGCCGCTGCCGGTCGACCTGTCCAAGTACTGGTTCCGGGCCGACCCGGCGCGGCTGGGCAGCGAGTTCACGACGCTCGACGCGAAGGACCCGGCCGGGCTGAACGCCCTGGTGAAGGGCGCGACGGCGGTGCAGAACGTGGACGGCACGCTGTTCACCGGCACGCTGGACATCACCCAGGACACGTCCGGGATGCTGTACGACGCCGACATGGTCAAGGAGCTCGGCGACAAGGCCAAGGCCGTGCCCTTCGCCGCGTCGATCGACCAGCAGGGGTACCTCAATTCGATCAAGCTCAGCCTTCCCGCCTACGGCACCGAGCCGGCCAGCGAGACGACGATCACGCTGAGCGACTTCGGCCGCCCCGTCCCGGCCACCGCGCCGACCGGCGACCAGGTGCGCGACCTGCCCGACTCGGCGTACAAGGCGCTCAACGGCGGGTGAGCGCCCCCGGCGGCGAGAATCTCGTGCTCCGGCGGGGTTAGGTTGTGTCCTGCGGCGGTTATTTCCATGCCGGCGGACCCAGCCCCGAGGAGGATGACGATGCAGGTGAACGAGCTGCTGGTCGAGGGTTTCGGGCGGCTGCCCGACCTGGTGCGGGGCGCGGTCGAGGGGCTCGACGCGCAGCAGTTGCGGTGGGCGCCCGGTCCCGGCGCGAACTCGATCGGCTGGCTGGTCTGGCACCTCACCCGGGTCCAGGACGACCACGTCACCGACCTGCTCGACGGCGCCGAGCAGCTGTGGGTGACCGGCGACTACGCGTCCCGGATCGGGCTCAAGGCGCGGGCGCACGACACCGGCTACGGGCACGGGCCGCAGGAGGTGGCGGCGGTGCGCCCGGAGTCGCCCGAGGCCCTGCTGGACTACTTCGACGCGGTGTACGCGCGCACCCACTCCTTTGTGGCCGGGCTCACGCCCGCGGACCTCGACCGGATCGTCGACGAGCGCTGGGACCCGCCGGTCACCCTCGGCGTGCGGCTGATCAGCGTCCTCGACGACGACACCCAGCACGTCGGCCAGGCGGCATACGTGCGCGGGCTGCTGCCGGCGTAGCGGACGACACACGGCAGCCGTAGCCGCGCGGTGGTGTACTTGATGTGCACGAGCCATTGCCCCATCGGGAGATGCACATGGACGAGCAGGCGCAGCGGCACCGGGTCGTGATCGTCGGCGCCGGGTTCGGAGGGCTGTTCGCGACCAAGGCGCTCAAGGGCGCGCCGGTCGACGTCACCCTGATCAACAGCACCGCGCACCACCTGTTCCAGCCGCTGCTCTACCAGGTGGCCACCGGCATCCTGTCGGAGGGCGAGATCGCGCCGCCGATCCGCGAGGTCCTCAAGCGGCAGGGCAACGCCAGGACGCTGCTCGGCACCGTCACGCGCATCGACCCGGACGCGAAGCGGGTCGACGTGGTGGCGCCGGGCGTGGCCTACAGCGTCGACTACGACTCGCTGATCGTGGCCGCCGGCGCCTCGCAGTCGTACTTCGGCAAGGACCAGTTCGCCGAGTTCGCCCCCGGCATGAAGAGCATCGACGACGCGCTGGAGCTGCGCGGGCGGATCTTCGGCGCGTTCGAGCTGGCCGAGCTCGAGCAGGACCCGGCCGCGATCGAGCGGCTGCTGACCTTCGTCGTGGTCGGCGCCGGCCCGACCGGCGTGGAGATGGCCGGGCAGATCGCCGAGCTCGCGCACCGGCACCTGCCCGGGCAGTACCACAACATCGACCCCCGGCAGTCGCGCATCATCCTCATCGACGCCCTGCCGACCGTGCTGTCCACGTTCGGCGACCGGCTCTCCACCGCCGCGCTGCGCCAGCTGCACAAGCTCGGCGTCGAGGTGGAGCTGTCCACCAAGGTCGTCGACGTCGACGAGACCGGCATCGAGGTCGAGACGCCCAACGGGCACCGGCGCATCGAGTCCATGACGAAGATCTGGGCCGCCGGCGTGGCCGCGCCCGCGCTGTCGCGCCAGCTGGCCGAGGCGACCGGGGCCGAGGTCGACCGGGCCGGCCGGCTGCTGGTCAACCCGGACACCAGCGTCCCGGGCCACCCGGAGATCTTCGCCGTCGGCGACATGATGTCGATGGAGAAGCTGCCCGGGGTGGCCCAGGTGGCGATCCAGAGCGGCCAGCACGCGGCCGGGCAGATCCGCAAGCGGCTGGCCGGGCAGCCGACCGGGCAGCCGTTCAAGTACCACGACAAGGGCAGCCTCGCGACCATCTCGCGCTTCTCGGCGGTGGCCAGCGTCGGCCGGTTCCACTTCGCCGGCCTGCCGGGCTGGCTGCTGTGGCTGGTGGTCCACCTGCTCTACCTGGTCGGCTTCAAGAACCGGGTCACCGCCGTGCTGCACTGGTTCGTGAGCTTCATCGGCCGGGGCCGCTCGGAGCGGGTCTCCACGTTCCAGCAGGTCTTCGCGCGGCGGGCGCTGCGGGAGTATCAGGACCGGCTGCCGTAGGCTGACCGCCGTGGCAGCGCGGCCCGAGCTGGTCACGGCCCGCCGTGATCTCTCCGGGGTAACCCCGGGGACGAAGGATTGAGCACCGCAGCGCACCGCCGGCCCTCGACCGCGCTCCGCGCGGCTCCGGGCAGGCACGACCGGGCGACGTCGGGCCGCGCTGCCGCGCAGGCCCTCGCCCTGGCCTTCCTGGCCACCGACTGGGCCCGCCCGGCGCTGCTCGAGGCCGGGGCCGCCACCTTCGGCCGGCGGCCGCGCTGGCTGGGGCCTTTGGTGACGGCGGTGCTGCGGGCCTACCGCGAGCCGCCCGCCGACCGCCCGCGCGAGCTGGCCGGGTTCATCGCGGCCCGGCTGCCCGCGACGGTGCCGCAGCGGATCGTGCTGCGCCGGGCGGTGCCGACCCGCACGGTGCGGATGCGCTGGGACACCCCGCGCCTGGACGACCTGGCCGCGCTCGCCGAGTTCCTCGGCGTCGAGGGTGACCGTCTCGATTGGTATGCGGACCGACGGGAGATCAACCGCAAGACCGGAACGGAGCGGCTGCGCCATTATCGGTACACCTGGCGGCCGAACCGGCTCATCGAGGCGCCCAAGCCGCGCCTGCGCGCCCTGCAGCGCCGCCTGCTCGACGAGGTCCTGGGCCGCGTGCCCGTGCACCCGGCCGCCCACGGCTTCGTGCCGGGCCGCTCGGTGCACACGTTCGCCGCGCCGCACGCGGGCAAGGCGGTGGTGGTCCGGCTGGACCTTGCCGCCTACTTCACCAGCGTCTCGGTTTCCCGGGTGTACGGCCTGTTCCGCGCCATGGGCTACCCGGAGCCGGTGGCGCACGCCCTGGCCGCGCTGTGCACCACGGCGAGCCCGGCCGACGTGCTGCGCGGCCATCCGGAGGCGTTCGCGCTGCGCGCGCCGCACCTGCCGCAGGGCGCGCCGACCTCGCCGGCGCTGGCCAACCTGTGCACCTACCGCCTCGACCGGCGGCTGGCCGGCCTGGCCGCCGCGTTCGGCGTCACCTACACCCGCTACGCCGACGACCTGGCCTTCTCCGGCGACCTCGGCCCGGCCGAGACCGGGCGGCTGATCGGCCTGGTCACCGCGCTCGCCGCCGCCGAGGGTTTCCGGGTCAACCCGGCCAAGACCCGGGTGCGCGGCCGCGGCGACCGGCAGCGCCTCGCCGGGCTGGTGGTCAACACCCAGCCGGCGCCGCCGCGGGACGAGTACGACCGGCTGCGCGCGATCCTGCACAACGCCGCCCGCGACGGGCTGGCCGCGGCCAACCGCGACGGCCACCCCGACTTCGCCGCCCACCTGGCCGGCCGGATCGCCTGGGTCGGGCACGGCCGTCCGGCCCGGGCCGCCAAATTGCGGGAACTGTACAGTGCCGCCGTCGGGACAGAGTGGTGATCGTCTGCGATATTCGACGACGTGACTGTGGACACCGCCCCCGCGCGCGTTTTCATCCGCTCCGACTTCGTCGTCTTCGGCATCTGCGCCGCGGCCGTGGGGCTGGCCGCCGTCACCCGCTACGCCAACGTCCCGTCGGTGCTCGCGTTCGCGGTGGCCGGCGGCGCGGTGGCCGCGCTCGCGTCGCTGGTCGGGCGCAGCGTCGAGCAGCTCGGCGACCGCTTCGGGGCGGGCGCGACCGGCGTGCTGCAGGGCGCGCTGGGCAACCTGCCGGAGCTGTTCATCGGCTTCTTCTCGCTCAAGGCCGGGCTGGTCGCGGTCGTGCAGTCGGCGATCATCGGCTCGATCCTGTCCAACATCCTGCTGGTGCTGGGGCTGTCGTTCCTGGCCGGCGGGCTCAAGCACGGCACGCAGCGGTTCAACTCCGAGCGCGCCCGCACCACGATGGTGCTGATGGTGCTCGCCACCGCCGCCCTGGTGCTGCCGAGCCTCGCCTCCTACGTCCACACCCCGGCCGAGCCGCACGAGAAGTCGCTGTCGGTCTTCGTGGCGATCATCCTGCTCGTGGTCTTCGCGCTGTCGCTGCCGGCGAGCCTGCGCCGCTCCGCGGCGGCGGCCGCGAACGACGTGCACATGGAGCCGCCGCGGTGGCCGGTCTGGGTGGCGGTCGGCCTGCTGGCGCTGGCCAGCGGGAGCGCGGCGCTGGTGTCGGACTGGTTCGTCTACGCCCTGGAGCCCGCGATCGACGCGATGGGCATCTCGCAGGCGTTCGCCGGCCTGGTCATCGTGGCCATCGCGGGCAACGCGATCGAGAACGTGATCGGCATCAAGCTCGCCTACAAGAACCAGTCCGACTACGCGCTGAGCGTCATCATCAACAGCCCGCTGCAGATCGCCCTGGTGCTCGCCCCGGCGCTGGTGCTGCTGAGCCTGTTCACCGCCACCACGCTCACCCTGGTCTTCGCGCCGATGCTGATCATGGCCGTGGCGGTCACGGTGATCGCGGTCGCCTTCATCGTCTTCGACGGCGAGTCGACCTGGCTGGAGGGCGCGACCCTGGTCGCCCTCTACACGATCATCGCCTCCGTCTTCTGGTGGGGCTGAGATCGTCTCGCCCGGCGGCGGCCGAACGTGCTTCTCGTGGGGCTGAGATCGTTTCGCACCGCGCCGGCCGAACGTGCTTCTCGTAGGGCTGAGATCGTTCGCGACGGCGGCCGAACGTGGGAAGCACCTTAAGCTTTGCTTTACCGCCCGCGCCGGCCCGACCGGCGTCGATAGCATCCGCGCCGTGGGGGAGCATCATGAGATGGGCCTGCCGTGGTGGCAGGCCCCGCGGACCTGGGTGATCACGGCGGCCGGTGCCGTCGTGGCCGGGTCGGCAACCGTAGCGCTCGTGGCGCAGGCGTCGGGGGCCGCCTGCGCGGCCGTCGCGGCGACGTCGGGACAGGCCACGTACTACGCCGCCGACGGCGGCGGCAACTGCTCGTTCGACCAGGTGGCCGAGCCGCTGGTGGTCGCGCTCGGCAACGCCGAGTACCGCTCGGGCGCCGCCTGCGGCGGCTACCTCGACGTCAAGGGGCCGAAGGGCAGCGTGCGGGTCAAGGTCACCGACCGGTGCCCGGAGTGCGCCGCCGGGCACATCGACCTGAGCCGGCAGGCGTTCGCCCGGATCGGCGACATCGACGCCGGGATCATCCCGGTGACCTACAGCCAGGTCGCCAACCCCGCGGTGCCGGGCCCGGTGACCGTGCGGGTCAAGGAGGGCTCGTCGCGCTACTGGCTGGCGCTGCGCTTCGACAACACCGGCAACCCGCTGGCGAGCGCCGAACTGCAGTCCGGTGGCGGATGGGCGGCGCTCGGGCACACCGACTACAACTACTGGCTCGCCGACAGCGGCGCCGGGGCCGGGCCGTTCACGGTGCGGCTGACCGACACCGCCGGCCGGCGCACCACGCTCACCGGCATCGCACTCACGCCCGGCACCGTGCAGCGCCCGGGCGCGACCGAGGCCGGTGCCGTCGCGGCCGGAACCACCGGCCCGGCCCGCACCACGACGACCGGCCCGGCGAGGCCGGTGGCGTCGCCGACCGCGCTCGCCGCCGCGCCCGTGGCCTCGGCCGCGGAGTCGCCGGGGGCGCAGCCCGCGTTCGCCGACACCACGACCTCGCCGCCGGCCCTGCCCATCGCCGCCCCGGCCGAGCCCAGCCGCTGCTGACCCGGCGCCCAGCCGCCTCGCCCGGCCCGCCGCCGATCGAAGTCGCGGCACGGACCGCCCGAGTGGCGCGACCGCCCGAGTGGCGCGACCGCCCGAGTGGCGCGACCGCCCGAGTTGACGCCTGAGCGGCCGGTCCGGCCTCGTGCGGGCCGGCCGCTTCAGGCGGTCATGCCGGATTGCTCGCCTGGCGGAACCCCGGATGCGGCCGGGCTCCGGCATGATCGCGGAGACTTCCGGTCGCCGGGCCGGATCGCGGAGACTTCCGGTCGCGGCGGGTGCGCGGTGACAAGTCGCCGCGACCGGGCGGGGGCGCGACGCCCTGGGCGCACAAAGTCTCCGCGATCATGCGCGTCGCCGTGGCCGCACCGCGGGTTTGCCATGATCGCGGAGACATTTGGTACACAGGTGTACATGTTCACTCCGTGATCATGAAAAACCGGTGGTGTCGTGGCGGGTTCGGCATGATCGCGGAGACTTCCGGTCGCTTCCGCTCGCGGCGGGTGGCCGGGTGGCGGTCGCCGCGAGCAAGGGGCAGCGTGCCGGCGGATCAACTCCGGCGGCGGGGGCGGTGTGACAACCGCGGGTCAGGTGGTGAGCAGGTGGCGGGCGCGGGGTGCGGAATCCGGGTCGACCTGCACCGAGTAGCGCCCGGCCTGCAAGGTGCTGGTGGAGGTGAAGTCGCGGCGGCCGCCGGTCATAGCGTGGGCGATCGCGCCGAACACGGCGCCCCACACCACGCCCGCGACGATCGCGAACACCATGACCTTCCACCAGGCGCTGACCGCGAAGATGCCGAGCAGGAAGCCCACCAGCAGGCCGAACCAGGCCCCGGTGCCGGCCCCGGCCAGCGCCGCCCGGCCGACCGTCAGGCGGCCGAGCACCCGCTCGACCAGGCGTAGGTCCTCGCCGATGATGGTGACCCGCTCGACCGGGAAACCGCTGTCGGACAGGCGGTCCACCGCGTGCTGGGCCTCAAGATAGTCCGGGTAGGTCGCGATCGTCGCCCTGGGCTGGCGGGCCGCGTCTCGGTCCTCGTTCGCGGCGCGTTCGGGACCCGACACACGGCCCGCCGGACCGCTCGTCGAGAACGACGACCCGCCGGGTTGGCTCACGCTGGTCATGACTTGGGCTTCCTTTCCAACTCAGCCGGCTCCAACTCAAGCCGGCTCCAACTCAGCCGGCACCAACTCGGCCGGCTTCAACTCAGCCGGCTTCAACTCGGCCGGCTTCAACTCGGCCGGCTTCAACTCGGCCGGCTTCAGCCGACGATGATGCGGTTGTCGACGCGGGCCACCCCGGGCGCCGACCAGACGACCCGGCCCGCCTCCTCCTTCTCCGCCCAGGAACGGACCCGGCCGGTGAGGATGACGGTGGTGGCGTCCACGTCGGCGTGGATGTGCTCGGCGTCGGTTTCGGCGCTGCGTACCAGCGCGTCCTCGATCCGGCGGCGGATCTCGGTGGCGGTGGGGCGCCGCGGGCGCACGGAGACGAGGTTCGTCACCCCGTGCACGCCGGTCAGCCGGCGCACGGCGTGCTCCGCCGCCCGCCGCTCGTGCTCCCACTCGACCTCGCCGCGCAGCGTGACCCAGCCGTTGGAGACTGTTGCCTGGGTCTGCTCGGCGGGGACGAAGACGTCCCAGTCCAGGGCCCGCGCGGCCGCCTCGGCGACGTCGGTGTCGGGCCGCTGCGCCTCGGCGGGCAGCCGGACGTCGATGTCATTGACCACGGCCCGCACTCCGCGGACGCGGTGCACGGCCCGCTCGGCGGCCCACTTCTTGGGGTAGCTGTCCGCCCGGCCGGCCAGCGTCACGATCCGGTCGCGGACCATCGCGCCGATGTCGTTGGGCTGCAGGCGCGCGTCCCATCGCAGCTCCGTGCCGACGTCGTCGAGGATTTCCCGGTCGGTGCGTTCGACCGTCTGGGTGGGCATGGTGTACCCCCTCGCGTTCACGGTGCCCGCAGCAGCTCCCGGTACCGTCCGGGCAGCTGCACCTGACCCTCGAAGAAGTCCTCGTCGACGGCGTCCCGCAGCGCCGACAGGGCGGCGCGGATCATCCGGGTCGCGTCCGCCTCCGTCAGCCCGGTCAGCCGCATGACCATGACGATGAACTCGTCCGCGGTCAGCTGCGGCGCCGGGGCCAGCCGCCCCCGGCGCAGCGCCGCGTGCAGCCGCACCGGCAGGAAGGCCGTCAGGTCGTCGGCATCGGCCCCGATGCGCCGGGCCAGTACCTCGAGCACCGCCGCGGTGCCCGGCTCGGCCTGCGCGGGCGGTATCCCGGCGCGACCCGCCACCGTCGCGACGAACTCGCTGGCGGCGGCCCCGCCGACGAACCCGCCCTTGGGCATCAGCGGCGCGAACGAGCGCGGCAGCCGGGCGGTCAGGTGCCGGTAGGCCTCGTCGTCGAGGGTCTCCCCGAGCGCCGTCATCACCGCGGCCGTGTGCCGCTCGGCCACCTCCCGGGGCACGCCCTCCCGGCGCGCGACCCGGCCGACGAACTCCACCGGGCCGAAGCCCTGGGCCGGCCCGGTGGTGAACAGCCACGGCGCCGCCTCCGGCGGCAGCGCCGGGACCAGGTGCCGCGCCTCGTCGCTGCCGATCCGTTCGGCGATCGTCCGCAGCGTGGTCTCGACCGCCCGCCGCGCGGCGCGCTCGTCGCCGAGGCTCTGCCGGACCGGCGCCAGGAGCTGCTCGAACCCGACTGCCATCCAAGCCGCTTCCGTTACCGCCGGGAGCCCTGCTGGCCCTGGCCCTGCTGGCCTTGCTGTCCTTGCTGGCCCTGCTGGCCCGGCTGCCCGGGCTGACCGGTTTGTCCGCGCTGCTGGCCTTGCTGCTGCCCCTGCTGCGCGGTCTGCTTGCGCTGGATCTCGATGCGGCGGGGCTGGGCGTCGCGCGCCTTGGCCACGGTGACGGTCAGCACGCCGTTGCTGTAGCCGGCCTCCACCTGCTCCGCGTCCACGTCGCTGGGCAGGTCGACGTCGTACTCGAACTCGCCGGTCTGCCGGTTCTGCCGGCGGATCACGCCGCCGCGTTCGCGCTGCTGGAAGGTGCCGGAGACGCGCAGCTCCTCGCCGCGCAGTTCCAGGCTCACGTCCGACGGGTCGACGTTGGGCAGGTCGATCTCGACGATGTAGGCGTTCTCGGTCTCCTCGATGTCGATCGGGGGCGACAGCGCCGAGAGCCCCGTGGGCAGCGTCGGATTTTCGCCCATGAACGCCTGCATCAGCTGACCGAACCGGCTGTTGATCTCATCGATCTCCCGGCGCGGGTCCCAGCGGTACGGGATCCCGGCCAGCTGCCCGCGCCGGCGCCGGGATGCGAAGGGTGCGAGAGTCATAACTGATCGATTCCCTCCTGTTGTGCCTTCGCCGTCATCTCCAGCCTCTGCCCCGAGCCGGGGTGAGAGCCTCCCCTGCCGCGAATGAGGCGTCAGTGCTCCTCCTCGGCCCGGATGACGCGGAACACCGCGTTGATGAGCGACAGGTGCGTGAGGGCCTGCGGGAAGTTGCCCAGGTGCCGCCCGCTGTGCGGCTCGATCTCCTCGGCGTAGAGGCCCAGCGGCCCGGCGAAGGACAGCAGTTTGGCGCACAGCCGCTCGGCGCGTGCCGTCTCGCCGATCTCCACCAGCGCCGACACCAGCCAGAACGAGCAGACCGTGAACGTGCCCTCGGCGCCGCTGACGCCGTCGTCGGTGTCCTCGGTGCGGTACCGCAGAACCAGCTCGTTGACCGTGAGCTCGTCCTCGATGGCGAGCACGGTGGCGCGGACCCGCTCGTCGTGCGAGGGCAGGAAGCCGACCAGCGGGATGAGCAGCACGGAGGCGTCCAGCGCGGTGCTCTCGTAGTGCGCGGTGAAGACGCCGCGCTCGTCGACGCCGTTGGCCAGCACGTCCGCGCGGATCTCGTCGGCGCAGGCCCGCCACCGCTGCCCGAGCGGCTCGTCGTCGCGCAGCGCGGCCAGGCGCGCGCCCCGGTCGAGCGCCACCCAGCACATGATCTTCGAGGAGGTGAAGTGCCGGGGCTCGCCGCGGACCTCCCAGATCCCGCGGTCCGGCTCCCGCCAGTGCTGCGCGGCGCTCTCCACCTGGTGCACCAGCACCGGCCACATGCGCTCGTCGAGCCGGTCGCGGTGCTTGGTGTGCTGCCACACGGTGTCGAGCATCGTGCCCCACACGTCGTGCTGGCGGTGGGTGAACGCGTCGTTGCCGACCCGCACCGGCTTGGCGCCCTCGTAGCCGTACAGGTGCTCCAGCAGGTGCTCGGACAGCTGGCGCTCGCCGCCGACGCCGTACATGACCTGCAGGTCGACGTAGCGGCCGGCGATCTCGCTGATGAACCGGCGGAAGTCGTCGGCCTCCCAGTCCAGGCCGAGCGTGAACAGGCCCCAGAGGGTGAAGGCGGAGTCGCGGATCCAGCAGTACCGGTAGTCCCAGTTGCGCTCGCCGCCCGGCGTCTCCGGCAGCGAGGTGGTGGCCGCCGCGGCGAGCGCCCCGGTCGGTGCGAAGCTCAGCCCCTTCAGCGTCAGCGCGCTGCGCTCCAGGTGGCCCCGGAACGGGTGGTCGGGGAACCGCCCGCGGGCCAGCCAGTGCTGCCAGTGGTGCGCGGTCCAGGTGAGCCGGGCCTCGGCCTCGGCGCGGTCGGTCGGCGGCGGGTGCTCGGTCCAGGACAGCGCGCAGTACCGCGAATCGCCGTCCTTCAGCAGCGTGCGGGCGATGGCCTTGCCGCCCTCGAAACCGAGCCGCAGGTCGGTGGTGAGCCGCAGCTCCACGTCGCAGCCGTCGGCCTGGCAGGTCCCCTCGTGATAGCCCGGGCCGAGGTACTCCCACCGCCCGCTCAGCCGCCCGTAGTCGAACACCGGGTCGCAGTCGAGCGTGAGCTGGACCTCGCCGCTGATGCAGTGCACCGTGCGCAGCAGCACGTGCTCGGCGTCGTAGTCGGTCGGCGCCCGCCGGTGCGTGCCGGAGCGCTCGCTGTCGTGGTGCCACGGCCCCATGAGCAGCACGTCGAGCACCACGATCCAGCCGGTCGGCGTGCCCCAGGTGGTCTCCAGCACCATCGTGCCGGGCAGGTACCGCCGCGCCGCCGGCACTCGCTGGTCCGACGGACCCAGCCGGAAGCCGCCCGCCCCGCGGTCCAGCAGCGCGCCGAAGACGCTCGGCGAGTCCAGCCGGGGCAGGCAGAGCCACTCGACGTTGCCGCTGGGCGCGATCAGCGCGGTCGTCTCGCAGTCGGAGAGGAAGCCGTACGACTCGATCGGCGGGAACGGCGACAGCGAGGTCACGGCGCCGGCCCGTCGGAGGGGGCGATCGCGGTCATCCGGGCGCGCTACCCGGCTGGCCCGAGGGCAAACCGCGAGGTCACCGCCCGAGCGCGCCGAGCGCCGCGGCCAGGGTGGCCGCGCGCAGCTCCGCCGCGGAGGCATCGGTGAACATGACCGTGCAGTCGCCGAGGCCGCCGATCGCCACGGCCGCGCGGGTCAGCTGCGACAGCGTCGGTGCGGGGCCGAACAGCAGCGTCGTGAGCCGGCGGCGCCAGCCGTCGACGGCGGCGGCCAGGTTGAGCTCCGCCAGGACACCGGGGTCGAGCATGACCGCCCTGATGATGTCGCGGTGGCGGTACGCCACGTCGAAGTAGGTCCCGAGCACCTCCCGCGGGTCGTCGGGCGGGCTCGCCTCGAGCCGCGCGAGCAGGTCCTCGACGTCGTCGACGAACGGCTGCACCAGCCCCCGGAGCAGGTCCTCCCGGGACGCGAAGTGGTAGTACAGCGCCGGCTTGGTGATGCCGACCCGCTCGGCGATCTCGCGCAGGCTGGCCTGCTGCACGCCCCGCTCGGCGATCACCTCCAGCGCGGCGGCGCGGATGCGTCCGGCGGTCTCGCTCGTCCTCGGTCTCGGCACTCCCCGATCGTAGTTGACTTACCGGACGGTAAGTCCTTTACTGTCCGGTAGGTAAACAAACTCTCGTGGGGGAGGATCACCGTGAACGTGCTCATTTCGGGGGCGAGCATCGCCGGGCCGGTGCTGGCGTTCTGGCTGCGCCGGGCCGGCTACCGGGTCACCGTCGTGGACCGCGCCGCCACATTGCGCACCGGCGGCGCCGGCGGCCACGCCGTCGACCTGCTCGGGCCGGCGGTCGAGGTCGTCGAGCGGATGGGGCTGCTCGACCGGGTCCGGGCGGCGCGCACCACGACCGACCTGATGCGGCTGATCCGGCCGGGCCGGCCGACCGTCAGCCTCAACGCGTCGCTGCTGCTCGCCGGGGTCTCCGACCGGCACGTCGAGATCATGCGGGGCGATCTGGCGCAGATCCTCTACGAGGCGACCGCGGGCGACGTGGAGTACCGCTTCGGCACCTGGGTCACGGCGATCGACGACGGCGACGTCACCTTCGCCGACGGCAGCCGGGAGCGCTTCGACCTCGTCGTCGGCGCCGACGGCCTGCACTCGGGGATCCGGCGGCTCACGTTCGGCGACGAGCGGCAGTACCGGCACTTCCTCGGCGCCTACCTGGCGGTGTTCTCGGTGCCGGACTGCATCGGCCTGGACGGGGTGACCCTGAGCTACAACGCGGTCGACCGCGCGGTGGGCGTCTACCCGACCCACGACCCGGCCCGGGCCCGGGTCGTGTTCCTGATCCGGGCCGCCGAGCGCGACTACGACCACCGCGACGGCGCCGAGCAGCGGCGGCTGCTGCGGGCGATGGCGGACGGGCTCGGCTGGGAGGTACCGAATCTGCTGGCTCATCTGGACGACGCCGACGACTTCTACTTCGACTCGATCAGCCAGATCCGGCTCGACTCGTGGTCGCGGGGCCGGGTGACGCTGGTCGGGGACGCCGGCTACGGCCCCGGCCCGGCGGTCGGCGGCGGGACCAGCCTCGCCGCGGTCGGCGGCTACGTCCTGGCCGCCGAGCTCGCGGCGGCGGGCGGCGACCACACCGTGGCATTCGGTGCTTACGAGGCGGCGATGGCCGGCACGGTCGCGGGCAGCCGGCGCATCGGCCCGGCGGTGCTGGCCACCATGGTCCCGCGCAGCGAGCGGCAGATCTGGACGACGGCGCAGGCGCTGCGGCTGCTGCCCCGGCTGCCCAAGCCGCTGCGGGCCCGGCTCACGTCCTTCGGCGGCGGCCCGGCCGCGATGCTCGACGGCGTGCGGCTGCGCCCGTTTCCGGTAGCCGCCATATAGTCATGACCGGTGACTATTTCCCCTGGTGCTCCTCAGCGCGCCGATCCCGACCTCGGCGTGCTGTCCGCGCAGATCCTGTTCGCCCTGCAGCGGGAGCTCTTCCGCCGGCTGGGCGAGCACGGCTACGCGGACCTGCGCCCGCGGCACGGCGCGGTGCTGGCCTACCTCGACGAGGCGGGCAGCCGCGCGACCGACCTGGCGTTCCTGTCCGGCCAGCACAAGCAGGTGATCGGCACGCTGGTCGACGAGCTCGAGGCGCTGGGCTACGTGGAGCGCCACCCCGACCCGCAGGACCGCCGGGCCAAGCTCATCGTCCCGACCGAGCGCGGCCTGGCCGAGATGCACCGCTCGGCCGAGATCCTGGCGGACATCGAACGGGGCCACGCGGAGGCGGTCGGCGAGGCGGCCTACGCCGCCTTCAAGCGCGTGCTGCGCCGGGTCGCCGACCGCCAGCGTGGCCGGCGGGCCTAGGCGCCCGACAACCGCCGAACGGCGTCTGGCAGCGGCGACCCATGACACGCTCGGCCGGGTGAACCGCGCGCATTTTCCCGGGTGCCGGGGCGGCGGGGCCGGTAGGAAAGCGGGTCATGGCCCTGACACGCCTCGCGGAGCGGGACGAACCGGACGTGCACGCCGGGCGGGGCGGGCGGGCGCCGCGGATCCGGTGGCGGTCCGGCTGGTGGCCGGCCGGGCTCGTGTTCGTCGCGACCGGCGGGGTACTGCACGCCTACGGCGTCTCGGCGCCGACGTATCTGGCGTTCGCGCTCTACGTCGCCGCCGCCGTGACGCTGCCCGGGACGCTGCTGTGGCGGCTGGTGCACCGCGGCTCGCGGGGCCTCGGCGAGGACCTCGCCGCCGGGACCGCCGCCGGCTACGGGGTCGAGGTGCTGTGCTACGTGCCGGCCCGGGCCCTCGGCGCGCCGCTCGCCGCGCTGGCCGGGCCGGCCGCGATCGTGCTCGCCTTCGCCGGTTTCAAGGGCCTGCGACGGTACTGGCGGGGCACCGGCCCCGCCGGCCGCGCCCCGACCGCGCACTCGTGGACCCTCGCCGGCATCGCGCTGGCCCTGCTCGGCTGGAGCACGGTGTACTACCGCCACCACGGCTTCGCCTGGCCCAGCTACGGCAAGCCGGACATCGACGTGCCCTTCCATCTCGCGCTGGTCGGCGAGCTCAAGCACCACATGGGCCTCGTCACGCCGTGGGTGACCAGCGAGCCGATCTACTACCACTGGTTCGCCTACGCGGACCTGGCGGCGACCAGCTGGGCGACCGGCATCGAGCCGTACGTGCTGCTCACCCGCCTGTCGATGCTCCCGATCAGCTTCGCGCTGGTGGTCGGGGTCGCCGCGGTGGGCCGGCGGGTCGGCGGCTCCTGGACGGCCGGCGCGGTGACGGCGCTGACCGCGTTCCTCGCGCTCGCCCCCGACCCGTACGGCTGGGTCCAGGACCTGTTCTACCGCGACTACGGGTTCAACCCGATCGATGACGGCTCCAACGCGCGGCTCACCCTGTGGACCAGCCCGACGCAGACCTTCGGGGCCCTGCTGTTCGTACCGCTGATGCTCGTCCTGCTCGACCTGCTGCGGGACGCCGCCGATCGCCGGCGGTGGGCGGCGCTGGCCCTGCTGCCGGCCGCCGTCATGGGCGCGAAGGCGAGCTTCCTGCCGACGCTGTTCTGCGCGCTGCTGCTGGTGCTCGCGGTGCACGCCCTGCGCGCCCGCCGGCTGCACCGCGCGGGCGCGGCCGCGCTGGGCATCGTGCTGGCCTGGCTGGTGTTCGCGCAGTTCGTGCTGTTCGGCGGGCAGAGCCAGGGGCTGGGACTGGGCCCGCTGGACGCCCTGCGGCGCAACCCGGCCGGCGTGAGCACGCACTACACCGAGGATCCGCGGCTGTACCGGCTGGTCGTCCTGCTCGCCCTGACGCTGCTCGGCTGGACCGTCCTGTGGTGCGGCGCGGCCGGCCTGGGCCGCCGGCTCCTGGGCGCCGACGCGGTGCTGCTGCTGGGCCTGGGCGTGACCGGGTTCGCGGTGCTGCTGCTGTTCGGCCACTCGGGCGGCCAGGCGGAGGGCTTCTTCCTGCAGGGCGCCCGCCCGTATCTGGCGGCGCTCTCAACCTGGGGCCTGCTAACCCTAATTACGGATAAATCCGGACGCTGGCGTGTCCGGATTTATCCGACATTTCAGTATTTAGCGGTATTCCTCGGCGGCGCCGTCCTGGTGTACACCATCAGGCTGATCGACGGCGGCGGCGTGCCGGTGATCGGCCCCGAGCGGCGCGCGGCCGCCGTCACCATCGCGCTGGTGTGGCCGTGGGCCGCGCTCGGCGCCGCGGGCATCCTCGCCGTGCTGCTCGCTCGCCGGGCCCGCACCCCGGCGGCGTTCGGGCTCGTCGTGGTGTTCCTGCTCGGCGGCACGGCCCCGACGGCGCTGCGCCAGCTCGGCTACGCCTACCAGGACGGCCGGGCCAACGGCTGGTCGGAGCGGGCCGATCTGTGGCCCGTGGTCACCGAGGGCACCCTGGAGGCCGGCCGCTGGCTGCGCGACCATTCGTCCCCGAACGACCTCGTCGCCACCAACATGCACTGCGCCTACGAGGGCCGCCGCGGCCGCTCCGCGTGCGACCGCCGGCACTTCGGCATCGCCGCCTACACCGAGCGCCGGGTCCTGGTCGAATCCTGGGCCTACACCGCCGAGGCCCATAACCAGGAGGCGATCCAGGGGGTGCCGCAGGAGCACACCCGCTACTGGCGCCCCCGGCTGCTGGCCGACAACGACGCCGCCTTCGCCGACCCCTCGCCGGAGACGATCGGTGTGCTGCGCGACCGGTACCACGTCACCTGGCTCTTCACCGAGGACGACATCATGCCCCCGTCGCCCGATCTGCCCCGCTATGCGACGCTGATGTACCGCGCCGGCCACTGCGCGGTCTACCGCATCCGCTGATCTTCGGCCGTCGTACACACGTGCTATCCACAGGCTGTGGATAGCACGTGTGTACGAACCCTCCGGGTGCGCGGTCGCACGGCTTGTGCGGGTCCGAACGAAGTCGTCGCGGCCGGGCGAATGATCCCGGAGGCCGAACCGAAAGCAGGCCTAACGCGGGCTTAAGGCGTGTTTTACGAATCCATTCAGGTAACCGTTTGAAGTCAACCGACCACGGCGGCCGTCGATGGCTGTGGGAGCGCGCTCTCCGAGCTGACAAAACGGGCAAATCCAGCGTGATACTCCCTGAATGGCGCCCTCATGTGGCCCAGTGGATCACTAAAAAGCTTTAGGCGGACTTGAAGAAGAACCTCTCGATCATGCATCGGCACGCGCTACCTGCACGAGCAAACTTAAATTGACCCGTTCCAGACACCTGCCTACGTTGGATTGCGCCGGGCGGCGGAAATCGCCGGGAATTACCGCACAGGATTGAGGAACTGCAATGGCACAGCCGCACCCGCCGGCCTCCGGTGGGGCTCCCTCGCGCCGCGGTCGTTTCACTCGGGGTGCTCCCCCCTCCCCTGTCAACATCGGACTGGTCGTCCTCGCAGCACTGATGCTGCTCGGCGTGGTGACCGGCGGTGGGCGGGAGACGCTCACCCAGCTTTTCGCCTTCATGCTCTTCTACTGCGGCGTCTTCACGCTGGTCTCGCTGACTATGTGCGTGATCGCCGGGCTGCTCGCCACCGATCGGATCATCCTCGTCGCCCGGCACCGGGTGTGGGTGCAGTCGGTGCACCGCACGCTGGGCATCGTCGCCGTTTCCTTCCTGGGGCTGCACATCGGCAGCGAGCTCGTCTCCGGGCGGGTCGGCATCTTCGGCGCGCTGGTGCCCTTCACCACGGCGCCGTTCGCGGTCGGCGCGGGCACGATCGCGGCGTACCTCATGGTCACCGTGATGTGGACCGGCATGGTCCGGGCCCGCTTCGCCCAGACCGGGAAGCCGTGGATGTGGCGGCCGCTGCACGCGACGGCGTACCTGTCCTGGCCGGTCGCGGTCTGGCACGGGCTGAACGCCGGCCGCCCGGCCGCCGTCTGGGTCACCGCCAGCTACGTGCTGCTGCTGTTCCTGACCCTGGTCGCGCTCGGACTGCGGCTGTCCGCCGAGCGCAACCGCAAGCAGCAGCAGCTCGCCGCCGACCGCACCACCACCGAGATCGCGCCGGTCGGGCGGCCCGAGCCGGCCGGCTACGACCGCCGCGCCACGCGCTCCTCCCGCTCCGGCAGCCGGTTCCGGTGGGACGCGCCAGCGGCCGAGCAGCTGTGGGACGCCGACGCGGCGAACCTGCGCGCCGACTACCGGCGCGAGACCGCCGAGCCCGAGCCCGCCGACTACCGGCGCGAGGCCGAACGGCCCGCGGCGGCCCCGGTGACCGCCGTGCCGTTCGAGCCGCCCTTCGAGAAGGCGTACGACGAGGATCGGTACACGCCGGATGCCTACGCCACCGAGTACTACGAGAAGCCGGAGCCGACGACGTACCGCGGCACCGCCACCCCGAAGTACGACGACGGCTACGACCCCTACGCGACCTACCCCGAGCCCTATGCGGAGACGTACCAGGAGCCCGCGCCGCGCCACTCGACCGAGACCGCCGGCATGACGCTGCGCGACCGGTTCGAGGCGCGCCGGTCCAAGGTCTCCGCGGCGGCCGAGCCCGACCGGTACGTCGACGACGACACGCCCACGCTGGTCAACCTCGACACCCGGCGGGAGCTGCGCCGCCAGGAGCGCGAGCAGGCCCAGGCGGGCCGCGGCCGGCGGCACCGCGCCGAGGACGACGACGTCGAGTACTGGAACCGGCTGCGGGGCGAGGCACGATGAGTCCCCGAGCCGCGACGAGCCAGCGCCCCCGGACCCGGGGCAGCGACGGCGCGGCGCTGGTGCCGACCGTCCTGTCGATCGGCCCGGCCCGGCTGACCGCCGGCCTGGACCGCGCCGAGCGCCTCGACCTGCGGGCCCACCAGCAGGTGCACGGCCCGATCGGCCCGCTGTCCCTGCGCGCGCTGATCGAGCTGGCCGAGGACATCAACCTGGCCGGGCGCGGCGGCGCCGGGTTCCCCTTCGCCAAGAAGCTGCGCGCCGTCGCCGACGCCGTCGAGCGGCGCATGCTCGCGCCGTTCGTGGTGGTCAACGCGACCGAGGGCGAGCCGGCGGCGTGGAAGGACAAGGTCCTGCTGACCCGCGCGCCGCACCTGATCCTCGACGGCGCCGCGCTCGTCGCGTGGGCGCTGCGGGCGGTGGAGATCGTGCTGTGCGTCGCCGACGACGGCGTCGGCGAGCGCTCGCTGCTCGCCGCGGTCGCCGAGCGTGACCTGCCGGTCCCGGCCCGCGTGGTGCGGGTGCCGCACCGGTTCATCTCCGGCGAGGGCGGCGCGCTGGTCCAGGGCATCAACGGCCTGCCGCACATCCCGCCGGGCATCAAGCGGCGCGCGGCCGAGGGCGGCGTGGCCGGCCAGCCGACGCTGCTGTCCAACGCGGAGACGTTCGCGCAGCTGGCGATCGCCGCCCGGGTCGGGCCGCGCCGCTACTGCGAGGTCGGCGACCGCGACGGCAAGGAGCCCGGCACCGTGCTGCTCAGCGTCACCGGCAGCGCCCGGCACCCGGCCGTGGTCGAGTGCCCGACCGGCACGGCGCTCGCCGACGTGCTCGACCTGTGCGCCGTGCCGTCCGGGCCGGCCGTGCTCTCCGGCGGCTTCCACGGCCGCTGGCTGGACATGACGACCGCGTCGCGGGCCGAGGTCTCGCGCCGCGGGATGACGGCGGTCGGCGGGTCGCTCGGCGCCGGAATCGTGCTGCCGATCAGCTCCGACACGTGCCCGTTAGGGGAGGTGGCCCGGGTGGTGCGCTATCTTGCGGCCGAGTCGGCCGGGCAGTGCGGGCCGTGCCGGCTCGGGCTGCCGGACCTGGCCCGGGCGGTGGACGGGATCGCTTCGGGGGCCGGGGATCCGGCCGTCGTGCGGGCGGCCGCGGCGGGCGTCAAGGGCCGCGGTGCCTGCAGCCATCCCGACGGTACCGCCGCATTCGCCACCTCCGCCCTGGAGGTCTTCGCCGACGATCTGGCCCGTCACGCGCGGTCCGGCGACTGCGGGCGCCCGGTGGCCGGGGTGCTGCCCGTGCCGACGGCCCGCGAGGAGGCCGGCACCCATCGGCTGCACGTCGACTGGTCCCGCTGCGACGGCCACGGCCTGTGCGCCGACGTCGCCCCCGACCTGATTCGCTTGGACGGCAACGGTTATCCGGCCCTTCTCGACGCGCCCGTGCCGGTGCGGCTCGAGCAGGTCGCCGCGCAGGCGGTGGCCGTGTGTCCCGCGCTCGCCCTGCGCCTCGCGGCGGCGAAGCGGTGACCGGGATGCTGACCGCGAGCGGCCGCCGGGCCGGACGACACAAGGGCGCGAAGGACCCCGACGAGGAGTTGCTGCGCGCGCTCTACCGCGAGCACGCCGACGCCCTGCTGCGCTTCGTCGCGCGGCTCACCGCCGGCGACCGCCAGCGGGCCGAGGACATCGTGCAGGAGACGCTGCTGCGGGCCTGGCGCAACGCGCACCGCCTCGATCACGACGCGGTCGGCTCGCTGCGGCCGTGGCTGTTCACCGTGGCCCGGCGGATCGCGATCGACGAGTACCGCAGCGCGCAGTCGCGGGCCGACGAGACCTACGGCCAGGACCTCGACGAGCTGTGGCTGTCCCAGCTCACGCAGTCCGACGAGACCGAGCGCGTGCTGGCCAACATGGTGATCATGGACGCGCTGCGCAGCCTCAGCCGCGCGCACCGCGAGATCATCGTCGAGACGTATCTGCGCGACCGCACCGTGAACGAAGTGGCCGAGCTGCTCGGGCTTCCACTGGGGACCGCCAAGTCGCGGGTGTACTACGCGCTGCGCGCCCTGCGCGCCGCACTGGACGCACGAGGTGGTACGGGCAAGACCCCGCGCTAGTTCGACGCGGCACCCAGCAAACTTTGTGAATTTGTCTACTGTGGATTTTCAGTCTCGGCCGGCCCCCCGCCCGTACCACCTGGCGGAACAAGAAAACGCGATGGGAACGGATCGAGGAGGACGACGTGGCACCAAAGAGGCTCACCGTCACCGTAGCGGGATGCGCGGTAGCGGCGGCCGCCCTGGCCGCCCTGACCGCCTGCGCGCCCAAGGGTGCCGACGCGAACTACGACCCCGCGGCGGCGCAGCAGCAGGTGCCGGGCCTGGCGGACTTCGCCAACGAGGCGAACTCCGCGCCACCGGCCACCACCGCCCCGCCGCAGCCACTGACCGAGGCGTTGAAGGCACAGACGATCGCGAAGATGGGCAAGGTCGTCACCGACCAGAACGGCTGGGTGCTGTACCGCTTCGACAAGGACACCGCCAAACCGCCGAAGTCCAACTGCGAGGACAAGTGCGCGGAGGTCTGGCCGCCGGCCCTGACCGACGGCAACCCCCAGCTCAGCGGCGTCGATCCGGCCGTCGTCGGTACCGTCGTGCGGGCCGACGGCTCGCGCCAGATCACCCTGGCCGGCTGGCCGGTGTACCGCTACATCGGCGACCCGAAGCCGGGCGCCTGGAAGGGCCAGAACGTCGGCGGTGTCTGGTTCGTCGTCGCCCCTGACGGCAAGAAGAACCTGACCTGCCTGCCCACCCCGGCGCCGACCGCGGTCCAGCCGCCGTCCGCGTCCCAGGCCGCCGACCAGAACGCCACGGACAGCGGCAACGGAACCGGCGGCTACTGATGTACCCGGTCGAGCCTGACGGCGTCCGTCCTCGCCCGTGGCCGCGCCGCCGGATGTGGCCGTGGGCGGTGCTCCTGGTCGCCGCGGTGGGCGTGATCGTGGCCTTGCCCGGGGTCCGTGCGGCGCTGACCGGCACGACCGGCCAGTCGAACAGCGCGGCGAGCGGTCCGGCGACGGGATATGCCCCCGCCGCCGGCGCCGCCGCGCAGCAGCAGCACAACACGGTGCAGGTCGCCGTGACCGGCCCGGTGCCCAGCGGCACGGCGCTGCCGGACGGCTGGGTCATGACCTCGGCCGGCCCGCTCGGCCCGGCGGACCGCGAGTTCCTGCAGAAGGTGCGCCAGGCCGGCCTGTGGGAAGGCCCGGCCGGGCAGATGGCCCAGACGAAGGCCGCCGACGAGCGGGTCAAGGAGGTCGGCGCGCAGCTCGCCTCCGACCACAAGGGCCTGGACCAGCAGGTGCGCCAGGTCTCCGCCCAGCTCGGGGTCGCGCTGCCGGACAAGCCCAGCGACGAGCAGCAGGGCTGGCTGCGCGAGCTCAACGGCGCGACCGGCACGGACTTCGACAACATCTTCGCCAACCGGCTGCGCGCCGCGCACGGCAAGGTCTTCGCGCTGGTGTCCTCGATCCGCTCGGGCACCCGCAACGATCTCGTGCGTGAGTTCGCGCAGACCGCCGTGAACGTCGTGATGAAACACATGACGCTGCTGGAGAGCATCGGCAACGTCGACTTCAACGCGCTGCCGACGCCCGGCGTGCCGGCCGCCAACTCGACAACGGCACCCGCCCCCGCCGGGGCCTTGCGCCCGGACGCCGTCTGGGCGGTCGCCGGCCTGGCCCTGGTCGTCGGCGCCGTCGCCGCGTTCCGCATCTACCGCAGCAGCCGCGGGGCGTCCAGGAGACGCCGGCCCGCCTTCTAGTACCGTCCACCGTGGACTATCCACTGTGGACCGAAAAGCCTCGGCGCCGCCGGGTGACCGCCCGGCCTCGGCGGCGCCGAGCCCATCATCGTTCTTCCCGCCAGGGGTGGGCGGCGATTCGGTCGCCGCCCGGGCCCGCACACCTCGCGGTCCCGGGCGGCGGCCTTCGTTTCGGCTCCGGCCTTCGTTTCGGCTCGGGCTTCAGCGGGTGACGTCGGTTCCGGTCAGGGCACGGTAGGCGGCGATGATGGCCGCGGTGCGCTCGGACAGGTCGCGGGTGTCGTCCGGGGCCGCGTGCTCGGGCGGCGCCACGCGGCGCAGCGACTCGTCGGCCCGGCGGACGGCCTCGTGGGCGGCGTGCAGCGCGGTCTCCGTGCGCAGGAACCCGGCGCAGTGCTCGGCCAGCTCGGTCAGCGCCGCGACCCGCCGGTCGATCTCCTCGCTCAGCGCCCGCTGCGAGGCGTCGACCCGGGTGAGCCGGTCGTCGAGGGCGGCGCGGACCGGCGTCTCCCGCGGCAGGGCGCCGAAGCGGGCGTCGCTGAGGCCGGCCGCCTGCTCCCCGAGCTCGGCGTGGTCGACCAGCAGCCCGGACAGCGTCCACAGCGACGCCGTCACCTCCGCGGCGGGCGAGCTGACCTGCACCAGGTCGGCCAGGAACGGCCAGGCCACCAGGATCGTGCGGGCGGCGTCGAACGCGCGGCGGAAGCGGGCCACCTCGGCCCGGGTGGCCAGCACCCGGTGCCGCTCGGCCCAGCGGCGCTCGAGCTCGGCGGCCGCGGCGGTGTAGCGGCGCCCCACGTACACCCCGACGACTGCCCCGGCCGGCACGACCAGCAACGGGTTCAGCAGCGCGGAGGCGGCGAGCGTGGCCCCCGCGACGACGACCATCACGCTGCCGGTGAGCAGCCGGGCACTGTCCAGATCCGGCGCGGCGTCGGCCCACCCTTCCTCCGGCGAGCCGGTGAGCACGATGGCGACCAGGCCGTTGTAGTCGGCCCGTTCGGCCCGCCGCCCGGTCGCCGGATCGTCCCGAGATACGAGGCAACGCCCGGTTTGGTCGAACGCCACGTACAACACCCGTCGATCCTACGGGTGCGTTCGGGCTGTTATCGTGCCTGAGCCTGGCCTGGATCGGCCTCCGGAAGCGCAACCGAGCCGGACCGGGCGACGCTGGCGCACACGGGGAGGGCGCGCGGCGACATTCGGGGACAGTGCTCTGGCCGGCTGCACCCATTGCCTCCCCGACCGAACGCCATCGTCGGCGAGCGCGACGAGCTCGCCGACCACCTGACAGGAACCCCCAAAGATGCAGCCTGGACAACCGAACGACCCGGCGGCGCCGCTCGCGCAGCCACCCTCCTACGGCCCGCCCCCGACGCAGGCGCCCTCGTACGGCCCGCCTGCCTCGGCCCCGCCGGCCTACGGCCCGCCCACGTCGGCCCCGCCGGCGTCTGCCCCGCCCGCTTCCGCGCCGCCTGCGTACGGCCCGCCTGCCTCGGCCCCGCCCGCGTACGGCCCGGCCGCTTCGGCGCCGCCGGCGTACGGCCCGCCGGCTTCGGCGCCGCCTGCTTTCGGGCAACCGCCGAACTCCGCGCCGCCGTATCCGCAGAGCCCCGCGGCCCCCCAGTACGGCCAGGGCCAGCCGCCCTACGGCCAGCCGGCGCCCTACGGCCAGCCGGCGCCTTATGGTCAGCCGGCGCCTTATGGTCAGCCGGCGCCTTATGGTCAGCCCGCGCCGTACCAGCCGCCGCAGGCGGGCTCCGGCGCGGCGCCGCTGGCGCAGGCGGCGGCCGGCGTGATGTCCCGCAAGGGCGGCCGCGAGATCGTCATGGGCCTGCTGTGGATCGCGGGTGGCGTCGCCATCACCGTGTGCACGTATGCGATGGACATCAAGGTGTACTTCGTCGCGTGGGGCCCGGTCGTGTACGGCGTCGTGGTGCTCTTCCGCGGCATCATCAACCTGGCCCGGGGCCGCTGACCGCACCGACTTATGCCCCGCCAGGCGTCGTGACTTAACGGCCGCGGCCGGAGTGAACCGAATCTCTCCGCGATCATGCGACTCCCGCCGGCGCGATCGGGCGCTGTCCACGGCATGATCGCGGAGAGTTCCGGTCGCGATGTCCGCCGTCGGCTGGGATCAAGTCGAACGATGGCCTGCCCCAAGGGCGGCGCGGGTCGCCGAACGCGGCCTCGATCAACGCCTTCGCGCCCGCGCTTCCGCGCCCGCGCTTCCGCGCCCGCGCTTCCGCGCCCGCGCTTCCGCGCTGGCTGCCGATCGAAATTGACCCAGTAAATATGAAATATCGGATAAGTCAGGATTCGGAGTGTCTGGACTTATCCGATCAAAAGCCGCGCTCAACAACTTGTTGACAAACAGGTTGTTGAAGGTCAGGCTGGGCGGGTGGATGAGCAGGGAGCTCGGGAGCGGTTGACCGCCCGCGGCGGCAAGGACCTGCCCCGGCTGCCCTGGCTGGCCGAGGGCCAGCCGCACGACGCGGTCACGCTGATCCGCCAGGCGCTGTGGCGGGCCAACACCGACCGTGACGCGCTGGAGCTGCCCGACGACCTGCTCGCCGCGCTCGCGCTGCTGGCCGCCGCCCGGGCCGAGGTCGACCAGCTCGAGGCCGGCCTGCTGTTCGTCGCCCGGGCCGAGGGGCTCACCTGGGCCCAGCTCGCCGAGCCGCTGGGCCTGCGGACCGCCCAGGCGGCGCAGCAGCGCAACGAGCGCGTGCTGGCCCGGCTCGACGGGGACGCCGGGCCGTGATCGTTCCGCTCGACGATGCGGGGCCGGGCTGTGGCGGCAAGGCTCACGGGCTCGGGGTGTTGCTGCGGGCCGGCCTGCCCGTTCCGGAAGGGTTCGTCGTTGTCGGCCCGGCGGTCGAGCCGGGGGCGGTCGCGGAGCACCTGCGCCGGCTCGGCGGCGGGGCGGTCGCGGTCCGGTCGTCCGGCCTGGCCGAGGACTCGGCGGCGGCGTCCTTCGCCGGGCAGTTGGAGACCGTCCTCGGTGCCCGGGGGCTCGACGAGGTGCTGGCCGCGATCCGGCGCTGCGCCGCCTCGGCGGGCACGGACCGGGTCTGCGGCTACCGGGCCCGCCTCGGTCTGGCCGACGACGGCGCCGCCGCGCCGGTGCTCGTGCAGCGGCTGGTCGAGGCCGACCACGCGGGCGTGCTGTTCACCCGCGACCCCCGCAGCGGCGCCGACGCCGTGGTGATCAACGCGTCCTGGGGGCTCGGGGAGTCCGTCGTCTCCGGCGCGGTGGTTCCCGACGAGGTCGTCGTGGCCCCGCCGGGGGACACCGTCCGGGTCACCGTCGGGGCCAAGCAGACCCGGCTCGACCTGGGCGTGGCCGGGCTGGTGCGCTCGCGCGTCCCCGCGCCGGAGCGGGCCCGGGCCTGCGTGGAGGCCGGCGAGGTGCCCCGGCTCGTCGCGCTCGGACGGCGGTGCGCCGAGCTGTTCGGCGGGCCCCAGGACGTCGAGTGGGCGATCCGCGACGAGCGGATCTGGCTGCTCCAGGCGCGCCCGATCACCGCCCTCGGCGCCGCCGGCCCCGTCACCCCGAGCGCGTCACGGCCGCTGGTCACCGGGGTGCCCAGCAGCCCCGGCCGGGCGGGGGGACCGGCGCGGCTCGTGCGCTCGGTCGACGACTTCGCCCGGGTCCGGCGCGGCGACGTCCTGGTGTGCCGGACCACCGACCCGGCCTGGACCCCGCTGTTCCGCCTCGCCGCCGCCGTGGTCACCGAGACCGGCGGCGCGCTCAGCCACGCCGCCATCGTCGCCCGGGAGTTCGGCATCCCCGCCGTCGTCGGCGCCGGCGCGGCGATGGCCCGGCTGACCGACGGCGCACCGGTCACCGTCGACGGCACCGCCGGTACCATCACCGCGGGATGCGGCCGATGACCGCGCGCCCTTCGCAGACCGGCCTGCTGGTGTTGCACGCGGTGCGGCTCAAGGGGTTCGCGGACACCGCCGCCGTCGCCGGGCGGTTCGGTCTCGACCCCGATCGGACCCGTGAGGATCTCCTCGACGCCCAGGCGCTCGGCCGGGTCGGCCGGTCCGCGTTCGCCGACCTCGCCGGGTGGTCGCTCACCGAGGCCGGGTACGGGCACAACGAGGCACAGCTGCGCGACGAGCTCGACCGCGCCGGTGCCCGCGAGCGCGTCGCCGCCGGCCACGAGCGGTTCCTGCCGCTCAACGCCCGGGCCACCCAGACCTTCACCGCCTGGCAGCTGGATTCCGGCGGTCTCGCCGGCACCCTGCGCCGGCTCACCGACCTCGCCGGCGAGCTGCGCGACCTCGAGCGGGCCCTGGCCGGGAGCCTCGTGCGGTTCGCCGGCTACTACGACCGGTTCGCCGCCGCGCTGGCCCGGGCCGGCCGCGACCCGGCGTGGATCACCGGCATCGAGGTCGACTCGTGCCACCGGGTCTGGTTCGAGCTGCACGAGGACCTGATCGCCACCCTCGGCCTCAAGCGATGAGCGCCGCGGCCCGGGCCTCCAGGTAGCGCCGCTCCGGCCGGCTCGTCGTGCGCTCGGCGGCGCGCAAGTACCACTCCCGCGCCTGCGCCGCCGACCCCGCCATCTCCAGCAGGTGCGCGCGCACCGCCGCCAGCCGGTGGTGGCCCGCCATCCGCTCGTCGCCGTCCAGCGCCTCCAGCATGTGCAGCCCGGCCCGCGGGCCCTGCACCATCGCCAGGGCCACGGCGTGGTTGAGGGTCACCACTGGGCTCGGCGCGACCCGGGCCAGCAGCTGGTAGAGCCCGAGGATCTGCGGCCAGTCCGTGTCACCGGCGCTCGGAGCCTCGTCGTGGACGGCGGCGATCGCGGCCTGCAGCTGGTACGGCCCGGGCGGCCCCTGCGGCAGGGTGCGGCTGATCAGCGCGACGCCCTCGTCGACCATCGGGCGCAGCCACCGCGAGCGGTCCTGCTCGGCCAGCGGGACCAGCGTGCCGTCGGGCCGGGCGCGGGCCGGCCGGCGGGCGTCGGTGAGCAGCATGAGCGCCAGCAGGCCGGCCACCTCGCGGTCGGCGGGCAGCAGGCGGTGCACCTCGCGGGTCAGCCGGATCGCCTCGGCGGTCAGGTCGCCGCGCTGGAGGTCGTCACCGGAGCTGGCGGTGTACCCCTCGTTGAAGATGAGGTACAGCACCTGCAGGACGACCTCGAGCCGGGCCGGGCGCTCGGCGGGCGGCGGCGGGGCGAACCGGGCGCCGGCCGACCTGATCTTCGCCTTGGCCCGGCTGATCCGCTGGGCCATCGTGGCCTCCGGCACCAGAAAGGCGCTGGCGATCTGGGCCGTGGTGAGCCCGCCGACCGCGCGCAGGGTGAGCGCCAGCTGGGAGGCGGCCGACAGGGCCGGATGGCAGCACAGGAAGAGCAGCGTGAGGGTGTCGTCCCGCTCGGGTACGGCATCGGTCACCGCCGCCGCGTCGAGCTGGGCCACGGTGAGCTCGCGCCGGCGGCGGGCGTCGTCGGAGCGGAACTGGTCGGCGAGCCGGCGCGCGGCGACCGTGACGAGCCACCCGCGCGGGCTGTCCGGCACGCCCTCGGCCGGCCACTGCAGGGCCGCCGCCAGCAGCGCCTCCTGCACCGCGTCCTCGCACGCGTCGAACCGGCCGTACCGCCGGATCAGGATGCTCAGCACCTGCGGGGCCAGCTCGCGCAGCTCGTCGGAGACCGTCGCCGTCACCACCCAACAACTACAGGCGCTTGACCCAGCGCCGCCACTCGGGCTGGGCCGCGTAGCCGGAGGCGGCCCAGGCGCGGTGGGCCAGGACGTTGTCCCCGAGCACCATGGCGTCGGCCCGCCCGGCGCCGAAGGCCCGGAACCGTTCCTCGGCCGCGGCCAGCAGCGCCGCGCCGATGCCCCGGCGGCGCCGGTCCGGGCGTACCGCGAAGCGGTACAGGTGGCACCGCCAGCCGTCGAAGCCGGCGATGAGCGAGCCGACGATCTCCTCGCCGTCCGTGGCCAGCACGAGCGCCTCCGGGTCGCGGGCCATGAGCGCGGCCACGGCGGCCGCGTCGTCGCCGGCGCGGTTGGTGTCCTCCGCGGAGGTCTTCCAGAACGCCAGCACGGCGGGAATGTCGTCAACGGTCGCGGGGCGCAGCTGCACCCGCCCAACCTACCGACGCCCGGCGGCGGACCGGCACGCCGGCCGCGCCGGCGGCGCACAGCAGGACGGCCGCGCCGAGCAGCCCGACGACGACGCCGGCCGGCACCACCTCGGCCAGCAGGCCGGCCAGCGCCGGCAGGAGCCCCTGTGCGGTCATCAGGCCGGTGCTGAGCAGCGCGAACCCCTGGCCGCGCCGGTCGGGCGGCAGCGCGTCGCGGAACGCGGCCTGCAGGCCGAGGCCGAAGGCCGACCCGGCGCCGGCCACCACCATCGCGGCGGCCAGCCCGGGCCACGCAACCGGCGCCGCGAACGCCAGGCACGGCAGGCCCATGAGCGCGATGAGCGCCGCCACCAGCCGCTCCCGCCGGGCCGGGGCGAGCGCCCGGCCCACCACCAGGTTGCCGGCCACCATCCCGACCGGCACCCCGGCCAGCAGCCAGCCGGCGACGCCGGTGGGAAAGCCGCGGCCGGCGGCGTAGGGCACCACGAGCGCCTCCGCGCCGGTGAGGAACGCCGGCGGCAGCCACTGCACCAGCAGCAGCCGGCGGATCGCGCGGTCCCGCGCGAGCGCGACGTTGCCGCGCCAGCTCGCCGCGGCCAGGCCCTCCGGGCGGCGCGGGGGCGCGGGCAGGTCGGCCAGGCCGAGCCGGGTCCAGGCGGCGGCGACGAGGTGGGCCAGCGCCGCGACGAGCAGCGCCCGCCGGCCGCCCAGCGCCGCGACCGCGAGCCCGGCGCCGGCCAGCCCGGCCAGCTGGGCGAGCGACGAGGCGACGTTGGACAGGGAGCGGCCCAGCACGTACGCGTCGCCGGTGAGGGTCTCGGCCACGAGCGCGTTCGACGCGCCGGCGAACACCGGCGTCACCAGCGCCACCGCGGCGACCAGCGCCAGGCACGCCCACACCGGCAGCGGCGCGGTGCCGAGCGCCACCGCGGCGGCCGCCTCGGCGAGGTAGCCCAGCGCGATGAGCGGCCGCGGGCGGACCCGGTCGGCCAGCGCCCCGAGCAGCCCGGCGCCCAGCAGCTGCGGCAGGAAGCCGATGCCGAACGCGAGCGCGGCCAGGGCGGGCGAGGCGGTCGCGGCGTACACCAGCAGCGACAGCGCCACGATCCGCAGGGAGTCGGCCAGGATGCCCAGGGTCCGGGTGCCGAACAGGACGCGGAACGTGCCGTTGCGCCACACCGCCGAGTACGTCGTCATGCCGTCAGGCTCAGGGGAGTACCCCATCCGAGAAGACTTTTTCGTCGCTCGACGTAAGGTCGCAAGGGTGATCCGGCTCCTGGCCGACGCCGCCGACCTGCTGCACACCCGCTTCGCGGTGTCGCCGCTGTTCGAGCTCGGCGGCCTGCTGCGCCGGCTGTCCGGCCTCGCGCCGCTGGGCCACCTCGCCCGGCTCCGCCCGGTCTACGCGCGGCTGCGCGCCGAGACCGACCTCGACGCGGTCACCGCCCTGCACACCGCCCGCTACGGCGCCGACTTCCTCGGCCCGCCGCCGCCCGGCATGCAGCAGAGCTGGGCCGCCGACCTGGCCGCGGTGCGGTCCACGCCGCTGCCGGTGGCGCGCCGGGAGATCGCCCACGCGCTGTCCACCGGTCCCCGGGTTCCCGATGTGGTACTGCGGGTGCTGCGCTCCGCCGACGTCGTCGACCGGCTGGCCGAGGCGCTCGAGGCGGCCTGGCAGGCCCTGCTCGCGCCGGACTGGCCGCAGCTGCGCGCGATCTGCGAGAGCGACGTGGTGTACCGCGCGGGCCGGCTCGGCGCGGGCGGCTGGGCCGCCGCCCTGGGTGACCTGCACCGCGACGTGCGCTGGCGCGACGGCGCCGTGGAGATCGGCGACCCGCGCGACCCGGACGTGCGCACCGTCCCGTCCGACGGGCAGGGCCTGCTGCTGGTGTCGTCGGCGCTGATCTGGCCGGGCGCGGTCGCGTTCACCGACCCGCCGTGGCGGCGGGCGATCGCCTACCCGGCCCGCGGCGTGGCGGCACTGTGGGAGGAGGCGCCCGGCGTCGGGGCCGGCGCCCTCGCCGAGCTGCTCGGCCGCTCCCGGGCCCGGCTGCTGCTGGCCCTGCAGGCCCCGGCGAGCACCACCCAGCTGGCCGCGCGGCTCGGCCTGGCGGTCGGCGCGGTCGGCGACCACCTGGCCATCCTGCGCCGGTCCGGGCTGGTCCGCTCGGCCCGCGCCGGCCGCTCGGTGCTCTACCGCCGCACGCCGCTCGGCGACGCGCTCGCCGCCCAGGCAGCGGCCCCCGAACCGGGCGCCGCCGGACCTGCGACGGTTTAGGCTTCGGGTATCGCGTACGTCACACGACCAAGGGAGCTTGTTGTGACTTCGAGACTCAACCCGTACATCAGTTTCCGCGGCACCGCGCGCCAGGCGATGGAGTTCTACCAGGGCGTCTTCGGCGGTGACCTGCGCATGAACACGTTCGGCGAGTTCGGCTCCGACGACGCCACCATCGCCGACCAGATCATGCACGCCCAGCTGGAGACCCCGGGCGGGTACACCCTCATGGCCTCCGACACGCCGCCCAACATGACCGTCACGCCGGGCGACAACATCACGATCAGCCTCAGCGGGGACGACGCCGACGAGCTGCGCGGCTACTGGGAGCGGCTGTCCGGGTCGGGCAAGGTCTCCATCCCGCTGGAGAAGCAGATGTGGGGCGACGAGTTCGGCTCGTGCCTCGACCAGTTCGGCGTCCAGTGGATGGTCAACATCGCCGCCGCGCAGGGCTGACGCCGTTGGCCCTTTCCGACTACGGCCGCCACCTGCTGCTGGCCGTCGACGTGCGCGGCTACGGCCGCAGCGACGACCGGCGCCAGCACGAGATCCAGCGGCAGCTGGCGTGGCTGCTCGACACCGCCGCGGCCCGGGCCGGGCTGGACCGCCCGAGCTGGCAGCGCCAGGCCGCCGGCGACGGCGAGCTCGCCGTGCTGCCCGACTCCGAGCCCGAGCCGCGGCTCGTCGACGGCTTCGTGCGGGAGCTGGCCGCCGAGCTGATGCGGGGCAACGCCGGCGCCCCGCCCGCGGCCCGGCTGCGGATGCGCGTCGCGGTCCACCACGGCGTCGTGCGCGCGGCGGCGATGGGCTTCTCCGGCAAGGGCGTGGTCGAGGTGAGCCGGCTGGCCGACTCGCGGGTCGCCCACCTGGCCCTCGACCGCGCCGGCGGCGACCTGGTGCTGGTCGTCTCCGAGCGGGTCTTCGCCGACACCGTCGAGCAGCCGCACACCTCCTACGACCCGGCCGCGTTCCGCGCCGTCACCGTCGAGCACAAGGAGCTGCGGCAGACCGCCTGGCTGCTGGTGCCCGGCCACGATCTCCACTCAGTTGATCTTGAGGTCGAGCCGGCCGCTGTCCCTGAACCCCGGCCGCCGTCGAGGGTGTCCAACAACGCCTCGCACGTCACCGGCCCCGTCGTGCAGGCCGGTGACATTCACGGCGACGTCACGCTGGGCGACTGGCCGGACATCGAGCACCGTTGAGTGCAATATCGTTTCGGGCATGGACCCGGACGAGCTGATCGCGCTGGACCGTGAACACGTCTGGCACCCGTATGCCCCGCTGCCCGCGACGCAGTCGCCGCTGGTCATCGCCTCGGCGTCAGGCGTGCGGCTCACCACGGCCGACGGCGTGGAGCTCGTCGACGGGATGTCCTCGTGGTGGGCGGCGATTCACGGGTACGCCCACCCGGTGCTCGACGCCGCCGTGCGCGACCAAATCGGCCGGATGAGCCACGTGATGTTCGGCGGGCTGACCCACGAGCCGGCGGTCAGGCTGGCGAAGACCCTCGTCGACATCACGCCGGACCCGCTGCGGCACGTCTTCTTCAGCGACTCCGGGTCGGTGGCGGTCGAGATCGCGATCAAGATGTGCCTGCAGTACCACCGCTCGCTCGGCCGCCCCGGGAAGCGCCGGATGCTGACCTGGCGCGGCGGCTACCACGGCGACACGTTCCACCCCATGTCCGTGACCGACCCCGAGGGCGGGATGCACAGCCTGTGGCGCGGCGTGCTGCCGGAGCAGGTCTTCGCGCCGATGCCGCCGGTCGAGTACGACCCGGATTACGTCGCCGCGCTCGACGAGCTGCTGCGCGAGTGCCGCGACGAGGTGGCCGGGATCATCGTCGAGCCGGTCGTGCAGGGCGCGGGCGGGATGCGCTTCCACAGCCCGCAGTACCTCCCCGCGCTGCGCGCGCTCGCCGACGAGCACGACGTGCTGCTCGTCTTCGACGAGATCGCCACCGGCTTCGGGCGCACCGGCGCGCTGTTCGCCGCCGACCACGCCGGCGTCACGCCCGACGTGATGTGCGTCGGCAAGGCGCTGACCGGGGGGTACCTCTCCATGGGCGCGACCCTGTGCGTGCCGCGGGTGGCCCAGGGCATCAGCCGCGGCGAGACGCCGGTGCTGGCCCACGGCCCGACGTTCATGGGCAACCCGCTCGCCGCCGCGGTCGCGAACGCCTCGGTCGAGCTGCTGCTCGCCGGCGACTGGGCCGGCACCGTGACCGGCATCGAGGCCGCCCTGATCCACCGCCTCGCGCCGGCCCGATCCGTGCCCGGGGTGATCGACGTGCGGGTGCTCGGCGCGATCGGCGTCGTCCAGCTCGACCACGAGGTGGACATGGGCGCCGCCACCCGGGCCGCGGTCGAGCACGGCGTCTGGCTGCGGCCGTTCCGCGATCTCGTCTACACCATGCCGCCGTACGTCACCGGCGACGACGACCTCGTGCGCATCTGCTCGGCGGTGATCGCGGCGGCCGCCGCCGCGTAGCCCGCGGCCGGTCATTTAGGGCATCGCGCTGCAATCCAGTGCGCGGTGCTGTGCAAGAAGGCCGCAACGTTACGCAATTATTTCGCGATCTCTTGTGCAAGAGGGTGCGGCGGTCCTACTGTCACCTCACCCTCAACGGCGCCCGCTCCCCGCCCGCTCGATGTACCCCGCCAACTCGGTGCCTCAGGTGCGCGCGCCATCTCGAGAGAAACGAGTCAATCGATGTCACGGAGCACCACAGCAGCACCACCGCGGTGGTCCGCGGCGGCGACCGCGGCCGTCGTCGGCCTCGGGTTCATCGCCGTCTTTGGCACCGCCGCCTCAGCCTCCGGCTCCTCGGCCGCACCCGTCGTCACACGCGCGGCCCTGGACCCCGCGTTAGTCGCGGGCCGGGGCGCGAGCGTCGGCTTCGCCGAGCAGGAGGCCGAGAAGGCCAAGACCAACGGGGTGGTCATCGGCCCGGACCGCACGGCCTACACGGTGGCCTCGGAAGCGTCCGGCCGGTCGGCGGTCAAGCTCGCCCCCGGCCAGTACGTCGAGTTCACGCTGCCGAGCGCGGCCAACGCGATCAACGTGCGGTACAGCATCCCGGACGCGCCGAACGGCGGCGGCATCACCGCGCCGCTCACCGTCACGGTCAACGGGAAGTCGGCGCAGACCATGACGCTGACGTCGCAGTACTCCTGGCTCTACAACCAGTATCCGTTCACCAACGACCCGAATGCGGACCTGCTGCACCCCGACTGGTGGATCACCGAGTGCGGCTGCGTGCCGGCGGCCACCACCCCGGCGCCGCAGATCACCAAGCCGTTCCGCCCGTTCCACTTCTTCGACGAGCAGCGCCTGCTGCTCGGCAAGACGTACAAGGCGGGCGACAAGGTCCGGCTGCAGGCTCCGGCGAACAGCAAGGCCGCCTGGACCGCGATCGACCTGCTGGACTCCCAGCTCGTCGGCGCGCCCAAGATCGACCTCCTGGCGTCCAACGTGCTGTTCTTCGGCGCCGACCCGACCGGCCGGCGCGACTCGGCCGACGCGTTCGACATGGCGATCGCCTTCGCCAAGCTCACGCACCTGAAGGTCTACATCCCGCCGGGCACCTACCAGGTCAACCGGCACATCATCGTCGACAACGTGACCGTCGAGGGCGCCGGCGCGTGGTACTCGATCGTCAAGGGCCACGAGGTCGCCCTGAGCCAGCCCCTGCCCGACAACTCGATCCACACCGGGGTCGGGTTCTACGGCAAGTACGCCCAGAACGGCGGCAGCCGCAACGTGCACCTGTCCGGCTTCTCGATCATCGGTGACGTGCGCGAGCGCATCGACACCGACCAGGTCAACGGCATCGGCGGGGCGCTGTCGGACTCCACCGTCGACGGGCTGTACATCCAGCACACGAAGGTGGGCCTGTGGTTCGACGGCCCGATGAACAACACGAAGATCAGCAACACGACGGTCGTCGACCAGATCGCCGACGGCCTGAACTTCCACACCGGCGTCACCAACTCGACGGTGTCCCACAGCTTCTTCCGCAACACCGGCGACGACGCGCTGGCGATGTGGTCGGAGACGACGTCGAACGCGAACGACACGTTCGACCACAACACGGTGCAGACCCCGACGCTGGCCAACGGCATCGCCATCTACGGCGGCAAGGACATCACGGTCTCCAACAACCTGGTGGCCGACCCGATCCGCGAGGGCAGCGCCCTGCACCTGGGCACCCGCTTCGGCGCCCAGCCGTTCGCCGGCACCATCAACGTCACCGGCAACACCACGGTCCGGGCCGGGACCTACGAGCTCAACTGGAACATCGGCCTGGGCGCGATCTGGCTCTACGCGCTCGAGCGCAACCTCGACGCCAACGTCCAGGTCGTCGGCGACAACTTCCTCGACAACACCTACAACGCGATCATGCTGGTCGTCGACTTCCCGGTGAAGGACCAGTACTCGATCACGAACGTCCACTTCAAGGACATCAAGGTGGACGGCACCGGCACCTCGGTCGTCAGCGCCCGGGTCGCCGGCTCCGCCACCTTCGACAACGTCGACGCCCGCAACGTGGGCGCGGTGGGCGTGAACAACTGCGGCTCGTTCCACTTCACCCCGGCCGGCTCGGAGTTCTCCCTGACCGACCTGGGCGGCAACGACGGCGGCGGCACCACGGGCCCGTGGCTGGCGCCGTGGGAGCTGCCGAACACCATCACCTGCGACGACCGCCCGCCGGTCGTCGTGCCCCCGGCCCCACAGCCCTGGTGATGCCGCGCTAGTTACGCCGAGGCGCCCCCGCTCGAACGGCGGGGGCGCCTCTGTGTGCTTGACTCAGTTACACTGTGCGATATTTACATGGTCAATTTGGTAGCGTGCTGTAGTGTGCAGATAGCTGCCGGGCGCACCACCGCGGCCCACGTGTCCTCGCCGGACGACGCTCGCCGGACGGCTTGGGCCGAGCCACGGCCGGACGGGCTCGGCCCTGACCAGGTCCACGTGCCCGCGCGCGTCCTTAGCGCACCGTCCCGCCGGAGCCGTCCCGGGCCGAGCCGGACCCGGCCGAGCCGGAGCCGCGGCGGATGGGCTCGGCCCCGGCCGGGTTCAGGTGCCCGCGCGCGTCCTTAGCGCACCGTGCCGGCCGAGCCGGAGCCGCGGCGGACGGGTTCGGCGCTGGCCAGGAGCTTCCCGTGCGGCAGGAACTCGATCCCGGTCGCCGCGCCGATCTCGGCCATCGGGGTGTAGGTGTGGCCCAGCGCGGCCAGCCCCTGCCCCTCCGGCGAGCCGATGAACGCCGGCTCGGCCGTGACCGTGGCCGTGTTGCGCTGCGAGGCTCGCGGCGCCGCGATCGCCTCCGGCAGGGTCATGCCCAGGTCCAGCCGGTTGACCAGGATCTGCAGCACGGTCGTGATGATCGTCGAGCCGCCCGGCGACCCCACCGCCAGCAGCGGCTTGCCGTGCTGCAACACGATCGTCGGCGCCATCGAGCTGCGCGGGCGCTTGCCCGGACCGGGGAGGTTCGGGTCCGGCGCGGTGCCCTGCGTGGGCGTGAAGTTGAAGTCGGTCAGCTCGTTGTTGAGCAGGAAACCGCGCCCCGGCACCACGATGCCGTTCCCACCGATCTGCTCGATGGTGAGGGTGTACTCCACGATGTTGCCCCACTTGTCGGCCACCGTCAGGTTGGTGGTGGACAGCCCGAGGTCGGGCGCGGCACCGCCGGACGTGCTCGCGCAGCGCCCGTAGCGGCCGTCGGGCACGCCCGGCGCGACCGGCTTCGCGGCGGCCCGGGCCGGGTCGATCTGGCAGGCCCGCTCGGCCGCGTAACCGTCGGTCAGCAGCGCGTCCAGCAGCGGGCGCGGCGTGTAGTCGCCGACGTAGCGGTTGCGGTCGGCGAAGGCCAAGGCGCTCGCCTCGAGGTACCGGTGCAGGCTCTGGACCTTGTCGAGTTTGCGCAGGTCAGAGCGCTCGAGCAGGTTGAGCGCCTCGCCCACGGTCGAGCCGCCCGACGACGGGGTGGCCATGCCGTAGACGTCGTAGCCGCGGTAGCCCACGTGCGTCGGCGCGGGGCTGCGCACGTCGTAGGCGCGCAGGTCGTCCAGCGTCATGCCGCCCGGGCGGATCGCATACGGCCACGGCCGGGCCGGGCTCGCCGCCACTGGCGGGTGCTGCACCGCCCCGACGATGTCGCGGCCGATCTCGCCGCCGTAGAAGGCGCCGACGCCGCGCCGGGCGATCAGGTCGTAGGTCGCGGCGAGGTCGGGGTTGCGCAGCGTGCTGCCGGCCGCGGGCGGCGCGCCGCCGGGCAGGTACAACTGCGCCGTCGGCCCGAACTGCGAGAACGCGGCGGCGTTGTCGGTCACCTGCTGGGCGAAGGTCGCGTCGACGGTGAACCCCTGGCGGGCCACGTCGGCGGCCGGGCGCAGCGCGGCGGAGAGCGGGCGGGTGCCCCAGCGGCGGGCCGCGGTGTCCCACGTGGCCAGCGAGCCCGGAATCCCGGCCGAGATGCCGCTGACCCGGGCCTCCTGGAACGCATACGGCGCACCGGTCGCCGGGTCGACGAACGCGGTCTCGGTCATGGTCCGCGGCGCGGTCTCCCGGCCGTCGAGGGTCGAGATGCGGCCGGTGCGGGCGTCGTAGTACACGAAGAACCCGCCGCCGCCGATGCCGGACGAGAACGGTTCCGTCACGCCGAGCGTGGCGGCCACGGCGATCGCCGCGTCGACCGCGTTGCCGCCGTCGCGCAGCACCTTGAGGCCGGCCGCGGTGGCGGTGGGATCGACCGAGGCCACCGCCCCGCCGTAGCCGGTCGCCGTAGGCCCGGACGGCGGCGTGGGGTGCGCGGATGCGGGTGCCGCTGGTAGGAGCAATGCCGGAATGACGGCGAGTGGAATGAGCCTTCGCACCGGTGGTACCTCCGGACGAATCGACGATGATCGCTTCACTCTATCCGGAAGGTGCGGCGGTAGGCGCTGGGCGCGACGCCGATGGTGCTCTGCAGGTGTTGGCGCAGGCCGGCGGCGGTGCCCAGGCCCGAGCGGCGGGCGACCACCTCGACCGGCAGGTCGGTGCTCTCCAGCAGCGCGCGGGCGCGGTCGACCCGCTGCTGGAGCAGCCAGCGGGCCGGGCTCACCCCGGTCTCGTCGCGGAAGCGCCGGGTGAACGTGCGCACGCTCATCCGTGCGTGCTCGGCCATCTCCTGCAGCGACAGCGGGGCGTCCAGCCGCTCCATCGCCCAGGCGCGGGTGCCGGCCGTGGTCGTGTCGACCGGCCGGGGGAGGGGGCGCTCGATGTACTGCGCCTGCCCGCCCTCCCGCCACGGCGGCACCACGCTGCGCCGCGCCGCCCGGTTGGCGATCTCGCTGCCGAAGTCGATGCGCACCACGTGCAGGCACAGGTCGATCCCGGCGCCGACACCGGCGCTGGTGAGCAGGTCGCCGTCGTCGACGAACAGCACGTCGGGGTCGAGCTTCACCTGCGGGAACAGCTCCCGGAACCGCTCCGCCCACCACCAGTGCGTGGTCGCCGGCCGCTCGTCGAGCAGGCCGGCGGCGGCGAGCACGAACGCGCCGGTACAGATCGACATCACCCGGGCGCCGCGCGCGTGGGCGGCCCGCAGCGCGTCGGCCACCCGCGGATCGACGGTGCCGGTCTCGACCGGATCGCCGGCGGAGACCCCGGCCACCACCACGGTGTCCGCGTGCTCGGTGAGCTCCAGTCCATGGCCGGCGAGCACCTGATAGCCCGCGGCGGTCACCACCGGTTCGTCGGCGATTGTGCAGATTTGGACGTGGTACTTCCGGTGCCCGGCCTCGTCCCTGGCGGTGCCGAAGATCTGCGTCGGAGTGCCCAGGTCGAAGGGGACCACGCCGTCGAGGGCCACGACGGCCACCCGGTGCTTGTCGGTCATGGCTCGATTCTTGCGCACTATGGCTCTCGGGCCACTCGTCGTGCGGTACCGAATCGGCTGCAATGGTTTCGTGAAACGACTCCACCCGGCCTGGCTGGTCGCCGCCGTCGCGTTCGTCGCACTGGTCGGTGCCGCGGGCTTCCGCGCGACGCCGGGCGTGCTCATCCATCCGCTGCACGACGAGTTCGGCTGGTCGCTGGGGACCATCTCGCTGGCCGTCTCGATCAACCTGCTGCTGTTCGGGCTCACCGCGCCGTTCGCGGCCGCGCTGATGGAGCGCTTCGGCATCCGCCGGGTGGTGGCGTACGCGCTGCTGCTCGTCTCGGCCGGCAGCGGCCTGACCGTGTTCATGCGGCACAGCTGGGAGCTGATCCTGCTGTGGGGCGTGCTGGTGGGCCTGGGCACCGGGTCCATGGCGCTCGCGTTCGTGGCCACGGTCACCGGCCGCTGGTTCGTCCGGAGCCGCGGCCTGATCACCGGCGTCCTCACCGCGGGCGGCGCCGCCGGCCAGCTGGTCTTCCTGCCGGTGCTGGCGCTGCTCGCCGAGGACCACGGCTGGCGCTCGGCGGCGCTCACCGTGGCCGCCGCCGCTCTCCTCGTCGTGCCGCTGGTCCTGTGGCGGCTCCGCGATCACCCGTACGACCTCGGCACGACCGCCTACGGCGCCACCGGCGACGTCGTGCCCCCGCCGGCCGCCAGCACCGGCGCCGCCCGCCGCGCCCTGGGCGCACTGCGCACCGCGTCCGGCCGCCCGGCGTTCTGGCTGCTGGCCGGCGGCTTCGCCATCTGCGGCGCGACCACGAACGGCCTGATCGGCACCCACTTCATCCCGGCCGCCCATGACCACGGGATGACCGAGCCGACCGCGGCTTCGCTGCTGGCGCTCGTCGGCCTGTTCGACATCGTGGGGACGATCGCCTCGGGCTGGCTGACCGACCGGATGGACAGCCGGATTCTCCTGGGCTGGTACTACGCCCTGCGCGGGCTGTCGCTGCTGGTCCTGCCGGCCCTGTTCGCGGCCACGGTGCGCCCCAGCATGCTGGTGTTCATCCTGTTCTACGGCCTGGACTGGGTGGCGACGGTACCGCCGACCGTCGCGCTGTGCCGCGAGTACTTCGGCTCGAGCGGCCCGGTGGTCTTCGGCTGGGTGTTCGCGTCGCACCAGATCGGCGCGGCGATCGCGGCCACGGCGACCGGCCTGGTGCGGGACCGGCTCGGCAACTACGACCTGGCCTGGTTCATCGCGGGGGGCCTGTCCATCTCGGCGGCGGCCCTGTCGCTGCTGCTCTTCAAGACCCGCCAGCCGGCGCCCGCTTCGACCCCGCCGGTGGCGGTCGCCGCCTGACCTGTCCTGTCGTGTCTTGGCTTTGCGGCGCGCATCGCCATTTCGCTCAGGCCCGGAATTTCGGATATGTCCGTTATTTCGGGCCTGAGCGCTTTGGGTGACGCTAGAGGCGTAGCTTCCTGCGGCCGGCCAGCAGCAGCGAGCCGCCACCGAAGAGCGCCGCCAGGCCGAGCTGCAGCATCGCCGCGATCGGCGCGCCAGTCAGCGCCAGCCCGCCACCCCGGGCCCGCACCGTGATCGCCATCTTCATGCTGCGCGGCGCGCCGTCCGGCCCGATCCCGGCGGCCACCATCGTGTGACCGCCGACGGAGAGGTCGAGCGGAACGCTCACCGGCTTGCTGAAGTTCCCCGCCCCGTCGGTGACGACGGTGCCCAGCACGATCGGCGTCGAGTAGACCACGATGGTCGCGGTCGAGTACGGCATGAACCCGGTCCCGATCACCACGATGTTCTGTCCCGGCGCGGCGGTCGTGATCTGCCCCTGATCGGTGGTCAGCCGCAGGTCGGTGTCCGGCGGCGCCGCCGCGATCGGCGGCGCGGTGGGCGTCGCCGGGTTCGACGGCCCGGCCGCCGCCGAGTCGCCGAGCGGGTGGTTGGTGATGACGGTGACGGTGTACGTCACGCCGGCCTGCCCGCCCATGACGCACGACGTGGCCGCGGCCGAGCTCGTCGTGCACCGCGCCGGCCCCGGCTCGGCGATCGCGGTGTACCCGGTCACGCCCGTCACGTCGTCCGGCACCTGCCACGACACCGAGAGCGACGAGACCCCACCGACCGCCACGACGTTGCTCGGCGGCGGGGTCGGCCCGCTCACCATGAACGAGCGCGTCACCTGCGTCGCCGCGGCGTAGGTCAGGTTGCCCACCTGGTCCGCCGCGATCGTGCAGGTCCCGGCGTCCAGCAGCGTCGCCGTGCTCCCCGAGACGGTGCACACCAGCGGCGTCAGGCTGCTGAACGTCACCGGCAGCGTCGAGGACGCCGACCCGTCCAGCGGCACCGTGTGCTTGGACACCGACCAGTCAGCCGGCTGCGCGAAGCTCACGGTCTGCTCGCGCAGGTTCACCACCAGCGTCGGCGCGCAGGCGCCCTCGGCCCGCCCGCTCTCGCATCCCCCGGTCAGGTGGGCCTCCACCCCGACCGCGTTGGTGATGGAAGTGTTGTCCAGGCTGTACGTGTCCGCGATCGTGCTGGTGATCGCGACCGTGAGCTCACACTCGGCCGGGAACCCGGTCAGCGACGCCCCGGCCACCGTGAACGAGCTCGCCCCGACCGCCGCCGACAGCGTGCCGCCACAGCCGTTGGTCTGACTCCCGGGCCCGATCGTCACCCCGATCGGCAGGTTCACCTGGAAGCCCAGCCCACTGGACACCGCGGCGGCGTTCTCATCGGTCCGCCCCAGCCGCATGGTCAGCACACTGCCATTGAGCGCGTCGATCGTCGACGGCTCAATACTGGCTCCCACCTTCGCCGGCGCCGTCGTCACGGTCAGCGTCTGCGTCGTCTGACTCACCGCCAGCCCCGTGACGCCGGTGAACTCCGCGGTCGTCATGTCATACGTCCCCGAGGCTTCCGCCTCCACCGGGAACGAGACCGTGCAGCTGCCGACCTCGTCGTCCAGCCCGACGTTGCTGACCGCCAGGGCCCCCGACCCGACCGTCGTCGAGATGGTCGCCGAGGCACAGGTGTGCGTGTCGGTCCCCTGCGCCCGGTACAGCGTCCCCGGCAGCCCGATCTCGAACCCCAGCCCGCTCACCGCCCCGCACGTGTCCACCCGGCTGATCGTCACCACCAGCGTGGTGACCTCGTGGTCCTCGACCGTGGCGTCGTCCCAGGCCGCACCCACGGTCACGTCCGAGTCCTCGAGGCACGAGGCCGTCCGGACCGAGCCACCGCGATCTTCGCCTTGCTGATCGCCGCCGCCCGTGGCCTGCGCCCGCTTGGCGCCAGCCTTCGCGGTGCCTTTCGCATCGGTCTTCCCGCTGGCTTTCGCGTCGGCCCCGGCATTGCCGGCCGCGCCGTCCCCGGCCGTAGCGCCGTCCGTCGCGGTCTTCTGCGTCCGTGCGCCGCCCTTCGCCGTGTGGTCTGCCTGTTTGTCTCCCTTCACCGCGTCGCGAGCCTGTTTGTTCTGGGTGGTGGTCAACCGTCCGTGGCCCGACCGCGCGCCACCCGCTGCCGATCCCTCCGACCCCGCCGTCGCGGGCGATCCACTCGCCCCCGCCGTCGCGGCCGGTCCCTCGAAGCCCGTCGTCCTCGCCGTCATGGCCGCGCGGGTCGACCCTGCTCGCCCTGCCGACCGCGCTGACTCCGCCGCCGCGGCCGAGGCGGCGGGGCGCGTCGACCCTGCCGACTCCGCGGTCGCGGTCGCGGCCGAGGCCGTAGGGGCCGAGGTCGGCGCGCCGGATGACGCGGCCGTCGAGGCGAAGGCTGTCTGTGGCACGGCCAGCGCGCCGCAGGTGGCGAGCATCGCCGCCGCGGCCCAGCGGGTCGAGCGCGCCCCGTTCTGTCGAAATATCATGGTTTCCCCCGTCCGGGTGCGCCCGCCGATCAAAGGTGCGGGCGAACCCGATGGGGAATTTACGGCAAATGTCGGAATTACTCCGGGCTAAGCCGATAGTCCATGTCCGGGGTAATCGTGAGCGTGTCCATCTGGGCTCGTTGCAGCCGCCCGGAATAGTCCCAGTTCATCGACTGCCATCGGGTGAACTGGTCGAGCACCCACACCCCGGACTGCCGGCTGCCGTTGCCCGACCGCCCGTTGCCACCGAACGGCAGGTGGGCCTCGGCGCCCGACGTCGAGTTGTTGATGCTCACCATGCCGGCCCGGGTGCCGCGGCGGAACGTGAACGCCTTGCGCGGGTCGGTCGTGTAGATCGCGGCCGACAGCCCGTAGCCCGGCGCGTCGGCCAGCTCGATCGCCTCCTCCAGTGCCGAATACGGCACCACGCCCACCAGCGGCCCGAACGTCTCCTGCTGGAAGATCTTGTCCTCCGGCCGCACCCCGTGCACGAGCACCGGGTGGTAGAACATCCCCGCGGCCGGGTCGCCGACGAAGCCGTCGCGCGGGTTGTCCGCGGTGATCCGTCCGACGCCGGTCGAGCCGGACACCCGGTGGTGGTCCTCGACCCAGTCCAGATAGCCCTCATACCGCTCGGCGAACCGCTCACTCATCAGCGGCCCGTAGAGGACCGACGGGTCGGCCGGGTCGCCGACGACCGCGCCCCGCACGGCCTCCTCGAGCCGGCGGTCGAACTCCTCCAGCACGCTGTCGTGGACGATCAGCGTGCCGAGCGAGGTGCAGCGCTGCCCGGCCGTGCCGAACCCGGAGAACAGCGCACCGTGCACGGCCAGATCGAGGTCGGCGTCCTCGGTGACGACCATCGGATTCTTGCCGCCCAGCTCCAGGCAGGCGCTCTGCAGATATCGCCCGGCCAGCTCGCCGATCCGCGCGCCGACCTCCGACGAGCCGGTGAACCCGATCTTGTCGATCAGCTGCTCGCGCAGGCCGGCCTCCAGTCCCGAGTACGTCGTCGGACCATCGGCGTGGACCACCTCGAACACGCCGTCGGGCACGCCGGCCCGGCGAATCAGCTCGGCGAACGCGTCGGCGCAGGCGGCGGAATACTCCGCGGGCTTCCAGACGACGGCGTTGCCGCACAGCAGCGCCGGCACGAGATACCAACTCGGGACGGCAACCGGGAAATTGCCCGCGGTCACGACGGCGGCCACGCCCACCGGCACGCGGAATGTGAACAGCTGCTTGTCGGGCATCTCGCTGGGCACGGTGTGGCCGTAGAGCCGCCGGCCCTCGCCGAGGAAGAAGTCGCAGGTGTCGACGATCTCCTGCACTTCGCCGCGCGCCTCGGTCCGGGTCTTGCCGACCTCCCGGGTCACCAGTGCGGCCAGGGCCTCGAAGTTGGCCTCGACCAGGCGGCCGAGGTTGGCGATGACCCGGCCGCGGACCGGCGCCGGCACGTCGGCCCACGCCCTCTGCGCCCGGCGGGCGGACCGGCAGGCGGCGACGAACGTGTCGGTGTCGGCGAGCGCGACCTCGGCCACGACGTCGTCGAGCCGCGACGGGTTGAGCGATGGCACGCGGTGGTCATTGGCGGCGACGGGCTTGCCGCCGACGGTCGAAACGATGAGCCGGTTCATGGGGTTCATCTTGGCGCGGGGGTCTGACAGTTTTGGAGGGGCCGGGCGGATGGCTGCATAGAGTGTTGGTACGACTACGAGGGGTCGAAGGCGAGTTGCCCGCCGAACTGGTCGCGCAACCGCTCGTCGTAGTAGTCCGCCGTGTCCGCCACCCAGTCGCACGCGTTGCTGAGCTCGATCGGATCGAGCGTCGAGGCCAGCATCTCCATCGCGGCGATCACAGAGTCGTCGCGCCAGAAGAGCCGCACGAAGTTCAGCCGCCCGTTGAGCTCGTTGAGCTCGGTCAACAGCTCCGGCGAGCGCCCCAGCCGGCGCAGCAGCGGCGAGAACACGCGCACCAGCGGCGGCTCGCCCGCGATCAGGCGCAGGTACACCACGGCGGTGCCGCTGCGGATCGCCACCGGCTCGGCCGCCAGGTCCGCGGGCACGTCCTGCCTGCCCAGGTACTCCGTGACCAGCCCGTGCACCTTCGCCCGCAAAGCGTCGTCTATCGACACAGGTTCACGATAGCGATGGCGCGCATCCCCTCAGCCGCTCTTGCCCGGCCGCCCGGGCGGCAGGAACCCCCGCCGGCGCGCCTCCTTCACCCATCGGTGCGCGGTGCTCACCGGCACCCCGTGCCGGTCGGCGAGGTCGCAGGCCGGGCGGTGCGAGGCTTGCGCATAGGCGAGGTACACATCGGCCACCTCCTGGTAGAAGACGTCCGGCCGCCCCTGGAAGCGTGCCGTCGCGATGGGCGCCGCGCGCGTCACCGCCCGCGACGGCGCGACGGTCTCCCAGCCCACATCCTGGGCCACCGGCGGCGTCACGGGTCTCGCCCGAGTGCTCATTACAGGAGTGGTACCGTGCGGAGCCTCCACGGCCGCCAGCTGCGCGTTTGCGGCGGCCTCGATCCGCCCGACCGGGATCGCGCGCAGCAGATCGGCGCTCGGCGTGCCGTCGATCCGCAGCCCGGTCAGGACCAGCCGGCCGCCCGGCTCGACGCCGACCCGCACCAGCACGGTCCCGGCCAGCCGAGGCTCGTCCTGGTGCCATTCGTACCAGTCATCACCGACCGGGAACAGGCGGCCCCGCACGCCGCAAGGCTAAACCACATTTCCTCAAATCAACAATTGCGCGAACCTAGACGTCTAGATACGCTGATCTGGACGCACCGGCCAGGGGCGTTGAGACCGGGGGGCGGTCGCGTGCATCGCACGCAGCTGATCGGCCGGTGGGGGCGTTCGTATCGGAGATTTGGGGGAACGGGGCGATGCGAACTCCCGGCCGCCGAGTGGACTGCGCACAGGCGCGTTCCACTCGGCGGCGGCGACACGGAGCTGCGGCCGCGGGATCTCGCCGGGTCCCGCGACCGCTTCTCCGAGCGGCGGCGGCGGGCAGCGGCGGCGGCGGGCAGCGGCGGCGGCGGGCAGCGGCGGCGGGCAGCGGCGGCGGGCAGCGGCGGCGGGCAGCGGCGGCGGGCAGCGGCGGCGGGCAGCGGATGGGGGAGCCGTCGTGGTTCGGCGAGCTGAGTGTGGGCGGCTATGAGGGCGGAGCCGGTTTAGCGGTGGCGCTAACGGCAGCCGAAAGAGCACCTTGCGTTATGGGCGTTAGCGCGGCGTCATTGCCGACTCTCCGGCTCTCCGGCTCTCCGGCTCCCCGGCTCCCCGGCTCGCCAATTCGGCGGTCCGGCTTCGATCGCGCGGCAAGGGTGCCCCCGGCGATCATCAGTGAGTGGCGGTCGACGAATCCCCGCTGCGACCGACGATCCAGCTGCGGCTGACGAATCCGGCACTGTGATCGACGAGCCGGCTGTGGTCGGTGATCGTCAATGCGGACGTTGGGGCGGCGTAGTGACCAGAACTCTCCGTGATCATGCGTGTCGCCGGCCGGAATCGGCGATTTGCGGTGATCTTGGAGACTTACTGTACTCATGGGTACGTTTTCGCTCCGCGATCATGAAAAAGCCTTGGTGGCGGTGGCAGTTCTGCATGATCGCGGAGAGTTTCTGCGTGGGGGGGCTAGGCGAACAGCAGGAAGGCCAGTAGGCCGGCCGTTACGCACATCGTGGCCACGGCGGCGATCGTCACGGCGACCCAGATCAAAGCTGCGGCTCGGCGCTTCGGCTGGATGAGTAGCGGGGGTGGAGGCGCTTGCGGGGGGAGCGCGGCGTCTACCAAGGCCTCTGCGGCTAGCTCCTCCGGGTCGCCCAGGAGTTCCAAGATCGAGCGGACCTCGAGCTCCGTCTCGTGCTCCGGGGACAGCTCGGCCCGGCGGGCGGCGATGTGCTGGCTCAGGTCGGCGAGGAGTTCTTCGCGGCGGTTGGCGGGGACGCCCGCCAAGGCCTGCTCGACGGCGCGGAGGTAGTCGTTGACCAGGTCATCGTAGGGGTTCATGCCGGCCTCGTTCCGACGATTCGATCAACTGTGTCGCGGAAAGCGGCCCACTCGGTGCGGAAGTGATGCAAGGCCGAGCGGCCGTGCTGGGTCAGGCTGTAGTAGCGGCGCGGCGGGCCCGACCTGGACTCGCGCCAGCTCGTCTCCACCCAGCCCTGGCGGCGCAGGCGGGCCAGCAGCGGATACAGCGTGCCCTCGCTCGTGGTCAACGTGCGCTCCGCGCCCAGTTGGCGGACCAGCTCCACGCCATACTGCTCGCCCTGCTCCATCAGGGCCAGCACGCAGAACTCCAGCGTCCCGCGGCGCAGTGCCGAGGACAGCGAGCCCGGTACATCCATGCGCCACACAGTACCTTGCCGCGCAAGATACCGAACAGACAGACGTTTCCGGACCGGCAAAAATGCAGCATGCAAAAATATGCGTATGACCCGCTGGCTCGATGACGAAGAGCAGGAGGCCTGGCGCGCCTTCTACGGCACGGTCACGTTGCTCATCGACCGGCTCGACCGGGAGTTGCAGCACGACGCCGGGATGCCGCACGCGTACTACGAGATCCTCGTCGTGCTCTCCGAGGCGCCGCAGCGGTCGCTGCGCATGAGCGAGCTGGCGCTGCTCACCCGGTCCTCGCGCAGCCGGCTCTCGCATGCGGTCACGAAGCTCGAGGCGCACGGCTGGGTGAAGCGGCGGGACTGCGACGACGACAAGCGCGGGCAGTTCGCCGATCTCACCGATCAAGGGTTCGCGGCGCTGGTCGCGGCCGCGCCGGGGCACGTCGAGACGGTTCGGCGGCACCTGTTCGACGCGCTGGCGCCGGAGCAGATCGAACAATTGCAGCAAATCAGCCAGGCGATAGCCGAAACGCTGAAGACATAGCAGCGAACGGTAGAAGTCAAGCCTTGTAAAGATCTTTGCCGGTCGATACGGTGGCCCACCTCGCCAGAGAGGAAGGCCCGCCATGCCCTCCGTCACATCAGTCTCGCCGGCAAAGATCGCGCTCGCCGTTCTGACCGCATTTGCGGTGGTCGCCGCGGTGCCGGGGGACAACCCGCGGACGCCTGACGCGCCGCAGCGGCCCACCGGTTACACCGAGGGCGTGCCCGAGTGGGCGAATGAGCCGTCGATCGCGAGCCTGCTCGACGCGCAGCGGCCACAGCACGCCGAGCAGTTCTACTTCGTGCTCGCCGACCGGTTCGCTGACGGCGATCCGGCGAACAACAAGGGCGGCCTGGGCGGTGACCGGCTGAGCACCGGCTACGACCCGACGGACAAAGGGTTCTACCACGGCGGGGACCTCAAAGGAGTGATCGACAAGCTCGATTACATCCAGGGACTGGGCACGACCGCGATCTGGCTGGCGCCGGTGTTCAAGAACCGGCCGGTGCAGGGCAGCGGCGCCGACGTCTCGGCCGGCTACCACGGCTACTGGATCACCGACTTCACCCAGATCGATCCGCATTTCGGCACCAAGGACGATCTCAAACGGCTGACCAAGCTGGCCCACCAGCGCGGCATCAAGATCTACCTCGACGTCATCACGAACCACACCGCGGACGTCATCCGGTATGCGCAGGGTCAGTACTCGTACCGCAGCAAGACGGATTACCCCTACAAAGATGCCGCCGGCAACAAGTTCGACGACCGCAACTACGCCGACGGCACGCACGGCTTCCCGCCGGTCAACGCGCAGTCCTTCCCGTATACGCCGGTCCTCGAAAGCGAGGCCGACAAGAGCGTCAAGAAACCGGCCTGGCTCAACGATCCGATGATGTACCACAACCGCGGCGACTCGACGTTCACCGGCGAGAACGCGGAGTACGGCGATTTCTTCGGCCTCGACGACCTGTTCACCGAGCGGCCCGAGGTCGTCAAGGGCATGACGAAGATCTACCAGGACTGGGTGCGCGACAGCGGCATCGACGGCTACCGCATCGACACGGCCAAGCACGTCGACATGCAGTTCTGGCCCCAGTTCACGCAGGGCGTGCTGAATGCGGCCAAGGACGCCGACAAGCCCGACTTCTTCATGTTCGGCGAGGTGTACGACGCGAATCCCGCCTTCGACTCGACCTACGTGCGCAAGGGGCGCCTGCCGGCCACCCTGGACTTCCCGTTCCAGCAGGCGGCGGCGGACTTCGTGGCGCGGGGCGGCTCGGGCCAGGAACTCGCCGACACGTTCGCCCAGGACGACCTCTACACCTCCGCCGGCACCAGCGCGCAGTACCTGCCGACGTTTCTGGGCAACCACGACATGGGCCGTATCGGCTACTTCGTGGCCAACGGCGGCACCGACCCGGCCACCCACCTGCGCCGCGACGAGCTCGGCCACGAGCTGATGTTCCTGACCCGGGGCCAGCCGGTCGTCTACTCCGGCGACGAGCAGGGCTTCACCGGCGCCGGCGGCGACAAGGACGCCCGGCAGGACATGTTCGCCAGCCGCACCGCCGACTACCTGGACGACGACCTGCTCGGCACCGACACGACCCACGCCACCTCGCACTACGACCCGAACCACCCCATCTACCGCACGATCGCCAGCCTCGCGCGCCTGCGCGAGGACAACCCGGCGCTGCGGCAGGGCGTGCAATTGACGCGGTACGCCGACCAGAGCGTCTTCGCCTTCTCCCGCATCGACCCGCAGCAGCGCGTCGAATACGTCGTGGCCAGCAACAACGGCCCGGGCACGCGGACGGTCACGATCCCGACGGCGATGGCGACCACCACGTTCGACCAGATCTACCCGGCGGCGGGGCCGATCGCCGCGACCGCCGGCGACGGTTCGCTGCAGGTGAGCATCCCGCCGCTGACCACGCTGGTGTTCAAGGCGCGGGGCGCCATCAAGCGGGCGGCCGCCCGCCCGTCGATCGCGCTGCAGGTCGACCCGGCACCGGCCACGGCCGCCACCGTGCACGCCACGGTCACCGGCGACCCGCTGGCCGCGGTCACGTTCGCGGCCCGGGTCGGTGACGGCCCGTGGAAGCTGCTCGGCACCGATCGCGCCGCGCCCTACGCCGCCACGCACGACCTCGACGGGCTGGCCGCCGGCACGAAGCTCGAGTACAAGGCGGTGGTCCGGGACGGCTCAGGTCGTACCGCCGAAGCGAAGATCGAAACGAAGGTCGGCACGCCGCCGAGCGCCGCGTCGGCCGACTACGCGATCGTGCACTACCAGCGCCCGGCCGGCGACTACACCGGCTGGGGCCTGTATGCGTGGGGCGACATCCAGGATCCCATGACCTGGCCCGCGGGCGCGCCGTTTGCCGGGGAGGACTCGTATGGCCGCTTCGCATGGGTCAAGCTGAAGCCGGGCGCGACGAACGTAGGCTTCCTGGTGGTCGACTCGGGCGGCGTGAAGGACGTCCAGGCGGATCGCTCGCTCGACCCGACGAAACATCCGGAGATCTGGCTCAAGCAAGGAGATGCGACCATCTACACCTCCCAGGCGGCCGCCACCGGCAGTGTTTCGATCCACTATGGACGGTCCGACGGCGACTACACCGGTTGGGGCCTGCACCTCTGGGGCGACGGTCTGGCCCCGGGTACGGCGACCGACTGGGCGAGCCCCCGCCCGCCCGACGGCACCGACGCGTTCGGCGCCTACTGGCACGTGCCGGTCGCCGACCCGGGCAAGCCGGTGAACTTCATCGTGCACAAGGGCGATACCAAGGACCCGGGCCCGGACCAGTCGGTGCTGCCGGCCATGCAGGGCGAGGCGTGGATCCGCTCCGGGGAGGCGACCGTGCATCCGACCCGCGCCGCGGCCGAGCACACCGCCGTGCTGCACTACCGGCGGCCGGCCGGCGACTACGACGGCTGGGGCCTGCACGTGTGGAACGGCGCCGCGACCGCCACGGACTGGGGCAGCCCGCTGCCGCCGTCGGGCACCGACGCCTTCGGCGTGACGTTCACCGTGCCGCTGGCCGACAACGCGCCGCTGCTCAACTACATCGTGCACAAGGGCGACACCAAGGACCTGCCGGCCGACCAGACGCTCGACCTGGTCACCGTCGGGCACGAGGTGTGGATCCTGTCGGGGCAGGAGAAGTACCTGCTGCCGATCCCGGCGCAGGGCACGCCCGACACCGACGCGACCAGGCAGAAGGCGGTATGGATCGACGGCGGCACGCTGGCCTGGCGGGCCGGGCCGACCGACGGGCACACCTATGAGCTGTGGTCCGCGCCGGGCGGCGGCCTCACCGTCGTCGACGGCCAGATCGTGGGCAACGGCACGAAGCTCGCGATGAGCGCCGTGCCGGGCAACCTGACCGAGGCGCAGCGGGCGAAGTTCCCGCATTTGTGGGCGTACCAAACCTTCCACATCGACGGCGACCGGGCGGCGCTGACCGCGGCCCTGCGCGGGCAGGTCGTGGCCGTGGAGCGCGACGCCGCCGGGCAGGTCACCGAGGCGACCGGCGTGCAGGTGGCCGGGGCCCTCGACGACCTCTACGGCGCCGCGGTGAGCGCGAAGCTCGGTCCCACGTTCGACGGGCAGCGCCCCACGATCGCGGTCTGGGCCCCCACCGCCCAGAACGTGGCCCTGGAGCTCTACCGGGATGTCGCGAAAAGTCCGGACCTCGTGGCCATGCGCCGGGATGACCGCACCGGCGTCTGGAGCGTCACCGGCGACAAGGGCTGGAAGAACGCCTACTACAAGCTCCGCGTGACCGCCTATCAGCCCGCCGTGCGCGCCGTCGTCACGGCCAGCGTCACCGACCCCTACAGCGTGTCGCTGTCCGCCAACGGCACGCACAGCCAGATCGCCGACCTGGGCGATCCGGCGCTGCGCCCGGCGGGCTGGAGTGACCTGCGCAAACCGCCGGCGCCGGCGCGGCCGCAGATCCAGGAGCTGTCGGTGCGCGACTTCTCCATCGCCGACACCACGGTGCCGGCCGCTCAGCGGGGCACCTACCTGGCCTTCACCCAGGCGAACTCGGCCGGCATGCGGCACCTGCGGCAGCTGGCCCAGGCCGGCACGTCGTACGTGCACCTGCTGCCGGTGTTCGACATCGCCACCATCCCCGAGGTGCGCGCCGACCAGGCGCAGCCGCCGTGCGACCTGGCCGCGCTGCCGCCGGACTCGCCGCAGCAGCAGGCCTGCGTCGCGCAGGTGGCCGACCGGGACGGCTACAACTGGGGGTACGACCCCTTCCACTACAACGCGCCGGAGGGTTCCTACGCGACCGATCCGCAGGGCACCCCGCGGATCACGCAGTTCCGGCAGATGGTCGCCGGGCTCAACACCGCCGGCCTGCGGGTCGTGATGGACGTCGTCTACAACCACACCACCGCGGCCGGCACCGATCAGTACTCCGTGCTCGACCAGATCGTGCCGGGCTACTACCAGCGCCTGCTCGACGACGGCACCGTGGCCAACTCCACCTGCTGCGCCAACACCGCGCCCGAGAACGCGATGATGGGCAAGCTGGTCGTCGACTCGATCGTGCAGTGGGCCAAGCAGTACAAGGTCGACGGTTTCCGCTTCGACCTGATGGGCCACCACCCGAAGGCCAACATCCTGGCCGTGCGGGCGGCGCTGGACCAGCTCACCGTGGCCAAGGACGGCGTCGACGGCAAGAAGATCCTGCTGTACGGCGAAGGCTGGAACTTCGGCGAGGTGGCCGGCGACGCCCGGTTCGTGCAGGCCACGCAGGCCAACATGGCCGGCACCGGGGTCGCGACGTTCAACGACCGGCTCCGCGACGCCGTCCGCGGCGGCGGCCCGTTCGACGGCAACCCGCGCGTGCAGGGCTTCGGCACCGGCCTCTACACCGACCCCAACGGCGACCCGGTCAACGGCAGCCCCGCCGAGCAGCGCACCCGGCTGCTGCACTACCAGGACCTGATCCAGGTGGGGCTGACCGGCAACCTGGCCGCCTACGAGTTCACCGACTCGGCCGGGCACCGGGTCACCGGCGCGCAGGTGGACTACAACGGCTCGCCGGCCGGCTACACGAGCTCGCCGAGCGAGGCGGTGACCTACGTCGACGCGCACGACAACGAGATCCTGTACGACGCGATGGCCTACAAGCTGCCCGCCGCCACGACCGCCGAGCAGCGGGCCCGGCTGCAGGTGGTGGCGCTGTCCACGACGGTGTTCGGGCAGGGCACCGGGTTCGTCACCGCGGGCTCGGACCGGCTGCGGTCCAAGTCGCTGGACCGCAACTCGTTCAACTCCGGCGACTGGTTCAACCAGATCCGCTGGGACTGCGCCGGCGGCAACGGCTTCGGGGCCGGGCTGCCGCCGGCCGCCGACAACCAGGACAAGTGGCAGTACGCGCAGCCGCTGCTGGCCGATGCGGCGCTGGTGCCCGGCTGCGACGCGATCGGTCTGGCCGCGGCCCGCTTCCAGGAACTGCTGCGCATCCGGGCCGGCTCGCCGGTGTTCGCCCTGGACACCGCCGCGCAGGTCCAGCAGCGGCTGAGCTTCCCGCTGTCGGGCCCGCAGGCCACCCCGGGCGTCATCACCATGGTGCTGGACGCGCGCGGGTTGGACGCGCGCTGGCGGTCGGTGGTGGTCGTGTTCAACGCGGGTGCCACGCCCGCCACGCAGACGCTGGACGCCTACCGCGGGGCGCGGGTGGCGCTGCACCCGGTCCAGGCCGAGTCCGTGGACCCGGTTGCCCGGCAGTCCACATTCGACGGTACACACGGATCGTTCACCGTTCCGGCACGCACCGTAGCGGTGTTTGTTCAGGCGGCGTAGCAGGCATGGAGGCGCCGAAGGTGGGGTAACCACCATCGCATGAGTCGATACCGCAACCGCGTCCTGAAGGCGACGGCCGCCATGTGGCTGCTCGTCCTGCTGGTCGACGCCGGCTGGGTGGCGACCTCGCGCGCCGCCCTGACCGCCGCCACGGTCCTGGCCGTCTGTGTGGTCATCTCCGCCGCGCTGTTCGGCAAGTTCGTGCAGAACCTGCCCGCGCGGGAGCCGGCCCCGGTCCGCGTCCGCGGTAACGACCGGCGCCGCTAAGCGGGAAAGGTTGCCTTAACCCCGGCAAAAGGCTCAACCCGGTCCCGGCGCTGCCGTTGGGACCGGCGTGAAGCCGCTGCTGATCGCGCTGCTGATCGGCGGCCTGACCCCCGGCGTCGTGCCGGGCCCGACGCCGCCGCCCGGCCCGCCGCTGCCCGGGCCGCCGCCCATCCTCGAGCCGGCCGGGCCGTCGGCGGTGCCGCCCGGGCCCACGGCGCCCGGGACGATTCCGCCGCTCGTGACGCTGCGCGAGCCATCGGCGCCGTCCGGGCGCCCGCCGTCCTCCGCCGCCGTACCGACGGCCGCGGGATCGCCGGCCGGGTCCCCGGCGGCGTCGGCGCCCGCGCCGAGCGAGCCCGCGGCGAGCCCGGTTCCGGCCGCAGCGTCACCGCGCGACTCCTCCCCGTGGATCGTGCTCGGCGTGGTTGTCCTGTTGGCCGGGGTGGTCACGTGGTTCGTACGGCGACGCCGGCGTCACGCCTAGTCAGAACGACTCGGCCGTTCGGCTAAGGACCCTTTAGGGAACCGACCTCTTCCAGTAGCGTGCCTGATCGTGTTCCGTAGTGGATCCGGCATCTGACGACCCGGCATTTGGAGCGCTCGCACGAGCACGCTCCGTGTCGGAGGCGCTACTTTTAGGAGGCCAGGCGTGGCAGGCAGCGGCCCCTCCCGCGCCCCGGTACCGCGGCACGGCTTGAACGCCGCCGCCGGCGCCCGACCGCGCCGTACGGCCGGCACCGATACGTCGGTCGCCGGGCACCGTCGCGGTGGCGGCCCCCGGCCGAGCCGCCTGCGCTCGGTGCGCACCCAGCTGCTGGCGCCGATCGTCGTCGCGATGATCGGCCTCGTCGTGCTCAGTACCGTCCAGGCGGCCACGGCGGTCGCCGCGGCCCGCGATGCCGGGCACGCCCGCACGCTGAGCGTCACCGCCGGCAGCGCCGTGCTCTTCGTGCACGAGCTGGAGCGCGAGCTCGCCGAGACCGCGGCCGCCGGCCAGCCGCGCCCCGGCAAGGCCGTCTCCCCGCTCGTCACCGCGCAGCGCGTGCGCACCGACGGGGCCGCGACCCAGTTCTTCGCCGACGCCACCAAGGCCGTCGACGCCGCGCCCGCGCTGGCCACGGCCGTGCGGGTGGCGGGCGACAACTACGGGCAGCTCGGCTTCACCCGGGCCTCCGTCGACAACGGCACCGCCACGATGGTGCTGGTCACCGACGTCGTCTACGGCGGCCTCTCCGACGCGCTGCTCGCCGTCGCCGACGCCGTGCCCGGCCAGATCGAGGACATCGCGCTGGCCAACGCGGCCCGGGCGCTGGCCGCCACCGCCGCCATCGAGCACTACGCGGCCGTCGAGCGCGACCTGCTGCGCACTGTCTTCAACCGCGGTGGCCTGCAGCCCGGCGACCTGGGCAGCCTCTCGCAGGTCGAGGGCGCGCGGGCGCAGCGGGAGGCGGAGTTCCGCCGGGTCGCCACCGCCGAGCAGCTCGACCTCTACACCTCGCAGGTGCGCGGCCTCGACGTCGACACCGCCGACAGCATGGCCGCCGGCGTGCGCAACGCCGAGCGCGACCCGAGCGGTGTGCCGGCCGACGCCGACAAGTGGTTCTCGGCGCAGAGCGGCGTGATCCGCCGGATCAACATCGTCAGCGTCGACCTCGCCGACGACCTCGACGCCCGCGCCGAGCAGACCGCCGTCAACGCGGCCCGCGTGGCCTGGGCGACCGGCCTCGGCACGGCGCTGCTCGGCCTGGCCGCGCTGGCCATCGCCGTCCTGCTCGCGGTGCGCACCGCCCGCCGGCTCAACCTGCTGCGCGGCGCGGCCCTGCAGGTGGCCCGCCGCGACCTGCCCGACGCCATCGGCTCCGTCACCGCCGGCGCGGCCGCGCCCGCCCCGTCGCTCATGGAGGGCGGGCAGACCGCGGCCGAGGTCACCCGCGGCATCGCCGCCCTCAACGACGAGATCGGTCAGGTGGCCGAGGCGTTCGGCACGGTGCACCGCACCGCGCTGCGCCTGGCCGGCGAGCAGGCCGAGCTGCGCGTCGACGTGGCGCGCATGGCCGAGGTTCTGGCCCGCCGCATCCGTACCCTGATCACCCGCCAGCTGCGGCTGCTCGACGAGTTCGAGCGCGACGAGACCGACCCGGACATGCTGGCCCGGCTCTTCGCCCTCGACCACCTGGCCGCGCGCCTGCGCCGCAACGGGGAGAACCTGCTGGTCCTCTCCGGTGGCGAGCCCGGCCGCCCGCAGACCAAGGCCGTCGGGCTCAGCGCCGTCATCTCGGCCTCCGCGTCGGAGATCGAGGAGTTCACCCGGGTCGAGTTCCAGCCCGCCGAGCTGGCCATCGCCGGCCCGGTCGTCGGTGACCTCGTGCACCTGCTCGCCGAGCTGCTGGAGAACGCCACCGCGTTCTCGCCGCCGACCGAGCCCGTCCTCGTCGACGCCCGGGCGACCTCCGACGGCGCGATGATCCGCGTGCACGACCGCGGCATCGGCATCATCCCGGCCCGCCTCGCCGAGATCAACTCGCGGCTCGCCCTGCCCAGCGTGCTGAGCAGCGCCGCGGCCGGCACGATGGGCCTGCACGTGGTCTCCCACCTCGCGGCCCGGCACGGCATCCGGGTGCAGCTGCAGTCCAGCACCGGCGGCACGATCGCCTACGTGGCGCTGCCGCACCGGCTGCTGGAGCAGATCAGCGCCCTGCCGGCGGGCCGCGCCGCGCCGACCGAGACCATCCCCGCCGTCGTGGTGCCGGCCCGCCCGGTGCAGGTGCCCTCGACCGTCGGCGCCCCGCTCGGCCGCCCCACGCCGATCGTGCCGCAGCAACGCCGGCCGCAGCCGGCCGCGGCGCCGATGGCGGCGGCCGCGCCCTGGTTCCGCCCCTATCTCAGCAGCACCGGCGGGTCGACCCAACCCGCCGCGTCCCAACCGGCTCAGCCATTCGGCAACACACCGCCGCGTGGTGTAGCTCAGGTGCACGCCGACCGGCCCGCGCCGCCGCAGTACAGCGCACAGCCCACCTGGGGATCCCCCGGCACGTGGCCGCCACGGCCCGGGAGCCCGTCCAGTGCCGGAGGTGGCTCGATGTCGGATCAGGATCAGGACAATCTTCCTCGCCGTCGTCCCGGCGCACAGCTCGTGCCGGAAACCACCGAACCTCGCGCCGAGTCCCGTGGTGCCGTGGTCGACCCGGAGCAGATCCGCTCCCGGCTGGCCGCGTTCGCCGAGGGGGTCTCGGCGGCCGCACGACGAACAACCAGCACAGCCCCAGGACAAGAGGAATCATGATGTCTCAGCAACCCCACGGCGCCGGGCAGCTCGACTGGCTGATGGTGAGCTTCGCGCGGCAGGTGCCCGACGTCGCACACGCCATCACGGTGTCGGGCGACGGGCTGCGCCTGGCCGCCTCGGCCGACCTGCCCATCGACCAGGCCGATCACCTCGCGGCGGTGATCAGCGGTTTGGCCAGCCTGGTCTTCGGAGCCGCCCGGGTCATGCAGGCCGGCAACGTGCGGCAGACGATCGTGGACATGGACGGCGGCGTCATGATCGTCATGGCGGTCGGCGACCGGGCGTTGCTGGGTGTTCTCGCCGCGCCGGGCTGCGACCTCGGTCAGGTCGGCTACGAGACCGCGATGCTGGTCCACCGGGTCGCCGACGCCCTCGACCCGCTTCCACGCGACGCCCTGTCCAGGTGAGGGTCCGTTTGAAGATCAAACAGATCGCGTTGGTACTCGTGGCGACGCTCCTCGTCGCCGGATGTGCCGACCTTCCCCAGCGCACGGGCGCGGGGCTTTGGCACGGCGGCCGGCTGTTCATCGCCACCGGCAACTCCACCGGCGTGTACTACTCGATCGGCGGCGGCTACGCCGACCTGATCTCCAAGCACGTGCCCGGCTACGAGGCGCGCGCCGAGCCGACCGGCGCCTCCGGGGAGAACATCCAGCGGGTGTCGACCGGCGACATGGACATCGCCCTGACCCTGGCCGACGTCGCCGCCGACGCCTACTCCGGCAAGGGCGCCTTCGAGGGCCAGCCGCAGAAGATCGTCGCGCTGGCCCGGGTGTACAAGAGCTATGTCCAGCTCGTCGTGCGCCGCTCCGCGAACATCACCAAGTTCTCCGACCTGCACGGCAAGCGGGTCTCCACCGGCTCCGCCGGCTCGGGCGCCGACATCGTCGCCGGCCGGATCCTCTTCGCCGGCGGCCTCAACCCCGACACCGACATCGTCCGGCAGCGCCTGTCGCTGCCGGAGACCACCAAGGGCATGCAGAACGGCACCACCGACGCGTTCTTCTTCATCGGCGGCCTGCCCACGCCGGGCATCACCGACCTGTTCGCCGCCGCGCCCAACGCCTATCAGATCCTCCCGCTCAGCGCGCAGCTGCAGCCGTTGACGTACCGCTACGGGCCGGTCTACGGCAGCGCGAAAATCCCGCAGGCGACGTACAACACCCCCGGCGACGTCGACACCATCGTCATCCCCAACTTCATCGTCGTATCGCCCGACATGCCCGAGCAACTCGCCCACGACCTCACCAAGGTCCTGTTCGAGTACCAGACGGAGCTGAGCCGCGTCCATCCCGAGGGCGGCAATTACGACAAAGGCAACGCCCCGCAGACCGATCCGGTCCCGCTGCATCCGGGCGCGGCCCGGTATTACAGCAGTGGATAGCGTTATGGATCTCTCATTCCGCGTCCGCGACCAGGGTGAATCCGGCCGGGTGATGTCAGGATTGGCGACGTGACCGCCACCCAGCAAAACCTCGTTCACCTGGACGACATCCGCGACGCGGCCGCCCGCGTCTCCGGTCTCGTGGTGCGCACTCCGCTGCTACCCAGCCCCTGGGCCGAGGAGCTGTGGCTCAAACCCGAGAGCCTGCAGCCGATCGGCGCGTTCAAGCTCCGCGGCGCCACCAACGCCTTGCACCGCCTCGACCTGGAGCGCCGCCGCGCGGGCGTGGTGACGCACTCGTCGGGCAACCACGGCCAGGCCCTGGCCTATGCGGGCCGCGCCCTCGGCGTGCCCGTCACGGTCGTCATGCCCGACGTCTCCACGCCGCTGAAGATCGAGGCGACCCGCGGCTACGGCGCCGAGGTCATCCTCGTGTCGCAGGCCGAGCGCGAGGCGGCGGCCGACCGCCTGGTCGCGGAGCGCGGGCTGACCCTCATTCCGCCGTACGACCACCCGGACATCATCGCCGGCCAGGGCACCATCGGCCTGGAGATCTTCGAGGACCTCTCCAGCGTCGACGTGGTCGTCGTCCCGGTCGGCGGCGGGGGCCTCTCCTCGGGCGTCGCGACGGCGATCAAGTCCCTGGCGCCGCACGTCGCCGTGATCGGCGTGGAGCCGGCCGTGGCCGCCGACGCGGCGGAGAGCCTGGCCGCGGGCATGGTCCGGGTCTGGCCGGTGGAGCGCACGCTGAGCACCGTGGCCGACGGGCTGCGCACGTCGCTGTCCGAGCTCACGCTGGCCCACCTGTCGACCTACCTGGATGCCATCGTCACGGTGTCCGAGGAGGAGATCCTGGACACGGTGCGCACGCTGGCGCGCAAGGCCCGGCTGATCGCGGAGCCCAGCGGTGCGGTGGCTACGGCGGCGGTACTCCACCGTCGCGACGAACTCCCCGCGGGCCGGACGGTGGCCGTGGTCAGCGGCGGCAACATCGCTCCGGAGCTTGCCGCCCGCCTATTCTCGTGAGATTTAGTCCGTTTTGCCGTTAGTTATCCACAGGTCGCGGCCGAACCTTGTCCCCGCCCGGCCGGCGGCGAAAGCTGAACCCCATGACGGGGCTCGCGATGTGGCGAATGGTTGCGGTGGTCGCTGCGGCGGTGTTGATCCTCGGCGCGGCCTGGATCGAGTGGGGCCGGGCCAGGGACAGGCCCGGCGGCCCGTCGCCCGGCTGCCGGGCCGCGCGGGCGCCCGCCGCGACGTCGGCCGGCAGCGGCCTGGTCGTTGCCGAGCGGGGGTTCTCCCGGCTGGATGAGCACACGTTCAGCCTGGGGGCGCTCGTCGAGAACGGCTCCGGAAAGGTCGCCTATCGCACCGCGGTGACGTTCGAGCTGCTCGATCGGGCCGGCGGGGATCGGATCTGGGCGCAGCGGCAGCCCGTCGAGATACCCGTCGTCGGGCCGGGGCGGCGGGTCGCCGTCGGAGTCGGAGCCACCGTGCCGACCGTCGACGCGGCGGAGGTCGGGCGGGTGGAACTGCGGCTCGGCGAGACCCACTGGGCGGCGCCGGACGAGAGCAACCTGCTGTTCCAGGCCCACGACACCCGGCCGGGCCTCGCCTCGGCGGAGCCGGGTTCTTCGCCGTGGGTGGAATTCTGGGCCGCCCGGCCGCCCGCCCGGTGCGAGGGCCTCGTCGAGCGCGGCGCCGCCCTGCTGTTCCGCGACGCCAACGGGACCGTGGTTGGCGGCGACACCGTCGAGGTCTCGCGAGGCTTCTGCTCCGGCGGCGACTTTCCCGACACGTTCGCGGCGCAGTTCGTCCCGCAGCGCGCCGCACTCGACCGGACGGAGCTCTCCGTCTACTGCGACATCGACCCCTCCGGCTAGGCTTCCGGTCGCTACGCCGCGCTCGGTGGCCGCCGGCGCCCGGCGGGTGGGGGGTTGACCGCCGACCGTGGCCCCGCCCAGCGCATCGGGACGCGCGAGCCGGGCACCACTCGGTCGCCATGCCCGCCGGCGGTCGCCATGCCCGCCGGCGGCCGGCGGTGTCGGCGTGCCGGTGCCAGTGCCGGTGCGTGGCGGGCACACCATGGTCGCTCCACGCCGGGCACCGCCCCACCGGCAGAGCGCAACCACCACCGAACCGGCCGTCGCCGCACAGCAACCACCACGAACAGTCGCCGGCCACCTCGTACACCACATCGGCGGACGTGACCTGTCCGACCGCCGCCGGCCACCGCAGGCTGGGCATCGGTGGCCGGCGTTGGGCCACAAGCGGTCATCGGCGCCCCCGGGGCGGCGCGGCGGGCAGCCGGGCGGCGCGGCGGGCAGCCGGGCGGCGCGGCGCGCGGGCGGCGCGGCGGGCGGGCGGCGCGGCGGGCGGGCGGCGCGGCGGGCGGGCGGCGCGGCGGGCGGGCGGCGCGGCGGGCGGGCGGCGCGGCGGGCGGGCGGCGCGGCGGGCGGCGCGGCGGGCGGCCGGGCGGCGGCGGGGGCGGGGGCGGCGGGGCGGCAGGGGCGGGGCGGAACGGCGCGGATCTCGGACCCGTCGGGCGCAACGGCCGATCTGCGCGGGCGGGCCGGACGTATGTCTCCGTGATCATGATGCTCGCGGTGGTCGCACACCGGGTTTGCCATGATCCCGGAGACTTGTGGTACACGGGGGTACATCAGCGCTCCGTGATCATGAAAAACCGTTGGTGTCGGTGCCGGTTGCGCATGATCACGGAGAGTTCCGGTCGCTGGGCCGTGCTTCCGGGCGTGCGGCGTCAGACGGGTGGGACGTGATCGCAGGCTGCGGGGACAGTAGCCCCCAGTTCACGGTCGTGCTGGTTGGGATTCAGGTGCCGCGACCGGGTGGGGCGGCCCCACACCCGGCCGGACCGGGTCCCCTGGACGACAAGGCCCGCATCGGCCGAGCCAACCGCCGTTTACCGCCGCTTGCTTCCGTGCTTCCGCGATCATGGACGATGCGGGGCTGCGGTGGCTACAGCGTGATCGCGGAGAGTTCTGGGCGCGATGACCTTGCCAGTTGGGCGGGCGCTCTGGGGTGGGTGGGGTCAGGCGGTGGTGAAGCACTCGCCGTTGGTCATGATCGGGACGGTGCTGGAGGTGCCGGACTGGACGGCCAAGCCGACGTCCTCGGCGAAGCCGCGCTGGATCAGTTCCTGGCCGCTCACGCAGCGGCGGACGGCGGCCGGGATGTTGCGGACGGCGGCCAGGGCGGCCAGCGACACGGCGGCCTCCACCGACAGCGGGGAGCCGAGCATCGACAGGCCGTCGAGGACGGCGGCGGCGCCCAGCAGGTCCTCGGCGCAGGGGCGGAGGGTGCCGTCCGGCCAGAGCTCGCCGGCGGCGATGACGCCGACCGGGCTGGACTGGGTGCCGTGGCCGTGGGCGTGCAGCCAGCGGGCCACGGCGGGGGCGTTGCGCAGGCAGGCGGCCACGACCGGCACGCCGGTCGAGGCGGCGGCGGAGCAGATCGTGGCGCCGTTGGGGGAAGGGAGCACCAGTTCGTCGACCAGCGGGGCCGTCTGGAGGGCGGCGGGGGACAGGCTCCACGGCTGGTCGGCGTTGGCGTGGCGGCGGCCGACGGCGACCGCGGCGCCCAGGCGGTCGGCGTAGGCGCGGGCCTGCTCGCCCCACGGAAACGGGTGGACGCGGATGCCGCGGGACACGGCCACGTCGACGGCGGTGGAGAAGGACAGGACGTCCACCACCACGAGGACGGAGCAGACGCGGGCCAGTTCGGCCGCGCCGGCCGGGCCCCAGTCGAAGCGGGCGCCCGAGCCGGGCTGGCTGAAGACGCCCTCGGCCATTGGGGTCGCAGCCCCCTCAGGCTTCGTCGTCGTCGAGCGGGGCGTGCGGCACCTCGGGGGCGTCCACCGGCTCGAAGAACGTGGGGCGGGCGCCCCGCTCGGTGCGCGCGCCCGGGTCCGGCTGCGAGCCCGCCGGCGGTGGCCACGAGATCGCGCCCGGGCGGGAACCGGTGTCCGGGCGGGACGCGGCCGCGTCCGGGCGCCGGGCCAGCGGTGGCCACGAGGGCCCGGCGGGGCGGGAGCCGGCGCCGGTGTCGGTGTCGGGGCGGGTTGCCGGCACGTCCGGGTGCGAGGCCGCCGGTGGCCACGAGGGCGAGCCGGGGCGGGATCCGGCGTCCGCGTCGGGGCCGGCCTCCGTGTCCGGAGAAGGGGCCGCGTCCTGGTGCGAGGCTGTGCCCGGGTCGGGTGCCGCGCCGGACGGGGCGTCCGGGTCCGTGAAGGACGCGGGCGGTGCCGGGTCGGTGGAGGCCGAGAGGTCGGGGCCGGGGTCGTTCGGGGTCAGGTAGGCGGGCGCCTCCGTGGAGACCTCGCCGAACAGGGCGGGGAACGTGCCCGTCCAGGCGGCGCGCAGCTCTCCCAGGGCGATGGTGAACTGGCCGCGGACGTCGAGGGCGCGGCTGCGGCCGTCGACCGTGCCGATCACCGTGACCGGGAGGCCGTGCTGGGCGCAGAGGCTGGTGAAGGCCTTCTCGTGGCCGCGCGGGACCGAGACCAGGGCGCGGGCCGTGGACTCCGAGAACAGGGCCACGAACGGGTTCAAGCCCTCCGGGAGGGTGATGTTCGCGCCGCAGTCGTAGCGCAGCGTGGCCTCGACCAGGGCCTGGGCCAGGCCGCCGTCGGAGAGGTCGTGGGCCGAGGAGAGGTGGCCGCGCTCGCCGGCCTCGGTGAGGACGGCGGCCAGGATGCGCTCGCGGGTGAGGTTGACTCGCGGGGGGCGGCCGCCCAGGTGCTCGTGGGTGACCCAGGCCCACTCGGAGCCGGAGAGCTCGTCGGTGGTCTCGCCCAGGAGCATGATCAGGTCGCTGTCGCCGCCGAAGCCCATCGGGACGCGGCTGCCGACGTTGGCCAGGATGCCCAGGACGCCGACGACCGGGGTGGGGTGGATGGCCTGGGAGCCGGTGGAGTTGTAGAAGCTGACGTTGCCGCCGGTGACCGGGATGCCCAGCTCCGCGCAGCCGTCGGCCAGGCCGCGCACGGCCTCGGCGAACTGCCACATGACCTGCGGGTCCTCGGGGGAGCCGAAGTTGAGGCAGTTGGTGACCGCGAGCGGGGTGGCGCCGGAGGCGGCGACGTTGCGGTAGGCCTCGGCGAGGGCCAGCTTGGCGCCGGAGTAGGGGTCGAGGCGGGCGAAGCGGGAGTTGCCGTCGACGGAGAGGGCGATGCCCAGGCCGCTCTGCTCGTCGATGCGCACGACGCCGGAGTTCTCCGGCTGGGCGAGGATCGTGTTGCCCTGGACGTAGCGGTCGTACTGCTCGGTGACCCAGCTCTTGTCGCACAGGTTGGGGCTGGCGGCCAGGCGCAGGAGCGTCTCGCGCAGCTCGACGCCGGTGCGCGGGCGGGGCAGGGTCTCGGCGCGGTCGGCCTGCAGCAGGATCAGGTCGGCGGGCTCGCGCATCGGGCGGGCGTAGACCGGGCCGTCGTCGGCCAGCGAGCCGGGCGGGACGTCGACGACGGTCTCGCCGTGCCAGGTGATGACCAGGCGGCCGGTGTCGGTGACCCGGCCGATCGCGGTGGCGATCACGCCCCAGCGCTCGGCGACGTGCAGCACGTCGTCGAGCTTGGCCGGGTCGACGATGAGCAGCATGCGCTCCTGCGACTCGCTGGCCAGGACCTCCTGCGGGTCCATCGAGGCCTCGCGCAGCGGCACCAGGTTGAGGTCGACGTCCATGCCGGTGCCGGCCGCGGCGCTGGTCTCGGTGAGGGCGCAGGTCAGGCCCGCGCCGCCGAGGTCCTGCACGCCGACGATCAGGTCGCGCTCGTAGAGCTCCAGGCAGCTCTCGATCAGCAGCTTCTCGATGAACGGGTCGCCGACCTGCACCGACGGGCGGCGCTGCTCGCTGCTGCTGTCGAAGGTGGCGCTGGCCAGCACCGAGACGCCGCCGATGCCGTCGCGGCCGGTCTTGGCGCCGAGCAGGACGACCACGTTGCCGGGGCCGTGTGCCTCCTTGTTCTGCAGCCGGTTGACCGGCAGCACGCCGACGCAGAGCGCGTTGACCAGCGGGTTGCCCTGGTAGCAGGGGTCGAAGACGACCTCGCCGCCGATGTTGGGCAGGCCCAGGCAGTTGCCGTAGCCGCCGACGCCGGCCACGACGCCGGGCAGGACGCGCTTGGTGTCCTCGTGGTCGGCGGCGCCGAAGCGCAGCGGGTCCATCACGGCCACCGGGCGGGCGCCCATGGCCAGGATGTCCCGGACGATGCCGCCGACGCCGGTCGCGGCGCCCTGGTACGGCTCGACGAAGCTGGGGTGGTTGTGGGACTCGACCTTGAAGGTGACCGCGATCTCGTCGGAGATGCGGATCACGCCCGCGTTCTCCCCGATGCCGGCGAGCATGAGGTCGGACTTCGGCGCCTTCTCGCTGAACTGGCGCAGGTGGACCTTGCTGCTCTTGTACGAGCAGTGCTCGCTCCACATGATCGAATACATGGCGAGCTCGGACGTGGTCGGCCGGCGGCTCAGGATCTGCCGGATCCGCTGGTACTCATCCTCCCGCAGGCCCAGCTCCGCGTAGGGCTGCTCCTCGTCGGGCGTCTTGCCGGCATCCTCGACGGTGTCGAACGAACGGTCGGCGGGATTGGCGGTCATACACGAGCTCCCAGGTGTGCCAGCACGGACGTGAAGACGCCCAGGCCGTCGATGGACGGGCCGGTGAGGACCTCGACCGCGTGCTCCGGGTGGGGCATGATCCCGACGACGTTGCCGGCGGCGTTGCTGATGGCCGCGATGTCGTGCAGCGACCCGTTGGGGTTTCCGCGGATGTACCGCGCGACGACCCGCCCCTCGCCCTCGAGCTCTTCGAGGGTCCGCTCATCGGCCATGTAGCAGCCTTCGCCGTTCTTCACCGGGATCACGACCTCCTGGCGGGGCTGGAAGCCGACCGTCCAGGCGGTGGTGTTGTTCTCGATGCGCAGGCCCTGGTCGCGGTTGCGGAAGTGCAGGTGCTGGTTGCGGGTGAGCGCGCCGGGCAGCAGGTGGGCCTCGCAGAGCACCTGGAAGCCGTTGCAGATGCCGAGCACGGGCAGGCCGTCGCCGGCCGCCCTGATGATCGACTCCATGACCGCGGAGAACCGGGCGATCGCGCCGGCCCGCAGGTAGTCGCCGTAGGAGAAGCCGCCGGGCAGGATCACCGCGTCGACGCCGTAGAGTTCCGCGTCGGCGTGCCACAGCGGGATCGCCGCGGCGCCGGCGAGGTGCACGGCGCGGGCGGCGTCGCGGTCGTCGAGCGAGCCGGGGAACGTGACGACACCAATGCGGGCGGTCACCGCTGTTCTTCCTCTCCTGGCGCTTCGACCCGCAGGGTGAACTCCTCGATCACCGGGTTGGCGAGCAGCTTGTCGGCGATCTCGCGGGCCCGGTCGAGGTCGGGGGCGCCCTCGAACTCGATCTCGATGCGCTTGCCGATGCGCACGGACGCCACGTCCACCACGCCGAGGCGCGGCAGCGCGTTGGCGACCGCCTGGCCCTGCGGGTCCAGGATCTCCGGTTTGAGCATGACGTCCACCACGACGCGGGCCACGGGGCACTCCTGACGTTGAGTCGGGCGCTCGAGGGCGAGCGACACGAGCCTACCGGGCGGGGCAACGCCGCAGATCACCGGCCGTGTCCGGCCGGTGGACCGCACGGCGCGGCCCAGAAAACATCGCCCGACACGCATCTTACCGGGGCCGGCGGGCAACCAAGATCCGTCGCGCGCCGGGCCGGAACCCGTGGTCAGCGGCGCCTAGAGGATGGGCGGCGGGACGTAGGCGCCGGCCTCCGGGTGCGCCGCGACGATCTCCGCGATCTCCGCCACCACCGCGCTGACCTGCGCGGATGCCGCCCCGACGAAGGTCGCGGGGTCGGCCACCAGGGCCTGGACCTCGGCCGGGGAGAGCCGCAGCCGCTCGTCGCCGGCCAGCCGTTGCAGCAGGTCGTTGTCCTGGATGCCCTTTTCGCGCATGGCGAGGGCCACGCTCACGGCGTGCTCCTTGATCGCTTCGTGAGCATCCTCACGCCCGACGCCGTGCCCGACCGCGGCGACGAGCACCCGCGTGGTGGCCAGGAAGGGCAGGTAGCGGTCGAGCTCCCGGGCCACGACCGCGGGATATGCCCCGAACTCGTCGAGTACCGTCAAAAACGCGGCAAACAGCCCGTCAACGGCGAAAAACGCATCGGGTAGCGCCACCCGGCGGACCACCGAGCATGACACGTCGCCCTCGTTCCACTGGTCGCCGGCCAGCTCGCCGACCATCGACAGGTAGCCGCGGACGACGACGGCGAGGCCGTTGACCCGCTCGCAGGAGCGCGTGTTCATCTTGTGCGGCATCGCCGAGGAGCCGACCTGGCCCGCCTTGAAGCCCTCGGTGACCAGCTCGTAGCCGGCCATCAGGCGGATCGTCGTGGCCAGGCTCGACGGGCCGGCGACCGCCTGGGCGAGCGCGGACACCACGTCGAAGTCCAGCGAGCGGGGGTACACCTGGCCGACGCTGGCGAGCACGTGGCGGAAGCCCAGGTGCTCGGCGACCGCGCGCTCCAGCGCCGCCACCTTGCCGGCGTCTCCCCCGAAGAGGTCCAGCTGGTCGGCGGCCGTGCCGACCGGGCCCTTGATGCCGCGCAGCGGGTAGCGATCGAGGAGGTCCTCCAGCCGGCGGTACGCGATGAGCAGTTCCTCGGCGGCGCTGGCGAACCGCTTGCCCAGGGTCGTGGCCTGCGCCGGGACGTTGTGCGAGCGGCCGACCATGACCAGGTCGTCGTACTGCTTCGCGCGGGCGGCCAGCCGGGCCAGGGTGGCCACCATCCGGTCGCGCACCAGCTGCAGGGAGAGCCGGATCTGCAGCTGCTCGACGTTCTCGGTGAGGTCGCGCGAGGTCATCCCCTTGTGGATGTGCTCGTGCCCGGCCAGCGCGGAGAACTCCTCGATCCGGGCCTTCACGTCGTGGCGGGTGACCCGCTCCCGCTCGGCGATCGAGAGCAGGTCGACGTCGTCGACGACCCGCTCGTAGGCCTCGACCACCCCGTCGGGCACCGGCACCCCGAGGTCGCGCTGGGCCCGGAGCACGGCCAGCCAGAGCCGGCGCTCCAGCCGTACCTTCTCCTCGGGCGACCAGATGCCCACCAGCTCGGGCGAGGCGTAGCGGGCGGCGAGCACATCGGGAATCCGCGGTTTGTCCACGCCGCCCATTCTGCCCACGCCGGGTTACGTGCGCGGCGGGTGGTCGCGTTCGGGCAGGCCGGACTGCAGCGCCACCCGGTCCAGGTAGAACAGCTGGGCGGCCACGCCGAGCAGCAGCAGGAGGATGAGCAGCGGGATCGGCAGCAGGCTGCCGTAGGGCGCGTGGTCGACGTCGAAGTACTCGGTGAGGATCGTCAGGATGGCGTACTGCGCCGTCGGGTGGTGCCCCGACGAGGTGATCAGCGGCCAGATGAGGTCCTGCGCCTGCACGACCCAGGTGGCGACGTAGGCCAGGCCGAGCATCGGCAGCGCGGGCAGCACGAGCGAGCTCCACGGCGCCGGCCGGTTCTCCTGGTGCAGCACCTCGCGCCGCAGGGCCTGGCCGCGGAACAGCAGGGCGAGCACGATCAGCGCCGGGACGGCCAGCCGCGACGGCGGGATCAGCGCGAGGAACGTGTCCAGCCGCCCGGCGGTGGCGCCGGCGGCGAAGGCGCGCAGGGCCAGCGGGGCGGTGCCGACGAACAGGAACAGCCCGAACGGCAGCAGCAGCCACTCGCTGCGCCGGCCGAGCGGGCGCAGGCCGCTGATGCCGAAGGCGGCCAGGGCGGCCGCGGTGACGCCGACCAGCGTGGACAGCAGCGGCGGGATCCAGGTGTTGACCCAGGTCGACGGGGTGCCGGGGGCGGGGGAGACGCCCAGGCGGGAGAGCCACGGCCACAGCCCGGCGATGGTGTCGCCGAGCACGATCAGCAGCAGCACGCCGGCGACGACGGCCGCGACGGCGCGCCACGGTGGCGGGGTCTCGGCGACGTCGGAGCGCACCTGCAGGCGCAGCCCGGTGACGATCGCGATCAGGGTCGCGGCCAGGCCGAGCAGTAGCACGGGCACCAGGACCACGGTCGAGATCGCCGCGCCGGTGCCCATGTCGGCCCGCACGAACGCGTGCTCGTAGCTGAGCAGGGCGGGAGTACCGGCCGAATCCCGCGCCTGGTAGCGGCCGGCCCAGGCGAACGTGAACTCCTGCAGCACCACGGCGAACACGCCGAGCACCGCGAGGCCGCCGGCGATGATCACGCCCGGCCACGGGCTGCGGTTGGTGCGGAACGCGGCCAGATACACCAGCGCCGCTATGGCCGCGAAGACGCCGGCGGTGCCCAGCCAGTAGGCCCACCGCTCGCCGCGGCCGGCGAACACGGCGGCCACGGCGATGCCGAACGGCGAGAACGCGGCCAGCGGCACGACCAGGGCGCCGCGGGCGATCCAGCGCACGACCCGGCCCGAGGAGTGGGCCGCCCACGCCAGCGCCGGCGCGAGCAGCAGCACGATCAGCAGCGGGGCGACGGCCAGGCCGAGCGCGTAGCCCAGCGCCCCGCCCAGCCCGTCGTCGAACGCGCGCCGGTAGTTGTCGAAGCCGACCGAGGAGCCCGGGCCCTGCGCCGTCAGGCCGCGGATGCCGGTGAAGCGGCGGAACGAGGTGCGGATCGTCCAGAAGAGGGGCTCGACGTAGGAGGTGATCAGCAGGATGAGGGCGGGGAGTGGCAGCACCAGGCCGAGGACCACTTGCCAGGCGGGGCGCGGTGCCGCGGGGCGCAGCATCGTGGGCTGGATGGTCATGCACCCCACCATATGGGTCGCGGCCGCTTTCAGCGCGACAGGATCGCGGTCACCCCCTGACCGCCGGCCGCACAGATCGAGATCAATCCCCGGCCGGAGCCCCGCTGGGCCAGCAGCTTGGCCAGCGTGGCGAGGATCCGCCCGCCGGTCGCGGCGAACGGGTGGCCGGCCGCCAGCGACGAGCCGTTGACGTTGAGCCGGTCCCGGTCGATCGCGCCGAGCGGCTCGTCCAGACCCAGCCGGTCCTTGCAGAACGCCGGGTCCTCCCACGCCTTCAGCGTGGCCAGCACCTGCGACGCGAACGCCTCGTGGATCTCGTAGTAGTCGAAGTCCTGCAGGGTGAGCCCCTCGCGGGCGAGCATCCGGGGCACTGCGTACGCCGGGGCCATGAGCAGCCCGTCGCCGCCGTGCACGAAGTCCACCGCGCCGGTCTCGGCGGTGTCGAAGTACGCCAGGATCGGCAGGCTGCGCGCCTTGGCCCAGGCCTCGGAGGCGAGCAGCACGACCGCCGCCCCGTCGGTCAGCGGGGTCGAGTTGCCGGCCGTCATCGTCGCCTGCGGGCCGCGGCCGTAGACCGGCTTGAGCGCGGCGAGCTTCTCCGCCGAGGTGTCCGGCCGCAGGTTCTGGTCGCGCGACAGCCCGAGATACGGCGTGACCAGGTCGTCGAAGAAGCCGCGGTCGTAGGCGGCGGCGAGGCGTCGGTGCGAGGCGAGCGCCAGCGCGTCCTGCTCCTCGCGGCCGATGCCGAACTCCAGGGCGGTGCGGGCCGCCGACTCGCCCATCGACAGGCCGGTGCGCGGCTCCGAGTTGCGCGGGACGTCGGGCTTGAGCTGGGTGGGCCGGAATTTGCTGACCGCGCGCAGCCGGGCGCCGATCGATCGGGCCCGATTGAGCTCCATCATGATCCGCCGGGCGTCGTCGTTCACCCCGAGGGGAGCGTCGGAGGTGGTGTCGACCCCGCCCGCGATGCCCACGGTGATCTGCCCGAGGGCGATCTTGTTGGCGACCAGGATCGCCGCCTCGAGACCGGTTCCGCAGGCCTGCTGCACGTCGTACGCCGGAGTCCGTGGGTCGAGCCGCGATCCGAGCACGGATTCCCGCGTCAGGTTGAAATCGCGGCTGTGCTTGAGCACCGCACCGGCGGCGACCTCGCCGAGCCGCTCCCCGGCCAGGCCGAAACGCGCGACGAGGCCGTCTATGGCGGTGGTCAGCATGTCCTGGTTTGATGCAGTGGCGTAGGCACTGCCCGAGCGCGCAAAGGGGAGGCGGTTACCGCCGACGACTGCTACCCGAGCCGTCGCTTTCGAGGGGGCCATCGGAGTCTCCTTCATCGACGCGACAGGGCATCCTGGCGTTACCCTACTCGCGAGTAGGTTAGCGCGTTTGTTGTGACTGGGGAGGCACCACAAATGACCGATCGCTACGCGGCCTTCGCCCACTCGGGCGCGGGCCGGTTCATCGTCAAGCGACTTGGCCTGCCGGATCCACCAAAGCTGCGCCGGTACGAGTCCGGCGCCGAGTTCGGGCCGATCACCCTCGGCGGGTCGGGCCGGCTCGCCGATCCCACCCGCCAGATCCTCGACAAGCTGCCCCCGGCGGCGGCCGGGGCCGACGAGCGCAGCGCCGCGCTGATCTTCGACGCCAGCGGCATCACGGGCAGCGCGCAGCTGCGGGAGCTCTACGACTTCTTTCACCCGGTAATTCGCTCGCTGCGCCCGTCGGGCCGGATCGTCGTGCTGGGCAGCCCGCCCGAGCTGTGCACGAGCGCCCGGGAGGCCACCGCGCAGCGCGCCCTCGAGGGGTTCGTGCGCTCGCTGGGCAAGGAGGCCGGCCGCGGCACGACCGCCCAGCTCGTCTACGTCGCGCCGGGCGCCGAGGAGGCCACCGAGTCGACCCTGCGGTTCCTGCTGTCGGGGCGCTCGGCCTACGTCTCCGGGCAGGTCGTCCGGATCGGGCCCGCCACCGTGGACGTGCCCGACGACTGGGACCAGCCGCTGGTCGGCAAGACGGCGATCGTCACCGGCGCCGCCCGCGGCATCGGCGCGGCCATCGCCCGGGTGCTCACCCGCGAGGGCGCGCACGCCGTCTGCCTCGACGTGCCGGCCGCCGGCGAGGAGCTGGCCGCCGTCGCCAACGAGGTCAAGGGCACCGCGCTGCAGCTGGACCTGACCGCCGAGGAGGCACCGCGCCGGCTCGCCGACTTCATCGCGACCCGGCACGTGCACGCCGACATCTTCGTGCACAACGCCGGGATCACCCGGGACAAGACGCTCGGGCGCATGGACGAGGGGCAGTGGTCCTCCGTGCTCGAGGTCAACCTCACCAGCCAGGAGCGGATCAACGACGTGCTGGTCGCCGAGAACCTGCTCGGCGGCGACGGCCGGATCGTGTCGGTCTCCTCCGTCGCCGGTATCGCCGGCAACCGCGGCCAGACCAACTACGCCACCTCGAAGGCCGGCGTGATCGGGCTGGTCCAGGCCACCGCCGGGGCGGTCGCCGAGCACGGCCTGACGATCAACGCGGTGGCGCCCGGGTTCATCGAGACGAAGATGACCGCGGCGATGCCGATGTTCGTGCGCGAGGGCGGCCGGCGGCTCAACAGCATGGCGCAGGGCGGCCTGCCGGTCGACGTGGCCGAGACGATCGCCTGGCTGGCCAACCCGGCCTCGGGCGGGGTGAACGGCAACGTCGTGCGGGTCTGCGGGCAGAGCCTGCTGGGGGCCTGACGATGAGCACGACCGTGCTGGACCGCCCGCCGAAGCTGGGTCCGCTCTACCGCGCGGCCGTGCTGCGCCGCTCGGTCGGCGACACGCTGCCGGACCGCGAGCTGCGGCTGGACGGGGTGAGCGTCGACCGGGCGCACCTGGCCGAATACGACCGGGTGTGCGGCTTCCGGCTCGCCGACGCGCTGCCCGCCACCTATCCGCACGTGCTCGCGTTTCCGCTGGCCATGGCGGTGATGACGGCCGCCGACTTCCCGCTGCCGCCGCTCGGGCTGGTGCACGTGGCGAACCGCGTCGACCTGCTGCGCCCGCTGCGGGCCGCCGACACTCTGTCGCTGTCGGTGCGCGCCGAGGCGCTGCGACCGCACCCGCGCGGCACCCAGCTCGACGTGGTCGCGACCGCCTCGGTCGACGGTGTCCCGGCCTGGCGCGGGCGGTCGACCTACCTGCGCCGCGAGGGCCATCCGGGCGATACGTCGGATAGATCCGAAGCGACGGTGGCGGCGAACGCGGTCTGGCGCGTTCCCCGGCGCACCGCGACCGACTACGCCCGCGTCTCGGGCGACCGCAACCCGATCCACACCAGCCGCCTGCTGGCCAGGGCGTTCGGCTTCCGCTCGACGATCGCGCACGGCATGTGGACCAAGGCCCGCTGCCTCGCCGCGCTGGAGGGGCGGCTGCCCGATGTCTACACCGTGCGGGTCGCCTTCAAGCGGCCGATCCTGCTGCCGGCCGCGGTCGGGTTCTCCGCCGCGGCCGGGGGCGGTGGCGGGCGGTGGGGCGTCGCGGTACACGATCGAAGGACAGGCAGCCCCCACCTGACCGGCTCGATCGTTGACCTTGACTGTGCAGACCCCGACGAGGGCGATCGCGCGGACTGAGTTCGCGGGGCCCGCGCTGCTGGTCGCCGCCGCATTCGCGGTGCTGTGGTACTACCGCGTCCCGCCCCTGACCACCGCGGTCTTCGCGCTCTACGTCGCCCTGGGCGTCGCCCTGCCCGGCACGCTGTGGTGGCGCTTCCTGCGCGGCGGCCCGGGCCTCTTCGCCGCCGACGCGGCCGCCGGCCTGGTGGTCGGCTATGTCGGCGAGGTGTTCGGCTACATCCTCGCCCGGCTGGCGGGCGCGCCGCTGCTCGTGCTCGCCTGGCCCATCGGCACCGTGGCGGCGTTCGCCGGGTTCAAGAGCCTGCGCCGGTACTTCCGCAATGCCCCCGGCGCCGAACGCCCGCCGGCGGCGTGGCGGTGGGCGGTGACCGTGCTCGCCGGGCTGACGCTGGTCTGGAGCGTCAAGTTCTATCGGGTGTACGGCCTGACGTATCCCGCCAACGCCTCGCCCGACACCGACTCGACGTTCCACCTGGCGCTGGTCGGCGAGGCCCGCCATCACATGCCGATGCGGGTGCCCTGGATCGAGGGCGAGCCGCTGCTGTACCACTGGTTCGTCTACCCGGAGCTGGCCGCCACCGGCTGGGTCACCGGCATCGAGGCCAACGTGCTGCTGCTGCGCCTGTCGATGCTGCCGATGCTGATGGTGTTCCCGCTGCTCGTGGCGCTGCTCGCGCGCCGGGTGACCGGCGGCTGGTGGACCGGGCCCGCGGCCGCCGGGCTCACCCTGCTGGTGCTCGCGCCCAACCCGTACCAGTGGCAGCTCAACGCCTTCTACCGGGACACCGCGTTCAGCGGCCTGGACGACGGCGCCACGCTGCGCCAGACGGTGTGGAGCGGCCCGACCCAGACCTTCGGCGCCCTGCTCTTCGTGCCGCTGATGCTCGTCCTCGTCGACCTGCTGCACGGCCGGGGCGACCGGCGCCGCTGGGCGCTCTTCGGGTTGCTGCTCGCCGGCGTCATGGGCGCCAAGGCGACGTTCCTGCCGCTGCTGGCCGCCGGCCTGGCCCTGCTGGTCGCGGTCGAGCTGGTGCGCCGCCGCCGCTGGCACCGCCCGGCGCTGGCGGCCCTGCTGGCCACCGCCCTCGCGGCCGCCGTGGCCCAGCTGGTGCTCTTCGGCGGCAGCAGCCAGGGCACCGCGTTCGCCCCGCTGACCGACGTGGCGACCGGCGGCATCGGCGTGACCACCGGGTACACCACCGGCCGGGTACCGTGGCGCCTGCTCGTCCTCGCCATCCTCACCGTGCTGTGCTGGGCCGCCATCTGGGCGGGCCTGGCCGGGCTGACCCGGCGCCGCCCGCTCGCGCCGGAGCTGGTGGTGATGCTGGGCCTGGGCGCCGCGGGCGCGGCGGCGACGCTGCTGCTCGGCCAGGACGGCGACAGCCAGCGGTACTTTCTGGAGTCGGCCCGGCCGTACCTCAGCATCGCCGCGATCGCCGGCCTGTCCGCCTTGCTGCCGGGCCCGATGACGGCGCGCCGGGCTGCCGTGCTGCTGGGCACCGCCGTGCTCGGCGTGATCCTGATCCAGGCCCTGCAGACGGCGGGCCGGCACGACATCCCCAGGTCCTCGCCGAACCTGACCGCCGATCTCGTGTTGCCGTACGTTGCGCTCATCCTGGTAGCCGCGATCGCCACGGTGGTGTTTCACCGGATATGTCCGCCACTCCGTGACGGACATATCCGACATTTCATGATATTGCGTGATGTTAGCGCGCCGGCGCTGGTCATCGCTCTGCTGGCGGGCTTCGGGCTCAACACCTCGGCCCAGCACTTCCTGCTCATCGCCCAGGAATCGCGGCAGGGCGGCTGGCGCGACGTGGTGCGCGAACCGCGGTACATCTCGCCAGGCACCCTGGAGGCGGGCCGCTGGCTGCGCGAGCACTCCGACCCCGACGACCTGGTCGCGACCAACGCCCACTGCCTGATCTTCCAGGGCGAGTGCAGCGACCTGCACTTCTCGATGACGGCGTACTCCGAGCGGCGGATGCTCGTCGAGGGCTGGGGCTTCGCCACGACCGCGCACGAGGAGGCCGCCCGGCGCGGTGTCTGGGTCGGCGCGGTGCCCTACTGGAAGCCGGAGGTGCTGGCCGCCAACGACGCCGTGTTCGCCGGCCCGACCGCCGAGAACGTGCGGGTTCTTCGCGATCGCTACCGAGTCCGGTGGCTGTTCGTTGATGAGACGCAGAGCAGCGTTTCGCCACGACTTGCGGCCTTTGCGCGGTTTCGCTACCGCTCGGGGGCCTGCGTGGTGTACGAGCTGCCCCGTTCCTGACGTGAGGTAGGCGCCCGCCAGTGAAAGCCACGAAGCAACTCGCCGTCCCGTTCAACCAGGGCTTCCTGACCGGGGCCGAGACCGGGTACATGCAGCAGGCGATGACCGGCGGCCCGATGACCGGCGACGGCCCGTTCACCAAGCGCGCGAGCCGGCTGCTCACCCAGATCATCGGCGCACCGCACGCGCTGCTCACGACCTCCTGCACGCACGCCCTGGACATGACCGCGCTGCTGCTCGACCTGGGCCCCGGCGACGAGGTCATCGTGCCGTCGTTCACCTTCTGCTCCACCGCCAACGCCTACGCCCTGCGCGGCGCGGTCCCGGTCTTCGTCGACTGCCGCCCCGACACCCTCAACCTCGACGAGCGGCTGGTCGAGGCCGCGGTCACCGAACGCACCCGGGCGATCGTGGTCGTGCACTACGCCGGCGTGGCCGCGGAGATGGACGCGATCACCGCGATCGCCCGCCGGCACAACCTCGTCGTCATCGAGGACAACGCGCACGGCCTGGGCGGCACCTACCGCGGCCGCAACCTCGGCTCGATCGGCGCGCTGGCCACCCAGAGCTTCCACGAGACGAAGAACGTGCACTGCGGCGAGGGCGGCGCCCTGGTCCTCAACGACGACCGCTTCCACGACCGGGCCGAGATCATCCGGGAGAAGGGAACGAACCGCGGGCAGTTCTTCCGCGGCATGGTGGACAAGTACCGCTGGATGGACCTCGGCTCGTCCTACCTCCCGTCGGACCTGCTCGCCGCCTTCCTGACCGCCCAGCTGGAGCACTTCGCGGAGATCCAGCGCCGGCGCATGCACGTGTGGAACAGCTACCACCGCCGGCTGGCCACCTGGGCGGTCGAGCACGGCGTGATCCAGCCCACGGTCCCCGAGGACCGCAGCCATCCCGCGCATCTGTACTACCTGCTGCTGCCCGACCTGGCCACCCGCTCGGCGATGCTGTCGCACCTGCTGGAGCAGGGCGTGCTCGGCACCTTCCACTACCAGCCGCTGCACCTGGCCCCCGCCGGGGAGAAATTCGGCCGGACCGCCCCAGCGGGCTGCCCGGTGACCGAGGATGTCGCCGACCGGCTGCTGCGCCTGCCCCTGTACGCCGGCATGCGGGACGCCGACATCGACCTGGTCATCGCCGCGGTCGAGTCCTACCACCCGGTCCGCCGCGCCCCGCGCCCGCCGCTGGCCTGCCCCTCGTGACGACAACCGTGGCGCGGGCCCTCACCGACCGCCGCGTCCGCTACGTCCTGGTCGGCGGCGTCTCGTCCGCCGTCTACTACGCGTTGTTCGCCGCGATCTACCTGACCACCCGCCACCACCTGCACTACCTGGCCGTGCCGGTCCTGGCCAACCTGGGCTGCGCCATCGCCACCTATCCGCTGCAGCGCCGCTGGGTCTTCCGGTCGACGGGCCCGATCGTGCCCGGCTTCCTGAAGTTCTATGCGATCTGCCTGTGGGCCTTGGTCTTCACCTACGCCGGCCTGCCGCCGCTGGTCGAACTCGCCCACGTGCCGGTCCTGCTCGCCCAGGCCCTGCTGATCGTCACCGCCCCACTGATCAACTACCAACTCAGCAAACTCTGGGCCTTCCGGCGCTGAAGTCGCTTGCAGGCCATTGATCCGGTCCGGCCTGCGCGTCCCGGCGCCCACGGCGGACGCTGCACACCGCGGAGCACAGCGCTGCGACCAGAAGTCTCCGCGATCATGCCGCACCCGCCACCGACACCAACGGTTTTTCATGATCACGGAGTGCTGATGTACACCCGAGTACCGCAAGTCTCCGGGATCATGAAAAACCCGTGTCGCGCCCACCGCGGGCACCATGATCACGGAGACATTCGTCCGCCCGGCCGGCGTTGACGCCATCCGCCTCCAAGCCGGTCCAGGAGATCACCGTGCCGGGCGGAAACCTCGGCGGCGATGGCCTGCACGGCGACCCACTTGTCGTGTGCCTGTACGTACTGCGCGATGGCAGCGACGATGGTCGCGTCGACCGAGCGGTGTTCGGCCTCCGCGACCTGCTTGAGGTCGGCGAGCAATTCGTCCGGCAGCGTCACCGTTGTCGTAACCACCGGACAATGGTCGCGCTTTCCTGTTCCTGCGTCCACGGTGTGTTCACGGGCGCCTCGAGAGCTCAGCCCTCGCTCTTGACGTAGTGCTCGCGGACTACGTAGGTGGGGCGGCCCATGCCGTGGGCGTGGACGCGGCCCAGGTACTCGCCGAGCACGCCGATGCCGATCATCTGGGCCGACGAGAAGATGGTGACCAGCGACGCCAGTGTCGTGAAGCCGGCCACCTTCGTGTCGCCGGTGAAGTAGAGCCAGACCAGGCGGGCGGTGAGCAGGACGCCGGCGACGCCGATGAGGAAGCCGACGTACGTCACCAGGCGTAGGGGCTTGACCGAGTAGCCGAGGATCATGTTGATCGCGTGCTTGATCAGGGAGCGCAAGGTGAAGCCCGAGCGGCCCTCGGTGCGCTGGTCCATGCGGACCACGACCGAGCCGACCCGGGTCGTGGTCCAGGACAGCACGATGTCGACCGACACGTGCGGGCCGCTGACCTGGTCGAAGCCGGCCCGCAGGAACGTGCGGAAGATGCGCAGCGCGCCCAGTACGTCGGCGTTGGGGACGCCCATGGTGCGGCCCATGACGAGGTTCTTCGCGGCCCAGGAGGTCAGGTTGCGCAGCGGGCCGTGCTCGTCGGACTCCGGGACGGCGTAGACCACGTCGAGGTCGTCGGTGAGGGCGGCCACGAGTTTGGGCAGTTCCTCCGGCGGGTGCTGCAGGTCGTCGTCCATGGTGATGATGCGCTCGAACGAGGCTGCGCGGATGCCGGCGATCAGGGCGTTGTGCTGGCCGTAGTTGCGGGCCATGCGGATCGCCTGGACGTGGTCGTGGCGGGCGGCCAGGGCGCGGGCGGTGTCCCAGGTCTCGTCGGTGCTGTCGACGACCAGGATCACCTCGTGGTGCGGGTGGATGGCGGGCAGCACGGCGTTCAGGCGGTCGACCAGGCGCGGGAGGACGGCCGCCGAGCGGTAGCAGGGGACGACGACGGAGATTGACACCTTCGCGGTACTCCTCACGCGGCGATCGTGATGATGCGGGTGAACTCGTGCAGCAGGTCGAGGCCGTCCCAGACGCCGGCGAAGGTGAGGGCCTGGCCGAAGGGGACGATGCGGTCCAGGCCGCGGCCGGCGAGCGCGGTGACGAAGTCGTCGAGGTCGGCCTGGGCGAAGCCGAAGTGGCTCAGGGTCTGGTCCTTGCGCCGGATCGCCACGGCCAGCTCGGCCAGCGACGGGACGGTCACGTGGCAGACGGTGCCGGCGCCCAGCCAGCCGCGCTGCAGCTCCGCGACGCCGGCCAGGTCGACCTCGGCGAGGGCGGTGCCGGCGAAGGTCACGCGGGTGGCGGCGCCGGTGGCGGCCAGGCCGTACGTGGCCACGTACTTCTCCATGGCCATCGCCGGGTCGACCGTCTGGCCGCGGGCCGCCACCTCCTGGGCGAGCAGGCCGGTGAACTCGGCCCTGGCCGCACGGACCGCGTCGGGGTCGCCGACCCAGCACAGGGTGCGCGGGGACGAGCAGGCGGCCTGGTCGAACCAGAAGAGATCGTTGGCGAGCCCGGCCACCGCCGTCCGGCGCTGGTGCGGGCTCGCCGCCCGCCAGCCCTCGACCGAGATCGCGGCGAAGGACGAGCGGTCCGGAAACGCCAGCTCGCGGGCGAGCGGGCGCAGCGGGTGCCGGCGCAGCGCGGTGACCGACTCGTCGCCACCCCATAGCACGCGGAGGTCGCAGGCGGCGGTGAGCGCGGCGGTCAGGTCATCATCGCGGGGGTACGTCACCATTCGCTGCGTCTGGGCGACCGCGGGATCGGCCCCGGCGAGCGCGTTGTTGAGCGCCTCCAGCACGGCCTCGGCGGCGCCCGCGGAGCGCTGGGAGATGCGCACGATGTTGTGGTTGCCGGCCAGCGCGGACAGCGCCCACGAGTAGACGAAGATCGTGTCGACGTTGGCCGGCGGGAAGTGCAGGACCAGGCCGCGCGGGGCCCGGCGCCGGCCGGCCGCGCCGTCGCCGAGGCGGGCCACGGCCCGGGTCAGCTCGCCCTTGCGCAGGAAGAAGCCGAGCGAGCCGAGCTCGGGGTGGCGGCGGGCCAGGTCGGGGCGCAGCAGGCGGCGGGAAAACTCGGCGAGGAAGTCCCGGATCCGCGCGTCGCCGACGGTCAGCCGCCCGCCGGGCGGCTCCGCACCAACCTCGTCGACCAGATCCCGCAGGCCGATGGATGCGGAAAAATGCGGAAATTTGACCGAGAAGGTCGTCATATAGCGGCTCCGACGAAGGTGTCGCTGCAGCCGCGGGCCTCGGCGCGCGGCAGGCGGCCCAGAATCGAGAAGCGCTTGCCCGGCCAGGCGCCGTCGTCGATGCCGTGCACCACGCCGAGGTCCTCGGTCAGCAAGATGTGACCCGGGTAGGACTCGGGGAGCGTGCTGAGCACCTCGACCAGGCCGGGGCGGCCCGGGGGCAAGGGCGCCAAGGTGTCCGGGTCGCGGATGACGATGTCGGCGAAGTCCGGGCAGTACAGGGAGTCGCCGTCCGGGCCCTCGAGGTAGACGACGCCGATCTGTTCGACCATGCCGTAGAAATTGTGGATACGGGTGAGGCCCGTGTCGGCGCGGAATGCGCGGCGGAACTCCGCGTTGCCGACCCGTTCGGCCTCGAGCTTCTTCCAGCCGCCCGAGTGGACCAGAATTCCGTTGCTGAGGTCCAGGGCATGGGATTTCGCGAGCTCGTACAAGTACCGCCAAATCATGAACGTGAATCCGAAAATCAGGAATGGGCGGGCGCCGTGCGCGGCGAGGAAACGCTGGATGGCCGCGAGGTCGGGGCGGTCGTGCTCGTCCAGGGCCCACACGTGGTCCCGGCCGAAGGTGGCCATGCCCAGCACGCCGGCGCCGCGGGCGCTGAACGAGCGGCGGTTCTTGATGATCGCGGTGCTGTCGATGACCAGCATCGGCAGGCGGCGCGGGCCGAGCACGGTCTGCAGGGTGCGGCCGAGCATGCGGGTCTGCGCGGCGGCGGCCTCGCGATCCAGATAGATCCGGCTGACCGCGCCCGTCGTGCCGCTGGAGGTGAGGACCTTGAAGACCGCCTCGTCCGGAATGCTTTTGAGCTCGTGGGTCTTGAACAGCCGCACCGGTAGCCAGGGCAGTTCGGCGGTGTCCCGATAAATGCGTCCGGGGGCGTGGCCGGTGGCGGCGAGAATGTTGGCGTAGGCCGCGCCGCGCGCCCGGTGCCGCTCGGTCAGCTCGATGAGCCGGGGCAGCAGCCGTGCCTCGCGTTCCGGCGTGGACATCGTGAAGACGCTCATCGCGGTTCCTCCAGCGCCCGATAGTCGATCTTGCCGTTGCGCAGCAGCGGCAGCGCCTCGATCGGGCGCACCTCCAGGCCGGACCAGTGCAGCCGCAGCCGGGCGGCCAGCGTGCGGCGCAGCTCGGCCGGGTCGCCCTCGGTCACGAACACGAGCACGCGGTCGTCGCCGGCCACCGCGGCGGCCGGCCCGGGCAGCAGGCGCTCGAGGTCGTCGAGGTTGAGCCGCACGCCGGAGACCTTGCCGAAGCGCTTGCGGCGGCCGTCGAGGAAGAGGTACCCGTCGGCGTCGAGGTGGCCGAGGTCGCCGGTGACCAGCAGGCCGCCCTGGTCGTCGCCGCGGGCCAGGTCGGCGGCGGTCTCGGCGTAGCCGAGCATGACGTTGGGGCCGCGGTAGAGAACCTCGCCGCGCACGCCCGGCTCGGTGGTCTCGGTGCCGTCCTCGAGCCGGATGCCGAGCGTCCCGCCCGGGACGGCCGGGCCGACCGAGCCGGGCTTGTCCGCGAGCCGCTCCGCGGGCAGGGTGGTGAGCCGCGGGCCCGCCTCGGTCTGGCCGTACATCACGAACAGCCGCCCGCCGGCCGCCGCCATCCGGCCGTGGAACTCGCGCACCAGCTCGGGGCGCAGCCGGCCGCCGGCCTGCGTGAGCGTGCGCAGCGCCGGGTGGCGGGCCGGGTCGAAGCGCAGGCGGAGCAGCATGTCGTACTGCGAAGGCACCAGCGACAGCGTCGTCACCCCGTGGCGGTCCACCGCGCTCCAGAAGCCGCGGCCGAGCAGCCCGCCCGCCTCGACGACGAACGTGGCCCCGGCGGCGAGGTGCGTGTTGAGCACCGACATGCCGTAGCTGTAGTAGAACGGCAGGGCGCTGATCGCCACGTCCGCGGCGGTGATGCCGAGCGCCTCGATGATCGCCGCGGTGTTGGCCAGGACCGCCCGGCGCGACAGGCGGACCAGCTTCGGGTCGCCGGTGGAGCCCGACGTGGCCAGCAGCACGGCCAGGTCGGGGTGCGGGGCGGTCTCCGGCGGCGTTTCGCGGATCCAGCGATGGTCGCTTTGGCGGTGGTACCCCTTGAGCCCGGCCTCCGGCGCGGGCCCGAGGACGGCGGCGGGCTCATACCGTTCGACCAGGTCGGCGAGCGTGTCGTCGGGCAGGCCGGGGTCGAGGAGGGCGAGCGGGCGGCCGGTCTCGAACGCCGTGAGGTATTGCTTGACGGCCTCCACCGTGGTGGTCGCGCGCAGGAAGACCACGCCTTGCGGCACGCCGTCGTAGATCTCGGGGCGCACCGGATCGTCGCTGATCCGGCCGGTTTCGGCGTCGACGAGCCGCGCTCCTGGGCGAATCAGCCGCGTCACACGATCACCCCGCCGTCCACGGCCAGGACCTGGCCCGTCACGAAGCGGGCGCGCTGCGACAGCAGGAACGCCACGACGTCGGCGACGTCCTCGGGGGTGCCCAGCCGGCGCAGCGGCGTCGCCGCGACCCGCTCGGCTCGCCCCGCCTCGTCCAGCGAGTCCAGCAGGTCCGTGGCGATGAACCCGGGCGCGACCGCGTTCACCCGGATCCCGGCCGGCCCGAGTTCCTTGGCCGCGGCCCGGGCGAGGCCGGCCACCGCGGCCTTCGACGCGCCGTACACCGCCTGACCGGCGGCGCCGGCCGTCCCCATGACGGAGGAGACCAGCACGACGGCCGGATCGGCGCCGCGGCGCAGCAGCCTGGCGGCGGCCTGCAAGGTGTGCGCGGCGCCGGCGGCGTTCACCGCGAACAGCCGCTCGACCGTCTCCGCGCCCATCAGGCCCAGCGGCCCGGCCGCGTGGATGCCGGCGTTGACGACCAGGGCGTCGAGGCGGCGGTGCCGCTCGAAGACCGCCCGGACCATCGCCGCCACCTCCTCGGGGCGGCTCACGTCGCCGTGCACGAGCAGGTGGTCGCCGGGGATCTCCGCGGCGGCGGCCTTGGCGGAGCCCTCCTCGCGCCCGTGCAGGGCGAGCGCGTAGCCGTCGGCGGCGAGCGCCGCGGCCACGGCCCGGCCGATGCCGCGGGAGGAGCCGGTGACCAGCGCGACCCGTGGGCCGTCAGCCGGCGAGCGCAACGTCGTGCTTCCCGAGGATCTCGACGGCCTTGCCGAAGGAGCTCAGGTCGATGACCTCGTCGGTGTCGATCATGACGTCGAAGGCGTCCTCGATCTCGGCGATCAGGGTCAGGTGCGCCAGGGAGTCCCACTGCTCGATGCCGCGGTACTCCAGCCGGTCGACGTCGAGGTCCTCCGGCAGGCCCAGCGCCGTGCGGAAGGCGGCGCGGAGTCGGTCGAGGTTGCTCATCGGCGGTCCTTCGGGTGGTGGCGCATCCCGGTGGGTCGTGCGCGAGTTGTACGGTTCGTCCTGTCGTTCAACGACCTAGGGGTGTCCGGGGTGCTGCGCGAGGCCCGCGAGTCCGACGTCGAGACCATCCGCCGCTGGCGCAACCATCCCAAGACCCGCGGCGCGAGCATCTGGACGGCATACATCACGCCGGAAGGCCATGCCCGCTGGTGGACCGCGGTGCAGGCGGATCCCGCGCGGCGGGTCCTGATGTTCGGGTACCGCGGCCACGACTGCGGCGTCGTAACCTTCAACGACCACGATCCGGCCGCCGGTACCGCCGAATGGGGCTTCTTCCTCGACGTCGACGGCCTGCAGGAGCGCGGCGAGCTGCTGCCGGCCTGGATGGAGCTGGAGAAGGCGGCCATCGCCCACGCCTTCGGCGAGCTGGCCCTGCGCTCGTTCGGCGGCCGCACCCTGGCCTGGAACGAGCCCGTGCTCGCCCTGCACCGCCGCTTCGGCTTCGTCGAGGTGCCCGAGCGCCGGTACACCACTCAAATCGACGGCCGCGACGAGCTCGTGGTGTGGACGGAGAAGACGCGTACAACCTGACCGCCGGCCGTACCCGTCTGAGGGAGGACGGTTTCCCGGCGCGACGGAAAGGGCACGTATGGGCGACGCAGCGACCGACGACGAGTACGTCGAGTACGTCATCGCGCGGCTACCGGCGCTGCACCGGTTCGCGTACGTGCTCAGCGGCGACTCGCACCGCGCCGACGACCTCGCGACCACGCTGCCCGGCCTCCGCGTCCAGGCTGCCCACGGTGAGCGCGATCCGCGATCAGGCCCACACGGCCGGCGCTGGACGCCGCGGAGCACAGCGCAGCGACCAGAAGTCTCCGCGATCATGCCGCACCCACCGCCGACACCAACGGTTTTTCATGATCACGGAGTGGTGATGTACACCCGTGTACCACAAGTCTCCGGGATCATGGCAAACCCGTGGTGCGGCCACTGCGGGCATCATGATCACGGAGACAAACGTCCGCCCCGGCCGCACTGATCGGATGCTGGGACCCGACGGGCGAGACATCTGCAACGCCCGCCTTGCCGCGCCGCCCAGGGACGCCGGCGGCCAGCGACGCCCAGCCGCCGGCTGCCGCTTGATCCATCGAGGCCAGTGCAGTTCGGTCGGGCGGATCGACATGCTCGTTAACGTTTGGGGCCGGCGGGAGCGTCCCGGAACGGCCCACCGAGGTGGCGGGCACCGCACACAGTTGAACAAAGTTATCCACAGGCTGTGGGTAATGCCTGTGTGGATTGGGGTCGTTACGCCCTGGCCTGGGGTTATCCACAGGGTTCGGCGTGTTGTCCACAGCCTGTTATCCCCAGGCTGTGGACAACCGTGGCTGAGGTTAGGCCTTGCCGGCCTTGTCCAAGATCCAGGCGGTGATGAAGGCCTCCTCGCGCCAGGCGTCGTAGCGGCCGCTGCGGCCGCCGTGTCCGGCTTCCATTTCGGTCTTCAGCAGGACGTCCGTCGTGGGGGACAGGGCGCGCAGGCGGGCCACCCACTTGGCCGGCTCGTGGAACAGGACTCTGGTGTCGTTGAGGCTCGTGACCGCCAGGATTGCCGGGTACTGCACCGCCGCCAGGTTCTCGTACGGGGTGTACGACTTCATGTAGGCGTACACCTCCGGATCCTCCAGCGGGTTGCCCCACTCCTCCCACTCGGTGACCGTGAGCGGGAGCGACGGGTCGAGGATCGTGTCCAGGGCGTCGACGAACGGGACCTGGGCGACGACGCCGCCGAAGGCGGTGGGGGCCAGGTTGGCCACCGCGCCCATCAGCAGGCCGCCGGCCGAGCCGCCGCGGGCGATCAAGCGGTCGGCGGCGGTCCAGCCGGCCTTGACCAGGTGCTCGGCGCAGGCGACGAAGTCGGTGAAGGTGTTCTTCTTCGACAGCATCTTGCCTTCGTCGTACCAGCGGCGGCCCATCTCGCCGCCGCCGCGGATGTGGGCGATGGCGAAGACCACGCCGCGGTCCAGCAACGAAAGCCTTGGGATCGAGAACCAGGGGTCCATCGACGCCTCGTAGGAGCCGTAGCCGTAGATGACCGCGGGGGCGGAGCCATCGCGCGGAGTACCGGTGCGGGCGACGATGGAAATGGGGACGCGGGTGCCGTCGTCGGCGATGGCCCACTCGCGGTGCTGCTCGTAGCGGGACGGGTCGAAGTCGCCCAGCACGGGCTTCTGCTTGCGCAAGGTCAGTTCGCCGCTGTCCAGGTTGCAGTCGTACACCGAGTCCGGCGTCACCAGCGAGACGTAGCTCAGCCGGAAGGACGTGGTGTCGTACTCCAGGTTGGCCTCGGGGCTCACGGAGTACAGCGGCTCGGGGAAGGCGATGTCGTAGGGCGCGGCCCCGTGGAGCGGCACGACCCGCAGGCCGGTGAGGCCGTCGCGGCGCAGGGAGACGACCAGGTGCCCCGCGAAGGCGTCGACCTGCAGCAGGCGGGTGCCGGGCACGTGCTCGATCAGGGTGGTCCAGTCGCCGGGGTTGTCGACCGAGGTGTACGACAGGGCGAAGTCCTCCGCGCCGTCGTTGTGCAGGATCAGGAACCGGTGGCCGTGGTGCTCCACCGAGTACTCCACGCCCTGGCGGCGGGCGGCGATGGCGCGCGGCGGGGTCGTCGGGGCGTCGGCGGGAATGACCAGGACCTCGCTGGTGACCTTGCTGTTGATGTCGACGAGCACGAAGCGCTCGGAGCGGGTCAGCTCGACGCCGACCCAGAAACGCTCGTCGGGCTCCTCGTGCACGATCACGTCGGCGGCGGCCGGAGTGCCGATCGTGTGCCGCCAGACCCGGTACGGCCGCCACGCCTCGTCGACCGTCAGGTAGAACAGCGTCGAGCCGTCGGCCGACCAGGCGGAGCCGTAGAAGGCGTCCTCGATCACGTCGGGCAGCACCTCGCCGGTGCGCAGGTCCTTGACCCGCAGCGTGAAGCGCTCGTCGCCGGAGAAGTCGGTGCTGTAGGCGAGCAGGTGGCCGTCGACGCTCAGGTCGAACGTGCCCAGCGCGAAGAACTCCGAGTCGCCGGCCAGCTCGTTGCCGTCGAGCAGGATCTCCTCGCCCGGCAGCGGGGTGCCGTCGCCGATGTCGGGCGGGGTGGCGCTGCCGCCGGTGGCCGCGACGCGGCAGTGGATGCCGTACTGCTTGCCGGCTTCGGTCCTGGTGTAGTACCAATAGCCGCCCTTGCGCGTGGGGACCGAAAGGTCGGTCTCCTTCGTCCGCGTCTTCGTTTCGTTGAAGAGCGTCTCGCGCAACTGCTCCAGGTGCGCGGTGGCGGCGTTGGTGAACGTGTTCTCGGCCTTCAGATAGGCGATCGTGTCTGGATCGTCCTTGTTCTGGAGCCAGAAATACTCGTCGACCACGGTGTCGCCGTGGTGGACCCGCTCGTGCGGGACGCGCTTGGCGGTGGGCGGCTGCTCGGTCGTCACACGTTCAGACGTTACCCCGTTCGGAACGCAACCACGCGCGTCGTTCGACGGTCTGTCCATCAGGAGAGAGCGACGCCGGATACCGTCAGGGTCTCGAAGTTCGGGCGAGACCACGGAGGGATGCCGGTGCGGCGTCGTGGGGTGTTGCACATTGGGGTGACCGGGCTGGCAGCAATGCTGGTCCAGGCGTGCTCCGAGGGGTCGACGACGACACCAGGCACGGGGAGCGGCTCCTCGGCGGCGGGTTCCCGTCCGCCGAGCGCCGATCCTCAGGTCGCGTCGACGTTCGACCCCTCGGGGTACGTCCCGGCCGCGGTCGCCCTGAGCGAGCTCAAGAAGCTCTTCAACTACGACAAGGGCTCCTCGCTCAACGCGCAGCTCACCGACAAGCGCACCGGCGACGGCGTCATCCTCGAGGACATCACGTATTCCGACGCGCGCGGCAACGACTCGCTCGCGGCGTACGTGGTCAGCGCCGACATTCCCGGCGACGCCCTGCGGATGCCCGCCGTGGTCTTCGGCACCGGCCCCGACGGCAACCGCGACACGCTGCTGCAGGAGGCGATGGCCATCGCCCGCACGCACGCCCTGGTGATGGTGCCCAGCCTGCCGATCAAGCCGACCGGCGACCCGTCCGCCGACGCCAAGGTCCTCGCCAACGCCGTGGTCGCCCAGCGCCGCGCGTTCGACCTGCTCATCCGGCGCAGCGACTGCGACGGCTCGCGCGTGGGCTACGCCGGGCACCACTCCGGGGCGGCGCTCGGCGCGGTCCTGCTCGGCCTGGAGAGCCGGATCACCGCCGCCGTCCTGGCCTCCGGTACCAGCCGATTCTCCCGCTGGATGGTCAAGCAGAAGGTGCCGGCGGACTGGCACGCCTACCTCGACTCGCTCGCCCGCTTCGACGCCGGGCCGTATGCCGCGGCCGGCGGCAAGCGCTCCGTGCTGCTGCAGTTCGGCAAGCAGGACACCGTGGTACCGGAGGCGGAGCGGGCCGAGCTCACCGCCGCGGTCGCCGGCGCGAAGCAGCGCAAGGACTACGACACCGGCCATGACCTGGCCGGATTCCCGGCCGCGACCGCCGATCGGGCGGCCTTCCTCAAGCAGGCCTTGCGGCTGCAGTGACGAACGCATAAGCTCTCGAACGCATGTTCGAAAGCGTCATGGGAACCGCGATCCCATCGACCGACCTTCCCCACGGCATCCATGGCCGATTTGACGATTCAGGGAAGCGGGAGAGCGGTGACGGTGATCGAGGCGTTGGCCGATGCGTGTGGCCCCGACCACGTGTGGGAGGCGGGGCCGGCCGACACGGTCGACGGCGTGCCCGTCGGCTGGGTCGCCGAGCCGCGCGGCGCCGACGAGGTGGCGAGCGTGCTGCGGTTCGCCGCCGCCGAGGGCCTGTCCGTCGTGGCGACCGGGGCCGGCACCAAGCTCGACTGGGGCTTGCCGCCGACCCACGCCGACATTCTGCTCGACGTCGGGCGGCTCACCGGCGTGCTCGACTACGACGCCGACGCGATGACCGCCACCGTCGCGGCCGGCACGCCGCTGCGGGCCCTCCGGGCGTATCTGCTCAGGGAGGGCCGCCGGCTCGCGGTCGACGTCGGGTCTCCGGCCGCGACCCTCGGCGGGGTGCTCGCCACCAACGAGGCCGGCCCGCTGCGGCACCGCTTCGGCACCCCGCGCGACCTGGTGACCGGCGTGCGGGTGGCGCTCGACGAGGGCAGCCTGGAGCAGACCGTCGACGGCTACGACCTGGCCCGGCACGTCTGCGGCTCCTACGGCACGCTCGGCGTGATCACCGAGGCGACGGTGCGCCTGCAGCCGCTGCCCGCCGCCCGGGCCTGGGTGGTGCGGCCGGTGTCGACCCCGCGCGAGGTGCAGCAGCTGACCGAGGCGATGGTCGCCTCGCCGCTCGAGCCGGTCGCGATCGAGGCCGACCTGCCCGGCGGCGCGGGCGGCCGCCCAGCCGAGCTGGCCGCGCTGTTCGAGGGGGACCGCGCGACCGCTACGGCCCGGGCCGAGTCGGCGGCGAAGCTGCTCGGCGGCGGCGCCGCGGTCGAGCAGCTGCCGCCGGCCTGGTGGGGCCGCTACCCGTTCGACGCCGACGACGTGGCGCTGAAGGTGTGGGGCCGGCCGAGCGAGCTGTTCGCCGCCGTCTACGCGCTGCGCGACGCGGCCGGACTGCCGGTGCCGGTGCGCGGCTCGGTCGGGCTGGGCGTGGCGCACGCGTCGCTGCCTGCCACGGTCTCCCCCGAGCGCCTCGACGGCATGCTGACCGCCGCCCGCACCGTGCTCATCGCCCGCGGCGGCGGTGGCTGCACGCTGCTGCGCGCCCCGCTGGAGCTGCGCGAGCTGCTCACCGGCCACGACCCCGAGCCGCTGCCGCCCGCGGCGGCCCGGCTCAAGCTCGCCCTGGACCCCGAGGACCGCCTGTCCCCGGGCCGCGCCCCCGACCTGTCCTGACCCCGCCCCGGCCCGCCCCGGGAGCACGCCACCGCCGCCGCTTGAGCGGTGCACGAGTGGCCTGCGGGACGCTCGTGCACCTGCGCGGGGGTGCCTGCCGCCGTCATCGCGAAGCGGCCCGGGTACGCATTTGTTCGGCTTTGTTCGGCGGTTGTCCGCTGTCAGGGTATTACCGGTAATACGCTGCTCCGGTGAGCGAGCTGCAGTGGCGGATGCCGCAGCCGGACGAAAGTCCGCCGGCGACCTTGCGTGACGGCCTGACCGTGGCCGACGTCGCCGAGGCCCTGGACCGCGACGAGCGGCGGCAGTTGCGGGCGCACAGCGACCTGCTGCTGCTCGTGGCGGCCGAGACGGACGCCCTGATGCTCGTCCGGGTGTTGCTGGTGCGCAACGACGACTCGTTCGTCTGGCGGGTGCACAACGCCCGGGTTGCGAGCGCCATCGATGGTGAGCAGTGGAAGCAGAGGGGAGATCAGCGATGACCGCGACGCCGGACTTCGACCGAATGAGCAGGGACGAGATCGCAAACTGGCTGCTGGAGGCCGACGACATCACGCCGTGGCGCGAATGGGCGAAGCCGTCGAGCCCGTCCGGGACGTTCGTCCAGGTCGACCCGACCGACGAGGCGGTCGAGCGGGTTGTGACGGTGAAGATGTCCAGCGACATGGTCGCGAGGCTGGACATCGCCGCCGGCCGCGACCGGGCCGGCCGATCCGGCATCATCCGGGCCGCGGTCGAGGAGTACCTGGAACGGCACCAGGGGGAAGCCGCACAAGCCAAGCGATTGCCGCTACCCGCAGCGCCCGCCCGACCCTCTCACCGACCCTGACTTGCGACGCGCAACGCGGCACAACCCCCGCCCTGGCCATAAGGCAGTCTTACCCGGGCCACCGACGCGGACGTATGTCTCCGTGATCATGACCCACACACCGGCTGCGCCCGGGTTTCTCATGATCACGGAGACTTGTGGTACGCGGGTGTACCTATTCCTTCCGCGATCATGAAAAACCATTGGTGTCGGCGGCGGGTACAGCATGATCGCGGAGACTTCCGGTCGCTGCACCGCGCCGGCCAAGGCCACATCGCCGACCCAGCTCGAGCGCAGGCGCCCGGCCAGCCGGCGGGTTGCGACGCCAACGGACGCGCGCCTCTAGCAAAGCCGGCAGATACCAAGTCACGAAGGTCGCGACTCGCCGTCTGATCTGTGATTTCGTCCTCAGCGTTTTGAAGGACCGCTCGATACGTGCCGTTTCGGACCCGGACTCGCGAGGCCGCGTCGAGCGGAGCCGCAACACCTTATGTCCCTGCGTCGGCAAGCCACCTAGCTCGCGGGGCCAGCAGATAGCCGGTCGTTAGGCCAAGCGAGGGCTGACTTGTGTTCCCGCTGCTGACGGGCATTCTTGCTGATCTTTGGCGGAGGGCGTGGGATTCGAACCCACGGAGACGCGGAACGCCTCACCGGTTTTCAAGACCGGCGCCATCGGCCACTAGGCGAGCCCTCCAACGAACGACGCCTAGTTTGCCAGATCCCTCCGGCGGTGGGGTTGTCGCCCACGTGAGGGACGTCGTTCGGGGGCGTCGCGTGGCCGGGTGGGCGAACGCTGGGTGATGACTTTGCCGGACATGGTGCCGGAAATGTCCGCATCAGGGCGCTGAGCTGCGCAGACTCAAGGCAACGGTCCGGCGGCGAGGGGAATGGACTGATGCACCTCTTCTTCAACGATCCTCGGGTGGCGTACGTCACCAGGCATCGGCGGGTCGAGCCGGGGCCGTTGGTCGGGCTTGTCGTCGGCGGGGTCGGCGTCGCCGCCCTCGGAGTGTTCGTCGGCAGCGTCGGCTACGACCACGGCTCCGCGCCGCCGCCGCCCGCGACCGCCGACCTGGGCGTGGCCATACCGGTCCCGACGCCGCAGATAGACAACAGCGGGTCGCTGGCGTACGGGACCGTGCCGGCCGGGCCCGTTCCGGTGCTGGATTTCGACGGCTCCCGTCGTACCACAGCTAAAAAGGCAAAAGCCGCCAAGGAGGTTGAGGCGGTGAACACGCCGCCAACAACGGAGCCGCCGACCCAAGAGACGCAGCCGACCGCGGAGCCGAGCGAGGAGCCGAGCATGGGGCCGGGCATGGAGCCGAGCGAGGAGCCGGCGGAGGAGCCTGCGGACGGGCGAAGAGGGTGGCAACACAGACACCGCGACCGGCAGTGGCGGGCGTGGTGGGAGGGACGATGATGGAGCCGTGTATGCGATCACGATCACGCAGCCCGGTGGGCCAGAAGTACTGCAGTGGACCGAAGTTCCCGACCCGGCCCCCGCCGCCGGTGAGGTGCTGATCGAGGTGGCGGCGGCCGGGCTGAACCGGGCCGATGCGCTGCAGCGGCAAGGGCACTACCCGCCGCCGGCGGGGGCTCCGCCGTACCCGGGAATGGAGGTGTCCGGGCGTATCCGTGCGCTGGGGGATGGGGTGCACGGCTGGCGGGTCGGACAGGAGGTTTGCGCGCTCATCGGGGGCGGCGGCTACGCCGAGCTGGTCGTGGCGCCGGCCGGGCAGGTGCTGCCGGTGGCGGCGAAAACTACCGTCGTCGACGCGGCGGCGCTGCCCGAGGTGGCGGCGACCGTCTTCTCCAACGTCGTGGACCTGGCGCGGCTGAAGCCGGGGGAGACGCTGCTCGTGCACGGTGGGGGGAGCGGCATCGGCACCTTTGCCGTGCAGCTGGGCAAGGCGCTCGGGGCGACCGTCGTGGCGACCGCGCGGGCGGCGAAGCGGGATCGGCTGCTGGAGCTCGGGGCGGATCGGGTGATCGACTACACGGTCGAGGACTTCAGCGACTCCGTCGAGGCCGACGTGATCCTCGACATCATGGGCGGGAGCTACCTCGCGCGGAACGTGTCGGCGCTGAAGGTCGGCGGGCGGCTCGTGGTGATCGGCCTGCAGGGTGGGCGGCGCGGTGAGCTCGACGTCGGGGCGCTGTTGACCAAGCGGGCGCTGGTGGCCGGCACGACGCTGCGGGCGCGGGCGGACGAGGAGAAAGCGGCGATCATCCGCGGGGTCCGGGAAGAGGTGTGGCCGCTGATCGAGGAGGGGATGATCCGGCCCGTGGTGGACTCGCGGTTCGCGATGCAGGACGCCGCCGAGGCGCACCGGCTGCTCGAGTCCAACGAGCACTTCGGGAAGATCCTGCTGACGACGGGGGCGGCGGGGGCTACGGGCGGGTGAGGATCACCGGGCCCTGGCCCTTCGCGGCCAGGCGGTCGTCGGTGTTGGCCAGCCGGCAGGTCTTGAGCGACAGGCAGCCGCAGCCGATGCAGTCGGTGAGCGTGTCGCGCAGGCGCTCGAGCAGCGTGATCTGCTCGTCGAGGTGGGTCCGCCAGCCGGCGGAGAGGCGGGCCCAGTCGGCCTTGGTCGGCGTGCGGCCGGCCGGCAGGGAGGCCAGGGCCTCCTTGATGGTCTCCAGCGGCACGCCGACCTGGGCGGAGATCCGGATGAACGCGACCCGCCGCAGCTCCGTGCGCTCGTAGCGGCGCTGGTTGCCGGTGGTGCGGGTCGCGTGGATAAGGCCGAGCCGCTCGTAGAAGCGCAGCGCCGACGGGGCGACGCCGCTGCGGGCCGACAGCTCGCCGATGGTGAGCAGCTCGGGTCGGCGGGCGGTCAGGCCGGGGTGGACGGCTTGCGGACGCGTTCGCGGGACAGGATCCACAACGCCTCGACGCCGTCCTTCCAGGTGATCTTCTTGCCCTCTTCGCGGGTGCGGGCGCGGTAGCTGATCGGGACCTCGAACGGGCGGTGGCGGTTGCGCAGCAGCTTGCCGGTCACCTCGGCCTCCATGCCGAAGCCGGCCGAGCGGATCTGCAGCGAGCGGTACAGCGACACGGGCATGAGCTTGAAGCACGTCTCGAGGTCGCCGAGGTAGCAGTTGTAGAGCATGTTGGCCGCGGTGGTGACCGCCCTGTTGCCCATCACGTACCAGTACGAGAACGAGCTGTGGCTGCCGAACGTGCGGTTGCCGTAGACGACCGTGGCGCGGCCGTCGAGCACCGGCTCCAGCAGTCGCGGGATGTCCTGGGGGTCGTATTCGAGATCGGCATCCAGGATGACCATGTAGTCGCCGGCCGCGTTCTCCACCGCGGTGCGGATGGCGGCGCCCTTGCCCTGGTTGCGCTGGTGGACGATCACACGCAGCCGGTCATCGTGAATGCCGGCGAGGATCTCGGCCGTGCGGTCACGGCTGCCGTCGTCGACGATCACGAGCTCGATGTCGGTCGGGTAGTCCACGTCGAGCGCCTGCTTGACCGCGTCAGCGACGCGCTCTTCCTCGTTGTAGACCGGCATCAGGATCGATAGCTTCAACATGATCTCCGGGGCTCGGGCTGGACCATCAGATTAGCTCCCCGTCACCCGCGCGTGTGACCCGCCGCTGCGTACGGTGTGCTCTATGACGAACACTCCCGCCACCGTGGAGCAGTTGGGCGAGGAACAGTACCTGCTGGTGACCACGTTCCGCCGGGACGGCACACCGGTACCCACGCCGGTGTGGGCCGTGCGCGACGGTGATGCGCTGATGGTGTGGACCGTGGGTGATTCCGGCAAGGTCAAGCGGATCCGCCGCGACGGCGCGGTGACGGTGGCCGCGTGCAACGTGCGCGGTGTGCCGAAGGGCGAGGCGGTGCCGGCCCGGGCGACGCTGCTCGGCCCCGAGGGCGGCGCCGCGGCGCGCGAGCTGATCAAGCGCAAGTACGGCCTGCGCGGCCGGCTGTTCGTGTGGGGGAGCGTCCTGCGCCGGGGCGCGGATGCCACCGTCGGGATCCGCATCACGCTGGCCTGAACACCCTGCCACGCCAACAAAAAGCGACGCGCTCGGACCACCGGGGGGTGACGATCCGAGCGCGTCGCGGAAAGAAGCGTGTCGTTTGGCGCCGGGCGGGCTGGCGCGCTAGTGTCTGCGTCAGTCGCCTTGGCGTTGCTGGGGAATTTGGCCCTGGAGCAGGGCCCGCACCTCGGATTCGCGGTAGCGTCGGTGACCGCCGAGCGTGCGAATGGCGCTCAGCTTGCCCGCCTTCGCCCAGCGGGTGACGGTTTTCGGGTCGACGCGGAACATCGACGCAACCTCAGCCGGCGTTAGCAACGGCTCAGGCTCGTGCGTGCGAGATGGCATCGGTCACTCCTCCACAGGTACCCAGGAACGCCGGACGGGGTCCCGCCGGCCGACGCGTTTCCTATGGTCCGGCTAGTCCCCGATGTCCGACATGGGCCGAACGGCTGAAGGTCCCTGTATGGACGGATGATGAATAAGTGAATTTTCCCATTTTGATGGGCCAAAATGGGATAAAGGGTGACCGTTTGCAACGGAGGGTGAGTGACCAACCACGAATATAGGTCACCCTCCGGGGTGACGGGTAGCCCACAAACCTCACTCATTACGGCATAACGGACACCGGACGGGTGCGATTCGGTTGCGGAGGGTGACACCCGGCCGGGTGGGTGACGAACCGGACATTTACCATCATCGACCGCTGGCTCCGGTCCGTGCAACGCACGACCGTTGCTCCCGTCAGACACCGGTCGGCGCTGGCGCGCCTCCCTGCCGGATTCGCGGTGCCAAGGGCACGCGGCCTGCGGCCGCGACAAGCCGCGAAAAGCCGAACGGCAGCGAAACTCCGGCCGAACGGCGGACCGATTTTCCGCGATCGGTCCGCGAGAGCGGTGCCAAGGGCTAGTTGCAGCGCTCCAGCAGCTGCACCGCGCGCCACCGGTCGACGAGGCGCTCGTACACCTCGGTGGCCGCGTCCGCGTCCCCGCGCGCGACGTTGGACAGGCCCGCCGAGACGAGCCCGGGGGAGTCGTCGGTGGCCAGCGCGTCGTCGGACATGAGGTTGACCAGGCCGCCGTAGTCGAGCTCCACGATCGAGCGCGAGTGGAACTCCTCCAGCCACCGGGCCGTCTCCTCCACGGCCACCGTGATCGGCGCATCCCCTATGGCCCGGCGCAGCACCGCATAGGCCCGGTGCGCGCGCCGGCGCGCCTTGGAGATCTCGGTGCGGTACCGCAGGACCCGCCGCCCGGGGCGCAGCGACAGCTCGCGCTCCTCCAGGTCGACGAAGACGAACCAGCGCAGCGGCACCCCCCAGGTGGCCACCTGCTCGTGCACGCGGGGCAGCCCCCGCTCCAGGACCCGGTCGCCGCTGCGCCAGTCGTCCACGATGGTCTGTGCCAGCCCGGCCAGCGCCGGGGGTACAAACGCATCGGCAATGACGCTGGGAACGCCGTCCCGGGCCGTCAGGGCCGCCTCGGCGACCCGGATGCGCAGGTTCCACGGGCAGACGAGCAGCGTGTCGTCCGCCTCCAGCACGTAGGCCTCGTCGGGCAGCGCCGGCAGCCGGGTCCAGCCGGCCCCGAGCGCCTCGAGCACCGCGGTCCGCTGGCGGCCGGGGCCGTCGGAGAGCGCCACCGCCCGGCCCTCTTTGACGTAGCGACGCCAGTACAGCTGGTAGTCGCGGTCGAAGGCGGCCAGCGGCTCGTACACCCGCAGGTATGACGCGAAGAGCGACGGCACGGCCCGATCGTCGCACGAAACGGCCGAAGGGCGCGAAGGCGCCCGCAACCCGCGCTCTACGTGTCGGGGTTAGTGTCGGATCACCGCAGTTCGCAGGCGGCGCCGTCTCACAAGGCCGGGCCGCCATCCGCCCCCGGGAGCGTCCATGAGCGTGTTCACCCACAACCACGAACAGGTCGTGTTCTGTCACGACCGGCAATCGGGCCTGCGGGCCATCATCGCCGTCTACTCCACGGCGCTGGGCCCCTCGCTCGGCGGGACCAGGTTCTACCCCTACGCCTCCGAGGAGGAGGCGCTGCACGACGTGCTCGAGCTGTCGCGCGGCATGGCCTACAAGAACGCGCTCGCCGGCCTCGACCTGGGCGGCGGCAAAGCGGTGATCTGGGGCGACCCGGACAAGGACAAGAGCGAGCCGCTGCTGCGGGCCTACGGCCGGTTCGTGCAGTCCCTCGGCGGCCGCTACTACACCGCCTGCGATGTGGGCACCTACGTGCAGGACATGGACGTCGTGGCGAAGGAGACCCGGTACGTCACCGGCCGCTCCGAGTCGCACGGCGGCGCCGGCGACTCGTCGGTGCTCACCGCGTACGGCGTCTTCCAGGGCATGCGGGCCGCCGCCGAGCACCGCTGGGGCACCCCGTCGCTGGCCGGGCGCCGGGTCGGCGTCTCCGGGCTGGGCAAGGTCGGCAAGCACCTGACCCGCCACCTGCTGGATGACGGCGCGTCCGTGGTCGCCACCGACGTCTCCGGGCGCGCGCTGGACTGGGCGAGCGCCACCTACCCGCAGCTCGACCTGGTCGACAGCAACGAGGAGCTGATCGAGCAGGAGATCGACGTCTACGCGCCCTGCGCGCTGGGCGGCGCGCTGAACGACGAGACGGTGCCGAAGCTGCGCGCCAAGATCGTCGCCGGGGCGGCCAACAACCAGCTGGCTCACCCGGGGGTGGAGAAGCTGCTCGCCGATCGCGACGTGCTCTACGCGCCCGACTACGTGGTCAACTCCGGCGGCGTCATCCAGGTCGCCGACGAGATCGAGGGCTTCAACTTCGCCCGGGCGAAGGAACGGGCGGGGCGGATCTACGACACCACCCGGCAGATCCTGCAGGTCGCGGACGCCGAAGGGGCGCCTCCGGCGCTGGCCGCGGATCGGCTCGCCGAACGGCGGATGGCCGAAGTCGGTCGGCTCCGTACCATCTTGGTGTAGGAAATCCATGCGCGGGGGCTCTGTGCGGGCGTGACGACCCGCCGACGACGGTGGTGCTTACCTGGGCCGATCCCGACCGGGCCGGTCGGGTAAGCAACGCCACCGAAATGGTCGGTAGGGGCGAGATGCCGAAAGGTGCCCGCGACATGTACCGTAAGAGCCACGAGAGATGCCTGACGTTGTCGGGGCCTGCCGGTAATGGCTGCCCCGTAATTCTGTGCGAGGGGGTCGAGCCATGGGGCGCGGCCGTGCGAAGGCCAAGCAGACTAGGGTGGCCAGGGAGTTGAAATATCACTCCCCCAACACCGACCTCGAAGCGTTGCAACGCGAGCTCGCGGCGGGCAGCCCTAAGTCACGCGACGACTACGCCGAGTATTCGGACGCAGTCGATGACGAGGCTGACGACGAGGACGACGATTACGACCCCTCTAGCGACAGTGATTGGCGCTCACGGGGTCGTTGACCATCGGTCAACCCGGCTCACGGGCACGTGGACAACCACGTGCCCGAGTCGTGTCAACAGCGCCCGCACGGCGGCCGTTCTCTCGACGGCGCGCCATGCGGGCGACTCGGCGTAGCCACCGCCTCGGGGCTTCCCACACCGCTTTGTGGATGTCGCACACCCGCGGCAGGGTCGCCGCTGGACTGGCGGCAGGCACAGGGCGGTAGCGCTCCGTGCGGAGACACTGCGCCCGGCCACGTCGCCGTCGCCTGCGTTTCCGCGGCGCGGTGGCAGGGACGCGGCAGAGCGACCGGTGGCCGGCAGCCTCAAGGCGTCGTGCGCTGCCGGCTGGGCGGTGGCGTTGCGAGGCTTCGGGCGATCCTGGGCCCCGGCGGCGACCGCCCCACGGCGCTTCTGTGCGCCCGCAGGGCGGGGCCACCGCTACGACCTGTGAACGCCCGTCAACGGGGACGGTTGTTCCAGTTGTAGAACGTCGGGATGTTCTCGAAGTGGTTCCAGGCGCAGACGGCGCTCGTGCCGTCGGCGCCGCTCGCCTCCGCGCGGGCGGCCCGGGCCGCGGCAGCCTCGTCGAGCAACACGCGAAGACCGTCCGCGGCCCCGTTGACGCGCTCGGTCACCGGGTCAGCATGCTCCGGCATGGTCCAGCACTCCCTCCAGAAGGCGAATCTTGCTGTTCCGGCAATGGTTCGTCTCGGTGCCGTCGAACCTGCCGTGCTCGAAGTAGCGGTTGGCCGCGTGCGCGCCGCCGCAGAACCCGAAGTACGGGCAGCTGATGCGGCACGCCTCGACGCCCCGCAGGTACTCCGGCACCCACCGCGCCGACGTGGCCGCGCCGGCCAGGATCGTCGAGAGCGGGGTGTGCAGGACGTTGCCGGAGGAGAAGTCGCCGTAGTGCGCGTCGGTGAACCCGGCCAGCTCCGGCGAGAGCAGGAACACCCGCCCGTCGGCGGCGATGGTCGGGATCGGGTCGAGCGCGCGGGGAAGGATGCCGTCGGCCCGGCCGTCGAGGACCGCCCCGGCATACCGAAGCGTCCACTCGATCTCGCGCACGTGAATGCGCGGGTCGCGCCGCCACGCCGCCACCAGCTCCGCCCAGAATGCCCGGACGGCGTCGGCGGCGAACTCGTTGGTCCGCGCGTTGACGCCCTCGTGCTCCTCGATGTTGATGCCGAGGACGTCGCAGCCGAGGTCCAGAAAATACTCGTAGAGCCGCGCCGCCAGCCCGGGGCCGGGCCGGGCGACCACACACAGCGCCGAGAACGGCACCCGGTGGCGCCGGAGCGCTTCGATGCCGTGGATGATCGTCCGGTACGCCGGGACGCCCGCCCGGTTCACCCGCTCGGCGTTGAGGGCCTCGGGCCCGTCGACGCTCACGCTCACCCGGACCTGCCGCTCGGCGAAGAACTCGCACCAGGCGTCGTCGATCAGGGTGGCGTTGGTCTGGACGTGGTGCTCGACGCCCTCGAACGGGGCCATGAGCTCGGCCAGGGCGGATCGCCCGGCCGCGAGCGGCTCACCGCCGTGCCAGACCACCGAGAAGCGCCGGTCCGCCGCCGCCCAGGGGTTGACGGAGGCGGCCACCCCCGCGGCCACGGCCGGGCTCATCCGGTCGTTGCGCGAACGAAAGGGCAGGTAGCAATACGTGCAGTCCAGATTGCACAACGTCGTGGGCTGCAAAACCACATAGCCCGGGATCGGCGAAATGCCCTGCATGCCGCTCCACGACACCGCCCCGTCCTCCTTTTAGGTGTAGGGACGTGTCGCTTCAGCCTAGGTCCCTCTCTGCCCTGCGGTAAGCCCCTGTTGATCAAATACGCGTGAACTCGCGCATTCGGACAACTGCTCCTTCGATAGACGCACAAAGGGGCGGCGCCGGTTGCCCGGCGATCCGCCCCCGCTCGCGTCCGCTGCCCGGCCCGGCCGGTTACCCGCGGGTGTGCGAGCCAACCATCTGCACCGTGCCGGTGCCCTCGATGACCTCGCCCACCTGCCACGCGTCCAGGCCACGGCCGGCCAGGAAGGCCAGCGTGCGGTCGGTGTCCTCGGCGGCGACCACGGTCAGCATGCCGATGCCCATGTTGAACGTGCTCTCCATCTCCGAGTCCTCGATGCGCCCCTTGGTGCGCACCAGCTCGAAGATCGGTTGCGGCCGCCAGGTCGAGCGGTCCACGACCGCGTCGACGTGCTCGGGCAGCACGCGCACCAGGTTGCCGGGGATGCCGCCGCCCGTGACGTGGGCATACGCGTGGATGTCGCTCTCCTTGAGCAGGTCCAGGCAGTCCTTGGCGTAGATCCGGGTCGGGGTGAGCAGCTCCTCGCCCAGCGTGCGCTGCCGGCCGAACTCCTCGATCACGCTGTCCAGCCGCATCCGGCCGGCGCCCAGCAGCACGTGGCGGACCAGCGAGTAGCCGTTGGAGTGCAGCCCGGTCGAGCGCAGCGCGATGACCGCGTCGCCGACCTCGACCCGGTCGCGGCCGAGGATCGCGTCCTCCTCCACGACGCCCACGCCGGTGCCGGAGATGTCGTACTCATCCGGGCGCATCACGCCCGGGTGCTCGGCGGTCTCACCGCCCAGCAGCGCGCAGCCGGCGTAGCGGCAGCCGTCGGCGATGCCGGCGCCGATCTCGGCGACCCGGTCCGGCACGACCTCGCCGCAGGCGATGTAGTCGAGCAGGAACAGCGGCTCGGCGCCGCAGGCGACCAGGTCGTCGACGACCATCGCGACCAGGTCGATGCCGACCGTGTCGTGGATGCCCAGGGCCTGCGCGATGGCGAGCTTGGTGCCGACGCCGTCGGTCGAGGAGGCGAGGATCGGACTCTTGTACTTCTTCAGGTCGAGCCGGAACAGCCCGGCGAACCCGCCGATGTCGCCCATGACCTCGGGCCGGTGGGTCCGGTGCACCTTGGTCCGCAGCAGCTCGACGGCCTGCTCGCCGGCGTGGATCGAAACACCCGCGTCCGCGTAGGTCACGGTCTTGCGACGGCCCCGGCCGTTGCCGGCCGTCCACAGCTGCCGCTCGGGGGTGCTGCCCTGACCGGTCTCGCCGGTCCTGTCGGCGCGCTCATCCACGTGCGTCACTTTCTCCCCTTTGGTTGCCTCGCGGCGGCGGACACCGCTGTATGTCTCGGGTGGGGTGGGCTACGGGCGCAGCAGTGCGTCCGAGCCGCCCAAGCCGGCGGCGACGCTGATCACGCCGCCTTCGGCCGTGGTGGGCGCGGCCCCCGCGGCGCGCGCGACACCTTCCAGGACGTGCTTGCCGATCACGTTGTCGGCCGGCAGCTCGATCGGGTAGTGCCCGTCGAAGCACGCGCTACACAACCGCGTCGCCGGTTGCTCGGTGGCCGCGACCAGGCCGGCCAGCGACACGTAGCCCAGCGAGTCGGCGCCGATCGAGCGCCGGATGCCTTCCAGGTCAAGCCCGTTGGCCAGCAGTTCGGCGCGGGTGGCGAAGTCGATGCCGTAGAAGCACGGCCACTTCACGGGCGGCGAGGAGATCCGCACGTGCACCTCGATCGCGCCGGCCTCGCGCAGCATGCGCACGATCGCGCGCTGGGTGTTGCCCCGCACGATGGAGTCGTCCACGACGATGAGCCGCTTGCCCCGCACATTGTCGCGCAGCGGGTTGAGCTTGAGCCGGATGCCCAGCTGGCGAATGGTCTGGGACGGCTGGATGAAGGTCCGCCCGACGTAGGCGTTCTTGATGAGGCCGTGGCCGAACGGGACGCCGGACTCGGTCGCGTAGCCGATCGCGGCCGGGGTGCCGGACTCGGGCACCGGGATCACCAGGTCGGCCTCGACCGGGTGCTCGCGGGCCAGGGTGCGCCCGATCGCGACGCGGGCCGCGTGCACGTTGCGCCCGGAGATCGTGGTGTCGGGACGGGCCAGGTAGACGTACTCGAACAGGCACCCCTTCGGATCCGGGGCGCCGAAGCGGGCGGAGCGCAGCCCGTGCTCGTCGATCGCGATGAGCTCGCCGGGCTCGATCTCCCGCACCACGCTCGCGCCGACGATGTCCAGCGCCGCGGTCTCGCTCGCCACGACCCAGCCGCGCTCGAGGCGGCCGAGCACCAGCGGCCGGACGCCGTTGACGTCACGGGCCGCATACAGCGTGTCCTCGTCCATGAAGACGAAGCTGAACGCGCCGCGCAGGGTCGGCAGCACCTCCAGCGCGGCCGCCTCGACCGACAGGTCGGGGCGCGCGGCGAGCAGGGCGGTCACCAGGGCGGTGTCGTTCGTCGAGTTGATCGCGTCGGGCTCGACGTCGGGCAGTTCGGCCACCCGCCGGGCGAGCTCGGCGGTGTTGACCAGGTTGCCGTTGTGCGCCAGCGCGATCGTGGTGCCGGCCCGGTCGCCGCCGGCCCGGGTGGAGCGCAGCGTCGGCTGGGCGTTCTCCCAGGTCGATCCGCCGGTGGTCGAGTAGCGCGTGTGGCCGATCGCGATGTGGCCGCGCAGGCTCGCCAGGGTCGGCTCGTCGAAGACCTGGGACACCAGGCCGAGATCCTTGTAGACCACTACACCGGATCCGTCGGACACCGCGATCCCGGCCGCCTCCTGCCCACGGTGCTGCAGTGCATACAGCCCGTAGTAGGTCATCTTCGCGACCTCTTCGCCCGGCGCCCAGACGCCGAACAAACCGCACTTGTCCTGGGGACCTGGACGCTGGGGATCGAGCTCGTGGCTCAACCGGCCATCGCCTCGGGGCACGTGCCGCTCCTGTCGTCGCAAGTTTTCCGGGATGCTCATGTCCGGGTGGCTTTGTGTGACGTGGCTGAAAGATTGCGTTGAGGTTGACGCGGGCCGCAGAGTTGTTCTCGGCCGGCCGCAGGTCGACGCCACGCAGGCTGGGTCGCCGTCGCCAAAACAGTGTACGCGAGGTTTCGGGCAATACGCAGAGCCACATTTTGCATGCTGTTCGTAGGCAGTCTGCCCGACGATTTGCGCAGTTACAAGGGTAGATAGGGCGATAAATCCGCTCGAACCCCGCTCGCCCGGATCTTCCCGGCGGTAACCGCCTCCTGCCACGTCCGCCGGCCGGTGGCGATCTCGATCCACGTCGCTGGATCGGTCTCCACGACGTTGGGTGGCGTACCTCTCGTATGTCTCGGCCCCTCGATGCACTGAATCGCACCGTAGGGGGGAACGCGCACCTCCACCGAACGTCCGGGTGCCTTTGTCCGCAGGTCGGCGAGCAGTTCCCGGACGGCGTCGCGCAGCGCGACGCGGTCCGGATCGGCACCGGTATCCAGGACATCGAGGACTTTTTGTACCGTGTCCGAATATTGGTGCGCAGGGGACATACCCGGACGATACGACCGCCTCCGCCACACTGGCAACACGGTGCGGGTTTCGCCGAGCCCTCCGGACAGGGCATAGTTTGCTGCGGCGCACCATGCAAGGCGAGTTTCGCTCGCATGTTGGACCGATGAAGGCATGCTCGGCAGCGACGCTCGGGTGAAGGTCAAGATCCGGAGGGGTGTGGACGTGACTGCGCACCGACGAGCCCTGCTGCTCAGAGCAGGGGCGGTGGCTGTTCTGGCGGCGAGCGCAATGCTTGGCATGGCAACACGTGCAGCCGCGGCGCCTCCCCCGAATATCACGGTCAGTGCCAACGACGTGACGCTGACCGTAGGTGGTGGAGCCCAAACCGTCAACGTCGCCGTGAAGAACACCGGCGGCGACGTGGAGCCGACCGGCGACCCGGTCACGCTCACCATCGATCTGCCGGGCGACCTGCAGGTGTCGATCTCCAGCAAGCCCCAGGGCTGCGAGGGCAGCGGCACGCACCTCAGCTGCACGATCCAGAGCCTCGCGGCCGGCGCGACGAAGAACCTCCCGGTCGGCGTCCAGCCGCCGGCGCAGAGCTCGATCCCGGCGGGGCAGAGCAAGTCCGGCGGCGGCCAGGTGATCGTCACCAACGGCGGCTCCGACACCAAGAACTTCAACGTCACCCTCAAGGCGCAGGCCGCCGCGCCGACGACGTCGGCCGCGCCTTCCACGGTGCCATCGGTCTCCGGCAAGATCACGGACTCCAGCACCGGCAAGGCGATCAAGGGCGCGACCGTCGTGCTCGAGGACTCCGCGGGCAAGAGCCGGCAGACGCAGACGGACAGCGACGGCCGGTTCACCTTCCCCGGCTCGGACACCAACCCCATCGCGGGCGGCACGGCCACGATCACGGCCGGCGCCACCGGATACGACAACAACTCCAAGGACATCAACCTCACGGTCGGCAAGGCGTCGACCGGGATCACCGTCGGCCTGGTCGTGCTCGCCGACACCGCCACCCCGCCGCCGCCTCCATCGGCGAACGACCTGACCACCGACGGTGGCCAGTCGGCGGGCGGCGTGCAGCCGCAGGACAAGGCCACGCAGAACGCGTCCAACGAGGGCGGTGGCGGCGGCGTCTCCTGGATCCTCATCGCGCTCGGTGTGCTCCTGGTCGCCTTCGGCATCGTCGCGATCGTGCTGCTGCTGCGCCGGCGCGGCGATGACGACGACGAAGAGGACGAGGACGCCCCGGCGCCGCGGCGCGGCGGCCCCGCGCCCGGCTTCCGGCCGCAGCCCGACCCGACCATGGTCGGCGCGATGGGCCCGGCCCCGACGATGGTCAACCGCGCCGGCGCCAACGACGCGACCGCGATCGTGCGGCCCGGCCGCGCGTTCGACGACGTGCCGCCGGACCCGTATGGCGCACCCCCGACCCGCGCGGGCTACCCGGCCGGCGGCGGCGGGTACAACGAGACGGCCGGCTTCGCCAGCGGCGGCTACGGCGGTGCGGGCGGCGCGGCGGGTTACGGCCCGGCCTCGCGGCCGCCCGTCGACCCGTATGCCCCGGACTACGGCAACGGCGCCGGTGGCGGCAACGGCTACCCCGACGCGACCCAGCGCTACGAGCCCGGCACCGGCGGCAACAACTATGGCGGCGGCGGCGCGGGCGGCTACGGCCCGTCGTCCGGCGGCGGCTACGGCTCCGGCGGACCGGGTGGCCCCGGCGGCCAGGGCGGCCCCGGTGGCCAGGGCGGCGGCTACGGCGCCAACGGCTACGACGGCCCGTCCACCGGCGGCGGCTACGGCAACGGCGGCGCCCACCAGGGCGGCGGCTACGGCGGCGCCGGCGGCGGCTACGAGGGCCCGCCCTCGACGGTCGGCGGCTACAACTCCGGCGGCCCGGGCGGCCCGGGCGGCGGTTACGGCGCCAACGGTTACGACGGCCCCTCCGCGGGCGGCGGCTACGGCCCGTCCTCGGGCGGCCCCGCGGCCGGCGGCTACAACGGCGCCGGCCCCTCGGCCGGCGGCTACGGCAACGGCAACGGCTACGACGGCCCGGGCGGTGGCGGCGGCTACGACGCCCCCCAGGGCGGCGGTTACGGCGCCAACGGTTACGACGGCCCTTCGGCCGGCGGCGGCTACGGCCCGTCGTCGAGCGGCCCGTCCTCAGGCGGCGGCTACGGCCCGTCCTCGGGCGGTCCGTCGGCCGGCGGCTACAACGGCGCCGGCCCCTCGGCGGGCGGCTACGGCAACGGCGCAGGCCCGTCGGCCGGCGGCGGCTACGGCGACGGCGACTACGGCCCGGGCCCCAGCGCGGGCAGCGGCTACGGCCCGTCCTCGGGCGGCGGCTACAACGGCGGCGGCGCCGGGGCCGGCGGCGCCGGCGGCGACTACGACGGCCCGTACACGGGCCGCGGCGGCTACGAACCCCGCGGCGGCTACGAGCCGGCCGCCGGCTACGAGCGCGACGGCTACGAGCGCGTCCCGGAGCCCCCACGCGCCGGCAACGGCTACAACGCCGCCGGCGGCGGCGACTACGAGCAGCGCGGCGGCTACGGCCCATCCTCCGGCAGCGGCGGCGGGGACTACGACGACGCCCGCTCCCAGGGCCAGCGCGGCGGCGGCCGCCGCTCCCTGGACTGGCTCGACGACTGACCCTCCGCCGCGGCATACCGGCCGGCTCCGGCCCCGCCGGGCGCGGCGGTGGCCGCCGCTCTCCGGGGCGGCTCGACCACTGACCACGGCCCGCGGTGTGCCGGTCGGCTCCGGCTAGTGGGCGCGGCGGTGGCGGTTGGTCTCTGGACTGGCTCGACTACTGACCCTCCGCCCACATCGTGGCGGGCGGAGTGCGGCGTTTGGCCGGTCGGCCCGCTGCCGGGGCCGGCGCGGCGGCTGTCGCTTTCGGAGCGCGACATCAAGTCTCCGCGATCATGCATGGCTCGCCTCGCGCACCATGGGTTTTTCATGATCGCGGAGTGAAAGCGTACTCATAGGTGCGGTATGTCTCCACGATCATGAAAAAGTCGCGATTTCAGAATGACCCCTTCCTGATCGCGGAGAGTTTCTGCCCGCTGCGTGGCTCACCGGCCTTGATTCTGCGCCCGTTATGCCCGACAAATCCGGCATCTAGCGATTGCGATGACGCCGCGATTGCGAGATCGGCGTGAGTGGGCGCTGTGCGGGAGGTGGAGGCGTGGGTGGGTGCTGCGTGGAAGGTGGAGGCGCGGATCCGCGCTTCGCGCGAACCGTCGCGCTTCGCGCGAACCGTCGCGCTTCGCGCGAACCGTCGCGCTTCGCGCGAACCGTGGCGCTGCGCGGGTGGGAGGCGCGGATGGTGCTGCGCGGGTGGGCGCTGCGCGGGAGGTCGGAGGCGCGGATGGGCGCTGCGAGAGTGCGAGGCGTGGATGGCGCTGCGGGAGGTGGGAGGCGTGGGAGCGCTGCGCGGGTGGGGGCGCGGGGGCGCTGCGCGGGTGGGGGCGTGGGGGCGCTGCGCGGGGTGGGGCGCGGGGGCGCTGCGCGGGGTGGGGCGGGAGAGGGGCGGCCGGGGCCGCCCCTCGTCAGGAGTTGGGATCGGTGGAGGGTGAGTCCGGGGCGGGCGGGGAGTCGGCGCCGGGCTCGTCGCGGTGGTCCGCGTCGTTCAGGGTGTTGTGGGAGTCCCGGGCGTGGCGCGGCCGGTAACCGTCCTCGTCCGGTCGGTGCAGGACCTTTGTGTGACGGCGGATCATATGCACATTCCCGTGGTCATTTTCCCCATGGTCGCTGTCATTTCGTGATGGGTGCGGCGCGACAGGCGGCGTCCAGGTCCGTGGTCACCGGGGTCGACTGCCGCGGGTGGGTTATCCGCAGCCAGCGCACCTTGCGCAGCATCCGGGTGGCCGGGCCTGCGGCGCGGTGTCTCGGCACGTGGCCGATGTCGCCTCGTTGAATACTCACGCTACCGAGTGTGCGGGGATCGCGACGCAATCGTTAGACCACGAACGGTTCCGGTGCGGGGCCCGACCGGTTTCCCCCGATCGAAGGTGAGTATCGGATCAAGACTGGCTGAGTAAATGGCCGAATTCCGCGTGCAGAGGATAGCCCAGGAGGACGGCCTTCGATGCCAGGGTGAGCCGGCGGTACAGCGACGCGCGCAGGTCGGGGCGGGCCTCCTCGAGCGTCGCCCAGCGGTACCCGGTGAGCTCGTCGCCGGCCGGGCGGATCGCCGCGCCGGGGGCGAGCACGCCGCCGTCGAAGACGAACTGCACCTGGTCGCTCCACGGGCCGCGGCCCGGCGTCCAGTCGACCAGCAGCAGCGGGCCGATGCGCAGCTCGAGGCCGACCTCCTCGGCGACCTCCCGGGCGCAGGCGGCCGACGGGGGCTCGCCCGGCTCGACGATGCCGCCGGGGATGTCGAGGTACGGCTTATAGTTCGGCACCACGAACAGCACCCGGCCCGCCGGGTCGCGGATCAGGGCGCCGCTGGCCACCGTCTTGTGTGCCATTCGTTTCGCGATGCCGGGGTGGAACTCCCGCTCCGGTTCGCCGTCGAGTTCGAAGTCCGCGCTGAAGTCACTCATCGCAGGCGATTATCCCCGGTCGAAAGGCGCCACAGAAACGTACCGGAAAATGAGCTTTTAAACGGCCCGCCGCACGTGCAGCCGAACCGTGGTCCCGGACGCGCCGGATCGCATTTCCAGCAGATCGCATATCTGTCGCGCGATCCACAGGCCGTGGCCCCGTTCGCCGTTCGGGTCGGCGCGCAGGAATCCGAGAAAATTGGCCGCGGCCCGGCCCCGGTCGACGATTTCGCAGGTCACCCGGCGCTCGGTGGACCACAGGCGCACCTCGCCGTTTCCGGCGCCGTGGCGCACCGAGTTGGTGGCGACCTCGTTGACCGCGAGCGTGAAGTCGTCGAGGCGGTCGGGGGGCATCCCGAGGCGGACCGCGTGGTCGGCGACGAACTGGCGTACCGGCGCCATGTCGTGAAACTCGGGCAGCCACACGACGCCGTGGACCGGGCGGGGCTGCAGCGGGCCGTCGTGCTCGGCGTAGTAGGTGGCCGGGTCGGCATAGCCGGGGCTGGCCGCGCTGCCCGTGCCGACGGCGAGCGCCGGGTGGGTGTGGCGGGCGTCGTCGATGACGGCCGGGGGCAGGGCGTCGCAGTCGTACCCGCACATGAGCCACGCCCTGGACCCGGCGAGGGCGACGTTCAGCACGGACTCGTAGCGGCCCCACTCGGCCGTCTCCAGCGCGTCCAGGCCCGACCAGACCGGCTCGCCCAGCACCCGCAGGATGCCGCTCGGGCCGGGCAGCGCGTCGATGCGCCGGTGGTGCGCGTTGAGCGTGCGGCCGGGCGAGTCGAACCAGCCCGCCGCCGGCAGGAACGTGATGGCCCGCTCGTCGGCCCCGTCGAGGTGCTCGCGCAGCAGCTCGGCGTGCTCGCCGGAGGTGACGGCCAGCACGGCGTCGCCGCGGCGGACGCCCTCGGTCACGAAGGGCACCGCGGCGGCGAGGAACGCCGCCGCCGTGTCGAACAGGAGGGCCTGGTGAACCAGCATCACGGGTTCACACCTCGCTGGCGCCGGCGCCGATGTGGTCGGCTGCGCCGGGCGGGCTCGGTGGAGATCGGATGGCTGATGGGAATCAACCTACGTGCTGAGCCCGGCAGCCGCAGCTTGTGAGCGTTGTCCCTGCGTGCGGGGCTCAGTGCGAGCGGATGCAGCAGCTGGTGCAGACCTTTGGCGTGGGCAGGGTGAAGGCCAGGCAGCAGGTCTTGCGCTGGATGTCCAGGCCGCCGCCGGGGCGGTTGGCGAGCTCCACCAGGTCGTCCGCGTCCAGGGCGGTGAGCAGCCGGTGCGCGGTGTCCAGGATGGGCCCGGGCAGGGAGTCGGCGGCGCGGGACAGGCCGTAGGCCACGCCCGAGGCGACCGAGCCCCACAGCGTGCGCCGGCCGATGCGGACCCGCTTGTGCAGCTCCTCGAGCAGCGGTGCCAGGTGGGCGTCGGCCACCGAGCGGCGCAGCACGTCCAGCAGCTCCGCCTCGTCGGAGACGATGAGCAGGCCGGGGGCGTCGGTGGCGACGATCGGGTCGGTGGCCAGCACCGCCGTCACCGGGCTGCGCAGGGCCAGGGTCAGGAAGGGGCGGTGGTCGGTGTAGCGGACCAGCACGTGATCCGGCGTCATCAGCGGCACCCGCCGGGCCGCGGCGAAGCCCAGCACCGCCGGCAGCGCCACCCAGTACGAGTAGCACTTCCAGGCCAGCGCCGCCGCGGCGTGCGGCTGGGCGCTCCAGCGGCGGGCCGCGGCGCCCAGCAGGTCGTCGACGTCCAGCTCGGCGGCGGGGACCCAGCCCTCGGCGGCCGGGCCGGCCGGTCTGACCAGGCCGGGCGCCAGTCCCTGGAGTGAATCTTCGCCGTGCCGGGCCTGCAAGGCGGTGAGCGTCGCGAGGACCGGCGCGAGCGGCTCGACGGCCGCGCGGCTGATGAGCGCGGTCACGTTGAGTCGCCGGGGCGGGCGTCGGGCACGGCACGGCGGCATCGCGGCGCGATGCTCCCCGTGTGCCTGCGGCTGATGCTCACCACCGTTGCGTACCCCCAGATGTGCTTGCCAAGCGCCCACCGTATCGCGTTTAGGTAAGCCTAACCAGCATACTGCCGGTGGAGATCGCCAGGGTACTGATCGTAACGTTCTGTCACCGTATCGGCGGCAGGTCGTGACGGAAGTCCGTTGATCAACACCGATGACACGTGGTTGTCAACGTTTTTGTCAGGAATCTGTCGGGCTGACGTGGTCGACACTCGGACTCGTGGACACTAACCGGACAGGGGCCGTCTCCCTGTAGGGCTGGACCGGAAAATGACCACGAGCGACTCTTCTCCCGTGCAGCGGGCGTCAGAGGCGTTCGTCGCAGAGTTCGCGCGCTGGCGCGTCGAGCGCGGCATGTCCAAGAAGCAGCTCGCCGCCGCGATGGGCTTCGACGCCTCCTATGTCAGCCACGTCGAGGCCGGCCGGCACCGGCCGACCGAGGACTTCGCGCGCCGCGCCGAGGCGATCCTGCAGAGCAACGGGGCCGTCTGGCAGCGGTACAAGGAGTACGACGAGCTGCGGGCCACCGCGCGCAGCCGGGTCGGTGTGCCCGGGCGCGACCCGCCGGTGCCCGACCAGTGGCTGCCACCCGGAACGGGCCTCGTGGTCGAGCGGGAGACCGCCCGGCTGTCGTATGTCGACGGCAAGTACCGCTGCACGGTTCGTCGCGCGCTCTACAACGCCGGCACCGAGCCGATCACGCGGTATCTCGTGCGGATCTCGGTCGACCGCTACCCGGACGACCCCGCCCGCTCCAACCGTCACCACCACGACCACCCGCTGTCGCTCGACGAGCTGTCGCTGGTGGCCTCGTGCGCCGGTGAGCCGATGGAGTGGCGAGCGAAGACCGACCGCGACACGCTCAAGGAGCTCTGGCTGCTCTTCGAGAACGCGCAGGGCCGGTTCCCGCTCTACCCGGGGCAGCGCACGACCATCGCGTACTCCTGGCACATCGGCATCGACAAGTGGGGCAACTGGTTCGAGCGGGCCATCCGCCTGCCCACCCGCCACCTCACCGTCGAGGTCGAGTTCCCGGCCCGGATGCGGCCGGTGGTCTGGGGCGTGCAGACGTCGCTGTCGGCCGAGGAGGTGCCGCTGCGCACCCCGATCACGCAGGAGCTGTCGGAGGACGGGCGTGCGGTCTTCTCCTGGCACACCGAGGCGGCCACGCTGCACGACTACTACCGGCTGGAGTGGCGCTTCCGCGGCAGCCGGCCGGAGGGTGCGGTGGAGGACACCGACGACTGGGCCGACGAGCACCCGCTGTCGGCCTAGCGTCCGGCCCGGCGCAATGCGTCGGGCCGGTCCTGGTCGTCGAACAAGCGCGTCAGGCGAGCGAGACCGCGGGGGCGCCGGGCTCCAGGTGGTCGGCGCAGAGCACGCCGCCGAGGTGGTCCACCTCGTGCAGCACGTCGCCGGCCAGCCGGCCGTGGTCGAACCGGACGATCGCCGGCTCCCCGGCCGGCGTCCGGTAGCTGATCACCGCGCTCCGCGGCCGGCGCAGCACGCAGCGGAAGTCGAAGAAGCTCAGGCAGCCCTCGGTCCGCTCCTCCCACTCCGGCCGGCCGGCCGGACCGACCTCGACGACCCGCGGGTTGATCAGCGCGAGCTGCGGCGCGCCCGCGGCCCGGAAGATGGCCACCGAGCGCGGCTCGCCGATCTGGGGTGCGGCCAGGCCCATGGCGCCGGTGCTGAAGTCGTGCACGCGCTGCACCGCGTCGGCGATCGCGGTGAGCCGGTCGAGGATGCGCCGGAGCTCGTCGCGCTCGTCCGGCAGCGCGAACGGGCGGGTGGCGGTGGTGAGGATCGGGTCGCCCAGCTGCACGATCCCGAGGGCGGCCATCACCTCGCTCGCCCGGCGGCTGCCGGTCGCGCCCGGCACGGTCGTTCGGTCGTTGACCACATCGCTCGTCATCGCTGCTCCTCTGGGCGGGTTGCCGAATCGCCACGTGAAAGGGCACGAGCCGGGCGTGCAAAAAGCCGCGGTCTGGCAGGACCGCGGCGCGAAGAATCGTACGGGGGCGCGACTGGAAATGCGTCGGCCCGGCTCACAACCATCCACTCAGTGTGAGCGGTTGTGAGCCGGGTGTGAACCCCTCTAGGTCTCGTTGAACGTGAATGAATTGTTCGATTCTTTTGGCCTGATACGGCGTTTAGTTACGCACTGTCAATCCAGTTCGCCGGCGGCCGAGAGGTACGCCTCCTGTACGTAAACGGTGATCCAGCGGGACGGCCGGCGGTCCGCGACGAGGTCCAGCGACGGGTCGAGGTTGAGCCGGTGGTACGCGCGGCGCATCGCGTCGTCGCCGAGCACCTTGGCCTGGCCGCTGATGTGCAGGCCGATCGCGCCGCGGGCGAAGTCGACGAACAGCAGGCTGATCCGCGGATCGTGGCGGATGCCGGCGATCGCCTGCGACAGGCTCGCGTCGTCGTCGAACTCCGGCCAGGCGAGCCGGTTGACGCTGAGCACCCGCACGAAGCCCGGCCCGCCGGTGACGAACGTGCAGTCGTGCCCGTCGTCCGGTTCCCCGGTGGCGACGAACATCATCTCCTGCCGGCGGACGAAGCTCTGCATGCGCTCGTCCAGCGCGGCGAGGACCTCACGATCGGACACTGCGGGCACGGTGCACCTCCGAGGTTGCCGGGAACGCCTCGGCACGTACCGTCGCACCCCGCTGCCGGGGTGTAGCCGGACAGCGGGTGCGACGCCCGCCGTTCGGCGGAGCCGGGCGGGAGGAAGTCCAGCCCCGGGGACCGGCGCGTCGCGGGGAATGTCGACCCTGCGCACGCGTCGTCGCACAATCCGTGCGATGCGTGGTCTTCGCAGGTAGTGACGCTGATTCGCAGACGGCACCGACGTTGACCGCGAAGGGCACCGATGAGCAATCTGTCGCGATTACTGAAGGAGAGTTGGACACTCGTCGAGGAACAGCAGGACAAGCTCGCCAGCTACTTCTACGCGCGCATGTTCCTCGACAACCCGCAGCTGCGGGACCTGTTCCCGGTCCAGATGGACATCCAGCGCTCCCGGCTGCTGGGCGCCATAGTGACGGCCGTGCAGACGGTCGACGACCCGGAGCGGTTCACCGACTACCTTCAGTCGCTCGGCCGGGACCACCGCAAGTTCCACGTACAGCCCGAGCACTACGACGTCGTCGGCGGCGCGCTGATGGAGGCACTGCGCACGTTCGCCGGCGAGCAGTGGACGCTCGAGTTCGACCAGGCGTGGCGCGACGCCTACGCGGTCATCGCCGCCAAGATGATCGAGGGCGCCGACGCCGACTCCACCAATCCGCCCTACTGGCACGCCGAGGTGCTCTACCACGAGCGGCGCAGCCGGGACATCGCCGTGATCACCTGCCGCCCGATGCAGCCGCTGGAGTACCGCGCCGGGCAGTACGTCAGCATCGAGACCAAGTACCAGCCGCGGCTGTGGCGCGTCTACTCCGTCGCCAACGCGCCGCGCAAGGACGGCTCCCTCGACTTCCACGTGCGCGCCGTCGGCGCCGGCTGGGTCTCCTCGGCGCTGGTCCGCCGGGTCGGGCCGGGCGACATGATCCGGCTGGGTGCGCCGATGGGCCAGATGACGCTGGACCGCCGCTCGACCCGCGACATCGTCTGCGTCGCCGGCGGCACCGGCCTCGCCCCGATCAAGGCGCTCATCGAGGAGATGACCCGCGCCAACCGCACCCGCTGGGTCCACGTCTTCTTCGGCGCGAAGGACCGCGACGACCTCTACGACCTGGCCTGCCTCAACCGGCTCGCGGCCCGCTACCCGTGGCTGTCGGTGGTGGCCGCGACCAGCGAGGACCCCGAGTTCCCCGGCGAGCACGGCAACATCTCCGACGTCGTGGCCAGCTTCGGGCCGTGGCGCGACCACGACTTCTTCGTCTCCGGCTCGCCGACCATGGTCCGCGCCACCCTGCGCACCCTGGCCGAGATGCAGGTGCCGTCGATCCGGATCAAGTACGACGCCTTCGGCGACTCCTGAGCTTCCCCAAGTACGCTGGCGCGGTGATCGACCGGCGGGCCGTGCGGGCCGAGGTGCTGCTCGTGCTCGGCGTCTCGCTGGGCAGCTCCGCGATCTACGCGATCCTCAACATCATCAATCGGCTGACCTACGTCAAGCCACTGTCCCAGCAGACCGCGACGCTCAACCCGACCGTCGTGGCCGACCGCCCCTGGCTCGACCTGCTCTACCAGCTCGCCGGCATCGGGCTCGGCGTGGTGCCGGCGCTGCTCGCCGTGCACCTGCTGCGCCGCGCCCACGACCCGCTGGACATCGGCCTCGACGTCCGGCGGCCGCTGCGCGACCTGGCCTACGGCGCGGGGCTGGCCGCGCTGATCGGGCTGCCCGGCCTCGGCCTGGTCTGGGCCGCCCGGCAGCTCGGCATCAGCGCGCAGATCGTGCCCGAGGCGCTCGGCGCGCACTGGTGGTCGGTGCCGGTGCTGATCCTCTCCGCCGTCGAGAACGGCGTGCTGGAGGAGATCGTGATGATCGGCTACCTGCTGACCCGGCTGCGCGACCTGGGCTGGGGCGCCTGGCCGGCGATCGTGACCAGCGCCGCGATCCGCGGGTCGTACCACCTCTACCAGGGCTTCGGCGGCTTCATCGGCAACTTCGTGATGGGCCTGGTGTTCGGCTACTGGTTCCGCCGCACGCGACGGGTCATGCCGCTGGTGATCGCCCACTCGATCCTCGACATCGTCTCCTTCGTGGGATACGCGCTGCTCAAGGATCATCTCGGTTTCCTGAGTTAGGGCAAATCCGGACAATTACCCTGACCGTGTGGGTCGCATCCTTCTCGTCATCACCCTCGCCCTGACCGGTGTCTCCGCCGTACCCCCGCCGGCTCTTGCCAAGGCCGAAACCGCGCTCTACATCGTGCAACTGGCCGGCTCGCCCGCGCTGCGCACCGAGAGTGCCCGGGCGGCGATTCGGACAAACCGGGATATGGTACTGCGGGCAGCCGGCGTCGGGCGCACCGTCGCCGACTACGACACCGTCTTCAACGGCTTCGCCGCCGCGCTCACGCCCCAGCAGCGCGAGCGCGTCGCGGGCACTCCCGGAGTACTGCGGATCTGGAAGAACGAACGGCGCACCGTCGACACCATCTCCACGCCCGCGTTCCTCGGCCTGGCCGGTGCCGGCGGCGCATGGGAGCAGCAGTTCGGCGACCCCGCGCACGCCGGCGAGGGCGTGATCATCGCCGACATCGACACCGGCTTCTGGCCCGAGAGCCCGAGCCTGGCCGCGCTTCCGGAGCCCCGCCCCGACCAGGCCGTCATCGACGCGAAGTGGGGCGGCGCCGACAAATGCGACGAGGGCACCGGCACCCCGCAGCAGCGGATCACCTGCAACAACAAGGTCATCGGGGCGCGGTACTACAACCACAGCGGCTTCGGCGACTGGACCGGCGAGTTCTCCTCCCCGCGCGACTACGACGGGCACGGCACGCACACCGCGACCACCGCGGCCGGCCTGAACGGCGTGGCGGCCACCATCAACGGCGCGCCGGTCGGCACCGTCTCCGGGATGGCGCCGGCCGCCCGCATCGCGGTCTACAAGGCGCTGTGGCGCCAGGGCGACGGGGAGGGCGCCGGCGGCACCGTCGACCTGCTGGAGGCGATCGACGACGCGGTGTCCGACGGCGCCGACGTCATCAACTACTCCGTCTCCGGCTCCAGCGCGCTGGTCGTCGACCCGATCGAGCTGGCCTTCTTCAACGCCGCCGCGGCCGGCGTGTTCGTCGCCGCGTCGGCCGGCAACTCCGGCCCCGACGCCGGCACGGTCGCGCACAACGCGCCGTGGGAGATGACGGTCGCGGCGAGCTCGCACGACCGCGGCGCGATCAAGAGCGTGACCCTCGGCGACGGCAAGACTTACACCGGCGTGGGCCAGGGCCCGGCCGTGCCCGACGCGCCGCTGGTCGACTCGGTCCGGGCCGGGCTGGCCGCGGCCGAGCCCGACCGGGTCGAGCTGTGCTATCCCGGCGCGCTGGACCCGGCCAAGGTCAAGGGCCGGATCGTGCTGTGCAGGCGGGGCGTCAACCCGCGCACCGAAAAGAGCATCGCGGTCCGCGACGCCGGCGGCGTGGGCATGATCCTCTACAACGCCGACGACAACTCGCTCAACGCCGACTACCACGTCGTGCCGACCGTGCACGTCGACGCCGCGGCCGGGGCGGCGATCAAGGCGTACGCCGCCGGAACCGACCCGCGCGCGTCGATCTCCGCGACGACCGTCGCCGTGCCCCGCGCGCCGGCCGTGGCCGCCTTCTCCTCGGCCGGCCCCGCCGCGGCGGGCGGCGGCGACCTCATCAAGCCCGACATCACCGCGCCCGGCGTGGACATCGTCGCGGGCGTGTCCCCGGCCGGGGACCACGGCAACCTCTACGACGGCGAGTCCGGCACGTCGATGTCCAGCCCGCACATCGCCGGCATCGCCGCGCTGCTGCGCGCCAAGCACCCGCGGTGGTCGCCCGCCGAGATCAAGTCGGCGCTGATGACCACCGCCGACCCGGCCGACAACTCGGGCGGGCCGATCCAGCGGGGCACCCGCGACGCGACCCCGTTCGACCACGGCTCCGGCCACGTCCGCCCGGCCCGGGCCTTCGACCCCGGCCTCGTCTACGACGCGGGGGCGGCGGACTGGGCGCGGTACACCTGCGGCATCGGACAACTGCAGGAGGTCAGCGACTGGTGCCCGACGGTCGGCGCGATCGACCCGAGCGACCTGAACTATCCGTCGATCGGCATCGGCTCCCTGCCCGGCACGCAAACCGTCACGCGCACGGTCACCAACGTCTCGAGCCTGCCCAGCGTGTACGTCGCCGCCGTCGCCCCGCCGCCGGGCACCGCGGTCGAGGTCAGCCCGTCGACGATCACCGTCGCGGCCGGCGGCCGGGCCACCTTCACGGTGACCGTCCGGCGCACCGACGCGCCCTACGGCGCCTACACGTTCGGCGCGCTGACCTGGACCGACCTGCGCGGGCACGCGGTGCGCAGCCCGATCGCGGTCCGGCCGGTCGCCCTGTCCGGCCCCGGCGAGATCACCGGCACCGGCGCGAGCGGGCACGCGACGATCGACCTGCTCGGGGGGTACCGCGGAACGGTGACCGCCCACCCGTATGGCCTCGCCGCCTCCAGCGTCCACGAGCGGCGGCTGGTCGGCGGCACCGCCGGCTTCGTGCCGAGTGCGCCCGGACTGTCGCCGAGCGTCTTCAGCTTCGAGTTCACGCTGCCGCCCGCGACGAAGCTGGCCCGCCTGGCCACCTTTGCCGCCGACCACGCGCCCGGCACCGACCTCGATCTGTATGTCTACCAGGGCGGTAAGCTCGTCGGTCGCGGCGACGGGACCACCGCCGACGAGGAGGTCCCGCTCACCGGCGGTTCCGGCACGTTTGAGGTGTACGTCGTGCAGTTCGCCCTGCCGCCGGGCCTGACCGAACAGGTCGCGAAGGCCCACGTGTTTCTGGTCCCCAGCTTGCTCACCGGCAACCTGACGGTGACCCCGAAGGTCCGCCCGGTCGAGCCGGACCAGCCGTTGACGTTCGACGTGAACTGGCAGGGGCTGGACCCGGCCGCGCGCTACCTGGGCATGATCGAGTTCGGCGACGGCGCGGCGGCGCGGGCCTGGACCACCGTGGTGGTCGGACCCGCGCCGCCGGCCTCAAGCGACGAACTGGGTGCCTAGCAGGACCGGGCCGAGCATCATCGCCTGGGTCATGATCGCTATGAACAGGTAGAGACGCTCGAAGGTCCGGCTCGCACCGAGCATGCCGACCACGATGAAGGCCGGGAACCACTCCAGCGCGATGCGGGGAGCCGAGATCAGGTAATTCGGCCAGCCACCCATCGTGCAGGTGAAGAGGAAAATCGGCACCGCGGCGTAGACGAGCAGGTAGTACTGGTCGCGGCGGAACTTGAAGCGGCCCCGGAAGGCGAGCACCAGCATGAGGATCGCGCCGACCACCGAGATGATCTCCAGGATGCCCAGCAGCCGCCAGTCCTGGAAGAACGGCTTGTCGTTGAGCAGCTTGAGCGTCTTCCAGATCGGCTCGCCGGGCCAGCCGTAGGTGCGCTTCCAGCCGTCCTGCGCGTGGCTGAACGCGAGCCAGTCGTTCGTCTTGATCTTCAGGAAGATCGAGAACGCGACGAGGCCGCTCGGGATGAACAGGAAGCTCGCCACGTCCCAGCGGATCTTGCGCAGATTCCAGCCCCGCTGCCGCATGTACTCATACGCCAGCGGCGCGGCGAGCAATAGCCCGAACAGCCGCGTCGAGCCGGCCAGCGCGGCGGCCGCGCTGGCGATCCAGAAGTTGCCCTTGCGGGCCGCGTAGAGCGAGAGGAGGGCCATCGTGATGTACAGCGACTCGTTGTAGGCCGCGAACAGGAAGAATCCGGCGGGAAACGCGGCCAGGTAGAACACGGTGCGACCGGCGATCGCGTCGCCGAACTCCTCGTCGACCAGCCGGTGCAGCAGCAGCAACGCGGTGAACGCGAAGAAGACGCTGATGACCAGCGCGGCGATCAGCCCCGACCCGGGGATGATCGGATTGCCGATCTTGATGAGGAATGGATACAGGGGATAGAAGGCCGGAGCGAACTTGCCGTACAGGTATCCGTCCTGGGCGATCCGAACGTAGAAGATCGTGTCGAACCGGTTCCAGAAGCCGATCAGGGTGTGGATGTGCGGCGGGGGCCGGCCCGGCTCGAAGCGGAACACCAGCGCGGTGGCGATGGCGTAGGCCATGCCGGCGGCGATCCACACCGTGCCGGCGACCTTGAGCGATCGCAGCCAAGGGGTCATCCACGGACGTACCCATGCCCGCCACTTGGGGGTGCGGGCCGGCGCGTCCGCCGTCTTCGTTGTCTCGGAGGTTCCGGTGGTCCCGGCCGCCTCGACCAGGTCGTCGGACGTCCGGTCGGTCACATCCGAGGTTGCAGCCTGTGCTGCCTCGACCTCGCTGGTCACAGTTGTCCGCCCCGTGGTCAGTGCATCGATGTCGATATCGTTCACGTCGGCGGCGTCAGAGTCGATAGCGCCAGAGGAGAGCGACACAGGGCGAGACTATACATAAGCGCAGTTCACGTTGCCCTACCCGGTCATGTTCAACACTGGAGTTCAATGAGTCCATAAGGTTGCCGGGTCGTTTCTGAATGTTGTATGGGTTGGCGTTCGGCACCGTCACCACGGGCTCTCCTCACTCCCCGTATACACCGTTCTACCTCACCTGCGCCACCGCCGGGTTCAACGCTCTGCGGGTCGGCGCCTCTCTTCGGCTTGGCTGTGCTCCTGGGGTTGGCTTTGCTCTTCGGGGCTGGCTGCTTCGGGTTGGCGGCTCTCGTCGGGTTGGCGGTGTGGCCGGCGGTAGTAGCGTGCCGCGCGGGCGGCGAGTCGTTCGGTGCTGCGGGCGGCCGAGACCGATCCCAGCACCGCGGCGGCGCCCGGCAGGATGCGCTGGGCGAACCGGGCCGCGGCGGCTCGGGCGACCCCGGCCGCCACCATCCGTGCCAGCGGGCCGGCGGTGCGCCGCCCCCGGGCGGCGGCCGCCCGCTCGGCGTCCCGCACGGCCACTTCGGCCGTTTCCAGGCTGCCGTGGATGCGTTGGAGCACGAGGAGTTCGGCCGCCCGCTGCCGATGCTCGGGCGCGTGGCCGTAGGCGGCGGCCAGGTGCAGGACCAGCTGGGCCTGCAGCCAGCCGAGGCCGGCCGCCTCGATCACCAGCCCGGCCGGCCCAAGCCCCGCGGCGAACCCTTGGCGGCGCGCCCGGCGGACGAACTCGCGCGTGATGGCCCGCGACACGGCATCGCCGTCGGCCCCCGGGTAGGTGATCCGGTACCAGTCGACGCGCCGCCGAGCCGCCGGTCCCAGCCGATCGACCGCCGCCAGTGCGAGCATTTCGGGGAGAAATGCGGCATTTATCGCGGACGGATTGAACCGGATCTCCCAGTCTTCTCCGTCCTCGCCCGATTTTGGCGATTCGTGACTTTGCTCGCTTGGTGCACTGTCTGACGGCGGCCCGCTCGCCGGTTGGACGGTGGGCGACGTTTCGGTGACCGCGAGTACCGTTTCTCCCGTTTCGTCCGCGGGCTCGACCGCGGTCTTTGTGACCGCCTTCTTGGCCGGGGCCTGCTTGGCTGTGGCCTGCTTGGCCATCGTCTTCTTGGCCACGGTCTCTTTGGGCACGGTCTTCTTGGGCGCGGTGGGTGCGGTCTGCTTTGCGGGTGGCGTCTCGGCCTCGGCGGGTTCGGAGGCTGTCGTCTCGACCGCTGGGGCCACCTTCTTGGCGGGGGCGGCCTTCTTGGCGGGAGTGACCTTCTTCTCCGGGCTTGCCTTCTTCTCCGGGGTGGCTTGCTTCTCTGGGGTTACCTTGTTGGCGGGTGTGGCAGGTGTGGCCTTATCCGCCTTTACGGGTGTGGCCTTCTTGACTGCGCTGGTCTTCTTCGCCGCGGTGGCCTTCTTGACCGCCTTGGCGGGGGCGGCCATGGCCGGCGGTGCGTCCTGGGTGGCCGGGTTCTCCTCTGCCGGCTTCCCCTCCTCCTCCGGCGGCGCCCCGCTCTGTGACGGCGGGGCGACCGCCCGGAACGGGGTGCTGGCCACCGTGGGCGACGCCGGCGCGAAGGGCGTCGTGGGAGCACTGGTCCGCGGCCGAGGTGCCACCCGCGGCTCCTCGTCACCGGGCCCCTCCTGCGGCGGCGGCTCAAACCGCAGCGAGGTGTCACCCAGCGCCTTGGCCCGCGGCGCCGGCCCGGCCTTCGCCGGCGCCGCGTCCGGTTTTGTGGCCTTCGGCACCCTCCGACGCCCCGGCGGAGTCGCGTCCTCTCCCATCTGCACGAGCGTAATGGCCAATCGCCCTGAGCACCCGTTCTGCACCCGCCCACCGCAGGGCGTACCCACTTTGCTGGCCCTGCGTCGCTGCCTGTATCCTCGGACGGCGGTCACCGGTGACGGGGATTGCTGGAGGCTTCGCCTAGTTCGGTCTATGGCGCCGCACTGCTAATGCGGTTTGGGTCTTAAAGCCCATCCCGGGTTCGAATCCCGGAGCCTCCGCGCAAAACCTGGTGTGTACACTAGGCGAAGCACCGAGCGCCCGTAGCTCAACGGATAGAGCATCTGACTACGGATCAGAAGGTTAGGGGTTCGAGTCCCTTCGGGCGCGCAAGTTCACCAAGGGCCTGAGCTGCGGCAACGCGGTTCGGGCCCTTCGTGTTGTCCGGCCTTTGTGGACGGTGGGTGTCACGTGGGTGCCGCATGGTTGTCGTCACCGTCCGCGACGGTTTGGCTTGTGGTGGGTCCGTGACCTGCGACGTTTCTTCGACCGAGCCGGTCGCTGTTCGGAGGGTGTCTGTTTTTCGTCGCGTCCGGCGGGCCGGTTATTCAGGCGCCCTTGACAGTGGCCCAGCCGATACGCGGCAGCCTGCGGTGCTGCCCCGGGCTACGCAGTGCGGACTGTGTCGATGAGCTCATCGAGTATGGCGATCGGATCGGCTGTGCCACCGCTTCGAAGCCACGTGTCGGTCGCGACGCGCAGGCAGGACAGTGCGGCTCCGATCAGTGCGCGCGCTCGTGCGTCGCTGTCGGAGAGGCCAGCGCGGTCGGGATTGCTCATACGCCGGGCGATCTCCGGTGCGAGCAGCTCCTCCCATTGCTGGTGCTTCTGCATGTCGCGTGCGCGGATCGAGGGCGTCTCGAGGATGATCCGCGTAATGGTCTGCAGATGTTGCGGCGGATAGACCGGCTCGTCCATCAGGACCCGCAATGCATGACGCAATGCTGTCCATGGACCCTCACGGGATGGCCTGGACCGCAGGGCCGCCTGGACGCGGTGCCCCGCGTCCTGCAGGCCACCGAGAACCAGATCCTCCTTCGTCGGGAAGTAGCGGAAGAACGATCGCGGGGAGATGCCGGCCACCGCGGCGATCTGCGTCGTGGTCACCGCATCGAAGCCGTGCTCCGCGAATAGTTTGATTGCCACCGCCGCGACCTCGTCGCGCATTGCCGCTTTGGTGCGCTCGCGCAAGCTGGCCGTTGTGGTGGCGCGCTCAGTCATGGCCCCCACGGTACCGCACTGCCGTATTGTCATGGAGTGCCGACATGACAGTGCCCCGACCGGCGCCGGGCGAGGCGCTGCCGGCCGAAGTGCGCTGTCCGCGAAGCCGGTTGCAGCTGTTGTCCGCGATGGCCCACGGGGCGGCGATCGTGGTGGGGCAGGTGCGGGTGCCGGCGGGCATGCCGGAGGTCACCCAGGTCCGCGCGTTGCTGGATGGCCTGGACCTGGACGGCCGGGTGGTGACCGCCGACGCCGCGCATGCCCAGCACGAGACGGCCGACTACCTCTGTCCGCCGGCCGGGCGACACCGCACCAGGTCGCCGGCTTCATCCGCGGCCAGTGGGGCATCGAGAATCTCGTCCACTGGCCACGCGACGTGGTCTTCGGCGAGGACCAGCAGGGTGCGTACATCGGCAACGGCCCGCACGCCATGGCGATCCTGCGCAACCTGGTGCTCGGTCTGTTCCGCCTGGCACAGGTCACCCTGATCAAGCGCCTGATCGAGAGCATCGCTGCGGACCGGATGCGGATCCTGCCGGTACTGGCCGCAGCCCTCAAACGTTGATCAACAAGTCCTGACCGACTTTGAAATTCCCCTCGGTGCGGCCCAGACCGTTCACCGAGCCGCCAAGACGGCCCCCTCCGTGTCGGGACATCTCTGCGGCGAGCGTCTTTTTTCAGCTGTCATCCACTGCTAGTATGGCAGTCACTGCCAGAGCGATCGGGTCGACGGACTTCCCTACGGCACCGACGTCACTTGGCGGCTGCCGCGCATGCGAGGAGTCGCTGCACAGGCGCGCACCGATCGGACGGTTTATTGCGGCCCGGCCAGTGGCCCTGAACGGCCTGTGATGCCGACACCGCTGCCCGCTAAGGGCAGAGGAATACTCCGCCAATTACGAAAGAAGGGATTCAAAACGTGGAGAAATCTCGGTTTGCTGGAGCGGCCCTCGCCGCTGCGGGCGGAGGCATCTTAATTGCCGAAGCAGTCACAGCAAGTGCATGGACGGACCCGCACTACTCCTACATGAGAAATTACATCAGCGATCTGGAGGTGCGCGGACCAATCGTGTTTCAGGACAATCTCGTCCATTCTCCGCTGTGGATATTAATGAGCGCGGCGTACGTCCTGAACGGGGCCCTGGTCGCCGCAGCGGTTACGGTCGCTATCGGCCCCAGGGCGAAAGGGAGGCCAGCCAGGCTCATGTGGATTGGCGGATCCCTCTATGGGTTCGGCATTGCGCTGGCCGGTGTCTTTCACGAGGTTCCGGCAGGTTCGTTTCCATTGCACGCCTTCGGTGCAGTACTCATTGGAATTCCGGGGAATATTACGCTCATTCAGCTGGGGCTTGCGCTGCGGCGCGTCGGGTATGCTAAACCTGTAGTTGCGTCGGTTCCGTCAATCCTGGGATCTATCGGACTGATCAGCTTCTGCATTCTGCCGCTAGTGGCGCAAACAGGAATCACTGGCCTAGTCGAGAGATTCGCCGCCTACCCGCTGTTCTTATCGCAGTTAGGCATCGGCGTCGTGCTATTCGCTTCGACTCGTCATTCAGCAGACGCCAAGCCGTTGACCACGACAGCCAGGCAATAGACAGCCTGAATTATTCGGCGGCTTGCGTCGGAAGCCGTCATCCTCCCGGGCCGGATCGGCGGCCCTGGTCCCGGGCGCCCATCGAGGAGACGTTCGTGTTTGCATATCACTGGCGGTGATCTGAATCTCCGTTGCGTCGATCACCTGAGCCTACTCCTGACCCGCATCCGTGGAACCGACGCCCCGGATCGGCGTTGCCCAGGTTGGGGTGGTGTTTGTGGCTTTCCGCGCCCCAGACGCCGGGGAGCCCTCCGCGGGGAAATCCAGCAGCTGCACCGCTTCCATGACCTTCACACTCACCTCCAGGTCCGCTGGGCGCACGAAAGACCGAGGCTAGGTACGACGAGCGTCTCGCGAGGAGGACGTGCTGTGACGACGCCATGGTCTGGCGGCACGGCACGGCAAGGGCACTGCGCTGCATACACATCGTGATGACGATGGGCGCCGATCAGACGGGTAGATATCAGCGACGCCATCCGGGTGGGCGTCGGCGCCTCTTCACGATGCTCCGCGCGGCCCTGAACGAGACAACCGCCAAATTCTCTGCGGTGCTGCGTTCATGGGAAGGCCGCTTTGGCGTCAGGGTTCTCCAGATCGACAGCAGCTCGCTCACCGTGAGCGTCGCGGCGCTCCCGGCGGACGTCGATGCGGGGCTGCACCTGGCGGCCGAGCACTTCGCGGTGTCTCGCGGGAGGAATGGTCTGCCGGTGACGCGGTCCGAGTCATCGAAAATAGCGTTTCCTCTGGCCCGGACCGGCCGTTCAGGCGATCCGCCCGCCGGCCCGCCCCGGTGATCATTGCCCGGGCACGCACGTCGCCACCGGGAGGAGCCATGGACCGAAGCCACGCTCTCGGGTGGGTCTGCTGCACGCTGCTGTGCCTGCTGCCGGTGGCCGCGATCGTCCTCGCCGTGGTGGCGCGCGGCCGGGGCGGCTCGGCGCCGACCGGCTCCGCCGGCGCTGGTGGCTACCAGGCGGCCGGATGGACCCCGCCCCCGGCGCCGGAGCGCGTCCGATGCCCGGCGTGCGGCGGCTCCGGCGGGTCGTCGTGCAGCTGCAGCAACGGCTACGAATACGACACCGGCCAGCCGCGGGTCCACCACCTGTGCGCCGGCAGCGGCAAGATCAAGTGCTTCGCGTGCGGCGGCTCCGGCTTCCGCACGATGTGACCCCGGCCGGGCCATCACAGGGTTACTCGATCCGGAGCTCGGAGCGGCCCGGGCCGGTCGCACCGGACGGCACGACCGTCACGCAGTAGTAGGACGCCACTGGCCCTGCCGCTTGCCGGAGTAGCCGACGCCGAGGCAAGTAGCGCACGACCACCACCTCGCTGGGCCTGTCGTAACGCACCCGGTCGTCCACCACAAGCCAGCCAGCAGCCGCGCGATCCCTGCCAGCATCGACGCCCGCACCCATCTGGGCCGGGCGGTCGGCGCGGCCGGGGACCGGTCATGCGTTCAGGAGGAGGAACTCCTGGTTGAGCGGTCCCTGCAAGAACGGGTAGTTGGTCGTGTCGTATCCGTCGAAGGGCCATGCGTCGATGGCGGCGCCCTGGGTCCGGCTGGCGCCATACACGTCCACGTAGAGGTTGGTCAAGGTGTTCCAGATGAGGTACCCGCTGGAACCGTCCTGAGCTTTGTCGTAGCTCCAGAGCTGCCAGCGGTTGCCGTCGCACGGCGCCTGGAACAGTTGGTGACCGGCGACATTGTCGGTCTCCATGCACTTGCCGCTGTGCTTGTTGATGAATTCGTAATCCGTGCCGGAGATGTGCCTGATCGTCCAGATCTGGTTGTCTCCGGTGGTCAACGGCCACTGGATGACCCGTGCGAGCGTGTCCTTGGATGCGCCGCTGACGTCCAGGAACAGGCCCGGTTGGGACTTGGGGGCGATCCGCACGGTCCAGTCGTCGGACGCGTATGCGGCAGACGGACTGACGGCCACAGCGCCAGTGAACGCCAGCGCCATGACGATGCCGGCCGCGGTCCGCTTGAGCAACGCTGTTGCCCGCATGGTGGTGCCTCCTGAAGTTGCCGTTGTCTGAACACGGACCAACTTAGGAGCTAAGGCGCGCCGGGCGCCTTGGGTAAATGCCTTATGTTCGCCGGTCGGTACCTCAGAATCACCTCGATGCGAGCGCGGCCGAGCAGGTCGGGTCTGAACGCTGGCAGGTTGACGGTCCGGTCGGGCGCGACGATCTGCGAGACCGGCGTGTTCGCTTCCGGAGGAAGACCGGTCTGATTGATGGTCGCTGCTCATGAGGCTTCTCGGCCTGTCGAAAGCCGACGGCCATGAGTGATCTCGCGGCCGCAGCGCCAGCCCAAGGACGCGACCCGATCGCCCCGTAGCGTCCGCCAATCCGGTCGTTGAGTGGCGACTGTTCGGCGCTGCTGTATGCGCGGAAAACCCAGCCAGCGAGCAGGGCGCCGGCAGTTCTTACGAGGTAGCTGCCGTGCCCTTACAGCGCGCGAAACAGCGGTTCGCGCACCTCGTTGGGCGGCCAGGATGGCGGAGAGTACCGGGACCAACGTGTGAGGAGCAGTCATGAAACGCAGCATCCGCGTCGCGGGAACCGCCGTAGTCGCGTTGGCGGCGACGGCGGTCGCCGCGACGCCGGCCTCCGCCGCCGTATCTGGCGGAGTCGGGTCGGTGTTCGTGCTGACCGACAACCTGTCCGCGAACACCGTCGTCGCGTTCGACCGCGGACCGGGCGGCGCCTTGCGGCAGACCGGGGTGTACCGCACGGGCGGGCGTGGCGGCCAATTGGACGGCTCGGTCGTGGACCACACGGCCTCGCAGGGTGCTCTCGCCCTGGACCGGGCCGCTGGTCTGTTGTACGCGGTCAACCCGGGCAGCGACACGCTCACGGTGTTCGGCGTGCACGGCGACCGGCTCGACCGGCAGCAGGCCATCTCTTCCGGCGGCGCGTTTCCGGTCAGCGTCGCCGTGCACGGCGACCTGGTGTATGTGCTCAACGGCCGCGGCGGCGGCTCGATCCAGGGCTACCGGCGGGTGGGCCGGGCCCTGGTGCGGGTGCTGGCCTGGCACCGCACCCTCGGGCTGGACGCGGCCGCGACCCCGGAGTTCACGCATACGCCGGGCCAGGTCGCATTCACCCCGGACGGTACCCGCCTCATCATCACGACGAAGGCGGGCAGCAACGCCATCGTTGTGTTCACCGTCGACCGGCGGCGCGGACCGTCGGCCCAGCCGGTAGTGCACACCGAGCCGGGTGCGGTGCCGTTCGCGGTCGCGTTCGATCCGGCCGGGCGGCTGGTCGTCGCCGAGGCGGGTCCGAATGCGGTGGCCACCTTCCGTCTCGGCCGTGACAACACGCTCACGCCGCTCGGCGGCGCCGCGACGGGGCAGGCCGCCACGTGCTGGATCGTGGCTACCGGCGATCGGGTGTACACGGCCAACGCGGGCAGCGGCAACCTCTCCGGCTACACCGTCACCGGCGGCGGCGAGCTTCGGTCGCTGGGCACCTTCGCCACCGGAGGCGGTCAGGTCGACGTCGCGGCGACCCCCGACGGCCGGTACCTGTATGCGCAGACCGGCGCGGACGGCCACCTCGTGGCGCTGCGGGTCGGTCCCGGTGGGACGCTGACCGCGATCGGCGAGGTCGCCGTGCCGGGCGCCGTCGGCGGCGAGGGTGTCGTCGCCTCCTGAACGACTGCGCCCGGCCTCCGAGGAACATCGCGACGGGGCCGGTAGGGGGCTGTGTGGTCGATGCCGTCGACCGGCTGCCCGGCGGTCATCGGGTCAGCTCGTACAGGGAGTTGAACGGGTTGTCCATCGCCACCCGCCGGACCTGGCCGAACCCGGCCTTGGCGGCCAGGCGGGCCAGCACCGGCTCGGGCAGCCCGAGCGTGCCGAGCCCCTCGCCGCCCTCGGCGAGGGACGTGGTCATGCAGTACAGCATTGAGAAGCCGTACAGCAGCGTGGCGATCGGGCCGACGTTCTCGGTGGTGCGGTCGGAGCAGTTGATCTCCAGGCAGAGGTAGCGGCCGTCGGGGCGCAGGACGTCGCGGATCGAGCGTGGATTCCCGGCGTGACCGCGGTGCGCCGCACTGACACCGGACGGGTCTGCACGTTCGCCGACGGCCACGTCCAGGACGAGCAGATCCTCGACTACTCGCCCCAGACCTGGGCAAGGGCAGCGGCGAACGCGCATCGCGATGACCGGCGTACTGGGCGATCTGGTCGAGCGTTGACGCCTGGATCAGGAGTTGACAGGTGCCGATTGATAGTTGAGTATGTCGCTCGGGCCACCAAGTCGGCGACGGGGGCCAGCATGCGTTCGACATTGAGTACCATGCATCTATCAGCCGGCGACCGGTTCGAGTTCTGGCGGGAAACGCTCTCCCGGCAGGCGATACCGGTGGTCTACCGAACGCGATACCCCAGGGACTTCGTCGGGGTGGTGCAGGCCGCGGACTTCGGCCCGGTCCGGGTGGTGGCCACCAAGAGCCGTCCCGTCGACGCGGAGCGCACACCCGCACTGATCCGGCGCAGCGACCCGGAGGTCTACCTCGTCCTACTCAACCACAAGGGCGGGGAGCAGCTCGAGCAAGACGGCCGGGTGACGGTGATGAGTCCCTGGGACATGGTGTTGCTGCATTCCTCGCACCCCTTTCGCACCACATGCGACCCGGACGGCCCAACCCAGCACGGCACCGTTGTCATGCTCGAGCCGGGCATCCTGCCGATACCGGCCCGCCGTCTCCGCGATCTCGTCGGGCTGCCGTTGTCCACCGGCGACAGCCTGGACTCGCTGGTGTCGCAGTACATCCTGGGGCTCGGCGCAGGACGCTTCCAGCCCGCCGACGCCGGGCGGCTCACGTCGGCCACCGTGTCCCTGGTGTCACTCATGCTGGCCCGCCGGCTCAACTCGGTGCGTGCGCTGCCGGGCGAGACCCGCGAGGACGCTCTGCTCGCGCGCGTGCGGGAGCACATCATTGTCCGCCTCGGCGACCCGACTCTCACGCCGGAGTCCGTTGCGGCCGCGCACCACATCTCGGTCCGCACCCTGCACCGCCTCTTCCAGGCCAACGAGGTCACGGTGGCCGGCTGGATCCGGCAGCGACGGCTCGAACGGTGCCATGCCGACCTGCTCGACCCGGCGCTGGTGACGAGGTCGGTGCGCAGCATCGCGCGGCGATGGGGCTTCCCGGACGCCGCACACTTCAGCCGGGTATTCCAGAATGCGTACGGTTCGAGCCCGGCCGCCTTTCGTGCCCAGCACGCGTTCCGGCCCTCGAACTGAGGAACCGGGAAGACGGTCGAACCGGCAGGTGTCTGGCCACGGCCCGGCGAAAGTCCGGCCCCGCGGAAAAGGGTTGCGTGGGCTCCGTCGCGGCAGCGTGGGCCGCCACTGGCGCCGTCCGCCCGGTCGACTCGGGAGCGGAGCGGTCGAGCGCGACGACTACAGCCAGGACCAGCCCTCGCTACCCGGCAGACACTGACCCCGGGCTGCCTGCTCCACGACCCGACCTACGCCGCCGAGCTCCCGCCCCTCGGCCTGGACGCCCTGATCGACCTGGTGGCCACCGGGCAACTGGTCGCGGTCGTCGGTGACAGCGCCGTCGACCGGCTCGGACGGCATGTCGCCGCCGTACCGGTGACCGGGCTTCCCTCAACCGATGTCCTGCTGGCCTGGCCGGCCGACTCGCATGACCCTCGAGTCGCGAGCCTGCTCGACCTGATCCGGCAGCCCCATCGCCACGCGGCATGACCGCCCCGAACGAGAACGGTTTACACCCAACACGCTGGGGGCGGGCACGATCGGCGAACGCGTCCCACACCTCGGGCGCTCCACGGCGCAGCGACCGTAAGTCTCCGTGATTATGAGCAACCCGGCATCGACACCAACGGTTTTTCCTGATCGTGGAGTGGTGATGTACCCCCGTGTACCGAAAGTCTCCGGGATCATGGCAAACCCGTGGTGCGGTCAGCGCGGGCAGCATGATCACGGAGACATACGTCCGGCCCGGCCGCGCAGATCAGGAAGTTGCGCCCGCTCGGTGCGACCCGCGCTGGCATCGCCGGCCCGTGCCGCCCGGTTGTCGAGGCCGCTACCGTCGTCGGCGTTCGGATTACGAGCCTTGGACGAGGAAGCACCCGTACCGGCCGTCGGTGGAGACGAACGCGAAGGCCACGGGTGCGGCCGCTGCTCAGCGGGCTGGTCGGCCCGTCGAAGGCGCCGCCAGGCTGGACGCTGTCCGGCGAGGAGTGACACGCAAGCCACCCACCGATCTCCACAAGCCCGACACGGCACCTCCACGCCCGAGTCGCAGGTGTCGAGTACGGTGCGCGCAATGAGTGGGCGCTATGCCGGGTGGGTCGCAGTCGTGGGGTTGACGCTGACACTGCTCACCGGGTGCGGTGGTAGCGACGACGGCCCGGCGACGGCGGCGGGCTGGACGTCGAACGGCGACGTGGTGCTCGTGCGCAACCCGTCCGACGAGGCGGCCGTGCTGTGGATGGGGCCTCGCGGCGGCCGCCTGCGCGCGGTATCGCTGGGCCGCGTGTGCTACGGCGCGACGGTGCGGTCCATCTTCCCATTGGCCTCACCCAGGGTAGGGCTCGTCGTGTCGTGCGGCGGGAATGACCCGCGGGTCACGTTTGTGTCCTTCGATCTGGACGGCGGCCTGGTCGAGTCCCTCGCCGCGGCGTCGACCGCAGACCTGCCCCCGTTGTCCGGTTACGGTGCAGGTGTCTGGTCCGAGCCGGACCGATCGGCCTTCATCGAGTACACCACTTTGGGCTGCTCGGGCGTGGGGACGCTCACCGGTGGAACGGTGCACCCGTTGGACACGGAGGTCCTGATGCCCGGCGGCTCGGTAAGTCTCGCGACCGCCCTGCCGCCGGCCGGCGGAGCGGGTTGCGAGGCCCGCGTGCTGGCCATGGCTCCGGCCCTGTCGCCGCGCGCACGGTACCTCGCGTTCTTCCTCCCGAGTTCCGCAGGTAGGGGTGTTGAATAGGCCGCGGATCCGGTTGGTGACGTGCGGAAATGCGCCCTCGGCTGGTGACGGGGCGTGTGTCTAGGCGGTCGGAGGCCGTGGCGAGGTCTTGACCTGGGGTTCGGCGGTCAGGCGGCTGGGATGGCGGCCTGGACTCGCTTGGGCGGGTCGATTGCGAGCGCGGTGAACAGGTCGCGCTGGGTCTTGGTGAGCTCGGTGGTCTGCCGGAAGGTGCCGGCCGGGCCGGTGAAGGTGACGGCGTGCAGCCGGTCGGCCTCGGTGCGGATGCGTTGCCAGGTCTGTCCGGAGGTGTTCTCCGCAACGCGTATGAGCAGCAGCGCCAGCCAGCACAGCAGCACGTGGGCGCGTATACGCTCCTCTAGCCGGTGGTAGATCGGGCGCAGGTCGATGATCTGTTTCATGTCGCGCCAGCCGCGTTCCACCTCGAGCAGTTGCTTGTAGCCCAGGGCGATGTCCTCGCTGGACAGGTTCGGGTCGCAGCAGCGAAGGAGGTACTTGCCGTCCAGGTTCTCCTCGGCGGCGATCTTCTTCTTGTCGATGCGCAGCAGCCCGCCGGGCGTGGTGCGCAGGAACCGCTTGAGGTGCGGCTTGGTGGAGATGACGCCCTCCAGCTTCGCGCGCTCGGTGCCGGTGAGCGTGTCCGAGCCGGCGATCGCCTGCTCCAGCTGGGCGATCATCCGCTCGCGGGTGGCGGCGTCGCGGACGGCCTGCTCGGGGTTGTAGCAGAGCACGAACCGGTCGTCGGAGCCGATGTTGACCTCTTTGACCTGGAGGTTCTCGCGGACGTGCTGGTAGCGGCCTTGCCGGGACAAGGCGGCCTGCACCTCCGGTGACCCCGAGCGCAGCTTCTCGCCGATGATGTAGCCGCCGGCGCCGCGCATCAGCTCACGGCGGTTGCCCGATGAGGAGAAGCCACGGTCGGCGACCCACACGATCCGGGACAGCGACCAGGCGCGCATGTCGTTCTTGACCTGCCGGATCAGCTTGCTGTCGGCCGTCGATCCGGGCCAGGACCACACCCGCACCGGGATACCGTCGCGGGTGACGGCCATGCCGATGACGACCTGCGGCAGGTCGTCACGGGAGTCCTTGGACTTGCCGAACGAGCGGAACCCCGCGTGCCGCACCGCGACCGGATCGCCGGCGTCCACCACGCGGCCGTGCTCGTCGCGCCATACCGGCTCATCGGGTTCGTCGAGTTCGAAGTAGGTGCTGGTGGTGTCGAAGAACAGCAGGTCGACCTCAAGGTTCAGCAGATCGGTCACCCCGAAGTAGACCTGCTCGGCCACGCGCGCGTCCACGTCGACCAGCGCGTCCATCGCCCGGTAGCAGGCGTCGTCGGAGACTTCGGCCAGCCCGTCGATGTGCACGTCGTTGCTGATCCAGCCGGTCGCGGCCAGTTTGGAGGAGGCGGCCAGGGCCCGGTTGGCGACCAGCGCGAACAGCACCCGCTCGGTCGCCGCCGCATCCAGCCGCCGCCCGGCCAGCGCGGTGGTGACCGCCGCATCGATCCGCAGCCTGCGCCACAACGCGTCCAGGATGAACGTCCCGCCCAGCGGCCGCGAGCCGGTGACCGCCAGATCGGCCGGCGCGGTCAGCGCAGCGGCCGAGGCCGGGTCCAGCAGCCGGGACAACGCGCCGATCAGCCGCTCGATCCCGGTGCGGTCGAGCTGGTCCTCACGGCCGAAGGAGAACAGGATCCGCGGCCGCGACCGCCCGGCGTCCGCGTCCCACTCGTTGTGCGCGAGCTGTAGATACCGCACCTCGCTGCCGTCTTTGGTCCGCCGTGATGTCGTTCGTACATACACAGCTCTAGATCATATACCTATCGGCCCAGCTCAACGCTCAGTAGTCAGCCGAAGCGTGTTACTAGGCATCTTCCGCTCAGGGGCGGCTCGCCAACCCCGCGACCAGCGCTAACGCCTCAAACGGTATCTAGATCAAGCCCCGAACTGCGGAACTCGGGTTCCTCCACGTTTGTGAAACGCCCTGCACCGGCAAGATGCCCAATGCGCGACCTGGACCGGTCGCCGTGGACGAGATCTGACGGGTCGTGGTGCAGGACCGAGTCAACGGCGAGGTCACCTTTCCCAGCGTCCAGTTCCGATGGCCCCTTGCCATGGCGGTGACCGACGAAGGGGTGCTCGTGATCAGCGCTGGACAGGGCGACACGGCCGGCCTGTACCAATGCCGCATCACGACGTGCGACACACCAATCCGGTTGGCGAGCGGCCGGTTTGACTCTGCGAATCCGCGGCCGGACGGCACGCAAATCATCGCGTTGCCGCAGGGCGCGGGCGAACCGACGTTCCTCGCGCTCGCACGGTGAAGCCTTCGCTCTTCCGGCGGCGCTCACACACCTCGACGACGTCGCCCTTGTGCAGCTTCATCGCAGAGCTTGACCAATCCGATGCGACACGTGGCACGCCGCTTCAATAGGCGCTGACCGGCCAGCGCCGTCCGGTGGCTGCCAACGCCGAAGCCCCTCCAGCGCGCGCAACCAGCGGCAGATGCGGCATAACTCACGTGCTGGTGGTCAAGCGAGCTTGACCACCAGCACATTTGTTCGGTCGTCTACCGGCATGATGCCAATACTCCGTTGACGCCGATCATCGTTGCGCCGAGCAAGGGTGCGAAGGCGCCGTTGGTAGCGGCGGTCGCGATCAACCCGCCGCCGAAGGCCAGGAATCCGCCGAAGCAGGGCCAGTTGCGTTTGATCTTCGTGGCGTGTGGCTGGTATATCGAGCAGCTCTTGCGGGCGCCGCGGTTTTGGGTGCAGGTGATCTCGGAGTCGAGGATCCACCCGCTGCGGAGCCCGGCCCGGCCGAGGCGGTATTCGCGCTCGCGGTCGATGGTCGAGCCCCAGACCGTGCGGGTGACGGTCCGGACCGAGAAGCGGGTCCAGCGGAACCGGATCGTCGTGCAGGTGCGTGAGTACCAGTTTCTGCGGCACGAGTTTCCGTCGAGGTCGGTCTTGTTGACCGGGTCGCCCATGACGTAGTCGTAGTCGTTGGCCGATCCGCCCTCCACCGGGTCGACGGAGAGGAAGCGGCCGAACAGCGGGCTGTACGGACGGTCACCCATTTCCATGATGGACAGTGCACCCGCGTGCTCGTACGGACGCTGGTACTGGCCGAGCCAGCCGAAGTCGAATCGGCCGGGCTGGTTGTCCAGACCGCCGGCTGTCGTCAGCGGTTGCCCGTACGGGTCGTAGGCCTGCACATCGCCGACGGTCAGGCCGCCGTTCTGCACGGTGGCGAACAGATCCCCGCGTACCGTCGGCAGATCCCAGTTGTCCGGCGCCTGGGAGTTCTGCTCGGTCCACACGACGCCACCGGGCAGTACCTGGGTCCAGGTCAGCACGTGGTGGTCGGTGTCGAAGGTGGCGACCGCGGCGTCGCCGTCACCGGCGTATCCGTAGAGCACGGCGTCCTGCTCGTCGCCCTGGCGGGCGTCGCGACGCACGATCCGGTCGGTGGCGTCCCGGACGTAGGACACGTCGGCGGCGCCGGAACCGGTGGTGCTCAGGGAGATGTTGCGGTCGGCCGCGTCGAAGCCGAGGCGCGTGGTCGAGCCGCCGACGGTGTAGGCCGTCGTGTTGCCGTGGTTGTCGTAGGTGAAGCCGGTCGCCGTGGTCGCGCCGGTCGTGGCGAGCAGCCGGTCGGCGTTGTCGTAGCAGTATCCCGTCTCGGCGGTGCCCGCCGTGGTCTGGTCGAGCAGCCGGATCCGGTTGGAGTTGCGGCCCGCGGTCGGCTGCGTCCCGGCCGGGCAGGCGCCCGGTGAGGCGGAGCTGTAGTCATACGTCAGGTGGTGTCCAGTGACGTAGGCCTCGGTCATCCGGCCGGCCGCGTCGTAGACGTAGTTCGGACCGGCTGGATTGGCGTCCACACCGCCCAGCGACTCGTCGGTGACGGTTCCGGCCCGGCTGCGGGTGACGGCAGAGACGATCGTCCGGCCGTCGCTGAGCTTCCAGGTCAGCGAGGTGGTGCGGCCGGCGGCGTCGCGGCCGGTCCCGGTGAGGGCGGCCCGGTTGGAGTAGGTCACGCCGGCCAGTTCGCCACCGGCGTCGTAGGAGGCGGTGGCCTGTGTGACGCCGTCGACCTCGACGGTCACCACCCGGCCCGCGTCGTCGTACGCCGTGGTGGTCACACGCGGTGCGTCGTTGGACAGCGACGGGTCGCTCCAGATCCGCGTGGCTCGTCCGGCCCGGTCGTAGGTGGTGACGGTGTCGGTTCCGTTGGCATCGACGTAGCGCACGACCCGGCCCAGCAGGTCGACCGTGGTGGTCACGGTGCCGTTCTGGTCGGCCACCGAGTTGGTCAGCGGGTCGCCGCCCACGGCGTGGTCACGGGTCACGGTGCGGGCCCCGGCCGAGGGGTTCGCCGGGTACGTCTGCTGAGTGACGCGTCCCCGGGCGTCGTAGCTCAAGCACGACCACTGGTTGGCCGTAGCCTTCGCCACGACCCGTCCGGCGGCGTCGTAAACCTGTTCGTCGACCCGCGCCGGCCCGGTCGCCGGCGTGGTACCGGCAGTCAGCTTCGCCAGGCCGCCCTGATTGACCGACGGGCTGCCGGTGACGCAGGGGTTGGCGCGTGCCTCGCCGTCGCCGTAGTAGCTGTAGCCGGTCTGGGTTCCGGCCGGCAGCGTCCGGCTCGTCTTGCGCAGGTACCCGTTGCCGACCGGCTCGAATCCGAACCCCTGGGTGAGGCCGAGTCCGGCGGGGTCGGCGACGATCGAGGTGGCTTGCCCGTATGCGGGGTCGAGGCCGGTGTAGCGGGTCGCGGACACCCGGTCCGGCACGCCGCCCGACTCCGCCGTCACGGTCGAGGTGGTGAGCCCGTACCGGGGCCGCAGCACGGTGCCCGGCACCTGTTCCTGGAGGCCGCCCGGGGTGGTCCAATGCAGCTCCAGCTGGGCGGTCACGTCGAACTCGTAGTAGTCGAGGCGGATCCGCTTGATCGAGCCGGCCGCGTCGCTGTGCACGGTCGCCTGCCGCCAGGCCGGTGCCGTGTTGCGCCAGTCGTCGATCACGTTGCGGTCGTCGATCCACACCCGTAGCCCGTCGTCGGCGAGGACCCGCAGTGTGTAGTCGCCGGCCTGCGGAAAGACGATCTCGCCGGTGGCGCGTAGCGAGAAGTGATCGGCGGGGATGCCGTCCGCGGGGGCGGCCGTGTCCCAGTTGCGGGCCAGCTTGCCGGTGGCCTCGCCGATGCCGGTGCTGAACACCTTGGGCGCGCCGGTCAGCGAGTCGTTGGCGTAGTAGGCGACGGACAGGCCGTTGATTCCCTCGTCGAAGCCGCTGTGTTCGTGCGGCACGGTGTTCGCGCAGGCGGCCGTGGGCAGTTGGCCGCTGAAACACGACGCCGGGGCCGGACCGTACGTGTCGGTGAGACGGTCGGCCTGGTCGTAGACCTTGGTCGTCATCCGCCCCGCGGGGTCGCTCGAGGTGAGTTCCTGGTCCCGGACGTTCCAGCTCTGGCGAGTGGTCCGGCCGGTGGCGTCGGTCGTGCTCAGGGTACGGTCCGCGTCGTCGAACGTGACCTTGGTGGCGAAGCCCTGCGCCGGGGAGAGCCCGGCGACGTCCACGAAGGTCTGCCGCCCAGCGGGGTCGTAGCGGTAGGTGCGGCCCTGCCGCGGTGTGCCGATCGCCGGTACGGCAGAGGCCACCCCGAGCACCTTTGCCTTGGCGGCGCCGTCGTAGGTGACGATGGCGGTGATGTCGCCCTCGTTGGCCTTCCGGGTGGCCGGGTCGGCGGCGATCCAGTCGCCGGCGCGGGCGTCCCGCAGACCGTTCAGCAGGCCCTGAGCGGTGTAGCCGAAGTCGGTGATCTCGGAGCCCGGGTCCTCGACGCGGCTGAGGTTGCCGCCCACGTACCACAGGCGGGTCTCGCTGCCGTCCCAGTACGTGACGCGGCACAGCATCTGCGACGGGGGAAGCCGGTCGGCGCCGGGCGGCACCGTGGCGCCGCCGTAACAGTCGTCACCGGCTCGGTTGTAGTGCAGCACGTGTGAGCGTCCGGAGACGGGGTCCTTGATCTCCCGGAGCCGCGAGGGCGTGCCGTCGTACAGGTTTTGCAGGGTGGCCGGTTTGCGGGAGTCGGCCACGCTGGTCTGGGCGTCGAGATTCCCGTCCGCGCGGAAGGTGAAGACGTCGGAGCCCTCGGTCAGGGTGACCCGGCCGCCGGTGTCCAGGGCGAGGACGCCGACCTCGCCGTCGGGCGGGCTGTAGCCGCCGGCGCTCGTCTTGGTCCAGGTGTGCTTGGCGCCGGTGCCATCGGTGAGCACGATCGACTGATCGGCGATCTTGGCCTCGGTGTACGCCGAGCCGTCACCGTCCACATCGGACGACAGCACCCAGCCCCGGGAGAGCGCCGGCAGGTCGGCGGAGTACAACCAGTCCGCGGAAACAATCTGGGCCGGTACGGTCACGCCGTCGGCGGTTCGGGTGAACAGCCGCATCTTCGCCGCGCCGGTGGCCTCGGCGAGCTCGACCTTGATCGGCACCCGCTGGCCGGCGGTGAGGTTCACCATCGTCGACTCGGTCCAGTTCACGTCGCTCGGGCCGGAGACGCCGTAGACCTTCGCCCCGTTGATCCACACCGTGGCGCCGTCGTCGTGTACCCCGGCGAACTGGTAGCCGCCGGTGGCGGGCGCCTGGAAATAGCCCTCCCAGCGAACCACGTACCAATCGGCGGACATCGCCGGCGGGAACGGCGATCCGGTGTCCCAGTTGACGTTCACCTGCGGCTCGGTCCGCACGAGGACCGGCTGTTGTGCGTCGTTGATCAGGCCGTTGTGCGACAGGTCCACAAAGTAGGAGGCCTTCAGGCCCTTGAGCTCGGCCTGTTGCGAGTTGTACGTCAGGGACAGCCCGGCCTTGCCCGCGACGGTGCTGAACTCCGGGCCGCTGACCTGGGTCGAGAGGTTGCCGTTGGCGAGGTTGACGGTGAACGGGCCGAGGGTGTCGACCGGCGACGGTCCGCGTGCGCCGATCCGCTGGTCGACCTTGAAGTGGCCCACCCAGGGCGGGGCGGTCGTGCTGATCCCGCTGTACGTGGTCGCCTGCCAGGTGTAGGTACCGCCGTCCTGCAGCACGCCCGCGGGCACGGTCCAGGTCGGACTCGCCAGGCAACCGGAGTCGACGACGACACCGGACCGCGCGTCCGGGCCGGTCGCGACCTTGAAGCAGTACGACGTGGGGTCACCGTCCGGGTCGGTCACCGGGCTGACGGCCAGCGTCGGCGTCAACGTGGTGAGCACGCTGTTGTCGGCCGGGCCGGCCAGATTCGCTGCGGGCGGCGCGGTTCCGGTGTCCACGACGAGTGTGGCGTTGAGGTCCTTGTATGTCCAGGTACCGGCGACCTCGCTGCCGAGCAGCATGAAGTACGAGGGCTGCCGGATGTCCACGACGTGCTTGAGGAACCCGGTGAGCTCCGGCGAGGAGAACGAACCCACGTCACCGACCAGAGCGCTCGCCAGGTGTGCGCCGAGTCCGTTGTAGTCGAGGGCCGACGCGTGGAAGAGGTCGGCGTTCCAGGTCTTCAGCGAGCCGACCACGCTGGTGTTGCGCGTGAGGTCGACCCGGGCGCCGACCACGGTCTTGCCGTACAACGGTGAGAAGTCGAACTGCACCGCGGTCCGGTTGTACGAGTCACCGTTGTTCTGGCTGTTGCCGATGCGCAGACCGCAGTTGCCGCAGACGTAGCCGTCCGACCGGTAGGACTGCGAGTCCAGGACCCCGAAGGAAAACGTGGGATCGACGTGCACGGGATAGACCCGCTTGGGGTCACGCAGCCACGCCGTGTCGACCGACACGGTGAGGACCCAGCCCTCACCCGCACGCTCGAGCCGATAGCCGCCGCCGCTCTGCGCCGGGGCGTGGCTCGCGTCACCGGATGAGTCCCAGGCCTCGACCGGAGGCATGACGAGCTTCAGGACCGACCGGGCGTCGGTGAAGCGAACCGTGCCATCGGCCGCGACGCGCGGGGTCAGCCCAGTCGTCGCCAGCCGGAACCGCCACGTCGCCTGGGCCGGCGGCCGCTTGAGCAGCAGCGTCTCCTTGACCGATCCAGGCGTGACCTCGTAGTCGAGGTCGGTGTCCGGCAGGACGTCGGCGTAGTTCGCCCGGTTGCCCTGGACCCGCGCCGGGCTGGGCGCGGCCTGCTCCAGGCCGAGCGACGCCCGGGCGCCGTCCACCTCGACGGACACTACCGCCGGGTCCGCGGCGCTGCCGGCGACCGACGGCGCCAGCGGCTGCGCCGTGGCCGCCAGCCGTCCCGACGGCGTGCGCCGCAGCGCCGTGTCGACCGGATGCCATCGGCCCTCGGCGTCCGCCACGTTCAGCGGCAGGCTCGACTGCCGAACCGTGCGGGTGCCGTCCGCGTTCGCGTACTCCTCGGAGAACATCGTCCGCGACACCGGCCGCGACGTCTTCGGGTCGAAGTGCCCCGCACCGCCGGACCGGCTGGCCAGCGGCGCGAACTCGGCCTTCACCGGAGCGGCCGACGGCCGCGCGGCACCCTGTCCCGGCAGGAGCGGAACCTCGCGCGCATCGATCGGTGCGGCGCTCGCCCGCTCGCGCGCGCCGACGGGCGGCGCATTGAGCATCGTGAGCCCGAGGACGGCGACCAGCACCGCCGCGAACAGACGCGGACCGCGTTGTCGGAATCGGTGTGACATGTACAACCCCCTGATCGTCACGGAACCGATTCGCCATGCCTAGCCCGTTGCCGTTGTTCACCGCCGGGTGCCTGAACACTGAACGACAATCTCTGAACAATGAGCCAGGGGGAGGCCCTGGCGGCGTGGTCGCGGCGGGACTCCAGCGGACCTCTTCCACCCAAAGCCCGGGAGATCCTCAACGAGGACGGCCATGCACGGACTCGCCCTGTTGCGCGGCAACGGCTACCAGTTCCCCTGGCCCGACCTTGACCAGATCGAGGTGGAGCTCATCAGCTCGATCGCGAGACTCCGCGAGCCCGACTGACCGGTGCCGCCGGCCCTCACGTCCGCGCCGCTGCCGTCGTCGGGGTTCGGACTACGAGTCTTCGACGAGGAAGCACCCGTATCGGCCGTCGGTGGAGACGAACGCGAAGGCCACCGGTGCCGCGCCGAGGTTGAGGTGGAACGGCTTCCAGTTCGCTTCCAGGCGCAGCAGGAGCCGCCATGGGCCGTTCTTGGGCGCGTCTTGCAGTGCCGTCCCGCCGATCTTGTCCTGGTCCAGGGTCTGGAAGTAGCGGTCCCGCTCGGCTGGCGGCAGCGCCAGGTAGGCGTCGTGCGTCAGGTGATCGGGGTCCTCGCCGCGGACCAGGTCGACGGTGTACTCCGCCGGCGACCCATCGCTGTGATAGAGGGTCGGGCCGCTGCTCAGCGGGCTGGTCGGACCGTCGAAGGTGCCGCCGGGCTGGATGAGGACGGCGTTCTCACCACCGTCGGCGAAGATGACGTCCGGATCGAAGTCCTCGACATCCCGGCCGTGGTCGCCGTGGGTGATGAACACGTAGGCCAGGCGACCCGGGCCGGCACCGGCCAGTTCGGGCTCCAACGCGATCTGGCAGACGAAGCGCATCGGCGTGTCCCAGCCCTGGCTGATCGGCCACTGCGGCCCGGTGAGCCAGGTGGGCTGGCCGCCGAACTTGGTCACCGGCTCGGTCACCGGCGCCTGGGCCTGGTGATAGTTCACGATCCGCCACACAGCAACCACGACGGCGACCCTAACCGTGGTCGCCCAATCTCACCAGGCTCAGCCGCCGGTTTGCCGGTAGGACCGGGGGGAAGGACACGGCAATGCGGGTTGTGGTGAACCTCACGCGCTGCCAGGGCTACGCGCAGTGCGCCTTCCTCGCTCCCGAGGTGTTCCGGATGCGCGGCGCCGAGGCGCTGATGTACGACCCGGAGCCCGACAACGCGCAGCGGGAGCGCGTGCTGCGGGCCGCGGCGGCCTGTCCGGTGCAGGCCATCCTGGTCGATCACGTCGACGACAAGGAGGCCGCCGTGGAATCCGCGACGACCGGGCCGGCAGCGGCTGCGAGGCCGGCCGCACCGTTGCGGACGGCCGGGTGGCGACGAACCGGCTGGCAGCCGTCGCCGGACGGGCATGACGCGGCGATCGAGGGGTTGCGCCGGAACGGCCGGCTCGTGATCGTGGGCGCGTCGCTGGCCGGCCTGGCCGCGGCGGCGACGCTGCGCCGGGAGGGCTTCACCGGCTCGCTGACGATGATCGGGGACGAGCCGTACCGGCCGTATGACCGGCCGCCGCTGTCCAAGCAGGTCCTTGACGGGTGGGTGGCCCCTGACCACACCGGGCTGCCCCGCGTCGACGAACTCCACGCGCGGTGGCTGCTCGGCGTGCCCGCCACCGGACTGGACCCGGCCGGCAAGCAGGTACACCTCGGCGACGGCGGCATCATCGACTACGACCGGATACTGATCGCCACCGGTACCCGGGCCCGGCCCTGGTTCAACGCGGACGAGGCCGCCCTCGACGGCGTGTTCGTGCTGCGGACCCGCGACGACGCCGCCGGCCTGCGACACCGGCTGGCCGGACGGCCCGGCCGGGTGCTCGTCATCGGCGGCGGGTTCACCGGCTCGGAGGTCGCCTCGGCCTGCCGGGACCGGGACCTGGCGGTCACGCTTGTGGAGCGGGGGCCCACGCCCCTGGCCGGCGCGCTGGGCGGGGTGATCGGCGCGGTGGCCGCCGACCTGCAGCGTGAGCACGGCGTCGACCTGCGCTGCGGGGTCACCGTCACGCGGCTGGAGGGTGACACCGCCGGGCGGCTTCGCCGCGCCCACCTGTCCGACGGCAGCATCGTGGACGCGGAGGTGGCCGTGGTGGCGCTGGGCGCGGTCCGCAACACCGAATGGCTGCGCGGCTGCGGCCTGGCCGTCGGCGACTGGGGGGTGGGCTGCGACGCCGGCTGCCGGGTGTTCGACGCGGCCGGCGTGGTCACCGACGACGTGTTCGTCGCCGGTGACGTGGCCCGCTTCCCGCACCCGCTGTACGACTACCAGTTCCTGGCCCTGGAGCACTGGGGCAACGCCGTCGCACAGGCCCAGGTCGCCGCCCACAACATGATCAGCGCCCCGGCCGAGCGGTGGCCGCACCTGGCCGTTCCGGTGTTCTGGTCCGCGCAGTTCGGCACCAACATCAAATCCGTCGGGGTACCGACCCTCGCCGACCAGGTCGTCATCGCCCAGGGTTCGGTCGCACAGCGCCGGTTCGTGGCCGCCTACGGCTATCAGGGCCGCCTCACCGCCGCGGTCGGGTTCGACCAGGGCAAGTGGCTGGAGTCGTACGAGGGCCTGATCGAGGCCGGTGCGCCGTTCCCGCCCGATCTTCGCGGGGTCGACGAGCCGACCGACGCGCAGCCGGCCGCGGCGCAGATCCCGGACCACCGCACCCGCGACCGTCACGCCACCGTCGCGGTGACCGGCCACGACCCCAGCGAGCGCCGCGCCGAGCTGATCTACCACCACTGACGTGCCGGCCGGCGACCGAGACGGCGACCCGCGAACGCGTTCGAGGCTGAGCGGGAGCGAGCCCAACAGGTCAGGTCCAGCGCTCCGCGAGCCATCGGCCGGCCGCGTCATTTTCCAGGATGAGCGAGGCGACGCGGGCATGGGGCGGCTCAAAGAATTCCCTGACGCGGGGCAGCGGCACGAGCACTTTTGTGTGCCCGATCGGATTCGTCGTGTCGAGTGCCGGCATGCCGAAACTCCGCTGGCTCTGCTCGCTGCGAAAGGCCACGAAGTAGTCCTCCTGGCGCTGCTGAACTGCCCGGTAGACGAGTGCCACGCGGGCGTCGGGCGCCGGATTGATCGATGGCAGCCGCCAGCGTGGCCGGTGCGGATCGTCCCGGACGGCGAGGACGTAGGCGTTCTCCACCAGGATCAACGCCACCGTGTGGATTCGTGTCGCCGGCCGGCTCCGGAAGCCGAGAATGCCCGGCAGCGACCAGGGAAGCTCGGCGGCGTCCGACCGGGACAGCTGCAGCGGCCACGAACGCGCCGGCGGTGGTTCGGCCTGCGTCGCCGGCGCCGGCATCGGTGGTGCGAGCAGCTCGGCGAAGACCCAGGGATCGGGCCGATCGAGTGCCGCGGGTTCGGCGACGTCGTCGGCGGCGAGGTGTGACAACGCGGTGAGTTTCACCCGGGCAGCGGCCGGCCAGCCGACGGCCAGCACGAACGGCGCAGCGGCCGACCGGCTGCGACGCCACAGGTCGGCCGCCGCCGCGGCCGGGTAGGCGTGAACCCGGCCCGGTTCGGCGTCGGGCCATGCCTGGGAGTCCGCAGGGTGCAGCGGACCGGAGGGCCAGGGCGGCGGTTCCGGGGTCGTCCGCGGGGGGTCACGCAGTTCCGAAGCGGACGCGCCCCACACGTCGCGCAACCATCGCTCGTACACCTGGCCGGCCCACGTGCGGTACTGGCCGGCCAGCTCGGGCAGGCCGGGCGGTTGCGCGGTGTCGTCGGCCACCCAGCCGACGAACGTGAACAAGGGCCGGCCCTGGCTCTCGGCATGCATCGAGTCACTGAGCAGGCTGGCGCGGCAGGCCACCCCGACGGCGCGCCGCTGGTGCAGCCTGGCGTGGACGAACCGCGGTCTGTCGAGGTCGCTGCCGCTGGCCAGCACCGCCGAAACCACCTCACCCACCCAACCGTTCGGGTCGAGGTCTTCCGGCACGGCGCGCCACCACTGATCGGCCCGGAACGTCCGGCCGTAGACCAGCGGCGCCCAGCCCGGGCCGCCGCCGGTCATCGGCGTTGTCCGCTGCGCAGGATGACGCACGAGTTCAGATCGGCGGTGAGCCGCTTGGCCTGGTGCTGCATGCGCAGCAGGTCATTGCGCAGGCGCTGCTGTTCGGCGACGATGTGCTGCTGCTCGGAGTTGAGCCGGCCGATGCGGCCTTGGTTGAACAGACCGCCGAAGCGGCTGCGCATCACGGCGATCTCCTGCACGTTGTTGGCTTGCTGCCGCGAAATCGTCTCCAGGAACAGATTCGTCTCGTCGATGCGTGCCGCGAGGTACTCGGTGAAGGTGAAGATGAACGGGTACTCGAAACCGATCGGGTGCAGCGACTCCACCTGCACCCGATCGGTCGGCTGCGCGCCGAGCACACCGAGCTGCACCGGATTGACCATGGTCTTCACCCCGTGCGCGATGGTCACCGGCACGAGCTCAGCGAGCCGGTCGGCGACGAAGGCCAGCGCGATCTGTGGAGCGAGGCCCGTGATCTCCGGCAGGGTGTCCTGTTTGGTGATGACCACAACGATCGAGGGCGGCGGGTGGCCCGCCTCGGCGCGGGCGTTGAACGCGGTCTGCAGGAGGTTGGTCATGTCCTCGACGCGCAGATTCCGCCGCTGACCGTAGAGATTGGGCGGCGGCCCGCCGGCGACGTGAGCCTGGAGGTGAGCGCGGATCCACTCGCCGAGAACCCGGCCGTCCAGCACCAGGTAGACACTGTGCGACACCTTGAGCCGCTCGATGAGTGCGGCGGCGTCGGCCTTCGTCTCGTCATCGCGGATCGCACCGCCACGGTAGTCCAGCCAGTCGACCACCAGCAGGGTCTCGAGGTCGCGCAGAAACGAGAACTCGTACGACACCATGGCACGCTCGTCGTTGGCCACCGGTAGCGTGCCGTTCTCCCAGAGCGCGTCCCAGCTGTCCATCAATTGGATGTGCTGTTTGTTGGGCGCGTGGACACGGTAGCCGTGGCGGCCGGAGACCAGGTTGGCATACATGCCGAGAACGAACGTCGTCTTGCCGGACCCGGAAGCGCCGAGCATCGTCACGACAAGTTTCGGATGGCCGGTGCGCTCGGGGCCGGAAAGGGTCGGCAGATTCGGAAGGTTCACAGGGGGCTCCTGATGGTGGTCGCGTGTGTATGGACGGCCCGGATCAGGGGATGCTCGTCGGCCAGCTCGACGAGGCGTTCGACAAGCAGCGGCTGCAGCTCGTTCAGCGCGATCAGTTCGGCCCACTCGGCCTGCCGGGCCGCGTGATACGGCGGTGCCGCGGCCGGGACGCGGAGTGCGCGGGACAGCTCGCGAGCGCGGCTGAGCAGTCCGAGCGTCAGGACCCACAGCAACGGGCCGGCGAATCCCACCGGCTGCGGGCCGACCGCCGCGAAGCTGGTCCGCAACTGGATGCTCGGATCTCTGCGGGCGCTGGCCACCAGCGACCTGAACGGTTCGAGCAGCTGTGCGGTCACCTGTGGCCGGGTCAGGTCCACCGCGTCGGTCTTGGTGACCACGACGGCGGCCGCTGTCGGCCGGCCCGCCCGATAGGTGGCCGCGCGCAGCAGTGCCGCCACGATGTCGTTGATGTTTCGGGGGGTACGGCGAGCGTCGAGCAGTTCGGTGGCGTCGGCGAAGAGCAGCAGCCCATCGGCCGATGCCAGTGCGCGGTCGAAGCTCGCCGCTTGAGCGGTGCCGGGTTCGCGCAGAACGGCGCCGCTGAAGTCCTGGCATCGAAACCGCCACCGGCCGGCGTTGTCCGCCGTCAGCAGCAGGTCCAGCACCACATCGGGACCACCCCGCGCCGGGTACGTTCCGCGTTCGCGGATCTCCCTCGTGACGTATCGCACCCATCGGCCCGTCTCGCTGCGGGCCGCCGTCACCCGTACCGGGAAGCGGTGGTCACCGAGCGCCGCGAGCGCCAGGCACAGAAACGTGGTCCGGCCCACCCCTGACGGCCCGATCAGCAAGACATTCATCGCGGGATCGCCTGCGCGGCCGCGGCGGCGGCCTGGAACCGATCGGCGGCGTCCCGCACCCTCCGGCCGGCCTCGCGGACCTCGTCGAGCAACAGCCCGGTCGCCGGTCCGCCGGCGTCGACAAGGTCCGGCCACAGCTCGGCGCGCACCGGCGCGCAGAGCTCGTCGTAGTCCTGCTCGATGTCGTCGGCCCGGCCGGCGGCGTCCAGGAACCGGTCCGCGGCCGCCGCGAGCACGGTGGCGATCGTCGCCGCCTCGGCGTCGAGTGCGGTGGTCATCTGATCGATGCGCGCCAGGACCATGGCTTGCAACTCGTCGTACAGATCCTCGACACTGTTGAGCACTCGCGGCACCGGGGACACCGGCCCGGGCTGGGTCGGGATCGGCGCCTCTGAGCGGTAACCCGTGACCGTTGCCGTATCGGGTGCCGGCCCACGTGCGACACCGCGCCCGACGGTGCCGAGCAGCTTGGTCGCGACCTCGTTGAGGTCGACGCGACCGACATCGACGGTGGCGCCGATCGGCCCGGCGCCCATGCCGAACCCGATCGTCACGCCGGGACCGTGCCCGGCGGGTCCCGCGATCGCGGAGTTGCGCCAGTCGATGGTACGGATGAGCGGCCGGGTGACCCGCAGCACGATACTGCCGTAAGCGACCTTGACGGCAGCGAGATCGGCCAGCGCGACGGCCAGCTGGTTCGCCCGCTGCTTCCGGGCCGTCACAGCCAGGGACTCCAAGGGGGTACGACCGTTCGACGCCTCGGCCGGCACCAGGGTGCTGCCGAGGTTCGTGCGCAGGACCGTGGCCACGTCACGCCACAGGCGCTGGATCGAGCTCTCCAGCCCGACGTCGATGGCATCGCAATGCTCCGTGAGCGCGAGCCGGACCCGGACGAACTCGTCCTGTACCGTCTCCAGATCCCGCGGACTGAACGCTTCTCTGCGCGCCTGCAACCAGCCTTCGCGCGAGCCGTAGCCGAGGCCGTTCATGGCCCAGGTGCGCATACCTTCCCGGGCGGTCGTGATCGCCTTGTGCATCCGAGGATCGGCTTTGCCGGCCGACACCACGCTGTCGTACTCGTCGACGACCTGCTTGAGCCCGCTCGCGATCCGGTTGCTCAGTTCCTTGGCTCGCCGCAGGGACTCCCACTTCTCCAGCGGCAACACCGAGCGGATCCGGTCGGCCAGCTCATCGGCCCGCTCGATCACGGCGGCGGCATCGGCGAGCACGGCGTCGGCCTCGGCCACCGCGCCGGTGACGGTCGCCGCGTCCATGGCCGCGAGCCGGCGGGCAAGGTGCTGCAGCACCGGCTCGAGCAGCCGCGAGGCCACCGCGCCGCCGTCGGCGTTGTTGATCCGATAGCGGGGGATGTCGCCGAGCTCGGGGTCCTGAGCCAGGTCAGCCATGACGCTGTCGACGTATTGCTGGTCGGCGGGGGCGCCGTCATCGTTCACCACGACGGTGAGGAAGTCCGTCAGCCGGACACCCAGCCGTGCCTTGTCCGCGAGCTGGATGACCTGCCGCGTCGGGGCGAAGTCGCGCACGAAGCCCTGACTCTTCACCGGCCGGATCACCATCATGAACAGATCGACCTCGTGCCGCAACGGCTCGAGGAACCGTTTCTCCACGTCGAGGCTGGCCTCGCCGGCGCCGGGCAGGTCGATCAGGCCGAGCCGCACGCTGTCGACATGCGCGAACGGCGTCCTGATCACCACGTCGCGCACCGCGAGGTACGGCCGGTCGCGGGACTGGTCGTCGGCCGGGCGCGAGACGAGCGAGGCGAGCCGGTTCAGCGGCTCCACCGCCACGGTGCCGGGCCCGGAGAGCAGTCCGCGGTAGCTGCCGACGGACTCCTGGGCCTGCAGCAGCCGCTGCACGGCGACACTCGCCCCGGACGGCAGCCCGCGCTGCTCCGGGTACCGGACCCGGAGCCATGCATCGATCAGGTGCGGAACCTCGCCGAGCGCCACCCCGCCGACCGCCGCCTCGCGGTACAGCGGGACGAGCACATCGGCTCGGAACGAATCCCAGTCGTATGTCCGGACCTCGGCCCGTGTTCCGGAACGGTCGTGGTAGATCCGGCTCGACGCGGCCGTCGTCGGTTTGATGGCCCGGGCCGGGAGCACATTGTCGTCATCAAGGCCGGTGATCGAGCGCAGCAGGGTGGTCTTGCCGGCCTTCGTGAGGCCGATGACGCCCAGGTTCACCGTATCGCGGTGCGCCCGCGCCACGACCGCCGTGATGCGTAAGTCAATGGCAGCCATGCGTGGGTGCAGTGACCCGCCGGGCCCGAACGCCTCCTGCAGCACCGTGCGAAGCTCGGCCGCGGTCTGCTGGGTGGCCCCCGGCAGACCCGTCCGCGCGGCGGCGGCTTCGACGGCCGGCGCGCTCGTCGCCAACTGGTCTGCGGCGGAACGGATCACCGCCCAAAGTTCGGCCAGCCGGGTCACCGTGCCGATCTGCGCGTGGCGGGCATCGAGCGCGGCCTCGATGCTGCGTTCGATCGCGCTGCTCAACGGTCGCGCTCGGCAGTTGTGGGCATGCTTGGAATCCCTTCACCAGCAGTCCGAACAGCGAAGTGACACCAAGTAGTCTTGCGTTTACGCAAAGGCTGCGGCAATCGGCTGAAGTGCTATCCACGGCACCCTTTTGTCAGCGATTCTCGGCTGTAACTCCGCATCAGTCCGGGAATTCCGGCGGTCAGTGGACGGTCTCGCGCGCGGCCTTCTCGATGAAGGACACGGTCGTGCCGGGATGCGAGATGAACACCAGGTGCGAGGCGCCGTCGACCACCTGCACCTTGGCGTGCGCGCGCTTGGCCATGAACGCCTGTGCCTCCGGCGGGATGATTTTGTCGGCGCCGCTGATGAGGTTGTAGTTCGGGATCGTGTGCCACGCCTGCGGGCCGGCCGCGGGCTCGCCGAGCGCGGCGCCGGTGGCCGGGCGCTGCGCGATCGCGTAGAGCGCGGCGTCCTTGGCGGGCACGTCGGCGGCGAAGTTGGCGTGGTACACCTTCGGGTCGATGTAGAGGTCGACCTGGCCGTCGGGGAGCGGTACCGGCTTCAGGGACACCCCGACGGTGCTGCCGGGGAACTTGCCGGCCAGGTCCTGAGCGCTCTCGCCCGTTTCCGGCACGAAGGCCGCCAGGTAGACCAGCGCCTTCACGTCCGGGTTCCCGGTGGCGGCCGTGGAGATGACCGCTCCGCCGTACGAGTGGCCGACCAGCACGACGGGACCCTCGATGCTGTCCAGCAGCGCCCGGACCTGTGCCGCGTCGGAGGTGAGCCCCCGCAGCGGGTTCGGCGCGGCGACCACCGGGTAGCCGTCGGCCAGGAGGCGCTGGGTGACCGCGGCGAAGCCGCTGCTGTCGGCGAATGCGCCGTGCACGAGCACGATCGTCGGCCGCTTCGCCGGGTGACCACCCGGGTGTGCGCTGCCCGCGGTCATGGGCAGCAGCATCAGACCCGCGGCTGCGGCGAGTACCCCTGTATATCCAATTTTGCGTAGCACTGAAAACCTCCGGATGACGGCGTCTTGACGGGCTGACGGTGGAAGGGGGGTTGTTGACAGGCGCTGGACTCGCGCCTTTCGGTTGAAGGCCATCGGGTGCCTCAGGCGTGCCCGGCCAGGCCGCTGCCGGCCGGTTCCAGGCGGGCGGACGGTGCGGTGTCCGGGCGCCGGCAGACATAGACCAGGGCGGGCGGAACGTTGGCCCACACGGTCCGGCTGATCATGACCTCGTCGAACCGCGACCGCAGGGAGCGCAGCAGCCGCCGGGCCGGCGGCGCCCACCGGGTCTGCACGTAGGCGAACGTGGTGAACACGCCGTGCGGCGGCAGGGCCGCGAGCACCGCGGACAGGACGTCGCGCTGCCGGCCCGCGGCGAACGCCGCCCAGGGCAGGCCGCTGACCACGACGTCGGCCCGGCTGATCCCCCGCGCCGCCAGCACCGTGCCCAGGTCCGCCGCGTCCGCCTGAACGACGTCGACGGCCGGGTACCGAGCGGCCAGTCGCTCGGCGAACCGGGGGATGACCTCGACGGCGATGTGCTGGCCGCGGCCCGCGAGGCGCCGCTGCACGACCTCGGTGAACGCGCCGGTGCCCGGGCCGAGCTCGACGACGACCGGAGCACCCGTGCGCGGCACCGCCGCGGTGACGACCTCGGCCAAGGCGAGGCTGCTGGGCGCCACCGCGGCGACCGTCAGGGGATTGCGCACGAACTCGAGAAAGAACGACACGGGCTCAGTTGCGGGCCGTGACGTGTCTGGAGACCGCATACACGGCCCAGATGTGCGATGCCATCCCGATGCCCCAGCCGACGATCGACCACAGCGGCCAGAAGAACTGGTCGGGCGTGAACACCCACCACACCACGACCTGGATCAGGTTGACGAGCACGTAGAACACGAGATGGATCCGCATGCCCCGCTTGTAGTGCTCGAAACTCCGGGGATATTGAGAATTCATGAGGGGAAGCTAGGCCGGCGCACTGGACCGATCGTGAACGCGGGCATTCACAAATCGTCAACTCATCGTCAAGTGGGGTCGCTCTACCGTCGCCGCTATGCAGGAAGCAGTCGACGTCGTCGTCATCGGGTCGGGCATGGGCGGTCTCGCGGCCGCCCGCACGATCGCGCAGTTCGGCGGGAAACGGGTCCTCGTCCTGGAGCAGCACTACACCGTCGGCGGGATGACGCACGAGTTCGCCCGCGAGGGGAAGTACCAGTTCGGGACCGGGCTGCACTACATCAGCGCGAACGCCGGGCCCTTCCTCGAGTACCTGACGGATGGGCGGGTCCAGCTCTCGCCGCTGCCGGACGACTACGACGTGCTGCATTTCCCGGGATTCGACTTCGCCGTCCCGGCCACGAAGGAACGGTTCCGGGCGCGTCTCGTGGAAGCGTTTCCCGGCGAGGCCGGCGCGATCGACCGGTTCTTCACCGAAACGCGCCGGGCCATGGCCGGACTCGCCGCGCGCAATGTCTGCTCCTCGTTGCCCGCCGCCCTGCGGACCCTGGGCTTTCCGCTCGTGGAACGGCTGTTCCCGGTGGCGTACCGATCGCTTTCGGACCAGGTCTCGCGCAGCTTCCGGGATCCGCGGCTGCGGGCGGTCATGGCGGCGCGGTGGGGGCTCTACGGAACACCGCCCGGGTCGAGTGCCTTCGGCTATCACGCCGCGGTCCCGCTGACCTTCTTCATGGACGGTACCGCGCACCCCGTGGGCGGCCCGCGGGAGATCAGCCAGATCGTCGTGGAGATCCTCGGGCGCTACGGCGTCGAGGTGCGCGCCCGCCAGCGGGTGGACCGGATCGTCGTCGAGCGGGGCCGGGTGACCGGCGTCGACGTCGAGGACGGCGCCACCGGGCGGCGCTACCGGGTGCGGGCCCCGGCCGTGGTCTCGGCAGCGGGCGTCCGCAACGCGTACACGCTGCTCGGACCGGAAGCCAAGCCCGGGTGGCGGCGGGAGCTGGCGAGCCTGCCGGCCGAGCCCTCCGCGGTCATGCTGTTCCTCGGCCTGGACCGGTCACCGGCCGTCTTCGGCGCGCGCGGCGAGAACCACTGGTTCATGCCGGACCTCGACGATCACGGCGGTTCGGGCCGGCCGCCCGGCGAGGGCACGCTGTACGTCTCGTTCGCGTCCCTGAACAACCCGGCCGCCCGCTTCCACACCGTCGAGGTGCTGGAGCTCGTCGATCCGAAGCTGGTCGACCGGTGGCGCGGGACGTCCATCGAGGACCGGCCGGAGGAGTACCGCAGGCTCAAGGACGAGCTGGCCGGACGGCTGATCGACCGGCTGGACAAGCAATGGCCCGGCTTCCGGGAGACCATCGCGTTCGCCGAGCTCGCGACGCCGCTGTCGTTCGAGACGTACCAGCACAGCGTGCGGGGTTCCTTCTACGGGCTCTCGGCGACCCCGGGCCGGATGCGATCAGCGTTGGCGGGTGCCCGTACCTCCGTCAAGGGTTTGGTCATCGCCGGACAGGACGCCTGGGGCTCCGGCGTGGTCGGGGCGCTGGCCGGCGGGCTCATGGCGGCGAACGCGGTGCTGCGGCCGAGGCAGATGTCGGCGATGTGGCGGACGGTCCGCGCCGGCGGCCCGGCCCGCGACGAGAGCACTCCCTGGCGAGGGTACCTGCGCGTCGCCGGGATCGAGACGCTGAGCCCGACCGTCCGCCGGTTCCGCCTCGAGCCGCTCGGCGGGGGCGCGCTGCCGTTCTCGTTCACGGCCGGCCAGTACCTCAAGGTCGACCTGCCGGTGGCGGTCGAGCCGATCGAGCGCTCCTACTCGATCTGCAGCGGGCCGGGCGCGGGCGACTTCGTCGAGATCGCGGTGAAGCGGGAGCCGCGCGGCCTCGGTTCGGCCTTCCTGCACGACGAGCTGGTGGCCGGGCAGGCGCTGCGGGTGACCGGCCCGCTCGGCGAGTTCACCTGGGATCCGGTGCGCGACCACGGCTCCGGTTCGCTGCTGCTGATCGCCGGCGGCGTCGGGATCACCCCGCTCATGGGCGTCCTGGCCGCGGCCGACGGCGCCGGCCATCGCGGGCGGATCGTACTGCTGGCCGGCTTCCGCAGCGAGGACGAGGTCCTGTTCCGGCCGGACATCGCGGCCTTGCGGACCCGCCTGCCCGGGCTGGAGGTGCGGATCCTCGCCGGCCGGCGCATCGATGCCGAGGCGCTGCGCCCGTACGCCGGCGCCGCCGGCCGCGTCCACCTGTGCGGACCGGCGGCGATGATGCAGGACGTGATCGGTCTGCTGACCGCGTTGGGGGTGCCGCGGGAGGTCGTACACACGGAGGCTTTTGTATCGGAACGCAGCCGGCAGACTCGCCGGGAGCGCGCGCACGCCATCGCCGTCGCCGCCGCGGCGGCGGGCACCACCCAGTTCACGATCGGCACCCGGGACGGCCAGGCGTTCGCCTGCCGGCCCGGGCAGACGGTCCTCGACGCGGGCAACGCCGCCGGCGTCTCGCTGCCGCAGTCGTGCGGGGAGGGCGCCTGCGGCACGTGCCGGATCCAAGTCGTTTCCGGCACCTACGAGACGGACCCACGGGGAATGTTCTCCGCCGAGGAGCTCGACGCCGGCTGGCGGCTGGCCTGCCAGACCCTGCCCCGGGAGGACCTCATGATCGCCCGGTAGGACGGCTTCAGCGCCCAGCGCCGCATGACCAGGCCATCGACCGTTACGCCGAGCACGGAGCGGCGACAAGAAGTCTCCGTGATCATGCCGACATGCCGCCGACACCAACGGTTTTTCATGATCCTGGAGTGCTGATGTACCCCTGGGTACCACAGCTCTCCGGGATCATGAAAAACGCGCCCCTCGGCCATCCCGAGCATCATGATCACGGAACGTTGTGTCCGCCCCGGCCATGCGGCGGACGCCTGGGCCATATCTCAATCCGGGCGTAACCGGCGGTGTGGGCGAGAACGGACCGTTCGTTTGAACTCTGTGCCCTGGGCTGCCGTATCAGCGGGTGTACGGACGCTGCACGCGCCCGCTGTCTCGGAGAAGGGGTGCCCATGTTTGGCGGACGGGCCTTGCGGCGGTCCCTGCTCGTGGCGGCCGCCGTGGTCGCCGTGTTGGTGCCGGCCAGTGCGGCGCTCGCCGATCCCTCCCCGGGCGAGGTGCAGCGGCAGATCGACGAGGGTAACCGGGCTCTTGAACTGGTCGTCGAGTCGTACAACAAGGTCAACACGGACCTGGCGGCGACCCAGGCGTCGTTGGCCGCGCTGGAGACGAAGATGCGGCCGGTGCTGTCGAGCCTGGACGAGGCTTCGGCGAGCGTCGCCGCGATCGCGCGGACCGCGTATGTGACCGGCAGCGGGATGCGCACGATGTCGATGTTGCTGTCGGCGGGAACGCCCGCGAGTCTCATCGATCAGCTCGGCACCTTGCAGGAGCTCTCGGCGGCCCAGCAGCGCCAGATCGACGCCTTCACCGAGGCGAAGCAGCAGTACACCGGAGAGAAGCGGCGCCTCGACGATCTCCTCGCCGCGCAGAAGGCTCAGCAGGCGGATCTGGCCGCGAAGAAGACCCACATCGAGGGCGACATCGCCCGGCTGGACGCGCTGCAGAAGAAGGTCAACGCCGCGACCGGAAAGACCACCACGACCACCACGGCGTACGGGCCGGCGCCCGTGCTCCCCGGCCCGGGCGGCAAGGTCGTCGCCTTCGCCTGGGCGCAGCTCAACGAGAAGTACGTCTTCGGGGCGGCCGGACCGGACACCTGGGACTGCTCCGGCCTGACCATGATGGCCTGGAAGGCCGCCGGCAAGACGCTGCCGCACAACGCCGCGGAGCAGTACAAGGTCGTGCAGCACATCTCCCGCAGCCAGCTGATCCCCGGCGACCTGGTGTTCTACAACAACCTCGGGCACGTGGGGATCTACATCGGCAACAACCAGATCATCCACGCACCCAACAGCCGCACCGTCGTGAAGATCGGACCCATCGACGGCGACACCCTGTACGGCTACGGCAGACCGTAACGCTACGCCGCTCGGCCCGACGGGTTCAGGAGCTCTCGCGGTCCTCCAGCCCGACCGCGTCGCGCAGCTCGGTTACCGGTCTGGGTGTTCTGCAGGCGTGCCACCAGCAGGAAGGTGGCGGTGTTGATGGCGGCGGTAGGCCGATGGTGGGCGGACGGTAGCGGAGGCTGCGAGGCTGGCGGCGGGGGGATGGCGGCCGTTCCCGCCGCCGCCGAGGGAAGGGCGGGACCGCGCTCGGCGGTCCCGCCCGTTCCCCGGTCCCGGGCCGGTGCGACAGCGGTGTGCCGGCGCGGCTCAGCGGGCGTTCGCGGGCAGCTCTCGCTCGTCGAGGGCGCCGGAGCGGATCACGGAGACGACGAACTCGGCGACGTTGGCCGCGGCGCGCGGCTGCGCGTCGTAGGTCTTGTGGTGGGCCCAGTCGGAGATCGCCTTGACCACGATCCAGTCCGTTTTCCTCGGCGCGGCGGCGGCGTAGACGCCCGCGCCCTCCATCTCCCCGCCCAGCGCCTCCGGGTCGAGCTTCACCAGCTTGTCCCGCAGCCGCTCGGAGTCCACGAGGGTGCTGCCGGACAGCAGCTGGCCGACGTGCACGCTCACGCCGTCCGGCCGGTCGGCCACGGTGAACCGGCTGACGAGCGTCGCCGAGGCGGTCACGAAGTCGCCGCGGACGTAGGTCACCTCCTCGGCGCCGTCCTCGGACATCGTGACCTTCTGGTGGTCGATGGCCCGCACCTGCCGGCCGACGATGATGTCGCCGAGCCGCTGCTCGTCCGGGCGGAGGCCGTAGCAGATGCCGGTGAGGATGAGGTAGTCCGGGCGAACGTTGTCGATCAGGGACGCCGCCGTGATCGCCGCGCCGGTCGGGCTCACGGCGCCCTGGCCGCTCTGCGCGAGCAGCACCTCCGCGCCGCCGATCAGGCCGAGTTCGAAGACCACCTGCTGCGGCAGGAACCGCTGCTGCGGCGTCGCGCCGTTCACGCGCCCGGCCGCCTCGATCACCGCGAACCGCTCGACGTCGGTCGCGACGAGGATCAGCACGACCGTCCGGCGGTGCGCCTCCTCGAGCACAGTGTTGATCGCTTCCATGATCACTCCTCGGTACTTGATGTGCTGGCGGACGGCGGTGACGAACACGCCCACGCCGGTCAGGGCCATGAGGCTCGTGAGCCAGCCGATGGCCCAGGCGGTGCCGGACAGCGGCGTGAGCCCGGGTGGGTCGTTGAGCAGCAGCCGCTGCGCGAGCCACTGCACGGCGAGCCGGTACGTCACCGGGTGCCCGGTGCACGCCGCGGCGGCGCAGGCGGCGCGCTCCATGTCGGGGATGAGGACCGCCTCGCAGACGATCAGGACGATCATCCCGGCGACGTACCAGAACAGGAAGGTGCCGGTGTCGCGGTAGCGGATCGGCGCCCGCCGCGGCCGGTCGGCGAGGCGGAACAGCACCTTGTCCCCGGTACCGGCCAGGCTCGACCAGGCGGCGATGCGGGCCTGCAACTGCCGGGTGGTGACCCCGCTGCGCAGGCAGACGAGCGTCTCGGTCGGGCGCAGCGCCTGGGCGCGCACGCCGTGCTCATCCAGGTCCCGGCCGGCCTCCGCGGTGAGCAGCGCCTTAAGCTGCCGCTGCACGTCGCGGAGCAGCTCGTCGGCACCCTGCGGACGCACGTGGTGGCACAGCACCAGCGTCCAGCGCTGTGTCGGCAGGGTCTCGGCGCCGACGTCGTCGGTGTCGCGGGCCGGGCGGACGATGGAGCGCACCAGCTGCCAGGTCGAGTAGCCGACCAGGCACACCATCGCGAAGGCCAGCACCGCCATCGCCGCGACGATCAGCGACAGGGCCGTCATCACCGCCCACGGCCGCCCGGTCGCGCCGACCGCCAGCGCGGCGAGGAGCAGCGGGATCAGCGGCCCGAAGGTCAGCACGACGTCCCACCGCTCGGTGACCAGGCGGAGCACGAACCCGCGGTGGCGGCTGCCGCCCCGGCCGAACGGCCGCTGCAGCACGGCGAAGGAGTCCGGGCCGCGCCAGACCAGCCGCCCCTCGGCCGCGGCGATCAGCAGCAGCACCGTCAGCGGCGCGGCGCTGCGGTAGATGCCGACCGGGCCGCGCGGCCGGATGGTGTCGACCGCGGGGCGCCGGAGCTCGGCGGCGCGGACCGACCGGGCGGCGGCCAGGCAGTCCCGCGGTGCTGGGCGGCGGATCACGTCTGGCAGCCGGACGCGCCCGCCGGCTCGCCGATCTTCACCACCGTCAGCGTGATCGTCGTCTTGTACCCCGCCTGCGTGCCCGGCGCGACCGACTGGCCCACCACGATCCAGTCGCGGTCCACGAGCGGAACGCGGTGCCCGCCCAGGCCGTCCTTCGGTACCAGCAGGTAGAAGCCGGCGCCGCGCAGGGCGTCCTGGGCCGTCTGCAGGTCGCGGCAGCGCACGTCGGGCACGACGCCCTTCGTGGGCTCGATGGTGGGCAGGTCGTCGGTCGACTTGCCGACCTTGAGCGTCACCGTGAGTCCGGCCGTGATCTTGGTACCCGCGACCGGGTCCTGGCCGCGCACGATCCAGTTGTGCGGCTCCAGCACGGTCCGGTTCTGCCCGGTGGCGTCGGCGCGGTTGATCGACAGCAGGCCGGCGCCGCGCAGGATGCCCTCGGCCTGGTCGAGGCGCATGTCGACCACGTTGGGCACCTCGTCCGGCGCCACCGAGGAGGCGCTCGGATGCGAGGTGGGGGCCGGGCCGTCGGACGGCGGGCCCGACGGGTCGGGCGCACCGGAGGACACCCCGGCCCCGGTCACGGCGCCCTCGGTCGGCCTGATGTCCCGGTCGGTCTTGCCGTCGCCGCAGGCGGCGAGTAGCAGCAGGGCGGCGAAGATCACCGTGACCCGCGACAACATCGTCATGTGCCCCCTCCTGTCATAGCCCGGTGGTGCAGGACCGCACGGTGCCGAAGTAGCCGCCGAAGAAGGCGATCTGCCGCTGTTTGGCGGATCCGTGCGCGCCGGTGGCGAACCAGCGCACGCCGGGCTGGTCGGCCACCGAGCCGACCGCGTCGAAGAGCTCCCGCAGATCGCCCTCGTCCAGGTCGAGGCGGCCGTCCGCGATCGATCCGCCGAGGTACGCGCCCGCGAAGCAGTCGGCCTGCAGCTCGCTCTTGATGGTGAGCGGGGCGGTGAGGCCGAGCCGCTGCTGGATCGCGTGGCCGTACTCGTGCCCGATCACGTAGTACACGAAGGCGTCGCCCATCGACGACCACTCCTCCCGCAGCCACTCGTCGTCGTAGGCGATGTAGTCGGGGCCGGAGCAGTAGGCGGCGTTCTTGGCCGGTACCTGCTCGTCGCCGCAGCGGGGGCCACCCGCGCCCCGGTACGGCGTGAACGTCCGGACCGCCGCGAAGTCGCGCCCGTGCTTGGCGAACTCGTCCTGCCAGTACTGCGCCACGGTCCGCAGCGCGGCCTGCACGTCGCTCTGGTAGGTCTTGGCCGGGCTCGAGGCCGGCGCCGCCGTAGGGTGTCCCGTCGGCGCCGCCGCCGTCGTGCGTCCCGCCGGCGGTGCGGTGGATGGGCCCGGGCCGCTCGGCTCGCCGCCGGCCTGCACCGGGTCACAGCCCGCGAGCAGGGTCAGCACCAGGCCGACGATCCCCAGCTGTGTGCGCATCCCGAGCCTCCTCAGTCCCCGCGTGCTCCCCGATCCCGGCCTCGCCGGGTGCGCGGTCGTCACCTCGACGCGACCAAGGCTGCTCCGGCCGGCTACCGCTGCTATTCCGGTCGGCTACCTGTGCACGCAGCCGCGCGATGCACGCCGCCAGGCCCGCGTGCCGCACGATCCGGGCGGCATCGCACAGCCGCCGTTCCGCCTCGGCCGCCTCGTGCCGTCCCGCCCCGGCGAGGCCCGCGGGCTCCACCGACGCGAGCAGCAGCAGCGCCCTCTGGTCCGCGATCAGCGAGCCGAGGGGACCGCGGCCGGCCGCTCGGGCGAGCCGGCCCAACAGCCGTATGGCCTCGTCGTGTGCGCCCTGCCGGCCCAGCGCGGCGGCGAGCCCGATGCTCGGGGCAACCGCCGGCGGGTCGGCCTCGCTCATCCTGCGGAACGTGTGTGCCGCTGCCGGGGCGTTGCCGGCCTCGGTGAGCAGCCAGCCGAGGAGCCCCCGGAACGCCGGTACCGCCGGGTCGCGCCGGGTCGCGCGCCTGGCCCGCAGCACGGCCTCGCCGAGGCGGCCGCGCACCGCCTCGCTCAGCGCGCGCAGCCCCTCCACCTCGGCCGATCCGCCGCGGTCCCGGTGCAACCGCTCGATGGCCCAGTGCCCGGTGACGTGGTCCTGGACGCGGACCGCCTCGATCACCCGTCGAGTCAATTCACTTTCGACTATAAGCTGGGGCCAGGGTTCGATGAGTTCTCGCAGCAGGCGCAGATTGATTTCGCGGGCACAGCGCCGGGACAATTCGATGGCGATCGACGAATTCCGGAATGCGTCGGTTGATCGGGTGAACCGGGGCGCCGTCATCCTGAGACCACGTCACCGGAAGGCGATGCCGATCGGCTGGTACTTTTGCCGGTTCGGGCAACGTCGGCATCGATGTCTGGACGCATCTGGCGACTCCTCGGGCAAGCGCGGTGCGCTCTGCCGACAATGACGAGAAGCCATTGAGTCACTTCACGCTACCGCCGGCCTTCCGAAATACTGACGGTCTGCCCGGATACCGCCTTACGAATTGATGATCGGCGTACCGGACACGACGGACGACGGTGCCACGTGGGGAAAGGGAAGCGCGTCATGCTGTTCCGATTGCTGCCGGGAATGCTCGTCGGCGATGACGAGCGGCCCGTCGAGCTGCCGCCGATCCGGCTGAGCGTGCTTGCGCTGCTCCTCGTGCACGCCAACCAGAAGGTCTCCACCGATCAGCTGCGCGGCGAGGCGTGGGACGGCGCCGACGTCAGCGGCACGCAGATCCACAAGGCCATTGCCGATCTCCGGGTCTTCCTGGACGGGCTCGGGCGGCGCGATGCGTTGGTGACCGTTTCGCGGTTCGGCTACCGGCTGAACCTGACCGCCGACGACCTTGACCTCCTCGCCTTCCAGCAGGCATCGGCGGCGGCCGCCGAGGCGCGCAACCGCGATGACGGCGACGCCGAGATCGAGGCGCTGCGCCGGGCGCTGAGCTATTTCCGCGACGTCCTGCCGCTCCAGGGAATTCCCGGCCGGTCGATGCCGAGCTACGGACGGGAACTGCAGCAGCGCCGCAAGCGGGCGGCGATCCGTCTCTGCGAGCTGCTGGTGCCGCGGCGGCGCCACGCGGAGCTGCTCGAGGAGCTCACCACCCTGTTCCGCTTCCACGCCACCGACCGCAGCGTCTGCGAGTTCCTGATGCGGGCGCAGCACTACGGCGGGCATTCCGGCGACGCGCTGGACACATACACCGCCCACGCCGAGGCGCTCGAGGCCGAGCTGGGCACCGCGCCCGCGCCGGAGCTGCGCACGCTGATGTACGACATCGCCTCGGGTAAGGACGTCGACGGCGCCTACGACCCGCAGGCCGAGGTGCCCTCCCGGGTGGTCGCCGTCCCGCGGCAGCTGCCCATGGACGAGCCCGACCTGATCGGACGGGCGGATCACATCCGGACGGCCGTCGGCCAGCTCACCGGGGAGCGCCGCACCCCGGCGGTGATCGTGCTGACCGGGCTGGCCGGCATCGGCAAGACCGCGCTCGCGGTCCACATCGCCCACCTCGTGCGCGACGAGTACCCCGACGGGCAGGTGTTCGTCGAGCTGCGCGGCACCGAGGCCGAACCCGCGCGGCCCGGCGAGGTGATGGCGCAGATCCTGCGCGCATTCGGTTCGGCGCAGCTGCCGGAGACGCTTGAGGAGCGGCGCTCGTCGCTGCGGACGCTGCTGGGCAGCCGGCGCGTGCTGCTGGTGTTCGACGACGCGAGCGCGGAGGCGCAGCTGCGCGACCTCATGCCCGGCGACGCCGGATCGGCGGTGCTCATCACCGCCCGGAACCGGCTGCCCGGGCTGCCGGGCGCGCTGCACCTGCCGGCGCTGGAGCCGCTGTCGCTGCGCGAGTCGATCGAGCTGTTCGAGCGGATCGTGACGCGCAGCGGCGAGTCGGTGGCCGCCGAGCCGGAGGCGACGCATCGCATCGCCGAGCTGTGCGACGGGCTGCCGCTGGCCATCACCATCGCCGCGGCGGTGCGCGGTGAGCCCGGCCGGACCTGTGCGCGGCTGGTCGACCGGCTCACCGACCAGCCGCTCGGGGCGCTGGTCCACCAGGAGCGCAGCGTCGCCTACAGCATCGGCGCCAGCGTCGAGCGGCTGGACCCCGCAGCGCAGCGGCTGTTCTTCGTCCTGGGCATGCTGCAGCTCGTCGACTTCGCGCCGTGGGTCGCCGCGGCGGCGCTCGACCTGCCACTGCCCGAGGCGTCCGACGCGCTGCTGCGGCTCGCGCGGTGCAGCCTGCTGCAGGTGTCGACGACCGGGCGGTACCGCCTCCACACGCTGACCCGGGCCTACTCGCGCAGCCTGGCCGGCGACGCCGGCGCCGACGTGGAGCGGGTGTACACCGCGCTGCTGACGCTGGTGCGGCGCGCCCACCGGTCGATCTACCGGGGCGACTACGAGGTCGTGCACGGTACCGTCGCCGACTGGGACGCCCCCGAAGAGCTGATCGAGGACGTCCGGCGCGCGCCACTGGAGTGGTGCGAGGCGGAGCGCGCCAACATCCGGGCCGGCGTGCGGCACGCGACCGAGCTGGGCCTGGTGGAGCACGGCTGGGACCTCGCGGTCTCGACGCACGAGTTCTACAACCTGCGCCACCACCTCGACGACTGGCGCGAGACCCACCTCGTCGCGCTGCACGCCTGCCGCCGGGCCGGCGACGAGCGCGGCGAGGCGGCCGTGCTGACGATCCTCGGCCAGCCGGCGCTGGTCGCCGACGGGCGCCAGCGCGGCGTGTCCGGGTCGGCCGACCTGGAGCGGGCGCTGCGGATCTTCCGGCGGCTCGAGGATCGGCACGGCGAGGCGATCGCGCTGCGGACCCTGGCGAACAGCCTGCGCCGGGCGGGGCGGCTCGACGAGGCGCTGACCGCGTTCGGTCAGGCCCTGACGCTGTACCGCGGATGCGATGACGTCGTCGGGCAGTGGCAGGCGCTGCGGTACATCGGCCAGACCCAGCTCGACCTCGGCCAGCACGGCTCGGCACTGGCGAGCCTCACCGCCGCCGCCGAGGTCGCCGCCGGCAGCGGATCGGCCCGGCTGCGCGCCCAGTCCGCATACTGGCTGGGCTGGGCGTACCTCGGCGGGGACGATCTGGCCGCCGCGCAGTCGCAGTTCCAGCAGGTGCTCCAGCACGTCACCGACGCCGACGAGATCGGCCAGGCGTACGCCCACCACGGGCTCGGCGAGGTGGCCCGGCGCGGCGGCGACGAGGCCGCGGCCATGCACTGGCTCGCGAGCGCGATCGCGCTCGCGGAGCGCGGCGGCGACGCCGTGCTGGAAGGGCGGGCGCACCTGGCGCTCGCCCGCCTGCACCTCGCCGCCGGGCGGGTCGAGGCCGAGCGGAACGAGCGCGAGCGGGCGGTCGTGTGTTTCACCGCCGTCGACGCCGACTACCTGCGCCGCGAGGCGAACACCGGTACCGCGGCCTGATCCTTCGCCGCACGGCGGTCTCCGCCCGGCACGCGCCGGGTAGGCCGGCGGCATTCCAGCGGTAGCCGGCGCCCGAACACTTGTCGGTGTTCCGGTACCCCGCGGGCCGCATGCGCCGCGGAGCCGGTGGTGGCCGCGAGGAGGTGGACGAATGGCGAGGAGGATCGGGCGCGGTCCGGGGTGGGCCGCGCCGCCGCCGAAGCCCGTGCGGTATCCGCTGCACCAGCGGCTGGCCGACGCGTGGCACGGCTGGCGCGACGGGCGGCGCGGCATCCCGCTGGTCCCCGCGGCGCTGCTCGACCCGGACGGCCACGACCCGGACGGCGACGACGGCGAGGAGCGGCGCCGGCTGGTCGGGACGCCGCGCCTCGAGGCGCTCCAGCGGCGCTCCGCGGAGCTGATCCACGTGGAGCGCGAGCGGTACGACCGTGGCCTGATCGGCGTCGCCGTCCCGGCCGAGATCGAGCCGCGGCTCGACGGCCTGCAGGCGGCGGTCGACCGGCTGGAGGCGCAGCTGGAGCTCGACCGGACGCCGCCGGACGACCTGGCGCTGAAGGAGCGGCGCAGCGCCGAGGGCGACCACTCGGACGCGCTGGTCCGCACCCGGCGGCTGGCCGAGCGCTCGCGCCGCGAGGCCGGCACCGCACGCGCCCTCGGCGCCGCCAAGCAGCGGCGCGACGACGCCCGGCAGGAGATGGTCCGCGCCGCCGAGGACCTGCGGCACACCCGCCGGGCGGCCGCCGCCCGGGCCCGGCGCATCCACGAGCACCACTGGCGCCGGGTCGCCGCGTACTGGCAGCAGCTGGTCCGCTCGCACGACAAGGGGCCGCAGCTCAACGCCCTGCTGCGACCGGTCGGACCGGAGCTGCCGGCCTGGGCCGAGGAGGAGGACTGACCATGAGCCGGCTGTTCGAGACGTTCCGCCTGCGGATGTGGGTGTTCCTTGCCCGCGTCCTGCCCGGCAGCCTGGTGTTCTGGCTGCCCGAGCCGAGGCCCTTCGAGCCCCGCGCGATCGACCAGCAGGCCGCGCGGTCGGAGATCGAGGCCATCGTCGGCGCCCTGGCGCCCGACGGGACCGACGAGGCCACCGGACACGTGATGGACGGACTGATCAACGTCTGGACCGAGGCGTGGGTCGCCGAGCTGGCGGTCGACTTCCAGCGGCAGGGCCTGCGCAACGCCCGCACGGCGATGATCGCCGGCGCGCTGGCGGCCCGGGAGGCCGTGCTCAACCAGGACGCCGCCCGGCGCCGCGACGAGCTGGGGATCGCGCACCAGGCCGCGGTCGAGGCGCTGACTCGCCCGCGCGGCGGCCAGCCGTACGAAAGGTGAGAGCGACATGAGTGAGCAGGAGCCGAGCCGCGAGGACGGCGGCTTCGCCGATCCGACGCTGATCGCCGGCCGGCCGTTCGGTGCGCTGGTCTACGTGGCCGGCATCGTGGTCGCCGCGGTGGCCGACATCGCCGCGTTCCGGCAGGTCCTCGAGCCGGCGATGCTCACGAGCTCGGCGCAGACGGTCACCATGGTCGTCTACGGGTTCGTCGGCATCGCCATCCTCCTCATGCACTTCGCCGGCGTGTCCATGCGGGAGCGGCAGGCCCGGCGCGGCTGGATCAAACGGATCAAGCCGTGGCTCTTCGTCGTGGCGTGGACCGCGCTCGGCGCCACCGCCTTCTACGTTCGGGTCGCCGAGCAGGTCAAGACCGCCGTCGAGGTCAACCACCGCGCGCCGCTCTCCGGTGGCCCGCACTTCACGCCGGCGTCGTTCATGTTCCTCGCGCTGTACGTCGGCACGGGCCTTGTCGCCCTGGCCGGCGCGTACTTCACCCACAACCCCGAGCGCGCGGCCTTCGTGCGGACCAAGTGGGCGCTCATCTTCGCCAGCCGCCGGTTCGCCTCCTCGGTGCTGCGCCTGGAAATCGCCGAGGGCACCCGCGGCCTCTACGAGCTCAACCAGCAGAGCGCCGCGGCGGTGCTCGCCCTGGAGCAGGCCCGCCGTCACGCGTTCGGCGAGGCGCTCAAGCAGCACGCCCGGCTGGTCATCGCCCAGCGCTCCAAGGATCCGGCACTGACCGACGCGCTCTTTCCGCCCGAGCGTCCCCCCGCGCCCAACCTGCCGCCCGGCGGCGCCGGCGCGCCCTCCTCCTGAGACGTCAAGGGAGTACCCCATGCGCCGCTTGTCCTTCTCGGCCGCCGCCCTCGTGGCCGCCGGCCTGCTGTTCTCCGGCTGCGCCGACGAGCCGGCGCCGCAGCCGCAGTCGACCGGGCTGGCCGAGGGCCCGGCCGGCTGCCCGGTGCCGACCGGGCCCATCTCGATCGCCTACGGCGCGCGGGCCAACAACCCGGTGCCGGAGCTGCCCGACGGCGTCCTCGCCGCGATCGACAAGGCCGCCTATGCCGGCAGCGAGATCACCGCCTTCGCCGTCTCCGGGACTCCCCGCGACGTCGACTTCCAGCTCACATTCCACCCGCAGGCCAAGAACCCCGGCGCCCAGCGGGCCGAGCAGGACCAGCTCAATCAGGACCTGCGGGAACAGCTCGGAGCGATCCACGCCGGCAACGACGAGGCCAATCCGCTGGCGACGGTGGATCTGGCCGGCCGGCGGGCCGGCCCGGGCGGCACGGTCGTGCTCGTCGACTCCGGCCTGCAGACCGTCCCGCCCCTGGACTTCCACGACGCCAACCTGATCGGCGCCGACCCGCAGGAGGTGGCCGCCGCGCTCAAGCAGCACGGTCAGCTGCCGACGCTCAAGGGCCGGACGGTGGTGCTGGTCGGGGTCGGCTACACCGCCGATCCGCAGCCGGCGCTCGACACCCGCCAGCGGAACAACCTGCTCGACATCTGGCGGGCGATCGCCGGCACCGCCGAGGCGGCCTGCGTCGGCGTCTACGACCAGGCCGGCGGGGACAAGCCGGCGAGCGACCTGCCGCACGTCTCCAAGATCGAATTTCCGGTCGAGAAGCCGCCGGTGCCCTGCGGTACCACCGTCCTGGCCAACTCGGGCCGGGTGGGCTTCAAGAAGAACGTGGCGGTGTTCATCGACCAGCAGGCCGCCGAGCAGGCCATCGGCGAGATCGCCGACGCCATGCGCAAGGGCAACCAGCACGCGAAGCTCATCGGCACGACCGCGACGGACCAGTCCGTCGAGTTCCGCGCGAAGCTGTCGCTGCAGCGGGCCAACGCGGTCAAGGACGTGCTGATCCGCCTCGGCATCCCGGCCGAACGCATCGAGACCGTCGGCGCCGGTACCACCTATAAGACGCACGTCAACGACATCGGCCCCGGCGGCACACTGCTGCCGGGACCGGCGGCCCAGAACCGGTCGGTCGTCGTGGAGCTGTCGTGCCCCAACGGGGGCTGACCCGCGGCATGGAGCCGATCCGCTACGGGCCGTTCGCCCGGCTGTCCGACCTGTACCACGGCTGGCGCGACGGCCTGTCCAGCATCCCGCCGAAGGACCACTGGCGCCGCGGCCAGCGGATCACCACGCCGCACCGCGAGGTGCTGATCCGCCGCGCCCAGGACTCGTTCGAGCTGGAGCGCTTGCGGTTCGAGGAGACGCGGCGTTCGGCCCTGGACCGCCTCGCCCGCTCGGAGGCGGAGCGGGCCGGCGCCGAGGCCGCGCTGGCGCTGGCCGAGCGGGAGCTGAGCGACGCCTCCGTGCCGCCCGGCGACGAGCAGCTGCGGGAGCGGCGGGCGGCCGAGGCATACCGCGACGAGGGGATCGTGCGCGCGCGGCGGATGCGGGAGCACCATCGGCGGCGCGCCGTGGCCCTGGCCGCGGTGCGCCGCGCGCACGCCGAGGTGACCGGCGCCGAGGCGCGCATCGCCGGCGCTCGGCAGGAGGCCACCACGCAACTGGTGGTCGCCGCGTCCCGGGTGCGGCGCATCCACGAGTTCACCCACCGCCGGCTCGCCGCCTACCGCCGCCGGCTGGCCCGGTCGCACCCCGACCCGGCCTGGATCGTGGAGGGCATGAGCGTCCTCGAGCCGGCGATCCCCGGGTGGGCGTTCTCCCCGTATCCGGGCCACGAGCTGGAGGCGCCGCCCGGGGCGCGGCCGGCCCCGGACGAGCCGGAGCCGGAAGCCGAGCCGGAGCCGCCCGCGGAGCGGATCGAGCTGTCCTCGGCGGTCCGGTTCGGATCCGACCCGGACCGGGCCGATGTCGTCCTGCCCTGGTTCTGGGTCGCTCCGCACCACTTCACCGTCGTGCCCGGGGAGGGACACGCCCGCCTGCTCGACCGCGGCCACGGCAACGGGCCGTTCGTGGACGGCCGGCCGGTCCGGGCCGCCCGGCTGCTCCCGGGCGAGTACTTCGACTTCGGCGACCTGCGGTACGAGGTCAGCGACGACGCGTCGGCCCTGCTGGTCAGCCCGCTCGCCGCGCCGGAGCTCGTCGTGCACGACCTGGCCGACTCGGCCGGAAGCCGCCTGCGGCACATGTCGTTCGTGCAGCACAACCGGACCGTGGTGGCCATCCTCGGGCCGTCCGGGGCCGGCAAGTCGTCGCTGTTCTCCGCGCTGCTGAACGAGCTCGAGACCACGTCGGGGCGGCTCTACTTCCGCCATCTCAGCCTCGTCGCGCATCGCGAGGAGATCCGCACGATGCTCGGCTTCGTCCCGCAGGACGACGAGATGTACCGGTCGCTCACCGTGCGGCAGCTGCTCTCGTTCGCCGACCAGCTGCGCAGCGGCCCCGATCACCGCGGCAAGCGGACGGAGCGCATCGAGCAGACCTGCGCGGTGCTCGGCCTGAGCGCCCAGGTCGACCAGCTCGTGCGCACGCTCTCGGGCGGGCAGCGCAAGCGCGTCTCGATCGCCCTGGAGATGATCGCGCGCCCGGAGCTGCTCATGCTCGACGAGCCGACGTCGGGGCTCGACCCGAACATGGACCGGGAGGTGATGACGATCCTGCGCGACTACGCGGAGCGCGACCGGACCGTCATCGTCATCACCCACAACACCGAGCACCTCCGGCTGGCCCACCGGGTGCTGGTGCTCGCCAGGGGTGGCCGGCCGGTCTATTACGGGCGGCCCGGCGACGCGCTGCGCGCGCTGCACGTGCGCAGCTGGGCCGACCTCATGAAACTCCTGGCCGCCGACGGCGGCCACGACGCCGATCGGCTCGCGACGCAGTACCGCGACGGCCCGGCGGCCCGTGAAGCCGAGCGGGAGGCCGACCGGATCGCCGGCGCCATGGCCAAGCCGAACGAGGCGGTGAAGGCCCGCCGGTCGGCCCGGCCCCTGCACCGCGAGTTCGCGATCCTCTCCCGCCGCCAGCTCGCCCTCCTGTGGGCGCAGCGGCTGCGGGACCGCGATGGGAACAAGCCGCGCGCCACCGGCCCGTGGTCGTGGCTGAAGCCGCTGGCCGGCCCCGCCGTCGTCGCGATGCCGCTCCTCATCGCCGTGTTCGGCGCCCTGCTGTCGGCGCTGATCGCCGGCCACGACGGGTTCGGCCCGCCGTCCGGCCCGCGGCAGACCCCGAGCCCGGCGGCCGCGCTCAGCCTCCTCACCACGCTGTGCATGCTCAACGGGCAGGCGCTGACCTACAGCAACGTGGTCTCCGAATGGCCGGTCATCAGGCGCGAACACCGCACCGGAGTGCGCCCGCTGTCCGTGCTGCTGTCGAAGTGGTGGGTGTTCGCGCTCATCGGGATCGCCCAGGCCGGCATCATCACCACGATCTTCTGCGCCCTGCTGCCCGCGCCCCGCAACTACCTCGTCTACGGCGGCGGTACCGTCGAGCTGTTCGCCGACCTCGCGACGCTGACCGTGGCCTCGATGTCGCTCGGCCTGCTGATCTCGGCGCTGGCCCGGCGGCTGGAGCAGGCGGTGGCGTGGGTGACGGCCGCCTCGATCGCGCAGATCGCGCTCAACGGCGTCACCGCGGACCTGTCGAACAAGGGATGGTTCCTCAACCTCCTGACGTACCTGCTGCCGAGCCGGATGGGGCTGGCCGCCACCGCGTCGTCGATCGGCCTGCGCGGCATCGCCCCCAACACGGCGTACTCCGACGCCCTGTGGACCCACGCGACCGGTCAGTGGGTCTTCGACACCGGCCTGGTGCTCGCGCAGACCGGCCTGTTCTTCGGGCTGGCCGCGCGGCAGCTGCGGCGGCGGCTGAACCACCCCGACCAGTAGCGCGCGTCAGGCAATAAACGTCAGCTTGACACAAACGGTCGTGCGGGATTAATGTCGTAGTGACAGAAAAGCGGCGGGCCAAGGCCGCCGCTCCCCGACACCGAACCGGGTGGGTGCCCCGAAGCGGGCGCTCCTCCGGCGATGCCCGGCGCCTTGGGCCGCCCGGCCCGGGAACGACTCGCGAGCGGACGAATCCGCGGAGGCCGGCCAACCTCCGAGCCCCGGAACCCGCGTTCCCGAACCCCTGTTCAGCTCAGCCGCTCGAGAAACGGAGCATCACCATGCGCGTCACCGTCCGCAACTTGATCGTCTCCATCGTGCTGGGTGCCGGCGTCGCCGCGGGCCTGTTCGTCGCCGCCGACGCTGCGACGCAGACCGGCGGGGCGGCCGGCGTCCAGGCCGGCAACTGCCTCAACGGCACCAACTGGGACTCCTGCCGGTAAGTACGGCAGGCATCGGCGGACGTGGGCCGGGTCGCCGCCCGGCCCACGCCTCGCCGGGGCCGCTCAGTTGCGCTCGTTGCGCCAGCGGCGGGCGATGAGCACGACCGCGCCGGCCACCGCCGCGGCGAACACCACCGCCAGGCCGGCGGTGCAGAACCAGTAGTGACGGGCGTCGCCGTTCCAGAGCCAGTCGGTGTACATCGCGGGGCGCCGGTAGCTGTTGAGGTCGGAGTAGGACGCGACGGTGCCCAGCCCGAGGCGGGCCGGCAGGAGCGCGGTCAGGTACCGCACGCCCCAGGGCAGCTCGAACAAGGCGCCGCTCAGCGCGACCTGCAGCACCGCCAGCAGGGTGCTCAGCGTGACTGCCCGCTCCAGCGAGTCGCAGTACGCCGAAATGAGCAGCCCGATGCCCATCGAGGCCAGCATGATGCCGAGCACGGCGCCGTACAGCATGAGCAGCGGCGGCGGCCCGTAGCCCGACGCCGGCGGCAGCGGCCGCACGATGGCGAACGTTCCGGTCACCACCAGCGCGAGCAGGGCCGCCAGCGCGCCGAACACCACCGTCTTCGCGGCGACGATCGGCAGCGTCTCGACGCCGACGCGCCAGTCCCGGCGCAGGACGGCGGAGTCGGCGACGAGGTCGGTGTAGGTGAGCGAGGCGCCGGCGAGCGCCGCCACGGTCACGAGGATGGCCAGCACCGACGTCATGCCCGGGGCCGGGCGCAGGCCGTCACCGGAGGCGACGATCGCGACGATGGTGCAGACCAGGGGCACGGCGAACAGCGCCGCGAGCGAGCCCGGACCGCGGCGGAGGGTCACCCGGGCCTGGCGGAGCAGCGCGGTCCGGAAGCCCTGCATGGACAGCGACGACGGCGCCACGTCGCGCCGCGCGCGCCGGGCGACCGGGCGTTGTGGCTTGGGCGGCGGGTCCTGGTCGAGGTCGACCATGAGGTCGGCCCAGCTGTCGAAGCCGAGGTCGGCGAGGACGCGATCCGGCGGGCCGACGTAGCGGACCCGGCCGCCCTTGGCCACCACGATCACCCGGTCGACGTAGCCGAGGTGCTCGGTCGCGTGGGTGACGATGACGACCGTGCACGGGTACTCCTTGGCGACCATCCGCAGGTCCGACATCACCCCGCGGTCCTTGCCCGGGTCGAGGCCGCTGGTCGGCTCGTCGAGCAGCAGCAGCTTCGGGTCGCCGACGAGCTCCAGGCCGATCGACACGCGGCGCTTCTGCCCGCCCGAGAGCGCCTTCACCATGCGGTCCGGCATGTCCAGCGTCAGGCGTTTCATGACCTCGTCGACGCGTCTGATGATGTCTCTGGCCGGCGTGTCGGGCGCCGACCGCAGCCGGGCCGCGAACGTCAGGGTCTCGCGGACGGTCAGCCCGGCGTACAGATCATCGCTCTGCGGCACGTACTTCACCTGCCGGCGCCGCAGCGCGGGGTCGGTGCGCCGGCCGCTCGACACGCCGATGTGTACCGTGCCCGCGTCCTCCGGCAGCTCCCCGAGGAGCACCTTGATGAGCGAGGACTTGCCGGAGCCCGAGGGGCCGACCACGGCGACGAGCTCGCCCGGCCGGATCGACAGCGTCACGTCGTCGAGCCGGGTCTTCCCGGGGTCGCCGTAGACGGTCACGCCCTGCAGCTCCACCGCGAGGCCGGTCTCCGAGCTCGGCCGCCGCCGGACCGTGTCGATCCGGCGCGGGGAGGTCAGCGGCTCCGGGGCGCGGTCGCGGCTGGGCAGCAGGTCGGGCGACACCGTCAACACGGTCTGTCCGACCACGAACGTGTCGCCGACCTGCAGCGTCGCCGACATCTGGCGGACGCCGTCGACGTAGACCGGCCCGGCGATCCACCACCGGCCCTTGGCGTCGATGCGCACCGTGGCGTGCCGCGCCCGGACCAGCGGGTCGTCGACCTCGATGTCGGCGTTCGTCCCGAGCCGGCCGATGGTGTACTGCGTGTCCTGCCCCGGCCGCCGCGAGCGTTCGGCGGCGGCGCGAGGCCCGCCGGGCTGGGCCGGTTCGGCCTGGCCCTCCGGGGCTCGCGGCGCCCGTGGCGAGCGCGGCACCTTGCTGTCGTAGAGGACCACGGCGCGATCCGCGGGCAGCTCCACTCTGCCGTTCGTCACGGGCAGGCCGTCGACGACGAGCCCCCGTGCGCCGGGAACGTTGTCGATGTGCAGGAACCAGCGGCCGAGGATGGTGGTCAGGTAGCCCAGCCGTCCGCCGTCCGGCTCGGCCGTGGTGGTGTGCAGCCGGTTGCCGTCCGCCGTCAGGTAGTGCACCTCGTGATCGGCGAGCTCGACCTCGCGGTCGTCCAGCACCAGGCGAAGACTGCCCATGTCAGATCCCCTTCAGCGCGTCGGGCGAGAGCAGCAGGAGCGCGAGGCCGAGCAGGCCGAGTGCGACCACGCCGAGGATGAGGACGGGGCCCGTCCAGCGCAGCCGGCGGCGTAGCCGATCGAACGCGATGTCCGGCGGCAGCACCGGCGGTGCCGGCGCCGGCCGATAGGAGCGGGCCGCTTCCAGCCAGTGCGACCATCGAATCCGGGCGGCCGGCGGTGCCTGAGGCGGCGGCGGTGCCTGAGGCGGCGGCGGTGCCTGAGGCGACGGGGTGGCCTGAGGCGGCGGCGTGGCCTGCTCGGTGGCCGGGGGCGCCTCCTCGGCGGGCGGCGGGGCGGGCGCGGTGATCCAGGCCGCCGCGAGGGCCCGCCACCCGGCGACGTCCGAGCGCCGGCGGTGCCACGCGTCCTCGAGGAACGTCACCGCCTCCGGCGGGAGCACCTCGGCGGCCCGCTCCCGCTCGGCCGTGCCGAACCTGGTCACGCTCATGTCGCCGATCGCCACGCGGAGAATGAGGCTGGCGAGCTTCGCGAGATCGACCTCCGCCGAGGCGGCGGACTCGCCGACCGCGCTGGTCATGAGGTCCGGGGCGGCGAGCGGCGCGACCGGGCCCCAGGCGCCGGACAGCATCGAGTCGCAGTCGACGAGGTACACCTCGTGGGCCGGATCCGCCCACAGCATGTTCTCCGGCTGGACGTCGTTGACGATCACGCCCAGTTCGTGCAGCCAGAGCATCGTCTCGATGGCATGGCCGAAGACGCTGCGCTGCACATGCGGCGCCACGGCGCGGCGGCGGTACGTGCCCATCATGTCGTAGATCGAGCGCGGCGTCCGGTGGCCGCCGTCCTCGCGCAGGAACGGCGCCGAGGCCAGCGGGATCAGCACGCCCCGCAGCCGGCCGGCGCCGCGCACCCGGTAGGCCGGCCACGCCGCCGAGCGGTCCAGCCGCCGCCGGATCTCGGCCGGCAGCCGGTGCCGCCACGCGACGAGCTGCCCGAGCGCGGCCTCGTCCACCTCGGCGAGAAACCGTTCGCGGTAGTGCTTGAACAGATACCGCCGCCCCTGGTACTCGCACAGGTACATCCGCGCGTTGCCGCCCTCGTCGATGTGCAGCAGCGCGTCCTCGGCGGGCCGCAGTTCCTCGCTGTCGATGCTCCAGGACGCCGCGTCCGCGTCCGCTCGTGGCCGCTCCTCGGGCGTCTCGTCAGGCATCCGGCGCACGTTCCCCGATCCAGACGGCGACCACGCCCCGATCGTCGGACCAGTAGTCGTCGAGGAACTCCACGTGGTTGAGGAAGTCGATCCAGCGCGGCGTCCGCTGCCACTGCCGGGCCAGGCCGCGGGCCAGCGGCGACGAGCCGGTGTCGAGCGCGCCCGCGAAGCCGTCGCTGCCGAGGACCAGGACCGCCCCCGGCGGCACGTCGTAGCCGACCGTGCGCGGCGTGGTGTGGGAGGGCAGGTCCCGGGTCGCGTTGCCGCGCTCCTCCCGCTCGTGGTGCAGCGAGGTCCAGTTCTGCTCGTACAGCAGCCACGCCTCGGAGTCGCCGACCCCGTGGACCGTGACCTCGGCGCCGTACGCGTGCGGCCGGACCTCGGCGACGACGAGCGTCGCGGCGCCCTGGTCCGCGGTGAACGAGCGGCGCAGCCCGGCCGCGATCGCCTCGAACAGCCGCTCGCCGGCGGCCGCGAACCCGGCGTCGGCGGGGCGGCTCAGGCAGAGGTGCAGGGCGGCCTGCACGGCGGCGGTCGCCACGCGGCCGGAGCCGGGCAGGGACCCGAGCCCGTCGGCGACGGCCACGTAGAGCGCCCCGCGCCGGTCGTCCCAGGCCGCGCCGAGCGCATCCTGGCGCTCGGCGACCAGCTGGGCGTGGCTCGAGCCGCGCATCGCCGCGGCCCGCACCGCCAGGCGGGTGGTGGGCGCCGCGCCGGCGGCGCTCGCGCACCAGCCCTTGAACATCGCGTCGTGCCAGCCGGCCGCCGCGACCACCAGCGGCGGCAGCCGCGACTCCCGCTCCGCGCCGGCGTGCTCGCCGATGACGAACGGCGGCTCCTCCGGGGGAAGCTTCCGCGCGGGGGCGTCCGCGATGGCGGCCGCGGGGCGCGCGACCGGGGAGTAGACCGCCGGCTCGCCCGGTGCGGTGTCCTCCGCCCCGTCCGGCCGCCGGCCCCCGCCGCCGGATCCGGGCCGGGCGGTGGCGACCCGGCCGAACCGGGTCCGCAGGCCCGCGACCGCGTCGAACCGCCACAGCAGCACGGCCAGCATCACGGCGACGATGGACGTGACGACGACGAACGATGTCAGGCTGGGCATGAGATCCGCCGCATTCCCCGGGGCGCATCGATGATCAGGTCGCCGATCCGGACGCTGACCTTGATGCTGCGCTCGATGACGTTGATGACGCTGGCGGCCAGCGCCGCCGGGTCGGCGCCCGGATCGGCGATGAAGGCGTTGCGCTCGCCGCGATCGTTGCCGGTGGCCAGCGCCCGCAGCACCCGCGGGTGGGCGCCGGCGAGCCCGATGGCCGCTATCCGTGCGTTGGTCGGCGCGCCGACCAGTCGATCCCGGTACCGCAGCCACATCCGCGGCGGCTGGTACTGCCCGTTGCTGTACGGGGCGCCGTCGGTGATGACGAACACCAGCGGATGCGCGACCACCGTGCGGTAGAGCCCGGTGGCGCCGTGTTCGTTGATCGCCGTCGCGTCGCGCCCGACCTGCTGGCTGAGGAAGCCCAGCGCGGCCGCGTAGTCGGTCTCGCGGCCGGGGGCCGGCTCCCGGACGTGGGCCGGGTGCGCCAGCGCGGTCATCGGGCTGAGCAGCTCCGGCCCGTCGCTGAACGCGATCACGCTCAGCCACGCCGTCGAGGCCAGGGCCGGTGCGTCGGCCAGGGTCATGATCAGCTCGGGGATGAGCCTGGTGAAGGCGGCCTGAGGTGTGGTACCGCCGGCCGGGCGCCGCATCGACGCGGACACGTCCAGCAGGATGTAGATGGGGTACTGCTTGCGGTGGGTCATCTCGACGCTCACGACGCCCGCCCGGCCTCGTCGTCGTGGAGCGTCGAGCGCGGCGGCAGGCCGTGGATGGCGACCGTCGGGGTGTCGCCGAGCAAGCCGGCGGCCCTCGTCTCGATCAGGTCCTCGCGCAGCACCTCGACGTCCACGTGCCGGACGCGGGCGTCGAACTCGGCCTTGCTGCGGGCGGCGTTGTGCTCGAGGTCGAGCTGGTAGCGCGCGAGCGCCTCCCGGCGCACGATGTCGCGGCGGTGGCTCTCGCTGACGACCTTCTCGGCGCGCTCCTGGCGCTTGAGCCGGTCCGCCAGGATCATGTCGTAGCTGTTGTGACCGCTCAGGAACTTCAGCAGGACGGGCAGGCAGTCGACCGACACGAAGAACGTGCGCAGGCCGATGCCGGCCAGCCGGACCTCGGCGTCCTCGTCGCTGAGCTTGGCCAGCGTGCGCAGCCGCTCGAGCAGGCCGATCTCCTTGCGCTGGTCGTTGCGGTAGTCCGTGACCGCGTCGTCGATCGCCTTGCCGATGTCGCGGGCCGCGTTGGCCCGCAGGTCGGCCACTTCCGCGGTGAGCTGGTTGATCCGTTCGTTCTGCCTGGCGTACTCGTCGTGGTTGGCGTCGATGTTGTGGTCCGAGTGGTACTTGTCGGCCTCGGCGCGCAGCCGCCGGCAGTTGGGCCCCTCGCCGAACCGGCCCGAGTACTCCGGCCCGGCCGTGCCGTTGCACTCCTCGCGCGCCTTGCGCTCCAGGTCCGCGTAGGCCGCGTCATCGGCGTCGATGGTCTTCTTGAGGTTCTCCGCGTTGGTCTTGGCGTCGTCGAGCTCGCGCTGGCGGGCTTCCGCCGCGGTGGTCACGCCGAGCCGCAGGTCCTTGCACTCCGGCGACGTGGCCACCCCGGTGGCCGCCTCCGCGCTGCCGGGCACCGGGTTGCACCGCACGAGCGCGGCGCGGCGGCTTTCCACGTCGTGGTCCCGGTCGTTGACGATGCGCTGCTCGATCGCCGTGTGGAACAGCCCGAGCAGCAGCGGTTCCGCGATCACGAAGCCGAACATCACGGCGAGGCAGAAGCGGGGCAGCAGCCGCAGGAACCGCTGCAGCGCCCGCGGCGCGCTCGCGCTCGACATCAGCCAGCGGTCGAGGAACAGGATGAAGAAGCCCCAGGCCGGCACGAACGCGAAGATCGGCGGCTGGAACCGGCCGAAGACGAAGTACAGCGCCACCGACATGGAGAACATGGCGGTGATCGCGGTGCCCAGCACGACGCCGCCGAGCGCGGTGTACTTCGACCGCTCGCTCGGCACCGTCGCGAGGATGCTCTCGTCCACGCCGGTGAGGGAGCGCAGGAAGCGGCCGGGACCGTTCCCCGGAGCAACGCGGGCCGGCGACCCGGTCGGCTGATCGGTCATGGCGTGTCGTCTTCCCAGGAGTAGTGGCCGGGCACGAAGGAGGGGTGACCGTCGTCGTAGGGGGCCTGGTCCGGCGGGGTGTCCCCGAACGGCTGGTGGCCCGCCCACGGATCCGCCTGCTCCTCGGCCGGCGGGCGGGGCCGCGGCACGGTCGTCACCGCCGTGCGCACCACGGCGAGGTCGACGAGCTGGGTCGTCATGCCGGGGACGATGTACTGCACGACGTCGTGGAACGCCTTGACGTTGGCGTGGATGTTGTTGTGCACGTAGGTCCAGTTGGCGAGGACATCGGTGCCCAGCGCGATGGCCCCGACGCGGTTGCCGCAGTGCAGGTGCCGGCGCAGCCAGGGATCGGCGTCCCAGCAACCGGACTCGAGCACGAGCAGCGGATCCGTGACCAGGCAGTGGTAGCGGGCCCGGACGGTCACGGCGATGTCCGGGTTGGTGGTCGGCACCTGGACCTCGATGTCGCGGACCTCGAGCACCATCGACACGACCGCGACCGAGACGGCCTCGACGATCAGGTCGTCGTCGAGGCGCAGCGGGCCGCCGGTCGGCACGTCATATGCGTCCGCCACCTGGAACACGAGCAGACAGCCCGGCGGCTGCCGCGGAATCTCATGCAGTTCGCGCCGCTGCCGCCGGAAGCGGCGCAGGGGCGCGGGCTGCAGTTCGGCCGAGTCAACGACCGGGTATGTCCTCCGGGTTGTGCTGGTCTCGTCGGCGTGCTGCGCCATACGGCAGATACCTCGGTCGGTCGGGGGAGAAGACTGCGACCGCAGTCTCACGTCCGGCGCTACCGCGAATGTGCCGCCGACCTACCGTCGGGCCGCTTGTATTGCTAGGAGTCGCCCCGCGTCATCGGCGGGTACAGGCGCCGGGCGGGGCCGGCGCGATACAGCATGGCGGGGCGGCCGGGCTCGCCGCTCGCCCGGGTGCCGACCGGCTCCAGAAACCCCTCCGTTTTGGTCACCTTCCGGTTGAAGTTGCGCGGGTCCAGCGGCTGCTCCCAGATCAGCTCGTAGATGGCGCGCAGCTCGCCGATGGTGAAGGTCTCGCCGCAGAATTTCGTGGCTATCGTCGTGCGCTCCAGCTCGGTGCGGGCCTCCTCGACGGCGAGCTCCAGGATCTCGTTGTGGTCGAAGGCCAGCCGGCCGGGCGACTCGCGCACCGAGGCGACCGGAACCCACGTCGCGCTGGCCGCGTCCGAGCCGGCGATCGGCAGCGGCAGGTCGGGCGCGATGGCGAGGTAGGGCACGGTGACGATCCGGCCTCGGGGGTCGCGATCCGGCTGCCCGAACACCTGCAGCTGGCGCAGCGGGAGCTTGTCGCCGTCGAGGCCGGTCTCCTCGAACAGCTCGCGGGTGGCCGCGTCCCGGACGTCCTCGTCCGGCCGCAGGAAGCCGCCCGGCAGCGCGAGATGTCCGCGGAACGGCTCGTTGCCGCGCTCGACCAGCAGCACACGCAGCGCGCCGTCGCGAACGGTCAGGATCACGAGGTCGACGGTCAATCGCAGCTGCGCGTGCGCTCGGTCACCGGGGGATTTCGCAACGGGCATGTGCCCAACGTACCCCATACTGTCAAGCTGACATAAATAATCACGCCCGGCCGCCCGGCGGGACGTCCTCCCTCTGGAGCCGACGAGAGATCTTGTCACTGATCTCGGCCAGGAACTCCGGCTTCCCCATCTCCAGGTGCGTGCACAGGATCTGCGACTCCCAGATCTCGCCGGTGACGTAAGGGGACCATTCGGCCGCCGCGGGCGACTCCTCGTTCCGCCCGTTCAGGGCCGTGAAGAACTGGATGTCGCCCGCGAAGCGCCCGGGCCGGTGCTCCGCGAGGATGCGGACGTGGCTCTGGAACACCGCAAGGATGTTCCCGGCCGTCTCGGGTGTGATGCCCGCGGAAACCCCTAGCTGGCGATGGACCGCACGCAGCAGTTCACTCGACACGAGCTCGCCATCCGGCCCGGGGCCTGGCGCGACCCCGAGAGCCCCGGCGATGTGGTCAAGGATCTCTGTGGAGGAGCTTTCCTGTCCGTGCGCCGGATACGAGTCCAGCAGGGCGAGCATCGCCACGGGTTCCCCCGCCTCTTGCAGCAGTACCGCGATCTGGTGAGCCACCGCACCACCGAACGACCATCCCAGTAGTTGGTAAGGCCCGCTCGGTTGAACCGCGCGAATCTGCTCGATGTAATCGTCCGCCATCTCCCGCACACTGCCGGGAAGGTCTGCTTTCCCGTCCAGACCTCGTGCCTGGAGCGCGTAGATCGGATGCCCTTCGGGGAAGAACTGCGCGAGCGGCGCGTAGGACCAGCCGATCCCGCCGCCGGGATGGATACAGAAGAGCGGCTCCCGGTCACCCTTCTTCCGGATCGGCAGCAGTACATCGAAGGACCCCGCGGTGATCGGCGAGTCGAGCTGCCGGGCCAGCGCCGCGACGGTCGGCGTCTCGAACAGCGTCCGGATGCTGATCTCGGTGTTCAGTACGGTGCGGATGCGTGAGATCAGCCGGGTCGCCAGCAGCGAATGCCCGCCCAGCTCGAAGAAGCTGTCGTCGATGCCGACTCTTTCCAGCCCCAGCACCTCCGCGAACAGCGCACAGAGCGCTTCCTCCCGAGGGGTGGAAGGCCCTCGCGACACCGCACCGAAGTCGGGAGCCGGCAAAGCCCGCCGATCGATCTTCCCGTTCGGCGTCAACGGCAACGCATCCAGGACGACAACAGCGGAGGGCACCATGTACTCCGGCAGCACATCGGCCAGCCCGGCCCGAACCGCGGCGACATCCACCAACTGGCCGGAAGCCGGCACGACGTACCCCACCAACCCACCCGGTCCATCGTCACGCGGCACAACCGCACACCGCCCCACGGAAGGCTGACGGCCCAAAGCGTTCTCGACCTCACCGAGCTCCACCCGGAAACCGCGAACCTTCACCTGGTCATCGGCCCGGCCGATGAACTCCAGTTGCCCGTCCGCCCGCCACCGCACCACATCACCGGTGCGGTACATCTGCGCTCCCGGCTCACCGAACGGGCACGCCACGAACCGCTCCGCGGTGAGACCGGGGCGCCCGAGATAGCCGCGTGTCACACCGGTGCCGGCGAGGTAGAACTCGCCGGCGACGCCGACCGGTACCGGACGCAAATGAGCATCCAGCACATACGCACGGGTGTTGTCGATCGGCCGCCCAATCGGCGCGTCGCCGCCCGATCGCAGCCCGAAGACGCTGTCGAAGCTGACCTCGGTGGCGCCGGACGTGTTGACCAGCTGCGCGCCGGGCAGCACCCGACCGAATCGGCGCACCGTCGCCGACGGCAGTACGTCGCCGCTGCTCACCCACAGCCGAGCGGAGGACAGCAGTTCGTCGTCCTCCAGTTCGAGCAGGCTGGCCAGCAGCGCCGGGGTCACGGTGATCCGCCCGATCCGGTGGCGCAGCCCCAGGCGCGCCATCTCCCGGGCGTCCCGGGCCTGTTCGGCGTCGGCCATCACCACCACGGCCCCGTGCACCAGCGCGCCCATCAGCTCCGAGGAGCCGTCCGCGAAACTCAGGGAGCTCTTCGCGAGCACCCGCTCACCCGGCGGGTACGGGAAGACCCGGCCGAACCACAACAGCCGGTTCACCATTCCCCGGTGATCCCCGACCACGCCCTTGGGCCGGCCGGTGGAGCCGGAGGTGTAGATCACATATGCCGGATGCTCCACCCGCAGCGGCGCCAGACGCTGCGCATCGGTGATGTCACGGTCATCCCCGGCCGTTGGTACATCGTCGAGAACCACAACCGGAACCCGATCCTCCACCACACCACGATGCCGCGCCGTGGTCACCACGCAGACCGGCGCCGCGTCCCGCAACATGTAGTCGATCCGGGAAGCCGGATACCCCAGATCGATCGGAACATAGGCACCACCGGCCTTCAACACCCCCAGCACAGCAACCACAAAATCCGCCGACCGCGGCAGCGCCAACGCCACCACACACTCCGGTCCCACACCCCGCCCCACCAGCAGCCGCGCCAACCGGTTCGCCCGCGCGTTCAACTGCCCATACGTCAGCACCTGATCCTCGAAGACCACCGCGACCGCATCCGGACTCGCCGCCACCTGACGCTCGAACAACTCCGGCACCGTCACCACCGGAACATCCCGCGCCGTATCGTTCCACCCCACCAGAATCCGGTGGCGCTCCTCCGCCGACAGGATCTCAAAGCCGGACAGCGGGCCATCAGGGTCGGCCGTCACCTGTTCCAGCAGCCGCAGGAGACGCTGCCCGATCTCCTCCACGGTGCGCCGGTCGAACAGGTCGGCCGCGTAGGTGATGTCACCGGCCAGCCCTCCGCCGGTGCCGGCCTGCTCGGTGAACTGGAGGTCGAGGTCGAACTTCGCCAGCGATCCCTGGATCGCCAGCCGCTCGGTCTCCAGCCCGTGGAAGCGGTACTCCGCCCGGGCGTTGTTCTGCAGGGTCAGCATGGTCTGGAAAAGCGGGTGGTGAGCCATGGAACGGTCCGGGTTCAGGTCTTCGACCAGCCGCTCGAACGGCACGTCCTGGTGGGCGAACGCGGCCAGGTCGGTCTCCCGGACCCGCCGGAGCAGTTCGGTGAAGGTGGGGTCGCCCGACAGGTCGGTCCGCAGGACGAGCGTGTTGACGAAGAAGCCGGCAAGCTCGTCGAGTGCCTCGTCGGTGCGCCCGGCCACCGGCGATCCGATCGGCACGTCACTGCCGGCGCCCAGCCGGGACAGCAGGGCCGCCACCGCCGCCTGCAACGCCATGAACAGGCTGGCGCCGTTCGCCGCGGCCAGGGCGGCCAGGGCGTGGTGTATCCGCGCGGGAACGCGCACCTCGACGGTGCCGCCCCGGTGCGTGGGGACCGCGGGGCGCGGCCGGTCGTACGGCAGCGCCAGCTCCCGCGGTGCGCCCTGGAGCGCCTGCCGCCAGAAGCCGAGTTGTTCGCTCAGGAGGCTGCCGGGGTCGTCCCCGCTGCCCAGGAGTTCGCGCTGCCACAGGGTGTAGTCCGCGTACTGCACCGGCAGCGGTTCCCAGCCGGGCCGCCCGCCCGCCCACCGGGCCTCGTACGCCACCGACAGGTCCCGCGCCAGCGGCGCGACCGACCAGCCGTCACCGGCGATGTGGTGGATGACCACCAGGAGCACGTGCTCGTGGTCGTTCACGCGGAACAGGTGAGCGCGCAGCGGCAGATCGCGGGTCAGGTCGAACGGAGTCAAGACGACCGTTCGCAGCGCATCCTCGAGCTCGGTCTCGGACACCGGCGTCACTGCCAGCGGTACCCGAGCCTGCTCTTCACCCAGAATCTCCTGGCGCGGCCGGCCGTCTACGGCCGGGAACACGGTCCGCAACGCCTCGTGCCGGAGTACCAGATCCTCCAGCGCTGTCCCGAGCGCGGCCGTGTCCAGTTCGCCGGAGAGCCGCAGTACCAAAGGCATGTGATAAGTGGCGTTCGGCCCTTCGAGCTGGGTCAGGAACCACAACCGCTGCTGGGCGAATGAGAGGGGTACGACCTCCGGCCGCGCCCCGGCCGCCGGCATCGCCCGCCGCCGCGTCCCTGCGGCGTCCAGGCGCCCGGCCAGCGATGCGACGGTTGGCGTCTCGAACAGCGTCCGGATGCTGATCTCGGTGTTCAGCACGGTGCGTATACGAGAGATCAGCCGGGTTCCCAGCAGCGAATGCCCGCCGAGGTCGAAGAAACTGTCGTCCACGCCGACCGTTTCCAGCCCCAGCACCTCCGCGAACAACGCACACAATGCCTCTTCCCGGGGCGTAGCAGGCCCACGACCGCGCGACACCGTGGCGAAGTCGGGAGCCGGCAAAGCCCGCCGATCGACCTTCCCGTTCGGCGTCAACGGCAACGCATCCAGGACGACAACGGCCGAGGGCACCATGTACTCCGGCAGTACACCGGCCAACCCGGCCCGGATACCCGCGACATCCACGGACTCTCCGGGGACGGGCACGACGTACCCCACCAACCCACCCGGTCCGTCGGCACGCGCGACAACCGCACACTGGCCCACGCGAGGCTGCCGGCCCAGCGCGTCCTCCACTTCGCCGAGCTCAACCCGGAAGCCGCGAATCTTGACCTGGTCATCGACCCGGCCGGCGAACTCCAGTTGCCCGTCCGCCCGCCACCGCGCCACATCACCGGTGCGGTACATCCGCGCGCCCGGCGCACCGAACGGACACGCGACGAAACGCTCGGCGGTCAGTCCCGGCCGCCCGAGGTACCCCCGGCCCAGCTGCTCTCCGGCCAGGTACAGCTCGCCCACGACCCCCACCGGCACCGGGCTCAGGCTCGCGTCCAGCACGTACACCTGGGTGTTCCACACCGGCCGGCCGATCGGCACCACGCCGGCGGCCGACCGTGCATCGGGCGCGTCGGCGGTGAACGTGACGTCCACCGAAGCCTCGGTGGGGCCGTAGAGGTTGTCGAGCCGCGCACTCAGGACCTGCCGGAAGCGGGCCGCCAGCTCGCCGGGTAGCGCTTCACCGCTGCAGATCACCCGGCGCAGGCTGGTATCGCCGGCGGCCGCGGGCTCGTTGAGGAACGCCGGCAGCATCGGCGGAACGAAGTGCACGGTGGTGACCCGCTGGGCCTGGATCAGGCCGGCCAGATAGGCCGGGTCCCGGTGCCCGTCCGGCCGGGCCACCACCATCACCGCGCCCGACAGCAGCGGGAGGAGCAGCTCCCACACCGAGACGTCGAAGCTGGACGGCGTCTTGTGCAGCACCCGGTCGTCCGGGCTCAGCCGGTACTCGTCTCGCATCCACAGCAGCCGGTTCACGATGCCCCGGTGCGGAACGACCACGCCCTTGGGCCGGCCGGTGGAGCCGGAGGTGTAGATCACGTATGCCGGATGTTCCGTCCGTAGTGGTGTCAGACGCTGCGCGTTGGTGATGTCGTGGTCGTCTTCGGTGGTTGGTACGTCGTCGAGGACCACGATCGGGGCCTGATCTTCGACGATGCCGCGGTGCTGTGTCGTGGTCACTATGCAGACCGGTGCCGCGTCTCGCAGCATGTAGGTGATCCGGGCGGCTGGGTATCCTAGATCGATGGGGACGTAGGCGCCGCCGGCCTTGAGCACTGCCAGTAGGGCGATCACGAAATCCGCCGACCGGGGCAGTGCCAAGGCCACCGCGCATTCCGGTCCCACACCCCGGCTCACGAGTAGCCGCGCCAGCCGGTTGGCGCGGGCGTTCAACTGTGCATACGTCAGTACCTGGTCCTCGAAGACCACGGCGGTCGCATCCGGACTCGCCGCCACCTGACGCTCGAACAACTCCGGTACGGTCATCACCGGAACATCCCGCGCCGTGTCGTTCCACTCCACGAGAATCCGGCGGTGCTCCTCCCCGGACAACATCTCGAAGCGAGACAGCGGCGATTCCGGAGCGAGGGTCGCGAACTGCTCCAGAATGCGACGGAAAAGGACAGCGTTCTTCCGGTTGCTTCCCTCGTCGTACCGGTCGGCGTTCGCGCTGAAAACTATCTTGAGGTCGTCGTCCATGGGCCGGTCATAGACCGACAGCAGCACGTCTCCGATCGGTCCGTTGGCCATCGTGTGGGCCGTGGTGGTCAAACCCGGCAGGGCCAGGTCCGCTCCGAAGGACATCACGTTGACCACCAGTCCGACCAGGGGATCCCGGCCCGCCGTCCGAACATCGCGGAGCATGTCCGCATAGCGGTAGCGCTGATGGCGCAAACCTTCCTTGACCGCCTGCGCGGTGATCCGGACGAGTTCGCCCAACGACATGCCCGGACGCAGCGCGACACGAATGGGCAGGATGTTGGCCATCATGCCGGGAATGCCGCGCTGATCCTTCCCGACTCGGGCCGAGACGGAAAGACCGACCATGACATCGTGCGCGCCCGTCGCTTTGTGGAGGGTGACCACGGCGGCCGCGATCGCCAGACCGCCCAGGCTCGTCCGCATGTTCCGGGCCGCATGCCGAAGTCCGGCGGCGGCCTCGGGAGCCAGTTCTTCAGGATGGCGAAGGAACGTGAACGGCAGGCCGGCCGCGAACGGCGCCGCGCTCAGACTCGCCGTCTCCGGGCGGTCGGCGAGCACCGTGGCCCAGTACTGCCGATCCCTGGAGAAGTCGTCCGAACCGCGGTAGGCGGAGTCATCGGCAATCAGCTTCGCGATGGAACGGGCGGGTCCCGGCGCGTACGTTCCACCGGTGGCGAGGGATCGGTATATCTCGGCAAGCCGATCGACGACGAGTGCGCCGCTGAATCCGTCGACAATCACATGGTGAGCGCGCTCGTACCAGAAGTGCCGGTCTTCTCCGACCTTCAAGAGCGCTTGCACGAAAAGCGGAGCGTCAACCATGGTGAACGGGCTTCGGGTGTCCGACCGGATCCACTGCATGGCGGCCGACTCCGCATCGTCATGCTGCCTGAAGTCGATGAACCGCATTTCCCATCCGCCGGGGTCGCTCACGTACTGCCGCAGCTTCTCACCGTCGTCGACGAAACGCAGGTGGAAGAACTCGATCTCGTCGAGGGTGTGGCGCAGTGAACGCTCGAAGAGGCCGACATCCAGCGGGCCCCGGATGTCCAGATACTCCACGATATTGAAGATGGGGTTGCCTGGATCAAACTGCTGGGAGTACCAAATCTCGGTCTGCCCGGGCAGCAGATCCCAGTGATCGCCTCGGATTTCGGACACGCCAAGCTCCTGTTCTCTACATCGAGTCAATTTTTGGCGGCCGTCACAGGTCCGAAAGGCTCTTCGGTCTCATGTCGGTCCAGTTCTCCTCGATGTATGCGAGGCACTCATCCCGGCCGGCCCGCCCGAAAGCGGTCGACCATCCCGGGGGAACCTCGATGTACGCGGGCCACAGCGAGTGCTGACCTTCCTGGTTGACCAGCACGAGGTATGCGCCTTCGGCGTTCTCAAAGGGATTTCCCATGGTTTATCTGATTCCTCTTTGTCGATGTCAGAACTTCGCGCGTCGCGCCAACTCGTGGAAGGCGAGCTCAATGCGGTCAAGGGTCCGGGCCACGTGGGGCACGCGGAGAGGGTCGGCCGACGTCAAGGCGCGCCATCGCTGCTCGTCCGTCTCGCCGTAGAGCAGGCTGGTAGCCGCCCGAAACCGCAGACAAGAGACGGCCTCACCGAAGTGGTGGCCGCCGAGGACCGCGATACCGAATTCGTCCAGGAGGTACCGCTGCAGCCCCGGCGAGTCCCTGACGCCGATCCCGGCCAGCTCGGCTCGGATCGGCTCGAAGTCCGGGTAGACATAGAAAGCGCCCTGGGGAGCGTTGCCGCGTGCGCCGGCATACGTCATGATCCGGTGCACGTCGGCGGCGACCGCACCGTGCAGGAAGGCGCTCTGGGCGAGATGCTGCCGGATGTCTTCGGACTCGTTCAGCGCGTAGGCCGCGACCTGCTGCATCGGCCCGGCCAGGGTGGACCATGTCTCGCTGGCCACGGCCGCGACACCGGCGTGAAGGTCTTGTCCCGGCGCGCCGGCCGGAAAGCGGGCCAGCCCGATCCGCCAACCGCCCAGGGCCAGGCTCTTGCTCAGCCCGGTGACAACGACGGTGCGATCCGGTAGGAATTCCGCCGGGCTCGCCATCGGGTCCGCCGGTGCGTGCAGCGTGTCCCGGTAAATCTCGTCTGACACGATGATCAGACGCTCGTCCTCCGCGATCCGGCACAGCTCTCGGATCATCTCGGGGGGAGCAAGGGTACCCGTCGGATTGTCGGGCAGGGTGACGATCAGGACCCGGGGATCACCGCCTTCGGCCCTGGCCCGGCGGATCGTGTCCTGAAGGGCCGATGCCTCTGGGACGCCGCCGCACCTCTCCGGAACCGGTACGAGGTACGGCTTGTGGCCGAACAGCCTGGCCTGCGGGGCGTAGGTGACCCAGCACGGGTTGGGCAGAATGACATCGCCACCGATGGCGGCGACGAGAGCGGCCAGCAGCGGCTTGCTGCCGGGGGCGACGATGATTTGCTCCGGGAGCGTGGCGAGCCGGCGCCGCGTGAAGTAACCGGCCGCGGCCTCCCGGACGTCCGGGCTGCCGGCGACGGGGCCGTACTCGTGGCGATAGGCGCCCTTGGCCAGCTGTTCAACAAGGCTCGGGTGTACGGGAAGGCGCGACTCCCCGAACCCGAGGTGCACGATGTCCTCGCCGGCCGCACGGCGCTTGGCGATCTCCTGGTCCAGGGCCAGGTTGGGCGAGATTCCCGCGTGCCTGCTCAAGACACGAACCCTCGCCCGGTCCAGGACTCGTCCGTCCCCGGCACGCCGTGGATGGCCGCGACGAGGTCGGGCGGCGTGTCGGGATGGAGCGTCAGATCGTCGATCCAGGCCGCGTCCGCCGAGTAGTGCGCCCGGAACGGCCGGCCGACCAGGTTCGGGGTGCGCGCCTGCAGCATCCGGAGCTGGAAGAACCGGCCCTGGGAGGTCTCCTCCACGCCGTCCACCACCACTTTGCCTGCCGTGACCGACATCACCGGGCCCCGGACCGTCCGAGCCAGTCCGGGCAGGTCTCGGTACGCCTCGGTGAAGATCCGGCCGGCCCGGTCGAGCGAGACCCGGAAGTACTCATACGGCCCGGTGTCACGGGCGATGAACAGGTAGTAGGGCACCGCCCCGGCCGCCAGCTCCTTCCGCCAGAGGTCGGACCAGACCGCCGGGTCGTCGTTCACGTGCCCGATCAGCGGCGCCTGGCAGTAGACGACGGCTCCGGCGGACAGGATGCGCGACAGGCCCCGCCGCGCCAGGTCGGTGTCGATCTCCCGGGGGTGGCTGAAGTGCGCCATGACGGCCAGGGTCCGGCCGGAGCGCACGACGTCCTCGAAGAGCCGGAGCAGGTCGTCGGCGTCGGCATCGGTGGAGAACCGCTGTGGCCAGTAGGCCAACGACTTGGTGCCGATGCGGATCGTGCGCACGCTCGAGACGGACAGGAGCGGACGCACGTGCTCGTCGAGCCTCGCCGTTGACATGATCATCGGATCGCCACCGGTGATGAGCACATCGCTGACCTCCGCGTGGGACCGCAGATAGGTGACGAGCCAATCCGGTCCGGGAGCGGCGAAACGCAGATCCGGATCCCCGATGAACTGGGCCCACCGGAAGCAGTAGGTGCAGTAGGCGTGACAGCTCTGCCCGTGTACCGGGAAATAGAGCAGGGTTTCCCGGTACTTGTGCTGGATCCCAGGCAGCCGGACGCCGTCCAGCGTCGGCACATTCAGTTCCCGCTGGCCGGATGGGTGCGGATTCATCGCACGGCGGATCCGCGCGATGAGTGCGGCGAGCTCGCCCGCGTCCGCGCGACTCTGGCTGAGCCGGGCCAGCTCCTTCTCGTCACCGGCGTCGATCATTCCCGGCTGCGGGAACACGAGCTGGTACATCGGGTCGCCGGGCACGCGGGACCAGTCGATCAGTTCCGACAGCACGTACTCGTTGACCCGGAACGGCAGCACCAGCGAGTGCAGGCGCATGCTCTCGGCGAGGTCCGCGGGTATCCGGAATCGTTCGACGATGTGATCGAGTTCTCGTGGCCCGTATGCCCGAAAACGGCCTGAAGCCGGCAGAACTTGCGGGTTGGTGGGGTCGTCAGTGACGAGGTCGACGCGGAGAGTCGCGCCGTGGGTCGACTGTGGCCGGATCACCTATGGGCCCCTTCGCCGTGTAGATCGCGGACGGTTTGCCCTACTACGAAGCCCGCGCTCCTGGGGTTCACGAGTCATCGGCGAAAACCGGCCGGTCGACGAGAAAGCGAGCTGAGCGGCCGGTGCCACGAGACGGCAGATGCGACATCGACTGGGGCACGACCATCTGGGCAACGGGCAAACCCGGCGCTGACACCAAAGCGGGGCATCGCCGAGTTGACCGGCGATGCCCCGCAGGACCGTTTTCGGTGGCCTGGCGCTGGCGCTAATTCGTCACGGTGATGCGGACCGCGTCGAAGGCCGGGGTCTCGTTGGCCTTCTGCATCATCGGGATGCGGTGCGAGCCGTCACCGGCCCACGAGGCGCACTGGGCGGTGCCGGCGGTGGGCATGCCGGTCACGTTGATGGTGACGACGTCCGGCTGGGCGCTGCCGCCGCTGTCCTCGGTGGCGACGAAGAACGCCGGCGCCACGGTCGGGTCCGGCGCGAGGCGGGTGCTGGCGAGCATGCGGCACGCGGTGTGGAAGTGGCCGCGGGTCAGGCCGTCGGCGGTCAGGAACGCGCTCTCGAGGTAGTAGCCGCCCGCCGCGGCGCCGAGGAAGCGGTCGCGGACCAGGTTGCGGGTGCTCACCTGGATGGTGAAGGCCTGGCCCACCCGGACCCGCTGCGGTGCCCCGGTGATGAGCAGCGTCGGGTTCTTGTCCTGGCTGCTGACCTCGCCGAACGCCGTGCTCACGCAGCGCGGGGCGTTCTGGAAGCCGTCGTGCGCCGGGAGCTTGCTCTGGCTGCAGTCGTTGCCGAGCGTGTCCAGGGTGGTGCCGGTGCTGCTGCCGGCGTTCGGCGCGCCGGTCGTCGTTGTCGTCGCGGCCGGGGTCGGGCAGTTCGGGTTGACGCGGCGCCAGTTGGGCCGGCCCTGCACCTGGCCGTCGCCGACGTGGTTGGTCACCCGGTGGCCGTTCTGCGTCCCGCCGCTCACGTCACCTGCGGTCTGGCCGGGCTTGGGAACATCACCCGCGGCGGGGTTGGCGCCGACGCCCGGGTCGGCCGAGGCATCCGCCGACGCCTTCGCGGCGGGTGCGCTGCTCGAGCCGGCGCGGCCGGTCGCGGGGCCCTTCGCGGTGGCGGTCGCGCACGCCGCGCTCCCGCCGCCCTGCGGCTGCCGTTTCCAGGTGGACGCATTCGAGATCTGTGTGACCGTGAGGCCCGCCGCGAAGGCGAGCACCGCAGCACCGATGGATAGCACTCGCTTGTTCCGGAAGAACCCGGGCTTGCCTTCGGTCGAGCCGGCCTCATCTTCAGACCAGCGCGGGTATGCGGCCGACCTTCGCTGCATGACGGAAACCTCTCTCATTTCTGACTGGCGCCGACGGCTCGGCGCCGCCGGGGGGCTGGTGGGGGTAGCGGAACCCAGATAACCCACCGGAAGCTAAACCTCGTATCCGGTTGCCAATCTAGAATTGAAGATTGACCATCGTCAAGCGTCGGAGCAGGAACTAAGCAACTCTAAAGGCTATCCCAAAGCGCACTTACAGATCGCGCATTTGCGCAGGTCGGACCCGCCGCCGAGAGCCCAAAAAATGGACCTCAGGCGCTTATTTGGAAATGATTAAGGCGCGGATTTACCGTGCGCCGTAGCCATGCTTTTACCCTCGGTGGGCGCGGCTTCCGAATCGGGCGTCGGCGCATCCGGCTCCTGGGCGCCGGAGGCGGCCGTTCGCCGGTGATCCAGCACCACGCCGAAGACGCAGATCGCGGCGATGAGCACCAGCGCCGCCAAGGCCCAGCCGAGGTAGGAGGTGCCGCCGGTGGGGGCGCTGCCGCCGGCGTCGGCAGCGTCGGCCGCGTCGCCGGCGGTGTCGGCGGTCCCGTCCGGGATCGCGCCGCCGTGCTCGGCCGCGTGCCCGCCCTGGCCCGCCGGTGCGGCCGTGAGCGCGAGCACCGGAGCGGGATGCTCACCCGGCGCGGCGGCCGCCCCAGGCTGGCCCGTCCAGCGCACCTGCGTGCCGTCGGAGTTGGTCAGCACCACGCCGAACGACAGCTTCGCCACGGCCGGCAGCGGCCCGATCGACAGCGGCAGCTCGGTCGTCCCGCCCGGCGGTAGCTCCTTGCCCGGCATCGCGATCCACTTCACCGCCGTCGTGACGTCGGTGATCTGGTAGCCGTGCAGCGACTCGACCGGCTTGTCGATCTTCACGTTGGTCATCGCGGGTGCCCAGTCGGCCACCGACAGCGGGTACACCTCGGCGATCGGGGTGTCCGCCGGCAGCTGCACGTCGATCGTGGTGATCGAGGCCGTCTGGCTCTCGTTCGTGATGCGGAACGTCAGGTTGGCGGCGTCACGCTGCGCCGCCTCGGTCGGCGTGACGGACACGTCGGCCCAGGCGGGTGCGGCGATGCCGACGAGGCCCAGGACACTGGTTCCGGCGATGGCTGCGCGGACGGCCCACCTCGGTCGCCGCTGAGAGCCCGCCTGCGTGTACTCCACACCGGGTTGTTCGTGTGGGCAGGGCCGGAGGGTTCAATCCCTCGGGCAAGAATTTCGGCGGCCGCGCCACCGGCGTCAGCTGGGGTGTTTGGCGTCGACCCGGCTCAGCACGGTGCCGACCAGGCGGCGCCAGTCGGCGGTGAACTCCGGGCCGGTGCTGTGCTGACCCACCCAGTAGACCGCATAGCTGGCCACGATGATCGCGTTGCCCTGGCCGACCACCGCCACGGCGACGTCGGCCGTGCCGGGGCTCGCCGCCTCGTACACCTTGTGCCGCAGCGTCACGAAGCCCTTCCACCCGCCGGAGACCAGCGGCTCGATCGTGCTGGTCTCGGTGTATCCGGCCTCGGCGGTGTCGTCGCGCGGCCCGGCGGTCCGGGACGCTTTCGGCGGGCAGGCGTCCATCGTGTCCTGCAGCGACGCGAATGCCGCCTCCATCGCGGCCGCGTCCTTGTAGACGAGGCCCATCTGGTCGAAGGCCTGCGCGCCCCGGTCGCCCTCGTCGGCCATCGACGCGGCGATCACGGTCGGCGAGCCGGGCACCGGCGGCCGGGTCGCGAGCCCCGGGCAGAGCGGTATCAGGCTCGTCACCGGCGGCGACGACTGCTCGGGGCGCTTCCACGTCGGACCGACGTCGGCCGGCTGCAGCACGCCGGCCTGCAGCTTGGCGACCGTGTACGGGCCGCCGTCCGGCGCCGGGCCCTCGCCGCCGCCCGAGCAGCCCGCCAGCGCCAGCGTCACGGCGACGCTACCGGCCGTCACCGTCCGAAGAATTCTCGTGGCTGTCGACACGCGCCCATCCTCGCAGACGCCCGACGAGCGGGGCCGCCCTCGGGTGAGGGCGGCCCCGGTTCTGTGGTGCGGTCGGATCAGAGGGCTTTCCAGGCGCCCCACGGATCGGCGAGGGGAACCTGGTTACGGGTCCACCACTTGGCGACGTACTTCTTGCCCTGGTAGACCACCACGTCCGTGGCGTTGAAGATGCGCGACGGGGTCCAGATGGCGGTGCCGTCCGGGGCCGTCTTGATCTCCATCCAGGCGCCGTAGGGGTCGCCCGGAGTTTGGTGCGTGTTGTACCACAGCGCCTGCCACGTGGAGCCCTGGTAGGTGACCAGGTCCCCGTTGTAGTAGATCTTCGACGAGTTCCAGGCCGGCGGCACCGGGGTCACGGGCGGGTTCAGCCCGATGACGACCGGGTCGTGGTCCGACGCCGCGAACGGGTCGCTGCCGTTGAACAGCAGGGTGGCGTTGTAGTTGTAGCGGCTGTACGCGTAGGCGATCGCTTCCTGCGCGTTGATCTGCCACACGTCCGCCCCGGTGACCAGCGCACGCGCGGGCGCGTTGGCCAGCACGTGGTCGAGGGAGCCCTCCAGGCTGTTGAAGGAGTACGTCCACTCGGACGGGTCGAGGGCCGAGCCCAGGTCGGTGTAGCCCGCCGCGTACAGCACCTGCAGCGGGTCCTCCTGGGTGTACGAGTTGAAGTCGCCGACCAGGAAGATCCGGTCGGTGCCGAGGCTCGCGGCCACCTGCGTGGCGAAGGCGCTGGTGTCCTGCGCCTCGTGGACCCGGGTGGCGTTGAACGCACCCTGGTCCACCGCGGGCGACGACGTGTCCTCGGCGTCGCCCGGGTACATCGGCGTGCCGCTGCCCTTCGACTTCCAGTGGTTGGCGACGACGAGGAACACGTCGGCGTCGGTCGCGCCGGCCCGCTTGAAGCCCTGGGCCAGCGGCTCCCGGGCGATCGAGAACGACTGGCCGGGGCCCGAGGCGGTGGTGAGCACCGTCGAGGTCCCGACGAGCGCCACGTCGGCCGGCTTGTAGATGAACGCGGTGCGGATCACGTCCTCGTCGGCGACGGCCGGCAGCTTGTCGGCGGACGGCGAGGGCACGTAGGCCCACACCGGCGCGCCGGCGGCCGCGTTGAGCGCGTCGACGAGGGTGGCGAGCGCGGCGTCGCGGGACTCGCCGAACTTGGCCGAGTTCTCGACCTCCTCCAGCGAGACGATGCTGGCGCCGAGCCGGTTGATGCCGGTCACGATCTTCGCCTGCTGCCGCTGGAAGCTGGCGTCGTTGGCGGCGCCGCGCGGGCCGGCGCTGCCGTCGGTGCCGGTGCAGGTGTTCACCGCGATGCGGTTGCCCGCCCGGTCGGTGTAGTACGTGCAGGTGCCGAGGCCCTTGGCGACGTACTCCTCGCCGGTCAGCGGGAAGTAGTTCTCCACGTTGAACGTCGCCAGGCGGAGGTTGCCGCCGACGTTCGCCGGCTGCTGGTTGCCGGTGCGGGTGTCGCTGAAGGTCGCGACCGCCGCCCCGTTGTCGGTCACCTGCCGGGTCGGCTGGAAGTTCCACAGCGAGAACCGGTACTCCAGAATCACCGGCTGGTGGAAGGTGACCGTCGACCCGACGCTGACCGTGTTGGCCGGCGTGAGCCACGGCAGGGGCGTGCCGGCGTTCGAGGCGTTGCTGTAGTTGAGGCTCGCGCCGTCGTCCAGCGTCACCATCCGGGCCGCGTTGTCGGCGGCCACGGCCTGCGCCTGGGCGCTGCCGGCCGCTCCGGCGTCGGTGGGCTGGCGCAGCGGCGTGTCACCGGCCGCGAGGGTGAAGGAGCCGTACCAGTTCGCGTCGTAGTTGTCCGACACCGTGAAGGTGCCCTGCGGCGCGACCAGCTCGCCCTCGTGGGCCTCCTTCTGCGCGTCCGTCGCGAGGCTCGACCACGGGATCGCGTCCGGCACGACGGCCGGCAGCGCGGTGGCGAGCTGCGTGACCGAGGGCGAGGAGATCTCGGTCTCGCCCTGGAACTCCTGCACGGTACCGGTGACCCGGACGCTGTCGCCGATGTTCACCTGACCGGCCGAGATCGAGCCGAAGACGAAGACCGCGTCGGAGGCGCCCGGCGTGGCGTCGTCCGCCTCGCTGCCGCCGGCACCGCCGGTCTCCAGGAAGAACCCGTTGAACCCGCCGGTCTTGTACACCGCGGTCACGACACCCTCGGTCGTCACGCTTTGGCCGGTGTACGGCGAGGTGTCCGTGTTCGTGCCCTGGATGGCGGCGATCGGCAGGACCGTGGCCGGGGCGGTGACGACGTAGGTGAACGTCGCCGAGCCGCCGGCGCTGGTCGAGTCGGTCGCGGTGACCGTCACCGAGGAGGTGCCGGCCGCGGTCGGCGTGCCCGTGACGACCCCGGCCGTGGAGATCGACAGGCCCGCGGGCAGGCCGGTCGCGCTCCAGGTGTACGGCGCGGTGCCACCCGAGGCGGCGAGGGTCAGCGGCGCGATCGCCGTGCCCACCGTCGCGTTCTGGGTGCCCGGGTTCGTCACCGTGACCGCCGCCGTGCCGCCGTCGGACGCCGCGTTCTGCGGCTCCGGGGTGGCGGTGTGGAAGTCGGTCGCGTTGTTGTCGGTGTCCGCGCCGGCGGCGTCGCGCTGGTAGCTCAGCACGAGCGAGTTGCCGGTGGTCACCGTGCCCTCGGGGGAGTTGCTGGTGCCCCAGCCGATCTTGTCGATGACCGAGGCGTCGGTGGGCAGGACGCCGACGGCGCTGGCGGCGACGAAGAGCGTGCCGCCGCCGGCGCCCGGGTTGATGCTGCCGCCGGTGTTGAGGTCCGGTGTGGGCAGCGGCGCGCCGGGGTTGGTGGCGGCGCCGTTGCTCGGCAGCTGGATGAGGAAGTGTCCGTGCGCGGCCACCGTGCCCGACAGGGTGAACACCTGCGCGCCGCTGGGCACGACGGTGCTGGTGGGGGCGCGGTACTGCAGGGTGTCGCCGCTCAGCGAGATCGCGCTCGACGTGGGGTTGTACAGCTCGATGAACTTGTTGAGGTAGCTTGCGCCGGACGAGCCGCCATTGACGTACGCCTCGCTGATGACCAGCCCCGTCCCCGCCGGATTGGCGGATGCCGGGTCGGCGAGCAGGGGCCAGGCCAACCCGGCTGTGGACAGGGACAGGACGGCGGCTAATCGCCGGACGATCGCACGGGACATAGACCCGGACCTCCAGGTGGTGGTGATTCGGCCCCGCTGAGCTGGGGGCCGACCTACGGACGCTAGGCGCCTGACGCCGACCTGTCGGCGGACGAAGGCTGAACGGCGTGTGACACGATAAGACAACTTCGCGGAATTGACGCCCTTGCCGACCCTGCACTTGGCCCTGAAGGACCTTCGTCCGTGGAATGCCGTTACGGGCACACATGTGGCGGAATGGGGGGATGAGTCCGTGCTCGGCGGCTACTCGTTCGTGCAGTGTCGGGCTGCTCGGGGCGGCGCTTAGCCTGGCGTTCGTGTACGGCTACGTGATCGCCGATGTCTTCACCGACACCGCCCTGGAGGGCAACCCGCTCGCCGTCGTGCCCGACGCCTCCGGGCTGTCCGGCGAGCGGATGCAGCGCATCGCGCGCGAGATGAACCTGTCCGAGACCACCTTCGTCTTCCCGCCCGCGGCCGGCGGCGACGTGCGCGTGCGGATCTTCACGCCGATCGGGGAGCTGCCCTTCGCCGGGCACCCGACGTTCGGCACCGCCGCGGTCCTGGCCGCGACCGGGCATCCCGGCGTGCGCGGCGGCGAGCTGCGGATGGAGACCGGCATGGGGGTGGTGCCGTTCCGCTTCACCGGAGAGGCGGGCGACGGCCGCGTGCGGGCGCGGATGCTCCAGCCGATCCCGGTGTGGGAGCCCTACGCCCGGGCCGGCGAGCTGCTCGAGGCGCTGGGGGTCCCCGCGTCGAGTCTGCCGGTCGAGGTGTACCGCAACGGGCCGCGCCACGCGTTCGTCGGGCTCGGCAGCGTGGCCGAGCTGTCCGCCCTGCGGGTCGACCTGCGCGCGCTGGCCGACCACGACGACCTGGCCGCGAACTGCTTCGCCCCGGCCGGCGACCCGCTCGTCTGGCGGGCCCGGATGTTCTCGCCCGCCTACGGCGTGACCGAGGACGCCGGCACCGGCTCCGCGGCCGGCCCGCTGGCGCTGCACCTGGGCCGGCACGGCCGGATACCGCTCGGCGCGACCATCACCGTCCGCCAGGGCGTCGAGATGGGCCGCCCCTCGACGATCCGCGCCCGCGCCTCGATGCGCGACGGTGCCGTCGACCGGGTCGAGATCGACGGCACCGCGATCGTCGTCGCCGACGGCCGGCTCTACGTCTGAGCGCCGCCGGGTTCGGACACCGGCGGGCCCACCGTGAGCTCCAGCGCGGGCGGCTGAGGTACTTACCGGTGCTAGGTTGGCGCTCATGGTGCGGGACAGCGAGGCGCCGACCGCCTCCGGCGCATACCTGCTCGACAACGCCCAGCGCGAGGCCGGCGACCGCTTCGGCGCGTTCGCCGAGCTGTTCGACCCGGCGACGTTCCGCCGCCTCGACGCGCTCGGCATCGCCCCCGGCTGGCGGTGCTGGGAGGTCGGCGCGGGCGGCCCGAGCGTGCCGGCCCGGCTCGCGGCCCGGGTCGGCCCGGCGGGCCGGGTGCTGGCCACCGACATCGACACGGCCTGGCTGTCCGAGGGCGCGGGCTACGAGGTGCTCCGCCACGACGTGGGCGTCGAGCCGGCCCCGGGCGACGGGTTCGACCTGGTCCACGCCCGGCTGGTGCTCGTGCACGTGCCCCGGCGCGACGCGGCCCTCGCCGCGATGGTCGCCGCGCTGCGCCCGGGCGGGTGGCTGCTGGTCGAGGAGGCCGACCCGGCGCTGCAGCCGCTGGCCTGCCTCGACGAGTCCGGCCCGGAGCAGCGGCTGGCCAACAAGCTCAAGCGCGACTTCCGCACGCTGATGGCGCAGCGCGGCGCCGACCTCGCCTTCGGCCGGACGCTGCCGGGCCGGCTGCGCGCGGCGGGCCTGACGGAGATCGCCGCCGACGGTTACTTCCCGGTCACCGGCCCGGCCTGCGACCGGCTGGAGCGGGCCACGGTCGAGCAGATCCGCGGCCGGCTGACCGCCGCGGGCCTGGCCACCGACGAGGAGATCGACCGCCACCTGGCCAGCGTCGCCGCCGGCCGCCTCGACCTGGCCACCTCCCCGATGATCTCCGCCTGGGGCCGCCGCCCCGCCTAGCGCCACCGATGCCGGGGGTCACCGGCGGTGACTCCCTTGCCGGTCGGACTTCCCGTATGGTCGCCGGCATGGACGCCCGGGCGGAGATCCGCGAGTTCCTGATTTCCCGGCGGGCCCGGGTCAGTCCGGCCGAAGCGGGCCTACCGGCAGCCGGCGGGAACCGCCGGGTGCCAGGACTGCGCCGGGAGGAACTGGCCTCACTGGCCGGAGTCAGTATCAGCTACTACATCCGCCTCGAACGCGGCGACGCCACCGGCGTCTCCGGCGGCGTGCTCGACGCGATCGCCCGCGCCCTGCGACTCGACGACGCGGAGCGTACACATCTGGCCGCCCTCGTCCACGCCACCAGCCGGCCCGCCGACCGGGCCGTCATCACGCCGAGGCTGCGGCCGACGGTCCAACGGATGCTGGACTCGATGACCGACGCGCCGGCGATCATCTACAACGCACGGTTGGACATCATCGGCGCCAACCAGCTGGCCCGGGCCGCCTACTGGCCGATGTTCGAGACCGCACCGGTGCCGAATTTCGCCCGGTACCTGTTCCTGGTGACACCCGACGCGACGGCGTGGCCGGACTGGGACACCCTGGCCGACGAACTCGTGGCCATGCTGCGCTCGGCACCCGGCCAGGATCCGGTCCGGTCCGCGTTGGTGGAGGAGTTGAACGCCCGCAGCGAGCAGTTCCGGCGCCGGTGGGCCGCCCACAACGTCAACAGGCATACCAGCGGTGTGATCCGGTACCGGCATCCGGAGTTCGGCGAACTCGTCCTCAGCTTCGAGTCGTTCGATGTCGCGGCCGGACCGGGGCAGGCGGTGGCGAGTTACCGCGCCGAACCAGGATCCCCGCTCACCTACGAGTCGATCGACGTCGCGGCCGAACCAGGACTGAAGTTGAAGGTCTACCACGCCGAACCCGGATCGCCGTCGGCCGACGCATTGCGCCTGCTCGCCACCTGGTACGCCGGCCGCGACCTGCACAAGGAACGCCAGGGGCCGGCCTGAGGGGGTCACTGGCGGGGACTCCCAGAGCGCCGTCCCGTGCCCCTAGAATCGGGCCCGCGGATCATGGACATCGATGGCGGCGATTCGATCTGCGCGCCGAACTCCTGCGAGACTGGAGATCCTGTGCACCCGAATCGCGCGGCCTCGCCGGCCGGCCACATTGACCTGCCCCTCCGCTGGAAAGTGCCCGCGCGAGCCCGGTGGGTGATCGCGGTGATTCTCTCGCTGTGTCTGGTGTTGGCCGGGCCGATTCGTCCGGTCGCCGCGGCCGGGGTCAGCCAATGCTCGCAGATCACGACCCCGTTCGACGCCGTTGCGGTGGGCGACGGCGGTGCGACGCTGCGCATCGGATGCGCGCGTGCCGCCGGGAGCCTGCGATCGCTGGCGAATGGCGACGACGATGTGCTGGCGGCGATCGATTTCAAGCCCGGGGCGCGACCGGACCAGTTGCACCAGCAGATGCAGCAGTTCGTCGACACGGTCCGCGCCGACCAGAACCCCGGCCGGCCGTTCAGCGCCGCTCTGCTCATGCAGGCCCGGCGCACCGGCGTCGCCTTCTACCCGCTGGCGGCCGACGACATCCAGTTCGGCGGGAGCATCCAGGTCGTCGGCGACAGCATCGTCATCGTGGTGCCGAGCGGCGACATCAGCGTCGCCGGATTCTGGGACGCGTTCTGGAAGAAGCTCGTGACCGGGATCATCGTCACCGCGGTGACCGTCCTCATCGCCGGGATTTGCCTGGCCGTGTTCAATGTCGGCGCCGTGGCCGCGGCGCCGGTGTGCGGGGCGATCTCGGGCGGGCTGGCGGCCGGGGTCGGCGAGTTGGTGGGTGCGGCACTCAACAAGAAACCGATCGACAACGAGGTGTGGGGGGCGGCGGTCGCCGCCGCCATCTGGGGCGCGGTGAGCGGCGCCGCCGCGGGCCTGCTCGCCAATACCCTCAGCACCACCACTCGTGAGCTGGTCAGCAGCATCCAGGCCACGCTGCGCGGTTTTGCCAGCCGGTGGTACGCGAGCGTCCTTGAATTTGTGCGGAACCGGGTCACACCGGACGCCATGGCCATCGTCCGGGGATACCTCGATCGGCTGGCGCAGGGGATCCAGGCGGCCGGGGCGTTGCGGATCATGCCGCTTGGCGACTCGATCACCTCCGGTACCGGCAGTTCGGGGATGAACGGCTACCGGGTGCCCCTGCAGCAGCGGCTGCGTGACGCCGGAGTCGGCTTCGACTTCGTGGGTTCGCAGTCGGACGGCGTGTCCACGGCCGACACCCAGCACGAGGGCCATTCCGGCTGGCGGATCGACGAGATCGCCGCCCGGCTGCCGGACTGGCTGGCCGGCTACCGGCCCCAGGTCGTCACGCTGCACCTGGGCACCAACGACATGATCCAGAACTACCAGACGGCCGGTGCGGTGGACCGGCTCGGCGGCGTGATCGACCAGATCTTCGCCGGCCTGCCGCAGGCAACTGTGGTCGTCTCGTCGCTGGTACCCTCGCGCGACCCGGCGATCGAGGCCCGGATCCGGGCGTTCAACCAGGGCATGAGCGACATGGTCCAGCGCCGGACCGACAGCGGCAGGCACTTGGTGTTCGTCAACATGAACGCGGTCGACAACGGCGACCTCGCCGACGACGTGCATCCCAACGATGCCGGGTACGCCAAGATGGCCAAGGTCTTCGACGTCGGCGTACTGACCGCGATCGGACGGGACTGGCCGGTGGCCGGCTCCACGCAGAACACGGCCGTCTGCCCGCCGGGCGGCAATCCCGGCGGCGGTGGGCCGCGGCAGGCGCGGTTCGCCGACCTCAACGGCGACGGCAAGGACGACTACCTGGCCGTCGACCCGGCGACCGGTTCGGTGCGCACCTGGCTCAACAACGGCGCCGACCGGGACGGCGACCACTGGTTGCCGTGCGGCATCACCGCGTCGGGCACGAACACCGGGGTCGGGTTCGGCCGCGAGATGCAGGTCGCCGACCTCAACGCCGACGGGCGCGACGACTACCTCGCCGTCGACCAGGCCACCGGATCGGTGCGCGGCTGGCTGAACGTGCGCGGCTACGAGCCCGGCGACCACTGGGACGACCGCGGCGTGATCGCCTCCGGCACGAACACCGGCGTCGCCTACGGCGCCCGGCAGGTTCGGTTCGGCGACCTCAACGGCGACGGGCGGGCCGACTACCTCGCGGTCGACCCGGCGAACGGATCGGTGCACGGCTGGCTCAACAACGGCGCCGAGAACGGCGGGGACCGCTGGATCGACGTGGGCATCATCGCCTCCGGCACGAACACCGGGGTCGGGCTGACCGGCCGGCAGGTGCAGTTCGCCGACCTCAACGGCGACGGCCGGGTCGAGTATCTGGCGGTCGACCAGCGCACCGGTTCGGTGCACGGGTGGCTGAACAACGGCGCCGAGCGGGGCGGGGACCGCTGGATCGACGAGGGCATCATCGCCTCCGGCACGAACACCGGCGTCGGCTCGCTCGGCCGGCAGGCGCAGTTCGCCGACCTCAACGGTGACCGGCTGGCCGACTATGTGGCGATCGACCCGACGACCGGATCGACCGACGGCTGGCTCAACGTGCGGGCCTGGGAATCCGGGGACAACTGGCTCTACCGCGGCGTGATCGCGTCCGGCACCAACACCGGCGTCGGCACGACCAACGGGGTCCCGCTGGTCGGCTCGTTCGTCAACGGCCAGGCCGCGTTCGCCGACCTCGACGGCGACGGCCGGGACGACTACCTGGCCGTCAACACCGGCAACGGCGCGGTCATGGCCTGGATCAACAACGGCGCCGACGCGGCGGGCGACCACTGGATCGGCCGCGGAACGATCGCCTCCGGGACGAACACCGGCGTCGGGCTGAGCGGCCGTGTGGTGCGCTGGGCCGACCTCGACGGCGACGGCCGGGACGACTACCTCGCCCTCGACCCGGCCACCGGCCTGGCCGAGGCATGGATCAACAACGGCGCGGCGACGGCCGGCGACCACTGGATCGATCGGGGCATCATCGCGTCGGGTACGAACACCGGCGTCGGTCTCGGCGCGGGCAGGAGCGAAGCCCAGTTCGCGGACATGAACGGCGACGGCCGCGACGACTACGTGGCGGTCAACCAGCACAACGGCTCGGTGCATCTGTGGCTGAACGTTGGCGCCGACCACGCCGGCGACCGCTGGGTGGACCAGGGCGTGGTCGCCTCCGGCACCGGCACCGGAGTCCACGACGGCGGCCCCCAGGTGACCTTCGCCGACCTGAACGGCGACGGCTTCGACGACTACCTGGCCCTCGACGCCAACACCGGTGCGGTGCACGCCTGGCTCAACCGCGGCGCGTACACCACCGGCGACCACTGGGAGGACCGCGGCGTGATCGCCTCCGGCACCGGCACCGGGGTCACGACTCGCGGCCGGCGGGCGTTCCTGGCGAACCTCAACGTCGACCGCCGGGCCGACTACCTGGCCGTCGACCCGTCGAACGGCAGCGTCCTGGGCTGGCGGAACAACGGCGCCGACACCACCGGCGACCACTGGGTCGGCCTCGGCAGCATCGCCACCGGCAACGGCCCGAACAACGGGGCCGGCGACGGTGTGGCCGCCTGACGCGCGCTAGGCCGGGACCAGGCGGGCGGTGAACCAGGCGCGGGCCAGGGCGGCGACGCGATCGAGGGCGCCCGGCTCCTCGAACAGATGGGCGGCGCCGGGGACGACCTCCAGGCGGACCTCGCCGCCGAGGTGGCCCATCGCCTCCCGGTTGAGGTCCAGCACCTGATGGTCCTCCCCGCCGACGATCAGCAGGACCGGCTGGCGCACCCGCGGCAGGTGGTCGGCGGCCAGGTCCGGCCGCCCGCCGCGGGAGACGACCGTGCGTACGACGCCGGGGCGCTCCGCGGCGGTCGCCAGCGCGGCGGCCGTGCCCGTGCTCGCACCGTACAGCCCGATCGGCAGGCCGGCGGTGCGCTCGTCGGTGGTCATGTGGTCGACCAGGGCGGCGAGCCGGGTGGAGAGCCGGTCGAGATCGAAGCTCGGCGTCGCGAGGTCGGCCAGCAGCGTGGCCAGCGAGGCCGCCCGCAGCCGCTCGGCGACGAAGCGGCCGCGCGGGCTGCCGCGGCCGCTGCCGCTGCCGTGCGCGAACACGACGAGGCCCTGCGCCCCCTGCGGGACGAGGAGGTCGGCGGCGATGGTGCTCATGCCTGACGTGCTACCCCTCCCCGCCCGGCCCAACCGGCGGCGTCACCTCCATCAGCGCCAGCTGCTCGGGGTCGGCGACGGCGTCGATGCCGATGATCCGCCCGCCCACGATCGTGAAGCTCAGCGCGATGCGGATCCGGCCGCCGGCCAGCACGACCGCGCCGGCGGCACCGTCGATGTCGGCCGGGCGGGCGGCCCGCGCCCGGCCGGAGAAGAACGCCGCGACCACGTCGGCGCCGCGGGTCTCGCCGGCCGTGCCCATCCGGGCCGCCGTCTCGTCGGCGCGCACGACCACGTCCGGGTCGAGCAGGCGCAGCAGCGCGGCCAGGTCGCCGCCGCGCGAGGCGGCCAGGAACGCCGCGACGACCTCGCGTTGCCGCTGCGCGTCGGCGGCCGGAGCGGCGGGGTCGGCCTGGACGCGCCGGCGGGCCCGGCTGGCCAGCTGGCGGGCGGCCGCCGGGCTGCGCCCCACGATGACGGCGATGTCGTCGAAGGACACCGCGAACATGTCGTGCAGGACGAACGCCAGGCGTTCGCTCGGCGTCAGCGTCTCCAGCACCACCAGCAGCGCGACGCCGACCGAGTCGGCCAGCAGCGCCTCCTGCTCCGGACCGGCCTGCGGATCGGCCGTGGCCGCCTCCGGCTCCAGCGGCTCCTCGCGCCGGCCGGTGCGGGAGCGCAGCATGTCCAGGCAGATCCGCCCGACGACCGTGGTCAGCCAGGCCGCCAGGTTGTCCACCTCCGCCGCGTCCGCGCGGTTGAGCCGCAGCCAGGCCTCCTGCACCGCGTCGTCGGCCTCGCCGGTCGAGCCGAGCATGCGGTGGGCCACCGCGCGTAGCCGGGGCCGCAGCTCCTCGAACCGTTGGGCCAGCAGTTGGTCAGCGTCGCTCACTTCGACGGTACCTTTCGTCAAGTTTGTGGCCTGAGCCACATTTGTCACATTGTCCCGGGCGGGCCCGTCGTACCGGCGACGAAGCAAATCGCTCCGATGTGACAGAGGAGACCGATCATGAAGGCCCGAATCGAGAACCCGGCCGCCCTCCTGCCCGACGCCACGAAGGCGGTCAGCCTGCTCTACAAGGCCGCGCACTCGGCCGGCGTGCCGCAGAGCACGCTGGAGCTGGTCCACCTGCGGGCCAGCCAGATCAACGGCTGCAGCCCGTGCGTGGACGCCGGCGCCCGCGCCGCCAAGCAGCGCGGCGAGACCGACGAGCGGCTCTTCGCGGTCGCGGTGTGGCAGGAGACGCCCTACTTCACCGACGCCGAGCGCGCCGCGCTGGCCCTGGCCGAGGCGGCGACCCGGCTGGCCGACCGCGCCGACGCGGTGCCGGACGAGATCTGGGACGCCGCCGCGAAGCACTTCACCGAGCCGGAACTGGCCGCGATCGTGCTGTGGATCGCCACGACCAACTTCTTCAACCGGGTCAACGCCACCACGCGCCAGCAGGCGCCGCAGAACTGGGGCTGAGGCTACTCCGACACCGCGGTGTAGCGGCCCCACTCGCGCTCGACCTGCGGCTCGGACACGTCGACGTCGACGCCGGGCAGCTCCTCGACCAGCCGGGCGGCGAACGGCGGCGACAGGAAGCTGTGGTGCAGGTCGAGCCGGCGCAGGTGGGTCAGCGGCTGCCCGGCCAGCAGCGCCTCGGCGCCGTCGTCGCCCAGCACGCCGAGCGACAGGTCGAGCTCGTCCAGCCGGCCCACGACCGGCGCGCCGGCGAGCGCGGCGGCGATCCGGTCGGCGATCTCGGCGTTGCGCAGGCCCAGCCGGCGCAGCGCCGGGAACCGGCCGCCGGCCAGCAGCGGCTCGAGGTCGGCGATGCCGATGTCGCCGCCGTAGTCGCGCACGCCCAGCCAGAGCTCCAGCCGCTCCAGGGCGGGCAGGTCGCTGTCGAGCACGGCGCCGAGCACGTGGCCGGGCAGCCCGCCGGACTCGAACGCGAGCTCGCGCAGGTTCGCGTGGCGCACCGGCGACAGCCGCAGCTCCAGGGTGCCGCGCACGCGCAGGACGCGCAGCCGGGGGTACGACCGCAGCAACGGCGTGATGTCGCCCAGCCGGATCCAGGAGGCTTCGCACTCCTCGCCGGTGATGTCGCCCAGGAAGAGCGCCTCCAGCCCGGTGAGCCGGTCGGCGGCCGCGCACAGCTGGGCGATCGGCGCGTCGTTGAAGGCGGCGTACCCCCACGAGCCGACCACCAGCGCCCGCACGGCCGCGGTGTCGATCCCGTCGAGCAGCTCCGCGAACGACGCCGCGAACGTGGGGCTGGGCTCGTACTCGTCGTCGCCGTCGTAGTCCCAGTGCTCGAACCGCCAGGCGACCGGCCCGTCCACCGCGGGCAGCGGCTGCCCGGCCTCGAGGTCGACGACCGGCAGCCCGGCGAATGTCGTGGCATGCTCCGAGAAGCTCACGGCCCGCACCCTAACAAGGGTGAACCTCCGGCCGCCGCGGTATCGCCCCGCGAGGTGAGCGCACCGCCCCCATTGGCGCGGTTAACTTCCGGCCATGGCACAACGAATCGCACGATTGCTGCTCACGGCGACATTCTGTTTCCTGCTCATCGTTGCCGGCCCGGCCGCGCTGCCCAGCTGGTCCTGAGGATTAATCCGGCGGCGGGCGGCGCGGTCCGCCGGTACCGTGCCAGAGCATGGCTGACATCGGCACAGTGCTGCGGGACCGGCTCGCGGCCGCGTTCGGGGAAGTGACCGGATCGACCGTCGACCCCGTGCTGCGCCGATCCAAGTTCGCCGACTTCCAGGCCGACGGCGCGCTCGCGTTGCCCCGGGAGCTGGGCGACCGGCGGGCCCTCGCCCTCGCCGTGGCCGGCGCCGCCGGCCTGTCCGACCTGTGCCGCAGCGTCGAGGTCACCGGGCCCGGGTTCATCAACCTGACCCTCGCCGACCCGGTGCTCGACCGGCTGCTCGCCGGCGCGGCCGCGGACGAGCGGCTCGGCGTGTCCACTGTGGAGCCCGAGACGGTGGTCGTGGACTACTCGGGGCCCAACGCCGCGAAGGAGATGCACGTCGGGCACCTGCGCTCGACGGCGTCGTGGCGGAGCTGCGCGGTCTCGGGCTGCTGCGGGCGAGCGACGGCGCCGAGTGCGCGTTCCCGGAGGGCTTCACCGGCCGCGACGGCGAGCCGCTGCCGCTCATCGTGCGCAAGCGCGACGGCGGCTACGGCTACGCCGCGACCGACCTGGCGGCGCTGCGGTACCGCATCCGCGAGCTCAAGGCCACCCGCCTGCTCTACGTCGTCGGCGCGGAGCAGCGGCAGCACCTGGAGATGGTCTTCGCGGTCTCCCGGGCCGCCGGCTGGCTGGTGCCGCCGGCGCGGGCGCAGCACGTCGCCTTCGGCCTGGTGCTCGGCGCCGACGGCAAGCGGCTGCGCAGCCGGGCCGGCGACGCGGTCAAGCTGGCCGCGCTGCTGGACGAGGCCCTCGAACGGGCCGACGCGCCGGCGATCGGGATCGGCGCGATCAAGTACGCCGACCTGTCGAGCGACCGGATCAAGGACTACGTGCTCGACTTCGACCGGATGCTGTCGGCGACCGGTGACACGGCGCCGTATCTGCAGTACGCCCACGTCCGGGTCCGCTCGATCTTCCGCCGGGGCGGGGTGGAGCGGGCCGGCGCCGCGTTCGCGGTCGCCGAGCCGGCCGAGCACGCGCTCGCCGTCGAGCTGCTCGGCTTCCCCGGCGTCGTGGCGGCGGCCGGCGAGACGCTCGAGTTCCACCGCCTTGCCGGCTACCTGCACGGCCTGGCCGTGGCGTTCAACACATTCTTCGAGCAGTGCCCGGTGCTGCGCGCGCCGGAGCCGGTGCGCCACGGCCGGCTCGCGCTGTGTGAGCTGACCGCGCGGACCCTGCGGATCGGTCTTGAGCTGCTCGGCATCGACGCCCCCGAGCAGATGTAGCGGACGCCCGCGGACTGGGTACAGGTTGCTACGATCCGGCGTCCGCTGGTTCGCCGGACCCGGACCCCGGCGAAGATCGACCAGCGTGATGCATCCCACATATTGAGGAGAACCCCCATCGTGCGACGGCTCCTGACCGCGGCGGTCCTTGCCGCACTCGTGAGCACCTCCGCGGCCTGCGCGCAGGCCGATGACAGCGACACGTCGGCGGGCGCGTCGGCCCAAGCATCGCCGAGCCCGACCTCGTCGCCGAGCCCGACGGTCGACGTCGCGGCCAACACCAAAGAGGTCTGCGGCAAGGCCCAGAAGATCGTCACCGAGGACGCGGTGAAGCCCATCGGCGAGCAGATCGGCTTGGCCGTCGTCGCGAAGCAGCAGAAGAACAAGGCCGCCGAGACCGCGGCCGAGGCGAAGGCCAAGGAGCTCGCCGACGCCCTCGCCAAGCAGCTCAGCGACCTCAAGGCCGAGGCCGCCGACCCGAAACTGCAGGCCGCGCTGGACAAGGCCGCCAAGGGTCTCGCGCTGCTCGGCGACCCGGCCACCCTGTCCCAGATCAACACGATCAACGACCTGGACAAGGTGACGACCGACATCGAGGCCGCGGGCAAGGACCTCGAGACGATCTGCGCCTGACGCATCGCGATCCGGTGCCCCGCCCGCGCCACCCGGCGCCGGCGGGGCACCGTCGTTATCCGGCTCGATTTGGCGGGCTGTGGCAGGCTTCCCAGGGTGGAAGATCCATCGGGTGTCTCCACCCTCGACGAGCTCGCGGGGCGGCTGCGCGACCTGCGGCGCCGGCAGGCGCGGCGGGTCCGCTCGTCCCCGCTCACGTTCGGCGAGCTCGCCGCGCGCACCGGCTGGTCCGACGCGGTCATCGGCGCCTACTTCGCCGGCCGGGCGCTGCCCCCGGCCGAGCGCCTCGATGCCCTGCTGCGGCTGCTCGGCGCGAGCCCGGCCGAGGCCGGTGCGCTGGTCTCGGCCCGGGCCCGGCTCGAGGTTGGTAACGGTTTGGCCACGGTATCGGAGCCACCGGCGGAGATCCGGCGGCTGCCGCCCGCGCCCGCCGGGTTCGCCGGGCGGGCCGGCGCCATCGCCCGGCTCGACCGGCTGCTGCCCGGCGCCCGGGCCGTGTTCGTGGGCGGCGCCGCGGGCGTCGGCAAGACCGCCCTCGCCGTCCACTATGGACACCGGGTGGCCGGCCGGTTCCCCGACGGCGCCATCCTGCTCGACCTGCGCGGCTCCGACCCAGCCGGGCCGCCGCTGACCACCGCGGAGGCGCTCGCCACCCTGCTCGGCGCGCTCGGCGTGGCGCCTGCGGACATGCCGCTCGGGGTGGCGGCGCGCACCGGGATGTACCGCAGCCTGACCGCCCGCCGCGGCATGCTCGTCGTGCTCGACGACGCCGCCGACGCCGCCCAGGTCCGGCCGCTGCTGCCGGCGGCGGGCGACAGCGTCGCGATCGTCACCGGGCGCCTCGCCGGACTGTCCGAAGTGGAGGGTGTGGACGGGGTCGTGCTCGGGGTGCTGGACCGCACCGAGGCGCGGGCCGTGCTCGCCGGGCGGATCGGCGCCGGGCGCACCGAATCGGAGCCGGCCGCCGTCGACCGGATCATCACCGCGTGCGGGCGCCTGCCCATGGCGCTCGCGGTGGTCTCCGCGCGGGCCGCCCTGCACCCGGAGCTGTCGCTGACCGCGGCCGCGGACGCGCTGGCCGCGCAGACCGTGTTCGCCTGGTCCTACGGGCTGCTCTCGCCGGACGCGCGCACGCAGTTCCGGGCCTTCGGCGCCCACCCCGCGGTGCTCGGCGGACCCTCCGACGTGGACGCCCTGACCGAGCTGGCCCGGGCCGGGCTGGTCGGCGAGCCGCGGCCCGGGCGGTTCTCGATGCACGCCCTGCTGCGCGAGCACGCGGCGGCCCTGCTGACCGACGCCGAGCGGGCGGCCGTGCAGGACCGGCTGGTGGCCGCGCACGCCGCCGGCGCCGGCGATCCGCCGGCCCGGCGCGGCGTGCTCGGCCTGGCCATGCGCCGCGGCCGCTTCCGCGACGCCTGCCGCATCGCCGACGCCCTGGACGGCCCGCTGGACGCGGCGGGGCAGTGGGACGAGCGCATCGCCGTGCAGGACATCGCGATCCGGGCCGCCGAGCACCTCGGCGACCCGGCGCTGCTGGCCCGCGCGCGGCGCGCGCAGGCGGCCGCCTACCGGCGCACCGGGCAGCACGAGGCCGCGCTGCGCCGGCTGCGCGAGGCGGCCGACGGCTTCCACGCGCACGGCGCGGCGGCCGAGGCGGCCGGCTGCCGGCAGGAGCTGGCCGCGCTGCTGGAGTCGATGGCCCGCTTCACCGAGGCGATCGTCCAGGACGAGCTGGCGCTCGCCTTGTTCCGCCGGGCCGGCGACCGGCCCGGCGCGGCCGCCGCGCACGCCGCGGCCGCCTGGCACTACGGGGTCGCGGGCCGGGCGGCGGAGGCCGTCGGGCACGGCGAGCGGGCCCTGGGCCTGCGCCGCGAGCTGGGCGAGGAGCGCGAGGTCGCGGCGGCGCTGGCCCACCTCGGCCGGGTCCACGCGGCGCTCGGCCAGGTCGAGCCGGCCACCGAGCGTTACCGGGAGGCGCTGGAGCGCTACGCGGCGCTCGGCGACCGCCTCGACGAGGCCGACACGGCGACCCGGCTCGGCGACGCCCTCGACGGCGCCCCCGCGGTCGGCCTGTGGCGCCGCGCGCTGGCCATCTACGAGCGCCTGGGTCACCCGGGGGCCGCGGGCGTCGCCGCTCGGCTGGGACTCTAGGCATAGAGCGGGTTTAATCGAAAACATGACCTCCGACACGGCCGGCTGGGACGCCATCGACGCGGCGTTGGATCGGCTGTACCCCGGCGTCGATCCCCGCCACCTCGGCACGATCCTGAAGTGGGCATTCGGCGGCCCGGACCCGCTCGACGGGATCAGCTTCTACCCGCGGCAGGATCCGGTCCCGCACTGGCACGCGGTGTCGTACGGCATGAGCGAGCTCTACGACAAGCAGTCCGACAATCCCGACGATTCCGGGTGGGGCTTCGAGTTCACGTTCCGCCTCGCCCGCGACCCGGGGGAGAGCGAGCCGCCGGTCTGGGCCGCGAACTTCCTGCAGAATCTGGCGCGGTACGTCTTCCAGACCGGCAACTGGTTCGAGCCCAACCACCACATGGACCTCAACGGCCCGATCGCGCTGGAGCACCGCACCCTCATCCGGGCCGTCGTCTTCACCGAGGACCCGGAACTGGGCACCATCGCCACGCCGCACGGCGCCGTGCAGTTCCTGCAGATCGTGGGCATCACGCCGGACGAGTACGCGGCGACCCAGGCGTGGAGCGTCCGCGACTTCCTCGAACTGCTCGCCCAGCGGCTCCCGCTGCTCGTCACCGACCTGGACCGCGCCTCGGTGATCGACGACCCGGCCGTGGCCGAGGCGGTCGACGAGGGCCGGCGGCTGGACGGCTCCTCCACCGCCACGCTGGCCTTGAGCGAGTTCGGCTGGCGCCCCGACGGCGACCTGGTCCGGCTGGTGCTCGGCGCGCACGTCGCCGAGCGGGTCGCCGAGACGCTGCTCGGGCGCCTGCCCTTCGGCCGCACCCTGCGCCTGGACGGGCCCGAGAGCAGCGTGGAGTTCACCTCCGGCAGTTTCTCCGTGGGTACGGCGGAAGCCGGCGAACTGCTGCAGGTCTCGCTCACCGACGAGGCGCTCGATTCCCTGGTCCGGGTGCTGGAGCCGTTCGCCGGCGTGCGCGCGGTGCCCGGCGCCGAGCCCCTGGTCGTGGAGATCGTGCGCTCCGAGATCCGCGATCCCGACGGGAACGTCGTGCGCACGATCGGCTGACTCATAGGCTGAGGCTCGTGACGTACACCGCCGACGCATCGCGTTATGAGCACATGCAATACCGCCGCACCGGGCGCAGCGGCCTGAAGCTGCCGGCCGTCTCGCTGGGGCTGTGGCACAACTTCGGACACGGCCGTCCGCTTGACGGACACCGCGCGCTCGTGCGGCGCGCGTTCGACCTGGGCATCACGCACTTCGACCTGGCCAACAACTACGGCCCGCCGTACGGCTCGGCGGAGGAGAACTTCGGGCGGCTCCTGGCGAGCGACCTCCGGCCGTACCGCGACGAGCTCGTCATCTCCACCAAGGCCGGCTACGACATGTGGCCCGGCCCCTACGGCGAGTGGGGATCGCGCAAGTACCTGCTGGCCAGCCTGGACCAGAGCCTGCGCCGGATGGGCCTGGACTACGTCGACATCTTCTACTCGCACCGCTTCGACCCCGAGACGCCGCTGGAAGAGACGATGGGCGCGCTGGACGCCGCGGTGCGCCAGGGCAAGGCACTCTACGTGGGCGTGTCGTCCTACTCACCGGCCAAGACGGCGGAGGCGGCGGAGATCCTGCGGCGGCTCGGCACGCCGGCCCTCATCCACCAGCCGTCATACTCGATGCTCAACCGCTGGATCGAGGACGGCCTGCTCGACGTGCTCGAGCGGGAGGGCATCGGCTGCATCACCTTCTCGCCGCTGGCCCAGGGCATGCTCACGGACCGTTATCTGCACGGGGTACCACAGGGATCACGGGCCAGCGAGCACAGCTCGCTGGCCCCGGAGTGGCTCACCGACGACAACCTCGCCAAGATCCGCGCGCTGAACGACCTGGCCGCCGCCCGCGGCCAGAGCCTCGCCCAGATGGCCCTCGCCTGGACGCTGCGCGACCCCCGCGTCACCTCGACCCTGATCGGCGTTTCGAGCGTGGCGCAGCTGGACGACAACGTGGCGGCCCTGTCGAACCTGGACTTCTCCGCGGAGGAGCTGGCGGCGATCGACACCCACGCCACGGAGTCCGGCATCAACCTCTGGGCCCGCTCCAGCGCCCACTAGCCCCCCCGGCCGTCCCGGGCCCGGGCGCCCCCAGCCCCCGGGCCCGCGCCGCCATCGCCCCCTTCGCCCGTCCCGACAAGTCACGGCCGCCGCTGCGCTGCATCCGACCCGGCCACGCCGTTTTCCGACAGTCAGGCGCTCCGCGCCGCGACCGTTCGACTCCGCACCGGTTTGACCGAGTTGCGCCGACCTCCGACAAGTCCGATGCGACCGCTCCGCCGCCACAGCCGCCGGAGTTCGCACACCGCATTTGCGCTATTCCCACTGTTATCCGCCAAGTTGAACGCTTCGCGCCGCGCTCGCCAGAGTCCGCACCGATTTGGCCCACTCACGCCGCTTTACGATAAGTCGGGCGCTCCGCGCCACGACTTATCGGATTTTTCGCCTGACAGGGCATAAGTCCGAAAAGTCCGGACACGAAGTGTTTGGACTTTTCGCAGCGACCATAAGTCTCCGCGATCATGCGATGGGAGCCGGCGTTTCGCGGGTTTGTCATGATCGCGGAGACTTAATGTACTCATGAGTACACTTTCACTCCGCGATCATGAAAAAGTGCCGGTGCCCGCGCGGAATCGGCGTGATCGCGGAGACTTATGGTCGCGGCGGGCGGGCGGGTGGGAGCGGCGGGCGGGTGAGAGCGGCGGCGAAGCCGCCCAACAGGGGGTTCGAGGGCGAAGTCGAACCGGGCGGCGTCGTCAGTGCCGGTGCCGGTCAGGGCGGCCTCGATGAGCAGCGGGTAGCGGGCCCGGTCCAGCCGCGCGAGCCGCGCCGCCGAGCCGGCGTCGTCGGCGCCCGCGGCGACGGACACCTCGGCGACGGACACCTCGGCCGCAGCCGATCACGAAGACCGTCGGCACGTCCATCGCGAAGCCGCTCTCCGTGAGCGTGCGCAGCCCCGGCTCCGCGGTGTCCAGCGTGATCGGGGTGACCTCCAGCGGCGCGACCGCGGGCAGGGTGCCCGCGCGGCGCAACAACGCCGTGCGCAGGTCGTGCGCGTAGCGGCGCAGGTAGGGCCACCACTCGCGGCTAGGCGCTGTGTCTCCGGCGGCGGTGAAAGACCTGCTCCCGGAGGAGCTAGGCGGCGAGGGCCTCGGCGGTCTCGGCCCGTCGACCAGCGCCTTCCCGGGCCGCGCACGGTCAGTGGGCGCTCTGGCCGTTCGCTCCGGCCAGGGTGTACACCACAACGCTGACGGCGATGAAGGCCAGCAGCCCGAACACCGTCTGCCAGGCGCGGCGGTGGCCGAAGTTGATCGTCCAGCCGAGGCCCAGCCGTTTGGGTACGATCAGATGAGGATCGTCCGGGTTTGCGTAGATGAAGCCGTACCACCCGCGCTCCTCACGGCCGCGGGCGCTGATCGGCGCGCCGCCGCGGCGGATCGGGATCGCGACGACGGCCAGCGCGACGATCGCCACGATCAGTGCGACCGCGAGCAGCTGGGCGAGCACCGGATTCTGCACCCTTCGAGCATCTCACCGCGCTGCCACACCGGTCGAGCGGCGGCGTGCGGAAGTATTCTTTTCCGCGGCCGTAGCTCTTTGAGAAGGAGTCGAAGTGAGCGAGACGCTGGAGTTCCAGGCCGAGACCCGTCAGCTGCTGCACCTGATGGTCCACTCGATCTACTCCAACAAGGACATCTTCCTGCGCGAGCTGATCTCCAACGCCTCCGACGCGCTGGACAAGCTGCGCCTGGAATCGATGTTGAACAAGGAGCTCGAGGTCGACACGAGCGACCTGCACATCGAGCTGGAGATTGACCAGGATGCCCGCACGCTCACCGTGCGCGACAACGGCATCGGGATGTCCCACGAGGACGTCGTCTCGCTGATCGGTACCATCGCGAAGTCCGGCACCGCGGAGCTGCTGCGCAAGCTTCGGGAATCACCCGAGCAGCAGCAGCGGGCCGAGCTCATCGGCCAGTTCGGCGTCGGTTTCTACTCGACGTTCATGGTCGCCGACAAGGTGACGCTGGTGACCCGCAAGGCCGGCGAGAGCCAGGGCACGCGGTGGGAATCCGCCGGCGAGGGCACCTACGAGATCGAGGCCATCGAGGCAGGCGCGCCGCAGGGCACGTCGGTCACGCTGCACCTCAAGCCCGAGGACAGCGAGGACCGGCTGTTCGACTACACGGCGGAGTGGAAGGTCCGGGAAATCGTCAAGAAGTACTCGGACTTCATCGCCTGGCCGATCCGGCTGGGCGGCGCCGACACCCCGCTGAACTCGATGAAGGCGCTCTGGGCGCGGCCGCGCAGCGAGGTCGCCGACGAGGAGTACAACGAGTTCTACAAGCACGTCAGCCACGACTGGACGAATCCGTTCGAGACGATCCACATGAAGGGCGAGGGCACCTTCGAATACGAGGCCCTGCTGTTCATTCCGTCCCGCGCGCCGTTCGATCTGTTCACCCGCGACGCCAAGCACGGCGTGCAGTTGTACGTCAAGCGCGTGTTCATCATGGACGACTGCGAGGCGCTGACCCCGCTGTACCTGCGATTCATCAAGGGCGTGGTCGACGCGCACGACCTCTCGCTCAACATCTCCCGCGAGATCCTGCAGCAGGACCGCCAGATCCAGGTCGTGCGCCGGCGCCTGGTGAAAAAGGTCCTCGCCACGCTCACCGAGATCAAGGAAAAGGACTCCGAGCGGTATTCCACGTTCTGGACCGAATTCGGCCGGGCGCTCAAGGAGGGCCTGCTCGACGACACCGAGAATCGCGATACCCTGCTCGACCTGCTCCGGCTGCCCTCGACGCATTCGGCGGAGCGGCCGACGTCGCTGCGCGAATACGTGGACCGGATGAAGGAGGGGCAGAACGACATCTACTTCATGACCGGCGAGTCGCGCGCGATGGTGGAGAACTCGCCGCACCTGGAGGCATTCCTGGCCAAGGGCTACGAGGTGCTGATCCTCACCGACCCGGTCGACGAGGTGTGGGTCGAGCAGGTGTCGCAGTACGACGGCCGGCAGTTGCAGTCGGTGGCCAAGGGCCAGGTGGACCTGGGCGCCGAGGAGATCGCGCCGGAGCGCAGCGAGGGCTTCGCGCCGCTGCTGTCGTGGCTCGGCACCAAGCTGGAGGCCGACGTCAAGGAGGTCCGGCTCTCCACCCGGCTGACCACCTCGGCCGCCTGCATCGTCGGCGACGAGCACGACATCACCCCGACGCTGGAGAAGATGTACCGGGCGATGGGCCAGGAAATGCCGCACACCAAGCGCATCCTGGAGCTCAACCCGGATCATCCGCTGGTCACCGGCCTGCGCGACGCGCTCGCCGCCGACGCGGAGGCGCCGTCGCTGGGCGAGGCCGCCGAGCTGCTCTACGGCATGGCGCTGCTGGCCGAGGGCGGCGAGCTGAGCGACCCGTCGCGGTTCACCCGGCTGCTGGCGGACCGGCTGGCCCGATCCCTGTGACGGGCCGTCCCCTGGGGTGGTGAAGTTGTACCGATGCGCAACGTGACGCTGGTGCTGGTCGACGTGTCGGGCGCGGTGCTCGGCGCGTTGCCGGCGTTCGACGTCGAGCTGCCCTACTGGCCCGAGGTCGCCGACGTCGTGCTCGGCGCACGGGAGCGCTTCGGCGCCGACGTGACCGTGCTGCGGCTGCTGCACGCCGACCGGCCCCGGCCGCACGGTGGCGCGGTGACGTACCTCGCCCAGCTCGACGGCGGCACTCCGGCGCTCACCCCGGTGGACTTCCGGCCGGCCCCGCATCCGCTTCGGGCGCCTTTCGCCGAGGTGGGCGGGCCGGCCGCGTCGCTCCGCTGGGCGCTGGACGAGCTTCGCGGGCTTGGCATGGGTACCGTCGAAAAAATCTCACAACGCAAGACCTGGAACCTCTCGGCGCTGTGGCGGCTGGACACGCCGGGCGGACCGGTGTGGCTCAAGCACCTGCCGCCGTTCCTGCGCGCCGAGAGCGAGGTGCTGGCCTGGCTGGGCGAAGTGGCGCCGGGGTCCGCCCCGCACCTGCTCGCCGCCGATGGCACCGGCCGGCAGCTGCTGGGCCACCTGCCGGGCGAGGACGGTTTCGGCGCGCCCGTCGAGCAGCGGTTCGCGATGGCGGACCTGCTGCACGGGCTGCAGCGCCGGGCCCTGGACGACCTGCCGGGGCTGGCCGCGCGGGGCGTGCGGGACCGGCGCGGTGAGCTGCTGCGCACGCAGATCGCGGTGGCCGCGGAGCCGTGGCTCGGCGAGATCTTCGGGCTCGACGCCCTGTTGAGCGGCCTGGCCGGGCGGCTGGCCGCGGTCGCCGCGTGCGGCCTGCCCGACACGCTGGTCCACGGCGATTTCCATCCCGGCAACGTTCGTTTTTCCGCGTCGGTACCGCCGGCAGTGCTCGACTGGGGCGACGCCTTCCTGGGCAATCCGGCCTTCGACATCCTCGGCCTGTGCGAGGGGCTCGCGCCGGCCGAGGCGGAGGCGCTGGAGGCGCACTGGGCCGGCCTCTGGCGGCGGGTGGCGCCCGGCTGCGACCCAGAGGCGGCGGTCGAGCTGGTGCGGCCGGTCGCCCCGCTCGTGGACGCGGTCCTCTACGCCGGCTTCGTGCACAACATCGAGCCGAGTGAATGGCCGTACCACGCCGAAGACGTCCCGACCTGCCTGAGCGAGGCGGTCGCCCGGGTGTAGAGATTTTTTGTCGTACCCGTGCGGTAGAACTACCGGCGTCACGGACCACCCCGAACGTTGGAGGTCGATGGTCTTGAGCGTCGAAACGCGCTCGACCGCGGTCGTCATACCGCCGGTCAAGCCCCGCAAGCTGGCCAAAGTGCCGTTCGTCGAGCTGGCCGACGGGCGCCTGCAAGGCGTGGTGTCCAGCGGCTCCGACGTCGAGCGGGTCTACGTCTCCTCGATCGGCGCCGCCGGCCACGGGCTGAGCTGCAGCACCAACAACAACCGGCCCTGCGGCGGGCTGCGCGGCTCCTACCTGTGCAAGCACCTGCAGGCGCTGCTGGAGGAGGCCGAGCTGCAGTATGGCCGCGAGCGCGTCGCGCGCTATCTGCGCATCGAGGTCGACGAGGGCACCCCGCTGCTCGCCGGGCTGAAGCCGCACCACGAGCCGGCGCCCGCGGCCACCGTGTTCAGCGGCTTCCTGCGCCACCTGGCCTATCTGGAGCTGCCCGGCAGCGCCGAGCCGATCCCCGAGCTGCACTGGTTCCCGTCCGTCTCGCGCCCGGCGGAGGAGGGCTGATGCTCGCCACGCTCAACGCCGCGGATCCCGACCCGGGGATCGCCGACGCCCTCGCCCTGGCCGCCGCGGTCGACGACGGGCTCGTGCACGGCTTCGCCCGGGTCGACGAGGAGGATGCGGCCGCGCTCGGCGCGCTGACCGGCGCGTTCGCCGGCAGCCCGCTGCGCGAGGCGGTCGCCGAGGCGGCCGACAAGATCGCGGCCGGCTCGATCGCCGACGACCACCTGTTCGCCCTGGCCGCCGCCCGGATCGCGCTCTTCGGCGCGGTGCACGACGCGCTGCTCGCCCGCGCCGACGCGGCGCTGGGCCGCGACCGCGCCCCCTGGGCGGGCGAGCCCGGCCCGGCCGCCGGCGCCGGACACCTCGGCCACCTGCTGGCCGGGGCCCGGTCGTGGCTGCGCGAGCTGGCCATCACCGGCTGGCGCGGCGTCGACCACGAGCTGGTCGCCGCGGCGGGCCAGGTGATCGAGGCCACCCTCACCGAGCCCGAGCTGCGCCGCCTCGCGGTCCTGCTCGACGGCCTCGCCGCCGAGCTGCGGGCCGGCAGCCCGGTCGCCACCCTGGAGCACCTGCCGGTGCGCCGCTGGGCCGACCTGTGGAGCCGCGGCCTGCTGCTGGCCCACGACGGGGGCCGCGCCGGGCGGGCCGGTCAGGCCGAGCCGGTCACCGGGCGGCTGCTGATCCTCGGCGCCGACGTCCACGAGCACGCCACCGCCGTCCAGGTGCAGGTCCACGGCGTGCTGGAGGCGGCGGGCGGCCCGCCCCGGCTGGTCCGGGCGAGCGTCTCCGCGGCGAAGGTCGACACGATCGTCGGCCCGGCGATCTGGCGGCTGCTGGCCGGCCACCCGATGCTGCTGACCGCGCTGGCCGAGCACCGGGCGCTCGAGCTCACCGACGTGCCGCTGCTGCCCGGCGGCGACCTGCTGTGGCGCGACGCGCAGGCCCGGCCCGGCGAGCCGGCCGACCCGTTCACCACCGCCCGGGTGCACCTCGGCGCCGCGCTCGCCCCGGCGACGCCGCCGCTGGAGCGCCACCCGGCCCGCATCGCCGAGCCGGTGCTGGTCGAGGACCTCTCGGCGGTCACCCTCGACACCCGCCGGCTGCCCGCCGCCGGGCCGCTGACCGCGGAGCTGCTCGCCGCCGCGACCGCCTGCATCGGCCTGCTGCGCTGGGACGACGGCGCCTGGACGGTGCAGCCGCTCGCGGTGCTGGCCACGGTCAAGAAGAAGCCGGTCGCGGTGCACACCGGCGATTGGGCGCTCGGCCCCGCCGACCCCAAGCTGGCCAAGGCGGCCGGCGAGGCGGTCGACGTGCTGCGCGAGCGGGCCGGAAGGTTGCTGCGCAAATGACCGCCGAGGAGAACCGGCGCCAAGTGCTCTACTGGCGCATGCTGGGCCGGCTGTTCGACGCCGACGAGCAGCTCGCGCTGGAGTCCGCGAGCGTCGCGATCGTCGACGACATCGGCCTGCCGCCGGCGCTGCTCGACCCGGGCGTGTCCGTCGACAACCTGGTGCAGCGCCACCCCGAGCTGGCGGGCGAGTTCGAGGGCCTGCTCACCGGCAGCGCGGCCGGCGACGGGCAGGAGGTCCGCCGCGCCGCGCTGGTCTCGAAGCTGCTCATCAACGTGTTCAACACCGGCCACGGCAGCGTCAGCGCCACCCAGCTGGCCGGCTGGCAGGCCGACGCGGGCTGGTTCGAGCGGGCCCTCGGGATGGAGCCCGGCCAGCTGCGCGGCAGGCCGGGCGAGAGCGCCGGCGGCGGCCTCGGCGGCGTGCTCGCCGGCATCGAGGGCGACCTGGTGAAGCGGATGCACCTGCGGGAGGTGCTGGCCAACCCGGCGCTGGCCAAGCAGCTCACCCCGAGCATGTCGCTCATCGAGCAGCTGCTGCGCGACAAGAGCAACCTCTCCGGCGTCGCGCTGGCCAACGCCAAGGCGCTCATCCGGCGGTTCGTCGACGAGGTCGCCCAGGTGCTGCGCACGCAGGTCCAGCAGACCAGCGTGGGCGAGATCGACCGGTCGGTGCCACCCAAGCGGGTGTTCCGCAACCTCGACATCGAGCGCACCATCTGGAAGAACCTCACCAACTGGAGCCCCGAGGACGAGCGGCTCTATGTCGACCGGCTCTTCTACCGGCAGACCGCGAAGCGGACCACGCCCGCCAAGCTCATCGTCGTGGTCGACCAGTCCGGCTCGATGGTCAACTCGATGGTCAACTGCACCATCCTGGCCTCGATCTTCGCCGGGCTGCCCAAGGTCGACGTGCACCTCATCGCCTACGACACCCGGGCGCTCGACCTGACGCCGTGGGTGCACGACCCGTTCGAGGTGCTGCTGCGCACCAAGCTGGGCGGCGGCAACGACGGCCCGGTCGCCATGGCCATGGCCCAGCCGAAGATCACCGACCCGCGCAACACGGTCATGGTCTGGATCTCCGACTTCTACGAGTTCGACCGCTCCCAGCCGCTGTTCGACATGATCCAGTCCGTGCACCGCTCCGGCGTGAAGTTCATTCCCGTCGGCTCGGTCGGCAGCGGCGGTGAGCAGAGCGTCAACCCGTGGTTCCGCCAGCGCTTCAAGGACCTGGGCACCCCCGTGCTGTCCGGTCACGTCCGCAAGCTCGTGTCCGAGCTCAAGAGCTTCCTCGCCTAGGAGAGCCCCTCATGACTGACATGCTCCGCGCCCCCGCCGAGGTCAAGTATGCCGACGAGCTCGACTGGCTCGAGTCGATCGACGACGGCCCCAAGCCGTTCTCGTGGCGGCTCAGCCCGCGCATGGTCCGGCTGTTCGTCCTCGGCTCGGAGCGCGCCGACGGCCTCGAGCGCGAGATCCCGCAGAAGTGGTTCGGCGACCGCAGCTTCGTCGAGCGCAGCATCGTGACCCTCGCCTCCGACCGCGGCCTGCTGCTCATCGGCGACCCGGGCACCGGCAAGAGCTGGCTCGCCGAGCTGCTCGCCGCGGCGATCTCGCGCAACTCGACGCTCGTGGTGCAGGGCACGGCCGGCACGACCGAGGACCACATCAAGTACTCATGGAATGTCTCGATGGTCATCGCCAAGGGCCAGTCCCGGGCGTCGCTGATCCCGTCGCCGATCATGACCGCGATGGAGAAGGGCGTCATCGGCCGGTTCGAGGAGCTGACCCGCTCGACCAGCGACGTGCAGGACGCGCTGATCTCGATCCTGTCGGAGAAGTACGTCTCGATTCCCGAGCTCGACGACGACAACATCGTCTTCGCGCAGCCCGGCTTCTCGATCATCGCCACCGCCAACAGCCGCGACCGGGGCGTCAACGACCTGTCCTCGGCGCTCAAGCGGCGGTTCAACTTCGTGCGCATCCCGGTCGTCACCAACAAGAAGAGCGAGGCGGAGATCGTCCGGTTCCGCACCACCGAGCTGCTGCGCCGGCACCGCATCGAGCTCGACGTGCCGCCCAACCTGCTCGACATCCTGCTGCAGAGCTTCGCCGACCTGCGCGCCGCGGCCGCGTCGGCGACCAGCGACGACGACAAGCTCGAGTCGGCGCTGTCCACCGCCGAGCAGATCGGCGTGCTGGAGGACGCGATCCTGCACAGCACGTTCTTCGGCGACCGCACGCTGCGGGCGGAGACGCTCGCCGGCTCGCTGGTCGGGTCGCTGGCCCGGCGCAGCCCGGAGGATCTCGCCATCCTCAACAAGTACTGGCACGGTGTGGTCGAGCCGCGCAGCAAGGAGGACGGCGGGCACTGGCCGGCGTTCCTGGAGGGCGGCCGCCAGGCGATCGCCACACTCTCATGACCGAGGTTTCCGAGGCGCTGACGCGCGCCCCGAGCCCGTTCGCCGGGCTCCGGTCCCAGTTGGTGGAGGCGGCCACCGCCTTCGCCGACGGGCCGGGCGCGATCCCCGAGATCCTGGCCGGGCTGGTCGACGACGTCGACCGGGCGCTGCGCGAGGAGCTGGAGATCTTCCCGGTCTGCCACCACTCGCCCGCGTCCGGGCTGGCGATGGTCCGCCGGCTGCGCGAGAAGCGACCCAAGGTCATCTACCTGGAGCTGTGCGAGGACCTCGGGCCGCTGCTCACCGAGCTGCGCAACTGCCGGCTCCCGGTCGCGCTGCAGGCCTTCGCGTCGCAGCTCGAGGGCTTCCCGTCCGAGTGGGGGCCGCTGAGCGTCGTCGCGCCGATCACCGAGGCGTCCGCGGAGTATCAGGCGATCGCCTACGCCCTCGACACGCCCGGCGTCGAGCTGGTGCTCGTCGACCGCTCCACCGACCACGTCTTCCAGTGGCAGCCGCGGGAGGAGGACACCCCGGCTCCGGAGGGCGAGGGCGAGCCCGGCGAGAAGCCGGAGGAGGCCGACCTGCACGGCGACGCGGTCGGCATCGAGATCGGCGACCTGCGGCCGCGCTTCGCCGAGCTGGAGCGGCACCTGCTGCACCACGGCAAGGTCCGGCACTGGTCGGAGTGGTGGGACCAGTATGTCGAGCAGCCGCTGTCCGCCGCCGACTACGACACCTACCGGCAGGTCATGGTGCTCATCGGCAGCCTCTTCCGGCGGCTGACCCCGGCCGGCTCCGGGCGGCTCGCGGTCGACGAGGACCGGGAGCGCTACATGTGGACCCGGATGCGCGAGCACCTGGCCCGCACCGGTGCCGACAAGGCCGACTGCCTCTACGTCTGCGGCGCCTTCCACGCCGCGAGCCGGGTCGCCGAGTTCGGCACCGGCGCCGGCGTGCCCGACTTCGACATCAGCCCGCGCACGGCGACGAAGTGGCTCTACGGGCTCATCCCCTCCAGCCACTCGGCGATCGAGGCCCAGTTCGGCCTCGCCGGGGGCTCGGTCTCGATCGCCGCCGCGACCTGGCAGAAGGCGGTCACCCGGGCCCGGCTCACCCCGTTCGCGCTGGAGGGCCAGCAGGGCGGCCGCAAGCGCAAGGCGGCCGCCGCCGCGGCGGCCGGCGGGTCCGCGCCGCCCGTGGCCGACCGGCTCTCCGGCTTCCTGGCCGCCCCGCCGGTGCTCGACGGCCTCGACGAGGAGGAGCTGCTCGGCTGGTGCGTCGACATCGTGCGGCTGGCCCGGCGCAACGGCTATCTGGCCAGCACCGCCGATGCCATCGCCGTGTTCGAGACGTCGATCCTGCTGGCGGGCATGCGCAACCGGGCCCGGCCGACGCCGTGGGACTTCCAGGACGCCGCCGTCACCTGCATCGAGAAGGACGCCGTGCCCGGCCGGCGCGACGTGCGCCGCCTCTGCGAGATCCTGCTCGGCGGCGACCGGGTCGGCCAGGTCGGTTACGCGGCCCTGCCGCCGCTGGCCCGCGACGTCTACGACCGGCTCGCACCGATCGGCCTCGACCTCACCAAGACCACCGTCCAGCGGGCCCTGCTCGACCTGGCCGGGCGGCCCGAGCTCGGGGCGGCCTCGCACCTGCTGTGGATGCTGCGGTATCTGCTGCCCGAAGGGGCGGTGCGTCCGATCATGGGCTCCCGGCGGCTCGGGGAGAAGTCCATCCAGGAGAGCTGGGACCTCGCGATCGGGCGGCACCAGCGATACATCATCGAGCTCGGCTACGAGGGCGTCACCGTCGAGCAGGTGGTCGAGCAGCGCCTGCGCCGCTCGGTCTGGGCGCCGGACGCCACCGCCGCGGTCGCCCTGCGCGCCGTCGAGGACTCGATCCTGTTCCTCGGCAGCCGCCGCTTCACCGACGAGCTCGGCGCCCGCGCCGTGGACCTGCTCGCCGCCGAGCGCACCGTCGACGACGCCCCGGAGGTGCTGCGCCGCATCCGGCGGCTGCTGGCCCACTACCGCTCCACCGAGCCGGCCCTGCCGGCCTGGTGCGAGTCGTTCGTGACCGCGGGCTACGCCCACTACTGCACCCTGCTGCCCACCGCCTTCGTCGACGACGAGACCGGCGTGCGGCAGGTCGCCGCCATGCTGGGCTTCCTCTTCACGATGGAGGGCCTGGCCCTGTCGCTGGGCTGCGACCGGGCCCAGCTCGAGCTGGCGGTGCGCCAGTCCCACCCGGAGTCACCGGCCAAGACCGCCCTGCTGTGGTCGGCCCACCACCAGCTGGGCCTGCTGCCCCTGGCCGACCTGCGCGCCCGGACCGCGCAGCTGCTGGACAACCCGCTCGTCGTGCCGTCGTTCCCGCAGTATCTGAGCGGCTTCGTCCAGGCCCTGGAGCCGGTCCCGAAGCTGGCCCCGTTCGTCGTCGAGGCGATGTCGAGCGCCTTCGCCAAGCTCCCCGACCCGGTCCTGCTCCCGTGGCTGCCCACCCTCATCACCACGCTGCGCGACCAGGCGGCCGAGCTGGTCCCGGTCCTGATCCGCGAGGCCGGCCGCACCTTCCCGGCCACCCTGCCCGCCGTCGACGCCTTCGTCCCACCCTGGCACTCCACCCCCCGCCCGCCCACGCCCCGGCCAACCGGCACCGCCCCCGCGTCCGGCCCGGCCCCGGCCCCGGCCGCAGCCTTCCTAGCCACCCACCCGGAGACCACCGACGCCCTGGCCGACCTGCTCGGCCTGCCGCCGGCTTGGCGCCCAGCATCACCGTCCGACCCGCCACCACCTTCCTCCGACCCGCTGGCGCTACTCACCACACACCCAGCGACGGCCGATGCACTGGCCCTGCTCCTCGCCACCCCGTCTTAGCCCGCCCCGTCCTGCCCCGCCCCGTCTTGCCCGCACCGGCTTGGGCCGTTCTGGCTTGCCCGCCCCGGCTTGCCCGCCCCGGCTTGGGCCGCCCCGGCGCGGCAACGCCGGGCCGGAACGGCGCGCGCAGGCCCCGGCCGCCCGCGGGGTCCTGGCCCGCGCCGTTCTGGCGCGGCAACGCCGGGCCTTCGGTCGCTCGGACCGGGGCCTGGCACCGCGCCGATCACCGGCAGACCGCCAGCACTCGGGGCCGAGATGCTTCGGTCGAGTCGGGCTGGCAGAATGCACGTCCAGAATGCATGGCTCATACCCGGGCCGCTGGCGTTCCTCGCCGCGTATTTAGCGACGGCCGAGGCGCACGCCCTGATCTTCGCCCGCCGGTCCAGGCCGTTCCGGCGCGGCGACGCCGGGCCTTCGATCGCTTGGACCGAGGGCCCGGCACCCTCCAACTGCGGCTCCACCGCGGAGCGCAGCGCAGCGACCATAAGTCTCCGCGATCATGCGTACCGGCCGCCGACACCAACGGTTTTTCATGATCACGGAGTGAACATGTACACCCGCGTACCAGAAGTCTCCGGGATCATGGCAAACCCGTGGTGCGGCCATGGCGGGCAGCATGATCACGGAGACATACGTCCGGCCGGCCACACCGATCGCAGGTTCGCCCGGCGCGGCGAGACATCCGCAACCTCCGCCCCTGCCGCGTGCCCCGGCGGCCGCAAGGGACGCCCAGCGGCGGTGGCCGCGGAGCAACCAACACGATCCGGGGCGGGCCACCTCATCCACCACGCCGGCGGGCGTGACCGGCGATGCAGGTGCGCTGCAGCGCCCGGGGCGGGCCCTGAAGCGGTGGGATAGGTGGTGAGCCGGCTGGTGGGCGCTGCCGCGATACAAGCGCGGCAGCGCCCCGGGGTGAGGACTACAGCGTCTGGAGCAGTTCGCGGGCCGTGGTGGTCGGGCGACCGACAAGCCGGCTCAGGTCGCCGGTCACGACGTCGAGCGCGCCCTGGGCGATGGCGGCGTCCGAGTGGGCTAGGGCCTGGGCGAAGGGGCCGGGCACTCCGAAGCTCTCCAGGGTCTTCGCGTACTCCTCGACGGGCAGGTCGCGGTACACGACCGGCTTGCCGAAGCGCTCCGAGACGGCCGCGGCGAGTTCGGTCAAGGTGAACGCCTCGTCGCCGCCCAGCTCGTAGATCTTGCCCTCGTGGCCATCGGTGCTGGCGACTACGGCGGTGGCCGCGGCGAAGTCCGCGCGGGTCGCGGCGGCGACGCGGCCGTTGCCGGCCGAGCCGAGCAGGGCGCCGTGCTCCAGGGCACCGGCCAGGTTCTCGGTGTAGTTCTCCAGGTACCAGTTGTTGCGCAGGAACGTGTACGGCAGGCCGGAAGCGACGATGTAGTCCTCGGTGGCCTTGTGCTCCGGCGCCAGTGGGCCCGGGTTGGTGTCGGCGTGCGTGATGCTCGTGTAGACGATCCGGCCGACCTTGGCCGCGACGGCCGCGTCGACGATCGCGCGGTGCTGGGCGATGCGCTTGCCCACCTCGCTGCCGGAGATGAACACCAGCGTGTCGGTGCCCTCGAACGCGGGCGCGAGGCTCTCGGGCTGGTCGTAGTCGCCGAAGCGCGCCGTGCCCTCGATCGCCTCGGGCCGGCGTGCGACGGCGATGACGTCGTGGCCCTTCAGCTCGCTCAGGATCAGTTTGCCCAGGTGACCGGTTGCGCCGGTGACGGTGATTGCCATTACCTGATCGTAGGCACTAACTTCTAGAAAGTACAACCTCCTGGGTTATCGTAGTTGCATGGCCCCGGACGAGCTGGTGTTCGACGTGTTCGCGAAGAACTGCACGTCGCGACCGGTCATGGAAACCGTCGCCGGTCGATGGGGGCTGCTGACCCTGGCCGCGCTGCTGGAGGGCACCCACCGCTTCAACGAGCTGCGCCGGCGGGTCAGCGGCGTGAGCGAGAAGATGCTGTCCCAGACCCTGCACGCGCTCGAGCGCGACGGGCTGGTCGTGCGGGAGGTGCTCAGCGCGATCCCGCCCCGGGTGGAGTACAGCCTCACCGACGGCGGCCGCCGGATCGCGGTCAAGCTCACCGAGCTCATCGACCTTGTCGAGGCGGAGATGCCGCAGATCACCGTGGCGCAGGAGCGCTACGACACGGTGAAGGACGCGCTCGAGACCTCGTGACGGGGGCCAAACGGTTGCGAAGCCGCGGTTCGCTCAGGAGCCGGTGGCCGGTGCCGATGGCGAGGTGACCACCTCACAGCTGCCGGCGCGGCCTTGATGCGAACGCACGAAGTCTGCGCGGCACACCGGGCGGCCCCGTCCCCTTGCCTCCGGGGGCGGGGCCGCTGCGTATCCATCCACCGACACTGGGTGGTTTTTTCGCGTTCACCCCCAGACGGGGCAGCCGCACCCCGCCCCCGCCCGCTACCCTTTGGCGGACTTCGATCGGACCGCGATGTGGGGGTAGCCCGGTGCGAAGATTCCTGCCGTTGCTCGCCGTGCTGGGATTGCTCGCGGGCTGCACCGCGTCCGCCGCCTCGCAGCAGCCGCCGCCCTCCCTCGCCGACCGCGGCACCACGGTGACCACCGCCAAGCCGGCCCGCCAGGATCTGGCCAACAAGGTCAGCCTGAGCGGCAAGGTCACGCTGAATCCGACCTTCGGGCTGGTGGCCCCGATCGATGGCGAGGTGCGCTACCTCGACGTGAAGCCGCCGACGGGCACGCCGACCAAGCCGACGAAGGTGGCCAACATCTGGGCCGGCGGCAAGGCGACCGCGGTCGAGGTCCCCGCCGGCGCGGTCTTCGCGGGGCGGCTGGTCGACGACCGGTCGAAGGTGACGGCCGGCACGCCGATCGTCTCGGCCCGCCAGGTCGGCTACGGGATCGTGGCGGACATCGACGGCGCCCAGGCGTACCAGATCTCGGACACCCTGGAGTCGGTCACCGCGCAGATCAAGAGCGGGCCCGGGCCGTTCCCGTGCACGGTGCTCGGCACGCTCGCCGCACTGCCGGCGGGCACCATCCCGGAGCCGGTCGTCCCGGCCACCAACCCGAGCACCGCCGCGAGCGCACCGCCGCCGGTCAGCCAGGGCCGCCAGGCGCAGCAGCCGTCCGAGCCGACCGGGATGCGGCTGGTCTGCGTCGGCCCCGCCGACGCGAAGTTCATCAACGGCGCCGCCGCGACCGTCGAGGTGGTCACCGCCAAGGCCGCCGGCGTGCTGGTCCTGCCGGTCGAGGCGGTCGCCGGCTCGCAGGGCAAGGGTCAGGTCGAGGTGATCAAGGCGGACCAGACCCGGGAGATCCGCGAGGTGACGCTCGGCCTGACCGACGGCAAGGTCATCGAGATCAAGAGCGGGCTGACCGAAGGGGAGACCGTCGCGGTGCCCGGGCCCAACCTCCCGGCCGCGAAGGGCGGCCCCGGCGGCGGCCCGGGGGTGGGCAAATGACACCGATCATCGAGCTCGAGGGCATCACCAAGACGCTCAAGGGCCAGCGGCAGCCGCGCGCGATCCTGGCCGGCGTCGACCTGAGCGTCGCCGAGGGCGAGAGCGTGGCCATTCTGGGCCGGTCCGGGTCGGGCAAGAGCACGCTGCTGAGCCTCATCGGGCTGTTCGACCGGCCCGACTCCGGGACGTATTTCATGGGCGGCCGCGACCTGGCCCGCGTCTCCGAGCGGCGGGCCGCGGCGCTGCGCAGCGCCGAGTTCGGCTTCGTGTTCCAGCGCTTCTTCCTGCTCAAGCACCTCACCGCCGCGCAGAATGTGGCCATGGCGCTGGTCAACGGCCAGGGCTGGCTGCCGCGGCGCAGGCGGCGGGTCCGCACCCTGGAGGCGCTCGACCAGGTCGGCATCGCGCACCTGGCCAAGCACCGGCCGGCCAGGCTCTCCGGCGGCGAGCAGCAGCGGGTCGCGATCGCCCGGGCGCTCGTGCGCGGGCCGCGCATGTTGCTCGCCGACGAGCCCACCGGGGCGCTGGACACCGAGACCGGCAATCTCGTCATCGAGGTGATGCGGGCCGCCACCGACCGCGGCTGCGGCCTGATCCTGGTCACCCACGACCAGGCGCACGCCGCGAAGATGCGCCGGGTGCTGCGCCTGGAGGACGGCGTGCTGCGCCCGGTCGCGCTGGAGTTCGCATGATCCGGCTCTCCGGTCGGCTCCGCTCCGCGCTGATCATCGGCCTGCAGGGCATCCGCGCCCACAAGATGCGCACGTTCCTGTCGATGGTCTCGCTGTTCCTGGGGGTGCTCGCGGTCGTCACCGTCCAGGCCTCCGCCGAGACCGCCCGCACGCTGCGCCTGGCCGACATCGAGCTGCACAGCGCCAAGGACGGCACCCGGATGCTGTATGTGCCGCCGATCGCCGGCGCGGCGGACGTCACCACGACGACGATCAAGGACCAGCCCGGCGCCGCGGCCACCTACACCATGCGGGCCATCATCGGCGAGCCGAAGGTCCGGCCGATCAACCCCGGCGGGTCGCCGCTGGAGCACCCTGAGCGCTACAGCGGCGGCCAGAGCTACGTCATGCGCTGCGACGACTCCGGCGTCTGCCGCCCGGAGCCGATGGACCAGTCCGTCGACCCGCCCGGCGCCGCGATCGAGCTGCAGCTCACCGCGGTGGTCAACGACATCCGGCAGTTCCGCCCGTTCCGCCCGGTGTCCGGCTCCTGGCTCGACTTCACCGGCCAGCCGTCGTATTCGCCACGCATCGTGCTCAACAAGGCGGCCGCGGCCGGCTTCGCGCGCTACCGCATCCCCGCCGAGATGCGCATCGACGGCGCGATCGCCAACCCGACCCCGCGCATCATCGGCGTCATCGACGACGGCAACGGCGAGCAGCCGATGGCGTATGTTCGCGCCGACGAGATCGCCAACTGGATGCCCCCGCCCGAGCCGGCCGAAGCGCCCGTCCCGGCCGATGCGGGCAAGCCCGGCGTGATCGCCGCTCTCGAGGGTGGCAACGCCCCGGTGGTCATGGGCAGCGGGCCCGGCCTGCAGGTCATGTTCGCGCCGACCGCGGGCGAGACGGAAAGCCTGCTCAACCGCAAGCTGGTCGGCGCCGGCGTGCCGAGCCAGATGCTCCACGTGGAGGTCATCGAGGCGCGCAAGACCATCGAGGAGGAGCTGGCCATCATCAACTGGATCTTCCTCGGGCTGGCCGGCCTGGTCCTGCTCATCGGCGTGGCCGGCATCCTCAACGTCGGCCTGGCCACGGTCGGGGAGCGCGTCGAGGAGTTCGCGCTGCGCCGAGCGGTCGGCACCCCGCGCGTCCTGCTGGCCGGCATCGTCCTGTCCGAGACCCTGCTGACCGGCCTGCTCACCGCCGGCGCCGCGATCGCCGTGGCCGCCGCCGGCCTCAACGTCGCCGGCCGCATCCTGGGCGGCCGCGTGCCCGAACTGCACGACATGACCTTCCCCTGGCAGGCCGGCGCGGCCGGCGTGATCGCGGGCCTGATCGCCGGCCTCCTCGGCGGCCTCATCCCCGCCATCCGCGCCGCGCGAATCCCGATCGCGACGGTCATGCGGGCATAGAAAACAAAAGATCTGGACTCGGGCCCGCAGACCGTTGCTGCCGCCAGCGCCTGGGTCGGTTCTTGCGAAGCCCAATCGAGCCAAACTGGGCGAAACGGGATCACGTCCGCTGGTGCGGTGTATGGAGGCCAGCGCCTGATCGTGCTGGGGTTGATGCCCGGCGCGCGGCGCAGGCTGGGCGTCGGTGGCCATCGGCGGGGCACAAGCGGTCATCGGCGGGGCACAAGCGGCCACCGGCGGGGCACAAGCGGTCATCGGCGGGGCGCGAGCGGTCGTCGGCGCCGACCCCCGGTGCGGGTGCCGCGCCAGGCGGGCGCAACCTGCGATCCGCGCGGCCGGGCCGGACGTATGTCTCCGTGATCATGATGCGCGCGGTGACCGCACACCGGGTTTGCCATGATCCCGGAGACTTGTGGTACACGGGGGTACATCAGCGCTCCGTGATCATGAAAAACCGTTGGTGTCGACGCGGGCTGTGCATGATCACGGAGACTTCTGGTCCCTGCACCGCGCCGCGCGGGGTGCAGGGACCAGCGTCTGGGACGTGCCAGGTCCGCGGTGCCAAGAACAACAGGTCCGCGGTGCCAAGAACAAGAACAAATGCCAAGGAACAAAATGCCAAGACAAAAGCCAGGGACAAGCCCAGGAACACAGGGCGCCTACGGTGCCCAGGGGGCGTCGACGGACCAGGTGGTGTCCTCGGTGAACAAGGTTGGGTTGTCGTAGGCGCTCGGTCCGCCCGGGGTGGCCAGCCACAGTTCGGCGTTGTAGTGGCGCAGGTACTGGCCCGGGAAGTTCCAGGCGGTCAGCCGCACCCCGCCGGTACCCTGCTGGGCGCACCAGGTGGCGTCGGCCTTGAACAGTGCCGAGTTGTCGTTCGGGTCCTTGCGCACCCGGTACGACTGGTGCCGCAGGTACTGGCCGGCGTAGTTGCGCGACTCGAACGAGTAGCAGGAGGCGTCCGCCAGGCCGGGCACGACCCGCCAGGTGGCGTCCTGCTTGAGCAGTGTGCTGCTGTTGGCGTCGACGATCTCGGTGTACCCCAGGCTGTCCTGATGCCGGACATAGCGGTTGGCGCAGCAGGCCGTGGTCGCGCGCAGCGACTTGTAGACGCCGGTCTGCAGCGTCGCCGGGGCGACCGGGCTGCCCGAGGCGGCGATGAGCGCCTGGTTGCTGGCGCGCAGCCGGGCGGCGTCGACCTTGACCACCTGCCGGTCGTAGGTCAGCAGGCCGTTGCTCTCGTTCTCCACGTCGGTGATCTCGGTGTAGACCGACGCGGACAGGCCCTGCGGCAGACCGCCGACGCGCAGCTGCTCGTAGAGGCCGTTGAGCCGGTCGTTGAGCCGGGCCGTGCTCGCCTGGTCCTCGTAGCTGAATCCGTTGCCCGGTGACCACTCGTGGCCGGACACCCGCCAGCCCAGGCCGCCGAACTCGCCGAGGACGCCGGCGCGGGTGCCGGCCGGGCGGGTCGCGCCCGGGCCGACGTAGATGTGGTTGTCGATCACGTCGCCGTTGCCGCCGTCGACCGAGCCGCAGCAGTTGACGCCGCTCATGTTGTCGACCAGGCGCGACGGGTCGTAGGCCTTCACGTCGTTGGCGATGCGGGCCTGGTCGTACTGCCCCCAGCCCTCGTTCTCGTCGACCCACATGACCAGGGCGGGCGAGCTGCGGTGCTGGTCGATGATCCGGTGGTACTCCGCCTCCCACTGCGTGCGGGCGGCGGCGTCCGGGGTCTTGCCGGTCGGCATCGCCGGCATGTCCTGCCACACCAGCAGGCCGAGCTGGTCGGCGGCGTAGAACCAGCGCTGCGGCTCCACCTTGATGTGCTTGCGCACCATGTTGAAGCCCAGGTTCTTGTGCGCCTGCAGGTCCGAGCGCAGCGCGGCGTCGGTCGGCGCGGTGTAGATGCCGTCCGGCCAGTACCCCTGATCGAGCGTGCCGGACTGGAAGACGAACTGCCCGTTGAGCAGGATGCGCAGCTTGCCGTTGACCGAGCCGACGGCGATGGAGCGCATGCCGGCGTAGGAGCCGACCGCGTCCACCACGGTCGAACCGGAGCGCAGCTCGACCCGCACGTCGTAGAGGAACGGGTCGTCCGGTGTCCAGCGGTGCGCGCTGGGCACCGGCACGGCGAACGCGGTGCCGGGGCTGCCGCTCGCGGTGCCGACGACCGTGCCGCCGGTGGAGACCGTGGCGGTGACCGTCTGGCCGGACAGGCCGGTGCCCTGGGCGGTCACCGAGAGCGTGTTGTTGCCGAGGTTCGGCACCAGGTCGACCCGGGTGATGCGGGCCGTCGGCGTCGGCTCCAGCCAGACCGTCTGCCAGATGCCGGAGGCGCCGGTGTAGAAGATGCCGCCGCCGGCGTGCGGCAGCACGTCGTTGCGGCGCTGCTTGCCCACCGCCTGGCTGCCCGCGTCGGTGGGGTCGTAGACGCCGACCACGATCGTGTTGGTGCCGGCGACGAGCAGTGGGGTGATGTCGTACGAGAAGGCGTCGTACCCACCGCTGTGCACGGTGCCCGCCTGGGTGCCGTTGACCCAGACCGTGCTCTGCCAGTCGACCGCGCCGAAGTTCAGCTGCACCCGCCGGCCGCTCCACCCCGCGGGGACGGTGAAGCTCCGGCGGTACCACATCCGGTCATTCTCGGTGATCTTGCGCTGGATGCCGGAGAGCGCGGACTCCACCGGGAACGGCACCCGGATCTGCTCGCCGAACGTCGCGGGCGGCGTGGTCTGGCCGCTGCCGGTGACGGCGAAGTCCCAGATCCCGTTCAGGCTCTGCCAGTCGGGCCGGGTCAGCTGCGGGCGTGGGTACTCGGGCAACGGGTCGGTCGTGGACACCGAGTTGGTCCACGGGGTCGTCATCGGCGGGGTCTTCGGGGTCCAGGCCGCGGCCGGCTGGGCGGCGGCGGCCAATAGGCCGGTGGTGGCGAGCAGCGGGGCGAGCGCCAGCGCGACGCATCTTGCGAGCTTCATGCTGAGGGACTCCTCGGGGCGGGCCGGCGGCCACGGTGGCGGACCGTGGCCGGTCCGCGGGGGTCCCCACAAAGACCCCCACGGACCAACACATCGACTCACATTTCAACGAAGAGTGTCAACATCTCAGGCGCCGATGAGATCGAACTTCTCCCACGGGCCGATCGACGCCCGGTTGGCGATCAGCGGCTGGGTGCCGCTGTTCTCCGCGGTGACGTACTTCCCGTTCGCCTGCGCCAGCAGGCTCTCGGTGCCGTCGGCGTTGCGGATCAGGGTAAAGGTCTCCCACCCGCCGACCGCCGGCCGGTTGGCGATGAGCGGATTCGCGCCGATGTTGTCGGCGCAGACGAACTGGCCGTTCGACCGCGCCCGCAGCGCCACCTTGCCGCCGCCCAGGTCCACCAGGTCGAACTGCTGCGCGGTGCCGATCGTCGCCGAGTTGGCGATCAGCGCCGTGGTGGCGTTGGGCGCGGACACGTATTGGTTGTTCGCCAGCGACCGCAGGCTCACCACCGGCGTCGCCGGCGTGCTCGCGGTGAAGGTGAACGCGTCGAGGTCGAACAGGTTTCCGGCGCCGCCCTTGAACACGAGGTACAGCGTGGTGGCGGTGCTTGGCGCGCCGGAGATGTTCCCGCTGACGGTGGCGAACGTGTCCCAGCTGCCGGTCGGGGACACCGCCGCGGTGCCGAGCAGGGTGCCGGTCGGCGAGCCGGCCCGCACCTCGATCGTGCCGCCCGGCCCGCCCGAGGAGACCCGGGCGCTGAACTGGGTGGCGTTGTTCAGCAGGTACGGCGAGAACGAGACCCAGTCCCCGTTGTCGATGAAGCCGACCGTCGCGCCGCCCTCGGCCGTGCCGTGGGTGGCCGGCTGCACGCCGCCGGACTGGGCGCCGAAGTGCTCGCCCTGCCGGTGCTTGGGCTGCAGGGTCGAGACGCCGTGGCCGGTCAGCCCGCCGTTGTCGGTGTAGGCGGCGTCGAAGATGCCGAAGATGTTCGCCGCGGCGTCGTGCTCGCCGTCGACCGGGATCGTGAGCGTGCCGCTGCAGCCGGTCTTCGACGTGATCTGGTGCGAGTGACTGTCGTGGCCGAGGAAGTACGTCACGGTGACCTTCGTGCAGTCGATCGCGCCGTCCTCCGGGTCGGTGACCGTCACCTGGTAGGGCACCGTGTCGCCGAAGCTGAACAGCTGGCCGTCGGCCGGCAGCAGCAGCCGGACCGTCGGCGCCGCGTTGCCCACCGTGATGACGGTGCTCGCCGTGCCGGTCGCGCCCTGCGGGTCGCGGACCGTCAGCGTCGGCGTCTTCGTGCCGTTCGTCGTGTACGTGAACGACGGGTTGGCGGCCGTCGAGTCGGTCGTACCGTTGCCATCAAAGTCCCAGGCATAGCTCAGCGCACCGCCCTCGGGGTCGTTGCTGCCCGCCGATGAGAAGCTCACCGTCAGCGGGTTCGGCCCCGAGGTCTTGTCCACGGTGATCTTCGCGATCGGGGCGCGGTTGCCGCCGCCGACGTACTCGATGCGGTACAGCGCCTGGTTGTTCGACCCGGTGCCGTAGTCGAGCACGTAGAGCGCCCCGTCCGGGCCGAAGGCCAGGTCCATGACCTGCGTGCCGGCCCACGGGAACGATGAGATCTCGCCCGGTGAGCCGTCCGCGTTGATCTTTACCGGCTTGATCCACTTGCGGCCGTACTCGCCGGCGAAGAAGTTGCCGTCGAGCGCCTGCGGGAACTTCACCGCCGAGTTGAGGGAGGCGTTGAAGCGGTACACCGGGCCGCCCATCGGCGACTCCGAGCCGGTGCCGAACTCCGGCGGGGTGCCCGCGTCGCCGCCGTAGCGGATCCAGCTGGGCCTGGCCGCGGGCAGGGTGGTCACGCCCGTGTTGCGGAAGGAGTTGTTCGCCGGGCCGCCCGCGCAGTTGAACTTCGGGCCGGTGACGTTGGCCGCGAAGTCCCACTCGTTGTAGGTCTCCGCGGTGGTGTTCGTGCCGGTGCAATAGGGCCAGCCGAAGAAGCCGGGCCCGGTGACGCGGTCGAACTCGACCTGGCCGTTGGGGCCACGGTTGGGATCCGTGGTACCGGCGTCGGGGCCGTAGTCGCCGAGGTAGACGACCCCGGTCGGCTTGTCGACGCTCATCCGGAACGGGTTGCGGAAGCCCATCGCGTAGATCTCCGGGCGGGTCTTCGCGGTGCCCGGCGCGAACATGTTGCCGGCCGGGATCGAGTAGCTGCCGTCCGTGTTCGGGTGGATTCGCAGCAGCTTGCCGCGCAGGTCGTTGCTGTTGGCGGCGGAGCGCTGCGCGTCGTACTGCGGGTTGCGGTTGGTCCGCTCGTCGATCGGCGCGTAGGAGTTCGACTCGAACGGGTTGGTGTCGTCGCCGGTGGTGAGGTAGAGGTTGCCCTGCGCGTCGAAGTCGATGTCCCCGCCGACGTGGCAGCACAGGCCCCGGTCGTTGTCGACGGTGAGCACGACCTTCTCGCTGGCCAGGTCGAGCGTGTTGTCGGCTCGCAGGGTGAACCGGGAGAGGTTGAGGTGGCCCTTCCACGCATTGAAGTCCGCGGCGGTACCGGTGGCCGGCGCGTCGCCCGCGGGCGTGGACAGCGTGGGGGAGTAGTACAGCCACACCCACCGGTTGGTGGCGAACCCGGGGTCGGCGGCGACGCCCTGCAAGCCCTCCTCGTCGTGGGTGTACACGGAAAGCTTGGCGGCCACCTTGGTGTTGCCCGCGGCGTCGGTGACGCGGACTGTGCCGTCACGGGCGGTGTGGACCACCGACCGGTCCGGCAGCACCGCCAGGGACATCGGCTCGCCCAGCTCGGCGCTGCCCAGCGCCAGCTGGACGTGCTGATAGTCGGTGGGCGAGATGGGGATCGCGGCGGCGGCCGGGGCGTGTGCCACGACGGCCGCGACGGAGCCGCCGGTGGCGAGCGAGGCTGCGGTGAGCAGCCGCCGCCAGCGGCGCGGGGATGGTGCCATGAGCGGGTGTCCTTCCTGAGCTGTGGGGTTCAGCCAGGCAAGACGCGCGCCGACGCGCTTGCGATGAGCAGCCGCTGGGACGTGGGGCGCCGACCCTCCGTCGCGCGGTAACTGACGCCGGGGTGGATGGCGGCCACCCGCGTTAGTTATGCGTGCTAACTAACCATCGACACCGGCGGATGCGCAAGAAAAGAACCTCGCGGGTTTTCGTTATGCAACCGTGACGTACGTCAAGATTGGCTACCTGTGGTAGCAGTCACATCTGGTTTTTGCGCGGATTCGCCCGGTTTGATGGGCGGACGGCCCTCGGAAACACTCCGGTAACCGATTACGCAGCGTATGAAATTGACCGATGTCGGGTTACCCGCCGGTAACGACCGGCCTTGTCCGCGCGCGAGGGACCCGGCAACATCGTCCGCACGCCTCGGCCCGGCCATTTGGCACATCTGCGAACCATCACCGACAAAAGGAGCCCTACGTGTCTCCAGCTCAGGGCAGCGCGGTGAGAGGCCGCACGAGATGGAAGCGCTTCGCGACCGTCGTCGTGCCGGCCGGCTTCATCGCCGGCGCCATCGTCTTCGGCCAGGCGACCGGCGCGATCGCCGCGTCGTTCAGCGTGTCCGGCCAGCAGTTCAAGGTCTCCGCCGACCGGCTCGAGGGGACCGGGTTCGTGCAGTACGGCGGCGTGGCCACGGAGAAGGGCGGCGACCCGCGCAACCCGGCCGACCCGAAGAACCACCTGGTGGCGGTCTCCGGCATCGCCAGCGCCAAGCTCTACAACCTCTGCCAGTCCGTGCGGATCCCCAACCTGCCCGCCAGCATGGTCATCCGCGCCGGCCGCGACGCCAACCACCCGGCCGAGGCCACCGATCTGCTGATCGACATGTCGTCGCTCAAGGGCGACGCCACCTTCGGCAACATCCAGATCGGCATCGACGCCTCCGACCTGAGCAAGGGCGGCGCCAACGCCAAGGGCCTGCAGGGCAGCTTCGCCCAGCAGGCCGACTCGGTGACGATCACCGGCCTGAAGCAGGTCGCCTGGTCCACCACCGCCGGCACGTTCAAGCTGACCGGTCTCGATCTCGGCATCTCCACGGGCTCGAACCCGGAAGAGTGCTTCTAGCCGTACGGCCTGGGCCCGCGGGTTGACACCCGCGGGCCTCCTTGCTGGAGGACGCCTTGATCACCTCGCACGCTTCGGTCGGGTGGCGCGCGCAACGGCCCTTCTGGGGCGGTCTGCTGTTGATGCTGTCGAGCCTGGAGCTCTTCCTCAGCGGCAACATGAAGCTCGCGCTGGAGGTCCACTTCGGCCCGACCGGCTTCCTGTCGTACGTCATCCCGCTGATCATGCTGCTCTGCGGAGTGCTGACCTGGTTCACGCCCCAGCAGCGGCTGTTCTACGGCATTCTCGGCACCGTCACCGCGCTGTACTCGCTGATCGGCCTGAACCTGGGCGGCTTCTTCCTGGGCATGCTGCTGGGCCTGGCCGGCGGCGGCCTGGCGGTCGCCTGGGCGCCGGTGGTTCCACCGGACGTGCTGGCCTCGGAGCCGATTTCGGAAGATGCGGAGCCGGTTTTGGAAGAGGGGGACGGCGCTGGCAGCGCCGATGATCAGCTCCCCCCAGCGTCCGGCCCAGGTGACCTGCCCAGGCGGCGTCACCTGGGCCCACTCCTGATGCTGGCCGCCCTGGCCGTCTCGATTCTCGCCGCCACCGACCACCCCGGCACCGCCTACGCCGCCCCGTGCAAGCCGCCTTCGCTTTCGCCCTCGGCCGCGGCGTCGTCCCCGCGTTCGTCTTCCGCTTCGCCCTCGCCGTCGCCCTCGGCCTCCCCGTCGCCGTCGCCGACACAGGACAATCCGACCGGCATCCTCGGCTGGCTGTCCGGCCTGTTCGGCGGCGGCAAGCAAGCGGCCGCCGCCACGCCGTCCCCATCGCTGTCACCGCCGGCTCCGGCATCAAGCGCGGCGCCCGCGACCAGGCCCGCCTCCCCGAGGCCGACCGCCTGCCCGTCCGCCACCCCGAACAACAAGCAGGCTCGGGTACCCGCCGGCCAGCCCTTCGTGGCGAAGCAGCCGTCGATCCTGAGGGCCAAGGTCATGACGATGGACAGCCTGACCTACGACGGCGTGGCAGAGCTGCCGCACAGGGACGGCACGAAGGTCCGGGTCCTGGCCTTCTCGATGAAGAACTCGGTGTCGACCCCGTTCGAACTGGACACCCCCGGCGCCCCGAAGCAGCTGATCACCACCAGCAGCAAGCTGACCGTCTCGGGCAACGTGAAGTTCTACACGACCAGCTTCAGCGCCAACGTCCTGGGCCTGCTGCCACTCACCTTCACCCCGTCGTTCCCGCCGCCCCCGATCCCGCTGCCGGGCTTCTACACGAACTGCACGATCGAGCTGGTGTACGTCCAGTCGAACCTGCTGACCGCCCCGGCCCTGAGCATCACCTACGCCGCCTGACCGCTCCCCGGTCCGTTCGGCCGGAATCGGGTTCGCGTCCGGCGAGTGCGCGAGCAACACCCTACTACCAGTACACGCCGCCGCAGGACCAGGCGGCCCTCCATGATGGGTGGGCGGCCCGCGGCGTTTCGATGGACGGCCGGTACATCACGGTCGGCTGGCTCGGCACCTCCCCGTCCCCGTCGACGAAACCTTCGCCGTCGTGGACACCACCACCAGCAAGACGGTCACGCTCCTCGTCTCCGGCGACATCCTGAACGTGGTGTTCGCCGCCGACGGCAAGGCCGGGGACCGGAAGTCTCCGTGATCATGATGCTCGCGGTGACCGCACCACGGGTTTGCCATGATCCCGGAGCCTTTCGGTACACGGGTGTACATCAGCACTCCGTGATCATGAAAAACCGTTGGTGTCGATGCCGGTTGCGCATGATCACGGAGACTTTCGGTCCCTGCGCCGTGCCGCGCGGCGTGTAGCGCCCGACGGGTGGGACGTGATCGCAGACCATGTCCGCCTGTTGGGACGCGCGGGCCGGGCACCAGTGGCGCCGGCGGGCAGAACCTGTAGTACCGGAGCGCCGATGTGTTGTTGTACAGCGGGCCGCCCCAACTGAGACTGAAACGCAGAACGCCGGTCCGTCCTGAGCGGACGGGTCCGGCGTTCTCGCTGGCTAAGTGCGGTGGCGCGGGGATTCGAACCCCGGGAGGAGTTACCCCCTCACACGCTTTCGAGGCGTGCTCCTTAGGCCACTCGGACACGCCACCGCCGAAGACCTTACCCGATCGGCCAGGCGCGTCGGCGGCGGGGCTCGGGGTTTGGGAGGATCACTGCATGAGCACGCACATCGGCGCCGAGCCGGGTCAGATTGCGCAGCGGGTTCTCATGCCTGGGGATCCGCTCCGGGCGAAATGGATCGCCGAGACGTACCTCAAGGATGCCTACTGCTACTCCACCGTGCGCAACATGCTCGGGTTCACGGGCACGTTCGACGGCGTCGAGGTGTCCGTCCAAGGGTCCGGCATGGGGATGCCCTCGGCCAGCATCTACGCCCACGAGCTTATCAACGACTACGGCGTCCAGGCGCTGATCCGGGTCGGCAGCTGTGGTGCGATCCAAGATTCCCTCAAGCTGCGCGACGTCGTCGCGGCGATCGGGGCGAGCACCGACTCCAGCATGAACCGGGCCCGGTTCGACGGGCTCATCGACTACGCGCCGGTGGCGGACTTCTCGCTGCTGCGGACGGCCGTGGACGTGGCGGCGGAGAAGGGGATCGCGATGCGGGTCGGGCCGATCCTGGCCGCCGACGCGTTCTACACCGATCGGCCCGACCTCTACGACCGGCTGGCCGACTACGGGGTGCTCGCCGTGGAGATGGAGTCCGCGGCGCTGTACACGATCGCGGCGCGGTTCGGGGCGCGGGCGCTGACGCTGCTCACCGTGAGCGACCACATCAAGACCGGTGAGCGGACGACCGCGCAGGAGCGGGAGCAGACGTTCGGGCAGATGGTGGAGATCGCGCTGAAGACGATCATCGCCTCATGACCGACAACGATGCGTTGCTGAGCCAGGTGCGGTTGATGCGCGAGCGCGGCAACACGCCCAAGCAGATCGCCAAGGCGCTGGGGCTGCGGCCGGCCGCCGTTGCTCCGTTGGTACGTCAGGTCGCGGAGGCGGACCAGGCGCACAACGACGATCCGGCCGGCCGGGTCCTGCTCGGGTGCTGGATCAGCCCGGGTTGGAGCGTCGGGCTGGGGCTGGACGAGGCGCCCGCGCAGTGGGCGGCGCTGGACCCGGGCGGGTTCGGCGGGGCGGACGGCCTGGCGAACGTCCTGATCGTCCGGCAGGAACGCTACAGCCGGGTGTCGGTCTGCGGATTCCTGGTGGATCTGTACTGCTTGGGCGTCAAGGACGCGCTGGGGCCGCATTCGATGAGTTCGCGGGCCGCCGACGACCTCCGCGAGGAGATCTTCGCCAACTTCGGCGGCGCGCCGGTGGCCGCCCCGATCGAGCTCGCCCGGGCCGTCGTGCACGGTGCGGTGGAGTACGCCCGGGGGCTGGGGTTCGAGCCCCACCCGGACTTCGCCGCCGCGGCGCCATACCTCGGCGGGCCGGCCGGTCCCAGCCCGATCCGGTTCGGGCGGGACGGCCGGCCGGTCTACGTCTCCGGGCCTTACGACGATCCGCATGCGGTGATCGAGAAACTGCAGCCCCGGATGTAAACGGTCAGGACGACAAGGCGGTCGTGGGGGACAGGCGGGCGGCGCGCATCGCCGGGTAGAGGCCCGCTATCCCGCCGATCACCAGCGTGGCCAGCAGGCCGCCGAGCAAGGCCCAGGCCGGCAGCACCGCCGGCCAGTCGCGCGCGGCGGCGTAGGCCTCGGTCACCAGCAGGCCCAGCAGCACGCCGCCGGTGCCGCCCAGGAGGGCCAGCAGCAGCGACTCGGCCAGGAACTGCGACCGGATGTGGCCGCGGGTCGCGCCCAGGGCCCGGCGCAGGCCGATCTCGGGGCGGCGCTCCAGCACCGAGATGACCATGGTGTTGGCCACGCCGACGCCGCCGACCAGCAGGGCCACCGCGCCGAGGCCCAAGAGGAGCCCGGTGTACGCCTGGTCGGTGGCCGCCTTGGCGGCGAGGGCGTCCGACGGGCGGGAGACCTGGACCTCGTTGGGCGCGGCCGGGTTCGCGGTCGCGGCGAGCACATCGGCCACCGCGGTCACGGCGTCGTCGCGGGCCCGGCTGTAGATGGTCGTCGGGTAGCCGTCGAAGCCGAGCACGCCGGTCGCCGCCGGCCAGCCGATCAGCGCGGCGCTGTCGAGTTCAGGCGCCAGGGGTACCGCATCCAGAATCCCCACCACCGTGAACCAATGGTCGCCGAGCCAGACGTTCAGTCCCAGCCCGTCGGCGAGGCCCAGGATCGACGCGGCGCGGGCGCCCAGGACGACCGTCGGATAGTCGGGGGCGGTCAGCCAGGTTCCGGCATGCACCGTGACGCCGACCGTGGCCGGCAGGTCCGGGCGGGCGGCCAGCACCGCGATGCCGCCCGACTCCTCGGCCGGGATGCGGTCGGTGCGGTACACGTGCGCCGACGGCACGCGGCCGGTGGCCGAGACCGCCGTGACCGGGCCGATCCGGGCGACCATCGCCTCGGCGTCGTCGGGCAGGTGGGAGTTGTCGCCGAAGAACGACTTGCCGGGGCCGGCCGTGAGCAGGTTGGTGCCGAGCGCGGCGAGCTGCCGGTCGACCTGTGCCCGGCTGGAGGACGAGATGCCGACCACGGCCACCATCGCGGCGATGCCGATGGCGATGCCCAGGGCCGACAGGACGACCCGCAGGGGGCGGGTGCGCAGGCCGATCCCGCCAAGGCGCCAGACGTCCGCGAATTTCATGACAACCGCCCATCGCGCAGCGCGAAGCGCAACGGCATCGAAGCCGCGATGTCGCGGTCGTGTGTGATGATCACGATCGTCGTGCCGGCGGCGTGCAGGGAGCGAAGCAGGTCGAGTACCGCGGCACCCGACGCACTGTCGAGATTCCCGGTGGGCTCGTCGGCCAGCAGCAGCGGCGGCGAGCCGAGCACCGCCCGCGCGATCGCGACCCGCTGCCGCTCGCCGCCGGAGAGCTGCGCGGGCCGGTGCGTCATCCGGTGGGCGAGCCCGACCCGGGTCAGCGCGTCGGCGGCCTGGCGGCGGCGCGAGGCGAGCCCGACCCCGGCGTAGAGCAGCCCGTCGGCGACGTTGTCCAGCGCGGACATGCCCGCCGCCAGGTGGAACTGCTGGAAGACGAAGCCGATCGCCGACGCGCGCAGCCGGGACAGGCCCGCGTCGGAGAGCGTCGCGACGTCCCGGCCGGCGATGCGGACCGTGCCGCTGGTCGGCACGTCCAGCGCCCCGATGAGGTGCAGCAGCGTCGACTTGCCCGAGCCGGACGGGCCGACGATCGCGGCCAGGGCGCCCGCCTCGATCGTCAGGGAGACCTCGTCCAGCGCCGTCACGCCGCCGGGGTACACCTTGCACACCCGCTCCAGCTCGATCATCCGGCCACCCCGACGGTCAGGCCGGCGGCCAGATCGGCGCCGGCGACCTCGACCTTGCCGGAGGCGAACAGCCCGGTGTGCACCGCGACCGTGCGCATGCCGCCGTCGGTGATGAGCTGCAGGCCGTACCCACCCTCGGAAAGCGCCACCAGGGCACTCACCGGCACGATGAGCACGTGCTCGCGCTGCTGCGAGACCAGGGTCACCTTCACCGGCGCGGCGTCGTAGGTGCCGAGCCGGGCCTGGTCCGCCACGGTCACCGTCACGTCGACGGTCACCTTCGTCTGGTTGTTCTGCACCGACGCCGTCGCGACCGCGCCGATCGTGGCGACCTTGCCGTCGACGGCGGTGTCGTCGGGCAGCTTCACCGCGGCCGCGGCGCCGACCGCGGCGAGCCGCTGCTGGGTCACGTCGAGCTGGATCGTGACCAGCCGGGTCGAGCCGGTCCACTGCAGGACCGGGCCGGCCGCGTTGTCGCCGGCGTGCGCGGTGACCTTGCCGATGCGCACCGCGTCGGGGGCGACCACGATCCGGCCGAGTTCGACGGTGCCGGTCTCGTCCAGGCCGAGGGCTTGCTGCCAGTCGCGCACCGCGTCGGCGGTGGCGCCGGTGTACTCGTCGTCGGCGGTGAAGCCCTTGTAGCCCAGGGCGGTCAGGTTGGCCTCGAGCGCGGCCACGTCGGCGCCCGAGTCGCCGGGCTTCAGCGCGCGGTAGAACGGCGCGCCGGCGTAGAACAGCACGATCGGGCGGCCGTCGACGTGGTACATCGCCTCGCCCCGCCGCACGGTCGAGCCCTCGGCGGGCAGGGCGGTGACGATGCCCGGGAGCCGGCCGTTGACGGTCACCGGGTCGCCGAAGCCGAGCGTGCCGTCGACGTCCTCGGTCGCGGTCAGCGTGCCCTGCACGATCTGTGCGGTGTGCGGCGGTGCGGGCGCCGCGGCCGGCGGAGCGGCCCGGTTGAATCCGACATAGCCGATAATGCCGATCGCAACGGCCACGACAACCAGGCCGATGGCCCAGCGCCTCACCGCTGCACCGTGCCCTGGCAGGCCTGGGCCGCCGCCTGGAACTGCGGGCTGTTGAAATCCACGGTGCCGTTGAGCAGCGAAGAGAGGCCGGTGTTCGGGTCCGGGTCGGGCATGTTCACGCCGTGCTCCCGCATGCACTTGGCGAAGGCCCGCGCCTGCTCCAGCTGCTGCGGCGTCAGGTTCGACAGCGATCCGCCGTTGGGCAGGTACTGCTGGCACGCCGATGCCGCCGCCACCGCCTTGTCGCGGTCCCCGGAGCCGGCGTCGAACTGCAGGTTGCCGTCCGGCCCGGGATCGGGCACGTCGACCCCGTGCTCGCGCATGCACCTGGCGAACTGCCGGTTGGCCTCCGCCTTGTCGATCGACGCGGAGGCGGACGGCTTGGCGGTGCCGGTCGCGGCGGTGGCGACGGACGGCCCGGACGGCGCCGACGAGCACGCGGCCAGCGCCAGCCCGCAGAGAGCGATCAGGAGCTTCTTCATGGCCGAAAGTGCACCGCCGGGCCCGTAAGACCGCCGTCAGTGCGCCCACTTATCCCGCGCTTACACGCCGGCGCGGCACCATGAGGACATGCGGGTGTTGGTGGTGGAGGACGAGCAGCTGCTCGCCGACGCGGTCGCCGAGGGGCTGCGCCGGGAGTCGTTCGCGGTCGACGTGGCCTACGACGGCGACGGCGCGCTGGAGCGGCTCGGCGTCAACGAGTACGACGTGCTGATCCTCGACCGCGACCTGCCCGCGGTCGACGGCGACGAGGTCTGCCGGCGGGTGAGCGCCACGCTGCCGGACACCCGCATCCTCATGCTGACCGCGGCCTCGGCCGTGGCCGAGCGGGTCGCCGGGCTGTCCCTCGGCGCCGACGACTACCTGGGCAAGCCGTTCGCGTTCACCGAGCTGGTGGCCCGGGTGCGGGCGCTGGGCCGGCGGGCCCGGGCCGCCGCCCCGCCGGTGCTGGAGCGCGGTGAGCTGCGACTGGACCCGAACCGGCGGGAGGTGTTCCGGGCCGGGCACTACGTGGCGCTGACCCGCAAGGAGTTCGCGGTGCTGGAGGAGCTGCTGCGGGCCGGCGGCGCGGTCGTGTCGGCCGAGCAGCTGCTGGAGCGGGCCTGGGACGAGCACATCGACCCGTTCACCAACGTGCTGCGGGTGACCGTGATGACGCTGCGCCGCAAGCTCGGCGATCCGCCCGTGATCTCCACCGTCGCCGGAGTGGGGTACCAGATCCAATGAAGCATCTGCACATCCGAGCCCGCCTGACGCTGCTCTACGGCGCGCTGTTCCTGATCGGCGGCGCCCTCCTGCTGGGCGTCACGTACTTCCTGGTCCGCCAGAACATCCACCAGCGCACGACCACCGACCTCCCGCCGGACCTGAAGCTCGACCTGGGCAGCCAGCAGATCCAGCTGCTGCAGTTCGTCCAGCAGCTCCAGCAGCGGCAGGAGCGGATCGAGCAGGACACCCTGCACTCGCTGCTCACCCAGGGCGCGATAGCGCTGGTCGCGGTGACCGTCATCGGCGTCGGCTTCGGCTGGCTGATGGCCGAGCGGGCGCTGCGCCCGGTCGGGCAGATCACCGAGGCGGCCCGCCGGGTGGCCGGCGGCAACCTGCACGAGCGGATCGCGCTGAGCGGGCCGCGGGACGAGATCAAGGAGCTCGCGGACACGTTCGACTCGATGCTGGAGCGGCTCGACCAGGCCTTCGACGGGCAGCGCCGGTTCGCCGCCAACGCCTCGCACGAGCTGCGCACGCCGCTGACGATCAACCGGACGCTCATCGAGGTCGCGCTCGGCCGGCCGGACCCGCCGCCGGAGATGGTCCAGCTGGGCGAGACGCTGCTGGCCGTCAACGCGCGGCACGAGCGGCTCATCGACGGGCTGCTCACCCTGGTCGCCTCGGAGCAGGCGCTGACCGTGCACGACCGGGTCGACCTGGCCGAGGTGGCCCGGCACGTGGTCGGCGACGACGACAAGCGGGTCGAGGCCGATCTGCGCGCCGCGCCCGTGGTCGGCGATCCGGTGCTGCTGGAGCGGGTCGTGCAGAACCTCGTCGACAACGCGGTGGCCTACAACGTGCCGGACGGGCGGGTGTGGGTCTCCACGGAGCGCACCGAACGCGGCGCGCGGCTGGTGGTGTCGAACACCGGGCCGGTGATCCCGGCGTACGAGATCCCGGGGCTCTTCGAGCCCTTCCGGCGGCTCCGCTCGCGGACCGGGTCGGCCCGGGGCACGGGTCTCGGGCTGTCCATCGTCCGCTCGGTCGCGGCGGCGCACGGGGGTACGGCCGACGCGGAGCCGCGCGACGGCGGCGGCTTGCGGGTGACGGTGACGTTCCCTTAGCGGTAATGCTCGAAGAAGCCGCGCAGCAGGGCCGAGGACTCGGCGGCCAGGACGCCGCCGATCACCTCCGGGCGGTGGGTGAGGCGGCGGTCGCGCAGGACGTCCCACAGCGACCCGGCGGCGCCGGTCTTGGGCTCCCAGGCGCCGAACACCACCGTGCCGACCCGGGCCAGGACCAGGGCGCCGGCGCACATGGTGCACGGCTCGACGGTGACGACGAGCGTGCACGCCTCCAGCCGCCAGCCGATGCTCCCGGCGGCCGCCCGGCGCAGCGCGATCAGCTCGGCGTGGGCGGTGGGGTCGCCGGTCACCTCGCGCTCGTTGTGGGCGGCGGCGAGCTCGGCGCCGTCGGGGCCGAGGATGACCGCGCCGATCGGCACGTCGAGCCCGGCTCCGGCGGCCACCTCGAGGGCCCGGCGCATCGCCGGCTCCCACCGGCGCCCAGCGGCGCTCACACCTCGCGGAGCTCCTCGATCTCGTCGCCGGCGCCGATGGCCTGGCAGATCTCGGCGGTGATGTCGGCCGGCAGCATGCCCTCCTGGGCGCACAGCTCCAGCAGCCGCCCACCTGGCACGCCGAGGTCGGCCAGCAGCTCCGGGTCGCCCACCGGCTCGATGTCGGGCTCGGCGGAGCCGCGCTCCTCCTCCTCGTCCTCCTCGGCGGGCTCCTCGGCGGCCTCCGCGATCTCGGGCAGCTGCTCCTCGATGTCACCCAGGAGAATGGCGCCGAGGCGCGACTCCTCGGCGAAGACCGAGTCGGAGCCGAAGATCCGCAGGTCCTCGCCGTCATCGAGGCGCAGGACCACGAGATATGCGTCGTCGGACTCGACGAACAGCAGCGAGACGGACGCCTCAGGATCGGCGTCGCGCAGGCGATCGGTGATCTCTTCGATGTCGGCGACGCCGCTCAGGTCGAGCTCGGCTGCTGCCCAGCTCCCGGCGCCGCGCGTGACAGCGGCAGCGAAGTGCGACACGGTCCCCCCGGTCGGTGCTCGTCGGTACGCGTGAACACTATTCGAGCCGGTTGCCGCTTGGCGCTGAAGGGCCCAAGAGTTCAGTCGGCGAGTCGTCGCCGGTTGGCGATCAGCTCCCGGAGGCGGTCGGCACGGACCCGGCGCGGACGGAGCCGCACACGAAGCGCCTTCGCGTCCGCGAGCTCGACGAGCAGCGCGAGCCGCCGGCGACGCCGCTCGGGGTCGAGCCGCTGCAGCCTCAAAGCCATGAGGCTGAGGGTGATCCTCACCGCTATCCACGTCAAGTGGAGCGCGGAAACTCTACCCAGCGTGCCGGGCCGATATCACCAGAGCAGCCAGACGCCGCCGGCGAGGCGGTACGCGACGAGGATGCCGGCGATCGCCACCGCGATCCCGCTGGCCGCCGCCACGCCCACGGCGACGCCCCGGTCGCCGAAGCGGGCCAGCAGCGCCGCCGCGCCCCAGGCGAGGAGACCGGCGATGAGGGTGACCCAGACGTACCCCCGCGCGGAACCGGCCGCCAGCAGACCGAGCAGCAGCATCCAGGCCGCGCCGGCGCCGGCCCCGGCCGCGATCATCGGAGCGCGGACGGGCAGCGGCTCGCGAAACGTGGGCCGTGGGTTGCTGACCTTGAACACCGGCGGCCGAACCGCGCCCTGCCAGGCGCCGTACGCGGCGGCGGGGGTCGGCGGGCGCGCGCTCAGCCGCGGCGGCGGCCCGACGACCGGCGGCCCCATGGCACCCGGCCACGGCCCCCGGCCCGGTGCCCCGGGGAGCGCGGGCTGGGCCGCGGTCACGGTGGGCCAGCCGGCAGCGGGCGCCGAGACCGGGGCCACCGGACCGCCCGGTTCCTTCCACTGCGACTCGCTCACTGCCACATCAGCAGCCTAGCGCCTGCTTCATAGCTGCGGCGGGGCTGCGTCGGGCCCAGGTCTCTCGCCCAGGCCGACCCGGCGCACTGCGCCAGGCCGGGTCGCCCAAGGCGCCAGCGGCGTCCCGCGAAAGCCCGGTTACAACACCGGTAGCCTGGCTTCCGCGGGCCACCATTGGACGAAACCTGGACTCCGCCTCGCTCCCACCCCAGCTATGAAGCAGGCGCTAGCCCGCAACGTCAGCCGAAGACCGCGAGCCGTTTCCGGCTGGACCCGCCGACCATCGTGAACTCGCCGCCGGCGGTCAGCTGGTGCAGCGTCCCGGCGGCGGTCAGCGCGCGCACGCCGGCGATCCCGTTGGCCTGCGGCGCCCAGTCCAGCAGCCGGCCGGAGGCGTCGACGGCGGCGAGCTTCACCCGGGGTACCGAGCCGTCGGTGCACGTGCCCTGGCTGCCGTTGTTGGGGGTCTTGCACGCCTTGTCGAAGTGCCCGCCGAGGTACGCCACGCCGCCGAGCGCGGCGACCGCCTGCACGTCGCCGTCGAAGACGCGGGTCCAGCGGACCTTGCCGCCGGGCGTGTAGGCGACCGCCCGGCCGCCCTGCCCGCCCATGCCGGCGTAGACGGTGCCGTCCGCGCCGACGGCGACCGCGAACACGATCGCCGGCGGGCGCGGCAGGAAGCCGCGGTCCAGGGCGCCGGTGACCGGGTCGACGGCGGTGAGGCGCAGCGAGTTGGCGACGTCGTCGGTGCGGTGGAAGGAGCCGGCCAGGTAGACCCGATCCGCGGTGACGGCGAGCGCCTCGACGGCGTCGTCGGCGGTGGGGGTCCAGCGGGCGTCGAGCGCGCCGGTGGCGACGTCGAAGGCCGCCAGATTGGTACGCCGGGCCGCATCGATCCCGGTGAACCGCCCGGCCACGTAGAGCCGCCCGCCGCCGACGCCGAGCGCGAGCGGCGACCCGGCGACGGCGTGGCTGAACGCATCGACGGCGCCCGTGGTCGCGTCGAGCCGGGCCAGCGAGTCACGGCGCGCGCCCGAGACTCGCTGGAAGTCACCAGCCATATACACAGCGTTACCGTCGGCGGCCAGGGCGCGGACCGTGTCGTCCGCCGACGGCGCCCAGTCCAGCAGCGCGCCGGTGCGCGCGTTGAACGCCGCCAGCCGGCCGCGTGGATAGCTGCGACCGGCGACGATGGCGTTGCCGAACGACCCGCCCACGTACACGGTGTCGCCCAGGTAGGCGGTCGCGTACACGGCACCGTCGAACTCCGGCGCGCGCAGCGGGCTCTTCTGCACCGTGGCCGCGCTCGCCGTACCACCGGTGAGGAGCACCCCGGCCGCGATGGCCGCCCCTACAAAACGGATAAGTCGCATGGAATGGACGGTAACCGGATGTAATCGCGCTAATGTCCGGAAATCGGTCGGCATAAGTCGTTCGGCGGCCGTCCCGAGCCGAACGGGTGACCGGCAGGTGTGCGAGAGTTCCGCAGTGCGTGATGCGACGTTGAACGTGGCGGTGGTCGGGCTCGGGCTCATCGGCGGATCGGTCCTGCGTGCGCTCGCGGCGCACGGCCATCGCGTGAGCGGTTACGACGCCGACCCGGCGACCCGGGCGACCGCGCGCACCGCGGCCGCGCAGGCGCCGGCCAACGCGCGCTGGCACGTGACCGCGACGATCGCCGACGCGGTGCGCGACGCCTCCCTGACCGTGGTCGCGGTGCCGCTGCCGTCGGTGGGGCCGGTCTTCGACGAGCTGGCCTCGCTGGGGTACGTCGGCGTCGTCACCGACGTGACCTCGGTCAAGGCCCCGGTCCACGACATCGCCGCCGACCGGCTGCGCACCGGCGGGCAGGCGCTGGCCACGTTCGTCGGCGGCCACCCGATGGCCGGCCGGGAGACCTCCGGCTTCACCGCCGCCGACCCGCGGCTGTTCGAGGGCTGCGCGTGGGTGCTGTGCCTGAACGAGGACGGCGCCGGCATCCGCGACTGGGTCGAGCTGGCCGCGCTCGTCACCGGCCTGGGCGCGCGGGTCGTCCCGGCCACCGCCGAGGAGCACGACGCCGCTGTCGCCGCCATCTCGCACGTGCCGCACCTGGTCGCCGCCGCGCTGGCCGCGCTGATCTCCAGCGATCCGCTCGCCGGCACGCTGGGCGCCGGGTCGTTCCGCGACGGTACCCGGGTCGCCGCCGCCCGCCCGGAGCTGACCGCCGCGATGTGTGGCGGCAACGCGCCCGCGGTGGGCCGGGTGCTGGACACCGTCCTGGCCGACCTCAACGCGGCCCGCGCGGCCCTCGACGGCGCCGACCCGATCGGCGCGCTCACCCCGTGGCTCACTCCCGGGCACACCGCCCGGCTGGGCTGGCCTCCCCAGCCGGGCGAGTCGGCCGACCTGCCGGCCCGCGCCGACGTGCTGCTGCGTCTGGGCCGGGTGGGCGGCTGGATCGAGTCGGTCTCAGCCGACCGCAAGACGGTCCGCGCCGTCCGCCCGGCCTGAGAACGTCCGCGTATCGGTCACCACGGCGGTGACCAGCCCGGCCGGGGTGACGTCGAACGCCGGGTTCACCGCGGCGGTGCCGGCCGGGGCGGCCGTACCCACCACCTCGGCCGCGCCCCGGTCCTCGATCTCCACGTCGGCCCCGGACGCCGTCGCGGTGTCCACCGTGGACTCCGGCGCCACGCAGATGAACGGGATCCCGGCCGCCCGCGCGCCCAGCGCATGCGCATACGTCCCGATCTTGTTCACCACATCGCCGTTGGCGCAGATCCGGTCCGCGCCGAGGATCACCGCGTCCACCTCGCCGCGCGCCATCAGGAACGGCCCCGCCGAGTCGACCGCGAGCCGGTGCGGGATCCCGGCCCGCCCCAGCTCCCACGTGGTCAGCCGGGCGCCCTGCAGCAGCGGCCGGGTCTCGCTCGCGATGACGCCGCCGAGCGCGCCCCGGCGGTACAACTCGAAAATGACGGCCAGCGCCGTGCCGTCCACGACGGTGGCCAGCCCGCCGGTGTTGCAGTGGGTGAGCAGCCGTGCCCCGGTCCCGCACAGGCGCTCGACCAGGTCCGCGCCGCGCCGCGCCATTTCCGTCGAGCTGGCGATCTCCTCGTCGCGAATCCGCATGGCCTCGGCCAGCACGGCGTCGAACGAAGGCAGCCGCCCCGCCGCCCGCCGCGCTTGCCGGGCCAGGTTCACCGCCGTCGGCCGAGCGTTTTCCAGAAGGTGTACCGCATGAGCCTGCGCCGCGGCGTCGCCCTCGTGCTGCCGGGCCGCGAGCGCCACCCCGAACGCCCCCGCGACCCCGATGGCGGGCGCCCCGCGCACCGCCAGCCGGCGAATCGCCCCGACCACGTCCTCGACGCTGGTAAGCCGCAGGAACACGGTCTCCCCGGGCAGCCGCGTCTGATCCACGATGACCAGCGCACCGTCAATCCAGTCAATGCTGCGCATCAATGTCCTTTCCGCCTTTACCCGCTTCGGTCCCATTTTCTCGAAAGCGCCGACGGGGAACGTAGACGCGCGTACATTCGGAGTTCATGAGCTCCGCACTGGTGCTCGCGGCGGTCCCGTTCGTGCTGGCCGCGGGCCTGCTCGCGTTGATGAAGGTCCCGACGAATCTCCAACTCACCGTCACCGACAACGCGTTCGTCATCGAGCCGCAGGGCCTGGACCGCTGGTGGACCCGGCGGGCCCGAATCGAGGTGCCGGTGTCAATGATCGCCTCGATCCGCATCGCGCCGCGCTCGGAGGCCCCGCCGCTGCCCCGTCACCGCGGCCCGCTGCACATTCGCGGCCTCATCACGGCCGGCCAATACGGCAACATTTTCTGGGACGTGCGCCGCGGCGACCAGCTCCTCATCATCCGCTGCCTCCCGGGCGCGGAGTTCGGCACGCTGGTGCTGCAGCTCGCCAACCCGCTCGCCACGCTGATCCGGACCCGAACGGTACTCGCCCGCCCTACCGGCCGCCCGTCCGCCGAGCCCGGCCCCGCCGACTGGGCCGCCCTGGACGCCCGCCAGCACCCCGCCGCGCCCCGCCACCGCCAGCGCGCCGGCACCCACTCACCGTTCCCGCCGGCCCCGTAGCCCCGCGCGGCCCGCTCGTGCGCTTGGTGCCTCGTCGGGGCGCTGCACGGCGCAACGACCGGAAGTCTCCGTGATCATGCGCAACTGGCACCGACACCAACGGTTTTTCATGATCGTGGAGTGGTGATGTACCCCTGTGTACCGAAAGGTTCCGGGATCATGGCAAACCCGGTGTGCGGTCGGTGCGGGCATCATGATCACGGAGACATTCGTCCGGCCCGGCCGCGCAGAGCGGCGGTTGCGCCCGGCGGGTGCGACATCCGCACCGTCCCGCCCCTCGGGGTCGGCGCCGATGGCCGCTTGTGCCCAGCGACGCCCAGCCTGCGGCGGCCGTCGGCGATCGGGGCGCCGGTGGACGTGACCCGGCGAGGATCATGATCACGGAGACATACGGCGGGCCTGGGGCGGCGTGGGCGGCTGGTCTGGTCGGGTGGCGGCGGGGAACCGCTAGCGTGGGCGTATGTCGTCAGCGCGGGACCCGTTGGCCGATCTGCGTCGGATCGCGTACCTGCTCGAGCGTGCCCATGAGGCGACGTACCGGGTGCGGGCGTTTCGAGGGGCGGCGGCCAAGCTGGCCAAGTTGCCCGAAGGGGAGCTGGCGGCGCGGGCCAAGGCCGGGACGTTGACCGAGCTGGCGGGGGTCGGTGAGGTGACGGCGCGGTGCGTGGTGGAGTCGCTCGCCGGTGAGGAGCCGGTCTACCTCCGGCGGCTCGAGGCGACCGCCGGGCAGGACCTCGACGACGCCACCGCGGCGCTCGTGCGGGCGTTGCGTGGAGATTGCCACGCGCACTCCGACTGGTCCGACGGTGGGTCGCCGATCGACGAGATGGCGATGGCGGCGGCGCAGCTCGGGCACGAGTACCTCGTGCTGACCGACCATTCGCCGCGGCTCACCGTCGCGCGCGGGCTCTCCGCGCAGCGGCTGGCCGAGCAGCTCGATGTCGTGGCCGAGCTCAACGCCGGGTTCGCCGGGCTGGGCATGGAGTTTCGCGTGCTGACCGGGATCGAGGTGGACATTCTCGGCGACGGGTCGCTGGATCAGACCGACGAGCTGCTCGCGCGGCTCGATGTCGTGGTCGGGTCGGTACACAGCAATCTCAAGGACGAGCCCGAAGTCATGACGCGGCGGATGGTGACCGCGCTGGGCAACCCGCACCTGGACATCCTCGGGCACTGCACCGGGCGGCTGATCACCGGCGGGCGGGGGACGCGGCCGGAGAGCCGGTTCGATCCTGAGGCCGTGTTCGGGGCGGCGGTGGAGCACGACAAGGCGATCGAGATCAACTCGCGGCCGGAGCGGCTCGATCCGCCCAAGCGGCTGCTACGGGTGGCGCTGGAGGCCGGCTGCCGGTTCGCCATCGACACCGACGCTCACGCGCCCGGTCAGCTGGACTGGCTGCCGAACGGGTGTGCGCGGGCCGTCGCCTGTGGCGTTCCCCCGGAGCGGATCGTCAACACGATGCCCGCCAAGGAGCTTGTGGCGTGGGCGGCGGCGCACGAGTAGGCCCTGCGAGACACCGACGCCGGCCAGGACGATCAGGCCGCCGACCGGCTGGTGCCAGGTGAGGTGCTCGCCCAGGAAAACCACGCCGGCGACGGCGGCCACGAACGGCGGGAAGTACGTGACCATCGAGCCGGTGGTGATGCCCGCCGTCTGCACCACGTGGTAGTTCAGGGCGAAGGCGATGCCCGTGCCGAAGATGCCCAACGCCAGCACGCCCAGCCAGACCCGCGGGCCGAGGTGCTGCGGCGCCGGCGGCCGGCCCGCGATCAGCGGCGCGGCGACGAGCAGGTGCAGCGTGGACATGAGCAGCTGGCCGGCGGAGAGCTGGAACGGGGAGATGTCGAAGTGCTGCATCAGCCAGCGGGTGTAGTTGAACGAGATGCCGTAGCAGGTGACCGCGCCCAGCAGCATCAGCTGGCCGATCAGCGAGCTCCCGGCGACGCCGTCCCAGACGCCGAGCACGACGAGTACCCCTAGGAAACCAATGAAAAGTCCAGTGATCTGGCGCCGGTCGGGACGCTGCGAGCGGACCGCGATCAGGGTCACCGCCAGGGTCGTGAGCGGCGCCGTGCCGTTCCAGATGCCGGCCAGCACCGAGGGCACCCGCTGCTCGGCGTAGCCGAAGAGGGTGAACGGTACCGTCGTGGCGAACACCGCGAAGAGGAACAGATGTCCCCAGAGCCGGGCGCCCTTCGGCAGCGGCAGCCGGCGCACCGCCAGCAGGATCAGCAGAGTGGCGGCGCCCAGGGCGATCCGATAGAGGGCGATATACACCGGTGCCAGCCCCGCCAGCGCGTCCTTGATGAACATGAAGCTGGTACCCCAGATCAGGGCGACCGCGGCGAATGCCGGTAACCAGCGTTTCACGTCAGGGGCGGGATTCGTCATGGGCCTTACTCTGCACCGGGTCGGACGGCCTTGTCGCGCGGGTATCGGACCTGAAGGGCCCGCTCGGGCCACCCATTGGGAATTGGCCTGCGGGCATACCGCGATGATCGGAACATTGCCGTAGGGTTCGGCGCGTGGGATCTATCGATGACATCGCCAACAGGTATGTCGAACAATGGGCGCCCCTCGACCCGATCGGGGCGACCTTCGTCGGCGTGGCCGGCTACGACGACCGGATGACCGACCTTTCACCCGACGGATTCGGCGCGCTCGCCGACCTCGACCGCGGCACGCTCGCCGCGCTCGACGCCGCGACGCCGCAGAGCGAGAGCGAGCGGGTCGCCAAGGAGGCCATGCAGGAGCGCCTCGGGCTGGCCCTGGAGCGCTACGAGGCCGGCGATCTCACCAGCGATGTCAACGTGATCGCCAGCCCGCTGCACGGCGTGCGCAGCTCGTTCGATCTCATGCCCTCCGCCGGCGAGCAGGACGTCGCCAACATCCTCGCCCGCCTCGCCGCCGTGCCCACCGCGCTCGCGCAGTGGCGGCAGACGCTGCTGCACGACGCCCGGCGCGGCCACGTCGCCCCGGCCAAGCAGATCGCCGAAGTGGCGAAGCAGTGCGAGGTCTGGGCCGACATCGACGGTGACAACTTCTACCCCGACCTGGCCGAGCGGGTCGGCGCGGAGCACCCGGCGCTCGCCGCGCACCTGAGCCGGGCCGCCGAGGCCGCGCGGGTCGCGACCGTCGAGACGGGCGAGTTCCTGCGCCGGGAGCTGGTCCCGCTGGGCCGGCCCAAGGAGGCCGCCGGCCGGGAGCGGTATCAGCTCGCCTCCCGCTTCTTCCTGGGCGCGACGGTCGACCTCGACGAGGCGTATGCGTGGGGCTTCGAGGAGCTGGCCCGGCTGGAGTCGGAGATGCGCACCGTCGCCGACAAGATCGTGCCCGGCGGCACCGTCGACGAGGCGGTCGCCGCCCTCGACGCCGACCCGGCCCGCACGATCCACGGCAAGGAGGCCTTCCGCGACTGGATGCAGCAGCTCGCCGACGCCACCGTGCGCGAGCTCAACGGCCGGCACTTCGACATCCCGGAGCAGGTCCAGCCGATCGAGTGCATGCTGGCCCCGACCTCGGACGGCGGCATCTACTACACCGGCCCGAGCGAGGACTTCAGCCGCCCCGGCCGCATGTGGTGGGCCGTGCCCCAGGGCGTGGACAGCTTCTCGACCTGGCGTGAGGTCACGACGGTGTACCACGAGGGCGTCCCCGGCCATCACCTGCAGATCGGGCAGACATATGTGCGGGCCGAGCTGCTCAACCGCTGGCGCCGGGTGCTCGCCTGGTCCTCCGGCCACGGCGAGGGCTGGGCGCTCTACGCCGAGCGGCTGATGGACGAGCTCGGGTACCTCTCCGATCCCGGCGACAAGCTCGGCATGCTTGACGGCCAGGCGTTCCGCGCCACCCGGGTGATCGTCGACATCGGCATGCACCTGGAGCTTCCCATCCCGCGCGACAACCCCTTCGGCTTCGCACCCGGCGAGCGGTGGACGCCCGCGCTGGGCTGGGAGTTCCTGCGTGCCCACTGCCGCGTCGAGGACAAGAGCCTGCGATTTGAGCTGAATCGGTACCTCGGGTGGCCGGGTCAGGCGCCGTCGTACAAGCTCGGCGAGCGCGCCTGGCTGGCGGCCCGGGCCGACGCCCAGGCCCGCAAAGGGGCGGAATTCGACCTGAAAGCCTTCCATCGCGACGCGCTCAACCTCGGGTCGCTCGGCCTCGACCCGTTGCGCGCCGCCGTGGCCCGGTTGTGATTCTCATTTGCGCCCGTCGCTGCCCTTGGTGACGCTAGAGTGCGTCATCGGGGGAACGATCGTCGCACCAGTCGCACGGCCGGTGGGTGTTGCGCAACCTGCGATATGGCACCTTGTGGTCTGGCGATCTGTGACCCGGCCCACTCATACTGATGGAGAGGCTAAGGGGGGAACTTATGCCGACCATCTTCTACCAGGAGCACGACATCGTCATCACCGACGATGTCTACGCCGTATGGAAACCGGAGCCCCAGGTCTACGACCTGGAGGCGCTGGACGATCTGCGCGTCGAGCACGACGGCCGCGGTGGCCGCATCGTGCTGCTCGTCGCCGGCGCGCTGGCCACCGTGGGGGCGGCGGCCGCGCTCACCTTCACCGAAGGCACCGCTCAGTATGTGGTCACCGCCGCGGTACTGGCGGTCCCGCCGCTCACCGGCCGCGCGATGCGCGTCTTCACGCCGGTGGTCTGGCTGCTGCGCGCCCGTTACGCGGGCGCCGGCGTCACGCTGTTCACGTCGACCAACGTCATTTCGCTGATTCGGGTGCGTCGCTGCCTGATGCGGGCCCTGGCTGCCAACGCGGCCAGCCTGGACCGTCTCGACCGGGCCGGCTACGCGGACGCTTTCAGGAGGTTGAACTCCGAGCTCTGAGCGCGCATATGGTGGTGTTACCCGCGGGGCGGTAGCCGGCGGGTAACACCCATTTGCCCAGTTTGCCGCTTATATGCATTCATGGGCCAACGTTGCATACTCGCGTGAAGTGTCGCTCGCCGCTGAGTACGCTAAAGGTTCACGTCCTAGGGTTCGAAGGAGGGCGACCCGATGGCCGAGGACCTCGACGCGATCGTCTGGCGCAGGGCCACGCGGTGTGGCAACCACACCTGCGTGGAGATCGCGCAGACCGCGGACGCGATTCTGGTCCGCGATTCCAAACACCCCTGCGGCGAGCGCCTGAAATTCGGCGCCGCCGACTGGCGTGCGTTTATCACAGGGCTGCGCACCGGTAGCCTCGTCGCTCCGTCCTGATCGCTATCGGACGTCGAAGTCGCCGTCCTTGATGCCGGCCATGAACGCGCCCCAGGAATCGCGTCCGAAAGAAAGCCGCGACCCGTCCGGGTTTTTCGCATCGCGGACCATCACGACGCTGGACGCGAGGCCGGCCACCTCGACGCACGTCGTGTTGCCACAGTAGCTGCTCTTGCGCCAAGCGGGCAGCGTGGCCGTTTTGTGCATATTTCACCTGTTCTCTGGACGGGAGACGGCCCCGGTGGCCGCCCCAGATTTCCCTCGGAATTAGTCCGGGGATCCTTGGTCGGCAGGCCGTTTATCCGCGTCAGCGGCGGCGGGGGATTCCGCGGCCGCGGCTATTCGTGCAGCCGATTCTTTCTCATCGATGGCGGCATTCCACAGATGGTCCCAGGCCTCGCGGTGCCGCGCGATGCGTATCGGGTCGTCGACAATCTCATCGACCGTGCCGCTTTCTCGATAGAGCACGGCGTGACTGTTCTGATCGGGCGACAGATACAGCAGGTCATAATGGCCGAACGGTGAGAACGGGCTTTCCAGCGGGTGGATCCGGATGTGGACCCAGCCTTCGGCGATCATCTTGCCGATCTCGGCGAACTGCTCGCGGCTGGTCTTGGATCCGCCGAACTTGCGCAGCAGCACCGACTCGTCCAGGACGGCGAAGACCTCGGGCCGCGGGTCGCGCTGCCGGATCATCTCCCGGCGCACCGTGCGAATCGCCGCGCGAGCGTCGATCTCCGCCTCGGTCAGCTCGTGCGCGAAGGGGCTGATGATGGCGCGGGCGAATGCCTCGGTCTGCAGCCATCCCGGCAGCACCGCGGGCGCGAAGCTGCGGATCGCCGTCGCCTCGGCCTCGAAGCTGATCAGCTGGCGCATGGCCGGGGTGAGCAGGCCGTGGTACCGCTTGTCGTCCCACCACTGCCGGCGCTGCTTGGAGGCCTTGGCGGCCTGGACGAGGTCCTCGATCGTCTTACGATCCTTGACGCCGAGATAGGCAAGCAGTGGCCGCAGGTCGTTCTGCGAGATGGTGACCTCGCCGGATTCGATCCGCATCACTTTGGACAACGACCATTCCATGGCCTCGGCCACTTGGGACTGCGTGTCGCCCTTTCGGAGCCGGGCGTCCTTGATCGCGAGCCGGACTTTCCGGCGCGCGACCGCGGGCGTGTCACCCGAACTCATGTCGTGGCTGTCCCTCGTCGGACCTGTGTCTACTTGCCGTATCGCTGCGAGTATTCCCACCCTACTCGCCGGTAGGCGGGCAGGGTCGCAGACCTGCGCAAAACGTCGGGGGACGGGAATTACCCTGTTGTCGCGGGTTATTCCGGCCGTTCGGATGGCCCTGTTCGAGGCCTGGGTTAGTGTAAGGCCAATCGGCCATACGGCTATCGGTGATATGGCAGATTCTCCGGATCGTTACCTACTGGACAGTAAGTAACGACCCGGTCCTACCCGTCAGTGCGAGACCGCGGAGCGCCGCTCCCGGCCGCGCCACTCGAGGGCGCGGATCAGGGCTCGGCGGACCTGGCCGAACTTGGTCGGGTCGGTGCTGTGGAAGAGCCGGACGTCGTGAAGACCGTACTGGGCCCGGATTTCCTTTGCCGGGCGGGTGCGGCCCGTCCGCGGGTGCTCCAGGACGTACACCCCCTCCAGGAAATCGATCCGGTACTGGACGTGGGTGGGCCGGAGGATCTCGAAGCGATCGGTGGTCACGATCAGCTCCTGACTTCGGTACAGCGTGCGCATCTGCTTCGCCCCTCGGTCTTGCGAGAAGGCCCAGCGATGCGGTAGGGATTACCTCAAGTATCGATGCCGCCCCACCGCGTAGCCGGAAAATGGCGGCACAACCAGAACAGCGCCCGGTTGCCGCCGGGCGCTGTCTGTGTCGCCACTCGCCCCCTCGTGGCTGCTGTCCTGATGGTCCCATGCCGTACGCCTGTGCGCTACCTGACAACTTGCCATATCGCAGGTTGCGTAACCGCTGGTGCTGATCTCCTCAGATCGGCAGCGGGTTGCCGCGCTGCTCGAGCGCCCGGATCAGGGCCCGCCGCACGGCGCTGAACGTCGGTGCGTTGGTTGTGTAGAACAACCGGACGTCGGCCGACCGGTACCGCGCGCGGATCTCGCGGCCGACCCGGAACCCGGCCCCCCGGCCGTGCCGGACGATGTACGGCGCCTCGATCTCCGTCAGGTCGAACCGGACGTTGTCGGCGTGGCGGACCACGCAGGTGCTCGTGATCATGATGTCGCTACTGCGGAAGAACATCGCCGCCCCCTCAAACAGCGTGTCGATGTCCTGATGGTCGCATGCGCCGGCACGGGTGGGCAGCCGTCAACCAGCCGTATCGCAGATAGCGACATGACGTCTGGCGGGCCGATGGATGGCGGGTCGGCGAACGCTGGGGCGACGCCGGGCTTCCCCGGTCGGGGGTCGCCCGGCGTTTTGCCTGGTGAGCGGCGGAGGATACGAGATTCGAACTCGTGAGGGTTTTATCCCAACACGCTTTCCAAGCGTGCGCCCTAGGCCTCTAGGCGAATCCTCCGTGCGCCAGGATACCCATCGTTCGCCGGGTTCGCGCCACCGGGTATTGTGGTCCGCAAGCCACTCGTGCGGCGGCACCTCATGAACCTCCCCAGGGCCGGAAGGCAGCAAGGATAAGTGAGCTCTGTCGGGTGCACGGGTGGCCTTCCTGCATCTCGCGCCCGCCCGGTGACGCCTGCCGAAAAGTGTCGGTGGTCGGGAGTACGGTGGTCCCGGCTCTAGGAACCTCTAGTCGAACGGAGGACCGCTGGTGGCGCTCGCGCTCTACCGCAAGTACCGGCCGCGCACGTTCGCCGAGGTCATCGGGCAGGAGCACGTCACCGAGCCGCTGTCGCAGGCGCTGCGCTCCGGCCGGCTCAACCACGCCTACCTCTTCTCCGGGCCCCGCGGCTGCGGCAAGACCAGCAGCGCCCGCATCCTCGCCCGCTCGCTCAACTGCGAGCGCGGGCCGACCCCGGAGCCGTGCGGCGAGTGCCAGTCCTGCCGCGACCTGGCTCCCGACGGCGCCGGCTCCATCGACGTCATCGAGATCGACGCGGCCAGCCACGGCGGCGTGGACGACGCCCGCGACCTGCGCGAGCGGGCGTTCTTCGCCCCGGTGTCGAGCCGGTTCAAGGTCTATGTGATCGACGAGGCCCACATGGTCTCGTCCGCCGGCTTCAACGCCCTGCTCAAGCTGGTCGAGGAGCCACCGGACTACGTCAAGTTCGTCTTCGCCACGACCGAGCCGGAGAAGGTGCTGGGGACCATCAAGTCCCGCACCCACCACTACCCGTTCCGCCTGATCCCGCCGGGCGTGCTGCGGCCATACCTGGAGCAGTTGACGGCGGCCGAGGGCGTGAAGGTGGAGCCGGCCGTTTTCCCGTTGGTGGTACGAGCCGGCGCCGGCTCCGCCCGTGACAGCCTCTCGGTGCTCGACCAGCTGATCGCCGGCGCCGGCGAGGAGGGCGTGACCTACGCCCGGGCGGTGGCCCTGCTGGGCGTCACCGACGTCGCCCTCATCGACGAGATGTGCGACGCCCTGGCCGCCGACGACGGCCGCGGCGCCTACGGCGTCATCGACCGGGTCGTCGAGGCCGGCCACGACCCGCGCCGCTTCGCCTCCGACCTGCTCGAGCGCCTGCGCGACCTGATCGTCCTGCAGCAGGTGCCCGACGCCGTCACCAAGGGCCTCCTGGACGCGCCGCACGACGAGCTCGAGCGGATGGGCGCCCAGGCCACCCAGCTGGGCCAGGCGACGCTGTCCCGCTTCGCCGACATCGTGCACAACGGCCTCACCGAGATGCGCGGCACGACCGCCCCGCGCCTGCTCCTGGAGCTGATCACGGCCCGCATGCTGCTCCCCGCCGCCGACGACTCCAGCGCCGCGCTGCTGCAGCGCCTGGAGCGGATGGAGCGCCGCCTGCAGGCCGGCAGCGTGCCCGCCCCCACTTCTCCGGCGCCGTCTCCGGCTCCGTCCCCTGCCGACCCGGAGGTCTCCGGCGCCGCGCCGGTGCGCGGCTCGGTCGAGAGCGGCTCGAGCCGCGGCCTGGACTACATCCGCGAGCCGCGCGGTGGCGCGCCGGGCGGGCAGCCCGGTGGGCAATCGCAGGCTCCGGAGGTGCCGGACGCTTCCTGGTCTTCCGCGCCGCCGCCCGGCCCGGTCGCGGACGAGCGGCCCGCACCCACCCCGGCCCCGGCCCCCGAGACCCGGCCGGCGCCCGTGACGCATGCGGCGCCCGGCGGACAGACGACCGGCGGTGGCCCGGCGCCGGCTCAGCCGCCGGCGAGCGGCGGGGCCCTTGACGCCGACGCGATGCGCCGCGTCTGGCCCGACGTGCTCGCCCTGGTCAACGACAAGAGCAAGAAGTCGGGCGCCATCCTGCGCGACGCGATCGTCCAGGACGTCGAGGGCGGCACGCTGGTGCTCGCCTTCAAGTACTCAACGCATGCCAACATGCTCAACGCCGCCCCGGAGGTGCTGATCAGCGCCCTCCAGGAGCTGTTCGGCGGCCGCTGGCAGGTCCGCTGCGAGGTGGGCGGGCAGCCCGGCGGTGGTGGCGGTGGGGGTGGCGGCAACCGGCCGACGCCGCCGAAGCCCACGCCGCAGCCGCCCGGCCCCTCCGCACCGCCCTCCGCCTCGGGCCCCTCCGCCTCAGGCCCGTCGGCGTCGGGTCCTCCGGCTCCGTCGGGCTACCACGCCGTCCCCGGTCAGCCTTCGGCCCCGAGCCACTACACGACCGCGGCCCCATCCGCCGCTGCCGGTCCGTCCGCCGTCGTGGGTCCCTCCGCCGTCGCGGGGTCCTCTGGGGGCGCGGAGTCGTCGGCTGTCGCCGGGCGATCCGTGTCCTCCGCCGTTTTGTCGGCCACCGCGAGCCCGCCCGCAGGCCCGGGGCAGCACGGCCCGGCAGGCCTGGGCCAGCCCGGCCCCGCGGGGCCGGGGCGACCTGATTCGTCGGGGGGCCCGGGGCAGCAGGTCGCGGCGAGCCAGGCGGGCTCGGCCGGCGGTGGGCCGGGGCAGGCCGCGCCCAACGGTTACCGGGGGTCGTCCTCGGGGCGGCCGGTTGGCGCGCCGGCGCAGGCGGCGCCCGCGGACGATGACTGGCCGACGCCCGCGATTCCCGGAGGCGGCGGCGCGGCGCAGGTCACCGCGCCGGCCGTTGTTGCCAGTGCCCCGGACGACGACTGGCCGATGCCGGCGACGCCGGGGGGCGCAGCGGCAACGGCCGCGGCCCATCCCGCGCCGGCGATGCAGCATGCGGCGGCGGATATTGGCGGCCGACCGGTGGCCGGCTCGGCACCGATCGGCTCGGCACCGATCGGCTCGGCACCGATCGGCTCGGCACCGATCGGCTCCGCACCGATCGGCTCCGCACCGGCCGGAGTCGACGCGCCCGCAGGTGCGGCCGCGGGCTGGGCGGAGGCGGCGCTCGGTTCGGCCAACGGGGCACGAATCGGTGCGGGCTCCCCGAATGGGGTGAGCGCGGGCTCGCCCAACGGGGCGAACGCGGGCACGGCCCTGCACGGGTCGAACCCGCCCGGTCCGGCCAACGGCGGCAAGCCCGCAGCCGCCGCCCCGGTCAAGGGCGGGCGGTCGCGGCCGGGCGGGTCCAGCGCTCTGGAGCGCGCCCGGGAAGCGGCCAGCCGGGCGGCCGCCGCGGCGGCGAACGGTGGACGGCGCGGAGCGGGAGCGGTGTCGGCACCGCCGGCCGCGCCGGCGGAGTCGGCCTGGGAGGGCACGGGGGCGGAAGAGCCGCCGTTCGACCCGGAGTATGACCAGCCGGTGCAGGATTCGCGGTTCCCCGGGCTCGATCCCGGAGACGAGTTGCTGGACGACGCCACCGAGGTCCGGGAGACCAGTGAGGAGGCGGCCCTGCGGCTGTTGGTCGAGGCGCTGGGCGCGGAGAAGATCGGCGAGACGACCGGCTGACGGCGGCGCAGCCGCGCCGTCGAGGCGTCAGGCGGCGTGGCGACGGTGGGCGGGCGCGGAAGCGCTGTCGCGGGGTTGGGCGGCGTGGCGACGGTGGGCGGGCGCGGAAGCGCTGCCGCGGGGTTGGGCGGCGTGGCGGTGGTGAGCGGGCGCGGCCGTGGTGAATGCTCGGAGCGGGTGGCGGGAGCGGGTGGCGCGCGGTGGGAGGGTGCGTGGTCGGGGTGGTCGTCGGGTAGGACCTAAGCTGGTCCGAAAGCCTCGTGCTAGTACATCCGGATAACACCCCGACATTGGTGAGGAGCCTCCTGTGCGGCCCGGTGGACAGCCCAACCTGCAGCAGATGATGAAGCAGGCGCAGAAGATGCAGCAGCAGATGGTCGCCGCGCAGGCGGAGTTGGCCGAGGCCGAGCTCACCGGGACCGCCGGTGGGGGGCTGGTGACGGCGACCGTCAAGGGGACCGGCGAGATCGTGTCGGTCAAGATCGATCCCAAGGCGGTCGATCCGGACGACGTCGAGACGCTGGAGGACCTCGTTGTCGCCGCGCTGCACAACGCGGCGCAGGCGGCCCGCGACCTGACCGAGGAGAAGATGGGCCCGCTGACCGCCGGGCTCGGTGGCCTGGGCGGCGGGCTCGGGCTGCCCGGGTTCTAACGGGCGCCCGGCGTGTACGAGGGCGCCATCCAGGACCTGATCGACGAGCTCGGCCGGCTGCCGGGGGTCGGGCCGAAGAGCGCGCAGCGCATCGCGTTTCACGTGCTGTCGTCCGACCCCGCGGACGTCAAGCGGCTCGCGCAGGCGCTGCAGCGGGTGAAGGAGCTCGTGCGGTTCTGCACGCGCTGCTTCAACGTGGCCGAATCGGAGCTGTGCCGCATCTGCCGCGATCCGCGGCGCAGCGACGAGGTGTTCTGCGTGGTCGAGGAGCCCAAGGACGTCGTGGCGATCGAGCGGACCGGGGAGTTTCGCGGGCGGTACCACGTGCTCGGCGGCGCCATCAATCCGCTCGAAGGGATCGGGCCGGACAATCTGCGGATCCGCGAGCTGATGACCCGGCTGGCCGAAGGCACCTGCAAGGAGCTGATCCTGGCGACCGACCCCAACACCGAGGGCGAGGCGACCGCGACGTACCTCGCGCTGCTGGTCAAGCCCATGGGGCTCAACGTCACGCGGCTGGCCAGCGGACTCCCGGTGGGCGGCGACCTCGAATACGCCGACGAGATCACGCTGGGGCGGGCCTTCGAGGGGCGGCGGGCCGTTTAGCCTTCGGGGCGGTTGAGGATGCCGGCGACGGCGGCGTGGACGGCGGGCAGGTCCGAAGGGTCGTTGAGGTGGCCCTTGGCGCCGGTCACGGAGTACCACTCCTCGGCTTCTTTGTATTGGACCTTGACGACGAAGGACCCGTCGGGGCCGATCTCCGAGCGCAGCGTCAGCTCGCCGGTGATCACCCCGACCTCGTCGGTCATGACGCCGCCCGGCCCCGCCATGATGTCTGTGACGAGCGGGGCCGGAACGGCGGGAGTCTCGGTCATTCCGGCCCCTTCCACGTTATTTGCAGGTCGCGAGCATGTCGCTGAGTGCGGTCTTCTCGGCCTGCGTGATGGTCAGCTTGTAGTACGTCTTCACGGTGACCCAGTTCTGGGCGTACGTGCACCAGTAGGCGTGGTTCGGCGGCTTCCACGTCGACGGGTCCTGGTCGCCCTTTGCCCGGTTGGACTGAAGGCTAACCGCGAACAGTTGCGGCCGGGTCAGATCGTTCGCGAAACCCTTGCGCTGCTCGTCGGTCCACTTCGCCGCGCCCGAGCGCCAAGCCGCCGCGAGCGGGACCATGTGGTCGATGTCGAGGGCCTGCGGGTCGGTCAGCGTCTTGTCGTCGTATGGGCTGTACCAAGTGCCCGAGGTGATCTTGCAGTCGGTGGTGGCCTTGACGTTCTTGCCGTCGCGCTTGAGCACGACGTCGCGCGTGTCGCAGCCGTCGCCCTGGCCGATCCAGTGCGTGAACTTCTCGCGGCTGTAGCCGGACATCGAGCCGGCCGCGGCGACGGTCAGCGCGTCCACCGACGCGGTACCGCCGCCGCCACCACCGCCGCCGGCGTTCGTGCCCGACGTGGGCTCGGCCGCGCCGGGGGTGGAGGAGACGTCACAGCTGCCGGCGCCGGTGAGCACCGTGGCGATTGCGAGGGCGATGAGGACGGCTTTGCCGTTGAGGGAGGGGCGCACGTCAATACTGTGCGGCATCGGCGCACGTACGGCCCGGAGGACCCGCCCGTGTCGCTGGTCACGGGCGGGTCCGATGTCCGACTTTCTTGCTGGGTCAGCCGCGGTTGGCGGCGCTGAGCACGGCGCGCAGCGAGGCGGTGACGATGTTCGCGTCGACGCCGACGCCCCAGTAGGTGTGGCCGTCGACGGAGCACTCGACGTAGGCCGCGGCCTGCGCGCCCTCGCCCGAGGTCAGCGCGTGCTCGGCGTAGTCCAGCACCCGCACGTCGACGCCCACGTCGCCCAGGGCGTGGACGAAGGCGTCGATCGGGCCGTTGCCCGTGGCGGAGACGGTGCGCGCGACGCCGTCGGCGGTGATGTCGGCGGTGAGGGAGACCTTGTCGTCGGCCGTGGTGGCCTCGTAGTTGACCAGCGTGAACCGCTTGTCGCTGAAGTACTCCGAAGCGAAGAACTCCCACATCGCGGCCGGGCTGACCTCGCCGCCCTCGTCGTCGGTGTGGCGTTGCACCACGCCGGAGAAGTCGATCTGCAGGCGGCGGGGCAGGTCGAGGTGGTGCTCGGTCTTCATGATGTACGCCACGCCGCCCTTGCCGGACTGCGAGTTGACCCGGATGACCGCCTCGTAGGAGCGGCCCAGGTCCTTCGGGTCGACGGGCAGATACGGCACGCCCCAGGTGAACTGGTCGACCTCGACCCCGGCCGCCACCGCGTCGCGGTTCAGCGCCTCGAAGCCCTTCTTGATCGCGTCCTGGTGCGAGCCGGAGAAGGCGGTGTACACCAGATCGCCCGCATACGGGTGGCGCTCGTGGACGGGCAGCTGGTTGCAGTACTCGACGGTCCGCTTGATCTCGTCGATGTCGGAGAAGTCGATCTGCGGGTCGACGCCCTGCGAGAACAGGTTCAGCCCCAGGGTGACCAGGTCGACGTTGCCGGTGCGCTCGCCGTTGCCGAACAGGCAGCCCTCGACCCGGTCGGCGCCGGCCAGCATGCCCAGCTCGGCGGCGGCGACGGCGGTCCCGCGGTCGTTGTGCGGGTGCAGCGACAGCACGACCGACTCGCGCCGCGGCAGGTTGCGCGACATCCACTCGATGGAGTCGGCGTAGACGTTCGGGCTGGCCATCTCCACGGTCGCCGGCAGGTTGACGATCAGCGGCCGGTCCGGGGTCGGCTGCAGCACCTCGATGACCGCGCTGCATACCTCCAGCGCGTAGTCCAGCTCGGTGCCGGTGTAGGACTCGGGGGAGTACTCGTAGTAGATCTCGGTGTCGGGCGTGATCGCCTCGGCGTACTTCTGGCACAGCCGCGCGCCGCTCGTGGCGATGTCGGTGATCCCGGCCCGGTCCAGGCCGAACACCACGCGCCGCTGCAGGGTCGAGGTCGAGTTGTAGAAGTGCACGATCGCCCGGCGGGCGCCGACCAGCGACTGGAACGTGCGCTCGATCAGCACGTCGCGGCACTGGGTCAGCACCTGGATCGTGACGTCCTCGGGGATCAGGTCCTGCTCGATCAGCGTGCGCACGAAGTCGAAGTCGGTCTGCGAGGCGGCCGGGAAGCCGACCTCGATCTCCTTGTATCCCATGCGCACCAGCAGGTTGAACATCCGCCGCTTGCGCTCGACCGACATCGGGTCGATCAGGGCCTGGTTGCCGTCGCGCAGGTCGACGGCGCACCAGCGGGGCGCGACCTTGACCTCTTTGCCGGGCCATTGACGGTCGGTCAGCGGGATCGGGAACTGTTCAGAGAAGGGCCGGTAGCGGTGAATGGGCATCCGGCTGACGGTCTGGCGGGCGATATCGGACATGCTTCTGGGCTCCTGAGATCATCGCGGGGTCGCGGGAATAGGTCTGGGCTGAAGCAGACCGGCAGGAGCGCAGACGCGCGTCATCCCCGCGACGAGGTGCCGGTCTGACGGGCCCCGCCGCGGCGACGAAGAAGAAGCGTCTGCCACATGTCGGGCGTCACTCTACGCCTGTTGCGGCGGTACCGCGAACGACGGGCCCGGTCAGCGGGTGGGCGTCGGGGAGGCCGGCACCGACGGCGGGGCGGACGGCGGCGGGGGCGGCGGGGCCGACGTGCTCAGCGGCGTGCCGTCGACGACCGGCCCGGGCAGCGAGATCGTCGACTGCGCCGCGACGACCTCGCCGGTGAGCATGAGCTGCCCGAACGGCAGCTTGGCGGCGGTGAGGATGCCGCTGTCGTTGTAGCAGAACGTGCCCGGGTCCATCGGCGGCGCGATCGCGGTCACCCCGGGCTCCACCGCGAAGCACGGGGCGGAGGTGCCGGCCAGCGGGTCGGCCGGGGCGACCGACAGCGGCACCTGCCGGTCCAGCAGCACGTCGAGCCAGGTCACGAAGACGTACTGGATCCGCGGATCGATCGCGGCCGGCAGTCGCTTGCCGCCCCCGGCCACCCGGATGCAGCCGCCGGCCGGGTTGATCGGGCATTGGTACGTCCCTTCCGGCCGGCTCGCGATCGCCACGTCGGCGGTGCCACCGAGCGCGCCGCCCTGGATGTCGACCCGCCAGGTGCGGTCTGTGGCGATCGACACCACGATCGAGCGCGGGGCCTTGCCCGGGACGGTCAGCGTGTAGGCCGCCATGTAGCGGCGATCCTTCGCGACCGCGACCCGGGCGGCGAGCAGCGCCCGCGGGTCGGGCTGTGCCGGCGCCTCCGTCTCGGCGGGGGTGACCTGCGGATCCGTGGCCCCCGAGGAGCCGCACGCGGTCACCAGCAGGCCGGTGAGCACGGCCAATGCCGTGCCGGTGGTCACAGTGATCGCCCGATTCCCGCGCCGATGCTCCCGCACCCGCGTATTCTCGCCCCGCGGACCGGCCGGATCGTGGAACGCCACTCCCGAGCGGCTCCCCACCCCGGTACGCTCGGCTGCGTTGACCTCGCCCGAACGGGCGGTGAGCTGGAAACGAGCGGGAAGGAGCTCGACGGCGGTGGCGCTGATCGTGCAAAAGTATGGCGGGTCGTCAGTGGCCAACGCCGAGCGAATCAAGCGCGTCGCCGAGCGGATCGTCGACACCCGCAAGGCCGGCCACGAGGTCGTGGTCGTCGTCTCCGCGATGGGCGACACGACCGACGAGCTGCTCGACCTCGCCTCGCAGGTGAGCCCGGTGCCCGCCGGCCGCGAGCTGGACATGCTGCTGACCGCCGGCGAGCGCATCTCGATGGCCCTGCTGGCGATGGCGATCAACAACCTGGGCTACGAGGCCCGGTCCTACACGGGCAGCCAGGCCGGCGTGATCACCACCTCGACGCACGGCCGGGCCCGGATCATCGACGTGACCCCGGGCCGCCTGCGCAGCGCGCTCGACGAGGGCGCGATCGCGATCGTGGCCGGCTTCCAGGGCGTCTCCCAGGACACCAAGGACATCACCACGCTCGGCCGGGGCGGGTCGGACACCACCGCGGTCGCGCTGGCCGCGGCGCTGAGCGCCGACGTCTGCGAGATCTACACCGACGTCGACGGCATCTTCACCGCCGACCCGCGGGTGGCCAAGAACGCCCGCCACATCAAGCAGATCACCTACGAGGAGATGCTCGAGCTCGCCGCGTGCGGCGCGAAGGTGCTGCACCTGCGCAGCGTGGAGTACGCGCGCCGGTTCTCGCTGCCGATCCACGTCCGCTCCTCGTATTCAACCGCCAACGGCACCATGGTCACCGGATCGATGGAGGACCTTTCCGTGGAGCAAGCGCTCATCACCGGCGTCGCGCACGACCGCAATGAGGCGAAGATCACCATCGTCGGCGTGCCCGACCAGCCCGGTGTCGCCGCGCGCATCTTCCAGACGGTCGCCGCCGCGGAGACCAACATCGACATGATCGTGCAGAACGTGTCGACCGAGAGCACGGGCCGCACGGACATCTCCTTCACGCTGCCCAAGACCGACGGCGCGACCGCCAAGGCGGCCCTGGAGCGGATCAAGTCCTCGATCGACTTCAAGTCGATCCTGTTCGACGACCACATCGGCAAGGTCTCGCTCATCGGCGCCGGCATGCGCTCCAACCCGGGCGTCGCGGCCATGCTCTTCGCCGCGCTGGCCGAGGCCGGTGTCAACATCGAGATGATCTCGACCTCGGAGATCCGGGTCTCGGTCGTGTGCCGCGACACGGACCTCGACGTCGCCGTCCGGGCGATCCACGACGCCTTCGAGCTCGGCGGCGACGAGGAAGCCGTGGTCTACGCGGGGACCGGAAGGTAGGCCTCCCTCATGGGCGCTCTGCCGAGCCTCGCCGTCGTCGGCGCAACGGGGGCCGTCGGCTCCGTGATGTGCGAGCTGCTGTCGTCCCGCAAGAACGTGTGGGGCGAGATCCGGCTGGTCGCGTCCAAGCGCTCGGCGGGCCGCACCCTCGTCGTGCGCGGCGAGGAGCTCGTCGTGCACGAGCTCGCCCCCGAGGTCTTCGACGGCATCGACGTGGCCATGTTCGACGTGCCCGACGAGGTCTCGGCTGAGTGGGCACCGATCGCCGCCTCCCGCGGGACCATCGCCGTGGACAACTCCGGCGCCTTCCGCATGGACCCCGACGTGCCGCTCGTGGTGCCTGAGATCAACCCGGAGCAGGTGCGCAACCGCCCCAAGAACATCATCGCCAACGCCAACTGCACCACCCTGACGATGATCGTGGCCCTGGCGCCGCTGCACCGGGAGTACGGCCTGAAGGAGCTCGTCGTGGCCTCCTACCAGGCGGTCTCCGGCGCCGGCAAGGACGGCGTCGACACCCTGCTCGACCAGGTCACCCGCGTCGCCGGCGACCGCACCCTGGGCTCCCGCTCCGGCAACGTCCGCCAGGCCGTCGGCGACGACCTCGGCCCCTTCCCGGCCCCGCTCGCCCTCAACGTCGTGCCGTGGGCCGGCTCGCTGCGCGACGGCGGCTGGTCCTCGGAAGAGCTCAAGATCCGCAACGAGTCCCGCAAGATCCTCGGCCTGCCCGACCTCAAAGTCTCCACCACCTGCGTCCGCGTCCCGGTCGTAACCGGCCACTCGGTCGCCGTCCACGCCGTCTTCGGCTCGGAGGTCGACGCGGAAGGCGCCCGCGACGTGCTGCGCCACGCCCCGGGCGTGATCGTGGTCGACGACCCGGCCGCGGGCGAGTTCCCGATGCCGATCGACGCCGTCGGCACCGACCCGTCCTGGGTCGGCCGCATCCGCCGCTCGGTCGACGACCCCCGCGCCCTGGACCTCTTCGTGACCGGCGACAACCTGCGCAAGGGCGCCGCCCTCAACACGGCCCAGATCGCCGAACTGCTCTCCACCGAGCTGCGCCAGCACCTCTGACCCGGGGCAGCACCCCTGGCCCGGGGTGAGTCCCGATAAGTCGGGCGCTCCGCGCCACGACTTATCGGATTTTTCGCCCGACAGGGCATAAATCCGTTTACATCGCTTTTGTCGGTTCGGGCCGTTCTGCGGGTTTGTTCGCCTGGCGGCGAGGGCCTCGATGCGGGCGGGTGGAGCGAACGTTTGTTTCCGTGATCATGCGTGGTGTCGTGACCGCACCGCGGGTTCGCCATGATCGTGGAGACATTTGGTACACAGGTGTACATGTTCGCTCCGTGATCATGAAAAACCAGTGGTGTCGATGGCGGGTTCGGCATGATCGCGGAGACTTCCGGTCGCAGTGGCGAAACGCGGGGCGGGCGAACGCGGGTGGGCGAGCGCGGGGCGGGCGAGCGCGGGCGGGCGAGCGCGGGTGGGCGAGCGCGGGGCGGGCGAACGCGCGGCCGGTGACAACACGACCCACGTATCGGATTTTTCGCCTGACAGGGCATAAATCCGATATGCGAGATTCGGCGAGCCCGCTGGCTGTGCGTGCCATCGGAGCGCGGTCGGGCGGGGCCGTGCAATGGAGGGCATAAACGACGATCCGTCGGAATGGTCGCGGCTGGGGTGGTAAGACGACGAAGGGTGGGCGTGACCGGCGAGCGGGTTGCTTGTGAAGCTTGTCTCGATTGACAGCTACATGCAAGTGGTAGTTACTCTCAAAACATGTCTACTGTCACCTCCAGCCCGCGGCGGTGGTGGGCGCTGGTCGCGATCGTGCTCAGCGTGCTCACCGTCGGGTTCGACACCACGATCCTCAACGTCGCGTTGCCCACGCTGGCGGCCGACCTCAACGCCGGCAACGACGACCTGCAGTGGATCGTCAACGCGTATGTGCTGGTCTTCGCCGGTCTCCTGCTGCCCATGGGCGCGCTCGGCGACCGGTACGGCCGCAAGCGCCTGCTCATGGCCGGCCTCCTGCTGTTCGCCGGCGCCTCGCTGATCGCCGTGTTCGCCGGCGACGCCGGGCAGGTCATCGCCGCCCGCGCGCTCATGGGCGTCGGCGGCGCGATCCTCACGCCGCTCACCATGGCGGTGCTGCCCGTGATGTTCGAGCCGCACGAGCGCGGCAAGGCGATCTCCCTGGCCACGATGGGCATGGGCATCGGGCTGCCGCTCGGGCCGATCATCGGCGGGTACCTGCTGAAGCACTTCTGGTGGGGCTCGATCTTCGTGATCAACGTGCCGGTCGCGCTGGTCGCGCTCGTGGCCGTCGCGCTGCTCGTGCCCGAGTCCAGGTCCTCCGCGCCGAAGCGGGTCGACTTCATCGGCGCCGCACTGTCCACGCTGGGACTGGTGCTGCTGGTGTACGGCGTGATCGAGGCTCCGGCCCGCGGCTGGACGGACGCCCGGGTGCTCACCGGCCTGGCCGCCGGCGCGGTGCTACTCGCGATCTTCGCACTCGCCGAGCGGCGCGCCGCGGAGCCCATGATCGACCTGAAACTGTTCCGGAAACCGCGCTTTGCCTGGGGTACCGCCGCCGGAACCATGGGATCGTTCGCCCTCTTCGGGATGCTGTTCATCCTGCCGCAATACCTCCAGGCGGTCCGCGGCGACGACTCGCTCGGCGTCGGCCTGCGGCTGCTGCCGCTGATCGCCGGCCTGTTCGTCGGCGCCCCGCTGGGCGAGCGCGTCGCCCGCCTCACCGTCACCCGCGTCCCGATCGCGGCCGGCCTGCTGCTCGGCGCCGTCGGCATGGCGCTCGGCGCCCGCACCGACGTCGGCTCGGGCTACGGCTTCGTGGCCACCTGGCTGCTCATCGGCGGCGCCGGCATCGGCCTGGCGCTGACCCCGGCCATGGACGCGGTGCTCGGCGCCCTCCCGCGCGACGAGGCCGGCTCGGGCACCGCGATCACGATGACCCTCCGCCAGGTCGGCGGTGCCCTGGGCGTGGCGCTGCTGGGCAGCCTGACCTCGGCCATCTACCGCGACCGCCTCGGCACCGCCCCCGAGACCGCGAAACAGTCGATCTCCGCCGCCGTCGCCATCGCCACCCGCACCGGCGACCAGGCCCTGGCCCTGGCGGCCCGCTCCGCGTTCGTCGACGCCATGAGCGTGGTACTGCTCGTCTGCGCCGCGATCGCCGTCGTCGGCGCGGCCCTGGTGGCGCTGTTCCTGCCCGGTGCGCAACCGGCCAAGCGTGGGGAAGAATCGGTGGATGAGCTCGCCCGGGTTGCGTGAACGCAAGAAGCAGAAGACCCGCTGGGCGATCCAGGAGCACGCCTTGCGCCTGTTCGCCCAGCAGGGTTACGACGCGACCACCATCGAGCAGATCGCCGAGGCGGCCGAGGTCTCGCCGAGCACGTTCTTCCGCTACTTCAAGACCAAGGAAGACGTGGTCATCCAGGACCGCTACGACGAGGTCATGGCCGAGGAAATCCGCAATGCCCCGCCGGACCTGCCCCCACTCGAGGTCATCCGCGCCTCGATCAAGGCCACCTTCGGCACGATCGGCCCGAACGAACTCGAACAGACCCTGCAGCGCGCGAGGTTGCAGTTCGCGGTGCCCGCCTTGCGCATGCGAGCCCTGGACAACATGCAGGACTCGATCCGCTACCTGGCCGCCCCCCTTGCCGAACGTCTGGGTCGCCCGGCCGACGACTTCCGCTGCCAAGCCTTCGTCGGCGCCTGCGTAGGCGCCCTGATCAACGCCATCATGGCATGGGTCCAGCACGGCCAGAAGACAGACGACGTCAACGCCCTGATCGACGAGGCGTTGTCGGTAATCGCCGAGGGCCCCTAACCAACCGCACCCCGCGCTGGACCCGGCAGTGCACGGCCGCAGGGTCCCCCGGCGCCCCTCCCCCCGGCCCCCGGAGGGGCCAGCGAGATCAAGCCAACACGTCATCCGCATCAGTGATCGTGTAGGCGTAGCCCTGCTCCGCCAGGAACCGCTGCCGATGCGCCGCATACTCGGTGTCGATCGTGTCCCGGGCCACCACCGTGTAGAAGTGCGCCTGCCGCCCATCCGCCTTAGGCCGCAGCACCCGCCCCAGCCGCTGCGCCTCCTCCTGCCGCGACCCGAACGTGCCCGACACCTGAACGGCCACCGCCGCCTCGGGCAGGTCGATCGAGAAGTTGCCGACCTTGGAGATCACCAGCGTCTTGAGCTCGCCGCTGCGGAACGCGTCGAACAGCCGCTCCCGCTCCCGGTTGGTCGTCGATCCCTGGATGATCGGCGCATCGAGGAACTCGCCGAGCTGGTGCAGCTGGTCGATATACCCCCCGATGACCAGGATCTGGTCGTCCTTGTGCCGATCGATCAGCGCCCGGACGACGGGCAGCTTGGTGCGCGCCGTCGCCGCCACCCGGTAGCGCTCCTCCGGCTCCGCGACGGCATACGCCATCCGCTCGGCGTCGGTCAGCGTGACCCGGACCTCGACGCACTCGGCCGGCGCGATCCAGCCCTGCGCCTCGATGTCCTTCCACGGCGCGTCGTAGCGCTTGGGGCCGATGAGCGAGAACACGTCGCCCTCGCGGCCGTCCTCGCGCACGAGCGTGGCGGTCAGGCCCAGCCGGCGCCGCGCCTGCAGGTCGGCGGTGAACCGGAAGATCGGCGCGGGCAGCAGGTGGACCTCGTCGTAGATGACCAGGCCCCAGTCGCGGGCGCCGAACAGGTCGAGGTGCGCGAAGGTGCCGCCGCGGCGAGTGGTCAGCACCTGGTAGGTCGCGATGGTGACCGGCCGGATCTCCTTGCGCTCCCCGGAATACTCACCGATCTCCGCCTCGGTCAGGCTGGTGCGGGCCAGCAGCTCCCGCTTCCACTGCCGGCCGGCGACCGTGTTGGTCACCAGGATCAGGGTGGTCGCCTTCGCCTCGGCCATCGCGGCCGCGCCGACCAGCGTCTTGCCGGCGCCGCAGGGCAGCACGACCACGCCGGAGCCGCCGGCCCAGAAGGAGTCGACCGCCTCGCGCTGATAGGAGCGCAGGTGCCAGCTGTCCTCGGCCAGGCTGATCGGGTGCGCCTCGCCGTCGACGTAACCGGCGAGGTCCTCCGCGGGCCAGCCGAGCTTCAGCAGCGCCTGCTTGAGCCGGCCCCGCTCGGAGGAGTGCACGATGACGGTGTCGGCGTCGATCTGGGCGCCGAGCATCCCGGCGAGCTTCTTGCTCTTGGCGACCTCGATCAGCACCGCCCGGTCGGAGGCGTGCAGCACCAGGCCGTGGACCGGGTCGTTGAGCAGCTGCAGCCGCCCGTAGCGATCCATGGTCTCGGCGATGTCGACCAGCAGGGCGTGGGGCACCGGATAGCGGGAGAAGCGCAGCAGCGAGTCGACCACGCCCTCCGCGTCGTGGCCGGCGGCGCGCGCATTCCACAGCCCCAGTGGGGTCAGCCGGTAGGTGTGCACGTGCTCCGGCGAGCGCTCCAGCTCCGCGAACGGGGCGATCGCCATGCGGCACGCCTGGGCGTCGGGATGGTCGACCTCAAGCAGCAGGGTCTTGTCGGACTGGACGATCAATGGACCTTCAGGCACCGGACCAGTGTCGCACGAGGGTATGACAGTTCCCGGATAGTGGGAAGTATTCATACCTATGCAACGTGGGAGGGGGTCTGAGGCGTTTCAGTATCGACGGTCAGGCGGCCGTCGCCGCGGAGCCGGACGTGCGCGTTCGAGCCGTCAGCGGCCCGGCGGCGCGACAGCCGGCCGGGAGACGACGGCCGTTCAACTCGGGGGCGAGCGCGTCGTCCGATCCGGTTCCGGGTCGCATCGGGAATTTCACCTGAGTCGCGGTCCGGGGCCGGGCGCATACGATCGAGCCATGCGTCCGAGGGCGACCTTGCGCGAGGGCTTCTCCCCGCTGGCCAAGCTCGGCATCGCTACGGTCAGCGCCGCCGCCCTGGCCTGGTTCTTCATCTCGTGGCAGGTCCTACACAGCCCGCTCGCCGACGCGATCGGCGAGACCGCCGGCACGCTCGCGGTCGTGCTGCTGATCGTGTCCGTGATCGGCACGACGCGCGAGCACGAGTAGCGTCAGTCCTCACCCTCCGGCACCGCTCCGGTGATCCGGTGCAGCGCGAACGTGTGCAGCATCTCAGTGCGCTCGTCCTCGGCGCGCAGGTAGCCCGAGCCCATCGACACCGGCCGGACCAGCCGCGACGCGGTGGCGCCGTGCGCGTCGATGTACCCCACCCAGACCCGGGTCTTGTCCCGCAACGCCTGCTGCAGCACCTCGAGCGCCTCGGTGTGCGAGGCGCCGGCCGCCGCCCCGTTGGCCCGCACGGTCACCGGCGCGCGGCGGGCCACCCGGGCGGCCGTGTCGCCGCGGCGGATCTGCTCGATGATCCCGGCCAGGCGGGGCGGCGACAGCCGCGCGGCGGCGGCCGGGTCCTCCACCCCGCGGGACGCCCAGGTCGGCCGGGGCGCGCCCCGCCGCGCCTTCGGCCGGGTCAGCACCGCGGCGCCGGTCGCGTCCTCCTGCACCGGCGGATAGCCCGCCGCGCGCAGCGCCTCCAGCAGGCGGGCCGGGGTGTGGCGGCTGGCCAGCACGGTCGGCGCCAGGCGGCGCAGGGCCAGCGGCTGCAGCCGCCGGTCGGCGAGCACCTCGGCGATCACGGACTCGTCGTCGCTGCGCACATAGGAGTTGGCCGAGCCGATTCGCATCCCGCCGTGCCGGCGGGCGACGTCGTCGATGAGGTACGTCAGCGTCTGCGGCACCGGCGTGCGCGACCGCCGCGCCAGCAGGGCGTGCAGGTCGGCGGCGGAGTAGCCGGCGTCAAGGCTTCGCCGCACCGTATCCGCGGTGATCCGATAAACGCTGGCCGACTCCTGCAGGCCCAGCAGCTCCAGCTCCCCGGCGAGGGTGGGCTCCGGCGGGCCGGGCACGATCACGGACAGGTCGGCCTGCAGCAGCACGTGGTCGACCGGGCTGGGCAGCAGCGTGTCGAGCAGCGCCGCCGAGCCGGTCAGCGCATAACCCTCCGGGGCGGCGATGCCGAGCGGATCGTCCGGGTCGAGGCCGTCGGAGAGCAGCTCCGCGAGCAGCAGCCGGCCGTAGCTGGTCAGCCCGTCGAAGCCGGTCAGGCCCAGGAACGCGGCCTCGGCCAGGCTCGCCTCCACGCCCGCCGACACTCCCCGGGAGATGCGCCGCGGCCCGCGCCAGGCGAGCGTGTCGACGACGGCCGAGGGCGCCGCGGTCTGGCCCGGCGCGAGGTCGGCCAGCACCTGCAGGGCGGCGCGGCGCTGGGCCGGCGCGCCGGGCCGGGACAGCTCCGGCGCGAGCGCGTTGATCGGGCGGTCGCGGTCGTCGCGCTGCCCGACCAGGGCCGGCGCGCGGGTCATGGTGAGCCAGGCGACCGCCAGCCGGTGCCAGCGGGCCGCGATGCCGCCGGCGCGCCAGGCGTCATACGCCACCGTGGGCAGAAAGACGCTCTCGACCCGCTTGTTGTCGATGATCTCCTCGCCGATCAGCCCGGCCGCGGTGACCACCTCGGCCAGCAGGGCCGCCTGCTGCTCCTCCACGCCGACCGTCTTGGCGTAGCGGCGCAACTCGCGGATGCCGAGGCCGCCTGAGCGAAGTACCGATGGCGGATCCTGACCTATCGTCTCGACCAGCGCCTCGGCGTTGCGGACCAGCTCCAGGACCTGCCCCGCGCCCGCGCGGTCGAGCCGGGCGGGCTCGCGCTGCGGAGTCTCCATCGGTGGCGGGTCCGGGTGCAGCTGGCCCAGCGGCCCCGCGTCGCGGCGCAGCACGAGCGACACCTCGACCGGCAGCTCGACGGCGTCGCGCCCGACGGCGACCAGCAGATGGCGCTCGACCAGCCAGCGGATCGGCGAGTCGGACTCCGGCTGCAGGCTGGTTGCGGCGACCGTGCCGACGGGCGGGCCGGCGGCGAGCCGGTCGAGCACCGCGCGGGCGGCCGGCGGCGCGGCCAGCAGCGTGCGGCGCAGCCCGGCGGCGTCGGCGGCCAGCGCGCCCGCCATCGGGTCGAGCTCCTCGGCGGGGCGCCCGAGGCCGGCCGGATACGGCGAGCAGACCTCCTCGACCGCCCCCACGATCCGCAGCGCCTGGTCCGGCCCGAACACCACCGCATAGGAGCGCAGCAGGTCGACCGCGGCGCGCACCCGGGCCGCCTCCACCCCGGACTGCGCGGTCAGCGCCAGCACCGCCTCGATCGACGATGTGTGACCGACTCTCGTGTACCGCAACGCGTCGAGGATCTCCAGCGTGAACTGGTCGAGCGCGTCGAGGGCCCGGGCGACGGCGACCCGCGACTGCGCCCGGTGCGCGAGCGCCGAGAAGTCCGCCGGCGGCGGGATGACCAGGTCCGGGCGCATCCGGATGAGCGCCATCAGCTCCTCGTCGGGCAGGGCGCGCAGATGGTCGGCCAGCGAAGTCGTTGTCATCTCGCCTCATACGCTAACCGGCCCGTCTGACAAAAGAGGGCGGGCCCGTGGGCCCGCCCTCGATTGCTTACCGCGTGTTACTTCAGGCCGTTGCTCACCGCGCTGATGAGCTCGCCGCCGGTCGTGTCGCCGGAGAGCTCCCAGACGAACGCGCCGCCGAGGCCCTGCGTCTTGGCGTACGACATCTTGCCGCCGATCGTGGACGGCGTGTCGTAGCTCCACCAGTTGCTGCCGCAGCGGGCGTACGCCGTGCCGCCGACCGTGCTGGTAGCCGGGCAGGAGGTCTTGAGGACCTTGTAGTCCTCGATGCCGGCCTCGTAGGTGCCCGGCGCCGCGCCGGTCGCGGTGCCGCCCGGCGCGTCCTGCGTGACGCCGGTCCAGCCGCGGCCGTAGAAGCCGATGCCCAGCAGGATCTTGTTGGACGGGATGCCCTTGCCCTTGAGCTTCTGGATGGCCGCGTCGGCGCAGAAACCGGCCGTCGGGATGCCCGAGTAGCAGGTCAGCGGCGAGTGCGGGGCGGTCGGGCCCTGCGGGTTGAAGGCGCCGAAGTAGTCGTACGTCATCGGGTCGATCCAGTCGAGGTTCGGCACCGCACCCGCGTAGTCGGCGAGGTCGATCTTGCCGCCGTTGGAGCCGTCGGCCGTGATCGCCGCCGTCACCAGTGCGCTCGAGCCGAACTTGGCACGCAGCGCCGAGACGACGCTCTTGAACGCGTTCGGGCCGCTGCTGTCGCACTGCAGGCCACAGGCGTTCGGGTACTCCCAGTCGATGTCGATGCCGTCGAACACGCCCGCCCAGCGCGGGTCGTTGACCAGGTTGTAGCAGGAGTTCGCGAACGCGGCCGGGTTCTGCGCGGCCTGGGTGAAGCCGGCCGACCACGTCCAGCCGCCGAACGACCAGATGACCTTGAGGCCCGGGTGCATCGCCTTGAGCTTCTTCAGCTGGTTGAAATTGCCCCGCAGCGGCTGGTCCCAGGTGTCCGCGACGCCGTCGACCGCCTGGTCCGCGGTGTACGCCTTGTCGTAGTCCGCGTAGCTGTCACCGATCGAGCACTGGCCGTTCGAGGTGTTGCCGAACGCGTACAGGATGTGGGTCAGCTTCGCCGCCGAGCCGCTCGTCTCGATGTTCTTCACCTGGTAGTTGCGGCCGTAGACGCCCCACTCGGTGAAGTACGCGACGACCTTCTTGCTGCCCGAGGGCGGGTTCGAGGTCGGCGGGTTGGACGTGGGCGGGTTGGACGTCGGTGGCTTCGAGGTCGGCGGGTTCGACGTCGGGGGGTTGCTGGTCGGCGGCTTGGTGGTGGTCGGCGGCGCCGTGGTCGGCGTGCCGCCGCTGCAGCTCACGCCGTTGATCGTGCAGTTGGTCGGGGGCTTCGCGCCCGAGCCGTTCATGCCCCAGCTGAAGCTGGCGCCGGCGGCGAGCGTGGGGGCCCAGGACTTGTTCTTCGCGACGTAGTGCTGACCCGTGTGGGTCACGTCGGCGTCCCAGAAGGTCGTGATCTGGCCACCCGCGGGCAGGTCGAACTCGAGCGTCCAGCCGTTGACCGTGTTCGCGGTGCCGTTGGTGATCTTGTAGGTGGCGCCCCAGCCCGTACCCCAGTCCTGGTCGACCGTGAAGGTGGCGCTGAGACTGCCGGCGGCGCTGGCGGTGGTGGCGACGATAGGGACGACGGCCCCGGCCGCCGCCAGTGCGGCGGCGACGATGAGGCCGTTGCGGACGGATCGTTTCATCGCGTCTCCTGGATGTTCTCTTAGGAAACTTTCCTAAAAGTCTCCGTGACGGTAGTGGCCGACGTCTCACTACGTCAATAGGAGACGAGCCTGTTTCTCGATGGCATACCTACTGTGACCTGGGCATCCTTAAAGGTGTCTCAACAACCGGTTGTCATTGGCTTTGACCTTGACATGACACTTCTGGACACCCGGCAGGGAATCGCCGCGACGTGGCGGGCCCTCACCGTGCGCACCGGCGTGTATGTGGACGCCGATCTCGCGGTCAGCCGGCTGGGTCCGCCACTGCGCCAGGAGATGTCCGAATGGTTCCCGTCCGACCGGGTCGAGGAGGCGGTCGGCATCTATCGATCGCTCTATCCCGATTACGCCATTACGCCCTCGGTGACCCTGCCAGGAGCCAAAGAAGCCTTGGATTTTGTACGTCAGGTGCCGGCCCGGGCCGTCGTCATCACCTCGAAGTTAGGCCGTCTGGCCGAATTGCACCTAGCGCATTTGGGTATTTCGGTCGACAAGGTCTACGGCGACGTCTTCCACAGCGGGAAAGCCGAGATCCTGCGCGAGATCGGCGCCTCGCTGTACGTCGGCGACCACGTGGCCGACATGCAGGCCGGCGTCCTGGCCGGCGTTCCGGCGGTCGGAATCACCTCGGGCCCTTGCTCGGCCGAGGAACTGCGCACCGCGGGCGCGGCGGAGGTGTTTGCGGATCTGCGCCCGTTTCCGGCGTTTCTCCAACGCATGATCTCGGTTGGCCGGGCCGGAACGGATGACTAGCCTTGGTGTGCAATCCCGGGGCGCTTCCGCGCGCCTAGGGACGGGTCCGACACTGGGGAGCAGGGCAGCGTGCCGACGGGTCGAGTGAAGTGGTACGACCAGGAGAAGGGTTTCGGGTTCCTCACCAGCGACGACGGGGGAGACGTCTTCGTGCACAAGGCGGCTCTGCCGTCCGGCGTGGGTGAGCTGAAGACCGGTCAGCGGGTCGAGTTCGGAGTGGTCGAGAGCCGCAAGGGCAGCCAGGCTTTGCAGGTGAAGCTGCTCGACGCGCCGCCGTCGGTGACGGAGGCCCGGGCGGTGGCGAGCCGCCGGCCGCCGGAGGAACTGCACGGCCTGATCGAGGACATGATCAAGGTGCTGGAGGCGAAGATCCAGCCAGACCTGCAGCGCGGCCGCTTCCCGGACCGCAAGACCTCTCGCACGGTGGCCGAGGCCGTGCACCTGGTGGCACGCGAACTCGAGGTCTGACCCCTCGCTTGCCCGGGTGGGGCCCGCGCCGATCACGGACGGGCCCTGCTCCGCGCTGCCCGCATCCCGCCGTCGCGCGCGGCCCCGCCTCCTGGCTTCGGCCCGCGCCGGCGCGCTGCCCGCATCCCGCCGCCGTCGTTCCCGGTTCCGCCTCCTGGCTTCGGCCCGCGCCGGCGCGCCGCCCGCATCCCGGCTTCGGCCGCGTTGAGGGCGGCTCCCGGCCCGCGCCCGTGCCGTGTTTGGGGGCGGCGAGCGTGGCACGGACGGGCCCTACGCCGTGTGTTGCCCGGCCCCGGCTGTCGTGGGCGTGGCGCCGGGTTGAGCGGCCCTAGCCCAGGCTGGCCGTGATGCCCGCCCGGCGGCGTACCAGGTCGCGCCCCTCGGCCCTGCGCATGTCGCCACGTGGTGCCCGGCCTGCGCTGGGGGGGCGGGCGCGGCCGGCGATCACGTCCTGCCCGTCGGGTGCTGCGCGCCGCGGGGCACGGCGCAGCGACCGGAAGTCTCCGTGATCATGCGCACCGGGCAGCGACACCAACGGTTTTTCATGATCGTGGAGTGGTGATGTACCCCTGTGTACCGAAAGGTTCCGGGATCATGGCAAACCCGTGGTGTGGTCGTTGGGTTGCGCATGATCACGGAGACTTTCATCCGCCCCGGCCGCTCGGGTCGGCGGTTGCACCCAGCGGGTGCGACATCCGCACCGGTCCGCCGCGCCGCCTATGGGTCGGCGCCGATGACCGCTGGCGCTGGCCTGGCGCTGGCCTGGCCGTAACGGATAAGTCCAGACGCTCCGCGTCCGGACTTATCCGACATTTCACGATTTTAGATGCTTTGGCCCAGGGCTTAGGCGCGGACCAGCGGGGTCGTGGGCACGAGGCCCTCGGCGGCGGCCCGGTTGAGCAGCGCATCGACCGCCGCGTGCCCGTCGGGCCCGAGCGAGGCGGTGAACTCGTTGACGTACAACGCGATGTGCTGATCGACGACCGGCTGCTCCATCTCCTGGGCGTGATCGAGCACGAAGTCCCGGCTGGCCCGCGGGTTCTCCCACGCCAGCCGCACCGACTCCTTGATCCAGGCCGTGGCCTGCTCGGCATCCACCCGGTCCCGGTGCGCGATGATCGCGCCCAGCGGGATCGGCAGCCCGGTGTCGTTCTCCCACCACTCGCCCAGGTCGGCGAGCGCGTGCAGCCCGTAGCGCTGGAACGTGAACCGCGCCTCGTGGATCACCAGCCCCGCGTCGAACCGCCCGGCCGCCACCGCCGGCATGATCTCGGCGAACGGCACGATCTCGACGCTGGCCGGCGGGTCCCCGGCCGACCAGAGGCGCATCAGCAGGTACGCCGTGGTCCGGTCCCCCGGCACCGCCACGCTCCGCCCGCCCAGCGACGAGATACTTTGGTCCTTGACCAGCACGAGCGGCCCGCAACCGCGCCCGAGCGCCCCGCCGCACGGCAGCAACGTGTACTTGTCGAGCAACCACGGCAGCGCCGCGTAACTGACCTTGACGAGGTCGAATTCCCCGTTCAACGCCGCGGTGTTGGTGACGTCGACGTCGGCGAACGTCACATCAAACCCGGGCGCCCCGGCCACCAGCCCATGCGTGAGCGCGTGAAAGACGAACGTATCGTTCGGACACGGCGAGAAGGCGAGCGAAAGCGTCACAAACCCGAATCTAGCCCTCACCGCCGACCCCGCACCCGGAGTGCCGGAACCCATGCTGTGACCCTCACGACTCTCCCGCCCCACCCCCGAACAAACCTCTCCGTGATCATGCACGCGACCAGCCCACTACCGCCGTTTGCCACGATCTTGGATGCTTCTGGTACCCAGAACGACACATTCACTCCACGATCATGAAAAAGCGCGGCGCGCCTAGCGCATCGATCATGACCACGGAGACTTCGGTTCGCGCCGGGTAGCCCGCCCCCCGCAAGCGCCCGCCTAGCCGACGAAAAACCGCAGCCAGAGACACGCGACCACCGGGCCGCGCGCCCCCGCGCTACCGCCTTGCTCGAAAGGGCCGCAACCAGCTGCCGCCTGGCCGCACGGCCACGACTAACGCGGCGGAAGGCTGGCGGCGCGGGGGCTGAGCCGGGGGGCGGGGGCTGCATAGGTGTCAGTGGGTGGCTGGAGCAAGGTGTCCCAGTCCCCGGCTGGGCGCGCGATGCCCGCGCCGCGATCCGCCGCGTGCCCGTGCCCGCGCCTGTGCCCGCGTGTGGGCCCGTGCCCGCGCCCGCGCCCGCGCCCGTGCCCGTGCCTGTGCCCGTGCCTGTGCCCGCGCCTGTGCCTGTGCCCGTGCCCGCGCCTGTGCCCGCGTCCGTGCCAGGGCCTGGGCCTGGGCCTGCGCTCGCGACTGGGCCCGTGCCCGTGCCCCCGTCCGTGCCTGTGCTCGCGTCTGGGCCCGCACCCGTGTCTCGGTCCGCGCCCGTGTCTGGGCCCGCGATTTGTCCCGGCCCGAGCCCGAGCCCGAGCCCGGGCTCGCGTGCGTCGAACCCGACCCCGGGCCCGCAGGTCTGGTCCTGGCCGGACCCGCCCCGCCCGTGACCTCGCGGCGACTCGGCCCGCGCGGGCTGTGAGGGCGCGCAGAACGTGGCCGTCGAGGGCGGGTGCGGGCGGGACGGCGGCCGCGGTGGGCGGTGGGCGTTGGGCGGGGCGGCGTGGCGTGGGTCAGCGGCCGCCGAGGGTTGCGAAGGCCTCGCGGAGGGTTGTGAGGGCCTGGGGGATGCGCCAGGCGGCGCGGTCGCGCGGGCCGACGGCGTTGGAGATGGTGCGGATCTCGCCGAAGGCGGTGGCCGGCCACAGGCGGGCCGCGGTGGCGACGCCGAAGCCCTCCATCGCCTCGGCCACGGCGTCCGGGTGGCGCTTCTGGACCAGCTCTTTGGCGCGGGCGGTGCCGGTCACGGTCGAGGCCGTGAGGACCGGGCCGCCGACCGCCTCGGGCAGGGCTATGCGCAGAGTCCGCAGCAGGGCGGGATCGGCGTCGTGCCGGGCCGCGCCGAACCCCAGATCGTCGACGCTCTGGAAGCCCTCGGGGCCCTCGGCGCCGAGGTCGGCGGCGACCGACTCGGTGGCCACGACCAGCCCGCCGATCTCGACCCGGCCGGCGAAGCCGCCCGCGATCCCGGCGCTGATCACCACGTCGAACGGGGCACCCAGCTGGACGGCGGTGGTCAGGTGTTGCGCGGTGACGGCCCCGGCCGCCGCCGGGCCGACGCCGCACGCGGCGACGACGATCGGCGCGCCGGCCTCGAGGGCGTCGGGCGGCTGGTCGCCGAGGCCGAGCCCGGCCAGGACGGTGCTGCGCTCGGCCTCGACGGCGGTGATGATCAACGCCCGTCCGTAGCCCAGGAACGGTCTCACTTGTCGTCCTCCAGCCGCGCCGTCGGGTCGATCCCGGACGGCCGATACAACGTGTACCCAGGTGGGGCGAGCGGAGTCGTCCCGCCCTTCTCGACGTCGACCGCGGGCATCTGCTTGGTCGGGGCGGCGGGCGGCGGCGCCGGGCGCTCGTCGGACAGCCGTCTCGTGCGCCCCCAGCCGAACCGCTTGCGCGGCCCGTCGTCGGCCGGCTTGGCCGGTCGGGGCACGGTGGTCGCTTCGGCGGCGGGCATCCGCGCCGTCGGCTGCGCCTGCCCGCCGGTGCCCGTTGCGGCGCCGCGCGGCGGCGGGGCCGAGGGCGGGGGCGAGGCAGCGGGCGGCGGGGTTGCGGTGGACCCAGGCGCGGCCGGCGCGGCGGCGGGAGCGGCCGGCGCGGCGGCGGTCGCGTCGGGGTCGCCGGCATCGGGCGGCGCGCCGCGGAGCCGCTCCTTGCGCAGCGCCACCGCCGACCACAGCGCCCGGATCGCGCCGAGCGTCGCGAACCCGGCCACCACCAGCAGCCCCCACGCCCCGCCGAACGGGATGAGCCCGACCGCACCGCCGAACACCCAGGCGACCATGAGCAGCGTCTCGGAGTGCGCGAACGCGCTCGCCCGGACCTGCTCGTCGATGCGCTCCTGGATGGAGGCGTCGACCGCGAGCTTCGCCAGCCCGCTGGCGACGGCGGTGACGAGGCAGAGCAGCGCGACGGCGCCGAGCGAGTTGCGGTCGGCGGCGATGATCGCCACGAACGCGGTGAGCACGATGCCGATCGCCTGCAGCGTGACGGGCCGGTGGATGCGCAGCCGTGTGCCGATCGCCGTGGCCAGGAACGAGCCGACGCCCAGCGCGCCGACCCCGACGACGACCGCGGCCTGCTGGGACACCTGCCAGGCGGCGATCCGCACCGGCAGCGTGCCCTCCTTGATCGCGAACGCGAGGAACAGCGTGAGGAACCCGTAGAGCCAGCGCAGCGTCGCGCTGCCGATCAGCGCGGCGATGACCACTTTGCCGCTGAGCACCGCGGAACCGCGCCGGCCGAGCGGCTGCAGGAGGCGCGGCATCGTCTCCGGCGGGTCGGAGTCGGCCCGCGGCGGCAGCCGCAGCGCGGTGATCATGCCGTAGACGAACACGAGGATCGACAGCCGCAGCGGCCACTGCGCCCCGAAGTGCCCGGCCAGCAGGCCGAACGGCAGCGCGATGGCGCCCGCGAACGTGCCGAACACCGACGCCCGGGCCCCCGCCTCGGACAGCCCCAGGCCGGGCGGGAGCACGCGGGGCACGGCGGCGCTGCGGGCCACCCCATACGCCCGGGACAGCACCAGCATGCCGAAGGCCGCCGGATACAGCGCCCAGCCGCTCAGATGATCCGAGATCAGGAAGGCGAGGAAGCCGCGGCCCAGCATGGTGACCGCGAGCGCATAGCGCCGGCCATGCCGGAACCGGTCGAGGACCGGGCCGACCACCGGCGCCAGCAGCGCGAACGGCAGCATCGTCACGATCAGGTAGAGCGCCACCCGGCCCCGGGCCTCACCGGCCGGCACCGAAAAGAAGATCGTGCCGGCCAGGCCCAGCGCCACCAGCGTGTCGCCCGCGCAGGACGCCGCGTGCAGGTCGAGCAGGCGCAGCATGCCCGACTCGCCGCCCGCCCCGCGCTGGCGCACGCGCAGCAGGTTGCGCCCGAGGAACCGGCCCGCCCGGGTCGTCCCGACCGTGGCGACCCGTGCCGCGCGCACGGTGGTGACCACGGTCTGCGCCACTCCTCGAATCACGGACATGACACCATCCTGAACCATGGGTACGACAGTTTCGGGGGCGCGCCGGGGCCGCCGTGCTCCGTACGCGTGCCGATGAGGAAGAATAGGAGCGTGACTGCCTCGACTGCACCAGCGCGCGGAAGCGGCCGCGCCGCCAAGCCCGACCAGGTCCTCGCGGACGCCGTCGAGGTCGCGCTGCAGGGTCTCGACGTCGTCGACCCCGATCACATCGGCGAGCACCTCGGGGTGGTCGCCGAGGGTGAGAGACTCGTCACGCACTTCTTCGAGTGCGGCCTGCCGGGCTACCGCGGCTGGCGCTGGGCCGTCACCGTCACCCGCATCTCGCGCAGCAAGCAGGTCACGATCTGCGAGTCGACGCTGCTGCCCGGCCCCGACGCGCTGCGCGCGCCCGAGTGGGTGCCCTGGCAGGAGCGCCTCCAGCCCGGTGACCTGGGCGTCGGCGACCTGCTGCCGACCGCGCCCGACGATTCGCGCCTGGCGCCCGGCTACGTGCAGTCCGACGACCCCGCGGTCGAGGAGGTCAACTGGGAGCTCGGCCTGGGCCGCACCCGGGTGCTGTCCCGCGAGGGGCGCGAGGACGCCGCCCAGCGGTGGTATGACGGCGAGCGCGGCCCCAACGCCCCCATCTCGGTCGCCGCTCCCTCCGCCGCCCGCTGCGGCTCCTGCGGCTTCTACCTGCCGCTCGCCGGCTCGCTGCGGCAGGCCTTCGGCGTGTGCGGCAACGAGTATGCGCCGGACGACGCTCAGGTCGTCTCGGTCGACCACGGCTGCGGCGCGCACTCGGAGGTGCTTGTCGAGCAGGTCCAGGCCGTCGACGAGCTGCCGACGGTCTTCGACGACAGCGAGGTCGAGGCGGTCGCCGTCAGCCGCGCCAACGGCTCCGTCGACGGTGACGAGCCGGCCGAGCCGTATGGGCACGGCTGAGCCCGATTACCGGGAGCGACCGTCGCGTATACCGGGCGCGGTCGTTTGGCAGCGGGGCGTCCAGCGGGAGGGCGAAAGCCGTATCCTTCCCGATGGCTGCATGGACGTCATCCACCAGGACGGCGAGTTGTTCGTCGCCGGGCCGGATACGACCGCGCATCTGTCGTGGAGCCCTGCCGGCAGGCGCTACACGGCGATCAGGTTCGCCCCCGGCGCGGCGCCGGCCGTCCTCGGAGTGCCGGCCAGCGAGTTGCGGGATCAACGGGTACCACTGCGGGATCTTTGGCCTGTGCACCGGGTCCGGCGCCTGACCGAGGCGCTCGACAACGCGCCAGACCGGGCGGCCGTCCTGGAGTCGGCCCTGCTGGCGGTCGAGCACGACCCGGATCCGCTGGCCCCGCACGTCCTGTCCCGGCTGCGGGCCGGGCGCACGGTCGCGTCGATCGCCGCGGAGGTCGGCCTGAGCGAGCGCCAGCTGCACCGCCGCGGCCTGTCCCTATACGGCTATGGCCTCAAGACCCTGTCCCGCATCCTGCGCCTCACCGCCGCCCTCGACCTGGCCCGCGCCGGCACGCCCTTCGCCGCGGCCGCCGCCACCGCCGGTTACGCCGACCAGGCCCACCTGTCCCGCGAGGTCAAGGCGCTGGCCGGGGTGCCGATGGGGGTCCTGCTCAGACCGTGACTCACGGTTCGGCTGGCTCGGGCCGCGTCACTGGCAGACCGTTCCTCCCGCGAGACACCGGGCCGGGGCCTGCCTCAAGGGCGGCCCCGGCCCTGCCAGGTCCGCGGTGCCAAGAGCGATGCGGCGCCGCCTACGATAGGCCTGCGTAGAGGTCCACGCCGTTGCCGTCCGGGTCGTGCACGACCGCGTAGCGCATACCCCAGAACGCGTCCCACGGTGCCTTGTGGCCGTCGTACCCGGCCGCGACCAGCTCGGCGTACACCCGGTCCACCTCGCCCGGCGACGCGCACTCGAAGGCCAGGCCGGCGCGCGGGCTCCCGGCCGGCGACCGCCATTCGGGATCGAACGACCGGATCGTCTCGATCGTGTCCCAGACCAGCTTCAGGCCGCCGGGCAGGAGGTGCTCGACGTGCGGGCTCTTGTCCTCGGACTCGGATACGTCCAGCCCGAGCCGGCGGTAGAAGGCCAGCGAGCGCGCCATGTCCGCGACGACCAGGCCGAATACGCTGAGTCGAAGTCCCATGCGCCCGACGCTACGGCGCGGCGCCGGCGTCGGTCTTGAACGAATCGGACGCCAGCGCGGCGGCGGCCCGGCGCCGGCGGCGATTCCGGTCGTGCACGGTCATGATGAGCAGGCCGGGAATCCCCCACAGCATGCCCGCGATCGCGATGCCGAACCAGTTGCCGTGGCCGTGGGCGGCCAACTCGTCGCGGAACGGCAGCATGATCAGCGCGGCGATGATCCACAGCGCGATGCCCGCGACGGCGAACGGCACCATCGGCGGGTCCAGCGGCTTGGGCGGCGTGGTCACGACGATCACGGTACCCGCCCGAAACACCCCAGCGCAGGCGACCGGTGACTCAACCCACAGGTCGTTAGCCATGCTTATTAGATAAGCTAACAATCGTGATGGTTCGAGTATCGAAGCTCGCGTCCGCCCAGCTCGCGGCGGCGCTGCGGGACAGCATCACCCGGCTCAACCGGCGCCTGCGCCAGGCCCGCCCGATGGGTGACCTGACGATCACCCAGCTGTCCGCGCTGACCAGCCTCGAGCTCGCCGGCGCGCTCACTCCGCGCGAGCTGGCCGAGCATGAGCGGGTACAACCGCCGACCCTCACAAAGATCGTGGCAAAACTCGAAGATCGCGGCCTGGTGCAGCGCTCACCGCATCCGACCGATGGTCGGCAGGTGATCCTGTCCGCCAGCGAGTCCGGGCGTGCGGTCGTGGTCGAGCACCGCCGGGCGCGCGACGAATGGCTCGCCAAACGGCTCATGGCCCTCACGCCGGAGGAGCGCGAGGTGCTGACCAAGGCCGCCGAGATCATGGGGAGGATCGGACGCAGCGCATGACTGGGAGCACGTTCGGCTCTTTGCGGGTTCGCAATTATCGTTTGTTCACCATCGGCCAGCTCGTCAAGCTCCTGGGCACCTGGATGCTGTTCACGGCCCAGGACTGGCTGGTCCTCCAGCTCTCCCACAACTCCGCCTCCGCGCTGGGTGTCGTGACGGCGCTGCAGTTCACGCCGGTGCTCCTGCTGACGCTGTATGGCGGGCAGCTCGCCGACCGCTTCGACAAGCGGCACCTGCTCCTCATCGCCAACGCGTCGTCGACGCTGGTGGCCGCCCTGCTGGGCACCCTGGTCGTGACCGGCGTGGTGACCCTGTGGTGGGTGTTCGTGACCGCGGCGCTCTTCGGCGTCATCAGCGCCATCGAGACCCCGGTCCGCCAGTCGTTCGTCTCCGAACTGGTCAACAAGGAGCTGCTGCCCAACGCGTTGTCGCTGTCGTCGGCGACGTTCAACGCGGCCCGGATCGTCGGCCCCGCCGTGGCCGGCCTCATCATCGCCGCCCTGCACGACCAGACCGGCCCGATCTTCCTGATCACCGCGCTGCTGTGCATCGCGCCGCTGGTCTGCGTGAGCCGCATGCGCTCCGCCGAGCTGTTCCGCGGCGAGCACGTGGCGGTCGCGGCGAGCGAGGCCCGCACGATCGACGGCCTGCGGTACGTCCGCAGCCGCCCCGACCTGAGCCTCGCCATCCTGCTCGTGCTGGTCGTGGGCCTGTTCGGGTTCAACTTCCAGTTGACGCTGGCGGTGCTGGCGCGGGTCGAGTTCCACGTCGACGCGAGGTACTTCGGCCTGCTCACCACGGCGATCGCGCTCGGCGCCCTGGCCGGCGCGCTGGCCAGCTCGCGGCGCCGGGACCGCCCGTCGGTGTATCGGGTGCTGGCCGCGGCCATCCTGTTCGCCGGATTCGAGACCCTGGTCGGGTTCGCACCGTCGTTCGTGGTCTCGGTGATCCTGCTGCTGCCGACCGGCTTCTTCATGATCTACTTCGCGCAGGCCGCCAACCAGCGCGTCCAACTGGGCACCGACGCCGCCTTCCGCGGCCGCGTGATGGCGCTGTACGTGCTGGTCTTCCTCGGCAGCACGCCGATCGGCTCGCTGATCATCGGCTGGTGCGCCGAGCGTTTCGGCCCCCGCTCCGGCCTGGTCGTCGGCGGCGTGATCTCCCTGGTCGCGACCCTGGCCCTGGCCCTGTTCCAGCTGCGCCGCGCGGGCGGACGCATTCACGTCGGCCTCCATCCCCGCCTGCACGTGCGGGTGCACGAGCAGGCCGCGGGCATTCCCGCGGTGCGCCCCGCCGTCCGCTGATTTTTGTCGTACCCGTGTGGTTAGGTCACGGTCATGGAGCGATCGCGACTACTGCAGTGCCTGGCCGCCGACTACATGCGTCTGCGCGAGGTCGCCGGCACCGGCCTGACCGCACCGGTGCCCAGCTGCCCGGGCTGGACCGTCACGGATCTGTTACGGCACGTCGGCCAGGTGTATCTGCACAAGGCCACGGTCATGCACACGGGGGCCTGGCCCGATCCCTGGCCCCCTGAGGAGACCAGGGCCGAGCCCCCGATCGCCCTGCTCGACCGCGCCTACGGCGCCCTGACCCACGCGTTCTCCCGCCGCGGCGACACCGACCCGGCCCTGACCTGGCACGCCCCCGACCAGACGGCGAAGTTCTGGATCCGCCGCATGGCCCAGGAGACGGTCATCCACCGCCTCGACGCCGAGCTCGCGCTGCACACGGAGTCCGACCCGATCCCCGAGGACCTGGCGCTGGACGGCATCGACGAAGTCCTGAGCCTCTTCGTCGCCTACGGCTCCCGAGCCTGGCACGAGGACTTCGCCGAGGTCCTGTCGACCGCGAAGGGCCGCACCGTCCGCGTCGAGGTCACCCCCGCCGCTTCGCGGGCCTGGCTCGTCCGCACGGACCCCGCCGGCGCCTCGGTGTCCGCGGTCCCGTCCCCGGGCGCTCGATCCGCACAGTCCTTCCCAGCCGCACAGCCCGTCCCAACCGTGCAGATCGCCCCGGACGCGGTGGTCAGCGGTCCACCGGCGGCGGTGCTCCGCTGGCTTTGGGCACGCGAATCAACCCCGACGGCCGATGCGCCGACGCCGGTCCGGGTGGAAGGTGACGAGGAGGCCATCAAAGAACTTCGAGCCCTGCTGACGGCCTCGACGCAGTGACCGCCCAACTCCACCCGCAGCGCGACCGCCCCGGGTTGCGGGCACCCATTAGGGTCGCAAGACCAGGCCCGCCTCCTCGGCGGCGGCGGACCAGGCCACGCCTCCTGGGCCACCCAGGGCCCGGCCACGCCCGCTGAGCTAGGCCACGGCTCCTGGGCGGGTCGCCCCGGCCCCGGCCCCGCCTCGTCCGGGCCCTGCCCGGCCCCGGCGGCAGTGGCGGTCGCCTGGCGGCCGTGGTCGCGAGAGCGGCCATCGCAAGACGGTGAGACCGGTCCGGCGGCGGCGAGGGGGCGCCGCCGACCGGCCCCACCGCCCGCCCCGCACCCGCGCACCCCGCACCGGACGCCCGCGGCACCTCCCCGTGGCCGGGCGCGGTCGCGTTCGCTGGCCCTACCTACGCCACGCCAGCGGCCGCGCGCGCCCGCCCCGCGCCGGCGCCGCGCCCGCCCCGCCCTGCGCCCGCGCACCCCGCACCCGCACGCCCGTGGTACCTCCGTGGCCGGTCGCGTTCGCTAGCCCTACCTACGCCACGCCAGCGGCGGCCGCCCCGCGTCCGCCCCGCGCGCCCCGCGCGCCCCGCCCCGCGCGCCCCGCCCCGCGCGCCCCGCGCCCGCCTGCGTCCGCCCCGCCCGTCTCGTTCCCGTGCCCGCGCCCGTCTCGCGTCCGCGCGCCCCGCGACCCGCGCTGGCCTGTGCCACCCACGCACCAGGTGATCGCATTGGCGGCCGTGAGGTCGAGCGAGCCATCGACCGCGAATGTCTTGAACGGCACGACGTTGATCCGGTCGCGGAAGGAGCGCCGCCATGCCCACTGGCGACCGCGCTGACCGTCGGCGCCTGCGATGCCCGGCCTGCGCGTCCAGGCGCCCACGGCGAACGCGATCCGCGATCAGATCCCGCACGGTGGACCGCATCTTGCACGGCGGACGCCGCACGCCGCGGGGCGCAGCGCAGCAGCCAGAAGCCAGAAGTCTCCGTGATCATGCTGCACTGGCCGCCGACACCAACGGTTTTTCATGATCACGGAGTGCTGATGTACCCCCGTGTACCACAAGTCTCCGGGATCATGGCAAACCCGGGGTGCGGTCATGGCGGGCGTCATGATCACGGAGAGATACGTCCGGCCCCGCCGCGCACACCGGTGGTCTCGGTCGTTGGGCGGGGTCGGCGCCAGGGGCGGAGACGGTGGCCGTTCGTCGTCGGCGGGTGGCACGGTTGGCCGGTTCTTGGGACTCGGGCTCGCCGAGGTGGGAAATCGGTGGCGGTCGCTGGTGTGTGAGCTTAGTCTCACAGCGTGGGCGTCCTGCACGGCCTACTCGTGGCCGGCGTCATTGGGCTGATCGCCGTGGCGCCGTGTCTGGTCTGTGCGCTGTTGCTCTCCGCCGATCGGGTGGTTGAGCAGGCGTGGGCACTCGTGCAGCGGTTGCTACCGGGGCCGGTTCGGCGGTGGTTCGAGCGCCGGGCCGAGCGGGAGCGGATGCGCTGGGAGCGCGTGGACCAGGAGCGGGCGGGGCGGTCGGCGCTCGGTGGTCGGTGGAGTTCCACGCCGACGGGGCGGCGGTGGCAGCTCAGGCGGGTCGGGCGGGGGATCGGCGAGGTCGCCCACGCGCGGACGCCGCGGGCCGTCGGTCCGCCGATCGAGCAGGTGGCGGGGGATCTGCGGCGACTCAACCGGCTGCGCGAGAGCGTGGCGACCCGGTCGCGGGTCTGGTTCGTCGCCGTCCAGGAGGCATACGACGAAGGGCTGCAGGTCGCGTGCGCCCAGCTCGGGGTCGAGGAGCACCTCGACGAGCTGGGCGGGGTCGACCTCGAGATCGAGCGGCTCCGGATCGAGGGAGAGTTGCAGCAGGCCGGGCTCGTGCTGCGCGGCGCGGGCTCGCGCCGACGATAGCGCCGAACGCGACCCGGGCGCCGAACGCGACCCGGGCGCCGAACGCGACCCGGGCGCCGAACGCGACCCGGGCGCCGAACGCGACCCGGGCGCCGAACGCGACCCGGGCGCCGAACGCGACCCGGGCGCCGAACGCGACCCGGGCGGCGGGGGCGACCCGGGCGGCGGCAGGAAGCGCGACGACGAAGACGGGAGCCCGGCGCCGGGCGGGACCGCACCGACCGTAGAGGTGAGCCGTGCCGAGGCATGGGAAACGTCGCGGGCAAGACGAGAACGGAGCGTGAGGGCGTCGGCGGTAGAGGCAGGGCCGCGCGTGCGATGGGCGGCGGCGGCGCACACCGCTTGACGTGAGCGTTGGGGGCGAAGGCGAGAATGGGGCGCGGCGGGTGGAAAGTCGTGCCGGGGACGAATACGGGAGTGGGGCGCGGAGCGGTTGAGGGTGTTCATGGCGGCGTATCCGCCTGAAGACGTGCGGGAGCACTTCAAAGCTATGGTCGACACGCTGGCCGTGGCGCGGCCGCGGGAGCGGTCGGTGCGGCTGGCGGCGCCCGAGCGGTGGCACATGACCGTGGCGTTCATCGGGGACGTTGAGGATGAGCGGGCCGCCGTTGACGCGCTTCAGCAGCTGTCCGAAACGTCCGGGGCGCCGACCGTGCGGATCGCGGGGGGTAAGACGCTCGGGCGGGGGCAGTTCCGGCATCTTGTGGCGGGGCTCGAGAGTGAGGATCTCGCCCCGCTCGGTAAGGGGGTGCGGCGGGTGCTCAAGCGGCACCGGCTCCCTTACGATCGGCGGCCGTGGCAGCCGCACGTGACGATCGCGCGGCCCGGTGACGTGCTGAGCCCGGAGGAACTGGCCGGGGATCTCGCCGTGCTTGCGGCGTACCGGGGGCCGGAGTGGCCGGTCGGTGAGGTGCGGCTCATGCAGAGCCTGCTCGGGCCGCAGCCGGAATATCGGGTGCTGGCGTCCGTGGCGCTGGACTGAGGGGCCGCCGCACGGGCGCGAATCGGGCGGCGTCGCCCAAGAGGGCCAACAAGAGGCCAAGGCGGCCAGCGTCCGTGGCGCTGGCGTGAGGGCCGGGGCCACGGACGGCGCGAACTTGCGGAATTACGAGGTCTCGCGGGCCGGTGCGCCGCCGAACAGGACGTCGTCCCAGCTCGGCAGGCGCTTGCGGGGCTTGTCGGTGGTCGCCGAGGGCTGCTCGACGGCGCCCGCGGCCGAGGTGGTGTTGCGGCGTGGGCGGAGGACGGCCAGGGACGGGACGGCCGGGACCTCCTTGGTCTGGTCGCTGTCGTCGTCGAACGGCGAGCGGCCGATGAGCGCGGCCGCGCCGCGGGCCCGGTTGTCGTGCTTGACCGGTGGCGGCGTGACGACCGGCTCCTCGGCGGCGGGGCTGTTGCCCAGCGGGCGGTCGAGCGAGGCGAGCAGCGCGTCGCGGCCGGCCCGGATCGGGTCGGGGCCCAGCGTGCGGCCGCCGGGGCGGCGCTCGGGCGTGGCCGGGCGGATCGGCTCGTGGCCGCCGCTGCGCACGGCGTCGGGGCGCAGGCCCAGGTCGCCGCGGCTGGTCTCGCCGCGGGACGGCATCTGGCGCTCGGGCACCGGGGGCTCCTGGCCCAGGATGGCGGGGCCGCGCTCGGTGCACAGATACTGCGCCATGTCGTCGTGCGGCGCGACCAGCTGGCGGGCCTTGTCGAGCTCCCACACGGCCTGGGCGGTCGCCTTGCCGCTCGGCCAGGTCGCGGTGATCCGCCAGGTGCCGTCCTCGCGCCGGTAGGCGTCCCAGGAGATCTTCTCCGTGTCGATGCCGTGCTGGCCGAGGCGCGTGTCGACGACCTCGGCCAGGGACGAGCCCTTCTCCGAGGTCTTCAAGCGGGTGCGCCGGGCGTGCTGGGCGAGCATCGCGCGCTCCTGCAGCACCGGGCCCGCGTAGCGCAGGACCCGGTCGACGGGGACGCCGGCGACGCGCGCGACCTCCTCGGCCGACTCGCCGGAGCGGATGCGGGCCTGGATGTCACGCGGCGCGAGCTGTGACGAGCCGGTCTCGACGGTGCTGGTCGGATGGGCGTGGTCCGGGCGCAGCGCGCTGTGCACACGCTCGTCGATGGGCAGCGCCAGGAGCCGCCCGACCTCGTCGGCCAGGACGAACGCCTGCCCGTCCTCCGAGAGGGCGACGAATCGCACAGGCCGCATAGCGCGCCTCCGTCCCACCCGCTGCAGGCGCCAACGGCCGGCGCCTTCTGGTCACAGTACGGCAACCCTAGCTGGAAGGACGTGCGCCGCGCCGACAGAAACCCGAAACCTCGCAGATCAGAGGCGCTCGATGAGGTAGTCGACGCAGACGGTCAGCGCCTCGATGTCGGCCGGGTCGATGCCCGGGAACATCGCCACGCGTAGCTGGTTGCGGCCGAGCTTGCGATACGGCTCCGTGTCGACGATCCCGTTGGCCCGCAGCGCCTTGGCCAGGGCGGCCGCGTCGACGGAGGCGTCGAAGTCGATGGTACCGATGACGTTGGAGCGCACCGCCGGGTCGGCGACGAACGGGGTGGCGACGGCGGAGCGCTCGGCCCAGCCGTAGAGGATCGAGGCCGACTCCTCGCTGCGCTTGGCCGCGAAGGACAGGCCGCCGCCGGCGAGCATCCAGTCGACCTGCTCGGCGGCGAGGAAGATGGTGGCCAGCGCCGGGGTGTTGTAGGTCTGCTCCAGCCGCGAGTTGTCGATCGCCGTCTGCAGGTCGAAGAAGTCCGGGATGTACCGCCCGGATTCCTTGATCTCCGCGGCCCGCGCGATCGCGGCGGGTGACATGAGCGCGATCCACAGGCCGCCGTCGGAGCCGAAGCTCTTCTGGGGCGCGAAATAATACACATCGGTCTGGGACACGTCGACGTCGAGGCCACCGGCGCCCGAGGTGGCGTCGGTGAGGTGCAGGGCGCCCTCGTCGGTGCCGTCGAGCCGCCGGACCGGCACGGCGACGCCGGTCGAGGTCTCGTTGTGCGGCGAGCAGTAGGCGTCGACGCCCTCCTCGGCGCGCAGGAACGCGCCGGTGCCGGGCTCGGCCTTGATCACCGTCGGCTCGCCCAGGAACGGGGCCTTCTTGGCGGCGCCGGCGAACTTCGCGCCGAACTCGCCGAAGCTCGCGAACTGCGCCCGGTCGCGGATCAGGCCGAAGACCGCGACCTCCCAGAACGCGGTGCTGCCGCCGTTGCCGAGCACGACCTCGTAGCCCTCGGGGAGGCTGAACAGCTCCGCGAGGCCGCGGCGGAGCCGGGCGACCTGGTCGCGGACCGGCTTCTGCCGGTGGCTGGTGCCCAGCCAGGTGCCGGCCACGCCGGCGAGCGCCCGCACCGCCTCCGGCCGGACCTTGCTCGGGCCGGCGCCGAAGCGTCCGTCAGCGGGCTTGAGCTCGTCGGGGATGCGGATGTCGGCCATAGGAGTACTCCGGGGTGCGGCGGGCGGGCGGGTACCTCGCGGATCCTGCCACTTTCCGCGCCGCAACCCCGGCACAATTTCGCTCCGACGCGACGAGCGTCACATTGCGTGTCAGACCCCGTGCGGGATGCGGTCCCAGCCCTCGACGTCCTGCGGCTTGCGGGGCGCGGGGCCGATGTACTTCGCCGACGGGCGGACCAGCCGGCCCAGCTCCTTCTGCTCCAGGATGTGCGCGCTCCAGCCGGCCACCCGGGCGCAGGTGAACATCGAGGTGAACATGTGGGCCGGCACCTCGGCGAAGTCGAGGACGACGGCCGACCAGAACTCGACGTTGGTGGCCAGCACCCGGTCGGGCCGCCGGGCGTGCAGCTCCTCCAGCGCGGCCTTCTCCAGCGCCTCGGCGACCTCGAAGCGCGGCGCGCCGAGCTCCTTCGCGGTGCGCCGCAGCACGCGGGCGCGGGGGTCCTCGGCGCGGTACACCCGGTGCCCGAAGCCCATCAGGCGCTCGCCGCGGTCGAGGACATTCTTGACGTACCCCTCGGCATCACCACTGCGCTCGACCGCCTCGATCATGCCCAGGACACGCGACGGCGCGCCGCCGTGCAGCGGGCCGGACAGGGCGCCGATGCCGGAGGAGATGCAGGCCGCCGCGTCGGCGCCGGTGGAGGCGACCACGCGGGCGGTGAACGTGGAGGCGTTCATGCCGTGCTCGGCGGCGGAGATGAAGTAGGCGTCGACGGCCTTCACGTGGCGCGGATCGGGGTCGCCCCGCCAGCGGCGCATGAACCGCTCGACGATGGTCTCCGCCTTGTCGATCTCCTTTTGCGGTACGGCGGGCAGCCCGAGGCCGCGGGCGGCCTGCGCCACGAAGGACAGGGCGGTCACGCTGACCCGGGCCAGGTCCTCGCGGGCCTGGGGGGTCTCGATGTCCAGCAGCTGGCCCAGGCCCCAGTACGGCGCCAGCATGGCGACCGCCGACTGCACGTCGACCCGGATGTCGCCGGAGTGCACCGGCACCGGGAACGGCTCGGCCGGCGGCAGGCCCGGGCCGAACTTCCCGTCGACCAGGAGGGCCCAGACGTTGCCGAACGACACCTGGCCGATGAGATCCTCGATGTCGACGCCGCGATAGCGCAGCGCGCCACCTTCCTTATCGGGCTCAGCGATCTCGGATTCGAAGGCGATCACGCCCTCGAGTCCCGGCTTGAAATCAGACATCATGCACTCCTGCTGAAATCGGGGTGTCATCTTTCAGACATCTTCGCCCCGAGGGGTGCCGATTGCCGACTGAACGGAGGCTCAGATGTGTCCTACATGACACATCTTCACGCATATGTGATCGACGGAGGAAGGATGTGAGCGTGAGACCCAGCACATCACCGCAAGATTTGTCGCGCATGCGCACTGAGTACGATGATGAGCCGTTCGGCGAGGACACGCTGGCGGGCACCTGGCTCGACCAGTTCGCCGCCTGGTTCGCCGACGCCGTCTCGGCCGGCATGCCGGAGCCCAACGCGATGCTGCTGGCCACCGCCGCCGCCGACGGGCGCCCGTCCGCCCGCACTGTGCTGCTCAAGGGCTATGACGAGCGCGGATTCAGCTTCTACACCAACTACGAGTCACGCAAGGGCCGCGACCTCGCCGCCAACCCGCGCGCGTCGCTGGTCTTCCCGTGGTACCACCTCCATCGCCAGGTCATCGTCAACGGCTCGGTGCGGAAGGTCTCGCGGGAGGAGACCGAGGAGTATTTCGCGGTCCGGCCGCGCGGCGCGCAGCTGGGCGCGTGGGCGAGCCCGCAGTCGAGCCCGATCGGCTCGCGGGAGGAGCTGGCGCGGCGGTGGGCGCAGGCCGAGGAGCGCTTCGGCGACGGGCCGGTCGCGGCCCCGCCGCACTGGGGCGGCTTCCTGGTCGCGCCGGACGAGGTCGAGTTCTGGCAGGGCCGGCGCAGCCGGCTGCACGACCGGCTGCGTTTCCGCGGTGAGCTGGTCGAACGGCTCGCGCCGTGACCGCCGTCTCCGAGAATCAGGACCAGGAGCAGGGACGACGGCCGGCGGGCTGGCTGCGCCGGCACGCGATCGACGTCCGGCCGCTGCGGCACGTGGCGTACCGCCGCGTCTTCATCGGCAATGCGGTGTCGTTCTTCGGCGTGCAGTTCACGGCGGTGGCGGTACCGGTGCAGGTCTACGCCATCACCAAGTCCTCGCTGTGGGTCGGCATCGCCAGCTTCGTGGGCCTGGTGCCGCTGATCCTCTTCTCGCTCTGGGGCGGCGCGATCGCCGACGCCTACGACCGGCGCAAGGTGCTGCTGGTCAGCTCGGTGCTGATGTGGCTGACCACGCTCGGCCTGCTCGCCCAGGCCGTGGTCCACCTGGACAACCCCTGGCTCATGCTGGCGCTGATCGCCGCCCAGTCCGCGGCGTTCGGCGTCAACAGCCCGGTCCGGCAGGCCATCATCCCGGCGCTGGTCAGCGACGACGAGGTGCCCGCGGCCAACACGCTGGGCTTCACCGTGTCCAACGTGGCCGCGATCGGCGGCCCGGTCGGCGCCGGCATCGCGATCGCCGCGTTCGACTTCTCCGCCGCCTACGCCGTCGACGCGGCGCTCTTCACCGTCGTGCTGTGGGCCGCCCTGCGCCTGCCCGCCCTGCCGCCGACCGGCGCCCCCAGCAGCGCCGGGCTGCGCGACGTGCGCGAAGGGCTGCGCTTCCTGGCCGGGCACCGGCTCATCCTGCTCACCTTCGCCATCGACATCGCGGCGATGGTGCTGGCGATGCCCAAGGCGCTGTTCCCGGTCGTCGCCGACGAGCGCTTCGGGGAGTCATCGCTGGCATGGCTGTACTCCTCGATCGCGATCGGCGCGGTCCTGGCCGGGCTCACCTCGGGGTGGATCGGGCGGGTGCATCGGCGGGGGATTGCGCTCGTGCTGGCCGTGGTGGGGTGGGGGCTCGCGGTCGCGGCGGCCGGCGCGGTGCCGTGGCTGTGGGCATGTGTAGTTTTCATGGCCGTGGCCGGGGCGGCCGACATGATCAGCGGGGTGTACCGCCAGACCGTGCTGCTCAGCGCGCCCGACGAGATGCGGGGACGCCTGCAGGGCGTGTTCTTCGCGGTGGTCGCCGGGGGTCCACGTCTGGGTGATCTCCGGGCCGGCTCGGTCGCCGACGCCACCAGCGCGACCTTCTCGTGGGTCACCGGCGGGATCGCCGCCGCCGTGGTCGCGGTGCTCCTGGGGCTGACATTTCCCGTCCTCCTCCGCTACACCGACACGACACACTGACGATATTGTCGCGCCCATGGACACCGCCGCCGCCGCGCAGCTCTCGCACGCCCCTTCGGGTACACAGTGGACGATCCGCTCCGGCGGCCACGAGGCCGTCATCGTGGAGGTGGGCGGCGGCGTGCGCGCCTACTCCGCCGACGGGCGGGACGTCGTCGCCGGATACGCCGAGCACGAGCGGGCGGTCGGCAGCGCCGGCCACGTGCTCGCCCCGTGGCCGAACCGCATCCGCGACGGGCAGTACGCCTTCAACGGCGAGCACCTGCAGCTGCCGCTGACCGAGCCGGAGCGGCACAACGCGATCCACGGCCTGGTCAACTGGGCGCGCTGGCACGCGGTCGACGCTTCGCAGGACAGCGTCACCCTGGTCCACGATCTGGTACCGCAGCCCGGCTACCCGTGGCCGCTGCGCCTGCAGACGCGGTGGTCGGTGAGCGCGGCCGGCCTGCGCGCCGAGCACGAGGTGACCAACACCGGCGCGGTCGCGGCGCCGTTCGGCCTGGCCACGCACCCGTATGTGCAGGTGCCCGGCGTGCCGGTGGACGAGCTCACCCTGCGCGTGCCGGCCCGCAGCCGGCTGCTCGTCGACGCCCGCCTGCTGCCGATCGGCGCGGCCCGGGTGGCCGGCAGCGAGTACGACTTCACCGAGGGCCGCCGGCTCGGCGCCACCGTCCTCGACACCGCCTTCGGCGAGGTCGAGACCGACGCGGAGGGCGGCTCCCGGGTCGAGGTGAGCGCGCCGGACGGCCGCGGCGTCACCGTCTGGGCCGACTCCTCCTTCGGCTGGTGGCAGGTGTACTCCTCCGACACCCTGCCCCCCGAGCGGCTGCGCAAGGCGCTCGCCATCGAGCCGATGACCTGCCCGCCCGACGCGTTCCGGTCCGGCCGCGACGTGGTGGTCCTCGAGCCCGGCGCGACCTGGCGCGGCGCGTGGGGGATCACGGCGAGCTAGGTAGGGCTCTAGGCTTCCACCCGTGGAGCTTTCCGAGGTGGTCCGCCGGCGGCGGATGGTGCGCAACTACGACCCCGACCGTCCGGTGCCGGCGGAGACCATCGAGAAGCTGCTCGGCTACGCCGTGCACGCCCCGTCGGCGGGCTTCTCCCAGGGCTGGGAGTTCCTGCTGCTGGACACCCGCAAGGACGTCGAGCGCTTCTGGGCCGCCACCACGCCGGAGGACAACCTGCCGAACGGCTGGCTGGACGGCATGACCCGGGCGCCGGTGATCGTCGTGCCGCTCAGCCACCGCGACGCCTACCTCGACCGCTACGCCCAGCCGGACAAGGGCTGGACCGACCGCGACGAGGCCCGCTGGCCGGTGCCCTACTGGCACATCGACACCGGGATGGCGAGCCTGCTGGTGCTGCTCGGCGCGGTCGACGAGGGCCTCGGCGCCTGCTTCTTCGGGATCACGCCGGAGCGGATCCCGGCCTTCCGGGCCGAGTTCGGTGTCCCGGAGGCGTATGTGCCGATCGGCGCCATGACCATCGGCTACCGGGCCCCTGACCAGCGCTCGCCGTCGCTCAAACGGGGGCGCCGGGAGGCGATCAACGTCACGCACCGTGGCGATTGGGGCAACAGAGCCGACTTGTGACGCATTTCTGTCGCACCTAGTCGGTACCCTGGCACGGTCAGGGGGGTGAAACGTTCATGATCTTCAAGGCGGTCCGCGAAGGCCGGCCGTATCCGGAGCATGGGCTGACGCTGAAGCAGTGGTCCGAGATCCCGCCGCGCCCAGTGCGGCTCGACCAGCTCATCACCACCAAGCGCGAGCTGGCGCTCGACAAGCTGCTCGCCGAGGACTCCACGTTCTACGGCGACCTGTTCCCCCACGTCGTGCAGTGGGAGGGCGGCCTCTATCTGGAGGACGGCCTGCATCGGGCGCTGCGCCGGGCACTGTTGCAGCACACCACGATCCACGCCCGGGTCTACCAGGCCTGAGCCCTTAGGCTGGGGGCGTGACGACGACGGCACGCCCCCTCGACCTGCTCGACCTCGACGGCCTGCACTCGGAGGAGGAACTGGCGATCCGCGCGCTGGTGCGCCGGGTCGTCGACGACCACGTCCGGCCCAACGTCGCCGAGTGGTACGAGTCGGGTGAGGTCCCGGTGCGGGAGCTCGCGAAGGAGCTGGCCGGCATCGGGCTGCTCGGCATGCACCTGCACGGCTACGGGTGCGCCGGGGCCAGCGCCGTCGCCTACGGGCTGGCCTGCCTGGAGCTCGAGGCCGGGGACTCCGGCGTGCGCAGCATCGTGTCGGTGCAGGGGTCGCTGGCGATGTTCGCCATCTGGAAGTACGGCTCGGCCGAGCAGAAGGAGGAGTGGCTGCCGCGGATGGCGACGGGCGAGGCGATCGGCTGCTTCGGGCTGACCGAGCCCGACCACGGCTCCGACCCGGCGTCCATGACCACCCGGGCCCGCCGCGACGGCGACGACTGGATCCTCAGCGGCGGCAAGATGTGGATCACCAACGCGCCGGTGGCCGACGTGGCCGTCGTGTGGGCGCGGGCGGACGAGGGCGTGGCCGGTTTCGCGGTACCCATGCGGACGACCGGTGTGTCGGTGCGCGAGGTGCGGCACAAGCTCTCGCTGCGGGCCTCCCGCACTGGCCAGATCTTCCTCGACGACGTCCGGCTGCCCGCCTCGGCGCGGCTGCCGCTGGCCCGCGGGCTCAAGGCCCCGCTGTCGTGCCTCACCGAGGCGCGGTTCGGCATCATCTGGGGCGCCCTCGGCGCGGCCCGCGACAGCCTGCACACCGCGCTGGACTACGCCGGCTCCCGCGAGCAGTTCGGCCGGCCGATCGCGGGCTTCCAGCTCACCCAGGCCAAGTTCGCCGACGCCGCCGTCGAGCTGCAGAAGGGCTACCTGCTCGCGCTGCACCTGGGCCGGCTCGCCGACGCCGGGAAGCTGCGCCCCGAGCAGGTCAGCGTCGGCAAGCTCAACAACGTGCGGGAGGCGCTGGCCATCGCCCGGCAGTGCCGCACGATCCTCGGCGCCAACGGCATCAGCGCCGAGTATCCGGTCATGCGCCACGCCGCCAATCTTGAGACGGTGCTCACGTACGAGGGAACTTCGGAGATCCATCAGCTGGTCATCGGGCAGCGGCTCACCGGCCTCGCCGCGTTCGCCTGAGATCGACTCGCGACGCTTTACCGCGACCCTTACCGTTGATGGTCAGAAGATTTCCCGAGGAGTCGAGCATGGCCGACAAAGAACTTGAGTCGAAGACCTCCGAGTATCCCGAGGTCACCTCGGGAGCCGCGACCGGAACCGGCACGGGTGAGTGGAACCCGCAGATCGGCGACCCGGTCGACCCGCGCGCCGAGCGCAAGGCGCCCGAGCCGGTCGTCGTGCCGGTCAGGCCGGGCGGCGGCGCGATGCGCGGGCTGTTCTGGCTGGTCGCCACCATCGGCCTGGTCGTCGCGCTGGTCCTCGGCGCGAAGACGATCGGGCTGTTCCCCAGCCTGAAGAATCCCTTCGCCCAGGAGCAGACCGACCGCAGCGGCCCGGCGCTGCTCAAGTCCGTGCAGGACCTCAACCAGTTCGTCGCCGCCGAGGGCAACTTCCAGGTCATCGTCGACGTGCAGAAGGACCGTAAGTACATTCCGGACTTTCTGCTCAACGAGCGCATCCTGTTCGTGGCCGCCGGTTCGGTCGAGGTGTACGTCGACTTCGCCAGCATCGGCCAGGGCGCGGTGAAGGAGTCCGACGACCGCCGCACCGCCGAGATCACCCTGCCCGCCCCTCAGCTGCGGCCCGTGCGGATCGACAACGATCACAGCTACGTTTACCAAGAGGATCGCGGGGTCTTCAACCGCATCGGCGACGCCTTCAGTTCGGACCCGAACCGTCTGCAGGAGGTCTACAAGCTCGCCGAGCAGAAGATCGGCGACGCCGCCAAGGATGCCGGCCTGCAGAAACGCGCCGAGGACAACACCCGCAAGATGTTGCAGCAGTTCCTCGCGGCGTTGGGCTACACATCGGTGACGGTAAACTTCCAAGGCGCCTGACGGTTCTGTCCGTAGTTGCGCGGTAACTGGGCGAACACTGGTCATTTACCCGATGGACCAACTTGCGTGCGCCTCATCACAGTATTTGACTCGGGGTAACTGACCGATCCGCGAATTGCTGACCTGGGGCGGAGGTGTGACGGTGGCTACCGTCGCGCTCAAAGATGTGATGAAGGTGTTCGCCGACGGCACCGTCGCCGTCGACCGGGTGAACCTGGACGTGGGCCAGGGCGAGTTCATGGTGCTGCTCGGCCCCAGCGGCTGCGGCAAATCGACGCTGCTGCGCATGGTGGCCGGCCTGGAGGACCCCACCTCCGGAGCGATCATCATGGACGGCGAACTGGCCAACGACCTGCCGCCGCGGGAGCGGGGGGTCGCGATGGTGTTCCAGGACTTCGCGCTGTATCCGCACATGACCGTCGGCGAGAACATCGCATTCCCGCTGCGCCTGTCCGGCATCGAGCCCGAGCCGCGGGCCGAGCAGGTCGCCGAGGTGGCCAGCGCCCTGGGCATCGGCGACGTGCTGGCCCGCAAGCCCGGGCAGCTCTCCGGTGGCCAGCGCCAGCGGGTCGCGATGGGCCGGGCGATCGTGCGCCGGCCCAAGCTCTTCCTCATGGACGAGCCGCTGTCCAACCTCGACAGCGGCCTGCGCGCCGAGCTGCGCGCGGAGATCTCCGGCCTGGTCCGCGAACTGGGCGTCACGACGATCTACGTCACCCACGACCAGGCCGAGGCGCTGACCATGGCCGACCGGGTCGCGATCCTGCGCAAGGGCGTGCTGCAGGACGTCGGCACGCCGACCCAGGTGTACGGGCGGCCCGCGACGCTCTACGTCGCCGCCTTCCTCGGCAGCCCGCGGATGAACCTGCTCGAGGCCGAGGTCTACGTCCACCTCGACCGGCACATCGCGCTGCACATGGGCGACCAGGTGCTGCACCTGCCGTGGAACGACCTGCGCTCCCGGCAGGTCGCGCACTTCCACGGCGAGCGGATCGTCATCGGCGTGCGGGCCGAGGCGCTGACCCCGGTGCCCGACACGGCGACCGGGGACGTGCTGCGGGGCCGCATCCGCTACCTCGAGCACCACGGCCACGAGTCGCTGGCCTTCCTCGACATCGGCGCGACCGCCGTGATCGTCGACGAGATCGGCAAGCCGCCGGCGGACGTGCCGGTCAACGGCGGGGGCCTGCGCCGGTTCGTCAGCCGGTTCACCGGCCGCGGCGGCGAGGACGAGCTGGTCGGCGCCGGTGCCGGCGTCAACGGCCGTGGCGCCGCGCGCCGCCCCGCGCAGCGCGAGAGCGTGCTGAGCGACCCCGGCCGGCACCACCGCCGCCCGGCCGAGCTCGCCGTCCGGCTCGCGCCGTATCCGAATGTCACCCACGGTCACCCGTTGACCGTCGCTGTGCGCATGGAGGCTCTGCACTTTTTCGACGAAAGGGGACAACGCATCGACGTGGGGTGGCGCTAAGTGATGTGCGTCGCATAGCCTGCGCCGATGGCGGCCTACGGTGAATCCGCATCGGGATTGCTCATCATCGAACGCATTCTGCGCGATCGCGAGTCCATCTGGCGGCAGATCGGCCAGGAGCGCGATCTCGGCAAGCTGACCAAGCAGATGCTGTACAGCTCCGTAGTGGCGCTGGCCTGCTACGGAGCCGTGCTCGGCGCCTCCAGCAGCGTCGCGCAGGCGGCGCTGTCGGCGGTCAAGCTCCCGCTGCTCTTCCTCATGACGCTGGCGATCTGCCTGCCCACGCTGTATCTGTTCAACCTGGTGTTCGGCGCGCGGCTCCAGGTGCGGCAGGCATTGGCGCTGGTCATGGTGACGATCACGGTCACGTCGGCGCTCGCCCTGGCGTTCGCGCCCATCAGCCTGTTCTTTCTCATCACCGCGTTCAGCTACTCGTTCTACAAGATCCTGAATGTGGCGATCCTGACCCTGACCGCCTTCGTCGGCCTGCGGTTCCTGACCAGCGGCATGCGCGCGCTCAACGAGCACACCACCGCGCTGGCGGCGGCCCGCCGGGCGGAGCGGGAGCGGGAGGAGGCCGCCGCGGCGGCGACGCCGGACGACGCCGAGCCGGTTCCGGTCTCCGCGGTCCCGATCTCCCCGGCTCCCTCCCCGGTTCCGGTTCCCGCGGCGCCCGTCCCCGGGGCTGCCGAACCGCAGCGGGCCTCGAACGGCTTAGTCGCCACCGTGGTGACGCCCCCGCTACCGCCCGCTCCACCGCTCCTCATGCCGGACGGGCGGCTCGCCTACCCGATGCCCCGCCCGGCCCCGCCGCCGCGCCCGCAGCTGGCCCCGGGGGAGCGCCCGGCCAGCATGACGCTGCTGAACGTGTGGATCCTGCTGTTCGGGTTCGTGGGCACCCAGCTGGCCTGGACGCTGCGCCCGTTCGTGGGTTCGCCGGGCGAGCCGTTCGAGGTGTTCCGCAAGATCGAGGGCAACTTCTACGTCAACATCGTCCAGGCGATCGGCGACCTTTTCACCTGATTCCGCGTACTGCTACTCGCCGGTAACATCGCCGCATGAGCATTGACTCGAAGGCGGTCGCCGAGGGGCTCGTGTCGGCCGTGCCGTTCGCGCGCACCCTCGGCATCCAGATCGTCGACATCTCCGTGGACGGCGACGGCGTGCGCGCCGTCGCCACCCTCCCCGACGAGGAGCGCCTGCACAACCACGTGGCCGGGCCGCACGCCGGCGCACTGTTCGCGCTCGGCGAGACCGCCTCCGGCGCGGTCGTGATGGCCGCGTTCGGGCCTCACCTGGCGCTCGGCACGCCGCTGGCCGTGCGGGCCGACATCGCCTACGCCAAGCTCGCCCGCGGCCCGGTCCGCGCCACCGCGACGCTCGGCCGCCCGGTCGGCGAGGTCATCGCCGAACTCACCGCCGGTGAGCGCCCGGAGTTCCCGGTCACGATCGAGATCACCCGAGGTGACGGGGCGGTTACGACCACGCTGACGGTGGTCTGGACGATCCGCCCGCACGACTGACTTGTCCCTGATGGGGGTACGTGTCTGTTAACTACTGGAAAGTTTCTTGACTATTACTGAGATGTGATGTGACCATTCTCGCCAGGCGCGAAGGGTGGTACATCGCATGGATGCACGCACGGGGGGCGACCTTGCCCGCATGGCGGATGCCGTGCTTCAGCCGGGATTCGTCGGCAAGGAGCCGCCACCGTGGCTGCGCCGCCGCCTCGCCGAAGGGCTGGGCGGCGTCGCTCTCTTCGCGCGCAACGTGGTCGACCGTGACCAGGTCGCCGAGCTGACCGCCGCGCTGCGCGCCGAGAAGCCCGACGTCGTCGTCGCCATCGACGAGGAGGCCGGCGACGTCACCCGGATCGACGCGCACATCGGCAGCCCGTGGCCGGGCAACCTCGCCCTCGGCGCGATCGACGACCCCGAGCTGACCCGCGAGGTCGCCCGCCACATCGGGCGCGACCTGGCGGCGGCCGGGATCACCTTCGACTACGCGCCCGACGCCGACGTCAACAACGACCCGAACAACCCGGTGATCGGCTCGCGCGCGTTCGGCGCCGAGCCCGAGCGGGTGGCCCGGCACACCGCGGCGTGGATCACGGGGCTGCAGTCGGCCGGCGTCGCGGCGTGCGCGAAGCACTTCCCCGGGCACGGCAACACCAGCGTCGACTCGCACACGGACGTGCCGCTGATCAAGGCCGGCCGGGCCGAGCTCGACGCGGTCGAGCTGCTGCCGTTCCGGGCGGCCATCGCCGCCGGTGTGCGGGCCGTGATGAGCGCGCACCTTCGGGTACCCGTGCTGGATCCACAACTGCCGGCCACGCTCAGCCGGAAGATCATGACCGAGTTACTCCGCGACGAGCTGGGCTTCGACGGGCTGATCGTCACCGACGGCATCGAGATGCGGGCGATCTCCGACCGCTACGGCCTCGCCCACGCCACCGTGCTCGCCCTCGCCGCCGGCGCGGACGCGATCTGCGTGGGCGGCAACCACGCCGACGAGGAGACCGCGGTCATGCTCCGCGACGCCATCGTCGCCGCCGTCCGGTCGGGCGAGCTGGCCGAGGAGCGCCTGGCCGACGCCGCGGTGCGGGTCGCGCGCCTGGCCGCCTGGTCGGTCGCCGCGCCGAAGCAGGCCCCCGACCCGCGGGCGGCCGAGATCGGCCTCTCCGCGGCCCGCCGGGCGCTGCGCATCACCGCGCCGGACGCGGCGTTTCCACTGGCCGGGGCGGCGCACGTGATCGAGTTCCAGCCCCGGCTCAACCAGGCCATCGCGCCGGAGACGCCGTGGGGGCTGCTCGCGCCGCTGGCCGAGCTGTCCCCGGCGACCTCCGGTGTCCGGCTGACGTCGGAGGCGGGGCTGCCCGAGGCGCTGCGGGCGTCGGTCGGGCGGCCGCTCGTGCTGGTGGTGCGGGACCCGCACCGCTATGCGTGGATGACGGAGGCGTTGCAAGCCGCCTTGGCGGTACGTCCGGACGCCGTCGTCGTCGAGATGGGCGTCCCGGCCTCGCCGCGCGGCGACGTGCACATCGCGACCTTCGGCGCCACGGCCGCGGCCGGTCGTGCGGTCGCCGAGCTCCTCGCGGGCCGGTAGTCCGCCGCCGCTCCGGTTCAGCGTTGCGTGAGCTCGCCGTGACCCTGAGACAGAGCTCAGCTTCGAATCCCACGCCGGTTTCCCGGCCGGTTTAGCATGCCCGTATGTCCCTCACCCAGTACCGCTCAGGCCCGCTCGTCACCGGCGTCGCCGCCGTTGCCGCGGTGCTCGTCGCCCTCACCGGCTGCAGCAGCAAGCCCGACAACAAGGGCAGCGCCCCGGCCTCGGCCGAGGCCAACCTGCCGGCCGCCGACGGGCTGCTGAAGGACTCCTCGACCGCGATGGGCGACATCAAGACCGCCAAGTTCCTGATCACCTCCGACGGCACGATCGCCGGCGTCGCGCTCAAGCGGGCCGACGGCGTGCTCACCAAGGAGGGCAACGCCCAGGGCACCGCGCAGGTCGAGCAGATGGGCACGACCTCCGACCTGGCGTTCACGGTCGTCGGCCAGACGATGTGGCTCAAGGGCCCCACCGGCGACTACCAGCAGATCCCGCTCGCGCTGGCCGCCGCGGTGTATGACCCGTCGGCCATCCTCGACCCCAACCGCGGCATCGCGAAGGTCGTCGGCAGCGCGACCGAGGGCAAGACGGAGGCCTCGGAGTCGGTCGACGGCCAGGCCACCTACCGGGTCAGCGCGAAGTTCCCGGCCGAAAACCTCTCGAAGGTCGTCCCCGGCGTGACCGGCAGCGTCCCCGGCCGCCTGTGGATCGCCAAGGACAACAAGCGGCTGCTGAAGGCCGCGTTCGACCTCCCGGCCGTCGGCGACGCCAAGGGCGGCACGGTCACCGTGACGTTCAGCGACTTCGACGCCGCCGTCACCATCGCACCGCCGAAGTAGCGCCGGACCGATGCCGCTCACCGACCCGCCGGCCGACCACGGGCGTCCGCCCGGCGAACGTTCAACGTCCTCCCGGTCCGGCCGCACCCTTGCGGCCTCCGCGGAGCCGGCCGTGGCCCTGCACAGCGCCGCAGGAGCCACTGCCGCGGCATCCGGCGACGCCGCGGTGCCGGGCGGCGCCGCGGATTCCGGCGGCGCCGCGGATTCCGGCGGCGCCGCGGTTTCAGGCGGCGCTGCCGGCCGGGGGTCGCGGCGGCGGCTGGCGATCGGGGTCGGCGGGGCGACGGTGCTGCTGGCGGCGCTGGACGCGTATGTGGTCGTGGGGGTGCTGACCGACATCCTCGACGCGCTGCACATCGCGACCAACCGGCTCGAGCGGGTCACGCCGGTCGTCACCGGGTTCCTGCTCGGGTATATCGCCGGCATGCCGCTGCTCGGGTCGCTCTCCGACCGGCTCGGGCGGCGCGCGGTGCTGGTCGCTTGCCTGGTCGGATTCGCGGGCGGGTCGGTGGTGACCGCGATGTCCGGGGACTCGGTCTGGGTGCTCGCCGCCGGCCGGACCGTGCAAGGGCTGGCCGGCGGGGCGCTGCTGCCGGTGACGCTGGCGCTGGCCGGCGACCTGTGGGCGGAGCGGCGGCGGGCGGCGGTGCTCGGCGCGGTCGGGGCGGCACAGGAGCTCGGCAGCGTGCTCGGCCCGCTGTATGGGGTCGGCGTGGCGGCGCTGCTCGGGTCGTGGCGCGGCATCTTCTGGCTCAACCTGCCGCTCGTCGCGGTCGCCATCGTGCTCGTGTGGGTGGCGCTGCCGGGCCGGGCCCGCGGGGTGCCGCCGCGCAAGACGGATGTCGTCGGCGGGCTGCTGCTGGCGGTGACGCTCGGGGCGGCCGTGGTCGCGCTCTACAACCCGGATCCGGAGCGGTCGGTGCTGCCGCCGTGGGGCGGGTGGACGCTGGCCGGCGCCGCGGGCGCGGGCGCGCTGTTCATCCTGTGGGAGTGGCGGGCCCGGACCCGGCTGGTCGACCTGCGCGGTGCGCTGCGGCGGCCGTTCTTCGCCGCGCTCGGTGCGAGCTTCTGCGCCGGGGCGGCGCTCATGGTGACGCTGGTCGACGTGGAGCTGGTCGCGCAGACGCTGCTCGGCCGGACGGGCGTGCAGGGGACGCTGGTGCTGACCCGCTTCCTGGTCGCGCTGCCGGTCGGCGCGGTGCTCGGCGGGTGGCTGGTCGGGCGGCTCGGCGAGCGCCCGGTGGCGGTGGCCGGCCTGGTGGTGGCCGCGGGCGGGTATCTGCTGGTCGCGGGCTGGCCGGCCGACGTGCTGCAGCGGCACTATCTCGGCTTCCTGCCGCGGCTGGACACCGACCTGGCGGTCGCCGGCCTAGGGCTGGGCCTGGTGATCGGCCCCCTTTCCGCGGCGATCCTGCGCGCGACCCCGTCCGCACAGCACGGGGTGGCGTCGTCGGCGGTGGTCGTGGCCCGAATGATGGGCATGCTCATCGGCGTGGCGGCCCTGACCGCGTGGGGCCTGCACCGCTTCCACGAGCTGACCGCGCACCTGAACTTCCCGCTGGTCTTCGGCAAGCCCCAGGACGAGCAGCGTCGGCTGATAGACGCATACAGGGAGGCGTTGCAGTCGGCGCTGCGCACCGAGTACCGCGAAATCTTCCTGGCCACGGCCGTCATCTGCGCCCTCGGCGCCCTCTGCGCGCTGCTCCTGTCGGGCCGCCGAGCAACCGCCGGCCCACCCAGCGAGTCCGACGCCTAGCCCGCCCCAGCGCCGGAGCCAGCCCATGCGAGGTCGGATAAATCCAGCCGCTCCGCGACCGGATTTATCCGACATTTCGTATATGCGAGGTTGCGCGGGCGGCGCACACGCCCAGCCGCGACGCGGTAGATCCAGGCCGACCCGGCCGGTGGGACACCGCGGTCATCGGGCACCGCCCCCCAGGGCGGCCCGCCGGCGGACGTTTGCGGATGTCGCACCCGTCAGGCGGACCATTCGATCGGCGCGGCGCGGCGCGGCGCGGCGCGGCGCGGCGGGGCGGGGCGGGCCGCGGGGCGGCGGGGCGGGCCGCGGGGCGGCGGGGCGGGCCGCGGGGCGGCGGGGCGGCGGGGCGGCGGCGGGGCGGTGCGGGCGGCGCGGCGCTGGGCGGTGCGGGCGGCGCGGCGCTGGGCGGTGCGGCGGGGGTGGCGCGGGGCGCGGGGTGGCGCGGCGGCGGGGCGGCGGGGCGGCGGGGCGGCGGGGCGCGGGCGGTGCGGGGTGGCGGGGCGCGGGGCGGCGCGGGGTGACGCGGACGTATGTCTCCGTGATCATGATGTGCGCGGTTGCCGCACCACGGGTTTGCCATGATCCCGGAGACTTCTGGTACACGGGGGTACATCAGCACTCCGTGATCATGAAAAACCGTTGGTGTCGGTGCCGGGTTGTGCATGATCGCGGAGACTTCCGGTTGCTACGCCACGCCGCGGACGTGACCGGGCTGGGCGGAGCGGAGCAGGCTGGGTCGGCGGGGCCGCGCATGTCGTGGCCGTAGAGCGGAGCGGGCCGGGCGGAGCGGGCCGGGCGGAGCTGGGCTGGGCTGGCCGGGTCCGGCGGCGAGCGCGGCGAGCCGGGCGGCTTTGCGGGCGGGTGAGAGCGACGGGCCTGGCGCGATCCAGGCTGTGCCGGAGAGGGTGTGCCGGAGAGGGCGTGCGGGCGGTTGGGTCAGCGGGCGAGTTGGTTGAGCCAGTCGCGGAGGAGGGCGGTTTCGGTCGGGCGGAGCGGGAGGGTGGCCCCGTCCGTGGCGGTGAGGGCGGCGTCGAGGGCGAGAGCCCGGGCGGCGAGGCCGGGGGCGGCGGCTAGGGGTTGGGGTGGGTCGGTGATGAGGGAGTCGATGAGGGTGTCGCGCATTCTGGCGGAGATGTCCGGGTCGCGGTCCTCGGCGGGGGTGCCGATGAGCGACAGGGTGACGCCGGTGGCGGCGGCCAGGCAGAGGGCGGCGGCGCGGGTGGTGGGGACCCGGAGGCGGCCGGCGGCGGCGACGCGGTCGAGGAACTTCAGGAGCAGGGCGTGGGCCTCGTCGGCGGCGGGTGGGCGGCGGCCGGGGCGGTCGGTGCCGAACATCAGCAGGTAGAGGGCGGGGTGGCGCAGGCCGAAGTCGACGTGGAAGTCCCAGCCGCGGCGCATGTCGGTGACCGGGTCGTCGGTGGGTGCCAGGTTGTGCTTCTCGGCCAGGTAGCTGTCGAAGGCGTGGACGGCCAGGGCGGCTAGGAGGCCGTCCTTGTCGTCGAACAGCTGGTAGAGGGAGGCGGCGCGGATGCCCGCCGCGGCGGCGACCGTGCGAGTCGAGACCGCCTGGGCGCCCTCCCGCTCCAGGATGCCGGCCGCCACCTCGAGGATCTGCCGCCGGGTGCCGGCCTTCGCGTCGTCCACGGTTGCAATGCTACGGCATTCGGCGTATCACTGTTTCGTGCAGTGCTACGGTCGTTGGCGTGGCAGTGATACGGCGAGGGAGAAGGCAGTGAATCGGATCGGATACGGCGCCATGCAGCTCGCCGGGCCGAACGTTTGGGGGTCGCCGGGCGACCCTGAGGCGGCGCGGCGGGTGCTGCGCCGGGCGGTCGAGCTGGGCGTCACGTTCTTCGACACCGCGAACGCCTACGGGCCGCGGACGGTCAACCGGCTGATCGGGGAGGCGCTGCGGCCGTTCCCCGAAGGGGTGATCGTCGGCAACAAGGTCGGCGCCGGGCGTGGGCCGGGTGGGTCGTGGATCATCACCGGCCGCCCGGACACGGTCCGCGGGCAGGTCTACGAGGCGCTGGCCGATATGGGCACGGAGGCGAGCGAGCTGACGTACCTGCGGCTGGGCGGCGACGGGCCGGCGCCGCCGAGCGAGGTGCCGCTGGAGGAATCGCTCGGCGTGCTCGTCGAGCTGCGGGACCGGGGACTGATTCGGCGCATCGGGCTGTCCGGTGCGTCGCCGGAGATGCTGGCCCGGGCGCAGCGGATCACGCCCATCGCGGCCGTGCAGAACCGGTTCAACCTGCTCGACCGCAGCGGTGTTCAGGTCCTGGCGGACTGCGAGGCGCAGGGCATCTGGTTCGTCCCCTACTTCCCGCTCGCGTCCGGGCAACTCGCCGGGTACGACGAGCTGACCGGGCCCGCCCGGCGGCTCGGCGCGACGCCGGCCCAGGTCGCGCTGGCCTGGCTGCTGCGTCGTTCGCCCGCCATGGTCGTCATCCCCGGCACGAGCAAACCCGATCACCTGCGCGCCAACGTCGCCGCGGCCGAGATTGCCGGGCACCTGACCGACGCCGAGGTGGCCCGCCTGACCGGCCTCGTCGACGAGTCGGAGGCCGTCATCGACCAGCCGCACCAGACCTCGCTCCACGCGGTCCGGGCCGCGACGCAGAGTCACCGCTGAGCAACCGGACGACGGCCCGCCAGCCTTCCGCCGCGCCAGGCGTGGCCGCAGGCGGGAGCCAGGCGCGCGGTCCGCGGCAGAGCGGCTGGCCGCCCCTGGTGGCGCGGTTGTCGGCGGAGGCCAAGGTGCGAGGTCCGCGGCGGAGCGGCCGCCCGCCGCCGGTGGCGTGGCCGTCGGCGGGGCCAGGGCGCGGGTTCGCGGCAGAGCGGCTGACCGTCGCCGTCGGCGGGGCCAGGGGGTTCGCGGCGGAGAAGCTGACCGCCGCGGGTAGGCGTGGCCGTTGGCGCGGACCGGGGCGGGCGGGGGCCGTGGCGGAGCGGCTGGCCGTGGCGGCCACCGGAGAGGCTAGGCGTGGCCGCCGGCGCGGGCCAGGGCGCAGATGGCGAGCAGGCGGAGGGCGGGCCACTCGAGGCTGGACCAGTCGACCTCGTTCGTCGGGGGGAGCTGCCACTGGGCCTCGATGAGGGCATCCCGGACGCCGGTGGCGTAGCCGGCCAGCGGGACCGCGCCGGGGCCGTGCTGGGGGTCGCCGAGGGCGTCGCGGATGGCGGCGGCGTGCTGGTCGATCGCCGCCTGCAGGCCGGCCGACTCGTGGGCCGCGGCCAGGCCGGACTCGCCGAGCCAGGTCATCAGGCCGTTGAGCGTCGAGCGGGCGACCGAGCGGCGGGTGGTCTCCGAGTAGTCGCCGAACGCGCCGCCGGTACCGGTCGCGGTGTAGCTGGTGTCGTTGGACATGCCACCGACTTCGGCCGCGGGCGAACCGGCATGACCGGTGAACCCGGCCCGCACCCATGATCACCCGCACCGCTACCGAGCAAGCCGCTGCTACCGCCGCGCGGGAGAGCGGTGCGCGCCGTCGCCCGCACCGCTACCAGGCCGTTCCGGTCGCTGGGTGGGGGAGAGCGGTGGGTGGCCCGGGCCGCACCCCGGGCCACCTGTCCCCGCGGCTGAGCGCGCTGTGGAGGGGGCGGCTCAGTTGTAGCTGCGGGCCTTGGACTCGTCCGGCATGAGGATCCACAGGACGATGTAGATCACGAACTGGGGACCTGGCAGCAGGCACGAGAGCACGAAGATCAAGCGCATCAGGTTGGGGGAGATGCCGAAGCGGCGGGCCAGGCCGGAGCACACGCCGGCGATCCAACGGTTGTCACGGGGTCTGACCAGACTGGCCATCTCTGCTCCTCGATTTCCGATGTGTACCTCAACTGTAGAAATGCCCGCGCCGGCTGCCCTCCAACCTTTGGCGGAATTCCGGGGCGGCGACCACTAGGGATATGTGTGTACGGGTAGCCAGCCGGTTGCACAGCGTTGCGGGGTGGTTCGGGAGCTCAGGGGGCGGGCGGCGGGCCCGATTCCAAGTGCGCAAGACCTCACCAGTCCCTCGACGGAAGGCCTACGCACAGTGACCCGGTTCGCCCGCCGCGCCACCACCATCGCCGCCGCGCTCGTCGCGGCGCCCCTGGGCTTCGCGCTCGTCATGACCGCCGGACCACAGGCCCTCGCGGCCGCCGCGCCCGTCTCGGCCGGCGTCGCGCACGTGGCCCAGGCGGTGGGCGCATCCACCGCGGACGACGTGGCCGCGCAGACCAGCAAGCACGGCAAGACGTACACCGTGGCCAAGAAGAAGAAAAAGAAGAAGAAGCCGGCCACCAAGCCGAGCACCGCGCCCGCGACCAAGCCGCCGACGACCCCGCCGGCCACCAAGCCGGCGACCACGCCCACGACCACGCAGCCGGCCGCGGGTGGCTACACGGCGATCGAGAACGAGGTCGTCACCCTGACCAACACCTACCGGCAGGCCAACGGCTGTGGCGCGCTGCGCATCGACAGCCGGCTCGTCGCCGCCGCCAGGGCGCACAGCACTGACATGGCGACCAAGAACTTCTTCGACCACACCGGCTCGAACGGCAGCACCTTCGTGCAGCGCGAGGCCGCCGCCGGCTACACGACGGGCGCCTCGGCGGAGAACATCGCCTGGGGGTACCGCACCGCGAAAGACGTGGTCGACGGCTGGATCAACAGCCCGGGGCACCGCGCCAACATCCTGAACTGCCAGAGCGTCGCGGTCGGCGTCGGGCTGGCCTACAAGGCCGACGGCACCCCCTACTGGACCCAGGACTTCGGCCGGGTCTGAAACCGTGTAGAAAACACGGGTGAGCACCCTTCGAGGAGTACTGCTGCTGGCGGGCGCCGTTCTGGCGCTCGCCGGCTGCGGTGGCGGCAAGGCGTCCGAGCCGGCGCAGCCGAAGAGCAACGCGGCGGCGTACGACAGCGTTGACGTGTGCGCGCTGGCCACCGACGACGAATACAAGGCCGCGCTCGGGGAGAGTCCCGGCGACAAGGAGCGGCGCGACACCGACAGCCTCAAGGCCTGCGCGGTGGACGGCTCGTCCGGCGACTTCTACATCTTCCTGACCGTGGTGAAGCCGGGCATGCCCGCGAGCGACCAGGTGAACTACGACAAGGCGGCGGTGCAGGGCGCCAAGGACGTCGACGCGTCCACGTTCTCCTACTTCGACGAGGGCCAGGCGTACATCGAAACCTCCGACGGCGACCTGGTGCTGCGCGCCTCGCTGGTGTATTACGTCGACAGCGGGAAGATCACCGATGGGCCGGGCGTGATCGGGCGCCTACATACGCTGCTCGGGCAGATGACACAGAAAGTCTAGGAGCCCAGCACACGGGGTTCACGCCGCGTCTTTAGCGTGCGGCCGCATGAAGAATCTTCGACGTGTTGGCCTCGGTGTCGGCCTCGGCGTGCTCACGCTCGCGGTCGCGGCGCCGAGCGCCTCCGCGCACAATTCCTTCGGCGAGCCATGGGGCCAGGCGCGGCTCACCGGCTGGGCCGCGCTCCCGGCGACCACCTTCGTCTCGGCGAGCGACCCGTCCGGCGCCCAGCTCGGCGGCACCCCCTCCAACGGCATCACCCCGCCCTTCGACGACCAGCCCGTCCAGGGCTTCAGCGGGATCGTCAAGAACGGCGACGGCAGCTTCGACGTCATCTCCGACAACGGCTACGGCAGCAAGGCCAACAGCGCCGACTTCGTGCTGCGCATCCACCGGCTTTTCCCCGACTACGACAAGCAGACGGTGGACGTGGTCGGGGGCATCAACCTGACCGACCCCAACGGCTTCGTGCCGTGGGCGCTGACCCGCTCCGACCGGGTGCTGACCGGCGCCGACTTCGACATCGAGTCGATCCAGCGGCTCAAGGACGGCACCTACTGGATCGGCGACGAGTTCGGGCCGTACCTGCTGCACTTCGACCGGGCCGGCCGCCTGCTGCAGGCGCCGATCTCGCTGCCCGGCGTGCGCGCCCCGGAGAACCCGGAGGGCAACCCGAACCTGAACAGCAGCAAGGGCTTCGAGGGCATGGCGCAGTCGCCCGACGGGCGCACGCTCTACCCGCTGCTGGAGGGCACGGTCGCCGGTGACCCGGCCGGCAGCCTGCGGTTCAACGAGTTCGATCTGACGAAGCAGCGGTACACCGGGAAGATCTACACGTACCAATTGGAGGACCCGAGCAACTCGATCGGCGACGCGATCGCCGTCGACAACGACCGGTTCCTGATCATCGAGCGCGACCAGGGCCAGGGCGACACCGCGAAGCTCAAGCGGATCTACCTCGCCGACAAGCGGGACCGCAACCACGACGGCAAGATGGACAAGACGCTCGTGGCCGATCTGATGAACATCGCCGACCCGAAGCACCTGGCCGGCCCCTCGAAGGTCTTCACGTTCCCGTTCCAGACCATCGAGGACGTCGTCATCCTGGACGACCGCACGCTCGGCGTGGTGAACGACAACAACTTCCCGTTCTCCAACGGTCGTACCCCGGGCAAGCCGGACAACAACGAGTTCATCACCATCCGCCTGGACGACAACCTCCACGCGGACCGGGCGTTCCTCGACTGAGGACGCACTCGCAGCGAGCGGTGTGCGGCCCGGTCCCTCAGGGGATCAGGCGGCACACCGCGAGCAGCCGCAGCATGGCCCAGGACGGGCGGGACCAGTCCTCGAGCGGGTCGCCGGCGTCGCGGGCCGCGTCGCGGATCGCCGCAGAGTAGCCGGCCAGGGCGACCGGGTCGAGCAGCGCGCCGCCGAGCGAGTCACGGATGGCGGCGGCGTGCTGGTCGACGCGGGCGAGCAGGTCGGGCCGCGCGGCGACGGCGGCCTGGCCGGGGCGGCCGATGGAGGCGGCGAGCTCGGAGAGGCCGGCGCGCGCGAGCCAGGCCCGGCGCCCGGCGGTCAGCTCATCGAAGGGGGCACTCACGCTCGCGACCATAAGCCGAGCGTGCAAGCTCGCGCAGCCCCGACATGCGCACCGCGGCCCGGGATCGAGCCGAACCGTCAGGTTGGGCGGGTCCGTCGGGTGGGTATTTGGAGCCGCATGGCCGATCGCGATGAGACCCCGGATGAGCGTTTCGACCGCAATTGGAACGAACTGCTCCAGGAGTTGCGGGTCGCGCAGACCGGCGTGCAGTTTCTGTTCGCGTTCCTGCTCACGCTGCCGTTCAGCGCCCGCTTCGACACGGTCACCGCCGCGCAGCGTGCAACGTACATCGTCACGCTGCTGCTGACCGCCCTGGCGAGCGTCTGCCTCATCGCGCCGGTGAGCCACCACCGCATCCTGTTCCGGCGGGGCCGCAAGCGGCAGCTCGTGGCGGCGAGCAGCAACCTGGCGGGCATCGGCCTGTGGTTCCTGTGGATGTCGATCGTCGGCGCGGTGTTCCTGGTCTTCCAGGTGGTGGTGGGGACGTCGTGGGCGATCGCGGCCGGCGCGGCGTTCGTGGTCGCCTTCGTGAGCGTCTGGTACGTCTACCCGACCTCCCGCCGGTGAATGTGGGCCCCTTGACACCCGGCTGTGTGCTGCGCCACAGTGGGAGCGCTCCCAATTCCCTTCCGCCAAAGGGGTGTCTGTGCAGCGCAAACTCCCGCTCGCCGTCGCGGCGGCCTTGCTGGTCGTACCGCTGACCGGCTCCGCCGCGTTCGCCGACGCACCGGAACAGATCGTCAACGGCACGTTCGACAGCGGCACCGATCCCTGGTGGTGGACCGGCAACGCGCCGGGCTCGGTCGTCGACGGCCGGCTGTGCGCGACCATTCCCGCCGGTACCACGAACCCGTGGGACGCCATCATCGGGCAGAACCAGATCAGCCTGCAGGCCGGCGAGTCCTACCGCCTCACGTTCTCGGCCAGCGCCTCCGTTCCGGTGACGGTACGGGCGAACGTGCAGCTCGCCGACCCGCCGTACACCCAGGAGATCTCCGAGGCGCCGGCCCTCACGCCGCAGGCGCAGGACTTCGGCTACACCTTCACCGCGGCCGCCGGCACCACCGCCGGCCAGGTCGCCTTCCAGGTCGGCGGCAGCGCCACCGCGTGGACGTTCTGCCTCGACAACGTCTCGCTCACCGGCGGGGCGCCGCCGCCCGTCTACGTGCCGGACACCGGCCCGCGGGTGCGGGCCAACCAGGTGGGGTACCTCGCCGACGGCCCGAAGCGGGCCACCGTCGTGACCGAGGCGACGACCCCGCTGCCCTGGCAGCTGCGCACCGCCGGCGGCGCGCTCGTGGCCGGCGGCACCACCACCCCGCGCGGGGTCGACCCGACGTCGGGGCAGAACGTGCAGACGGCCGACTTTTCGGCGTACCACTCCCAAGGAAACGGACTGACGCTGAGCGTCGACGGGGAGACCAGCGTGCCCTTCGACATCGGGGCGAACGCGTCCTACGAGAAGCTCCGCGCCGACGCGTTGTCCTGGTTCTACACCCAGCGCAGCGGCATCGCGATCGACAATGCCATCGCGCCCGGGTACGGCCGCGCCGCCGGTCACCTCGGCGTCGCGCCCAACCAGGGCGACACCGACGTGCCCTGCCAGCCCGGCGTGTGCGACTACCGGCTCGACGTCCGCGGCGGCTGGTACGACGCCGGGGACCACGGCAAGTACGTCGTCAACGGCGGCATCGCCACCTACCAGCTGCTGAGCGCGTTCGAGCGGACCAAGGTGGCCGCCTCCGCCCGCCCGGACCGGCTCGCCGACGCCACGCTGCGCCTGCCCGAGCGCGGCAACCGGGTGCCCGACGTGCTCGACGAGGCCCGCTGGGAGCTCGAGTTCATGCTCCGCATGCAGGTCCCGGCCGGGCAGCCGCTGGCCGGCATGGTCCACCACAAGGTCCACGACCAGAACTGGACCGGCCTGCCGCTCGACCCGGCGGCCGACCCGCAGCCGCGCGAGCTGCACCCGCCGTCGACGGCGGCGACGCTCAACCTCGCGGCCACCGCCGCGCAGGGCGCCCGGCTCTTCCAGCCCTACGACCCGGCGTTCGCGGCCCGGCTGCTGACCGCGGCGCGCACCGCCTACGCGGCGGCGCTGGCCCACCCGGCGATCTACGCGTCGACCGCCGACGGCAACGGCGGCGGCACCTACGACGACGCCGACGTGACCGACGAGTTCTACTGGGCCGCGGCGGAGCTGTACCTCAGCACCGGCGAGCGGCAGTACCGCGACGCCGTCACCGCCTCGCCCTGGCACACCGCGGACGTGTTCAAGCCCGAGGGCTTCAGCTGGCAGTTCACCGCCACCGCGGGCCGGCTGGACCTGGCGACCGTCCCCAGTGGACTGCCGGACCGGACCCGGGTGCGGCAGTCGGTCGTCGACGCCGCGCGCAAGTACCTGGCCACGGAGCGCGCCAACCCCTACGGCATCGCGTACGCGCCCACCAGCGGCAAGTTCGACTGGGGCTCCAACAGCGCGGTGCTCAACAACCTCGTGGTGGTCGCCACCGCCTACGACCTCACCGGCGCGGCCGACTACCGCGACGGCGTGGTCGGCGGCATGGACTACCTGCTGGGCCGCAATGCGCTGAACCAGTCCTACGTCACCGGCTACGGCGAGCGCTCCTCGCACAACCAGCACACCCGCATCTATGCGCACCAGCTCAACCCGGCGCTGCCCAACCCGCCGTCCGGCTCGCTCGCGGGCGGCCCGAACTCCTCGATTCAGGACCCGGTGGCCTCGAAGCTGCTGGCCGGCTGCGCGCCGCAGTTCTGCTACGTCGACGACATCAACTCGTGGTCGACCAACGAGATCGCGATCAACTGGAACTCGACCTTGTCCTGGGTCGCCTCGTTCGTGGCCGACCAGAGCGAGGGCGGCCCGCTGCGGGCGTCGCCGTGCTCGGTGCAGTACGGCACGGTGCTGGACCTGGGCGGCGTGTTCATCGCGCAGGCCACGGTGCGCAACACCAGCCGGCAGACGCTGTCCGATTTCCGGCTCCGGTACGCCTACACCGGCGCCCAGCACGTCGAATTGGCGGTGAACGGCACCGCCACGCAGACCGGCGCGACGGTGGAGATCAAGCCGTGGCAGTCCCGCCTGCGCCCAGGCGACTCGACGACGATCCTGATCGTCGGCAAGGTCCCCTGGGGCCCGAATACCGCCCCGGCGCTGTTCACCTGCGCCTGAGCGACGCTGCCACCGCGGCGCGGGGACCGCGGTGGCAGCTTTTGGTCCGAAAAGTCGGGCACTCCGTGCCACGACTTTTCGGATTTATACCCTGACAGGTCATATATCCGATTCGTCGACGATAACCTTCCGCGATCATGCATCCGGCCACGCCGACACCCGGGTTTTTCATGATCGCGGAGACATGATGTACGCAGGGGTACGTTTCCTCTCCGCGATCATGAAAAAGTCGAGGGCGCGGGCGCAGAATCGGCAGATCGCGGAGACATAACGTCGTCGGGCGACCGGCGGGCGACTCCATTGCTCGCCGATGGCCACGCTGCGGCGTGCAGCTGCCAGCCCGGCCCGGCGACGGCGGTGCGTGGTTGCCAGCGGGCCCGGTGACTGCGGTGCGTGGTTGCCAGCGGGCCCGGTGACTGCGGTGCGTGGTTGCCAGCGGGCCCGGTGACTGCGGTGCGTGGTTGCCAGCGGGCCCGGTGACTGCGGTGCGCTGTTGTCAGGCCGGCCCGGTGACTGCGGCGTGCAGTTGCCCGCCCGGGCGGTGACCGCGGCGCGGTTGCCGGTCGGCCGGTGACTGCGGAGCGCTGGGTTGCCGGCCCGGGCTCAGCCGAGCCAGAGGAACAGGGCGACGATCACGAGCAGGACCACGATGACGACGGGGACGGCCAGCTTTAGCAGGGTCGCGGTGCCGGCCACCTTCGTGAGGTCCACCGCCTCCGCCTCCGGGCCCTCGATCACCCGTACCGCCGGCTTGTCCGGCTCCGCAGTGGGAGTGTCCACAACGGACTGCGTGGTGGCGAGGTCGGGCTCCGTGGTCGCGGCGGCGTCCACAGTGGACTCCGCGGTGGGCGCCACGGGGGCCTCGGTGGTGGCCTCGGCGGGGGGTGCGGGTGGTGGGGTGGTGGCGTCCTCGGCGGCGAGCTGGCGCTCCAGGTTCTCCACGAACTGGGTCAGCAGGCGGGTGCTGATGTCCGCGATCGTGCTGCGGCCCATCTGGGCCAGCGGGCCGGCGATGCTCAGGTCCGTCTCGACCTGGACCCGGGTCGCGGAGTCCTCGCTGACGAGCACCGCCGTGACCAGTGCCGACGCCCGGCCCTTGCCGCTCGCGTCGCGGCCCCGGGCCTCGATCACGGCGCGGTGGGCGGCGGGGTCGGACTCTTTGAACGTGGCCGTGCCCGAGAACTGGGCGGTCATCGGGCCGACCTTCACCTTTACCTTGCCTTGGTACTCGTCGCCGCTGACCCCGGTCAGCTGGGCGCCGGGCATGCAGGGCGCGATCCGCTCGATGTCGGTGAGCACCGCCCAGGTCTCATCGATCGGCCGGGCCACGACGAATTCGTTGGTGAGCAGCATGGGGCGTCCTACCTCCGTTGAGGGCGTCGAGCAGCGGTTCGACGGCGGCCAGCGAGTGCGCGCTGACCACGGCGTCGCAGTACGGCCACGCGGCCGCCATGCCGCCGACCAGCGGCTGGTAGCGCGGGCTCTGGGTCCGGGGATTGACCCAGACGATGCGGAATGCCAGGCGGGACAGCCGGGCCATCTCGGCGCCCACCTGCGCGGGGTCGCCGGTCTCCCAGCCGTCCGATACCACGAGCACGACCGCGCCGCGGGCCATGCCGCGCCGGCCGTACTCGTCGTTGAAGCGCTTCAGCGCGGCGCCGATGCGGGTGCCGCCCGACCAGTCCGGCGCCGCCCGGCCGGCCCGCTCCAGGGCCACCGCCGGCCTGGTGCGGGCCAGCACGCGGGTGAGCCGGGTCAGCCGCGTGGCGAACGTGAACACCTCGGCGCGGGTGGCGCCGGCGGCGCAGTACAACAGCTGGAGCATGGCCCTGGCGTAGGGCTCCATGGAGCCGGAGATGTCGCACAGCACCACCAGCCGGCGCGGCTTCTCCTTGCGGGAGCGGCGGGGTAGGCGGAGGGGTTCGCCGCCGGTGCGGCGGGCCCGGCGCAGGGCGGCGCGCAGGTCGACCAGGCGCCCGTCGGCGGCGGGCCGGAACCTTCGGCTGCGCCGCGGCGGGGTGGCCAGGCGCAGCCGCCGCATGAGCTCGGCGAGCAGCGCCAGCTCGTCGCCGCTGAGCGTGGCGAAGTCGCGCTGGGCGAGCCGCTCCGCCGCACTGCCGGCGGTCGCCACGGGCACCTCGACGGGAACGGACCTGTCCGACATTTCCGACAAATCGGAAATGTTGGGCATGCCGGAAGAAGCGGCGCCGTCGCGGGTGGTGGTCGAGGTGCCCTGGGCGTTGGGATCGCCGCGGAAGTCGGCCACGTCGGCGAAGCCGCGGAAGATCGCGTCGAAGATCCGGTCCAGGATCTCGAACTGGGCCGGGTCCCAGGTCAGCGTGGCCCGCGCACACCGGTGCAGCTCGTCGACGGTCTGCGGCGCGAGCAGCGAGACGGCCTGCGCGAAACGGGCGCAGCGGTCGGGACCCACGGGCAGACCCGCGTCGTGCAGCGCCGCGCCGAACGCGGCCACGAGCCCGGCAAGGTCACCCCGCGCCGGCGGCGCCCCCACGGCGGCGGGCGGAGCCGGCGCGAGGTCGGCCCGCGCCGCAGGCGCACCTGGGGCGGCGGGCGAGGTCGGCGCGAGGCCGGCCCGCGCCGGAAGCGCCCCCGAGGCGGCGGGCGGAAGCGGCGTGAGGTCGGCCCGCGCCGGGGGCGCACCTGGGGCGGTGGGCGGAAGCGGCGTGAGGTCGGCCCGCGCCGGCGGCACGCCCGGGGCGGCGGGCGGAAGCGGTGGGAGGTCAGCCCGCGACGACGTCGGCGAGCCCGGCACGGCGGGCCACCTCCTCGTCCTCGCGATACTTCAGCACCGCGCCGAGGGTCGCCGCGGCGGACGCCCCGTCCAGCGGCAAGTCCAGCAGCTGCAGCGCGTTGGCCCAGCTGATCGCCTCGGCGACGCCCGGCGGCTTGGCCAGGTCGAGGGCCCGCAGCCGGGAGACCGCGCCGGCGACCCGGGCGGCGAGCGGCTCGTCGGCGCCGGGCACGCGGCGGCGGATGATGGCGGCGACCCGCGCCGCGTCGGGGTAGCCGATCCAGTGGTACAGGCAGCGGCGCAGCAGGGCGTCGTGCAGGTCCCGGGTCCGGTTGGAGGTGAGCACCACGACCGGCGGCACGACCGCGGTGCGGGTGCCCAGCTCCGGGATGGTGACCGAACCCTCGGCCAGCAGCTCGAACAGGAACGCCTCGAACTCGTCGTCGGCGCGGTCCACCTCGTCGATGAGCAGCACCGCCGGGCGCGGGCCGGGGTGCTCGATCGCGGCGAGCAGCGGGCGGCGCAGCAGGTACTCGGGGGCGAACAGGTCCGCCTCCCGCGGGGTCTCGCCGCGCGCCTCGGCGAGCCGGATGCCCAGCAGCTGCCGCGGGTAGTTCCACTCGTAGATGGCCTCGGCGGCGCTGAGGCCCTCGTAGCACTGCAGCCGGATGAGCGGCGTGTCGAGCGCGCCGGCCAGGGCGCCGGCCGCGGCGGTCTTGCCGACGCCGGGCTCGCCCTCCAGCAGGATCGGCTGGCCCATGTGCAGCGCCAGGAAGAGCGCGGTGCCCAAGGCCGGGTCGGTCAGGTACCCCTGCCGGTCAAGGCCCTCGATCAGCGCGTCGACCGTGTCGATCACAGCTGACCGCTATGGTCCGGCGTCCAGCGCAGCAGGTAACGCGCCGGGTTGTCGGCGAAGGCGCGGCGACATCCGGTACCGCAGAAGTAATAGACGACGCCCTCGTGCTGGTAGTGCAGGGCGTCGGGAACCACCGCGACGTCCATGTCGCAGACGGGGTCCTTGGCGATCGTCACGGCCGCCGGCTTCTCGATCAGGGGAAGCATCACCTGCCCGGGCGGGGGCGCGGTCTGGCGGGGGCGGGCGGCGATGACCTCGGCGAGGACCGACAGCGCGATCTCCGCTGCGGTCCGGGCGCCGATGTCCAGGCCGGCCGGGGCGTGGATGGCGGACTGCTCGGCCTCGGTCAGCGACAGCTCGGCCAGCACCGCGGCGGCGCGCTTGCGGCTGGCGACCAGGGCGACATACGGGATGCCGGCCTTGACGGCGGCGGTGAGGATCTCCGCCTCGTCGCGGCCGTGCGAGGCGACCACGACGGCGCCGGCGTCGAGCGGGATCGGCGTCTCGGCGCTCGGCGCGAGGAAGCCGTGCCAGCCGATCGCGTCCGCGACCTCGGTCAGGGCTCGGGCCACCGGCGCCTCGCCATACACGAAAACGAGCGGGGCCGGGATCATCGCTTCCAAGAAGATTTCGAGGGTACCCCCGGAAAGACACGGATTGGCGACCGTCAACAGCCCTTCGGCGCCGGGCCGGGCGTCCGGGCCGTCGTCGTCGGGCGTGATGCGCAGCAGTGTCGACTCGCCCGTCTCCAGCAGCCGCAGCCCCTGGAGACGGACGGTCGACTCGGCACAGGTGCCGCCGACGAACCCCTCGATCGTGCCGTCCGGCAGCACCAGGGCGCGGTCGCCCGCCTTGGCGCTGGTCGGACGCTCGGCGCGGACCACGGTCGCGAGCACGAACGGGGTGCGCCCCTCGCGCAGCTGGTCGGCCCGGGTGAGGAGGTTCATCGCCAAACTCCTAGCTGATCGCGAGGTCGGTGCGGATCGGGCGGCCCTGCGCGGCCCGCCAGACGTTCGACGGGGTCAGGGGCATGTCCGCGTGCCGCACGCCGAACGGCTTGAGCGCGTCGAGCACGGCGTTGACCACCGCGGCCGGGGAGCCGACCGTGGCGGACTCGCCGACGCCCTTGGCGCCGATCGGGTGGTGCGGCGACGGGGTGACGGTCTCGCCGAGCTCCCACGAGGGGCACTCCAGCGCCGTCGGCAGCAGGTAGTCCATCAGCGAGGCGCCGAGGTGGTTGCCGTCCTCGTCGAACGCCATGAGCTGCATGAGCGCCATGCCGATGCCGTCGGCGAGGCCGCCGTGCACCTGGCCCTCGACGATCAGCGGGTTGATCCGCACGCCGCAGTCGTCCACGGCGATGAACCGGCGCACCTTGACCTGGCCGGTGGCCGGGTCGACGTCGACGACGCAGAGGTACGCGCCGAAGGGGTAGGTGAGGTTCGGCGGGTTGTAGACCGTCGTCGCGTCCAGGTGGCCCTCGACGCCCTCGGGCAGCTCGAGGCTCGAGTGCGCGGCCATGGCGATCTCCTGGATCGTCTTGGCCTGGTCGGGGTCGCCCTTGACGAAGAACTTGCCCTTCTCCCACTCCAGGTCGTCCGGGGAGACCTCCAGCATCGCCGAGGCCACGATCCGGGCCCGGTCGCGCACCTTGCGGGCGACGATCGCGGTGGCCGCGCCGGAGACCGGGGTCGAGCGCGAGCCGTAGGTGCCGAGGCCGAACGGGGTCTGGTCGGTGTCGCCGTGCACGACGTCGATGTCGTCGGGCGAGATGCCCAGCTCCTCGGCGACGATCTGGGCGAACGTCGTCTCGTGGCCCTGGCCCTGGGTCTGCACCGACAGCCGCAGCACGGCCTTGCCGGTCGGGTGCACGCGCAGCTCGGCGCCGTCGGCCATGCCCAGCCCGAGGATGTCCATGTGCTTGCGCGGGCCGGCGCCCACGCCCTCGGTGAAGAAGCTCAGGCCGATGCCCATGTACTCGCCGCGCTCGCGCTTCTCGGCCTGCTCCTTGCGCAGCTGGTCGTAGCCGGCCATCTCCAGGGCCAGGCGCAGCGTCCGCGGGTAGTCGCCCGAGTCGTACTCCCAGCCGGTGGGCGTCGTGTACGGGAACTGCTCCGGGCGCAGCAGGTTCTTCATACGCAGCTCGGCCGGGTCCATCTTGAGCTCGAAGGCCAGCACGTCGATCATCCGCTCGACCAGGTAGACGGCCTCGGTGATGCGGAACGAGCACGCGTAGGCCACGCCGCCGGGGGCCTTGTTCGTGTAGACGCCGGTGACGTCGCAGAAGGCGGCCTCCAGGTCGTACGACCCGGTGAAAATGTGGAAGAACCCGGCCGGGAACTTGGTCGGCTGGGCGGTGCCGTTGAAGGCGCCGTGGTCGGCGAGCACCTTGACCCGCAGGGCGCGGATCTTGCCATCCTTCGTGGCCGCGATCTCCCCGTGCATGTGGTAGTCGCGGGCGAACGCGGTGGAGGTCAGGTGCTCGTTGCGGTCCTCCATCCACTTGACCGGCTTGCCGGTGACGATCGAGCCGACGATCGCCAGCACGTAGCCGGGATAGATGCCGACCTTGCCGCCGAAGCCGCCGCCGATGTCGGGCGAGATCACCCGGATCTTGTGCTCGGGCAGCCCGGCGACCAGCGCGTAGACGGTGCGGTGCGCGTGCGGCGCCTGCGTGGTCGAGTAGATGGTCAGCTTGCCGCTGACCTTGTCGAAGTCCGCGACCGCCCCGCAGGTCTCCAGCGGCGACGGGTGCACGCGCGGGTAGAGCACGTCCTCGGCCACCACGACCTCGGCGTCGGCGAAGACCGCGTCGGTCTGCTCCTTGTCGCCAGCGGTCCAGTCGAAGATGTGGTTGTCGGTCTTGCCCTCCTTGTCGTCCCGGATCACCGGGGCGTCGGGGGCGAGGGCCTGCTTGGCGTCGGCGACCACGGGCAGCGGCTCGTAGTCGACCTCGATGAGCTCCAGGGCGTCGCGGGCGATGTAGTGGCTCTCCGCCACCACGAACGCGACCTCCTGGTTCTGGAAGCGCACCTTGTCCGTGGCGAGCACCGCCTGGGTGTCGTACGACAGGGTGGGCATCCAGGCCAGCTTGAGCGTCTCCAGCGTGGCGCCGGTGATGACCGCCTTGACGCCGGGCAGGGCCTCGGCGGCGCTGGTGTCGATCGACAGGATCTTCGCGTGGGCATACGGGCTGCGCAGGAACGAGCCGTGCAGCATGCCCGGCAGCCGGACGTCGTCGACGTAGTTGCCCTTGCCCCGGACGAACCGCGCGTCCTCCTTGCGGTGCATCCGGCCGAAGCCCATTGGTACAGACACTGTGTGATCGGTGACGGTCACGACTGTGTCACCTCCTTTGCCTGGTGCTCGGCGGCCCAGCGCACGGACCGGACGATGTTCTCGTAGCCCGTGCACCGGCACAGCTGCCCGGAGATGGCCTCGCGGATCTCGTGCTCGGACGGGTCGGGGTTCTGCCGCAGCAGCGCCTTGGCGGTGATCATCATGCCCGGCGTGCAGAAGCCGCACTGCAGGCCGTGGCACTGGATGAAGCCCTGCTGCACGGGGTCGAGCCCGTCCGGGCCCTCCAGCCCCTCGACGGTGCCGACCTGCTTGCCGTCGGCCATGACCGCGAGCACGGTGCACGACTTCACCGGCACGCCGTCGAGGGTCACCGTGCACACGCCGCAGTTGGACGTGTCGCAGCCCCAGTGCGTACCGGTGAGGCCGAGCTCGTTGCGCAGGAAGTGCACCAGCAGGAGCCGGGGCTCGACGTCGCGGGTGTGCTGCTCGCCGTTCACCGTGACGGTGATCTGCATGATCAGGCCTCCTGCCCTCGGGCGCGGGCGGTCGCGGCGCGCAGCGCGCGCACGGTCAGCTCGCCGGCGAGGTGCCGCTTGTAGTCGACCGGCCCGCGCTGATCCGCGACCGGGTTGGTGTGCTCGGCGGCGATCCGCCCCGCCTCGGCGAACGTCTCCTCGGTGGCCGGCTTGCCGGCCAGGAACGCCTCCGCCTCGGCCGCCCGGAAGTGCTCGGCCCCGACGGCGGCCAGGCCGATCCCGGCGGTCTTGATCGCGTCACCGTCGAGCCAGACGGCGGCGCCGGCGGCCGCGACCGCCCAGTCGCCGACCCGGCGCTCCACCTTGAGGTACGCCGAGCCGCCGCCCGGCCGGATCGGCACCCGGATCTCGGTGAGCAGCTCACCGGGCTCGACCACGGTCTCGTACGGCCCCACGTGGAACTCGCTGAGCGGCACGGTCCGCGACCCGTCCGGCCCCTGGATCAGCACGGAGGCGTCGACCGCGGCGAACGCGGCGGAGAGGTCCTCGGCCGGATCCGCCTGGCAGAGCGAGCCGCCGACGGTGCCGCGGTTGCGCACGATCGGGTCGGCGATCACCCGCTCGGCGTCGGAGAAGATCCGGTAGTGCTCCTCGACCACCGGCGAGGCCAGCAGCTCGGCGTGGCGGGTGAGCGCGCCGATGCGCAGCTCGGCGCCCTCGACCCGGATGTACGACAGCTCGGTCACGTCGTTGATGTCGATGAGCGCCGTGGGGCGGGCCAGGCGCAGCTTCATCATCGGGATGAGGCTGTGACCGCCGGCGATCACGCGGGCGTCCTCCCCCCACCGGGCCAGTAGTTGCAGGGTCTGGCCTACGCTGGTGGCCTTCGCGTATTCGAATGCGGCGGGTACTTGCATCGCGCCTCCGGTTTTTCGGGTCCGGACAGTGTGCAGGGGTCGACCCGATCGTCGTCCTAAAGCCGACATCCGACAACACTGCGTACGTAGTCGACAGCTTTACAGAGAGTAGTTTCCGTTGGCCGGGCGCGTCTATATGTGCGCAGGAACTGCAAGATTGAGTACGTGGGCGGCCGCAAGCGGGTGACCGCCACCGTTGCCCAGGTCGACGGTGGCGTCGCGGAGCTGTGCCCGGACGACGGCCGTCCGGGCCGCTGGACGCTGCTGCTCGACGGGTATCCGCAGTCCGCGCTCGACCTCGGCGACCCGCGGTTGCTCGACTTCGAATACATGCGCCGGATCGCCTCCGTCGTCGATGCGATGGCCCCGGCCGGCGCGCCGCTGTCCGTGCTGCACCTCGGCGGCGGGGCGCTCACGCTGCCACGGTACGTCGCCGCCACCCGCCCCGGCTCGGTGCAGCGCGTGGTCGAGCGCGACGCCGCGCTCATCGCGTTCGTGCGCCGCGAGCTGCCGCTGCCGCGCGGCGCCGACATCCGGGTCCGCGCCGCCGACGCCCGGGCCGCGGTCGAGTCGCTCGCCGCGGGCCGCTTCGACCTCGTCATCGCCGATGTGTACAGCCGGGCGCGCGTTCCGGCTCACCTCGCGTCGCTGGAGTTTCTGACCGCGGCGATGCGGCTGCTGCGCCCGGGCGGCATCTACGTGGCCAACCTCGCCGACGGCGCCGGGCTCGGCTTCGTCCGCGGCCAGGCCGCCACCCTGCGCCGGGTCTGCGGCGACGTCGTGCTGCTCGCCGAGCCCTCCGTGCTGCGCGGCCGCCGGTTCGGCAACGTGATCCTGGCCGGGGCGGCCGAGCCGGGCCGCATCCCGCGGCCGGAGCTGGCCCGTGCCGCCGCCGGCGACCCGTTCCCGGCCCGGCTGGTGGCCGGCGACGAACTGGCCCGGCTCATCGGCACCGCCCCCGTCGTCACCGACGTCACGGCCACGACCTCGCCCCCGCCGCCGGCCAATTTGTTCTGAGTGGTTGTTACCGACCAGTGGTCGGGAACGAGCTTAGGGATCGTTCAGTTTCCGCATACAGTTCCGGGATGCTCGAATTCGACACCGTCCCCGCCGCGCGCCGCCCCGCCGACGAGCGCGCCGCCCTGCTCGTCGATCCCGGGTTCGGCCGGGTCTTCACCGACCACATGATCACCATTCGGTACTCCGAGGACAAGGGCTGGTACGACGCCCGCCTGGAGCCGTTCGGGCCGCTCTCGCTGTCGCCGGCCACCGCGGCGCTGCACTACGGCCAGGAGCTCTTCGAGGGGCTCAAGGCCTACGCGCTGGACGGCGGGGGCATCGGGCTCTTCCGCCCCGAGGCCAACGCGCGCCGCCTCAACGCGACCGCCGACCGGCTCGCCATGCCGCGCCTGCCCGAGGAGCTGTTCCTGCGCGCGGTGCGCACGCTCGTCGAGGCCGACCGCGACTGGGTGCCCAGCGGCGAGGGGCAGAGCCTCTACCTGCGCCCGTACATGATCGCGACCGACCCGTTCCTCGGCGTGCGGCCGTCGTCGGAGTACCTCTTTGGCGTCATCGCCTCGCCGTCGGGCGCCTACTTCGCCGGCGGCGCCAAGCCGATCACGGTCTGGATCTCGCAGGAATACACGCGCGCCGCCCCCGGCGGCACCGGCGCGGTCAAGGCCGCCGCCAACTATGCGGTCAGCCTCCGCGCCCAGGCCCAGGCCCACGACACGGGCTGCGACCAGGTCGTGTTCCTCGACGCCGTCGAGCGGCGGTGGATCGAGGAGTCGGGCAGCATGAACCTCTTCTTCGTCTACGACCAGGACGGCACCCCGCGGCTGGTGACCCCGCCGCTGAACGGCTCGATCCTGCCCGGCGTGACCCGCGACTCGGTCCTGACCCTCGCCCGCCACCGCGGCTGGACCGTCGAGGAGCGCCCGTATTCGGTGGACGAGTGGCGCGCCGACGCGTCGAGCGGCGCCTTGCGCGAGACCTTCGCCTCCGGCACGGGCGTGGTCATCACCGCGATCGGCACCGCCCGGTCGAAGGACGGCGAGTTCCTCGTCGGCGGCGCGGCGGAGGGCCCGGTCACCACCGCGATCCGCGACCTCATCGTGGGTATCCAGCGCGGCCGCCTGGAGGATCCGTTCGGCTGGTCCGTGCCGGCCTGACCGCGCCGTGCGGGTGGCCGGCGCCGGTCAGTCGGTGGCCAGCTTGGTCACGATCCGGCCCAGCGTCGCCAGGTCGGCGGGGTCCAGGGCGAGCATCTGGGGCGGGGGCTGGGCCAAGATCTGCTCGGCCCGCGCCGCCTCGGCCCGGCCCAGGTCCGTCGCCGTCACGAGCTTGGCGCGGCGGTCGGCCGGGTGCGGCTCCCGGCGGAGCAGGCCGCGCCGCTCCAGGTCGTCGACGACCAGGGTGGTGTAGGGCGCGTCGGTCTGCAGCCGCGCCGCCAGCTCCCGCATCGTCATGGGCTCGACGGCGATCCGGCGCAGCGCCTTGACCCGCACGAAGCTCATGTCCAGGGCCTCGCAGACCTCCTTGCGGCGGTCGTGGCGCTCGTGCACCAGGGCCAGCAGCCCGCGCCAGACCTGCGCGGCCTGGGCGGCGGTGTCCGGATCAGGCATCGACCAGCTCCGCATCGGGTTGTCGGCTCAGCGCGCGGGGTCCGGTGGTGAGCGTACCGACGAGCAGGATGGCGGCGCCGCACCCGGCCACGATCCACCAGCTCGCGTGGCTGGCCGGGGCGAATCCGTCGGCCATCGCGCGGCCGTGCAGGCCGGCGTTGACCACCGCGCCGAGCACGGCAATGCCCAGCACCAGGCCGAACTGCCGGCTGGTCGAGGCGAACGCGGCGGCGACCCCGGCCTGGGCCATCGGCAGGCCGGAGACGGCGGTGACCGTGATCGGCGGATTGATCATGGCGAAGCCGATGCCGAAGGCGACGTACGCCGTGAGCAGCACCCACAGCGGCGTGTGCGGCGTGAGCGAGGCCAGCAGCACGGCGCTGAGGCCGATGCCGGCGCCGCCGGTGAGCAGCGACGGGCGCGGGCCGCGGGTGCCGACCAGGCGGCCCGACAGCGGGCTGAGGACCACCGTGATCGCGGCGATCGGCAGGGTCAGCAGGCCCGCGTGCAGCGGCGAGAAGCCCCGCACGTCCTGCAGGTAGAGGGTGTTGAGCAGCAGGAACCCGGCGAGGGCGCCGAACGCGAGGACCGCGATCGACGTGGCGCCGGCGAACGGCGGGCTGCGGAACAGCGTGATGTCGACCAGCGGCTCCGGCCGCCGCGGCTCGACCAGCAGCAGGGCCACGAGCGCGACGAGCGCCACCGCACCGGCGATCGGCTGGTGCTCGATGATGGCGAAGGTGCCGCTGGCCACCAGGATCAGCACGATGGCCTGGCCGGGCAGGTCGATCCGGCGCGGGCGCGGGGCGCGCGACTCCGGCACGAACAGCGCGGCGAGCACGACGGCGGCGATGCCGATCGGCACGTTGATCCAGAAGATCGTGCGCCAGCCGACGGTCTGCACCAGCAGGCCGCCGACCACCGGGCCGAGCGCGAGGCTGACCCCGACCACGCCGCCCCAGACCCCGACGGCCTGGGCGCGCTCGCGCCGGTCGGTGAACACGTTGGTGATGATCGACATGGCGACCGGGTTCAGCATCGAGCCGCCGACGGCCTGCAGTGCTCGAAAGGCGATCAACCAGCCCAGCGAGGGGGCGATGCCGCACAGCAGCGAGCCGGCGGAGAAGACGATCAGGCCGGTCTGGAAGGTCCGGCGGCGCCCGATCCGGTCGGCGGTGGAGCCGGCCATGAGCAGGAGGCTGGCCAGGACGAGCGTGTAGGCGTCGATCGCCCACTGCAGGCCGGAGAGCGGGGCGTGCAGATCGCGGCCGATCGCCGGCAGCGCGACGTTCACGATCGTGTTGTCGAGGCTGACGACGAGCAGGCTCATGCAGCAGATGCCGAGGATGAGCAGGCGGCGGCTGCGTGATTGTACGACCATAATAATTATGCTCGTACAACGAACTACCCCGGCGCCAGGGGTTGCGGCTCAGATCACGGTCAGTTGCCCTGGGTTAGGGTCGAGTCGGTGATCGTCGTCGCGGTGGCCTGGGTGCCGTCCACCGTGCCCACGACCGTGACGGTGTCCCCGGCCTTGACGTCGGAGACCTGGTCGTCGCCGTTGTCCACGGTGGTGCCGGCGCCGATCACGAACGTCGTCGTGTGCCCGTCCGCGCTCTTCGCGGTGATGGACGTGGCGCTCACGTCGGTCACCGTGCCGGTCTGCAGCCGCTTGGTGACGTAGCCACCGTTGCCGTCGGATGCGGTGAAGTCGCCGTAGAGCGCGCCGGCCACGCCGTCCGCCCCGCCGATCGCGCCGTCGAACCGCGTGAAGCCGCCCGGCCCGCCCATGCCGTTGCCGCCCGGCCCGGCCTGCTGCGAGGTGGGCGAGGAGCCGTTGTCCGCGGCCTTGTACACCGCGAATCCGCCGCCGCCGAGAACCAGGGCCGCGACCACGCCGACGACCACGGTCTTCATCCGTGAGGTCTTCGGCGGGGTCGCGGCCGGCTGCGGGTCGGTGGCCCGGACGGGGGCGGCGGGCTGCTGGTCGGTCTGGCTGCTCATGGGAGGCTCCCTGCGCTCGTCGGTCGGCCCCGCTGCGGGCCGCTCACCAGCAACGATCGCGAGCCTGGCTGGCACGTCGCCGCGCGCAGCTTGGCAGGAGCCTGTGAGCCGCTGTTGTTGATGCGGCGTTTATGCGGCGACGACGGTTTCGCGCTCGGCGGCCGGCGCCGGCGCGCCGCGGCCGGTGCCGGCCGCGGCGTAGCTTGGCGGGAGCCTGTGAGCGGCGGCCTTAGGCGGCCGAGACGGTTTCGCGCTCGGCGGCCGGCGTCGGTGTGCCGCGGCCGGTGCCGGCCCGGCGCAGCCCGGCCGCGCCGACGAGCAGCAGGCCGAACACCGCCCAGGCGGACAGCACCAGCAGGTGCGCACCCGATCCGGCGCCGTCGAAGAACGCGGTGCTGCGCAGCAGCGACCCGGCCGCGCCCGGCGGCAGGAACTGCCCGAACGCGCCCCAGCCCGACGGCAGCATCTCCGGTGCGCTGGTCAGGCCGCTCAGCGGGTTGCCCAGCAGCATCATGACCGCCGCGCCGAGGCCCAGCCCGGCCGCGCCGAGCAGCGCCTCCAGGCCGAGCAGCGTGAACGCGGTCGCGCCGATGGACAGGGCCACCACGCCGCTGTTGGTCCAGTAGTCGCCCTCCAGCGAGCCGAGCCAGTACTGCAGGATCGCGGTGAGCGCGAGCCCGCCCGTGATCGCGAAGGCCAGCGCGCCGGCCACCCGCCGCCCGATCCCGGCGATCAGGTTGGTCAGCAGCCCGGCCGCGACGATGCCGCCGAGCACCAGTGGGAGCGCGCCGGCGGCGAGCCCGGCGCCGCGGGGGTCGTCGGCCGGCAGCGGCACCAGGTCGCGCACGACGGGCGCGCCGGCCCCGCTCTGGCCGAGCGCCTGCGCGACCTGCTGGAGCGCCTGCGCCACGGCCGGGCTGGCCGCCGAGGCGACGATGACCTGGGGGTGGCCGGTGGTGAGGTCGATCGCGCCGTACACCTTCCGGTCCTTGATCAATGCCTCCGCCGCGGCCGTGTCGGCCACCGTCGTCACCTCGAACGCCCCGGGCCGGTTGGCCTGCAGTTGCTGGACGACCTGCGCGGTGGCCGGCGGCGGCCCGGCGACCGCGAGCGGAATGTCGTGCACGGTGGACCGCGTGGCCGGCCAGGCGAACGCGATCATGATCAGGCTGAGCAGGGCGGTGAGCAGGAGCACGATCGCGCCGACGCGAGGCCAGGGCGACCGCTGTGCGCTGTGCTGGGCGGCCATCTGAGTCTCCTAAAAAGGAACGTTCGTTCGCTGTTTTTGAGGATGGTACGGGCGCCCGAGTCCGTCAAGAACGAACGTTCGCTTTTACCTGTGAGCGTCGACTCACGCGGCCCCGCACGGCGGAAATCGCGGGTCACGTCCGCCGGCGGCCACCGGCGCCCGGCCTGCGCGTCCCGACAGGCGGGCAAGGTCTGCGATCACGTCCCGCCGGTCGGGCGCTGCGCGCCGCGCGGCACAGCGCAGGGACCGGATGTCTCCGTGATCATGCGCAACTGGCATCGACACCAACGGTTTTTCATGATCACGGAGTGCTGATGTACTCCCGTGTACCGAAAGGCTCCGGGATCATGGCAAACCTGTGGTGCGGCCACCGCGCACGTCATGATCACGGAGACTTCCGGCGGCCGTCTGACGTCAACGAGCAGGATCAGGCACTGGCCTCGCGCGCCGGGGCGTGGCGGCGGAGGAGGGCCGCTACGGCGTGCGGGCCAACTGCGTGGGCCCCGGCATGCTGACGGGCGCCGGCGGAAGTGGCCAAATCCCGAAATGTCGGGCACTGGCGCGCCCGACATTTCGGATATTTCGGATACGCCCGATTCCTACAGGACCGAGAGGTGCACGTGGTTCGTGTGGTCGCTCGACGGGTCGCCGTTGCCGCCGCTATAGGCGTGCCAGCCCGCGGCCGGCGTCCAGACCTGGCGGAACCAGATCACATACAGCACACCAAGGGACGAGGCGTTCTTGACGAAGAACGCGGCCAGGTTGGTGCCGTAGGTCTTCGACGCGCCCGTCGCCACCCCGCCGAAGCCGTCCGAGTCGGCGGCGAAGTCGCAGGCCCGGCCCTTCGGATGCTCATACGGCCCGGACGGGCGGAAACAGGAGTAGAAGTGCGTGAACCCGGCCTTGCGGGCCTCCTGCGCCGCGTGCAGCATGCGCGGCGTGATGCAGCCCGTCGTGGTCGGGTCGTCGATGATGCAGTTCTCCTTCGGCCAGGTGCCGTCGGCGTTGCGCGGGGCCGGGTTGGCCAGCGGGGAGTTCACGCTGACGTAGCCGTCGGCCTTGCCCTTCATCTTCGCCAGCGCCGCCTCGGCGTCCTGCTTCTTCTTGGCCTGGATGTTCGCCTGCGCCTGCTGCTTGGCGACCTCGTCGTCGATCGCCTGCTTGGCGCCGGCGAGGTCGGCCTGCAGCTTGGTCAGCCGGGCGATCTGCCGGTCGTTGTACTGCGCGATCGTGTTCACCAGCACGATCCGGTCCATGAACTGCTCGGCCGAGTCGGTGGTGATCAGCGCGGCGGTCAGCCGGATGTTGCCGCCGGTGCGGTAGGCCGCGGCCGCGATCACGTTGACGCTGGCCCGGATCGGCTCCAGCTCCTTCTCCATCGAGGCCATCTGCTGCTCGAGCTCGGCCTGGCGCTTCTTCGACGCCTCGAGTGTCGCCTGCGCCTGCAGCCACTCGGTGTTGGCCGAGTCGAGCTTGTCGCCCAGCGTGAGGTTGCCCGTGCCCTCGTCGGGCGGGGCTGTGGGATCGCCCGGAGCGGCCGCCGCGGGGGTCGCCAGGGCGGCGATCAGCACGAGCGCCGCAACCACGAACATCAGTCCCCGGCGCAGCATGCGGTGAGAGTACCGAACCCAGATGGCTCGGCACAGGAGCGAGAAACGCTCCCGGGTGACTACGCAAAGTGACGTTGAACTCCGTCTGCGTGCGGTTCGTAACCACGGTTATGCGTGGCCGCCGACACGCTTCGTCGCCGCCCAGCTCGCGGTCCGTGGTCGCCGTTCCGGATCGCTCCGAGCCGCCGCCGATCGTGTGACGAGCGCCACTCCCGCCCGGGTGATTCGAACACGTGTCGGGCGTGTCGGGTCGGGCCATCGACCGTTGCTTTGCTAGCGTGCCCGCTAGCAAACGGCTAGCGGGAGTGATGTTGGAAGCGACAGAGAAGACGGTGGCGATGCCGCCACAACGGCCGCGGTTCGAGCGGGTCCAGCTCAACACCCGGGTCCGGGTGGAGATCGAGCAGATGCTGCAGCGGTTCGTCGTCGACCACAACACCACGGTGCAGAGCTCCGTGGACCTGGCGCTGGCGGAGTTTCTTGCGGCCCGGGGCTATCCGCTGCCCCAGCCGAACGACGACGGGAGAAGCCGGTGAGCACGCCGGGCATCAATCAGCTCGACGCCGATCTGCAGAAAACGGTCCGGCGCACGTCCTACATGCGGCAGCTCTTCTACATCGTCGTCCTGCTCGTCGCCCTGGCCGGCCAGGTCTCCGGCGCGGTGCAGGCGCTGGGCATCCCGATGATCTGGGCGATCCCCGCCGTCGGGGCGCTCGAGCTCGGCGGCATCGTCGTGCTGGCCAACGCCGACGTGCGGCGCCGGCTCGGCGAGAAGGCGACCGCCTCGCGCATCCTGTCGGCCGCCATCGCCGCGTTCGCGGTCGCGTTCAACTGGATGGCCCACGAGAACAAGCTCATGGCCGGGTTCTTCGCCGGGATGTCCGCGCTGGGGTATCTCGTCTGGCTCATGCACACCGAGAACCAGCGCCGCGACCGGCTGCGGGCCAAGGGTGACCTGCCGCCGACCACCCCCGCCTACGAGGTCGTCGGCCACTGGGTCCGCCACCCCTGGCTGACCCTGCGCGCCAAGAACCTGGCCAAGGCCGACCCGCGCCTGGGGCTCTACAGCTCCATCGCGGCGGCCAAGGCGGAGAAGCGCAAGGAGCAGCGCACGTCGGCGATCGCGAAGGTGCTGCACCGCAAGATCCGCTCCGCGGTCGACCCGACGACGGCCGACATCGCCGTCGCCGTGTACGACCTCGACGAGATCGCGGTGCGCCTCGCCGACGGCGCCGACTACGACGGCCTGACCGCGCTCATCGCCGCCGACCTCGCCCCGGCCCGGCTGGCCGCGGTGACCGGGACGCCCCCGGGCGCCCTGCCCCCGGCCAAGCGCGCCGCCAGGGCCGGCGAGCTACCGGTGCTCGACACCGAGGAGCAGCGTGCACTGCCCACCGCCGCCGCCCGGGAGGGCGCCGAGGAGCGCCGCACCGAGCCGCGGCGGCCGGCGGACGACGACGAGCGGCGGGCGGCCCGCGAGGCGGTGGCCCGCGCCGCGGAAGCCGCCGAGCTGACCGCGGCCGAGCCCGCCGCCCCCGGGCCGTTGGGTCACATGCGGGGCGAGCTGGAGGCCATCCTGCCCGCGGCGCCGCAGCCGCGGCGGTCCCGCACGCGCACGGCGCCGGTCACCCACGAGGCCAGTGACGTGGTCGAGATCGCCGAGGAGCCGACGCTCTCCCCGACGCCGCTGATCCGCGAGGGCTCCCTGCGCAACCAGGTCTACCAGGTGCTGCACGACCACGTGCCGCCGAACGACCGCAGCGACGTGGTGGCGCTGACCACCCTCGTGGGCGACCTGCTCGACCTCGACGACGTGGAGCGGCTCACCGCCTCCAACTACGTGCGGACGTGGAAGGGCGAGGTCGAAGCCGGCCGCCGCAGCGCGGTCAACGGCCGCCACCTGGAGGGCATCCTCCCGGGCAAGGCCTGAACCGGGACACAACACGAAACAGGCGATAAGCCGGGCCACGGAGCGGCCTGACTTATCGCCTGTATGGCTTTGCTGACCCGAGCGGGTCAGGTGTGTGCGGGGGTGAGGGCCCGTTGGCACACGCGGCGGGCCCACTGGATGCGGTTCAGCGCGATCTCCGGGCGGTCGCCGAAGACCTCGGCGGCGCGGGCGTAGCACTCGTTGGGGCCGAGGCGCTCGAGCGTGGCGTCCACCGTCGCCCGGACGGTGGCGTCGTCGGGTTCGGCGCTGCACGGGGTGTCGGAGACGAACAGTGCCATGCACAGCACCGGGTCAACCGGGCAGGTCGTCATGGTGGATCACCTGTTCAAGGGGTGTTGTTGACCCTTACACCGTCCTCCGGCCGGCCCGGCCGCGCTTCGGCGCCAGCGGGGCTTTACGCCTGCGGGTTTCCGCACCCGCGAGTTCCGGCTGGCCGCCATACGGTACTCACCCGGAATCACCCTCCGCGGGGGCGGTCGCGAGCGGGATCGTGATGCTCAGCCGGGTGCCCGCGCCGGGCCGGCTGGCGATCTGCATGGTGCCGCCGAGCGCGGCCACCCGGTCGCCGAGGCCGGTCAGGCCCGTGCCGGTGCCCGGGTCGGCGCCCCCGACGCCGTCGTCCTCGACGGCCAGCAGCAGGCGCCCCCGCTCGACGCCGGCGGTGACCGAGATGACGGTCGCGTGCGCGTGCCGGATGGCGTTGGTCAGGGCCTCCGCCACTACGTAGTACACACCGATCTCGACCTTGGCGTCCAGTCGCTCCGGCAGGTCCAGGCGCAGGTCCACCGGCACGGGGGAGCGGCGGGCGAGCGACTTGATCGCCGGGTTCAGGCCACCCTCGGACAGGATCGAGGGGTGGATGCCCCGGGCCAGCTCGCGCAGCTCGTCGATGGCGTCGGACAGGTCGCTGCCGATGGTGTGCAGGCGCTTCTGCACGCCGTCGCTGACCTGGGTCTCGGTCGCGCGCAGGGCCAGCAGCAGGGCGATGAGCCGCTGCTGGGTGCCGTCGTGCAGGTCGCGCTCGATGCGTCGGCGGCTCTCGTCGGTGGCGGCGACCACGCGGGCGCGGGAGGCGGTCAGGTCGGCGCGGGCCTGCGAGTTGGCGATCGCGCTCGCGACCAGCTCGGTGAACTCGGCCGCCCGCTCGGCGTCGTGCTGCTGCAGCGGTTGGGAGCAGGTGGACAGGGCCTTGAGCGCGCCCCAGACCCGGCCCGCGACCAGCACCGGTGCGCCGATCGCGGAGCGGATCGAGGGGTCGCTGAACTCGTGGTGCAGGAAGTCGGCGCTGCGCGCGCCGGCCATGCGGATCGGCTTGCCGGAGCGCAGCACGCGCCCGGCGATGCCGGTGTCGGCGATCCTCACCTTGCCCAGCTTCACCCGGTGTGCCGGGTCCCGGCTCCAGCTGGCCACGACGGAGGCGTTGCCGTCGGGCTCGAAGCGCAGCAGTACCGCGGCGTCGGCCCCGAAGAGCTTGCCGGCCTCCTCGGTCACCGCGCCGAACACGTCCTCGGCCGCCTGGCCGTGCGCGGCGACGGTGGCCACCCGGCGCAGCGCGGTCTGCTCGGCCGCGACCGCGGCGAGCATCTCCCGGCCCTTGCCGATCGCGGCGACCATGGCATTGAACGTTCGCTGCAAGGCGCCCACCTCGGCCGGCCCGTTGGTCGGGACCCGCATCGAGAGGTCGCCGCCGGCGACGACGTCGGCCGCCATCACCATGCGGTGCAGCGGGCGCACCACCATGACGGCGAGCGACCGGGTCAGCAGGGCCACGGCGAGCATCGACACCCCGAAGCCGGCGATGCCCGCGATGACGGCCCGCCGGCCGGCGATCGCCGCCTCGGCGTGCGCCTGGTCCACCATGGTGCGCTGGCTCGCCTGGAACTGCTCGAACTCGGTGCGCAGCGCGGCGACGTGCTGCTGGCCGTCGCGGATGGACTGCGCGTCGATGTTCTCCGGCTCGCCGGCCTGGTCCCGGGCGATGCCGGGGTCGGCGTAGTTGTCGAGGTACATGGTGACGTCGTTGTTGAGCGTCGCGACCCGGACCACCTGGGCTGAGTCGCCCGCCACGGATGAGGCGAGATCCTGCTGCCGGTGGGGAATCTGCTGCTGGGCGCGGATCCACGGCTGCAGCAGCGCGCGGTCGTGGGTGAGCGCGTAGCCGCGCCGCCCGGCCTCGACGTCGAGCACCAGGCGTTCGAGGGTGTTACCGGCGGAGACCGCGGCCTCCGACCGGGTCACCATGTTGACCGAGGCCCGCAACTGGTACACGGAGAAGAGGATCACGACGAACGCCGCGCTGATGAGCAGCGTGAACAGTGCGCTGGTCACCGCGAGGCGGACGGTCAACCCCCCGTGCATGGGGGATGACTACCCCCACTCGCGGAGATATGTTGGATTTGATGGCATTTGAGGCGAGTACGGCGCTCCGTCGTTCGGTGGTGATCGCCGACGACGACGTGCTGCTGCGTGAGGGGCTGGCGAGCCTGCTCGACCGGCACGGCTTCAGCGTCGCCGGGCTCGCCGACGACGGCTCGCACCTGCTGGACCTGGTCGAGAAGACCAACCCGGACATCGCCATCGTCGACATCCGCATGCCACCCACGCACACCACCGAGGGCCTGGCCGCGGCCCGGGAGATCCGTCGCCGCTTCCCCAGCGTGGCCATCCTGGTGCTGTCCGCGTTCGTCGAGGTGGAGCACGCGATCGAGTTGCTGGCCAGCGGTGAGCGGATCGGGTACCTGCTCAAGAGCCGCGTCACCGACGTCGACGAGTTCGTCGAGACCCTGCACCGGGTGCACGACGGCGGCACCGTCGTCGACCCGGCCGTGGTTCAGGAACTGGTCGCCGCGCACCGCCGGCGCGACCCGCTCGACGTGCTCAGCCCGCGCGAGCGCGAGGTGCTCGCCCTGATGGCGGAGGGCCGCTCCAACGCCGGCGTGGCCAAGGCGCTATGGGTCACCGAGGGCACCATCGAGAAGCACGTCCGCTCCATCCTCACCAAGCTCGATCTGCCCGAGACCGACGAGACCCACCGCCGTGTGCTCGCGGTGCTCACCTTCCTCGAGGCCGCCTCGGCCGGCACCTGATCATCCCGGGGCCGGAGCGAACGTTTGATCGCGGAGAGTTCCGGTTATCGGATCGCGGGGGGTGGCGTGTCCAGCATCGAGCAGATCGCGCAGCTCGAGAGCTGGTCCTTCGGCAGGTAGCCGATCGCCGGGCTGCTCGCCAGGAGGTCGGTGAGGTCCTCCGGGGCGAGGCTCGACACCATGATCACCGGGCTGCGGGGGATCTGCGCGGCCAGGTCGAAGCCGCTCTCGGCGCCGAGGCCGACATCCACGAGTACCACATCCGGCTGTTCTGCTTCGACCGCCCGCAGCGCCTCGCCGCTGTCCGCCGCGGTCGCGACCACCGCGATGCCCTGGTCCGACAGAAGCCGCCTGGCGCTGATGCGGAAGCGCTCCGAGTCGTCGACGATGACGCAGCGGATCGTCATACCAACAACGTGCCATGGGTACGGGTGGTACCGCCTTGCGGCTAGCGGGAAAGGGGTGGAGTAGCCCCTAGAACGTCCCTTGCGCGTTGCATTTGTAGCCCTGGTCGAGGCAGTCGCGGACCCGCTGGGCGAGGGCGCCGGGCTCCCACTCGTTGAAGAAGTCCGCGTGCATCGAGTAGCCGTTGCCCGACGAGAGCGTGATGCCGTTCGTGTCGGTGCTGAGCGGGTACGCGATGACGAACGAGACCGACGGGATCGGCACCGGATGGCTGGCCGGGCACGCCCCGGTGTGGTCACCGTTGGCCATGTGCGCCTTGTGGTCCGGGCTGTCCAGGTGCACGCCGTCCCAGCAGTCCGGGAAGGAGATCTGCCGGACGAGCTCCGCGGTCTTGGCGCAGATCGGGTACTGCCCGTCCGCGGTGCGCCCGACCTCGCCGCCGATGCCCGCGCACCAGAAGTGGTTGCCCTGGTGGTCCGGCGTGTCGGTCTGCGTCTTCGCGTCACCGGTGATCATCCGCAGGCCGAACGGGAACGGCTGGGTCTTGCTCGGGTCCTTGAGGCGGGAGCCGTAGTAGACGGTCACCTCCTTGGGGTCGACGACCTTGCCGTTCTGGTAGAGCGTGGGGATCCAGTACGCCGAGTGATCCTGCGCGGGCGTGCACGTCGTGCCGGCCGCGAACAGCGACTCGGCGGTCGAGTTGGCGTCGGTGGACCGGTTGCCCAGGAACGTGTGGTTGTGGGAGGCGCCGGCCAGCCCCGGGAAGACGATCGGGTCGTCGCCGCCGTGGTGGCTCACCGTGCAGGTGGCGTGGAACTCGGGCACCTTGACCGGGTTGTTGGTGATCGGCGCCGGCTTGCGGGCGAAGAACGCCGCGGTGTCGGCCTGCTGCTTGACCGGGTCGACCGCCGGCCAGCCGGTGTTCGGCGGCGGCGGGGCGGACGTGGTTTTGGTCGCCGACGGGGCCGTAGCGGGAGGCGCGGACGTCGTCGGGGCCGCGGAGCTCGCGCCCGGGACGGTGGCGGTGGGCGTGCGGGTGAACCGGATCCAGTTGACGTTGGTGAAGTCGCTGCCCTGCGGGCTCTTCAGCAGCAGGTATACGGTTTGCTTGCCGGTCAGCCGGGTCTCGCTGACGGCCGTCTTCGTGGTCCAGGACTGCCAGCCGCCGGTGTACCCGACGGCGTACGTCGCCAGCGCCTCGCCGTCCGGCGTGCCGGCCCGCAGCTCGATCGTGCCCCCGGCGTGGCTGGCCGCCGCGACCCGCACGCTCGCGGTGAGGGTGCCCGCGCCGCCGAGATCGACGGTGTCGTACCGCATCCAGTCCCCGTTGGCGAGCCAGCCGACGTTCTTGCCGCCGCCGGTGTCGCCGGTGTTCTCGGTCCGGGCGCCGGACTGTGCGCTCCAGGCCTCGGCCTGCACGACCCCGGCGGTGTCGACCTGCTCGGCGCCGGCGGTCGTGGTGAGGATGACGGTGGTGGCCACGGCCCCGGCGAACGGCACGGCGAGCAGCGCCAGCAAGGTCCGCCGCCGCCCCGCCCCGGTCTTGATCGACATGGTCAGGACCGTACGCACTTGGAGAGCGCTCTCTCAAGATTCCTAAGTGGAACGTAAAGCTGGCCTAAGCGACAGCAGCCCCACGCTCACAACGCCGGCGAGGGCAACCCGTCCGCGCGATGCCAAGCGCGTCCGATAAGTCGGGCGCTCCGCGCCGCGACTTATCGGACATATCATCATAAGGCGCCATTTCACCGGACCGCCCGTCGATAACTCTCCGCGATCATGCACGCGGCCGCGTCGACACCACGGCTTTGCCATGATCGCGGAGACTTAAGGTACCTATAGGTACATTTCCACTCCACGATCATGAGAAACCGATGGTGCGCACGGCGCCACCCGCATGATCGCGGAGACTTATGGTCGCGGGCCTCCCAAGCGCCAGGCCGAACGACGGCGCCGCGCTCCCACCCGCCGAAACGCCAGCCGCCAGCCATCACCGCCAGCCATCACCGCCAGCCATCACCGCCAGCCATCACCGCCAGCGCTCCGTGGCGCTCCGCGGCGCTTCGCGCGAACCCGGGCGGTTGCTCTATGCGCAGCGAGTCGTGCTGCACCGCTGGGCGGCTCGGCGTCGGCCCGCAGCTCGAGCCGGCCGCGTCGGCCGGGGCTCCATGCGCAGCGGGCCGCGCCGTCGTCCCACCTCCCGTACTGGAACCACCGATGGGTGCACAAACGGACCGATGATGAAATAGGCGATATGTCCGGCGCCCTTGGCGCCGGACATATCGCCTTTATCACGATGTAGTGGCATCTCGCGAGCGCAGCACCAGGTACCCGGCGGTCACGGAGGCCGCGGTCCACAGGGCCAGGATGCCCAGCCCGGTCCAGGGGCCGAAGTCGCGGGAGTACAGCGGCCCGCCCGGCGCCCCGAAGAAGTGCAGGATCGCGGCCCCCGCCTGGTCCGGGAGGTACTGCGTCACCGTGTGCACCGCGGGCACGTTGCCAAGCCCCTGGGAGCCGAGGAAGAACAGCGGCAGCAGCACCGCCAGCGACACGGTCGGGCTGCGGCACACCTGCGCCACGCCGGCCGCGAACAGCGCGATCAACACCAGGTACAGCACCGCCCCCGCCACCGTCTCGGGCACGCCCGGGTCGGTCAGGGCGATGCGGCGCGGGCCGAGCGCCGCCTGGGCCGTGGCGAAGGAGGCGGCGACCGCCGGCACCGCCACCGCGACGGCGCACAGCCCGACCGCGGCCAGCTTGGCCAGGTAGAAGACGGCGCGCCGGGGCACGGCGGCCAGCGAGGGCCCGATGGTGCCCGCCGGGTACTCCCCGCCGACCGCCACCACGGCGAACACCACCAGCGCCAGCTGGGCGAGGCTCAGCCCGTAGAAGGCCGCGAACACCGCGTCGAAGTGGGCCGGGTCGGTGACGCGCCGCAGCGCGGTGCCGGCCAGGTGGGCGACGCCGATCGCGATGAGCAGGGTCAGGGCCAAGGTCCACGGCGTGGAGCGGAGGGTGCGAATCTTGATCCACTCGGCGGCCAGGGCGCTCATCGGCCGACCGCCCGGAGGAAGGCCTCTTCGAGACTCGCCGCGCCGGACACGAACTCGGTGACGCCGGCGTCCGCGATCAACCGGCCGCGGGTGACGACCACGAGCCGGTCGGCGGTCTGCGCGGTCTCGGCCATCAGGTGGCTGGAGACGAGCACCGCGCGGCCCTCGGCGGCGAAGCCGCGCAGCAGGTCGCGCAGCCAGCGCACGCCCTGCGGATCCAGGCCGTTGACCGGCTCGTCGAGCAGCAGTACCGGCGGGTCGCCGAGCAGCGCCGCGGCGAGCCCGAGGCGCTGGGTCAGGCCGAGCGACAGGCCGCCCGCGCGCCGGCCCGCCGCGCCCTCCAGGCCGGTCAGCTCGAGCACCTCGGCGACCCGCCGGCGCGGAATGTCGTTGCTGCGGGCCAGGTACAGCAGGTGGTGGTACACCCGGCGGCCGGGGTGCGCGCCGCGCCCCTCCAGCAGGGCGCCGACCTGGCGCAGGGGACGCCGCAGGGCGGCGTAGGGCCGGCCGTCGATCAGCGCGCGGCCGCCGCTGGGGCGGTCCAGGCCCAGGATCATGCGCATGGTGGTGGACTTGCCGGCCCCGTTCGGGCCGAGGAAGCCCGTCACGTGGCCCGGCCGCACGGCGAAGGAGAGGCCGTCGACGGCGACGGTCCGGCCGTACCGTTTCGTCAGCTGTTCGGCAACGATCACGCCAGGCACGCTAGGCCGGCCGCGCGGCGGTGCGCAGTCGCCGAAAGTCGCGGACGTGCGGCGACCATCGTCGCGGGTAGCCTGCTGGCATGCGCCGACTTCTCGCCACCGCGGGCATCGTGGCCGTCGACAGCGCGCTGCTGACCTACGCCCATCCCGGGCCCCCGCGACCGGCGCTGCTGCCGGTGTGGGCGCTCGTGGTCGGGTCGCTCATCTGGCTGCGGTACCGCAACCCCGCCGCCGCGTTCGTCGGGGCGCTGGTCCCGGCCGCGTTCGCCGGCGGGGCCCTCGCCGTGCTGGCGTGGAGCGGCTACCAGGCCGGGCGGTCCGCACGCGGACGGGCGGCGATCGCCGGCCCGGCCGTCGCGGTCGGCATCGCGCTCGGCGTGCGGATCGCGCTCCGGCCGGAGGCGGCCGCGCCGCTGGTCGCGGCCATGGTGGTGTTCGCGGTGCTGCCGTGGCTTTCCGGGTTGTACGTCGCTCAGCAGCGCCGGCAGGCCCTCGCCCTCGCCGCGCAGGAGCGGCTGCGCATCGCCCGCGACATGCACGACGCGCTCGGGCACCGGCTCAGCCTGGTGTCGGTGCAGGCGGCGGCGCTGGAGGTGGCCGAACTGCCGGCCGAGCAGCGGGCCGCGGTCCGCCGGCTGGCCGAGGAGGCCCGGATCGCGGCGAGCGACCTGCACGACGTCGTCGGAGCCCTGCGGTCGGTACCCCCCAAGGAAACGATCCGGGAGTTGGTCGAGCGGGTTCGGGCGGCCGGGGCCGGGGTGGAGTTCGTCGAGCGGGGCGCGGCGCGGCCGGTCGACGCCGAGGTCGAGCGGGCGGCGTACCGCGTCGTGCAGGAAGGCCTGACCAACGGGCTGCGGCACGCCCCGGGGGCGCCGCTCACGGTGCGCGCCGAGTGGGAGGACGACGGCCTGCTCGTGTCCGTGGTGAACCCGGCGGCCCGCGGCGGGGCGCCCGGAGGAGGGCTGACCGGGCTCGCCGAGCGGGCCGCGCTGGCCGGCGGGCTGGCCGGACACGGGTTGTACGGCGGCGAGTTCCGGCTGTGGGCCGTCTTTCCCGTCGCGGCGCCCACCCCGCGCCGGCCGCCGGCCGCCGGGATCGCGCTGGCCGGGCTGCTGTTCGGGCTGCTGCCGCTGAGCATGCTGGTCGGGCTGGGCTGAGGTGGCGCCGATCCGGGTCCTCATCGCCGACGACGAGCCGCTGATCGCGGCCGGGATCCGGGCCGTGCTGGAGTCGGCGGACGACATCGAGGTGGTCGCGGTGGCCGGGGACGGCACCGGGGCGATCGCGGCCGCACACCGGGTCGACGTCGACGTGGTCCTGCTCGACGTGCGCATGCCGGGCCGGTCGGGGCTCGACGCGATGGACGGGCTGCGCGCCGCGCGGCCGGCGGCGGCGCTCGTGGTGCTCACGTCGTTCGGGGACGAGGCCAACGTGCTGCGGGCGCTGCGGCAGGGCGCGGCCGGGTTCGTGCTGAAGTCGTGCGCGCCGGAGGAGTTGCTGCGGGCGGTGCGGGCCGCGCACGCCGGCGACGCGTACCTCTCCCCGCCCGTCACCCGGCACCTGCTCGGCCTGGTCGGGCCGGACGGGCTGGCCCGCGGCGAGCGCCGGCGCGCCGCGGCCGGGCGGCTGGCCGCGCTGAGCCCGCGCGAGGCCGACGTGCTGCGGCTGGTCGCCGAGGGCCTGTCCAACGCCGGCATCGGCGCCCGGCTGCGGATGAGCGAGCCGAGCGTGAAGACCTACGTGAGCCGGCTGCTCACCAAGCTCGGCTGCGCCAACCGCGTCCAGGCCGCGCTGTTCTTCCGCGACGCCGTCTAGGCTCGCTGGCGCCGAAACCGTGCCGCGTGCATGATCGCGGAGACGTAATGACGGGCCGCTTTATGATGATAAAGGCGATATGTCCGGCGTCGAGCAGGTCGAGCGCCTCGGCGGTGCGCGACAACCCGGCCAGGGCGGCGGCGCGGACCGAGCGCCAGGGCCGCCAGGCGGGGTTGTCGTTGAGCCGCCCGGCTTCGGCCTGTGCCCACGGCTCGGCGGCGTACTCCGCCGAGGATGTTGATGTGCATGCCGCAAATGAATGCAGGCAGATGTGTGCACGCGAAGTGTCCCCTGCCCGACCGACCCCTATCGGCCGAACGACCCATCAGCCGAACGTATTGGCTGCCGGACTGTTAGCGACGTGTTCACTCCCGCTTCGCCGGTGTGCCCGACGCTGCGCAGGTGCGTACAACAACCCTTCTGATCGCGGCGCTGGTCGCCGTCGCGCCGCTCGCGGCCGTGCCGGCGGCCCAGGCGGCCGATGCGCCGACGGTGCGCATCAACGAAATCGAGTCGAACGGTGGCACGCCGGGTGACTGGGTCGAACTGGTCAATACCGGTCCGTCCTCGGTCGACTTATCCGGCTGGGTGGTCAAGGACAACGACGACACGCATGTCTTCACGTTCACGGCGGGGACGTCGGTCGCCGCGGGTGGTTTTGTGGTGGCGGACGTGGATCCGGTGTTCGGGCTGGGCGCGGCGGACTCGGCGCGGTTGTTCCTGCCGGACGGTACGTTGGTCGACTCGTATTCGTGGTCGGCACATGCGGCGACGACGTATGGGCGTTGTCCGGACGGTACCGGTGCGTTTGTGACGACGACGTCGTCGACGCGGGGCGCGGTGAACGATTGCAGCAGCCCGGTGCGGATCAACGAGGTCGAGTCCAACGGTGGTACGCCGGGCGACTGGGTCGAACTGGTGAACACCGGCGCGGCCCCGGTCGACCTGTCGGGCTGGGTGGTCAAGGACAACGACGACACCCACGTCTTCACCATCACCGCCGGCACGACCCTGGCCGCCGGCGGCCACCTGGCGCTGGACGTGGACCCGGTCTTCGGCCTCGGCGCCGCCGACTCGGCCCGGCTGTTCCGGCCGGACGGCAGCCTCGTGGACGCCTACTCCTGGACCGCGCACGCGGCCACCACCTACGGCCGCTGCCCCGACGGTACCGGCCAATTCGCCACCACGACCGTGGACACCAAGGGCGCGGCCAACGCGTGCGCCGGGCAGACCCCGGCCGCGCCGTGGCCGGGCGGGACCGCCGTGTCGACGGCCGACGCGGCCAACGCCTTCGGCACCAACCTCAGCGGGCTGGCCTACGCCGGCCAGAACGTGCTGTGGGCGGTCAAGAACGGCCCGGGCACGCTGTACCGCCTGGGCTTCGACGGCACGCTGTGGTCGCCGGCGGACACGTACACCCTGCACTACCCGGACGGCACCGGCGACCTCGACGCCGAGGGCGTCACGCTGGGCAATGGCGGCGTGTACGTGTCGACCGAGCGCAACAACGCCAACAGCGGCGTGAGCCGGCCCGCGGTCGAGCGGTTCGACCCGGTGGCCGGCGCGGCGAGCCTCAACGCGACGCGGGAGTGGAACCTGACCGCGGACCTGCCGCCGGTCGGCGCGAACAGCGGCCTGGAGGCCATCACGTTCGTCCCCGACGCGTACCTCACCGCGCACGGCTTCGCCGACGAGCACACCGGCGCGCCGTACAACCCGGCCACCTATCCCGGCCACGGCGACGGGCTGTTCCTCGTCGGCCTGGAGGCCAACGGCACGGTCTACACCTACGCGCTGTCCGACAACGGCTCGTTCACCCGGGTCGCCACCGTGGCCAGCGGCTTCCCGGCGGTGATGGACCTGCAGTACGAGCCGGAGACCGGCCACGTCTGGGCGGTCTGCGACGACACCTGCACCGGCCGCACGGCCACCCTGGACCTCGACGCGGCCGGCAAGTTCGCGGTGACCGGCCTGTTCGAGCGCCCGGCCGGCATGCCCAACTACAACAACGAGGGCTTCGCGATCGCGCCGCAGTCGGAGTGCGCGTCCGGGCTCAAGCGGGCCTGGTGGTCCGACGACAGCAACGACGAGGGCCACGCGCTGCGGGCCGGCACGATCCGCTGCACCGACCTCGACGCCGACGACGACGGCATCCTCGACGCGGTCGACCCGCACCCGGCGACCGCCGGCGACGACTTCACCGGCGGCCGCATCCTCGACCGGGCCGGCCGTGCCATCACGGTGGAGCCGGGCCTGCAGGTCACCGTCGGGGCCGGCACCCGGCCGGCGCTGGTCAAGCTCGACGGCAGCGCCGCGACGATCGCGCTCGGCCAGGGCGTGTACTCCCTCGCCGCGCCCGGCACCGTCGCGACGCGGAGCGGCGAGCCGGCGGTGGTCACCGTGGCGGTCAGGTCGGTCCCGATCACGCTGACCGTCTCGGCGGGCGGCTCGGTGACCTACACCGACGCGCTCACCGGCATCCGGCAGAGCGGCCCGGTCGCCATCCGCGCCGCGAGCCAGCCGGAGAACGCCTGCGCCGGCATCGCGGTGCAGAACGTCATCGTCGGCGGCTCCGGCAACGAGAAGCTCACCGGTACCGCCGGCAACGACCTGATCCTGGGCCTGGCCGGCAACGACACGGTGGACGGCAACGGCGGCGCCGACTGCGTCTCCACCGGCTCCGGCAACGACACCATCACCACCGGCGACGGCGGCGACTGGATCGACGCGGGCAGCGGCAACAACACCGTGCGGGCCGGCGCCGGGGACAACGTCGTCACGGCGGGCAACGGCAACGACACGATCACCACCGAGGCCGGCAACGACCGCATCGACGCGGCCGGCGGCAACAACGTGGTCCGGGCCGGGGACGGCGACAACGTCGTCACCGCCGCCAACGGCAACGACACGATCGCCACCGGCGCCGGCAACGACCGCATCGACGCGGCCGGCGGCAACAACGTGATCCGAGCGGGCGACGGAGACAACACCATCGGTACCGCCGCCGGAGACGACAAGATCACCACGGGCACCGGCTCGGACGTCGTGGACGCCGGCAACGGCAACAACGACGTGTCGACCGACGCCGGCGGCGACACGATCACGACCGGCAGCGGCAACGACGAGGTGGACTGCGGCGCCGGCACCGACGTCGCCCACCCGGGCGGCGGCACCAACACCAACAAGGCCTGCGAAACCTTCACCGGCTGACCACCGCGGGCCGTTCGCACCCAACCACCGCGAACGGCCCGCCCCTGGCGCCCCCGGACGTATGTCTCCGTGATCAGATGCCCGCGGTGGCCGCACCACGGGTTTGCCATGATCCCGGAGACTTTCGGTACACGGGTGTACATGGACACTCCGTGATCATGAAAAACCGTTGGTGTCGGCGGCGGGTGCAGCATGATCGCGGAGACTTCCGGCGGCCCGATCGGACCCTCCGAGCATTGGCTGTTTCAACGGACTTTCCGCCAGCCGGGGTATAAATCCGAAAAGTCGCGGCGCAAAGCGCCCGACTTTTCGGCCCACGGTCCGGCGCGGCCGGTCAGCGGCTCGCCCCGCCACAGCCCGAGTGCCTCCCGCAGCAGCGCCGCCCGCTGCGCCGGCGGGCGCTGCGCCTCCCGGGCCTGCGCATCGAAGAACGACGAGCCCGGCCAGCGGCCAGCGGCGCAGGCGGTTCGCGCCCGTGAGCGGCCCGCGGACGAGGAGCCGGCGTAGAGGGGGTGCGGGTGGGCGAAGCCCCCCGCCGGGGAGCGAGCGAAGCGAGCGCGAAACACCCACCGCCACATGCGGCAAGCGGCCCCCGCCGCGAAGCAGGGGCCGCCAGTGGCGGTGGCCCCGGCGCGAATCGAACGCGCGACACCCGCTTTAGGAGAGCGGTGCTCTATCCCCTGAGCTACGAGGCCATGTGCGGTTGAGTCTAGGCGAACGGAGGGGCGGGCCGAAATCACGTATCCGTGTCAGCCGGTGCGGGCGCCGATCAGGGCGCGGACGCGAGCCTCCTTCACGGCGGCGGTCAGGGTCGCGATGTCGTAGGCGCCGTAGTGGCGGCGGCCGTTGATGAAGAAGGTGGGGGTACCGCTGACGCCGCTGAGATCCGCGGACTCCAGGTCCTGGGCGATCCGGCCGCTGTGCAGGTGGCGGCGCAGGTCCTCGTGGAAGCGGTCGGTGTCCAGGCCGAGCTGCTCGGCGTGGCGCACCAGGTCCGCCGGGCGCAGCTCGTCCTGGTGGTCCAGCAGGAGGTCGTGCATGGGCCAGAACGCCCCCTGCGCGGCCGCCGCCTCGGCCGCCTCCGCGGCCAGTTGGGCCTGCGGGTGCACGTCGGTGAGGGGCAGGTGCCGCCAGACGTAGCGCAGGTCGGTGTCGGCCAGCAGTTCGCGCACGACCGGCTCGGCCTGGCCGCAGTAGGGGCACTGGAAGTCGCCGTACTCGACCACCGTCACCGAGGCGTCCGCCGCGCCGCGGACGTGGTCGACGGACTCGTCGACGGGCGGGATGAGGTCGGTGAGGACCTCGGCGTCGCCCAGCAGTGCCCGGGCTCGCCGGGGCTTGGGCAGGAGGGCCGTCACGCGGTACACCACCCAGGTGAACAGCGAGGCCAGGGCGGCCGCGGCCAGCACGCCGACCTTCGCCTCGGCCAGCGCGTCGCCGGTGAACGCCAGGTTCGCGATGAGCAGTGACACGGTGAAGCCGATGCCGGCGATCGTGCCGCTGCCGAGCACCGCCGCCCAGCCCACCCCGGGCCGGATCCGCCCGGCGGAGAGCCGGGTGACCAGCCATGACACGCCGGCGACGGCGACCGGCTTGCCGAGCACGTAGCCGGCCAGGACGCCGAGGGTGATCGGGGAGGTGAACGCCCGTGCGAGGAACGGCCCGTCGATGTGGATGCCGGCGTTGGCAAGGCCGAACAGCGGGACGATCAGGTAGCTGCTCCACGGGTGGTACAGCCGCTGCAGCCGGTCGTTGGGCGAGAGCGTCCAGGTCAGGCCCAGCGACGCCGAGCGGGCCAGCTCCGCCGTGGGCTGCTCGCGGAACAGCTTGAACAGGCCGCTGGCCGCCTCCAGGGCGCCGCGGGCCGGCGTGTAGGCGGTGGCGGTCAGCCCGATGGCGAGCCCGGAGACGACCGGGTCGACGCCGCTGCGCAGCATGCAGTACCACAGCAGGATGCCGAGCGGCGCGTAGACGGCGCCCCGGTTGACCCCCAGTGCGCGGACGCCGAGCATCGCGCCGAAGACGATCGCGGCGAGGATCACCGGCATGAAGGCGATGTGCTCGGAGTACGCCAGCGCGATGATGAGCAGCGCGAGCAGGTCGTCGACCACGAACACGGTGAGCAGGAACACCCGCACCTGGTCGGGCACGCCGCGGCCGAGCAGGGCGAGCAGGCCGAGGGCGAGCGCGGTGTCGGTGGACATGGCCACGCCCCAGCCGTGCATGCCGGGGCCGCCGCGGTTGACCGCGAGGTAGATCGCGACCGGTAGCACCATGCCGGCCACGCCGGCGAGGCACGGCAGCAGGAACCGGCGCCGGTCGCGCAGGTCGCCCAGGTCGAACTCGCGGCGCGCCTCCAGGCCGACGACCAGGAAGAACAGCGTCATCAGGCCGCTGTTGACCCAGGTGCGCAGGTCGCAGGCGAGCGACCAGCCGCCCAGGTGCAGGCCGAACTCGGTGTGCCAGAGCCGCTCGTACGACCCCTCGTCGAGGTTCGCCCAGGCCAGGGCCGCGACGATGGCGCCGACGAGCACGCCCGCGCTGCCGGACTCGGTGCGCATGAACGCCCGCAGCGGGGCGGTGAGGTCCCGCTTCCACGTCGATATTCCGGATTTTTCGGCTACGTCGGACATGTCCGGTCCCATCGGCTCGCGCTCGACGCCATAGCGCGAAAGCCTATGTCGTGCGGGCGCCGTTACGCTCGGGCGATGGGGATCCGGGTGCTCATCGCCGACGACCAGGCGATGGTCCGCGACGGGCTGCGGCGGATCCTCGGCGCGGCGCCCGACCTCGAGGTGGTCGGCGAGGCGGCCGACGGCCTCGCCGCGCTGGAGCTCACCCGTTCCCTCGCCCCCGACGTCGCCCTGGTCGACATCCGCATGCCGGGCATGGACGGCCTCACCCTCACCCGCGAGCTGGCCGGCGGCCCCACCCGGGTGGTGGTCGTCACGACGTTCGACCTGGACGAGTACGTCTACGCGGCGCTGCGCAACGGCGCCGCCGGCTTCCTGCTCAAGCGCTCCGGCCCGGCCCCGAACCGCACTTTGCCCACGGTGACGGCGCTGAGCCCGCACTACAAAGCAACGCATCGGTCGCGGCTTTTCGCCCTCCGATGAAGATGACGGTGACCCCGCACGGGCACCGGCCGCGAGTACCGTTGCACGAGACGAAGCCCAGTCTCGCAGGAGGTCCGATGTCTTCCTGGGTGCAAGGTGTCGTCTACGCGGCGATGCTGGCGATTCCAATGGCAGCCCAGCCCAGCGTTTCGCCATCCACCAGCCCGGGACGGTGGTGGATCACCGGCTGTCGGACGGACGTAGTGAGCAGCACGTATCTCGTCGCCACGGTGAAGGTCCAGAATCTCGACCAGGTCCCGCACAGCTACCGGGCGCATGTCTCCTGGTACTACCGCGATGAGCAACTGGGGAAGATCTGGCGACCGGTCGGCGATGAGGCCGACCCGGGCAAATTCGTCCAAGGAGTGGTCGGCATGCAGAATCCGTCCGAGACCGTAGAAGGGAAGCAGCTAAAGCTTTCGTGTAAGGCCGAGGTTGAAGAGACTGCGTCGAATTTGCCCGTTCCCCCGGCAAGCGGGTAGCGCCTGACCCTGCGTGCGCTATCTTCGGCTCGCTTGCGCGACACGGAACACCCCGCCTGGGAGAAAGCGGGAGACGGTCTTGCGGTGCACGACGTTCAAGCCCTCGATAGACCAACAGCATGCGGTCAAGGGGCCCGTCCGTTGTCCGGCTGTCCCCGGCTCTGACCGGCCAGTCGCGGCAAATACGCGGCCAAGTTCACCGCCCCTACCGACGGCCCAACGCTGCCGGTTTCGCTGCCCCGTCCCCCCCCCGGAGTCGCCGGAGCCGCTTACCGAGCGCCAACTGGAGATTGCCGGGCACGTGGGCGCCGGCCGCACCAACGCGGAGATCGGCGCCGAGCTGTTCATCTCGCCCGGCACGGTCAAGACCCACGTGGCGGCCGCCCAGCGCAAGCTCGGCGTGCGCAACCGGGTCGGGATCGCGGTGTGGGCCTGGAACAACGGGGTCGTCGCGCCGTGAGGCGGCATGGCCGCTGCTGGCGCTGCCGGTGCTGTGCGGCCTGCCGTTCACCGGCGCGCCGGGTGTCCCGCTCGGCGCCGCCGCCGTGCTCGCCGTCGCCGTCGGGATCCGCCCGGCCGCCGCGCTGTCCCTGGCCGCGGCGCTCGGCTGCTGGCGGTGACCGCCGCCTATGCCGGGCCGCCCCAGCCGGCGGGCCTGTGGTTCCCGCTGGAGTTCCTGCCTTTGGGGGTACTCCCGGTGCGCCTCCTGCGCCGCGCCCTGCCCCGCGCGCGGCGGTCAGGCCCGCCGCCGTCGGCCGCAGCCGCGGGCGTGTGCGCGGCGCTGGCCCGCACCGCCTGGCGGCAGGCACGCCGCTGAGGCATACCTGACGGAACTGCACCCGAGCCGCACTGATCGGCCCGCCGGTCCGGCCGATGTGGCCGGCATGGCGTGGGCGGTCGCATACCTCAGGCGTGACCTGCTGCGGGCGGTGCGACTCGGGTTCGTCTTCGGCCTGGCGGCGGTCACCACCGCGGCGCTGATCCGCATCGCCCTGCTCGGCCTCGCGCCGCGGGTCGCGGTGGCGAGCTTCGCGGTGGTGCTCGGCATGCTCGCGCTGCGGGTGTCCGAGCACGTCCGCGTGCGGCCGGTGCCGATCTGGGCCGACGCGCTCGAGCTGGCCGCGTTCCTGCCGGTGGTCGTGCAGGTGGCCGACGTCGACGCGGTGCTCGGCCTGGTCTTCTTCCACGTGCTGTTCCGCTCCGCGGTCGGCGACCTGCGCCGGCTGCTGCTCCTGGCCGCCGGGTACATCACGCTGTGGGTCACCGCCGCCCTGGTCGAGCCGCGGATCCCGATGTACCCGGGCGGGATGGTCTCGCTCGTCGTCACCGGCCTGCTGGTGTACTCCACCCGGGTTCTCCTGCTGCGCCTGCAGGAGCAGCACCGCTCGCAGAACGCCTTGCTGCAGGCCGTCCTGCGCCGCTTCCCGTTCCCGGTCCTGGTCACCGACCCGGCCGGCGCCGTCATGCTGGCCAACCCGGCCGCGCTCGACCTGCTCGGCTGGCCCTCGCGGCACGCCACCTCCCCGTCCTCACTCGGCCTCACCGGCGTCGACGCCTCCCCGTCCTCGCTCAACCTCACCGGCGTCGACGGCGTCCCGGCCGACCTGCGCGCCGTCGCCGCGGGCGCGGCCCGCGAGCTGCGACTGACCCGCCCGGACGGCACGACGAGCGACGTGCTGGTCGAAGCGGTACCGATCGAGGAAGGCGCCGGCACGGTCTTCGCCCTGCTCGACGTCAGCGCCCAGCGCATCTACGAGGAGTCGCTGCACCACGCCGCCTACCACGACCCGCTCACCGGCCTGCCCAACCGCGCCCTGCTGTGGCAGCACCTGAACAACGCCACCGCGGCCGGCCGCCCCTACGCGGTCCTGCTCATCGACCTCGACGACTTCAAGACCGTCAACGACACCCACGGCCACCAGGCCGGCGACGACCTGCTGACCGGCGTCGCCCACCGGCTGCGCGACGCCGCGCTGGCCGAGACCCGCGGCACCGAGCAGCGCGCCGTCGTGGCCCGGCTGGGCGGCGACGAGTTCGCGGTGCTCCTGCCGGGCGCGGACGCCCGCTCGGCGCAGCGGCTGGCCGCCGCCCTGCGCGCCACGTTCGACCAGCCGTTCCCGACCAGCGGCGGCCGGCTCGCGGCGCGGGGGAGCGTGGGGCTGGCCCTGGCCGCGGCCGGGCAGGAGCCGGACGAGGTGCTGGCGGACGCGGACGCGGCGATGTACCGCGCCAAACCCCGCCGTACCGCTAACTAGTCTGATGCCTATGACTCCTTACAAGCTCGATTCGCGCGCGTGGCAGGAGAGCTGGGACCGCCAGCAGGAGGCGTTCATGCCGGACCGCGAGCATCGATTCACCGCGATGCTCGACGTGGTCGACGCCGTCCTGCCGGACGCCGCGGAGCGGTCGGCGCGGATCCTGGATCTGGCCGGCGGTACCGGCTCCATCGCCCTGCGCGCGCTGGCCCGGTTCCCGTCGGCCGAGGTCACCGTGGCCGACCTCGACCCCGCGCTGCTGGCCATCGCCGACGCGTCGCTCGCCGGCCGGGCCACCCTGGTCACCGCCGACCTGCGGGAGGCGGGCTGGGCCGAGCGGCTGCCGCACCGCGGCTACGACGCGGTGCTCACCGCCACGGCCCTGCACTGGCTGACCCCGCAGCGGCTGGCCGAGCTCTACCGCGAGCTGACTACCGTCCTGCGCCCGGGCGGCGTCTTCGTCAACGCCGACCACATGCCCGACGAAGCGCTGCCCGACCTGTCCCGCCGGCTGGTGGCCCGGGCCGACGCCCGCCGCGACGCCCGCTACGCGACCGGCGCCGTGCTCTCCTGGCACGACTGGTGGGACCGGGCCGCGCTCGACCCGGTGCTCGCACCGCTGGTCGAGCAGCGCCACCGCCTCTACAGCGAACCGCACTCGAGCGAGTGGCTGCCGCCCGCGTCCTGGCACCTGGACGCGCTGCGCGCCGCCGGCTTCGCCGAGACGGGCGTCGTATGGCGCGGCGGCACCGACGCGGCGGTCGCGGCGGTCACCACCGAGGTGGTGGTAACGCCGGCCTGAGTAAGTGGTGGTAACGCCGGCTTGAGTAATCGGGGTGGGGCTGGCCCTACCCCGAACACTCCGCTCAGCGGGCTGGGGCCGCAGGTGCGGAATCCATAGCGTCACTTCTATGACGACAACCCTGATCCGGGCCCACGGCGCCACGCAGCCGATCCGACGGCTGGCCTGGCCCACGGTACTCGCGCTGCATCTACTGCCGGCCGCCGCGACCTTCGCCGCGGCCTTCGCGCTGGAGCCCCTCATGCGGGCCTGGCACCTGCCGCCTCAGTTCGCCCTCACCCTGGCCTTCGCGCTCGTGCTCACCCCGATCGAGCTGAGCCTCCTGCTGCGCGCCGCGGGGTGGTCCTTCCGCCGGCTGCCGGAGATCCTGGCATTCCGGAGGAAGCTGCCGCCGAAGTTGTACCTCATGATCCTGCCCTCGGTGACCGCGATCGCGTTCGGCCTGGCCATCCTGCTGGCCCCGCTGGAGGAGCGGATCCACGACGCCTACCCGGCGTCCTGGCTGCTGCCGCCGGACTCCGACGCCTTCCCGGCCGCGACGATGGTCGTCACCCTGCTGGTCGCCCTGGTCGTCGACGGCCTGGTCAACCCGGCGGTGGAGGAGCTGTATTTCCGCGCCTACCTGCTGCCCCGCCTGCCGGTGCGCGGCATAGCCGCCGTGGTCACCTCGGCCGCCCTGTTCGCCGCCCAGCACTACTGGCAGCCGGAGAAGTTCATCTTCATCTTCGTGGCGCAGGTGTTGCTCATCACAGTGATGCTGAAGCTGCGCAGCGTGCGGATGAGCATCGCTGCGCACTGTTTGGCGAATAGCCTGGGTATCCTGCTGTCGTTGGCCGCGGTGCTGACGCGGTGACCGGGGCGCGACGCCCGCGCTACATCGTGTAAGGAGACGATTTTTTCGGGTGAGCTAGGGTGTCGAAGAGCCAGGCGCGCCCACCCCGAAAGCCCGCGTTAGGCGAAGTCCGCGGGGGCCGGCGCCTTAACGGTCACTCGCTCGCCGCGGTGGTCAAATGCGAGCCGCCACGAGTGCAGGTAGGTGCGCCCGCCCGGAGCCTTCTCAAACAGCGGGTCCCCCACGATCGGGTGGCCGATCCAGGCCAGGTGGACCCGGATCTGGTGCCGGCGGCCGGTCTCCGGGACGGCCTCCAGCAGGGCGCGCTCCGCGGTCTGCGCGCGGACCCGGAACGTCGTCACCGACGGATACACGGGCACGGTGTCGAACACGGCCGACGCGGGCACCGACCAGGTGTCATCCTTGACCGCGATGCTCTCCCGAGGCGCCGCGATCCGCACCCGGTTCTTCCGGCCGACGCTCAGCGGCAGGTCGATCCGGCCCGCCGGCGGCAGGCCACCCGGCGCCGTCACCGCCAGGTACGTCTTGTCCACCGTGCGCTTGTTGAACTGCCGGGTCAGCCCGCCGTGCACGGACAGGTCCTTGGCGAAGAGCACGACTCCCGAGGTCACCTTGTCGATGCGGTGCACGGGGAACAGCCGCTCGCCCGCGTCGGCGGCCATGCGCACCAGGTCGGACTCGTGCCGCTCGCCCATCACGGAGACGCCGACCGGCTTGTCCAGCACCAGGATCGCGTCGTCCTCCAGGATCACGCGCTCACGAAACTCCGCCCACATCGTCCTAATCTCGCACGTGATCGGCGAAGCCTGCCATCAGCCGAAGCCTGCCATCAGCCGAAGCCTGCCATCAGCCGAAGCCTGCCATCAGCCGAAGCCTGCCATCAGCCGAAGCGACGCCCTCGCCAGGACACGCTTTCGCCGGGGCACGACCTCACCAGGGCACACTCGGCGGGGCGCGCCCTCGGGGGGCATGCACTCGCCAGGGCGCGCGCTCGGCGGGGCGCGCGCTCGGCGGGGCGCGCGCTCGGCGGGGCGCGCGCTCGGCGGGGCGCGCCTTCGCCAGGGCGCGCGAGAAGGCGGCGCACGCCGGCGACCACGACCAGCCGAGGCCGGCCCCAGCAGCGGACGCAACCAGAAGTCTCCGGGATCATGCCGATTGCGCTGCCCGCACCGTGGGTTTTTCATGATCGCGGAGCGAACGTGTACACATAGGTACCTTATGTCTCCAAGATCAGCGAAAAACGCCGTTCCGTGATGGTTGCGCGCATGATCCCGGAGACTTCTGGTCGGCGGGCTCGGCGACCTCGCGGCGCGGCTGGGAGACTGTGCCGGCGTCACGTCGGCGAACGGTCCGCGGTGGCGGCAGGCCCGCTCGGCGCGTGCCCCTCGAGGAAGCAGACCTCAAGGAACCGGCTTGCCTCGACGGGCCGGAGCCTGCCGTCGGCTCGCGCAAGGCCGACCCCAACCGTCGGCGACGCCTCCCCACACGCGAGCGACGCCCCCACGCAAGCGGCACCTCCCACACGAGCGACACCCCCACGCAAGGCACGCCCAGGCAGGGCGCGCTAGAAGGGAGGGCACGCCAGAAGGGAGGGCATGCCACAAAGCGGGCTGTGCCGACGGTAAGGCGCGCCAGAATCGGGGCGGGCGAGCGGTGACGGGCGGCTACGAGCGAAGGGCGGACATGGACGCGGACCTGACGGACCTGACCGAGGTGTTCGAACGGCATCGGCGCGAGCTCGAGGTCCACTGCTACCGGATGCTCGGCTCGTTTCACGAGGCCGAGGACGTCGTGCAGGAGACGATGCTCAAGGCCTGGCGGGGGCGGGACGGCTTCGAGGGGCGCTCGTCGGTGCGGGCCTGGCTCTACCGTATCGCCACCAACGCGTGCCTCGACGTGCTCAAGAGCGCGCAGCGGCGGGTCCTGCCGATGGACCTCGGGCCGCCGTCCGAACCGGCGGTGAGCCGGCCGCCGCGCGCCGACGTACCGTGGCTGGAACCGCTGCCGGATCGGGTGCTCGACGACGACCCGGAGACTCGGCTGGTCGCCCGCGAGACGGTGGAGCTCGCGTTTCTGGCCGCGCTGCAGCACCTGCCGCCGCTGCAGCGGGCCGTGCTCATCGCGCGGGACGTGCTCGGCTGGACGGCGGGGGAGACCGCGCGCCTGCTCGACACGACGGCGGCCACGGTCAACAGCGCGCTGCAGCGGGCCCGGGCCACCCTGCGCGAGCGGCTGCCGCAGCGCGGCGCCGACTGGACGCCCGAGCGCGGGCCCGGGGCGGACGAGCGCGAGGTGCTGCGCCGGTATGTCGAGGCGTTCGAGCGGGCCGACCTGCAGGCGATGGCAAAGCTCATCGCCGACGAGGCGCGCGCCAGCATGCCGCCGCTGCCGATGTGGTACCTCGGGAAGGCCGCCATCGTCGGTGCCCTCGCCCGCAGCGTGCCGGTCGGCGCCCCGCATCACGTCGGGCGGATCCGGGCGGCCGTCACGCGCGCCAACCGCATGCCCGCGGTCGTCGTTTACCACGTGCCGCCGGGCGAGACGGCGGAGCGGCCGTTCGCCGTGTCGGTGCTGCGCATCGAGGGCGGCCTGATTCGGGAGATGACCGCCTTCCACGAGCCGCGGGTGTTCGCCGAGTTCGTGGCCCGGGACGCGGCGGGGTAGGGCCAGCCCCACCGCGGATCGGCAGGCTGGCACCGCTGATTCCGCGCCCGCCGGACGGCACCGTGGAGGGCATGGAAGCGTTGGCCGGCTGGGCGTACCTGGTGATCTTCGTGCTGCTGGTGCTGGACTGCCTGATCCCGGCGCTGCCGGCGGAGGCCAGCGTGATCACCGGCGGTGCGCTCGCCGCGAGCGGCCGGCTGCACCTGGCGGTGGTGCTGGTCGCGACCGTGGCCGCGGTGGTCGTCGGCGACCTGCTCATGCACGAGGCGGCGCGCCGCGGCGGGCGGCAGGTGCTGGACCGGTGGCTGTCCGGCGACAAGCATCGGCGGGCGATCGGCTGGGTGACGCGGCTGCTCGACCGCCGCGGCGGCGCGCTGGTGGCGGGCGCCCGGTTCCTGCCGTTCGGCCGCACGACGGTGGCGGTGATCAGCGGCTATTCGCGGTTCCCGCGGCGGCGCTTCCTGCCGGCGATCGCGGTCGGCGCGGTGCTCTGGGGTTCGTACACCGTCGGCCTGGGCTATCTCGGCGGGAACGTCTTCGCCGGCAATCCGCTCGCCGCGGCGGCGCTGGGCGGGGTGTTGTCGCTGCTCGTCACCGGTGTGACCACGTTGGCGCAGCGGGTGCGTTTGCGGGTCCGGAAAGTCGGGAACCCCTGAACGTAGCAAGGCATGACCGGAAACGTGGAAGGGATGTGTCATGAGCTTCACGGACAAGGTCGAGCACAAGGGCGAGGAGCTCCGGGGCGCCGCCAAGGAGAAGTACGGCGACGCGACCGACAACGAGCGACTCGAGGCCGAGGGCGCTGCCGAGCGAACCGGCGCGAAGGCAAAGCAGGCCGGCGACCACGTGAAGGACGCCGGGCGGGACGTGCGCGACGCGTTCGACCGCTGACCGCCATCGCGACGGATCGGGCCGCCCCCGCTGAGCCGGGGGCGGCCCGCCCTGTTGATCAGCCGTCGCGGTCGTCGCCGTTGGCCAGGGCGGCGCAGGTCAGCACCAGGATCCCCACGATGACGTCGTTGACGGTCGAGGTCGACCAGCCGTACTGCAGCACGAGCGGCGCCACGAGCAGCCAGCCGGCCAGGCCGCCGGTCACCCAGCCGAACGAGATCAGCCGTGGGTGCAGCAGCCGCAGCGTCGTGACGATGGCGATCGTTACGCCGGTGACCGCGTCGCTCCAGAACACGTCGTAGCGGCCGGCGCCGATGTAGCCGAACGGCACCGCGGACACCACGAGCCACACGGCGGCCAGGAAGATGATGCTCAGCAGCGGCCGGGACGGATTCTTCGGTGCGCCCGGGGCTCGCTCGTCGTCCGGCGGCGCGGTCCGGATGTGCGCCGGCGTGGTGAAGTCCTGGTCGGAGATGAAGCTCGTCATGGGCCGAAGCCTGGGCAACGGCCGGATGAGCGGGGATCACCCCGCGGGTGGGCTTTCGTTCCAGGAGCGATCCAGCTCGGTGACGCAGTAGGTGCCCTTGGAGCCGGTCCACTCGCCGTCGCCGCCGCGCCGGGTCGCGACCAGCTTCGCCGCGCCGTCCTCGACCCGGTAGACGGCCGCCGACACGCCCTTGCCGGTCCAGCTCAGCCGGACGTTGTCGCCGTCGGTCCGGGCCTGCAGCGCCGGCGCCGCCGGGTCGGCCCGGGGCAGCCAGCTCATCACCGGCGGCAGGGCCGGCGTGTTGTAGAAGTGCGTGGCGTATTTCGACACCGAGCCCAGCCGGTCCGCCCGCACGTCCTTGGCGCTGAAGTGGATGCTGCCGCTGATTTGGGGGTACTGCCGGTTCAGGGCCAGCTGCCGGTCGAGCTCGCCGGGGTCCGACCACGCGCCGCCCTCGCCGACGCGGTAGTCGGCCTGCCCGATGTAGAGCTGCACCCGGGTGTCCTTGACGACCGCGGCCCACCAGGGCAGCAGCTTGGCGTAGTCGGCCTTGTCGAAGCCGATGTTCCAGTACAGCTGCGGGACGATGTAGTCGAGCCACTGTTTCTTGACCCACAGCCGGGTGTCCGCGTAGGTGTCGTCGTAGGCCTGCAGGCCCCGGGTGGGTGAGCCGGCCGGGTCGGTGGTGTCGTTGCGCCAGATGCCGAACGGGCTGATCCCGAACTTCACCCACGGCTTGAGCTCCTTGATCCGGCGGCTCATCTCCTCGACCAGCTTGTCGACGTTGTCCCGGCGCCAGTCGGCCTTGCTCATGCCGCCGCCGTACTGCTTGTAGGCCGCGTCGTCGGGGAAGTCCTGCTTGCCCACCGGGTACTGGTAGAAGAAGTCGTCGAAGTGCACCCCGTCGATGTCGTACTGCTGCACGGCCTCGAGCATCGAGTCCTCGACGAACTTGCGCGCCTCGGGGATGCCGGGGTTGAAGTGCAGCCGGCTGCCGGTGGTGCCCGCCGACGGGTAGACGATCGCCCACTCCGGATGCTTGCGCAGCGGGTGGTCGGGGGCGAGCGCGTTGATGTCCGGCCCGGCGCCGGCCGGGGCTGGCTGGCTGCCGCGGTACGGGTTGAACCAGGCGTGGAACTCGAGGTTGCGTTTGTGCGTCTCGTCGATCATCCACTGCATGAGGTCGAAGCCCGGCCCCTGTCCGCGGACCCCGGTGATCCACTCCGACCAGGGCGCGTACTGCGACGGCCACAGCGCGTCGCCGCTGGGCCGCACGTGCACGAAGACCGCGTTGAGGTTGCGCTGCTGCGCGAGGTCGAGCCAGCCGAGGTACTCCGCCTTGATCTGGTCCGCGGGCAGCCCGGGCCGGCTCGGCCAGTCGATGTTCTCGACCGTGGTGATCCAGATCCCGCGCAGCTCGCGGGGCGCGCTCAGCGGGGCGCCGCCGCAGCGGGCGTTGCGGGCCTCGGCCCGGTCGGCCCGGTCGCCGAGCCCGGCCCGGGTCTCGTTGGGCGGGTCGCCGGCCGCGGCGGACGAGGCGGACAGGGCGTCGACCCAGACCGCGCGGACCGCGGCGACGCCCGCGACGAGGGCCAGCACGATGCCCGCGACGATGGGCAGCACCGGCGCACGGCGGGGCAGTCGGTGACGCACGGGCCCAGTCTGCCCGGGGGGTACCGCCCAATAGCAAGCAATGGGGAAACTTCTGTCCTAACGGACCAGTCGGGACTGGTCCTCCAGCTCCGCCAGGAGCCGCTCGGTCGCCTGGGCCACCGCCGCGTCCATGAGCCGCCGCTCGCCGACGACCGTGTCGAGCCCGTCGCCGGCGATCTCCCGCGCCGACCGCGCCACCAGCAGCTCCTGCTCGTGCCGCTTGGTCTCGGACAGTTCCTGGCGGCGCGCCTCGCGCGCCTCGGCGCGCTCGTAGGCGTTGCCGTGCGAGACCAGCTTCAGCCCGACGGCCGCGCAGTCCAGGCAGACCAGCAGCGCGGCGATGCCGAGGTAGAAGAAGCCGAATCCCCAGAAGTCGCTGGTGATCAGGTGCCACATCGCGGTCGTGCGGGCCCCGAAGCCGGCGCCGGCCTCCACCGACGCGCGGTTCGCGGTGCGCTGCGCGGCGATCTGCTGCTGCAGCGCCGTGGCCTGCGCGGCCCGGGACTGCCGGCCCGGCTCCTGCGCGGTGCGCAGCGCGGCGGCCTCGCCGTCCAGCCGGGTCGCCTCGTCCATCAGCGAGCGGGACTGCTGGACCAGGGTGTCGCAGTACCCGCCGGGCGGGCAGCCGGCCCGCTGGGTGACGCCGTTCGCGCGCGAGTCGGCCAGCGCCTGGTCGTAGATCGCCGTCGACTCCTTGCGCTTGTCCGCGGCGCGGTCGTGCAGGCCGGCCACGGCCCGGTCGTCGGCGTCGTCCTGGGCGCGCAGGGCGTCGACCTGGCGCTGGAAGGTGGCGATCGCCCCGCTCTGCTCCAGCTGGGACAGCTGCCGGTTGTGCACCGTGCCGAGGTACGCGTCGATCTCGCCCTTGTACCGGGCCAGCATCAGCGGCTCGGTGATGACCACGGCGAACAGCAGCGCGAGCAGCAGCCGCCCGGCGTAGAGGCCGACCGTGCGGCGGCGCAGCAGGTGGTGCGGGTCGGCGGAGTCCAGGCGCTCGTAGTTCACCGCGACCCGGCCGACCACGGCCCGGTCATAGGCGATGACGGCGGCCGCGACCGGCGGCCCGACGAGCCACTGCCACCAGGGGTGCCGGTAGTTGGTCGAGGCGTCGACGAAGCTCGCCGCGCCGACGACCGCGTACACGCCGTACAACAGAATGAAGATCCCGATGGACCCGTAGAGCGCCCGATCGGTGTGGGTCCGCACGCTGGCCGGGTTGACGTTGGCGACCTTGAGCAGCACATCGCGCGCGGTTCCCTTGGCCATACGCCGACAGTACGCGAGGATAAATCGTATTTTTCGGCATTTCCCGGAACGCGCTCCTCCGCCCATTGATCACGAGCGATGTTCCACGTGCAACATCGGCCGGCGGGTTCAGTCCTCGAGCGCCTTGATCATGATGTGGCACAGCTCGAAACCAACCGTTCGTTCGCCGTTGGCGTCGTGTTCCTCCAGGACGGCGTTGATCAGGCCGTAGCCCCAGTCGTGGTAACCGCGCTTTTCGTAGATGGCCAGGAGGTGCTCGTCGCCCGTGCGGACGCCGAGCAGGATGCGCCGCCGGCCGTGCGCGCGGGCCTCGGCCTCGGCCGCCTGCACGAGCAGGCTGCCCACGCCGTTGCCCTGGTGCTCGGCGGCGACCTCGAGGTGCGTGAGCACCGGCACGTCGGGGGCCCGCTCCAGCAGCTCCGGCTCCTGGGGCCGCAGGCGCAGGAACGCGCCGCCGACCACCGTCCCGGCCTTGACGGCCACCAGGAGGATGCCCAGCGCGGGCTGCTGGTTGAGCCGGTGCTCGAAGTAGTAGTCCTGGCCGAGCGCGGCTTGCAGCCCGGGAAGGTCGTCGGCGCGCGCCGGCCGCACGGTCACGGCCCCGGCGTCGCCGGTCATGGCGCCGTCATGCTCCGGACGCGAGCTGCCGATGTCGTCGTGTCGACTCTTGCATCGCTCAACGCCGGACCCCACCCTCAACCGCTATCGGTTGCCAGTCGGCGCCGTTGCCTCAGGCTGATCGGAAGGGGTCAATCATAAGGCGCGCCCGCTACCGCCTGGTAACCGCGAGCCGCCTCTCCTGGTCCTCCAGCCGCTTGCGTGCCTGGCGGAGGCGAGGTTCCTTGGGCGCGGGGCCCGTCCGGTTGAGCCGGATCGTGGCTGACTGGCGGAGCCCGAAGTGGCTGACCGCGCCGTGGATTCCGAAATCGGGCCGGACGTCGCCGAAAGCATCCTGCCAGGCCCGCAGGTCGCGATCCCAGGCGCGCAGGAACCGCTTGCAGGCCACCGGCTCGATGAGGAACGAGCGGCCCCGGGCCGCCTTGAGCGCCTCGACCATGTGCGAGCGTCGCTGGCTCGCCGGGCGGGCCTCGGCCCGGCGCAGCAGGTCGCCGATCAGGCCCCGGCGGACCTCGAGAAAGCCGACCCAGTAGCCGTCGTCCATCGCGGCGTCGATCTTGCCGTCTTCGCTGACCGCGGCGAAGACGCCCTCGGCCAGGGTGTCGCCGAGCTCCTCGCCCCGGGCCCGGTCCGGGTCGACATACGGGTCGTACCACAGCTGCTGCGCCTGCCCGGTGCGGGTGACCGGCCGGATGCCGGTGTGGTCGAGCAGGAAGAACCAGTCCTCGTTGTAGATGTTGGGGAAGAACGCCCCGTCGTCGCGGGCCGTCGGGACGACCAGCGCCCCGCCGCCGACGAAGGTGCCCTGGTTGTCGCCGAGATCCCGGCGGGCGTGGCACACCACCGAGTTGTCGAGCATGCCCTTGATCTCCAGGCCGACGGCCGCGTGCCCGTCGAGCAGCTCGGCCGCCCGGCGCAGGTCGAGGGCGTCCGGGATGGTGATGTCGTCGTCGAGGAACATGACCTGCCGCCAGCCGATCGCCCGGGCGAGCAGGAGGCCGAGGTTGCGCTTCGCGCTGACGTCGGTCTTGCGCCGGAACGGCGTGTCGACGAACATGTCCGCCGTCGTCTCCAGCGCCGGCAGCTGCTGGATCGGCCGGGCCGGCATGTCGATGACGATCACGTCGGCGACGATGCCCCAGTCCTCGATCTTCTGGACGATCTCCGCCCCCCGGGCCTTGCGGCTCGCCAGCACCATCAGCGGCACGTTGAGCTCCTCGGCGAGCCCCGCGGCGTGCTCCAGCGACGAGGCCGGCCGCGCACTCGGCACGATGATCGCGTCGAGCTTCCGGTCCCCGCGGCCGGGCGTGTCGGGGCGGAGCAGCAAGTCGCTGTGCGACAGACGCTGACCGCGCCTGGACCTGGGCACGCTATTCACCCGCGCTCGACCACTCGTGGAGCCGGTTGCGTGCGACAGTCCAGTCGGGGGTCAAGGTCTCTCCCGCGAAGACGGTGACGCGGAACAGGACGCTGAAGCTCTCGGCGGTGCCGAACCGCTTCGCGATGTACTCCTCATTGCGATTGCGGAAGTTCCGGTCTGTCAGCGCGCGGACTGCCCCGTACGTACCACGGCTAAACATCCCATTGCACAGTGTGACGGTCCGCTTGATGTTCATGGGGCTGGGTCCACGAAAGAAGTAGGCGACATCTTCGTGGAGGGTCTGCTGCCCGCTCTCCGGGTCCTTCTCGACGGCCGGCTCATACTCCAGCCCGTCCGCCTCGAACCCGCCGATCTCACCCGGTCCGACCCGGGCCTTCTGCCGCACGCGCAGGTTGAGCTGCTTGACGAGGTCGCGGGTCACCGGGTTGAAGTCGACGCCGCCCAGCAGCACGAGGTGGCTGTGGTAGTCATCGGCGTTGAGCCGGTCGTAGCTGCGGATGCGCACGTCGGCGAGCGGGTTGACGGCCCGGACGTGGCCGAAGAGCTCGATCAACGAGTCGACGTCGGCATAGGTGTAGGCGCGCACGTAGTCGGGGTTGCTCTTGTGCGCATACGGCATGTTGTCCCGCAGCTCCTCGGGCAGGCGGGCGCAGACGATGACGATGCGCTTGGCGTCGGGGCCGAAATACCACGTGCCGCCGCCGATGGAGTCGCCCGGGCCGAGCTCGATCTCGCCGCCCGAGCTGAGCACCCGCAGCGGGCTGGGCGGCTGCCCCATCGCCTCGGGCGCCGCGGCGCGGTGCTCGGGGTTGCGCAGCCGGCTCAGCTCGACGTTGATCGCGTGCTCGGTGTCGCGCTCCTCGTCGGTGAGCTCGTCGTCCTCCAGCAGCCGCGCCGGGTCGCTGCCGACCGACCGGCGCGAGGCGAAGAACCGGGCGTATCCGGCGAGCCGGTGCTCCGGCGGGACGGTGGGGGTGTTGACGTTCTCCCAGCTGGAGATCACCGACACGCTGAGCGGCTTCTCGCCACCCAGAGCTTCGCCAAGTTGCTTCTGGGTTACCTGAAGTTCGGGCCAGTGCCGTTTGCGGAGGTCACGAAGATACCGCGCGAGCGCGCGGCTTTGCTGTGCCTCCCCTGGCTGCACTGCACTCCACCTTGTCCCACCGAAACTTCAGCGACATACGGCTCAGTCAACTGAAGAGTATATGGCTGCCAGTCACGGCGACGCCAGCACGTATCCGCGCCGTTTCGGATGGCGCAGGTGAGCATACATGAGTAACCGGCGCGTCTTGTGTGACCCCCCACCCATGTTTACCGTGTACTTGAGGGAGGTGAAGTTTCGCCGAAGAGCCGAAGTTCGAGTCAACTTCTGGACGGAGCACGTGACGCCCGCTCCCGGCCAAGAGAACCGAGCGCCACGAGCCACCGCCTGAACCGCTCCCCGTGAGGAGGGATGGCTCATGCACAACCTAACGCTCCGCAAGCGCGGAGTAAACAATCGCCGAGTTGCAATTGGACCGCGGGCCACGGCGACGGGCGGCACCGGAAACCGAGGGGGATTCCGGTGCTGATCGTCGTCGTCGTGCTCGCGGTCGCCACGCTCCTGCTGCTCATGGGCCTTCGTTCGGCCGCCGACCAGGCGGGCAAGGAGGCCGCGGCGTTCGCGGCGAAGATGGTGGCGGACATGGCCGCCGCGCGCACCGCACTGCTGTTCGGACTCACCGTCCTGGCCGTGGTCGTGGCCATTGTGATGGCCTCGGCCCAGCACGGGCACTAACACTCCGGCGAAATTTCACTGAACTTTCGGGCGGCCGCCATCGGAGCCGGCCGCCCGGGTCCCCGGGGCTTTGGCAATACTTCGCCGGACTTTACGGCAGATGACCGCCGGGTGACGGACAGGAGTAAAACCGCTCCACGCGTGGTATGCCAAAGGGCACGGCTCGTCCCCGGCGGAGGTGGCATCCCATGGGCAAGGACGTCGAGTCGCACGTGTTCAGCCGGGAAGACCGGATGCGGTACCGCGACAAGGTGCGCCGGTGCCTCGACGCGTTCGCGCGGATGCTCGCCGGCTCGAGCTTCGAGGCGGCCCAGGGCATGAGCGGGATGGAGATCGAGCTGAACCTCGTCGACGCCCGGTACGACCCCGCGCTGCGCAACCAGCGGGTGCTCGACGCGCTGAGCGATCCGGCGTTCGTGACCGAGCTGGGACAGTTCAACATCGAGATCAACGTGCCGCCGCGGTCGCTGGCCGGCGACGGGTTCGCCGGGTTCGAGTCGCAGGTGCGGGACAGCCTCAACGCGGCCGAGAAGCACGCCGCGCAGGTGGACACCCGGCTGGCCATGATCGGCATCCTGCCGACCCTGCGGCGCGACCAGCTGACGCCGGACGTGTTGTCGGCCAACCCGCGGTACTCCCTGCTGAACGAGCAGATCTTCGCGGCCCGCGGCGAGGACCTGCTCATCTCGATCGACGGCGTGGAGCGGCTGCACGTGCGGTGCGACTCGATCGCGCCGGAGGCGGCGTGCACGAGCGTGCAGTTCCACCTGCAGGTGACGCCGCAGCGCTTCGCCGCCTACTGGAACGCCGCCCAGGCCATCGCCGCGGCGCAGGTGGCGGTGGGGGCCAACGCGGCCTTCCTGTTCGGCCGGGAGCTGTGGCGCGAGACCCGGATCCCGCTGTTCGAGCAGGCCACCGACACGCGCGCCGAGGAGCTCAAGAGCCAGGGCGTGCGGCCCCGGGTCTGGTTCGGGGAGCGCTGGATCACCTCGATCTTCGACCTGTTCGAGGAGAACGTCCGGTACTTCCCGGCGCTGCTGCCCATCGTCGAGGACGAGGACCCGATCGCGACCCTGGCCGGCGGCGGCACGCCGGAGCTGGCCGAGCTGAAGCTGCACAACGGCACCGTCTACCGGTGGAACCGCCCGATCTACGACGTCGTCGACGGCCGGCCGCATCTGCGGGTGGAGAACCGCGTGCTGCCCGCCGGGCCGACCGTCGTGGACAGCATGGCCAACGCGGCCTTCTACTTCGGCCTGGTGCACCGCCTCGCCCGCCAGGACCGTCCGGTGTGGACGCAGATGTCCTTCGGCGCCGCCGAGGAGAACTTCCACGCCGCCGCCCGGCGGGGCATCGAGGCGGACCTCTTCTGGCCCGGCCTCGGCTCGGTGCCGGTCACCGAGCTCGTGCTGCGCCGGCTGCTGCCGCTGGCCTACGAGGGCCTCGACGCGTGGGGCGTCGACCCGCAGCACCGCGACCGGCTGCTCGGCATCATCGAGCAGCGCTGCCTGGCCCAGCGCAACGGCGCCACCTGGCAGGTCGAGGCCGTGCACGCGATCGAGGGCGCCGGCCCGGTCGACCGGGACGACACGATGCGCAAGTTGCTGGCGGAGTATCTTCCGAGGATGCACTCGAACGTTCCCGTGCACGAATGGTGAGCGGCGAGCTCGTCCTCGCTGTCGACGGGCCGATCGCCACGATCGTCATCACCAACCCCACCAAGCGCAACGCGATGACCGCGGCGATGTGGCGCGCCCTGCCCGACCTGCTCAAGGGCCTGGCCGCGGACCCGGCCGTCCGCGTGCTGATCCTGGCCGGCGACGGCGGCACCTTCTGCGCCGGCGCCGACCTGGCCGAGACCGCCGACGCGGCCCGTGCGGTCGACGCCGCCCTCGCGGTGGAGGCCGAGGACGCCCTGGCCGCGTTTCCCAAGCCCACCATCGCCCGCGTCGACGGCTTCTGCGTCGGCGGCGGCTGCCAGCTGGCGGTGGCGTGCGACCTGCGGATCGCCGCTTCGGACAGCCGGTTCGGCGTGCCACCGGCGAAGCTGGGCGTGGTCTACCCGACCTCGACCACGCACCGCCTGGCCGCCCTCGTCGGCCCGGCCCGGGCAAAACTGCTGCTCTTCACCGGCGACCTGATCGACGCGGCGACGGCGGAGCGGTTCGGCCTCATCGACGCGGTGGTCCCCGCCGCGGAGCTGGCCGCTTCGGTCCTGCACACCGCCACCACGATCGCCGCCCGGTCGCAGCTGACGATCCGCGCGGCGAAGGCGGTCCTGGCCGACCTGGAGCCGCCCGCGCCGGACGAGGCCGAAATGGCGGAAGGCGTGGCCGCGTTCCGGGCCCGCCGCTTGCCCAACTTCGGCTGGTCGGGCTAGGTCTTTGGGCAGCTCGGTTTGGCCCCGTCGCGTTGAGATCCGATAAGTCGGGCGCCCCGCGCCGCGACTTATCGGATATTTCGTATATGTCCGGTTGTGCAGACAGCGGCGGTGGTGGTCCGACCGGGTTTGTGCGGCCGGCCGTGGACGAAGGCTGCCGCCGGCGACACGGCGACACGGCGACACGGCGACGCGGCGACACGGCGCCCGCGTCGGCGGGGCGGTAGTAGGGACGGACGTGGGGGAGGGGCCCTGGCCGGGGCCGGCGGGCCACGGCGATGCCCGACCGGCCGTTCGGGCGGGACCTTGAGGCGAAGGAGCTCCGGCCCGGGTGAGGTCGCCCGGTCGTGCCTGCCCGGAGCCGCGCGGAGCGCGGTCGAGGGCCGGCGGTGCGCTGCGAGCGGACCGCGGCGATGGTCGTGCGGGCGTGCGGTCCGGCCGTGGGTGAGGCGCCCTGGCTCGGGTCAGCGGACCGCGGCGGTGTTCGAGGCGACCGGGACCAGGCTCTGGCTGGGCGGGATGATGACCTGCCGGGGCTGGGCGATCTGGGCCACCATGAGCGTGCCGGCGAGGCCGAACAGCGCATACCCGGCGAGGACGATGGCGGCCCGCTGGACGCCGGCGCCGTCGAAGTACACGATGCCGCGGATCGCCTCGGTGCCCAGGCCCGGTGGCAGCCACGGACCGATGGCGCGCCAGAACGGGGGGAGCAGCGGCGCCGGGTACGCGCCGCCGGCGCTCGGGTTGCCCAGCACTACGAAGAGCAGCACGGTCAGGCCGGTACCCACGAAACCGAATGCTGCCTGAAGCGCCATGGTGAAACAGCCTGAGGCGAACACCAGCAGCGCCCCGAACCACCATAGTTGCCCGAGGTGCCCGTCCAGGGCGCCGAAGATCGAGCCGGCGACCAGTGCGCCGCCGACGCCGGAGAGCGCGGCGTACGCCGCCAAGGACAGCAGCCGGATCAGGGCCCGGTGCGGATTGGCCGGGCGGGAACCCTTGCTGGCGCTGAGCGCGATGGCGACCAGGTACCCGCCGACGACCCAGCCCAGCGCCAGGTAGAACCCGGACAGCCCGCGCGCGTCACCGAGCGGCGCCGGCTTGACGTCCTCGATGGTGAGCGCACGCTCCTGCGCGTCCTCCATCGGCGTGATGATCTCCGTCAGCGCGGTGCCGATGCCGGCCCCGGCGGCGCTGGCGATGATCAGCCGGTCGGTCGCGTCGGCGTTGGAGACGACGAACGCGCCGTACACCTCGCGCTGCTCGATCATGCGCCGGGCCGCGTCCGCGCTGAACGCGGGCCGCGCGGCCAGCGGCTCGCCGGGCAGCCGGTTGAGCTTGCCGACCAGGTCGTCGAGCGCCTCGGGCGGCGCCGCGACGGCCAGGGGAATCCGGTGCGGGGTCGGCTCGTGGAAGGCCCCGATGTAGCTGGCGATGAACGCCAGCTGCAGGGCGAGGACCGCGAGGACCAGCGCACCGGCGCGCGGCGTGACGCCGTCGCGCACTTCATGAAGAAATCCCGCTTTCACCGTTTTGAACGGTATCGTACGGACGAACCCGGCGTGTCAGACTTGCACTTTTTGTCGGCGACAACCCGCTTTCAACCTCCCTGCCGCGCCCGCGCCGCCAAGGACCCCCGATAAGTCGGGCGCTCCGCGCCACGACTTATCGGATTTTTCGCCTGACGGGGCATTTGTCGGATTCAGCAACCAGAAGTCTCCGCGATCATGCGACTCCCACCGCTGCGCGGCCGGGTTTTCCATGATCGTGGAGACTTTTGGTACCTATGTGTACATATTTCTTCCGCGATCATGGAAAACGCGTGTGCGGGTGGCGACTTCGGCATGATCGCGGAGAGTTCCGGCGCAGCGGGGCCCGAGGCCCGCTGGAATCAAGCCGATCGACAGCTCGCCCGGCCAGGTCACCCTGCCCGGTCGGCGGCTGGGCCCACCCTGCGGACTGCGGTGCGACGCGGCCCTGCGGTGCGACGCGGCCCTGCGGTGCGACGCGGCCCTGCGGTGCGACGCAGCCCTGCGGTGCGACGCAGCCCTGCGGTGCGACGCAGCCTGCGGTGGGATGGGACGGGCGGCGCGGTGGTGCGGCGCGAGCGTGTGGTGGTGGGGGCGCAGCGGCGCTGGGCGGCGCGGCGCCGTGCCACGGGGCGGTGCGGCACGACGATGTGGCAGCGCTGGGCGGTGGGGCGGGGTGGTGCGGGTGCGGCGGGACGGTGTGGCAGCGCTGGGCGGTGGGGCGCGAACGTGCGGTGGTGGAGGCGTAGCGGCGCTGGGTGCTGCGGCGCCGTGGCTCGGGGCGGTTAGGCCGCGCTGGGGTGGTGCGGCGCCGTGGCTCGGGGCGGTGTGGCGGCACAGTGTGGCGGCGCTGGGCGGTGCGGGGTGCGGCGGGATAGTGCGGCGGCGCTGGGGGTGCGGCACGGGGCTGGGCGGGGCGGGGCTGGGCGGGGCTGGGCGGTGGTGCGACGGGAGCGTGCGGTGGGACGGGTGGTGAAGGGGTCAGGCGCGGGCGCGGCGGGCGAGGCGCTCCGGGTCGGCGATGATGACGCTCTTGCCGTCCAGCCGGATCCAGCCGCGAGAGCTGAAGTCGGCCAAGGCCTTGTTTACCGTCTCGCGGGAGGCGCCGACGAGTTGGGCCAGTTCCTCCTGGGTCAGGTCGTGGGTGACGCGGAGCACGCCGCCGTCGCGGGTGCCGAAGGGGCCGGCCAGTTGGAGGAGCTTCTTGGCCACGCGGCCTGGTACGTCGGTGAAGATGAGGTCGGCCAGGGCGTCGTTGGTGCGGCGGAGGCGGCGGGCCAGGACGCGGAGCAGCTGCTCGGAGATCTCCGGGCGGCGGGTCAGCCAGGGGCGTAAGGATGGCTTGGCCAGGCGGGCGACGCGGGAGTCGACGACCGCGGTGGCCGTGGCCGTGCGCGGGCCGGGGTCGAACAGTGCCAGCTCGCCGACCATGTCGCCGGGGCCCATGATGGCCAGGAGGTTCTGCCGGCCGTCCAGGGAGCGACGGCCGAGCTTGATTTTGCCCGAGAGGACGATGTAGAGGCTGTCGCCCGGCTCGTCCTCGGTGAAGAGCACTTCGCCGCGGCGAATCTCGACCTGCTCGAAGTTGCCGGCCAGCTCTTCGGCGGCCTCGGGCTCGACGCCCTGCAGGAGGCCACTGCGGGCGAGCGCTTCATCCATGCGACCGTCCTTTACGCCGGCGACCCTCATTCTTACACGACCGCCCGGCGCGGGAACCCTCGCAAACCCGCCGGATCAGTCGGCGCGGCGGAAGACCCAGGCGCGCATCAGGACGAACCGGAGGAGGGTGGTGACGGCGTTGGCGGCCAGGAGTACCGCCAATTCGGCCGGATGGCCGTGCTGCGGGGCGGCGGCGTTCAGCGCGGCCAGGGCGGCGGCGTTGAGGCCGAGGCCCAGACCGAAGAGCAGCAAACCCTGCGCCTGGTGGCGCAGCGCACCGTCGCGGCCGCGGATGGCGAACGTGAGCCGGCGGTTGAGCGCGGTGTTGGCGATCGCCGTGGTCAGCAGGGCGATGAAGTTCGCCGTCTGGGGACCGCCGAAGGGGCGCAACATGGCGTACAACATCAGGAAGGCGATCGTCGAGAAGACACCGATCCCGCCGAAGCGCACCAGCTGCGGCAGCAGGCCGGCGGGCACCCCGGCCACCAGGGGCGCCCGGCCGAACCGGCTGCGCAGCGCGGCCAGCGGCAGCTTCCCGGTGAGCAGCGCGCGGCCGAGGCGGGCGATGCCCTTCAGGTCGGTCACGGCGGTGGCCACGATGTCGACCCGGCTGTCGGGGTCGTCGATCCAGTCGACCGGCACCTCGTGGATGCGCAGGCCGGCGCGCTGGGCGAGCACGAGCAGTTCGGTGTCGAAGAACCAGCCGGTGTCCTCTACCATGGGCAGCAGCTGCTCGGCCACCTCGCGGCGGATCGCCTTGAAGCCGCACTGGGCGTCGGTGAAGTGGGCGCTGAGGGCGGTACGCAGGAGGCGGTTGTAACTGCGCGAGATGAACTCGCGCTTCGGGCCCCGCACCACGCGCGAGCCGCGCGCCAGCCGGGTGCCGATGGAGACGTCCGAGTGCCCGGTCAGCAGCGGCGCCACCAGCGGCAACAGCGCGTTGAGATCGGTGCTGAGATCGACGTCCATGTACGCCAGGACCGGCGCGTCCGACGCCGTCCACGCCCGCTTCAGCGCCCGGCCGCGGCCCTTCTCGGGCAGCCGCAGCACCTCGACCCCGGGCAGTTCGACCGCGAGCGCCGTCGCCACCGCGGGTGTCGCGTCGGTGCTGGCGTTATCGGCGATCGTGATCCGAAAGGGGTACGGGAAGCTCTCGCTCAGGTGCGCGTGTAACCGGCGAACGCAGGGCCCGAGGTCGGCCTCCTCGTTGTACACCGGAATCACGACGTCGAGAACGGCGCCGCTGCGGTCGCCGGCGCCGTCGGCGCGAGGAAGCGTCTCAGTGCTCATGGTGCAACGGTCGAGTTTTGACCTTCCGGTACCTTGCGCCGAAGCTGTGCCGCACCTGTGAGTCCCGCCGGGCGCGTTTGTGCCGGTTGGCCGCGTTCGGCGACCCCGCGGCGCGCCGTCCTCGATCTTCGGGCCCTGCGGCGCCGGAACTCTCCGCGATCATGCCGAAGTCGCCACCCGCTCCACGCGTTCTTCATGATCCCGGAAGAAATATGTACACATGGGTACCAAAAGACTCCGTGATCATGGGAAACCCGACCGCGCGGCAGTGGGAGTCGCGTGATCGCGGAGACTTCTGGTTGCTGAATCCGACATATGCCCCGTCAGGCGAAAAATCCGATAAGTCGTGGCGCGGAGCGCCCGGCTTATCGGGGGTCCTTGGTGCCGCGAGCGGGCGCGGGGAGGCGGCTACAGGTGCGGCTAAGGTTGGTGACTCTTACATTTAATACTGTTAACTGATAACCTCCCTCACCATCGATACATCGATGGTGAGGAGTCCCATGAGATCCCGACCCCGGAAAATTGCCCTGATAGCGGGCGCGGCACTGACCATCGTGACGACGCTGGTTGTCGTGCCCGCGGTGGCACAAGCCGGCAGCAACGCCATCCAGGCCGCCTGCACCGCCCCGGCCTGGGCCGAAGGCAACACCTACACCGTCGGCCAGCAGGTCACCTACCAGGGTCACACGTACCAGGCCCTGCAGACGCACACCGCCTACCCCGGCGCCGGCTGGACCCCGTCCACCACGCCCGCGCTGTGGCAGGACCTCGGCGCGTGCACCGGAGGTGGCGGCGGCACCACCACCCCGCCCCCGCCCGGCGTGCCGGGCGCGCCGTCCAACCTGCACGTCACCGCGACCACCAACACGAGCTTCACGCTGGCCTGGAACGCCTCCAGCGGCACCGTCACCGGCTACCGGGTCTACGAGGGCTCGACAGTGCGGGCCACGGTCACCTCGACCAGCGCCAGCGTCTCCGGCCTCTCGGCCGGCTCGACGCACACGTACACGGTGAAGGCCTACAACGCCCAGGGTGAGTCCGGGGCGTCGAACAGCGTCACCGCCACCACGACGGGCGGCACCAACCCGCCGCCGGCCGCCGGGTTCGCCGCGGCGCCGTACCTCTACCAGTGGGGCGACCCGCCGAACCCGCAGACGGTGCAGTCGGCGACCGGCATCAAGTGGTTCACGCTCGCGTTCGTGCTCTCCGGCGGCGGCTGCTCGCCGGCGTGGGACGGCAGCCGGCCGCTCACCGGCGGCGTGGACTCCACCGTGATCAGCCAGGTGCGGGCGGGCGGCGGCGACGTCATTCCGTCCTTCGGCGGCTGGAGCGGCAACAAGCTCGGCCCGAACTGCTCCACGCCGCAGGCGCTGGCCGGCGCCTACCAGACCGTGATCAACGCGTACGGCCTGAAGGCGATCGACATCGACATCGAGAACACCGACGAGTTCGAGAATGACACCGTGCGCAACCGGATCGTCGACGCGCTCAAGATCGTCAAGCAGAACAACCCGAACCTGAAGGTCATCGTCACCTTCGGCACGGCCACCACCGGTCCGGGCTACTACGCGCAGCAGCTCATCAGCCGCGCCGCGTCGACCGGCGCCGGGATCGACATCTTCACCATCATGCCGTTCGACTTCGGCGGCGGCGCGAACATGTACAACAGCACCGTGAGCGCCTCCGAGGGGCTCAAGACGATGCTGAAGTCGTCGTTCGGCTGGAACGACGCCACCGCGTATTCGCACATGGGCATCTCCGGCATGAACGGCCTGTCCGACCAGCAGGAGCTGACGTCGGTCGCGTACTGGCAGCAGATCCGCGACTACGCCCAGTCCAACCACCTGGCCCGGCTCGCGTTCTGGTCGGTCAACCGCGACCGGCCGTGCGCCGGCGGCGGCGTGGTGTCCAACTGCAGCGGCATCGCGCAGAACAACTGGCAGTTCACCCAGATCACGGCCAGCTTCACCGGCTGACGGCACGAGCCGGCCGACGCTACGAGCCGGCTGACGTAACAAGCCGGCTGACGCTACGAGCCGGCTGACGCTACGAGCCGGCTGACGTAACGAACGGGGGCTGGCGCCCTACAGCGCCAGCCCCCTCCGGTCGGGGTGGCGGCCCAGCCAGGCGGAGTAGCGCTCGTTGCGGCGCACCGCGTCGGCGTAGGACTCGATCGCATACGCCCACACCTGCCCGGCCAGGTCGGCCGCCGGCCCGTCGGGCAGCCAGCCGAGCATCTGCCGCCAGTGCAGCGGCGCCCCGGCGATCGGCACGGTGACCAGCCCGGCCATCGGGCGCAGGGTGGCCTGGCACAGCCCGACGGCGCCGGACTCGATGAGGTCGATCGCGCCGCGGACCTCGGTCTCGAACAGCACCTTCGGGGTGAACCCGGCCCGCGCGCAGGCCGCCGCGTGGCAGGCGGAGAAGCAGCCGTCGCCGGGCGCGGCCACCCACTGCGCGTCGGCGAGCTCGGCCAGGTCGACCTCGTCCCGGCCGGCCAGCTCGTGGTTCTCCGGCAGCAGCAGGAACACCGGGTCGGTCGCGACCACCCGCCAGGCCAGACCGGTGTCGGTGGCCGGTGGGGCGTCCCCGCACGCGCCGACCAGCACGAAGTCGAGCTTGCCGGCCAGCACCAGGTCTCCCAGCTCCGCCGACGACCACGACGCGTGGGTGCTGATCTGCGCGGCCGAATGGTTCGTCGTGAGCCGGTGCACCAGGCCGCCGAGGATCGGGCCGTTCACCGCTCCGATGCGGTACCGCCCGGTGCGCCCGGCCGCGCTGGCCAGCCGGGTGGCCTCGTCCTGCAGCCCCTTCACCGCCGGCAGCAGCACCCGGGCCCGGGACAGCACCAGCTCGCCCAGCGGCGTCGCGCGGGCGCCGCGGCGGTCCCGCTCGAACAGCGCCCCGCCGAGCGCCCGCTCGATGCGCTGCAGCTGCGCGGTGAGGGCGGGTTGGGCGAGCCCGAGGACCGAGGCCGCCTTGGTCACACTGCCGGCGTCCGCGATCGCGCATACGACCCGCAGATGCCGCAGCTCCAGATCCATATAGTGACGGTAGGGCGGTTCGGGCCTGCGTAGAAGAGGCTGAGACATCGAGACGTGCCGTTTTATGTAAAATCCTTGATCCGTGTGCGCCCGCCGGCCATCAGCCGGGGCTATGGACCCCGGGCGTCAGTAGGCTGGATCGGGTGATCACCCGCTGGGCCGCCGCCGGGTCCGCGATCGCCGGGGCGCTCGGCGCCATCGGCGCCGGCATCGCCGTGGCCGGCTCGGCGCCGTGGACCTACGTGTCGGAGTCGGGCGTGCCCGGCGCGCCGCACGCCGGGCTGTATCGGGCGAGCATGGTGCTGCTGGCCGTGTCGCTCGGGCTGCTGGCGGTGCCGGCCCGGCGGGCCTGCGCGCTGATCGGCGGGTCGCTCGCGCTCGCCGCGCCGCTGGCGTTCGTCTCGGCGGCGGTGCACTGCAGCCCGGGGTGCCCGCTGCCGCCCTACGAGGCTCCGGCCGCCCGCGACCTCGTGCACGCCGGCGGGGCGATCGGCGCCCTGCTGCTGTGCGGGCTGGCGATCCTGCTGTACTCGCTGCTGCCCGCCGACCGGCTGCTGCGCCGGACCGGGTGGGTCGGCGCGGCGATCGCCTACCCGCCGCTGGTCCTCTCCGCGTTCGGGATCCTCTTCGTCGGCCGCTCGCTGTTCACCGGGGTCCTCGAGCGCGCCGCGCTGGTCGGCGTGTCGGCCTGGCTGGTGCTGACCGCGGCCCGCCACGCGCGGCGCGGCGCGGCCGTCGTCCCCGAGGCCGACGTGCGAACCGCGGCCCGGCACGCGGGGCGCCGGGCGTGAACCGCACCGTCGTCGTCACCGGGGCCAGCGCCGGGATCGGGCTGGCCGCCGCCCGCCGGTTCGCGGCCGCCGGGGACCGGCTGGTGCTGCTCGGGCGCGACGAGCGCCGGCTCGCCGCGGCGGGCGCGGCGATCCCGGGCTCGACCACCATCCGGGCCGACTTCGCCGACCTCGGCCAGGTCCGGGCGGCGGCGGCCGCGGTGGCCGGCGCCTGCGAGCGGATCGACGTGCTGGCCAACAACGCCGGCGGGCTGCACCGGGGGCCGCGCGCCCTGGTCGTCAACCACCTGGCCGGGTTCCTGCTCGCGCATCTCCTGCTGGACCGGCTGGTCGCCGGGCGGGCCCGGATCGTGACCACCGCGTCGCTGGCCGAGTCGTGGGGCGTGCTCGACGCGGACGCGCCGCTACGCCCGTCGGCGTGGCACCGGGCGCGCTGGCTCGCCTACGCCTCCTCGAAGCAGGCGAACCTGCTGTTCACGGCCGAGGCGGCGCGGCGCTGGGGGCCGCTGGGCATCCTGCCCACCGCGTTCTTCCCCGGGCTGGTGCGCAGCCGGTTCGCGGCCAGCAGCCCGCTGTTCACGCTGGGCAAGCTCGTGCCGGTGCTGTTCAGCTCCCCGGACCGGGCCGCCGACACGCTGCAGTGGCTCGCCGACGCGCCGGCCGCGCAGCTGGTGCCGGGCGGCTACTACTTCCTGCGCACCCTGTTGCCGGCCACACGGCGCTCGACCGACCCGGGGCGGGCGGCGCGGCTGTGGGAGTCGTCGCTGGCCGCGGTCGGCCTCTAGTCACCCCGGCAGCGGGATCTCCCGCCACAGCGCGTCGGGGCCGGGGTTGGCGGTGAAGTCGTAGCGGACGCCGGGCTCGCCGATCGCGACCAGGGTCGCCGAGCCGGAGCCGTACAGCAGGCCGTCGACCTCGCGGCGGACGAGCAGCGGGCGGACGGCGGCGCCGGTGAAGTCGCCGCCGGACAGCATGGCGATCCAGTCGCCCCACGCCTCCTCGGGCGGCAGGCCCGGCTGCGGGTCGGGGGTCTTCGCGGCCCGCAGCGGGGCGAAGTCGTTGACGTCCGGGCCCTGGTTGACGATCACGTGGTCGCCGGGCGCCAGCAGCCGGTGCGTGACCGCCACGCCGTCCCAGGAGGTCAGCGAGATCTCGGTCGGCTCGGCGCGGACCAGGTGGAAGGCGTCGAACGTGCGGAGCACGTCGTCGTCCGGCGGGAACGGCGACAGCGGCAGCGACCCCCGGGTCGGGCGGTCCCCGGCCGGCGGCAGCGGCGGATAGCCGTTGAGCAGGGCGGTGACGCCGGGCCGGGCCGGGTCCACGGCCAGCCAGGTGCCGCCGGCGGTGAGGTCCCGGCCGCCGAACCGGCCCGGCCAGTGCTCGGCGGGCGGCTCCCAGGGGCGGGCCAGGTACTCGTCCCGGACCGCGGCGAGCAGCACGGGCCAGGTGGCGTCGGGGTCGAACCGGAGGAGCACGGTGCACATGCAGCGAACGTTATGCCCCGCCCAGTTGCGGGATCCGGGCGGTCAGCCATTCCGCGAAATCGTCCGCCGGGAGCGGTTTGGAGATGTGGTACCCCTGGACCAGGTTGCACCCCTCGCGGCGCAGGTGGAGCAGGGTCTGCTCGTCCTCGACGCCCTCGGCGACGACCATGAGGTCGAGCGCGTGGCCGAGCTGGACGGCCGAGCGGACCACCGCCCGGTCGCGGTGGTCGACGGCGATGCGCTGCACGAAGGAGCGGTCGATCTTCATCTCGTGGATGGGCAGCTCGCGCAGGCGGCCCAGCGAGGAGTACCCGGTGCCGAAGTCGTCGATGGCGAGCTTGACCCCGAGGGCGTGCAGCCGGTCCAGGATGACCGTGGCGCCGGTCGGGTCCGCCATGATGCTGCTCTCGGTGATCTCCAGGGTCAGCGCGCTGGCCGGGACGCCGGCCTGGCCGAGCAGGCGGGCCACGATGTCGGGCAGGTCTGACTCCTGCAGGCTGCTCGGCGACAGGTTGACCGCCACGTGCATGTCGTGGCCCATGCGCCGCCAGCCCGCGCACCGGCGCAGCGACACCTCGAGCACGTGCAGCGTCAGCGGGCGGATCAGCCCGGAGTGCTCGGCCAGCGGGATGAACTCGTCCGGCGGCACGAAGCCGTGCAGCGGGTGGTGCCAGCGGGCCAGCGCCTCGGCGCCGACGACCACGCCGGTGGCGGTCTCCAGCTTGGGCTGGAACACCACCATGAGGTCGCGGCGCTGGATGGCCTCGCGCAGGTCGGCGGCCATGGCCAGGCGGCGCGGGCTGTTGCGGTCGTCGTCGGCGGTGTAGACGCGCATGCCGGTGCGGGTGTCCTTGGCCACGTACATCGCCACGTCGGCCCGCTGGATCAGGGTCTTGGCGTCGTCGCCGTGCTCGGGCGCGAGGGCGACGCCGATGCTGGCCCGGGCGTTGAGCCGCAGGTGCCCGATCGGGATCGGCTGCTCCATCGCCGCGCTCAGGTCGTCGCCGATCGCGACGGCGACCTCCCGGGTGCGGATGTCCGGCAGCAGTACGGCGAACTCGTCCCCGCCGAACCGGGCCACCGTGCCCCGCCCGCCCAGGCGCTCCTGGAGCCGCTCGCCGACCTGGCGCAGCAGCTGGTCGCCGACGTCGTGGCCGAGCGCGTCGTTGACGTCCTTGAACCGGTCCAGGTCGATGAGCAGCACGGCGAGCGGGGTGCCGGCGGCGCGCAGCTCGTCGGTGAGCGCCTGGAAGCGCTGGCGGTTCGGCAGCTCGGTCAGCGGGTCGTACAGGGCCAGGTGCTCCTTCTGCGCGACCTCCCGGCGCAGCTCGTCGAGCAGCCGGGCCTTGGCCAGCGACACGCTGGCGTGGTTGGCCAGCGCCTGGAACAGCCGCACGTGCTGCTCGCCGAAGGTCGGGATGTCGGGCAGGCTGTCGGCGACCAGCAGCACGCCGGTGACGCCGTCGCTGAGCGGCACCGGTACGGCGATGCCGTCCTCGACCGGGGCGCCGATCCGGTGGCCCTTGGCCAGCAGCACCGGCGTGCCCGACCGGGCCGGCCGCCACCACTCGTGTTCCGGCGGCGCCGGTTCGGTGCCGATGTCCAGCCGGTGCCGGCCGTGCATGCTCAGCCGGTGGCAGGTGCCGCCCGGCCCGGGGACGATCAGCTCGGCCCGCTCGGCGCGTAGCTGGTCGCGGGCCTGCTCCAGCACGATCCGGGCCACGCCGCCGGTGTCCAGCGGCCCGTCCAGGGCGCGGGTGAAGGCGTAGAGCTCCTCGACCTGCTGGTGGCCCTGGCTCTGCCGGACGTAGGCCCGGTAGGCGTGGTAGGTGACCGCGGAGACGATCGCCAGCAGCGCGATGGCCCGCTGGTCCCGGTCGATGGCCAGCGCGCTGATCAGCCCGATGCTGGTGGTGACCGCCACGAGCGGCAGGCCCCGCAGCGCGCCGGGCAGCCGGTGCCACTCGCCGGGGTCGTCGTGCAGGGCGATGACGGCGGTGACGAGGACGGCCGCGATGACGTCGGAGATCAGCATGACGATCAGGACGTACAGCCACTCCAGCGGCCCGCACTCCAGCGGCGAACTTGGGTGCTGCGGCCCGGACAGGGCGCGCAGCAGCATGGTCGAGGCGGTGGTCTGCACGCCCAGCAGCGCGACGTTGAACCCGAGCTTGACGCCGCGCTGCCCGCGCAGCCAGGCGAGGCCGACGGCGCCGCCGATGAGCCGCACGCACAGCAGCAGCGTCGGGTCGACCGCGAGCAGCCCGAGCACCATCGGGATCTCGCTGAGGCTCATCGCGTGGCCGCCGCGGCGCACCCGCACGTGCACCGCGAAGCCCTCGGTCAGGGCGAACGCCACCAGCAGGATCGCCAGCGGCACCGGGTCGGGGTGGGCGGGCAGCCCGGCGTTGCGGATGCGCAGCGTGTGCGCCGCGACGGTCGCGAGGCCCAGCCAGAGGCTCAGCGTCGCGACCCGGGCGTCGGGGCGGCTCCACCCACGTGCTCTCTTCATCACCATTGCCAGGGGGTTCGTCATTGCCAGATGGAGGCGGACCAGTAGCTTCCACTCCAAGTTCGGCCGCTCCAGGTGTTTCCTGACCAAGTTCGGCCGCTCCATGTGCGGCCGTCCCACGTGGCGCCGCTCCACGCCCGCCCGTTCCAGGCGCGGCCGTCCCAGTCGGTCCCGGCCCAGTAGGCCGTGGCCCAGCTGCGCCCCGACGGGCCGTAGGTGAACGCGATGCCGGCCCAGGCCGCGCCGTTCCAGGCGCCGAGGGTCCAGGTCGAGCCGGCGGTGGCCGCCTTGGCCCAGGCGGTACCGTTCCAGGCCCGGCCCATGATGTCCTGCTCGCCGGTCAGCATCGCGCCGCTGACCGGGTCGGCCACGTGGGCGCTGCCCCGGGAGCCCTCGAGCGTGCCGGTACCGCTCGACGCCGGCCAGGTCTGGGCGGCCGCGGCGGCGGAGGGGGTCGGCGCCTCGGTGGCCCGCTTGACGTTCAGCTCGCCCGCGCCGCGGCCCAGGGCGGCGGTGCCGGACATGGCGTCGGCCGTGCTCGTGAGCAGCTTCTTGACCTGGTCCGGGGTGAGCGCCGGGCGCTGCTGCAGCAGCAGGGCGGCCGCGCCGGAGGTGATGGCGGCGGCCTGGGAGCTGCCGCTGCCGCGGAAGTAGCGCTTCGAGGCGTCGCCGGGGACCAGGCCGGTCGGGTAGTTCACGTCGACGTACGAGCCGGGGTCGCGCAGGCCGACGATCGAGCGCCCGGGCGCGGTCAGGTCGACCGAGCGGGTCGCGCTGCCGCGGCTGCTGAACTCCGCGACGACGTCGTCGGAGCGCGTGTCGGTGCCGTTGGAGTCGGCGGCGCCGACCGCGATCACGTAGGGGTTGGCCGCGGGCATCGACAGGGTGCCCCGGGCGGTACCGTCGTTGCCCCCCGACACCACGACCGTGATGCCCTTCTTCCAGGCCGACTCGACGGCGTGGGAGAGCGGGTCGAGGCGTTCGTCCTGCGTGGAGTCCGTACCGAAGGACAGGTTCAGCACCTTGATGTTGAGCCCGGGGTCGTTGCGGTGCGCGACCACCCAGTCGATGCCGGCGATGACCTGCGACACGTCGGTCGCCCCGTCCGCGGCGGCGACCTTGACGCTGATCAGCGTGGCGTTGGGGGCCATGCCGGTGAAGTTCGTCGGGTCGCTCACGGTGGCCAGGTTGGTGCCCGGGTCCCGCCCGGCGATCAGGCCCGCCATGTGGGTGCCGTGCCCGAACGTGTCGACGTAGCGCAGGTTGGGCGCCTGCGACTCGAACGACAGGTCCGGCCCGTTGATGATCCGGGTCTGGTCGTTGAGCCCGGTCACCGGCGAGATCCCGGAGTCGATCAGGGCCACGCCGACGCCGTTGCCGCCGAGCAGGCGCCCGCCGGCGTCGGCCTTCTTCCACACGTCGAGCGCGCCGGTGGCCCGCACGACGCTGAACATCGAGTTGGCGTCGCCGTCCGCCCGCCAGGCCGCCGAGTCCAGCGCCACCCTGCCGTCCACGGTCACACCGCGCACGCCGGGGGCGGCCTCGACCTGGCCGAGGCGGTCGGCCGGCACCTCGGCCGCGAAGCTGTCCACGATGGACAACGGCCGGCCGACCGTGCCGCCGGCCCGGGTCACCGCGCGGCCGGCCGCGTCGGGGTCGTCGTAGGCGACGATGACCCGGGTCAGGCCGCCGCCGGCCGGCGCCGGCGGGGTGGCCGCAACCGCCGGCCCGCCCGGCGTCGCCGCCCCGCCGGCGATCGCGAGGACCGCCACGGCGACGACGCGCAGTGCGCTGCGGTACTTCCTCGGCATGCGGGCCCCTTCCACGGGTCGACGACTCGCCGTGATCCATGGTTGGGCAGCCGGTAGCCGCGCGTTGTCAACAGGACGGCCATACTTCGCTCACGCCGCGTGACGTGTTGCACGGACGGAATGGCTCAGCTCCGTCCGATCACGATAAATGATGATATGTCCGATAAGTCGTGGCGCGGAGCGCCCGACTTATCGTGGTTGCTCTTGGCACGGCGGGGCTGGCAGGGAGGGCCGCAAGGCCCGACCGGTGTCTGGCGGGAGCAACGGTCTGTAAGTGACGCGGCCCGAGTCCATATTTTTCTCGGTTTTATGCCGGGACGCGGCGGCGGGCGCCCGGGCCGGGCTGGGGGATGACGTCGCGCGGGGTGATCTCGTGGTGGCCGGCCTCGCAGACCAGGGTGGCGTGGACGTCGGCGCCGCAGTCGCGGTGGACGGTGACCAGGGGCGGCCCGCCGGGGTCGGCCAGGTAGCGGTCGCCCCACTCGCGGACGGCGACCAGCAGCGGGTACAGGTCGAAGCCCTTCTCGGTGAGGCGGTACTCGTCGCGGGCCCGGGAGCCCGGCTCGCGGTACGGCACGCGGCGCAGCACGCCGTTGTCGACCAGCAGGGCGAGGCGGTTGGTGAGCACCTGGCGCGGGATGCCGGTGCGCTCGCGCATGTCGTCGAAGCGGAAGATGCCGTTGAAGACCTCGCGCAGCACGACGATGGTCCAGCGTTCGCCGAGGATCGCCATGGCTCGGCCGATGGTGCAGTTGTCAACCGACCAGTCGAGTGCTTTAGGTCTCATGCAGTCAGGCTAGCTCCGAGCTGGGTCTTGTTGACAGATTCAGGTGGGGCCGGGAGGCTGGGGGCATGACGCAGATCGAGGGGGACCTCCGCAGCCGTACGTTCTCGTGGTCCGATCCGATGGTCAACGCCGCGCAGGTCGGGCGGCGCGGCGGGCTGGAGCTGCTGCGGGCGATCTCGGCGGGGGAGCTGCCGGCGCCGCCGATCATGCACCTGCTGGGTGCCGGGCGGCTGGAGGCCGAGGACGGGCGGGTGGTCGTGACGCTGGAGCCCGCCGAGTTCCACTACAACCCGCTCGGCAGCGTCCACGGCGGTGTGCTGGCCACGCTGCTGGACACGGCGACCGGCTGCGCGGTGCACTCGACCCTGCCGGCCGGCTTCGGGTACACCACGCTCGACCTGACCACGAAGTTCCTGCGCCCGGCGTCGATCGCCTCCGGCGTGCTCACCTGCGAGGGCACGGTCATCTCGAAGGGCCGGCGCACGGCGCTCGCCCAGGCGCAGATCACCGACGGGCGCGGGGCGCTCGTGGCGCACGCCACCTCGACCTGCATGCTGTTCGACCTTTCCCAGGCGGCGCACAGCTAGCGTTGAAGGGGCCGGAAGCCTCGGGACGCACCGTGGCGGCATGACGACCACGCTGACCCCTCCGGCGACGCCCGAGGCCGCGACCCCGAACCCCGCCGCGCGGCAGGCCGGCGATCCGGTCTGGGCGCGCCCCGCGCTCGTGCTGCTCCTGCTTGCCACCGCAGCGCTCTACCTGTGGAACCTCTCCGCCTCCGGCTGGGGCAACGCCTTCTACGCGGCGGCCGCGCAGGCCGGCGGCGAGAGCTGGAAGGCGTGGTTCTTCGGCTCGTCCGACGCCGCGAGCTTCATCACCGTCGACAAGACGCCCGGGGCGCTGTGGATCACCGGCCTGTCCGTGCGAATCTTCGGGCTGAGCTCCTGGAGCGTCCTCGCGCCGCAGGCGCTCATCGGGGTCGCCACGGTTTGGCTGTTGTACCTCACGGTCAAGCGCTGGCACGGTCCGGCCGCCGGGCTGCTCGCCGGGGCGGTGCTGGCCACGACCCCGATCGCGACGCTGATGTTCCGGTTCAACAACCCCGATGCGCTGCTCATGCTGGTGCTGGTGGCCGGCGTGTACGGCATGGTGCGCGCCCTGGAGCGGGGCAGCACCTGGTGGCTGGTGTTCGCGGGCAGCGCCGTCGGCCTGGGCTTCCTCACCAAGATGCTGCAGGCCCTGCTGGTGGTGCCGGCGTTCGCGCTGGCGTACCTGCTGTTCGCCCCCACCGGCTGGGGCCGCCGGCTCGTGCAGCTGCTCGTCGCCGGCGCCGCGATGATCGTCTCGGCCGGCTGGTGGGTGGCGATCGTGTCGCTGACCCCGGCGTCGGCCCGGCCGTACATCGGCGGTTCGCAGACCAACTCGATCCTGGAGCTGACGCTCGGGTACAACGGCTTCGGCCGGCTCACCGGCAACGAGACCGGCAGCGTCGGAGGCGGCTTCGGCGGTGGTGGCGGCGGCGGTGGTGGCTTCGGCGGCGCCTGGGGCGAGACCGGCTGGTCCCGCCTGCTGGACGGCCAGACCGGCGGCCAGGCGTCGTGGCTGCTGCCGGCCGCGCTCATCCTTACCGTCGCGGGCCTGATCTGGTCCACCCGCAAGGCGGCCTATGTGCTGTGGGGCGGCTGGCTGGTCACCACCGCCGTGGTCTTCAGCTACATGCAGGGCATCTTCCACGACTACTACACCGTCGCCCTCGCCCCGGCGATCGGCGCTCTGGCCGGCATGGGCGTCGCGACGCTGTGGCGGCGGCGGTCCGACCTCTATGCCCTGTTGGTGCTCGGGGGTACGGTCGCGATCACTGCGGTCTGGTCGTATCTGCTGCTCAACCGCAGCGCCGACTTCCACCCCTGGCTGCGGTTCGCGGTGCTGGCCACCGGCGCCCTCGGCGCGGCCGGCATCCTGCTCAGCCAGCAGCTCGGCCGTTCCCTGCGCCTCGCCGCGGCGGTGGTCGCGCTGTTCGCGGTGCTGGCCGGCCCGATCGCGTACTCCCTGAACACCGCGGCCACCCCGCACACCGGCTCGATCGTCACCGCCGGCCCGACCGTCGCCGGCGGCATGGGCGGCCGCGGCTTCCCCGGCGGCGGCGGTGCTTTCCCCGGCGGCGGCACCGCGGGCGGCTTCAACGGCGGCGGCTTCACCGGCCGCGGCACTGGTGGTGGTGGCGGTGGCGGCATGGGCGGTCTGCTCAACGCGACCACGCCGGGCAGCGAGGTCGTCGCGGCCCTGCGGCAGGACAGCGGGAAGTACACCTGGGTCGCCGCCGCCGTCGGCTCGAACAACGCCTCCGGCTACCAGCTGGCCACCGAACTCCCGGTCATGGCCATCGGCGGCTTCAACGGCAGCGACCCGACCCCGAGCCTGGCGCAGTTCCAGCAGTACGTACACGAGGGCAAAATCCACTACTTCATCGGCGGCGCCGGCTTCGGCGGGCGCAGCAACGGCGGGAGCAGCGCGAGCGCGGAGATCGCGGCCTGGGTCGAGGCCAACTACCAGTCCCAGACCATCGGCAACACCGTCCTGTACGACCTGAGCAGCTGACCGACGCCTCCACGCGGCCCCGCCGGACTTGCTCCGGCGGGGCCGCCGCGCTCGCGCTCGCATCGCCGCGCGCTGCTTCGGGGGTATCGCTCCGCTGTCCCCGTGCTGCGACGCGGTCGCGTCGCTGGTCCCAGAGCTGTCGCGGGGCGCTGCCCGCGCTTCCGCGTCGCCGCCGTCGCGCCGCTGAGTGCCCCGTCGCCGTGTGGCGGCGCGGTCGCGTCGCAGTCCCACTGCTGTCGCGGGGCGCTGCTTCCGCGTCGCTGTCGTCGCACCCGCGGGGCGCTGCTTCCGCGTCGGCGTCGTCGCACCCGCCGAGCGCTGCTTCCGCGTTGCCGTCGTCGCACCCGACGAGCGCCGCGTCACCGCGCTCCGAGGCGCCGCTCCCGACGTCCCGCATCGCCTTGCCACGACGCCTGTCGCGTGGCACCCCGCGGCGCCGCCCGCAGGTCCTCGCTGCCGCGCCTCCTTTGTGCACGCGAGCGAGCCGTGTCCGCGTGCCGCGGGCCTCGCCATCTCGCGTGCGCGGGTTGCGGTGGTTTCCGGATATATCCGCCACTTCGTGACGGATATATCCGACATTTCGGTTATGGAGGTTCTTGCGCTTGGCGAGTTTGCCGGTCGGAAGTCTCCGTGATCATGCTGAAAGTGCTGGTGACACCACGGTTTTTCGTGATCGTGGAGGGTCTATGTACCCATAGGTGCGTTATGTCTCCGTGATCACGAAAAACCGGCGGTGCCGAGGCGGTGCGTGCTTGATCGTGGAGAGTTGTTGCCGGCGCTTCGCGCTAAGCGGGCGTATACGAAATGTCGGATAAATCCGGTCACGGAGTGGCTGGATTTATCCGCTCTTGGCACGGCGGGGGTGGCAGGGAGGCGCGCCAGCGCCGACCGGTGTCTGACGGGAGCAACGGTCGTCAGTTGTACGGGCCGGAGTCATCAAGCAGCGACGGCCGCTCGGACGAGGGGCGGTGCGGGCGACGGGGCGCTACCCTCCAGCCGTGGAGGACACCGCGCCCGGTGCAGCCCGGGCTGACCTCGTGCAGGCCGCCGCCCGGCGGTGGCGGTCGCAGCTGATCGACCTGGGCGGGCGCAACACCCTGCTCTACTACCGCGACCTGCGGGCCGGCACGCTCGACCTGACCGGCGCGAACACGGTCGCCCTGGAGGCGCTGCTCGGTGGGCGCACGCTGCCGCTCGGTCAGCTGTTTCCCGACGCCGAGGCGCACGGCGGGGCGATCAAGCGGGCCCGGACGATTCGCAACAAGGCGCGGGAGCTGGCCGAGGAGCGGGGCATCGAGACCTGCTTCGCGGCGATCGGCAGCGCCACCTGGACCGCGGCGCCCGGAGCCGGGGCGGCGCCGGCCGCGCCCGTGCTGCTGCGCTCGGCGCTGCTGCGGGCGCGGGGTGCGGCCGAGGACGACTTCGATCTCACGCTGCAGGGCGACCTGGAGATCAACCCGACGCTGCTGCAGCTGCTCGAAGAGGACTTCGGCGTGCGGGTCGACGCCGACGAGCTCGAGGAGCTGATCAGCTACACCGCCGGGTTCGACCCGCAGCCGCTCTACGAGCGGCTGGTCAAGGAGGCGGCCGGGCGGGTCCGCGGGTTCGCGATCGGGCCGCGGTTCGTCCTCGGCACGTTCTCCTACGCCAAGCTGCCGATGGTCACCGACCTGCGGGTGGCGGCCGGGGCGCTGGTCGCGCACGACGTCATCGCCGCCATCGCCGGTGACCGGGACGCCCAGGCCGCGCTGCGCCCGGAGGCGGTCGTCGCGCTGCGCGACCCGGACTGGATTCCGCCGGAGGACGAGTTCCTGGTGCTCGACGCCGACTCGTCGCAGAACTACGCGATCAACGCGGTCCTCGCCGGCCAGCACAGCGTGATCAAGGGCCCGCCCGGCACCGGCAAGAGCCAGACCATCGCCAACCTGATCGCGTCGCTGGTCGCGCGGGGCAAGCGGGTGCTGTTCGTGGCCGAGAAGCGGGCCGCGATCACCGCCGTCACCGATCGGCTGGCCCGCCGCGGGCTGGGCAACCTGGTGATGGACGTGCACGACGGCACCACGTCGCGGCGCAAGGTGGCGGCCGACCTCAAGGCCGCGTTCGACTCGGCCGCCCGCATCGCCCAGCCCGACCTCGCCGTGCTGCATGAGACGCTCGCCGCGCGCCGGGCCGCGCTCAACGACCACGACGACGCCATGCACCAGGTGCGCGAGCCGTGGGGAATTTCGGCATACCAGGCCCAGGCGGAGATGATCCGGCTGGCTGAGCCCAGAAGAGTGGGTTCCGTGTGGCCGATGACCCAGGTGCGGCTGCGCGGGCCGGTGCTCGCCCGGCTCGACGCGCCGACCGCGCGGCGGGTCCGCGAGCAGCTGCGCGACTTCGCCACGCTCGGCGGGTTCACCATGACCGAGCAGCAGTCGGGCTGGGTCGGGGCGAGCGTCAACAGCGCGGCCGACGCCGAGGCCGCGTTCGATCTCGCCGAGCGCCTGTCGGAGCAGACCCTGCCGCAGGCGCGTCCGGCCCTGCAGTACGTGCTGGAGGAGACCGGCCTGCGCGCCCCGGCCGACCTCACCGGCTGGCGGGCCCTCTTCGCGTTCCTCGACGCGATCGCCGCGACCCTCGCGCAGTTCCGCGACGACGTGTTCCGCAGCGACCTGGCCCTGCACATCGCCTCGGCCGCCGACCGGGAGTGGCGCAAGGCCCACGCCGGCGAGCCCGGCGCCGACGCCGGCTGGCTCACCCGCCGCCGGATGCGCAAGCAGGCCGCCGAGCTGTGGCGAGGCCCGGGCAAGCCGTCGCGGCAGCAGCTGTTCGCCGGCCTGTCGGCGGCGCTCACCCAGCGCCAGCAGTGGGGTCAGCTCGCGCTCGACCGGGGCCAGCCGCGCCTGCCCGCCGAGCTCGGTCGCGCCCGCGCCGAGTTCGACCGGCTGGACCGTGAGGTGCAGCTGCTGCAGCGGTACACCGCACACATCCCGATGGCCTCGATGGACCTCGATCGGCTGGGCCGCGTGCTGTCCGGCCTCTCCGGCGACGAGCGGACCTTGCGCCGGGTGCCGCGGCTCAACGAGCTCGGCGCCGCCTTCAACGCCCTCGGGCTCGACCCCCTCGTCGCCGACCTGGAAGGCCGCCGCCCCGACGCCGACCTGACCGCCGCGGTCTTCGACGCCTGCTGGCACGCCTCGATCCTGCAGCACCTCAACTTCACCGACCCGCGGGTCGGCGCGTTCGACGGCCCGCTGCACGCCCGCACGGTCGCCGAGTTCCGCGACGCCGACCGCCGTCACATCGAGGCCACCGCCACCCGGGTCCTGCGCGCGGTCGCCGAGCACATCACGCACACCCGCGACGAGTACCCGGACGAGAGCCGCCTGGTCGAGCACCAGGCCAACCTCAAGCGCCGGCACCTGCCGATCCGCCAGCTCTTCGCGACCGCGCCGCACATGCTCACCGCCCTGCGCCCGTGCTGGGCGATGAGCCCGCTGGTCGTCTCCCAGCTGCTGCCGGCCCAGGCCGACCTCTTCGACGTGGTCGTCTTCGACGAGGCGAGCCAGGTCACCCCGGCCGACGCGGTGCCCGCCCTGCTGCGCGGCCGCCAGATCGTCGTGGCCGGCGACGAGCACCAGCTGCCCCCGACCAGCTTCTTCACCGCCGCCGAGGAGGGCACCGCGGCCGAGCCCCTCGGCGTCAACGCCGACGGCTCGATCGACCTGTCGCTGACCGCCGGCTACGAGTCGATCCTGGACGTGCTGACGGCGCTGCTCCCGGCGTACCTCCTCCGCTGGCACTACCGCAGCCAGGACGACCGGCTGATCGCCTTCTCCAACGCGCACATCTACGACGGCTCGCTGGTCACGTTCCCCGGCACCGCGGGCGCCGGCACCGTCCAGCACGTCCACGTGCCGTTCGCGCCCGAGGGCGGCGGCGAGGAGGCCCCGGACAGCGTGACCGCCGAGGTCCGGCGGGTGGTCGAGCTGATCCTGCAGCACGCGCAGCTGCGCCCGGCCGAGTCCCTGGGCGTCATCACCATGGGCATCACCCACGCCGAGCGCATCGACCTGGCCCTGCGCAAGGCCCTGTCCGCCCGCCCCGAGCTGCACGCGTTCTTCGCCGAGACCGCCGCCGAGCCGTTCTTCGTCAAGAACCTCGAGCGAGTCCAGGGCGACGAGCGCGACGCCATCATCCTGTCCATCGGGTACGGCAAGAACGCCTCCGGCCGGCTGCTGTACCGCTTCGGCCCGCTGCTGCTGCCCGGCGGCGAGCGCCGCCTGAACGTGGCGGTCACCCGGGCCCGCCGCCGGATGACCCTGGTCAGCTCGTTCACCGCGGCCGACATGGACCCGGGCCGCAGCACCAGCGACGGGGTGCGGCTGCTGCGCTCGTACCTGGAGTACGCGGAGTCGGGCGGCACCTCCCTGGCCGCGGCCGCCGCCACCCGGCCCGAGCTGAACGCGTTCGAGCGGGACGTCCGCGACCGCCTGACCGCCGCCGGGATCCCGGTCACCCCGCAGTTCGGCGTGGCGGGGTACTGCATCGACTTCGCCTGCGCCCACCCGACCATCCCCGACGAGCTGGTCCTCGCGATCGAGACCGACGGCGCCTCGTACCACTCGTCCAGCACGGCCCGCGACCGCGACCGCCTGCGCCAGGAGCAGCTCGAGCGCCTCGGCTGGCGCTTCCACCGGATCTGGTCCACGGACTGGTTCGCCGACCCGGTCGCCCAGACCTCCCTGGCCCGCGCCGCCTACGACGAGGCGGTGGCCGCCGCGGACGCCCGCCGCACCGACGAGCCGACGGTCGTGCTGAACTTCCCGGTCGCGGAGCTTCCGGCCGCCTCGGACGACGACGGCCGGTCCCGGCCCCGCCCGGAACTCGTCCCCGGGCGCCCGATCGGCGAGTACCCGCACGAACTGCTGGTCGAGCTGATCCGCTGGATCGAGTCGGACACCCTGCTGCGCACCGAGGAGCAGGTCCTGGACGAGGCCCGCAAGGAGCTGGGCTTCAAGCGCGGCGGCTCCCGCATCAACGGGGCCTTGCAGACCGCCCTGGCCGACGCCCGCGGCGACACCGGCGACGACCCGGACGCCATGGCGGGCGAGGAGCCGACCCGCATCCTGCACCTGCCCCGCCGCGCCCCGGAGCCCGACCCGCAACAACGCCCCGAGACCGACTGACCGAAGGCGCGGGCTAACGGCGGGCCGAGGCCCCGTCGAGCGCGTTGTTGACCAGGGCGATGGCGTACTGCTCGTCCAGCGGGGCGTCGGGGATGAGCAGCCGGTGGTAGCACGCCCCCCAGAGCTGGTCCACGAGGATGCCGAGATCGATGTCGTCGCGGAGCTGGCCGCGGTCGCGGGCCCGTTCGAGCGCGACCACCGCGAGCGCCCGCCGCGGGCGGGAGTAGTGCTCGGAGAATGCCGCGGAGAGCTCCGGATCGGTTTGCGCCGCTCCGATGAGGGCCGCGATGACCGGGCCCGCGCCCTCCCGGGTGAGCAGCCGGACGAAGGCGCGCAGCTGCGTGGTGAGGTCCGCTCTGATGTCGCCGGTGTCGGGGAACTCCAGCCGCTGCTCGCTGTGGGCGAAGTAGGCCTCCGCCGCCAGGGCGCCGGCGGACGGCCACCACTTGTACAGCGTCATCTTGCTGGATCCGGCGGCCGCGGCGACGCGGTCGAAGGTGACGGCCTTGATGCCCTCGTCGAGCAGCAGCCGCGCCGCCGCCCGCAGCACACCGGCCCGGACCTCGGCGGCCGGACGGCGCCCGCGCCCCCGGCGCTGGGACGGCTCGGCGGCAGGCGGCTGGTTCGTCACGGCGGCTCCTCGCTCGACATGGATCACCCCCCACACTAATGGACAAGTTGTCTTCAACGCGATACCGTATATGGACAGGTAATCCATATGGATGGAGACGGCACATGACCCACATCCCGATCCCCTCTCGCGTCGCCATCGTGACCGGCGGCTCCGGCGGCATCGGCCGGGCCGTGGCCGAACGCCTGGCCAGGGACGGCGTCGCCGTGCTGGTGCACTACAGCGGGAGCGCGGACAAGGCGAAGGAGATCGTCGAATCCATCGCGGCCGGCGGCGGGCAGGCCACCGCCTTCGGCGGCGACGTGGCCGACGCCGACGCGATGGCGGCGATGTTCCGGCACGCCACGGACGCGTTCGGCGGCATCGACGTCGTGGCGCACACCGCGGGCATCATGCCGCTCGCCCCGATCGCGCAGATGGACCTCGACACCTTCGACCGCATCCAGCGCACGAACGTCCGCGGGACCTTCGTCGTCAACCAGCTCGCCGCCCGGCAGCTGCGCCCCGGCGGGGCGATCATCAACTTCTCGACCTCGGTCACGCGGCTGCAGATGCCCACCTACGGCCCGTACGCGGCCTCCAAGGGCGCCGTCGAGGCGATGACGCTCATCCTCGCCCGGGAACTGCGCGGCCGGGACATCACGGTCAACGCCGTGGCACCCGGACCCACGGCGACCCCGCTGTTCTTCGAGGGCAAGACCGAGCAGGTCATCAACCACATCGCGAGCCTCAACCCGATGGAGCGTCTGGGCACCCCCGACGACATCGCGGAGGTCACCGCCTTCCTCGCCGGCCCCGGCCGCTGGGTCAACGGCCAGGTCCTCTACGCCAACGGCGGCGCCGCCTGAGCGGCGCGCGCGAAGGCCCGGGAGGCGGCTGCCTGCCGGGCCTTCGTTGATGCTGTGTGTCAGATGAGCCAGCGGTTCTTCTGGACGATGGGGAGTTTGGCCCACCAGCGGCCGAGGCCCCAGGTGTGGCCGGCGTAGGCGGCGGCCAGGACGATGAGGACGGCGGCGTAGATGACGTGGTAGTCGGTGAGCGGGTTGGTCGACCCGGTCGGGGCGCCCTTCGCGGTGTGCTGAGCCAAGGGGAACTCCGCCAGCCACATGCCGGCCATGATGAGGGTGCCGGAGGCGGCGGCGACGCGCAGGCCGATGCCGGCGATGAGGGCGAGGCCGACGCCGAGCATGCCGAGCATGAACAGCCAGTTGGCGTACCAGGTGCCGGCGATGGTGTGGAAGAAGCCCTGTAGCGGTCCGGCGTCCACCGAGGCGAGGAAGCCCTTGGTGGGGTTGCCGCCGTTGATCCAGGCTTTGGCTTCGGGGGTGGAGTAGCCCAGGCCGAAGGTCTTGTCGAGGAAGGCCCAGAGGAACAGGAAGCCGGTGGCGTAGCGCAGCACGGCGAGGGCCTTGGCGGCGGTCTTGGTGAGCATGCTGCCCGGCGCTTCGACGCGCTCGAGGGTGCTGGCCTGGTGGATGTGTGCGGTGCTCATGTCCGGCCTCCTGCCGTATCCCTTTGACACACACATCGTCATCCCGGGCCTGGACCGGGCGCCCGTGCCGAACCTCCCGACCCCGCCGGGACCCACGTCCCGTCCGCAGCGGGACGCTGGGGCGGGTGCGGTCGGCGGTCACGTCCCACTCGTCGGGCGCGGCGCAGCGGCCTGAAGTCTCCGTGATCATGCGCAACCCGGCCTCGGCACCAAGGGTTTTCATGATCGTGGAGAGGTGACGTACCCCTGTGTACCGAAAGGTTCCGGGATCATGGCAAACCCGGGCGTGGTCGCCGCGGACAGCATGATCACGGAGACATACGGCCGGCCCGGCCGTGCGGATCGGCGGTTGCGCCCGGGAGCGTCCCGTCCGCAGCGGGACCGTGCAGGGCGGCCGGGTGTCGCGACCGGTCACCCCGCGGAGGTCGTCCGGGCCGCAACCGCCGACGTGGCGGCCTGGGACCGGTGTTGGCCGGCCTTTACGGCGTGGGCGCCTTCGGCAGACTGACGCCGTTGTAGCCTTTAGTCGCATACCGCCAGAGGGAGGCATGATGAGCGCCGAAGCCGTGGGCTCGGGGATGCCTACGCAGGTGACGTTGGACGACCTCGCTGCGATGGCCGCGGCGGACGAGAATCATCGCTACGAACTCAGCCCTGAGGGAGTGCTGTCTGTCATGCCGCCCGCGGACCCCGAGCACGCTCTGCTCGTGTCACGGATGTTCGCCTGGTTTCTGGTCAACGGCTACGGTCCGGAGCAGGTGGTGACGGACTGCGGTATCGATGTCGGTGGCGGACGGGTCCCGGACCTCACGGTGTGGGCGAAGGGCCTGCCGCCGCGCCCGGTCCGGTCGAGCTATGCCGGCACGGTCGGGCTGCTCCTCGCCATCGAGGTGGTGTCCAGGGGCTCTGAGGTCGTCGATCGCATCATCAAAAAGGCGGAATACGCCAAGGCCGGGATTCCCCATTACTGGTTTGTCGAACGCGACGCGGCTACCACCGTGCACCGGCACACGCTTGACATCGATGCTGGCGAGTACGTTCAGATCCCAGGCGGTGCTCAACCGCTCGGCTGGCTGTTGAGCACCGTCCCCGACATCTCAGGATCTTGACGACGTGGTGCGGGGCGGGCGCGGGATGTTGGTTAGGGCAGATCGCGCGCCCGCCTGGCGGTGGGGTTAGGCGGTGGCGGTGAAGGTGTAGGCGCCGGACGGTAGGTAGTACGTGGCCGGGCCGGTTGGGACGGCCTGGGGTGGGGCGGCGATCGACGCCGCGGTTGCGGTTGGGACGCGGACCGTGGCCGAGGTGCCGGCCGGGACCGTGACGCGCAGGGTGAGCGTGCCGCCGGAGATCGACCAGTCGCTGACCGCGTTGCCGTACGGGGTCTCGTAGGCCGACTTCGCCGAGGTCAGGCCGCCGCCCGGCTGGGGGGCGACGAGCAGGGCGGAGTAGCCGGGAGCGGCGGGGGCGAGGCCGCCGACCTGGCGGTACAGGAAGTCGCCGACCGAGCCCAGGCCGTAGTGGTTGAAGGAGTTCATGCCCGGGTCGTTGAACGAGCCGTCGGTGCGGATGCCGTCCCAGCGCTCCCAGATGGTGGTGGCGCCGTTGTTGATCATGTAGCCCCAGCCGGGGAAGGTGGGCTGCGTGAGGATTTGGTACGCCGTGTCGGCGTGGCCGTTGTTCGCCAGCACCGGCAGCAGGTTCTCCACGCCGAGGAAGCCGACCGACAGGTGGCCTCCCGCGGCGGCGACCTTCGCGGCCAGCTTGTCCGCCGCGGCCTGGACCCGGTTGGCGGGCAGCAGGCCGAAGGCGAGGGCCAGCACGTAACCGGTCTGGGTGTTGCCGCTGACCGTGCCGTCGGCGGCCACGAACCGGTTGGTGAACGCGGCCGCCACCTGGTCGGCGAGCTGGCCGTAGGAGGCCGCCTCGGCGGTGCGGCCGGTCGCCGCCGCCATCCGCGACACGAGCCGGGCCGACCAGGCGAAGAACGCGGTCGAGATGACGTCCTGCGCGGTGTTGTCGTTGACGTTGAGCCAGTCGCCGTACGTCGACACGTTGCGGATCAGGTCGGCACCCGAAGTACCCCTCAGGTAATCAACCCATTTCGCCATCGCGGCGAAGTGCTCGTCGACCACGCGCAGGTCGCCGTAGCGCTGCCACAGGGTGTAGGGGACGATCACGCCGGCGTCGCCCCAGCCCGCCGTGCCGGCGCCGCAGCACACGCCCGGCGCCACGTCGGTGAAGGCGCCGTCGGAGTGCTGGGCGTCGACCAGGTCGTCGGCGAACTTGTCGAGGAAGGCGTGCACGTCGACGTTGAAGGTGGAGGTACCGCTGAAGATCGCGATGTCGCCCGTCCACCCGAGGCGCTCGTCGCGCTGCGGGCAGTCGGTCGGGATCGACAGCATGTTGCTGCGCTCGCCCCACAGGATGTTGCGCTCCAGCTGGTTGAGCAGCGCGCTGGAGGTGGTGAACGTGCCCAGCTGGGCGCCGCTGGTCCACGCCGCGCGGCCGGTCAGCGTGTCGGCGGTCGGGGTGAAGCCGGCCGGCGCGCCGGTGAGTTCGACGTAGCGGTACCCGTGCACGGTGAACCGCGGCTCATAGGTCTCGGTCCCGGTGCCGGCGAAGGTGTAACGGTCGGTGGCCTGCGCATTGCGCAGGTTGGCGGTGTAGATCGTGCCGTCGGAGTTGAGCACCTCGGCGTGGCGCAGCTGCACCGTGGTGCCGGCCGGCGCCGACATCGACAGCCGGTTCCAGCCGGCGAAGTTCTGGCCCAGGTCGAAGACCCACACGCCGGGCTGCGGCTGGGTGATCGCCACCGGCCGGAACTCCTGCTGCACGGCGACGCCCGGGTCGACCTGCGCGACCAGGTTCGGCTTCGCGCCGCCCTTCACCGCGACCGCGGGCCAGCCGCCGTCGTTGAAGCCGGGCGCGTCCCAGCCGGCGACGGACTGGCGGGCGTCGTAGGTTTCGCCGTTGTACAGGTCGTCGGCGCGGATCGGGCCGCTGGTGACCTTCCAGGTGCCGTCGGTGCGCACCGTCTGGGTGGTGCCGTCGGTGAACGTGATGAGCAGCTGCGCGGAATACCACGGCTGGGTGCCGTAGTGCTGGCTGCCCGCGAAGCCCAGGCTGCCGGAGTACCAACCGTTGCCGAGCCAGGCCCCGAGGGCGTTGTCACCCTGCCGGAGCTGTGCGGTGACGTCGTACTCCTTGTACTGCAGCCGCTTGGTGTAGTCGGTCCACCCCGGGGCGAGCACGTCGGTGCCGACCTTCGCGCCGTTGAGCCGGGTCTCGTGCAGCCCGAGCGCCGTGGTCAGCAGCCGCGCCGAGGCGACCGGCTTGCTCACCGTGAAGCCCTTGCGCACCAGCGGGGCGGCCTTGGCGATCACGACGTTGGCGCCCCACGGCCCGCTGCCGTAGGTCGCCACCGCCCGCGCCGCCGGCCAGCCCGAGTCGTTGAAGCCCGGCTGGTTCCACCCGGACGGCGCGCTGGTGAAGGACTTCCACGCCGCGTCGGTCGTGATCGTCGGCCCGCCGGCCACGGTCAGCTTCGCGATCATGCCGGCCGGCGACTGCGTGGTGTTTTCGGTGGCTATGGCGATGGTGTTGGTACCCGCGGTGAGCCGTCCGGTCAGGTCCACCAGCGCACCCTGCTGCCACGACTGGTACACCCGCGGCGACGAACTGACCTGGACGCCGTTGACCCAGACGTCGGCCGTGTCGTCGCCCGTGACCACGAGCGCGGCGCTGGCCGGGGCGCTCGCCAGGCTGAACGTGCGGCGGAAATACCGGGTGGAAGCGGGCACGCCGCCCGCGGGGTCGCCCTCCGGATACCAGATCCAGCTCGCCCCGGACAGGTCGGCGGTGACCGCCGGCTGCCCGATGAAGTCCCCGGTCCACTCGGTGGCCGGGGCGCGCAGCGCGGTCTCGAAGGTCTGGGTCGAGCTCCACGCCCCGGCCCGCCCCTGCGTGTCCCAGACGCGGACCCGCCAGGAATACCGCTTCATGCTGCTCAGTGCCGGCCCGCCGTAGGCGATGTCGACCTGCCCGGCGGCCGGCACGCGCCCGCTGTCCCACACGTCGGCACCGTTGGCGCTGGTCGAGGAGACCTGGATCTGATACGCCGCCTGCCGCTGCTGCGCCACCGCCGACGTCAGCTTCCACCCGAACAGCGGCTGCGCGGCGTCGACCCCGAGCGGGTTGGCCCGGTGCTCGACGGTCGCGCTCGCCACGCTGAGCGGCGAGACCGCGTTGGGATCGGGCAGGACCACGGAAGCGTTCCACGGCGACGACCCGTAGAGCCCGAGGTCGCTCGCGGCCGGCCAGGCGCCGTCGCCGAACCCGCTCTGCTCCCAGCCGCTCACGCCGTCGTGCCCGGCCTTCCAGGACCCGTCGGTGACGAGATCGGTGGTGCCGCCGCCGGTCACGACGTGGACGTGCCCGATCACGCCGGCCGGCCCGACCGAGGTGTTCTTCACCGCCAGGGCGATGGTGTTGGTGCCGCTGGTCAGCGCGCTGCCCAGGTCGACATAGAGGCCGGTCTTCCACGCGTCGGCGACCCGGCTGGAACCGGCCAGCGGCTTGCCGTTGAGCCAGACGTCGACGGTGTCGTCGCCGGTCACGACCAGCTGCGCGTCGCTGACGCTTCCGGCGGCGACGCTGAACGACTTGCGGAAGAACCGATACTCGGCCGGCACGCTGACGTGCGGATCCCCTTCCGGATACCAGATCCAGTGCGCCCCGGACAATGTGACCGGCGTGGCGGCGACAGCGGTGGAGGGCGGCGCGACCAGGACGATGGCCGCGAGCGCGACGAGCGCGGTGGCGGCCGCGCGCGTCCGTCTTTGCAGGGGCATGGCGGGCTCCCTTGGTTGTGTGGGCTTGTGAATCGTTTCATTTAAACGTTTCACAGGCCCGTCGTGGGCCCACTGTAGTGAGACGTACGTCGATGCGCAACCCCGGGCGGGCTCAGCGGCTGAGCCCGCCGCGGAGGTGGTCAGGCGGTCCGGGGCCGGCGGCAGGAGTAGACGAACGCGGGCGGCATGTTGGCCCACACCGTCCGGCCGAGCACGACCTCCTCGAACCGTGCGCGCAGCGTGCGCCGCAGCCGGCGGGCCGGCGGGGCCCATCGCGTGTGCGTGTAGGCGAAGGTGGTGAACGCGCCGTGCGGGGCCAGGCCGGCGACGACGGCGTCGAGCAGGTCGTCCTGGCGGCCCGGCGTGAACGCCGCCCACGGCAGCCCGCTCACGATCACGTCGGCGTGGCGGTGGCCGCGCCGCGCGAGGACGTCGCGCAGCCCCCGGGCGTCGGCGACGGCGACGTCGACCTCGGGGAAGCGGGCGGCCAGGCGCCCGGCGAACCGTTCGTTGATCTCGATGGCCAGGTGCCGCCCGCGGCCGGCGAGCCGCCGCTGGATCTCCGCCGTGAACGCGCCCGTGCCGGGGCCGAGCTCCACGACCAGCGGGGCGCCGGTGCGCGGCACGGGCGCGGTGACCACCTCGGCCAGCCGCCGGCCGCTGGGCGTGACGGCGGCGACGGTGAACGGGTCGCGGAGGAACTCGCGCAGGAACTCGGTGCGGTCGTCCTGGGTCGGTGGGTTGGCGAGGGTCGTCATGGGGGCGGTGCTCCTTCCGCGGGGGCCGCTCGTTCGTGGTGCGCTCCACTCTCCGGGCCGGCCGGGCGGCGCTCATCAGTCATTTGCCTGCACCGCACGGGACAGCGCGTCCCTGAGCCCGGCGCGCGACGCGACGCCGAGCTTGGGAAAGATCCGGTACAGGTGCGCGCCCACGGTGCGGTGCGAGAGGTACATCCGCTCGGCGATCTGCTTGTTTGGTCAGGCCGGTCGCCGCCATCCGCGCGATCTGGTACTCCTGCGCGGTCAGCGCGGCCGGGCCGTCCGGCGGCGCGTCCGCCAGCCGGTACTTGGTGGCGCGCAGCTCGGCGTGCGTGCGTTCGAGCCACGGCTCGGCGGCCATGGCGGCGAACCCGTCGCGGGCGGCGAGCAGATACGGCCGGGCCCGCGTCGGCGGGCCGGTCCGGCGCAGCCGTTCGCCGAGGGCGAGGCGGATCCGGGACGCCTCGAACAGCCACCGGTCCGCCGCGGGACCGGCCAGCATCGCCTCCAGCCGCTCGACCCCCGCGTCGTCGTCCCGGACCAGGAACTCCGCTCCGGCCTGCAGCAGCGCCATCCGGGGCGACAGCGCGGCGACGCCGGCGGCCCGCATCGCCGCGACGTGGGCCCGTGCCTCGGCCGCGCGCCCGGTGCGGACAGCCGCCTCGACGAGGTCGTACATCACCCACGTGCAGTGCGGCACGTGCGAGGCCAGCACACCGGGCGGGCTCATCGCGGCGGCGTGCAGGAAGGCGGCGTCCCAGTCGCCCCGGCCCAGGGCGGCCAGCGTGCGCGGATGATGCGCGAACAGGGCGGCGGCCGTCACGCCGCGGGGCAGGGCCCAGTGGGTCATCTCGTCGGCGAGGGTGTACGCCTCGTCGAAGCGGCCCCGGCCGGCCGCGACGATCGCCCGGTTGTACCGGAAGTACCACGCGAAGAACGAGAATCCGCCGGCGGCGCAGACCCGCTGGCCCTCGAGCGCGAGCTCCTCGGCCTCGTCCCAGCGCCCGGCGAGGTAGTCGTCCAGGCACAGGTGCATGAGGGCGCCGAGGTGCCGGCGCGGCGGTCCGCCGTCGCGTCCGTGCCGGACGAGCCGCCACGACGACTCGCGGCAGTCGCCGAGCCGGTCGAGGTAGACCGACGCCGTGCCGATCCGCATGATGCGGGTGGGGTCGGCCTCGTCCGGCAGCGTGCCGAGGATCGCGTCGATCTGCGCCAGCGCGGCCGCCCCGGTGCGGACCGGGTCGGGAAAGGTCTTGCTCGCCAGCGTGAGGACGTCGGGCGGCCGCGGCCGCAGGCGGCGCAGGGCCCGGTAGAACGGCTCCCAGTACTCGGCCCCGCCGTACCAGCACAGCAGCAGCAACGTGTGCATGGCCTCGATCAGCGCCGGGTCCTCGGCCCGGTAGCCGTGCTCGCCGGTCTCGATGGCGCCCACGAGGAGACGGTGCGCGGTGTTCACGTCGCCGTCGCCGTTGAGCATCAGGAAGGCGGCCGCGTTGGCCGCGTGCAGCGAGCCGGCGGAGTCCGGCGCCGCCCGGCGCGCGTCGGTCAGCAGCGTCGTGGCGTCGGCGATGGCGCCGCTGGCCTCGGCGCCGATGTAGGCGGCCTCGGCGAGCCGCCGGCCCCGGCCGGCGCCGGTCACGCTGAGCTCCGCGGCGCGGATCAGCGCCGCGGCGGCGGCGAACGCGTCCCCGCGCAGCATGACCCGGTGCGCCGCCCGTTCGAGCAGCTCCGCCACCGTTTCGTCCGGGCCAACCGCGGCCGCCGCCAGGTGCCAGGCCCGGCGCTCGTCGTCGCCGTGCAGCGCGCCGGCCAGGGCGATGTGCGCACCGCGGCGCTCCTCGTGCGTGGACATCGCGACGATCGCCGAGCGGATCAGCGGGTGCCGGAACGCGACCCGGCCCGTCGCGTCGTCCACCCGGACCAGCTGCGTGCGTTCCGCCGGTGCGAGGTCGGTCAGGCCGGCCCGATCGCCGAGGACGGTCCGCAGGACCCGGAGGTCGCCGGTGCCCTCGAAGGTCGCGAGCAGCAGCAGCCGGCGGGTCGGTCCCGGCAGATCGGCGATCCGCGCGGTGAACATCGCCTGCAGCCGGTCGCTGAGCGGCACCACCTCCGGTCGCGCCGCCGTACCTTCGGCGGCACCCGCCAACGTCGACGGCAGCTCCGTCAGGGCCAGCGGATTGCCCTGGGCGAGGTCGAGCACCCGCCGGCGGATCCGGGCCGGCAGCCGCGGGGAGGCGGCGTCGACCAGCTGCCCGGCCGCGTCGTCGTCGAGCGGCCGGACCGTGGTCTCGGCCAGCCCCCGCGGGTCGAGGAAGCTCGTCGTGCCCGCCCGGGCGGACGCCAGCAGGCCGGCCCGGCAATCGTGCAGGCGACGGGCGACGAACCCGAGCACGACCGCGCTCGCCCGGTCGATCCACTGGACGTCGTCGACGAGCAGGAGCACCGGCGCGTCGGCGGCCACCGCGTCGACCAGCAGCAGAGCGGCGTTGCAGACCAGCAGCGCGTCCGGCGGCGGCCCGGCGCCGAAGCCGAGCGCGACCGCCAGCGCCTCCCGCGGGCCGGACGGGAGGCGCTCGAGCTCGGCGCGGACCGGCAGGAGCAGCTCGTTGAGGCAGGAGTAGCTCACGTCGGCCTCGAACTGCGAGCCGGACGCCCCCAGCACCCGCATCCCGGCCGCGTGGCCGAGCTCCGCCGCGGCGGCCAGCAGGCAGGACTTGCCCACGCCGGGCTCGCCCCGGATCAGCCGGGCGGCGCCGCGCTCCCGCGCGCCGGCCAGGAAGCCGGAGATCTGCTCGAGCTCGGCCCGGCGGCCGAAGAGTTCCGTGGTCGCCATCAACGCCATGAAACCAGCGCGGGCCCGGGACTCCGTTGCCCGAAGGTCGCGAACCCTTGCCCAATCCTGCCGTTTTCGGATTTTGGAGTCGAATGACAGATGTGCACGGCGCCGGGATCGGTGCGCCGCGGTGGTTCAATCGCCTCATGTCCCTCGACGAGCTCCGGGACCTGCTGGCCCGCCATGCCCGGCCCGATCTGCGGACCCGCATCGACGGCGTGCTGATCATGAGGGCGGATCACCCCTACCCGCCGGCCCCGACGACCTACGGCAAGGTGCTCGTCGTCGTCGGCCAGGGCACCAAGCGGTGCGGGCTCGGCGACCGCGTGTACGAGTACCGGGCCGGGCAGTACCTCGTCGCGTCCGTCGATCTCCCCGTGACCAGCCACTTCACCGAGGCCGCCCCGGACCGCCCCGGGCTCGGCGTCGGCCTGGCCCTGGACCCGAACGTCGTCGCCGAGCTCCTGCTGCAGGCCAACCCCGGGACCCTCCCGCCGGCCGGCAACGGCGCGCCGCCGCCCGGCCTCGCCGTGAGCACCACCCCCGCCGACCTGCTCGACGCCGTCGTCCGGCTGCTCCGCCTGCTCGACCGGCCCGACGACATCCCCGTGCTGGCGCCGCTGACCAAGCGCGAGATCCTCTGGCGGCTCGTCACCGGCGAGCAGGGCGGCATCGTCCGCCAGCTCGGCCTGCCGGACAGCAGCCTGAGCCACATCGCCCGGGCCGTGCGGTGGATCCGCGACAACTACAGCGAGCGCTTCCGGGTCGAGGACGTGGCGCAGCAGGTGGGCATGAGCGTCTCCGCCTTCCACCGCAACTTCCAGGCGGTCACCGCGATGAGCCCGATCCAGTTCCAGAAACAGATCCGGCTCCAGCAGGCCCGCTTGCAGCTCGCCGCCGATCCCACCGACATCGCCGGCATCAGCCGCCGCGTCGGCTACGACAGCCCCTCGCAGTTCAGCCGGGACTACCGCCGCCAGTTCGGCGTACCCCCCAGCCAGGACGTCCCCCGTCTGCCCAGCACTGCGGGATCGTAGAGTGCGACCTGGTGGAAGGGGGTCGCGGTGATCGGTGTGGGAACGGTGCTCGCCGGGCGGTACCGGATCGAGCAGCACATCGCCAGCGGCGGCATGGGTGACGTCTGGCAGGGGTTCGACCAGGTGCTGGACCGCACGGTGGCGGTCAAGTGCCTGCGGGCGCCGTCGGACGAGCCTTCCTTCGTCGACCGGTTCTGGGCCGAGGCGCGCACCATGGCCACGATCAGCCACCCCGGGGTCGTGGACGTGTACGACTTCGGCGACGACCCGGCGACCGGCGTCTACCTGGTGATGAAGTACATCGACGGCGAGTCGCTGGCCCACACCCTGGCCCGCGACGAGCGCCTCGGCACCGAGGCGACGATGCGGCTGGTCGCCGAGGCGGCCGAGGCCCTGCACGCCGCCCACGAGAAGGGCGTGACCCACCGCGACGTCAAGCCCGGCAACCTGCTGCTGCGCCCCGACGGCAGCACGATGCTCACCGACTTCGGCATCGCCCGCTCGGCCGCGGTGAACCAGCAGACCGCGGCCGGACTGCTGCTCGGCACCGCCTCGTACATGGCCCCCGAGCGGACGGCCGGCGAGCCGGCCACCGCCCGGTCCGACATCTACTCCCTCGGCGTCGTGGCCTACCGGTGCCTCGCCGGCCACCTGCCGTTCGAGGGGGAGAACCTGCTGCAGATCGCGCTGCGGCACGCCAACGACGACCCGCCGCCGCTGCCGGCGGACGTGCCGCCGGCCGTTCGCGAGGTCGTGACCCGGGCGATGGCCAAGGACCCGGCGGCGCGCTGGCCCTCCGGCGAGGCCCTGGCCGCCGCCGCGCGGACCGCGATGACCGCGCCGCCGGCCCGCCGCCGGTCGATCCTCGGCGGCCGCGGTGGCCTGCTGGTCGCCGGCGCCGCCGCCCTGGTCATCGCGATCGTCGTGACGACGGTGGTACTCCTGGGCCGCGGCTCCGACCCGCCGCCCCCGGACCCGGTGGCCCTGCCCGACGCCACGCATCCGGCCGAGGTCGCTGGCCTGACCGGCATCACGCCGGTCCCCGGCGCCTCGAGCCCGGCGCCGGTGGCCGGCCCGGCGAGTGCGACCGCGGCGGCCGGCGCCACGACCCCGGCGCGCACCGCCGGCACCGCCTTACCGGAGGCGCCGGCGAAACTGACGGCGACCCCGGTGAGCGCGACCGCCATCCGGCTGCAGTGGACGGACAACTCCGCGAACGAAACCGGCTTCACGCTCATCAACGGCAGCACGTCACGAACCGTCGGCGCCAACACCACGGCGTACACCTGGGACGGCCTGACCCCCGACACCTACATGTGCTTCAAGGTGCGCGCCTACAACGCCTCCGGCGCGTCGGCCTACTTCCCGGCCGCTCAGTCGGACTGGGTCTGCGCCACCAGCCAGCCCGGCACCGGCCCGACACCGCCGACCAACCTGACGGCGACCCCGGCCGGCCCGACCGCGATCCGGCTGCAGTGGACGGACAACTCGGCCAACGAAACGGGCTTCACGGTCATCAACGGCAGCACGTCACGAACCGTCGGCGCCAACACGACGGCGTACACCTGGGACGGCCTGGCACCGAACACCTACATGTGCTTCAAGGTGCGCGCCTACAACGCCGCGGGCGTCTCGCCCTACTACCCGGCCGCCCAGCAGGACTGGGTCTGCCTCACCACCCCGGCCGCGTAAGGGCGCGTCGCCAGGAGCGCTCCGCCTCGGCGTGCCACCAGGCGGGCGGCGACGGCCCGACGATCCGGGACGCCGGCTGGCCGGGATGCAGCCCGAGCCGCCACAGCGCGGCGGCGGGGACGCTCAGGGTGACGTGCCCCCGCCACCGGCCGGTGGCGTCCGGGCCGCACGCGAGGCTCAGCCGCACCGCTTCGTCGGCGAACGGCATCCAGTCGATGCCCCGCTCACGCAGTCAAGACCGCAGCGCCGCCCCCGGCGTGGGGCGGCCCGGCCGGTTCTCGTAGCCGACGACGGCGATCCATTCGGCGCTCGATCGTTCCACGGCTCTCATGATGGCAGCAGCAGGTCCCACCGGGGAGGGGACGTGGGTCCCGGCGGGTTGGGGCGATCCGGCCACGGCCCGCGTCGAGCACGGCCGCGTCGGCGATCTCGGCGCGCAGCTCCACCAGGGCGGCGCAACCTCAACCGCGGCGTCGATCGCCGCCCCGCGCCGGCCGTATGTCTCCGTGATCATGCTGTCCGCGGTGACCGCACACCGGGTTTGCCATGATCCCGGAACCTTTCGGTACACGGGGGTACATCACCGCTCCAGGATCATGAAAAACCGTTGGTGTCGACGCCGGGTTGCGCATGATCACGGAGACTTCCGGTCGCTGCGCCGCGCCCCGCGGTGCGGCCGGTGCCGGAGAGCGGGCGGCCCACGCCGGCGGCCACGGCCCGGACCACCTCCGCGGGTGTGACCGGCCAAACTCCCCGTCGGTCCAGAAGAACCGTGACACGCACCGCGCGGCAACCGGCCCGGGAGGCATCGCCTCCCGGGCCTTCGCGTGTGGGGACGGGCAATACCGGCAAACGCGGGGCGGCGAGGGGTCCGGGTTTGCAAGATGAAGGAGTTGTGGAGGTGGGATGCCCGGAAAACTGCTCGTCATCGGCGGTGCGGAAAGCCATGACCCCGGCGATGACGAGATCCTCGAGCGCTTCGTGCTGCTCGCGGGCGGCAGCGACGCGCACCTCGTCGTGATCGCCACGGCGAGCGAGAGCCCGGGCGAGCGGGAGAAGGAGTACGCCGAGGTCTTCCATCGCCTCGGCGCCGAGCGGGTCACCCCGCTGCGGCTCGAGTCGCGCGAGGAGGCCAGCGGCGACCTGGCCGTGGCCGCGATCGAGCGGGCCACCGGCGTCTTCTTCACCGGCGGGGACCAGTTGCGGATCACCACCGTGGTCGGCGGGTCCAAGGTCGACTCGGTGCTGCACGCCCGGCTGGCCGAGGGGATGATCCTGGCCGGTACCAGTGCCGGCGCCACCATGATGTCCAGCACCATGATCCTGGGCGGCAGCGTCGCCTCGGTCAGCGCGAGCAGCGTGCAGACCGGGCCGGGCATGGAGTTCCTGCCCGGCGTGCTTATCGACATGCACTTCGCCGAGCGGGGGCGGCTCAACCGGCTGCTCAGCGCGACCGCCATGTTCCCGCACGAGCTCGGGCTCGGCATCGACGAGAACACCGCCATCCTGGTCGACGGCGACGTGTTCGAGGTGCTCGGCCACGGCTCGGTCACCGTGATCGACGCCGGGCAGGCGCGCGACATCACCTGCCCCACCGCCGAGTCCGGCGGGCCGATCGCCCTCTGGGGCGCCCAACTGCACGTCCTGCCGGCCGGGCACCGGTTCAACCTCACCGAACGGGTGCCGATGAGGAGAGCGGAAGAGGATCATGCGCATTGAGAGCAGCCGGCGGTTGCGGGGGCCCAATCGGTATCTCGCGCGCCCCGTCCAGGTGACCCGCGTCCTGCTCGACGGGCTCACCGGCCGCGAGACCTGCGAGTTCCCCGGCTTTGCGGAGCGGCTCCTCGACCTGCTGCCCGGCCTGACCGAGCACCACTGCGCGTTCGGCGCGCCCGGCGGGTTCGTCAAGCGCCTGCACGAGGGCACGTACTTCGGTCACACCGCCGAGCACGTGGCCATCGAGCTGTCCAACCGCATCGGCCGGCGGGTGAACTTCGGCCGGACGGTCGGTACCACCGATCCGGCGGCCTTCGACGTCATCATGGAATGCCCGCCGGACGAGCCGATCGATTCCGACATGTCCGAAAAATTACTAAAAATCGCCATGGTACTGCTCGATCAGCTGCTCGATGAGCGGGTGCCCGAGCTCGATCTGCGTGACGTCCAGCGGCAGTTCGAGCGGGAGAAGCCGGGGCCGAGCACGGAGGCGATCGCCCGGGCCGCCCGCGAGCGCGGCATCCCGGTCGAGCGCACCGGCGAGCTCAGCCTGCTCAGCCTCGGCCATGGCCGACACAGACGGCTGGTCTGGGCGGCGCTCACCGACCGTACCTCCGCCATCGGGGTCGACATCGCCGGCGACAAGGAGCTCACCCGCCACCTGCTCGGCGACGCCGGCATCCCGGTCGCGAGCGGCGGCGCGGCCGCGACCGAGGAGGCGGCCCTGCGCCTCTTCGCCGAGCTCGGGCCGCCGGTCGTGGTCAAGCCCCGCGGCGGCCGGCAGGGCAAACACGTGTACCTCGGCCTCGACACGCAGGACGCGGTGCGTGAGGCCTTCCGGGCGGCCACCGCCGACGGCGGCGACGCGGTCGTGGAGCGCCAGGTCGGCGGGCGCGACTACCGGGTCCTGACCGTCGGCGGCGAGGTCGTCGCGGCCGCCGAGCGGGTCGCGGCGCACGTGGTCGGCGACGGCGGGACCGACGTCGCGGGCCTGGTCGCGCGGGCCAACGAGGACCCCCGCCGCGGCGTCGGGCACGCCCGGGCGCTGACCCGGCTGGAGCTCGACGAGATCGCGCACGCGCTGCTGCGCCGGCAGGGGCTCGGCCCGCGGGATGTCCCCGCGCCCGGGCGGACGGTGTGGCTGCGGGACAACGCCAACCTCTCCACCGGCGGTACGGCCGCCGACGTGACCGCCCTGGTGCACCCGTCGGTGGCCGACCTGTGCCGGCGGGTGGCCGCGCTGGTCGGGCTGGACATCGCCGGCATCGACCTGCGGCTGCCGGACATCGCCGAGGAGCTGCCGCTGGACCGCGGCGGGGTGATCGAGGTCAACGCCGCCCCGGGCCTGCGCATGCACCTGGAGCGGCACGACGTCGCCGTCCGGATCGTCGACGCGCTGTATCCGGCCGGTACCCCTTCACGCATCCCGATCGTCGGCATCACCGGCACCAACGGCAAGACCACCGTGGCCCGGCTGACCGCGCACCTGCTCGCCGGGGCCGGCCTGCGGGTCGGCCTGACCACGACCGACGGCGTGGTCGTCGGCGGCCGCACGATCCAGCGCGCCGACGCCACCGGGCCGCGCTCGGCCCGCGTCGTCCTCGGCGACCCCACCGTCGACGCCGCCGTGCTGGAGACCGCCCGCGGCGGGCTGATCCGCCAGGGGCTCGGCTACGACTGGAGCGACGTCGGCGTCATCACCAACCTCTCCGGCGACCACATCGGCCAGGACGGCATCGAGAGCGTCGAGGAGCTCGTCCACGTCAAGTCCGTCGTCGCCGAGCGGGTGCGCGAGGGCGGCGCGGTCGTGCTCAACGCCGACGACCCGCGCAGCCGCGAGCTCGAGTTCCCCGGGCGCGAGATCATCTGGTTCTCCCTCGACCCGCGCAACCCGCTCGTGCGCCGGCACTGGGACGTGGGCGGCCGCGCGTACCTGCTCGCCGACGGCTGGCTGGTCGAGCTCGACGGCCGGCGCTGGATTCCGCTGCTCGCCGCGCACGAGCTCGGCGGCGGCTTCGGCGGCGCGGCCCGGCACCTCATCGCCAACGCGCTGGCCGCCACCGCCGCCGCCCGGGTGCTCGGCGTGGCCACCGCCCGGATCGCCGACCGGCTGCGCACCTTCGGCCGCGACCCCGCCGACAACCCGGGCCGGGGCATGCTGCTGCGCTGCGGCGACGTGCACGTGCTGGTCGACTACGCGCACAACCCGGCCGCGATCGCCGCGATCAGCGATCTCGTCGAGCGGGTCTGGGGCTGCGAGCGGGCGGTCGCCGCGATCACGCTGCCCGGCGACCGGCGCGACGACCTGCTGCGCGAGTCCGCGGCCGTGGTCGGCGCCAGGTTCGGCCGGGTCGTGCTCTACGAGGACGCCGACCGCCGCGGCCGGGCGCCCGGCGAGGTGCCCGAGATCCTGCACGACGAGCTGCTGCGGGCCGCGCCGGACACCGCCTGCGTCGAGGTCCGCACCGTCGAGGAGGCGATCCCGGCCGCGCTGGCCCTGGCCCGCCCCGGCGACGTCGTCCTGCTGCTGTACGAGAAGATCGAGCCCGTGCTGGCCCTGCTCGAACACCTCGGCGCGCACCCGGCCGGAGATCCTGGTGTGACTGCCGTGGATCTGGGCAAGACGATGGCGTGGACCGGTACCGGCTGATCGAACCCCTCGGCACCGGCGGCATGTCCGTGGTCTGGCGCGCCTTCGACGAGATCCTCGAGCGCCCGGTCGCCGTCAAGCTGCTGGCCCCCAAGCTGCTCGCCGATCCCGCCTCCCGGCGGCGCATCCAGGCGGAGGCCAGGGCGGCCGCGCTGCTGAGCCATCCGAACATCGCCCAGGTGTACGACTTCGGCCACGGCCCGGACGGCGCGCCGTACGTGGTCATGGAGCTCGTCACCGGCCGCTCCCTGGAGGACGCCGGACCGCTGCCACCGGTCGACGTCGTGCGCATCGGCGCCCAGCTCGCCTCCGCGCTGGCCGCCGTGCACGCCCGCGGGCTGGTGCACCGCGACGTCAAACCGGCCAACGTCATGCTCACCGACGGCGGGGCCAAGCTCGTCGACTTCGGCATCTCCGCCATCGCCGGCGACCACAGCGATCTCGGCGACGAGATCCTCGGCACGCCCGCGTACCTGGCCCCGGAGCGCCTGCGCGGCCGGCCCACCACCGCGGCGACCGACGTCTATGCGCTCGGGATGCTGCTGTACCGCGCCCTCGCCGACCGTTTCCCCTGGCCCGACGAGCTCACCACCACCGGCGTGCTCGAGGCGCACCGGCGGGTGCGGCCCGAGCCCCTCCCGCCCCGCCTGGTGCCGAAGCCGGTGGCCGAGGCCGTGGCGCGCTGCTTGGCCAAGTGGCCCGAGAACCGGCCGTCCGCCGCCGAGCTGCAGAAAATGCTGTTGGCCGCGGTACCGCGAATGCCTCGGCCGCGCGCCCGGGGCACCGCGACGGTCGCCGCACCGGCGCGCGCCACCCGCGGCGTGACCACCCGAGCGGCATCCATCCCCCTGCCGCGCACCGGCCGGGGCCGGCTGACCGCGGCCGGCGTCGTGGCCGCGGCGGCCGTGAGCGGGCTGGCCATGTGTTCCCCCGGCGAAGCTGACGGCGACCCGACCTGGGTGGCCGCCGCGGCCGCCCCCGCCGCCCCCGCGACCCAGGCACCCGCCGCGGCGGACTGCGCCGTGCAGTACTCGGTGCGCTCAGAACGCAACGGCGCCTTCACCGCCGACCTGCAGCTGAGCGTCGCCCCGGCCCCGGCCGCCGGCTGGAGCCTCACGTTCCGCGTGCCCGACGGCCAGAACATCGCCGCGATCGACGGCGCCACCTGGCACCAGGACTCCGGCCAGGTCCTGATCAGCGGCGCCGACGTCGCCGCCGACCTCGCCGGCGGCGCGCAGTTCGCGATCAGCGGCGCCTACCGCGACACCTCGGCCCTGCCGACCGACTTCGCACTCAACGGCGCGGCCTGCCGCTCGGTGCTGCTCGCCCCCGCCGCGACCCAGGTGCCCGCCGCGACCCCACCCACGACGCAGCCCCCCGCCCCGACCAAGGCCCCGGTCGCCACTCGCGCCACGAACCCGTTCGGCGGCTCCGACCACGGCGGCGGCCACCGCCTGCGAAAGAAGAAAGGTCCGGGCGACGACTGACCCTTTCGTAAGACGATCGTCGTTTTGTAAGTTATGGCGTGCAACCTTCCTGACTGGTACACAAGTCTGATCCTGGTGGCGTCTCGTCCCCCGACGCGCCGCCTCGCCTTAGGGTGTTGGGATCGAAGGTAGGAGGCACCGTGCGGTTCGAGATCAGCCGGGTCATGGACACCATCGAACAGCGGCTGACGACGGACGTCACGCTGGCGCAGGCCGTGGTCGACCTGGCCGAGGTGGCCCGGTTCGTGGCCCTCGACGGCGGCCGCCCGATCAACCTGCTGCGCCTCGGCATGGTCGTCGACGCCCTGAGCCGCTACCTCATCGACGCGGGCGCCATGCTGTATCCGGTCACCGGCCGGGAGGTACTGTCCGAGTCCGCGCTCACCTCGAAGGAGCGCATGGTCCTGGGCCGCTGGGCGGACGACGGCTTGATCGAGGTCACTCCCGTCGTCGCCGACCGCCCGGTCGAGATCGCCGACTTCACCGGCCTGCCGTTGATCGTGATGCGCGGCGTGCCACCCTACGCGGCCCGCTTCCCCTGGCTTACCGACAGCCCGGAACGGATGCTGCGCCTCACCCCGCGCGCCGGCGGCGCCGTCCTGACCCCCGGCGGCGAGCCGGCCCCGCCGAAGGATGGCAAGGAGCGCCTGGTCGTCGTCGGCAAGGCCACCTTGCCGATCGTCCCGCCCGACCCGGAGGAGCCCGCGACCGACAAGCCCATGGCCGAGCCGGTCCCCGACGGCACCTCGGATTCCGCGTCCTCTCCCTCTCCCTCTCCCTCTCCCTCTCCCTCTCCTTCGCCGTCTGCCTCATCCGCGTCGTCTTCGTCCGCGTCGTCGCCGTCGCCGTCGCCGTCGCCGTCGCCCTCGTCTTCGTCCGCGTCCTCTGCTTCGTCGCGGTCTACCTCGTCCGCGGCTGCCGAGCCGGCCCCCGCGAACGGCTCGGACTCGCCCGGCGAGCGACCGAAGGGCGGCCGCCCCGACGGCCTGCAGTCGTTCACGGCCCGCGGCTCCCAGCGCGCCGGCCGCACCAGGGTCGTCCGCCGCCGCTTCACCCGCGCCGACCCGAGCGGCGTCGGCGCCGCGCTGATGGCCCGCCAGTGGGAGTGCAAGGAGCCCGACTGCCCCGCCTTCGGCAAGTACCGCAGCATCGGCCAGCCCGTGCCCCGGATGCGCGCCGGCGTGCCCGCCTGCCCCCGCCACGGCGAGCCGGTCAAGGACATCGGCCCGCGCCCGGCCGCGTTCGCCGTGGCCATCGTGGTCGAGGACCTGGCCCGCCGCCGCTTCGTCGTCGGCGCCGACCACCCGGTCGTGGTCGGCCGCGACCCCTCCGACCCCGCCGACATCTCGGTCGCCGCGTGGCTCCACGAGGCCGCCGCTGCCTGGATCGCGAAGGAACACCTGAAGCTCTCCATAGCCCAGGGCCACCTGACCGTCACCGACACCAGCGACAACGGAACCCTGATCTGGAAGCGCTCGACCCCCGACAACAAGGAGGAGACCGTGCGCCTCTACCGCAAGTCCTACCAACTGGACGGCTGGGACTCGGTAGAGCTCTACACCGGCGTCGAACTCGTGGTAGGCGACCACCGCCTGCAAACCGTCGTCGGCTCCGAACCGGCCTCGGTCCTCCTCGACGCCCCAACCGTCGCCCTCCGCCTGGTCGACTGACCACCCCACCTTCCGCACCTTCCCCACCCGCGGCCCACCACGGCCAACCGCCATCGGCCCCCGCCACTCCAACCCGTCGGCTCGGCCCGCGCATCGGCTCGGCCCGCGCATCGGCTCGGCCCGCGCATCGGCTCGGCCCGCGCATCGGCTCGGCCCGCGCATCGGCTCGGCCCGCGCACCGTTGGGCTTGTGTGCCCACTCGGCGACCGCACGACCGGTCATCGGCTCCGGCTCTGGGGCGGGCGCCTGTCACTGCGGAGCACGGCGCACCGACCGGAAGTCTCCGCGATCATGCACTACCCGCCGCCGACACCAACGGTTTTTCATGATCACGGAGTGCTGATGTACACCCGTGTACCGAAAGTCTCCAGGATCATGGCAAACCCGTGGTGCGGCCACCGCACACATCATGATCACGGAGACATACGTCCGCTCCGCCCCGCGCAGATCGGATGGTCCGCCCGACGGCTGCGACATCCGCGCCGTTTGCCCCGCACCGTCCGCCCCGCCCCGCCGCGCCCGCCCGGCCGGCGCCCGCCCAGAGCCGGAGCCGGAGCCGATGACCGGTCGTGCCCACCGGCGGCCCTCGACGCCCAGCCTGCAACGGCCGCCGAAGGCCGCCCGACATGAACCACCACGATCAGGCGCTGCCCTGTGGTTGGGCCGGGTCCGTGCGGATCGGGTCCGTGGCCGCGCCGGGTCCCCCAGTCCCGCCCGGGTCTGCGGTCCCGCCCGGGTCTGCGGTCCCGCCCGGGTCTGCGGTCCCGCCCGGGTCCGTGGCCGCGCCGGGTCCGCGGTCCGGTTGGGCAGGGTCCGCGGGCGGCGGGGTGGCGGGGTGGCGGGGCGGTGAGCGGTGGAAGGGTCAGGCGGTGAGGGCCAAGGCGAAGGGCAGCACCCCCTTGGCGCCGGCGAGGCGGAGGGCGCGGGCGGCCAGGGACATGGTCCAGCCGGTGTCGACCATGTCGTCGACGAGCAGGATCGGGCCGGCGGCGGACTGGAGGGCCTCGGCGAGTGCGGGTGGGACCTTGAATGCGGTGTGCAGGGCGCGGACGCGTTGGGCGCTGTTGGTGCGGGAGGCGGCGTCGGTGGTCAGGGCGGGCGGGATGGTGCCGAGCAGTGGCAGGCGGCCGACCTCGGCGATGCGGGCGCCGAGCGAGGCGATCAGCTCCGGGGCGTGGTGCGAGCCGATCGTGACGACGCCGGACGGGCGCTCCGGCCAGCGGTCGTCGCCCTTGGCCCAGTCGGCGAGGGTGGCGACGACGCCGTTGAAGACCTCGTCGGTGATCGGGGTGTCGGGGCCGTTGAGCAGGGTGCGCAGGCGGTTGCCCCAGCCGAGGTCGCTGAGCCGGCCGATCGCGCGGCCGGGCAGGGACACCTCGGCGGGCGGGATCTTGCCGGTGAGCGGGACACCGACGGCGGCCAGGCCGGTGGGCCACTGTTTGCGCGGGGCGATCTCGACGCCGGCGCGGCCGAGGTGTGCGCGGGCCGAGGCCAGGGCGTCGGGGGAGACGCCGGGCGAATACCAGGGGCCGGCGCAGGTGTCGCACCGGCCGCACGGGGCGGCCTCCGGGTCGTCGAGCTGGCGGCGCAGGAACTCCAGCCGGCAGCCGGTCAGCGCCGCATACTGCCGCATCGCCTCCTGCTCGGCCTGGCGTGCCTCGGCGATGCGCGCGTAGCGCTCGGTGTCGTGCCGCCACTCCGCCCCGGTCGACTCCCAGCCGCCCTGGACCCGCCGGACGGCGCCGTCGACGTCGAGGACCTTGAGCATCAGCTCCAGCCGGCTGCGGCGCAGCTCCACCCGGGTCTCCAGGACCATGGTCGACATGGGCCGGCGGGCGGAGGCGAGCACGTCGAGGACGGCGCGGACCTGGTGCTCGGGCGGGAAGGCCAGGGAGGCGAAATACCGCCAGATGTCGGCGTCCTCGCGGCCGGGCAGGAGCAGCACGTCGGCCTTGTCGACGGACCGGCCGGCCCGGCCGACCTGCTGGTAATACGCGATCGGGGACGACGGCGCCCCCAGGTGCACCACGAACCCGAGATCGGGCTTGTCGAACCCCATGCCCAGCGCCGAAGTGGCGACGAGCGCCTTGATCCGGTTGTCCAGCAGGTCGGCCTCGGCGGTCAGGCGCTCCGCGTTTTCGGTCTGGCCCGTGTATGCCGCCACGTCATACCCCTGGGCCCGCAGATATGCCGCGGTCTCGTGGGCGCCGGCCACGGTCAGCGTGTAGATGATCCCGGAGCCGGGCAGCTCGGCGAGGTGCTCGCCGAGCCAGCCGAGCCGGTGCGCGGGCGAAGGCAGGGTCAGCGACCCCATCCGCAGCGACTCGCGGTCGAGCGAACCGCGCAGCACCAGCGCGTCGCCGAGCTGCTCGGCCACGTCGGCGGTGACCCGCGAGTTGGCCGTCGCCGTGGTCGCGAGCACCGGCGTGCCGGGCGCCAGGTCGAGCAGCAGGGTGCGCAGCCGCCGGTAGTCGGGCCGGAAGTCGTGGCCCCAGTCGGAGACGCAGTGCGCCTCGTCGACCACGAGCAGGCCGGTCGTCGCGGCCAGCTTCGGCAGCACGTTGTCGCGGAAGTCGGGATTGTTGAGCCGCTCCGGGCTGACCAGCAGCACGTCGACGGCGCCGGACGCGATCTCCGCGGTGATCGCGTCCCACTCCTCCAGGTTGGCGGAGTTGATCGTCCGGGCCGCGATCCCGGCCCGGGCCGCCGCGTCGACCTGATTGCGCATCAGGGCGAGCAGCGGCGACACGATCACGGTCGGCCCGGCGCCGCGTGCGCGTAACAGGGCGGTGGCCACGAAATACACCGCCGACTTGCCCCACCCGGTGCGCTGCACGCAGAGCACCCGGCGGTGCTCCGCGACCAGCGCCTCGATCGCCGTCCACTGATCTTCGCGCAGCTCGGCGGCGGGGCCGGCGAGCTTCTTGAGCACTTCCGAGGCTTCGTGTCGCACGGGTCGACGCTAGCAACGGGGTCTGACAAAAACGCTAGGTGTAGTCCGGACGGCCGTACCCGGCGATCGGAGCGTAGTCGAGTAGTCGCATTGAGACACGTTCGCCCGCCCTGGGCGCCTCGATCACCCGCCCGTCGCCGATGTAGATGCCGACGTGGCTCACGTCCTTGTAGTAGAAGACGAGATCCCCGGGACGCAGCTCGTCGCGCCGGATCGGGCGGACCGTCTGCTTCTGGCGGGCGGCATTGTGCGGGAGTACCACTCCGGCGGCTTTCCAGGCGGCCATCGTCAGGCCGGAGCAGTCGAAGCTGTTCGGCCCGTCGGCTCCCCACTGATAGACCTTGCCCAGCTGGGAATATGCGAAGCGAACCGCGCGTCCGGCCGCATCGTCGGTGAACACGGGCACCCACCCGTCGTGCAGCGCGCCCGAGGGCGCTCGCGCCGTCTGCGTGCCGCCCCCGAGCCTTCGTACCTGCGCCTCGATCACGGCCTTGCGCTGCCCGAGCTCGGCCCGCTGCGCCTGCTGCTTGCCGTACCACTCGGATAATTCCGTTTTTTCGGATTGCAGTGCGTCCTGCGCGGCCTTCAAGGCGCGCAACGCCTTCGCGCGGCGCCGCGAGATCTGGTCGAGCAGCGCGAGCTGGTCCATCCACGCCTCGGGCGAACTCGCCGCGATCAGGACGGCGGTCGATCCGACGGCACCGCTGCGGTACAGCGCGGCCGCCGTGTCGTCGGTGTCCCGCTGGGCGGCGTCGACCTGCGCCTGCATCGGACCCAGACGCGAGTTGACCTGAGCGAGCCGCGCGTCGGTGACTCGCAGGTCGTCGCGAACGGCGTTGTACCGTTCGATGACGCCCTCGAGCTCCTGCCAGGCGGTGGCGAGCTGCCGTTGCCGGTCCGCGGCGGGATCCGCGTAACCGGCGCTCGGCGCCCCCAGGACAATAAGCCCCGCGACGACGAGCGATGCGGCGCTGCGCAAGTTCATGCGGCATAACCCCACGCGTCGCTAACGTCGCAATTTGGACAAAAGTAACGTAAGTTCCCTCGGTAGGGTGGTCGCATGGTCTCGAAGGGTCCGTTCGTGGCGGCCGGAATGGTCGCGGCCCTGCTCCTGGGCTTCGGCATCGCCCGCGCGACGGACTCGGAGACCGGCGGCGCGCCCGCCCCCGGCCCCGCGACAACCGCCATCCCGTCCCACAGCCACGGCGGCGCGGTGATCGGCGACCTGGCCGGCTTCTCGCTGAGCGCGGGCGGCTTCACGCTGACCCCGTCCCAGCCGCTGAACCTCGCCGCGGGCGCCCAGCAGCAGTTCGCGTTCCGCATTTTGGGCCCGGACGGCCAGCCGGTGACCAAATTCGTCGTGACCCACGACAAGCCGCTGCACCTGATCGTCATAAGGCACGATTTGTCGGGATTCCAGCACCTGCACCCGGCCATGGCCGCCGACGGCACCTGGTCGATTCCGCTGACCCTGCCCACACCGGGCATCTGGCGCCTGTACGCGGATTTCACCACGTACGACGCCGCCGGCCAACAGGTGCCGCTGACACTCGCCGTGGATGTGACGGTCGCGGGCAGTTACGCCCCCACGCGGCTGCCGCCCCCATCGCGTACCGTCGACGCGGACACCTTCACGGTGACGATGGAGGGCACGCCACAGGCCAACGCCACCGCGCCGCTGTCGTTCCGGGTCTTCGCCGCCGGCTCGCCGGTGACGGATCTGGAGCGGTATCTGGCCGCGTACGGCCATTTGGTGGTCATTCGCGACGGAGACCTCGGCTACCTGCACGTACACCCGGAGGACGAGCTCGTCGGGGGCGCGGTCAAGTTCTGGCTGGCCGTTCCGAGCCCGGGCCGCTACCGCATGTACTTCGAATTCCAGAAGTCCGGCGCCGTTCACCGCGCGGAGTTCACGCTCGAGGTCGCATAGTCACGGTCTTTATTGACTCGGGCCGTCTCACTTGCAGACCGTTGCTCCCGCCAGACACCGGTCGGGCCTTGGCGGCCCTCCCTGCCAGCCCCGCCGTGCCAAGAGCAACCACGATAAGTCGGGCGCTCCGCGCCACGACTTATCGGACATATCACGATTTATCGTTATCGGCACGAATACCGTCGATCGCGCGAGCCGCCTGAGCCGCGCGACCGGCACGGCTCGAGGATTTGCCGCTCGAACGCGATCCGGCGGGATTCACCGCGCGCTGCCGCCGATGGCGGTTCCACCCCGCCCGCTTGGACCAGAACTCTCCGCGATCATGCCGAACCGCCACCGACACCACCGGTTTTTCATGATCACGGAGTGAACATGTACACCCGTGTACCAAATGTCTCCACGATCATGGCAAACGCGCGGTGCGGCCACGGCAACACGCATGATCACGGAGACATCGCGCTTCTTGCCGCCCCGCGAACAATTCGACACAGCGGACAAAATCGCATCAGACGGGACACGCAAAGTCTCGGCGCGGATGCCCTCGATCGCGCGAGCCGCCATGCCCCGGCGGGACGGCCGACGGCCGCTGCGGTTGGCCTGGGCCCAGGACCGCCCGCGACGCTCGCAGTGGTCGTTCGGCGCGAGAGTCGCGGCAGGTGCGCCGCCGCCGCTAGGCGTGCTCGGTCGCGAACGCCTCACGCCCGCGTCGCCCCAGATGCCCCGCGGTGGCGAAAGGGGTGTTGTCCCCTGACTCAGGCCACCGAGGGACTCCGCGGCAGTCGGGGCTCGCGGCGGTGTTGCCCCGGGCTCCGGCCCGCCGAGGGGCTCCGCGGCCGCCCCGGCAGCGATCCTGCGGCAGGGCGGCCTCGGTGGCCCACGGGGCTCGCGTCGCCCGAAGGCTCGGCCGACGACTCGCCGCCGCTTCTGCGGCCGCCCCGGCAGCGATCCTGCGGCCGGGGCCGGCCTCGGTGGCTTATGCCTCGGGGCTCGCGTCGCCCGAAGGCTCCGCGGACGACTCGCCGCCGCTTCCGCGGCCGCGACCGCCACGGCGGCGACGGCGGCGGTTGCGGGCCGGGCCGCTGTTGTCGTCGCCGGCGACCGCCAGGGGCGCGGTGGGCTCCGTCGGCTCGGCCGAAGCGTCGGACCGCTCGGCCGAGGCGGCCGAGGCCTCCGCGTGCTCGGTGGCGTCGACCTCGCCGCGGCGGCGGCGACGGCGCTGGCGGCGCTCGGTCGGCGCCTCGGTGTCGGCCGTGGCCGTCGACGACGGTCCGGACGAGCGGCCACCCCGGCCACGGGTCCGGCCGCGGCCGCGCGGCTTGCCCTCGACGTCCTCGAGCTTCTCGGCGGACAGGCCGGCGCGCTTGCGCTCGGCCGTCGGCAGCGAACCCGTGGTGCCCTCCGGGATGCCGATGTCGGTCAGGAGGTGGGGGGACGTGTGGTATGTCTCCGGGGGCTCCGGCAGGTCCATGCCGAGGCTCTTGTCGATGATCCGCCAGCGCGGCATGTCTTCCCAGTCCACGAACGTCACCGCGACGCCGGTCGCGCCGGCGCGGCCAGTGCGGCCGATGCGGTGGGTGTAGGTGTCCGGGTCCTCCGGGCAGTCGTAGTTGATGACGTGCGTGACGCCGGACACGTCGAGGCCGCGGGCGGCGACGTCGGTGGCGACGAGCACGTCGATCTTGCCGGCCCGGAAGGCGCGCAGGGCCCGCTCGCGGGCGCCCTGGCCCAGGTCGCCGTGGACCGCGGCGGCGGCGAAGCCGCGGAAGTCGAGGTCCTCGGCGACGCGGTCGGCGGCGCGCTTGGTGCGGCAGAAGATCATGGTGAGGCCGCGGTCGGTCGCCTGCAGCACGCGGGCCACGATCTCGATCTTGTTGAGCGGATGGGTGCGGTACACAAACTGCTTCGTCAGCGGCGAAGGCCCGGTGTTGCTGTCGTGGTGCGCGTGGATCGTCATCGGCTGACGCAGGAACCGCCGGGCCAGGGTCACGATCGGGTCGGGCATGGTGGCCGAGAACAGCATCGTCTGCCGTTCCTCGGGCAGCAGCGTCAGGATTCGCTCGACGTCGTCGAGGAACCCGAGGTCGAGCATCCGGTCGGCCTCGTCGAGGACCAGCGCGCGCACGGCGTGCAGCCGCAGGTGCTTGCCCTTGGCCAGGTCGAGCAGGCGGCCGGGCGTGCCGACCACGATCTCGACGCCGCTGCGCAGCGCCTCGACCTGCGGCTCGTAGGCGACGCCGCCGTAGAGCGGCAGCACCCGCACGCCGCGGGTCTTGCCGGCCGCGGCGATGTCGCGGGCGACCTGCAGGCCCAGCTCGCGGGTCGGCACGACGACGAGCGCCTGGGGGAGCCCGTCGGCGCCCTCGCCGGGCGCGGTGACGCGGTCCAGCAGCGGCACCCCGAAGCCGAGGGTCTTGCCGGTGCCGGTCGGCGCCTGGCCGATCAGGTCGGTGCCGCGCAACGCGATCGGCACCGCATACTCCTGGATCGCGAAGGCGCGGGTGATGCCGACCGCCTCGAGCGCGGCCACGGTCTCGGGCCGGGCGCCCAGGTCGGCGAATGAAGGGCTGTCAGCGCGCACAGGTGCGCGGGGGGCCACCGTCTCGGCGGCCTCGGTGTTGTCGATCGTCATGTTTTGCTCGGGGTGTCTCTCTCGCGGGAGCGCCCCTGAGTTGCCGGGTGCGCTCGATCTGTGTGGGGCGCGGGCCACACGCGACCGGATGACCGTGGTCGCGGGCTACAAGCGCCGGTTGCCAGGGCTAGGGTCCACCCTGCGGTGTTTCGGTCATTGTACCGGTCAACCGGCTGATTTGCGCGGTGTACCGCGTGGAGCGCGCCGCGTGATGCGGCGGGGTACTGTGCCGACGTGTCCGATCTCACCCCGGCCGCCCAGTCCGCCGGCGAGCCGCCCGCGGAGGCGGTCGTCGATCTGCTGGGCATGCTCGCCTATGGCGAGCTGGTCGCCTTCGACCGCATGGCCGTCGACGCCCGCCTGGCACCCGACCTGCGTCGCCGTGCCGTGCTCAGCGAGATGGCGGCGATCGAGATCGGCAACTACCGCCGCCTGGCCGACCGGTTGTCCGAGCTGGGCGCCGACCCGGAGGCCGCGATGCGGCCCTACGTGCGCGCCGTCTCGGACTACCACGAGCAGACCCAGCCGAACGACTGGTTGGAGGGGCTCACCAAAGCGTACGTCGGCGACGGCATCGCCGACGACTTCACCCGCGAGGTGGCCGCGGTGCTGCAGGAGCCGGACCGCGGCCTGATCCTCGACGTCCTGCACGACGCGCGGCTCGCCGACTTCGCCACCGCCGAGCTGCGCGCCGCGATCGCGATCGACCCGAAGCTGGCCAACCGCCTGTCGATGTGGGCCCGCCGCCTGGTCGGCGAGGGCATCTCGCAGGCGCTGCGGGTGGCGGGGGAGCGCCCGTCGCTCGCCGGCCTGCTCGCGATCCACGGCACCGACTTCCAGGCGCTGCTCCGCCGCCTCACGACCGAGCACACCGCCCGCATGGACGCCGTAGGCCTGAACAACTGACGAATTTTTCGCGCCACCCGCGAAGCACCCCGTTGTCCGGCTTTACACCGATAAATCGTGATAAAGGCGATAAGTCTGGCGCGCCAGCGCCGGACTTATCGCCTTCGGTCTCGACAGGCGAGTCCCAAGAACACAATGCAGATGGCTCGGGCCGCGTCACATGCAGACCGTCGCTCCCGCCAGACACCACTCGGGCCTGGCGGCCCTCCCTGCCACGCCCGCGCCGCCAAGAGCAACACGATAAGTCGGGCGCTCCGCGCCACGACTTATCGGACATATCACGATTTTTAACCATCTCCGTGAGCTGTCGACGCTCCGTCACCGACAGGACGCTCCACGCCCCGCGCCCCCAGTGCCGCCGCCGGAACCGATCCGGCGCCGCACCGCCACCCGACCGAGCACCGCAGCACACCGCCCTCCGCCGCGCGCCGCCATCGAGCGCCGCCATCGAGCGCCGCCATCGAGCGCCGCACCGCCGGTGCTCCGCCGCACGTCATGGCGAGCGCCGCCCCGCTGCGACCAAGGTCGACGAGCGCCGCGGCGCACCGCTCTCCGCAGCGCACCGCTGGCGCTCCGTCGCAGGTCGTGGCGAGCGCCGTCCCGATGCGACCAAGGTCAACGAGCGCTGCGGCGCGCCGCCATCGAGTGCAGCCGCGCATCGACGGCGCTGCGCCGCAGCTTGTGGCGGGCGGCCGCCCCGCTGCGACCAGAAGTCTCCGCGATCATGCTGGGTGCGTCGTTGGCACCGCCGGTTTTTCATGATCACGGAAGGAAGATGTACACCTGTGTACCGAATGTCTCCATGATCATGGCGAACCCGTGGTGCGGCGGCGGGGTGCTCATGATCGCGGAGACATTGTGCTGGCGAAGCTGGCATATACGAAATGTCCGATAAGTCGTGGCGCGGAGCGCCCGACTTATCGTGTTGCTCTTGGCGGCGCGGGGCTGGCAGGGCCAGGGCCAGCGAAGCTGGGCCCCGGCCCGGTGTCTCACGGGAGGAACGGTCGTCAGTTGCGCGGGCCGGAGTCAAAAAACATCAACGGGGCACGAAAAAGGCCCCCCGAAGGGGGCCCTTCCGGCCGGCGCGGCCAGCGTCAGCGGGCGGCCGAGAACCCGACCGGCCGCGGCGAGGACTCGGCGATCTCCACGTAGGCCAGCTTGCCGACCGGCACGATCACCCGGCGGCCCTTTTCGTCGACCAGGGACAGCACACCTTTATCGCCACCGTTGATCGCGTCGGTGACCGCAGACTCGACCTCGGCCGGCGACTGGGTGCTTTCCAGCACCAGTTCCCGAGGCGCGTACTGCACGCCGATCTTGACCTCCACGTCTTCCTCCTTGATCGGGCGCGGCCGTGCATCGACCCGCACACCCAGTGTGGTTGAAGATTAACGCGATCAGGCGTGTTCGCCCTGCAGGGGGAAGCTCGCGATGCCGCGCCACGACAGTGCGGTCAGCAGGCTCTCCGCCTCGGCCTTGTCCACCTGGCGGCCGCCGGCCAGCCAGAAGCGGGCCGCGATCTCGGCGGCGCCGACCAGGCCGGAGGCGAGCAGCTCGGCGCGGGCGCGGCTGACGCCGGTGTCGGCCATGATCGTGTCGGTGATGGCGGCGATGCAGCCCGTCTCGACGCGGTCGACGCGCTCCCGCACGGCCGGATCGTTGCGCAAATCGGACTCGAAAACCAGCCGAAAGGCTTCACTCTCATGGTCGATGAAGTCGAAATACGCCTGGATCGCCCCGCGCACGCGGTCCTTGTTGTCGGTGGTCGCCTCCATGGCCGAGCGGACCCGGGCGACCATCGCGTCGCAGTGCGTGTCGAGCAGCGCGAGGTAGAGCTCGAGCTTGCCGGGAAAGTGCTGGTAGAGCACCGGCTTGGAGACACCCGCGCGCTCAGCGATGTCGTCCATCGCCGCGGCGTGGTAACCCTGGGCCACAAAGACCTGCTGTGCCGCGGCGAGCAGTTGCTTGCGCCGCGCCGACCGGGGCAGTCGCACTGGCCGACCGGCCGCCTGCGTGCCGCTCATCGCCGAGGTCATGTTCACCATCCGGATTTGGGTCGAGATTGCAACTTACCCCCTTTCCACCCACACGGTAGCCTCACCTAGGGGCGACGGAGGAGCGTGCGGTGGACGAAACAGGGCAAGCGGGTAGCCCGGACGCGGCTGACGCGTACCCTGGTGCAGGTTTCGGGCCCAACCCGGCCCAGTCACGAGGCCGGGCCGGATACCCGGACGGGTCCGTCAATGGGGCCGCACCCAGCGACGATGCCCTCGAGGCGATCGTCTCCGCCTGGCGCGAGCCGGCCACCGGCGCGATCGCCGGGCGGGCCGCGGTCGGCGGCCTGGGCGGCAACGGTGTCAACGGCAACGGCGTCAACGGTCTCAATGGCAACGGTCTCAATGGCAACGGGTTGAACGGCAACGGGAGCAACGGCAGCCCCGGGACGTGGGGCCGCGCCGAGGTGCGCAGTCCGTATTCCGACATATTGGCCCCGCTGAGCCCGCCGGTCTCCGGGCCGCCGCCGACCTCCACGCTGCACTACGGGCACTACGGCCCCGACGGGCAGGGCTGGCCCACGTCCAGCCCGACCGGCGAGACGAAGAGCGTCCCCGCCCCGCCGCCGCCCGGCACTGTCTATGGCGGGCTGTCGATCGATCACCACTCCGGGGAGTATCGCCGCCCGGTGTCCGGCCAGCCCGCCTTCGACCAGGCGCCGCCCGCCCCGTCGCAGCCGCAGCCCTACGAGTTCGAGCAGCCGAAGTACGACCCGTATGAGCCGCCGCAGTCGGCGCTCGACCGGGTCGCCGAGCAGCAGGCGGCGGCGAGCCACACGGCCAACCAGTGGGGCTACCAGAGCCAGTATCAGCCGGAGCCGTATCAGCCCGAGCAGTACAAGGCGGAGCCCTACCAGCCCGAGCCCTACCAGCCGGAGCCGTATCAGCCCGAGCAGCGGCACTGGGCGCCGGAGCCGGCGAAGCCGGAGTTCGACTGGGCGTCGCCCACCCAGCACGACTCGGTGCCGCAGCCCGCCGTCCACCCGCTGCCGCAGCCCGCCGCGCACCCGGTGCCCCAGCCGGCCGCGCACCCCCTGCCGCCGCAGCCGCCGCCCCAGGCGCTGCCGACCCAGCGCGTCCCCGATGACGACCCGCTCGTCGGGCCCCTCCCGCCGATGCTGCTCGGCTCCGCCACCGCGATGGCCGCCGGGCCCGTGATGCCGACGTTCGCCGACGACATGCCCCAGCCCGCGTACGAGGCGGTCGAGCTGCCGCAGCGCATCCCGTCCGCGCCCGACGTGCCGCCGCTGACCGCGATGGGTGCGCCGGCGCCGGTCGTCGGCGCACCTGCCCCGGTCGCGCCCAGCGTCGGCGCGCCCGAGCTGACCCGGATCACCAACTACCTGCGCGAGGACGAAGACGGCGTGCCGGAGAGCCCGGACGATCGCCCCGACGGCTTCGACATGGACGCGGTGCTGCACGCGGTGCGCGCGGTCAGCGGCGTGCACCGCGCGACCCTGCGCAAGAACGCGGACGGCCTGCACACGTTGCGCCTGGAGCTCGCCGACGAGGCGGACGCCGGACAGGTCAGCCGGGTTGTCGCCCGCATGCTCAACGACACGATGGGCCTGTCCGCCGAGCAGAACCCGCTGCTGCCGGACGACGACCGGCCGGAGCCCCCGTCGGCGGCCGTCGCGACGCCCACCTCCACGCCCGTGCAGCCGCCCCGCCCGCCCGCGCGCAACGCGCCGCACAGCGCCCTGCCCAGCTACGGCCGCGAGGCCCGGCGGCGCCGGCCGGTGAGCACCGGGGTGCGCCGGGTCGAGCAGAAGCCGCCGGCGCTCACCCCCAACCCGGGCTCGATCGTCTCCCCGCGGGTCGTGATCGAGTCCGTCGACGTGAGCACGCAGGGCATCGACGCGACCGTGGAGGTCCGCCTCACCGCCGATAACCAGCCGGCGGTCGGCGTGGCCAGCGGGCCGAACTTCGACGGGTACATGCTCAAGCTCGCCGCGCTCGCCGCCGCCTCCGCGGTCGACCAGCTGCTCATCGACGCCGACGCCTCGGTCCGCGCGCGCTGCTACATCGAGCACGCCGCCGTCGTCTCGCTCGGCGGGTGCGAGGTGGCGGTCGTCGTGCTCCTGCTGATGTACGACGGCTTCGTAGAACAGCTCACCGGCTCCGCGGTGGTGTCCGGCGACGGCGACTCCCGGCAGGCCGTGGTTCGCGCCACGATGGCCGCCGTGAACCGCCGCCTGGAGGCGCTGCTTCCGTAGCACACAAGATCGTGTGTCCGGCCGATATCCGGGGCACACTTGGGTGATGAAGCGCGCATCTCTTGTTCCAGAGTTCACCGTCCCGTCACTTGAGCATCTACCGGATCGGTGGCCGGGGCGAGAGGTGGACCTGGACGGGGCGGTCGCATATGTGCGGGACACCCCCGTCGCGTCGCCCAACGCCGAGCCCGCCGTGTATGTCCACGGCCTGGGCGGCTCGTCGACCAACTGGACCGACCTGGCCGGCATCCTCGCCGCCCGCCAGGACGGCGTAGCGCTGGACGGCCAGGCGATCGACCTGCCCGGGTTCGGCTACAGCGGCCGGGCCCGCAGCTACACCCTCGACGCGATGGCGAACCACGTCATCCGCTGGATCGAGTACAGCGATCGCGGACCGGTCCACCTCTTCGGCAACTCGATGGGCGGCGCCGCGATCGTCAAGGCCGCCGCGCAGCGCCCCGACCTGGTCCGCTCGCTGACGCTGATCTCGCCGGCGATGCCGTTTCTGGACCCGCGCCGTTCGTTGCAGGGCCGGGTGGTACCGCTGCTGCTCCTGCCCAACGCGGCGCGCCTGGCCGGCCGCCGGATGTCGGCGATGGAACCGGAGGCGCTCGCCGACATGGTGATCGACTCCTGCTACGCCGACCCGACCCGCTACCCCGAGCAGCGCCGGCTGGAGGCCATCGAGGAGGCCCGCCTGCGTCACCAGGTTCCGTGGTACGCCGAGGCGTACGTCGGCAGCCTGCGCGGCCTGGTCAGCAGCTTCCTGCGGGCGTACCTGCCAGGCGAGGGCTCCATCTGGCGGGCCGCCGCCCGGATCACCGCGCCCACGCTGGTCATCGCCGGGCGGCAGGACCGGCTGGTGGACATCCGCACCGCCCCGCAGGTCGCCCAGCTCATCCCCGACAGCCGGCTGATGATGCTGGAGGGCGTCGGCCACGTGGCGCAGATGGAGGTGCCGCGATCGGTCGCGCGCGCGGTTTTCGGGCTGTTGGACGAGATTTCCGACAATTCGGTTGCAAAGCCGGTGCAGGAGAAGGTCCGGCGGCGCGTCGCCCAGGTGCGCATGGCAAGCTAACCATCGATGGCGAGCCGGCTGACCGACGACCGCCGGCGAGAGCCGGAACCCTTGCTCGGCGACCCCTCGGACCGCGCCGAGGACCCTACCGAGGTGATCCCGGCCGCGAGTCTGGGCGCCCGTCCGCCCGGCCGCGAGGTGGTCCGGGCCGCGGATGAGCTGCCCAGCGATCCGGTGGCCGCGCGCGAGGTGGTGCGGGCCGCGCGGCATCGCCGCCGCCAGGACGCTCGCCGGAAGCGCTATCTCGTCGCCGGGGTGATGGCCGCGGCGGGCCTGATCGCCGCGCTCGGCCTCGGCCGGCAGCTATTCTTCGCCGGCGACGCGTCGCAGTCCACCGCGCCGACGCGCCGGGACGCGCCGATGCTCGCCCCGCCCTCCCAGCCGGCCGACCCGCCGCCGGAGGCCGGGCCGGCCAAGGGCGACGGGACGTTCGCGTACGCGGGCAGTGACGGGCCGGTCGCGGGTGGCGCCGGGGCGCTGAAGAAGTACCGGGTGGCGGTCGAGAACGGCGCCGGCCAGACCGCCGACGCGTTCGCCGCCGCGGTCGAGAAGACCTACGCCGACCCGCGGGGCTGGATCGCGGGCGGCCAGCTGCGCCTGCAGCGGGTGGCCGGCGAGGGGCCGGCCGACTTCACCGTCTTCCTGGCCACGCCGGCCACGTCGGAGGCCATGTGCGCGCAGGCCGGGCTGCACACCGACGGGTACAGCTCCTGCCGCACCGAGGGCAAAGTGATCATCAACCTGGCCCGCTGGCTCACCGCCGTGCCGGACTACGGCGCGCCGGTGGCGGACTACCAGACGTACGTCATCAACCACGAGACGGGGCACGAGCTCGGCTTCGGCCATGAGGCGTGCCCGGGGCCGGGCCGTCCCGCGCCGGTCATGATGCAGCAGACGTACGGGCTGAAGGGCTGTGTGGCGAACTCCTGGCCATACGTGGACGGGCAGCGGTACACGGGACCCAAAGTGCCGTAGCTCACTCGGGAATACCCCACCGGCGGGGCAGAATAAGAACCATGTCGTTGCCTCCTCTGGTCGAGCCCGCCGCCGACCTGTCGGTGGACGAGGTCCGCCGTTACTCGCGCCATCTGATCATTCCTGACGTCGGGGTGGCCGGGCAGAAGCGGCTGAAAAACGCCAAGGTGCTCGTCGTGGGCGCCGGCGGCCTCGGATCGCCCGCCCTGATGTATCTCGCGGCCGCGGGCGTCGGCACGCTCGGCATCGTCGAGTTCGACACCGTGGACGAGTCCAACCTGCAGCGCCAGATCATCCACGGCCAGGCCGACATCGGCCGGCCCAAGGCGGAGTCGGCGCGCGACTCGATCCGCGAGATCAATCCGTATGTCAACGTCGTGCTGCACAACGAGGCGCTCAGCAACGACAACGTCATGGAGATCTTCGCGCAGTATGACCTGATCATCGACGGTACCGACAACTTCGCCACGCGGTACATGGTCAACGACGCCGCGGTGCTGCTCGGCAAGCCGTATGTGTGGGGGTCGATCTACCGGTTCGACGGCCAGGCGTCGGTCTTCTGGGCCGAGCACGGCCCCTGCTACCGCTGCCTCTACCCGGAGCCGCCCCCGCCCGGCATGGTCCCGTCCTGCGCCGAGGGCGGCGTCCTCGGCGTGCTGTGCGCGTCGATCGGCGCGATCCAGGTGACCGAGGCGATCAAGCTGCTCACCGGCGTCGGCGAGACCCTGCTGGGCAGCCTGATGGTCTATGACGCGCTGGAGATGTCGTACCGCAAGATCAAGCTCCGCAAGGACCCCAACTGCGCGATCTGCGGCGAGAACCCGACCGTCACCGGGCTCATCGACTACGACGACTTCTGCGGCGCCGTCTCCGACGAGGCCCAGGCCGCCACCCTCGGCTCGACGATCACCGCGAGCGAGCTCAAGGACTGGCAGGACTCCGGCAAGCCGATCGACCTCATCGACGTGCGCGAGCCCGCCGAGTGGGAGATCGTCCGAGTGCCCGGCGCGCGGCTCGTGCCGAAGGGCGAGTTCCTCAACGGCAACGCCCTCGCCGGCCTGCCCCAGGATCGGCAGATCGTGCTGTATTGCAAGAGCGGCATGCGCTCCGCCGAGGCCCTCGCCGCCGTGAAGGCGGCCGGCTTCAAGGACGCCGTGCACGTGCAGGGCGGTGTGGTCTCCTGGGTGAAGACCGTCGATCCGTCCCTGCCGGTGTATTAGCGCGACCGACGCAGGCAAGCCAGACGCGCGGTAGCGTACGCCCCATGGTGGACCTTGATGCCGCGATCGGTTACGTCGTCGCCCACGGCGACGCCGTGGACCGAGCCCGCCTGGCCTGGTTACGCACCGGCCAGGCGCCCCCGGCCGACGTGCTGGAGAAGGCGGAGGTGGGCCAGGCCTCGACCGGAGGCTGGCCCGCTTACTGGGGCGCGCACGTCGCCTCGGTCGACGCCACCTGTTTCCGCCTCGCCGAGCTCGACGACCTCGGCGCGATCGACCGCCCCGCCGCCCGGAGGGCGCTGGCCTGGCTCGGCCAGAGCCAGCGCCCCGACGGGATGTGGGAGGAGGACGAGTCGCTGGCCGGCATCGCCCCGCCGTGGGCCCAGCCGGGCGACGACGAGGCCCGGCTGTATCTGACCACCAGCGCCGCCTTCTGGCTCATCGTCGGCGGCCCGGCCCCCGGCGACGAGGACGAGCACGCCGCCCGCCTGGCCCGCGCCGCCGAGGCCTTCCGCGCCTCCCTGCGCCCCGACGGCAGCTGGCCGTCGTTCCTGGTCACGGGTTGGCTGGGCTGCGCGCTGCTCTACCACCTGGGCTGGTTCTACGAGTCGGCCCAGATCCAGGTCACCCTGGCCGACCGCGTCCCCGACATGACGGGCGCCGACACGGCGTCGCTGTTCGCCGCGCTGCGCCGCGTCGGCATGTCGACCGACGACTGGCTGCTCAGCGCCGCCCGCCGCCGCCTGTCGGAAACCCAGCGCAGCGACGGCGGCTGGACCAGCGACGACGGCGACCAGTTCAACGTCCACACGACCCTGACCGCGATCCGCGCCTTGCGCTGACTGTCCGCGCCTTGCGCTGACCGCGATCTGCGCCCTGCGCTCGCCGATCACGCCTTGCACTGATCGATCACGCCTTGCACTGGCCGATCACGCCTTGCACTGGCTGGATCGCGGCCTGGCCTGGCCTGGGCAGGGCAGGGCTGGGCAGGGCTGGGCTGGGCTGGGCTGGGTAGGGCGACTGGGCGGTCCGGGGGTGGCCGGCCCGCAGCCGCCGTGCTCTGCCGCCCGGCCGCCCGGCACCGGAAGCGCCGCCCGGGAACCGGCACCGCTGGCCGCGATGCCCGTCGGCGATCACGTGGTGCCCTTCCCGACACTTGCGGCGCGGTCGGCGATCACGCCCCACCCGTCGGGCGCTGCACCGCGCAGCGACCGGAAGTCTCCGTGATCATGCGTAACAGGGCGTCGACACCATCGGTTTTTCATGATCGTGGAGTGGTGATGTACCCCTGTGTACCGAAAGGTTCCGGGATCATGGCAAACCCGGTGTGCGGTCACCGCGGGCATCATGATCACGGAGACATACGGCCGGTCCGGCCGCGCGGATCGGCGGGTGCGCCCGGCGGGTGCGACATCCGCACCGCACCGCACCGCACCGCACCGTCCCGTCCCGTCCCGTCCCGTCCCGTCCCGTCCCGTCCCGTCCCGCCGTGCCGTGCCGTGCCGCGCCGTGCCGTGCCGCGCCGTGCCGTGCCGCGCCGCGCCGCGCCGCGCCGCGCCGCGCCGTGCCGTGCCGTGCCGCGCCGTGCCGTGCCGTGCCGTGCCGTGCCGCGCCGTGCCGCGCCGTGCCGCGCCGCGCCGCGCCCAGCGTGTGTGCGATCAGCCCGCGGGTGCGGTGAGGTCGGCGAGGGCGGCGTCCAGGGCGACTCGGAGAGCGGTCGAGTCGCCGGTGGCCAGCAGCATGTTCACACCGCCCTGGACGGCTGCGAGGATGACAAAGCCCGATTTTTCGGGATCGGCGGCGTTCGCGCGGCGCGCGCCCTCGGTCAGGCGGGCGCGCCAGGTGGTGAGGAGGTCGGCGACGATCGGGCGTACCTCCGGGTTGCTCGGCGCCAGCTGCCGGGTCAGGGCCGCGAGCGGACAGCGGGTGCCCTGCGCCTCGTACCGGGCGATCACCACGTCGCGCCACGCCGTCCAAGTAGCGGGCGGGCCGAGGGAGCTGAGCTCGGGCTCCTGATCGTGCAGTACCGATGCGGCCTCATGCTGCGCGACGGCCAGGAGTAGCTGGGCGCGTCCCTCCGGGAAGTAGTGGAACAGCTGGCTCTTGCTGGTCGCGGTCGCGGCCCGGATGTCGTCGAGCGACACCTCGTCGACCCCGCGCTCGCGCAGCAGCGCCGCCGCGCCGGTGACGATCCGGTCGCGGGTCGCGATGCCCTTGCGGGTCAGGCCGGCGCTCATGACCTCCATCATAGGCAAGTGGACCACCTGGTCCATTGAGTGCTACGTTGGGTGGACCGTTCAGTCCATTCAGGAGTTGGTACCACATGAGCCGTCTCGCCCACCGCACCGCCCTCGTCACCGGATCGACCAGCGGCATCGGCCGCGCGATCGCGGAGCGGTTCGCCGCCGAGGGAGCCCACGTCATCGTCAGCGGCCGCCGCGCCGAGTTCGGCGCCGCCGTCGTACAGGCGATCGCGGACGCCGGCGGCCGGGCCACGTTCATCGCCGCCGACTTGTCCGCCGGCCGCGCCGCCATCGAGGACTTCGCCGCCGCCGTAGGGGAGATCGACATCCTGGTGAACAACGCCGCGTACCTGGTGGGCGGCCGCCCGACGGCCGACACCCCGGAGGACGTGGTCGACGCCGCCCTGGCGACCAACATCAAGGCGCCCTACCTGCTGACCGCGGCCCTGGCCCCGAAGATGCTCGCCCGCGGTACCGGCGCCATCGTGAACATCGGCTCGATCAACGCCCTGACCGGCATGGCCGGCAGTGCCCTCTACGGCGCGACCAAGGCCGCCCTGCACGCGATGACGGTCGCCTGGGCGGCGGAGTTCGGGCCGTACGGCATCCGCGTCAACACGATCGCCCCCGGCCCAACGGTCGTCGAGTGGGCCGCCGACCGGCTACCCATGCTGGAGCGCCTCGTCGCCGGGGTGCCGAGCCGCCGCATGTCCCGGGCCGAGGAGATCGCTGCCGCGGCGCTGTTCCTGGCCTCCGACGAGGCCTCGCACATCCACGGCGCGACGCTCCCGGTCGACGGCGGGCTGACCGCGGCGACCTCCCACGCCTCGGCCCGCACATCCGCTTAACCGCGCCGCTGCCGGCATCACGAAAAATCGTGATATGTCCGGTAAAGTGCGCCGCGATTGGCTCATTTGAGGCGTCGGGCGCCGGCGCGAGCCCCGACCGACTGGCCCATTTGAGGCGTCGGTGGCATCCACGAGCCCGATCGACGGGGCCATTTGAGGTGTCGGTGGCAGCCGCGGGCCCGATCGACTGGCCATTTGAGGCGTCGGGTGGCAGCGCGGGCCCGATCGACTTGATCCCATTGGGCCGCGCGGTCGGAACTCTCCGCGATCATGCCGAAGTCGCCACCCGCACCACGCGTTTTCATGATCCCGGAAGAATTATGTACACATAGGTACCAAAAGGCTCCAGGATCATGGAAAACCCGACCGTGTGACAGTGGGAGTCGCATGATCGCGGAGACTTGTGGACGCTGAATCCGACAAATGCCCCGTCAGGCGAAAAATCCGATAAGTCGTGGCGCGGAGCGCCCGACTTATCGGGTGTCCTTGGTGCCGCGGGCGTGGCAGGGAGGGCCGCCAGGCCCGAGCGGTGTCTGGCGGGAGCGACGGTCTGCAAGTGACGCGGCCCGAGCCATCTGTTTTGGCTTCGGCCGAAAATATCGGCCTCAGGACTGGTCCGGCCACCAAGCGGCGCTGCGCATGTCGATCTTTTCGCCGCGCAGGGGAGTGCCCTCGCGGCGGTGCCGGCGCAGCGCCTCCGCCTCGTGGCCGGGCACCAGGCGGCCGTTCGCGGCGACGACCCGGTGCCACGGCACGCCCCCGCCGTAGTGGGCCATCACCGAGCCGACCTGTCGCGGTCCGCCCTGGCCCAGGTACTCGGCGATCGCGCCGTACGACATCACGCGCCCCGGCGGGATCCGCTCCACCAGGGCGAGCACCCGCTCGGTGTACTCCTCGTCGGCCACGATATGGGAACCTACAACGCCGCGCCGCCGGCCACGCGGCAAGATTGGCCCCGTGCGGGAACAGGTCACGCAGGCTCGGCGGATCGTCGTCAAGGTCGGGTCGTCGTCGCTGACCACCACGGCCGGTGGGCTGGACGAGGGGCGCGTCGAGGCCCTGGTCGAGGCGCTGGCCGCCGCGCCGGCCGAGGTCGTGCTGGTTTCGTCGGGCGCTATCGCGGCCGGGCTGGCCCCGCTCGGGCTGCCGCGGCGGCCCCGCGACCTGGCCACCCAGCAGGCGGCCGCGAGCGTGGGCCAGGGGCTGCTCATGCGGGCGTATAACGACGCGTTCGCGCGGCACGGCCGGGTCGTAGGCCAGGTGCTGCTGACCGTCGACGACGTGACCCGCCGGGCGCACTACCGCAACGCGTATCGCACGCTCCGCCGGCTGCTCGACCTCAAGGCCATCCCGATCGTCAACGAGAACGACACGGTCGCCACCGAGGAGATCCGCTTCGGCGACAACGACCGGCTCGCCGCGCTGGTCGCCGCCCTGGTGCACGCCGATCTGCTGGTCCTGCTGTCCGACGTCGCGGGGCTCTACACGGCCGACCCGTCGCTGCCGGCCTCGCGGGCGATCACCGACGTGCGCTCCTTCGACGACCTCGCCGGCATCGACATCCGCCGCCCCGGCAAGGCCGGCGTCGGCACCGGCGGCATGGTTACCAAGGTCGAGGCCGCCCGGATCGCCACGACCAGCGGCATCCCGGTCGTGCTCGCCTCGGCCCCGCACGCCGCGGAGGTCCTGGCCGGCGATCCGGTCGGCACGCTGTTCCACCGCCAGCGCGAGCGGCCCCAGGCCCGGCTGTTCTGGCTGGCCCACGCCACGACCCCGCGCGGGCGCCTGCACCTGGACCCGGGCGCGGTGCGGGCGGTCGTCGGCGGCCACGCCTCGCTGCTCGCGGCCGGCATCACCGCCGTCGACGGCCGGTTCGCCGCCGGCGACCCGGTCGACCTGGTCGACACGGCCGGCATGCCGGTGGCCCGGGGCCTGGTCAACTATGACGCCACCGAGCTGCCGCCGCTGCTGGGCCGCTCGACGGGCGAGCTGGCGGCGGAGCTCGGGCCGGCCTACGAGCGCGAGGTCATCCACCGTGACGACTTGGTCCTGCTGTAGGTAGCATCCCAGGACCATGAATCGCGTTCGGGTGGGGTATGCGCTGGGCTCGCTGGTCACCGGCGCTTTCGGCACCGTGCCCGGCCTGCTGCTCCTGCCGTATCTCACCGACACGCTGGGCGTCACCGCCGGCGTCGCCGGCGTGCTCGTGCTGGCGCCGAAGGCGTGGGACGTGCTGATCAACCCGGTCGCCGGGCGGATCTCCGACCGCACCCGCAGCCGGTGGGGCGCCCGCCGGCCGTATCTGCTCGCCGGCGGCATCGCGGTCGCGCTGCTGTTCGCCGCGATCTTCGCCGCGCCGGTGCGCAGCGGGGTCTACGTGGCGCTGGCCTTCCTGGCCACCGCGACCGCCTACGCGTTCTACCAGGTGCCGTATGTCGCCATGCCGGCCGAGATGACCGACGACTACACCGAGCGGACCCGGCTCATGACCTGGCGGGTGGCGCTGCTCGCGGTCGCCATCCTGGTCTCCGGCGCCCTGGCCCCGGTGGTCACCAAGCAGTTCGGCGGTGGCATTCCTGGCCATCGGGCCATGGGCATCTTCGTCGCGGTGCTCATTTTGGTGGGTACGGCCGGCAGCTTCCTCGGCACCCGCGGCGCCCCCACCGGCCGGGTGCTGGAGAGCGAGGCGAGCCTCGGCCGCCAGCTGCGCACCGCGCGGGAGAATCGCGCGTTCACCAGGCTGCTGGTCTGCTTCATCGTCCAGGCCGCCGGCATCGGCACCATGCTCGCCGGGGTGAGCTACTTCGCCACCCAGGTCCTCAAGGACCCGGACACCGGCGCGACGGTGCTGTTCGCGTGCTTCGTCGGCCCGGCGCTGCTGGTCATGCCGCTGTGGTCGCGGGTCGGGGCGCGGATCGGCAAGCTCAAGGCGTACATCGCCGCCTCACTCGTCTTCGCGGTCGCCGCCGCCCTCATCGGCCTCGCCCCGGTGCTGCCGGCCGCCGCGGTGTATGCGATCACCGGCCTGGTCGGCTGCGGCTACGCCGGCCAGCAGGTCTTCGGCCTGGCCATGCTGCCCGACTGCATCGCGTACGACGCGCGGCGCACCGGCCGGCGCCAGGCGGGCGTGTTCACCGGCCTGTGGACGGCCGGCGAGACGCTCGGCCTCGCGCTCGGCCCCGGGATCTTCGCGCTGGTGCTCGCCGCGTTCGGGTACGTCTCCAGCGACTCCGGCACCGCCGCCGCCCAGACGGACACCGCGCGCCTCGGCGTGCTGCTCGGCTTCACCGTGATCCCGGCCGTGGTCGTCGCCCTGGCGCTGTTCACTCTGCGGGGGTACGACCTGGACGAGGAGCGACTGGCGCAGGAGGGTGAGATCCATGAGCGCGTTGCCTGAGCACGGCATCCCGGCGGAGCGGGTCCTCGAGGAGCTGCGCGCCATGCGCGGCGCCGACCTGCCCACCCACGGCGGCCGGCTGTTCGCCTACGTCTACGACCCCGGACTGCCCGGCCTCGACGAGCTGGCCGCCGCCGCCCACGCCCTGTCCGCGCACGTCAACGGCCTCGACCCGACCGCGTTCCCGTCGCTGCTGGCGATGGAGAACGACCTCGTCGGCGCCGCGGTTCAGGTCCTCGGCGGCGACGAGCACACCGTCGGCAGCGTCACCGGCGGCGGCACCGAGTCGCTGATCCTCGCGGTGAAGGCCGCCCGCGACGCCCACCCGGAGATCGCCGCGCCCCGGCTGGTCATGCCGGTCACCGCGCACGCCGCGCTGGCCAAGGCCGCCGCGTACCTGCGGATCGCCCTCGACACGATCCCCGTCGACCCGCACACCCTGCGCGTCGACCCGGCCGCCGTGGCCGCCGCGATCACCCCCGACACGGTGCTGGTCGCCTGCTCCGCGCCGTCCTACGCGCACGGCCTCATCGACCCGGTCGAGCCGATCGCCGCCGCGGCCGCCGCGGCCGGCGTGCGCTGCCACGTCGACGCGTGTTTCGGCGGCTGGACCCTGCCCTACCTGCGCCGCCTCGGCGAGCCGATCCCGCCGTTCGACCTGTCCGTGCCGGGCGTCACGAGCATCTCGGTCGACCTGCACAAGTACGCCTACACCCCCAAGGGCGTCTCGGTCCTGCTGCACCGCACCGAGGCGCTGCGCGCGCCGCAATACTTCGGCTACGCGGACTGGCCCGGGTACACCATGGTCAACCCGGTCATCTCCTCGACCCGCAGCGGCGGTCCCATCGCCGCGGCGTGGGCCACCCTGCGCCACATCGGCGACGACGGTTACCTGGCCCTGGCCGAGCGCACGCGCGACGCCACGAGAGCCATCGCCGGAGCGGTCGAAAAGATCGAAGACCTGGCTGTGGTACCCCGGGAATCAACGGTCGTGGCCTTCATGTCCACCGGCGTCGACCTGTTCGTGCTGGCCGACGAGCTGGCCGCGCGCGGCTGGCACACCCAGCCCCAGTTCCGCCACGGCGAGATCCCCCCGTCGATGCACCTGACGGTGACCGCCGCCGTGGCCCCGAGGGTCGCCGAGTTCGAGGCCGACCTGGCCGAGGCGGTCGCCGCCGCCCGCGCGCACGGCCCGGTCCAACTGCCCGACGGAATCCTCGACCTGCTCGCCTCGGCCGGCGTCGACCAGCTGGCCGGCGCGCTCGGCCTAGGCTCGGGCGGCGCACTGCCGGAGCGGATGGCCGTCGTGAACACGCTGCTGAATGTCGTGGATCCGGCGGTACGGGAGCGGCTGCTGGTCGCGTTCCTCAGCCTCCTGCAGCGACCTTCACCCCGGCCGTGAGCACGAGCTGACCCAGCGCGACGGGGACCAGGACCAGCCAGCACAGCCGCTGCAGCTGGTCCTCCCGCAGCCGCGGGTAGGAGACGCGAACCCAGATCACCACGAACGACACCAGGAACACCTTGATCAGCGTCCAGGCCCACCCGAGCTGGTCGTCCAGCCCGAACGGCCCCTTCCACCCGCCCAGGAACAGCACGGTGGTCAACGCCGAGATGACCACGATCCCGACGTACTCCGCGAGCAGGAAGAACGCGAACCGCAGCCCCGTGTACTCGGTCATGTAGCCGAACACCAGCTCGGAGTCGGCGATCGGCATGTCGAACGGCGGCCGGCGAATCTCGGCCAGCCCCGACACGAAGAACACCACCATCGCCGGCAGCTGCCACGCCAACCACCAGGGCCGCCAGGCCTCGACGATCCCGGACAGCGACAGCGTGCCCGCGGCCATGGCGACGGAGAGCGCCGAAAGAATGAACGGCAGCTCGTAGCCCAGGAGTTGGGCCGCCGCCCGCAACCCACCGAGCAGCGCATACTTGTTCGCCGACGACCAGGCCGCCATGAGCACCGCGACCACGCCGATACCGACCACGGCCAGCACGAAGAACAGCCCGATATCCAGCGACTGCGCCACCAGCCCGTGCGGCCCGAGCGGAATGACGAGCAGCACGATGAGATAGGGCAACAACGACACCACCGGCGCCAGCCGAAACACCGGCCGATCGGCCGCCCGCGGCGTGATGTCCTCTTTCTGCACGAACTTCACACCGTCGGCCACGAGCTGCGCCCACCCGTGAAACGCCCCGGCGTACATCGGCCCGAGCCGCCCCTGCATGTGCGCCATGACCTTGTGCTCGGTCTGCCCCACCACCAGCGGCAACGTCAGGAAGGCGACGACGACCGCCAGCACCCGGATCGCGAGCTCCAGCCAGACGGGCATCACCCCCGCCCTCCCGGCCACTCGCCGGGATCAGGAACGCCCGGCGGCCGCATCGGCGCCCGCTTGCTGACGGTGTGCTCGCTCTCGCCGGGCTCCTTGGCCCCCGGCCACGGCTTGGCCACCCGAGCCGCCAGCACGAACTCCTTGCGCAGCGGATGCCCCTCGAATTCCGGTGGAAGCAGCAGCGGTACCAGCCCAGGATGCCCGGCAAACGAAATGCCGAACATCTCGTGGGTTTCCCGCTCATGCCAGGCTGCCCCCGGAAACACCTCCACAACGCTGTCCACGACCGCCGCCTCCCGAGGCAGCGAGGTCCTCACCAACACCCCGTGCTTCTGGGCCACCGACCACACATGCGCCACGATCGTGAACCCACCAGGCAGCTCGTCCACGGCGGAAAGCCAGTCGAAGAAGTCACACCCCAACGCGTCGCGAGCGGCGGCGACCGCCTCAGCCCACCGCTCAACCGGCACGTCAACGGTCGCCCGAGCGAACTTCCCCCCACCGCTCGAGCCGGCGACACCCCCGTCCCCCAACACCGAGACGAGCCGCGCCCCAAGCTCATCAGGCGTCATGGCCGCACCGGCGGCGCGGTAAGCCCCCGCACGTCCCGGCCGAACCGCGAGGGCTCGTCCGCGATCTTCTCCTGCAACCGCATGATCCCGTGCAGCAGCGCCTCGGGCCGCGGCGGACACCCCGGCACGTACACGTCAACGGGAATGAGCTGGTCAACCCCTTTGGTCACCGAGTACGAGTCCCAGTACGGCCCCCCACAGTTACTGCAGGCCCCAAAACTGATCACATACTTGGGCGAGGGCATCTGGTCATAGAGCCGCTTGATCGCCGGCGCCATCTTGTCGGTCACCGTCCCCGACACCACCATGAGGTCCGCCTGCCGCGGCCCATGAGCAAACGGAATCACCCCAAGCCGCATGAAGTCATGCCGCCCCATGGACGTAGCAATAAACTCGATGGCGCAGCAGGCCAGCCCAAAGTTGAACACCCACAGGGAGTACCGCCGCCCCCAGTTGAGCACAAACTTGATCGGATCCCCGACCACACCGGCCATACCGACACCCTACCGCCGCTCACCTCAGCGGCTACCGCCCCAACAGCCCCAGAGCACCAAGCCCGAACGCACTGAACGCAAGACCGGCGCGACGGCGGCAATCCGGATGTACCACCCAACATCGACACGGCAGCGAGCAACCACGAACCCCGAACGCGACCACGGACAGCACCCACCGGATCGGGGGCGCGGGTGGCGAAGCCCCCGCCTGGAGCGAGCGAAGCGAGCGCGAGGCCCCCACGTCACGAACGGCGAAAGCGGCCCCGCCGATGAGCAGGGGCCGCCCCATGACGTGGCGGGTAGAGGATTCGAACCTCTGTAGCTTTCGCGACGGATTTACAGTCCGCTCCCATTGGCCGCTCGGGCAACCCGCCTGGCGCAAGCCAGAATAGCGGTAGGACCCCGGGGCAATGCAAACGGGTACCCTCGGCACGCCCACATCCGTCCAACGCACGCAGTAACAGGGAGCGTCTGCCATGGCTTCGGCACCCTCGTTCGACATCGTCAGCAAGGTCGACCGGCAGGAGGTCGACAACGCGCTCAACCAGGCTGAGAAGGAGCTGGCGCAGCGGTTCGACTTCCGCGGTACCGGGGCTGAGATCAAGTGGGCCGGGGAGGAGACGGTCGCCCTCCAGGCGGAGACCGAGGAGCGGGTGGTTGCCGCGCTCGAGGTCTTCAAGGAGAAGCTGGTCAAGCGCAACATCTCGCTGAAGTCGCTGGACGCGGGCGAGCCGCGGGCGTCGGGGAAGACGTACAAGATCGACGCTCGGATCGTGCAGGGGATCGAGTCGGACAAGGCCAAGGCGATCTCCAAGAAGATCCGCGACGAAGGGCCCAAGGGGGTCCAGGCGCAGATCCAGGGCGATCAGCTGCGGGTGACCGGCAAGAAGAAGGACGACCTGCAGGCGGTCATCACGCTGCTCAAGCAGGAGGACTTCGGCATCGCCCTGCAGTTCACGAACTACCGCTGACGTGGCTGGTTCAGCGCCGCCCGCGGTTGCGCTGGACCAGTACCACGATCGCGAGCGCGACCACGGCGACGATGACCACGCAGATGCAGACGGCGATGTGCCACGGCTTGACGGCGCCCATAGATGGAGCCTAGTCGATGTTCGATGGGTCGCGATCGATGGGGTCGACCCGGCGGGCCGGCGGCTCCTCGGCGCGGACCAGCAGGAAGCTGTCGGCGTGGCGGATCTCGATGTCGTGCTCGCCGGTACCGTCGGGGTCGGTGAGCACGGCGAAGATCGGGCGGGCCATGGTGCGTGACCCTACACGGGAGCGCTCTCCCGGTCAGCCCTCCGAGTGACCGGCGCCGACCACATATAAGACAGGGCCCGCCGGGATACGGCGGGCCCTGTGCTGCTTGCGCGCGGCCTTACCGGTGGCTGCTGACCCCGGCCATCTCCTCCAGCCGCGCCACCCGCTGCTCCATCGGCGGGTGCGTGGAGAACAGCGACGCGAGGCCGCCGCCCTTCAGTGGGTTGTCGATCATCAGGTGCGCCTGGCTGGCCAGCTGGGAGTCGGCCGGCAGCGGCAGCGCCTGTGTGCCGCGGTGGATCTTGCGCAGGGCGCTCGCCAGGGCCAACGGGTCGCCGGTCAGGCGCGCGCCGGACTCGTCGGCCTCGTACTCGCGGCTCCGGCTGATCGCCAGCTGGATGATCGTCGCGGCCAGCGGGCCCAGGATGAGCATGAGCAGGAGCCCGACGATGCCCGGGCCGTCCTCGTCGTCGTTCGACCCGCCGATCGGCAGGAAGATCGCCAGGTTGGCGAGCATGGTGATCATGCCGCCGAGCGCGCCCGCCACGCTTGAGATCAAAATATCCCGGTTGTACACGTGGGAGAGCTCGTGCCCGATCACGCCCCGCAGCTCGCGAGGCGTCAACATGTCGAGGATGCCGGAGGTCACCGCCACCGCGGCGTTGCGGGGATTGCGCCCCGTGGCGAATGCGTTGGGCTGCCGGGTCGGGCTGATGTACAGCCGGGGCATCGGCTGCCCGGCCGACGTCGCCAGCTCACGCACCATGGCGTACAGCTGCGGCGCCTGCGCCTCACTGACCGGCTGCGCGTTCATGGCGCGCAACGCGATCTTGTCCGAGTAGAAGTAGCTGAACGCGTTCATCGCCAGCGACAGGAACACGGCGATGACCAGACCGGTGCTACCGCCGAGCCAGTAGCCGACAAGCAGGATCAGCGAGGTCAGCAGCCCGAGGAGGGCCGCCGTTTTCACGCCGTTGAAATGCCTGTGCTGCATGTCTTCAATAACAGCGCGACGCGCCGTATACCTTCCCGGTGCTAGCTGTGAGCTAGCTGAAAGCGTCATCCAAACGCACCCGCCGCCCGCATGACGAGCTCCGGCCCAAACCCGACGATTACCCCGAGAACGGCCGCAACCCCTACAACCGTCGCAACCGGCCACGGCACCCGCCGACGCGATTCACCCAGGTTTTCGCCCTGCGCCGCGCCGTTTTCTCCTGTTTGGTACGCCACTGTGCCGGCCCCGTCGGCCTCTGGCCCGGCGGCGAACAGCCCCGCGCCGACCCGCACGTAGTACGCCAGCCCGATCACGGCGTTGATCGCCACGACCACGGCCAGCCAGGTCGCATCCCCGCCCAGCAGCGCCCGGACCACCGCCACCTTCGCGAACAGCCCCGCCAGCCCCGGCGGCAGCCCCGCGAGCCCGGCCAGCGCCAGCACGAGCGCCGCGGCCAGCCACGGCGAGCGCCGCGCCAGCCCCCGGTAGTCGGCGATCGCCCCGCCGTCGCCCGCCCCGCGCACCGCGACCAGCGCCGCGAACGCGGAGAACTCCAGCACCACGTAGAAGAAGGTGTACCCGACCACGGCCGCGACCAGCAGCGGCGTCACCCCGTCGGCGGCGATCAGCGCGCCCAGCGGCGCCAGCAGATACCCGGCCTGCGCCACCGACGACCAGGCCAGCAGCCGCACCATCCGGCGCTGCCGCAGCGCGACGAGGTTGCCGACGGTCATGCTCAGCACCGCCAGCACCGCCAGCGTCCACCCGGACGTGGCCAGCACCGGCCGCGCCGCCGACACCCCGACGAGCAGCAGCGCCACCACGCCGCCCAGCTTCGAGGCGGTCGACAGGTACGCGGCGACCGGCAGCGGCGCCCCGTCATAGGTCGCCGGCGCCCACGCGTGCGCCGGCACCGCCGCCACCTTGAACGCGAGCCCGGTCAGCAACAGCACGACGCCGACCTTCAGTAGCGGCTCCGCCTCCGGCACCACCCGGCCAGCCGCGATGTCGCCGAAGTGCACGCCGCCGGTCGCCGTGAACACCAGCGCCGCCCCGAGCAACGCCACCGCCGTCGACGCCACGCTCACGACGAAGAACGTCACCGCCGCCGCCGCGCCGTCCCGGTTGCCGCGCCGCAGCCCCACCAGCAGGTATAGCGGCAGCGTGAGCGTCTCCAGCGCCACGATCAGCGTGATCAGGTCGCGCGCACCGCCCAGCACCACGGCCCCGGCGAGCGACGCCGCCAGTAAGAAGGAGTACTCCCCGACCGGCACCTGCCCGGTCCGCAGCAGCGGCACCGATAGCGCCAGCGCGCCGAGCGCCAGCGCCGCGAACACCGCGGTGGCGATCGCCGCGGCCGGATCGAGCACCAGCGAACACCGGTCCGGCCCCACGCAGAACGAGGCGCGATGCTCACCCGCGACGCCGGCCCAGATCGCCGCCGCCGCGGTCCCGCCCATGCCGAGCGCGGTGACAACCATCACCGGCCCCCGCCGCCCCGGCACGATCAGATCCATCACGAGCGCCAGCAGCGCCGTCCCGGCCGCGATGTACGCCGGGATCAAAGCAACGTGATCAATGCTCATCGGCCGAACACCCCCGCCAGGGCGGCGATCGCGTCGCCGGACCAGTTCAGGGCCAGCGCCGGCGCGACGCCGACGGCCAGGGCCAGGGCGATCAGCGGCGACCAGGCGACCAGCTCGCCGGTCCCCAGCCGGGCGGTCGTCCCCAGGCCGGCCACGGCGGGCACCGCGGGTCCGTGGGTGACCCGCCGCAGCAGCCGCAGGAAGTACGCGGCCGCGAGCGCCGCGCCGACCGCGGCCAGCGCCCCGAGCGCCGTCCACAGCGGACCGCCCCGCTCGAACGCGGCCACCACCGCGAACGCCTCGCCCCAGAAGCCGGCCAGCCCCGGCAGGCCCAGGGACGCGATCGCCGCGTACGCCAGCACGCCACTCAGCGCCGGAGCCGTCTCCCGCAGGCCGCCGAGCCGGTCGAGCTCGCCGGTGTGCGTGCGGTCCTTGATCGCGCCGGCGACGAAGAACAGCAGGCCGGTGACGATGCCGTGGGCGATGTTGCCGATCAGTGCGGCCTGCATGCCCGTGGCCGTGAGTGTGGCCACCCCCAGCAGGACGAACCCCATGTGCCCCACGGAGGAGTACGCGATCAGCCGCTTGAGCTCCGTCTGCGCCAGGCACACCAGGCCACCGACCAGGATCGCGGCCGTGGCCAGCGCCCCGAGCACCGGAGCGCTGCGCGCCGCGCCGTCCGGCGCCACGCCCACCGCGACCCGGAGGAGCCCGTAGGTGCCCATCTTCAGCAGCACCCCGGCCAGCATCACCGATCCGACCGTCGGCGCCTCGGTGTGTGCGTCCGGCAGCCAGGTGTGCAGCGGCCACAGCGGGCTCTTGACCGCGAAGGCCAGCGCCAGCAGCACGAATGCCAGCAGCTGCAGCCCGGCCGACATCGGCCGGACCGCGGGATCGCTCAGCGCGACCAGGTCGCCGGTCCCCGTCGCGGACACCACCACGAAGACGCCGACGAGCAGCAACACCGACCCGAACAGCGTGTACAGCACGAACTTCCGCGCGGCCCGCCGCCGATCGGCGCCGCCCCACACGGCGATCACCGCATACATCGGCAGCAGCACGACCTCGAAGAACACGAAGAACAGCACCAGGTCGAGCGCGAGGAAGACCCCGGTGATCCCGGCCTGCAGCACCAGCAGCAGCGCCACCAGCAGCCGTCCCCGCCCCGGCTCGGGCACGCGCCACAGACAGTACGCACAGCAGAGCACGGTGAGCAGGGCGGTCAGCGCGACCAGCGGATACGAGATGCCATCGACGCCGATGTGAAACCGCAGGCTCAGCGCCGGCGCCCAGGGCACGTCGATCTCGGCGAACGGCTCGATCCGCCGCACGCCGGGCCCCGGGGTCCGCGACAGGCCGAGCGCGACGACCACACCGGCCGTGGCCGCGGCGAACACCGTGCCGCCGATCCGCCCGGCCCGATCAAGCCGCGCCGGCATCCCGGCGGCCAGCACCGCCCCGATCGCGGGCAGCAGCAGCGCCGCGAGGAGCAAGGTCTGTCCGGCGGTCACCGCGCCACCCCCATTTCCCGGAGGCCGTGGATCGGTGGGGTCATCGCTGGGGTCACCGCGCCACCTCCACCGCGACGGCGATCACCGCGGCCAGCACCACGGCGCCGCCCAGCACGGCCGTCGCGGCCCGCGGCAGCGAGCCGGCGTGCGCCCGCGCCAGCAGCCCGCCGAGCCCGCCGGCACCCGCGCCGACGCCCTCGACCGCCCCGTCGACCAGCCGCTCGTCACCGCCCCGCGCGAGCCGGGCCAGCGCCACAACCGGCCGGACGACCAGCGCGTCCTGCACCGCGTCCAGGTAGAAGCCATTGGCGAGCAACCGCCCCAGCCCGGTGCCGGCACCGAGCAGCTCGCGTGCAGCGTCCGTGCCTGTGGCGGACCGCGCGCTCGAGGCGGTGCCGGCGGTGCTCGGGCTCAGCGGCTCGCCAAGGGCGCTCTCGGCCGCGAGCTCGACGGGGCGCTCCGCGGCCGGGACCAGCCACCGCCAGGCCACCCAGCCGCCGGCGGCCAGCAGGACCAGGGCGACCGGTGTCGTCCAGCCCAGGTGGGCCAGCCGCTCGGGGGAGCCGAGCCGGGCGCCGAAGCCCGGAACCAGCCCGGCCAGGCCGAGCAGCACCGTCGGCACGGCCAGGACCAGCAGCGTTCCCCGCATTGCCCACGGCGGCTCGTGAGCGGCCCGGGCCGCCGCGCTCCGGGGCGCGCCGAGGAAGGTCCGCCGCCAGAGCCGCACCACATACGCCGCGGTCACCGCCACCGTCACCCCCGCCGAGCACAGCACGATCAGGGCCACGCCGCGCGGCACCGGCCCCGATCCGGCCGCGGCCTCGATGATCGCGTCCTTGCTCCAGAACCCGGCCAGCGGCGGCACCCCGGCCAGCGCGGCCAGCCCGGCGGTCATCGTCCAGAACGTCACCGGCATGCGCTCCCGCAGCCCGCCCATCGCCGGCACCAGGTTGGTGCCGACCGAGTGGATCACCGACCCCGCCGCCAGGAACAACAGCGCCTTGAACGCGGCGTGCGTGAGCAGGTGGAACAGCGCCGCCGAGGGCGCGCCGACCGCCAGGGCCCCGGTCATGTACCCCAACTGGCTCACCGTCGACCACGCCAGCACCCGTTTGATGTCGTCCTGGCCGAGCGCGCTCAGCGCCCCGAGCAGCATCGTCACCGACGCCATCACCGCCAGCACGACCAGCGCCGCCGTCGAACGCTCGAACAGCGGATACAGCCGGGCCACTACATACACACCGGCGGCCACCATCGTCGCGGCATGGATCAGCGCGGAGATCGGCGTCGGGCCGGCCATCGCGTCGGGCAGCCATGTGTGCAGCGGGAACTGCGCGCTCTTGCCCGCGACCCCGGCCAGCAGCAGCACGCACGCCGCCGTCACCGTGCCGCCCGACAGCGCCCCGGAGCCGGCCGCCGCGAACACGTCGGCGATGCGGAAGCTGTGCGCGTGCAGGCCGAGCAGCACGATGCCGAGCAGGAAGCCGACGTCGCCGACCCGCGTGACCAGGAACGCCTTGACCGCCGCCCGCGGTGCGTCGGGGAGCCGCCGGTCGTGACCGATCAGCAGGTATGAGCAAATGCCCATGACCTCCCAGCCGACCAGCAGCGCTATGAGGTCACCGGACACGACGACCAGCAGCATCGCCCCGGTGAACAGGCTCACCTGGGCGGCATACGGCGCGTATCGCTCGTCCTCGTGCAAATACGCCACCGAATAGACCTGAACGCAGAGTGCGACCACGCCGACCGCCACGGCCACCAGCCCGGCCGGACCGTCCAGCCAGGTGCCGAACGTCACCGGGAACCGCCCGAACTCCGCGACCGTGACCCCTGTGTCGGGCCCGCGCACCCCGCGAATCGCGGCGGCGATCGCGCACACCAGGGCGACGGCCGCCCCGCCGACCCCGAGCAGAGCCGAAAGACCCCGCATCTGGTACCGCACGAGCAGCCCCGCCAGCCCAAGCCCCAGCGGCACGGCCGGCAGCGCTACACCCAGCGGATCGACGGTCACCGGGTCACCGCCTTGCCCGCGCCGGCCCGATCCGGCTCGCCCGCATCGGTCGGCTCGCTCGATCCGCCAGGGCCATCGCCCGGCTCTGCGCCGGTCGGTCGGCCCGGTCCGTCAAGGCCATGCTGGCGGCCCGGCTCGGCGCCGCCGGATCCGCTCGGCCGGTCGGGCCCTCCGGGGCCGTCGGGTCCGCTGCCTGGGCCGATGCCCGGAGCCGGGCCGGAGCCGGGATCAGTGTCGGCGGCGGACTCGGGCGGGATCGCGTCGGCCAAGGGGAGCTCGTCGACGGCGACGGTGTGCCGCAGACGGTACAGCTGCAGGATCAAGGCGAGGCCGACCCCGATCTCCGCCGCGGCCAGCACGATCACGAAGAGCGTGAACGACTGGCCGGCCCGCGGGACCGCCGCCCGGATCGCCGCGTCGGCGGTGACGAAGACCAGGTTGACCGCGTTGAGCATCAGCTCGACGGCCATCAGCAGCAGCACCGCATTGCGCCGGACCAGCACGCCGTAGACCCCGATGCCGAACAACAGGGCCGCGATGGTGAACGGAAGCGTGGGATGCATCAGCCCGGCCTCCGCTCGGCCGGACCGGCTCCGCCGCGCGCGGCCGGCGGCCGGGCGCCGATGTCAGGACGCGAGACGACGATCGCGCCGACCAGCGCCGCGAGCAGCAGCACGGAGATGAGCTCGAAGGGGAGCACCCAAGTGCGGAACAACGCGGCGCCGATCTTCTCCGCGTTGCCGGGCTCCGGCGTCGCGACCCGCGTCCAGCGGAACGCGTCGATCAGGAGTGCGGCCAGGCCGGCCCCCGCACCGGCCCCGATCACGGCACCCGGCCAGCGAATCCGGTCAAGGTCGGCGCTGGCGCCGATCGGTGCCCGGGTCAGCATCACCGCGAACAGCAGCAGCACCACGACGGCGCCGACGTAGACGAGCACCTGGACCCAGGCGACGAGCTCGGCGGTGAGCACCAGATAAAGGCCGGCGATCGCGCCCAGCGTCACGACGAGCCAGAGGCCGGCGCGCACGACGTGCCGGGTGGTCACGACCAGCAATCCGGAGCCCAGCGCGACCGCGCCGAGCGCCAATGTCAGCACGTCGGACACGGTCATCGCGGCGCCTCCTTCATGGCCGACATCCTGCCACCCGGGTACGACAGGAATCGACCGGCGGGCCGCTTTGATCGCTCTGCGTGGAGGAGGGGTTACGCGTTGTTTGGTGTGCGCTTCGCTGCGGCCGTCTGCTCCTTGGCCGGCTCGCCCTGCGGGTCGTGGGCGGGCGGCGCCGGCACGGTCGGCACCCACTCCTCGAGCCGCTCCTTCTCGTGCAGCAGGTCGCGGATGTCCTGCTCGGCATACTCGAACTCGGGGGACCAGTGCAGCGCGTCGAACGGGCAGACCTCGACGCAGATCCCGCAGTACATGCAGAGGGAAAAATCGATCGCGAACCGGTCGAGCATGTTGCGCTGGCGCGGCCGGGCGGCGCCAGGGACCAGCACCTCTTCCTTGTGCGAGTCGATGTAGATGCACCAGTCCGGGCACTCCCGCGCGCACAGCATGCACACGGTGCAGTTCTCCTCGATCAGCGCGATCACGCCGCGAGAGCGGGGCGGGAGGCTTGGTTCGACGTCCGGGTACTGCTGGGTGTGCGCCCGCTTGGTCATGGTGCCGAGCGTGACGGCCAGCCCCTTGGCGAGTCCCTTCCCCGGAATGTCCACCTTCGGAAACTAGCACCGCAATCTGGGTGGCCGGCGGGCCGCGCACCCAAAAAATGTCGTACACCAGTTCTAAGATGTACCCATGAACGAGCGACAGTGGTGGAACGGAAGCTGGTCGCGGCTGACCCGCCGGGACGTCTTCGTGCGCAACGCGGCTGACGGCCGCTGGCAGGTTGAACTTCGCCGCGGCGGCCCGGAGGGGCGGGTCCGGACACGGTCGTTCGGCTCCGAGCGGGAGGCGGTCGGCTGGGTCCAGTCGGCGATCGTCGACCCGGACACAGGCTGGCGCGAGCTCGGCGGCGCCGCGGAGCGCTCCCACGGCCGACGCGCCGCCCTCCGGTGCGGCGGGGAGACCGGCCACGACCGCCGCCGGCAGGACGGGGCGCCCAGGCAGGAGCGGCGACGGCGGGCCGGTGCGCGCCGCCAGGGTGGGGACGTGGCCCGCGGCGGCGACCTCCGACCTGCGTAGGGGTAGGAAGCGCCGGTGCTGGCGGAGGAGGGCGGGGAGACAGCAGGCGCGGCGACACGAAGAGAAAGGAATAGTGGGGAGGAGTGGCATCGAGGCGCAACTAACGTCGGAGCGGTGAGGAAGCGGTGGCCCCCCGACCGGGCCATGTGAGTCGTGTCGTCTCGTGGTTGACGTCGCCATGGGCAACGGCGTCCGGCGATCCGGCCTGCTGCCATACCCGCGGACGCGCCGCCAGGGCTGGGATGACCAGCGGCGCCTCCTTCCGACGCGTTGACGGGCGGGGGCGGGCGGGCGGGCGGGCGGGCCGGTGGTGCGCCACCAACCGTCGCCGCGCTCCGCGCGGCTCCGTATGGCGTCGCGATCGCGGAGCCTCGGCCGGGCGGCTGGGGCGTTCACGTCGCGCAGCGGGCGCCTCGACCCAACTCGTCCGTCCGTGGTGGGAGGCGGGGCGCCGCGCCGCCGGGGCCGATCGTCACAGCCAGGCGCGCCGTCGGGCGGGCCGGTATGAATGCAGCCGGCGGTGAGTCCCGCTGGGTCGCCGGCACGTCCGCTGGCGTGGTGTGAGAGGTAGCCAACGCTTGATCGTGCTGCTGGACGGCGGTCGGTTCAGCGCCGCGATGCCCGTCGGTGACCGGCGATGCCCGGCCTGCGCGTCAAGACGCCCGCGGCGAGCGCGATCCGCGATGCGGGTTCCCGCACGGCGGGCGGGCGGTGCGTGCCGCGCAGCGCAGCGCAGCGACCAGAAGTCTCCGCGATCATGCCGAACCCGCCACCGGCACCAACGGTTTTTCATGATCACGGAGTGAACATGTACACCCGTGTACCACAAGTCTCCGGGATCATGGCAAACCCGCGGTGCGCCCACCGCGTGCATCATGATCACGGAGAGATACATCCGCCACGGTCACGCCGATCGGATGTCCGCCCGACGAGTGATGCATCCGCAACGCTCCGGCCTGCCGCGCCCGTCCGAGGGGCGGCGCGATGACGGCCGTGCCCGACCCGGCAGCCGTCGACGCCCAGCTGCAGAGGCCGCCGCCCGACATCGACCACCATGATCAAGCGCTGGCCGGCTCACCTCGTACACCACGCCAGCGGGCGTGACCCGGGCGGCCGAGGCGTGTCGGCGAAGTGGGATGCGGTAGGAGCCGCAACGGAACGGACCGCGGCGGGCGGCCGGGGCGCCGTCGTGGTCGGGGTTCGATCCGAGGGTGAGCATTGGGATCGCCTTCCCGGCGGCGGGTCGGCCCCGGGTCGGCCCCGGAGAACAAGCCGCGGGGAAACAAAAAGCATCCGCGATCATCGCGCTGCCGCCCCAAAACCACGGCTTTGGCATGATTGCGGAGATTTACCGCACCAATAGGTACATTTTCACTCCGGGATAGTCAAAAACCGGGCGCAACGCACGGCGGCGCGGCATGATCGCGGAGACTTGTGGACGTGCGCACCGGCGTAGGGCTTCGACCGGGTGGACCGACGGCGCTACCCGTGCGGGCGAGCAACCCTGCGGGCTTGCGAACGCCGCGGACGAGCAAACCCCGCCGGCTGGCGAACGCCGCGGGCGAGCAACCCCACAGGCCGGCGGCCCCGGCGGACGAGCAAACCCCGCGGGGCCTGCGAACGCGGCGGGCGGCCCGGGCGGCCCGGGCGAGTGAAGCGGCCGAACGCGGGCGAGAGTGGCGGGTCGGGAGGCGACCGACAGGACGGCAGAAAAGTTGCAAATGTCGCGCCTCGGGCGAGTGGAAGTAGCCGGTCCGGCGGCAATGAAATCGGCCGAATGGTCGATTCTGCCTGGGGGGCGCATCATCCTGGGCGCCACACTGTTGGTCCAGGCGTGGTTTGTGGCACGATCGTGGGTAACCCGACCAGACCGGTGTCACGGCGAATCGCATGGGAGCAACGAATGCGCGACAAGATGCTCGGTCGGTGGATGGTTCGGCTGGCGGTGACCGCTGGTGTCGGCGCTTTCGCGCTCGGCGTCAGCTCTATCGCCGCCCACGCCAGCGACCTTTCGCAGCGAGCGGTGCAGGCCTCACAGGCGCGTGCACTCACGTTGATCGGTAGTGCGCAGCTGGCGAAGGCGGCGCCGGACCAGATCTACGTCACCGAGGACTACGCTTGGGACTAGGCGGCGCCCCGATCGCCCCTGGCCGGTAACGCGGCTGATGGATGATCGCGCCTTGACGCCAGCGCGATTGGGGAAGAGTTGCCCGCTCCGAAGGCGCCTGTCAGTCGACCCGAGGCACACGCCTGGCTCGTAACCGGGCCGCTCATCGTGCTCGGGGTTTTGCTTGCCCTGCCGGTGATCCTGTCCAGTGCGCGGCCGTTCGACTACAACCTGAAGTATGCGCCGGTGCTGCTCGCGGTGGCGATCCTCGCCGCCTACGCGCCGCTGAGCTTCGAGATCCGCCGGCAAGCGGTGACCGTCCACATGAACGACGTGGCGATCCTGCTGATGTTGTTCTACCTCTCGCCGGTCGTGGCGATGGGCGTGCGGTTGATCGCCGCGATCATCTGGCTGACCACGTCCCGGATGGGGATACACAAGGCGGCCTTCAACACGGCGAGCTACTTCGCCGGCATGGCGGCGGCGGCCGACGTCGTGGTGATCGCCCTGCACCCGGGGCACAGCACCGACCCGTGGACGTGGTTCGTGCTGGCGCTCGCGATCCTGGCCAACAATCTGGTCACGCTGATCGGCGTCGGTTGTGTGATCACCGTCATGCAGGGCGTGGGAGTGCTGCCGGCCTTGCTGCGGATGGCGGTGCCGACGCAGGCCGTGATGGGCGTCAACATCGTCATCGGCCTGATCATGGTGCTGACGCTGGAGGCCAGCCGCTGGGGCTTCGTGCTGATCGTGGCGCTGGTGCTGGTCCTGGGCGTGGTGTACCGGGCGTATGCGAAGTTCTGGCGACAACACCGCAGCCTCGCCGCGATGTACGCGCTGACCAGAGAGGTCGGCGCCACCAACCACGACGGCACGCTGCCCGACCTGCTGCTCGGGCGGATCCGGGCGCTGATCGCGGCGAACTCGACCACGCTGTGGCTGCCGCCGCAGGGGCGGCACCAGGAGGTGCTGCTGTCGGCCCGGATCGAGTACTCGGGGCTGCTGGACAACGCGCCGACGCCGGACCTGTTCCGCAAGATGGCGCTGCGGACCGGCGCCACGGTCGCGGTCGGGCCCAAGATGGGGCCGCCCGACCTGCGGGCCGCGTTACAGGACGCCGGCGGCAAGGACATCATCGTCGTGCCGCTCCGCTCCGGCGGGGTGGCGATCGGCACGCTCGAGGTCGCCGGGCGGCTCGGCGGCGGGCCGGTGTTCGGGCCGGAGGACGTCCGGCTGATCGAGACCCTCGCCGCGCAGGTCGGGGTGGCCGTGGAGAACAGCCGGCTCGTCGACCGGCTGCAGTACGACGCCAACCACGACGCGCTTACCGGGCTCGCCAACCGGCGGCGGATGCTCGAGGCGCTCGGCGAGGCGATGAGCGGGCGCGGCCCGCGGGAGGTCGTCGCCGTCCTGCTGTTCGACGTCGTGGCGCTGCGCGAGGTCAACGACTCGCTCGGGCACACCGCCGGCGACAAGGTGCTGGTCGAGGTCGCGCAGCGGCTGACCAGCCTGGCGCCGCAGGGTGCGCTGGTGGCGCGGGTCGGCGATGACGAGTTCGCGATCGAGCTGCGCACGGCGAGCGCCGACGCGGCGGCGGCCGTGGCCGACACGCTGCGGGCTGGGCTGCGCGACCCGATGGTGATCGACTCGCTGACGATCGACATCGACACGTACGTCGGGGTGGCGATCTACCCCGAGCACGGCGCCGAGCCGGAGGAGCTGCTCCAGCGCGCGCACGTGGCGGTGCACGTGGCCAAGTCCCGGGGCATCGTCCAGGTGTTCAACGCGGGGCTGCAGTCGCGGGCGGTGCGCCGGGTCGGGCTCGCCGCGGATCTGCGCACCGCGCTCGCCGGCGGCGAGCTGGAGGTCTACTTCCAGCCCAAGGTCGCCCTCCGCGACCGGCGGCTGGTCGGCGCCGAGTGCCTGGCGCGGTGGGAGCACCCCGTGCACGGGCAGGTCGCGCCGCCCGACTTCGTGGCCGTGGCCGAGCACACCGGGCAGCTTGCCCGGCTCAACGGGGTGGTCCTGCGCGAGGGCATCCGGCGGGCCCGGCAGTGGGCCGACGCCGGGCGGCCGCTCGCCGTCGCGGTGAACCTGTCGGCGCGCACGCTCGGCGACGCGGACCTGCCGCTGCAGATCGCCGAGCTGCTCGACGAGCACGGGGTACCGGCGGATCGGCTCATCCTGGAGATCGCCGAGGACGAGGGGCTGCTGGCCGGCGGCCGGGCTCTGCCGACCCTCGACCGCCTGCGTGACCTCGGCGTGCGGCTGTCCGTGGACGACTTCGGGGCCGGGCGCTCGTCGTTCGCCGACCTCAGCCGGCTGCCGGTGCAGGAGGTCAAGATCGACCGGTCGTTCGTGCAGGGCATGGCGACCTCACCGAGCGACCTGGCGATCGTGCGCTCGATCGTCGGCATGGCCCGCAACTTCGGGCTCGACGTCGTCGCCGAGGGCGTGGAGAGCGAGCTCACCCTCGGGCTGCTCGAGGACATGCACTGCGACATGGGGCAGGGCTTCCTGTTCAGCCGCCCGCTGCCGTACGAGCGCTTCGAGTCCTGGCTGCAGGTCCAGACCGCGGGTGACCCGGCCGAGGCCCCGGCGGGCGAGGTGCGCTGGCTGCGAGCGGTGCCCTAAAGAGCCGGCGACCTGCGCGAAGACCCGAACTGGGTAACTCGATTTCGTGCCCCGGGCGGGGCCGTGTACGCTTAGCGGGCACGTGCGCGGGAACCGCGCCGGGCGCCCCCTTAGCTCAGTCGGCAGAGCGTCTCCATGGTAAGGAGAAGGTCTACGGTTCGATTCCGTAAGGGGGCTCGAGACCGGGCTTGAGACATCGAGTCCGCCGCGGCGGTGTAGCTCAGATGGCAGAGCAAGCGGCTCATAATCGCTGTGTCGCCGGTTCAAGTCCGGCCACCGCTACAGAATGCACCACAGGACGCCCGATTGGGCGTCCGTCTGTGTGAGCCGCTATGCTGGTTCGCTGGGTCTGACCACCCGAAAGAAATCCAAACGAGAGATCGCTCCGAAGGAAGGCACTTCGCCATGGCCAAGGCGACCGACGTTCGTCCGAAGATCACGCTGGCGTGCACGGAGTGCAAGGAGCGCAACTACATCACGAAGAAGAACCGCCGCAACGACCCGGACCGCATCGAGCTCAAGAAGTTCTGCCCGCGGGATGGCAAGCACACCATCCACCGCGAGACCCGGTAGCCGTTCCCCGAACCGACGCGATGCCCCGGCCTGCGGCCGGGGCATTCTCGTGCAACAGGTAAGTTCCCACCATGCCGCTGGATCAGTCGTTCACGGGCCGGGTGTATCCGCCGACCCCGCCCTACGAGGTGGGCCGGGAGAAGATCCGCGAGTTCGCCGACGCGGTCGGCGCCGCCGACCCCGTGCACCGCGACCTCGCCGAGGCCCGGGCCAAGGGCTACACCGACGTGATCGCGCCGCCCACGTTCGCGATCATCCTGAGCCAGAACGCCGGGCAGCAGCTCGTCGACGACCCCACGTTCGGCATGGACTACAGCCGCGTGGTCCACGGCGGCCAGACGTTCCGCTACGAGCGGCCGATCGTGGCCGGCGACCACCTGGTCACGGTCATGGCGGTCGAGGAGATCAGCAGCCGGGCCGGCCACGCGTTCCTGACCACCCGGCACGAGGTGGCCACCGTCGAGGGAGAGCCCGTGGTGACGATCTGGACCCGGCTCGTGATCCGCGGGGAGGGCTGAGATGGAGCCAGGCACCCAGTTCCCGGACCAGACGTACCAGGTCACCCGCGCCGACCTGGTGCGCTACGCGGGGGCCTCGGGCGACTTCAACCCGATCCACTGGAGCGACCGGCAGGCGACCGCCGTCGGGCTGCCCGGCGTGATCGCCCACGGCATGCTGACCATGGGCCTGGCCGGCCAGGCCGTCGCGTGCTGGGTCGGCGGCACGGCATCGATCGTGGAATTTTCCACCCGGTTCGCCAACCCGGTGGTGGTACCCGACGACGACAAGGGCACCGAGATCGTCGTGTCCGGCGTGGTCAAGAAGATCCTCGACGACGGTCTCGTGCAGATCGACGTCACGGCCACCTGCCACGGGGAGAAGATCCTGGGCGCGGCCAAGGCGCTGGTCCGAAACCACTGACGAACTCGGTTGAGGGGGGTAGTTGGGATATCCCGCCCGCAACCCGTACACTGGTCCGCCGTGGGGTGAGCAACTCAATGTTGCCCACTGCACGAAGGGGTGTGGCGCAATTGGTAGCGCAGCGGTCTCCAAAACCGCAGGTTGCAGGTTCGAGTCCTGTCGCCCCTGCGCCGAAGGCCTGACCTGGGTCTGGTGCGCCCGGCCGCGAGGCCGGGTCGTCGACCGCAGCGGTCACGGTTGGTTCGACCGCGCGCCGCCGGCCCCGCCGGTGGCTGACGATCGGGCCTGACCGGTGGTCGACGGGTCGTCAAGGGCCCGGGGTCTTGCTGCCGGCCGACACGGACCGAGCACTCGCGAGATCACGGAAGAGGGCGAAAGTGGCCGAACGCAGGCGACGCGGGACCAACCCCGCCGACGATCGCCGTGAAGAGGAGCTCAGCGCCGAGGACGCCGCCATCGAGGAAGAGTTCGCGGACGAGCTGGACAGCCTCGAAACCGCGGACGACGTCGAGGATGATCTCGACGAGGACGACCTCGATGAGACCGCGAGCAAGAACGGCCGCGCCAAGGAGTCCAAGGCCAAGGACACGAAGTCCAAGGACCTGAAGACCAAGGACGGCAAGAAGAAGACCAAGGTCAAAGAGGGCGGCTCGAACAACATCTTTGTGCGGCTCGTCAACTTCATCCGCGAGGTTGTCGCCGAGCTGCGTAAAGTTATCTGGCCGACGCGCAAGGAGCTGGGCACCTACACGCTGGTCGTGGTGGTGTTCGTGATCGTCATGCTGGCGATCGTCGGCGGCCTCGACCTCGGTTTCGCCAAGCTCGTCCTCTGGTCGTTCGGTAACAGCAACGTCGACCAGTAACCCCCGCCTCGACGGGTGAGGGCGAGCGCGCCGGCGACGACAGACAGACGGAAGTGAGCAGCGTGCAGGAATTCGACGAGACGCCCGGAACCGACGACGAGCAGCACGAGGAAGCGTCGACGGTGATGACGGCCGCCACCCCGACGGTGGCGTCCGACGCCGAGGACCCCGTCGCCGAGCTGCGTGCCGCACTGCGCTTCGCACCTGGCGACTGGTATGTGGTGCACTCCTACGCCGGCTACGAGAACAAGGTCAAGACGAATCTCGAGACCCGGATCACGAGCCTCGACATGGAAGAGTTCATCTACCAGGTCGAGGTCCCGACTCGTGAAGAGGTCGAGATCAAGAACGGCAAGCGCACCCAGGTGCAGAACAAGGTCTTCCCCGGCTACATCCTGGTCCGGATGGAGCTCACCCCGGAGTCGTACTCCTGCGTGCGCAACACGCCGGGCGTCACCGGGTTCGTCGGGGCGACGGACCGCGCCGACCGCCCGGCGCCGCTGTCGCTCGACGAGGTGCTCAAGTGGCTGGCCCCGGTCGTGCAGCAGGAGGGCAAGAAGGCCGGCAAGCCCGAGGTCAAGGTCCTCGACTTCGAGGTCGGCGACTCCGTCACCGTCACCGACGGCGCCTTCGCCTCGCTCCAGGCCACGATCAGCGAGATCAACGCCGACCAGCAGAAGCTCAAGGTGCTGGTCTCGATCTTCGGCCGGGAGACCCCGGTGGAGCTCAACTTCAACCAGGTCACGAAGATCTAAATCCGCTGCGGTAGGCTAGAGCGTCCGGCACCAACGCCGGACGCTCTCGCGTGTCCAAAGCGCAATCCATTCCAGCCCAGGAAAGACGAAAGCAGCCATGCCTCCGAAGAAGAAGCTCGTCAAGACCTTCACGCTTCAGTTGCCGGGCGGCCAGGCCACCCCGGCGCCGCCGGTCGGTCCCGCCCTCGGTCAGCACGGCGTGAACATCATGGAGTTCGTGAAGGCGTACAACGCCCAGACCGAGTCCCAGCGCGGCGACATCATCCCGGCGCAGATCAGCGTCTACGAGGACCGCACGTTCACGTTCATCCTCAAGACCCCGCCCGCCGCTCGCCTGCTGCTCAAGGCCGCCGGCGTGCCCAAGGGCTCGGGCGTGCCGCAGAAGGACAAGGTCGGCTCGATCACCAAGGCCCAGCTCCGCGAGGTCGCCGAGAAGAAGATGGCCGACCTCAACGCGAACGACATCGAGCAGGCCGAGAAGATCATCGCCGGTACCGCCCGCTCCATGGGCATCACGGTCAAGGACTGAAGCACCGCTTTCAAGTGGGAGGACGCCGCGCGGCGTCCGCACTGAGACCACAGGAGAACACAGCGACATGTCGCAGCACGGCAAGAACTACCGCAAGGTCGTCGACCTCGTCGACCGCAACGCCCTCTACAGCCCCCTGGCCGCGGTGAAGCTCGCGAAGCAGACCACGACCGTGAAGTTCGACCCCACCGTCGAGGTGGCCATGCGCCTGGGCGTCGACCCGCGCAAGGCCGACCAGATGGTCCGGGGCACGGTCAACCTGCCGCACGGCACCGGCAAGACCGCCCGCGTCATCGTCTTCGCGCAGGGCGCGAAGGCCGCCGAGGCCGAGGCCGCCGGCGCCGACGCGGTGGGCACCGACGAGCTCGTCGCCCGGATCCAGGAAGGCTGGCTGGACTTCGACGCGGCGATCGCCACCCCCGACCAGATGGCCAAGATCGGCCGGATCGCGCGGATCCTGGGCCCGCGCGGCCTGATGCCGAACCCGAAGACGGGCACGGTGACCATGGACGTCACCAAGGCGGTCAACGAGATCAAGGGCGGCAAGATCACCTACCGCGTCGACAAGCACTCCAACCTGCACCTGATCATCGGCAAGGCCAGCTTCACCGAGCAGCAGCTGGTGGAGAACTACGCCGCGGTGCTGGACGAGGTCAACCGGGCGAAGCCCTCGGCGGCCAAGGGGAAGTACCTGAGGAAGGTCTTCATCACCACCACCATGGGCCCGGGCATCCCGGTCGACCCGAACAAGATCCGCAACCTCCTCGAGGACGACAGCGTCCTCACCGCCGCCGCCGCCGCGGAGTAACAAAGCACAACATTTGATGGACTCCGGTCCGTGCAACGCACGACCGTTGCTCCCGTCAGACACCGGGCCCGGCCTGCCCTGAACGGGCGGCCGGGCCCTGCCACGTCCGCGGTGCCAAGCCCCCCACCGCGACCCGGACCGCCACAACCCTCCGCGATCATGCACAACTCATCGCCATTCACCGACTTCTCCATGATCGCGGAGACATATGGTACCGATGGGTACATTATTTCTCCGTGATCATGGAAAACGCGTGGTGCGGGCAGCGACTACGGCATGATCGCGGAGAGTTCCGGCCGCGAGGCCCGACGGAATTGCGCCGATCGAGGCCTCGCCCGACGCCGGCGGCGCGGGCCGGGGCCGACGGCGCCCAAGAGGGTGGCACGCGCCGCTGGGGTCGCCGAACCCGCCCGCGCCCGGATCGATCCGACCCCGCTCCCCGGGCGGCCCGCCGTCGCCCGGCGGGGAACGTCCACTCGTGCACGTGGGGCTTGATCTCCGTCTTCGACGATCGCGTTGTGCTTCATGCGGGACAGCTGGTCGGCGCTGATGATGTCCCGGTCGCCGACCTCGGGCACGCCGCCGCCCGGCCGGGCCATGAACGCCTTCGCCAAGCTGCGCCGCGCCGCCAAGCCGGGCCGGCATACCGGCCGCCACTCGGCCGCAGTCGGCTTCTGCCACTACCTCGCCGCCGCCATAGTCACCCTCCGCTCCCCATGCGGGACCGGAGCCAGCGGGCCGCCGCCCAAGCACCCGACGGCTCGAATGGGGCAACTTTCGGCCTAACGGATATTTCGCCTGTCGGGGTATAAGTCCGAAAAGTCGTGGCGCGGAGCGCCCGACTTTTCGTTTCGCGCTTGGCGCTGCGACGCCAGGCCGGCCCGATTCGGCGGGCTCCCTCGGCGCGGGGTCTGTGGCACGCTGTCCCGGTGCGTTTGCAGGACGTCTGGTTCCGCTACGGCCGCCGAGCGCCCTGGACCCTGCGCGGCGTCGACCTGACCCTCGAGCCCGGCGAGACGGCCGTCGTGGCCGGGCCCAACGGTTCTGGCAAGTCCACACTGCTGCAACTGGCCGCCGGGGTGCTGCGGCCCGGCCGCGGGCTCGTCACCGGCCGTCCCGCCGTGGTCGGCTGGGTGCCCGAGCGCTTCCCCGCCGACCAGCCGTTCACCGCCCGCGCCCACCTCAACCACATGGCGGCCATCCGCGGCCTCGACGGCGCCGCCGACATCGCCGAGTGGGCGCGCCGGCTGCACTTCGAGAACTTCCTCGACGTCCGGCTCAACCGGCTCTCCAAGGGCAGCGCGCAGAAGGTCGGGCTGGTCCAGGCGCTGCTCGCGCCGCCCGGGCTGCTCGTGCTCGACGAGCCGTGGGAGGGTCTCGACGCGCAGACCCGCGAGCAGGTGCCCGCCATCGTCGCCGAGGTCGTCGCGCGCGGCGGGTCGGTCCTGGTCAGTGACCATCTCGGCGAGGTCGCCCGGCTGCCGCAGGCGCGGCGGTGGTATGTCCACGACGGCCGGGTCCACGCCGAGCCCGAGCCCGGCCGGCGCACCGTGATCGAGCTCTCCGTCGACGCGACCGACGCCCGGGACGCGGTGGATCGGCTGCGCTCCGCGGGCTTCCACATCGTCCGGGTCCGCGACGAGGCGCCGCGGCCATGATCACCGCCCTCGTGCGCATGCGGCTGGCCGGCTTCGTGCAGACCGGCCGGGCCGCCGCCCCGCTGCTGGCGTCCCTGGTCGTGCTGTCGATCCTCTACGGCGGCGGCCAGGCGCAGGCCGGCGAGGCCTACGGCGTCTCCGCCGCGGTCCTGTTCGGGGTCCTCGCCTGGCAGACCAAGATCCTGCTCGACGTCGAGCCCGACGTGCAGCGCCGCCTCGGCCGGGTGGCGGTCGGCGGCGCCGGCAAGGAGATCGCCGCCGGCCTGATCGCCGCCCTGCTGGCCGGGCTGCCGGTGGTGCTGATCGCGCTGGTCCTGCCCTGGGTGGTGCGCGGCGTGACCACGCCCGGCCCGGGCGACCCGCCGCTGTCCGAGGGCATCGCGCTGGGTGTCTGGGCGCACCTGCTGCTCCTGCTGCCCGCGGTGGCCCTCGGCGGGCTGGCCAGCCGGGCGGTGACCGCCCAGGCCGCCCGGGGCCTGACCGTGCTGGTCGGCGGCCTGGTCTTCGCGATCGTGCTCGGCCTCAAGAGCTCCCCGGCGCCCTGGCTGGCGCCGCCGGTGATGGCCGCGGCCCGCGACGCGGCCGGCGCCGCCCGCCTGCCGGCCCTGGCCCTGGCGACCGTCTGGGGGCTGGCCTGGACCGCCGTCGCCGTCGCCGGTTACGGCGCGTTGCGTCGCGGCCGGGCGTGACCGACGTATCCGCGAAAGCTGTACCACTAACCGTGATACACTTGCCTCCGAAACCCGAAGACCGCTGGTCATGTCCGCGTGAGCGGACATCGAAGGTCCCGCCGCAATGCGGGCGACCCGCGCAGGGCCGGACAACAGTGTGATCGTCGTCGCCACCGTGCGTCGCCGTCCTCCCGCTCCGTGCGCCCCTGCGCCGGGGCGTTTTTCATTGCTGTGGGGCTGACCAGCACCGAAGCAACGAGAAGGGAGGGACATGGCGGACAAGCCGGTTCGAGACGACAAGGCCACCGCGGTCGCGGAGCTCACCGAGCAGTTCCGTGGCTCCTCGGCCACCGTGCTGACCGAGTACCGCGGCCTCACCGTGGCGCAGCTCAAGACCCTGCGCCGCAGCCTGGGCCGCGAGACCACGTACGCCGTCGCGAAGAACACGCTCGCGAAGCGCGCCGCGACCGACGCTGGCATCAGCGGGCTCGACGATTTGTTCTCCGGTCCTACCGCGCTCGCCTTCGTCGGCGGCGACCCGGTCGATGCGGCCAAGAGCCTGCGCGATTTCGCGAAGGCCAACCCGCAGCTGATCATCAAGGGCGGCGTGTTCGAGGGCAAGGCCATCAACGCGGACGAGGTCCGCCGCCTGGCCGACCTGGAGTCCCGCGAGGTGCTGCTGGCGAAGCTGGCCGGCGCCATGAAGGGGAACCTGAGCAAGGCCGCGGCGCTGTTCCAGGCCCCGCTGTCGAAGGCGGCCCGCACCGTCCAGGCCCTGGTGGACCAGCGCGAGAAGGAAGCAGGCGGCGCGGCCGAGTAGTTCCGGCCCGTTCAGCCCCGAAATCAAAACTTTGAGAGGAAACGCCACCATGGCGAAGCTGAGCAACGACGAACTCCTCGACGCGTTCAAGGAGATGACGCTGATCGAACTGTCGGAGTTCGTGAAGCAGTTCGAAGAGGTCTTCCAGGTCACCGCCGCGGCTCCGGTCGCGATCTCGCAGGGCGGCGGCGCCGCCGCGCCGGTCGAGGAGAAGGAAGAGCAGACCGAGTTCGACGTCATCCTCGAGGCTGACGGTGGCAAGAAGATCCAGGTCATCAAGGTCGTGCGCGAGCTGACCGGCCTGGGCCTCAAGGAGGCCAAGGACCTGGTCGAGGCCGCTCCGAAGGCCGTGCTGGAGAAGGCCAACAAGGAGGCCGCCGACAAGGCCAAGACGAAGCTCGAGGCCGAGGGCGCCAAGGTTACCCTCAAGTAACAAAGCGTCGAGCCAGAGGGGCGGCCGCCGGGTATCCGGCGGCCGTCTTTCGTTGCGACCGGTAAGGACCCAATATCTAGGGGTACGAACCACAACACTTAGTGGTTGGAATGCGAGATATCTGTCACCCCGCCTCGACGCGCGTGGGAACCCTTGACGCGATGACCGACGGGCAGGCACGCTAATCAGGCACTGCCTTCCGCGGACGCGGCGGCCAGCGGCCCGACCGATGTGCCCGGCCCTTCTTGGGCCAGCTCAGCGCGCATCGACTGGAAAACCGCAGGCCACGACCGACGTGAGCGGCTCGGCCGGTGGGGGAACGATCTTGGCAACGGATCGTTGGAAACATCGTGCACGGGGCCGCTGGACAGCGGTTAGCCTCTCGGCTACACTGCTAGTTTGCGCTGTCTTCTGACTTCACCTCTGGCGTGAGGGGACCCTTCGTGGGCTCCCTCGACATCGGAGGTCGTCAGGCTGCACGCAAAACGGCCTGTTTGCAACACCGGTCCTCGGAAGGACGCATCTTGGCAGCTTCCCGCCCTGCGAAGACCAGTTCGAGCGCTTTCGCTCCCCGCCGGGTCTCCTTCGGCAGGATCACCGAACACCTTGAGGTTCCCAACCTCCTTGCCATCCAAACCGACTCGTTCGACTGGCTGGTTGGCAATGAGAATTGGCAGAGCCGCTCGGCCGGTGATCCGCACGCCCGCTCCGGGCTCGCGGAGATCCTCGATGAGATCAGTCCTATTGAGGACTTTTCCGGCACGATGTCACTGTCGTTCTCCGCGCCCCGCTTCGACGAGGTCAAGGCCCCGATCGAGGAGTGCAAGGAGAAGGACCTGACCTACTGCGCCCCGCTGTTCGTGACCGCGGAGTTCACCAACCACACCACTGGCGAGATCAAGAGCCAGACGGTGTTCATGGGGGACTTCCCGATGATGACGCCCAAGGGCACGTTCATCATCAACGGCACCGAGCGCGTCGTGGTGAGTCAGCTCGTCCGTTCCCCGGGCGTCTACTTCGACAAGCAGCCGGACAAGACCTCCGACCGCGACCTCACCAGCGTCAAGGTCATCCCGAGCCGGGGCGCCTGGCTCGAGTTCGACATCGACAAGCGCGACACCGTCGGCGTCCGCATCGACCGCAAGCGCCGGCAGGCCGTCTCCGTCCTGCTCAAGGCGATCGGCTGGTCGGCCGAGCGGATCCGGGAGAAGTTCGGCTGGTCCGAGCTCATGATGACCACGCTCGAGAAGGATCACATCGCCGGCCAGGACGAAGCCCTGCTGGACATCTACCGCAAGCTGCGGCCGGGTGAGCCGCCGACGCGGGAGAACGCGCAGAACCTTCTCGACAACCTGTTCTTCAACCCGAAGCGGTATGACGTCGCCAAGGTTGGTCGATACAAGTTCAACAAGAAGCTCGTCCTGGAGGTGCCGATCAACCAGGGCGTGCTGACCGAGGAGGACATCGTCGCCACGGTCGAGTACCTCTGCCGCCTGCACACGGGCGAAGAGGGCTACGAGGCCGACGACATCGACCACTTCGGCAACCGGCGCCTGCGCACGGTCGGCGAACTCATCCAGAACCAGGTCCGCGTGGGCCTGTCCCGGATGGAGCGGGTCGTCCGCGAGCGCATGACCACCCAGGACGTCGAGGCGATCACGCCGCAGACCCTGATCAACATCCGTCCCGTCGTGGCGGCGATCAAGGAGTTCTTCGGCACGTCGCAGCTGTCCCAGTTCATGGACCAGACCAACCCGCTGGCGGGCCTGACCCACCGGCGCCGGCTGAGCGCGCTCGGCCCGGGCGGTCTGTCCCGTGAGCGGGCCGGCTTCGAGGTCCGTGACGTGCACCCGTCGCACTACGGCCGCATGTGCCCGATCGAGACCCCCGAGGGTCCCAACATCGGCCTCATCGGCGCGCTGTCGACGTTCGCGCGGGTCAACCCGTTCGGGTTCGTCGAAACCCCCTACCGCAAGGTCTCCGAGGGCCGGGTCACCGACCAGATCGACTACCTGACCGCGGACGAGGAGGACCGGTATGTCAAGGCGCAGGCCAACGCTCCGCTGAAGAGCGACGGCTACTTCGCCGAGGACCGGATCCTGGTCCGCCGGAAGGGCGGTGAGGTCGACAACGTCCCGCCGGACCAGGTCGACTACATGGATGTGTCGCCGCGGCAGATGACCTCGGTCGCCACCGCGATGATCCCGTTCCTCGAGCACGACGACGCCAACCGGGCACTGATGGGCGCCAACATGCAGCGCCAGGCCGTGCCGCTGGTCAAGGCCGAGTCGCCGCTGGTCGGCACCGGCATGGAGTATCGTGCCGCGGTCGACGCCGGCGACGTGGTCGTGGCCGAGGTCGGCGGTGTCGTCGAGGACATGTGCGCCGACTACATCACGATCCACCAGGACGACGGCCACCGTCGCACCTACCTGCTCCACAAGTTCCGCCGCTCCAACTCCGGCTCCTGCGTCAACCAGAAGCCGGTGATCTTCGAGGGCGACCGGGTCGAGGCGGGGCAGGTCATCGCCGACGGTCCGTGCACCGACGAGGGCGAGATGGCGCTCGGGCGCAACCTGCTCGTGGCGTTCATGCCCTGGGAGGGCCACAACTACGAAGACGCGATCATCCTGTCCCAGAAGCTGGTGCAGAACGACGTCCTCACCTCGATCCACATCGAGGAGCACGAGGTCGACGCCCGCGACACCAAGCTGGGCCCGGAGGAGATCACCCGCGACATCCCGAACGTCAGCGAGGAGATGCTCGCCGACCTCGACGAGCGGGGGATCATCCGGATCGGCGCCGAGGTCGTCACCGGCGACATCCTGGTCGGCAAGGTCACGCCCAAGGGCGAGACCGAGCTGACCCCGGAGGAGCGGCTGCTCCGCGCGATCTTCGGCGAGAAGGCCCGCGAGGTGCGCGACACCAGCCTCAAGGTGCCGCACGGCGAGACCGGCACGGTCATCGGCGTGCGGACGTTCAGCCGCGAGGACGGCGACGAGCTGTCCCCGGGCGTGAACGAGCTGGTCCGCGTCTACGTGGCGCAGAAGCGCAAGATCCAGGACGGCGACAAGCTCGCCGGCCGCCACGGTAACAAGGGTGTCATCTCCAAGATCCTTCCGGTCGAGGACATGCCGTTCCTGGAGGACGGCACGCCCGTGGACATCGTGCTCAACCCGCTCGGTGTGCCCAGCCGGATGAACATCGGCCAGGTGCTGGAGACCCACCTCGGGTGGGTGGCCAAGACCGGCTGGAAGATCGACGGCGACGACACGGAGTGGAAGCGCGCCCTGAAGGCCATCAACGCGGGGGAGTCCGAGTCGGACACCAACGTGGCGACCCCGGTCTTCGACGGCGCCAAGGAGGAGGAGATCGCCGGCCTGCTCAGCAGCACGCTGCCCAACCGGGACGGCAAGCAGCTCATCGGGGCCAGCGGCAAGGCGCGGCTGTTCGACGGCCGCTCCGGCGAGCCGCTTCCGGACCCGATCGCGGTCGGCTACATCTACATCCTGAAGCTCAACCACCTGGTCGACGACAAGATCCACGCTCGCTCCACCGGGCCGTACTCCATGATCACCCAGCAGCCGCTGGGCGGTAAGGCGCAGTTCGGTGGCCAGCGCTTCGGTGAGATGGAGTGCTGGGCGATGCAGGCCTACGGCGCGGCCTACGCGCTGCAGGAGCTGCTGACGATCAAGTCCGACGACGTCCTTGGGCGCGTCAAGGTCTACGAGGCGATCGTCAAGGGCGAGAACATCCCCGAGCCGGGCATCCCGGAGTCCTTCAAGGTGCTGCTCAAGGAGCTGCAGTCGCTGTGCCTCAATGTCGAGGTGCTCTCCAGCGACGGCGTTGCCCTGGAGATGCGCGAGACGGACGACGAGGTGTTCCGCGCGGCCGAGGAGTTGGGCATCGACCTCTCGCGGCGCGAGCCGAGCAGTGTCGAGGAAGTCTGATTCGCGGGGCGGCGCCCTTCGGGGCGCCGCCGCAGCGGCCCGGTGACAGAGCCGCTGCAGCGACCTAGCAATTACCCGAGCAACTGAATCGTGAGGACATAGACGAAGTGCTCGACGTCAACTACTTCGACGAGCTCCGAATCGGCCTGGCCACAGCCGACGACATCCGGCAGTGGTCGCACGGCGAGGTCAAGAAGCCAGAGACGATCAACTACCGCACCCTGAAGCCCGAGAAGGACGGCCTCTTCTGCGAGAAGATCTTCGGCCCCACCCGGGACTGGGAGTGCTACTGCGGTAAGTACAAGCGGGTCCGCTTCAAGGGCATCATCTGCGAGCGCTGCGGCGTCGAGGTGACCCGGGCGAAGGTCCGCCGCGAGCGCATGGGCCACATCGAGCTCGCCGCGCCGGTCACGCACATCTGGTACTTCAAGGGTGTGCCGAGCCGGCTCGGCTACCTGCTCGACCTGGCGCCGAAGGATCTCGAGAAGATCATCTACTTCGCGTCGTACGTGATCACCAGCGTCGACAAGGAGGCCCGCCACCGCGACCTCGCCACCCTCGAGAACGAGGTGTCGGCGGAGAAGCGGCAGGCGGAGAACGCCCGCGACTCGGAGATCGAGAAGCGCGCCGCCAAGCTGGAGCAGGACCTGGCCGAGCTCGAGGCCGAGGGTGCCAAGGCCGACGTGCGCCGCAAGGTCAAGGAGGCCGGCGAGCGCGAGATGCGGCAGATCCGCGACCGCGCGCAGCGGGAGATCGACCGCCTCGACGAGGTCATGGACACGTTCCGCAAGCTGGAGCGCAAGAACCTCATCACCGACGAGCTGCTCTACCGCGAGCTGCGCGACCGGTTCGGTGAGTACTTCGCCGGCGCCATGGGCGCCGAGGCGATCAAGGCCCTGCTGGAGAACCTGGACCTGGAGGACGAGGCCGAGCTGCTGCGCGAGACCATCCGCAGCGGCAAGGGCCAGCGCAAGATCCGGGCGCTCAAGCGGCTCAAGGTCGTCGCGGCGTTCCTCAACACCGCCAACTCGCCGCTGGGCATGGTGCTGGACTGCGTCCCGGTCATCCCGCCGGACCTGCGCCCGATGGTGCAGCTCGACGGTGGCCGGTTCGCCACCAGCGACCTCAACGACCTGTACCGGCGAGTGATCAACCGCAACAACCGGCTCAAGCGCCTGATCGACCTGGGTGCCCCGGAGATCATCGTCAACAACGAGAAGCGGATGCTGCAGGAGGCCGTCGACGCGCTGTTCGACAACGGCCGCCGCGGCCGTCCGGTCACCGGCCCGGGCAACCGGCCGCTGAAGTCGCTGTCCGACATGCTCAAGGGCAAGCAGGGCCGGTTCCGCCAGAACCTGCTCGGCAAGCGCGTGGACTACTCCGGCCGCTCGGTCATCGTCGTCGGTCCGCAGCTCAAGCTGCACCAGTGCGGCCTGCCCAAGCAGATGGCCCTGGAGCTGTTCAAGCCGTTCGTGATGAAGCGCCTGGTGGACCTCAACCACGCGCAGAACATCAAGTCGGCCAAGCGCATGGTGGAGCGGCAGCGGCCGGTCGTGTGGGACGTGCTGGAGGAGGTCATCGCGGAGCACCCGGTGCTGCTCAACCGCGCGCCGACCCTGCACCGCCTGGGCATCCAGGCCTTCGAGCCGCAGCTGGTCGAGGGCAAGGCGATCCAGATCCACCCGCTGGTCTGCACCGCCTTCAACGCCGACTTCGACGGCGACCAGATGGCGGTGCACGTGCCGCTGTCCGCCGAGGCGCAGGCCGAGGCCCGCATCCTCATGCTGTCCAGCAACAACATCCTCAAGCCGGCCGACGGCAAGCCGGTGACCATGCCCACCCAGGACATGATCATCGGTCTGTACCACCTCACCCACATCCAGAAGAACCTGCTGGGCGAGGGGCGGACCTTCAGCTCCGACGCCGAGGCGCGGATGGCGTTCGACAACGGCGAGCTGCACCTGCAGGCGCCGGTGCGGATCCGCCTGCGCGGCATCATCGGGGTCGACAACGGCGTGGGGGCCGCGCCGTGGGAGGCGCCGGAGGGCTGGCAGCCGGGCGAGACGGTCACGATCGAGACCACGCTTGGGCGCGTGCTGTTCAACGAGACGCTGCCCGTGGGGTACCGCTTCGTCAACTACGAGATCCGCAAGGGTCAGCTTTCGGCGATCGTCAACGACCTCGCCGAGCGCTTCCCGAAGGTCTCCCTCGCGGCGACCCTGGACGCGCTCAAGCTGGCCGGCTTCCACTGGGCCACCTGGTCCGGCGTCACCATCGGCATGGAGGACGTCATCCAGCCGCCTCGCAAGCGCGAGATCCTCGAGCGCTACGAGAAGGAAGCCCAGCGGATCGACAAGCAGTACCAGCGTGGTCTCATGACCGCCGAGGAGCGCCGCGGCGAGCTCATCGAGATCTGGACCAAGGCGACCAGCGAGGTGGCCAAGGAGATGGAGAGCGCGCTGCCGCGCGAAAACCCGCTGTGGAAGATGATCAACTCGGGTGCCCGCGGTAACCTCCTCCAGCTTCGCCAGATCGCCGGCATCCGTGGCCTGGTGGCCAACCCGAAGGGCGAGATCATCCCGCGGCCGATCAAGGCCAGCTACCGGGAGGGTCTGTCCGTGCTGGAGTACTTCATCTCCACCCACGGTGCCCGCAAGGGTCTGGCCGACACCGCGCTGCGGACCGCCGACTCGGGCTACCTGACCCGTCGTCTGGTCGACGTCTCGCAGGACGTCATCATCCGCGAGGAGGACTGCGGCACCGACCGGGCCATCCCGATGGCGGTCGGCGAGCTGTCCGACGGCGTGCTGCGCGTCCACCAGCACGCGGAGACGGGCGTCCACGCCCGTACCCTCGCCGACGACGTGCGCGACAAGGACGGCCGGATGGTCGCCGAGCGCGGCACGGACATCAACTCGATCGTGGTCGACCTGCTGGTCGCCGCGGGCGTGGAGAACGTCCGGGTCCGCAGCGTGCTCACCTGCGAGTCCAAGCTGGGCGTCTGCGGCGCCTGCTACGGCCGGTCGCTGCCCACGGGCAAGACCGTCGACGTCGGCGAGGCGGTCGGCATCATCGCCGCCCAGTCGATCGGCGAGCCGGGCACGCAGCTGACGATGCGTACCTTCCACACCGGTGGCGTCGCGGGTGAGGACATCACCCAGGGTCTGCCCCGTGTGCAGGAGATCTTCGAGGCCCGCGTGCCGAAGGGCAAGGCGCCCATCGCCGACACCCCCGGCCGCGTGCGCATCGAGGACGGCGAGCGGATGCGGAAGATCATCATCGTGCCGGACGACGGCAGCGACGAGATCGTCCACGACAAGCTCAGCCGGCGAGTCAAGCTGCGGATCCAGGACGGCGAGCACGTCGAGGTCGGCGAGAAGCTCACCGAGGGCACGATCGACCCGCACGAGCTGCTGCGCATCATGGGTCCCCGGGCGGTCCAGGTTCACCTGACCTCCGAGGTCCAGGAGGTGTACCGCTCGCAGGGTGTGCTCATCCACGACAAGCACATCGAGATCATCATCCGCCAGATGCTCAAGCGGGTGACGGTCATCGACTCCGGCTCGACCGAGTTCCTGCCCGGCGTGCTCGTCGACCGCGCGATGTTCGAGGCGGAGAACCGCCGCGTCGTCGCCGAGGGCGGCGAGCCGGCGGCCGGCCGCCCGGTCCTGATGGGTATCACCAAGGCGTCGCTGGCGACGGAGTCGTGGCTGTCCGCGGCCTCGTTCCAGGAGACGACCCGGGTGCTGACCGACGCGGCGATCCACGCGCGCAGCGACTCGCTGATCGGTCTGAAGGAGAACGTCATCATCGGCAAGCTCATCCCGGCCGGTACGGGCATCAGCAAGTACCGCAGCATCCGGGTGGAGCCCACCGAGGAGGCGAAGGCCAAGGTCTACTCGATGACCGGCTACCCGGAGGCCGACTACGGCTTCGGGCCGGCGAGCGGCCAGGCCGTCCCGCTGGACGACTTCGACCTGGGCTCGTTCCGCTAAACCGGCGACCGCACGCACTGGCACTGCGGCGGGGGCGGAGACCACGTGGTCTCCGCCCCCGTTCCGTCTACCGGATAGAGTCGTGAGGTGACGTCCTCGACCCGGCACCCGATGGACCCGGATCCGGTCCGCGCGACGAAGGCCACGGCCGTGTTCGGGCTGGGCCTGCTCTCCGTGGTCACCGGGCCGTTCCTGGGCGGGGTGATCCCGGCGACGCTCGCGCTGCTCATGGCCAGGGAGTCGCACCGGGAGCTGGTCGCGGCCGACGGGTTCCTGCTCGGGGCCCGGCGCCTGCGCAGCGGCGTCCGGCTGGCCTGGACCGGCATCGTGCTCGCCATCGCCGGCCTGGTCGTGCTCGCGATCATCGGGCTGCTGCACTACGCGCGGCAGCGCGGCACCGACTTCGACCAGACGGTGAACTGATGGTGTATCCGGGATCCCCGCCCCCGCACCAGCCGTATCCACCGCAGCATCCTGCGTATCAGCAGCCGCCGCAGTACCCGCGCCCGCCGGTCCCGCCGGGGTATCCGACCCCCCTGCCGGCGGGCTACCCGCAGCCCTACGGCGTCCCGGCGCCGCCCTCGCCGGCCCTGCTGCCCAGCGTGCGGATCGATGTGGTGCAGGGCACCCCGTTCGGCGTGGCGTATCCGGCCGTGCAGGGCACGACCAGCGGCCCGGCCATCGGCAGCCTGGTCGCCGGCATCGCCTCCATCCTCGTCGCCCTGTTCGCCGGCTGCCTCGGGCTCACCGGCGCCAAGGACGGCTGGGGTTTGGCCGCCGGCGGCGCGTTCACCGTGCTGGGGGCCTTCCTCGGCGCCGGCGCGATTGGCCTGGGCGTCTACGGCAACCGCCAGGTCCGCCGTGCCTCCGCCGACCGGGTGATCAGCGGCAGGGGCCTCGCGGTCACCGGCATCGTGCTCGGCTCGGTCGGGGTCGGCCTGGCCCTGCTGGCGATTCTGGGCACGTTGCTGCTGTCGGTTTGAACCCCTGGGAACACTTCGATCGGCGACCAGGTACTCTTGGTATGAAGAGTGTTCCATCGGCGGGCGCCGGTCGTTGTCTCGCGTGATTTTGACCAGCGTCCTCACGGTGGGTACTCTTTCCCCTCGTGCCCGGCTTTGCCGGGTAACTCGTGCGCGCGCCCACATCGGCCCCGCTCCGCGGGAGAGGGTGGGTGCGGACCACTACCCCGGGCTGGGATCACACGGGCCGGGTCGCGGGACAGGCGACACGCCCGACCGCGGGTGCCGGTCACGCCGGGAAAGCCAGAAGAGAAGACGTGCGGCCGGGAGGCCGAAGGGAGAGGCAGGCCCAGTGCCTACGATCCAGCAGCTGGTCCGCAAGGGCCGCCAGGCGAAGCTGAGCAAGACCAAGACGCCGGCGCTCAAGGGAAGCCCGCAGCGACGGGGCGTCTGCACGCGTGTGTACACGACCACGCCGAAGAAGCCCAACTCGGCGCTTCGCAAGGTGGCCCGTGTGCGGCTGAGCAACGGTATCGAGGTGACGGCCTACATCCCCGGTGTCGGTCACAACCTTCAGGAGCACTCGATCGTGCTGGTCCGTGGCGGCCGCGTGAAGGACCTCCCTGGCGTCCGTTACAAGATCATCCGTGGCTCGCTGGACACCCAGGGTGTCCGCAACCGCAAGCAGGCTCGCAGCCGTTACGGCGCGAAGAAGGAGAAGAGCTGACATGCCGCGTAAAGGCCCCGCGCCGCGCCGGCCGCTCGTGGCGGACCCGGTGTACAACTCCCTGCTCGTGACGCAGCTGATCAACAAGATCCTGGTCGAGGGCAAGCGGCAGCTCGCCGAGCGCATCGTCTACAGCGCGCTCGAGGGTGCCCGTGAGAAGACCGGCACCGACCCCGTGGTGACGCTCAAGCGCGCGATGGACAACGTCAAGCCGACCCTCGAGGTCCGCAGCCGCCGCGTCGGTGGCGCGACCTACCAGGTGCCGGTCGAGGTGCGCCCGCCGCGGGCCACGACGCTGGGCCTGCGCTGGCTGGTCACCTACTCCCGCGCCCGGCGCGAGAAGACCATGGTGGAGCGGCTCATGAACGAGCTGCTCGACGCGAGCAACGGCCTCGGCGCCTCGGTCAAGCGCCGCGAAGACACCCACAAGATGGCGGAGTCCAACAAGGCCTTCGCGCACTACCGCTGGTAAGCGAACGCTTCCCCGGCAACGACGAGAGACGAAGTAGGGATTTGTAGTGGCTGCCGCAGACGCCGCCCTCGCCAAGGTCCGCAACATCGGCATCATGGCGCACATCGACGCCGGTAAGACGACGACGACCGAGCGCATCCTCTTCTACACCGGCATCACGTACAAGATCGGCGAGGTCCACGAGGGCGCGGCGGTCATGGACTGGATGGAGCAGGAGCAGGAGCGCGGCATCACCATCACCTCCGCTGCCACGAAGTGCGAGTGGAAGGGCCACACGATCCAGATCATCGACACGCCCGGCCACGTCGACTTCACGGTCGAGGTCGAGCGGTCGCTGCGCGTCCTCGACGGCGCGGTGGCGGTCTACGACGGCGTCGCCGGCGTTGAGCCGCAGACCGAGAACGTCTGGCGTCAGGCGGACAAGTACAACGTCCCGCGTATGTGCTTCGTCAACAAGCTGGACCGCACCGGTGCCGACTTCTTCCGCTGTGTGCAGATGATGATCGACCGGCTCAACGCCACCCCGCTGGTGCTGCAGATCCCGATCGGGCTCGAGGGCGACCACATCGGCGTCGTCGACCTGCTGGGCATGCGCGCGCTGACCTGGCGCGGCGAGACCCAGAAGGGTGAGGACTACACGATCGAGGAGGTGCCCGCCGGCCTGCTCGACCAGGCCAACGAGTGGCGGGAGAAGCTCCTCGAGACGCTGTCCGAGGCCGACGACGACATCCTGGTGCGCTACCTCGACGGCGAGGACATCGACGTCAAGGACCTCAAGGCGGCGATCCGCCGGGCGACCATCGCCGGCAAGCTCAACCCGGTCGTGTGTGGCTCCGCGTTCAAGAACAAGGGCGTCCAGCCCATGCTCGACGCGGTCGTCGACTTCCTGCCCTCCCCGCTGGACATTCCGGCGATCGAGGGCATCGCGACGGACGGCGAGACGCCGCTGCTGCGCAAGCCCTCGGTCGACGAGCCGTTCTCCGGCCTGGCCTTCAAGATCCAGACCGACAAGCACCTCGGCAAGCTCACCTACGTGCGCATCTACTCCGGCTCGCTCGACTCCGGCTCCCAGGTGGTCAACTCCACCAAGGACCGCAAGGAGCGGATCGGCAAGATCTACCAGATGCACGCGAACAAGCGTGAGGAGCGCAGCAACGCCGGTGCCGGCGACATCATCGCCGTGCAGGGTCTCAAGCAGACCACCACCGGCGACACGCTGTGCGACCCGGCCAACCCGGTCATCCTCGAGTCGATGACCTTCCCGGAGCCGGTCATCGAGGTGGCCATCGAGCCCAAGACGAAGGCCGACCAGGAGAAGCTGGGCACCGCCATCCAGCGCCTGGCCGAGGAGGACCCGACCTTCCGCGTCAAGAACGACGAGGAGACCGGGCAGACGGTCATCGCCGGCATGGGCGAGCTGCACCTCGACATCCTCGTCGACCGCATGCGGCGCGAGTTCAACGTCGAGGCCAACATCGGCAAGCCGCAGGTGGCCTACCGCGAGACGGTCCGCTCGGTGGCGGACAAGGTCGAGTACACCCACAAGAAGCAGACGGGTGGCTCCGGTCAGTACGCGCGGGTCATCATCAGGCTCGAGCCGCTGGAGCAGACCGCCGACGGCCCGACCTACGAGTTCGTCAACGCGGTCACCGGTGGTCGCATCCCGAAGGAGTTCATCCCCTCGGTCGACGCCGGTGCGCAGGACGCCATGCAGTACGGCGTGCTGGCGGGCTTCCCGCTGGTGGGTCTCAAGGTGACGCTGCTGGACGGCCAGTACCACGAGGTCGACTCGTCCGAGATGGCGTTCAAGATCGCTGGTTCGATGGTGCTGAAGGACGCGGCCCGCAGGGCCAACCCGGTGCTCCTCGAGCCGCTGATGGCGGTCGAGGTCACCACGCCCGAGGAGAACATGGGCGACGTCATCGGTGACCTCAACTCCCGGCGTGGCACGATCCAGGCGATGGAGGAGCGCGGCGGTGCCCGCGTCGTCCGCGCCACCGTGCCGCTGTCGGAAATGTTCGGCTACGTCGGCGACCTCCGGTCGAAGACCCAGGGCCGGGCGAGCTACTCGATGCAGTTCGACTCCTACGCCGAGGTTCCCGCGAACGTGGCGAAGGAGATCATCGCGAAGGCGACCGGAGAGTAGTTATCCCCGCTTTTCTTGCGGGGGTGATCCGTCGACAGGGTGCGTCGGCGCTTCCAGCGTTGGCACACCGTGAACCAAGAAGTCCACAGGAGGACACCAGTGGCGAAGGCGAAGTTCGAGCGGACTAAGCCGCACGTCAACATCGGCACCATCGGTCACATCGACCACGGTAAGACGACGCTGACGGCGGCCATTACCAAGGTGCTGCACGACCGGATGCCGGACGTGAACCCGTACACGCCGTTCGACGAGATCGACAAGGCGCCGGAGGAGAAGGCCCGCGGCATCACGATCTCGATCGCGCACGTCGAGTACCAGACCGAGAACCGGCACTACGCCCACGTGGACTGCCCGGGTCACGCCGACTACATCAAGAACATGATCACCGGTGCCGCGCAGATGGATGGCGCGATCCTGGTGGTGGCGGCGACCGACGGCCCCATGCCGCAGACCCGTGAGCACGTGCTGCTGGCCCGCCAGGTCGGTGTGCCGTACATCGTCGTGGCGCTCAACAAGAGCGACATGGTCGACGACGAGGAGCTCCTCGAGCTCGTCGAGCTCGAGGTCCGTGAGCTGCTGTCGAGCCAGGAGTTCCCGGGCGACGACGCTCCGGTCGTGCGGGTCTCGGCGCTCAAGGCGCTCGAGGGTGACCCGAAGTGGGCGGACGCGCTCATGGAGCTCATGAACGCGGTCGACACCGCGATCCCGCAGCCCGAGCGCGAGACCGAGAAGCCGTTCCTCATGCCCGTCGAGGACGTCTTCACGATCACCGGTCGTGGCACGGTCGTGACCGGCCGCGTCGAGCGTGGCATCCTCAAGCCGAACGAGGAGGTCGAGATCGTTGGCATCAAGGCCAAGTCGATGAAGACCACCTGCACGGCGATCGAGATGTTCCGCAAGATCCTCGACGAGGCGCGCGCCGGCGAGAACGTCGGTCTGCTCCTGCGTGGTATCAAGCGCGAGGACGTCGAGCGCGGCATGGTCGTGGTGAAGCCGGGCAGCAACACCCCGCACACCGAGTTCGAGGCGACCGTCTACATCCTCTCCAAGGAGGAGGGTGGCCGGCACACCCCGTTCTTCCAGAACTACCGGCCGCAGTTCTACTTCCGCACCACCGACGTCACCGGCGTCGTCACGCTGCCCGAGGGCACCGAGATGGTCATGCCGGGCGACAACACCAGCATGTCGGTGCAGCTCATCCAGCCCATCGCGATGGAGGAGAACCTCCGCTTCGCGATCCGCGAGGGTGGCCGCACCGTCGGCGCCGGCCGTGTAACGAAGATCCTCAAGTAACGATCCTGAGGTACCCCGATTTCACTTTGTCGCAGTACGTGCGGCATAATGGACGGGTTGCGTCGTGGAGCGGTCGAGACTGCTCGTTGAGAAGTCTCGACCGCTTCTGCGCGGCGTCAGTTCTGTGACTGGCGCACTCCCCACGACTTGGGCGTGGCACGCCCTGGGGTAGGTCTCCACAGCGGAAATTGTCTGCGGCGGAGCCTGGCCCTTGGCCGCGACACGCCCGACCGCGGGGGTCGGACAGACAACTTATCGGCGGCACCGGACCCCTCGGGGTTCGCAGGGCTTCCCGGCCCTGCACGAGAGAAGGAACGAAGCCACCATGGCGGGACAGAAGATCCGCATCCGGCTCAAGGCCTACGACCACGAGGTCGTCGACTCCTCGGCGCGGAAGATCGTCGAGACGGTCACGCGCACCGGGGCTCAGGTCGCTGGGCCGGTGCCGCTGCCCACTGAGATCAACCGCTACTGCGTGATCCGCTCGCCGCACAAGTACAAGGACTCGCGCGAGCACTTCGAGATGCGCACGCACAAGCGACTGATCGACATCATCGACCCCACCCCGAAGACGGTCGACTCGCTGATGCGGCTCGATCTGCCGGCCGGCGTCGACATCGAGATCAAGCTGTAGGGACTCGGACTTATGGACAGGCAAGTCAAGGGCATCCTGGGTGAGAAGCTCGGCATGACCCAGGTCTGGGACAACGGCAAGGTTGTCCCGGTGACCGTGGTGCAGGCCGGCCCGTGCGTCGTGACCCAGGTGCGCACGCCCGACAACGACGGCTACTCGGCGGTCCAGCTGGCGTGGGGCCAGATCGACCCCCGCAAGGTCAACAAGCCGCGCGCCGGCCACTTCGCCAAGGCGGACGTCGCGCCGCGCCGGCACATCGTCGAGCTGCGGACCACCGACGCGGGTGAGTACTCGCCCGGCCAGGAGATCACCGCCGACGCCTTCGCCGCCGGCCAGCGCATCGACGTGACCGGCCGCAGCAAGGGCAAGGGCTACGCCGGTGTCATGAAGCGGCACGGCTTTCACGGCCTGCGGGCCAGCCACGGTGTCGAGCGCAAGCACCGCTCGCCCGGCTCCATCGGCGCCTGCGCGACCCCCGGTCGCGTCTTCAAGGGCGTGCGGATGGCCGGTCGCATGGGTGGCGTGCGCTTCACCGTGCAGAACCTGACCATCCAGAAGGTCGAGGCCGAGGACGGGCTGATCCTGGTCAGGGGCGCGATCCCGGGCCCGAAGGGCAGCCTCGTGCTGCTGCGCAGCGCGGCCAAGGTCGAGGCGAAGGCGCAGAAGGGTGGGATCACCAAATGACCACCGTTGACATTCGCACGGTCGATGGCGAGACCAACGGCACCGTCGAGCTCCCCGGCGAGATCTTCGACGCGCAGGCCAGCATCCCGCTGCTGCACCAGGTCGTCGTGGCCCAGCTCAACGCCGCCCGGCAGGGCACGCACAAGGCCAAGACGCGCGGCGAGGTCGCCGGCGGCGGCAAGAAGCCCTACAAGCAGAAGGGCACCGGTCGCGCCCGGCAGGGCTCGATCCGCGCGCCGCAGTTCACCGGCGGTGGCGTGGTCCACGGCCCGCAGCCGCGGGACTACAGCCAGCGGGTGAACAAGAAGATGAAGGCGGCCGCCCTGCGCGGCGCGCTGTCGGACCGCGCCCGCGGGGGCAACGTCCACGTCGTCGAGAACTTCATCGAGGGTGAGACGCCGAAGACGAAGGACGCGCTCAAGGTGCTGCGCGGCATCACCGAGGCGCGCCGCATCCTGGTGGTCCTGTCCCGTGACGACGAGGCCAACTGGCTGAGCCTGCGTAACGAGCCGTCGGTGCACCTGCTGGTCGCCGACCAGCTCAACACCCACGACGTGCTCATCTCCGACGACGTGGTCTTCACGACCGCGGCGCTGAACGAGTTCCTCGGGGTGCCGGCCGCGGACGGCGAGAGTGCCGACGCCGACAGCAACGAGGAGGGCTGAGCCATGGCGACGATCGCCGACCCGCGCGACGTGATCATCAAGCCGGTGGTCTCGGAGAAGAGCTACAGCGAGCTCAACCGCAACTGGTACACGTTCCTGGTGCACCCGGACGCGAACAAGACGGAGATCAAGATCGCTATCCAGCAGATCTTCAACGTCCGCGTCCTGTCGGTCAACACCATCAATCGCGAAGGCAAGCGCAAGCGGACCCGCACCGGCTGGGGCAAGCGCAAGGACACGAAGCGGGCGATGGTGAAGCTCGCCGAGGGTGACCGGATCGAAGCCTTCGGCGGACCGGTCAGCTGAGGGGTATAGACGATGGCTATCCGTAAGTACAAGCCGACGACGCCCGGTCGTCGTGGCGCGAGTGTCGCCGACTTCGCCGAGATCACCCGGTCGACGCCGGAGAAGTCGCTGCTCGTTCCGCTGCCGAGCAAGGGCGGTCGCAACGTTCACGGGCGGGTCACCGCGCGTCACCAGGGCGGCGGGCACAAGCGCCAGTACCGGTTGATCGACTTCCGGCGTGCCGACAAGGACGGGATCCCCGCCAAGGTCGCGCACATCGAGTACGACCCCAACCGCACCGCGCGCATCGCCCTGCTGCACTACGCCGACGGCGAGAAGCGCTACATCATCGCCCCGAAGGACCTCAAGCAGGGCGACCAGGTCGAGGCGGGCGCCGGCGCGGACATCAAGCCGGGCAACAACCTGCCGCTGCGCAACATCCCGGTCGGCACCACCGTCCACGCGGTGGAGCTGCGCCCGGGCGGCGGCGCCAAGCTGGCCCGCTCAGCCGGCGTCGGCATCCAGCTGCTGGGCCGCGAGGGGCAGTACGCCACGCTCCGCATGCCCTCGGGCGAGATCCGGCGGGTCGACGTGCACTGCCGGGCCACCGTTGGCGAGATCGGCAACGCCGACCAGTCGAACATCAACTGGGGCAAGGCCGGCCGCATGCGGTGGAAGGGCAAGCGCCCGACCGTCCGTGGTGTCGCGATGAACCCGATCGACCACCCGCACGGTGGTGGTGAGGGTAAGACCTCGGGTGGTCGCCACCCGGTCAACCCGAAGGGCAAGCCGGAGGGCCGCACGCGGCGCAAGGGCCAGCCGAGCGACCGTCTCATCGTCCGTAGGCGTTACGCCACCCGGAAGCGCGGCTAAGGAGCCTGAGCAATGCCTCGCAGCCTGAAGAAGGGCCCGTTCGTCGACGACCACCTGATCAAGAAGGTGGAAGTCCAGAACGCCAAGAACTCCAAGAACGTCATCAAGACCTGGTCGCGCCGGTCGACGATCGTGCCCGAGATGCTCGGCCACACGATCGCCGTCCACGACGGACGCAAGCACGTGCCCGTGTTCGTGACCGAGGCGATGGTCGGGCACAAGCTCGGCGAGTTCGCGCTGACCCGCACGTTCAAGGGTCACGAGAAGGACGACCGGAAGAGCCGCCGCCGCTAAGGCAGCCGATAGGAATCAAGAGGATTTCCCGATGCCAACGAAGAGCGAGGCGGCGCTGCCCGGTGCGCGGGCGATCGCGCGGCACGTCCGCGTGTCGCCGATGAAGGCGCGCCGTGTGGTGAACCTCGTGCGTGGCCTGCCCGCGCGCGAGGCGCTCACGGTGCTGCAGTTCGCGCCGCAGTCGGCGAGCGAGCCGGTCTACAAGGTGCTCGCGAGCGCCATCGCCAACGCAGAGAACAATGAGCGTCTCGACCCCGATTCGCTCCTGGTCGCCGAGGCCTACGTCGACGAGGGCCCGACGCTCAAGCGGTTCCGGCCGCGGGCGCAGGGCCGGGCGTACCGGATCCGCAAGCGCACCAGCCACATCACGATCGTGGTCGAGAGCGTCCCGGCCGCCCAGGCCCGCGCGGCGAAAGCCGGCGTGGCCAAGGCGACCAAGGCCGCCAAGGCCGTGACGCCGGAGACTGACGAAGAGCCGCGCCCGGCGAAGCAGGCCGCGCCGGCGAAGCAGGCTCCGGCCAAGAAGGCGGCAGCGCAGACGGCTGACGCCGAGGAAGGGACCGAGTAATGGGTCAGAAGGTTCACCCGCACGGGTTCCGGCTCGGCATCAGCACCGACTGGAAGTCGCGCTGGTATGCCGACAAGCTCTACAAGGACTACATCGCCGAGGACGTCAAGATCCGCCGGATGATGTCCAAGGGTCTGGAGCGGGCCGGCATCGCCAAGGTCGACATCGAGCGCACCCGCGACCGGGTCCGCGTGGACATCCACACGGCCCGCCCGGGCATCGTCATCGGCCGTAAGGGTGCCGAGGCCGACCGCATCCGCGCGGAGCTGGAGAAGCTCACCGGCAAGCAGGTGCAGCTCAACATCCTCGAGGTGAAGAGCCCCGAGTCGGACGCGCAGCTGGTCGCGCAGGGCGTGGCCGAGCAGCTGTCCAGCCGGGTCAGCTTCCGCCGGGCGATGCGCAAGGCCATGCAGTCGGCGATGAAGAACACGCTGGTGCGCGGCATCCGGGTGCAGGTCTCCGGCCGCCTCGGCGGCGCCGAGATGAGCCGGACCGAGTTCTACCGCGAGGGCCGCGTCCCGCTGCACTCGCTGCGCGCGAACATCGAGTACGGCTTCTTCGAGGCGCGTACCACCTTCGGCCGCATCGGCGTGAAGGTGTGGATCTACAAGGGCGACGCCGTTCCGGGTCGCGAGGCGCCGGCCGAGGCCGCCGCCCCGCGGGGCCGCCGCGAGCGCACCGACCGGCCCGAGCGGCCGCGTCGCGGGCGTTCCGGCTCCTCCGGCACGACCGCCGGTGGCACCGAGGCCGGCCGGGCCGCGGCCGCCGCAGCGGCCGCGGAGGCTGCCGGCGGGAGCGAGCCCGCCCCGGAGGCGGCCGCCGCTCCGGCAGAGACGCAGCAGGAGGGCTGACGAATGCTGATCCCTCGTAAGCCCCCGAAGGGCTTCCGCAAGCCGCACCACCCGGACCGGCACGGCCCGGCGAAGGGCGGCACTCGCGTGGTCTTCGGCGAGTTCGGCATCCAGGCGCTGGAGCCGGCGTACATCACGAACCGGCAGATCGAGGCGGCACGTATCGCCATGACCCGGCACATCCGCCGTGGTGGCAAGGTCTGGATCACGATCTTCCCGGACCGCTCCATCACCAAGAAGCCGGCCGAGACCCGGATGGGTTCCGGCAAGGGCTCGCCGGAGTGGTGGGTGGCCAACATCAAGCCGGGCCGGATCCTCTTCGAGATGTCGTTCCCGAACGAGCAGATCGCCCGCGAAGCGATGCGCCGCGCGATCCACAAGCTTCCGCTGAAGTGCCGGATCGTCACGCGCGAAGGGGCTGATGTGTGATGGCCGCCGGTATCAAGGCGACCGAGCTGCGTGAGCTGTCCGACGAGGGCCTGGTCGAGAAGCTGCGGGAAGCCAAGGCGGAGCTGTTCAACCTCCGCGTCCAGTCGGCCACCGGCCAGCTGGACAACCACGGGCGCCTGCAGATCATCCGCAGGGACATCGCCCGGATCTACACGATCATGCGCGAGCGCGAGCTGGGTCTTTCGGCCGCGCCCGACGCTGTGGCTGAGGTGGCATGAGCATGAGCGAGCAGACGACCGAGTCGGGCACCGAGGTGCGCGGCCGCCGCAAGGTCCGCGAGGGCCTCGTGGTCAGCGACAAGATGAACAAGACCGTCGTCGTGGCGGTCGAGGACCAGGTCAAGCACCCGCTGTACGGCAAGGTCATGCGCCGCACCAGCAAGCTGAAGGCGCACGACGAGCAGAACGCGTGCGGCATCGGCGACCGGGTGCTGCTCATGGAGACCCGTCCCCTGTCGGCGACCAAGCGCTGGCGGGTCGTGGAGATCCTCGAAAAGGCCAAGTAAGGCCGCCGTTCCGCCAAGCTCGGGCCCTCCGGTGCCGAGAACTGGCAGACGTCATTAGGAGAAAAGCGTGATTCAGCAGGAGTCGCGGCTGCGCGTCGCCGACAACACGGGTGCCCGGGAAATCCTGTGCATCCGTGTGCTCGGTGGCTCGGGTCGCCGCTATGCAGGCATCGGTGACATCATCGTGGCCACGGTGAAGGACGCCATCCCGGGCGCCGGCGTGAAGAAGGGCGACGTGGTCAAGGCCGTCGTCGTGCGCACCACGAAGGAACGGCGCCGGCCGGACGGTTCGTACATCCGTTTCGACGAGAACGCCGCCGTGATCATCAAGGACGGCGGCGACCCGCGCGGCACCCGCATCTTCGGCCCGGTCGGGCGCGAGCTGCGGGACAAGCGTTTCATGAAGATCATCTCGCTCGCGCCGGAGGTGTTGTAGCCATGAAGGTCAAGAAGGGCGACACCGTCCTGGTCATCGCCGGCAAGGACAAGGGTCAGCGGGGCAAGGTGCTGACCGCGCTGCCGCGCGAGGACAAGGTCATCGTCGAGGGCGTGAACCGGGTCAAGAAGCACACCCGCATCCGCACCACCCAGCGGGGCTCCAAGACCGGTGGCATCGTGACCCAGGAAGCCCCGATCCACATCTCCAACGTGATGGTGATCGACTCGGACGGCAACGCCACCCGGGTCGGCGCCCGCGAGGACGAGAACGGCGTGAAGACCCGCGTGTCCCGCCGTAGCGGTAAGGAACTGTGATGACGACGGTCGAGAAGGTGAACCCGCGCCTCAAGCAGCGCTACCGCGACGAGATCGCGCCGGCGATGCGGGAGCAGTTCAAGTACGCCAACGTCATGCAGATCCCCGGCGTGGTGAAGGTCGTCGTCAACATGGGCGTCGGCGAGGCGGCCCGGGACTCCAAGCTGATCGACGGCGCGGTGCGCGACCTGGCCACCATCACCGGCCAGAAGCCGCAGGTGCGCCGGGCGACCAAGTCGATCGCGCAGTTCAAGCTGCGCGAGGGCATGCCGATCGGCGCCAAGGTCACGCTGCGCAACGACCGCATGTGGGAGTTCCTGGACCGGCTGCTGTCGATCGCGCTGCCGCGTATCCGCGACTTCCGCGGCCTCGACGGGCGCAAGCTCGACGGCAACGGCAACTACACGTTCGGTCTCACGGAGCAGTCGGTGTTCCACGAGATCGACCAGGATCGCATCGACCGGCCGCGAGGGATGGACATCACCGTGGTCACCACCGCCCGCACGGACGAGGAAGGCCGGGCCCTGCTCAAGCTGCTCGGTTTCCCCTTCCGTGAGAACTAGGGAGAACTGACCAATGGCGAAGAAGGCTCTCGTCCTCAAGGCCGCCGCGAAGCCCAAGTTCGCGGTCCGCGCCTACACCCGCTGCCAGCGCTGCGGCCGGCCCAAGGCCGTCTACCGCAAGTTCGGTCTGTGCCGCGTGTGCATCCGCGAGATGGCGCACCGTGGCGAACTGCCCGGCGTTTCCAAGGCTTCCTGGTAATCCTCCTTCGCCGCAGGCCCACCCCACCGGTGCGGAACCGCGGCGAGAAAGGCTGACAAACCCATGACCATGACCGACCCGATCGCAGACATGCTGACCCGTCTGCGCAACGCCAACCAGGCGTACCACGACCGGGTGTCGATGCCATATTCGAAGATCAAGGCGAACATCGCCGAGGTGCTCAAGTCCGAGGGCTACGTGTCCGCGTGGCAGGTTCAGGAGCCCGAGGACGGCAAGGTGGGCAAGACCCTCGTCGTCGACCTCAAGTACGGGCAGAACCGTGAGCGCAGCCTCGCCGGCATCCGCCGCGTGTCAAAGCCCGGCCTGCGCGTCTACGCCAAGTCGGTCGAAATGCCGCGCGTGCTCGGCGGCCTCGGTGTGGCCATCATCTCGACGTCCCAGGGCCTGCTGACCGACAAGCAGGCTCGCAAGCGAGGGGTGGGCGGGGAAGTCCTCGCCTACGTCTGGTAAGGGAGGGCATCACATGTCTCGAATCGGACGTAAGCCGATCACGGTTCCCTCGGGCGTCGAAATCAAGGTCGACGGCCCGGTCGTCACCGTCAAGGGCCCCAAGGGCGAGCTCAAGCACACCCTGGCCGAGCCGATCTCGCTGGAGCGGGCCGAGGACGGCAGCTTCAACGTCGTCCGCCCGAACGACGAGCGGCGGTCCAAGGAGCTGCACGGGCTGTCCCGGACGCTGATCTCCAACATGGTGGTCGGGGTGACCGAGGGCTACCGCAAGAGCCTGGAGATCGCCGGCACCGGTTACCGCGTCGCGGCGAAGGGCAGCGACCTCGAGTTCGCGCTCGGGTTCTCGCACCCGGTGGTCGTCACGCCGCCGCCCGGCATCAGCTTCACGGTCGAGCGGCCGACGCTGTTCCACATCGCCGGCATCGACAAGCAGCAGGTCGGCGAGGTGGCCGCCAACATCCGCAAGATTCGCCCGCCGGAGCCGTACAAGGGCAAGGGCGTGCGGTACCAGGGCGAGAACATTCGCCGCAAGGCCGGAAAGGCTGGTAAGAAATGAGCGCCACGCTGCTCAAGCGCCGCAACTCCGGTGGCGTCGCCTCCGCGCGCCGCACGGGGCGTGCTCGCCGGCACTTCCGCATCCGCAAGCACGTCGGTGGCACCGCCGAGCGTCCCCGCCTGGTGGTCACCCGGTCGCTGCGCAACATCAGCGCGCAGATCGTCGACGACCTCAAGGGCCACACGCTGGCCTCGGCCTCGACGCTCGACGCGACCATCCGCGGCACCGATGGCGACAAGAAGGCGCAGGCCCGCAAGGTGGGCGCCCTCCTGGCCGAGCGGGCCAGGGCCGCGGGTGTCGGCAAGGTCGTCTTCGACCGTGGTGGCAACAAGTACGCCGGGCGCATCGCCGCCCTGGCGGACGCCGCCCGCGAAGCCGGACTCGAGTTCTAGAAGGAGAAACGTTCATGCCTGGTCCTCAGCGCAGGGGCGGCGGGTCCGGTAACACCCAAGAAGGTGGCGGCCGTCGCGAGAATCGTCGCGAGGGTGGCGGCCGCGGCAACGCGCCCGCCGAGAAGACGCCGCATCTGGAGCGGGTCGTCGCGATCAACCGGGTCGCCAAGGTCGTGAAGGGTGGTCGTCGCTTCAGCTTCACCGCCCTGGTCATCGTCGGTGACGGCGACGGCACGGTCGGCGTCGGTTACGGCAAGGCCAAGGAGGTGCCCGCGGCGATCGCCAAGGGCGTCGAGGAGGCCAAGAAGCACTTCTTCAAGGTGCCGCGGCTCGCGGCCACGATCCCGCACCCGGTGATCGGCGAGGACGCGGCCGGTGTGGTGCTGCTCAAGCCGGCCTCGGCCGGTACGGGTGTCATCGCCGGCGGCCCGGTCCGCGCGGTCCTGGAGTGCGCGGGCATCCACGACGTGCTGTCGAAGAGCCTGGGCTCCTCCAACGCGATCAACATCGTGCACGCGACGGTGGCGGCGCTGAAGAAGCTCGAGGCGCCGGAGGCGGTGGCCGCGCGCCGTGGCCTGCCGGTCGAGGATGTCGCGCCGGCCGCGATGCTGGCCGCTCGCGCCGGGGCGGGTGCATAGCCATGGCTCGTCTGAAGGTCACCCAGATCCGGTCCGAGATCGGCTCGAAGCAGAACCAGCGCGAGACGCTGCGTTCCCTCGGGCTGAAGCGGATCCGCGACGTGGTCGTCAAGGAGGACCGCCCGGAGATCCGCGGCATGATCCACACCGTGACGCACCTGGTCACCGTGGAAGAGGTGGAGTAATCCGATGACGATCAAGCTGCACCACCTGCGGCCCGCCCCGGGAGCCAAGACCGAGAAGACCCGCGTGGGTCGCGGTGAGGGCTCCAAGGGCAAGACCGCCGGTCGTGGCACCAAGGGCTCCAAGGCCCGCAAGAACATCTCGGCGGCGTTCGAGGGTGGGCAGATGCCCCTCCACATGCGCCTGCCGAAGCTCAAGGGCTTCCGCAACCGCAACCGCGTCGAGTTTCAGGTCGTGAACCTCGCTCGCTTGGCGGAGCTGTTCCCGCAGGGCGGTACCGTTGGCGTGACCGACCTCGTCGAGGCCGGTGCCGTGCGCAAGGGCGAGCCGGTCAAGGTGCTCGGCGACGGTGAGCTCGGCGGCGTGAAGCTGCAGGTCAGCGCGCACAAGTTCAGTGCGTCGGCCAAGGAGAAGATCGAGGCTGCCGGTGGTTCCGTCACCGTGCTCGGCGGCGAAGCGGCATAGAGCGCTATCGTGGCGCCCACCGAGTGGTGGGCGCCACGCGGTGCATCCAAAGCCGGGCGTGATGTGCACGAGACATCCTGTTAGAGTCCGTTGCGCGGTAACACGCTCGACTCATACGCACGACAGCATCACAAGCTCCACCCGGACCCCACCTCGTCGGCCGAACGACCGGCCGCCTTGCGCAGGAGGATGAAGTTGCTCTCCGCCTTTGTTAGCGCGTTCCGAACGCCTGACCTGCGCAAGAAAATCTTTTTCACGTTGTTCATGATCGCCATCTACCGGCTCGGTGCCACCTTGCCCAGCCCCGGCGTGTCATACGGCAACGTGCAGAAGTGTCTCAACATCGTCGAGAACAGCGCGGACAACCAGGTCTTCACCCTGCTGAACCTGTTCTCCGGCGGTGCGCTGCTGCAGCTTTCGGTGTTCGCGCTGGGCATTATGCCCTACATCACAGCGAGCATCATCCTGCAGCTGCTGACGGTGGTGATCCCGCGGCTGGAGCAGCTGCGCAAGGAGGGCCAGTCCGGCCAGGCGAAGATCACGCAGTACACGCGCTACCTGACGCTCGGCCTCGGTATCCTGCAGGCCTCGGCGTTCGTCGCCCTGGCGCGGTCCGGCCAGCTCTTCGGTGGCGCGTGCGACCAGTCGCAGTATCCGATCATCCCGGACACCCACAAGATCCCGATGTGGCTGACCCTCGGCGCGCTGGTCGTCACCATGACCGCCGGCACCGGCGTGATCATGTGGCTGGGTGAGCTGGTCACCGACCGCGGCGTCGGCAACGGCATGTCGGTGCTGATCTTCACCTCGATCGCGGCCCGCCTCCCCAACGAGGGCATCCAGATCTGGCAGGACAACAAGACCACGTTCTTCGTGATCGTCGGCCTGGCCGTGGTGGTCATCGCCTTCGTCGTCTTCCTCGAGCAGGCCCAGCGGCGCATCCCGGTGCAGTATGCCAAGCGGATGATCGGCCGGCGGATGTATGGCGGGACCTCGACGTACATCCCCCTGAAGGTCAACCAGGCGGGCGTCATCCCGGTCATCTTCGCCTCGTCGCTGCTCTACCTGCCGCAGCTGGTGACCTCGTTCGCCGGCTCGGACACGACGAACAAGACCATCCTGTGGATCAACCGCAACATCGTGCCGCAGAACAGCGCCTGGCACATCTCGATCTACTTCCTGCTGATCATCTTCTTCACCTACTTCTACGTGTCCATCACCTTCAACCCGACCGAGGTGGCGGACAACATGCGGAAGTACGGTGGTTTCGTGCCGGGCATCCGCCCGGGCAAGCCCACGGCCGAGTATCTTGACTTCATCCTCAGCCGCATCACGCTTCCCGGCGCGCTCTACCTGGGCATCATCTCGATCCTGCCCAACCTGCTCATCGGGATCGTGGGCGGCAACCAGGCTCTGCAGAACTTCCCGTTCGGCGGTACTGCGGTGCTCATTATTGTTGGTGTGGGCCTCGAGACGGTGAAGCAGATCGAGAGCCAGCTGATGCAGCGCAACTACGAAGGGTTCCTCCGGTAGTGAGGCTGGTGCTGGTAGGTCCCCCCGGGGCGGGCAAGGGGACCCAGGCCGAGTACATCGCCGCGCACCTCGCCGTGCCCAAAATCTCCACGGGCGACATCTTCCGGGCCAACGTCGGGCAGGGCACCCCGCTCGGCGTCGAGGCCAAGCGGTACATGGACGCGGGCCAGCTCGTCCCCGACGAGGTCACCATCAACATGGTGTCCGACCGGCTGGCCGAGGGCGACTCGCTCGACGGCTTCCTGCTCGACGGCTTCCCGCGCACCGTGCCGCAGGCCAACGCGCTGGACAAGCTGCTGGCCGACCTCGGCACCGGGCTCGACATCGTGCTCGAGCTGGTCGTCGAGAACGAAGAGGTCATCCGCCGGCTTTCGGGCCGGCGGACCTGCCGTGGCTGCGGCAAGATCTGGCACGTCGAGTTCGACTCGCCGACCCACGACGGCGTCTGTGACCGCTGCGGCGGTGAGCTCTTCCAGCGCGACGACGACAAGGCCGAGACCATCGCCGAGCGGCTGAAGGTCTACGCCCGCGACACGTCGCCGCTGGTCGACTACTACGGCGCCCAGGGCAAGCTGGTGGGCATCGACGCCACGGGTCCGGTCGAGGACGTCACCGTGCGCGCGATCGACGCCCTCCGTTCGTACGGCGCCTGACCCCCCGGCGGCAGTCCCATGGCTCACCAGCTCGAGATCGAGCTCAAGACCCCCGAGCAGATCGGCCTCATGCGCCGGGCCGGGCTCGTCGTCGCCGACGCCCTGGAGCGGATGCGCGCCGTGGTCGCTCCCGGCGTGTCGACCGCCGACCTGGACCGCATCGCCGAGGAGACGATTCGCGCGGCCGGCGCCGTGCCGTCGTTCAAGGGCTACCACGGCTATCCCGCCTCGATCTGCTCGTCCGTCAACGATCAGGTCGTCCACGCGATCCCCAGCCCCCGGCAGGTGCTGCGGGAGGGCGACCTGATCTCCATCGACTGCGGCGCCGACCTCGACGGCTGGCACGGCGACGCGGCCATCACGGTGGCCGTCGGCGACGTGCCCTCGGACGTGCGCGGCATGGTGCGCGTCGCCGAGGACGCCATGTGGGCGGGCATCGCCGCGGCGGCCCGCGGTGCGCGCAGCGGCAAGGGGCGGCTGACCGACATCTCCTTCGCGATCCAGTCCTCGATCCGCAAGGCCGGCCGCTACGGCATCGTCGAGGGCTACGGCGGCCACGGGATCGGCACCGCGATGCACCAGGACCCGTTCGTGCAGAACTCCGGCCGCCCCGGCAAGGGCCCGATGCTGCGCCCCGGCATCGCGCTGGCGATCGAGCCGATGATCACCCGCGGCAAGCCGAGGGTCGCCGAGCTCGACGACGGCTGGACCGTGGTGACCGTCGACGGCTCGGTGGCCGTGCACGTGGAGCACACGATGGCGATCTGCGACGACGGCGTCTGGGTGCTCACCGCGCACGACGGCGGCCGGGCGCGGCTGGGCGACCTGATCACCTCCCGTGAGCCGGTGCCCGCCGTCGAGTAAGGGAAATCCCGGGGTGGAACCCTGTGCGTCGGCGGTGGGATGCTGTGTGCGAGCGCGAAGGGGGAGCAGTGGCAGAGCGGCGGGAAGATCTGCGTGCGGCCGACGTCGATCGGCAGTTCGTGGCGGAGCGGCTGAAAGCGGCGCTCGACGAGGGCCGGCTGTCGCTCGTCGAGTATGACGACCGCCTCAAGGATGCCTACTCGGCGCGCACCTACGGCGAGCTGGACGCCGTCCTCAAGGACCTGCCGGGCTTCCACCCGGTCGGCTCCTCGCAGCTGCAGCCCGCCGCGCCCCGGGTCGGCGACCCGGACGAGCGGTCCGCCCCGTCCGACGGGCGCAACCCGAGGTGGCTGCTCGGCGTGTGGAGCGCCTGGCTCGTCGCGGTCTCGGTCAACGTGGTCATCTGGGCCCTGGTCAGCATCTCCAGCGGCGAGCCGGTCTACTTCTGGCCGATGTGGGTCGCGGGCCCGTGGGGCGCGGTGCTGCTGGCCTCCACGTTCTCCGTGAAGGCCCTGGGGAACAACCCTGACCGGCAGCGGCGTTACCGCGACAGTTAGACACCCCCGATTTGGTGCGGCGCGCTCCGCCGCGTAGACTTGCGCATTGGCGCAAAGCGTCCACTCCGGCATGCCCCCACGCGCTTCTGTGGCATAACCGGAGCCGCGGCTGGCTCGAGGCCCACGGCATACCGTCGTGACCTCGTGAAACGGATGCGAGCGTCGACCACCAGACCCGATGTCAGGTAGCGGAGGACATGCCGAAGAAAGACGGGGCCATCGAGATCGAGGGCCGAGTGATCGAGCCACTCCCGAATGCGATGTTCCGGGTGGAGCTCGCCAATGGCCACAAGGTCTTGGCGCACATCAGTGGCAAGATGCGGCAGCACTACATCCGCATCCTGCCCGAGGACCGTGTGGTCGTGGAGCTCTCGCCCTACGACCTCACTCGCGGGCGCATCGTCTACCGCTACAAGTAATCGGTGTCGGTACCCAGGTAACGGTCGGGTTCTGCCGTGCCCGCTCGCAGGAGCGCGCGCGGCAGCGAGAGTTAGGCGAACCGTGAAGGTCAAGCCGAGCGTCAAGCGGATCTGCAACAACTGCCGGATCATCCGGCGGCATGGCCGGGTCATGGTCATCTGCAGCACTGACCCGCGCCACAAGCAGCGCCAGGGCTGAACCAGCCCGGGTCTGCCGGATTCGCGTTTTGCACTTGCCCGTTCCAGCCTCGGGCGACCGCCGGTAGCGGCGGCGTGCGTGGGCTGCACCCCCGGTCGGAGGCCGGGGCCCGCCTGTGGGCAGGCGGGAGCGGAGCGGGCACAGACCTCCGCACAAACAAGGAGCACGCCCACTTATGGCACGTCTCGTCGGTGTCGATCTCCCGCGCGACAAGCGCACCGAGATCGCACTCACCTACATCTACGGCATCGGGCGTACCCGGGCCGTCGAGACTCTGGCCGCCACCGGCATCGACCCGAACAAGCGGGCCCGGGACCTGACCGATGAAGAGGTCGTGCAGCTGCGCGACCACATCGAGGCCAACTACAAGGTAGAGGGCGACCTGCGCCGCGAGGTCGCCGCGGACATCCGCCGCAAGGTCGAGATCGGCTGCTACGAGGGCATCCGGCACCGCAAGGGCCTGCCCGTGCGCGGTCAGCGCACCCGGACCAACGCGCGCACCCGCAAGGGGCCGAAGCGCACGGTCGCCGGCAAGAAGAAGCCGGGCAAGAAGTAACCGCCGGGTCGAGATCAGAAACGTATCTAGGAGCGCATAGAGAATGCCGCCGAAGGCTCGCGCCGGCGCGACCGCTGTCAAGAAGGTCCGGCGCAAGGAACGCAAGAACGTCGCCCACGGGCAGGCGCACATCAAGAGCACGTTCAACAACACCATCGTGTCGATCACCGACCCGACCGGTGCCGTCATTTCCTGGGCCTCTGCCGGCCAGGTGGGTTTCAAGGGCTCGCGCAAGTCGACCCCGTTCGCCGCGCAGCTGGCCGCCGAGGCCGCCGCGCGCCGCGCGATGGAGCACGGCATGCGCAAGGTCGACGTCTTCGTGAAGGGCCCCGGCTCCGGCCGGGAGACCGCGATCCGCTCGCTGCAGGCCGTCGGCCTGGAGGTCGGGCAGATCTCTGACGTCACGCCGCAGCCGCACAACGGCTGCCGTCCGCCGAAGCGCCGCCGGGTCTAAGGGAAGAGACGACAACAATGGCTCGCTATACAGGTGCCGACTGCCGCCGTTGCCGGCGCGAGAAGATGAAGCTGTTCCTGAAGGGCAGCAAGTGCGACGGGCCGAAGTGCCCGTTCGAGTCGCGTCCCTTCCCGCCCGGCCAGCACGGCCGCGGCCGGCCGAAGGAGACCGAGTACCTCCTGCAGCTGCGTGAGAAGCAGAAGGCCCGCCGCATCTACGGCGTGCTGGAGCGGCAGTTCGCCGGGTACTACGAGGAGGCCGTGGCCAAGCCGGGCAAGACCGGTGAGGAGCTGCTGAGGATCCTCGAGTCGCGGCTGGACAACGTGGTCTACCGGGCCGGCCTGGCGTCGTCCCGCGACATGGCCCGCCAGCTGGTCAAGCACGGCCACATCGTGGTCAACGGCCGCAAGGTCGACATCCCGTCGTACCGCCTGCGCGAGCACGACATCGTGCAGGTGCGCGAGAAGTCGCGGGAGCTCACCCCGTTCCAGATCGCGCAGGGCCTCGCGGGCAGCAAGACCGTCCCCGCGTGGCTGGAGTTCATCCCGAGCGAGTTCAAGGTCCTGGTGCACAGCCTGCCGGCCCGGCAGGTCATCGACACCCAGGTCCAGGAGCAGCTCATCGTCGAGCTCTACAGCAAGTAGCACCATTGTCGGCGGCGCCTGGTCTGGGTCGATCCTCGCGAAGCGTCATCGAGCCAGACCGGGCTAGGCCTCACGGCCCTGCCGAAGCGGAGCGCGTCAAATAGCGGGCGCGCAACGAACTGGAGGAACAGAACGTGCTCATCTCCCAGCGGCCCAGCCTCGCCGAAGAGACCATCAGCGAGGTCCGGTCCAAGTTCACCATCGAGCCGCTCGAGCCGGGCTTCGGTTACACGCTCGGCAACTCGCTGCGGCGTACGCTGCTCAGCTCCATCCCGGGCGCGGCGGTCACCAGCATCAAGATCGACGGCGTCCTGCACGAGTTCACCACGATCCCCGGGGTCAAGGAGGACGTGGTCGAGCTCGTCATGAACATCAAGGAGCTGTGCGTCAGCTCCGAGCACGACGAGCCGGTCTCGATGTACCTGCGCAAGCAGGGCCCGGGCGACGTCACCGCGGGCGACATCCAGCCCCCGGCCGGCGTCTCCGTGCACAACCCGGACCTCAAGCTGGCCACCCTCAACGGCAAGGGCCGGCTCGACATGGAGCTGACCGTGGAGCGCGGCCGCGGCTACGTGACCGCCAACCAGAACAAGCAGCAGGGGCAGGAGATCGGGCGCATCCCGGTCGACTCGATCTACTCGCCGGTGCTCAAGGTGACGTACCGCGTCGAGGCGACCCGCGTCGAGCAGCGCACCGACTTCGACCGGCTCATCATCGACGTCGAGACCAAGGCGTCGCTGACCCCGCGCACCGCGCTGGCCTCGGCCGGCTCGACGCTGGTGGAGCTGTTCGGCCTCGCCCGCGAGCTCGACACCGACGCCGAGGGCATCGACATCGGCCCGTCGCCGCAGGACGCACAGCTCGCGGCCGACCTCGCGCTGCCGATCGAGGAGCTGGACCTCACCGTCCGCTCCTACAACTGCCTCAAGCGTGAGGGCATCAACTCCGTCGGTGAGCTGATCAGCCGCACGGAAGCCGACCTCCTCGATATAAGGAATTTCGGTCAGAAGTCGATCGACGAGGTCAAGATGAAGCTCGCCGGGATGGGTCTGGGTCTGAAGGACTCCGCCCCGACGTTCGACCCGGCCCACGTCGTGGACTCCTTCGCCGAGGTGGACTACGACGCCGACGACTACCGCGAGACCGAGCAGCTGTAATCCCGGTTGCTGTACTAGAGGAGTCCCAACCATGCCCACGCCCACCAGAGGTCCCCGCCTCGGCGGCAGTCCCGCGCACGAGCGGCTGATGCTGGCGAACCTTGCCACGTCGCTGTTCAAGCACGGGCGCATCACCACGACCGAGACGAAGGCCAAGCGGCTGCGCCCGCTCGCCGAGCAGCTCATCACCAAGGCCAAGCGCGGCGACCTGCACGCGCGCCGTCAAGCGCTCTCCGTGGTGCGGGACAAGGACGTGGTGTTCGCGCTGTTCGACCAGATCGCGCCGCGCTTCAGCAACCGTCCGGGTGGCTACACCCGGATCGTGAAGACCGGCCCGCGCAAGGGCGACGCCGCCCCGATGGCGATCATCGAGCTGGTCGAGGAGCTCGAGGTGGCCGCCCCGAAGGCGGCGCCGCGCAAGGCCGCCCGGCAGGCCGCCAAGGCCGACTCGATCGCGGTGCTCGCCGGCGACGACACGGACGAGGTCACCACGGCCCGCCCCGCCGCCGCGGACACCGAGCCGGACGCGGACGAGGCGAAGGACGACGAGACCAAGGCCTGACCGCACGGTTCGTCGGCCCGGCACCCTTTCGGGGGTGCCGGGCTTTCCTTTGGGGGTACCCCGTGAGCGTCCGCGTCCGGTTCGACGTCTCCTACGACGGCACCGACTTCTCCGGCTGGGCCCTGCAGCCCGGCCGGCGCACCGTCGCGGCCGAGCTCCTGGCCGTCCTGGAGCGCCTCTTCGGCCCGGTCGAGGGCGGCCTGACCGTCGCCGGCCGCACGGATGCCGGGGTGCACGCCACCGGCCAGGTCTGCCACGCCGACCTGCCCGAGGAGCGCTGGACAGCCTTCGCGCCGGCGCTGATCCGCAAGCTGGCCGGCCTCCTGCCGCCCGACGTGCGGGTCCTGTCCGCGCGCGCCGTGCCCCCGGAGTTCGACGCGCGGTTCTCGGCGCTGTCCCGCCGGTACGAATACCGCGTCACGGACGCCGTCAGCGGCGCCGCCCCGCTCCGCCGCCGCGACACCCTGGCCTGGCCCCGCCCGCTGGACCTGGACCGGCTGAACGAGGCCGCCGCGGGCCTGCTGGGCGAGCACGACTTCGCGGCCTTCTGCCGGCGCAAGGAGCACGCCAGCACGATCCGCGCCGTCACCCGCCTGGACTGGCGCCGCGACCCGGACGGCATCCTGGTCGCCACGGTGCAGGCCGACGCTTTCTGCTGGTCGATGGTCCGCAGCCTGGTCGGCGCCATGCTGGTGGCGGGCGACGGCCGCCGCCCGGCATCCTGGCCGGCCACCTTGCTGACCCGGACGGTGCGGGCGGACGAGGTGGTGGTCGCACCGGCCCACGGCCTGACCCTGGCCGAGGTGACCTACCCGGCCGACGCCGACACCCTGCGCGCCCGCGCCGACCAAACCCGCCGCCGCCGCGACCTCTGACGGCTCCCGCCGCGACCTCTGACGGCTCCCGCCGCGACCTCTGACGGCTCCCGCCGCGACCTCTGACGGCTCCCGCCGCGACCTCTGACGGCTCCCGTCGGGATCTCTGACGGCTGCCGTCCCGATAAGTCGGGCGCTCCGCGCCACGACTTATCGGATTTTTCGCCTGACGGGGCATATGTCGGATTCAGTGACGAGATGTCTCCGCGATCATGCGACTCCCACTGCTGCGCGGTCGGGTTTTCCGTGATCGTGGAGTCTTTTGGTACCTATGTGTACATAGATCTTCCGCGATCATGGAAAACGCGTGGTGCGGTGGTGACTACGGCATGATCGCGGAGAGTTCCGGCCGGTGCCCGCGGTGGAGTCAAGCCGGCCCGGGCGCGTCGCCGTCGAGCACGGCACGGACGCGCGGCGGGCCGTCGACGCCGCGGTGGTGCTCGCCGCCGACGCCGCGCACGACGCAGGGAGGGTGGCCCGGAACGCCTGGCCGCCGAGCAGGCCGAGCTTGTCGCCGGGATCGGAGAGAGCCGGGTCAGCTCGGGGCCGGGGAGCCCGGCAGGGAGGCCGCCGGGGTGGCGTCGGGCTGCACGACGGACCGGTTCTCGATGATGCCGTTGTCCAGGTACGTCTCGACGATGTCGTACGTGATCTGGTTCGGGTAGGGGTCGCCCTGCGCGAAGTTGTTGCCGTCGACGCGGGCGATCACGCAGTACGTGATGAAGTGACCCTTGTAGTTCCAGCCCAGCTGCGTCGGCGCCCGGACCAGGGCGTCCGTGCCGGTGCCGGCGCCCACGCTCATGCCCGCGAAGCGGCCCTTCTGGCCGTCGACGATGGGCTTGATGCCGTCGAAGGTCTGCGCGGCCACCTGCTCGCTGGTGACGTTGAAGATGCCGGCCGTGATGAGGTACTCCTGGTTCGGCGACTTCATCGTCGCGCGCACGACCTCGCTGCAGCCGGCGTTGGCCAGCAGTGCCGCCAGTTGCTCGGTCGCGGCCACCTTGCAGTCGTTGGACGCCTTGGTCGACAGGATGACGTACGGCGGCTCGTTCGCCACGGCCACGATGTTGTTGGTCGGGAACACCTCGGCCTCGGTGAGCGGCTGCGGGTCGACGTCGCGGCTGCTGATGTCCCGCTTCTTCGGGCCCGTCGTCGCGCTGGACTTCGCCGAGTCGGGGCCGTTCTTCTCGTCCTTGAAGATGAACCACGTGCCCATGCCGCAGGCGGCGAGCACCACGATCACGGCGATCACGCTCAGCAGCGCCACCCAGCGGTGCGGCCGCGGGCCGGTGCGGGCCGGGTCGGCGACGGCGGCTCGCGGGGGCCCGCCACCGGGACGCCCGCGCCGCTCGTCGCGGTCAAGGCGGTCCGGCCGGTCGCGGTCCGGCCGGTCGCGGTCCAGGCGGTCGCGGTCGGGCCGGTCGCGGTCGAGGCGGTCCGGGCGGTCGGGTCGCCCGGGCGGGCCCATCGGCCGGCCGCCGGGGCCCTCGCGCAGCGCGCGGCGGGTGCCGCCGGAGGTGTAATCGTCCGAGTACTCCCCGGAGCCGCGCCGGCCGTCGCGCCGGCGGGCCGCGGGCGGCTCGTCGTAGGCGTCGTAGGGCGGCAGATCGTCGTCCAGCGCCCGGCGCTGCTGCGGCGGCTCGTCCAGCGGGGGACGGCGGCGCATGGCCTCGTCGCGGCGGCGGGCGCCGCTGTCGTCGCGCCGGCCGGTGTCGGTCGCGGGTGCTCCGGCCTCGAACCCGGCCCGCGCCCGGCGGGAACCGGTGTCGGTCGCGGGCGCCCCGGCGTCGAAGCCGGCGCGGGCCCGGCCGGAACCGGCGTCATCCCGGCGGTCGTCATACCCGCGCCGCCCGGAGCCGGGCTCGCCGAACCGCGACCCCTCGTCGCCGAACCTGGATCCGTCGTCGCCGAATCGGGGCGCGTCGTCGTCGAGCGGCGGGCGCTGGCGGCGCACCCCGGCGTCGTCGCCGGGGCGGAACATCGTGGTCTCGCCGGTGTATGGGGCGCGGCCGTTCGCCTCCGGGTCCCCGAGGCCGCGGGCGGTGCCGCGGCCGCTCGTCTCGGAGCGGAACGTGGTGGTCTCGCCGGAATAGGGGGCGCGGCCGTTCGGCTCCGGGTCCCCGGGGCCGCGGACCGAGGCTCGGCCGTTGGGCGGGGCATCGAAGCCGGCGCCGGCGCGCATGCCGGGCTCGTCGGCGCCGGCGCGGCGCCGGCCGCCAGGGTCGCCGGTGCGCCCACCGAAGTCGCCCCCGCGGGCGCCGACGTCGCCGGTGCGGGAGCCCAGGTCGCCGGTGCGTGCGGCCCCGCGGGCGCCCACATCCCCGGTGCGGGATGCCAGGTCGCCGGTGCGCCCACCGAAGTCGCCTCCGCGGGCGGCGACGTCGCCGGTGCGGGATGCCAGGTCGCCGGTGCGCCCACCGAAGTCGCCTCCGCGGGCGCCCGCGTCGCCGGTGCGGGGATCCAGGGCGCCGGTGCGGGGATCCGGGGCGCCGCGGCGGCGGGAGGTTGCGGTGTCGCCGGTGAAGGCGGCGGGGTCGTCGTCCGCGGCGCGCCGGGCGCGGCGGCCGGCGCCGCTCGTCGGGGCGGCGTCGGGGCGCAGGGTGGGGAAGATCGGGACCAGCGGCGGCGGGTCGGCGGTCGGTGCGGCCGGGGTGTCGCTGAGCGGCTTGATGATCGGGGTCAGCTCCGGGCCGTGGCCATACGACTCCGAGGAGCTACGGCCGGTCTCCTCGCGGGCGCGGCGGCGGCCCCGGGGCTCGGTGGGGGCGGCGGCCGGTGGCGGGTCGGGCACCGGGCGGGCGGCCGGCAACACGGAGCGGCCGTAGACGCCGCTCGGGGAGTCGTCGTCGGTGGCGCGGCGGCGACCGCCGGCCGGGGCCGCCTCCGGGGCGGACCAGCCGTCGAGGTTGGGGCGGGCCGGCGGCGGGGCGGGCGGCAGCGCCGAGGGGCCGTAGACGCCGCTGGGCGAGTCGCCACGGGAGCGTCGACCTCGGGCGGAGGAGCCCCGGGAGTCGCCGTCGTCGAATCCGCGGGGCCGCTCGATGGCCGTGGTGCGGTCGGGCGGCGCCGGGCGATCCAGCGGCCCGGGCCGGTCAAGGCCGTCGTCGTATCCGCGGGGCCGGTCCAGGCCCGTGGTGCGGTCGGGTGACGCGGGGCGATCGAGCGGCCCAGGGCGGTCAAGGCCGTCGTCATACCCGCGGGGCCGGTCCAGGGCCGTGGTGCGGTCGGGCGGCGCCGGGCGATCCAGCGGCCCAGGGCGGTCGAAGGACCCCGAAGGAGGGCCGGAGCGGTCGAAGGAGCCCGAAGGGCGGCTAGGGCGGTCGAGGGGGCCCGGAGGCGGCCCGGGGCGGTCGAAGGAGCCCGAAGGGGGGCCGGAGCGGTCGCGGTCGTATGGGCCGGCATCGGGTGGGGGAGCCGCGAAGGGGTCCGGTTCGCCCCGGCCGCTGCCGCGGAGGCCCGCCAGCCAGTTGTCGGCTTCGTCCGCCTCGTCTTGGCGGAACGAGTCGGATCGCCGCTTTCGGCGCTGCTCGTCCCGAGAACCCATGTCGGACAGGTTAGCCGACCGGCGCGACCATTGGCGCATCGGCGACCGTGCACGCAATCCGAATGGGTGGGCGCTTGAACGACCCGTCACCTGTGCGTGGACAATGCGTTGCGAACGCGGCCGAAGGAGGGCAAGTTGGCGGGCGAGCACTACTTCTCGGCCGACCCCGCAGTGGCGCACGAGCGGCACGAGGTCGTGTTCGAGGCGCTGGACCGGGAGTTTCGGCTGGTCTCGGCGTCGGGGGTGTTCTCCTGGAGCCGGCTGGACCCGGGCACGGCCGTGCTGCTGGCCGAGGCGCCGCCGCCCGGGCCGGCGACCGAGGGCGCGCTGCTGGACCTGGGCTGCGGATACGGGCCGATCGCCGCCGTGCTGGCCGCCGCGGCGCCGCGGGCGACGGTCTACGCGATCGACGTGAATCAGCGCGCGCTCGAGCTGGTCCGCTTGAACGCGGCGGCGCTCGGGGCGGCCGGGCGGATCTTGCCGATGCTGCCCGACGAGGTGCCGGAGACTGTCGGGTTCGCGCAGATCTGGTCGAACCCGCCGATCCGCGTCGGCAAGAGCGAACTGCACGCGCTGCTGCTGCGGTGGCTGCCGCGGCTGGCCGACGGCGGCGTCGCGTGGCTGGTCGTGGCCAAGAACCTGGGCGGGGACTCGCTGCAGCGGTGGCTCGCCGAGCAGGGCTTCGCGGCGCAGCGCCACGCCAGTCACAAAGGCTTCCGGGTCCTGCGGGTGGAAAAACCGCTTCCCTGAGGTACCGCCGCCGAAGAAGCTTTTCATCGTGGGATATGTCGACGTCGCAGGGGTCGGGCACACGCTGCCGGACGGCCGTGAGCTCTTCTCCGAAGTGTCGTTCCGGGTCGGCGAGGGCGCGAAGGTGGCGCTCGTCGGGCCCAACGGCGCCGGCAAGACGACCCTGCTGAAGATGGTCGCCGGTGACCTGCCGGTGCACACGGGCGCGGTCGCGCGCTCCGGCGGGCTGGGCGTGATGCGCCAGTTCATCGGCATGATCGGCGACGATCGCACCCTCTACGAGCTGGCGCTGGAGCTGGCCCCGCCGCGCCTGCGGGAGGTCGGGGAGCGCCTCGCCGCGGCCGAGCGGGCGATGCACGCGGCCACGGAAAATGCCGCCGAGAAGGCGCAGCTGCGCTACGCCAACGCGCTGGCCGCCTGGGGTGAGGCGGGCGGCTACGACGCCGAGGTGCTCTTCGACACGGTGAGCGTCGCGGTGCTCGGCCTGCCCTGGGATGCTACCCGCGACCGGCCGGTGCGCACGCTCTCCGGCGGCCAGCAGAAACGCTTCGCGCTCGAGCTGTTACTGCGCGGTGAGGACGAGGTGCTGCTGCTGGACGAGCCGGACAACTTCCTCGACGTGCCGGGGAAGCGCTGGCTGGAGGAGCGGCTGCGCGAGTCGCCGAAGAGTGTGCTGTATGTCTCGCACGACCGCGAGCTGCTGGCCCGGTCCGCCGACCGGGTGGTGGCGGTCGAGGGCGGCTCCGCCTGGGTGCATCCCGGCGGCTTCGCGTCCTGGCACGAGGCGCGCTCCGCCCGGCACGAGCGGCTGGACGAGCTGCGCCGGCGCTGGGACGAGGAGCACCAGAAGCTCAAGGACCTCGTGCTGCTGTACCGCACGAAGGCCGCCTACAACGACGGGCTCGCCTCGCGCCTGCAGGCGGCGCAGACCCGGCTGCGCAAGTTCGAGGAGGTCGGCCCGCCGCCGGCGCCCCCGAAGGAGCAGGACATCCGGATGCGGCTGTCCGGCGGTCGTACCGCCAAACGGGCGATCATCTGCGAGCAACTGGAGCTCGACGGTCTGACCTACCCGTTCGACCTGGAGATCTGGTACGGCGACCGGGTCGCGGTGCTGGGCGGCAACGGCACCGGCAAGTCCCACTTCCTGCGGCTGCTGGCCCGCGGCGGCACCGACCCCGACGGCCCGGCCATCGGCGCCGAGCTCGCGCCGGTCGCCCACGGCGGCACGGTCCGCCTCGGCGCCCGGGTCCGGCCCGGCCACTTCTCGCAGACCCACGACCGGCCGGAGCTGATGGAGCGCACCCTCGCCGAGATCCTCTGGCGCGGCGACGACTGGCGCGCCGGCCTGCCGCGGCCGCAGGCGATGCCCGCGCTGTCCCGCTACGAGCTGGCCGGCCAGGCCGACCAGCGCTTCGGCACGCTCTCCGGCGGGCAGCAGGCGCGCTTCCTGGTCCTGCTGCTGGAGCTCTCCGGGGCGACGCTGCTGCTGCTCGACGAGCCGACCGACAACCTCGACCTGGCCAGCGCCGAGGCGCTGGAGGAGGGGCTGCGCGGCTTCGACGGGACCGTGGTCGCGGTGACCCACGACCGGTGGTTCAGCCGCTCCTTCGACCGGTACGTGCTGTTCCGCGCCGACGGCGAGGTGGTCGAGGTGCCCGAGCCGGTCTGGGAGGGCCGCGGCTGACGCACGGTTTGTCCGACGGGGAGCTGACCCTGGTTTTGTGACACCCGTCGTCGTCCGTGGTGGATGATGCAACCCATGGACGAGAAGACGTTGATCCACCAGATCTCCGAGCTGGTGGACGAGGAGCACAAGCTGCGCACCCAGCTGCAGGGCGGCAAGATCACCGAGCAGGAGGAGCACGATCGGCTGCACGGCGTCGAGGCGCAGCTCGACCAGCTGTGGGACCTCCTGCGCCGGCGGCGCGCGGCCAAGCTGCAGGGGGTCTCGCCCGACGAGGTCGAGGCGCACTCGATCGACGAGGTGGAGCACTACCTGCAGTAACGCCGGCTCAGTCGACCCGGAGGCGGTAGCCGCGCTTCACCACCGTCTGGACGAACGCGGAGCCGCCCAGGGCCGCCCGCAGCCTCGCCACCGCCATCTCCACGGCGTGCTCGTCCGCACCCCGGGGCAGCTCGCGCAGCAGCGCCGCGCGGGACAGCACCCGGCCGGGCGAGGCGGCCAGCGCGCGCAGTACCGCCATCGGGCCGGGGGCCAGGGGCTTGAGCGTGCCGTCGATGATCGCCGCGTGGCCGCGCAGGGTCACCGCGGCGCCGGCGACGTAGAGCGTCGGGGAGCGCTTGGGCAACTCGTCGGTGAGGATGCGCACGAGGGCGCCGAGGCGGGCCCGGGCCGGTGCGGCGACCGGGACGCCGAGGCGCTTGAGCGGCGCGGCCGTGACCGGGCCGACGCAGGCGGCCAGCACGTCGGTGCGCAGCGCTTCCAGCACGTCGGGCGCCTCCGGGCCGGCGACGCGCAGCAGGGAGCTGACCGCGGGCGCGGAGGTGAAGGTCACCGAGTCGACCAGGCGCGAGCAGATCAGGTCGACCAGGCGGCGCAGGGGCGCGGGGTCGACCGGGGGCGCCCAGCGGTACACCGGGATCTCCACGACGATCGCGCCCGCGTCGCGCAGCGAGGACGTGAACTCCGGGTGCGGCTCGCCGTGCAGCTGCAGGGCGATCCGGCGACCGGCGATGCCGCCCGGGTAGCCGCCGGCCAGCAGGTAGTCGAGGACCTCGTCGCAGCTCTCCGCCTCCGGGGACCACGCCTCGATCATGCCGGCGGCGCGCACCGCGCCCTTGGCCTTGGGGCCGCGGGCGATGAGGTACGCCTCGCCCAGCCGGGCCCGCAGCGCCTCGCCCAGGCCCCAGCCTTCCGCGGCCTCGAGCCAGCCGCGGAGTCCGATGCCAGTGGTGGCGATGACGATGTCGGGGGCGACGTCGACGCAGGACACCGTCGCCGCCTTGAGCTCGGTGTCGTCGGCGACCGGCACGATGCGCAGCGCCGGTGCGAGCACGACCCGCGCGCCCCGGCGCTCCAGCAGGGCGCTGAGCTCGTCGCGGCGGCGGTCGGCGGTGACCGCCACGGTGAAACCGGCCAGCGGCAGGTCCTCGCCCGCGGCCGGGCGCGATTCCAGCGTGCTGCCCGCGCTCACGTCGTACCCCCGACCGCGACTTCGACCAGGCCGGCGTTGACCCGGACCGGATACACCGGCACGCGGATGCCCGGCTCGTCCAGGCATTCGCCGGTGGTCAGGTCGTAGGCCTGCTTGTGCATCGGCGACGCGACGACCGGCGTCTCGCCGCGGCTGCCCACGATCCCGCGGGAGAGCACCGCGGCACCGCTGATCGGGTCGAGGTTGCCGATGGCGTGCAGGCCACCGTCGAAGACCCGGAAGAGCGCCACCTGTACCCCGTCGACGAGGGCGGCCACGCCGCGCTCCGGCTCCAGTCGCAGGTATGGGCAGACGACGGTCCACTTCATGGCTGGGCTCCTAGGACGACTGGTACTGGCTGTCCGCGCTCGGATACGAACGAGATCGTCGGGTCCGGGGTGCCGGGTGCGTTGACGAACGACACGAACCGCGCCAGGCGCTCCGGATCTTCGACCGTCGCCCGCCACTCGTCCTGGTAGGAGCTGACGTGGCGGGCCATCATGGCGTCGAGCTCGGCGGCGATGCCGAGTGAGTCGTCGACGATCACGGCGCGCAGGTAGTCCAGGCCGCCCTCCATGGCCTCGATCCAGGCGGCGGTGCGCTGGAGCCGGTCGGCGGTGCGGATGTAGAACATCAGGAACCGGTCGACGACGCGGATCAGCTCCTCCGTGGAGAGGTCCGACGCCAGCAGGTCGGCGTGGCGGGGGCGGAAGCCGCCGTTGCCGCCGACGTAGAGGTTCCAGCCGTGCTCGGTGGCGATGATGCCGAAGTCCTTGTTGCGCGCCTCGGCGCACTCGCGGGCGCAGCCCGACACCGCCGACTTGATCTTGTGGGGCGCGCGGAGGCCGCGGTACCGCAGCTCGAGCTCGATCGCGAGCCCGACCGAGTCCTGCACGCCGTAGCGGCACCAGGTCGAGCCGACGCACGACTTCACGGTGCGCAGCGCCTTGCCGTAGGCGTGTCCGGACTCGAACCCGGCCGCGACCAGCCGGCTCCAGATCGCCGGCAGCTGCTCGACGCGGGCGCCGAGCAGGTCGATGCGCTGGCCGCCGGTGATCTTCGTGTAGAGGTTGAAGTCCCGGGCGACCTCGCCGATCACGATGAGCTTCTCCGGGGTGATCTCGCCGCCGGGGATGCGCGGGACGACCGAGTACGTCCCGTTGCGCTGGATGTTGGCCAGGAAGTGGTCGTTGGTGTCCTGCAGCGCGGCCTGCTCGCCGTCCAGGACGTAGTCGTTGTGCAGCGACGCGAGGATCGAGGCGACCGTCGGCTTGCACACGTCGCAGCCGCGGCCCCGCCCGTGCTCGGCGATGAGCTGCGAGAACGTGCGGATCTCGCGGATCCGCGCGATGTCGAACAGCTCCGCGCGGCTGTGGTCGAAGTGCTCGCACAGCGCCTTGCTCGCCGTCACGCCCTGGGCGGACAGGATCTGCTTGAGCAGCGGCACGCACGATCCGCAGCTGGTGCCGGCCCGGGTGCACTCCTTGAGCGCGCCCACGTCCGTGCAGCCGTCGGCGATCGCCGCGACGACCTGCCCCTGGGTGACCGCGTTGCAGCTGCACACCTGCGCGTCGGCGGGCAGCGCCACCGGCGCCGTCGTGTCGCCGGCGAGCAGGGCGAGCGGGGGGTCGGGCAGCGGGCCGCCGACGCTGGCGCGCAGCGTCGGGTAGGCGCTCGCGTCGCCGACCAGGATGCCGCCGAGCAGCGTCCGGGCGTCGTCGGAGAGCACGAGCTTGGCGTAGCGACCGTTGGCCGGGTCGAGGTAGACGACGTCGAGCAGGTCGTCGCGCAGGGCATCGCCGAAGCTGGCCACGTCGACGCCCAGCAGCTTGAGCTTGGTCGAGGTGTCCGCGCCGGGGAACTCGGCCGCCCCGCCGACCAGCCGGTCGGCGACCACCTCGGCCATCGCGTAGCCGGGCGCGACCAGCCCGTAGCAGCGCCCGCCGATCTCCGCGCACTCGCCGATCGCGAAGATCGCCGGGTCTTCGGTGCGGCAGCCGGCGTCGACGACCACCCCGCCACGCGCGCCCGTCGCGAGGCCGGCCGACCGGGCCAGCTCGTCGCGGGGCCGGACGCCGGCGGCGACGACCACGAGGTCGGCCGGCACGTGCGAGCCGTCGGACAGCGTCAGGCCGAGCCGCCCGCTCGGTGCGCTCTGCCGGATCGCGGTGGTACCCGCGCCGAGGTGGACCCGCACGCCCAGGTCCTCGACGTAGCGGCGCAGCACGGCGCCGCCGGCCTCGTCGACCTGCACCGGCATGAGCCGCGGCGCGAACTCGATCACGTGGGTGCGCAGCCCCAGCAGGCGCAGCGCGTTGGCCGCCTCCAGGCCGAGCAGGCCGCCGCCGATGACCGCGCCGACCTCCTTGCCCCGCGCGTGCGCGCTGATCGCGTCGAGGTCGTCGAGGGTGCGGTACACGAAGACGCCGGCCTGCTCGACCCCGCTGATCGGCGGCACGAACGCCGCCGAGCCGGTGGCCAGGACCAGGGCGTCGTACGGATACTCCCCGTGGGCGGTGACGACCTTGCGCGCGGCCCGGTCGACCGCGATCGCGGGCTCGCCGAGGCGCAGGTCGATGCCCTCGGGCACGGTGTAGGTGAGCTCCTGGGCGGAGACGCCGTCGAAGTAGGCGGACAGCCGGACCCGGTCGTAGGCCGACCGGCCCTCCTCGGCCAGGACGGTCACGTGCCACCGGCGGCCCGGGTCGCGGGACCGCAACGCCTCGACGAAGCGGTGGCCCACCATGCCGTGGCCGACGACGACCACATTCATCGACGAACTTGAGTCACTCATGCGTGCCCCTCGGTGACGCTGGAGTGACAATGACGTTTCGATGGTGTTTCTGCCCCGCGACAGCGTTGCACGAGGGCCGGGCAGCATGCGGCGACCGCTTCGGACATGGGCAAAAGGCTGCCGGGGAGCGGTTTCGCTCCAAAGTCCCGAATGTTTCCTGCCTGCTAAGAGCGTCTCACACGCACCTTGAGCAGGCCGTTACCGTTCCGTGGTCGAATTTACGTCGATCACGGTCGATGCGGTCCCGGATGGTGGACCGGTGTGCCAGATCCTCGCACGGTAGGGTGGCGACCGTTCGCGCCGGGGTAAACAAGCATCGACCCCTATGTAGCAGCAAGGAGGAAGCAGATGCGTACGACCGGCAAGGCCGCGCTCGCGGCCGTTGCGGTGCTCAGCATCGGGCTCACCGGATGTAGTGGTGACGACACCAAGCCCGGGGCCGCCACCTCGGCCGGGGCCTCCGGCAACGCGTCCGCGGGCGCCTCGGCCGGGGCCTCCGGCGGCGCCGGCGGCGCCACCGCCTCGGGCGGCTCCGGCTCGGGCTCCGCCACCACCGGCGGCGGCCCGGGCACCGCGGCGTCGTGCCTGGTCGGCACCTGGAAGGCGGACAACCTCACCGGCAAGCTCAGCGGCGCGGTGAACGGCACCTTCGCCGGCGGCGGCGGCACCCTGCTCACGATCGACTCCGCCGGCAAGACGCAGGTCGACTTCGGCCCGATGCAGCCGGTGACCTTCACCTTCGCGGTCTCCGGCAACGACGTGAAGGGCAGCTTCGGCTACTCGGGCACGGTCAACGGCGCGATCAAGACCCCGGCGTCGGCCTCCGGCACGCTCGAGCCGACCGGCAGCGTCGACTTCAGCTCGCTCAAGGTGACCGTCGACCTCACCGCGCCCGCCGCGGTCCGGGTCGCCGACAAGATGCCGATCACCGAGTTCACCGGCACCGGCACCGCCGACACCGGTGGCGCCGTCGACGCCCAGCCGGTGCTCAAGAAGAGCCAGTACGACTGCGCCGGCACCACCCTGAAGCTCTCCCCGCCGCAGGGTGGCCCCGACACCGGGACCTGGACGTTCCACAAGTCCTGACCGCTGCCTACACACGGCGGCGGATCTCACAACCGCTGGTCCGCCGCCGTGTGGGAAACGTTTCGGCACCGACAACAAAGCGGCCCCGGGCAGAAACGGGCCGTCCATAGCTTCCACGGTCATGACCCTTGCCGTGGAAAAACCGCAGTCTCAGCCCGGGCCGCGCCGCGGCCGGTGGATCGACGACTGGCGCCCGGAGGACACCGCCTTCTGGGCGGCCACCGGCGCCCGGGTGGCCCGGCGCAACCTCGTCGTGTCGATTCTCTCCGAACACATCGGCTTCTCGATCTGGAGCCTGTGGTCGGTGTTCGTGCTCTTCCTCGGGCCCGCCTACGGGCTCGACCCGGCGCAGAAGTTCCTGCTCACCAGCGCGCCCACGCTCGTCGGCGCGGTGCTGCGGCTGCCGTACACCTTCGCGGTGGCGACCTTCGGCGGGCGCAACTGGACGATCTTCAGCGCTCTGCTGCTGCTCGTGCCGACCATCTTCGCCGGGATCATCCTCAAGCCGGGCGTCTCCTTCGGCATGCTGCTCGCCGCGGCGGCCGTGGCCGGCGTCGGCGGCGGCAACTTCGCCTCGTCGATGGCGAACATCAACGCCTTCTACCCGCAGCGGCTCAAGGGCTGGGCGCTGGGCGTCAACGCCGGCGGCGGCAACATCGGCGTCGCCGCCGTCCAGCTCGTCGGGCTGGCGGTCCTGGCCACCGCGGGCGCCGCCCACCCCCGCCTGATCGTGCTGGTCTACCTGCCGCTGATCGTGATCGCCGCGGTGCTGGCCGCGATCTTCATGGACAACCTGACCCACGCCACGAACGACAAGCGGGCCATGCGGGACGTGATCAAGGACCGCCACGCCTGGATCATGTCCCTGCTGTACATCGGGACCTTCGGCTCCTTCATCGGCTTCGGCTTCGCCTTCGGGCAGGTCCTGCAGGTGCAGTTCAAGGCCGACTTCTCCACCCCGGTCCGGGCGGCCTACCTCACCTTCCTCGGCCCGCTGCTCGGCTCGCTGGTCCGCCCGGTCGGCGGACTGCTGGCCGACCGCTTCGGCGGCGGCCGGATCACCTTCTGGAACTTCGTGGCCATGGCGGCCGGCGCCGGCACCGTGCTGCTCGCCTCCCGCGAGCGGTCGCTGCCGCTGTTCGTGACCGGCTTCGTGCTGCTGTTCGTCTTCAGCGGGATCGGCAACGGCTCGACGTACAAGATGATCCCGGCGATCTTCAAGGCCAAGCACCCGGACGACGAGCGGCAGGCCCGGCGGCTGGCGACCGCGCTCATCGGCGTGGCCGGCGCGGTCGGCGCGGCCGGCGGCGTGCTGGTGAACCTCGCGTTCCGGCAGTCGTTCCTGGCCTACAAGACCGGCGACGGCGCCTACCTCGCGTTCATCGGCTTCTACGCGCTGTGTTTCCTGGTCACCTGGTTCGTGTACCTGCGCCGGTCACCCGGGCGGCTCGTCGGCGTCTGACCCCGATTTTGTCCTCGCCGGGGACGCCGAGTATCGTGGAATGCTGTTGTGCGATGACAAGGCGTTCCCATCGTTCGGGTACGCTGGATGGTCGTGCGCTCCAGGTCCTGCCTGCGACGACGCCATCGCGAGCGCACCCCAGACCGACGACGTGGAAGACAAGGTAGACCTGTGGGTACGTACAGCCCGAAGCCGGGTGAGATCGAGCGCGTGTGGCACGTCATCGACGCGACCGACGTGGTGCTCGGCCGTCTGGCCACGCACGCCGCCACGCTGCTGCGCGGCAAGCACAAGCCGACGTTCGCCCCGCACGTGGACACCGGCGACTTCGTCATCGTGATCAACGCCGGCAAGGTGGCGCTGACCGGCAACAAGCGGCAGACCAAGGTCGCCTACCGCCACTCGGGCTACCCGGGCGGCCTCAAGGCGGTCGGCTACGACGAGTTGCTGACCAAGCACCCCGAGCGGGCGATCGAGCTGGCCGTCAAGGGCATGCTCCCGCACAACCGCCTGGGCGCGCGCCAGATCCGCAAGCTGAAGGTCTACGCGGGCGCCGAGCACCCGCACGCGGCCCAGCTGCCCCAGCCGTTCGAGATCAAGCAGATCGCGCAGTGAGCGCGGACGAAGGACTGAGCGTGACCGACGAGACCATCGCCGCCCCGACGCCGGCCGCTGTCGCGACCGTCGAGACCCCCGCGCCCGCGGCGCCCGCGGCTCCCGTGGCGACCGCCACCGCGACCGCGGCACCCACCCGGGCGCGCCGCGCCGGCCAGCCGATCCAGACCGTTGGCCGCCGCAAGGAGGCCATCGTGCGGGTCCGCCTGGTGCCCGGCACGGGCAAGTTCCTGCTCAACGGGCGGGAGCTGGAGAACTACTTCCCGAGCAAGGTGCACCAGCAGTCGGTGCGTGAGCCGCTGGTCATCGTCGAGAAGGCCGAGACGTTCGACGTCTTCGCCAACCTGCGCGGCGGCGGCACCACCGGCCAGGCCGGTGGGCTGCGCCTCGCCATCGCCCGCGCCCTCGTCGAGAACGACCCCGACGACCGCGCGGCGCTGAAGAAGGCCGGGTTCCTGACCCGGGACGCGCGGGCCACCGAGCGTAAGAAGTACGGCCTGAAGAAGGCCCGTAAGGCCCCGCAGTACTCGAAGCGCTAACGAAGCCTGTCGGCCGGGTGCCACCCTGGGAGGTGCGCGCCCGGCCGTTTCGTGTTGCGCGGCCGTGATATGCGGTGGGGTACAACCATGGGAGGTACGCAATGGGGCGACTCTTCGGCACCGATGGGGTACGCGGGCGGGCCAACGCCGACCTGACTCCCGAGCTCGCGATGGCGGTCGCCATCGCCGCCGCGCAGGCGCTGTTCGAACACGACGACTCCCACGCACCGGTGGCGGTCGTCGGCCGCGACCCGCGGGCGTCCGGCGAGATGCTGGAGGCGGCCGTCGTGGCCGGCCTCACCAGCGCCGGCGCCAATGTGGTGCGGGTCGGGGTGCTGCCGACGCCGGCGGTCGCCTTCCTCACCGGGGTGCTCGAGGCGGACATCGGCGTGATGCTCTCGGCCTCGCACAACCCGATGCCGGACAACGGGATCAAGCTCTTCGCCGCCGGCGGGCACAAGCTGCCCGACGAGGTCGAGGACGAGATCGAGCGCCTCATGGACAACGGCACCCACCGCCGCCCCACCGGCGCCGGCGTGGGACGGGTCACCGACTACGCCGACGGCGAGGACCGCTACGTGCGGCACCTGCTGACCTCGCTGCCCAGCCCGCTCGCCGGGCTCACGGTCGTCGTGGACTGCGCCAACGGCGCCGCCTCCTCGGCCGCCCCGGAGGCCTACCGCCGCGCCGGGGCCTCGGTCGTCGCGATCAACGCCGATCCCGACGGGCTCAACATCAACGAGGACTGCGGCTCCAACCACATCGCACAGCTGCGCGCGGCCGTCGTCGAGCACGGCGCCGACCTGGGCATCGCCCACGACGGCGACGCCGACCGGTGTATCGCGGTGGCCGGCGACGGCACCGAGGTCGACGGCGACCAGATCATGGCGATCCTGGCGCTGGCGATGCGCGAGGCCGGCGCGCTCACCGAGGACACGCTCGTCGCGACCGTGATGAGCAACCTGGGCCTGAAGCTCGCCATGGCCGAGGCCGGCATCCGGCTGCTGGAGACCAAGGTCGGCGACCGGTATGTGCTCGAGGAGCTGCGGGCCAAGGGCCTGGCGCTCGGCGGCGAGCAGAGCGGGCACATCGTGATGCCGGCGTATGCCACCACGGGCGACGGCGTGCTCACCGCGCTGCACCTGATGGGCCGCATGAGCCGGACCGGCACGACGCTCAAGGAGCTCGCCGGGGTCGTCCAGCGGCTGCCCCAGGTGATGATCAATGTGCCGGTGATCGATCGGGCCGCGGCCGCCCGCTCGCCGCTGGTGCTCGACGCGACCAAGCAGGTCGAGGCCGAGCTCGGCGGCACCGGCCGGGTGCTGCTGCGCCCGTCGGGCACGGAGCAGCTGGTGCGGGTGATGGTGGAGGCCGGCACCCAGGAGGTCGCCCGGGATGCCGCCGAGCGGATCGCTTCCGTGGTGAGGACGCTCTCGCCCACCCAGTAGTAGCGTGCGGCGCATGACCAATGCCCGCACCGTTCTCGTCACCGGCGCCTCCCGGGGCATCGGCAAGGCGACCGCCTTCGCCTTCGCCGCCGAGGGCTGCAACGTCGTGCTCACCTCCCGCAAGATCGAATCCCTCGACGAGGTCGCCGCGGAGATCACCGGGCAGTTCCCGGGCGCCGGCGTGCTCACCCACGCCGCCCACGCGGCCGAGCCCGACCAGGCCGCCGCGGTCGTCGACGCCGCGATGCAGCGCTTCGGCGCCGTCGACGTGCTGGTCAACAACGCCGCCACCAACCCGTACTTCGGCCCGCTCATGGAGATCGACCCGGTGCGGGCGGACAAGACGGTCCGGCTCAACCAGTTCGGCGTGGTGCTGTGGAGCCAGCTGGTGTGGAAGGCGTCGATGGCCGAGCGGGGCGGGGCGATCGTCAACGTCGCCTCCGTCGGCGGCGTGATCACCGAGCCCGGCATCGGGTACTACAACGCCACCAAGGCCGCGGTGATCCACCTGACCCGGCAGCTGGGCGCCGAGCTGGCGCCGCGGGTGCGGGTCAACGCGGTCGCGCCCGGGATCGTGCGCACCCACCTCGCCCGCGGGCTGTGGGAGAACAACGAGGAGTACATCAGCGAAAAGCTGCCGCTGGGGCGCATCGGCGAGCCGGACGACATCGCCGGCGTCATCACCTTCCTGGCCGGGACCGCCGCCCGCTGGATGACCGGCCAGACGCTCGTGGTCGACGGCGGGGCGCAGATCCGATCCTCGCTGATTTAGCAATACCCCGATTGTGCGCAATACCCGTGCGCGTATGCGACAGTTTCGCGCACGGGCTCTGCGCGCTGTTCTGCTACGGTACGAGCATGTGCGGAATCGTGGGGTACGCCGGCGCCCGGCCGGCCTTGAACATCGTGCTGGACGGGCTGCGGCGGCTGGAGTACCGCGGCTACGACTCCGCCGGCGTCGCGATCGTCAGGTCAGGCGACACAGGCCACGTCGGTGGGGACGCGGTCGGCCGACGCCGGCATGGTGACCTGATCACCGCCAAGCGCGCCGGCAAGCTCGCCAACCTCGAGAAGGTCGTCATCGACCTGCTCGCCGACGCCGACGACAGCGGTCGTGGCCTCGGCACGGGCACCACCGGCATCGGCCACACCCGCTGGGCCACCCACGGCGGCCCGACCGACCGCAACGCCCATCCGCACCGCTCGGCCGACGGCCGGGTCGCCGTGATTCACAACGGCATCATCGAGAACTTCGCCAAGCTGCGCGCCGAACTCGAGGCCGCGGGCATCGAGTTCGCCAGCGACACCGACACCGAGTGCGCCGCGCACCTGCTGGCCCTCGCGCTCGCCGGCGCGACCGGCGACACGCCCGGCGAGCGGCTCGCCGACGCGATGCGGGCCGTGTGCCGCCGCCTGGAGGGCGCCTTCACGCTGCTCGCCGTCGACGTGCAGGCCCCCGGCGTGGTCGTCGGCGCCCGGCGCAACTCCCCGCTCGTCGTCGGCCGCGGCACGGGCGAGAACTACCTCGCCAGCGACGTGTCGGCGTTCATCGAGCACACCCGCGAGGCGGTCGAGCTCGGCCAGGACCAGGTCGTGCTGATCAGCGGCGACGCGATCGCCATCACCGACTTCCTCGGCAACCCGGCCGAGGGCAAGAACTTCCACATCGACTGGGACGCCTCGGCCGCCGAGAAGGGCGGCTACGACTACTTCATGCTCAAGGAGATCGCCGAGCAGCCGCACGCGGTCGCCGAGACCCTGCTGGGCCGGCTCAACGAGCACGGCGACCTGATGCTCGACGAGGTCCGCCTCTCCGACCAGGACCTGCGCGACGTCGACAAGGTCTTCATCGTGGCCTGCGGCACGGCCTACCACGCGGGGATGGTCGCGAAGTACGCCATCGAGCACTGGACCCGCATCCCGTGCGAGGTGGAGCTGGCCAGCGAGTTCCGCTACCGCGACCCGGTGCTGGACCGCTCCACGCTGGTCGTGGCGATCTCCCAGTCGGGCGAGACGATGGACACCCTGATGGCGCTGCGCCACGCGAAGGAGCAGAAGGCCCGGGTCCTCGCGATCTGCAACACCAACGGCTCCACCATCCCGCGCGAGTCCGACGCCGTGCTCTACACGCACGCCGGCCCGGAGATCGCGGTCGCCTCCACCAAGGCGTTCCTCACCCAGCTGGTCGCCTGCTACCTCGTCGGGCTGCACCTCGCGCAGGTCCGCGGGGTGAAGTACGCCGACGAGGTAGGCGCCGTCGTCGCCCAGCTGCAGGACATGCCGGCGAAGGTCGAGAAGGTCCTGTCGATGATGCACCCGATCCGCGAGCTGGCCCGCGATCTCGCCGAGGCCAAGAGCGTGCTGTTCATCGGCCGGCACGTGAGCTACCCGGTGGCCCTGGAAGGCGCCCTGAAGCTCAAGGAGCTCGCCTACATGCACGCCGAGGGCTTCGCCGCCGGCGAGCTCAAGCACGGCCCGATCGCGCTCATCGACGAGGGCACGCCGGTGGTGTGCGTGGTCCCGTCGCCGCGCGGCCGGGGCGTGCTGCACGACAAGGTCGTCTCCAACATCCAGGAGGTCCGCGCCCGCGGCGCCCGCACGATCGTCATCGCGGAGGAGGGCGATCGCGCCGTCGCACCCTACGCGGATCACCTCTTCCACGTCCCGGTCACCCCGACCCTGCTCGCGCCGCTGGTCACCACCGTCCCGCTGCAGGTCCTGGCCTGCGAGATCGCCGCCGCCCGCGGCCACGACGTGGACCAGCCCCGAAACCTGGCCAAGTCCGTGACCGTCGAGTAGGGCACGTGTGACAGGGTTGTCCCTGTGATCGTGTCTGTCGGCATGGACGTCGTCCTCGTCGAACGGTTCTCCCACGCGCTGGCGCGCACACCGCTGCTCGCCGCGCGCCTGTTCAACGCCGCCGAGCGGGCCACGGCTTCCGGGAATCCCCGCTCGGCGGAGTCGCTCGCGGCCCGCTTCGCGGCCAAGGAGGCGGTGGCCAAGGCCCTCGGCGCGCCCGGCGGACTGCACTGGCACGACTGCGAGATCGTCACCGACCTTGACGGCCGGCCGTGGCTGACCGTCTCCGGCACCGTCGCACAGGCCGCCGCCGAGCGCGGGATCTCCCGCTGGCACCTGTCGCTGTCCCACGACGGCGGCATTGCCTCGGCCATGGTGGTTGCCGAGCGGGTGCCGACCGACCCGGGGAGCGCCGGATGAGAACCGCCTGGCGGGTCGCGCAGGTGCGCGCGGCCGAAGAGTCCGTCATGAAGATCCTGCCCGCCGGCGCGCTCATGCAGCGCGCCGCCGCCGCCCTGGCCCGCCGCTGCGCCGACACCCTGCCCAGGGTGTACGGCGCGCGCGTGCTGCTGCTGGTCGGGCCCGGCAACAACGGCGGCGACGCCCTCTACGCCGGCGAGCGGCTCGCCCGCCGCGGCGCCCGCGTGGAGGCCCTGCTCTTCGACCCCAAGCGCGTCCACCGCGACGGCGCCGCGGCGCTCTATGCGGCCGGCGGGCGGCTCATCGGCCCGGAGGAGCCGCCGCCCGACCGCGCCGACCTGGTCGTCGACGGCATCCTCGGCATCGGCGGCCGGGGCGGGCTGCGCGAGCCGGCCGCCGCCAGGGTCGCCGAGGTGTCCGGCGTCCTGCGCGGGGCGCCCGTCATCGCCGTCGACGTGCCCTCCGGCGTCGACGCCGACACCGGCGCGGTCACCGGCATGGCGGTGCGCGCCGACATCACCGTCACCTTCGGCGTGCTCAAGCCCGGGCTGCTCGTCGGCGCCGGCGCCGTACACGCGGGGATCGTCGAACTGGTGGACATCGGGCTGCACCCCGATGGTGACCCCGCGCTCTACGTGCCCGACGCGGACGACGTCGCCGCCTGGTGGCCGCGCCCGTCGGCGAACGACAACAAGTACTCCCGCGGCGTCGTGGGCGTCGCCACCGGCTCCGACCGGTATCCGGGCGCCGCCGTGCTCTCCGTCTCCGGCGCGCTGGCCGGCCCGGCCGGCCTGGTCCGCTACGCCGGCGCCGCCGGCAGCGCCGTGCGGTTCCATCACCCGCCGGTCATCGTGAGCGACCGGGTCGCCGACGCCGGCCGGGTGCAGGCCTGGGTCTGCGGCTCCGGCCTCGGCACCGACGAGCGCGGCTTCACCGAGCTGCGGGCGGTGCTCGGCGCCCCGGTGCCGGTGATCCTCGACGCCGACGCGCTCACCCTGCTGGTCAACGCCCGGATGGCGGACTGGCTGCGGGAGCGCGACGCGCCGACCGTGGTGACCCCGCACGACGGGGAGTTCCAGCGGCTCGCCGGCGGCGCGCCGGGCGACGACCGGGTCGCCGCCGCGGTGCACCTGGCCGAGCGGATGGACTCGGTCGTGCTGCTCAAGGGCGACCGCACGATCATCGCCACGCCCGACGGCCGGGTCTACGTCAACCCGACCGGTACCGCCGCCCTGGCCACCGGCGGCACCGGCGACGTGCTGGCCGGGCTGCTCGGCTCGCTGCTGGCGGCCGGGCTGCCGGCCGAACAGGCGGCCGCCGCCGCGGCCTACGCCCACGGGATGGCCGGCCGCCTCGCCGCCGAGCACGGCCCGGTGACCTCGGCCGACGTGGCCACCTACCTGCGCGAGGCGGTCGCGATCTTAACTGGGCGGTAACTACCGTTTAGGCTTTGTGTATGGGTACCGAGGTGGTCAAGAGCGGCAACCGCAAGCGCACGGCCGGCATCATCGGGGCCGTCGTGGGGCTGGCCGCCGCGGGGGTCGCCGCCGGGGTGGCCACCGAGCGGTACCTCGTCCGCCGCTCCAAGATCGCCGACGACCCCTACGCCGAGGAGGAGTTCGGCGTCTGGCACAGCGACGAGGAGCTCACCGTCACCACCGACGACGGCCTCGACCTGCACGTCGAGGTCGTCGACGGCCCCGGGCCGACCCTGGTGTTCGTCCACGGCTTCTGCCTCGACATGGGCACGTTCCACTTCCAGCGCAAGTACTTCGAGGGCAAGCACCGCATGGTCCTCTACGACCAGCCCGGGCACGGCAAATCGGGCAAACTGTCGAAGGGGGAGTACACGCTGGACTCCCTCGGCGCCGGCCTGCGCGCGGTGCTGCAGGCCACCGCGTCCACCGGCCCGATCGTGCTGATCGGCCACTCGATGGGCGGCATGACGATCATGGCGCTGGCCGAGCAGGTGCCGGAGCTGTTCGAGTCCCGGGTCGCCGCCGTCGTGCTGATCTCCACGTCCGCGGGCAAGCTCGACCAGGTCAACTTCGGCCTGCCCGAGGTCGTGGCCCGCTTCCGCCGCCCGCTGCTGCCGGTGCTCGGCTTCGCCGGCCCGATCAGCGCCGCCGTCATCGACCGCGCCCGCCGCGCGTCCACCGACCTGGCCTGGCTGCTGACCCGCCGCTACGGCTTCGGCACGGCGCGCCCCAGCCCGGCCCTGGTGTCGTACGTCGAGAAGATGAACTCGACGACGTCGACGGACGTGATCGCGCGGTACCTGCGCACCCTCTACACCCACGCCCGCCTGCTCGTCCTCGGCCCGCTGCGCGACGTGCCGGTGCTGCTCGTCTGCGGCGACAAGGACGTGTTGACGCCGCTGGCGCACACCTACGAGATAACGTCGGTCCTGCCGGAGGCGGAGCTGGTGGTGGTCCCCGACGGCGGCCATGTGGTGCTGCTGGAGCACGCGGACGAGGTCAACGACGCGATGGACATGTTCCTGACGAAGGTGCTGGACTCTTGAGAATCCTGGAGACCGTCGAGCAGACGAGGGACTTCGGCAAGACCTTGGCGGCGGTGCTGCGGGCGGGTGACCTGGTCGTGCTGACCGGGCCGCTCGGTGCCGGGAAGACCGCGCTGGCCCAGGGGGTGGGCGCCGGTCTGCGGGTCCGGGGGGATGTGACGTCGCCTACGTTTGTGATCGCGCGGGTCCATCAGCCTGACCCGGTCCGCGGCGGCACGCTGCCGATGGTCCACGTCGATGCCTATCGGCTGGGCAACGTCAAAGATCCTGTCGGCGAGGTGGATGCGCTGGATCTGGACGCGACGCTCGAGGACTCGGTGACGCTGGTGGAGTGGGGGGAGGGGCTGGTGGAGCAGCTCAGCGATGCGCACCTGGAGGTGCGGCTCGACCGGCGCGACGATGACTCTCGGGTGGTCGCCCTGATTCCGCGCGGCGGCGACTGGCCTGCTCGCGCGGCTGGCCTTGGCTGATGCCGTTTCCTTGCGGATAAATAGGTTTCCTTCCGGATAAATCCAGACACTTCGTGTCCGGATTTATCCGACTTATACCCCGTCGGGCGGTATATAGGCTCTCCGGGCCGTTCTCGGTTGTTGTGGCGACTTCGCGGCATTGAGTCTCCGGTGGCCAGGTGTGGCGCCCGGTTCCGCGCGTGGGCCGGGCGCTCCGTGCCGCAGCCTCGATCGGGGCGAACGGATGTTTCCGTGATCATGCCGCACCCGCTGCCGGCACCAAGGGTTTTTCATGATCGCGGAGTGGTGATGTACACCCGTGTACCGAAAGTCTCCGGGATCATGGCAAACCCGTGGTGCGGCCACCGCGTGCATCATGATCACGGAGAGTTCCGGCCCTCGGCTGCGCCTGCCGGGGCGCCCCGGCGGGGCGTCGCCTGCGACAGTGGGCCCATGTCGACGCCCCGGCACCCACTGCGTCAGCCGCACCCCGCGGCCGCCCGAGCGGTGGCGCCCGAGCGGTGGCGCCCGAGCGGTGGCGCCCGAGCGGTGGCGCCCAAGCGGCGGCGCCCGCACCGGACGCCTGACCGCCGGCGGCTGGTCGGGCGGGCTGGTGGATGCCGCCGTCAGGTGGGGCAGTCGGCCTGCTAACGGATCTTTCGCCTGTCAGGCGAAAAATCCGATAAATCCGGATGCGCCAGCATCTGGATTTATCGGCTAAGGCTGTGAGGCGGGGGTCAGGCGGGCTGGAGGACTTCCCAGACGTCGACCCAGGTGCCCTCCTCGTCGGTGCCGCGGGCCAGCAGGTGCCGGCCGGCGTGGCAGAACGCCGTGCTCACCGGGCGGCCCGGGGACAGGTCGGCGCGGAAGATCTCGGACTCCGTCTCCAGGTCGCGCACGGACAGCGTGCCGTCGAGGGCCGCGGCGCGCAGGCGGCCGTCGGGGCTCTCCATCGCCTCGGCGAACGCGTCCGCGCGGCTCGTCTCCGTGTAGCCGGTGAAGCGGCGCGGCAGGTCCTCGCCGACCACGCGGTCGAGGCGGGTGCCGGTGGCCAGGTCCCAGACGGTGGCCACGTCGCGGCGGTAGCGACCGACGCTCGCCGCACCCTCGCCGGTGCTGACGAGGCGCCATTCGGCCTCATTGAGCAGTACCGCATCGGGCTTGTGAACATCGGAGAAGCTGCTCGTCATTCTGCCGGTGAGCACGTCCCACACCGAGAAGTGGCCCTCGGCGTCCCAGGTGACGAGGGCGAGCTGGTGGCCCGGGCCTAAGGCCACCTGGCCGTGCAGGGGGCGGCCCGCGCCGCGGCCGGGGCGCAGCTCGGTGACCAGGGCGCCGGAGTCGATGGCGCGGACCTTGACGTACTCGCCGGTGCGCGAGCACTCGACCAGCATGCGGCGGTCCGGCATGAGCAGCCAGTCGCCGGCGACGCGCAGGTGGTGGCGCTTGGCCAGCTGGAACCGCTCGGCGCCGGCCGGCTCGATCCGCGCGTGCGCGGCCACGGCGCCGGAGACCACCATGCCGCCGATCTCGATGCGCTGTTCGAGCAGGATCCCCTCGGTACGCCCGGCAGAAAGATCGAACACTCGGTCGTCGGCGGTGCGGACCTGCGCGATGCGGGCGCCGCGGGTGTAGCCCTCACCCTCCTTGACCAGCCATCGCACCAGCCGGCCGCGCCCGCTCGGTATCGTCCACGACAGCGGCTCCACCCGCCAGGACGGCGGGTCGGCGGGCACGGCGCGGGACACCCGGGCACGCGCCCAGGCGGCGGCGCCGCGCAGGATGGCGAGCTCGGGGTCGGCGGGGCGGGTCACCGGGCGGCCCAGGTTGTTGTGCAGCACGGGGCCGGTGCTGGCCAGCCGGGCCGCGCCGCCGACCAGCAGCACGGCCGCAACCTCGGCCGGCGTGATCCCGGCCCGCGCCACGACCGCCCGGCAGCTGGCGACGAGCCACCTGGTGGCCGGCTCGGTGAGCTGGTCGAGCAGTCTGCGATCCATGCGGTACGCCGGGACGCCCGCCTCGACCTCGTCCGACGCCTCGGGCACGTCGGCGAGGCGGTGCTTGAGCCGGCGCACGATGTCCAGGGCGTGCAGATTGGCCCGCACGCTCGTGTCGCCGCCGGCCGCGAACGCGGGCTCCACCCACTCGGCGAGCGTGGATCGCAGGTCGGCGGCGAGCATGACGTCGATGTCCCGGCCGCTTCCAGAGCTTTCATAACTTTGCGGTACCGGCTGGCCGTGCTGCACCTGCGCCACCGTCGCCGTCCAGGTCGCGCCGAGGTCGCAGACGAGCACGTATCCGCCCTCGGCGACCTCGAGCAGCGTCATCGGGTCGAGTGCGGCGGCGGTGGCGTCGGACACGAGCTCCGCGTCGGGGTAGCCGGACATCGACGCGGCGGCGACCAGCGCCTCGCGGCGCGGATCGTGGGTGCGGTAGCCGGCGGGGGCGGTGAGGACGAGCCGGTTGATTTGGCCGTACCCCCGGCGGGCCTCCTCGATGATCGCGTCCAACGCCGTGCTGACCAGCTCCACGCCGTTGACCAGCTGGTCGCCGAGCCAGATCGGGGCGTTGGCGTCGATCGCCCGGCGGACGCCGTCGACATACTGGCGGGGGTACTGGTCGCGGGCCTGCTCGGCGGCCGTCCCGACGAGCAGCTGCGGGCGCCCGGCACCGGTGGCGAGGGTCGCGCTCCCGGGCCAGCGCAGCGCGCCGGTGACGGGCTCCCGGAGCGGGTGCAGCTGGTCGGGCAGGACGACGGCGGCGGACAGGGCCCACGACCCGATGTCCACGACCAGGATCGGTTCGGTCACGGTGATCTCCCGGCGTCGATCGGCCGATGCTATGGGCTGCTCGTTGCGCTCGCGTTAACGGATCGTGGTTGCGGCGTCGCACCGCCTCGGGTCGCCGGAGAAAAGTGTCACACCCCTCCTCTAAAGTTGGCCATGTGCTGGTGATGGTGTTGGACACGGCGACGGCGGCGGTGACCGCGGCGCTCGCGCGGGTCGGGGACGACGAGGTGACCGTGCTCGCCGAGCGGGTGACCGTCGATGCCCGCGGCGCCGGGGAGCTGCTCGCCCCCCAGATCGTTAGCGTCCTGGCCGACGGCGGGGCGGCGCCCGGCGACCTGGCCGCGATCGTGGCCGGCGTGGGCCCCGGCCCGTTCACCGGCCTGCGCGCCGGCATGGTCACTGCCACGGCGCTTGGCCACGCGCTCGCCATCCCGGTCTACGGCGTCTGCACCCTCGACGCGATCGGCCTCCGCCTGCCGGGTCGGGCGCTGGTCGCGACCGACGCCCGCCGCAAGGAGGTCTACTGGGCCGTTTACTCCGGCGGCGCCCGCCTGGCCGGCCCCGAGGTCGCCAACCCCGCGGCGGTCGCCCTCGACGGCATCGAGCGGGCGGCCGGCGACGGCGCGGAGAAGTATGCCGACGTGTTCGCCCTCGCGATCGACGGCCCGCGCTACCCGCCCGCGCTCGCGCTGGCGGAGCTGGCGGCCGAGCGCGTGCGGTCCAAGGCGCCGGGCGAGACGCTGACCCCGCTCTATCTGCGCCGTCCCGACGCGGCGCTGCCCGGCGCGCGAAAACCGGCACTGCCATGACGGTGGAGCTGGCCGAGCTGCGGTGGTTCCACATCGCCGAGCTGCTGCCGATCGAGGACGAGCTGTTCGGCGAGGAGCGCTGGTCGGCGGCCATGTTCTGGAACGAGCTGGCCAACGGCCACCACTACCTGGTCGCCGTCGACGGCGGACGGATCGTCGGGTATGCGGGGCTGGCGATCGCGCCGCCGGACGAGGCGTGGGTGCAGAACATCGGCGTGCGGCGGGAGGCACAGCGGCAGGGGATCGGGCGGCTGCTGCTGGAGGCGCTGCTCGCCGAGGCCGAGCGGCACGGGGTGCGGCAGGTCCTGCTCGAGGTCGCCGTCGACAACGCGGCGGCGCAGAAGCTTTATGCGCAGTATGGGTTCGAGGCCGTCGGCATCCGCCGCGGCTACTACCAGCCCAGCAATACGGATGCACTGGTGATGATGCGTGAGTAGCAAGACTGAGCCGCTGGTCCTCGGGATCGAGACGTCGTGCGACGAGACCGGGGTCGGGATCGTTCGCGGGCACACGCTGCTCGCGGACGAGATCGCGTCGAGCGTGGACGAGCACGCACGGTTCGGGGGCGTCGTGCCCGAGGTGGCCAGCCGCGCCCACTTCGAGGCGATGGTCCCGACGATGCAACGGGCGCTGGACAAGGCCGGCGTGACGCTGTCCGACGTGGACGCGATCGCGGTCACCGCCGGGCCGGGGCTCGCGGGGGCGCTGCTGGTCGGGGTCGCCGCGGCCAAGGCCTATGCGCTGGCCGCCGGCAAGCCGATCTATGGCGTCAACCACCTGGCCGCGCACGTGGCCGTCGACACCCTGGAGCACGGCGCGCTGCCGGAGCCGGCGATCGCGCTGCTGGTGTCGGGCGGGCACTCGTCGCTGCTGCGGGTCGACGACCTGGCCGGCCGGGTGGCGCCGCTCGGCGCGACGATCGACGACGCGGCCGGCGAGGCGTTCGACAAGGTGGCGCGGCTGCTGGGCCTGCCGTTCCCGGGCGGCCCGCCGATCGACCGCGCGGCCCGCGACGGCGAGGCGCTGATCCCGTTCCCGCGCGGGCTCACCGCCCCGCGCGACCTGGCCGGGCACCGGTTCGACTTCTCGTTCTCCGGCCTGAAGACCGCCGTGGCGCGGTGGGTCGAGGCCCGCCAGCGGGCCGGCGAGGCCGTGCCGGTCAACGACGTCGCGGCCAGCTTCCAGGAGGCGGTCTGCGACGTGCTGACGTCGAAGGCCATCGACGCCTGCCGCGAGCACGGCATCTCGACCCTGGTCATCGGCGGCGGCGTCGCGGCCAACTCCCGGATCCGGTCGCTCGCCCAGGAGCGCTGCGACAAGTTCGGCATCACGCTCCGCGTTCCGCGCCCCAAGCTGTGCACGGACAACGGCGCCATGGTCGCGGCCCTCGGCTCGCACCTGGTCGCCGCCGGCGCCGAGCCGGGGCACCTGGCCCTGCCGTCCGACTCGGCAATGCCGATCACCCTGGTCACGGCCTGACCCGCGCAACGTTCCCCAAGCGCGCCGCCACCCGACCGCGGCGCCGCGCGGGGCGAAGGCCGCGGTGGCCGGCCGGGCCGCACCGCCGGCCCCGGCCGGGCGGGGCAGCTGGCCGCGGGCGGCGCGGCGAGGCGGGCGGCGTGGCGAGGCGGGCGGCGTGGCGAGGCGGGCGGCGTGGCGAGGCGGCGCGGCGGCGAGGCGGCGAGGCGGGGCGGCGGCGGGGCGGCGAGGCGGGGCGGCGAGGCGAGGCGGGGCGGCGGGGCGGCGAGGCGGGGCGGGGCGGCGAGGCGAGGAGGCGGGCGGCTGGCCGGGCGGGTGGCGAGGCGGGCGGCTGGGCGGCCAGCGGACGTGGGGCGTGGCCAGCAGACGTCGGACCGGGCGGTCGGCCGGCCACGGACCGGCACCGGCACGGCCGTAACGCGTTGCGTTTGGCCGGGGCGGCCAGCCGCAGCCACCGTGTTCCGCCCGCGTCCCGCGTCGGCCCGCGCCAGCCGGGGATCGGCCCGCGTCGGGCGGGGATCGGCCCGCGTCGGGTGGGGATCGGCGCTGCTGGCCGCGATGCCCGCTGGTGACCACGTGGTGTCTGGCCTGCGCGTCCTCACGCCCTGGGGCGGTCGCGATCGGCGATCATGTTGCGCGCGGCGGGCGTTTGCACGCTGTGAAGCGCGGCGCAGGGACCGGAAGTCTCCGTGATCATGCGCAACCGGCGTCGACACCAACGGTTTTTCATGATCGCGGAGACTTGATGTACCCCCGTGTACCACAAGTCTCCGGGATCATGAAAAACCCGGTGTGCGGCCACCGCGAGCATCATGATCACGGAGACATATGTCCGGGGCCGGCCGTGTAGATCGGCTGGGGCGGCCGGCGGGTGCGGCGTCTGCCCTGCCGCGTCGGTTCGCGGGTCGGAGAGTGACCGCGGAGTGATGCACGGTGCTGCGTCGCCGGCGGCGGCACCGTGCTGGACTCGGAGGTGATCAGTGGGTTGGTCGAGCGCCTGGCCCGGACCGGCGCGCTGGGCGAGCTGGCCCCGCGCGAACACGAGGTCCTGGCGCGCGGGCGGTCCAACTCCGCGATCGCCGCCGAGCTCGTCATCCCCGAGCGGGCGGTCGACAAGTACATCAGGCGGATCTTCGGCGAGCTCAGCCTGCCGCCGGCGGACAGCGCCAACCGCCGGCTGCTCGCGGTGCTGCGCTATCTTGACGCCGGCCACCGATCTGCACCGAAGGGGAGTCGCAGCATGGGAGTAGAGTCCAGCGCCGTGATCGTGCGCATGTGGGAGGTCAGGGCGCACCCGGAGGCGTTCGGTGAGCTGCTGTCCTGGGTCTGCGAGGCCATGCTGCCCAAGGTCGAGGTGCATCCGCTGCATCTGAGCAGCGAGGTGTACTCCTCCACTGACCATCGGCTCGTCGTCATCTCCAAGTGGCGGGGGAGCACGCCGGAGGTGTTCGCCGAGCCGCCGTCGCATCTGGTCGCGCGCAAGCCGCAGTTCTGGGACTTCACGCAGGTCGACCGCTGAAAAATGTAAGGCGCGGCGGGCGGGTGCCGGATTACGGTGCTCGATTGTGCGCAGACTGCCCGAGTTCGTGCCGGGGGAGGCCGACAGTCGGTCGCCCGTCCGTTATCTGCTGTGGATCGCGCGGCGTCAGCTCCCGCTGATCGCCGGGGGCGTGTGCTTCGGCGTCGGGTGGATGGTCAGTCAGGCGCTCGTGCCGGCGGCGATCGGGGCCGGCGTCGACGCGCTGGCCCGCCACGACCGGCGGGGGCTGGTCCTGGCCGCGCTCGGGGTGCTCGCGCTCGGGTCCATGACCGCGTTCGCCGGGATCATGCGGCACCGGTTCGCCGTCTCGAACTTTCTCAGCGCCGGGTTCCGCACCATGCAGGTGACCGTCCGGCAGGCGGCCCGGCTCGGGGCGACGCTGCCGAAGCGGGCGGCGACCGGCGAGGTGGTCAGCATCGGCACCACCGACTTCGACCAGATCGGGCTGTCGATGGACATCACCGCGCGCGGCAGCGGGGCGATCGTCGCGATCGTGGTGGTGTCCGTGCTGCTCCTGCGCACGTCGGTGCCGCTCGGGCTGGTCGTGGTGCTCGGCGTTCCGGTGCTGGTCGCGGTGGTCGGGCTGCTGCTGCGGCCGCTGCACCACCGGCGGCGCCACCAGCGCGACCTCGCCGGGGAGCTGACCGGGCGGGCCGCCGACATCGTGGCCGGGCTGCGGGTGCTGCGCGGCGTCGGCGGGGAGTCCGTGTTCTCCCAGCGGTACCGCGCCGAGTCGCAGCGGGTGCGCTTCGCCGGCGTGCGGGTGGCGCGGGTCGAGTCGGTGCTCGAGGCGGCCCAGATCCTGCTGCCCGGGTGTTTCGTCGCGCTGGTGACCTGGCTCGGCGCGCGGTTCGCGGTGGCCGGGCGGATCAGCCCGGGCGAGCTGGTCGCGTTCTACGCCTACGCCGCGTTCCTGATCGCGCCGCTGCGCACGCTGACCGAGTTCGCGGACAAGGTGACCCGCGGCCTGGTGAGCGCGCGCCGGGTGGTCGACCTGCTGCGGATCGAGCCGGAAATTCAAGATCCCCCGGCGGTGGTACCGCTCGAGCTGGGCGACCTCGACGACCCCGACTCGGGGCTGGTGGCCGCCCGGGGCGCGTTCACCGCGGTCGCGGCCGTCCGGCCCGAGCACGCGGTGGCCATCGCCGACCGGATCGCGCTGCTGGAACCGGGGTCCTCGGCGCGCCTGCACGGAGTACCACTGCGGCATTTGGCTCTTGACGAGGTGCGGCGGGCGATCGTCCTCGCCGACAATGACGCGCGGCTGTTCCGTGGCCCGCTGCGTGACGAGGTCGGGGACGGGCACACGCTGGAGGCGGCCGCCGCCCGGGACATCGTGGACGCGCTGCCCGGCGGCCTCGACACCGAGATCGCCGAGCGCGGGCGCGACTTCTCCGGCGGCCAGCAGCAGCGGCTGCGGCTGGCCCGGGCGCTCGCGCTCGACCCGCCCGTGCTGGTCCTCGTCGAGCCGACCAGCGCCGTCGACGCGCACACCGAGGCGCGCGTCGCCGAGCGGCTGGCCGCCGCGCGGGCCGGGCGGACCACCGTGGTGTGCACGACGAGCCCGCTGCTGCTGGACCGGGCCGACACGGTCGCGTTCGTGGGCGCCGACGGGCGGGTCGAGGCCACCGGGGCGCACCGGGCGCTGCTGGACGGCTGCCCGGCGTATGCCGCCGTCGTGACCCGCGGGGAGGACTGATGCTGCCGGTGGCCGGGCGGGCCGAGGTGCGCGCCTACCTGCGCGGGCTCTTCACCGCCTACCCGCGGCGGCTCGCCCTGGTGCTGGCCCTGCACGTGCTCGCCGCGGCGGCCGGGCTGGCCGCGCCGCCGCTGCTCGGCGTGCTGGTGGAGCGGGTCGCGGCGGGCACCACCACGTGGACCGTGGACCGGATCGCGCTGGCGATCGCCGGGTTCGTGGTCGTGCAGTCGGTGCTGGTGCGCTACGCCCGGCTGGCCGCCGCGCAGCTGGCCGAGCAGGTGCTGGCCCGGCTCCGCGAGGAGTTCGTCGACGGGGTGCTCGCCGTCCCGCTGTCCACTGTGGAGAAAGCCGGCACCGGCGACCTGCTCAGCCGGGCCTCGCGCGATGTCTCGCAGACCTCCGAGTCGGTGCAGATGGCGCTGCCGCAGATCGCGGTCGGGCTGCTGCAGATGCTGCTCACGCTGGTCGCGGTGGCCCTGGTCGGGCCGATCCTGCTGGTGCCGGCGCTGGTCGCGGTGCCGCCGCTGTTCTTCGTCTCCCGCTGGTACTTCCGCCGCGCCACCCCCGGCTACCTGCGCGAGGGCGCGGCGTTCGCGCAGCTCACCGACGGGCTGACCGAGACCGTCGAGGGCGCCCGGACGGTCGACACGCTGCGGCTGCGGGCCCGGCGGATCGAGCGCACCCAGGAGCAGCTGGCCGGCACCTACGCGGCGGCCCGCTACACGCTGTCGCTGCGCACGGTCTGGTTCCCGATCACCGAGTTCTCCTACGCGCTGCCGGGCGTGGTGACGCTGCTGGCCGGCGGCTGGCTGGCGCTGGAGGGCCGGGTCGGCGTCGGCCAGGTGACCGCGGCCGTGCTGTACTTCGTGGCCATCATCGATCCGCTCGACACGGTCTTGAGCTACGTCGACCAGCTGCAGCTCGGGCTGGCCTCGGTCGCGCGGCTCGTGGGCGTGCGCGGCGCGGCGGCCCGGCCGGTGCCGCCGGGCGGGCCGCGGCCGGTCGACGAGGAGCTCGTCGCCAAGGACGTGCGGTACTCCTACGTCGACGGCCGGGACGTGCTGCACGGCATCGATCTGGCGGTCCGGCCGGGGGAGCGGCTGGCCGTCGTCGGGCCGTCCGGCGCGGGCAAGTCCACCCTGGGCCGGCTGCTGGCCGGCATCCACGCGCCCCGGGCGGGGACCATCGAGCTGGGTGCGGTACCGCTCGGCGAGCTCCCCCTCGACGAGCTGCGCGGCCACGTGGCCCTGGTCACCCAGGAACACCACGTGTTCCTCGGCAGCCTGCGGGAGAACCTGACGCTGGCCCGGCCCGGCGCCACCGACGACGAGCTGTTCGCCGCCCTCGCCACCGTCGACGCGCTCGGCTGGGCCACCGCGCTCGGCCTGGACGCCACCGACCTGTCGCTCTCGCCGGCGCAGGCGCAGCAGCTGGCCCTGGCCCGGCTGGTGCTGGCCGACCCGCACACGCTCGTGCTGGACGAGGCGACGTCGCTCATCGACCCGCGGGCGGCCCGGCACCTGGAGCGCTCCCTGGCCGGCGCGCTGGAGGGCCGCACGGTGATCGCGATCGCGCACCGGCTCTTCGCCGCGCACGACGCCGACCGGGTCGCGGTCGTGGAGGGCGGCCGGATCACCGAGCTGGGCAGCCACGACGAGCTGGTCGCCGCGGGCGGTGCCTACGCCGCGCTGTGGCGCTCCTGGCACGGCGCCCAGCCTCAGTGAAAGCCGTCAGCTCGGTGAAAGCCGTCAGCTCGGTGCAGGCCGTCAGTGAAAGAGGGTGTAGGCCGTCCCGATGAGGACCACCGCCAGCAGGGCCAGGGCGAAGGTCAGCAGCAGCTGGTGGTCTTCGCGCCGGGCCGCCGCCGGCGGCGGCGGGGTCAGGGCCGGCAGGTCGATGACCGCGGCGCGCAGGTCGTCGAGGGTCTTGGCCGCGTAGACCGTGTCGACCCGGTCGGAGAACTCGTCCAGCGTGAGCCGGCCCGCTTGGGTGTGCCGTTGCAGGTCCGCGATCACCCGCTCGCGGTCCTCGTCCGATGCCCGCACGGCGACCATGCTGTCAGTGTGCCGCGATCGGCGCCAGGGTCGCGCCGGTGACCTGCACGAGGTCGGCCGGGGCCAGCTCGATCTGCAGGCCGCGCCGGCCGCCGGAGACATACATGGTGGGCAGCTCCTCCGCCGACGCGTCGATGACGATCGGCAGCCGGGAGCGCTGGCCGACGGGGGAGATCCCGCCGGTCACGTAGCCGGTGGCCCGCTCGGCCGCGGCCGGCTCGGCCATCGCGGCCCGCTTGCCGCCGACGGCCGCGGCCAGCGCCTTGAGGTCCAGCGACGACGAGACCGGCACCACGCCGACCGTGAGCTGCCCGTCGACGGTGGTGATCAGGGTCTTGAACAGCCGCGCCGGGTCGACGCCCAGCGCCGCGGCGGCGGCCTCGCCGTAGGAGGCGGCGCGCGGGTCCACCTCGTAGGTGTGCGGGGTGAACGCGATCTTCGCGCGCGTCAGGAGCGCGGTCGCCGGGGTGCCCTTGCTCGCCACTGGCCCACAATAGCGACATGCGAATCGGCGCCGTCCAGTTGTATCTCGGCCACGGCCACCTGTTCCTCGGCGCGTCCAGCGGCATCGACCTGTCGGTCTTCGACGGCGACGGGGCGGTCACCGCGACCGAGCATCACGTGCGGATCGCGGCGCGGCCGCAGGTCGGGCCGGTGCGGGTGCGGCTGTGGCAGGGCGCCGGGCCGCGCGTTGGCCGGCTGGTCTTCGACGGGCTGCTCAAGCTGCCCGACGCCAAGTTCTGCGTCGAGGAGGGTACGGGTCTCTCGCGGTACCTCGTCAAAGTCAACAGCCACGGACCGCGCGTGCTGGTGGCCGTCGACGACCCCGGGCACGCCTCGCGTGTCGACGTGGTGCTGGATCCGGAGTTCGTGCCGCGCAGCGCGCAGGTGTGGACGGCCGGCGAGCCGCCGTTTCCGAAGCTCACGGTATCGCCGACCGCGCCCCGGCACCGGGCCGACGCGGTCGCCGATGCCCTGGCCGGGCACGACTTCCCGCGCAAGCGGCTGACCGCGGCGCTGCTGGTCGTCGCCGAGGAGCGGCGGCAGCGCAACTCCGAGCAGAGCGTCGCCTTCTACGTCAACGACATCGTCGAGTGGCTGCGCTGGCTCAACGACCGCCTGACCTACGAGATGTGCCGCGACACGGGCCGCCACCTGCTCGGCCAGCTCGGCCTGCGCCCGCCCGACAAGCTGGCCGATGAGGTGCTCAGCGACCTGCAGCGGCGCCTGGGCCATCCGCTGGTGTGAGCAGCAGCGCGGCCGGCGCTCCGCCGATGCGGGTCAGGGCGAGCACCGCCGTTCTCGATCCGTCCAGGCGCAGCTGCCGCCGCAGCTCCTCCACGTCGTGGGCGGAGCCGCGCTTGAGGATCTGCAGCGCGCCGACGTCGAGCGCGCGCAGGGCGGCTCGCAGCTTCTTCAGGGCGATCGGGAGCCGTTCGAGGATGGTGTACGGCCGGGCGAATGGTGTCTCAATTCGCTGATTTGTCGTGACATAGGCGATCGTGGGGTCCAGCAGGGCGCCGTCGAGCGCCTCGGCGAGTTCCGCGACCAGATGGGCCCGGACGACCGCGCCGTCGGGGTCATACAGATAGGCCCCGAGCGGGCCGGCCGGGGCCTGCCGCTCTCCGGTGCCGGTCAGTTCGAAGGCCTCCGAACCGCGCAGCACGGTCGCCCGGCGCGGCGCCCCGGCGAGCGGCCCGCACCACGCGGCCGCCTCGACCACGTCGCCGTCCACGGACACCCACTCGCCCTCGGCCCCGGCCGGCAGCAGCGCGTGGTCGATGCCGGGGGCCAGCTTGAGCACCGTGTGCGGCACGCGCCCGGGCAGGCCGGTGACGAACTCCCAGGGCGGCGAGTACGCCCGCGGGTCGAACACCCGCCGGCCGCCCGACGTGCGCCGGGCCGGGTCGCAGAACACGGCGTCCACCGCGTCCAGCGGCGTCTCGGTGGCGTCCTGTGTGTCCACCGTCACCGAGTCCCGCAGGCCGAGGGCGCGCACGTTGGCCGCCGCGACGGCGGCGGTGACGGGTGAGGCGTCGACGGCCTGCACGCGCAGCCCCGCTCGGGCGAAGGCGATGCTGTCGGCGCCGACGCCGCAGCCCAGGTCGGCCACGCGCCGCACGCCCGCGGCGGCCAGCCGGGCCGCCCGGCGCCGGGCCACCGCGCCCCGGGTGGCCTGCTCCAGGCCGGCCCGGGTGAAGAGCATGCCGGCCGCGTCGGGGCCGAACTTCGCGGCCGCCCGGCGGCGCAGGTCGGCCTGGGTCAGCGCGGCGGCGGCCAGCCGGGGCTCGAATCCGCGGGCCCGCAGCGCGGAGGCTGCGGCGAGCGGGTCGTCGCCGGGCACCGCGCCGGCCGCCGCCAGCGCGGCCCGTCCGGCCTGCGTGTCCAGGGCCAGCACGTCCTCGAGCTCCACGCCGAGATTATCCCTGGGTGATTTCGCGGCGTGTTTGGCACTCTAGTTGACGGAGTGCTAGACGCCGACATAACCTCCGATTAGCACTCTCGTGTCGAGGGTGCCAGCCAACCCGGCCGGAGCCGGCACCCGCGACGACGGCTTCACCGGGCACTCGATAGCAAGCTAGATACCCCAGGAGGGTATGCCCGTGACTACCGCGACGCAGGTTGCGATCAAGCCGCTCGAGGACCGCATCCTGGTCCAGGCCAATGAGGCTGAGACGACCACCGCCTCGGGCATCGTCATTCCGGACACCGCGAAGGAGAAGCCCCAGGAGGGCACCGTCATCGCGGTCGGCCCGGGTCGCATCGACGACAAGGGCAACCGGGTGCCGATCGACGTCAAGGTCGGCGACACCGTGATCTACTCGAAGTACGGCGGCACCGAGGTCAAGTACTCCGGCACGGAGTACCTCGTGCTCTCCGCCCGCGACGTTCTCGCCGTCATCGAGAAGTGACCGAGTTTCATTAAGGCAGTGGCCACCGCCCCGGACCCTTGCGCAGGCGCGAGGCAGCCGGGGCGGTGTCGCTTTGAAGGGAATCCATAAGCATGGCGAAAATCCTGAGCTTCTCCGACGAGGCGCGCCACCTGCTGGAGCACGGCGTCAACCACCTGGCCGACACGGTCAAGGTCACGCTCGGCCCCCGGGGACGCAACGTCGTCCTGGACAAGAAGTTCGGTGCCCCCACCATCACCAACGACGGCGTGACGATCGCCAAGGAGATCGAGCTCGCCAACCCGTATGAGAACCTCGGCGCGCAGTTGGTCAAGGAGGTCGCCACCAAGACCAACGACGTGGCGGGCGACGGCACCACGACCGCGACCGTGCTGGCCCAGGCGCTCGTGCGCGAGGGTCTGCGCAACGTGGCCGCGGGCACCAACCCGGCCGGCATCAAGCGCGGCATCGACGCGGCCGCGGCCGCGGTCGTCAACGCGCTCAAGGACAAGGCCACCCCGGTCGCCAGCCACACCGAGATCGCGCAGGTCGCGACCATCTCCGCGCAGGACGCCACCATCGGCGACCTGATCGCCTCGGCGATGGAGCGGGTCGGCCGCGACGGCGTCATCACGGTCGAGGAGGGCTCGACCCTCACGACCGAGCTCGAGGTCACCGAGGGCATGCAGTTCGACAAGGGCTTCATCTCCCCGCACTTCGTGACCGACAACGAGGCGCAGGAGGCGGTCCTCGAGGACACCTACGTCCTCGTCACCACCCAGAAGATCGCCGCCATCGAGGAGCTGCTGCCCCTCCTGGAGAAGATCGTCCAGAGCAGCAAGCCGCTGCTGATCATCGCCGAGGACGTCGAGGGCCAGGCCCTGTCGACCCTGGTGGTGAACGCCATCCGCAAGACCTTCAAGGTCGTCGCGGTCAAGGCGCCCGGCTTCGGCGACCGCCGCAAGGCCATGCTGCAGGACATCTCGATCCTGACCGGCGCCGAGCTGGTCGCCCCGGAGCTTGGCTACAAGCTCGAGGCGGTCGGCCTGGAGCAGCTGGGCACCGCGCGGCGGGTCGTGGCCACCAAGGACCTGACCACGATCGTCGACGGCGGTGGCGACAAGTCCGAGACCTCCGCCCGCGTCGAGCAGCTGCGCAAGGAGATCGAGGCCTCCGACTCCGACTGGGACAAGGAGAAGCTCAACGAGCGCATCGCCAAGCTCGCCGGCGGGGTCGCGGTCATCAAGGCCGGCGCCGCCACCGAGGTGGAGATGAAGGAGCGCAAGCACCGCATCGAGGACGCGATCTCGGCCACCAAGGCCGCGGTCCAGGAGGGCATCGTCCCGGGCGGCGGCGCCGCCCTGGCCCAGATCCAGTCGGTCCTCGACGGCGACCTCGGCCTGAAGGGCGAGGAGAAGGTCGGCGTCTCGATCGTGCGCAAGGCCCTGGTCGAGCCGCTGCGGTGGATCGCCCAGAACGCGGGCTTCGACGGCTACGTCGTGGTCGGCAAGGTCGGCGCGCTCGACTTCGGCCACGGCCTGGACGCGGCCACCGGCGAGTATGTCGACCTGGTCAAGTCGGGCATCGTCGACCCGGTGAAGGTGACCCACAGCGCGGTCGCCAACGCCGCGTCGATCGCCGGGCTGCTGCTCACCACGGAGAGTCTGATCGTCGACAAGCCGGAGGCGCCGGAGCCGGCCGCCGCGGGCGGCCACGGCCACTCGCACGGCCACGGGCACTCGCACGGCCCGGGCTTCTGACCCAACCGCTGCACCGCACACGGCCCCGGGCGCCCGCGCCCGGGGCCGTGTCGTAGCTGGGCGAAAGATTAGGGAGTCATTACCGGGCTTGGTCCCGCCGGGATGATCGCCGCATGCTAGGGGCGTGCAGACTCGCAGGTTCGCAGCGCTGACCGGGCTGGCCGCCGCCGGCGTCGCGCTGGGCGTCGCCGAGGTGGTCGCGATCCTCACCGGCGCCACCACCTCGCCCCTGGTCAGCGTCGGTGGCGTGGTCATCGACAGCGTTCCGGCAAAGGTCAAGGATTTCGCCGTCGCGGTGTTCTACACCTACGACAAGCTGGCCCTGAGCGTCGGCATGCTGATCATCCTGGCCATCGTGGCCGCGCTCATCGGCATCTTGGCGGCGAGGCGCGAGATCTGGGGTTACCTCGGCCTCGGCGGGTTCGGCGTGATCGGCATCGTGGCGGCGCTGAGCCGGCACAACGCGCCCTGGTATGCGTTCGTGCCGACGCTCGTCGGGGTGCTCGCCGGCGCCGGGACCCTCCGCTGGCTGCTCACCCGCGAGGCGGGGGACAACGCCACGCCCGAGGAGCGCCGCTCGTTCCTGCGCACCGCCGGCTACACGCTGGTGGGGGCGGTGGTCGTGGGATTCGCGAGCCGCTGGTGGTCGACCCGCCGGGGCGTGGAGGCGGACCGGGCCTCGGTGAACCTGCCCCCCGTGGCGCCGAACTCGGTCGCGCCCCTGCCGCCGAGCGCCGACGCCGGCCTGCCCGACCTGTCGCCGTTCGTCACGCCCAACCAGGACTTCTACCGGATCGACACGGCCCTGGTGGTGCCGCAGCTCACGACCGAGGACTGGCAGTTGCGCATCCACGGCCGGGTCGACAAGGAGATCACCATCAGCTGGGACGAGCTGCTCAAGCGGCCCATGATCGAGCGGTACATCACGCTCGCCTGCGTCTCCAACGAGGTGGGCGGCGACCTGATCAGCAACACCAAGTGGCAGGGCGTGCGGGTCTCCGACCTGCTCGACGAGGCGCGCCCCCAGGCCGGGGCCGATCAGGTGGTGAGCCGATCGATCGACGGGTTCACCGCGGGCACCCCCACCGCCGTGCTGCGCGACGGGCGCGACGCCATGCTGGCCATCGCCATGAACGGCGAGCCGCTGCCGGTCGAGCACGGTTTTCCGGTTCGCATGGTCGTGCCTGGGTTGTACGGATACGTGTCCGCGACAAAATGGCTCGTCGAGCTCGAACTGTCGTCGTTCGCCGATTTCGACGCATATTGGATCAAGCGCGGCTGGGCCGCGCAGGGCCCGATCAAGACCGAGTCCAGAATCGACACGCCGCGCGCGGGCGCCAATCCCCGGGCGGGCGAGGTCACGATTGCCGGGGTGGCCTGGGCGCAGCACCGGGGCATTTCCAAGGTCGAGATCCAGGTCGACGACGGGGCGTGGCAAACGGCCACGCTGCTGCCCGTACCGTCGACCGACACGTGGCGGCAGTGGACGCTGCAGTGGCAGGCGACCCCCGGGCGGCACCGGCTGACCGTGCGCGCCACCGACAACGGCGGACAGACGCAGACCGACGCCGTGGCGCCGCCGGATCCCGACGGCGCCACGGGGTGGCACTCGGTCAACGTCGAGGTGCGCTGACGATCCGCTTCACCGGGCCGCGGTGCGCGACCGGGCCGTCCCGGCCGCGATGTGCGGGCGCCGCTGGGACGGCACGCCGGGCGCCGGGTGGGTCGGGCCCGGACGCCCGGACACGGTGCGCAGCGCCTGCTGTGCCGCGGCCGCGGCGGCGGCCGCCGGCATCGGCGGGGCCGGGCGCAGGCCCAGCTTGGCCTCCAGCCGTGCGACGTCCACCCGGGAGCGCCCGCGGTCCGCGGCGTCCTCCCAGCCCAGCGCCAGCAGCCGCAGCCGCTCGCCCTCGGTGAAGCCGCCCCACACGCCGTACGGCTCCCGCGTGGTCAGCGCCTGGGCGGCGCACTCGGCCCGCACCGGGCAGGCCCGGCACACGTTCTTGGCGGCGGTCTCCCGCCGGCCGCGCGACGCGCCGCGTTCGCCGTCGGGGTGGAAGAACTGGGCGCTGTCCCGTCCGCGGCACAGGCCGAGCCGCTGCCAGTCCCAAACGTCCGCGATCGGACCGGGCAGGCGAGTCACATTCGTCATTCGCTCCTCCTTCCAGGCGTGCGGCCTGGAATTCGCCCGTCGCACAAACTCTGTACAACGCGCGAGACCGCCACAGGTAACGGCATGTCGTCGGTCAATTTCTGGCAGGCCAATCGCGGCGAAACCACGTCCCGATCTCGCCATTTCGTGTTTCTCTCTTTGAGAGAGAGGAGTACGACGGTGCGTACGATTTTGGTGTGTGTGCGAACACAGGTCGCGGCACAGACGGTTGCCGCAGCCGCGGCCAGACTGGGAGTGGCACACGCGGTGCGGACCGCCGTCACGATGGTCGAGGCCCTGGCGCGGCTCAGCGAGCAGCAGGCCGACCTGGTGCTGGCGGACCCGACGCTCGCCCGGCCCGACAGCGCGGAGTTCTCCCGCCGCGTCCTGGCCGTGGCGCCGGGCGCGACGGTGGTGTTCTTCGGCACGGAGGAGCCACGGGCCGCCGCCGCGGCGATCGCGGCCGGCGCCAGGGCGGTCCTGCGCGTCGACACGGCCGACCCCGTGACGACGCTCGCGAAGGCGGTGCTGCTGGTGCTCAGCCAGGTGGGCCGCGGCAACGGCGAGCCGGTGCTGCAGGCGCGGGTGGGCGCCCCGACCCAGGCGGCGGGCGGCATGCTGCCGGCCGGCCGCGGGCTGCCGGGCGCCGCGCGGACGGCGGTCGGCGTGCCCAACGCCCGGGTGACCGGTGCCGGGGTACCGCAGCAGCGCGGTGACGTCGCGGGTGAGCCGCCCCGCCGGCGCGTGGAGCTCACCGAGCGGGAGCTGCAGGTGTTGCGTGGTATGGCGGACGGCAAGAGCAACGCCGAGATCGGGCGGGAGCTGTTCGTCTCCGAGGACACGGTCAAGACGCACGCTCGCCGGCTGTTCCGGAAACTCGGCGCACGCGACCGGGCACACGCCGTAGCGGCGGCATTCCGTGCCGGGCTCGTGAGCTAGCGACGCTGCGGGCCATCGGGGGCATGCCGCAGCCGGTACCCGCCGCGCGTGAAACCTAAACGGAGACCTGATCAGCCTTCGTTGTCGTCGGTCGCGCTCGCCAATGCGTCGTGGACTCCGTCAGCGTAACCCCGCGCGTACTCCCACGTGACGTAATGGTCGGGATCGGGGTCGAAGGCGGGCTCGTGCACGCGGGGGCGGCCGGAAGTGAGCAGGTGCTTCAGGTTGCCCCGCAGCAGATCCCAGTCGAAGTAGTGCGGCTCGTGGCAGTCCTCACACTCGATGACCAGCCCACGGACGCCGATCGCCGTGAGCAGCGCCTGGTAGATCTCGAGGTCCGCAAGGTCCTCGAGAACGTCCTGGCGCTCGGCGGCGGTCAACGGGTCGTCACTCCCGCTGTCGTCGAGCTCGGCCGAGGGGTCGGCCGGGTCTCCGGCGAACGGGTCGATGGGCTCTTCGTGCACGCCTCAACGGTAGCCCCAAACGCCCTCGGTGTGGGCCCGGGCACGGACCGACCATGGCGGGAGGGTGCGCCGCCCGGTCGGAAGTACGATGAGACGCACCCGCCGGACGACCGAGAGCTGGGATGCGCTTCATGGACTTCTCGCGACCTGACGTGCTGCCTCTGGGCCTGACCTTCGACGACGTGCTGCTGCTACCGGGCGAATCGGACGTGGTGCCCAGCGGCGTAGACACGTCGAGCCAGGTCACCCGCAACATCACCCTCCGGATACCGCTCGTGTCCAGCGCCATGGACACCGTGACCGAGGCACGGATGGCGATCGCCATGGCGCGGCAGGGCGGCATCGGCACCCTGCACCGCAACCTGTCGATCGAGGACCAGGCGCAGCAGGTCGACCTGGTCAAGCGGTCGGAGGCCGGCATGGTCACCAACCCGATCACCTGTTCGCCCGACGCCACGGTCGGCGAGGTCGACGCGCTGTGCGGCCGCTACCGCATCTCCGGCGTGCCGGTCACCGACGCCGAGAGCCAGCTCGTGGGCATCGTCACCAACCGTGACATGCGCTTCGTCTCCGACCCGACCACCCGGGTGCGCGACATCATGACGGTCGCCCCGCTGGTCACCGCGCCGGTCGGGGTGAGCAAGGACGAGGCGCTCACCCTGCTGCGCAAGCACAAGGTGGAAAAGCTGCCGATCGTCGACGGCTCGGGCAAGCTGCGCGGCCTGATCACCGTGAAGGATTTCTCCAAGAGCGAGAAGTTCCCGCACGCCACCAAGGACGAGGCCGGCCGGCTGCGGGTCGCCGCCGCGGTGGGCGTCGGCGACGACTCCTACAAGCGGGCCCGCACGCTCATCGACGCCGGCCTGGACATCGTCATGGTGGACACCGCGCACGGGCACAACCGCCAGGTGGTGGACATGGTCGTCCGGCTGAAGAAGGAGACCTCGGTCGACGTCGTCGGCGGCAACGTGGCCACCTACGAGGGCGCCAAGGCGCTCGCCGAGGCCGGCGCCGACGCGGTCAAGGTCGGCGTCGGGCCCGGCTCGATCTGCACCACCCGGGTGGTTGCCGGGGTGGGTGTGCCGCAGATCACCGCGATCATGGAGGCCGCCCGCGCCTGCCGCCCGCTCGGCGTGCCGGTGATCGCCGACGGCGGCGTGCAGTATTCCGGCGACATCGCCAAGGGCATCGTGGCCGGCGCCGACACCGTGATGCTGGGCAGCCTGCTGGCCGGCTGCGAGGAGAGCCCGGGCGACCTGATCTTCATCAACGGCAAGCAGTACAAGTCGTATCGCGGCATGGGCTCCCTCGGCGCCATGCAGTCCCGCGGCCAGGCGCGCTCCTACTCCAAGGACCGCTACTTCCAGGACGACGTGCTCTCCGACGACAAGCTGGTCCCCGAGGGCATCGAGGGGCAGGTGCCCTACCGCGGCCCGCTCGCCGGGATGGTTCACCAGCTGGTCGGCGGGCTGCGCTCGGGCATGGGCTTCGTCGGCGCCGCCACCGTCCCCGACATGCACGAGCGCGGCCGGCTCATCCGGATCACCGCCGCGGGGCTCAAGGAGAGCCACCCGCACGACATCCAGATGACGGTCGAGGCACCGAACTACCACTCCCGGTAGCGGGAAGTAGTACACCCCGAATTCAACAGGAGCTGACAATGCGTGACGTGGTCGAGATCGGGCTGAGCAAGAACGCCCGGCGTGGCTACCACCTGGACGACATCGCGATCGTCCCGACGCGCCGCACCCGCGACGTCGACGACGTTTCCACGAACTGGCAGCTCGACGCGTATCCATTCAAGATCCCCTGCGTGGCGCACCCGTCCGACGCCACGATGAGCCCGGCCACGGCCGTCGCGCTGGGCAAGCTCGGCGGCCTGGGCGTGCTCAACGTCGAGGGGCTCTGGACGCGGTACACGGACCCCACCAAGATCCTGGAGGAGCTGGCCGGCCTCGATGACGAGGCCCCGGCCACGGCCCGCCTGCAGGAGGTCTACGCGGAGCCGATCAAGCCCGAGCTGATCGGCGAGCGGGTCAAGGAGATCCGCGACGGCGGGGTCACGGTCGCGGTGCGGGTGTCGCCGCAGCACACGCTCGCCCTGGCCCCGGTGATCCTCGACGCCGGCGTCGACATCCTGGTCATCCAGGGCACGCTCGTCTCGGCCGAGCACGTCTCGACCACCGACGAGCCGCTCAACCTCAAGGAGTTCATCGCCGACCTCGACCTGCCGGTCATTGTCGGCGGCTGCACCAACTACCAGACCGCGCTGCACCTGATGCGCACCGGCGCCGCCGGCGTGATCGTGGGCATCGGCGCCGACGAGTGGTCGACCACCGACCGCGTGCTCGGCATCCGGGTGCCGATGGCGACCGCGATCGCCGACGCCGCCGACGCCCGCCGCGACTATCTGGACGAGACCGGCGGCCGATACGTGCACATCATCGCCGACGGCAACATCCAGACCTCGGGCGACATCGCCAAGGCCCTGGGCTGCGGCGCCGACGCGGTCATGGTCGGCGAGCCGCTGTCGCGCAGCGAGTCGGCCCCGGCCGGCGGCGCGTGGTGGCACTCGGCGGCGAGCCACCCGAAGCTGCCGCGCGGCTCGTTCGGCTCGGCGGAGCCGGCCCTGGGCAGCCTGGAGAAGGTGCTCTACGGCCCGTCCGAGGACCCGGACGGCGCGCTCAACCTGTTCGGCGGCCTGCGCCGGGCCATGGCCAAGTGCGGATACCGCGACCTGAAGGAGTTCCAGAAGGTCGGCCTGATCCTGGACAAGTAACGCCGCTCACGCCACGGGCCCGGCCTGCCGGGCCCGTTCGCGTCTTCGCGGCCTCCTGCTTGATCCGCCTGCCGGGTGCTTCCCCGTGCGGCCCGTCGGCGGCTCGCCGAGCGCGGCGTCAACATGGCGGAGCCGGCGAAGCCGGGAGAGGCCCCCGATCGTCGCGCCGATCGGGCTCGGGCCCGGGCCGAGGGGCCCGGGCCGGACGAAGGAGTGACTCAGCGGGCAGGGCCCTGTTGCTGCTTCGCGCGGGGCGCCGTGATCACCGTCACCGCCGGTCGGCGTTGGGCTGTGGCGCGGGTGCGGGTCAGCGGGGGAGGGCCTGCTGGAGTTCCGCGCGCAAGGCCGGGGTCAGCATCTCGCCCGCCTGCTTGGCCAGGCGGGCCATCTCGTAGCCGACCACGCCGATGTCGGCCTCGCGGCCGGCCAGCGTGGCCAGGATCGAGCCGTCGCGGATCGACATGACCAGGAAGAAGCCCTGGCCCATCTCGACCACGGTCTGCTTGACCTCGTCGCCGTCGAAGATGCGCGCGGCGCCGCTGGTGACGCTCACCAAGCCGGACGTGACCGCGGCCAGCTGGTCGGCGCTGTCGCGGGGCAGATGCTCCGAGACGGCCACCAGCAGGCCGTCGGAGGACACCACCACCGCATGGGCGATGCCGGGCACCCGCTCGGTGAACGCGTTGATCAGCCAGCTCAGGTCCCGCGCTTGTTGGCTCAGGGTCACGCCGTGCTCCCTCGATGTTCGTTGATCGGCACCGTGGGGACCTCGTCCTCGTTCGCGGCGCGGTGCACGCCGCTGTAGAACCGGGTGAGCATGCTGCCCACGCTAGCCGGATCCGGCTCGGTGTGGGTGACCGTTACGGCCGGCGTCTCATCGGCGGGGATCCGTCCGGTGGGGTCGCCCGGCAGTTGCGCCTGCGGCACGCGGATCGGCAGGCCGGCGCTGCTGGTCCCGGCCGTTACCGGCTCGGGCTGCGCCGGGATCGCCGAGGTGGGCCGGGCGGGCGTCTCGCTGCTCCCCCCGCCCCGCGACCACCAGCGGGTGCCGCCCTTGGCGGCGGCCGGGAGGTTGCCCCGCGCCGCGGCGCCCAGGATGTCCTCGGCGCGCGCCGCGCCGCGCCGGGCGGCCGCGGTGGCCGGTCCGCCGTTGGTCGCGGCCCCGTTCGCCGGCGGCGCCGAGGCGGGCGCCGCCGACACCGGCGCGGTGGAGACGGGACTGGCGGAAACCGGAGCGGCGGAAACCGGTGCCGCCGAGACGGGTGCCGCCGAGACAGGCGCGGCCGAGACGGGGACGGCCGACACCGGAGCCGCCGACACCGGGGCGGCGGAGACCGGGGCGCCCGAGACAGGGGCGGTGCGGTCCGCGGCACCGTTGGCCGGCTCGGCGGCCTCCGCGGCCACCGGCCAGGTGGTGACCGCGGGCGGGATGTCGGGCAGCGGCGGCGCGGCGACCGCGGGCACCCCGGAGACCGGCTGCGGGCTCTCCTCGCCGTCCTCGGGGGCGGTCGAGGGCAGGGCGGGCAGCGCGGCGAACGCCCCGGTCGGCGAGTCGGCGGCCGCCATGCCGTCCGGGGCCGCGGCCGGGTCGTCCACCGGGATCGGCAGCCGCGCCGCGCCCGCGAGCCGGTTGGCGGCGTTGCCGTAGAGGCCCACGCCCTCGGCCGGGGCGGCGAGGAGGCGGGCCGGCAGGGTCACGTAGGCGGTGACGCCGTCGTCGCTGGCGGTGAGCCGCACCGAGACGCCGTGCCGGTCGGCGAGGTGGCCGACCACGACCAGGCCCATCCGCTCCGAGGCGGCCACGTCGATGGCGATCGGGCTGGAGACCCGCTCGTTGGCCTCGATGAGGCCGGACTCGGTCATCCCGATGCCCTTGTCCTCGATGACGATCGTCGCCTCGCGGGCCTGCTGGGCGGGCCAGCCGGTGACGGTGACCACCGTGTCGGGCGGGGAGAAGGTCGTCGCGTTCTCCAGCAGCTCGGCGAAGAGGTGCACCACGTCGGAGACGGCATGCCCGACGATGTAGACATCGTTGGACACATCGTGGCGAATCCGGGCGTACTGCTCAATCTCCGCCATCGCCGCGAGCATGACCGCCGACAGCGACACCGGCTGCGCCCACCGCCGGGTCGCCTCGCTGCCGGCGAGGACCAGCAGGTTTTCGTCGTTGCGGCGCATGCGGGTGGCCAGGTGGTCCAGCCGGAACAGGTTGGCCAGCTGCTCCGGGTCGGTCTCGGCCGACTCCAGGTGGTCGAGCAGTTGCAGCTGGCGCTCGACGAGCGTCTGTGAGCGGCGGGCCAGGTTGACGAACATCGCGTTGACGTTGCGCCGCATGACCGCCTGCTCGACGGCCAGGCTGACCGCGCTGCGGTGCACGGCAGTGAACGCGTCCGCCACCTCGCCGATCTCGTCGGACGAACGCACCCTGGTCGTGGTGTCGACGGTGACCGTCTCGCCGCGCGGCAGGTTTCGCAGCCGCTGGATCGCCTCGGGCAGCCGGTGCTGGGCCACGTCGAGCGCCTGGGCCCGCAGCTGGCGCAGCGAGCGGGCCATCGACCGGCCGATCAGCCAGGACAGCAGCAGGGCCAGCAGCATGACCAGCACGATCGCGGAGACCGCGACGATCGCGTTGGTGCGCTGGTCGGTACTGCGGTCGGCGGAGCCCTTGATGGCGTCCTCCAGCATCTCCTTCTCGATGCTGCGCAGGTAGTCCAGCTCCGTGGTGCTGGCCAGCCACCAGTCCTCGGCGGTCACGCCCACCTCGGCGCCCCGGGACCGCGAGATGATGTCCTGCTGGAGCCGGGCCACCGTGGACACGGCGGACTGGCGCAGGTTGCGGTCGTAGAGGGCGAGGTGGCGCGGGCTCGCCGTGCTGCGGAACCGCTCGACCGCGGCCACCTGCCGGGCCTGGATCTCCGAGAACGTCTCGAAGTCGTCGGGCGCGAACTTGCGGGCGCTGGCCGCGGCGAAGATCCGTCCGCGCAGCTGGTCCTTGAGCTCCTTGGCCTGGGCGAGGTCGAGCAGCGAGGCGACCTCGCGCACCGACTCGGAGTCGCCGCCGATGTCCGGGCGGTCCGGCACCAGGTCGAACAGGTGCTGGATGGTGACCGAGTACTGATCGAACGCGGCCTCCTCGCGCAGCCAGCGGGACTTCACGCCGGCGCGCACGAGGGCCAGGTCCTGGAAGTCGGCGGTGACCCGGTTGCGGGTCCCGCTGAAGATCGGGTTGCGCAGCAGCGGGCGGGCCACCGCGGAGAACGACTGCAGGGCGGCGTCGGTGGAGGCGTAGCTGGCGGCGAGATCCTCCGTGGCGGCGGAGGGGCCGATCGGCGCGGAGGCGGTGCTGGTGCGGCCGAGGAACCCGGCCGTGCGGTCCCGCTCCAGCTGCAGCTGGTGGATGAGCTCGGTCAGCTGGCGGCCGACCTTGACTCCCTGGGCGAACTGGTCCAGCTTTGAGGCGTCCTGGACGGAGAGGTTGATCTGCACGCCGGCGATGACGAGGAACGCGACGGCGGGCAGCACGAGGACGGCGGCGAGCTTCGTGGGCACGCGCCAGTCGCGCACCCGGAACAGCGATGCGCTGCGCCGCGGCGGCTCCCCCGGCCGCCTGCGGCGATGGCTGTTCACCTTCATCACGACGGCCGGGGCCCTCGAGGAAGGCGGCGAAGCGAAGGTCTGCACCCTCCACACCTCTCGCATGCGTCATCGCGCTGCCTGAGCAGCGTGCGGCCCTTATCAAACCAGGGTTGCGACTCCTGTCCAACCGCGTCATAGTGGCGCAGGTCACATTACTCGAAGCCGGACACCGGGCTTGCTACCCATTGATCGGACAGGAAGGATACGGCCGTTCGCCGTACCGCCCGCCGCAAGGAGTCATTCGCCGTGCTCACCCGGGCCCTCCGGGCCGCCGCCACCGCTGTGGGGCTGGCATCGGCGCTCCTCGTGTCGGCGTGCACCGGCGATCCGCAGCCGGCCGCGACCGCGCCCGGCACCATCGCGATCGGGCTGCTCGTGCCGACCAGCGGCAACAACGCCGCCCTCGGCCAGCAGGCCACGCTGGGTGCGAAGCTCGCGATCGAGCTGGTCAACCGCGACGTCCCGGCCGTGCCGCTGCCCCTGCCGCTGGGCCCGGGGGCCGGCCTGCGCGACGGCACGAAGCTGACGCTGATCACCGGCAACACCGAGGGCGCGCCGGAGAAGGTGGAGAAGGAAGCCACCCGCCTGGTCGACGAGGGCGCCCGGGGGCTGGTGCTGGCCGACACGATCGACGTGGCGCTGCCTACCGGCCGGGTCACCGACCTGCTCGGCGTCTCCCTGGTCGACGCGCTGAGCACCGCGGACACCTTCGGCGACCTCAACCGGGTCGGCCACTTCCGGATCCAGCCCAGCGACCGGCGGCTGGTCACCACCGCGCTCGACCTGCTCTACCGGCAGCGGGACACGCCCGGGCAGTACAAGCGCATCGTCACCGCCGCCGGCTCGCCCACCGGCCCGCTCGGTGACGAGGCTAACAGTCTCAAGAACTCGATCGAGGATCTCAGCCGGGCGGCCGGCTACGAGGTGGCCGGCAAGAACAGCATCCTGCCGCTGTCCGGCGGCGCGGCCGCCGACAGCGCCGAGCAGGTGGCCAAGGGCGACGCGGTGTTCGCGATCGTGACCAGCCCGGCCGAGGCGAGCGCCGCCAACGAGCTCGCCGTCAAGCTCAAGGGCACGGCGCCGGTGATCGCGATCGGCCCGGCCGCCTCCGCGCTCGACGGGGTGAAGAGCCCGGCCGCGCTGCGGGCCGCCGGCTGGTCCAACGAGTTCGCCGGGCGCGACCCGATCGCCCAGGTCGTCGGCGCGATGTACGAGCAGGCGTTCCACACCAAGCTGACCGAGGTGGCCGCGGACGCGTTCATGGCCACGCTGGTGCTGGCGGTGGCGATGGACCAGTCCGCCGACTACAGCAAGCAGGCCGTGCGCAACGCGGTCCAGCAGGTGACGCTGCCGGCCACCCAGACGATCATGCCGTGGAACGGCATCCGCTTCGACGGCAACGGCGTCAACCAGCTCGCCGCGGGCGTCGTCGAGCAGCGCGGGCCGAACGGCTACCTGGTCGTCCACCCCGCCGAGCTGGCCCAGAACCCGGCGCTGACCCTCTGACCAGGTGCTACCCGAGGTGGGCGCGCAGGCCGGCGGGGTCGCTGCGGACCAGCTCGTTGAGGTCGAGCACGCCCTCGTCGCCGGGGCCGGTGAGCCGGCGGGGCAGCAGCGGATGCTCGCGCCGCCAGCCCTTGCGCAGCAGGGTGTACTCCACGACGACGGCCAGCAGCGCCGCGCCCATCCACGGCGGCGCGGCGGCGTCCTCCGCGTCGTCGCCGGCCGGCAGCCCGCGGCGGGCCCGCTCCACGTCGACCGGGCGGCGCAGCAGTGTGCCGGCCAGCTCGTCGCGGCCGTCCGGGGCCCGGCCGAGCACCGCGCTGACCGCCTCGACGTAGCCGCGGGCGCGCCGCTCGACGTCGGGCAGGTAGGCCTCCACCGGCAGGTCGGCCAAGCGCACCCACTCGCCCTCGGTGGCGGGCAGCGCATCGGCGGCGAGGGTCCGCGCGGCGGCCGGCCCCAGCTCGTCGATCGCCACCGCGCCCGGGTCGAGCGCCACCAGCGGCCCCGCGCCGGCCGGTGCCAGGGTGCGCAGCTCCTCGGCCAGGCCCGGGTGCCGGGCGGCCACCTCCTCGGGGAGCGTCGAGGTGTCGTAGGCGGGGGCGCCCCAGCGCTCCAGCCGCAGCCGCCAGCCGGCGTGCAGGTCCTGGGCCCGCAGCGGGGCGGGCGGCAGCCCGCCGGTCGAGCCGGCCGAGATCGCGCCGGCCGCGAGCGGCGCGGCGGCGAAGGCGGTGAACGCGCCGCGGACCGCGGCCGCGCGCAGCAGCGCCCGGGCCGCGTCCTCGACCGCGGACAGCCCCCCGCCGGCCGCGGTCACCGCCGCCGCGTCGCGCACCTGCTCGGCCTCGGCGCGCAGCGACTCGGTCGCGGCCAGCAGCCGCTCGTGCCGCTCCGCCGCCGCGTCGGAGCCGGGCTTGCGCCGCCGGGCCTCGAGCAGCCCGCGGACCAGGTCCGGGTGGCGGGAGGCGGGCAGGGCCAGCTCGTGGGTCAGCAGCACCCGCAGCTGGTCGGCGGACAGGCCCCAGACCAGCGGCAGCCCGATGACGAGCACCCCGCCGCCGGTGCGCACCTCGGCGGTGCCGCCGAGGTGGACCGAGCGCGGCGGTGGGACATCGGCGTACTTGATCGCGTCCAGCATCAGGGAGTGCAGCGCGCCGTGGTTTCCGGCATCGACGCTCGGTAATGCGGGTGGCGGCGGCACGGCCGGGTTCCCCAGCAACCGCCGGCCACGCCAGACGGACAGCCCGCCGGGAAGTCTCGCCATAGTTGACCAGTCTGCCGCAGAACGGCACGGAAACCGAAGGGTCTTCCGGGTAAGTTACTCGTGAGTCACTATGGGGCCATGCGCTACGACGTCGTCGTGATCGGTTCCGGCTTCGGCGGCAGCGTGACCGCGCTGCGGCTGGCCGAGAAGGGGTACTCCGTCGCCGTGCTGGAGGCCGGCCGGCGCTTCGCCGACGACGAGCTGCCCAGGACCTCGTGGGACGCCCGGCGCTTCCTGTGGGCGCCGGCGCTGGGCTGCTACGGCATCCAGCGGATCACCATGCTGCGCAACGTCCTCGTGCTGGCCGGGGCCGGCGTCGGGGGCGGCTCGCTGGTGTACGCCAACACGCTGTACCGCCCGCCCCAGCCCTTCTACGACGACCCGCAGTGGCGCGGCATCGCCGACTGGCGATCCGAGCTGGAGCCGTGCTACGACCAGGCCGAACGCATGCTCGGCGCGACGACCTACGCCCGCACGACCGGCGCCGACCGGGCCATGCGGGCGGTCGCCGAGCGCATGGGCGTCGGGCACACCTACCACCCCACGCCGGTCGCGGTGCACTTCGGCGAGTCCGGCCGCGACCCCTACTTCGGCGGCGCCGGCCCGCTGCGCCAGTCCTGCGAGCACTGCGGCGCGTGCATGACCGGCTGCCGGGTCGGCGCGAAGAACACCCTGGTCAAGAACTATCTGTACCTCGCCGAGCGGCTCGGCGCCGAGGTGTTCGCGCTGACCACGGTCACCGCCGTCCATCCCGCCGAGGGCGGCGGCTACCTCGTGCGGACCCGGGGCACCGACCGGCGCCGCCGCCGGCTGACCTTCGAGGCCGGGCAGGTGGTGTTCGCCGCCGGGGCGCTGGGCACCCAGCGGCTGCTGCACCGGATGCGGGCCGGCGGCGCGCTCCCCGGGCTCTCGCCGCGGCTGGGCGCACTCACGCGTACCAACTCCGAATCCATCGTCGGCGCGAGATCCTTGCGCAAGGGCGTGGACTTCACCGACGGGGTGGCGATCACCAGCTCGTTCCATCCGGACGCCCACACGCACATCGAGCCGGTGCGCTACGGGCCCGGCTCCAACGCGATGGGCCTGCTGCAGACGGTGCTGACCGACGGCGGCCCGTGGCGGCCGCTGCGCTGGTTCGGGGTGTTCTTCCGCCATCCGCTCCGGCATCTGCGGGCGCTCTCGGTGTACCGCTGGTCGAACCAGACGGTGATCGCGTTGGTCATGCAGTCGCTCGACAACTCACTCCAGGTGCATTACCGCCGGTCGTGGACCGGTCGGCCGCGGCTCACGACCACGCAGGGGCACGGCGAGCCCAACCCGTCGTGGATCCCGGCCGGCAACGAGGCGGTCCGCCTGCTGGCCGAGGAGATCGGCGGGCTGCCCGGCGGCGCATGGTCGGAGGTGTTCAACATCCCGCTGACCGCGCACATCCTCGGCGGCGCGGCGATCGGGGACTCGCCGGCGACCGGGGTGATCGACGCGTACCACCGCGTCTACGGCCATCCCGGGCTGCACGTGGTCGACGGGGCCGCGGTCTGCGCCAACCTGGGGGTGAACCCGTCGCTGACCATCGCCGCCCAGGCCGAGCGGGCGATGTCGATGTGGCCCAACCGGGGCGAGCCCGACCCCCGCCCCGAGCTGGGTGCCCCTTATGTCCCCGTCGCGGCGATAGCTCCGTCACGTCCGGCCGTCCCGGCGGAGGCTCCCGCGGCGCTGCGATTAGGCTTTTCGGCATGACCACGCCGCCGCCGGTTCTCGTCGTCGACTACGGCGCCCAGTATGCCCAGCTGATCGCCCGCCGCGTGCGCGAGGCGCACGTCTACTCCGAGATCGTGCCGCACTCGATGCCGGTCGCGGACATGCTGGCCAAACGCCCGGCGGCGATCATCCTCTCCGGCGGCCCGTCGTCGGTCTACGAAGAGGGTGCGCCGCAGGTCGACCCGGCCCTGTTCGGCGCGGGCGTGCCGGTCTTCGGCATCTGCTACGGATTCCAGGCGATGGCCGTGGCGCTGCACGGCGAGGCCGCCCACACCGGGCTGCGCGAGTTCGGCGGCACCCCGCTGGCGGTCACCGGCGGGGGCGGTGTGCTGCTGCGCGACCTGCCGGCCGAGCAGTCGGTCTGGATGAGCCACGGCGACTGCGTCACCGCCGCCCCCGAGGGCTTCACGGTCACCGCCGGCTCGCCGGGCGCCCCGGTCGCCGCGTTCGAGGACACCGCCCGCCGGCTGGCCGGCGTGCAGTTCCACCCCGAGGTCGCGCACACCCCGCACGGCCAGGACGTGCTGCGCCGCTTCCTGCACGACATCGCCGGCATCGAGCCCACCTGGACCTCCAACAACATCATCGACGAGCAGGTCGAGGCGATCCGGGCCCGGGTCGGGCGCAAGCGGGTGCTCTGCGCGCTGTCCGGCGGCGTCGACTCGGCCGTCGCCGCGGCCCTCGTCCACCGGGCCGTCGGCGAGCAGCTCACCTGCGTGTTCGTCGACCACGGGCTGCTGCGCGCGGGCGAGGCGGAGCAGGTCGAGAAGGACTACGTCGCGGCCACCGGCATCACGCTCAAGGTCGTCGACGCCTCCGCGCAGTTCCTCGGCGCGCTGGCCGGGGTGACCGACCCCGAGCGGAAGCGCAAGATCGTCGGCCGGGAGTTCATCCGGGTCTTCGAGGCCGCGGCGCGCGAGCTCGACGCCGAGGAGCACATCGAGTTCCTGGTCCAGGGGACGCTGTATCCGGACGTCGTGGAGTCCGGCGGCGGCACCGGCACCGCCAACATCAAGTCGCACCACAACGTCGGCGGGCTGCCCGAGGACCTGAAGTTCGCCCTGGTCGAGCCGCTGCGCACGCTGTTCAAGGACGAGGTGCGCCAGATCGGCGCCGCCCTCGGGCTGCCCGAGGAGATCGTCATGCGCCACCCGTTCCCCGGGCCCGGCCTGTCGATCCGGATCATCGGCGCGGTCGACGAGCACCGGCTGTCGATCCTGCGCGCCGCCGACCTGATCGCCCGCGAGGAGCTCACCGCGGCCGGGCTGGACCGCAGCGTCTGGCAGTTCCCGGTGGTGCTGCTCGCCGACGTGCGCAGCGTCGGGGTGCAGGGCGACGGCCGCACCTACGGCCACCCGATCGTGCTGCGCCCGGTCTCCAGCGACGACGCGATGACCGCCGACTGGTCCCGCCTGCCGCACGAGCTGATCGCGAAGATTTCCACCCGGATAACAAACGAGGTCCGGGAGGTCAACCGCGTGGTCGTGGACGTTACATCCAAGCCGCCGGGCACCATTGAATGGGAATGAATCCCCCTTCAGGGGTTAGTCACTCTTGCACCGGTACCGAAAAGCCGGACAATTTATCGGCGTGACTCCAGCGCTACAACCGCTGCGGCGCATCGCGGCCTACTGCGTCGCCGCGGACGGCGACCGCTTCCTGCTCGTGCGGGCCTCGGCCAGGGCCGGCACGCCCGGCGTGTGGTCGTTGCCCGGCGGGGCGGTCGACCACGGTGAGAACCCGGTCGACACCGTCGTGCGCGAGACCGCGGCCGAGACCGGCGTGTCCGTGGCCGTGTCCGGGCTGCGCGACGTGCTCGCCGACATGCGCGCCCTGCCCAACCGCGGGCTGACCATCCACACCGACCGGCTGATCTACGCGGTCACCGTGCGCGGCGGCTCGCTGCGCGACCGGGTCGGCCAGCCCACCGACCTGGCCCGCTGGGTGACCCTGGAGGAGGCCAAGGCGCTGCCGCTGCGCCGGTTCACCGCCGACGCGCTCGGCCTGCCCGACGCCGAGGCCGACATTCGCCCGGACGGTACCCCGGAGGTGCCCTCCTTCTACGCCGTCCCCGGCCCCGACGGCCTGCACCGGGCGCAGCGCTTCGCCGCCTACGCGGTGTGCACCGACCGGCGCAACCGCGTCCTGCTCACCCAGGTCGCCGAGGGCTACCCCGGCGGCGGCAGCTGGCACCTGCCCGGCGGCGGCACCGACTTCGGCGAGCAGCCCGGCGTCGCGCTCATCCGCGAGCTGGTCGAGGAGACCGGCCAGGCAGGCAAGATCGTCGAGCTGCTCGGCGTGGCCAGCCACCGCGACGCGGCGCAGCTGGGCCCCGAGGGCTACCCGATCGACTGGCACGGCGTGCGCGCCTTCTACCGCGTCCACGTGGCCCGCTCCACCCGTCCGGTCATCCACGACGTCGGCGGCTCGACCGCGGACGCGCGCTGGTTCGACCCCGACGAGCTCGACGAGCTGCCATTGACCGAGGTCACCGAGGAAGCGCTGCGCGGGGTCGGCCTACGCTGATCGACATGACGCGGGCACGGGTGATCACGGTCTACGGGCGGCTGCCGGGCGCCACCGACGAGATCGGCGGGCCGATCCGGCACGGGGAGAATCCGGCGTCCGCGGTGGTCCGGCTGTTCCGGGAGGTGGCCGGGCTGCCGGTGGTGGTTTCGGGGGTACACGACGTTCAGGCCCTCATCACCCCCGACCGCCACGAGGACCGCGTCCTGTTCGACGTCGTGCTGAGCGAGTCGGCCGCCGCGGTCACGACTGCCGACGGCGCGGCCGAGGCGGACCTGCCGAAGGGGCAGCGGTTCGCGGCGTACGGGCTGGTCACCGACCCGGCCGGGCGCGTGCTGCTGACCGAGATCGCACCCGGATACCCGGGCGCCGGGCGCTGGCACCTCCCCGGCGGCGGCACGGACGTCGGCGAGCAGCCGGCCGAGGCGCTGCTGCGCGAGCTCTACGAGGAGACCGGCCAGCGGGGCGAGATCGTGGCGCTGCTGGGCGTCACCCACCGGCGCAGCCTGGGGGTGGTCGGCCCGGAGGGGTACCCGATGAACTGGCACGCCGTGCGGGCGCTCTACCGCGTGCTCGTGCCCGAGCCGTCGACACCGAGCGTGACCGAGGCGGCGGGCGGATCGACCGCCGCCGCGGCCTGGTTCATGCCGGGCGAGCTCGCCGGCCTTTCGATGACCGAGGTCGTCCAGTGGGCGATCGCCCGGCCCGCGACGGTGGAGTGACCGGCCTCGTTAGACTGGACGATAGGTTAACGGGAAGCCACCAGGAGTAGTTTCGCGGGTCGCCTATGATGGCGGTTTCCTATCTGAGCCATCGCCAACTGCGACCCGATATGCGATCGTGTAGATCGCGAGATGGGCTCGCGAAACGGACAACCGGGGTCAAAGGACCCCGAAATGCGACCGTGGGAACCCCGTTCCTGCATGGAGGATCAGTGCCGAGAGCACCTTGGCAGCGACGACGCACGACGGATAGTCCGCGCCCCGGAGGGGGCCGGCAATGGGCGGGACGCCTGCGGCGCAGCGGCTCCCTGGCCCGCCAGGTGCTCTTCGCCGGACGCGTCGGACGCCGCGGCGACGGCAATGTCGCCGGCGCGACCTCGCTGCTCATTCCCCCCGCCGAGACCGACGCCCGGACCGGCCGGGCCCGGCTGCCGCGGCTGCGGATGCGACGCCGTGACGGACTGTCACGAGGCCTCGCCGCCGACGCGCGGTCGCTCGCGCCGGTCAGCCCGCCGGTCGCGACGCCCCGCACGGTCCGGGAAGAGCCGGCACCGCTGTCGATCCCGCTGCTGCCCGGCGAGCACACGACGGCCCGCCGCATCCGCTTCGCGCTGGTCAACGCCTGCACCCTGAGCAGCCTGATGCTCGGCCTGTCGGCGATCTTCATCGCGGTCGACCACGGTGACGTGCGGGTGGCCGCCGCGCTGCTCATCGCCTGCGTCGTCTTCGACGGCCTCGACGGCTTCCTCGCCCGCCGCCTGGGCGTCGCGAGCCCGTTCGGCGCGCAGATGGACTCGCTCGCCGACATGTGCTCGTTCGGCCTGGCCGCCCCGGTCGTGGTCTACGCCTGGCTCAACGGCTCGGCCCCGGCGGCCCTGCTGGTCCCGGCCTGTGCGCTGGTCGCCGGCGCGGCGGCGATCCGGCTGGCCCGCTTCAACGTCTCGCCGAAGGACGGCCGCTTCTTCTGCGGCGTGCCGACCACGATGTGCGCCGCGGTGCTGGCCCTGAGCGCGCTCATCGCGCCGCAGATGCCGCCGGTGCTGCGGGTGGCCGGCGTGGCGCTGCTCGGCCTGGCGATGGTCTCCAGCTTCCCGTATGCCAAGCTCGCCCGGCTGGCGAAGCTCCCGCCGTGGCTGCTGGTGCTGCCGGTCATCGGCGCGCTGGTCAACTTCCGGATGACGTTCGTCGTGGTCGTGCTGGCCTACCTGGTCAGCGGGCCGCTGATCTGGCTGCTCCAGCGCCACCGCCACCAGGCCGCCTGACGATCTTGTAGCTAAAAGGGCCCGCACCGGCACGGTGCGGGCCCCTTTCCGTTTCGCTCAGTCCGTCCACCTGGCGATGACCGTCTGGGCGCCGATGACGCGGTCGCCGGGGGCCACCAGCGGCGTCGCCTTGTCGGCGGGGAGGTAGACGTCGGTGCGGGAGCCGAAGCGGATCAGGCCGAAGCGCTCACCCTTGGCCAGCAGCGAGCCGATCGGGGCGCGCTGCACGATCCGGCGGGCGATCAGGCCGGTGCGCTGGACGACCGCCACCGGGCCGTGCGCGGTCTCGAGCAGCGTGTACGCCGCCACGTTGTGCTCGGCCTCGGGCCGCATCGCCGCGGCGTAGCCGCCGTCCTCGACGAAGTAGTCGATCACCTTGCCGGCCACCGGGGCGCGGTTGACGTGCACGTCGAGGACCGACAGGAAGACCGCGATCCGCAGGAACTCCATGTCGCCGAAGCGCTTGTCCTCCATGCGCTCCACGCCCAGCACCCGGCCGTCGCTCGCGGCCACCACGGAGCGCGGGTCGTCCGGCACGTCGCGCTGCGGGTCGCGGAAGAACGCCGCCACCGGCGCCGCGGCCAGCGCCGGAACCAGCCACAGCCGCGACTTCGGCCGGGCCGCCTTGGCCAGCGCCGCCAGGCCGAGCGCGATGCCGGCCGCGGCCACGCCGTTGGAGTCGATGTTCATGGCCCGGGTGAGCGGCACGCTGGAGGGGCGCATGGCGGGCAGCAGGTTGGCCGCCGTGGCGTGGTCGGCCGGGGTGTACCGCAGCCGGTGGACGCGGATCGGCGGCACGTTGCGCAGGACCAGGTCGCTGCCGACGCCGTAGAGCGCGGCCTGCCGCTCGACCTCGTCGGCGGCGCCGCTGGGCAGCCGGGTCGCCGGCACCATCACGGTCAGCACGCCGCCGTCGGCCACCAGCTTGGCCAGCCCGGCGAGCACCTCGCGGGCGTCCTCGGCGGCGCCGGTGAGCGCCTCGGCGAGGATCACCACGTCGGCGGGCTCGGCCGCGTCGGGCGACTCGAGCACGCGGGTGCGCTCGGCGACCCAGCGGCCCTGCCGCTCGACGTGCTCACGGAGGGCGGCCGCGGCGCCCGGCCCGGAGCCGACCACGGCCAGCCGGTCGTCGGGCAGCAGCGCGTCGATCGCCGCGGCGAGGACGGCGGAGCCGGCCGCCGCGCCGATCACCAGGCCGGTCTTGGGGCCGCCGTGGCGGGCGAGCTCGGAGGCGAGGACCCGGGCGGCCCGGTCACCGATCTGGATCGGGCGGCGAGGCGCGCCGGACGTGCCGCCAACGGGAAACTGGGTCATCTGAAACGGGCTCCTCAGGGAATGCTCGAAAAAGGTTGCTGGCCGGCGGGGACGTGCCCCGCCGGCCAGCATATTCCGTGCGCGAATCCGTTACTCGACGTCCAGGTCGTAGTCATGCGGATCCGTTTGCTGCCCGGCCTTGCCCCGCGCGGACGATTTGTCCGAGCGCAGCGCCCCCACCAGGCCGAGCCCCCCGAAAAGGATCAGGCCGACGGCCACGATCCAGCCCGCGTTGAGGTGGATCGAGACGGCCTGGTTGAACAGCCAGACCACCACGATGCCCAGGAAGATCAGGCCGAACGTCAGCGAGACGCCGTCCAGACGGTGCGGCTTCATCGATCCACCCTCACATTGCCGTAGCGCATGTCCACGTTCAGGTGCAGCGTGCCCCCGCCCGCACCGTCCTCACCGAGGTCGGTGTAGGTGGCGGTCTGGTTGAACCCGCCGCAGTCGTTGCCGAACACCTTGCAGTCGCCGCCCTGGATGTGCACGTCGACCGTGACGTCGGCATTCGGCGGCACCGTGATGTCGATGTTGCCGAACCCGGCCCGGAACTGCACCGGCGGCGGCGGGTCCTGGCCGGCGAGGTCGAGCTGGCTCAGGTCGGCGTCGATGTTGCCGGCGTCGGTCGAGTACCGCGTGCCGAGCTCGGCCACCGTCGTCGGCGAGATGTGCAGGTTCTGCGTGTCGCGCGGCACATGGACGCCGCTCGCCGCGGTCGAGATCGCCAGCGCGATGCTCAGCAGGGCGCCGAGCAGGATCAGCACCCGCGCCCGGCCCAGCCAGGCGCCGACGATCAGGCCCAGAGCGGTGATCGCGAGCGGTACCGCGAAGAACGTGCTGGCCTTGAAGTCGACCACCGTGACCTCGAGCGCGGCCAGCACCCCGAGCGCCAGCACGATCAACGAGAACGTCAGCCGGCCCAGCTTGGAGCGCTCCTTCGGCGGCCGTGGCGGCTTGGGCGCCGTCGTCAGCCCCGGATACGGCGGCACCGGGATGTTGGGCGGGTAGCCGAGGCTGGCCGCGTAGGGGCTGCCGACATACGGCCCGCGCGGCGCGAACGGCGCGCGGTAACCGGCCGGATTCGGCGCCACGAGCGGCTCACCCGTCGCCGGGAACACCCTGGTCGGCGGCGGTCCGGGCGGGGTCGGCGCCGCCGCGGCCGGTCCCGGCGCGGCCGGCGGCACGGTGGGCGCCGGCGCGGTTGGTCCGGATCCGAATGACGGCGACCCGAACGACATGGGTCCGAACGGCTTCGGTCCGGATGTGGGCGCGAACGGCCCCGGCGGCGGGCCAGGGGGAGGCGGCGGCGGCGCGAACGGCCCGGCGGGTGCCGGATGCGGGCCCCCGGCCGGTCCGCCCTGGCCGCGCACGACGAGCGCGACCACGCCGACCACGACCGCGATGCCGACCAGGGCGGCGCCGACGTTCTGGGACATGACCAGCAGGAACGTGAGGACCGCGGCGACCCCGATGACGATCGCCAGGGGGGCGGAGGTGCCGGAGCGGCCGCGGCCGAGCAGCGCCTCGAGCGGGGAGCCGGTGTCGCCCTCGGCGGGCAGGAGGATCCAGCCGAGCAGGTACGCCACGATGCCCACCCCGCCGGCCAGGCTCAGCACGGCGAAGATGACCCGCCACAGCGTGGGGTCGGTGTTGGTGGCCCGGCCGACGGCCGCGCAGACGCCGGCGATGTACCGGCCCTGCAGCGGCCGCACGAGCATCGCCCGGTTGAAGCCGGGGGCCGCTGCGAACGGCGGCGGGTTGCCGAACGGCCCGCCACCGAACGGCGGCGGCGTCGCTCCCGGTGGCACCGCGCCGGGCGGCGTTGTTCCTGGCGGCGGGGGAGGCGGCGTGTCGTCGGCGGCCGGCCACTCGGCGGCGGGTGCCGGGTTGTCGCCCGCCACGTAGTCGGCCTCGTAGCGTGGTTCGTCGGCGGTGCCGCTCGGGACAGGGGCGTCGGGGGCTGGTTCGGGTGTGGGGGGGAGGTCCTGGGTGGTCGCATCGCCGGCGCCGGGCGCGGTGGGGCGAGCGTCCACCGGCTCCGCGGCCGGTTCCGCGGCGGCGTTGGCGGCCGGCTCGTCGGCGGCAGGCGGTTTCGTCATGCCATCAATGCTGGCGGACCGGGCACCTGCGGCGCCTCAGGCATCGACCCTGACGCCACCCTGATTCTGCCGGCTCCGGGGCGCTCGGAGTGGTCCCGCCGTCCTCATCCGTGTGACGATCTGAAGTGCCTGAGCCGCGAACCTGAGAAACGAGCGCCATGACCAGCCCGATCCCCGCCCGACGCCTCTACCGCGAGCCCGCCGACCGGGTCGTGGGCGGCGTCGCCACGGGCATCGCCGCGCACCTGGGTGCGCCCGTGCTGCTCATCCGCGGGTCGTTCGTGGTGCTGGCGGCCTTCGGCGGGCTCGGCGCGCTGCTCTACGCGGTGTTCTGGGCGGTGCTACCGATGTCGCCCCACGCCGGGCGCGGCGCCCGCAACGTCAACCAGCTGTTCTCCTTCCTCGCGCTCGGGGTCGGCATCGGGGTCCTGCGGGCGATGGTGCAGCCGGACGGCGACGTCGAGGCGGTGATCGGCTGGCTCGCCGCGATCATCGCCCTGGGCGCGGGCATCATCTGGCACCAGGCCGACCCGAAGCGGCGCGAGCGCTGGTCGGCGGCGGTGCCCGGGATGCCGTGGCTCGGCGCGGTGATGGACAACAACCGCCGGTCGTACCTGATCCGCTTCGTCGGCGGCGGGCTGCTGGTCATCGCCGGGATCATCGGCGTGTTCGTGGTCGGGGTCGTGCCGCTGCGCGGGGTGCCGTTCTCCTCGCTCGGCTACGGGCTCGCGTTCGCCGCGGTCGCGCTGGCGGGCGTCGGGCTGGCCCTCGCGCCCCTGCTGTACCGGATGTTCACCCAGCTCACCGCCGAGCGCGAGGCGCGGGTGCGGGAACAGGAGCGGGCCGAGGTGGCCGCCATGATCCACGATCAGGTGCTCCACACGCTGGCGCTCATCCAGCGCAACGCGGGCGACGTCAAGGAGGTCCAGCGCCTCGCCCGCGGCCAGGAGCGCACGCTGCGCAACTGGCTGTACAAGCCGACCGCCTCGCCGGTGGAGAAGCTCAGCGCGGCGCTGGAGGAGGCCTCGGCCGAGGTCGAGGACACCTTCGCGGTCGCCGTCGAGACCGTGGTCGTCGGCGACGTCGACGTCGACGAGAAGGTCGGCGCGATCGTCGCGGCCGCGCGCGAGGCGCTGGTCAACGCGGCCAAGCACGCGAAGGTGCAGACCATTTCGCTGTACGCCGAGGTCGAGCCCGACTCCGTCAGCGTCTTCGTGCGCGACCGGGGCGCCGGCTTCGACCTCGCCGCGGTGGACGCGGACCGCCACGGCGTGCGCGGCTCCATCATGCTGCGCATGCAGCGCCACGGCGGCAAGGCGGAGATCCGCAGCACGCCCGGCGAGGGCACCGAGGTGCGCCTGAGCATGCCCGTCGAGCTCGAGTCCAAGCGGCGCCGTCCCGCCGCGTCGCCCGGCACCCCCGTCACGAGTGAAGGTTGAGAAACGATGAGCGGCGAAGAGTCCCAGCGGCTGCGGGTGTTCCTGGTCGATGACCACGCGATGTTCCGCGCCGGCGTCCGCGCCGAGCTCGGCGTGCACGTCGACGTCGTCGGGGAGGCGAGCGGGGTGGCCGAGGCGGTGCAGAAGATCTCCGCGGCGGAGCCCGACGTCGTGCTGCTCGACGTCCACATGCCCGACGGCGGCGGCCGGGCGGTCCTCGACGCGATGCGCCGCACGCACCCGCACGTGCGCTTCCTGGCCCTGTCGGTCTCCGACGCGGCCGAGGACGTGATCGGCCTGATCCGCGCCGGCGCCCGCGGCTACGTGACCAAGACGATCTCGCCGGACGAGCTGGCCGACGCCATCCGCCGGGTCGCCGACGGCGACGCGGTGTTCAGCCCCCGGCTGGCCGGCTTCGTGCTCGACGCCTTCGCCGCGCGGCCCGACACCCCGGTCGCCGACCCTGAGCTGGACCAACTGACCAACCGGGAGCGCGAGGTGCTGCGGTTGCTCGCCCGGGGGTACGCCTACAAGGAGATCGCCAAGGAGCTCTTCATCTCGATCAAGACGGTCGAGACGCACGTCTCGAACGTCCTGCGCAAGCTGCAGATGTCCAACCGCTACGAGCTCTCCCGCTGGGCCGCCGACCGCCGCCTGGTCTGAAGCTGTTTCTAGCCTGGCTGTTTCTAGCCTGGCGCTCGCTTCGCTCGGGCGCGGCCGGGGGGTTCCCACCCCGGACCCCCCATGGCCGCTGCGCGGCCACCGGCCGCGCTTCGCTGCCGGGCCGCTCCCTGTCCGCGCTGGATCGCGTCAGGTCCGCCGGGCTTGCCCCGGCCTCCGCGTGCCCGGTCGCTCGCTCAGGCGCGTCGGAGGCTCGGTCGCTCGGGGGGCTCGGGCGCGTCGGGGGTTCAGGCTCGTCGGGGCTCCCGTCTCGGGCTCCCTATGGTCGCTTGCCCGCCCGCTGGGCGCGCTTCGGTGATGGGCTGGTTGTTGTCCGTGGTGGGGCGCGTCGGGTTCGTGGGCTTGTTGTGGTTCGTGGGCTCGTTTTGGCCGCGGCGCGGGTGTCCGGCTCCTCGTGTGCCGGTGGTCGCACTCGTCGTGGCTCTTCGCGTTCTCGACCGCCAACCGCCCCGCGTGAAACCGCCAACCGCGTCGTGCGAGAGCGCTAGCCGCATCGTGCGGAAGCGCTAACCGCATCGCGCGGAAGCGCCAACTGCGTCGTGCGGAAGCGCTAACCGCATCGCGCGGAAGCGCCAACTGCGTCGTGCGAGAGCGCTAACCGCATCGTGCGGAAGCGCTGCCGGTGGAGCGGGCGGCCGGACATGCGCTCGGCGCGGCGCTATGTCTCCGTGATCATGCTCGAGTGGTCGTGTGCACCACGGGTTTTTCGTGATCGCGGAGACTAAACGTAGGCCTGGGTACCGTATATCTCCGTGATCATGAAAAACCATGGGTGTCGGTGTGGGGGTGTGCATGATCGCGGAGACTTGTGGTCGCTCCGAAAAGTCCAGACACTTCGTGTCCGGACTTTTCGGACTTATGCCCCGTCAGGCGAAAAATCCGATAAGTCGTGGCGCGGAGCGCCCGACTTATCGGACGCAGCGGGACGGAGGGCGCGGATCAGGCGGTTTGGAAGATGCTGAAGGCCTCGGCCAGGTGGCCGTCGGGGAGGCCGCCGGCGCGGGCCAGCAGCAGGTGGCGTTCGCGGAGGAATTCGTCGAAGCCGTCCAGGTGTGACGTCTGCGACACGTGTGCCCGCAGGGCCGCCAGCTTGCGCGGGAACACGTCGGTGACGTCGACGAAGTGGTCCGGGTTCGGGCCGCCGCTGTACCAGATCTCGCGGACCGTCCAGGGGTCGAGGCCGATGTCGGTGAAGGTGAACGGGTTGCGCGCGTCCGGGTAGACCGCGCACGTCGTCGCCTCGCCGGCGGCCAGGTGGTCGGGGTGGCTCGGGCCGGCGATGCGGTCCCAGCGGCGCAGCGGCGAGCTGGTCAGCACCCGGTCGGGCCGGAACCGGCGGATGGCCGCCGTGATGTCCCGGCGCAGCCCGATGGTCGGCTCGAGGATGCCGTCGCGGTAGCCCTCCAGGAACTCGACCTGCTTCACGCCGACCGCCGCGGCGGCGGCGCGCTGCTCGGCCTCGCGCAGGATCGGCATCTGCTCGCGGGGCGTGTCGTCGAAGCCGCCGGCGTCGCCCTTGGTCACCAGCAGGTATGCGACCTCCAGGCCGGCGTCGACCCAGGTCGCGACCGTGCCGGCCGAGCCGAAGTCGACGTCGTCGGGGTGTGCCAGGACGCACAGCACGCGCTGGACGTCGGTGAGCGGCGCGGCCGATGGGGGAAAGGTCATGCACCTATTACAGCGGACCGCGGCCGGCGCGCAGGATCAGGAGCGCGAGCTGCGTGCCGTCGGCGCCGAGCTCCGTGCTGAAGCGCTCCAGGATCTCGCGCTCGCGGGAGAGCACCAGGCGGGTGCCGCCGGCGGCGACGCGGGTCTTGCCGACCTCCTGGGAGATCGCGGCCCGCTCCTTCCACAGCGCGACGAGCGCGGCGTCGATCTCGTCGATGCGGTGGCGCAGGCCGGCGATGTGTTCATCGGGCGTCGCCGGCTGGGCGTCGGCGGGCTGCTGTTCCATGGTGATGGCGGCCATTTCTCTTCGTCCTCGTCGGGTTGGCTCCGTGCTCCGGCCCCCGGGAACGCGAACGCCCCGGGCTTCGGAGCCCGGGGCGTCGGTAGGTTTAGCGATCAGGCGCGACCTACGGCTGCCGGACTCCGGTAGCCGTAAAAAAAGTAGTAGCGCGCACGCTCGATCACGAGCCGAGTATGGCACGACCCCCGTCGCGGCGGAAAGGTCTTGCCGGAAGTTGGGACGCGTCGGTTTTCGGTCATCAGTACGAGCGGGCATAGACTCGCCCCTGCGATGCATGCTCTCTTCGAGGTACCCCAGTCGCGCCCGCCGCAGCCCGAGGCCCCGGCGGCGCAGCCCAGACCGCCCAAGCGCGACCTGCTGGACGGGCTCAACGGCCCCCAGCGCGACGCCGTGACCCACGAGGGCCAGCCGCTGCTCATCGTGGCCGGCGCCGGCTCCGGCAAGACCAAGGTGCTCACGAGCCGCATCGCCTACCTGCTGGCGGAGCGCCACGTGCACCCCGGCGAGATCATCGCCATCACGTTCACCAACAAGGCCGCCGGCGAGATGAAGGAGCGGGTCGCCAAGCTGGTGGGCAACCGTGCCCGGCTGATGTGGGTGTCCACCTTCCACTCGGCCTGCGTGCGGATCCTGCGCGCCGAGCACGACCACGCCGGGCTCAAGTCGACGTTCTCGATCTACGACGCCGACGACTCGCGGCGGCTCATGCAGCTCGTCTCGCGCGAGCTCGACCTCGACCCGAAGCGCTATCCGCCGCGCGGCCTGGCCACCCAGGTGTCCAACCTGAAGAACGAGCTCGTCGATCCCGAGACGTTCGCCGCGAAGGCGTCGGGGCCGGCCGAGCGGGCGCTGGCCGAGGCCTACACGCTCTACCAGCAGCGGCTGGGCGAGGCGCACGCGCTGGACTTCGACGACCTGATCATGCGGGTCGTGCACCTGCTGCAGAGCCACCCCGAGGTCGCCGAGACCTACCGGCGGCGGTTCCGCCACGTGCTCGTCGACGAGTATCAGGACACCAACCACGCGCAGTACATGCTGGTGAAGGAGCTGGTCGGGGACACCGGCGAGCTGTGTGTCGTGGGCGACGCCGACCAGTCGATCTACGCGTTCCGCGGCGCGACGATCCGCAACATCCTGGAGTTCGAGCGGGACTACCCCAACGCGCACACGATCCTGCTGGAGCAGAACTACCGCTCCACCCAGACGATCCTCAACGCGGCCAACGCCGTCATCGGGCGCAACAGCGACCGCAAACCCAAGCGGCTGTGGAGCGACCAGGGCGACGGCGAGCAGATCGTCGGCTACGTCGCCGACACCGAGCACGCCGAGGCCGACTGGGTGGCCCGGGAGATCGACCGGCTCTCCGACAACGAGGGCGTGCGCCCGGCCGACGTGGCCGTGTTCTACCGGACCAACGCGCAGTCCCGCGTGTTCGAGGAGATGTTCATCCGCTTCGGCCTGCCCTACAAGGTCGTCGGCGGGGTGCGCTTCTACGAGCGCAAGGAGGTCCGCGACGCGCTGGCGTACCTGCGCGCCGTGGTCAACGAGGACGACACGGTGAGCGTCCGCCGGGTGCTCAACACGCCGCGGCGGGGCATCGGCGATCGGGCCGAGGCGTGCATCGAGGCGCTGGCGAGCCGCGAGCGGATCTCGTTCGGCGCGGCGCTGCGCCGCGCGGCCGACGCGCCGGGCATCTCCACCCGCGCCGTCAACGCCATCGGCGAGTTCGTGGCGTTGCTCGACGACCTGCGGACCTTGGCCGAGACGGCGCTGCCCGAGGAGGTCCTGGAGGCGGCGCTGGAGCGCTCCGGCTACCTCGGCGAGATCGAGGAGAGCACCGACCCGCAGGAGGCGGGCCGGGTGGAGAACCTCCAGGAGCTGGTCAGCGTCGCCCGGGAGTACACCGAGCGCACCGAGGCCACCGTCACGGTCGCCGCCGAGCAGGGCGACGCGACCGCGGTGCCGCCGCCGAGCGTCGCGGGCTTCCTGGAGCAGGTCTCGCTGGTCGCCGACGCCGACCAGATCCCGTCCGACGACCCGGACCACACCGGCGTCGTGACCCTGATGACCCTGCACACGGCCAAGGGCCTGGAGTTCCCGGTGGTCTTCCTCACCGGGCTGGAGGACAGCGTCTTCCCGCACCAGCGGGCGATGAGCGACCGCAAGGAACTGGAGGAGGAGCGGCGGCTGGCGTATGTCGGCATCACCCGCGCCCGCCAGCGCCTCTACATCTCCCGGGCGGTGACCCGCTCGGCCTGGGGGCAGCCGGCCTACAACCCGCCGTCGCGCTTCCTGGAGGAGCTGCCGCCGGAGCTGGTGCGCTGGGAGCGCACCGACGCCGCCTACACCAGCTGGTCGGGGCGGGCCGGGGTCGGCGGGCGCGGGTCGGGCGCGACGCAGTCCCGCACGTCGTCGTTCGTGGGCGGCACGCCGAAGGCGGCGCAGCTGGCGGCGAAGCTCGGCCTGGACGCCTCGAAGCTGTCCACGGCCAGCGAGCTGGCCCGCGACGTGCCGTCGCTGGCGGTCGGGGACCGGGTCAACCACCAGCGTTACGGCCTCGGCCGGGTGCTGGCGGTGGAGGGCGCGGGGCCGCGCGCCCAGGCGCAGATCGACTTCGGCGACCAGGTGATGTGGATCGTCCTGCGGCACGCCGCGCTCGACAAGCTGTGAGCCCCGCTCAGGAGTAGATCGACTCCTTGTGCCGCTGGATGTCCACCCCGTGCTCGCGCATGAAGGCCAGCGGCTCGATCGGCTTGTCGTCGCGGCGGACCTCGAAGTGCAGGTGGGAGCCGAACGAGTGGCCGGTGTTGCCCACCAGGGCCAGCCGGTCGCCCGCCTGCACCGTCTGGCCCTCCTCGCAGAGCAGCTTCGACGCGTGGCCGTAGACGGTCACGATGCCGTCCCCGTGGTCGATCATCACATTGTTGCCGTACCCGCCGTTCCAGCGGCAGAGGATCACCTTGCCCGCGGCCACGGCGGTGAACGGGGTGCCCTGCGCCGCGCCCAGGTCCACGCCCGGGTGGAGCCGGCCCCAGCGCTCGCCGAAGAACGACGTCAGCGTGTAGTTGCGCAGCGGGAGGACCCACACGTCCGGGGCGGGCTGGTTGGCGGTCGACACCGTGCCGTGGGCGTCGCTGCGGCTGGCCCGCTCGCCCGTTCGGGTACCGATGTCGTCGAAGTTGCCGCTCGCCTCCATCGTCAGCGCGTCGGTGCGCGGCTGCGGCAGGGCGGCGGCGGTGCCGAGGGCGGCGATGGCCGAGCCGATCACCGCCGCGGTGAGCACCGCCAGGTAGCGGCCGCGGGGGCGCGGCCGGCGGCGCCGGCCGCGGTAGGTGGCGCGCGCGAGCGCAGCATTCACCGCGGTGAACCTCCGAGAGTGCCGGAAAGGGGAGGGGCCGGACGCACCCCTCACACGTCCGGCCCCTCTATCGCACGATGCCCCGCCGCCACCCCTCGACCGACAGGGCATCGGCCGCTTTGGTGCCGGCCCTACCCTCGGGGCTTTCCCCGTGGGCGGGCCGACACTGCTCTCAACGACGGGCCGCCGGGGCGGTTACGCGGGCGGCCGGCTGTCCCCCGGAAGAGAGAGCATGGGGGGCCGAAACCGGTACAGAGTGGAATCGCGCACATCGGCTGGCCCGCACGGTCGCCCTGGGTGAGCCCGCGGTTAGGCTGCGAACGTTGAGCCGTCCTCGCGATGGGGCAGGCGGCACGGTTGACGGAACGGGACCAACTGTGGACCTGTACGAGTACCAGGGGCGCGCCCTCTTCGCCCAGCACGGGCTGCCCGTGCTGGGCGGCGGCGTCGCCGAGACCCCTGAAGAGGCCCGGGTGATCGCCGAGGAGCTCGGCGGCCGGGTCGTCATCAAAGCCCAGGTGAAGGTCGGCGGCCGCGGCAAGGCGGGCGGCGTGAAGCTGGCGGAGGGCGCCGACGAGGCCACCGCCCACGCGACCAACATCCTCGGCATGGACATCAAGGGCCACACGGTCCACAAGGTGATGGTCACCACCACGGCCGACATCGCCGAGGAGTACTACTTCTCGTATCTGCTCGACCGCGCGAACCGTACCTTCCTGTGCATCGCCAGCGTCGCCGGCGGCATGGAGATCGAGACCGTCGCGCACGAGGCGCCGGAGAAGGTGGCCCGGGTCGCCATCGACGCGCTCCAGGGCGTCGACGAGGCGAAGGCGCGGCAGATCGTCGAGCAGGCCAAGTTCCCGGCCGACGTCGCCGACCAGGTGGTGGCGATCGCGGTCAAGCTGTGGCAGGCGTTCGTCGCCGAGGACGCCACGCTGGTCGAGGTCAACCCGCTCGCGAAGACCACCGACGGCACCGTGCTGTGCCTCGACGCCAAGGTCACCCTCGACGCGAACGCCGACTTCCGGCACCCCGGCCACGAGGAGCTCGAGGACAAGGCCGCGACCGACCCGCTGGAGCAGGCGGCCAAGGAGAAGAACCTCAACTACGTGAAGCTCGACGGCAACGTCGGCATCATCGGCAACGGCGCCGGCCTGGTCATGTCGACCCTCGACGTGGTCGCCTACGCCGGCGAGGGGCTGGGCAGCAAGCCGGCCAACTTCCTCGACATCGGCGGCGGCGCGAGCGCCCAGGTCATGGCCAACGGCCTGGAGATCGTGCTCGGCGACCCCGACGTCAAGAGCGTCTTCGTCAACGTCTTCGGCGGCATCACCGCCTGCGACGCCGTGGCCAACGGCATCGTCCAGGCGCTGCAGCTGCTCAAGGACCGCGGCGAGGCGGTCACCAAGCCGCTCGTGGTCCGCCTCGACGGCAACAACGCCGAGGAGGGGCGGCGCATCCTCGACGACGCCGCGAACCCGCTCATCGAGCGGGTCGACACGATGGACGGTGCGGCGCGGCGCGCCGCCGAGCTCGCAGCGAGTGGGGTGTAACGACCATGGCGGTATGGCTGACCGAGTCCAGCAAGGTCATCGTCCAGGGCATGACCGGCGCCGAGGGCTCCAAGCACACCCGGCGGATGCTCGCCGCGGGCACCGACGTGGTCGGCGGCGTGAACCCGCGCAAGGCGGGCCAGCAGGTCGACTTCGACGGCACCAAGCTGCCCGTGTTCGCCTCGGTCAAGGAGGCGATGGAGCAGACCGGCGCCGACGTCAGCGTCATCTTCGTCCCGCCGGCCGGCACCAAGTCGGCGGCGCTCGAGGCGATCGACGCGGAGATCCCGCTCGCGGTGGTCATCACCGAGGGCGTGCCGGTGCACGACACCGCCGCGTTCTGGGCCCACGTGCAGGCGACCGGGAACAAGACCCGGATCATCGGCCCCAACTGCCCGGGCATCGCGAGCCCCGGCAAGTCCAACGCCGGCATCATCCCGGCCGACATCTCCGGCCCCGGCAAGATCGGCCTGGTCAGCAAGTCCGGCACGCTGACGTACCAGATGATGTACGAGCTGCGCGACATCGGCTTCTCGACCGCCATCGGCATCGGCGGCGACCCGGTCATCGGCACCACGCACATCGACGCCCTCGCCGCGTTCGAGGCTGACCCGGAGACCGCCGCGATCGTGATGATCGGCGAGATCGGCGGCGACGCCGAGGAGCGGGCCGCGGAGTTCATCAAGGCCAACGTGCGCAAGCCGGTGGTCGGCTACATCGCGGGCTTCACCGCCCCGCCCGGCAAGACCATGGGCCACGCCGGCGCGATCATCTCCGGCTCGGCGGGCACCGCCGACGCCAAGAAGGTGGCGCTCGAGGCGGCCGGGGTGGCGGTCGGCAAGACCCCGACCGAGACCGCCAACCTCATGCGGGACATCGTCACCGCGCTCTGAGCGGCATCGATCGTGCAAGTTCGGACGGCCGGGGTTAGTGACCGGCCGTCCGGACTTTGGCAGAGTGAAGGCGATGCCGACCACCCCAGAGGACCCGGACGACGGGGCGCCGACCCGGCTCGCCGACCGTGAGACCGTCCGGCTGCCGATCCAGCGGCGCGCGGTCCGCGGCCGGAATCCCGGCCGCCGGCCGGCCCGGCGCGCCCCGCTGGCCGTGGCCGCGGTGGTCAACGCGCTGTGGGCGGCGCTCGTCTCGCTGGTGCCGACCCTCGTCGTGGTCTGGCTGCTCTTCGCCTTCGACTCCTCGGGCGTCCCGCTCGCCGACGTGCTGCGGCTCGGCCTGGCCGGTTGGCTGCTCGCGCACTGGGTGCCGCTGCAGACCGGGCTGGGCCCGATGAGCCTGGCCCCGCTGGGCCTGACCGCCATCGCCGCCTGGCGGATGTACCGGGCGGGCGTCAACACCTCCCGCGCCATCGGCGCCCGGGCCCGCAGGCGCGGCTCGCCCTGGTCGGCGTGGCCCGCCGTGCGCGCCGGGGCCGGGGTGAGCGTCGTGTACGCCGCGCTCGGCGCCCTCGCCGCGACGGTCGCCGACCACCAGGGCGTCGAGGTCTCCGCCGTCCGCGCCACCCTCACGTTCGCCGCGTTCGGCCTGGCCACCGGCCTTTTGGGCGCCCTCGCCGAGGCCCGCGGGATTGCCCGGCTGGCCTCCCGCACGCCCCGGGTCGTGCGCGACGCGACCCGCACCGGCGCCGTCGCCGCCCTGCTCGTCCTCGGCGCGGGCGCCGCGACGACCGGCATGGCGGTCGCGTTCTCCGGCGGCGACGCCAGCCAGATCATCGACGACTACCACACCGGGATCGCCGGGCAGGTGGGTCTGGTCGTGGTGTGCGCGCTCTTCGCCCCCGACGTGACCGCGTGGGCCGCGAGCTACCTGATCGGCCCGGGCTTCACCATCGGGGCGCAGACCTACATCAGTGCGGCGCACGTGACAGTTGGTCCGCTGCCGGCGGTACCGCTGCTGGCCGGCCTGCCGTCGACGCCCGCCACCGGCTACGCGCCGCTGCTGCTGGGCCTGCCGCTGGCCGCGGCCCTGGTCGCGGGCTGGCTGCTGGCCCGCCGGTCGCTGCGCAACGACCCGGCGCGCCCGTGGGTCCCGCTGCTCGGCGCCTCCGCCCTGGCCGGCCCGGTGGCGGGCGTGCTGCTGGCCCTGGCCTCGGCCGCGGCCAGCGGCTCCCTCGGCGCCGCCGGCCTGGCCGACATGGGCCCGCACTCGGGGGCGGTCGGGTTCGTCGCCATGTTCATGATCTCGATCGGCGCCCTGCTCTCCACGGCGGCGACCAAGCTCGCCCTCCACGCCCGCCAGTCCCGCGAGTAGCGCGCCGGTTCTTGGCACCGCGGACCTGGCAGGGAGGCGCGCCAGCGCCGACCGGTGTCTGGCGGGAGCAACGGTCCGCCGGTGACGCGGCCCGAGCCAGCAGCTTTTTGCTCAGGCCCGGCGCTCGGCGAGTTCCACGACGTTGGTCAGGAGCATGGCGCGGGTCATCGGGCCCACGCCGCCCGGCATCGGGGCCAGGTGGCCGGCCACCTCGGCGACGTCGGGGGCGACGTCGCCGACCAGGCGCGACTTTCCCGACTCGTCCGTGACCCGGGTGACGCCGACGTCGAGGACGGTGGCGCCGGGCTTCACCATGTCGCGGGTCAGCAGGCCGGCCCAGCCGGCGGCGACGATGACGATGTCCGCGGTGCGGGTGTGGGCGGCCAGGTCACGGGTGCCGGTGTGGCACAGGGTGACCGTCGCGTTCTCGGTCTTGCGGGTGAAGATCAGGCCCAGGGGGCGGCCGGCGGTGGTGCCGCGGCCGATCGCGGTCAGCTCGGCGCCGTTGGTCGGGATGTCGTAGCGGCGCAGCAGCTCGACGATGCCGTTGGGGGTGCACGGGAGCGGGGCCGGGATGTTCAGGACCAGGCGGCCCAGGTTGGTCGGGTGGAGGCCGTCGGCGTCCTTGTCCGGGTCGATGAGCTGCAGGATGCGCTGCTCGTCCAGGCCGGCCGGGAGCGGGAGCTGCACGATGTAGCCGGTGCAGGCCGGGTCGGCGTTGAGGGCGTGCACGGCGTCCTCGACCTCGGCCTGGGTGGCGGTCGCGGGCAGGTCGCGGCGGATCGAGGCGATGCCGACCTCCGCGCAGTCCCGGTGCTTGCCGGCGACGTACGCGTGGGAGCCCGGGTCGTCGCCGACCAGGATGGTGCCCAGGCCGGGGACGATGCCGCGGTCGGCCAGCGCCTTGACGCGGGTGCGCAGCTCGTCCTTTATGGCGGTCGCCGTTGCCTTGCCGTCGAGAATGGTTGCCGTCACGGAGTCCGATCCTGCCACTAGAGTGCAGGGCGTGCCGCTGCGGCGAGGGGTTGTCGCCCTCTTCACTCTGTTCGCGCTGACCGCGTGTGGCGATCCGCCCGCGCCCGCGCCCGTGTCGGAGCAGCCGGCCGTGGGCGCGAGCCAGGGGCGGCAGGCGGCGCCGGCCGGCTCCGACGAGCCCGCGGCCGGGCTGGAGAGCAAGGGTGGCGCGACGGACCGGGGCGCGCTGGCCGCGGCGTTCGTGCGGAAGCTGCCAGGGACGTTCGGGATCATCGTGCGGGACCGGACGACCGGGGCGGTGTGGAAGGCCGGCGACACCACGGCGACGACGTGGACGGCGTCGACGATCAAGCTGGCGATCGCCACCGACCTGCTCGAGCGGAACCAGTCGAAGCAGATCACGCTCGATGCGACCGACCGGTCGAACCTGGACAAGGCGCTGATCAACTCCGACAACGACGCGGCGACGGCGCTGTGGAACAAGTATGACGGGCCGGGCATGCTGGAGCGGTTCCGGTCGCGGTACGGCATGAGTCGCCTCGCCGTCATCGACGGCTACGACACCTTCTGGCGCAACCTGCGGTGCAGTGCCGAGGACCTGCAGAGCCTGATGTCGTACGTCCTGGACAAACTGGACGCGACCGATCGCGGCTACCTGGTGTCGACGCTGCGCAAGGTCGCCAGCAACCAGCACTGGGGCGTCTGGGCGGCCGGGTCGAGCCTCAAACCCGGGAACAAGGACGGCTGGGCCGAGAAGCCCGTGGACGGCAAGAACGTCTGGATGACGCACACGGTCGGCTTCGCCGGCGACGGCGAGCGGTATGTCGTGGCCGCGATGTACGAGCAGCGGCCCGGCGGCACCCTGGACAAGGGCGCGCACGCGGTCAGCGACGCCGTCGCCACGTACTTCGGCGCGAAGGTGCCCGCCCCCGTCTCGCTGCCGTAGCCGCGGGCGGGCACCGACCCGAGGCGCTCAGTGGAAGAAGTGGCGCGTCCCGGTGAAGTACATCGTCACGCCGGCCGCGCGGGCCGCCTCGATGGTCAGCTCGTCGCGGACCGAGCCGCCCGGCTGCACGATCGCGGCGATGCCGGCGTCGATGAGCGCCTGCGCGCCGTCCGGGAACGGGAAGTACGCGTCCGAGGCGGCCACCGACCCGGCGGCCCGCTCGCCCGCCCGGGTGATCGCCAGGCGGACCGAGTCGACCCGGTTGACCTGCCCCATGCCGACGCCGACGGTCGCGCCGCCGGAGGCGAGCAGGATCGCGTTGGACTTGACGGCGCGCACCGCACGCCAGGCGAAGACCAGGTCGCGCAGCAGGCCGGCGGCGGCGGGCTCGCCGGTGACCAGCCGCCAGTTCGCCGGGTCGTCGCCCTCGGCGTCGATGCGGTCGGCGGCCTGGACCAGAACGCCGCCGGAGATCTGCCGCGACTCGGCCGGGGCCGGCTGCCAGGCCGGCGCCCGCAGGACCCGCAGGCTGGGCTTGGTGGTCAGCAGCGAGACGGCCTCGTCCTCGTAGTCGGGCGCCACGACCACCTCGGTGAAGATCTCGCTGATCTGCTTGGCGAGGTCGAGGGTGACCGGGGCGTTGACCGCGATCACGCCGCCGAACGCGCTGATCGGGTCGCAGGCGTGCGCCTTGCGGTGGGCGTCGGCCACGTCCGAGCCGATCGCGATGCCGCAGGGGTTCGCGTGCTTGATGACCGCGACGCACGGGTCGGTGAAGTCGTGGACGGCGCGCCAGGCGGCGTCGGCGTCGACGTAGTTGTTGTACGACATCTCCTTGCCGCCGAGCTGCTGGGCCTGGGCGAGGCCGGGCGCGGCGGCCGGGTTGGTGTAGAGCGCGGCGGCCTGGTGCGGGTTCTCGCCGTACCGCAGCGTCGCCGCCTTGCGCAGGGCCGTGCCGGCGAAGCGCTGGTCGTCGCGGGCGAACCAGTCGGCGACGGCGACGTCGTACTCCGCGATGTGCGCGAACGCCGCGCCGGCCAGCGACCGCCGCTCGTCCAGCGTGAAGCCCCCGTCGGCGACGGCTTGCAGTACCAAATCGTAAAAACCGGGCGATGTGACGACCGCGACGCTGGGGAAGTTCTTCGCCGCGGCGCGGACCATGGCCGGCCCGCCGATGTCGATCTGTTCCACGCACTCGTCGTCGGAGGCCCCCGAGGCGACCGTCTCGGTGAACGGGTACAGGTTGGACACCAGCAGCTCGAACGGCTCGATCCCCAGCTCGGCGAGCTGGGCCGCGTGGGCCTCCAGCCGCAGGTCGGCCAGCAGGCCGGCGTGCACCTTCGGGTGCAGGGTCTTGACCCGCCCGTCCAGCGTCTCGGGGAACCCGGTCAGCTGCTCGACGCGGGTGACCGGCAGGCCGAGCGCCTCGATGCGGGCCGCCGTGGAGCCGGTGGAGACCAGCTCGACCCCGGCGCCGGCCAGCGCGCGGGCCAGCTCCTCGAGTCCGGTCTTGTCGTACACACTGATGAGCGCGCGCCTGATGGGACGGCGGTTAGCCACGGCCCAGCCTGACCTTTCGTTCGTTGACGGTCCAGCCTTCGCGCGCCATTCGCCCGACCGTGTCGACCAGCTGGCGGCGCTCGGCAACTTTGATCCGCTCGGTGAGCGTTTCCTCGGTGTCCTCGTCGAGGACGGGCACCGCGACCTGCGCGATGATCGTCCCGGTGTCGACGCCGCTGTCGACGAAGTGCAGCGTGGCACCCGCGAGCTTCACTCCGTAGGCGAGCGCGTCCCGCGGTCCGTGGATACCCGGAAATGCCGGCAGCAAAGCGTTGTGTGTGTTGATGTACCGGCCTTCGTACTCCCCGAGGAAGCGCGGCCCGACCAGCTTCAGGAACCCGGCGGAGACCACCAGGTCCGGCTTGAACCGCGCGCACTCGGCCAGCAGCGCCTCGTCCCAGGCGTCCCGGTCCGGGTAGTCGCCCACCCGCACCACGAACGTGGGCACGCCGCGCCGCTCCGCCCGGGCCAGCCCCTCGATCGAGCGACGGTCCGCGCCGACCGCCACCACCGCGGCGCCGTACGCCGGATCCTCGGCGGCGTCCAGCAGGGCCTGCAGGTTCGACCCGGAACCGGACACGAGCACGACAATCCGAACTGTCACCACGAAACTGTATCGACCGGGTCCGCCCAGCTCAGCGCCGGGCCGCCCGCCATTTCCGGGCAAACCCGGACATAACCCTAAACAGTGTGGTCCAGTTATCGATACTCCACCGTTTACGACTGCGCAGAGTTGATCGGGGCAAGTACGCTGCCCAAGTTCCGTATCCCCCTCGGGACTACCCTGATGCGAACCACCAACGCACGGAGTCGTCCCCAGCCTTAGGAGCCATAGCAATGGGCTACCCACCACCGGGCCAGGATCCCTACGGGCAGCAGCCCAACCAGGATCCCTACGGTCAGCCCCAGTACGGCCAGCAGCCGCCGCAGTACGGCCAGCCCGCGTACCAGGACCCGTACGCGCAGCCCCAGCAGCCCCAGTACCAGGACCCCTACGCGCAGCCGCAGCAGCCGGCCTACCAGGACCCGTACGCGCAGCCCCAGCAGCCGCCGGTCTCCGGCACCCCGTACCCGACCTCGGGCGGCGCGTACCCGACCTCCGGCGGCGGCTACCCGCAGGGCGGCTACGCCACGCCAGGCTACGGCGCGGCCCCCGCCCAGCCGCAGAACACCTTCGGCCTCGTCAGCATGATCCTGGGCATCATCTCGATCCCGACGGCCTGCTGCTACCTGGGCCTGGTGATCGGCGTCGCCGCCATCGTGCTCGGCTACCTGGGCCTGAACAAGGTGAAGGAGGGCGTCGCCACCAACCGCAGCCAGGCCCTCGCCGGCCTCATCTGCGGCGCCGTCGGCGCCGGCCTGGAACTGCTGTGGCTGATCCTGGTTTTCGCGCTGAACATGGGCAGCCTGAACTTCACCTGATCGACCACCCCGGAAAAAGGGCGCGCGAGTGCTTCGCGCGCCCTTTTCACTGCCTTCCCGAAGATGATGACTCGGGCCCGCGTCACTTGCAGACCGTTCCTCCCGCGAGTCACCGGGCCCGGCCTGCCCTGAACGGGCGGCCGGCCCCTGCCAGGTCCGCCGTGCCAAGACCCACCACACGCCCGTCGCCGACCACTCCGGGCCGCTCACGCCCGCCGCCGTGGCGAGGCGGCCGCTGGCGTGGCGAGGCGGTGCCGCCGTGGCGAGGCGGCCGTCGCCCGATCGCGGCGGAGTGGAGTTGGCCGCGGACCCCTGGGCGGCGCGGCAGGCCGGGCGTCGCGGATCTCTCGCCGCCGGCACCGAGCAAAGACGCGATCGGCGCGGCCGGGCCGGACGTATGTCTCCGCGATCATGATGCACGCAGTGGCCGCACCGCGGGTTTGCCATGATCCCGGAGACTTGTAGTACACGGGTGTACATCACCACTCCGTGATCATGAAAAATCCTTGGTGTCGGCAGCGAGCGCGGCATGATCGCGGAGACTTGTGGTCGTTGCGCTGCGCTCCGCGGCATGCAGCGCCGGCCGTGTGGGACCGTGACCGCGAGTCGCGCTCGCCGTGGGATGGCCTGGGCGAGCGGGTCGGCCCTCGCGGTGAGCGGGCATGGCAGCGCTGGCAGGTGCCGGGGGCGCAGCCGGCGCAGCCCATCGCGGCGCGCGAGTGCGGGCACGGTGCACGGTGGCTGCGGGCCGGACGCGTCGGCCGCGTCGACATGGAGCCGTGCCGGGCCGCGTCGTGCCGGGCCGCGTCGTGCCGGGCCGCGCCGGGCCGCGTCGTGCCGGGCCGTGCCGGGCCGCGCCGGGCCGGCGCCGCGCCGTGCCGCGCCGTGCCGTGCCGGGCCGGGCCGCGCCGGTCGTGGCCGCTGGCGTGGTGTATGAGGGCAGCGCCTGATCGTGGTGGTTCATGTCGGCGGCCGCCGACGGCCGCTACAGGCTGGGCGTCAATGGCCGTTGGTCGGCACGCCGGTCATCGGCGCTGACCCCCTTGGCGGCGCAACGGGGCGGAGGTCGCACCCGCCGGGCGCACAATCCGATCTGCGCAGCCGGGGCGGACGTATGTCTCCGTGATCATGATGCACGTAGTGGCCGCACCGCGGGTTTGCCATGATCTCGGAGACTTGTGGTACACGGGGGTACATCAGCGCTCCGTGATCATGAAAAATCGTTGGTGTCGGCAGCGGGTGCGCATGATCGCGGAGACTTCCGGTCGCTACGCCGTGCTCCGCGGCGGCCGGTGCCGGTCCGTGGCGGCAAGCCATAGTCGCTCCGCGCCGGGCACCGCCCCACCGGCAGAGCGCATCCGCCACCGAACCGACGGCCGCCTCACAGCAACCACCACGAACAGGCACTGCCCTCATACACCACGCCAGCGGTCGCGCCGGGCCGGGCGGGCGGGGCCGGGCGGGCGGGGCCGGGCGGGCGGGGTGTCAGAGGGCGCTGAGGTAGAGCTGCGTGGACTTCTCCTCTCTGGTGGCGACTACCGCGTGCGGGCCGGCGGCGGCGATGGAGGCTTCTGGGCAGCGGGTGGTGCAGGCGATGGCGCGTTCCTCCTTTGTGGAGCCGTCGGTGGTGGCGACGGTGAGCAGGCGGAGGGCGCCAGACGTGCTGCGCCACAGGATGTACGCGCGGTCGTCGGTGGCGGTGCCGGCGATCGGCTGGTAGCCGCCGAGGCCGGTCTGGCCCACGTCCCACTGGACGGCGCCGGTGCGGACGTTGACGGCGCTCAGGTGGGCGCTGGCGCTGCCGGGGTCGGCGTAGATCAGGGTTATGCCGGCGGGCACGGGCAGGGTGCCCTTGGCGTCGTGGCGGGTGCCGACCGTGCCGGTGCCGGCGTCCATGTACGTCGCGCGCTGCGGCGACGCGCCGGTCAGGGTCACGAAGCCGGCGTCGGCGGAGTAGATGCGCAGCTCAGCGCCGCCGCGTTGGATCGCGTGCCAGGACCAGCGCTCCGCGCCCGTCGCGGCGGTCAGACCGACGGCCACGTCGTCGACGCCCTGGGCGCGGCAACGCAGGGCAACCGCCACGGTTTCCGCGGTAGCGGCCAGGTCGGTCACGTCGCAGGCCGCGCCGCTGCGGACGGGCGACCACCGCCAGCGCTGCTCGCCGGACCGCGTATCGATGCCGAGCAGATCCCCGGCGCCGACCCCCGTCCCGGACAGCACTGCCGTGCGACCGGCGGCGCGCACGGTCGCCATCTTTCCCGACTGGTACCGCCGGGAGAACCGCTCCGCCCCCGTCGCCGCCTCGAGCGCGGTGACCAGCACCCCGTCGTCGGTGCCGAACGCCACCACGACCGCGTCGTCGACGAGGCCGGCCGCCTGGCTGGGCAGGTCGGAGCGCAGGTATTGCCAGGCGGTCGTGCCGCTGTCGAGCCAGACCGCGCGTATCCCGTCGCCCGCCCGGAGAATCGCCAGCTCTCCGTGCACGCCCACGAGCTCGACGCCGGCGAAGGGCAGGGGCCACGACTCCGCCTTCGTTCCCGGGGACGCGCCGGCCGTCGTCGCGTTGACGAAGCGGCCTTCCCGCGCCCAGTCGACGGCGAATCCGGAGGCAATGACGAGTACCACCGAAAAGGCGGCAACCGCTGTCCAGGGACGCCAGTCGCGGCCCGGCAGCGTGCCGGAGCCTGTGACCGTCAACACTGCCCAGCCGAGGACGAGGGCGGCCGAACCGGCGACCGTCACCGGGCCGCCGAGCGCGATGCCCGAACTCGGCTCGATCAGGCGGGTCAGCGCGATCGCGATCACACCGCCGGCCGCGGCGGACACTGCGGCCACCGCGGCGATCAGCCGTGAGCGGCGGGGCTCGGAGCGTGAATACGCCACGCAGAGCGCGCTCAGCAGGGGCCCGAGGAACGCGATGCCGACGATCGTGACCAGGTCAGGATGCTTACTGCCGGCCAGCGTCCAGGGCAGCGCCAGCCCGGCGATGGTCGCAACCATGCCGATTCCGATGACGACGAAGCCTGCCGCGCGAGCGAGGAGATTCACGAGGACAGGATGACGGGTGGGTACGACAGATTTCATCCGGCCCGGTCGCGCAGTTTCTGTCGGTAAGCGGATGACTTCGCTCTGTTCTGACAGGCGAGCGAGCAGAAGCGGCGGGAGGCGTTTTTGGTGGAATCGAGGTAGTACGCGTCGCAGGACTCGGCGGAACATTGTCCGAGCCGATGGGTCTGCCGGGTGCCGACCAGGAAGGCGAGCGCGGTCGCGGACTCGGCCGCCCAGGCGTCGACGATCGTGGCGTCGGCGGAGTGAAAGGACAGGTGCGGGCCCTCGCCCGGCGCCATGTGCAGGTTCGGCACGGCGCCGTGCTCGGCGAGGACGGTGTTCAGCGCGAACGACGCGGTGAGCAGGTCGCCGGCCAGGCAGGCGTCGATCGCGATGTGCAGGCGGCGCGCCACCGAGGCCAGGTCGTCGACGTCGGCGTCGGAGAGGTCGTGGCGGCGCATGAGGACGTTCTCGGCGAGCTCGGCGAACGCCTCGCCCAGCCCGGCGTCGTGGTGGACGCGTCTACCTTGACGGATCTCGATGGCCAGGTCGTTGACGAGGGCGATGCACAGCTCGACGTAAGCCGCCACATAACTGTCTATCGCCACTTGACCAGTGATGCCCTGACCGCCTATCGTCACTGCCATACCGTACCAAGCCAGTGACGGGAGGGTCGAAATGCCGTTCGAGTTCACCGACGCCGGCCGGATCCTGGCCGGCATCGCGCTGCTGTCGATCGTCACGATCGAGTTCGGCGGGTGGTTCCTCACGAGGATCGTGCGCGGCTCGGTGCCGATGACACCGTTCCAGCAGACGTTCGCACGGGCGGGCCACGCGCATGCCGGCGTCCTGGTCACGCTCGGCCTGGTCGGCATCCTCTACGCGGACCTCGCAGGTCTCGCCGGCGTGGTCGGATGGCTCGGCCGGGCCGGCATCCTGGCCGCGGCGATCCTGATGCCGGGCGGCTTCTTCGCCTCATCGGCCGGCAAGGAGCGAACGGCGCCCAACGCAGCCATAGCGCTCGTCTGGATCGGCGCGGCCTGCTTAGCGACCGGGGTGGTGGGGCTGGGTGTCGGCGTTCTGACGAGCTGACCCGCTCCTGGGCCGGCGCAGGTGATTGGAGCCCGGCAGCGTTGTCCCGGGGCGCGGCGAAGGGAAGGGAAGCGGGATTCGGAGGCGTAGGAGCGCCGGGCGACGCAGGCCGACGTGCGGCACGGCAGGAGCGCAGGGCCGGCACGGGTCAGTGACCGGAAAGCGGCCGCCGACGGACGGAGGTGCCCAACTGAAAGAAATAGAGGCAGGACTCGGGCCGCGTCACTTTCAGACCGTTCCTCCCGCGAGGCACCGGTCGGGCCTGGCGGCCCTCCCTGTCAGGTCCGCGGTGCCAAGAACGGCACCCGCCGCCCACGACCACACAACTCACCACCCGCGCCGCGCACCCAGCACGCACCAGCGTCCCGACTCCCGACCTCCGCCCCAACCCCATACGCCGCTCGCAGCGGCCGCCTGCCACGGCCACGGCCAGGGCGCGGCCACGGCCACGGGGCATGGCCCGGTGGGCGGGGCGGCCTCGGAGGCGGCGGGAGCGCAGGGTTAACGGGCGCGGCCAGGGCCGCAGGCACAGGCCATAGCCCAGCGGGCGCGGCAAGCGGTGCGGGCGTGGGCAGCGGTGCGGGCGCGGGGAGCGGTGCGGGCGCGGGGAGCGGGGTATAGCCCAGTGGGCGGGGCGGGTTCGCGCGAAGCGCGGAGCAGTGCGGGCCCGGCCCCGGGCGGGCGCGGGTGCGGGGCATGGCCCGGTGGGCGGGGCGGACCCGGCTGCGGCGGCAGCGCAGGGCAACGGGCGCGCGAGGGGGCATAGCGCGGTGGGCGGGGCAGCCTTGGCTGCGGCGGGAGCGCAGGGCTAACGGGCGCGGCTAGGGCCGCGTTTCATAACGCGCGGAGCCATTGGTTGATGGCGGCGATGGTCACGGTGGCCTCGAAGCGAACGGCGAGCTTGTCGTATCTGGTCGCCATGGCGCGATGCTGTTTGAGCTGGTTGATGCCGCATTCCACGGCATGACGCAGTCGGTAGACGACCGGGTCGAAGGCGGGCGGCCGCCCGCCTTTGGACCCCTTCGCTTTGCGGTGAGCGTCCTGGTCGGCCTTGCTCGGGATACACACCCTGATCCCGCGACGGCGCGCGTACCCGCGGTTGCCTTTGCTCGTGTACGCCTTGTCCGCCAGGACCAGGCCCGGACGGGTTCGCGGCCGGCCACCACCGACCCGACACACCTTGATCCGTTCCAACACCGGGGCGAACTGCGGGCTGTCACCCCGCTGACCAGCGGTGATCACCACCGCGAGGGTCTTCCGGCCCTGCTCACACGCCAGATGGATCTTCGTGGTGAACCCACCACGCGAACGCCCCAGCCCATGATCGCCGGGCTCGTCCTGTACACCGCCCGGCGGCTCCTTCTGCAGGTGACCGTCTCGGCGGGCACCCGCCGCATGGTGATGAGCCCGACTGACCGTGGAGTCCACGCTCACCGTCCAATCGATCTTCCCGCCCGCGTCCGCAGTGGCCTGCAACGCCGCCAGGACCCGCGCCCAGGTCCCATCACGCTGCCAGTGCCGAAACCAGCGATACAACGTCTGCCACGGCGCATACACCTCAGGAACATCCCGCCACGGCACTCCGGCCCGGACCCGCCACCGGATCCCGTCAACGACGTCTCTGCTGGCCCATCTCCGCGGGCGCCCACGACCGGTCTCCGCAGGCAGCAACGGCTCCAACACCGTCCACTGCGCGTCGGTCAGGTCATGACGCCTCACTGCCGCTACGCTCGGCACGAGGTCTCCGGTCTGGTATGCGGTTTTGCTTGGTCGCTAAACCACCTACCGGAGACCTCTTCAATTATCGATCACCGCCACGCCGCAACATCGACGCCGTTACGAAACACGGCCTAGGGCCGCAGCGCGGGGTATAGCCCGGTGGGTGGGGCTGGTTCGCGCGAAGCGCGGGGCAGTGCGGGCCCGGCCCCGGACGGGCGCGGGTGCGGGGCATGGCCCGGTGGGCGGGGCGGGTTCGCGCGAAGCGCGGGGTAATGCGGGCCCGGCCGCGGGCGGGAGCGGGGCATGGCCCGGTGGGCGGGGCGGCCTCGGAGGCGGCGGGAGCGCAGGGTTAACGGACGCGGTGGGGGCGGGCGTGGGCACGGTTGGGGCGTGGTGGGGGGCGCGAGGCCGGTTCGCCGCTGGGCGTTGCGGCGGTCGCATCCGCCGGCGTGGTGGCTGAGGTGGCCAGCGCTCTGGATTGTGTTGCTGTGCGGCGGCGGCCGGTTCGGTGGGTGGCGGGGCCCTGCATGTGCGGTGGTGCCCGGCGCGGAGTGACCTTGGCGCGCCTGCCATGGACTGGCACCGCACGGTCGTGCCGCGCCGCGTACGGCCGGGGTGCGCGGCTCGCAGCCACTGCGCTCCGCCCGTGCCCAGGTGCCCGCCAGCGCCAGTCGGGAACCGGCCAGCGCCGCGGCGGAACTGGCCGGCGCCACTCGGGAACCGGCCAGCGCTGCGGCGGAACTGGCCGGCGCCACTCGGGAACCGGCAACGCTGGCCGCGATGCCCGCCGGTGGCCACGTGGTGTCTGGCCGGCGCGTCCCAACACCCTGGGGTGGTCACGATCGGCGATCATGTACTCCCAGCTCGACCGCGGCCCGTTCCAGGTCGTCGACGTCCACGACCTGCGCGCGTTGGGCGTTGCCTCGCTGTGAAGCGCGGCGCAGGGACCGGAAGTCTCCGTGATCATGCGCAACCGGCATCGACACCAACGGTTTTTCATGATCGCGGAGACTTGATGTACACCCGTGTACCACAAGTCTCCGGGATCATGGCAAACCCGGTGTGCGGTCGCCGCGGGCATCATGATCACGGAGACATACGTCCGGCCCGGCCGCGCGGATCGGCGGTTGCGCTCGACGGGTGCGATGTCCGCATCGGTCCGCTGCGCCGCCTCGGGGTCGGCGACGATGACCACCGCACGGCGGTCATCGCCGCCCAGCCGGCGGCGGCCGCGCAGGCCCGCTGGTCGAGTGGCGGCGGTGAGTGTGGCGACGGCGCGCGGATCGGAACGGCTCGGGGCTGGAGCGCGATCGGGGACGCCGCGCCTCCGGGGGCGTCGAGAGCGCGCAAGCTCATCGAGAGTCGATGGCGTGGGAGTGGGCGGAATGCGACCGGCCCCGCTGCTCCGAAGAGGCGGGGCCGGTGAGGGTGCGGTGGGTCAGGCGGCCAGGCGCTTCGAGAGGTTCTGGTCCAGGGCGTTCATGAACTCGTCCGTCGTGAGCCAGGGGGCGTCGCGGGAGATGAGGAGCGCCAGGTCCTTCGTCATCTGGCCGGCCTCGACCGTCTCGACGCAGACCTCCTCCAGCGCGGTGGCGAACGCCGTGACCTCCGGGGTGCCGTCGACCTTGCCGCGGTGGGCCAGGCCGCGGGTCCAGGCGAAGATCGACGCGATCGGGTTGGTCGACGTCTTCTCGCCCTTCTGCCACTGGCGGTAGTGCCGGGTGACGGTGCCGTGGGCCGCCTCGGCCTCGACGGTCTTGCCGTCGGGGGTCATCAGGACGCTGGTCATGAGGCCGAGGGAGCCGAAGCCCTGGGCGACCGTGTCCGACTGGACGTCGCCGTCGTAGTTCTTCGCGGCCCAGACGAAGCCGCCCTCCCACTTGAGCGCCGCGGCGACCATGTCGTCGATGAGGCGGTGCTCGTAGGTCAGGCCGGCCGCGGCGAACGCGTCCTTGAACTCGGTCTCGAAGACTTCGGCGAAGAGGTCCTTGAAGCGGCCGTCGTACGCCTTCAGGATCGTGTTCTTGGTGGACAGGTACACCGGGTAGCCGCGGTCCAGGCCGTACCGGAACGACGCGCGCGCGAAGTCGCGGATCGAGTCGTCGAAGTTGTACATGCCCATGGCCACGCCGCCGCCGGGGAAGTTGGCGACCTCGAACTCGAGCGGGGCGCCGCCGTCGGTGGGGGTGTAGGTGATGGTGACCTTGCCCGGGCCGGGGACCACGAAGTCGGTCGCCTTGTACTGGTCGCCGTGGGCGTGGCGGCCGATGATGATCGGCTTCGTCCAGCCGGGGACCAGGCGCGGCACGTTGGACATGATGATCGGCTCGCGGAAGACCACGCCGCCGAGGATGTTGCGGATCGTGCCGTTGGGGGAGCGCCACATCTTCTTGAGGCCGAACTCCTCGACGCGCGCCTCGTCGGGCGTGATCGTCGCGCACTTGACCCCGACGCCGTACTGCTTGATGGCGTTCGCGGCGTCCACCGTGACCTGGTCGTCGGTCTGGTCGCGGTACTCGATGGACAGGTCGTAGTACTTCAGATCGACGTCGAGGTACGGCAGGATCAGCTGCTCGCGGATCTGCTTCCAGATGATCCGGGTCATCTCGTCGCCGTCAAGCTCGACGACAGGGTTGTTTACCTTGATCTTCGCCATCGGCCGGGCGCTCCTCTCGCGCTGACACCTCGCTTAGCAGTACGAGCGTACTGCATGGTCGAGGGTGAGCCCGGGGTGACCCCGAGACTTCAGCGATGGCTAGATGCCGCGGCCCCGGCGGTGGAGGGCGCCGAGGACGCTTTCGACCTTGACGACGCCGGTGACGGCGGCCAGGGCTATGGCGGCGCGTGGCTCGCGCCAGTTGGAGCGCATCGCGGCCTTCGTCCAGCGCCAGGCGTCGCGGCGGTTGCCGGTCGCGGCGGACCAGCAGGCGAGCTGGCCGTAGACGCGCCCGGCGCCGGTCGCGGACCGGGCGATCTCCGGGTGGCGGGCCATCATCCAGCGCAGGGAGGCCATCTTCGTGGCGTACTCGTAGGCGAACATCGACGACCGGCCCCACAGCACCCGCACGAGCGGCTCGTCGACGTGCACGATCTCGCCGCGCTTGGCGGCGCGCAGCAGCAGGTCCCAGTCCTCGTTCTGGCTGCCCGGGGCGTCCTCGGCGACCAGGCCGAGCTCGTCGGCGGCGAACGCGGCGCGGCGCATCAGGAACGTCGAGGAGTGCAGCATCGACATCCGGGAGCGGACCAGGTCGTCGAGGCCGATCAGGGAGGCGCCGGCCAGCCGGGGCGTGAGCCGGTCGGCGAACTCGACCTCGATCGCGCAGCTGCAGAACTCGGCCTGCGGGCGCTGCTGCAGCGCGTGTACCTGGCGGCGCAGCTTCGTCGGCAGCCACACGTCGTCGTCGTCGCAGAACGCGACCAGGTCGGTGTCCAGGGCGACGATGCCGGTGTTGCGCGCGCCGGCCAGGCCGGGGCGGCGCAGGTTGGGCAGCACGTCGAGCGGGCGGTCGCCGCCGCGGCACAGGCTTGCGTCGGTCTCGTGCTGGTCGTACACCACGATCGTGCGAACCGGACCGGGGTAGTCCTGCGCCACGATCCCGGCGACGGCGCGGCGCAGCAGCTCGGGCCGGTTGCGGGTGGGTACCACCACGCCGACGCTCGGCCAGTGCGCGGCGGTGCTCATCGGCTGCCCCGGTAGCCGTACACCCCGAGCAACGGAGCGGTCAGTGCGCTCACGACCCGCCGCTGGCCTCCCGGCAGCGCGGTGCGCCAGGCGTCGTCGCGGCGCAGCGGCACCGGGCCGACCTTGAAGCGCATCGGGTTGCCGGCGGCGCTGTGGCACGTGCTCAGTTCGGCGACGCCGTCGCGCAGGAAGGGCAGTTCACCCGGTTTTATCCCGATAAATCCGGACAGATCGCGCAGCGTCGCCGAAGGCTCGTCCAGCAGCGACTCGTACCGGACCCGCTTGACCGGCACGCCGCAGCGGTGCAGCACGGACAGCGCGGTGTTGTGGGCGTTCCACAGCAGGGCGGAGCGGCCCGGGGAGTACCGCGTCATCTCCTCGGCATTGTCGGTCTCCGGCCGGCTGACCTTCTTGGTCCAGGAGTACGCCACGCCGCGGCTGTCCCGGACCATGTGCACGACCCGCAGGTCAACGCTCGGCGCGAACCGCAGGCAGTAGGCCAGCGCCGCGTGCTTCGAGGAGTCGACCAGCACGTCGGCGCCGGAGACGACGGCGGCCGCCTCGTAGAGCCGGGCGTACCAGTCGGCGTACTCCTCGACGAGCAGCCGGTGCGCGGGGCTCATCCGCACGCTGGCCAGCCGCGGGATGTGCCGGGTCCGCTCCACCGCGTGGCGCAGCGCCAGCACCCGCCACACGTCGACGTGGTGCCAGCCGCCGAACGCCTTCTCGCCCACGGCCTGCCAGAAGTCGCAGTCGGAGAAGTGCACGCCGCAGGCGCAGCGCTCATCGCCGGCGATGTCGCGCTCCCACAGGTGCACGACCTCCCCGAGCGGGCACACGCCGGGCAGTTCCCCCAGCAGGCGTTCGAGCAGCGTGGTGCCGCTGCGCCCGAGCCCTCCGAGGAACAGAACGCGTACCAAACCGTCCTCCTTGGTCGTTTTGGTAGATATGCCAGTTTCGCTGGTATCTGGTAGGCATAACGAGGAATTGCGGACGAACGATGCTGCGCAGCTATACCCACACCCGGCGGGTCCCGGTCGGCGGCCTGTCCATCGACCCGCTCACCGAGGCCGAGGTCGTCGCCCGCGTCCTGGCCGCCCTGGAACGCGGCCGCGGCGGCTGGATCGTCACGCCGAACGTCGACATCCTGCGCCAGGTCGCCGCGGACGCCGCCCTGCGCGCCAAGCTCCGCGCGGCCGACCTGGTCGTCGCGGACGGCGCCCCGCTGGTCTGGGCCGCCCGCCTGGCCGGCCGCACGCTGCCGGCCCGGGTGGCGGGCTCGGACCTGATCTGGTCGCTGTCGCGGGGCCTCGCCGCGGTCGGCGGCAGCGCGTTCGTGCTCGGCGGCGCGCCGTCGACCGACGGCGAGCCGGACGGCGCCCACCGCGCCGCCGCGCGCCTCGCCGCCGCCTGCCCGGGCCTGCGCATCGCGGGCGCCCACTGCCCGCCATACGGCTTCGACCGCAGTCGCCGCGCACTACGGTCGGTCTGCGCGCGGGTCATCAAGGCCCAACCGCAGATGGTGTACGTCGGAATCGGCTTCCCTCGCCAGGAACACCTGATCGCGTCCCTGCGCGCGTCCCTGCCGGCCACCTGGTTCCTGGGCTGCGGCGCCGCGGTGAACTTCGTCGCCGGCGACGTGCGGCGCGCCCGCCCGGCCCTGCAGAGGGCGGGCCTGGAGTGGCTGGACCGCCTGGCCCGCGAGCCGCGTCGTCTTGCTCGGCGGTACTTACGCGAGGACGCCCCGTTCGCCGCGGCCCTGCTGGCCCGCTCCCTCCACCACCGCCTCACACACCGCCCAGCCCACCGCGCGTAGTGCGGTAATGATTTCCGCATGATGCTAGTATCATGAAATGCTCTACGCGACGCCGGAACTGAAGGACGAGGACAAGCGCGTCCTGGGCGAGCTGGAGCACATGCGGGACAGCCTGCGATACCAGGTCGCCACGCCGCACCGGTGGACCGGCCAGCTCCGCCGCCAGCTGGTGGCCCGGGGCATCGTCGGCTCGAACTCCATCGAGGGCTACCAGGTCTCGGTCGACGACGCCATCGCCGCCGCCTCTGGCGACGAACCCCTCGAGGCGGATCCCGACGTCTGGGCGGAGATCACGGGCTACCGCGACGCGCTCAGCTACGTGCAGATGCTCGCCCACTCCGCGGAATTCCGCTACGACTACATGCTGCTCAACGGCCTCCATTTCATGCTGCTGAAGCACCATCCCGAAAAGTGGCCCGGGCGCTTCCGTCCGGGTGGCATCTGGATCACGGATCACTCGACCGGCGAAGTCGTCTACGCCGGGCCGGAGGCGGACCGCGTCAAGGAGCTCATGCAGGACCTGAGCGACTGGCTGGAGGATGGGGATCTCAACGCGCCGCTCTTCGTCCGCGCCGCGATGGCGCATCTGAACCTGGTGCGCATCCATCCGTGGAAGGACGGCAACGGCCGCATGTCCCGATGCGTCCACACGCTGGTGCTTGCGCGCGACGCCATTCTGGCGCCCGAGTTCTCCTCCATCGAGGAGTGGCTCGGCAGCGCGCGCAACACCGTTGCCTACTACGACGCATTGCGGGATACGGGGCGCGACAGCTGGCAGCCGCATGGGGACACGCTGCCGTGGGTGCGGTTCTGTCTGCGAGCGCACCACATGCAGATGCAGCGGGTGCGGCAGCGGCTGGACCGGGCCGGGCTGCTGTGGGAGAAGCTGGAGCGGCTCGGGCTGCCCACGCGGACCACGTCGGCGCTGTATGCCGCGGCGTCCGGCGGCCGGGTGCGGCGCACCGCGTACCAGCGCGACGAGGGCCTCACCTCCGACCAGGCCACCCGCGACCTGCGGATGCTGCTCGACCGGGAACTGCTGGCGCAGCGGGGACAGACCCGCGGGCGGTACTACGTCGCGGCGGGGCCGATCCTGGCCATCGCCGAGAGCCTCGGCCGGCCGGAGCCGCTGAGAGATCCGTATCTAGGCTGAGCGGCGCTCGGCGGTGCGGATCGACTCGATGTAGTCCAAGGCGGCTTTGCGCAGGGCGGCCTCGGCGTCCTCGCCCTCCGCGCGGGCGCGGGCGGCCAGGGCGAACAGCTCGCCGCCCAAGGTGTCAGCGGGCGGGGTGGGCACGGTGAGGCCGGCGCGTTCGACGCGCTGCAGGAGCTTGGCGGTCAGGGACAGGGCCGGTTGCGAGAGGGCCACGCCGTCGGCGGCCGAGGCGCGGGACTTCTCGGTCTTCTTGATCTGCTCCCAGTTGGCGATGATCTCGTCGATGTCGGCGACCTCGGTGCCGGCGAAGACGTGGGGGTTGCGGCGGATCAGCTTGGCCACCAGGTCGCCGGCCACGTCGTCGATGGTGAAGCTCGCGGTCTCCTCGGCCAGGCGGGCGTGCAGGGCCACCTGCAGCAGGACGTCGCCGAGCTCCTCGCGGACCGCCTCGGTGTCGTCGTCGCGGATGGCGTCGTAGAGCTCGTACGCCTCCTCCAGCAGGAACGGCGCCAGGCTCGTGTGCGTCTGGGCCCGCTTCCACGGGTCGCCCGAGTCCGGGTGCATCAGGCGGTCCATGACCGTCACCACGTCGAGGAGGCGGGCGCCCGGCGGGTCCCAGGAGCCGTACAGCAGCTCCAGCTCGGCCAGGCCCGGCTCGCGGGCCAGCCGCAGGCCCAGCTCGCGGGCCAGGTGCTCGTCGCCTTCGGGGGCGGCCAGCCAGACCACGGTGCCGTGCTCGGCGATCGCGGCGAGCAGGGTGTCGGCGGTGGCCGGGACGACGGTGACCGCGGCACCCGCGGCGCGCAGGGTCTCCGTCTGCTCGGACTCCTCGGCCGTGAGCACCGGGTGCGCCCGCACCAGGTCCCACGCCTGCGCGGTCAGCACCCCGGCCGGCAGCCGCGGCGACGTCACCAGCAGGACCACTCTGCCCGACACGGCCGCCAGCCTTTCCACGAGATCGCGATGCCCGCGCACGGAACGCTATCGCAAGCCGCCCACCACCGACGACCTTCGCCCCGCGACCGTATCTCTCCGCGATCACGCCAAACCCGCCGCCCGCACGGCACTTTTTCGTGATCGCGGAGCAAAAATGTACACATAGGTACCATATGTCTCCAAGATCATGGCAAATCCGCCGTCCCGGTTGGGCGCGCGCATGATCACGGAGACTTTCGTCCGCCCGACCGCAATGGCTACGCCATCAAGGCGCCGCAGGACTCCGCGGAGTGCCGGAGTCGTGGCCGTGTGGCCCAACCCAGGCCCGGCACGACTCGCGAAATCGGGCCCGGGCTCCCCGGTGTGGGCCAAGGGGGTGCGGCGGCGGGCAAGGGGCGATGCGGCCCGAGGGCGGAGGCTCAACACGGGGCGAGCTGGGGCGCGGGCCAGGGCTGGCGCAGGGCCGGTTGGTGCGGAGCGCGGTGCGGGCGGTGCGGCCCGAAGGGCAGCCTGGGCGCCGCGGCAGGGCGAGGAAGCGGCGGCAGGGGCGGCCGGCCTCGGCGCGGCCGTGCCCTACTGCACCTACTGCCCGGGTGACCGAGGCGTGCGGCGGCCGGGGCCCAGATCGCCGAGTCGCCGGACCCGGGGCCCCGCCCGCGGGCTATGGCTCCGGGCCGGGAGGCTGCGGGCCTGACCGGGACGGGCGATGCCAGCGCGCCCGCCACGAGGCCGAGCCCGCGGCCGAGCCCGCAGCCGCGGGCGGAGCCGAGCGCGATGCCGCGGGGCGGGTCCCGGCCGCGGGTTAGGAGGCGGGGGTCGGGGTGGGGGTGGGGACGGGGTCGCCGAGGACGGACTTGAGGAGTTCGGCGGCCCAGGTGAGGAGTTGGGTGTCGCGCATGGGTTCGCCGCCGACGCGGCGGGTTGAGGGGCGGGGGAGGGAGACGGTGTCGGCGGCGGACTTGTAGACGGACTCCGGGTAGAGGCGCTTCAGGCGTAGCTGCTTCGAGTCGGGCAGGCGGAGCGGGCCGAAGCGGACGTGCTTGCCCTGCAGTGACACGTCGGTCAGGCCGTAGGCGCGGGCCAGGTGGCGGAAGCGGGCCACCGCGACCAGGTTGGCCACCGGCTCCGGGGGCTCGCCGTAGCGGTCGCGCATCTCGGCGACGATCTCGTCGAGGGCGGCGTCGTGCTTGGCGCCGGCGATCTTGCGGTAGATCTCCAGGCGGAGGCGCTCGGCGCCGATGTACTCCAAGGGGAGGTGGGCGTCGACCGGCAGGTCGATCTTGACGTCGGGCTCCTCCTCCTCTGGGCGTTCGCCCTTGAACTGCTGCACCGCCTCGCCGACCATGCGCACGTAGAGGTCGAAGCCGACGCCCTCGATGTGGCCGGACTGCTCGCCGCCGAGCAGGTTGCCCGCCCCGCGGATCTCCAGGTCCTTCATCGCCACATACATGCCGGCGCCGAGCTCCGTGTGCTGCGCGATCGTCGCCAGCCGCTCGTGGGCGTGCTCGGTGAGCGGCTTGTCCGGCGGATAGAGGAAGTAGGCATAGGCCCGCTCCCGGCCCCGGCCCACCCGGCCGCGGATCTGGTGCAGCTGGGCCAGGCCGAGCAGGTCGGCGCGCTCCACGATCAGGGTGTTGGCGTTGGGGATGTCGATGCCGCTCTCGACGATCGTGGTGCAGACGAGGACGTCATACTCCTTCTCCCAGAAGCCGACCATGATCTTCTCGAGGGCCTCCTCGCCCATCTGGCCGTGTGCGACCGCGATGCGCGCCTCGGGCACCAGCTCGCGCAGCCGGCGCGCGGCGCGCTCGATCGACTCGACCCGGTTGTGCAGGTAGAAGACCTGGCCGTCGCGCAGCAGCTCGCGGTGGATCGCGGCGGCGACCTGCTTGTCGTCCTGCGCGCCGACGAACGTGAGCACCGGGTGGCGCTCCTCCGGCGGCGTGGCGATGGTCGACATCTCCCGGATGCCGGTGATCGCCATCTCCAGCGTGCGGGGGATCGGGGTGGCCGACATCGTCAGCACGTCGACCGAGGCGCGCAGCTGTTTGAGGAACTCCTTGTGCTCCACGCCGAAACGCTGCTCCTCGTCGACGATGACCAGGCCCAGCTGCTTGAACCGGGTCGCGGTCTGCAGCAGCCGGTGGGTGCCGATCACGATGTCGACGGTGCCGTCGGTGACCTTCTCCATGGTCACCTTCGTCTCGGTCGGGGTCTGGAACCGCGAGAGCTGCCGCACCTCCACCGGGAACTGCGCGACCCGCTCGGCGAACGTGTTGAAGTGCTGCTGCGCGAGCAGCGTCGTGGGCACCAGCACGGCGACCTGCTTGCCGTCCTGCACCGCCTTGAACGCCGCGCGCACCGCGATCTCGGTCTTGCCGTAGCCGACGTCGCCGCAGATCAGCCGGTCCATCGGGACGGACTTCTCCATGTCGGCCTTGACCTCCTCGATCGCGGCCAGCTGGTCGGGGGTCTCCTGGTAGGGGAACGCGTCTTCCAGCTCCCGCTGCCAGGGCGTGTCGGGGCCGAAGGCGTGGCCCTGCGAATTCTGCCGGACGGCGTAGAGCTGGATGAGCTGTGCGGCGATCTCGCGGACCGCCTTGCGGGCCCGGGACTTGGCCTTCTGCCAGTCGGAGCCGCCCATCTTGTGCAGCGTCGGCGCCTCGCCGCCGACATAGCGGGACAGCTGGTCGAGCTGGTCGGTGGGCACGAACAGCCGGTCGCCGGGCTGGCCGCGCTTGGAGGCCGCATATTCGATCACCAGATACTCGCGGTCGGCGCCGTTGACCGTGCGCTGGACCATCTCCACATATCGGCCGATGCCGTGCTGCTCGTGCACCACGAAGTCGCCGGCGCGCAGCTCCAGCGGGTCGATCTGGTTGCGCCGCCGGCTGGGCATCTTGCGCATGTCCTTGGTGGACGCGCCCCGCCCGCCGGAGATGTCGGCGCCGGTGATGATCGCCAGCCGCGCCTCCTCGTCGAGGAAGCCCAGCTCCAGCGAGCCGGTGGTGATCGCGATGGCGCCGGGCCGCGGCGCCGTCGCCAGGTCGTCGACGAGGGTCACGCCCAGGTCGGCGCCGCGCAGCACCTCGGCCGCCCGCTGGGCCGGGCCGGTGCCCTCGAAGACCAGGGCGATCCGCCAGCCGTCGCCGCTGAGCCGCTTGAGGTCGTCGACGACCCGGTCGGTCTCGCCGTGATACAGCGGGACCGCCTGCGCGGCGAGGGTGATCGACACGGCGTCGTCGGAGACAGCCACCGGCGTGTCCTCGCCGAGCCGCCACGGCTCGTCGGGCTCCCGGGTCGTCTCGGCCGCCGCGAACGGGCTGAGCGACCACCACGGCTGCCCGAGCTCGGCGGCGGCGGCCCGCACGTCGCCGAGGTGGCGGAACGCCGCCGCGCCGAGGTCGATCGGCACCTTGCCGCCCACGGCCGCCGCGGCCCAGCTGGCCTCGAGGAACTCGTCGCTGGTGCGGACCAGGTCGTGCGCGCGGGTGCGGATGCGCTCCGGGTCGCACAGCAGCACGTGCGTGCCCGGCGGCATGGTGTGCAGCACCAGCTCCAGCGAGTCGGTGCCGCCCAGCAGGGCCGGTGCGAGGGACTCCATGCCCTCCACCGGCACGCCGCCGGCCAGCTTGTCGAGCATCTCGGCCAGCTGCGGGTGGTCGGTGGACAGCGCCGCGGCCCGGGCCCGCACCTCGTCGGTGAGCAGCAGCTCCCGGCACGGCGGTGCCCACAGCCGGTCGACCGTCTCGATCGTGCGCTGGTCGGCCACGGCGAACGAGCGGATCTCCTCCACGTCGTCGCCCCAGAACTCCACCCGCAGGGGGTGCTCCTCGGTCGGCGGGAACACGTCGAGGATGCCGCCGCGGACGGCGAACTCGCCGCGCTTGGTGACCAGGTCGACCCGGGCGTAGGCGAGCTCGCCCAGCCGCACGGTGAGCGCGTCGAGCTCGGCCGCGCTGCCCGGGCGCAGCTCGATCGGCTCCAGGTCGCCCAGGCCCTTGAGCTGCGGCTGCAGCACCGAGCGCACCGGCGCGACGACCACCCGGGGGCGGGGCGCCTCCGCGGTCGGGTGGGCCAGGCGGCGCAGCACGGCCAGGCGGCGGCCGACCGTGTCGGAGCGCGGCGAGAGCCGCTCGTGCGGCAGCGTCTCCCAGGACGGGTAGACCGCGACCTGGTCCGGGTCGAGCAGGCAGCCCAGCGCGCCGGCCAGGTCCTCGGCCTCGCGGCCGGTGGCGGTCACCGCGAGCACCGGCCGCTCGGCGGCGATGGCGGCGGTGACGAAGGCGCGCACGGCCGGCGGCCCGGTCAGGTCGACCTGGTCGGCGTGGCCGGCGCGGGCGAGGTCGCGGGCGCGGGCGAGAGCGGGGTCGTCGAGGGCGGCAGCGGTGAGGCCTGCGAGCTTCATGGCGATTTGCACCCAATCTGCACGGCAAACAGCCCCGCGCCCAGGCAGGGCGGGGGTGGTCGATGCGGCTACCAGACTATCGGGCGGGTATGACAGAAATATCGGGGGCGAAGCCACGTGAACACCGGGTGACGTGACTCACCGGGTGGCCACGGGGCGTTGCGCTAGCCGATACGATGCCCGGGAACCATAGGGATAGAAAACGGACAGCGCCGTCCCCCAGCCGAGCCGCAACTCACCCGGAGGGGACCTGTCACCATGTCTGTCGAAGCAACCGCGTCGAGCGCAGCCGACGCCGCGCTGCGCGCCGACATCCGCCGGCTTGGCTCGCTCCTGGGCCAGAGCCTGGTCCGCCAGGACGGCCAGCAGCTGCTTGACCTCGTCGAAGAGGTCCGCGCGCTGGTGCGCACCGACCCAGAGCGGGCCGCCGAGCGCCTGCACGGGCTCGACGTGGTCACGGGCACGCAGCTGGCCCGGGCCTTCTCGACGTATTTCCACCTCGCCAACATCACCGAGCAGGTGCACCGCGCCCGCGAGCTGCGCCGGATCCGGGTCCGCGAGGGCGGCTGGCTCGAGCGGGCCGCGAAGCTCATCGCCGACCGCGGCGTCGGGGTGCGCGAGATCGGCTCGATCGCGTCCAAGCTCGCCGTCCGCCCGGTCTTCACCGCGCACCCGACCGAGGCCGCCCGCCGCTCGATCCTGACCAAGCTGCGCGCCGTCGGCGACGAGCTCGACGCCGAGGCCGTGGCCACCGCGCTGGACGGCTCCGCCGAGCCCGACAAGACCCGCACCGCGCGCACCGACCGCCGCCTCGCCGAGCTGCTCGACCTGCTCTGGCAGACCGACGAGCTGCGCCTGGAGCGCCCGGAGCCGGCCGACGAGGCCCGCAACGCCGTCTACTACCTCGCCGACCTGGCCGAGGGCGCCGCGCCCACGGTGCTCGACGACCTCTACGAGACGCTGCGCGACCTCGGGGTCCAGCTGCCGCCGACCGCGCGGCCGCTCACGTTCGGCTCGTGGATCGGCGGGGACCGCGACGGCAACCCGTTCGTGACGCCGGCGGTGACCCGCGACGTGCTGCTCATCCAGCATGAGTACGGCATCCGCATGGCCGAGGGCGTGATCGACGGCCTGATCGACGAGCTGTCGGTCTCCAAGCGGCTGCGCGGGGTCTCGCTCGACCTGTCCGCGAGCCTCGCCGCCGACCTCGACAACCTTCCCGAGCTGCCGGCCCGCTACCGCCGGGTCAACCTCGAGGAGTCGTATCGGCTGAAGCTGCGCTGCATCCGGCTCAAGCTCGGCCACACCCGGGCCCGGCTGGCCACCGGCACCCCGCACAAGCCCGGCCGCGACTACCTCGGCACCGCCGAGCTCATTTCCGACCTGGAGCTGATGCGGGCGTCGCTGGCGCGCAACGGCGGCCAGCTCGCCGCCACGGGCCGGCTCGCCTCCGCGATCCGCACGCTGTCGGCGTTCGGCCTGCAGCTGGCCACGCTCGACGTGCGGGAGCACGCCGACGCCCATCACGAGGTGCTCTCCCAGCTGTACCGCCGGGTCGGCGAGGTCGACTACGCGACCCTGAACCGCGACGCGCGCCGCCAGCTGCTCATCGACGAGCTCAACGGCCGCCGGCCGCTGGCCACCCGCGACACCGGGCTGAGCGACAGCGCGCGCAAGACGTTCGAGGTGTTCGCCGCCATCCGCGAGGTCCAGGAGCGGTTCGGGCCCGAGGTCATCGAGACGTACATCATCTCCATGACCCAAGGCATCGACGACGTGCTGGCCGCGGTGGTCCTGGCCCGGGAGTGGGGCCTGGTCGAGGTGGCCGCCGGGGCGGGCTTCGGCGGCGCGGCCATGGAGTCGGCCCGGGCCCGGGTCGGTTTCGCGCCGCTGCTGGAGCAGGCCCGCGAGCTGGAGATGGCCGGCGAGCTGCTCGACGAGCTGTTGTCGATTCCGGTGTACCGCGCGATCGTCCGCGCCCGCGGTGACGTCCAGGAGGTCATGCTCGGCTACTCCGACTCCAACAAGGACGCCGGCATCACCACCTCCCAGTGGATGATCCACAAGGCGCAGCGCCAGCTGCGCGACGTCGCCGGTCGCCACGGCGTGCGACTGCGGCTCTTCCACGGCCGCGGCGGCACCGTCGGGCGCGGCGGCGGCCCCACCCACGAGGCGATCCTGGCCCAGCCGTGGGGCACGCTGGACGGCGCGATCAAGGTGACCGAGCAGGGCGAGGTCATCTCCGACAAGTACACGCTGCCCGCCCTGGCCCGGGAGAACCTGGAGCTGACGCTGGCCGCCGTGCTGCAGAGCGCCCTGCTGCACACCGAGCCCCGGCAGCCGGCCGAGGCGCTGGCCCGCTGGGACGCCGCGATGGAGGTCGTCTCCTCCGCCGCGTTCGCCGACTACCGCGCCCTGGTCGAGAATCCGGACCTGCCCGCCTACTTCTGGGCCGCCACCCCGACCGAGCTGCTCGGCGCGCTCAACATCGGCTCCCGGCCGGCGAAGCGGCCCAACGCCGACGCCGGGCTGTCGGGCCTGCGGGCCATCCCGTGGGTGTTCGGCTGGACCCAGTCGCGCCAGATCGTGCCCGGCTGGTTCGGCGTCGGCAGCGGCCTGAAGGCGGCCCGCGAGGCCGGCCTGGGTGACGTGCTGCGGGAAATGCACGAGCGGTGGCACTTCTTCGCCACGTTCCTGTCCAACGTGGAGATGATGCTCGTCAAGACCGACCTGGAGATCGCGGCGCGCTACGTCGAGACGCTCGTGCCCGCGTCGCTGCGGCCGATCTTCGACACGATCAGCGCCGAGTACGAGCAGACCGTGGCCGAGGTGCTCGCGGTCACCGGTGAGACGCGGCTGCTCGACCGCCAGCCGGTGCTGCAGCGCACGCTCGGCGTGCGGGACAGCTACCTGCAGCCGCTGCACCACCTGCAGGTCACGCTGCTCGGGCAGTACCGCGACAGCAAGACCGCCGACAGCGGGGCCTGGCCCGGCGGCCGGCGGTCCTCGCCCGACCCGGCGCTGGAGCGGGCCTTGTTGACAACGATCAATGGAATCGCGGCGGGCATGCGTAACACCGGTTGAGTTCTGTGGCAGGCTTGCGGTCGTGTCTGTGAACGGTTGGGCAGTCGATGGATCGGGCCCCGCGGATTGGGTATTGCCGGAAGACGTGCTGCGGGACGCCCCGACCTATACGCCGAAACCGTCCGAGCTGGCCGACCTGGAGCTGCTGGTGTCGGGGGCATACACGCCGCTGACCGGATTCCTCGGCTCCGCGGACCTCATCGCCCTGCGGCGCACCGGCCGGCTCGCCGACGGCACGACCTGGCCGGTGCCCGTCACGCTGGAGGTGCCGCGCACCCTCGCCGAGCAGCTCGACGTGACCAACCCGCTACGCCGGGTGCTGATCCTCGCCGATCTTGAGGGCGCCCCGGTCGCGGCGCTGGACGCGACCGAGCTGTACCCGGGCCGCAAGACCACGCTCGGCGTCGCGGGCCCGGTCCGCCGGCTCGGCGACGGCGGCCACGGCGCCTTCCGGCGCATGCGGCGCACCCCGGCGGAGGTGCGCGGCTCGCTGCCGCCCGGGCGCATCCTCGGCGTCATCGCCGACCGGCCGCTGCACCGCCCGCAACTGGCCCAGATCGCCCGGGCCGCCCGCACGCTCGCCGCCCACCTCGTCGTGCTCGTGCCGGTCGACGGCCCGGGCCCGGACGGCCTGGCCCCGGAGGCGCTGGTGCGCTGCGTGCTCGCGGCCCGCGACCGGATGCCGGCCTCGACGATCGTGGCCCTGCCGCTGCCGCACCACGAGGGCGACGACATCCGCGACGCGATGCTGCGCACCCGGGTGGCGGCCGCCTACGGCGTCACCCACCTGCTGGCCTCCAGCGAGTCGATGCTCTCCGGAGGCGGGCTTCGGGTGTTGGTACCGCGAGAGCTCGCCTACGACGGCCGCGACGGCCAGTGGCGGTCCCTGGACGACATCCCGCCCCGGCACCGCCGCCTGCCGCTGACGGTCGCCGAGATCGAGGACCACCTGGACCGCGGCACGATCCTGCCCGAGTGGCACACGCCCCCGGCCGTCGCCCGCGAGCTGGCCCGCGCCCGCCCGCCCCGGCGCCAGCGCGGCCTCGTGGTGTTCTTCACCGGCCTGTCCGGCTCCGGCAAGTCGACCATGGCCACCGGCCTCTCTGACGCGCTCCTGGAGACCGGCGAGCGCAGCGTCACCCTGCTCGACGGCGACATCGTGCGCCGGCACCTCTCGGCCGGGCTGACCTTCTCCGCCGAGGACCGTGACACCAACATCCGCCGCATCGGCTGGGTCGCCGCCGAGGTCGGCCGGCACGGCGGGGTGGCGATCTGCTGCCCGATCGCGCCGTTCCGCGACTCGCGCGCCGCCGCCCGCCAGTTCGCCCACAACGCGGGCGCCGGCTTCGTGCTGGTGCACGTCGCGACCCCGCTGGAGGAGTGCGAGCGCCGCGACCGCAAGGGCCTCTACGCCAAGGCCCGCGCCGGGCTGATCAAGGGCATGACCGGCATCGACGACCCCTACGAGGAGCCGCTGGACGCCGAGGTCACCATCGACACCACCGACCTCTCCCAGGGCGAGGCGGTGACGACGGTGCTGCGCTATCTCGGCAGCAACGGCTGGCTGGACCCGCGCCCCATCCCCTAACCGGCACAGGTCCACTCCAGCCACTCGCCGGTGGAGCTGCGGCCGGACAGGTGCCGGCCGTCCAGGCTGACGAAGCTCACGTCGGCCCGCTCGCCCCTGGGCTGCGTGCGGCACGCGCCGATCACTCCCGACGACCTCGCCCACCACCGTGCCGTCGCGGGCGATGCCGACGGCGACGGAGCCGGTGCCGTCAGGGCCGCAGCGCGGCCAGCGCCTCCGCGGTCTGGCTCTTCACCGTGCCCTCCGCACAGCCCAGCAGCGCGGCGACCTCGGCGACCGGCAGGTCGCACACGAACCGCAGCACCACGACCGCCTGCTGGCGGTGCGGCAGCCGCCGCACGGCCGCCCGCAGGACGAGCCGCTCGTCGGCCGGCTGGCCCGGCTCGGCCGGCCGGTCGGGCAGCGCGTCGGTGAGCGCGACCCGGGCCCACGGCCGGCGCCGCGCGCTCAGGAAGGCGTTGACCACGCTCCGCCGCACATAGGCGTCGAGGTTGTCCACCCCGCGGATGTGCTTCCAGCGCACGTACAGCGTGGTCACCGCCGCCTGCACGACGTCGTCGCCGCGGTGGGCGTCGCCGCACAGCGCGGCCGCCAGCCGGCGCAGTTGCGGCAGCCGCGCCTGGAAGTACTCGGTGTACTCCCGCTCGAGTTCCTCGCGCACATCGCCTCCCGTCCGCTGACGCGCGGCGAGGGCGCCGGGGTCGGGTCGAATTCCCGGCGAGAGCCTACTGGTGGGTGAACCGGGGTGAATCTCCCATTACGTCGGCGCGATCCGTGGCGTTAGGGCCTGAGAACCTGACGAAGGGGCCGCCGCTTCATGGACGCCAACCGCCTGCACTCCGCCGAGCCCGACTCCCCGGGCGTCGATCTGCTCGGCATGGCCCGGCGCCACTGGTGGCTGGTCCTGGTGCTCGTGCTCGCCGGGCTGGCCGGCGCCGTGCAGTTCACGTCGATGCAGACCAAGGTCTTCGAGTCGGCGACCTCCGTGCTGGTCTCCCCGATCGGCAACGGGCAGGACGCCAACTCCACCAGCGGGCGCACCAAGGGCGACATCAACCTCGACAACGAGGCCCAGCTGGTCGCCTCCACCACCGTGGCCACCGACGCGGCCGCGCTCATGCGCTCCACCGTGCCGCCGGACACGCTCGCGGCGGGCGTGCGGGTGGAGGTACCCCCGAACACGACCTTTCTGGTGATCACCTTCTCGGCCGACACCGCCGAGCGGGCGCAGGCCGGGTCGCACGCGTTCGCCGAGGCCTACCTGCGCAACCGGGAGGAGTCGGCGAAGGCCGACGTGGCCGGGCGGATCGCGATCCTCAACGACAAGATCAACCAGCTCAACGCGGGGCTGACGCAGATCAACAACAAGCTGGCCACGCTCAAGCAGAACGACCCCAACCGGCCCAACCTGGAGAGCCAGCGCAGCACCGCCACCTCGCAGATCAACACGCTCGCCGGGCAGCTCAACCAGCTGCTCACCACGACCGTGAGCGCCGGGAAGATCACCCGGGACGCCGACCTGCCCAGCGCGCCGGTCAAGCCCAACCGGCTGCTCAACCTGGCCAGCGGCGCGATGGTCGGGCTGCTGCTCGGCGTCGGCGCGGCCATGCTGCGGGAGCGGCTCGACCAGCGCATCCGCCGCCCGTCCGACCTGCCGCGGCGGGCCGACGTCACGGTGCTGGCCGCCGTGCCGGGCCGGGTCAAGCCGCGCCTCGACGACGTGTTCGCCCCCTTCGGCGCCGGCGGGCGGATCTTCAACCGGCTCCGTAACGAGGTGCTCGCGAGCATCCCGGCGCCGGCCGGGGGCGACGCCCGGGTCGCGCTCGCCGGCCAGGTCGTGGTCGTCGCCGGGGCCAGCCGCGGCGCGGTGTCGACGGTGGTCGCGGCCAACCTCGCCGCCGCGTTCGCGCGCACCGGCGCGGAGACCGTGCTGGTCTGCGCCCACCTGCCCGACAGCCTGGTCGACACCGCCTCGGTGCACCGCATGCTCGGCGTGCGGGCCGTGCCGGGCCTGTCCGACGTGCTCGCCGGGCGGTTCTCGCTCAGCAGCGCCACCCAGCGCGCGCCGCGGCACCCGAACCTCAGCGTCGTCACCACCGGCGGCACCGCCAGCGCCGGCGGGCTGCTGCAGTCGCAGGCCCTGCGGGACACGCTGGCCACGCTGCGCGAGCGGGCCGCCTACGTGGTCGTCGAGGCGCCCTCGACGGCGACCAGCGCCGACGCGCAGAGCCTGGCCAGCCTGGCCGACGCGGCGATCGTCGCGGTCGAGCTGCGCCGGACCCGCAACACCGAGCTGGCCGACGCCGCCGACCAGCTGCGCCGGGTCGGCACCCCGCTGCTCGGGGCCGTGGTCCTGCCCCGGCTCGCCGCGCCGCGCGGCGACGAGCGCGAGGCCGGCGCGGGGACGACCGCCGCCGCCACCGTGCCGGTCGCCGCCGACATGACCGCGGTGCTGGAGAAGCTGCCGCCCAAGGAGCTCCTCGCCCCGGAGGAGCCGGCGGCCCCGGCACCGGCGCGGGTCCGGGCGACGCCTCCGGCCGCACCGGTGCCGGCGCCCGCGGCGCCCCCGGCCGCGCCGAAGCGCGCGGTCCGGACCATCTCCGTCACCCGGATCCCGGCGGAGGCCCCCAAGACCCCCAGCGAGAACGGCGCCGACAAGCGCCGATGACCACCCTCACGAGCCACCCCGCCGAACGCGCCGCCGAGGCCGCCCCGCCGCGCCGGCCGTTCAAGCCGGCCCACCGGCTGCGCGCCTGGCCGCTGACCGGGATCCTGCTGCTCTACCCGCTGTGGTGGGCGCTCGGCCTCGGCGTGCTCATCTTCTTCCTCGCCGCCGTGCCGATGCTGTGGTCGCTGGTGCGCCACCGCGCCGCCGGTCACGTGGTCAAGCTGCCGCCCGCGTTCCTGCTCTGGCTGCTCTTCCTGGCGACGGTCGCCTTCGGGCTGTTCACGCTCGGCGCCGACCCGGCCGGCACGGTGCCGGGCACCGCGCAGAGCCGCCTGGTGTCGTACGCCTTCCGGCTCCTCGGCTACGCCGCGCTGACCGTCCTGCTGGTGTACGCCGGCAACCTGGAGCGCCGCGCGCTGACCCAGGAGCGGCTGGTCCGCCTGCTGGGCTGGCTGTTCGTGGTGACCGTGGCCGGCGGGCTGCTCGGCATGGCCGCGCCACGCTTCGAGTTCACCGCGCCGGTCGAGCTGCTGCTGCCCGCGCACATGCGGCACGACAGCTTCGTGCAGTCCATGGTGCACCCGACGGCCGCGCAGATCATGAACCTGCTCGGCGGTGAGACGCCGCGGCCGGGCGCGCCGTGGGGGTACACCAACACCTGGGGCAACAACGTGTGCCTCCTCGCCGGCTGGCTGGCGGTCGCCGGCTTCGCCCTCGCCCAGCGCCGGCGGGTCAAGGTCTTCGCCGCCGTCACGCTGCTGGTGTCGCTGGTGCCGATCGTGTACTCGCTGAACCGCGGCCTGTGGATCGGCCTCGGCGTGATGATCGTCTACGTCGCCGTGCGCCTGGCGCTCAAGGGCCGGGCCGCGGCGCTGGGCCTGGTCGCGGTGGCCGGGGTCGCGGTGGCCGTCGCGGTCGCCGCCACGCCGCTGGGCGACGTGGTCAACGCGCGGCTGGAGGACGGCAAGTCCAACGGCGTGCGGATGTACACCACCCAGAAGGCCATCGACGGCATGTGGGAGTCGCCGCTGATCGGCTTCGGCTCCACCCGCAGCACCATCGGCGGGCGCAACTCGATCGCGGTCGGGGAGAGCGCGAGCTGCGAGCGCTGCGGCAACTTCACCATCGGCGGCAACGGCCAGCTGTGGCAGCTGCTCTACGCGCACGGGCTGCTGGGCACCGCGGCGTACCTCGGCTTCCTGCTGGCCGCCCTGTGGCGGTTCCGCCGCGACACCTCCGCGATCGGGCTGGCCGGCGGTGCGGCGCTGGTGTCGAGCTTCGCGGCGATGTTCTGGTACAACGCGCTGGTCACCCCGCTGGCCCTGATGTTCCTCGCCTATGCCGTGCTGTGGCGCAACCAGCAGAGGGGGTTCAGCCGGCCATGAGCCCGATGAAGACCGCACCGACCGAGCTGCGGGCCGGCGACGAGCAGCTGCGGGCCCAGTACGTCGCCGAGGTCCTGAGCCTGCTGTACCCCGGCCGGGGTGAGCGGGCCGTGGAGTACCTCGTCATCCCCAACGCCCGCCGCCCGCGCCTGCTGGTGCCGGCCGATGACCGCCGGGTCGCCGCCGCGGCCGTGCGCCGCTACGCCGAGCCGCAGTCCCGGCTGGCCCGGCTCAAGCGCGACGCCGTCGTCGCCGCGCTGCGCACCGGCCTGTCCGGGCTGCTGCTGCGCGACCGGCTGACGCTCAGCCCCGGCGCGGACACGATCGATGCCTACCTCGGCCGCACCGTCGGCGCCGGGCTGCGCCTGAGCGTCCACATCGGACCGGCGCGGGCCAACCGCAAGCCGGTGCTGCAGCTGCTCGACGCGGCCGGGCAGACCGTCGCCTTCGCCAAGCTCGGCACCTCGGCGCTGACCCGCGAACTGGTCCGGGCCGAGGGCAACGCGCTGGCCGCGGTCGGCTCCGCCGGGCTGCGCGCCGTCCGCGTCCCCGGCGTGCTGCACGCCGGGCAGTGGGGCGAGCACGAGGTGCTGGTCCAGTCGGCGCTGCCGGTCTGGCAGCCGCGGGCGCCGCTCAGCGCGCCCCGGCTGGCCGGCGCGATGCTCGAGGTCGCGCGCTGCTGCGGCACCGGCCACGGCACCCTCGCGGGCAGCGGCTACTGGAACCGGCTGCGGGCCCGGCTGGACGCCGTCGCCGGCCACCCGGAGGGCGCGGCGCTGCGCGGCGCCGCCGAGCGGATCGCCGGCGCCGCGGGCGGGGTCGAGCTCTCCTTCGGCTCCTGGCACGGCGACTGGTCGCCGTGGAATATGGCCGGGCTCGCCGGCGCGGTGCTGGTCTGGGACTGGGAGCGGTTCACCCCCGGCGTGCCGCTCGGCTTCGACGCCCTGCACCACGCGCTGCAGATCGGCATCGGCCGCTCGCCCAGCGCCGGGCAGGCCGTGAGCGAGCTCGTCGCGACCGCGCCGGACGTGCTGCTGCCCTTCGGCGTGGTGCACCGCCAGGCGATCGAGGTCACGACGCTGTTGTACCTCATCGACCTGGCCACCCGGTACGTCACCGACCGGCAGGCGGAGGCCGGCGCCCGGCTGGGCGTGCTCGGCAGCTGGCTGCTGCCCGTCCTCGTCGCGCGAGTGGAGGCGCTGTAACCATGCCCGTGCAGGTTCCCGAGTCGATGAAGCGGATCGTCCACTTCGGATCCCGCAACTACGGCCAGCTCACCGCGAGCCGGCGCATGCTGCCGTCGTTCCTGATCTGCGGCGGGCAGCGCTGCGGCACCACGTCGCTCTACCGGGCGCTGGCCGCCCACCCGGCCGTCATCAAGGCGGTGCTGCACAAGGGCGTGCACTACTTCGACGTCGGCTATCACCGGGGGCTGCGCTGGTATCGCGGCCACTTCCCGCTGCAGCGGCGCGCCGACCGCGTGCGCGCCGAGTTCGGCGTGCCGGCGCAGACGTTCGAGTCCAGCCCGTACTACATGTACCACCCGCACGCGCTGGCCCGCATCGCCGCCGACCTGCCCGGGGTGCGCCTCGTCGTGCTGGTCCGCGACCCGATCGAGCGGGCGTACTCCCAGCACGCCCACGAGGTGGCCCGCGGCTTCGAGTCCGAGGTGGACTTCGGCCGCGCGCTGGACCTGGAGGAGCACCGGCTGTCCGGGCAGCGCGAGCGGCTGCTCGGCGACCCGCACGCCTACAGCTTCTCCCACCAGCACCACGCCTACCGGGCGCGCGGCGAGTACATCGAGTACATCGAGCCGATGGCCCGCCTGCTCGGCCGCGACCGGGTGCACGTGGTGGACAGCACCGAGTTCTTCACCCGGCCCGAGCCCGTCTACGACGCGGTCGTCGACTTCCTGGGCCTGCCGCACGTCAACGCCTACCCGGCGTTCGAGCGGCACAACGCCCGGCCGCGCAACCGCCTCGACGACTCGATCGCCTCGCGGCTGGCCGAGCACTACGCGCCCTACGACGAGAGGCTGGCGGACTGGCTGGGCTACCGGCCTTCATGGATGGTCGGATGACCCGCGTCAGCGCGCCGGAAGAAACAGACACCCTGGAGCGCCCCGCGGTCGAGTCGCCGCGCGGGATGCTGCGCGGCGCGGCCCGCGGCGGCATCGCCAACCTGGCCGGCACGGCCTGCACGGGCCTGGCCGGCGTCGGCGTCACCTGGCTCGCCGCCCGGGCGCTCGACCCGCACACGGCCGGCGCCTTCTTCGCCGCCACCGCCACCTTCGGCCTCGGCGTGACGGTGGCCAAGCTCGGCGTGCAGACGTCGCTGGTCTACTGGCCGGCCCGGATGCGCGCGGTCGGCGACCTGTCCCGGTTCGGCGAGTGCCTGCGCGTGGCGATGCTGCCGGTCGCGGTCGCCGCCGCGCTCATCGCGGCCGGGCTGTGGTTCGGTGCCGGCCTGCTGCCGGGCCGGCCCGACCTGGTCCGGGCACTGGCGCTGTTCCTGCCCGCGGCGGCCTTCACCGACGTGCTGCTGTCCACCACCCGCGGGCTGCGCGCGATGCGTCCGACGGTCCTGCTGGACCGGGTGATGCGCCCGGCCGCGCAGCTCGCCCTGCTGGTGGTGGTGTGGGCCGCGGGCTGGGGCCCGCAGCTCTTCGCCGCGCTGTGGGCGCTGCCCTACCTGCCGACCGCGCTGCTCGCCGGCTACGCCCTCAAACGCCTCTATGTAGGTATAAGGCCTGACAAAACCGAACTGTCGGACTTCACGCCCAAGCGGTTCTGGGGATTCACGGCGCCCAGGGCGGTGGCGAGCTTCGCCCAGATGGCGCTGCAGCGCGTCGACGTGCTCATGGTGGCCTCGCTGGCGGGGCTGGCGCCGGCCGCCATGTACGCCGTCGCCGGCCGGTTCGTGATCCTCGGCCAGTTCGTCAACCAGGGCGTTTCCCAGTCGGTCCAGCCGCGCCTGGCCGAGCGTCTCGCGGTGCGCGACACCGAGGGCGCCAACCTGCTCTACCGCCAGGCCACCGCGTGGGTGGTGCTGTGCTGCTGGCCGCTGTACCTGCTCGTGTTCACCTATGCCCCGTGGTACCTCGCCCTCTTCGGCGAACACTACAGCAACGGTGTCGGCGTGGTGCGCGTGCTGGCCGCGGCGATGCTGGTGGCCACCGCCTGCGGCATGGTCGACGTCGTGCTGGCCATGGCCGGGCGCACCTGGTGGAACCTGGCCAACGTCGGGTTGGCCCTGATCGTCATGCTCGGCGTCGACGCGCTGCTCATCCCCCGCAGCGGCGCGTTCGGCGCGGCCGTAGGCCTCGCGGCCGCGGTGCTCGTGAACAACCTCGTCCCGCTCGTGCAGGTCGTGCGCGGGCTGGGGCTGCACCCCTTCGGCCGGGCGACGCTGCTCGCCTGCGCCATGGCGGCCGGGTTCTTCGCCGCGCCCCAGCTCGCGCTGTGGGCGTTGCACCCCGGGCCGGCCGTGAAACTCGCCGCCACGGGGGCGGGCGCCGTCGCGTACTGCTACGCGGCGGTGCGATTGAGGAAAACCTTGATGCAGGGGGAGCCATGAGAACGGACTACGCGGAGGTCTTCCAGTCGGAGGCGGCGGTCGAGAAGTACGAGCGGATCGTCTATGCGCCGGAGACCTACGCGACCGCGGTGAGCGGGCGGCAGCGGGCGTTCCTGCGCGGGCTGGTGCGGCGGGAGTTCACCGCCCGGCGCCCGGTCCAGCACGACTTCGCCTGCGGGACCGGGCGGGCGATCAAGCTGCTGCACGGTGTGGTACGCGCCGCGCACGGCTACGACACCTCGGCGCAGATGCTCGCGAAGGCCCGGGAAGCGGGCGTCTACGCGAAGCTGCACCAGGTGGCCGAGGCCGGGCCGGTGCCGGAGCCGGCCACCGGTGACGGGCCGGCGCTGGTGACGGTGTTCCGGCTGCTGCTCAACGCGCCGCGGGAGGTGCGGGACCGGGCGATCGCGTTCGCCGCCCGGGCCCTGCCGGAGGCGGACTCGGGGCTGCTCGTCGTGGAGAACCACGGCAACCGCTCCTCGCTGCGCCACCTGCGGCACCGGCGGCACCGCGGCAACGCGTGGTTCGCCGAGCTGCAGCACGCGGAGGTGGAGCAGCTGCTGGCCCGGCACGGCTTCGAGGTGATCGACCGGCGGGGCTTCGCGGTGCTGCCGGCCGGGGCGTACCGGCGGCAGTGGCTGCGGCCGGTGGCCCGGCGGGCCGACGACCTCGCCAGCCGTTCGCGCCGTCTCTCCGGGGTGGCCACGGACGTTCTCTATGTAGCCAGGCGCATATCTGGATAGCCGGAAAGGACAGCATGAAGCGGATCGTGCTGACGATCGCCGTGGTGGTCGTGACCGTGGCTGCCGCCGCGGCGGTGACGCTGACCGTGCTCGACCGCGGCCGGAAGGCGCAGCCGCCCACGGCCGGCCCGTCGTCCACGGTGGACACTTCGGCGTCGCCGCCGGCCATCGCGCGCTCGGAGGGGCCGTTCGAGGCGGGGCCGGTCGCCCCGCCGCGCAGCGGCTCCTACCTGGGCGCGTGGGTGCGCCCGGAGAGCCTCACCGAGTCGGGTCGGGTGAGCGCGATGACGGCCTGGGAGCACTCGCTGGGCCGCAAGATGGCGATCGTCAACACGTACCGCCGCTTCGACGAGAACTTCTTCAACGACTCCGACCGCCAGTTCGCCGCCCGCGGCAGCACACTGATGCTGTCGTGGGCGGGCGGCGACACCCGGCTCATCACGATGGGCCGCTACGACGAGCTCATCCGCGAGCGGGCCCGCGAGCTCAAGGCGTTCGGCCATCCCGTGCTGCTGCGGTACCGCTGGGAAATGGACCGGCCCAACCTCCGCGCCCAGATGTGGTCGGGGGCGGACTACATCGCCGCCTGGAAGTACGTGCGCGACGTCTTCCGGCAGGAGGGTGCGACCAACGCCTCCTGGGTGTGGTGCCCGACCGCCGAGGGCTTCGCCGGCGGCGTCGCGGCCGGCTTCTACCCCGGCGACGACCAGGTCGACTGGACCTGCGTCGACGTGTACGCGGGCACGAAGTACGACACGATCGGCAACCTCATGCGGCCGTTCCTCGAGTTCTGCGCGCGGCACCCGAGCAAGCCGGTGATGGTCGGCGAGTTCGGCATCGCCCGTAGCTGGGGCACTCGGCAGCGGGCCGCGTGGCTGGCCGACGCCTCGGCGACGTTCAAGGCCAACCCGCAGGTCCGCGCCGTGCTCTACTTCGAGTCCGACCCCACCGACAACAAGGGGCCGACGAACCAGTTCATGGTCTCCGACGACCCGGACGTGCTCGCCGCCTTCCGCGGCTCGCTCGCCCAGGACGCCTACTACAAGCCCATGTCCGGCTCAGCGAAGCAGTAGCTCCCGGCCCTGGCGCTCGGCCGCGGCCAGCACCGGGATCCAGCGGCCGGCGTCGAACACGTTGCCGCCGATCGCCTCCATCGCCGCCTCGTCCGGCTCGATCATGGTGAACGCCGGGTCGAGGGCGTCGCGCTGCATCATCGGCATGCGCGGGGCCAGCACGTAGACCCGGTCGTAGCCGGCCGCCAGGTCGGCGTTGGTGCGGGAGCGGACCCCGCCGTCCATGAACCGCGAGCCGTTGACCGGGATCGGCGGGAAGATGCACGGGACGGCGCAGCTGGCCGTCACGGCGGGCACCAGCGGCACCCCGGAGTCCTCGTCCCAGGCGACCGGGTCGCCGGTCGCCGCGTCCACGGCGGTGACCACGAGCCGCGCCGGCCAGGTCTCGATCGGCAGCCGCCGCCCGAACGCCGCCAGCCACGGCTCCGGCGGCCCGACCTCGGCCTCCAGCGCGATCGCGCCGATCCGCCGGCGCATCTCGGCCGGGTCCAGCGACGCGTCCTGCAGCAGGCCGAAGGCGATCGCCCCGCGGTTCCAGTCCGCGGTGATCGGCGGGTCGCCCGGGCCGAGCGGGGCTTCGATGGCGGCGGCCGCGCGCGGGTCGCCGAATGCCGCGATGAGGGCGCCGGTCATGGCGCCGGCCGAGGTGCCCAGGATCAGGTCGGCGCGGCCGAGGTCGAGGCCCCGGTCGTGCAGTCCGACGAGGATGCCGAGTTGCCAGGCGACACCGGTGATGCCACCGGCGCCGAGGACGAGCGCGGTGCGTTCCATGCATCTTGCTTAACACGCCGCGCCGCCAGTGCCAGGCCCGCGCCCACCAGCAGCACGCCCCCCAGTTTCGCCGGCCCCGGCCCGGCGCGGTCCACCACGGCGGTGGTGAGCAGGGCGAACACCGGCACCAGGGCCAGGTAGACCCCGGCCCGGTCGACGCCGAGGCCGGCCACCCCGGTGTACCAGCAAACAAACGCGACGACCGTGAGCACCAGGCCGAGGAAGACCAGCGCCGCGGCCTCCCGCGCGATGGGCACCCGGAGCCGTTCCGTCCCGAGAGCCAAAAGCCCGAGCAGCATCGGTACGGCCAGTGCCGTGCTCCACGCCGACACGCGCACGGCCCCGAGGCGTGGCAGCAGCGGCGCGGCCAGCAGCGAGAACGCGGCCTCGCAGCACAGCACCCCGGCCGCCGCGGCCAGCCCCGCGAGGTCGTGCCGGCCGTAGCCGCTGACCAGCGCGGCACCGGCGACGACCACCACCGCCGCGGCCAGCAGCCGGGGCGCCGGCCGGCGGCGTTGCTGCAGCGGGCCGAGCAGGGCCAGCAGCAGCGGGCTGGCCCCGACGATGGTGGCGATCACCGCCGGGTCGGCGTGGCGCAACGCGAACAGCAGCAGGACGTTGAACGCCACGAGGCCCGTCGCCGCGACCAGCGCCAGCCGGGCGAGCTCCCGGCCGGTCGGGCGGATGCGCGGGCCGCCCCGCAGGGTCAGCGCGAACAGGGCGAGTGCGGCCAGGGCGTAGCGCAACGCCTGGCCGGACAGGATCGGATAGTCGACGATCGAGCGGCTCACGGTGAATGAGCCACCGAGAATCGCGCAGGTCAGCACGCAGTACGCGGAGTAGCGGCGGGACATGCACAGGAACTTACGAGCGTCAGTGGTCCACGCTACAGTGCCACCGGATGCTGCTTTCGGAGGGCCACTTGTCGGTTTGGGAGGCGCTGGTCGAGCTCGACCGCACCCGCCCGCGGGTCGGTGAGCAGCTCGTCGGCGCCCTGCGCGAGGCCATCACGCGCGGCCGGCTCGCGCCCGGCACCCGGCTGCCCTCGACCCGCGACCTGGCCGCCGACCTCGGGGTGTCCCGCGGCCTGGTGGTCGGCGCCTACGAGCAGCTCGCCGCCGAGGGCCGGCTGGTCAGCCGGCGCGGCTCGGGCACCGTCGTGGCCGAGGTGGTCACCGCCGTGCCCCGCCAGCGGGGCGCGGCCGCGCCCCGCCCGGCCGCGGTCGCGCCGCTGCGCCCCGGCGTGCCCGACCTGGGCGCCTTCCCCCGCACCGCCTGGCGGCGGGCCTATGAGACCGCGCTGACCAGCGCCCTGGACGCCGACTTCGACTACGGCGACGCGACCGGCGTGCCCCGGCTGCGCGCCGAGCTGGCCGGCTACCTCGGCCGGGTGCGCGCCGCGCTGGTGCCGCCGGACGGGCTCATCGTCACCGCCGGGGTGACCCAGGGCCTGGCCCTGCTCGCCCGGGTGCTGCTGGCCCGCGGCGCCCGGCGGATCGGGCTGGAGGACCCGGGCCCGGTCTCGCTGCGCGACCACCTGGTGCGGCTCGGCCTGGACGTGGTGCCGGTGCCGGTCGACGCCGACGGCGTCGACGTCGCCGTGCTGGGCCGCACCCGGGTCCGGGCGGTGCTGCTCACCCCGGCCCACCAGTTCCCGACCGGGGTGGTGCTCGCGCCGCGCCGGCGGGCCGAGGTGATCGCCTGGGCCCGCCGGGTCGACGGCCTGGTCATCGAGGACGACTACGACGCGGAGTACCGCTACGACCGCGACCCCGTCGCCTGCCTGCAGGGCCTGGCCCCGGACCGGGTGGCGCTGCTGGGCTCGGTGAGCAAGGTGCTCGCGCCCGGGCTGCGCCTGGGGTGGCTGGCCGCACCGCCGGACTGGCTGGCCGACCTGTGCGCGGCGAAGTCCGACGCCGACAACGGCGGCCCGGCCCTGCAGCAGCTCGCGTTCGCCGAGTTCCTGGCCGGCGGCGGCTACGACCGGCACCTGCGCCGGGCCCGCCGGATGCACCGCGAGCGCCGCGACGCGGTCGTCGCCGCCGTGCGCCGGCACCTGCCCCGGGCCCGGGTCAGCGGCATCGCGGCCGGCCTGCACCTGGTCGTCGAGCTGCCGCCGGGGGTGGACGACCGGGCCCTGGCCGAGCGCGCGGCCGCCGCCGGGCTGGGCCCGCTGGCCCTGTCCGGGCTGCGCGTGCGCGAGGGCGGGCCGGGCGGCCTGGTGCTCGGCTATGCGGCGCACACCCCGCACGAGCTCGCTACCGCGGTCCGGGCACTCGCCGCGCTGCTGTGAACGATACGGTCGGGGGATGTCCCAGGATTTCGTTCCACTTGCCGAGCACGTCGCCGACGCGCTGCTGGAGTGCGCGCCGGCGCTGGCCGCGAGCGCCGGCGACCACCGTTTCGACGACCGGCTGCCGGACTACTCCGCCGAGGGGGTTGCCGCCGACGTCGACATGCTGCGCGACGCCGCGGCCGCGCTGAGCCAGGTCGACGTCGACGAGCTCGACCCGCAGGACCAGGTCGACCACGCCGTGCTGCTGGCCCGGGTGGAGCGGATGCTGTTCGAGCGCACGGAGATCCGCGAGCACGAGTGGAACCCGCTCGTGCACAACCCCGGCGGGCTGCTGCACGGGCTCATCTCGCGGCCGTTCGCACCGGCCGAGGAGCGGCTGGTCTCCATCGCCGCCCGGCTTTCGGCGGTACCCGACGCGCTGGCCACCGCCCGGGAGGTGCTCGGCGACGCGCCACGGGTGCACGTCGAGACCGCCGTCGGCCAGTTCGCCGGCACCGCGCGGCTGGTCCGCGAGGAGCTCGGCGAGCTGTTCAAGGAGGCGCCCGGCATGGCCGAGGTGGTGGCGCCGGCGCAGGAGCGGGCCGCCGCCGAGCTCGACGCCTTCGCCGAGTGGCTGCGGGGCCGCCTCGAGTCGGCCGAGCGCGACCCGCGGCTGGGCCGGCGGCTGTGGGAGGCCCGGCTGTGGCACACGCTGGACACCGAGCTCAGCGCCGCCGCCGTGCTGGAGCGCGCGGAGGCCAACCTGGAGCGGGTCACCGGCGAGCTGCGCGCGGCGGCCGCCGAGCTGACCGGCGCGGCGCCGACGACCGAGACGATCCGCGCGGCGCTGGCCCTGGCCGCCGCCGACGTGCCGGACAACGACACGATCGTGGAGCTGGCGAAGGTGTCGCTGGACGAGGCGACCGGGTTCGTCCGCGAGCACGACCTCGTCACCCTGATCGACGACCCGCTGGTGATCATGGAGATGCCCGAGTTCGCCCGGGGCGTCGCGGTCGCCTACTGCGACCCGCCCGGCCTGCTGGAGCCGGCCGAGCTGCCCACCTTCTTCTGCATCGCGCCCACCCCGGCCGACTGGACGGCGGAGCGGGTGGCGTCGTTCTACCGCGAGTACAACAGCCACATGCTGCGCGACCTCACCATGCACGAGGCGACGCCCGGGCACTTCCTGCAGCTCGCGCACGCCCGGCGGTTCCGCGGCCGGACCCGGGCCCGGGCGATCGGCTGGTCCGGGCCGTTCGTGGAGGGCTGGGCGGTCTACGCCGAGGAGCTCATGGCCGAGCGCGGCTTCGGCGGCCTGCCCGTGCGCCTGCAGCAGCTCAAGATGCAGCTGCGGATGAGCATCAACGCGATCATCGACCAGCGGGTGCACTGCGACGGGCTGAGCGAGGCCGACGCGATGGCGCTGATGATGGAGCGCGGCTTCCAGGAGGAGGGTGAGGCGGCCGGCAAGTGGCGGCGCGCGCTGCTGAGCTCGACGCAGCTGTCCACCTACTTCGTGGGTTACACGGAGGTACGGCAGATCGCCGATGAACGCCCGGCGAACGTCACGCTCCGCGACTGGCACGACCGCATGCTGGCGCACGGCTCGCCGCCCCCGCGGCACCTGCGCACCCTGCTCGAACTCTGACATAGCATGCCCTTTCCGCGAGCAAGATCGGCCCGGGGGATAGGCTCTGGGGTGCCGCACCGTGGCGGCCGACCAACTTTTTTTCTGCAGGGAGTGACACGACAGTGGCCACTATCGAAGCAATCGGCGCGCGGGAGATCCTCGACTCGCGGGGCAACCCGACGGTCGAGGTCGAGGTCGTTCTCGACGACGGCACCCTGGCCCGGGCGGCGGTTCCCTCGGGCGCCTCCACCGGCGCGTTCGAGGCCAACGAGCTGCGCGACGGCGACAGCAAGCGCTACCTCGGCAAGGGTGTTGAGAAGGCCGTCGAGAACGTCAACGAGCGCATCGCCGAGGCCGTGCGCGGCTTCGACGCCACCGAGCAGCGCCTGGTCGACCAGGCCATGCTCGACCTCGACGGCACCCCGGAGAAGTCCGAGCTGGGCGCCAACGCCATCCTCGGCGTGTCCCTCGCGGTGGCCAAGGCCGCCGCGGACTCGACCGGCCTGAGCCTGTTCAAGTACGTCGGCGGCCCCAACGCGCACCTGCTGCCGGTGCCGATGATGAACATCCTCAACGGCGGCGCGCACGCGGACTCCAACGTGGACGTCCAGGAGTTCATGATCGCCCCGATCGGCGCGCCGACCTTCCGCGAGGCCCTGCGCACCGGCGCCGAGGTGTACCACACGCTCAAGTCGGTGCTGAAGAAGAAGGGCCTGGCCACCGGCCTGGGCGACGAGGGCGGCTTCGCCCCGAGCCTGCCGGCCAACGCGGCGGCGCTCGACCTGATCGCCGAGGCCGTGGAGAAGGCCGGCTACTCGCTGGGCAGCGACGTCGTGCTCGCGCTCGACGTGGCGGCGACCGAGTTCTTCAAGGACGGCGCCTACACCTTCGAGGGCGGCAGCAAGTCGTCCGAGGAGATGATCGCCTACTACACCTCGCTGGTGGACGCCTACCCGATCGTGTCGATCGAGGACCCGCTGTCGGAGGAGGACTGGGACGGCTGGAAGTCGATGACCGACGCGCTCGGCGGTCGCATCCAGATCGTCGGCGACGACCTGTTCGTCACCAACCCGCAGCGCATCGCCCGGGGCATCGCCACCCAGACCGCCAACGCGGTGCTGGTGAAGGTGAACCAGATCGGCACGCTCACCGAGACGCTCGACGCGGTGGAGCTGTCGCACCGGGCCGGCTTCCGCACGATGATGAGCCACCGCTCGGGTGAGACCGAGGACACCACGATCGCCGACCTGGCCGTCGCGGTGGGCAGCGGCCAGATCAAGACCGGCGCGCCGGCCCGCTCCGACCGGGTCGCGAAGTACAACCAGCTGCTGCGCATCGAGGACGAGCTCGACGACGCGGCGCGCTACGCCGGCCGCGGCGCCTTCCCGCGTTACCGTTAGTCGGTTTCATGATTCCGCGGCCCCCGTGCGCCACAGGGGGCCGCGGACAACGGTGCGAAGCTGGGGGAGGCATGCAGCAGCGGACCAGGCCCGGTGGGCGGGGGATGAGCCCCCGCGGCGCGGCGCCGAGGAGCCAGCGGGCAAACCCGCGCGGCGGGGCCGGGCGGGCGCCCGCGCGGCCGGTGGCCCGGCGGGCCGTCACGGCCGGCGGGGCCGCGCTGCGCACCCGGGCGCCCCAGCCGCAGCGGTTCACCAGCCGCGCCGTCCTGCTGAGCTTCGTGCTGCTCACGCTGCTGCTCGCCTATGCCTACCCGGTGCGGGTGTATCTGGCCCAGCAGGCCGAGATCGAGGCGATGGAGGCCAGCCAGCAGCGGCAGGAGCAGAAGGTCGCCGACATGAAGGCCGAGGCCAAGAAGTACGACGACCCGGAGTACATCATCTCCCAGGCCCGGCAGCGGCTGCACATGATGCTGCCCGGTGAGAAGGCCTACGTCGTGGTCGACCCGGCCAACGCCGAGCAGACCGACCCCGCCGACCTGCCCGGCGCGCCGAAGCCACCCCGGCCGTGGTATAGCAAGCTCTGGTCGAGCGTCGAGGCGGCGGACCAGCAGTGACCGACTTCGAGCCGGCCACGGGCGAGGATCTCGCGGTGGTCGCGGCCCAGCTCGGCCGCACGCCGCGGGGCACCCGAGCGGTCGCCCACCGCTGCCCGTGCGGCCTGCCTGACGTGGTGGAGACCACGCCGCGGCTGCCCGACGGCACGCCGTTCCCGACGCTGTTCTACCTGACCTGCCCGCGGGCGGTGCACGAGTGCAGCCGGCTGGAGTCGTCCGGCCTCATGCGCGAGATGGGCGCGCGGCTCGCCGCGGATCCCGAGCTGGCCGACGAATACCGGCGCGCGCACGAGGACTACCTGCGCCGCCGGGAGCGGGTCGGGCACGTCGAGGAGATCGCCGGGGTGTCCGCCGGTGGCATGCCGACCCGGGTCAAGTGCCTGCACGTCCACCTCGGCCACGCCCTGGCCGTCGGCCCCGGCGTCAATCCCTTCGGGGACGAGACCCGGGCGCTGGCCGGTGAGTGGTGGCAGGCCGGCCCGTGCGTCTCACTCGATGCTGGTGACGACTGAGCGCAGGATGTCCCAGCCCTCGGCGTCGTCGGGGGTGCCGGTGTGCGGGCGGCGGAAGCGGCGCACCTCCACCGCGATGTCCGCCAGCGCCCAGCGCAGCTGGTAGAGCATGATCGTCGAGGGCCGGACCAGCACGCCGGTGGCCTCCGCGTAGGCGGCGAAGATCGAGCCGTCGCCGGGCTCGATCAGCCACAGGTCCCGCTCCGGCGGCGAGAGCAGCACGGTGTCCCAGTCGATGAGCCGCCACCCGGTCGGGGTGCGCATGGTGTTGCCCGAGTGCGGCTCGCCGTGCGTGAGCACGGCCCGGACCGGCTCGTTGCGGCTCTCCAGCACCAGCTCGTCGTAGCGGGCCAGCACCCGCTCCAGCGGCCGGCGGTGCTCGGCGAGCAGGTCGGCGGTGGGCACCGCGTAGGGCCCGCACTCCGTGCCCGGCCGGCGCAGCGCCGCCTCGACCTCGTCGCGGTAGGGCACGGCGAAGTCGTCGGCCCGCGCGTGGCGGCGGGCGACCGGCGGCGCGGTGTGCAGCCGGATGATCATGTCCAGGGTGGCCTGGCGGTGGGCCGGTCCGGCGAACGCGTTCCAGTCGAAGCTCGCGCCCTCGACGAACGGGTAGACGGCGATCGTGAACGGGCCGCTGCGCAGCGAGGGCGTGCCGGTCACGGTGGGCACCGGGGCCACCACGAAGTTGTGGCCGGTGGCGTGGAGGTCGGCCGCCACGCGCAGCGACGCGTCGAGCTTCGCCGGGTCGGCCGGCTCATCGACGGTGACGAACCACCGTGAGCTGGCCGTGTCGACAAGCTCCCAATGGTGGCTGCCGAACCCGACGGGCCGGTAGCCGAGCGACTTGACCGGAATGCCCCATTCCCGCGCGAGTAACGCCCCGAGCGCGTCCTCCGCGAGCCCTGCCGGTGGGGTCAACACCACGACAAGGTACGCCACTTACTCTGTTCAGTCGGGGTCGCGTCCGCCCGTCGCGGCGAGACAGTCAATTTTCCGACCCGTCAATGGCTCCTCAAGGGTTCGTCAATGGCTCAGCAGGGCGAGCCATTGACGGAGCAACTCGTCGGCTGCGCGGCGTCTCCCTTGGCCTCGAAGCCCATCCGGAGCGCGCCGCCCGCCTCCAGGTAGGTGTTGTACGCCTGCGAGCTCAGCGTGAGCCGGCCCGGCGCCTGCTCGGCCTTGGCGCCCCAGGTCGAGGTCACGTCGACGCCCTTGGGTAGCTCCAGTCGCACGGTCCAGCCGGTCAGCGGCTGGCTGCCCAGGTTGGTCAGGGTGACCTCGGCGTTGAAGCCGTTCTTCCACTTGCTGCGCACCGCGTAGGCCGCCTTCACCGTGCCCGGGGCGGCCGTGGCCGGCACGCTCGGGCCGCCGCTGCGCCGCGCGCCGGGCGGATCGCCGCTGGAGGTGGCCACCGGCCGCAGCGGTTGCGGTCCGTCGCCCTTGGTGAAGTACAGCACCGTCATCGTGCCGGCGATCACCGTCATCACCACGGTGGTGATCATCAGCACCCGGTCTCGCGTCAGATGCCACACCCGCGCGCCACTACCCTTACGTCCATGGAGGTAACCGTCCGGCGGGCGAGAACCGCCGACGTGCGGGGGATTCGGCGGCTCGTCGCGATGTACGTCGCCGATCGCCGGCTGCTGTCGAAGCCGACCGTGGCGCTCTACGAGGCCGTCCAGGAGTTCTGGGTGGCCCAGCGCGACAGCGACGGCGCGATCGTCGGCTGCGGCGCCCTGCACGTCATGTGGGAGGACCTGGCCGAGGTGCGCACGGTCGCCGTCGACCCGCTGCTGCGCGGGCACAAGATCGGCCACCGGATCGTCGCTGAGCTGCTCGGCGAGGCCCGCCAGATCGGCGTGCGGCGGGTGTTCGTGCTCACCTTCGAGACCCGCTTCTTCGCCTCGTTCGGGTTCGTGCCGATCGACGGGACGCCGGTCACCCATCAGGTGTACGAGGAGCTCCTGCGCTCCTACGACGAGGGCGTGGCGGAGTTCCTCGACCTGGAGCGGGTCAAGCCCAACACCCTCGGCAACCACCGGATGCTGCTGCATTTGTAGGCTTGCTCCCCGTGAGTTCCTCCGTGAAGCGCGTGGCGGCGATCGACTGTGGCACCAACTCCGTGCGGCTGCTGATCGCGGAGGGTGATTCGTCGGGTTTGCGGGATATTTCGCGGCAGATGCGGATCGTTCGCCTCGGCGAGGGCGTCGACCGGACCGGGCGGCTCGCCCCGGCCGCCATCGAGCGCACCCGGCTCGCGCTCGTCGATTACGCCGCCGACATCGCCAAGGCGGGCGTCGATGCGGCCCGCATGGTGGCCACCAGCGCCTCCCGCGACGCCGAGAACGCCGCCGACTTCCGCGCGATGGTGTTCGACACCCTCGGCTTCGAGCCAGAGGTGATCACCGGCGACGAGGAGGCCCGGCTGTCCTTCGCCGGCGCCGTGGGCGGCCTGGCGGCCGAGCCGCCGTTCCTGGTCGTGGACATCGGCGGCGGCTCCACCGAGTTCGTGCTGGGCACGGCCGAGGTCGACGCCGCACTCAGCGTCGACATCGGCTGCGTGCGGATGACCGAGCGGCACCTGCACACCGACCCGCCGACCGCCGCGGAGATCGCGGCCGCCGAGGCCGGCATCACCGCCGCCGTCGACCGCGGCCTTGCCGCGGTGACGGGCACGCGGGCGCGCACCCTGGTCGGCCTGGCCGGCTCGGTGACGACGGTGGCGGCGCTGGCGCTCGGGCTCGCGGAGTACGACCCGGCGCGCATCCACCGGGCCCGGATCTCCGCCGAGGACGTGGCCAAGGTCACCGCCGACCTGCTCGCCAAGAGCGCGCGGCAGCGCCTCGAGAGCCCCGTCATGCACCCGGGCCGCGCCGACGTCATCGGCGCGGGCGCGCTGATCCTGCGGATCATCGTCGATCGCTCCGGCGCCGATTCGGTCATTGCCTCCGAGTCGGACATCCTGGACGGAATCGCCCTGTCGTTGATCTGAGCGATCGCTGTCGGATTTGTGCCAGCGCAGCTCAGCCCGGCTAACCGGTGCGGCGGACCTCGGCCCGGGACTGCTCCCGGGGCTCCGCGTCGTCGCGCGACCACCACCACCCGTAGGTGAGCACGCCGTCGCTCGGCATGGTGATGATGATCTTGGCTGGTAAGGCGCCCTCGTAGGCGTTGAACACTCCCGGCTCGCTCTGCACGAATCGGGTCACACCGGGCAGCTCGAGGCACGTGACGTGCAGTTCCAGCCGGCCGGCCTCGCTCGCGGTGAGGATCGTGTGCTCGACGTGCTGCAGTCCCTTGCTGTCGCTGACCGCCTCGTAGTCCAGGGTGATGGCGTTGCCGCGCACCACGGAGGTCACCTTGATGCGGGCGACGAAGGGGCCGGACTCCAGCCCGTCGCCGCGACCGCGGTAGACGCCGGGGCCCGCGGCGAGCCGTTTCAAGAGATCGGTCACGGCGCACACCGTAATACGGCCGTGCACGGTGCTGCGCGCATTGGCGCTCTACCGCTATCGTGAGCCGTCTCCAGCGGGCTTTTGCAGGCTGAACCGACTTTCTGCCCGTTAGGGTGATCTTTGCGCATACCCCGGAAGGAAACGCATGTCTGATCAGTACCCGCCGCCCGGCAGCTACCCCCCGCCCGGTGGCGGGGGCTACCCGCCACCGGGCGGAGACCAGCCTCAGTACGGCCCGCCCTCCTCCGGCGGCCCGTACGGTCCGCCGTCGTCCGGCGCGCCCTACGGCCAGCAGCCCGGCGCGCCCTACGGCCCGTCGAGCGGCGCTCCCTACGGCCAGCCGTCATCCGGCGCGCCGTATGACCAGCCGCCGCCCTACGGTGCCCCTCCGGGCGCCCCGTTCGGCGCCCCGCCGCCGCCCCCGAAGAAGAGCAGCGCCGGCCGGATCATCCTGATCATCCTCGGCATCATCCTGGTCCTGGCGCTCGTCTGCTGCGGCGGCATCTTCCTGTTCGCGCGGAGCACGTGGAACGACATCGTCGACAGCGTCAACAGCGACCCGTCCAACGCCAAGGTGGGCGACTGCCTGGCCGGCGACTCGATCACGGACACGACCTCCAAGAGCGTCAGCGTCAAGATCGTCAAGTGCGACGACGCGACGGCGAAGTACAAGGTCGTGGGCATCAAGAACGGCGTGCCCCAGGCCGACGCCCTGGCGAACGACACCAAGGTCTGCAACGAGTTCACCGACAGCAAGTACGTGCTGTGGCAGGGCACCGACACCAGCAGCGGTGACGCCCTCTGCCTCAACGACGCCAAGTAACCCGGGTTCTTCGCGAGGCGGTCCGCCGTGGCGGGCCGCCTTTTGCGTGTCCGGGTGTTCCGCGCTTGATACTACTGTGCATTGCGTACTACTCTGCTTGCCGTGGACACCACCCAGCTGCTCAAGGGGGTGCTCGACCTGGCCGTGCTCGCCGTCCTGCGGGACGAGGACGGCTACGGCTACGACATCCTGCGCCGGCTGCGCTCGGCCGGCCTCGACGACGTCGGTGACGCCTCGGTCTACGGCACCCTGCGCCGGCTGTTCCAGGGCGGCGCGCTGACCACCTACGTGGTCCCGAGCGAGTCCGGCCCGCACCGCAAGTACTACGCGCTCAACGCCGCCGGCCGGGCCCAGCTCGCCGAGTCGGGCAAGGTCTGGCGCGGCTTCGCGCAGACGATGGACCAGCTCATCGGGGAGACCGCATGACCGCGCCGAGCAGCAGCCTGGAGATCGACTACTACCTCGAGCGGGTGGCCGAGGCGCTGGCCGACCTGCCGCCGGAGGTGCGCGACGACCTCCTCGAGGACCTGCCGGCGCACTTCGCCGAGGTCCTGGAGGAGCAGGGCGGCTCGCTGATCGAGCGGCTCGGCCCGCCCGCCGCCTACGCCGCCGAGCTGCGCGCCGCGGCCGGCCTCGGCGCGCAGCCCGGGCCGACGGGCCGTCCGCGCCTCGACGCCCGGCTGGCCCGGGTCCGGCACCTGCTCGGCCGGGCCGACGCCCGGGTGGGCGGGGTGCTCGGCTTCGAGCGGCTGACCGACTTCCTGCGGCTGCTCCGCCCGGCGTGGTGGATCGCCCGGGCGATCTGCCTGGCGGCGCTGCTGTTCGCCTTCGACATCCTGCCCCGGGACCGCTTCGACGACCCGCTGGGCTGGCTGGTGTGCGCCGCTGCCGTGGTGGTGTCGGTGCGGCTCGGCGCGACCGGCCGGCCCCGGCTGCCGCGATGGGTCGGGTTCGTCGTCGCCGCGGTCGCCGTCTTCGGCGGACTGACCATCCTGACCGCCCTCGACGTGCAGGGGCAGGGCGGCAGCGCCGGCTACTCCTACGACCCCTACTCCGGCGTCGTCGACGTCTACCCGGTGGACGCCAACGGCCAGGCCCTCACCGGCATCACGCTCTACGACCAGAACGGCAACCCGATCGTGATCGGCGACCCGTATGCGTGCTCCCGCGGCGTGTACGTGCAGACCGAGGTCTACCCGCGGACCGAGGTCTACCCGCGGTGCACCGTGGCGCCGTATGCGCGCGGCCCGCAGACCGCGTCGGCCACCGTCTCGCCGCCGGTGTCGCCGTCGGCGAGCGGGTCGCCGTCGGTGTCCGTTTCGCCGACACCCTCGCCGTCCCACTAACGTTCGGTGGGTGGGAGACGCCCTCGACCGGCTCGACGCCGAGATCACCGAGTGCCGCCGCTGCCCCCGCCTGGTGGCGTGGCGCGAGCAGGTGGCGGCCACCCGGCGGGCGGCGTTCCGCGACGAGGAGTACTGGGGGCGCCCGGTGCCCGGCTTCGGCCCGCACCGGGCGCCCATCGCCATCCTCGGGCTCGCCCCGGCCGCGCACGGCGGCAACCGCACCGGCCGGATCTTCACCGGCGACCGCTCCGGCGACGTCCTCTTCGCCGCCCTGCACCGCGCTGGCCTGGCCAACCAGCCGACCAGCACCGCCCGCGACGACGGGCTCGAGCTGACCGCGACGCGGATCTTCGCCGCCGTCCGCTGCGCACCGCCGGACAACAAGCCCACGCCGCAGGAGCGCGACACGTGCGCGCCGTTCCTGCACCGCGAGCTGCGCGCGCTCGCGCCTGACCTGCGGGTCGTCGTCGCCCTGGGCGCGTTCGCGTGGGCCGCCTTCTGGCCCGCGGTCCGCGCCGTCTACGGTGTAGCACCGGCGCGGAAGGTTCCGTTCGGTCACGGCGCCCTGTGGCAGGCCGACGGCGCCCCCGCGTTGCTCGGTTGTTACCACGTGAGCCAGCAGAACACCTTTACCGGTCGGCTCACGCCAGGAATGCTGGACGAGATTCTCGCCCGGGCGAAGCGCCTCGCCGGGCTCACATAGACGCTCACAGACCGACGGGATGCCATGGACCGCACCATCAGCCGCTGGTTGCCGGTGCTGGGCGTCGTGGCCGTGCTCGGCGTCGGGACCATCGCCGCCTCGATGTCCTCGCCCGAGATCATCAATCTGCCGGTCGCCGCGCCCGACCTCGACGATCCGACCCCCGGCCCGGCCGCCACGATCGCGGCGCCACCGCAGCCGGTGCCCGGCGATTACTCCAGCGGCTATGCCCTGCCCGACTGGGTGCTCCTCGCCGCGATGGGCGTCTGCGGGCTGATCGTCGTGGTGCTCGTCGGCAGCCTGGTGTGGTATCTGCTGCGCAACCGCGCCCCGAAACAGCCCGCGCGGCTGTTCGTCGAGCCCGAGGCGGCCCGGCCCATGGCGGTCCCGGCGGCCGGCGACGAGGTCATCGCCGCCGTCGAGGCCGGCCTGGTCGAGCTGGGCGACAGCGACGCCGACCCGCGCCGGGCCGTGATCGCCTGCTGGGTGCGCCTGGAGCGGGCCGCCGCCGCGGCCGGCACCCCGCGCCTGATCGGCGACAGCCCGACCGAGCTGGTCACCCGCCTGCTGTCCGCCCACCGGGTGAGCCGGCCGACGCTGGAGGGATTCGCCGACGTGTACCGCGAGGCCCGCTACGCCACCCACCCGGTCACCGAGCGCTCCCGGCAGGACGCGATCGCGGCCCTGCGGCAGCTGCGCGCCGAGCTCTCCGGCGTCGCGCCCAGCCCGGCGGGAGGAGCACCCGGTGCCCCGTGAGCGCGAGCAGGTGGTCGGCCTCGACGAGCTGTTCGACGGCGAGCGGGCGGCGCCCCGGCCCGACCCGCGCCCGGCCCGCCGCCCGTCGCGCCCGTTCGACCTGCGCTGGTGGATCCGCCGCCTGTTCGTCGCGTTCGCGTTGACCGTGGTCGGCGGCGGCGTGCTCTGGGTGGCCGGCTACCGGTTGCCGTATGCGCTGGTCCTGCTGTCGATCGTGGCCATCCAGGTGATGCGCGAGGTGCTGCAGCAGGTGCACGCCGACGACCTGCCCGCCGCGGTCACCGGCAGTGGCCGGGAGCCGGTCCGCCCGCCGGAGGAGAACCCGGGGGAGCGGGCCGCCCGGCGCGAGCTGCGCGACGCGATCCCGCGCGGCGACGGCATCCGGCTGGCGGTGGCGAAGTGGGACGACCGCTTCGTCTGGGGCGAGCGCGACCCCGGCCGGTTCGCCGCGGTGGTGGTACCGCGCTTCACCGACCTCGTCGACGCCCGGCTGCGCCAGCGGCACGGCATCACCCTGGCCGGCGCCCCCGAGCAGGCCCGCGCGCTCGTCGGCGAGGAGCTCTGGCAGCTGCTGCACTACACACCGTCCCGCGTGCCGAGCCCGCAGGACATAGCATCGATCGTCGCGAAGGTGGAGGCGCTATGAAGACGCTCGCAACGGCCGAGGTGGGCCGGATCGCCAAGGTGGTCCTGGACCAGGTCGGCACGGTGGTCGTCGGCAAGCGCGACTCGCTCGAGCTGGTCCTGGCCGGGATCCTGGCCGGCGGCCACGTGCTGCTGGAGGACCTGCCCGGCCTGGGCAAGACGCTGACCGCGCGCTCGTTCGCCCAGGCGCTCGGCATCGGCTTCCGGCGCCTGCAGTTCACCCCCGACCTGCTGCCCGCCGACGTGACCGGGTCGTTCCTCTACGACCAGCGCAACCACGAGTTCACCTTCCGGGCCGGCCCGGTCTTCACCAACCTGCTGCTCGCCGACGAGATCAACCGCACGCCGCCGAAGACGCAGTCGGCGCTGCTGGAGGCGATGCAGGAGCGGCAGGTCTCGGTGGAGGGCGCCACCTACCGGCTCGACGCGCCGTTCCACGTGCTCGCCACCGCCAACCCGATCGAGTACGAGGGCACGTACCCGCTGCCCGAGGCTCAGCTGGACCGGTTCCTGCTGCGGGTGTCGTTCGGCTACCCGGAGGCCGACGAGGAGTGGGACGTGCTGCGCCGCCGCATGGCCCGCCGGCAGGAGGAGGCCACCCTCGAGCCGATCGTCGACGCCGAGACGCTGCTGGCCATGCAGGGCGCGCTCGAGGACGTGGCGGTCGAGGACTCGATCGGGCGGTACATCGTCTCGCTGACCGCGGCCACCCGGGTCCACCCGCACGTGCTGGTCGGCGCCTCGCCCCGCGGCTCCCTCGCGCTGCTGCTGCTCTCCCGCGCCTCCGCCGCGCTCAGCGGCCGGGACTACGTGGTGCCCGAGGACGTCAAGGCGGTCGCGGTCCCGGCCCTGGCGCACCGCATCTCGCTGCGGCCGGAGATGTGGCTCAAGCGCATCGACCCGCGCTCGGTGGTCGGCGAGGTGCTCGCCCAGACTCCGGCCCCGGCCAGCGGCGCGCTGCCCACCTACGGCGGAAGGCGTGGCTGAGCCGCATGGCTGATCACGGCGGGCCCAGGTCCCACGCCCGGGCGTTCGAGCCGACCCGGGCGCTGGGCCGGGCCGTGCTGGTCGCCGGCGCGCTGGTCTTCGTCGCCGTGATCATCGGGCGGTACGACCTCGTCGCGATCGCCGCGCCCTTCGCCATCGGCACCGCGATCTCGCTGGTGCGCCGGCCGCGACGGGTGCCGACGCTCGAGGTGAGCACCGCCGAGCCCTTCCTCGTGGAGGGCAACGACGTGGACGTCACGGTGAGCGTGGGCAACCCCAACCCGTCCGGGTTCGACCTGGTGGTCGTCCGGGCGGTGGTACCGCGCTGGGTCCGCCTGCGGCACACCGACCGGCCCTACGCGGTCAGCGTCGCCGGCGGCACGATCGCCGGCGTCGGCCTGGAGGGGCGGATCCTGCGCTGGGGCCGCCACCCGCTGGGCCCGGTGACCGCGCACGCGATCGCCTCCGACGGGCTGCTCATCAGCCGGGGCGCGCAGACACCGCCGCTGCCGCTCAAGGCATACCCGGCGACCGAGCACTTCGACGCGGCCGAGGCGATGCCCCGCGCGGCCGGGCACGTGGGCGGCCACCGCTCCCGCCGCACCGGTGAGGGCGGTGAGCTGGCCGGCGTGCGCCGCTTCGGCCCCGGCGACCGGCTGCGCCGCATCGACTGGCGGGTGTCGCTGCGCACGCGCGAGATCCACGTGGTGAGCACGCTGTCGGACCGCGATGCCGAGGTGGTGGTACTCCTCGACGCGCTGCACGAGGCGGGGCGCTCGGGCGGCATCGACGGCGCCACCTCGGTGCTCGACATCACCGTCCGCGCGGCGGCCGGCATCGCCGAGCACTACCTGCACCGCGGCGACCGGGTGGCGCTGCTGCAGTACGGCGGCGCCGTGCGCCACCTCCGCGCGGCGAGCGGCCGGCGGCACTACATGACGACGCTGGAGTGGCTGCTCGACGTGGCGCCGGGCGAGCAGGACGACGAGCCGCCGCCGTCGTCGTTCGGCCCGCACATGGTCCAGGGCAACGCGCTGGTGATGGTGCTCACGCCGCTGCTGGACGTGCGCTCGGCGGCGATGCTGGCGAGCCTCGCCCGGGCCGGCCGGTTCGTGGTCGCCGTGGACACCCTCGCCGACTCGGCCCTGCGCGTGCGGGCCGCCGGCAAGTGGGGCGACGTGGCGGCGCGCATGTGGCGGCTGGAGCGCGAGGCGATCATGGGCCAGCTCCGCGAGCACGGCGTGCCGGTGGTGGCCTGGGGTGGCGCCGGGAGCCTCGACGAGGTGCTGCACGGCGTGGCCCGGGTGGCGGTCGGGCGGACGGTGACGACCTGATGTTCGACGAGCTCGGCGACTACTTCGCCGCCCGCGCCGGCCGGGTCAAGGACTTCGCCGAGCGCGCCTCCGCCGGTCCGCTGCTGGTCCGCCTCGGCGTCACCGTGTTCGCCGCGCTGAGCCTGGTGCTCGGCTTCCCGGCCGCGGTGATGCAGAACCTGGGCGGGATCCTCGTGGCCGGGATCGTCGCGCTGCTGCCGGGGCTGTTCCCGCGCAGCCGGCTGGTGGGGCTCGCCATCTTCGCGTGCGCCTTCGGCTGGCTGGCCGCCACCACCGTCTACGGCGAGCCGGTCTGGCTGCCCCGGCTGGTCGCGCTGTCCGCGGCGCTCTACCTCATGCACTCCCTCGCCGCCCTGGCCGCGGTGCTGCCCTACGACGCCGTGGTCTCGCCCGGCGTGCTCTCCGGCTGGCTGCTACGGGCCCTCGCGGTGGTCGCGGCGAGCGCGCTGGTGAGCGTGGCGCTGATGCTCGCGGCCCGGCTCACGGTCGGGCCGGTGTTCCTCGCCGCGTCGCTGGCCGGCGTGCTGGCGGCCGGCGTGCTGGCGTGGATGATCGCCCGCCGGACCTGAAGATCGACCGGCTTCGGTACCTGTGGCGGGCGTTACAGCCCTGGTAACGCCGGTTACATGTCTGATGCCCGGCGGCTCCGCGGCCCGTTTCGTGGCTAGCGTTGTGTCCGTGGCTGCGAAGCGAATCCTGATCGTCGGTGCCGGGCACGTCGGGCTCTATGCCGCCCTGCGCCTGTCCAAGAAGCTCAACCTGCACGAGGCTGAGGTCACCGTGGTCGACCCCCAGCCCCACATGACCTACCAGCCGTTCCTGCCCGAGTCGGCGGCCGGCAACATCTCGCCCCGGCACAGCGTCGTGCCCCTGCGCCGCGAGCTCAAGCGCTGCCACGTGCTCTCAGGCACGGTGACCAGCATCGAGCACGCCCGGAAGGTGGCCATCGTCCAGCCGATCATCGGGCCGGCCCGCGAGGTGGCCTACGACCACATCGTCGTGGCGCCGGGCTCGGTCTCGCGCACGCTGCCCATCCCGGGCCTGCGCGAGCAGGCGGTCGGCTTCAAGACCATCGGCGAGGCGGTCTTCCTGCGCAACAGCGTGCTCGACCGGCTCGACGTGGCCGCGACCACGACCGACCCGGCGACCCGCCGCCGGGCCCTCGCCTTCGTCTTCGTCGGCGGCGGCTACGCGGGCGTCGAGGCGCTGGCCGAGATGGAGGACATGGTCCGCGGCGCCCTGCGCTACTACCCCGAGATCCCCCGCGACGAGGTGCGCTTCGTGCTGGTCGAGGCGGCCAACCGCATCCTGCCCGAGGTCGGCGCCGAGATGGGCGCCTACACCGCGGTCCAGCTCACCCGCCGGGGCATCGACATCCGGCTCGGCACGCGGCTCGAGTCGTGCGTCGACGGCCTGGTGCGGCTCTCCGACGGCGACGCCTTCGAGGCCGACACGATCGTGTGGACGGCCGGCGTGAAGCCGCACCCGATGCTCGCCGACACCGACCTGCCGCGCAACCAGCGCGGCGCGATCACCTGCAAGCCGACGCTGCAGGTCGTCGACGCCGAGGGCAACGTGGTCGAGGGCGCGTGGAGCGCCGGCGACTGCGCCGCGGTGCCCGACCTGACCTCGGCCGACCCGGCCGCGCTGTGCTCGCCGAGCGCGCAGCACGCGGTGCGGCAGGCCTCCCGGCTGGCCGACAACATCGCCGCGGTGGTGCGCGGCCGCGAGCCGGTCGACTACAAGCACAAGCACGTCGGCTCGGTGGCGGGCCTCGGGCTCTACAAGGGCGCGGCGCGGGTCTACGGGGTGAAGGTGCGCGGGGTGCCGGCCTGGTTCATGCACCGCACGTACCACCTGAGCCGCATCCCGACCCTGAACCGCAAGATCCGGGTGCTCGTCGACTGGACGCTGCAGCTGGTGCTGCGGCGCGAGGTCGTCGCGCTCGGCTCGCTGCACGAGCCGCGGGAGGCCTTCACCGAGGTCACGGCCCCGATCCCGCTCCCCGTCAACCGCGCCGGCTCCACTTCCTCCGACCGCGCCGCCTAGCCGGCGGGGTCGTTGGGCGGTGCGGGGCGCCGTCGCTTGGCCGGCGCGGTCGTGGTCGCTTGGGCGGCGCGGTCGTGGTCGCTTGGGCGGCGCGGTCGTGGTCGCTTGGGCGGCGCGGTCGTGGTCGCTTGGGCGGCGCGGTCGTGGTCGCTTGGGCGGCGCGGTCGTTTGGGCGGGGCGCGGTCGTTTGGGCGGGGCGGGCGCGGTCGTCAGGTCGTGCGGGCTTGCCAGACCCATACGTCGGCGACGCGTTCGCCCGGGCCGAGCAGGGCGTCGAGGGTGCTCTTGAGCGCCTCGGCGCCCGGCTGGCCGTCGGCGAGCACGAAGCAGGACGCGTGCCAGTAGGCGATGTCCCGGCGTAGCGCCACCCGGTCCCGGTCGGTCAGCGCCGGCGCGGCGTCGTTCGTGACGACCCGCGCCAGCAACTGCGCCGTGGGCCGCGGCCAGATGCCGACGGCGGCCCGGCCGTCGCGGCCGTAGGGCCCGATGAACCAGCCCTGCGGCGTGGCGAACGCGACATCGGTGGCCGCGGCCCAGCGCATCGACTGCGGGTTGTGCGAGTCGGGCAGGGGCACGGGCACGATCGTCCCGTCGCGGGGCGCGAAGCCGTGCCAGTACCCCTCCGTGAAGAACTTCGGCACCGGGGTGCGCGGCGCCGTCGGCAACGGGCGCGGCGCCAGCGGCACGAGCGAGGCTACGACGGCGACCGGCACGAGCAGCTTCAGCGTCTCCGTCTGGGTCAGCGCCACGTGCACCGCCTGGGCCAGCACGAAGCCGAGTAGCGGGATCGCGGCGAGCGCGAAGCGGGCCGGCAGCGCCCACTCCACCACCGGCAGCCCGGACAGCAGCGCGAAGGGGCCCCACTGCTCGGTCCGCTCGTGCCCGACCACGATCCGCGGGCCGAGCGACAGCGCGAACAGCACGATCGTCACCACCGTGCAGGCGACCACGGCCGGGCGCCGCCACAGCCACACCGTCGCGCCCAGCACGACGATGAGCGCTGGCGCGCCGAAGAAGGTGGTGTACTCGGCGGGCCCGCTCGCCAGCCGCGCGGCCCCGTCGTCGCCGGCCAGTGACAGCGGCGAGACGGCCGCGAAGCTGCGCAGATCGGCCGCGTAGTACCCCGGGGAGAACACCCCGCCGTGCGCGCTCTGCGCGCCGTCGAACTGCACCCACAGCGGGTAGGCCAGCAGCGCGGCGGCGACGAAGACGGCGACGCCCAGCCCGACGCCGAGGCCGTGCAGCGCGGCGCGCGGGAAGGGCCGGGCGGTCGCGGTGTAGGCCAGGCAGAACAGCCCGAGGGTGAGCGCGGTGAGGAAGAGCACCTCCTCGCCGAGGAAGAACTGCCCGGCGGCCAGCGCCCCCAGCAGCAGGCCGCGGCGCACCGCCCGGCGATGCTCGCGGGCCAGCGCCACCACGCACCAGACCATCGGCGGCACCAGCCAGGCGGCCGTCATGTGCAGGTGCGCGTTGGACTGGCTCACCATGCCGGGCGCGAAGCCGCAGAACGCGCCGCCGACGAGCGCGCCGAGGCGGTGCAGGCCGAGCGTGCGGGCGAGCAGGAGATACCACCCGGCGCCGGTCGCCGCCAGGTTGACCGCGGTCGCCACCGCGAACGTCACCGGGGCGCCGAAGGCGAGCGTCAACGGGGCGAACAGCAGCCCGAGCCCGATGAGCGAGGCGTTGCCCATGAGGTTCACCCCCTCGGGGGCGTTCAGCGCGCCGGTCACGAGGGTGAAATCCCCGCGGTACGCTCGGGTCGCGTAGGCGAGGAACCACTCGTCGAGCGCCTGGTCGTTCGAGTTCAGCTCGAGCGCGCGCCCCGCCGGATCCGGCCAAAGCCCATGCGTCAACAGGACGCCGGCGACCACAAACAACAAGCAAACGGCGGCGTCCCTAATCCATGGACGCCGAAAATACATCGGCGGAGTGGTTCGTTTTTGTTGCTCCACCGGCGCAGTCCCGGCCTCGCCGGTATGCGGGGCGCTGGTCACCCGGATGACAGTAACGGCCAACCCGTTGTCGGTGTTGACAGTTCGTCGGACGGGCTACCGTGAAACGCGTTTCCACGCCCGGGTGGTGGAACGGCAGACACGGCCGCCTTAAAAGCGGCTGCCGCGAGGCGTGCGGGTTCGAACCCCGCCCCGGGCACCCCCACCGTTCCCCATTCCTGGCAATGCTCCACGTGGCCGTCCCCGGAACAGTGACGGACGGTAACCCGCACGTCGCACTGTATGGTAGGCGTCCCAGACGGGCCCTTTCGCGGTACCCTGGTCGTACACGTGAATGAGACGCCCATGGAGGCCGATCGTGCAGAGTTCCAACCCGGTGCTCACCCGCCTTGGCGAGGCGGCGCGGGCTTCCCGGTATGAGACCGGATACCCCGGCGCGCAGGCCCCCTCGCGCGCCATGACGATGGACGACGTCGTCGTCCGCACGGTGGCCCTGCTCGCGGTCACCGGCGTGTTCGGCGCGGGCGCCTGGACGCTGCTGCCCAACACGCCCGGCGTGATGGTGCTCGCGGTCATCGGCTCGCTGATCGCCGGCCTCGTGCTCGGCCTGGTGATCTCCATCATGCGGATCACCAACCCCGTAGTGATCATGATCTACGCGGCGGCCCAGGGCATCGTGCTCGGCGTCATCAGCCGGGCCTACGAGAGCTGGTATTCCGGGATCATCCTGCAGGCGGTGATCGGCACCTTCGGCGTCTTCGCCGTGATGGCGGTGCTCTACAAGCTGAAGGTGCTGCGGGCCACGCCCCGGTTCACGAAGTTCGTCCTCGGCGCCCTGATCGGCGTCGTGGTGCTCAGCCTCGCCAACTGGCTGTTCTACCTGTTCGGCGTCAACCTGGGCCTGCGCGACTACGGCACCACGGGCAGCGTCGGCTGGCTGCCGATCGTCTTCAGCCTCATCGTCATCGGCGTCGGCGCCCTGACGTTCATCCTCGACTTCGACCAGATCGAGCAGGGCGTGCGCTACGGCCTGCCGCAGAAGTATTCGTGGTACTGCGCCTTCGGAATTCTCGTCGGCCTGATCTTCCTGTACTACGAGATCCTGCGCCTGCTGAGCTACCTGCGACGCTGATGCGCGACGACGACCAACTGGGCGCCGCCGTGCGCAAGCTGGTCGGCCAGGTCTCACGCTGGACGCCGCCCCGCTGGGCGGCGTCCAGCGGCGGTTCCGCGACGAGCCGGGCGGCGCTCATGCACGACCTCGTCCAGTGGCTGGCCGACCGGTGCGCCGCGGCCGAGGGACGCCCGGCGCTGCCCGTGCCCCGGCTCGACAACGACTTGGCCCTGCCCGATCAGCTGCGGGTGGTCGCGGCGGATGTGCGCCGCTTCGCCCCGCCGCCCGTCCACGCCGAGGCCGCCGACCGCATCAACGCCCTCCGCGGCGCCTTCGCTTAGCCCGCGGCCTCTTCGCTTAGCCCGCCGCGGCGCGCGTCTTCGATTAGCTACCCGCGGCGTCTTCGCTTAGCCTGCCGCGGCGTCTTCGCTGAGGTCCCGCTGGGCGCCGCTCGTGCAGGACTGGCGGGCCGGGCGGCGTTCATGCCCAGCCTGGCCCGGTCGATGGCCTTGCCGTGCGCCCGCGGCCCGGGGTGCGCGGCCCGGGGTGCGCGCGGCGTTGCCGGTGCCCCGGCTCGGCAGTGACTTGGCTCCGCCTGGCCGGCTGCGGGTGGTCGCGGCCAATTTGCGCCGTTTTGCCCCCCGACGTCCGTCCATGCCGAGGCGCGGTCCGCGGCACGGCATTCGCGGTTCGCGGTCTCTCACCTGATCCGGCTGGGCGTCGGGCGCTGCCCGAGTTGGCGCCGGGCTTGTCGCGCGCGGTCCGGGACGCTTTGTCTCCGTGATCATGCTCAACCGGACGTGTGCACCACGCGTTATTCGTGATCGCGGAGACAAAACGTACGTATGGGTACCGTATGTCTCCGTGATCATGGCGAACCCGGTGTTTCGGCGTGGCCGCATGCATGATCACGGAGACTTATGGCTGCCAAATCGGATATATGCCCCGTCAGGCGATAAATCCGATAAGTCGTGGCGCGGAGCGCCCGACTTATCGGATGTGCGGGCCGATGGGCGGCGGGGTCAGGTGAGGTAGGCCAGCAGGTCCTGGCGGGTGAGCACGCCGGCGGGCTTGCCGTCGATGAGGACCACCGCGGCGTCGGCCTTCTCCAGCAGGGCGACCGCCTCGTTCACCGGCTGGCCGCCGCCGATCATCGGCAGCGGTGCCGACATGTGGCGCTCGACGATGTCGTGCAGGTGGGCCTGGCCGGAGAACAGCGCGTCGAGCAGGTCGCGCTCGGCGATCGAGCCGGCCACCTCGCCGGTGACGACCGGCGGCTCGGCCTTGAGCACCGGCAGCTGGGAGACGCCGTACTCGCGCATGTAGTCGATCGCGTCGCGCACCGTCTCGTTGGGGTGGATGTGCACCATGCCGGGCACCCGGCCGTCCTTGCCGACCAGCACGTCGGCGACGGTCGGCGTCGCCTCGGCGGTGCGCAGGAAGCCGTAGCGGGCCATCCAGGCGTCGTTGAAGATCTTGGAGAGGTACCCGCGGCCGCCGTCGGGCAGCAGGACCACCACGACGTCGTCCGGGCCGGCCGCGCGGGCCACCTTGAGCGCCGCGGCCACGGCCATGCCGCATGAGCCGCCGACCAGCAGCCCCTCCTCGCGGGCGAGGCGCCGGGTGTAGTCGAAGGAGTCCTTGTCGGAGACCTCGACGATCTCGTCGCAGATGGTCCGGTCGTACGTCGTGGGCCAGAAGTCCTCGCCGACGCCCTCCACCAGGTAGGGCCGCCCGGTCCCGCCGGAGTAGACGGAGCCCTCCGGGTCGGCGCCGATCACGCGTACCCTCCCCGCGGAAGCCTCCTTCAGGAAGCGGCCGGCGCCGGAGATGGTGCCGCCGGTGCCCACGCCCGCCACGAAGTGCGTGACCCGGCCGTCGGTCTGCTCCCAGATCTCGGGGCCGGTCGTCTCGTAGTGGGAGCGCGGGTTCGCCGGGTTGGCGTACTGGTCGGGCTTCCAGGCGCCGGGGATCTCCCGCGCCAGCCGGTCGGAGACGTTGTAGTAGGAGCGCGGGTCCTCGGGCGCGACCGAGGTCGGGCAGACCACGACCTCCGCACCGTAGGCGCGCAGCACGTTCTGCTTGTCCTCGCTGACCTTGTCGGGACAGACGAAGACGCAGTGGTACCCCTTGAGCTGGGCCACCAGCGCGAGCCCGACCCCGGTGTTGCCGGAGGTCGGCTCGACGATGGTGCCGCCGGGCCGCAGCAGGCCGGATTTCTCCGCCTCCTCGACCATCCGCAGCGCGATGCGGTCCTTCACGCTGCCGCCGGGGTTGAGGTACTCGACCTTGGCCAGGACGGTGGCGGAGATGCCCGCGGTGACGTTGCGGAGCCGGACGAGTGGGGTGTTGCCCACAAGCTCGACGACGTTGTCGTAGTAGCGCACGTCGCCAGCGTATCGGGAGCGGCCGGACTACCTGACCACGTGTCCGGGGATGACGTTGTCGCGCAGCTTCTCCCACTCCAGGAAGCGCTCGAGCTCGTCCATCAGGGCGCCGGCGAAGTACCCCGCCACGGCCAGGTCGTCGACCAGGCCGAAGACCAGCAGGAAGGCTTCCGGGACGGCGTCGATGGGGGAGATGATGTACACCCCGGCCGCGGCGAGCATGGCCAGGCGGGCGCCGCCGTCGTACTCCCTCTTGAAGGTGGCCTTGATCATCCGCGGGATGGCGGCGAGCCGCTTGCCGATGCCTGGCGTGCCGGGCTTGAACACCCGCAGCAGCGCGGTCCACGCCATCCGCCGTCGCAGCGTTTTGTCCGCCATGGTGACCGCCCTCTCTTGTCTGGCTATGAATGTAACGGTGCCGGTCACCATGCGCCGAGGTAAGAATGACGACATGGATCTCGATGCGGCCCGCGCCGTGATCGCCGAGCAGCACCAGGCCGTGCTGGCCACCCGGCGCTCCGACGGCGGCGTGCAGATGTCCCCGGTGCTCGCGGTCCTCGACGGCGAGGGCAAGGTCGCGATCAGCAGCAGGCTGCCCGCCTTCAAGGTGCGTAACCTGCGGCGCGACCCGTGGGCGGCGCTGTGCGTGCTGCCGGACGGCTTCTACGGGCGCTGGATCCAGGTGGAGGGGGAGGCGGAGGTGGTGCCGCCGCCGCAGAGCCTCGAGGGCCTGGTCGACTACTACCGCCGCGCCTCGGGTGAGCACCCCGACTGGGACGACTACCGCTCGGCGATGCTGCGCGACCAGCGGGTGCTGATCCGCGTCACACTGCTGCGCGCGGGGCCGGATCGGTCGGGATGAGGACGATCGGGATCGGGACGAATAGCGGCGAATACTTGGAGGTCGGGGGCTAGCCTCGGGTTCGCGGGGGCCAGAGGCACGGAAAGGGCAGGGGCGTGAAACTGCAGTCGGAGCGCGCACGGCGGATAGCCACGGCGGCGGCGGTCGGTGGCGGGGGAGTCGCCGGCGCGGGCGTGTTGTTCTACGGCCTGGTCCTCGGCCAGGCCCTGATGGCGCGCAAGACCATTCCGCCGGTCGTCGGCCCGCCACCGCGCGCGGACGGCGTCTACGGCAGGCACCACGGCGGCGAGGCGGTCCGCCTCATGGTCCTCGGCGACTCATCCGCCGCCGGCTACGGCGCCGAGCGCCCCAGCGAGACCTTCGCCGCGGCGGTCGCGGCCGGCCTCGCCGAGCAGCTGCGACGCCCGGTCCAGATGCGCTGCCTGGCCGTCGTCGGGGCCGAGTCCAAGGGCCTCGCGCCGCAGGTCGAGGTGGCGCTGCGGCAGCGGCCCGACGTCGCGGTGATCTGCATCGGCGGCAACGACGTGACCCACCGCGTGAGCACCCAGACCGCGGTGCGGCACCTGGTCACCGCGGTGCGGGCGCTGCGCTCGGCCGGCGTCGAGGTGGTCGTCGGCACCTGCCCCGACCTGGGCACGATCCGCCCCATCCAGCCGCCGCTGCGCTGGCTGGCCCGGCGCTGGAGCCGGCAGATGGCCACCGCGCAGACGATCGCGGTCGTCGAGGCCGGCGGTCGCACGGTGTCGCTCGGCGACCTGCTGGGCGAGCTGTTCTACGCCGAGCCGGACCGCATGTTCAGCTTCGACCGGTTCCACCCCTCCGGCGCCGGCTACCTGGCCGCCGCGCAGGCCGTGCTGCCCACCGTCGTGGCCGCCCTGAGCGAGCCGGAGCCCGCCGTGGCCGTCGGTGTCGGGCTGGGCGCGGGGGAGGGCGTGCGCGCGCTGCCACAGGCCGCCCTGGAGGCCGCGCACCGGCCTGGGACCGAGGTCAGCGCCGCCCAGGTGGCCGGGCGCGATCGCGGGCCGGCCGGACGCTGGGCGCAGCTGCGCCACCGGGTCTGGCACCGGCTGCCGCAGCAGGCCGAACGTACCCCTGACCGGACCGTGGAGGCAGCATGACAACGGTCCCGGTTCGTCCGACTCGCCCAGTAGGCCCGTTGAGGTGCCTATACCGCCCCGAACGGAGGTGACGGCATGAGTGTCGTCAAGCGCCTCGCCAAGGTCGCGAGTGCGACCGTCCTCGCCGGCACGGTCGGCGGTGCCGCCGTGCTCGCCGCGCAGGCGGTCGCCGCCCGGACCCGCACGTATGCCAAGCCCGACATGCGCCTGGCGATGCGCTCGTCGATCGGCGCCACCGGCAAGCCCCCGATGCGCCTGGTCCTGCTCGGCGACGCGACCGCCCTCGGCGTCGGGGTCGACCGGGTCGCCGACACGGTCGGCGGCCAGCTCGCCGCCCTGCTGGCGGAGGGCAACGCGGGCCGGCGGGTGGAGCTGTCCAGCGTCGCCGTCGCCGGCTCGCGCGCCTCCGACCTGGCCACCCAGGTGGCCCGGGCGCTGGTCGGGCCGGCTCCGGACGTGGCGCTCATCCTCGTGGGTACCAACGACGTGACCAACGTCGGCCGGGCCGCCGATGCCGCCGAGCACCTGGGCGCGGCCTGCCGCCGGCTGCGTGACGCGGGCATCCCGGTGGTGGTCGGCACCTGCCCCGACTTCGGCGCGCTGCGCGCCTTCGCGCCGCCCCTGCGGCAGCTGATGGGCCTGCGCAGCCGCCGGATGGCCCGGCTGCAGGGCCTGACCGCCGGCGCGGCCGGCGCGGTCGTGGTCGACCTGGGCGCGCGCACCGGCGCGGTGTTCCGGGCCGACGCCGGCACGCTGTGCCACGACGGCTTCCACCCGTCGGCGGACGGCTACCGGGTGTGGGCGCACGCGCTGCTCCCCGCGGTCGAGGAGGCCACCGCGGTCCGCCGCGGGGTGTGACGTCTCGCCGGTCGCTCATCGGGTCGGGCGCCTCGCTGTGACATTCCGCCGGGCGCTGCTCGGGGTCGGCCGGCTCGGTTGTGACATTCCGGCGGGCGCTCGTCGGGTTACCCTCAAGTAGCATCGGGATATGCCGGAAGCTGTCATCGTTGCCACCGCCCGGTCCCCGATCGGCCGAGCCGCCAAGGGATCGCTGCGCGACCTCCGCCCCGACGATCTTGCCGCCACCATCGTCCGCGCCGCGCTCGACAAGGTCCCGCAGCTCGATCCGACCGAGATCGAGGACCTCTACCTGGGCTGCGGCCTCCCCGGCGGCGAACAGGGCTTCAACATGGCCCGCGTGGTCAGCACCCTGCTGGGCTTCGACCACCTGCCGGGCGCGACCACGACGCGGTACTGCGCCTCTTCGCTGCAGACCACCCGCATGGCCTTCCACGCCATCAAGGCCGGCGAGGGCGATGTGTTCATCTCCGCCGGGGTCGAGTGCGTTTCGCGGTACGCCCGCGGCAACTCCGACGCCCTGCCGCCGGAGGCCCAGGAGGTCGTCGGCGGCCCGTGGCAGAACCAGGCCTTCGCCGGCGCCTACGCCCGCACCGTGAAGCGCGCCGAGGGCGGCGCCGAGACCTGGCACGATCCCCGCGAGGACGGCGAGCTGCCCGACATCTACATCGCGATGGGCCAGACCGCGGAGAACCTGGCGGAGATCGAGGGCGTGACCCGGCAGGAGATGGACGAGTTCGGGGTACGGTCGCAGAACCTCGCCGAGGAGGCCATCAAGCAGGGCTTCTGGGCCCGCGAGATCACCCCCGTGACGACGCCCGGCGGCGACGTGGTCTCGGCCGACGACGGCCCCCGCCCCGGCGTCACCTACGAGGGCGTGGCCGGCCTGAAGCCGGTCTTCCGCCCCGACGGCCGGGTGACCGCGGGCAACTGCTGCCCGCTCAACGACGGCGCGGCCGCGGTCATCGTCATGAGCGACACGCGCGCCCGCGAGCTCGGCATCACGCCGCTGGCCCGCATCATCTCCACCGGCGTGACCGCGATGTCCCCGGAGATCATGGGCATCGGCCCGGTCGAGGCCTCCCGCAGCGCCCTGCGCCGCGCCGGCATGACAATCGACGACGTCGACCTGGTCGAGATCAACGAGGCGTTCGCGGCCCAGGTCATCCCGTCGTACCGCCAACTCGGCATCCCACTGGAGAAACTCAACGTCAACGGCGGCGCGATCGCGGTCGGCCACCCCTTCGGCATGACCGGCGCCCGCATCACCGGTACCCTGATCAACTCGCTGAACTGGCACGACAAGTCGATCGGCCTGGAGACCATGTGCGTCGGCGGCGGACAGGGCATGGCGATGGTGCTCGAGCGCCTCTCCTGACCCGCGTCCACGCGCTCCGCGACATCCGCGCGGTGTCCGCGCTCCTGCGTGGGGCCTGCGGCGCCGCGCGGTGTCCGGCCGCGTGTCCGCGCGGTGCGGCGTCCGCGCCGCGCGGTGTCCGGCCGCGTGTCCGCGCCGCGGGGCGTCCGCGCACTGTGCGGCATCCGCGCGGTGCGGTGTCCGCGCTCCCGCGCGGTGTCTCGGCCGAGCGTCCGCGCCGCGCGGCGTCCACGAGCTCTGCGGCGTGCGCCCGGTGCGGCGCCAGCGCAGCGCGGTGCGGCGCCAGCGCAGCGCGGTGTCGGCGCCCCGCGGCCTGTCGACCGCGCACCCTCGCGGCGCCGGTGTCCGCGCACCCTCGCGGCGTGCGGACCTCGCCTCGCCGTCTGGTTTGGCGCGCTAATACCCCGACGGGGGAAAAATCCGAAAAGTCATGACGCCGCCGGGCGTCGTGACTTTTCGCCGCACTTACCGGCTGCGGCCAGAACGCACGAATTACGCCCGAATCTCTCCGGAATCATGCAACTCCCGCCGACGTGCAGCGTGTTTCTCATGATCCCGGAGACATATAGTACCTATAGGTACATAATCCTTCCGCGATCATGAAAAACTCGCGATACGGGTGGCGACCACGGCATGATCGCGGAGAGATTCGGTCGCGATGCCGGATGGCGGCTGGAATCACGCCGATCGAGGGCTCGGCCGGGCGCCGTGCGCGCCGCCGCCGAGTCGCCGAACACGTCTGGGCCCGGATCAACGCCTCCGGCAAACCCGCCCGACCACCCGACGCCGCAAATGAGCCAACCATTGGCCACGCTAAATCACGATAAAGGCGATAAATCCGGCGCCCCTGGCGCCGGATTTATCGCCTATTTCAGCATCCGTCCCACGGGCGCTAAATGATGATATAGGCGATAAGTCGGGCGCCCCCGGCGCCCGACTTATCGCCTCAAGGCGGCTACTCCAGCGGGGCGGGGACTGCCACCACGTCGACCAGGGCGTCCTTGCGGAGCACCGTGATCGCCAGGCGGCGGCCGATCGCCGGCCCCAGCATCAGGCGCAGCACGTCCTGAACGCCGGTGATGGGCTTGCCCGCGGCCGAGAGCATGACGTCGCCGACGTACAGCCCGGCCTGGCCCGCCGGGCTGCCCGGGACGACCTCGGCCAGGCGCAGGCCCTTCGACTGGCCCAGGCGCTGCGCCAGGGGTGGCGGCAGCGGCACCGTCGCGCCCGCCACGCCGAGCCAGGCGCGGCGGACGCGGCCCGTCGACATGAGCTCCGACATGATCAGCCGGGTCGTGCCGTTGATCGGCACCGCCAGGCCCAGGCCGATGCCGGCCACCGCGGTGTTGATGCCGACCACCCGGCTGGCCGAGTCGGCGAGGGCGCCGCCCGAGTTGCCCGGGTTGAGGGCGGCGTCGGTCTGGATGACGTCGTCGATCAGGCGGGTGTGCCGGCCGTCGCGGACGGGCAAGGAGCGGCCCAGAGCGCTGACCACGCCGGCCGTGACCGAGCCGGCCAGGCCCAGCGGGTTGCCCACGGCCACGACCAGCTGGCCGATGCGCAGGTCGTCGGCATTACCCAGAGTGGCGGGCGGCACGCCGGGCTCGCGGATGCGCAGCACCGCCAGGTCGGCCAGGGGGTCGGCGCCGACCACGTCGAAGCGGGTCTGGGTGCCGTCGGTGAACTCGGCGTCGCCGCCGTCGGCGCCGGCGACTACGTGGGCGGAGGTCAGGACGAAGCCGTCCGGGGTGTAGACGACGGCCGAGCCGGCTCCCTCACCGCGCCGGCTGCGCACGGTCAGGCTGGCCACGCTCGGCAGCAGGGTGGCCGCCACGGTGGAGACGACCCGGCTGTACGCGTCGAGCGCGTCGATTTCTGGGTCCATGCAGAGCAGAACGCGCCCCGGGCGCGCGCCATGCCCGCCGGTTTACGCCAACAGCGATACCGCCGGCAGGTCGAACCACCGCAATGCCTCGAAGTTGGGCGACACGACGCCGTCCGGCTGCTCCACGGGAGGCAGCGAATCGCACAATTCACGGGCGTACCGTAAATATCCGGACAAGTCCGACTCGGGGGCGCGCTCGTGCTGTGAGGGCCGCGAAGGCCAGGTCAGCTCGCCGTCGGCGGTGTACGTCAACTGTGACAGGCGGAGCGGGGGCTCGACCAATCCCGCCCGGTGGCGCCACAGGCCGGTCTGGGGATCGAAGTGGTACTGCGGCAGCAGCGCCCACCCGTGCGTGGCCACGAGGTGCACCGCGTCCACGATGTAGCGGAACACGGTCTCGGAGATGAAGTAGTTGAAGCTGACCCGCACCCAGCCCGGCTTGATCCCCTCGCAGCCGGCGATGATCTCCTGCTCGAAGCGGTGCGAGCGCTCGATGTCGATGCCGAGCAGGCGGTGGCCGTAGGGGCCGGCGCAGGAACAGCCGCCCCGCGACTGGATGCCGAACAGGTCGTTCAGCAACGCGACGACGAAGTTGTGGTGGAGGTACCGTCCCCCGGGCTTCTTGATGACGAACGACACGATCGACAGCCGCGGCGCGTCCAGGTTGCCCAGGATCTCGATGTTGGGGTTGGTCTGCCAGGAGGCGATCGCCTCGCGCAGGAAGCCTTCCTCCAGGGCCCGGATGGTCGGCGTGCCCACCGCCTGCTTGAGCTGGAACACCAGGCCGGCGCGGATGGACTCCACGATGGCCGGGGTGCCGCCCTCCTCGCGGTGCGCCGGGTCGGCGATGTAGTGGTGGTCGGTCGGGTTGACGTAGTCCACCGTGCCGCCGCCGGGCACGGTCGGCACCCGGTTGGTGAGCAGCTCGCGGCGGACGGCCAGCACGCCGGGAGTGCCCGGCCCGCCGACGAACTTGTGCGGCGAGATGAACACCGCGTCCTTGTACTGCCCCGGCTCCGGCCCGTACATCGCGATGTCGACGTAGGGCGCGGCGGCCGCGAAGTCCCAGAACGACAGCGCGCCGTACTCGTGCAGCAGCGCCGAGATCGCGTGCGTGTCGCTGACGATCCCGGTCACGTTGGAGGCCGCGGAGAACGATCCGATCTTCAGCGGCCGGTCGGCGTGCCGCGCGAGTTCCTCGCGCAGCCGGTCCAGGTCGATGTGACCGTTGTGATCCTCGGGGATGACGACCACGTCCGCGATGGACTCGCGCCACGGCAACTCGTTGGAGTGATGCTCGAACGGCCCGATGAACACGACCGGGCGATCGGCCGGCGGGATGTGCGCCGACAGCTCGTAGCGGTCCTCCAGGCCGGCTGGCACGCGCAGGCCCAGGATGTGCACCATCTTGTCGATCGCCGCGGTCGAGCCGGAGCCGGTGAAGATCACGACCGTCTCCGCGTCGCCGCCCACAGCCTCGTTGACGATCTGGCGCGCGTCTTCGCGCAGGCGGGTGGTCTGCAGGCCGGTGCCGGACGATTCCGTGTGCGTGTTGGCGTACCGCGGCAAAACCTCGTCACGGATGAAGCGCTCGATGAAGTCCAGCGCCCGGCCGGAGGCGGTGTAGTCCGCGTACGTGACCCGGCGAGCGCCGAACGGCCCCCACATCACCTGGTCGTCGCCGATGACGGCGGCGCGAATTCGCTGTAAGAGGGGGCTTTGCATGACAGCCATTATGCGACGCCGCCACGCCGTCCACTTTCGTGTGGTCGGTTGAATGTCGCACTGTCTGTCCGCCCATGCGGGCCGCCCGATTGTTTAACCTCTCGTCCGGAGGTGCTCAGGAAGCCTCATGGAGACTGGGGGTAGGGAAGTTGGTCAGTGTTGACCAGTCCGAGCCAACAGACGTCGTCGATCGACTCCTGTGGCGGGACGCCACGCAGATCCTGAGTCGGCACAGCGAGTCCGACGGCGCGGGCCTGTGCCTCTGGTGCGGGCGGGAGTGGCCGTGCGCGCCACGGCGGCTCGCGGAGAACGCCGCCGAGGCGTCCCGCCGGCCGTGGAACGAGGCCTGGACCGCCCGGCACGACCTGTACAGCTTGCGCACCATGCCCGACTGGCGCATCGACCTCGGCCGGCCGAGCACCTCCCGGGGCGGCTGGCACCGCGCCGGCGGCAACCGGGGAACTTTCCTCTGACACGATCGTTGATTCCGCGGAGACTCCGGCGCGCCCCGCCAGTGCAACGCAGTCCCGCAACACAAAGACCCGCCCGGACACGGTTGCCGGCATGCCTCCGCCGGCTCCGAACGCCTCCGGCCAGGCGTCCTCCCCAGGGATCGGGCGGGTCTACCGGCAGGCGAGGGCACATGTCGTGGTTCCCCCGCATATATCGCGATGGTGCCCTCGCCTGCCAAAACCAACCGCATACGACGAACGGCCCGGTGTCCGCGAGGACACCGGGCCGAGCGCCGTTACGGGCCGGTGGAGCTAGTTGAGGTAGTCCGCCACCGTGAAGGTCGATCCGCTGGAGATGATCGACTGGATGTACGGCGGGGCGTTGGTGGTCGTGGTGCTCGCCGCGGCGGCGTTGAGGGTGCCGTTGCTCACCACCGTGACCGTATACGTGCCGTTGGGCACCGGACCCGACCCGGCCACGAACACCGGGGCGGTCGCGCTCGCGCCGGCGGTGATGCCCGCCGTCAGCGAGTTGGAGATCTTCACGTTCTTCGTGTCCGTGAACTCCGTGATCACCGTCCCGGCCGGGATGCCCGTGCCGTAGACCGTCCGGCCGACGTCGGTGGCGGCGAACATTGCCGTGGTGGTGGACAGCACCTTGGTACCGCTGGTGCCGGCGGCGTCGGTCAGCGCCTTGGTCGTGGTGGCGAACGTCGACAGCGGGGTGCTCGCGGTGACCGCCGCGGTGATCGGCCGGCTCAGCGTCGCGTTGCCGTTGGCGGCGTTGACCGCCGTGATGGTGGTACCGGCCGGAATGCCGGCGCCGGCGATCGTCATGCCGACGTCGGTCGGGTAGAACAGGCAGTTCGTGTTGGTCGCGCCGGGCACCATCGTGGTCGACGCCGAGGTGGCCGCGGTGCAGCCGGTCATTAGGCGTCCGGCGCTGGTCGCGAGCGGGCCGTTGCCGCCGGTGTACAGGCTGCAGATGAGGTTGGTGTCGGAGATGACGAGCACGTCGACGCACTCGGCGACCTGACCGTTGGTCTTCGCCGTCGCCGGGGCGCCCGGCTTCGGGTCGTAGGCGCCCTTCACCAGGTACACGTGCGCCTTGGCGCTGCTCGGGTCCACGGTGCCCGCGGGGGCGAAGGTGAGGTCGGTGAAGCCGACGCCGGTGACGTCGAGGTCGGTCGAGGTCATCTTCGAGTTCGGCGCGGTGACCGGCGCGATGGTGATGCCGTTGGTGAAGGTGAACATGTTCTTCGCCTCCACCGTGCCGCCCGAGGTCGTCACGCTGATCGACTGGTTGTTGCCGGGTGCGTGCGGCGGCGTGACCGCGGTGAAGCTGCCGCCACCGCCGGCCACGACGACGTTGGTCAGCGCGACGCCGCCGATGGAGGCGGTCATGGCGCCGGGCGTGGTCGGGAAGTTGGTGCCGGTGACCGTGATGGTCGATCCGCCCTGCGCCGGGCCGGTGGCCGGGGTGACGGTCAGGATCGCCGGGACGGTGCCGACCGTGTAGTACCCGTAGGCCTGGGCGACCAGGTGGCTGCTCGTCGTCGCGTCGTACACGCAGACGTTGTAGGTGCCGCTCGCGATGGTGGTCGGCAGCGTCACCGCCACCTTGCTGGGCGAGATGTACCGCGTCTGGGCGGCGTTGACCGGCGAGCCGGTGGTCGCGTAGGTCGAGTCGCAGTCCAGGTGGTTCGACGCCGCGCTCTGCAGCTGGGCGTAGGTCGCGCCGCTGGTGAAGATCGTGCCGGTACCGGTCAGCGTGAGCGAGTTGCCGCCCGCCGTCGAGCCGGAGCTGGCGCTCGGCGCCACGTTGCCGTTGACGTTGAACGTCGTCGGCCCCGTCGAGGACGGTGACGTCTCGGCGATCAGCGCGCTGCTGTTGTTGTAAGCGCAGATGTTGTAATCGGCGCGCATCAGCATCGGGCTGGCCGGCTGGGTCAGCGTCGTCGGCACGGTGATCGACAGATGCGTGGTCGAGGTGGCCTGCAGGCCGGCGCTAGGCACCGGGATCACGCCACCGGCCAGGGTGTTGGGCGTCCCGGCCGCCGACGACGGCGAGGTCGCGCCCATCGGCGCCGCGGCGCACAGCGGCTGGGTCGCGGTCTTGGCCTGGAACTGCACCGACTGGGCGCTGGTCGAGTAGGCCGTGAAGACCGGGCGCTCCGCGTTGACGTCGATCGAGTAGCCGCCACCGGGCGCACCGCTGTTCGGCGTCGGCGTGAGCAGTGGCAGAACCTTGAAGGCGCCGGTGCTCGACGCGGCAAGGAGGGCGCTCGAGCTGTAGATGCACACGGAGAACGCGCCGGACGTGACGTCGGACGGCAGCGTCAGCGCCGGAGGCACGTCGACCACCAGGTCGGTGGCCGGGCTGGTGGCCGCCGAGTTCGTCGCGGTCACGACACCGGCGCTGACGGCGCCCGTGGTGGACACGACCGGCGTCTGAGGCAGCGCGCCGGCCGTGTTGTCACACGCTCCGAACTGGAACTGGGCGGTGAACGGCCCGTTGCCGACGTCGAAGGTGGTCGACACGCCCGGCGTCACCTGGATCGAGTAGCCCCCGCCGGTCGGACCGTGCGAGGTGCTCAGCGTCAAAGTGTCCACGACGGCGAAGGCAGGGGTGGCGGTCGCGACCAGGCCGGCCGCAACCAGGCCCAGGGCGACGCCTGCGCGGGCGGCTATTCGGCCACCGGACAAGCGTTTTCTCTCTTGCACTTGAGTGTCTCCTCCGTTGGATCCACGGGATGGGAGTGCTCGGCGGGCGCAGCAAGGTCGCGCTCAGCAACCGGACTGTCACTCAAAGTAGCAGTGAGATACCTGAAAGTTGCTCAAAACCGCCATTTCGCCTGTTGGCCGTGCGCTACGTGGTAAAGGCTCCGAAACGTCTGACACACCCCGCGAGCGACCACGAAAACGGCGCCCCTCCTGGGGCGCCGATCTTCGCCGTGACTAGTCGTTGTCGGGGAGTGCGGCGAGCGACTCGCGGGTGTGCCCGAAGACGCCGAGAACTTCATCGAGAGGAATCCGGCGACCGGTGTCGGCGGCCGATCGGGCGACGACAAGCGCGAGGTCGCGCAAATCCGCCGCGGCGGCGTCGCTCCGCGCCCGGTGCGGCCGTTCCACGACGGCAGAAGAGCGTTCCGCGGCCGCCCGAAGTGCCTGATTCGGCGCGCCTGGCCGATCGAGCTCCGCCAGGAGTTCGTCGAAGAACTTCGCTGGAACGACGGTGGTCATCGGCACCTCCTGCTGTCCGGGCGATTCTACGGACAGCAGGAGGTAGGCGGGGGTCAGGAGGCGTCGGGGACGGTGGCGACGCCGATGGGGCAGGTCATGCCGTTGGGGCCGTGGTTGCAGTAGCCGTAGGGGTTCTTCGACTCTGGCGGGCAAGGTGGTATTCCAACTGGCTTTGGTGCGGGTGCGTACGCGGCTCGGCTGCTGCTTGTCGATGCCGTCCGCGCGCCCTGCGGTGGGCGGAGGCCGATCGTGCTTGGCCGCCTTCGGCCGTGGAACCGGGCTATCCTTCAGGTGGTGTCCGGTCAATGGCAGTGGGCGGGAGTGGGGGCGCGGCGTGACCAGCGAGGCGACCGAGATGATCACGATTCCCCGGGCCGAGTTCGACGCCATGCAGGCAGAGCTGAGGCGTCTGCGCCGCGAGGCCGCGCGTGAGGTCGCGCTGACCCTCATGCAGGCGGACCGCGGTGCCGGACCCGGCGACGAGGCTCGGGTGTTCACGCGCGAGCAGCTCGCCGAGGCCTGGGGAATTCGTGCCTGACCGGCAGATTCGTTTTCCTGAGCAAGCGTGGCAACAGGTGGAGGCGCTGCCCCAGCGACTGCGATGGACGGTCCAGCGCGCGATCTTCCACCTTCTCGATGAGCCGGTTCGACGCTCGCAGATCCGTTCCCGCCGGGCGATCCATTGTCTGCGGCCCTACTCGGCAAAAGTTTGGGTCGGCATACCCCATCTGCCGAATCTTCGAGGCCGCGAAGACGATCACGATCGCATCGCCCGGGATGAATGCGTCGTGCGGCTCCTGGAACTGCGGCGTGCCGGCCACGAACCACACCGGTCTGCCGTCGAAGTCCAGCCATAGGGCGGTAGGGACGTCCACGTCGTACGGCGGGCCGATCACCTGGCCGTTTGCCCGCATGGTGGGTCCGATCGTGAACCGGGGTAGAGGGTCGCGGTCCAGGTCACAGTCACGGGACCCGCGTCGGTCGTCAGCTGCGCGCCCATCACGGCGTGGTGACATTCGCCGAAGTCCCATTCGGGTTCCGGCCCGACGCTGCGAAGGTCCCAGTAGTCGACGCAGAGCACTCGACGGCCTTGCAGCGAGTCGACCCGGCGATCGAAGCCGGCGCGTACATCGGCGCCGTTGGTGGTCACGATCGCAGGATCTCCCGGCGGTAAAAGGCACGACAACGCCTTTATGTCTGACCAACCGGCGCACATGCTGCGAAGCGGCCACCGTCGAGATGGCGGTGGCCGCCCGTCGAGGGGTCAGGACGGCAGGGTGCCGATGCCGATGGGGCAGGTCATTCCGTTGGGGCCGTGGTTGCAGTAGCCGTAGGGGTTCTTGGCGTCCGACAGGTACTGCTGGTGGTAGTCCTCGGCGTAGTAGAACGGGCCGGCCGGGGTGATCTCCGTGGTGATCTCGCCGTGGCCGGCGGCGTGGACGACGGGGGCGAAAGCCTCGCGGGAGGCGGCGGCCGTGGCGGCCTGGGCCGGGGTTGTGGTGTAGATCGCCGAGCGGTACTGCGTGCCGACGTCGTTGCCCTGGCGCATGCCCTGGGTCGGGTCGTGGTTCTCCCAGAACGCCTTTAGCAGCGTCTCGTAGGAGACCTTGGCCGGGTCGTACACCACCTGCACCGCCTCGGTGTGGCCGGTGCGGCCCGAGCACGTCTCCTCGTAGGTCGGGTTCTTCGTGAAGCCGCCCTGGTAGCCCACGGCGGTCGAGTAGACGCCCGGAATGCGCCAGAAGATGCGCTCCGCGCCCCAGAAGCAGCCCATCCCGAAGTAGGCGACCTCCAGGCCGGCCGGCCAGGGGCCGCGCAGCGGGGTGCCGAGGACGATGTGCTTCGCGGCGACGGGCATCTCGGTGTCGCGCCCGGGGATGGCCGACTCGGCGGTCGGCAGGTCGAGCTGCTTGGTGTACCGCAAGAACACGATCCGCTCCTTAAAACTTGAGGTGCTTGGACTCAAGTCTGCCGCGTGCAGGGCCGCTCTGCCTTATGAGCTCATTACGGCCGAGATTTTCTCCGCGTAGGACAACGCCTCGTCGTCGCTGTCGTATTTCGTGCGGGGCCAGAAGAAGCCGCGCAGGCCGTCGCCCTTGGTTCGGGGTACCACATGGGTGTGCAAGTGGGCGACGCTCTGCGAGACCCGGTTGTTGATCGCGACGAAGCTGCCGCCCGCCGACAGGCCGGTCTCGACCGCACGGGTCACCCGCTGGACGAAGCCGAAGTAGTCCGGGATGTCGGCCGGGTCGAGGTCGCTCAGCGTGACGATGTGGGCCTTCGGCACCACCAGCACGTGTCCCTTGAAGACCGGGCGGATGTCCAGGAACGCGGCGGCGGTGGGGGTCTCGGCGACCACGAAGCCGGGCGTGGCGCCCGACGCGATCGAGCAGAACAGGCAGTCCGACACGCCCGCCAGACTAGCCGCCGCTAGGGTCAAGACCATGACCCACGGCTTCGAGACGCTCGCCATCCACGCCGGCCAGGAGCCGGACCCGGCCACCGGCGCGGTGGTGCCGCCGATCTTCCAGACGAGCACCTACGCGCAGGACGCCGTCGGCAGCCCGCGCCAGGGGTACGAATACAGCCGCACCACCAACCCGACGCGCACCGCCCTGCAGGACTGCCTGGCCGCGCTCGAGGGCGGCCGGCGGGCGCTCACCTTCGCCTCCGGGCTCGCCGCCGAGGACACCCTGCTGCGCACCGTGTGCCGCCCCGGTGACCACGTGGTCATCCCGGACGACGCCTACGGCGGCACCTACCGCCTCTTCGCCAAGGTCGCGGAGCGCTGGGGGCTGAACTGGACCGCCGCGTCGATCCACAGCGTCGAGGCGGTGCGCGCCGCGATCACCGACCGGACCCGGATCGTGTGGGTCGAGACGCCCACCAACCCGCTGCTGGGCATCGCCGACATCGCCGCGCTGGCCCAGGTCGCGCACGACCGCGGCGCGCTGCTGGTGGTCGACAACACGTTCGCCTCGCCGTACCTGCAGCAGCCCCTGCACCTGGGCGCGGACGTGGTGGTGCACTCGACCACGAAGTACATCGGCGGCCACTCGGACGTCGTCGGCGGCGCGCTGGTCGGCATCGACGAGCAGTTGCTCGGCGAGCTGGCCTACAACCAGAACGCGATGGGCGCGGTCAACGGCCCCTTCGACGCCTGGCTGACCCTGCGCGGCATCCGCACGCTGGGCGTGCGCATGGACCGGCACTGCGACAACGCCGAGCGGGTGGTCGAGTTCCTGTCCCGCAACCGGGCCGTCACCCAGGTGCTGTATCCGGGCCTGCCCGACCATCCCGGGCACGAGACCGCCGCCAAGCAGATGAAGCGGTTCGGCGGCATGGTCAGTTTCCGCGCCCGCAGCGAGGAGCACGCGGTGGCGATCTGCAACCGGGCGAAGCTCTTCGTGCTCGGCGAGTCGCTCGGCGGCGTCGAGTCGCTGATCGAGCACCCGGGCCGGATGACCCACGCCAGCGCCGCCGGCAGCCCGCTGGAGGTGCCGGGCGACCTCGTCCGGTTGTCCGTCGGCATCGAGACGGTCGAGGATCTGCTGGCCGATCTGGAGTACGCCCTCGCTCGTTGACACACTTGACCGCACCACGGCACGGGTACGGGAAGGTGTCACGCATGCTGCAGCGCTCCACCACCTGGGTCGGCGCCACGGCCAGGGAGATCGCCCGCGCGGTCCGGCGCGGCGACACCTCCGCGACCGCCGTCGTCGCCGACCACCTGGACTCCATCCGGGCCTACGACCGCGTCGTCGGCGCGTTCCGCGAGGTGCGCGCCGCCGCCGCGATCGCCGAGGCGGAGACCGTCGACGAGCAGCCGCAGCTGGGCAACCTGGCGCTGGCCGGGGTGCCGGTCGCGGTCAAGGAGAACACTCCGGTCGCCGGGCTGGCGACCTGGAACGGCTCGGCCGCGGCCCGCCGGGCGGTCGCCGACCGCGACCACGAGGTGGTGCGCCGGCTGCGCGGCGCGGGCGCGGTCGTGGTCGGCGTGACGCGGATGCCGGAGCTGGGCATCTGGGCGACCACCGACGACGCCGAGGGCGTGACCCGCAACCCGTGGCGGACCGACCGCACGCCCGGCGGCTCGTCGGGCGGATCGGCGGCCGCCGTCGCCGCCGGTCTCGTGCCGATCGCGCACGGCAACGACGGGCTCGGCTCGATCCGTATCCCGGCCGCCTGCTGCGGGATCGTCGGGCTCAAGCCCGGGCGGGGCGCGGTGCCGGCAGGCATCGGCGCCAACGACTGGTATGGCCTGACCGAGAACGGGATCCTGGCCACGACCGTCGCCGACGCGCATCTGGGTTATTCGGTACTGTCCGGACGTACCCCCCAAACCCTCACCCCGCCCGGAACGCTCCGCGTGGCCGTCTCCCTGCGCAGCCCCGTCACCGGCGTGACGCCGGACGCCGATGCGCGCAAGGGCCTCAGCGACGCCGTCCGGCTCCTGCTCGCGCACGGTCACGACGCCGTGCGCGCCGACCCGGTGTATCCGCCGGTCCTGGCCGCCCGCGTGCTCGCCACCTGGTTCAGCGGGGCCACTCTCGACGCCGCCGGCCTCGAGCGCGACCAGCTGCAGCCGCGCACCCGCCGCCACGTGGCCCTCGGCGCCGCGGCGCAGCGGCGGGGCCTGGTCCGCGACGCCGACCGGGCGGCCTGGCGGGAGCGCTGCCGGAACTGGTTCAACGACGGCCGCTTCGACGTGCTCGTCACCCCGGCCCTGGCCACCTCGCCGCCCTCGGCGGAGCGCTGGTCGGCCCGGTCGTGGGCGGCGAACATGCTGGTCAACACCCGCTTCGCGCCGTACGAGGCGCCGTGGAACTTCGCCGGCTTCCCGGGCCTGGTGATCCCGGTCGGGGTGCGCACCGACGGCCTGCCGGTCGCGGTGCAGCTGGTCGGCCCGCCCGGCGCGGAGCTGCTGCTGCTCGCGCTCGCCGGGCAGCTCGAGGACGCCGCGCCCTGGCGGCGGCACGCGCCGGGCTGGCCGCGGACGGCGGCCCGGCGCTGATGATCAGGGCGATCTCCGGCTGGGCGACCGCGGCGATGCTCGGCCTCGCGGCCACCGCGCTGGTGTACCTGGTGATCGCCTTCGTCCCGCTGGCCGACCTGTGGGCCGCGCACCACCCGGGCCAGCGCGCGAGCGCCGCCGCCGCGGCGATCCGCCTGAGCGCCTGGGCGGCCCTCGCCCTGGCCGGCGCGGTCGCCGCCGTGGCCACCGGCGGCTGGGCGGGGCGCGCCCGCGCCAACCTGGAAGCGTTCGGCGTGCGCTCGCGCCGGATCGCCCACGGCAGCGTCGGCCGCTCGCCCGCGCTGCGCCGCCGCATGACCGCGCTGGTCTGGCTGCTGCGCGGCAGCCTGCTGGCCGGCTGCGCGGCGGCGCTGCTCGGCTGGCTCGCGGGCCAGGACAACGCCGCCGAGATCGGCGACGTGCGTGCGCAGGCCGCGGCCGGCCGCCCGGTCGACGGGGCGCTCGCCGCCGACCTCTTCGGCCGGCAGCTGGTGCTGCGCCTGCCCGCCGCCGCGCTGTTCGTGATCGCCGCCGCGGTCGCGGTCGTGCTCGTCGCCCGGGTGACCAGCGCGCAGTACGGCCGGGTGGCCCGCCTGCGCGGCGCCGCCGAGGCGCCCGATCCGGCCCGGCGGAGCTTCGTGCTTCGCGGTGGTGGCACGATCGGGGCATGACCGACGCCGTCCCCGCGGAGCTGCTGACGCTGGCCGACATTCAAGCGGCCAGGGAAGTCCTTGCCGGCGTGACCCGCCTGACCCCGGTGGAATCCTCCCGGCCACTGACCGCCAAACTCGGCGGGCCGACGTGGCTCAAGTGTGAAAACCTGCAGCGCGCCGGATCGTTCAAGATCCGCGGCGCCTACGTGCGGCTGTCCCGCCTTTCCCCGGCCGAGCGCGGCCGCGGCGTGGTCGCGGCGAGCGCCGGTAACCACGCGCAGGGGGTCGCGCTCGCGGCCGGCCTGCTCGGCATCGCCAGCACCGTCTTCATGCCGCACGGCGCGCCGCTGCCGAAGATCGCCGCGACGAAGGGGTACGGCGCCGCCGTCGAGTTCGCCGGGTCCACCGTCGACGAGGCCCTCGTCGCCGCCCGCGAGTTCGCCGAGCGCACCGGCGCCGTGTTCATCCACCCCTTCGACCACCCCGACGTCATCGCCGGCCAGGGCACGATCGGCCTGGAGATCCTGGAGCAGGTCCCCGATGTCAAGACGGTGCTGACCGGCACCGGCGGTGGCGGCCTCATCGCCGGCCTCGCCGTGGCCATCAAGTCCGTCCGCCCCGACGTGCGGATCATCGGCGTTCAGGCCGCCGACGCCGCCGCCTTCCCGGTCTCGCTGCGCGCCGGCCGCCCGGTGCGCCTGAACTCCTTCGGCACCATCGCCGACGGCATCGCGGTCGGCCGCCCGGGCGACATCACCTTCGCCCACGTCGCCAAGCTGGTCGACGAGGTCGTGACGGTGAGCGAGGAGGACATCTCGCGGGCGCTGCTCATGCTGCTGGAGCGGGGCAAGCTGGTGGTCGAGCCGGCGGGCAGCGTGGGCGTCGCCGCCCTGCTGGCCGGTGTGGTCGAGGTGGAGACGCCGGCGGTGGCGGTGCTGTCCGGCGGCAACATCGACCCGATGCTCATGGTCCGCGTCATCGAGCACGGCCTGGCCGCCGCGGGCCGCTACCTGACCTTCACCGTGCGCTGCGGCGACCGCCCGGGCCACCTGGCGAAGCTGCTGACCTACATCGCCGAGCAGGGCGCCAACGTGGTCGACGTGGCACATCGCCGCCAGGACGCCCGCCTGCAGCTGGGCGAGGTGGAGCTGGGCCTGTCCGTGGAGACCCGCGGCGCCGAGCACTCGGATCGGCTGGTCAACGCGCTGCGCTCGGCGGGCTACACGGTCACCTTCGGCATCTAGGCCGGTCGGCCCCGGCAAGCGACCGGCGCGCATCCCCGGGTGATCCGAGGGCTGCGCGCCGGCCGGAAGGCGGGGCGGCTCAGCCGGCGAAGGGCTCGAAGTCGATGATCTTCACCTTGATCGCGGCGCCGCTCGGGGCCGTGTAGGTCACGGTGTCGCCGCGCTTCGCGCCCAGGATCGCCTTGCCCAGCGCGGACTCGGGGCTATACACCGTCAGGTCCGTGGTGGCAGCGATCTCGCGCGAGCCGAGCAGGAACTTCTCCGTGTCGTCCTCGTCGTCGTCGAACTGGATCGTGACGACGGTGCCGGGGGCGACCGCGTTGGTGGTCGGAGCGTCGCCCACGACCGCCTTGCGGAGGAACTCCTTGAGATACAGGATCCGGCCCTCGGCCTTGCCCTGCTCCTCGCGCGCGGCGTGATATCCGCCGTTCTCGCGCAGGTCGCCCTCTTCGCGGCGCGCGTTGATCTCGGCAGCTAGCGCCGGACGGTTGGCGATGAGCTCGTCGAGCTCGGCCTGCAACCGGTCATAGGCGTCCTGCGACAGCCAGGTGGTGGCCTGGTCGCCGTCGGTGGTCGACACTGCAATCTCCTTACGGGCGCGCTAGGTCAAACCACCAAAGTACCAGTGACTCGCATCACCGCGGCTACTTGAATTCGCCGGGCCGTTACCGTCGGGTTACTTCATCTCGACCGGATGGGTCCGCATTTCGGGACTTCGGCGGTGACCGGACGGGCGCTCGTCGTAAGCCGGTATGTGACGTACGCCTCGGCGCCGGTCGGCACGTCGACCTGGGCGGCGCCCACCTCCGCGCCGTCGGCCGAGCGGGCCCGCACGGTGCAGGTCGCGCGCTGGTCGGCGTCCTTGTGTACCACGAACTCCACGGTGACACCGTCGTCGGTCACGTTGTAGAAGCGCTGGACCTGCGGCTCGTAGTCGCTGGGGCCGTACTGCACGTACAGCTGCCAGGCGACGGCCAGCCCGGCCAGCGCCACCGCGGCGGCGGCGGTGAACATGAGCCAGCGCCGGCGCGGCTGCGGCTCCCGGCGCCGGCCGTAGCGGCCCGGCGGATACTTCGCTGTGGTGTGCGTCTCTTGTCCTGTGTCGGTCACGGCTCGGCATCCTCGTCGTTTTGCCGGAGGTACGAACCACAATAGGGTCGGTATCCGGGGCACCCCCGCAGCGGGGGAGGACAGACGTTGAGGAGAGGTCGTGGGCGAGCAGCTGCGATTGATGGCCGTGCACGCGCACCCCGACGACGAGTCGAGCAAGGGCGCGGCGGCCATGGCGAAGTATGCCGCGGAGGGCGTCGACGTGCTCGTCGTCACCTGCACCGGCGGCGAGCGCGGCAGCGTGCTCAACCCGAAGCTCGACCAGCCGGAGATCTGGGCGAACATCGCGGAGATCCGCCGGGCCGAGATGGACCGGGCCCGCGAGATCCTCGGCGTGCGGCAGGCCTGGCTGGGCTTCGTCGACTCGGGCTTCCCGGAGGGCGACCCGCTGCCGCCGCTGCCCGAGGGCTGCTTCGGCCTGGTCGACCCGGAGGAGGCCGCGGCGCCGCTGGTCGAGCTGATCCGCGCGTTCCGCCCGCACGTGATCACGACGTACGACGAGACCGGCGGCTACCCGCACCCCGACCACGTCATGACGCACAAGGTCAGCATGGTGGCGTTCGAGGCGGCCGCCGATGCCAGCCGCTACCCCGACCGCGGTGAACCGTGGCAGCCGCTGAAGCTCTACTACAACATGGGCTGGTCGCGGGCGCGGTTCATGGCGCTGCACGAGGCGATGATCGAGGCGACCGGCGAGTCGCCGTATACGAAGTGGATCGAGGAGCGGCTGGAGCAGCAGGCGCAGCAGGAGGACCGCCCCGACCCGGATCTGCGGGTCACCACCCGGGTGCCCTGCGGGGAGTACTTCGAGATCCGCGACGACGCCCTGCGCGCCCACGCCACACAGGTCGATCCGGACAGCCAGTGGTTCGCCGTCCCGCTGCCGATCCAGCAGAAGGTCTGGCCGACCGAGGACTACGAGCTGGTCACGTCGTTCGTCGAGTCCAGCGTGCCGGAGGATGATCTGTTCGCGGGCGTAAGGTAACCGGTATGGGCACGTTGGACGTTCTTGCCGAGAACAACTTCGGGGACACCCGCTCCGGTGGCCTGGCCGGGCCGATGGGTCTGCTCATCATCGTGCTCCTGGGCATTGTGACGGTGTTCTTGATCCGCAACATGACGGCACGCATCCGGCGCCTTCCGGCCGAATTCCCCGACCCGGACGCGCAGCGCAAGGGCGCGGCCGCCGAGCAGCCCGGCGCCGACCCCGATCACCTGGACAAATCGACGCCCGCCTGAGTACCGCCAACCGATGATCTGAGTTAGAAACGCATCACTGACCTCTGTTGTCCCTTTCCTTCGTGCCTTAGCCTTCACGGGGTGCATGTTCTAGTTCGCAGAGCGTGCATCCCTGGGGGCAGGGAAGGGGGCAAATGGTGACCGCCCCGACGTGCGCTCGTTCCGCCGCCGGCGTGGTCGTCGTGCCCACCGACGCGGTAGCGCGATGAGACCGCTGTCCGCGCGCCTGGTCGCCGCCCTCGTCGCCGCCGCCGCGATCGCGGTGGCGGTCGCTCTCGTCCTGGCCGTCCGCCTGCCCGAGGGCGCCGTCGGTGCGGCGTTGAATCGGTTCGGCATCGACGTGACACCGGCCGTGCCCGTCGCCCTGATCGGCGGCGCCGCCGTGGCGATGCTGTCGCAGCTGGCCCGGCTGCGGGTGCGCGCCGGTGGCGGCCTGGCCCGGCTGGCCTGGGGCGAGGCCGCCGTCGTGCTGCTCTGCGCGAGCCTGCCGCCCGCGCTCGTCCCGCCGATCGCGCTGGCCGGCTTCGGCGCCGCGCACGCCGCCCTGCACGTCGTCGACACCCGGGCCGGCCGCGGCCGCCCCCGCCGCGAGGTCGTCTACGGCGTCGCCGGGCTGGTCGTCGCCGCCGCGCTGGCCGCCGTGGTGGTGGCGGTGGTGTGGGGCGACGCCCGCCCCGACCGCCTCTCGACCCGCTTCGTCGCGGCGCTGTGCGCCGCCGCCGTCGTGTACTACGTGACGACGGCCGCGCTGGTCACCGTCCGGCTGGCCGCGACCGGCGGCGGCACGCTGCGGGCCCTGGCCACCTGGATGCTGCGCAGCACGGGGCTCATGCTCGTGGGCAACGTGGCGGTCGGCCTGGCGATCGTCTGGGCCTGCGCGGTCAACGTCTACCTGCTGCTGCTCCTGCCGCCGGTGCTGTGGCTGCTCCACCAGTTCTACGCCAACCGCCTCGGCGAGGACGACGAGCGGCGCACCTGGGCCGAGTTCGCCGAGGTCGCCCGCGACCTCAACCGCCTCGACGAGCGCGACGCCGCGCAGGCCGGCATCGCCGGCGCCGGGCGCCTCTTCGGCGTCGCCGGCGTCCGGATCGTGCTCACCGGCGGCCGCGGCTACGGCGAGCTGCCGCCCGGCCCGTTCACCTCCCGCCGGCTGCTCGTCGGCGCGGTCGAGGTCGGCGAGCTGCGCCTGGCCGGCCCGGAGCCGAGCCGCCCCCGCGACCGGCTCATGCTGGCCACCTTCGGCGAGGCCCTCGCCGCCGCGCTGCACGACGCGATCACCCAGGACCAGCTGCGCGCGATGAGCGAGCGGACGACGTACGACGCGGTCCGCGACCCGCTCACCGGCCTGTTCAACCGCGCGGCCCTGCTCGCCCGCGGCAACCTCCAGCTCGCCGGCCGCGGCCCCGGCGATCCGGTCGCCCTGCTGCTGCTCGACGTCAACGACTTCAAAGAGGTCAACAACGCGCTCGGGCACACCGCCGGCGACGAGGTCCTGCGGGTCATCGCCCGCCGGGTCCAGGACGCCGGCAACGCCGGTGACCTGCCCGCCCGCCTCGGCGGCGACGAGTTCGCGATCCTCGTCACCGACCTGGCCACCGGCGGCGCCGACCTGGCCCTCGCCGCCGCCGTCGAGCGCGCCCGCAAGCTCGGCACGCAGATCGCCGCCCCGATGCGCATCGACGGCGTCGCACTGTCCAAGGAGCCCTCGATCGGCGTCGTGGTCGCCGCGGCCGGCTCGGTCGACCTGACGGAGCTGCTGCGCCGCGCCGACATCGCGATGTACCAGGCCAAGGACGGCGGCCAGCCGGTCGCCTGGTACGACCCGGCGCGCGACGACGCCAGCACCGACCGCCTGGCCCTGCTCGCCGAGCTGCGCGAGGCCCTGTCGGCTCCCGCCTCCGGCGCCGCCGAGCAGCTCACCCTCGACCTGCAGCCCGCCGTCGCCCTGACCGGCCCGGGCGCCGCCTCGCCCGACGGCGGCCGCATCACCGGCGTCGAGGCCCTCATCCGCTGGCAGCACCCGCGCCGCGGCAAGCTCGCCCCCGCCCAGTTCCTGCCGGCCGTCGAGGCGAGCGAACTCATCGCGCCGCTCACCCACTGGGTCCTGGAGCGCGCGATCTCGCTGGCCGCGGGCTGGCGCCGGGCCGGCCTGGCGGTGCCGGTGGCGGTGAACATCTCGGCCCGCAGCCTGGCCGAGCGCCAGCTGCCCGAGACGCTGCAGGACCTCCTGGGCCGCTACCGCTTCCCGGCCGAACTGCTGGTCCTGGAGATCACCGAGACCGTCATGCTCTCCAGCTCGCCGGTCATCGACGACGTCCTGGCCCGCGTGCGCCGGCTTGGCGTGCAGCTCGCGGTGGACGATTTCGGCACGGGCTACTCGGCCTTCACCGTCCTGACCCGGGTGCCGGTCCAGGAGGTCAAGATCGATCGGGAGTTCATCGCGCAGATGCTGGACTCCCCGAAGGCGGGCGCGATCGTCCAGGCCACGGTCGATCTGGCCCGCCGGCTCAACCTGCGGGTGGTCGCCGAGGGCGTGGAGAACCCGGACCAGCGGGCCCGGCTGACCGAGCTCGGCTGCACGGCGGCGCAGGGGTTCCTGTTCTATCCGCCGCTGTCGCCGGACGGGCTGCTGGCGGTCCTCCGTGAGCGTCGCCAGGTGCAGCGCCGCTACCTGCGCGCCGAGGGCACCGGCTGACCGTGGTTTATACGGATAAATCTGGACGCTGACGCGTCCGGATTTATCCGACATTTCGCATATGCGGCATTGAGCGCCGACCCGCCGTGGACGCTCGCCGCGTCGACCGGGCGGCCGATCGCCGGGCAGGTGCTCCGCGACCCGGGCGCCGCCCCGGGGCGGCCGCGAACGGCGATCACGTCCCACCTGTCGGGCGCTGCGGCCCGCGAGGCACGGCGCAGCGACCGGAAGTCTCCGTGATCATGCGCAACCGGCATCGACACCAACGGTTTTTCATGATCGTGGAGTGGTGATGTACCCCTGTGTACCGAAAGGTTCCGGGATCATGGCAAGCCCGTGGTGCGGTCCCGCGAGCATCATGATCACGGAGACATTCGTCCGCCTCCGGCCGCGCCGATCGGATGTCTCGCCCGACGGAGGAGTCCAAAGCCTGCCGCGCATCGCGGGGCCTGCGAAAGGGGCGCCCGGGGGCCGCAAGGTCGTGAGACGCGGCGGGCGGCGGCGGTGAGTGAGGGCGAATTGTCCGGCGTGTCGGCGGGGCGTCGGGGGTGGGGGCCTGCGGTGGCTTAGCGTCACCGAATGTGAGCAAGCGGGGGTTTGTGAGCGTGGTCGGGTGTGCCGTCGCCGCCGTCGGGGCGTTTGTCGTGCTGGACCATTTCGGGGGGAACGAGCGGTTCGCGGACCTGCCCGGTGGGGCCGATGTGCGGCTCGTCGGGCGGTTCACGCCGAAGCAGCTCGAGCGGCTCGCTGCGGTGCCGGAGGCGGCGGCGGTGGAGTGCGACGACACGCTGTACGACGTCGGGGTCACCACGATCCGCGGGGGTATGGCGCAGTCGACCGTGCTGACCGCGCTGCACAGCGGTGGGCTGCAGCGGGCCGCGCTGGTGCAGGGGCGCGCGCCGGTCGGCGACGGCGAACTGCTCGCGGTCGACGGGCGGGGGCTGCGGCTCGGGGATCGGGTCACGCTGACCCGGGGCGGGCACAGCCTGGCCGGCACCGTCGTCGGGGTGGTGGCGCGGCCGGCCGGGCAGCCCGACGCGGTCGCGCTGCTGACCGCCGGCGCCATCGAGCGGCTCGACGGGGGTGCGCCCTGCGGGGTGGTCGCCGTACAGCTGCGCAAGCGTAGCGAGGCGACCGCGTTCCAGCGGGCCGCCAAGGGCGTGCTGGGCGGCGATCCGGTCGTCACCTACGACGAGTCACTGCGCGGTCACGTTTGATTCCGTGGTACCCGACCAGGTCATCGACAGGCCGGAGGCGGCCCGTTCGGCGCGGATCTCCATGGCGTCGCCGAGGATCACCGCGCGGTCGGCGACGACGGCGGTGCCGTCCAGCGCGTAGGTCACCCGCTCGCTGACGAAGACGGGCGTGCCGGCGGGCTCATGGAGGTACCGCTGCGAAGGGAACCGGAGGGCCGACGGGCGGATCGTCTCAGACGCTCGTGCGACCGCCACGCCGATGTCGGCGAGCGCGGCGTAGAGGGCGACCGCGGTGAAATCGACGCCGAGCAGCGTCTCGGCGTGGGGCGGAGGGACCCAGGACTCCTGGTGTACCGACGGGCGGCCGGCGAACTCGCGGACGCGCTCCAGGCGCAGCGAGCCGGGGCCGAACTCGGGCGACGTGCCGAGTTCGGCCGCGACCACGACCGTGCGCACCGCGTGCCCCTGCTCGCGAAGGTCGTCCGCGAGGCTGCGCAGGCTGCCCAATCGGTACGCCAGGTGCGGCGGCGAAACGAACGTCCCCCGCCCCGCCTGCTGCACGATCAGCCCCTCGTCGCTGAGCTCGCGCAACGCCTGGCGCAAGGTCATCAGGGTCACGCCGTAGGCGTTGCTGAGCTCGCGCTGCGCGGGCAGCGCCGCGCCGGCCGGGTAGTGGCCGGCGTGGATCTTCGCGGCCAGGTCCGCGGCGATGGCGCGGTAGCGGGGTTCGCCGTCGCGGACCAAGGGTCACCCTCCTGACATCGCCGCCCGCAGCTCGCGCACATACGCCTCGATCTCGGCCGGGGTGGCGCCGTCGAGCACGCGGCGCATCACGGCGGCGCCGACCACGACGCCGTCGGCCAGGCCGGCCGCCTCCGCCGCCTGCGCGGGCGTTGAGATGCCGAATCCTAACAAGACCGGCAGTTCGGTCCGGGCCTTGAGCCGGGCGGCCAGCCCGGCGGCCGTGGCGGCGAGTTCGGCCCGCTCGCCGGTGGTGCCCATGACGGTCACCGCGTAGACGAACCGCTTGCTGCGCCGGCCGATCTCGGCCAGCCTGGCATCCGGGGTCGCGGGGGAGGCGAGCAGGATGAGGTCGATGTGCTCGGCGACCTCGGCGCACTCTTCCAGGGGCAGGTCGGGCACGATGAGCCCCTGCCCGCCGGCGTCCTTGACCCGTTGACAGAACGCCTGGGGACCGTCGCGGATCACCAGGTTTGCGTACGTGCTGACGATGAGCGGTACCGTTGCGTCAATTCTCGACATTTCATGGAATATCCGGTTCAGCGTGATGCCGTGCCGCAGGGCGATGGTTGTGGCCTCCTGGATGGTCGGGCCGTCCAGCGTGGGATCCGAGAACGGCAGTCCGACCTCGACCAGGTCCGCGCCGGCGGCGGCGAAGGCGCGGACATAGTCCGTCCAGTTCGCCGTCACGCCCGCGGTGATGTAGGGCATGAGCAGCTTCACAGCGCCTCCCGCAGCGCCGCGAGGTCCTTGTCGCCGCGCCCCGACAGCGTGATCAGCACGGTCGAGCCGGCCGGCAGCTCGCCGCGCATGACCCAGGCCAGCGCGTGTGCCGACTCCAGCGCGGCGATGATCCCCTCGGTGCGCGCCAGCCGCACCGCCGCCGCCTTCACGTCGTCGTCGCCGACCGTGACGTACCGCGCCCGCCCGGCATCGCGCAGCTGGACGTGCTCCGGCCCGATCCCCGGGTAGTCGAGCCCGGCCGCGATCGAGTGCGCCTCGAGCACCTGCCCGTCGTCGTCCTGCAGGAACATCGACCGCACGCCGTGCAGCACGCCGAGCCGCCCGCGCGCGGCGCCCGCCCCGCCCTCCGCCTCGACCCCGACCAGCCGCGCCGGCGTGTCGACGAACCCGGCGAACGTGCCGGCCGCGTTCGACCCGCCGCCGACGCACGCGACCACGTAGTCGGGCACCGCGGCGCGCAGCTCGGCCGCGCACTGCCGCCGTGCCTCGTCGCCGATGACCCGCTGGAACTCGCGGACCATCCAGGGGTACGGCGCCGGCCCGAGCACGGATCCCATGCAGTAGTGCGCCTCGTCGGCCGCGCCGACCCACTGCCGCATGGCCTCGCTGGTCGCGTCCTTGAGCGTGCGCGCGCCGGTGCGCACGGGCACGACCTCGGCCCCGAGCATTCGCATGCGCAGGACGTTGGGCTCCTGCCGTTCCATGTCCACCTCGCCCATGAACACGGTCGCGCCCAGCCCGAACAGCGCCGCCGCCGTGGCCGTGGCCACGCCGTGCTGCCCGGCCCCGGTCTCGGCGATCAGCCGGGTACGCCCCATCCGCCGCGCCAGCAGCGCCTGCCCCAGCACATTGTTGATCTTGTGCGACCCGGTGTGTGCGAGGTCTTCCCGCTTGAGCAGGACGTTCAGCCCGAGCTCGGCCGAGAGCCGGGGCGCCGGGGTGAGCGGAGTGGGCCGGCCGGCGTAGGTGGCGAGCAGCCGGTCGAGCTGCCCCCGGAACCCGGCGTCGGCCCACGCCTCCCGGAAGGCCTCCTCGACGGCCCGGCACGCCCCGATCAGCGACTCGGGCACATAGCGCCCGCCGTACTCCCCGAACCGCCCGAGCGGCCCCGGGTCCCCCATGAGCGGCGCCCGCACAACATCCCGCCGCGGCCGAATGAGCAACTCACCCACGTCACCCTCCACAGTTCTAGAACGGTCAACAGTTCTAGAACTGTGGCTTCCCGATCGAGCGTAGTATCGCGTGGCCCTATGGCTCTATTCCGGAATACTGTGCGAGCTCGCGTTATCGGAGCACCGCCACCGCTTGGACGGAGAATGCCCAATGAAGTGGACTCAGGAAGGGCGTGTGACCAGCAGGGCGGGCACGCGGCTTTGCTCGCGGACCCAGCGGTGGCCGACGGGGCAGATCCAGGACGCCACCTGGAGCGCGGTATCGAAGAGATCCGTGAGGGGCCGGTTGAACATGGGCTCGTGGTGGGCGATCCGGTTCCGTGCCTCGTGCAGGTGGCCTATCGCGTCGGCGACGACGGCGCGTCGCTGCCGGGGGAAAGCGCGATTCAGGCAGGGGTGCCACAGCACGCGGTCGTAGCGCCGGGCCAGCAGGAATCGCCAGAAGCCCAGATTGAGTTCCGCGACGACGCGTCCCGCCGATTCGGGCCGGCCAGTGCGGGTGGCTCGGATCCGAGCTTTCGCAATGTCATCGACGGCCTCCGGGAACAGAAAGCCGCCGGGATCGAGGTACCACCGCGGCTCTGCGAAGACTCGCCGCGACCACGAGGTGAGCTGGTCGTGCATGGCGTTGCGCAGGAGCACCTCGACCTGGCCGAACGTCTCGCCGAGCGCCGCGGATACGGCGACGTTCCACTCGTAGAGCCTGACGGCCGCGCCAAGGTCACCGTGGCCCGCTGCTCGGTAGGGGGTGAGGCGCTCCGGCGACAGGCGTCGCTCAAGAACGGCGAGATCGCGGACTTCCACGGCGCCGGCCTCTCCTCGTCTCTCGCCGAAGTGCGCTATCCTGTTGCTCGAAGACCCCGGTCCGCCTCTGCCGCCAGGCATGCCGCCGGGGTTTTGTCTTGTCGAGGCGACGCCGTTGGTCTTACTGTCTGCCAATCTTAGATTTAGCGGCTCCGATCGCGCAAGTCGGCGTTGTCCATGAACTCGGTGCGAAGCGAGGCAAGCGTCCGGCCGGAGCGTACGTGCAGATAGGCCCAGCCGTTGATGGTGATCCCGGTCTGGGCCATCAGGGCCGGGGACGGCGCGGCGAACTCGCGGCCATCGGGTAGCCGGATCCATCCGTCGGCCGTGACCACGGCCTCGTGGATCTGGCGCATCCTCGGTTGCTCGAACCGCAGGGCGTCGTCGGCGGCAATCTGGCCCGCGGTGATCAGCTGATGGAGGGCTCCCGGTCTGCGGGCTCGGGCGCTGCCGGCGGCGGGCGCCGGTCCGCTGCCCAGCAGGAGCCGGCGCAGCACGTCGTTCGGCGTGTCGACGAGGGGCTCGCCGTGGCGCTGGAGGAATGCGAAGACCTCCTCGTCCACCTCGATGGATCTCCTCCGCATCTCATCTCCAAATCTCTGTCCCGTCTGAGAACTTATGATGAGAAGGCTAGACCCTTGCCGAGACAGAAGCGAGAACGTCGGCGGCGCGTGAGAGGGTTGGGGTATGGCCAACCGTCTTGCCGCGGCTACGTCGCCGTACCTGCAGCAGCACAAGGACAACCCGGTTGACTGGTGGCAGTGGTCGCCGGAGGCGTTCGAGGAAGCGCGCCGGCGGGACGTGCCGGTGCTCATCTCCGTGGGGTACGCCGCGTGTCACTGGTGCCACGTCATGGCGCACGAGTCGTTCGAGCACGACGGGGTCGCGGCGGTCGTCAATGAGCTCACGGTGCCGATCAAGGTGGACCGGGAGGAGCGGCCCGACGTCGACGCCGTCTACATGACCGCCACGCAGGCCATGACCGGGCAGGGTGGGTGGCCGATGACCGTGTTCGCCACGCCCGACGGCGAGCCGTTCTACTGTGGCACGTACTTCCCCCGCGACGCGTTCCTGCGGCTGGTCCACGCCGTCTCCGACGCCTGGCACGGGCAGCGGGACGCGGTGCGCCGGCAGAGCGCGGCCGTGGTCGACGCGATCCGCCAGGTCGCCGAGCGGCCGCCGGCCAACCCCATGGACGATTCGGTACTGCAGGCCGCCGCCGAGTCGCTCATGAAGGTGTACGACGCCGAGCACGGCGGGTTCGGCGGGGCGCCCAAGTTTCCGCCGCACATGGCGCTGCTGTTCCTGCTGCGGCGCTACCAGCGCACGCGGGACGACGCCGTGGCCGACGCGGTGCGGTACACCTGCGAGCGGATGGCCCGCGGGGGCATCTACGACCAGCTGGCGGGCGGCTTCGCGCGCTATGCGGTGGACGGCACGTGGACCGTGCCGCATTTCGAGAAGATGTTGTACGACAACGCGCTGCTCCTGCGGGTCTACACGCACCTGGACCGGATCGCCGGCAGCGACACCGCGCGGCGGGTGGCGGGCGAGACCGCCGCGTTCCTGGCTCGGGACCTGCACGACGGGCACGGCTTCATCTCCGCGCTCGACGCCGACGCCGACGGCGAGGAGGGCCTGACGTACGTCTGGACGCCCGAGCAGTTCGACGAGGTGCTCGGCGAGATCGATGGAGCCTGGGGGCGGTACCTGCTGCAGGTGACCCGCGAGGGCACGTTCGAGCACGGCAGCTCCGTGCTGCAACTGCCCGAGGACCCGGCGAACCTCGAGCGCTGGCACGACATCCGGGCCCGGCTGCTGCAGGCCCGCGCGACCCGGCCACAGCCCGCGCGGGACGGCAAGGTCGTCGCCGCGTGGAACGGGCTGGCGGTCACGGCGCTGGTGGAGTACGGCATGGCGTACCACGACGGCGACATGACCGCCCTGGCCGTGCGGACCGCCGAGTTCCTCGCCGGCACCCACCTGGTCGACGGCCGCCTGCGCCGCGTGTCTCGCGACGGCGTCGCCGGCGAGCCGGCCGGAGTCCTGGAGGACTATGGGGCGGTCGCCGAGGCTTTCTGCGCGGTACACCAGGCCACCGGCGACGGCCACTGGCTCGCCCTCGCCAAGCAGCTGCTCGACGTGGCGCTGTCCCGGTTCCGCGACCCGGACACCGGCGGCTTCTTCGACACGGCCGACGACGCCGAGGCGCTGGTCGCCCGCCCCGCCGACGTCACCGACAACGCCACCCCGTCCGGCCTGTCGGCGATCGCGGCCGCCCTCGTGACGTACTCCGCGCTGACCGCCGACACCGCCTACCGCGAGGCGGCCGAGCGCGCCCTGGCCACGGTCGCGGTCGTGGCCGCCACCCACGGCCGGTTCACCGGCTACGCCTGCGCGGCGGGCGAGGCGCTGCTCTCCGGCCCGTACGAGATCGCCATCGCCACCCCGGACCCGACCTCGCCACTCGTCGCCGCCGCCTGGTGGCACGCCCCGCCCGGCGCCGTGGTCGTCGCCGGCGAGCCGGACCGCCCGGGCGTGCCGCTGCTGGAGGGCCGCCCGCTGCGCGACGGCCACCCGACGGCGTACGTCTGCCGCGGCTTCGTCTGCGACGCGCCCGTGACCGCCCTGGAAGACCTGGTCGCCAAGCTGGCCTGAGCCCCGGTCCCCACCACTTCGCCCCGCGCGGCCGCCACTTCGCCCCGCGCGGCCACCGCCCGCGCCGGCACCGCCCGCGCCGGCACCGCCCGCGCCCCGGCTGCCCGCGGCACCCGCCGAAACTCTCCGCGATCATGGACGCCGCCACGTGCCACCACGGCCTCGCCATGATCGCGGAAGAAATATGTACACATAGGTACATTTCCTCTCCGCGATCATGAGAAACCGGCGTTGTGCCTATCGACTCCAGCATGATCGCGGAGACTTTCGGTCCCGCACTGACGCGCCTTGGCATTCCTCGCCAGGTGGCGCCCGGCGGCACGTGCCAACGATCGCCGAAGTGAGTTCGCCACCGGCGAACGCGGAAGCGTTGGCGCAACGCCGTAACGGTGTAATCGTGTAATCAGCGTTGCTCAAGCAGAGGAGTAATGATGATGCGACGAGGAGATGTGCCGTGGGGGCGCGGCGGTGGGCCGCGCAGTGAGCCGCCGCCCGCCGATGACGCCACCGCCTGGATCGGCGGGGCGCTGCCGGAGGGGTGGTTCCAGGGCCCGGCCGAGGTGACCATCGACCGTGACGAGATCCTGATCCTCGGGCGGCTCAGCGTGCCCACCCTGGCCGAGGACGCCAGCGACGCCGATCGGGCCGCGGCCGAGCAGGGGCGGATCGCCGGGTTCCGCGAGACCACCCGCGACCAGCGGATCGGGATCGCGCAGCAGTTGGAGCGGCGGTATCGCCGGAAGGTCTCCTGGGGTGTCCAGGTCGGCGACGCGCGGGAGCTGTTCACCACCTACTCGGCGCCGGTGATGACCCGGCTGCGGCAGCCCGAGCGGCAGGTGCTCGACACGCTGGTCGACGCCGGCGTGGCGCGGTCGCGGTCGGAGGCGCTCGCCTGGTGCGTGGCGCTCGTCGGCCAGCACGCCGACGCCTGGCTGGCGGAGCTGCGTCAGGCCATGGAGTCGGTGGACGAACTGCGCCGGCGCGGCCCGGCGGTCTGACCGCAACCGGTCGGGGCGGGCCCACCATCGGCACCGCGAAACCAGCAGGCGACACCCGACGGCGCAACCAGCAGGCGGCGCCAGAACGCGAAACCAGAAGGCGAAATCGACAATAGCGCCCGGAAATAAGCGAAAAATCGGATAAGTCCTGACGCCGGAGGCGTCGGGACTTATCCGCATCAACAGCGGGTGACGTGATCAACAGCGGGTGACGTGCGCGGTGGTCGCGACGCCGGAAAGGATAGGCTGGCCAGCCTATGGACACCCGAACCGGACTTCCCGTCGTCGGCATGGTGGGCGGCGGGCAGCTGGCCCGGATGACGCACCAGGCCGCCATCGCCCTCGGTCAGTCGCTGCGCGTGCTGGCCCTCTCGCCCGAGGACGGGGCCGCGCTCGTCGCCGCCGACGTGCGGATCGGGCGGCATGACGATCTTGCCGCGCTGCGGGAGTTCGCCAAGGGGTGCGACGTGGTGACGTTCGATCACGAGCACGTGCCGGGCGATCTCATCCGGGCGCTGGCCGCCGAAGGGCACACCGTGCTGCCGGGAGCGGACGCTCTGCGGTTCGCCCAGAACAAGCGGGCGATGCGCGAGCACCTCGGGGCGCTGGGGTTCCCGATGCCGCAGTGGAGCGCGACCGACCCCGCGGCCTTCGGGGACAAGGTCGGCTGGCCGGTGATCGTGAAGACGGCGACCGGCGGGTATGACGGGCGCGGCGTGTTCGTGGCGGCGTCCGCGGCCGACATCCCGGCTTCGGTGGACGTGGTCGTCGAGGAGTTGGTACCGCTCAAGCGCGAGCTGGCCGCGGTCGTCGCGCGGTCGCCGCTGGGGCAGATCGCGGCGTACCCCATCGTCGAGACCGTGCAGCAGGCCGGCATCTGCGTCGAGGTGCTCGCGCCCGCGCCGGGGCTGGACGAGGACCTCGCCGTGCGGGCGCAGCGGCTGGCGATCGACGTCGCCGTCGCGCTCGGGGTGGTGGGGGTGCTCGCGGTCGAGCTGTTCGAGACGACCGACGGGCGGCTGCTCGTCAACGAGCTCGCGATGCGGCCGCACAACTCCGCGCACTGGACCATCGAGGGGGCCCGGACCTCGCAGTTCGAGCAGCACCTGCGGGCCGTCCTCGACTACCCGATGGGGGAGACCCGGATGACCGCGCCGGCCGTGGTCATGGCCAACGTCCTGGGCCGCCAAGACCGGCCCGTCGACGCTGCGCAAGGACGGCCCGCCCAAGGCGGCGGGAAGCCGGGCGGGATGTCCATCGACGAGCGGCTGCACCACCTGTTCGCCGAGGAGCCGGGGGCCAAGGTGCACCTGTACGGCAAGCAGGTGCGGCCCGGCCGCAAGATCGGCCACGTGACGGTGCTCGGTGACGACCTGGAAGACTGCCGCAGGCGGGCCCGGCGGGCCGCTCGCATCCTCGAGGAGGGGTACCAGCATTGACCGACGTCGGCATCATCATGGGCAGCGACTCCGACTGGCCGGTCATGCGGCTGGCCGCGGAGGCGCTGGACGAGTTCGGCGTGGGCTACGAGGTGCGGGTCGTGTCGGCGCACCGCACGCCGCACCTGATGCTCGACTACGCGGGCGAGGCCGTGGGCCGGGGGCTCAAGGTCATCATCGCCGGGGCGGGCGGCGCCGCGCACCTGCCCGGCATGGTGGCCTCGGCGACGCCGCTGCCGGTCATCGGCGTGCCGGTACCGCTGAAATATCTTGACGGGCTTGACTCGCTGATGTCGATCGTGCAGATGCCCGCCGGCATTCCGGTGGCCACCGTCTCCATCGCGGGCGCGCGCAACGCTGGCCTGCTGGCCGTGCGCATCCTGGCCGCCGCGGACCCCGGACTGCTGGCCAAGGTCCGCGACTTCCAGGAGTCGCTGCGCGCGCTGGTCGCGGAGAAGGACGCGGCGCTGTCCGCGTCGCTGGTCACGCGGGAGCCGGAGCCGGGCTCGGCGTAGGCGATTTCGGCAGCAGTACCGCCGGAACCAGCGCGATCAGCGCGAATCCGGTCGCCCACCAGAAGGTGGTCTGAAACGCCGCCGCCGAGCCGCCCTGGTGCTGCAGGATGACGGCCAGCACGGCCGCCCCGACGGCGCCGCCGACCTGCTGGGCGATGCGCGTGGCGCTGCTGGCGTGCGGTACCTCGGCCCGCTCCAGCCCCTCGAAGGCGCTGGTCATCACGGCGAGCAGCACACCGGTGAGCCCGAAGCCGCGGACCACCAGGGCGAGGGCCAGCGCCCACTCCGGCCAGCCGAGCGCGAACGGCACGGTGCCGGCCAGCGTGATCGCGACGCAGCCGATGACGATCGGGCGCGCGCCGAGCCGCTCGGTGAGTCCGCCCAGCCCGACCCGGACCAGCAGGCTGCCGAGGCCCTGCGGGACCAGCAGCAGGCCGGCGGTGAGCGCGTCCGCGCCGCGGACCTGCTGGTAGTACAACGGCAGCAGCAGCATCGCGCCGAACAGCGCCAGCCCGGACAGGAACAGCAGCGCGGTGGCCGCCCCGAACGAGCGGGACCGGAACAGCCGCAGGTCCACGACCGGCACCGCCGGCGTGCGCAGCGAGTGCCACACGAACCCGGCCATCAGCACGACGAACGCGGCCAGCGGCAGCAGCACGTGCACGTCGCCGGCGCCGCCGCGGGCCGGGACCTGCGAGAGGCCGTAGATCCCGGCGGCCAGCCCGGGCGAGAGCAGCAGCAGGCCGGTGACGTCGAGGCGGTAGGCGTCGCCGCGGTTGTCGAGCGCGGCCGGCATCCCCCGCCAGGCCACCAGCAGCCCGGCCGCGCAGATCGGCACGTTGACCAGGAACACCCACCGCCAGCTCGCGTGGCCGACGATGAGCCCGCCGATCACCGGGCCGAGCAGCGGGCCGACCAGCGCGGGCAGGCTGATCGTGGCCATCAGCCGGCCCAGCGGCCGGCCGTGCGCGGCCTGCACCAGCAGGGTCTGCATGATCGGGATCATCAGCCCGGCGCCCAGCCCCTGCAGGGCGCGGAACGCGATCAGCGCGCCGACGTTCCACGCGACCGCGCACAGCGCCGAGCCGGCCAGGAACAGCGCGAGCGAGCACAGCCACATGCGCTTGCCGCCGAAGCGCGCCACCGACCAGCCGGTGAGCGGGATGGCGGCGGCGAGCGCGAGCAGGTACGCGGTGACGACCCACTGCACGTCGGCCACCGGCGCGTGCAGGTCCCTGCCCAGCGCGTCGAGGGCGACGTTGACGATCGTGGTGTCGAGCACCGGCGCCACCACGCCGATGATGAGGATCGCGGCGAGTTTGCCGAGACTCATGGGATTGCCTCCTTAGGAGACGGTACGTCTCTTTCCTGTTCGACTATAGTGGAAGAAGAGACGGATCGTCTCCAACTGGAGGTGATGGAGATCACGACGCAACGCCGCCGGGGCGCGGAGCTGGAGGCCGCCCTGCTGGACGCGGTCTGGGCGGAGCTCGCCGAGAAGGGCTACCTCGGCCTGACCATGGAGGGCGTCGCGGCCCGGGCCAGCACCGGCAAGCAGGTCCTCTACCGCCGCTGGCCCAGCCGCCCCCAGATGGTCCTGGCCGCCGTGCGGCACCGCTGGTCATCCCTCGCCGACGACCTGCCCGACACCGGCTCGCTGCGCGAGGACGTGCTGGTGCTGATGGGCCGCATGGCGCAGCGCTTCGACCAGCTGGGCCCCGACCTGATCAACGGCCTGCTGGCCGACGCGGACGCGGGCGAGGCGATGCCGGAGGCCCAGGGCCGCATGGCCGAGGCGATGGCCGCGGTCCTGTCCCGCGCCGTCGCCCGCGGCGAGGCCGACCCGGCCCGGCTGACCCCGCGCGTCGCGACCCTGCCCAGCGACCTGCTCCGGCACGAGCTCCTGCTTTACCGCCACCGCCCCACCACGCAGACCATCACCGAGATCGTCGACGACATCTTCCTGCCCCTCGTCGCCCGGCATCCTGAATCGTTCGGAGCATGAATCGATTCGGGGCTTTATCATTGCGTGGGTGAGCGATGAGGCCGAGGAACCGGGGCCGGCCGACACGGTGGTGTTCAAGCTCGGCGCCATCGGGGCCGTGGCCACCGACATGCTCGCCGCGCGCATCGAGGGCGACGGCCTCAAGCTCCGGCACACCCGGCTGCTGACCGCGCTCGCCACCGCCGGTGCCGCCTCGCAGCACGAGCTGGCCGGGCGGCTCGGGGTCGCGCCGAGCCTCGTCGTCTCGCTCGCCGACCACCTCGAGGCGCTCGGCGCGATCCGGCGGGTGCGGGACACCGGCGACCGGCGGCGACAGATCCTCCGGCTCACCGACCGGGGGCGCGAGCTGCTCGACAAGTGCCGGGCCACGGCGCTCACGGTGGAGGCCGAGCTGCTGGAGAGCCTGTCCGCGGCCGAGCGGGCCGCGCTGGACAAGGCGCTGACCAAGCTCACCCGCGCGTGGTGCTGAGGACCGGGGGGACGATGGGCCGGCTGCTCAACGTGATCGACGTCGAGGCGACCTGCTGGGACGGGGTACCGCCGCCCGGGCAGGTCAGCGAGATCATCGAGATCGGCGTGTGCGTGGTCGACCTCGACGCGGGGGAGCGGACCGGGCGGGACCGGATCCTGGTGCGGCCGGAGCGGTCGGCGGTGAGCGCGTTCTGCACCGAGCTGACCGGGATCACCCCCGCGGAGGCGGCGGGCGGGGTGACGTTCGCCGAGGCGTGCCGGCTGCTGATCGAGCGCCACCGCTCCGACTCCCGGCCCTGGGCGAGCTGGGGCGACTACGACCGCAAACAGTTCTCGCGGCAGTGCGAGGGATCCCGGCGGTACCCCTTCGGATCGGTCCATCACAACGCCAAGATCGTGTTCGCCGAGGCGCTCGGCCGGCGGCGGCAAGGCATGGCCGGCGCCCTGGAGAGCGCCGGCCTGCCGTTGGAGGGTCGGCACCACAACGGTGCCGACGACGCGTGGAACATCGGTGCGCTCGTGCTGTACCTGGCCGAGCGCGGCCGGTGGCCCGGCTGAGGGCTACGGCGCCTGCCCGGCCCGGTCGACGATCGCCACCCGCAGCACGGCCGTCCACTCGATCACGTCGCCCGCCTTCAGCCCGTCGCCGTCGCGGACCTGCCGCCGGGCCCGGTGCGGCCGCGAGCGCACCGTGCCCAGCCGGATCCCGAGGGTCTCGGCCACCTCCTCGTAGCTGCAGTCGCCCCACGCGATCAGCAGCAGCACGTCGCGGTCGCCCCGCGACAGCCGGGCCAGCGCCCCGGCGAGTGGCCCGTGCAGGGCCTGCGCGGTCACCGCGGCATCCACCCGGTCGGCGAAGCCGGGAACGACGTCGTCGACCCCCGTCCGGGCCAGGGCGCGGTAGCGGGCGGCCTCCGCGCGGTGCCAGCGGGCCAGCTCCCGGGTCAGGATCCCGAAGAGCCACGGCCGCGCGCCGGCCCGCTCCGCGTCGTAGCGGTGCCGGTGCCGGAACGCCGCCAGGAACGTCTCCGCGACGGCGTCCTCGGCCAGCTGCGGGCCGACCCTGCGGTACGCGTACCGGTAGAGCTGGGCCGCGTACCGGTCGTACAGCACGGCGAACAGCTCCGGGTCCCGCAGCGCCGCCGCGTCGTCGACACCCGGTTCGATCATCACCACGGTTCCATCCGACTTCCTCCCGTCCCAGCCAGAAACGTGACACCCATGTCTCTGCGCGAGGCGGGCGCCGGGTTCTCGCCCGGGCAGGCAACCCGCCGGGGCGGGGCGCGTGTCTGCAGGGTATGGCAACCGACGTCGAGGGCTTCCGCGCGTATGTGACCGGCCGCCTGCCGGCCCTGCGCCGGGTCGCCTACCTGCTCTGCGGCGACTGGCACCGCGCCGACGACGTGCTGTCGGCGGCGCTGGTGCGCATCCTGCAGCACTGGCCGCGGGTGGCCGCCGCGGACGACATCGACGCCTACGTACGCCGGGTGCTGGTCCGCACCATGCTCAACGAACAGCGAAGGCCCTGGCGCCGGGAGCAGCCTGCCGCGGTGGTACCGCACGTGCCGGACCCCGCCGCCGCCCCGGACCTCGTCGCCGACCGTCTTGCCCTGTCCGCGCTGCTGGCCGAGCTGCCCCCGCGCCGGCGGGCGGTGCTGGTCCTGCGCTACTGCTGCGACCTGTCGGTGGAGGAGACGGCGCAGGCCCTGCACTGCAGCACCGGCACGGTCAAGAGCCAGGCCGCCCGGGGCCTGGCCACCCTGCGCGAGCGCCTGGCCGACCGCGACGCGACGGAGGAGACGTCATGGACCCGCTGATCGACGGGCTGCGCACGCTCGACCCCGCGGCCCCGCCGCCGCGCCTCGACCTCGATACGGTGATCGCCCACGGGCTGCGCCGCCGCGCCCACGCCCGCCTCGCCACCGCCGCCGGCGCCGCCGTGCTCGCCGTCCTGCTCGTCGCGGCGGTCGGCGCGGTGCTGGCGCTGCGGCCCGACCCGCCCGCGATGACGGTGGCCCCGAACTGCGCCGCCCTCCTGCCCTTCCGGCCGCCCGGCTCCGCCGCGCGGGTGCCGGCCCGCACCCCGCCCACGGCCGCGCCGGCGCCCGGCGCCCACCTCCCGTCCGAGCCGCCCGAGGCCGGGGTCATCCGGCTCACCGCGGCCCTGCGCGCGGCGCTGCACACCGCGCTGCCGGGCGCCCTGACGGTGACCGGCGGCACCTGCGACGAGGACTGGTCGATGGACGCTCTCGGCGGCGGCTACGCGGCGAATCTCGACGTGTACGACGCCTCGGGCCTGCAGCACCTCTCCGTGGCCCTGCTGCCGGAGCCGCCGCCGGCCGACGACGCCTGCCTGCAGCGGCCCCGGAACAGCACCTGCGTCCGCAGCGTGCTGGACGACGGCACGGTCGTCTACGACCGGGTCGAGATCTTCTCCGCGCCCGCGCTCACCACCAGTGTGCAGGCGTGGCGCCCGGACGGCACCGAGGTCCGGGTCTCGCTGGACAACTACACGGTGGATCAGAGCCGGCCGGACGTCGTGCCGTCGCATGCGCTGACCCGGCCCGGGCCCAGCCTCAGCCTCGGCGAGCTGCGTGACGTGGCACTCAACCCGGCATTGACCCTCTTTCCCTGACGGATCATCCGGCATCAATCGAATTCGGTGATCCCTAGCGGGCTCTGCGTAGCGGTACAGTGTCCGCGACGCTGGAACGGTGAGGGGGATCGATGTCCGAATATTCGGCGGTCGGCGGGCTCGAGTCGTTCGAGTGGAGCCGGCGCGACGCGGCGCGGTACCACGCGGCCATTGAAGCCATCGAGGAGGCGATCGCCTGCTACACCCGGCTACGCAACCGCGCCGTGACCTCCGGCAATGCCGCCGAGTCGGAGCGGTTGCAGGTCGAGCAGTCCGTCTGCATCGCCGAGCAGCAGCGGCTGCGGGTGGACGACCCGGCCAACGTCACCCGGGTGCTGACCGACTACCCACCGCTGATCGCCTGGCTGCGCCAGCGCATCGGCTGAGCCGCGCTCGGCACGGTTGCCCAGGCCCCGCCCGGGGTAGGTTGCGCTCATGCGGATCGGCAACGTCGAAATCCGCCCCCTGGGCGGCGGCCTGGGCTGCCTGCTGATGATCCTGGCCTCGCTGCTGCTGTCGGCGATCTGCACCCTCGCCGCCAACACCCTCCTCCGCTGACGGAGGTCAGGGCACGCGGTGATGATCCGCCGGCCCCGATCGCAACAGCCAGGCCAGCGGCTTCTGCGCGCAACCTCCGCTCTGGGCGGCCGGGCCGGACGTATGTCTCCGTGATCATGATGCCCGTCGTGGCCGCGCACCGGGTTTGCCATGATCCCGGAGACTTGTGGTACACGGGGGTACATCACCACTCCGTGATCATGAAAAACCGTTGGTGTCGACGCCGGGTTGCGCATGATCACGGAGACTTCCGGTCGCTGCGCCGTGCCTCGCGGGGTGCGGGTGAGCGCGGCGGCTACGGGCCGGCCACCCCAGACCGTACGCGGCGGACACGCCGAGCTCATACACCACGCCGGCGGACGTGAACCCCTGGTCGGCGGGGATCAGCGCATGCCGCGGTAGACGCCGCGGAGGCGGTCCAGGCGTTGGCGCTGCTCGTAGGTGGCGCCGAGGATCACCAGGAGCACGCCGGTGCCGGTGAAGAGCAGCAGCATCAGCCACAGCGGCAGACCGATGCGGAACAGCTCGTTCACCGTCGCGATCACCGTCACCGCCGCGCCTACCGCCACCGGGGCCTTCTGCTGGCGTACCGCGCCGATCGCGACCGTGATCACCCCGGCCAGGATGAGCAGCACGCGGCGCAGCTCCGGGGTGCCGGGCTGGGCCACCGCGATCACCAGGCTCGGCGCGAAGCCCGCGACCAGGGCCGGACCGTAGGCGAGCCAGCTGCCCAGCTCCGGGCGGTTGCGGATCTCGATCAGGCCGGTGATCAGGGCCAGGGCGGCGAACGGCAGCGTGTACGCCTCGGGCAGGGCCACCCGGACGGTGATGAGCAGCAGCCAGATGGCCAGCAGCTCGGCGACCGAGGCCGCGATGATGAGCGCGGTCCGGTGCCGCGGGCTGCGGCCCTTGCGGGCCGCGGACAGGCCCAGGACGGCGCCGACCGCGGTCAGCGCGGCCGCGGTGTGCGACGGCGAGCCGAGGGTGAGCAGCACGGCGATGGCGGCGCCGGCGTAGCCCGCGGCCTCGACGGTCAGGGCCTCGCGGTTGATCGTGTCGCTGGGCCGCAGCCGGGGCAGCGCCGCGCCCAGGACCAGCAGCGCGGTGGCGACGATGAGCAGCGGGAACGCGCACTGCTTGAGGCCCAGGCCGGCGGCCAGGCCCGCGGCGATGGCGAAGCCCTCGGCGGTCGAGGCGGCCACGTGCCAGCCGAGCATGCGCGCGGTCGCGGTCTTGCCCCAGATGCCGCCGATCGCGCCGACCACGACCGAGCCGGCCAGCCAGGCCAGGGTCTGGCTGCGGGTGGCCAGGCTGCCCGCGCCGCCGGCGCCCGCGGCCAGGACCGCGATCGCGAACACCAGGCGCCGGGCGCCGATCATGAGGCGGGCGTCGGCGGTCTCGGACTCGGGCGGTGGGAGGGTCAGGGCCAGGCCGAGGCCGGCGATGGTGGCCACGAGCAGGGCGAGGGTGGGCTGGACCGGCCACGGGGCGGCGAACGCCGCCGGGGCGATGAGCAGGGTGAGGGAGATGCCCGGCACGACGATCGCGACCGCGCGGCTGGCCACCGCCTGGCCGGTGCCGCCGAGCCCGACGGCCATCAGCGCGCCGGCCACGGTGAGCAGGAAGGCGCCCAGCACGTGGGTGCTGTTCCCGGCGAAGCGCCCGAGGTCGCCCAGGTCCGCGGCGGTCTGCGGGGTGCCGGTCCAGGGATGTTCGATCCAGCGGTACGGCCCGGCCAGCGCGGCGAGCAGCGCGGGCGCGATGAAGACCACGACGATGCCGGCCGGCACGCCCGCGGCGGCGGCGACGCCGAGGGCGAAGTTGCGCGGGATGCGCGACTGCTCCCACCGGGTGACCGGGCTGCCGGTGCGGTCGGGGCGGAAACCGCGGGCCGCCTCGGGCTCGGCCGGGCGGTACCAGTTGGCCCGCAGCAACTCGGCGAGCACGCCGAGCAGCGCCGCGGCGGCCGCGTAGACGACCGCGCCGTCGCGCTGGACGATCAGCGCGGCGACCGCGGTCGTCGTGGCCGACACGGCGACGCCGCCGCTGACGTACGGCATGAAGCCCGGCGCCTGCTGGGCCAGGGCCGCGGCGGCGGCGAGCCCGACGGCGGCGGTGGCCAGGGCGGCGATGAGGATCGTGCTGGGCCGGTCCGGATACAGGCTGCCGACCATGGCCGCGGCCGCGCCGGTGAAGGCGAACAGCGCGCCGGCCACCCCGGCCCCGCCGACCGCGCTCAGCGGGCCGTCGTCCGGCTCGTTGCGGCGCAGCGCGTTGGCGCGGGCCAGGCCGGCGATGATCGCGCCGCTGACGCCGAGCGCGGCGAGGGTGCCGGCGGTGGCACCGGGGCGGACCAGGGCCGCGCCGGCCGCGTACAGACCGGCCACGAGGGCGGCGCCGAGCCGGGTGTAGGCGCCGCGCCAGCTGCGGGCGAAGCTCGCCCACACGGCCACGCCGGTGGCGGCGAGCCAGCCGATGAACATCGGGGCCTGCCAGCCCAGGCCGAGGCCGACCGGGGCGCCGAGGGTGGCCAGCACGACGGCGGCGGAGGCGGTGTCGTCGCCGTAGGGCTGCGGCAGCGCGACCGCGGCCGCGCCCGCGAGCAGCAGCAGGGCGATCGGCACCTGCCAGCCGAACTCGGCCAGGCCCTGCGCGGTGCTCGCCCACTGCGGGCCGAGGTCGGCGTGCCAGGGCGGGTTCGCGGCGCGGATGACCCCGATGGCGCCGACGACGGACAGCGCGCCGGCGTAGAGGCCGGTGCCGAAGCCGACCATCGCCGCGCCCGCGACCGGGCCGCGGCGCCAGTCCTCGGGCAGCGTGCGGGCGGCGACCGCGACCACGAAGACCAGCAGCGCGAGGGTGACCACCTCGATGCCGGCGGCGGCGAGCGAGACGGCGCGGGCGACCGCGCTGATGGCGGCGATCGTGACGGCCGCGGCGGCCGCGTCGGCGCCGGTGAACTCGAAGCCGAAGGTGCGCCGGTCGTCCATCCGCGGCGCGGCCCACAGGGTGATCGCGGCGATCACCATGAGCAGGCCGATGACCAGGTCGATCGTGGTGGCGCCGTCGGCGATGAGGGTGGCCGCGCCGACCGCGGCCGCGCCGGCGGTGGCCCCGGCCAGCAGCGGCCGGCTCGGCGTGCCGCGGGCGACCTGGGTGAGCGCGGCGACGCCGAGGCTCACCGCCAGCGCGAGGAAGCTCAGCACCAGGATCACCGTGGCGCCGCCGGGCAGTTCGGCGAAGACGATCGCGGCGGCGGACGCGGCCGCGCCGGGCAGGGCGAAGATCGCGCCGCCGGCCGCGGCGTCGCCGACCCGCTGGGTGGCGGCGAGCCGGTTGCCGTCGGTCTGGTGCGGGCGGGGCAGCAGCGCGATCGCGGCGCCGGCGAGGGTGATCGCGGTGAGGGTGATGGTCGTCGCGGCCGGGCGGGCCAGGCTGGCCGCGGCCGCGTACATGCCCAGGACCAGGGCGGCGGCCAGGCAGCACCACACCGTGCGCGCCGCGCGGACGCGCAGGGCGAGCGCGCCGGCCGCGATGGCGCCGCTGACCGTCAGCGCCGGGATCGCCATCCAGCTCAGCCCCAGCGCGGAGGGCGCGATGAGCAGGGCCAGCGTGGCGCCGACGACGGCGATGTCGGCGCGCAGCTCGTCCGGGGACAGCGGCGGGATCAGCCCGCCGCGCAGCGGGACGGCCACCGGCTCGTTGCGGCCGCTGAGCATGAGGATGCAGGCGCCGGTCAGCAGGATCACGGCGATGACGTACTGCCACCCGTCGGCACCCACCGCCTGCTGCACGCGGCTTTGGTACGCCCCGAGGTCGGCGTGCCACACCGGCCACGCGGAGCGCAGCGGTGCGGCCACCCCTTCGGCGGCCCGGGTGAAGACGAGCAGCGTGGCGCCGGCGGCCGAGGCGGAGACCGCGTAGCGCGGGCCGCGGCGGACGTCGGAGGGCAGGAGCGGTACCCCCGCGGCGGCGACGGTCACCGCGAGAGCCAGGAAGAGTGGCGTCGAGCCGGGCAGCCACACCGAGCCGACCCGCGCGATCGCCACGATGACCGCCGCGGTGGCGATGCCGGTCGCGATGTCGGGCAGCGATCCCGCGATCCCGGGCCGGCGCGGCCCGCCGGTGCGCCAGGCCAGCGCGCCACCGACGCCGAGGCCGGCGGCGGCGAGCATCGCGCCGGCCGCCTGCAGCGTCGCGACCGGCTCGCCGGTGCTGGCCAGCCCGACCGCGGCGGTGAGCAGGGCGAGCGCGAAGGCGAGGGCGAACAGGCCCCAGGCCAGGTCGCGCATGAGCCCGTCGGCGATGCGGTTGGTCCGGCCGGTGTGGGTAGGTTCGTCCTCGGCGTCGGCGTTCTCGTGGTGGGCGTCGACGCGGCGCTGCACGGACTGCTTGAGCGCCACGGCGAACCCGAGGTCGATGAGCGCCACCCCGGACAGGGCCACGGACCAGCCGGTCGGGCCGTGGATCGCGTCGAAGGCGAGCAGCGGCAGCACCGGCTGCAGCGCGAGCAGGGTGGCGTAGCGCGACGCGATGAGGTGGCTCTGCATGCTGTACACGGCGGCGACGCCCGCGGTGACCAGGCACACGATGCCCAGATAGGTGCGCAGCGGCGGCCCGTCGGCGCCGAGCAGCTTCTCGGAGCGCACCACGTAGCCGTCGAGCAGCACGAGCAGCAGGGCCACCGAGGCGACGGTCTCGGCGGTGGCGCTCAGCCCGCGCCGTACCAGCACCAGCGGCAGGGCCAGGGCGATGGCGGTGATGGCGGCCAGCGACAGGATCCGCCCGACCGTGCCGACCGAGCCGAACGCGTCGAGGGTGAGCACGATCGCGGCGCCGCCGAGCAGCAGGCCGCCCAGGGCCAGCACGGAGGCCTGCATGCTGCTCCGCGTGGCCTCGGGCTGGTCGGCGCCGGGCGGGCCACCCGTGCCGTCGCGGGGCGGGCGGCGCATCTGCGGCAGCTGGGCGCTGCGGGGCCGTTCGGGGGCGATGACCGGGCGGGACGGGCCGCCCTCCGGCGCGTCCGTGGCGTGGCCGGACTCGAGCGCGTGGGGGGCCCTGGGGGAGTACCGCTGCTGGGGCTGGGGTATCTCGGCGGTCACCGCGGCCGGCGGTGTGCTCTCCCGGGAGCGGCCCAGCAGCGGACGCTTGGTGTGGGCCGACTGCTCGGCCTCGACCGCGGCGCGGACCTTGCGCCGCAGGTTGTCGCGCTGCGCGGAGACGTGGGCCAGCTGCTTGCGCAGGATCTGGGTGTCCTCGGTGATCTCGCGCTTCTTTTGTTCCAGCGACGCGACCGTGCGCTGGAACAGAGCGAGTGCGGCCGCGTCCGGGTCGTGCGGCCGGCCGCAGTTACGGCAGCCGGTGGTCTCGGTGGCCGGCCCACCGCACGCCGGGCACGGATACGTCTCCACGCCACTCCTCCCCCGGTGTTGCCGGCCGGGGTACCGCTGGTGTGGTACCCCGGCCGTTCACGCCCTACTGGGAAGAATGCCTTGTTTCGCGTGGCGACGAAAGCGAAGCGCCCGTTTGGGAGATTCTCTATGAAACGACGGGGCGCCCCATGCCGCGGTACTCCCACCCGGCCGCGACCCAGACGGCCTGGTCAAGGCAGTTGCGGCCGTCGATGACCTTCTTCGTGGCGACCAGCTGGGCCAGCGACTTGGGGTCGGTGTTGCGGAACTCCTCCCACTCCGTGAGCACGCAGACCAGGTCGGCCCCGGTGACGGCATCGGTGAGGGTCTTGGCGTAGGCGACCTCGCCGACATCGGTGCGGGCGTTGTCCATGCCCTCGGGGTCGTACACCGTGACGTCGGCGCCGGAGCGGGACAGCTTGCGCACCACCGACAGGGCGGGCGAGTCGCGCACGTCGTCGGAGTTGGGCTTGAAGGTCGCGCCCAGCACGGTGATGCGGGTGCCGGCCAGGTCGGGTCCGGCCGGGCCGTAGCCGCGGCCGAGCAGCTCCGCGGAGAGCTGGACGATCTTCTGCCGGCGACGCTGGTTGATCAGGTCGACCTCGTGCAGGAACCGCAGCGCCTCGCCGACACCGAGCTCCTGGGCGCGGGCCTGGAACGCGCGGATGTCCTTGGGCAGGCAGCCGCCGCCGAAGCCGACGCCGGCGCGCAGGAACTTGTTGCCGATGCGGGCGTCGTAGCCGATCGAGCGGGCCAGCTGGGTCACGTCGGCGCCGGCCGCCTCACAGACCTCGGCCATCGCGTTGATGAACGAGATCTTGGTGGCCAGGAACGCGTTGGCGGCGACCTTGACCAGCTCCGCCGTGGCGAAGTCGGTGATCACCACCGGCACCTCGCGGTCCTCGGTCACGGCCAGGTCGAACACGCCCTTGTGGGCGGCGTAGAGCATGGCGTTGGCCCACTCGGACTTGATGCCGAAGATGACCCGGTTGGGCCGCAGCACGTCCTCGACGGCGACGCCCTCCTGCAGGAACTCGGGGCTCCAGGCCACCTCGACGCCCAGGCCCTCCGGGGTGTGCCGCTCGACGATCTGCTCGAGCCACTCGGCGGTGCCGACCGGGACGGTCGACTTGCCCACGATCAGCGCCTTGCGGTTCAGCAGCCGTGCGAGATTCGTCACGGCGCTCTCCACGTGGGAGAGGTCCGCGGCCATGCCGTCGGGGCGCTGCGGGGTGCCGACACAGATGAAGTGGATGTCGCCGAACTCCGCGACCTCCGCGTAGGAGGTGGTGAAGCGCAACCGCCCGGCCGAGAGGTTCTTGCGCAGCAGTTCGTCCAGGCCGGGCTCGTGGAACGGCACGTCGCCGCCGGCCAGCTTGGCGATCTTGGCTTCGTCGATGTCGAAGCCCAGCACCTCATAGCCGAGCTCGGCGAAACAGATCGCATAGGTCGCGCCCAGGTAGCCGGTGCCCAGGAAGGTCAACCGGGGCCGCGCCGAGCCGGACGGCGGTGCAACGACGGGTGGTGTGCTGGGATACGCGATGGTCACGCCTAGTCTCCGCTCGATCGAGGTCCGCTCCGCGGCCCTGCTCCGTAGGCCGGGCCGACGTTGCCACGGCGAGGATAGTCCCTCAGTCTTCCCCGCGCCTCTGGCCGCTTTGTTACTTATCGGTATGCTCACATCGGCGAACCGCTGAACGGCGGTTCAGGGGTGCGTGACGAGGGAGTTTGCCGTGTTCGACGTCTACCAGTTGCCCGAAGAGCACGCGGCGGTGCGTGAGGCGGTCCGTGCGGTATGTGACGGCAAGGTCGCGCCCAACGCGGCTACGGCGGACGAGACCGCCGAGTTCCCGCAGGCGTCCTACGACGCGCTGCGGGCGTCGGACTTCCACGCCCCGCACATCCCCGTCGAGTACGGCGGCGCCGGCGCGGACGCCGTCGCCACCGCGATCGTGATCGAGGAGGTCGCCCGGGCCTGCGCCTCGTCCTCGCTCATCCCGGCCGTCAACAAGCTCGGCACCCTGCCGCTGTTACTGGCCGGCGCCGAGGACATCAAGCGGCGCTACCTGCCGCCGGTCGCCCGCGGCGACGCCATGTTCTCCTACTGCCTGTCGGAGCCCGACGCGGGCAGCGACGCCGCCGGTATGAAGACCCGCGCCGAGCTCGACGGCGACACGTGGGTGCTCAACGGCGTCAAGCGCTGGATCAGCAACGCCGGCGTGAGCGAGTACTACACGGTGTTCGCGGTCACCGACCCCGCCGCGCGCTCCCGCGGCATTTCGGCGTTCGTTGTGGAGAAGTCGGATCCGGGCGTGTCCTTCGGCGCGCCGGAGAAGAAGCTGGGCATCAAGGGCAGCCCGACCCGCGAGGTGTACCTCGACAACGTCCGCATCCCCGCCGACCGCATCATCGGCGAGCCGGGCACCGGCTTCGCCACGGCCATGCGCACTCTCGACCACACCCGCGTGACGATCGCCGCCCAGGCGGTGGGCATCGCCCAGGGCGCGCTGGACTACTCGCTGGGCTACGTGCAGGAGCGCAAGCAGTTCGGCAAGCCCATCGCCGACTTCCAGGGTATCCAGTTCATGCTCGCCGACATGGGCATGAAGCTGGAGGCCGCCCGCCAGCTCACCTACACCGCCGCCGCCAAGTCCGAGCGCGGCGACGCCGACCTGACCTACTTCGGCGCCGCCGCGAAGTGCTTCGCCTCCGACGCGGCCATGTCGATCACGACGGACGCCGTCCAACTGCTCGGCGGCTACGGCTACACCCGCGACTTCCCCCTGGAGCGCATGATGCGCGACGCGAAGATCACCCAGATCTACGAGGGCACCAACCAGGTCCAGCGCATCGTCATGGCCCGCCAGCTCCTCAAGGGCTGACCGGACACGCTTTGCGGCTCCGTCCCATGGCGAGCGGCCGCTACGGCGGAAGGGCGCATGACGCGCTCAAGTGTCGCTGATCTACGAGGACGCTTCGGCCCGAATCGCGGCCGGAGCGGCTTCGCCGGTGCGAAGAATGCCAGCGACCAGGTCCACTGCGGACGCCCTCAGGAGTTCGAGGCGGTGATCCATCGGTAGCGCCGCTTGGGGCTTCGTGTCGCGCCGACCGCGGAGACGTTGCCTGCCTCGGTCAGGGCCCGCAGATGGTTGAGGACGGCTGAGCGTGACAGCCCGGTAAGTTCGACGAGTTCGCCGGCGGTCGCCTCTCCCCTCTTTCTGAGCACTTCGCCGACATCCGGCATCAGATCGGGGGGCAATGCGGAAAAGAGGTCGGGCTCTTTTTTGCGGCCCGCGGCAGCGGGATCGAGTACGTACCGCGCATAGCGTCGGCCGCCCTCCTTGACGGCTAGCCCCTGGTCGACGAGATCTCTCAGGACCTGGCCGGCAGCGATACGGTCTACTCCCCACTGCCGCAGCATTTCGTTGGTGAGGTAGTTCTCGCGCAGCATTGCGAGGGCGATCTCATGCGCTGGCGTGGGAAGGTGTGCGTGGAGCCCGGCAATCCAGCGGCGCACCTCAGGGTTGAGGAGCTCCGAACGAGCCATGGTGACCACGAAGCTCGAGATGGAGCTGCGGAAGTTGGGCCGCGGTAGGCCCCGGCGCCGTGCTACGGCGAGCATCGCTGGGATGCCTGAAGACCTGTTCTCGGCGACGAGCTCATTCGACGACGGGAGGTAAGTGTCCGCGAGCAGGCTGGCCAGGACTGCATTGCGCGACGATGAGATGCCTTCCTCGCCGAGTTCGTCGACGACGACCCCTCCGTAGAGGCCACCCGGGCTGCGGACGATCAGACGGTCGGGGAACAACTCGACCTGCACCTGAGTGCCTCTCGTCACGGGGCTGTAGTCGCGATGCAGCAGGGCGTTGACGACTGCCTCACGGACGGCCTCAAGCGGATACTCGACCTCGTCCACACGCCCGCCGCGGTCGCTGATGACCGCGCGTACAGCAAGGTTGCGGCGGAGTACGGACAGGGAAGTCTCGACCATCTCAGGGATGGAACCCCGCACCGTCTGGTTGTCGAGGAACCTGGTGTCGGATGCCGGGTCCGGGCTGTGTACGACAATCGAGATCATCAGTTGAGGGAAGAACTGCTGCGGGAACTGCCCATAGGTCAGGAGTCCGGCAAGCGTCAACGGTGACTCGGTGGCGGGTCCGGCCGAGATGCCGAGCCGGAAGAGGACGGTGGCGTCGTCAGACTGGGCCAGTTTGGGGTATCCGGCTCGGATCCGTCGCAAAGTGCGGCGTATTGCCTCGTCGTCCAGGTCGTCCACGGAGGTACCGTCGACGGGTTCGCGGTCGTAGCGGGGTTGGGTCCGTGCGGCCACGACCATCGCGATCTCCGCCTCGGTCATGTGGCGGTCACCGTCACCCCCGCGCAGGTACGAGCCCCCGGATATGCCCTGTGTAGTGACGTAGACCGGACGGCGGTCCATAGGCGCGGGAGGTACTTCCGCGACCACCACCCGGTGGCCTTCGACCTCGGCAATCTCGGTGCTGATCTGTAGCGGAGGTGTGATGTCGTCTCGGGACATCTGAACCAGAGCATCCCTGAGCGCGGCGGGATTCGGCAGTTCGACGACGCTGAACCCGCTCTGCTCGTCGATGCCAAGCAAGATCGTCCCGCCGTCTGTGTTCGAGAAGGCGGAGAGCGTCTCGCGGACGGACTTCGGCAGGCCTCCGGCGGCTCGCTTCGCTTCGATGCGCGTTGGCTCGCCGCCTATCCGGCGCAGGGCGGCGAGTAAATCGATCACGTTGTCGGCGCCCACGATGCCCATCTCATCACTCAACTTCACACTTGGCAAGTAGTGTGCGAAGTAGGTGTGAAGTAGAAGGGCTCGGGCAGGCGAGCCGCCGAACCTTCGCCGACCGTGGCTTTCGGCGCCCTTTGCGGCTGCTCCCAATCCACGGCAACAGTCCGATCGCGGTCAGTGCGCAGCCTCTTACGAATAGAGCGGTTGCGGCGGCATCGACTCGGCATGATCACTTGAAAGGCCTCATAATTGCCGATCTTCGCTCCCTGGGCGAGCCGGCGAGACGGCTCGCTGGCGCAGGTCGGCAAGCCTGCGATCGGACGGACAATGCGGTCGGGCATCGACGCCTGCGCGCCTGCCCCCGGCTGCCCCGCATCGGCGGCGTCACCCGGGAACGGGCACTGCCGGCCACCGGTGGTCACGTCCCCACCCGCCGGGCGCTGGCCGCCGCGGAGCGCGGCGCAGCGACCGGAAGTCTCCGCGATCATGCACAACCCGGCACCGGCACCAACGGTTTTTCATGATCACGGAGCGGTGAGGTACACCCGTGTACCGAATGTCTCCGGGATCATGGCAAACCCGCGGTGCGGCCACCGCACGCAGCATGATCACGGAGACATACGGCCGGGGCGAGCCGGGTGTCACGCCGGGAGGGCTGGGGTGAGGACCTCGGTGCACCAGTGGCGGAAGTCGGTCGGGGCGCGAGGGGTGTCCGGGGTGACGGCGTAGACGTCCTGCTCGTTCTGGGCCGCCGCCATGTCGGTCAGGCCCTGGGCCCAGGCCTTGCTCATGCCGTACCCCTCCATCGTGGACCGGTATTCGTCGAGCCCGACCTGCCCGAACGCGATCGGGCGGCCCAGGGCCTCCGACATGACCGACGCCATGCCGCTCGGGGACAGTTCGTCGGGGCTGACCACGGGCACGTCGCCCGGGCCGGTCCAGGTGGGGTCGAGCAGCAGGTCGGCGGCGGTCGCGGCGATGTCGGCGGTCGCGACCGCGCGCAGCGGGCGGTCGGCGGTGTTGGCCAGGAAGAACGCGCCGTGCTCGCGCAGCGTGGCGGCCTGGTGCAGCAGGTTCTCCATGAAGAACGGCAGGCGCAGCACGCGGACCGGCAGGCCGGCGCCGTCGAAGACCTCGTCCATGGCCAGGGCCGCGGAGAGGTGGCCGGCGTGCTCGGCGATGCCGCGGCCGAGCGTCGACACGGCGATCAGGCGCCGGACGCCGGCCGCGCGGGCCGCGGCGCAGGTCACCCGGGCGAAGTTCACATAGTGGGCCTCGACATCGGCGGATTGTGGATCCGGGGGTACCACCAGAAAAACCGCCTCGGCCCCGGCGAACGCCGCCGCGGCGACCTCCGGATCGCCGTGCGAGCCGGGCACCGTCTCGACCCGCTCGCGGACGCGCGGGGGCAGGGCGGCGGGGTCGCGGACGATGACGCGCACGGGCGCGTCGCGGTCGAGGAGGTCCTGGACGAGCCGGTGGCCGATCTGGCCGGTCGGGGTCGTGATCACCATCATGGGTTCAACCCTGCTCCGGGGCGGCCGCGACCTGAAGGATCGTCCGGGTCCCGGTTGTTACCCTGAGGGTCATGGAGTCGCGGCCGCTACGGTACTTCGTCGCCGTCGCCGAGGAGCTCAACTTCGCGCGCGCGGCGCAGCGGCTGGGCATCGCCCCGCCGCCGCTGTCCCGGGCGATCCGGAAGCTGGAGACCGATCTCGGCGTCGGGCTGTTCGAGCGCACCACGCACCGGGTCGAGCTCACCCCGGCGGGCGAGGTGCTGCTCGCGCAGGCCCGCATCGCGCTCGACGCGCTGGAGGCGGCCGGGCGGCGGGCCCAGCGCGCCGCCGGGACCGCGGCCAAGCTGGTCCTGGCCGTCAAGGCGGACAGCGACGCCGGGCTGCTCGACGCGATGCTCGCCCGCTACGCGGCCGAGCCCGGCTCGGTGCCGCTCGCGGTGCGCCTGTGCGGCTGGGGCGAGCAGCCCGGCCTGCTGCGCCGCGGGGAGGCGGACGCGGCGCTGGTGTACGAGCCGTTCGACACCGCGGGCCTGGACGCGGAGACCGTCGCGGTCGAGGCGCGGGTGGCGGCGCTCGCGGCGGCGCATCCGCTCGCCGGGCGCGAGCGGATCCGGCTGGCCGACCTCGGGCTGCCGGACGCGGACCCGGCCGAGCTGCATCGGCGCCTCGACGCCGTGACCGGCCGGCACGGCGTGCGCGACCTGCCGCAGCTGATCAAGCTCGTCGAGCTCGGTGAGATGGTCACCCTGCTGCCGGAGTCGGTCGTGGAGCGGTACCCGCGGCCCGGCGTCGTCTACCGCCCGGTCCCCGACGCGCCGCCCGCCGTGCTCGTGATCGCCTGGCCCCAGCAGTCCCGCTCCCGCGCGGTGGCGGCCCTCGTCCGCGCCGCCACCGACCTCAGCGCGCCGCGATAGCCGCAACACCGCCTCGGCCCTCAGCTCCGCGGCCGGCGTGCCGATAGCAGGGCCATGCTGAGCATCGGGGAACGCTGGTTCGGCGCGGGTCACAGTACCGCCGCCGATGCATCCAAGGCCGGCACGGAGGCCGCCGTCGCCGCCCTGGCCGGCCGCCGCGCCGCCGCCGTCTTCGTCTTCTGCTCCGGCGGCCAGGACCCGGCCACGGTGCTGGCCGCCGTCCGCGCGGAGGCGGGCCCCGACGCCGTCGTCGTCGGCGGCACCGGGCTCGGCGAGCTGTCGGGGGCCGGCGCGACGCTGCACGGCGTGGCCGTCGCGGCGTTCGGCGGCGCGGGCTTCACCGTCCGCGCCCACGCGGCGAGCATCGACGAGCTCGGCGCCCGCGCGGCCGGCGCCGAGGCGGCCCGGGTGATGGCCGGGGTCGACGCCCCGCACCGGGTACTGCTGCTGCTCTGCGACGGCACCGCGCTCGGCCCGCACGAGATCGTCCGCGGCGCGTACTCGGTGCTCGGCGCCACCATGCCGCTCGTCGGCGGGCTGACCACCGGCGCACCGCGGCTGTTCGGCGACCGGGCACTCCCCGGCGGCGTCATCGGCGTGGCCATCGGCTCCGACCGCCCGATCGGCATCGGGATCGCGCACGGCTGGCGGCGTACCGAACCGCCCATGATCGTCACCCGCAGCGTCGCGGAGCGGGTCTACGAGTTCGACGGCGAACCCGCCCTCGACGTGCTCCTGCGCCGCTTCGACGTGGCGGGCGGCGCCCAGGAGCTGTTCGACGGCGGGATGATCATGCGGCCGCTCGGGCTGTCGCGGCGCAGCGGCGAGGACATCCGGCTGCTGCACAACGGCGACGACGGGGATCGCTCGGTCTTCGGTACCACCGAGGTCCCGCAGGGCGCGCTGGTCTGGCTCATGGAGGGCGACCACGCCGACCTGATGGCCGGCACCCGCGACTCCGTCGCCGAGGCGATCGCGGGCCTGGGCGGCGCCGCGCCGATCGGCGCGCTCGCGTTCGACTGCGGCGGCCGCAAGCTGTACTTCGGCGAGGAGGGCACGGCCGAGGAGGTCGGCGCCATCCGGGCGGCGCTCGGCGGCGCCCCGTTCGCCGGCTTCTACACCGTGGGCGAGGTGGCCCGGGTCCGCGGCGCCTCCGGCATGCACCAGCTGACCCTGGTCACGCTCGCGCTGGCCTGAGGGGAGCCACCGTGGCCATCTGGTCGACGCAGCAGCTCACGGAGTACTTCATCGCGCTCAACGCCGCCCCCGATGAGCCCGCCGCCATCGCCCTGGCGGTCGAGCGGGCGGTGGAGATGGTCGAGGCGGAGGTCGGCGCCGCCACGCTCGCCGGCCACCTGCACGGCGCGTGGGGCTTCGGCGCGGCCGCGCCCGGCCGGGAGCTGTTCGCGCTGCCCAGCGCCGGTGGCTTGCTGCCCGTCGCCGGGCTCGGCGCCGTCCACGCCATCCCCAGCCAGCTCGGCGCCGGCCTGCCCGGCACGCTGATCCTGGGCCGGCTCGACGAGCCGTTCGCGCCCGAGGAGCGGCAGATGCTGCAGTGCATGGCACAGATGCTCGGCGCCGCGCTGCGCAGCATCCGCGCGCTCGCGGCCGAGCGGACCGTGCGCGCGGAGCGCGAGCGGGAGGCCCGGCTGGTCGAGGCGCTGCTGACCATCCAGCGCGCGATCTCCAGCCGCCGGCCGCTGCAGGAGATCCTCGACGCCATCACGGCGGGCTGCGCGGACCTGCTCGGTGGCGCCTACGTGGCGCTGATGCTGACCGACCCCGAGGCCCGGGTCGCCTCGGTCTCCGCAGCCGCGGTGCCGCACGACCCGCGGCAGTGCGCCGCCGCCCAGGCCGCGATGGCCGCGGGCGCGCTGCACGTCGAAGAGCTTCCCGAGGGTACCGTCATCGCGGCCCCCGTCCAGGTGACCGGCGAGACGGCCGGCAGCCTGGTGGCCCGCCTCGACGGCACGGCCGGCTACCACGCCGACCAGCTCGAGGCCTTCGCCCAGCAGGTCGGCCTGGCGCTCACCGACGCGCGCACCGTCGAGCAGGTGCACGAGGCGCACCACGACCTCGTCACCGGCCTGCCCAACCGCGCCCTGTTCCTGAAGATCTTCCACGGCCGCCCGGGCGCGAGCGTGCTCTTCATCGACCTGGACCGGTTCAAGGCGGTCAACGACAGCCTCGGCCACGACGCCGGCGACCGGCTGCTGGCCGCCGTCGCCGAGCGCCTCCGCGCGTGCCTGCGCACCGGCGACACGGTGGCCCGCATCGGCGGCGACGAGTTCGCGGTGCTGCTCGACGACACCGACCCGGACGCCGTGGTGGCCACCGGCGAGCGCATCATCGCCGCGGTCCGCGAGCCCTTCCGCCTGCTCGGCCGCAGCGTGTACATCGGGGCGAGCGTCGGTGCGGCGCTGCCCGGCGCCGCCGCGGAGGAGCTGCTCAACCGCGCCGACCTGGCCATGTACCGGGCCAAGAAGGACGGCCCCGGCCGGGTCGTGGTCTACGAGCCCGCCATGCACGCCGCGGCGCTGCACTACCTGTCGCTGCGCGGCGACCTGCAGCGGGCGCTCGACGAGGGCGAGTTCCGGCTGCAGTACCAGCCGCTGGTGCGCCTGGACGGCGGCACCGTGGCGGGGGTGGAGGCCCTGCTGCGCTGGGACTCGCCCGCCCGCGGGATCGTGCCGCCCGGCGAGTTCCTGCCGATCGCCGAGGAGGCCGGCCTGATCGGCGACATCGGCCAGTGGGTGCTCGCCACCGCCGCCCGCCAGGCCGCCGCCTGGCGGCGCATCCGGCCCGGCCTGACCCTCAACGTCAACGTCTCCGGCCACGAGCTGGTCCGTCCGGGCTTCGCCGACCACGTGACCGCCGCCCTGGCCGCGGCCGGCCTGCCGACCTCCGCGGTCACCCTGGAGCTCACCGAGTCGGTGCTGATGAGCGACCCGGCGACCGCGGTCGCGGCCCTCAACAGCCTGCGCGAGCAGGGGGTACAGCTCTCCATCGACGACTTCGGCACCGGGTACTCGTCGCTGGCCTACCTGCGCGAGCTTCCGGTCGACGAGCTGAAGATCGACCGCGCCTTCATCGCCCGGGCCGAGCTCACCGGCCGCGACCTGGCCCTGGTCTCGACCGTCATGGAGCTGGGGCACATTCTCGGGCTGCGGGTGGTCGCCGAGGGCATCGAGAGCCAGGCCCAGCTGGACACGGTGCGCCGGCTGGGCTGCACGCTCGGTCAGGGTTATCACCTGTACCGCCCGCTCGACCCCGCCGGCCTGCCCTCGCTGCTGCTGCCCTCACTGGAGCACGCCGCCTGACCCTGTGCAGAAGGGCCGGGCGTGTGCCCGGCCCTCCCGTTGTTGTTCAGCGGCCCTGCAGCGACTTCACGTTGTCGCCGAAGGTCCAGCTCTTGGAGCCGTCCCAGTTGATCGACCAGTCCATCAGGCCCTTGATGCCCGACACGCTGTTGTATGCCTGGCTCACCAGCGACGGGGTCATGTAGCCGCCGCCGGCGCCGGACTGCGCGGGCAGGCCGGGGACCTGCTTGTCGTAGGGAATCCGGATGGTGGTGCCCTGGATCGTCAGCCCGGAGTTCAGGCAGTTGGTCTGGACCGTGAAGCCCTGGACCGTCCCGGCCGAGTAGGAGTCGCCGGAGCAGCCGTACATGCTGCCGTTGTAGTACTGCATGTTCAGCCACCACAGGCGGCCGTTGTCCAGGTACTTCTTGATGATCGGCAGGTAGCTGCCCCAGATCGAGCCGTAGGTCACGCTGCCGCCGGTGACGTACGCCGTCTCGGGCGCCATCGTGAGCCCGAAGTTCGACGGCATCTGGGCCAGCACGCCGTCGATGATGCGGATCAGGTTGGCCTGCGACGTCGACAGCGTGCCGATGTTGCCGCTGCCGGTCAGCCCGGTCTCGATGTCGATGTCGATACCGTCGAAGTTGTTGGCCTTCAGGATCGGCACGATGGTGGAGACGAACCGGTCGGCGACCGTCGACGAGCTCAGGTCGATGCCCGCGGCCGCGCCGCCGATCGACATCAGCAGCGTCATCCCGTTCGCCTTGGCCTGGCACATCTCGGCCGGGGTCGGCACCTTGACGCCCGCGTCCATGCCGTTCTCCCACAGCACGGTGCCGTCGGAGCGGATGACCGGGAACGCGAGGTTGACGACGTTGTACCCGTGCTGCGCCATCCGCGAGTCGGTGATCGGAATCCAGCCGAGCCCCGGGTGCACGCCGTTGGACGCGCCGTCCCAGTTCTCCCAGTACCCCTGCAGCACCTTGCCGGCCGGGCGGGACTTCACGCCGCAGCTACCACCGGTCGGCGACGACGAGGGCGACCGCGACGGGCTCGGCGAGGTCGACGGCGACCGGGACGGCGACGCCGACGGGCTCGGCGACCGGGTGGGGGACACGGTGGGTGTCGGCGAGCCACCCCCGCCGGTGCAGGCGCCGAGGTCGGTCCACAGCGACGGCGTGGCGGCCGGGTTCCACCCAGCGCCCACGTACGCGGTGTGGGTCACCAGCGCCTGGTACGTATGCCCGTTGTACGTGACTTGCTGCCCGACCGTGTAGGTGTTGCCTTCGGCCCAGTTGGGCGCCGTGCAGGCGGCTTGCGCCGCGGCGGAGACGGCCTGCGCCTGAATGGTAGGCACGAGGACCACCGCCGCCGCGACGGCCGCGGCCACGCTGGCTACCAGGGCGATTGTGCGACGACGAGACCTCACAGGACCTCCTGCCCATCGACGGATATGGGCAGTGACGCTATCAGTTAACACTATTAAATGTAAGGGTCGACAACCTTAAAGCAGCGCCATCTGCGCCCCGCCCCACCGCCGCCCCGGCTCGCCGCTGGCCCGCCTCACCGCCGGCCCAGCTCGCCGCCGACGAGCCGCGGCTGCGCCCGCGCACGCTGCCCGGCCAAGTTCTACGCTGCGCCGCACGAGGAGCGGCCCCGCCCACGCGACAGCGGCGTGTGGCCTCTCCGTGCGGCGAGTCCGCCCGCACGGCCAGCCGCGCCCGGTTCGTGCGGTTCGTGCGGCTAGTGCACCCGGTTCGTGCGGGCGGCGCGGCCGGTTCGTGCGGGCGGCGCGACCGGTTCGTGCGGGCGGCGCGACCGGTTGTGCGGGCGGCGCGACCGGTTGTGCGGGCGGCGCGACCCGGCCGAGCGAACGGCGGGATCACGTCCCACACGTCGGTTGCCGCACGCCGCGGAGCACGCCGCAGGCGACCGTAAGTCTCCGTGATCATGCTGCACCGGGCACCCACACCAAGGGTTTTTCATGATCACGGAGTGTTCATGTACACCCGTGTACCGAAAGTCTCCGGGATCATGGCAAACCCGTGATATCGCCACGACGGGCATCATGATCACGGAGACATTCGTCCGGCCCGGAGCGAGCGGCAGGCTTGTGATGCGGAGGGGAGCTGTGGGAGCGGCTTGAGCGCCAGGCCGGGGTTGTGCCTGAGCGGCCGGCGCGGGCGTGCGAGCCACGGGCGCTGGTGTGCGGGCGGCCGGGGCGGGGTTATGGCAGCGGCCCCGCCGCTGTGTGGGGCGGCGGGGCCGGGGGCTGTCGGGCTCAGCCGCGTTCGCGTGGCGGTTCGGCCCAGGGAGAGGTCGGCGGGTTGTCCCGGCGCGGCTGGGTGTCGAAGCGGGCGGTCGCGTCGGGGTCGGGCTCCGCGGCGGGGTTCTCCGCCGCGGTGTTGTCCCGGGCGGCCGTGCTTTCCGTCGCGGCGGTGCTCTCGCGTGCGGCGGTGCTCTCGCGTGCGGCGGTCATCTCCTTGGCGGCGGCGCGTTCCGCGGCGAGTCGGTCGAGTTCGGCCTGGGCGCCGGCGCGGCGTTCGGCCTCGCCGCGGGCGAACGCGGCCCGGCGTTCCGCGGCCTCGGCCGGGGAGACCCGGTTGCCGCCGAAGCCGAAGTTCGTCGTCGCCTCCGGGTCGGCAGCCGGCTCGGCGGCGGCGCGCGGGGCCTGGAACAGGACGGTGCGCTCGCCCGCATCAGCGGCCGCGGCCTGGAGCGGGTTGGTCGGCTCGCCCGCCTCGGCAGGCGGTGCCTGGAACGGACTAGTGGCCTCGGCCCTCCCGGCGGACGGCGCCTGAAGCGGGTTAGTGGGCTCGCCTGCCTCGGCGGGCGGTGCTTGGAACGGGTTAGTGGGCTCGGCCGTCCCGGCGGGCGGTGCCTGGAGTTGGTTAGTGGGCTCGGGCGTCCCGGCGGGCGGTGCTTGGAGCGGGTTGGTCGGCCCGGCCGTCTCGGCGGGCGGGGCCTGGAACCGGCTCGTCGGCTCGGCCGTGTCCCCGTCGGTGTCCGGTGCGGCGACGGGCGGCTGGGGCGCCATCGGCTGGAAGCGCGGGCGACGATCGTCCCCGTCCCCGCCGTCGGGCGACACCATCGGGTGCTCTCCGGTGGCCGCGGCGTGCCGGGGCCGGGAAGGCACGGGCGCCTGTCGGCCGGGGTGGAAGGCCTCGGTCTCCTCGTCCTGGCCGGGGCGTGTCTCCTCGTGTCCACTCCTCGGCGGCACGGCGAACCCGTCGAACGACGGACCGTCCAGAATGGAGCGCTCGGTCGAGGGGCCCCAAGCCGTCCGCGACGGGAGTTTTCCGCCGGCGGCCATGGTTGGCTCCGCGCCGGTTGCGGCCGGAGCGGTCCCGGTGGCTTCGCCGGTGTGCGGCTCGGTGGTGCCGGCGCTGTCGGTGGCTCCGCTCGCCTGCAACGGCCGCGTGGCCTCGTCGTCGGCCAGGCCGGGGAAGCCGGCGGGGGCGGGGACGACCGGCCACGAACCCGACGGCTCGGCGCCGGGCAGTCCCGACCCGGCCGGCGGCGACACCGAACTCGGCGGCGGCGAAACCGGCGGCCCCGAGATGGGCGGGGTCGAGGTCGGCGGCCCCGAAACCGGCGGCGTCGAGGTGGGCGGGGCCGAGGTGGGCGGGGCCGAGGTGGGCGGGGCCGAGGTGGGCGGGGCCGAGGTGGGCGGGGCCGAGGTGGGCGCCCCTGAGAGGGGTGGGGTTGAGGTGGGCGGCCCCGGAACCGGCGGAGTCGAGGTGGGCGGGGTCGCGCCGAACGGGGTCGGGGCGGTGCCGCTCACCGGCTGGGTCGCGTCGAGCGATTCGGTGGCGTCGGGCTCGTCCGACGGGTGGCCGCTGCCCCGGCTGTAGCCGGCGATCGGTTGCTCGCCGGTCGCGGTGGCCGGCGGGGCGGGCGGCGTGGCGCCGAACGGGGTCGCGGAAGACGCCTGGACCGCCGGGGGACGGGTCGGAAGCTCGCCGGTGCCGGGGGCTCCGGTCCACGGCGTGCCTCCCGGTCGTCCCACCGGGCTGCCGGGCGCGGCCTCAACGGCGGTGGCCGGCGGCTGGCCGAAGCCAGGCCCGGTCGACGGCTGGGTAACCGCGGGGCCGAAAGGCGGCTGCGCGCCGGCGGGGCCGAAAGGTGGCTGGGCGGCGGCCGGGCCCGAAAGTGGCGGCGCGGCGGCAGGGCCGAACGGCGACTGGGCCGTGGCGGGGCCTGAAGGTGGTGGCGCGGTGGTGGGGCCGAACGGTGACTGCGCGGTGGCGGGGCCCGAAGGTGGGGGCGCGGCGAAGGAGCTGGGAAGGGGCTGCGTCGCGGAGGGGCCGGCCGGCGGCTGGGGCACCGCGGGGGCGGCCGGCGGCTGCGCGAACGGTGGCGGGGACGCCGTCTCCGGGGTCAGCCAGGCGGGCTCGCCCGCGGCGCCCGCGGGTCGCAGGGGTGGGGTGCCGGCGCCGGCGGGCGGCGCGGAGACGCCTGCGGGGAAAGGCGGCGCCGACGCGACGGGTGGCGGCGGGGACGGGTCGAAGCGGCTCGGGGAGACCGGCTGGGGCGGCATGCCGGGCGGGGTCGGGGGGAACGGGCCGGGCGGCGACGCGGGCCGCGCGGGGCCGGCCGCGTAGAAAGCGCCGGGCGTGGCCGCGGGCGGGCCGGAGACGGCGGGCGCCGGGCCGGCCGGTGAGCCGGCTTGCGGGGGCGCGTAGGACGGAGCCGGCGGCGTGAAGACCGGACCGGCGGGCTGACCCCCGGCGAAGGGCGAGGGCGGGCCGGAGACAGCGCCGGCGGGGAAGGGTGGGCCGGAGACGGCGCCGGCGGCGAACGGGGGCCCGGAGACGGCGCCGGCAGGCTGGCCCGCGGAGTAGGCGGACGGGGGGCCGGAGACGGCGGCGGGGGGAGGAGCCGGGTAGCCGGATGACGGTGCGGCCGAAGGGGACGAGACCGGCTGCGTGGCGTCGGTGGGCGCGTAGGGGCCGGGGGTGGGAATGACCGAGGTGGCCGCGGCGGGGAAGACCGACGTCGGGGCCGACGGGCCGCTGTAGGGCGGGCGGGCGGCGACCGGCGTGGGGGGTGGCGTCGGGCCCTGGCCCAGCGGGTACTCGTGGATGTCCGCCGGAGCGCTCGGCGCGATCGGGGTCAGCGGGACGGTGGCGGGCCAGGCGCGCCAGCGCTTCACGCTGGCGGCGGCGACCAGCAGGGCCAGGCCGAGGACCGCGGTGGTGCCGTTGACGATCGGCAGGCGCACGTCAACCGTCAGGCTGGCGATCTTCAGGTCGCGCGGCAGGCTGTTGAGGGCCGACAGCGGGTCGACGAACAGGCTGACGTAGGTGGCGAGCAGCGCCAGGCCGGCGACGATCGGGCCGACGGGGGAGATGCGCAGGGTGGCGATCAGGCCGATGAGCAGGCCGGCGCCCAGCAGGTACGCGGCGGGCACGAGCAGGTCGACGGAGTCGAAGGCGCCCTTCTCGACCCACTTGCCCACGGTTTCCGTGGACTTCTGCTGACCGATCGCGATCAGCAGCCACGCGATCGGGGCGATCAGCATCCCCGCGATCAGGCTTCCGACGTGTCGCATGGGTCGCACCGTACCGTCTTTGCCATGAGCGAGCACACCGGCCGACCGACCAGCCGTCCGACCACGTATTCGCGGGTCACGCTGAGCCGGATCATGACCGCCGTGGACGTGAACCTCTACGGGACGGTGCACGGCGGCGTGATCATGAAGTTTGTCGACGACGTGGCCGGGGCGGCCGCCGCGCGGCACAGCGGCGGCACCGCCGTGACCGCCTCGATCGACGAGATCCTGTTTCTCGAGCCGCTGCGCGTCGGTGACCTGGTGCACGCCTACGCCCAGGTCAACTGGACCGGCACCACCTCCATGGAGGTCGGCGTGCGGCTGGAGGCCGAGCGCTGGGACGTGGTCAGCGAGAGCGAGCCGGTGGTGGTGGCCACCGCATACCTCGTCTTCGTGGCGGTCGACGCCGACAACAAGCCGCGTCCGGTGCCGGCGGTGATTCCGGACTCCCCGCAGAACGACGGCCGCTGGCGGGAGGCGGAGATCCGCCGCGAACACCGCCTCGCCCGCCGCGACGCCATCCAGCGCCACCGCGCCGAGTCGGCCCGCCAGCCGTAGCCCGGTCGGGACAGGGGGAACGGCGGGCGGGCGATACGGGGGCGGCCCACACCGCCGGTGGGGCTTGGGTGGGGGAAGGCCACACTGAACGGACCTTCCCGGGTGGCGCAAGATGGTCGGATGGCGACGGTGCTGTGGCGACCTCCGGCGGATGTGCTCGACCGGACCCGGATCGGGGCGTTTCTGCGCTGGCTGGAGGCCGGGCGAGGGCCCAGTTTCGGCGACTACCAGGCGCTCTGGCAGTGGTCGGTGGACGAGCCGGGGGCCTTCTGGCAGGCGATCTGGGACTACTTCGGCGTGGTCAGCGCGGTGAGCCCGGCCGAGGCCCTGGGCGACGCGCGGATGCCCGGGGCCGACTGGTTCCCCGGTGCGCGGCTCAACTATGCCGAGAACGTCCTGCGGATGCCCGGGGTCGGTGACGACGAGCCGATCGTGCTGGCCTGGTCGCAGACCCGCGAGCCGGTGACGCTGAGCGCGGCGCAGCTGCGTGAGCAGGTGCGACGGGCCCGGGCGGGGCTGCGCAGGCTCGGGGTCGGGGCGGGGGACCGGGTCGCGGTCTACGCGCCGAACATTCCCGAGACCTTCGTGCTGCTGCTGGCCACGGCCAGCCTGGGGGCGATCTTCTCCAGCTGCGCGCCCGAGTTCGGCACGCGGTCGGTCGTCGACCGGTGGCAGCAGATCGAGCCGAAGGTGCTGGTCGCCGTCGACGGCTACCGCTACGGCGACAAGGCCATCGACCGGGCCGCCGAGGTGGCGGCGATCCGGGCGGCGCTGCCGTCGCTGGAGCACGTGGTGCGCATCGGCTACCTGGACGGGACGGCCGGCGACTGGGCCGAGCTGACCGCGGAGACCGACGAGCCGCTGGACTTCGCCGCGGTGCCCTTCGCGCACCCGCTCTACGTGCTCTACTCCTCCGGCACCACCGGCCTGCCCAAGCCCATCGTGCACGGCCACGGCGGCATCATGGTCGAGCACCTCAAGATGCTCGCCCTGCACCACGACCTCGGCCCCGGCGACCGGTTCTTCTGGTTCACCACCACGGGCTGGATGATGTGGAACTACCTGGCCTCCGGGCCGGCCGTGGGCGCGGCGATCGTGCTCGTCGACGGCAACCCCGCGCACCCCGACCTCGGCTGGCTGTGGCGGGTCGCGGAGGAGTCGGGCACGACCTACTTCGGCACCTCCGCGCCCTACCTGCTGGCCTGCCGCAAGGCCGGCGTGGTGCCGCGGGACCTCGCCGACCTGAGCAAGCTGCGCGGCGTCGGGTCGACCGGCGCGCCGCTGCCGCCCGAGGGCTTCGAGTGGGTCTACGCGGCGGTGTCGGAAGACGTGCTGCTGGCGTCGGTCTCGGGCGGCACCGACGTCTGCACCGCCTTTGTCGGCGGGGTGCCGCTGCTGCCGGTGCGGGCCGGCGAGATCGCCTGCCGGGCGCTGGGCGCGCGGATCGAGGCCTTCGGCCCGGACGGCAAGCCGGTCATCGGCGAGCTCGGCGAGCTGGTGATCACGGCGCCGATGCCCAGCATGCCGGTCGGCTTCTGGGGCGACGCGGACGGCTCGCGCTACGCCGAGGCCTACTTCGGCACCTACCCCGGAGTCTGGCGGCACGGCGACTGGATCACCATCGACGAGAACGGCTCCTGCGTGATCACCGGGCGGTCCGACGCCACGCTCAACCGGGGCGGCGTGCGGCTGGGGACCAGCGAGTTCTACTCCGTGGTCGAGGGGCTGGACGAGGTCGTGGACTCCGTCGTGGTCCACCTCGAGGATCCACACGGCGGGGCGGGAGAGCTGCTGCTCTTCGTGGTGCTGCGGCCCGGCGCCGCGCTCGACGACGCGCTGCGCGCCCGGATCGGCCGGGAGCTGCGCACCGCGCTCTCTCCGCGTCACGTGCCCGATCAGGTGTTTCAGGTGGAGGCGGTGCCGCGCACACTGTCGGGCAAGAAGCTCGAGGTGCCGGTGAAGCGGATTCTCACCGGCACCCCGATCGACAGCGCGGCGGCCAAGGGCGCGCTGGCGAACCCCGAGTCGCTGCGCTACTTCGAGCGGATCCGCGCCGCCCGCGACTGATCGCCTCACGGGGCGGGAGATTACGCGGGGGGTACGACAAGAATCGCTTGTTCGGCGGCGGCCCGCCCCGCTAGCTTCGCCGGGTCGGTGTTGACGCTCAGCACGATGCCGGCCCCCGCCACGATCGGCCCGACCAGCCACTCCACCGGGTCGGGGTGGGCCGCCGCGTCGATCAGCAGGCGCCCGCCGGGCAGGCCCAGCGCCCGCCCGCGCTCGGCGAGCTCCTCCGTGCCGGTCGCGGGCGCGCCGGGGAAGTAGTCGCCGTACTGCCGCACCTCGGCCACGTAGTCCGCCCACCCGGCCGGCACGCCGCCGCGCATCGGCAGCCCCATCGGGGCGAGGCCGAGCACGTACCGGTCGGCGGGCCCGGGCGCCCCGCTCCCGGCCGCCTCGAGCGAGGCGAACTCGACGTCGGCGCCGGCCGCCGTGGCCGAGACGTAGTCGGCCCGCAGCCCCGCCGTCCACGCCCCGAGCAGGATCGCCGCGGTCTGCCAGTGCGCGGGCAGGCGCACCGCGGCAACGTCGCCCGGGCCTAGGCCGCAACCGTCGACGAGCAGGTTGGCGGTCTTCGACACCCAGTTCGCCATCGTCGCCGCGGACAGCTCGGTCCGCTCGCCGGTCGCGTCGTCATAGAACGTCAGGAACGGAAGTGACGGATCTTTCCCAACAATTGCCGCGAAGAGTGAAGGAACTGTATTCCCCATATGTCCAAAAAATCCCTTCCATAGCATCTCAACCGGTTTTCTAGCGAGATGGGGCGGCGAGATGGGTGTCTGGGCAACGCGACGATACCGGCGGGGCGGGCTGCTCGCCGTCGCCGGCTGCGCCTTCGCCCTGATCGTTGCCGGGTTCGCCGTCGGCGGCGCCACGGCCCGCCCGAGCGAGCCGCCGGTCGCCCGGCCCGGCCTCGCCGAGCCGGTCGAGTGGGCGAACCCGGCCGCCGAGGCACCGGGCGGCGCCGGCGTGCCTGCCCGCGTCACCCGGGTCGCCATCGGCGACTTCGGCCGGCCCGCGCCCGGCGTGAGCGCCCAGAACGGCACGCTGAGTGACGTGCCGCTCGCCGAGGGGTACCGGCGGACCACTCGCAGCCGGACCCTCACCGCCACGCTGGCGTCGACCGCGCCGTTCAGCGCCGTGGGCGTCACCTGGCGCGAACGCGAGCGGGTCGGGGCGGTCAGCGTCGCGGTGCGCCATCACATCCCCGGCGGCACCTGGAGCGGCTGGCAGGCCGTCGGCGCCGGCGAGGCCGACCGCGACCCGGTCGCCGGGCCCGGGCCGTCGCCGAGCGCGGTGCCCGGCGGCGCCGAGCGCGGGGGCGCGGACCTGGTCTGGGTCGGCCTCAGCGACGGCGTGCAGGTCTCGGTCACGTCGCTGGCCGGCGCCGTGCCGCACGACGTCACCGCCGACCTCATCGATCCCGCCGACGCGCCGGCCGACGCCGCGCCCGCCCTGGGCCCGACCGAGGACGCCGCACCGGTCGGCCTGCGCCCGTTCATGCCCCCGATCAACCGGCGCGCCGCGTGGGGCGCCAACGAGCGGCTCATGGACTGGCGTCCGCAATACGCGAGCTATGTCAAGGCGGTGGCGGTACACCACACCGCGACAACGAACGACTACACCGAGTCCGACGTCCCGAAGATCCTGCGCTCGATCTACCAGTACCAGACGGTGAGCCGCGGCTGGGGCGACATCGGCTACAACGTGCTCGTCGACCGCTTCGGCCGGCTCTGGGAGGGCCGCTCCGGTGGCCTGGCCCGCCCCGTCGTGGGCGCGCAGGCGGGCGGCTTCAACACCGGTACCGCCGGCATCGCCATGATCGGCGACTACCGCACGACGCCGGTCCCGCCCGCGGTCGTGGAGTCCGCCGCGCGGTACACCGCCTGGAAACTTTCGCTGAGCCAGGCGATCGACCCGCGGGGCAGCGTGGCGCTCACCGGCGGCGGGTCGACGTCGCGGTACCCCGCCGGCACCACGGTTACGGTCCCGCGCGTGTTCCCGCACCGGCAGACCAACCCGACGGAGTGTCCGGGCGCGCGCGGCCTGGACGCCCTGCCGCTGATCCGCGCCCGCGCCGGCGAACTGCTCGGTGACCTGGTCAAACCGGGAACCGTGCGGGCGCTGATGGCCGCCTATCGCCCGGCCGACGGCACCGTGCGGCTGCAGGGCATCGCGCAGCCGATCTTCACCTCGGGGCCGAATGAGATCGCCGTGCCGGCCGACTACAACGGCGACGGCAAGGCCGACGTCGCGACCTGGTCGCCCACGACCGGAAACTGGACGATGCTGCTGACCGGCGAGGGTCGCGCCACGGCGCAGTGGGGCCTGCCGGGCGACGTGCCGGTGCCCGCCGACTACGACGGCGACGGCAAGGCCGAGCTCGCCGTCTTCCGGCCTTCCAGCGGGGTGTGGTACCTCAAGGGCATCGGCGAACTGCAGCTCGGCCAGCCCGGCGACCAGCCGGTGCCCGGCGACTACACCGGCGACGGGCGGGCCGAGCCCGCGATCTGGCGCCCCTCCACGGGCCTGTGGGCGATCCGGGCGATCCGCGAGTGGCACTTCGGCGAGCCCGGCGCCATCGCCGTCCCGGCCGACTACGACGGCGACGGCACGATCGAGCCGGCCATCTGGTCCCCGGCGAGCCAGCAGTTCACCATCGACGGGCGGCCGCCGGTGCGGCTGGGCGATCCGGGCGACACGCCGGTGCCCGGGCAGTACGACGGCGACGGCCGAGCCGACCTGGCCGTTTACCACGACGGGCGGTTCGACGTGCGTGGCGTGGGAACCTACGACGTCGGCGCGCCGGGGGACATACCAGTACCGTTATTTTGACGTTACTTGGCGCGATGAAACGCACACGTGAGTTGATTCAGGCTGAATCCTGGGTGGAACTCACGTCGCTAGTCGCGTCGTGGACATCGATCACCGGCGGATCGGGCGTAGGCTTTGCCCTGACGTCGCATCGAGTCCCGAAGGAGTCGCCAAGTGACCCCCGGCCGTCCGCCACGAGTGCTTGTAGACGCCACGAGTGTCCCAGCCGACCGAGGCGGTGTAGGGCGCTACGTCGACGGGCTGCTCGGTGCGCTGGGAGCGCTCGATGCCGATCTCGCCGTCGTCTGCCAGCGCACCGACGCCGAGCGTTACGGGCGCCTCCTGCCCAACGCGCGGATCATGTCGGCGCCGGCCGCGGCGGCCCACCGCCCGGCCCGCCTCGCCTGGGAGCAGACCGGCCTGCCGCTGCTCGCCCAGCAGGTCGGGGCGCAGGTGCTGCACTCGCCGTTCTACACCTGCCCCTTGCGGGCCGGCTGCCCGGTGACCGTCACCGTCCACGACGCCACCTTCTTCACCGAGCCCGAGCACTACGACAAGTCCCGCCGCACCTTCTTCCGCTCCGCGATCAAGACGTCACTGCGCCGCGCCAGCCGGGTCATCGTGCCCAGCAAGGCGACCCGCGACGAGCTGATCCGGCTGCTCGACGCCGACCCGACCCGCATCGACGTGGCCTATCACGGCGTCGACCCGCAGGCCTTCCACGCGCCCAGCGACGACGAGAAGGCCCGGGTGCGGGCCCGGCTGGGCCTCGGCGCCACGGAGTACATCGCCTTTCTCGGCGCCAAGGAGCCCCGCAAGAACGTGCCCAGCCTGATCCGCGGCTGGATCTCCGCGGTGCGCGACCGGCCGGAGCCGCCCGCCCTGGTCGTGGCCGGCGGGCAGGGGCACGACGACGAGATCGACGGCGCGATCAGCGAGGTGCCGAGTCACCTGCGCCTGCTGCGGCCGGGATATCTGCGCTATGCCGACCTCCCCGGCTTCCTGGGCGGCGCGGTCGTGGCGGCCTATCCGTCCTTCGGCGAGGGCTTCGGCCTGCCGATCCTGGAGGCCATGGCCTGCGGCGCGCCCGTGCTCACCACGCCCCGGCTGTCGCTGCCCGAGGTCGGCGGCGACGCGGTGGCCTACACCGGGCCCGGCCCCGACGAGATCGCCCGTGACCTTGCGGCGCTGCTCGACGACACCGAGCGACGTAACGCTTTGGCAAAAGCCGGCGCGGCGCGCGCCAAGGAGTTCACCTGGGAGTCCAGCGCCGAGGTTCACCTCGCCGCTTGGGCGAGAGCCGCCGGGCCGCGGGGGTATTAACCCGGGGTGACCGCAATTGTCACCCTCCGAAACCGCAATAGGCGATTCTGGTAATGGTTACGACACCCCCAAGTTGTGGAAGGGTGCCCTCGGCTGGGCATGATGTGCCGGTGTTCTACGCGGTGATTCCTGCAGGTGGCAGTGGCACGCGGCTCTGGCCGCTGTCGCGAGCCGGTCATCCGAAGTTTCTCCACGCCCTCACCGGCACGCCGTTGTCGCTGCTCCAGGCGACCTACGGGCGGCTGGAAGGCCTGGCGACGCCCGAGTCCACGTTCGTGGTCACCGGCGTGGCGCACGCGGCCGCGGTCGCCCGGCAGCTGCCGGGTCTGCCCGAGGGCAACATCCTCGTCGAGCCGACCCCGCGCGACTCCTGCGCGGCGATCGGGCTCGCCGCGGCGGTGATCGCCAGCCGCGACCCGCACGCCATCATGGGCGCGTTCGCCGCCGACCAGCTGGTCCGTGACGTGCCGGCGTTCGCGAACACCGTCCGGCGTGCCATCCACGGCGCCGAGGACGGGCTGCTCATGACCATCGGCATCACGCCGACGCACCCCGAGACCGGATATGGGTACCTCCATGTCGGCGAGCCCACCGGCACCGCCGACGTGTGCAAGGTCGCCGAGTTCGCGGAGAAGCCGGCCCGGGACGTCGCCCAGCGTTACGTCGACTCCGGGGAGTACCTCTGGAACGCCGGCATGTTCGTCTGGCGCGTCGACGTGTTCCTCGACGAGCTGGCCCGGCAGCAGCCGACCCTGCACGACGGCCTGCGCCGCATCGCCGAGTCCTGGGAGAGCCGGGACCGCGAGGAGGTGCTGGCCGAGCTCTGGCCCGGCCTGACCAAGATCTCCGTGGACTTCGGCGTCATGGAGGGCGCCGGCCGGGCCGGCCTCGTCGGCACGGTGCCCGGCAACTTCGGCTGGAACGACGTGGGCGACTTCCACACCCTCGGCGAGCTGCTGGAGACCGACACGGCCGGCAATGTGGTCGTCGATCTCGGCGAGGACGCGGGCGTTGCCGCCCCGGAAGGCAAGCCGACGGTGCTCATGCAGGACGCCGAGCGCGTCGTCGTGGTGCCCCGCTCCGGCCGCCTGGTGGCCGCGGTGGGGGTCAGCGACCTCATCATCGTCGACACGCCCGACGCGCTGCTGGTCTGCCCGCGCGCCCGGGCCCAGGATGTCAAGAAGCTGGTCGACTCGCTGAAGGAGCGCGGGTCGATCGAGCTCCTCTAATTTTTATCTGGCTCGGGTCCGCGTCACTTCCAGACCGTTGCTCCCGCCAGACACCGGGCCGGGGCCCAGCATTCGCTGGCCCTGGCCCTGCCAGGTCCGCGGTGCCAAGGGCTTGACACCGCGGAGTCGCAGGGAGGCGCGCCAGCGCCGAGCGAGTCGCGACGCCCAGTCTGGCCCGGTGAAGCTCCGCGAGACCGGCCCAGACCGGGCGCCGGGAGGAACGGTCTTCAGCTGGCGCGGACCCGGGCCAGGCAATGTCCGCGGTGAAAGCGGAGGTCAGGAACGCTTGGCCCAGGCCAGCGCCGGGGCGACCAGCGACTCCGTCGCGTGGGCCAGCGGCTCGGGCAGGGCGCCGGGCGCGAACCAGCCCAGCGCGCTCGACTCGGCGCTGACCGCCTCCACCGCGCCGGGCGGGGCGATCGCCGCATACCGCACGTCGTAGTGCAGCGACGGGCCGCCCGAGCAGTGCACGTGGTGCACGTCGAGGTCGATCGGCATCTCGCTGATCCGCAGGCCGAGGATGCCCGACTCCTCGGTGGCCTCGCGCAGGGCCGCGCCCGCGATCGTGCTGTCGGCCGGCTCGCAGTGCCCGCCCATCTGCACCCAGCGCTTGATGCGGCCGTGCAGGCACAGCAGCACCCGTTCGGCGGCCGCGTCCACGACGAGCGCGCTCGCGGTCACGTGCCCCCCGGTGTGCTCGCGCCAGACGGACGACGGGTCCGGGCGGACGAAGTCCAGAAACCGCTGCCGGGTGGCCTCGGCCTCCGCCGTGGGAGCCGCCCATGCCGACAGTACCGCGAGTGCGTCCTCGTGCAGCTTCATAGTGACGGCAGGCTACCGCGCCCGATCGCGAGCACGCCCAGCGGCACGCCCCCGTCGGGCAACTCGCCGGCCACGCGGGCCGGGTCGTCGATCTCCAGCCAGGCACTGGCGAGGCCGTCAGCAGCGAGGACGGCGCGCAGCCGCTCGGCGCGGCGGCCCGCCTCGGCGGCGGCGCGCGGGTCGCCGGCGGGCGCCCACACGAGCACGGCGGCCACGGTGTTCTCCGGCACGGTCACGCTGTGTGTCCGGGGGAACGGCAGGGCCGGCAGCGCGACGGCGCCGTCGGCGGGCGCGAAGGCGGCGGCGTCGGGCAGGTCGCCCGCGGCGCGCAGGCCGCGGGCGACGGCCTCGGCCGTACCGAGCGAGAACAGGTCGGCGTCGGCGCCGCGGACCAGCTCGGCGGCGCCGCGGCCGTGCGGGGCGCCCGGGGTGAGCGTCAGCCCGCGGACCACGGCCACCGGCACCTGGGTGACCTTGCCCTTGACCAGGTCCGCGGCCGCGGCCAGCTCGTCGATGACGGCCATCTGGGTGAGCTGCAGCTCGTTGCCGTAGGCGTCGTAGCGGCCCCGGTAGTCGGCCAGGGCGTCGACGCCCGCGGCGCCGATCGCCACGTCGGTGAGGCCCAGCCGCCACGGCCGGCCCATCGTGTCGGTGACGACCACGGCGACGTCGAGGCCGAAGCGCTCGCGCAGCTCGTCGCGCAGCCAGCGGGCGGAGGCGTCCGGATCCTTGGGCAGCAGCACCAGGTGCGCCGGGTCGACGTTGGACTGGTCGATGCCGCCCGCGGCGAGCACGAACCCGTGGTGGGTCTGCACGATCCGGGTCGCACCGCGGCGAGCCACCACGCGGACCGTCTCGGCGCGCAGCGCCGCCTCCCGGGCGGCCTCCCGCGCCGGCTCGTCGAGCGGGATCTCGACCAGCTGCCCCTCGGACTTGCTGACGATCTTGCTGGTGACGACGAGCACGTCGCCGTCGGCCAGCCACGGCGCCGCGGCCGTGATCAGCGCGGCCAGGTCGTCGCCGGGGTGCACGTCGCCGATGCCGGCGACCGGCAGGATCTCCAGCCGGCCGGTCATGCCGCGTCCGTCCCGGTCAGCCCGGCCGTGGCGAGCGCGGCGCGGACCATCGCGGCGGTGGCCGCCTCGTCGGTCATCCACAGTGGCACGGCCCGCACGGTCAGCCCGGGCACCTCGACCCCGGCGTCGGACTCGTCGACCAGCCAGGCGTCGAGCACGCCGCCGTCGGCGCGGGCGCCGAACAGCCCGCCGACGCCGGCCGGGCTGCACTCGACGCCCATCACGGCGAGGCACTTGTCGGCCATGCCGCGCACCGGCGCGCGGCCGATGATCGGCGAGACGCCGACCACGGGGGCGGGACCGGTCGCGACCGCGTCGCGGATCGCCGTTACGGCGAGGATCGGGGCGATGGACACGACGGGATTGCTCGGCGCGAGGAGTACCACATCGGCATCGGCAATCGCGTCGAGCACTCCGGCCGCGGGTTTGGCCGTCTCCGCCCCGACGAATACGAAGCGCTCGGTCGGCACCTCGGCGCGGTGCCGGATCCACCACTCCTGGAAGTGGATCGCCCGGGTGGACCCGTCGAACTCGACGACGGCGTGGGTCTCCACCCGGTCGTCGCTGGCCGGCAGCATGCGGATGCCCGGCTGCCAGCGGTCGCAGAGCGCCTCGGTGACCGCGGAGAGCGGGTAGCCGGCCCCGAGCATCCGGGTGCGCACCAGGTGCGTGGCGATGTCCTTGTCGCCGAGGCCGAACCAGGTGGGCTCCGCGCCGTAGGCGGCCAGCTCCTCCTTGACCGTCCAGCTCTCGCCGACGCGGCCCCAGCCGCGCTCCGGATCGGCGCCGCCGCCGAGGGTGTACATGACGCTGTCGAGGTCGGGGCAGATGCGCAGCCCGTGCAGCGTGACGTCGTCGCCGACGTTGACCACCGCCGTCACGTCCGCGCCCAGGTCCCGCGCGACCGCGCGCACTCCCAGCAGGAAGCGCGCACCCCCGATCCCACCAGCCAATACCACGATCCGCATATCCTCAATCCTGCCGCACCGCCGTCACGGCCCCGTGCCGGGTCGCTCGCTCACGCACAACTCGCCTTCTCGGACTAGGCTGCTGGGCGATGTTGCACGGACCATCGACTCCTCCTCGGGAGAGCCAGTGAGCACGCAGCCACCCGATCCGGCCCAGACCGGGGCGTATCCGACGCCCCCGGCCGCGGCGCCGTACTCGAACCCCGGCCCGGCGACCCAGGCCGTCCCGGTCGCCGGTCCCGCGCAGCAGAATCCGTATCAGCAGCCCCAGCCTCAGCCGGCGCCCGCCCCGCTGGACGTGAAGAAGGCCCGCGGGCTGATCGGGCCCTACCGCGAGCTGGCCGCCTTCGCCCTGCTCGGCGCCGCCGCGATCTTCCTGCTGGCCGGCCTGCTCGAGCTGCTCAGCGGGCTGTTCAACGACTTCCTGGCCAGCGCGTCCGGGTCGTTCGGCTCGTTCGTCGGCTTCGAGATCATCGTGCTGCCGATCCTCGCGGTCCTGATCGCCACGCAGCTGGACCCGGTCACCGCCCGGGCGCGGACCGTCGTCGTCGGGGCCCTGGTGGAGTATGCCGTGGCCGCCGTCATCGGCATCGTGCTGCTGCTCGCCGGGCTCATCGGCGACCTGCAGAGCAACAACCTGCCGATCGGCTACGGCTTCGCCTACTTCCTGGAGCACCTCGCCGGGCTCGGACTGCTCGGCCTCGGGCTGTTCCTGACCGCGCGGATCTACCTCGGCGGCTACTCGGCGCCCAAGCCGCAGCCGGTGCCGTACGGCCAGCCCGGCTACGGCTATCCGGCCGGCTACGGCTACCCGCAGCAGCCGTATGCGCAGCAGACCGGCTACGTCACCACCGCCGGCGTGCAGCCGACCGCCGCACAGGCGCAGGCCTACCAGGCATACGTCCAGCAGCAGCAACAGCAGCCGGCCACCGGCGGGTGGACGCAGCCGGCCACCGGCGGCATCCCCGCGGTGAACCCGGCGGCGCCCGGGGTGATCGCCGGCGCGGCCGCGGGCTACCCGGCCCAGCCCCAGCCGGGCGCGGCGCAGCCCACGGGCTCGTTCGGCGTGCCCGGCTACGCCCAGCCGGCCTCCGGCGCCCCGGCGCCCGGCGTGGCCGCCGCGACCGGTGCGCCGGCCGCGCCGACCTCGGGCGGGTACCCGGCCCCCGGCTACGCCGTCCCCGGCAGCGCGCCCGGCTACGCCGCACCCACCTCGGCGGCGCCAAGCTACGGCGCACCGGCGACTCCGCCGGCCTCCGCGCAGCCGGTCTCCGCGGCGCCGGCCTCCGCGCCGCCGCTGAGCTCGCCGTTCGCGGCCTACACCGCGCCGGCCCCGACGCCGGTCGTCGACGAGCCGGTCTCCGCGTCGCCCGCGGACGGCGGGCCGTCGACGCCGCCGGGCGGGTTCGCCGCGGCGGGCTGGCCGGGCGGCGCCTCGACCCAGCCGCCGGCGTCCGCGGGCCTGTCCCCGGCCCAGCCCTTCGAGGAGGGCACCGCGGTGTTGTCACCCGCGCAGCCGGAGGGCACGGCCGGGCTCTCTGCGGCTCAGCCCTTCGAGGAGGGCACCGCGGTGTTGTCACCGGCACAGCCGGAGGGCACCGCCGGGCTCTCTCCGGCGCAGCCTGACGGCACGGCGGGGCTTTCGCCGGCGCAGCCCGATGGGACCGCGGGGCTTTCGCCCGCTCAGCCCGACGAGGAAGGCACCGCGGTGCTGTCGCCGGCCGATCCGGACGCTACGCAGGCCGCTCCGGTGGTGCCGCCGGCCGACCCGGACGCCACGACCGTCCTGCGCCCGGGTGACAAGGGCGACGACGGCGACGAGACGCAGCGCACCCAGGCCATCTAGGCCCTGACGCGGCGGTTGCGGTGCCGGACCGGTGCCGCGACCGCCCGGCCGACGACGGGCGGAAGTCACACGGCGGACACGCGTTGTTTTGCTTGACGGCGGCCTAGGCTGCAAGGCGTGACGTCTGAAGGCAGAGGTACCGAAGGCAATGCCATGCGCCGGGCGCTCCGCCGGGCCGCGGACGGCCGGACGCTCGACGCGACCGAGGCGGCCGTCCTGCTGACCGCCCGCGGGGCCGCCCTCGACGAGCTGCTCGGCATCGCCGGCGCGGTTCGCGACGCGGGGCTCGCCGACGCCGGCCGCCCGGGCATCATCACCTTCTCGAAGAAGGTCTTCATCCCGCTCACCCGGCTGTGCCGGGACCGCTGCCACTACTGCACGTTCGCGACCGTGCCGCACCGGCTGCCCAGCGAGTATCTCGAGATCGAAGAGGTGCTCGAGATCGCCCGCGAGGGCGCCCGGCAGGGCTGCAAGGAGGCGCTGTTCACCCTCGGCGACCGGCCCGAGGAGCGCTGGCCGCAGGCGAAGCGCTGGCTCGACGAGCGCGGCTACGACTCGACCCTGTCGTATCTGCGCGCCTGCGCCGTCGCGGTGCTGGAGGAGACCGGCCTGCTGCCGCACCTCAACCCGGGCGTGCTGTCCTGGGCGGAGCTGCAGCGGCTCAAGCCGGTCGCGCCGAGCATGGGCATGATGCTGGAGACCACCGCGACCCGCCTGTGGTCGGAGCCGGGCGGCCCGCACTTCGGCTCGCCGGACAAGGAGCCGGCCGTGCGGCTGCGGGTGCTCGAGGACGCCGGCCGGGTCGGCGTGCCGTTCACCACCGGCATCCTGATCGGCATCGGCGAGACCCACGACGAACGGGCCGAGTCCCTGTTCGCGATCCGGCGGACGATGCGGGAGTACGCCCACATCCAGGAAGTCATCGTGCAGAACTTCCGCGCCAAGCCCGACACCGCGATGCGCGGCATGCCCGACGCCGAGCTGCAGGACCTCGCGGCCACGATCGCGGTGGCCCGGCTGGTCCTGGGCCCGAAGGCGCGGATCCAGGCACCGCCGAACCTCATCGACGAGGAGTACACCCTCCTCATCCGCGCCGGCATCGACGACTGGGGCGGCGTGTCGCCCGTGACGCCGGACCACGTGAACCCCGAACGCCCCTGGCCCGCCCTCGACGAGCTGGCCGAACGAACCAAAGCCGCCGGTTTTGTACTGCGCGAGCGCCTGACGATCTACCCCGAGTACGCCAAGCGCGGCGTGCCGTGGCTGGACGCCCGGCTGGTGGCGCACGTCGAGGCGCTGATGGAGCGGGACACCGGCCTGGCCGACGAGAGCGCGATGCCGGCCGGGCTGCCCTGGCAGGAGCCCGACGGCGGATACGAGGACAGCGGCCGCACCGACCTGCACGCCGCCATCGACACCGAAGGGCGCACCGAGGACCGGCGCGGGGACTTCGACACGGTGTACGGCGACTGGAACGAGGTCGCCACCCGGGTCACGCACAGCGCACCGGAGCGGCTCGACAGCGACGTCCACAGTGGACTCTCGATGGCCGCGAGCGACCCCGCCCGGCTGCTGCTGCCCGAGCACTCCGCGGCCGCCCTCGCCCTGTTCAACGCCGACGGCCCCGCCCTGGAGGAGCTCGTCCGGATCGCCGACGACCTGCGCCGCGACGCGGTCGGCGACGACATCACCTACGTCATCAACCGCAACATCAACTTCTCCAACGTCTGCTACGTCGGCTGCCGCTTCTGCGCCTTCGCCCAGCGCGAGCGCGACGCGGACGCCTACCGGCTCTCCTACGAGCAGGTCGCCGACCGCGCCGAGGAGGCCTGGCAGTCCGGCGCGACCGAGGTCTGCATGCAGGGCGGCATCGACCCGAAGCTACCGGTGGGGGCCTACGCCGAGCTGGTCCGCGCGGTGAAGAACCGGGTGCCCGGCATGCACGTGCACGCCTTCAGCCCGATGGAGGTCGTGACCGCGGCCGCGAAGGCCGGCGTGCCGATCCGCGACTGGCTGACCCAGCTCAAGGAGGCCGGCCTCGACACGATCCCCGGCACGGCGGCCGAGATCCTCGACGACGAGGTCCGCTGGGTCCTCACCAAGGGCAAGCTGCCGACGTCGGCGTGGGTGGAGGTGGTCACCGCCGCGCACGAGCTGGGCATCCGATCCAGTTCGACGATGATGTACGGCCACGTCGACCACCCCGGCCACTGGCTCGGCCACTTCCGGGTGCTCGCCGGCATCCAGGACCGCACGGGCGGCTTCACCGAGTTTGTGGCCCTGCCCTTCGTCCACCACAGCGCGCCCATCTACCTCGCCGGCATCGCCCGCCCCGGCCCGACCTGGCGCGACAACCGCGCGGTGCACGCCATGGCCCGCGTCCTGCTGCACGGCCGCATCGCCAACATCCAGTGCTCCTGGGTCAAACTCGGCGACGAGGGCACGGCCACGATGCTCCGCGGCGGCGCGAACGACCTCGGCGGGACGCTGATGGAGGAGACGATCTCGCGGATGGCCGGCTCCGAACACGGCTCCGCCCGCACCCGCGAGGAACTGGAGTCCATCGGCGCGGCGGCCGGCCGCCCGGTCCGCCAGCGAACCACCGTCTACGGCCACGTCCCGGCCCGCACCTGACCCGCCCTCCGCCTTCCTCCCGCCCCCTCCGGCCCGGCCCCCGCCGCTCCGGCCCCCGCCGCTCCGGCCCCCGCCCGTCCAACCCCCAGCCCTCCAACCCCCAGCCCCTTCCGCCGCGCCGCTGCCCTGCCCCGCGCTTCCCGTCACGTCGGCGGCCGGGCGCTGTTGTGCTCCTGTCGGCGGCCGGACCCGCCGCTTTCGGCGCGTCGGCGGTCTGACCTCGCTGTTCCTGGCAGGTCGGTGGTCTGAAGCCGTTGCTCCCGGCCGGGTGGCGGCTTGGCCTCGCTGCTCCCGGTCCCGTCGCGTCGAGGCCTGGCTCGGGGCGCGGGTGTTGGCTGCTGGTGGAGCGGCTGTGGGGCGTCGGCACCGCGGATATGTCGGCCGCTCCGCGACCGACATATCCGACATTTCGGTTATGCGCCGACTACGCGGTGCTTGCGCTCTGCCGCCCTGCTGCGTTGCTGGGCCGCCGGCGTGGATGTCGCTGGTTTGGCCTCCTGCCGGCGGGTGCTGGCGGGCGTCGTCGGAGCGGCGTGACCATAAGTCTCCGGGATCATGCGGGAGGAGTCGGCTGCACCACGAGTTTTTCATGATCACGGAGTGGTGATGTACTCATAGGTACCTTTTGTCTCCGTGATCACGGGAAAGCGTTGGTGTCGTGGCTGGGCGTGCATGATCGCGGAGAGTTTGTGACTGTCGTGGCGGGGTGGGCGGGGCGCCGTGGCCGAAGGTGATCTAGCGACGAAAAGTCCAGACACTTCGTGTCCGGACTTTTCGGACTTATGCCCCGTCAGGCGATAAATCCGATAAGTCGTGGCGCGGAGCGCCCGACTTATCGGTTGGGCTTGGCACAGCGGGCATGGCGGGGGGAGCGCCAAGGCTCGACCGGTTCGGTTGGCTTCGCGAGAGCCGGCCCTGACCGGGGACTGGTGGGAGCGGCGGGCTGAAAGGGGCGTGGGTGCTCAGGAGTCGAGGTCGTCGGGGGAGACGCCGAGGAGGTTCGCGACCTGCTCGATGATCACGTCGTGGACCAGGTCGGCCAGGTCGTCGTGGTCGGCGGCGCGGAACTCCAAGGGGCGGCGGTAGAGCACGATCCGCGGCGGCACGCCGTGGCGGCCCGGGCGGCCGGGGAGCAGGCGGGCCAGGGGGACCTCGCCGTCCTCCAGGACATCCGAGTCGTAGACGTTGAGGTCGGGTGGGACGTCCTCGACCGCGAACTCCACGCCGGCCAGCTCCTGGGAGAAGCGCTGCTCCAGTTGCTCGACCGAATCCAGGACCAGGTCGTCGAACATCTCCGCGCGGGTGCGGGACATCGGCAGCGACGCTGGGACCAGGCGGCCGCGCAGGCCACGGCCGTGCCGGTCTCGGCCGCGCCGGCCCGGTCCACTACGTCGTCGGTCTGGGCTCGCCACGATGTCAGCGTAGCGCCAGCCAACCCTATCGCCCGCGCGAGCGTGTCGGCGTGGTCACCCCGGCGTGTCGCGGGGCTTCCGGGACGGCGCGGAGGCCCTGGGGAGATACCGTTCGGCCGTGAGGACCCCACGTCGATGCTCGCGCAACGGTTGCCCCCGACCCCCCGTTGCGACGTTGACGTACGTTTATGCCGAATCGACGGCAGTTGTCGGTCCGCTGGCCGCGTTCGCCGAGCCGCACTCCTACGATCTTTGCGAATCGCACGCTCGCGGGCTGACCGCGCCGCGGGGTTGGGATCTGGTACGGCACGAGGGCGAGTACGGCCCGCCCCCGCCGACGAACGACGACCTGGTCGCGCTCGCCGAGGCCGTGCGCGAGGCGGCGCGGCCGGCGCCGCGGCGCGAGGAGCCCGATCAGCAGCACCCGCTGGGCCGGCGGGGGCACCTGCGCGTCATTCCTCCCGACGCATAACCATCAATGCCATGAAAAGGGCGCCGACCCCCATTTCGGATGCCGGCGCCCTAATTCAAAATCCCGATCTGCTAAGCGGCCCGTCGTTTGAGCTTGCGACGCTCGCGTTCCGAGAGCCCACCCCAAATTCCGAAGCGCTCGTCGTGCCCCAGCGCGTACTCCAGGCAGTCCGCCCGCACCTCGCAGCGCGAGCAGATGCGCTTGGCCTCGCGCGTCGACCCGCCCTTCTCCGGGAAGAAAGCCTCCGGGTCGGTCTGCGAACACAGAGCGCGTTCTTGCCACTCCGGAGCGTTACCCAGCAGGTCGGCCACGACTGGTCGGCCGTCCATCAGCGTGCCTCCTTCTTGCGCGCCGGCGTCAATGCCGGCGCAACCCCCCACGCGGAAGGCGCATGTCCTACAAGGTTGCTGTACCTCGGCGCGGTGTTCCTTATGTCCGCTTGGTAGCAACTTGCCACCCACCCCGCGAACATCCCCCGTGAAATTACACGCGTGTAATGCGTGCGTCGTCAAGCCGAACCTGATAAATAGGCCCGCTCGGGCGATCGCTCGTACCCCCGTGCCGTACCCATACCGACGCAGCCCCACTCCAGGTAACGGCCGACACGCGGGACGCGCCGGAAGAGTCCCGGCGAGTTTGCTCAACCCGCCCCTGGCCTGGCCGAACAGCGCCGATGTGCGGCAAAAGCTGAGATCCGGGGCCGGTTCGTGATCGGCCGGCTACTCCTGGGCGCCGTCGTCTCCGCCGTCCTCTTCACCGTCGGCATCGCGGGCCTGGGCTGGAAGCCCTACGTGGTCACGTCCGAGTCGATGGCGCCGTCGATGCACGCGGGCGACCTCATCTTCGTCGATCCGCACGCGGAGTCGGTGATGCTGTACGAAATCGTGACGTACACCGATGCGCGCGGGCCGATCACACACCGCGTGGTGTCCCAGGCCGCGGACGGCGCCCTGACCGTCAAGGGCGACGCCAACGCGCAACCCGATCCGGCGCCGGTGGACCGCAGGCGCGTGGTCGGCCCGGTACGCCTGACCTTGCCGCACCTCGGCTGGCCCGTCGTGCAGATCCGGACGCACCCGGTGCGCGTGGCGTCGGGCGCGCTGATTCTGGCGCTGCTGTTTCCGGGGCGACGAGTGTTGGGTTTATTGGTACTGGGCGGTCTGGTCGCCGCGCTGGCCATGGTCCCCACCACGGGAGCGGCGCTCCTCGACGCGGTCGCGGCGGTGAGCCCCTGAGCGGCTCGGCGACGAGGCCAGCAGAGTCGGCACGAAGAACGACTCATCGCCTGTCAGGGTATAAATCCGAAAAGTCCGGACACGGAGTGTCTGGACTTTTCGTCCGAAACGCCTCTGGGCTGTCGATCGGCCTGCGGCGCCGGTTGTCGATCGGCCCGCGGCGCCTGGTGGCATGCGCCGACGGCGCACAGTGCTAACGGTTCCAGACGGCGCACAGTGCTAACGGTTCCAGACGGCGCACAGTGCTAACGGTTCCAGACGGCGCACAGTGCTAACGGTTCCAGACGGCGCACAGTGCTAACGGTTCCAGACGGCGCAACGGTCGGGCGCCCAGGAACAGGGTCAGGCGCCCAGGAAGCGGGACAAGAACGCGGCGCGGCGGGAAGGGCGGCCGGTGCGGGCCTCGGTGGCGTCCGCGGCGGTCATCAGCCGCAGGCTCGCGTTCACCCCGAGCCAGCGCAGCGGCTCCGGCTCCCACGGCGGCGACCGATGCCCCACCCACGGCAGCCCGGCCAGCGAGCTGTCCGTCCCCAGGATCAGGTCGGCCAGCGTGCGGCCGGCCAGGTTCGTGGTGCTGACGCCGTCGCCGACGTAGCCGCCCGCCCAGGCCAGCCCGGTCGCCCGGTCCAGGCCGACCGAGGCCATCCAGTCCCGGGCGATGCCCAGCGGGCCGCCCCAGCTGTAGGCGACCGGCACCTCGCCCAGGGCCGGGAACAGCTCGCCCAGCACCCGGCGGAGTTCGGCGAAGACGCGCGGGTCGCGGTCGAAGGACTCCTCGATCGCCGAGCCGTAGTGGTAGGGCGCGCCGCGGCCGCCGAAGGCCAGGCGGTCGTCGGCGGTGCGCTGGCCGTAGATGATGAGGTGCCGGTGGTCGGAGAAGGTCTCGCGGTGGGCCAGGCCGGCCTCGGCCCAGAAGGACGCGGGCAGCGGCTCGGTGGCGATCATCAGCGAGTACACCGGCGCGATCGCCCGGCGCAGCCCGGGTAGCCGGGGCGTGAAGCCCTCGGTGGCGCGGACCACGATCGGGGCGCGGACGGCGCCGTGCGGCGTCTCGGCGCGGCCCGGGGCGATGCGGGTGACCGGGGTCTGCTCGTAGATGCGCACGCCGTGCCGTTCGGCGGCCGCGGCCAGGCCGCGGGCGAGCTTCGCGGGCTGGATGGCGGCGCAGTGCGGGGTGTAGGTGCCGCCGAGAACGCCGGTGGCGCCGACCCGCTCGCTTGCCTCCTCGGCGGAGAGGAGCCGCACGTCGATGCCGTAGCCGGCGGCCTCCTCCGCCTCGTGCCGGGCCCGGGCCAGCTGGGCCTCGGTGCGGGCCAGCACGACCGTGCCGCCCTTGGCGTAGTCGCAGTCGATGCCCTCGGCCGCGGCGACCCGGCCGACCTCGTCCACGGAGGCCTCCATGGCGGCGTTGAGGGCGAGGGCGGGCTCCCGGCCGTAGGAGCGCTCCAGCGCGGACACCGACTTGGGGAACAGCGCGGAGCACCAGCCGCCGTTGCGGCCGCTGGCGCCGAAGCCGGCGGTGCGCGCCTCGAGCACCGTGACGCGCAGCGACGGGTCGGCGCGGGCCAGGTAGTAGGCGGTCCACAGGCCGGTGTACCCGGCGCCGACGACGCACACGTCGGCCTCGGCGTCGCCGGGCAGCGGCGGGCGCGCGGCGAGCTCCGGTAGTACCGACATCCAGAAGCTCATCAAGCCTCGCCCTCGATGAACGCCTCGCGAACCGTGCGGATCGGGATGACGCCGGTCGGCGGGGACCAGCCCGCGTCGTCCGGCGACGTCTCGGGCCAGCCGTCGCTCACCTTCAGCGACCACTCGGAAAGCGGCAGCGCCAGCACGAGCGTCGCGGCCAGCTCCTTGCGCGACGGCGGGCGGATCAGCGCCCACCGGCCCGGCACCAGGTGTTCGCTGATCGCGCGCAGCGCCGGCACCTGATCCTCCACGACCGTGCACGTGCCGAGGATCATCGCCGAGCGGTACCGCATGGAAGCCTCGAACGCGCTGCGGGCCAGGATCAGCCCGTCGATCAGCGTCACCGACAGGCAGCAGGGCGCGCCGCCGGCGAGGTGGCGGAACAGGCGGCTGCCGGTGGAGCCGTGGAAGAGCACCGTGTCGCCGGCGCGGGCGTAGGCGACGGGGATGGCGTACGGCTGGCCCTCGTGCGCGAACGCGACGTGGGCGGCCAGGCCCGCGTCGAGCACGGCGTGCAGCGCCTCGCGCTCGCGGACCGCCTTGTCGGGCAGCCGGCGGATCCGCGTGCGCTCTACAGGCGCGCCCATGCCTCGGTCAGGACCGCGCGCAGGATCTGCTCGATCTCGGCGAAGTGGGACTCGTCGCAGATCAGCGGCGGGGCCAGCTGGATCACCGGGTCGCCGCGGTCGTCGGCCCGGCAGTACAGCCCGGCGTCGAACAGCGCCTTGGACAGGAAGCCGCGCAGCAGGGCCTCGGACTCGGCGTCGTCGAAGGTCTCCTTGGTCGCCTTGTCCTTGACCAGCTCGATGCCGAAGAAGTAGCCGTCGCCGCGCACGTCGCCGACGATGGGCAGGTCGTAGAGGCGTTCGAGGTACGAGCGGAACAGTGGCGAGTTGGCGCGCACGTGGGCGTTGAGTCCCTCGCGCTCGAAGATGTCGAGGTTGGCCAGGGCCACCGCGGAGCCGACCGGGTGCCCGCCGTAGGTGATGCCGTGCGCGAACCAGCTCTTGCCTTCCAGGAACGGCTCGGCCAGCCGCTCGGCGGCGAGCATCGCGCCGAGCGGCACGTAGCCGCTGGTGAGGCCCTTCGCGCAGGTGATGATGTCGGGCTGGTAGCCGTAGCGGGTGGCGCCGAAGTACTCACCGAGCCGGCCGAACGCGCAGATCACCTCGTCGGAGACGAGCAGCACGTCGTAGCGGTCGCAGATGGCCCGGACCCGCTCGAAGTAGCCGGGCGGGGGCGGGAAGCAGCCGCCCGCGTTCTGCACCGGCTCGAGGTACACCGCGGCCACGGTGTCGGGCCCCTCGAACTCGATCGCCTCGGCGATGCGGTCCGCGGCCCAGACCCCGAACTGCTCCGGCGTCATGGACTCGTCGGGGCGGCGGTAGTAGTTGGTGTTGGGCACCCGGAACGCGCCCGGCACCAGCGGCTCGAAGTCCTGCTTGAGGACCGGGATGCCGGTGATCGACAGGGCGCCCATCGAGGTGCCGTGGTAGGCGATCGCGCGGGACAGCACCTTGGTCTTCAGCGGCTTGCCGGTGCGCTTGAAGTACGAGCGGGCGAGCTTCCACGCGCTCTCCACCGCCTCGGAGCCGCCGGTGGTGAAGAAGACCCGGTTGAGCTCGCCCGGTGCGAGGCCGGCCAGCCGGTCGGCCAGCTCGATCGCCTTCGGGTGGGCATACGACCACAGCGGGAAGTAGGCGAGCTCCGAGGCCTGCTTGGCGGCCGCGTCGGCGAGCTCCTGCCGGCCGTGGCCGGTCTGCACGACGAAGAGCCCGGACAAGCCGTCGAGGTAGCGGCGGCCGTTGCTGTCGTAGACGTATGCCCCGTCGCCGCGCACGATCACCGGCACCGGCGTCTCCGCGTAGGCGGACAGGCGGGTGAAGTGCATCCACAGGTGCTCGCGCGCCGCCGCGTCGAGTGTGGCGGCGTCGGGTTGCTGGTCGATGTTCATCGGGTCCCCCACGCGTAGGTCTGCTTGGCGAGCTTGAGGTAGACGAAGGTCTCCGTGGCGGTCACGCCGGGGATGCTCCGCACCGTGTCGTTGATGAGGTCCAGGAGGTGCTCGTCGTCGGTGCACACGAGCTCGGCGAGCAGGTCGTAGCCGCCCGCGCAGATGACCACGTAGTCGATCTCCGGCACCGCGGCGAGGGCCTTGGCGACCGGCCGGATGTCTCCCTCGACCTTGATCCCGATCATCACCTGGCGGGCGAAGCCCAGCGTGAGGGGATCGGTGACGGCCACGATCTGCATGACGCCGGTGTCCAGCAGCCGCTGCACCCGCTGCCGGACGGCGGCCTCCGACAAGCCTACGACCTTGGCCAGCGCGGCATAGGACATGCGACCATCGCGCTGGAGTTGTTCGATGATGCGCTTGTTGACGTCGTCGAGGACGGGCTCGGTCACGTGTGGATTCTTACCCAGTACCGGGCCGATGGCAACTAATTCCATGGCTGGTCAACGAGAGATCTGCGGATTCGTTAGGGATGCCGCCGGACTCGAAACCGTGGCAGACTGACGGCCCGTGTTTCGGTGAGGTGACGACGGTAACCCCCGGTTGATTGCATAGCGCTTTTCGTTGTGCTGCCCGATCGTGACAACGGAATCCCTTGTGAGTGATGGCACCTCGTGTCAGGATCAGTCGTCGGTCACCGCCCCCCAGAAGTGTCGACCGGCCATCGAGATCCGTAGGAGCCCCCGTGCGAAACCCCTCTCGCCCGCCGCTCTCTGCCGAAGCGCAGGCGGTTCTGCGTGCCACCGGCCTGTCGCGCCGGACCCTCATGCGCGGCCTGCTGGCCGGCGGTGCGCTGGCCGTGAGCGGCGGTGCTCTCGCCGCGTGCGGCACGCCGCCCGCGAAGAAGACAGAGTCGGAGAAGGCAGCGTGTGTCGGTGCCGACGCGTCGGCGACCGAAAAGAAGATCAACTTCTCCAACTGGCCGCTGTACATCGACGTCGACGAGAACGACGACAAGAAGCGCCCCTCGCTGGATGCGTTCACGGCCAAGACCGGCATCGCCGTGACGTACACCGAGGACATCAACGACAACAACGAGTTCTTCGGCAAGGTCCGCAACCAGCTGCAGTCGTGCCAGTCGATCGACCGCGACATCATGGTCCTGACCGACTGGATGGCCTCTCGGGTGGTCGGCCTCGGCTGGGTGCAGCCCTTCGACAACGCCAAGACCCCGAACTTCACCAAGAACGTCCTGGCCACCCTGCGCAACCGGCCCTGGGACAAGGACATGACCCACGCCGCGCCGTGGCAGTCGGGCCTCACCGGCATCGCCTACAACGGCAAGGTGACCAAGGAGGTCCGCACCATCGACGAGCTGCTGACCCGCCCGGACCTCAAGGGCAAGGTCGCGGTGCTCACCGAGATGCGCGACACCGTCGGCCTGGTGCTGCTGTCGATGGGCAAGGACCCGGCCACCGTCACCGACGCCGACTACGACGCGGCGCTGGAGAAGATCAAGAAGGCGGTCGACTCCGGCCAGATCCGCAAGTTCACCGGCAACGACTACAAGGAAGACCTCGCCAAGGGCGACCTGGCGGCGTGCATCGCCTGGTCCGGCGACGTCATCCAGCTCGCCGCCGAGGAGGGCTCGCAGGTCGCGTTCGTCACGCCGGAGGAGGGCCTGATGCTCTGGTCCGACAACATGATGATCCCGGCCCCGGCGACCCACAAGTCCAACGTCGAGCAGCTCATCGACTACTACTACGACCCGGCCGTCGCCGCGCAGGTGGCCGCGTCGGTGAACTACATCTGCCCGGTCCAGGGCGCGCAGGACGCCATGCAGAAGATCGACCCCGATCTCGCCACCAACCCGCTGATCTTCCCCGACGCGGCGACGCTGGCCAAGACGCACGCGTTCCGGGCGCTGACCGAGGACGAGGACAAGAAGTACGCGGCCAAGTTCGAGACGGTCCGGGGAGCCTGATCGATGACCGAGCAGCCACCCGGTGCCAGCGGCGCCGACCTCAACCTGATCGGCGTCACCAAGCGGTTCGGGGCCTTCACCGCGGTCGACGACCTGACCCTCACCGTGCCCCGGGGTTCGTTCTTCGCCCTGCTCGGCGCGTCCGGGTGCGGCAAGACGACCACCTTGCGGATGATCGCCGGCCTCGAAGAGCCGACGGCCGGCCGGGTGCTGCTCGGTGATCGCGACGTGACGACACTGCGGCCCTACAAGCGCCCGGTGAACACCGTCTTCCAGAGCTACGCGCTCTTCCCGCACCTGTCGATCGCCGACAACGTGGCGTTCGGGCTGCGCCGGCGCGGCGTGAAGCACTACCGCGACCAGGTGGAAGCGATGCTCCACCTGGTCGAGATGGACGGCTTCGGCAAGCGCCGCCCGGCCCAGCTCTCCGGCGGCCAGCAGCAGCGCGTCGCGCTGGCCCGCGCCCTGATCAACCACCCGCAGGTGCTGCTGCTCGACGAGCCGCTGGGCGCGCTCGACCTCAAGCTGCGCCGGCAGATGCAGGTCGAGCTCAAGCGCATCCAGACCGAGGTCGGCATCACCTTCGTGCACGTCACCCACGACCAGGAGGAGGCCATGACCATGGCCGACACGGTCGCGGTGATGAACGCGGGGAAGATCGAGCAGCTCGGCGCGCCGGTGGAGATGTACGACTTCCCGGGTACGGCCTTCGTCGCCAACTTCCTCGGCCAGTCCAACCTGCTCGCCGCCGACGTGCGCGGCCGCTCCGGCGACGACCTGCTCGTCGAGGCCTACGGCGGCCGCTACACGGTCCCCGCGGCACGGGCCCGGGCCACCGAGGGCACCGTCTGGCTGGGGGTACGCCCGGAGAAGATGCACCTCACCACCGAGCAGGCGCCCGACGGTCACCAGTCGGTGCGCGGCATCGTGACCGACTCCTCCTACACCGGGGTCAGCACGCAGTATCTGGTCCGCGCCCCGTGGGGCGAGGAGCTCTCGGTCTTCGTGCCCAACTCCGGCGTCGCCGCCCCGCTCGCCGTGGCCAGCGAGGTCACCGTGTTCTGGCGGCCCGACCACGCGTTCCTGCTGCCCCGCCCGGCCGGCGAGACGCACGCCCCGGTGGTCGACCCGGAGGAGGTCGCCGCGTGAGCTCTTGGCACCGCGGAGTCGCAGGGAGGCGCGCCAGCGCCGAGCGAGTCATGCGGGAGCAACGGTCTGTGAGTGACGCGGACCCGAGCCCTGGAAAAAAGGTGGCAGCATGAGCGCCCTCGGGCATGTCGGGGCGGGCGCCGGCACCGCGGCGCCGGTCGAGCTCAGCAAGCCCCGGAGGAAGTGGCTGCCGTATCTGCTGTTGCTGCCCGGCGGCCTGTGGCTGATCCTGTTCTTCGCGGTGCCGTGCGTGCAGCTGCTGGCCACCAGCCTCTACGACCCGAGCGGGTCGCTGGAGGACGGCTACGTGATGACCTGGCACGTCGCCAACTACTCCGACACGGTCTCGCAGTATCTGCCGCAGTTCGGCCGCTCGATCGGCTACGCCGCGCTCACCACGGTCTTCTCGCTGATCCTGGGCTACCCGCTGGCCTACGCGATCGCGCTGAAGTCCGGGCGGTTCAAGAACATCCTGCTCATCTGCGTGATCGCGCCGTTCTTCACCAGCTTCCTGATCCGCACGCTGGCCTGGAAGGTCATCCTGTCCGACAACGGCACCGTCGTGTCCGTGCTCAACGCGCTGCACGTGCCGCTGCCCGACGGCCGGCTGCTCGCGACCACCCCCGCCGTGATCGCCGGCCTGGTGTACAACTTCCTGCCCTTCATGGTCCTGCCGCTCTACGCCAGCCTGGAGAAGCTCGACCCGCGCCTGATCGAGGCCGCCGGGGACCTCTACGCCCGGCCGGTCGCCCGGTTCACCCGGGTCGTGCTGCCGCTGTCCATGCCCGGCGTGGTGGCCGGCACGCTGCTCACCTTCATCCCGGCCGCCGGCGACTACATCAACGCGGAGCTGCTCGGGACCAGCCGGCAGTACATGATCGGCAACGTCATCCAGTCGAAGTTCCTCAAGGTCACCGATTACCCCGCCGCCGCGGCCCTGTCGTTCACCCTGATGGCGGCGATCCTGGTGCTGGTCTTCGTCTACGTCCGGCGGGCCGGAACGGATGAGGTGCTGTGATGGCCCACCGCCTGCGCCGGTTCGTCGCCGACCACTGGGTCCTGGCGATCGGGCTCATCGTGCTGCTGTACCTCTTCGTGCCGATCGGCGTCGTGGGCGCCATGTCCTTCCGCGACGCCGGCCACAACGCCCCCTACACACTGGACAACTTCAAGTTCACCTGGGACAACTGGACCCACCCGTTCGGCGTGGCCGGCATCCAGGACGCGTTCCTGCTCAGCATCACCATCGCGCTCGTCGCCACCGCCGGCGCGACCGTGCTCGGCACGCTGATGTCCTTCGCGCTGGCCCGGCACTCCTTCCGCGGCCGGGGCGCGACCAACACGCTGATCTTCCTGCCGATGGCGACGCCCGAGATCGTGATGGGCTCATCCTTGCTGGCGCTGTTCGTCGCTTCCGGGGTACCGCTGGGATTCTGGACGGTCGTCATCGCGCACGTCATGTTCTGCCTGTCGTTCGTGGTCGTCACGGTCAAGGCGCGCCTGGCCGGCCTCGACCCGCGGCTGCAGGAGGCGGCGATGGACCTCTACGCCGACGAGCGGCAGACCTTCATCCGGGTCACGCTCCCGCTGGTGATGCCCGGCATCGTGGCCGCCGCGCTGCTGTCGTTCTCGCTGTCCTTCGACGACTTCATCGTCACGAACTTCAACTCCGGTACCGTCGTCACGTTCCCGATGTTCGTCTGGGGCGCCTCGCAGCGGGGCATCCCGGCCCAGATCAACGTGATCGGCACGGCGATGTTCCTCGTCTCGTTCCTGATCGTGCTCGTCGGGCAGCTACCCCGCCTGCGCCGGAAGGCCTGAACCCATGCGACTGCTCATCGTCGGCGCGGGCGGCGTCGGCACCGCCGCCGTGCGCATCGCGGCCCGCCGCGCGTTCTTCGAGCACTGCGTCGTCGCCGACTACGACCTCGCCAAGGCCGAGGCGGCGGTGTCCGGAGTGGACGATCCCCGGTTCTCGGCGGTACTCCTGGACGCCTCCGACACCGCGGCGGTGGCCGAGCTGTGCCGCGCCGGCCGGATCACCCACGTGCTCAACGCCGTCGATCCCCGGTTCGTCATGCCGGTGTACGACGGCGCCTTCGCCGCCGGCGCGCACTACCTGGACATGGCGATGTCGCTGTCCCGGCCGCACCCCGAGCGCCCCTACGAGAAGACCGGCGTCATGCTCGGCGACGAGCAGTTCGCCGTCGCCGACCGGTGGGCGGCGGCGAACCGGCTGGCCCTGGTCGGCATGGGCGTGGAGCCCGGGCTGTCCGACGTGTTCGCCCGCTACGCCGCCGACGCCCTGTTCGCCGAGGTCCACGACGTGGGCATCCGCGACGGCTCCGACCTGGTGGTGGAGGGCTACGAGTTCGCACCGTCATTCTCGATCTGGACCACGATCGAGGAGTGCCTCAACCCGCCCGTCATCTATGAGAAGAACCGGGGTTGGTACGTCACGAGGCCGTTCTCCGAGCCCGAGACCTTCGACTTCCCGGCCGGCATCGGCCCGGTGGAATGCGTCAATGTCGAGCACGAGGAGGTCCTGCTCATCCCGCGCTGGATCGACGTGCGGCGGGTGACGTTCAAGTACGGCCTGGGCAACGAGTTCATCGAGGTCCTCAAGACCATCCACAAGCTGGGCCTGGACTCGACGCGGAAGGTCCGCGTCGGCGGCGTGGAGGTCGCCCCGCGGGACGTGGTGGCCGCCTGCCTGCCCGACCCGGCCACGCTCGGCGACCGCATGCACGGCCGCACCTGCGCCGGCACCTACGTCACCGGCCTGGGCCGCGACGGCCGCCCCCGGGCCACGTACCTCTACCACGTCGTGGACAACGCGTGGACGATGCGGGAGTACGGCTCCCAGGCCGTGGTCTGGCAGACGGCGATCAATCCGGTCGTGGCGCTGGAGCTGCTCGCCGCCGGCACCTGGTCCGGCGCCGGCGTCCTCGGCCCCGAGGCCCTGCCGCCCAAGCCGTTCCTGGACCTGCTCACCGAGTACGGCTCGCCGTGGGGTATGCAGGAGCTGTGACCCGGTCGTCCTCGGCGGCGACCACACGATCGCCTGGCCCGACGCCACCGGCCGGGCGCGCAAGCACGGGTACGGCCGCGTGTCGATGGTCCACTTCGCCGCCCACGCCGACACCGGCGACGTGGAGTTCGGCTCCCTGATCGAGTCCGGCGCGCTGCGCGGCGACCGTTTCCTGCAGATTGGCCTGCGCGGCTATTGGCCCGGCCCGGCCAACCGCGTCGTCCTGGAGTCGCTCTCCGCCATCGCCAGGCGCCGCCCCTTGCTGGCCGATCGCTGACTTCCACTTCCCGAACGAAAATCACGACGCCTGCGGCGTCATTATTTTTCGGACTTTTCGCCCGACGGGGTATTGGCCGGCTTGATGTTGTTGTTCAGGCGGAAGCGGTTTTCGGGGTCGAACTCCCGCTTGATGCGGGCGAGCCGGTCGAGGTTCTCGCCGAACGCGGCGCGGGTGCCCGCGCTGTCCAGGTCCTGGTCGCCGCTGAAGTTGAGGTAGGTGCCGGCCGCCGAGGGCAGGTCGCTCACCTCGTGGAAGGCGTCCCGTACCCACCCCACGTTGGCCTCGGTGTCGGCGGCCTCGGTCCAGTTGCCGTCGATGCTCACCAGGTAGGCCGCGCTCCGGTCGCCGAAGGCGGTGTCGTGGATCCCGGCCCGCCCCACGGCGCCGCCCATCTGGGGCACGTGGACCAGGGTGCGGGGGTGCGGCCGCGAGAGCCCCCGGTCGAGGACCACGTCGAGCGCGTCGTCGCCGAGCTCGCGCAGGTTCACCGATTTCCAGTAGCTGATCAGCTGCCCCTTCGGGAACATCCAGTCCAGGAGCCGCTGCACGTCCCGGAACGGCATGGGTCCGCTGAGGTCGGCGAGCGGAGTACCGAACCCGCCGAGCGGCCGGAGGATCGGCACGGCGTCTTCGGGCGGACCCGCGTACACGGCCGCGGTGAGGAGCACGTCCCGGTCGTGCACCGCCGGCGGCAGCAGCGGCGAGGCCGGCATCGACCAGAACATGGCCCGGCTGGTGACCTCGTCCGGCAGGCCGGCCGTCCAGGCCCGCCAGGCCGGCAGGACCTCCGGCGCGTCGGACGCGGCATACATCACGACCGCGTTCATGACGATGGGCCCGACCGGGTGGGCCCGGAACTCGAAGGCGGTGACGACGCCGAAGTTGCCACCGCCGCCGCGCAGCGCCCAGAAGAGATCCTCGTGCTCGGTCTCGCTGGCCCGCAGGAGCCGCCCATCGGCCGTGACGATCTCGGCGGCGGTGAGGTTGTCGCAGGTCAGGCCGTACTTCCGGTGCAGCCACCCCAGACCGCCGCCGAGCGTCAGGCCGGCGACGCCCGTCGTCGACACGACGCCGCCGGGGACGGCCAGGCCGAACACCTGGGCCTCCCGGTCGACGTCTCCCCAGGTCGCGCCGCCCTCGACGCGGACGAGCCGCTCGGCGGGGTTCACCCAGACGCCCCGCATCGCCGAGAGGTCGATCATCATGGCGTCGTCGCAGATGCTGTGACCCGCGATCCCGTGGCCGCCGGCGCGCACCGCGACCAGCAGGTCGCGCTCGCGGGCGAGGTTCACCGCGTCGATCACGTCCGCCGGTCCCGAGCACCGGGCGATGAGCCCGGGGTGCCGGTCGAACATGCCGTTGTACACCAGCCGGCTCTCCTCGTAGCCGGGATCGTGCGGCGTGATGAGCGGGCCGCGGAAGGTGGCGCGGAGCGCATCGAGCCGTTCGTCGGTGACCGCGGTTTCGCCGCCGTCGCGCGTGCGGAGCCTGACTGTCATCGCTGGGCCTCCGGCCGGTCGAGTCCGTCGTGGCACCATCACCCGCGATCGCGGCCTTAAACTTCGGATTTTCCTCCTGACAGGGTATAAATCTGATAAGTCCGGACACGAAGTGTCCGGACTTATCGCTGGTCGCTAGCCAAATGCGGCCTGCTCCTGCGGCGTCAGCAGGCGGGAACGGATCAGGAAGCGCACGCCCTCCGGGGCCTCCAGGGAGAAGCCGCTGCCGCGGCCGGACACCACATCCACCGTGAGGTGCGTGTGCGACCACCGCTCGAACTGCGACCGCGACATCCAGAAGGTCACCGGCTCGGCGACGCCCTCGACGGACAGCGACGCCAGCAGCACGTCGCCGCTGCCGGTGCGGAACTCGCCCTCGGGGTAGCACATCGGCGAGCTGCCGTCGCAGCAGCCGCCCGACTGATGGAACATCAGCGGTCCGTGGGTGCCCCGCAGCGACCGGATCACCTCGGCCGCCGCGGGGGTCACTGCCACCCGGTCCATGACTAGAAGAACCCGAGCTTGTTGGGGGAGTAGCTGACCAGCAGGTTCTTCGTCTGCTGGTAGTGCTCCAGCATCATCTTGTGGTTCTCCCGGCCGATGCCGGACTGCTTGTAGCCGCCGAAGGCCGCGTGCGCCGGGTACGCGTGGTAGCAGTTCGTCCACACCCGGCCGGCCTGGATGGCGCGGCCCGCGCGGTAGGCGGTGTTCGTGTCGCGGGTCCACACGCCGGCGCCGAGGCCGTAGAGGGTGTCGTTGGCGATCTTGATGGCGTCGGCGAAGTCGGCGAACGAGGTCACCGCGACGACCGGGCCGAAGATCTCCTCCTGGAAGACGCGCATCGCGTTGTCGCCCTCGAAGACCGTGGGCTGCACGTAGTAGCCGCCGGACAGCTCGCCGCCGAGGTCCGCGCGCTCGCCCCCGGCGAGCACCTTCGCACCCTCCTGGCGGCCGATGTCGAGGTACGACAGGATCTTCTCCAGCTGGTCGTTGGAGGCCTGCGCGCCGATCATCGTGTCGGTGTCGAGGGGGTGGCCCTGGCGGATGGCCCGCACCCGGTCGAGGGCGGCGTCGAGGAACTCGTGGTAGTGGCCCTGCTGGACCAGGGCGCGCGACGGGCAGGTGCAGACCTCGCCCTGGTTGAGGGCGAACATCGCGAAGCCCTCGAGCGCCTTGTCGTAGAACGCGTCCTCGGCGGCGGAGACGTCGTCGAAGAAGATGTTGGGGCTCTTCCCGCCCAGCTCCAGGGTCACCGGCTTGATGTGCTCGCTGGCGTACTGCATGATCAGCCGCCCGGTCGTGGTCTCGCCGGTGAAGGCGACCTTCGCCACTCGGTCGCTGGCGGCCAGCGGCTTGCCGGCCTCGACGCCGAAGCCGTTGACGATGTTCACGACGCCCGGCGGCAGCAGGTCCGCGATGAGACCCATGAGCACGTGGATCGACGCCGGGGTCTGCTCGGCGGGCTTGAGCACCACGGCGTTGCCGGCGGCGAGCGCGGGCGCGAGCTTCCACGTCGCCATGAGCAGCGGGAAGTTCCACGGGATGATCTGGGCGACGACGCCGAGCGGCTCATGGAAGTGGTACGCCACCGTGTCGTCGTCGAGCTCGCCGAGGCTGCCCTCCTGCGCGCGGATGGCGCCGGCGAAGTAGCGGAAGTGGTCGACGGCCAGTGGCAGGTCCGCCGCCAGGCTCTCCCGGATCGGCTTGCCGTTCTCCCAGGTCTCGGCGACCGCGAGGGCCTCCAGGTTGGCCTCGATCCGGTCGGCGATCTTGTTGAGGATGTTCGCGCGCTCGGCGACCGAGGTGCGGCCCCAGGCGTCGGCGGCGCCGTGGGCGGCGTCGAGGGCGAGCTCGACGTCCTCGGCGGTGCCCCGGGCGACCTCGCAGAACGTCTGCCCGGTCACCGGCGTGGGGTTCTCGAAGTACTGGCCGCGGACGGGCTTGACGTACTGACCGCCGATCCAGTGGTCGTAGCGGGGCTCGTACCCGACCAGGGCGCCGTCCTGGCCGGGGGCTGCGTAGTGGGTCATACCCGGACGCTAGTTACGGCGACGTTGCAACCACGTTGCGTCCGGCGGCGCGTAGTCCTCGCCGAGCCGGGCGATCCGCTCGAGCGCGAGCGCCCGCCGGGGTGAGCCGGCCGGCAGCGCCGCGGCGAGGGCCTCCCACATCCACAGGTCCTCGGCGCCCCAGCTCGTCGCGGTCCACGCCCCGAGCAGCTCGGGGTCGCCGCTGGCCCGCACGCCGGCGCGCAGCTGCCCCTCGACGAGCCGGCGCAGCCGCGCGACGCCGGGCGCGTCGGAGCGCGGCAGCAGCGGACCGCGATAGGCACGCAGCGCCGCGGCGGCGTGTCCGGCGGCAAGGCGGGCGGGCACCTCGGTGAAGTCGGCCAGCACCGCCTCGCGCAGCCGGTACGGCCGGGACAGCAGCAGCGGGCCGAGCACGTGGCGCAGCCGGGACAGCTCGGCGCGCAGGGTGACCGGGTTGACCAGCTCGTCGCCGTAGAGCTCGACCGCCAGCTCGTCGCCGCTCAGCCCGTCGGGGTGCGCGCAGAGCAGGGCGACGATCTCGCTGTGCCGGCGGCTCAGCCGCAGCGTGCGCCCGCCGAAGGTCAGCACGGCGGCGTCGCGGCCGAGCGCGGCGAACGACGGCCCGGACGGCGCCGGCGGCGGCAGCGTGGCCAGATACGCCTCGGCGGCGCGGGCCGTGGCGAGTACCAACGCCAGGGAATGCGGGTTGGCCAGGTGGTCGCCGCCGGTCACGTCGATCGCGCCGAGCAGCCGGCCGGTGCGCGGGTCGTGGATCGGCGCGGCGGAACAGGTCCAGCGCTGCACCCGGCGGCTGAAGTGCTCGGTGGCGAAGATCTGCACCGCGTGGTCGAGGGCGACCGCGGTACCGGGCGCGTTGGTCCCCGCGTGCGGCTCGTCCCAGCGCGCGCCGGCGACGAAGTTCATGGCCTCGGCCCGGCGCAGGACGGCCGGCTGCCCCTCGACCCACAGCAGCCGCCCGTGCGCGTCGCACACCGCCATGAGGTGCGCGCCGTCCTCGGCGAAGCTGCCCAGCAGGTCGCGGAAGAGCGGCAGGGCGGCCCGCAGCGGGTGGGCGGCGCGGTACTCCTCGAGCTCGTCGTCGCCGAGGTCCACCGGCGCGGTGCCGTCCGGGTCCAGGTGGGCTGCGGCGCTGCGCCGCCACGAGTCCGCGACGACGCCGCGCACCTGCGCCCCGACGCGGCCGTTGCCGAGGAAGGCGTCCCAGGCGCGCCCGTTCTGGCTGATCCGCTCGCGGGGATCAGCCCCCGCGGGCAGCGCCAGCCAGGGATTGCGCATCCCTCATAGTGACCCGCGTCACCCCCCATCGCCAAGGACCGGAATTAAGCGGACTTTCCCCTGACACCGTATGAATACGATAAGTCGCGGCACGAAGTGCCCGACTTATCGGTTGGCGATTGGCTCGTTCGAGCCGTCGGGTGGTTGGGCGGTGTGGTGCGCATGAGGCACGGAGGGTGACGATGTCAGACGGCCGCCGCGGGCTGGGCGTCGGCGCCCACCCACGGGGCGGGGCGGCGCGGCGCACCGGTGCGGATGTCGCACCCGTCGGGCGCAACCTCCGATCGGCGGGCGGGCCGGGGACCGGAAGTCTCCGTGATCATGATGTTCGCGGCGGCCGCACCGCGGGTTTGCCATGATCACGGAGACTTTCGGTACACGGGGGTACATCAGCACTCCGTGATCATGAAAAACCGTTGGTGTCGGTGCCAGTTGCGCATGATCGCGGAGACTTACGGTCGCTGCGCCGTGCAGCGCCCGAGGGCCGTTCCGGTGCCGGTCCGTGGCCGCGGCGGGGCGGTGGCCCGGTTGGGCCGGGCCACCGCGGGGGTCAGAGGGCGGACTCCAGCAGGGACAAGGCGCGCTGCAGGGTTGGGTCGTCCATGACCAGGGGCGGCAGGAAGCGGATCACGTTGCTGTAGGTGCCGCAGGTGAGCAGGAGCAGCCCCGCATCGTGGGCGCGGCGCTGGATCTCCGCGGTCTTGGCCGGGTCGGGGGTCGCGCCCAGCGGGGCGCCGCGGGCGTAGCCGCGCTCGGCGGTCACCGTGCCCGGGGTGGCCGACTCCGGCACGACGATCTCGATCGCCAGCATCGCGCCGCGGCCGCGGACGTCGCCGATGAACGGGTGGGCCGACTGTAGCTGCCGCAGGCGGGGCAGCATGACCGACTCGATGCGGCGGGCCGCGGCGGACAGGTCGAGCTCGCGCATCGTCTCGATGGCGGCCAAAGCGGCGGCGCAGGCGATCGGGTTGCCGCCGTAGGTGCCGCCCAGGCCGCCGACGTGCACCGCGTCCATCATCTCGGCCCGGCCGGTCACGCCGGCCAGCGGCAGGCCGCCGGCGATGCCCTTCGCGGTCGTGATCAGGTCCGGTTCGACGCGCTCGTGGGTCGAGGCGAACCAGTCGCCGGTGCGGCAGAAGCCGGTCTGGATCTCGTCGGCCACGAACAGCGCGCCGTGCGCCCGGGCCCATGCGGCCAGTGACGGCAGGAAACCCGGCGCCGGTACCACGAAGCCGCCCTCGCCCTGGATGGGCTCGATGAGCACCGCCGCCACCTGGTCGGCGCCGATCTGCTTCTCGATCATGTTGATCGCCAGGGCCGCGGCGTCCGGGCCGGCCAGGCCGTCGCGGAACGGGTAGCTCATCGGCACCCGGTAGATCTCGCCGGCGAACGGGCCGAAGCCGTGCTTGTAGGGCATCGCCTTGGCGGTCAGCGCCATGGTGAGGTTGGTCCGGCCGTGGTAGGCGTGGTCGAACACGACGACCGCCCGGCGGCCGGTGGTGTGCCGGGCGATCTTCACCGCGTTTTCGACCGCCTCGGCCCCGGAGTTGAACAGGGCCGAGCGCTTCTCGAACGCGCCCGGCGTGAGGGCGTTGAGCTGCTCGCAGACCGCGACGTAGCTCTCGTACGGCGCGATCATGAAGCAGGTGTGCGTGAACCGCTCCACCTGGCGCTGCACTGCCTCCACCACCTTGGGGCTCGCGTTGCCCACGTTGGTGACGGCGATCCCGGCGGCCAGGTCGATCCACTCGCGACCATCCACATCGGACAGCGTGCCACCCGAGGCGTGGTCCACGTACGACGTGATCATGCTGCTCACGCCGCGGGCCACGGCGGCGGTGCGGCGCTTGTGCAGATCCTCGCTGAGCGTCATCAGGCCTCGATGTTGTGCATGACGTGCTTGATCCGGGTGTAGTCCTCGAGGCCGTACATGGACAGGTCCTTGCCGTATCCGGACTGCTTGAACCCGCCGTGCGGCATCTCGGCCACGATCGGGATGTGCGTGTTGACCCACACGCAGCCGAAGTCCAGCCGCCGGGTCATCCGCATCGCGCGGCCGTGGTCCTTGGTCCACACCGACGCCGACAGGCCGTACTCCACGCCGTTGGCCCAGCGCACCGCCTCCTCCTCATCGGTGAAGCGCTGCACGGTGATCACCGGGCCGAACACCTCGTCCTGGATGATCTCGTCGTCCTGGCGCAGGCCGGACACGACGGTCGGGGCGTAGAAGTAGCCCCGGTCGCCGACCCGCGCGCCGCCGGTGTCGAGCTTCGCGTGGTCGGGCAGCCGGTCGATGAAGCCGCCGACCCGGGCCAGCTGGTTGGCGTTGTTCAGCGGGCCGTAGAGGATGTCCTCGTCGTCCGGCGCGCCGGTCTTCGTGCCGGCCGCCTGCTCGGCGATCGCGGCCACGAAGTCGTCGTAGATGCCCGGGCCGGCCAGCACCCGGGTGGCCGCGGTGCAGTCCTGGCCGGCGTTGAAGTAGCCGGCGACCGCGATCGCCTCGGCCGCGGCGGCCAGGTCGGCGTCGTCGAAGACCACGACCGGCGCCTTGCCGCCCAGCTCCAGGTGGGTGCGCTTGAGCGTGGGCGCGGCCGCGCCGGCCACCTCGCGGCCGGCCCGCACCGAGCCGGTGATCGACACGAACTGCGGCGTGGGGTGCGCGACCAGGGCGCGGCCGGTCTCGCGGTCGCCGGTGACGACGTTGAGCACGCCCGGCGGCAGGAACTCGGCGGCCAGCTCCGCCAGCAGCAGCGTGGAGACCGGGGTGGTGTCGGAGGGCTTGAGCACCACCGTGTTGCCCGCGGCCAGCGCCGGGGCGATCTTCCACACCGCCATCATCAGCGGGTAGTTCCACGGCGTGACCTGCGCGCAGACGCCGATCGGCTCGCGCCGCACGTAGCTGGTGTGGCCCTTCATGTACTCGCCGGCCGAGCGGCCCTCGAGCAGGCGGGCGGCGCCGGCGAAGAACCGGATCTGGTCGACCGACGGGGGCAGCTCCTCGCTCGCGGTCAGCGCGCGCGGCTTGCCCGTGTTGCGCACCTCCGCGTCGATGATCTCCTCGGCCCGGTTCTCCATCGCGTCGGCGAGCTTGAGCAGCGCCTTCTGCCGCTCCGACGGCGTCGCGTCGCGCCAGGTCTCGAACGCCGTGGCGGCGGCCTTGACGGCCCGGTCGACGTCCTCGGCGCCTGACACGGGCGCGGAGGCGAACACCTCACCGGTGGAGGGGTCGATGAGGTCGGCATAGCGGCCCTCGGCGGGATCCACGTGGGCGCCGTCGATGAAGTTCTGCAGTTGCTTTGTCATGTCCACTCCTTTGAGTGCCGGCAGGCCCATCCTTCCATCGAATCCGCAGTGCACAAGCCCTTGAGCAACTGTTTCCGCGCTGTGAACGGGCGCGGGTGGGCGACTAATCTTGGACCCGTGACCCCGTTCTATATCGCCGGTCGGCCGGCAACCAGCGACGACGTCGTCGAGGTCCGTCATCCCTACGACGGGCGATCGGTCGGTACCACATCCAATGCGACGGAAGCTCAGGTGGAGCGGGCCGTCGCCGCGGCGGCCGCGGTCGCCGCCGAGGCCGCCGCGCTGCCCGCGAGCGTCCGAGCGGCCGCCCTGGACCACGTCAGCGCCCGGCTCAAGGAGCGCGCCGAAGAGGTGGCCCGGCTGATCACCGCGGAGAACGGCAAGCCGCTCAAGTGGGCGCGCGGCGAGGTGTCCCGGGCGGTTTCCACGTTCCGGTGGGCGGCCGAGGAGGCCCGCCGGTTCTCCGGGTCGCTGCAGCGCCTCGACACCGACGCCGCCGCCACCGGGCGGATCGCACTGATCAAGCGCGTGCCGCGCGGCCCGGTGCTGGGCATCGCGCCGTTCAACTTCCCGCTGAACCTGGTCGCGCACAAGGTCGCCCCGGCCCTCGCGGTCGGCGCGCCGATCGTGCTCAAGCCGGCGCCGGCCACTCCGCTGAGCGCCCTGCTGCTCGGCGAGATCCTGGCCGAGACCGACCTGCCCGAGGGCATGTGGTCGATCGTGCCGATCCCCAACGACCGCGCGCCCGCCCTGGTCGCCGACCCGCGGCTGCCGGTCGTGTCGTTCACCGGATCCGGGCCGGTCGGCTGGCAGATCCGCGACGCCGTGCCGCGCAAGCACGTGACACTGGAGCTCGGCGGCAACGCGGCCGTGCTGGTCTGCGAGGACTGGGACGACCTCGACTGGGCCGCCTCCCGCATCGCGGTCTTCTCCAACTACCAGGCCGGGCAGAGCTGCATCGCCGTCCAGCGGGTGTACGTCCACGAGCGCCACTTCGACGCGCTCGCCGAGAAGCTCACCGCCGCCGTCGAGGCACAGCGCACCGGCGACCCCGGCGACGAGGCGACCGACGTCGGGCCGCTGATCAGCGAGGCCGCGGCGCAGCGGGTCGAGGCGTGGGTCGGCGAGGCGGTCGCCGCCGGGGCCAAGCTGCTCGCCGGCGGCACGCGCGACGGCGCCTCCTACGCGCCGACCGTGCTCACCGACGTGCCGGCCGACGCCAAGGTCGCCGTCGAGGAGGTCTTCGGCCCGGTGCTGGTGCTGGCCAAGGTCGGCGCCGACGCCGACGGCCTCGCCGCGATCAACGCCTCGCAGTACGGCCTGCAGGCCGGCATCTTCACCCGCCGGCTGGACCGCGCGTTCGAGGCGCACCGCGTGCTCGACGTCGGCGGCGTGATCGTCGGCGACGTGCCGAGCTACCGCGCCGACCAGATGCCCTACGGCGGCGCCAAGGGCAGCGGCATCGGCCGGGAGGGGCTGGCCAGCGCGATGGCCGACTACACCGAGGAGCGGGTCATGGTCCTCACCGGCCTGCAGCTGTAGGCACCTACTCCCACGCGGGCCTGGGCTCCTTCGAGGAGGAGCCCGGCGGCCGCTCCTCGGTGTCGTAGAGCTGCTGGTCGAAGACGTCGGGCTCCAGGAAGATGAAGCACTCGTAGGTCAGCTCCGCGCGCACCCGCGCCTCGGCCCGGTTGATCGCGGCCGCGACGTGCGCCATCGTCTCGTCGGCGCGCACCGCCACCTTGGCCGCGATCAGCAGCTGGTCGGGGCCCAGGTGCATGGTGCGCAGGTGGATCATCCGCTCGACCAGCGGCTCCCGCTCGATCGCCGCCTCGATCTTCAGCAGGGTGCCGTTGTCCGCGGACTCGCCGATGAGCAGGCTGCGCATCCGCTGCGACAGCGTGATCGAGATGACCACGAGCAGCGCGCCGATGGCCAGGGTGCCGATCGCGTCCCACCGCCCGTCTCCGGTGACCACGGCCAGGGTGATGCCGAGCAGGGCGAAGGTCAGGCCGGTCAGCGCGCCGAAGTCCTCGGCCAGCACCACCGGCAGCTCGGGGGAGCGGGTCGTGCGGATGAAGCGCAGCCAGGGCGCCCCGCGGCGGGACGGCTGCGCCTCGTGGACCGCGGTGCGCAGCGAGAAGGACTCGAGCACGGCCGAGACGCCGAGCACGGCGAACGCCCACACCGGATCCTGGACCGGTTCCGGGTTGTGGAGTTTTTCGTACCCTTCGTAGAGCGCGAAGACGCCGCCCACGAGGAAGATCACCAGGGTGACGAGGAAGCCGTAGAAGTAGCGGAAGCGCGCATAACCGAAGGGGTGCAGCTGGCTGGCCTGCTGCTGCGCGCGCCGGCCGCCGACGAGCAGCAGCACCTGGTTGGCGGTGTCCGCCACCGAGTGCACCGCCTCGGCCAGCAGCGAGGACGAGCCGGTGAACAGGAACGCCACGAATTTACTGAGCGCGATGCCGAGATTGGCAGACAATGCCGCGACGATCGCCCGTAGGGAGTTACCTTCCTCGGCCATGCCTCATCCTGTACCACGGGAAGGTCGACCGGCTTTCCGGGATCTCACATCAGCAACTTCGGACTGACACGCCTACGGAACGCAACCGCACTAGGCTCCTCATGAGGAACAGCGACCACGACTAGGGGTGCGAGACTGTGATCGACCTGAGCCGGATCGTCAAGGCCTACGACGTGCGGGGGACGGTGCCCGACCAGCTCAACGAGCCGGTGGCGGAGGCACTCGGGCGGGCGTTCGTGCAGACGCTGCGCTCACGCGGGGAGTTCGCCGACAAGATCGTCACGGCGCACGACATGCGGGCCTCCGGCCCGGCGCTCGCGGAGGCCTTCGCCGCCGGGGCGCGCGCCGAGGGGGTGGACATCCTCGATGCCGGGCTGGGCTCCACCGACCTGCTCTACTACGCCTCGGGCGCGCTCGACCTGCCCGGCGCGATGTTCACCGCCAGTCACAACCCGGCGCAGTACAACGGGATCAAGCTGTGCAAGCAGGGCGCCAAGCCGGTCGGCGAGGACACCGGCCTGGCCGAGGTCCGCGAGCGGGCCCAGGCGATCCTCGACAGCGGCGAGCGTGTGGCCGAGGGCGAGCTCAAGGGCACCATCGAGCGATACAGCCTCCTCGAGCGCTACGCGACCCACCTGCTCAAGCTCGTCGACCTCTCCGACATCCGGCCGCTGACCGTGGTGGTGGACGCCGGCAACGGCATGGGCGGCTACACGGTGCCGGCCGTGCTCGGCTCGGGGCTGCCGCTGACGATCATCCCGCTGTACTTCGAGCTCGACGGCACCTTCCCCAACCACGAGGCCAACCCGCTGGAGCCGGCCAACCTGGTCGACCTGCAGGCCAAGGTCCGCGAGGCCGGCGCCGACCTCGGGCTCGCCTTCGACGGCGACGCCGACCGCTGCTTCGTCGTCGACGAGCGGGGCGAGGCCGTGTCGCCCTCGGTGATCACCGCCATGGTCGCCGTCCGCGAGCTGGCCAAGGAGCCCGGCGCCACGATCATCCACAATCTCATCACCTCGCGGGTGGTGCCCGAGATCGTCCGGGAGCATGGCGGCGTGCCCGTGCGCACCCGGGTCGGCCACTCGTTCATCAAGGCGGAGATGGCCCGCACCGGCGCGGCGTTCGGCGGCGAGCACTCGGCGCACTACTACTTCCGCGACTTCTGGGGCGCCGACACCGGCATGCTCGCCGCCCTGCACACCCTCGCGCTGCTGGGCGGGCAGTCCGCGCCGCTGTCCGCGCTGGCGAAGGACTTCGACCGCTACGCGGCCTCCGGGGAGATCAACTCGACGGTCGCGGACACGGCCGCGAAGCTGGCCGAGATCGAGGAGTCGTTCGGCGTCCCGGTCGACAAGCTCGATGGCATCACGCTGAGCTTCACCGACGGCAGCTGGGCCAACGTGCGCCCGTCCAACACCGAGCCGCTGCTGCGGCTTAACGTTGAGGCGCCGACCGCGGAGCGGATGGCTGCCCTGCGCGATGAGATGCTGACCGTCATCCGCCGCTGACGACGGCCGCACGAAGGAGTTGAAGCGCGTGTCCGTGGACCCCGCCCTGCTTTCGATCTTGCGCTGCCCCGACGAGCATCACGCCGAGCTCGAGCTCGATCCGGAGGCACAGACGCTGACCTGCACGGAATGCGGGCGGGTCTTCCCGATCCGCGACGGCATCCCGGTGCTGCTGCTCGACGAGGCCACCGGCCCGGCGCCGGCGGCCGGCGGTGCGGCCGGCGACGCTACCGGTGAGGACGGTGCGGCGTGAACCCGCTGGAGGGCACCGCGGGGGTCCGCGGACATCGCGAGATCGACCTGGCGCTGCTGGACAACGCCGAGGCCCTGGAGCGCAACGACCCGGGCGGCATGCTGCGCGCGACCGCGTCGGCCGGTGCCCAGGTCCGCGAGGCGGCGGCGCTGGCCGCCGAGACCGACCTGAGCGCGCTGGCCGACGAGGGCCGCCCGCGGGCGGTCGTCATCGCTGGCGTCGGCACCGCCGCCCGCACCGGCGACATCCTGGAGACCGTCGCCGGGCCCCGCTGCCCGGTTCCCGTCCTCGCCCACCGCAGCGCCGGCATCCCCGGCTGGGTCGGCGCCGCCGACGTGGTCATCGCCGTCTCGGCGTCCGGCCGCTCCCCGGAGGCGCTCGCCGCCGCCGAGGCGGCCGGCCGGCGGGGCGCCCGGCTCGTCGCGATCGGCGCGCCCGACACCCAGCTGCACGCCCTCGCCGACCGCTTCCGCGCGCCGTTCATCCCGGTGCCGCGCCGCGCCCCGGCCCGGGCCAGCCTGTGGGGCCTGGCCGTGCCGGTGCTGCTGGCCGGCCGGCAGCTGGGCCTGGTCAAGGTCAACGAGGCCGACTTCGCCGAGACCGCGTCCCGGCTGGACGCCGACGCCGAGCGGTGCCGCACGGCGCTCGAGTCGTTCGTGAATCCGGGTAAGAGCCTCGCCCTCGATCTGGCCCATTCGGTGCCCATCGTCTGGGGATCCTCGCCGCTGGCCACCGTCGCCGCCCGGCGGGTCGGCGACACCCTCGCCGCCAACGCGCGCTACCCCGCCGTGGTGGGCGCTCTCGGCGAGGCCGGCCGCGGCCGGGTCGGGCTGCTCGACGGCGTCTACGGCGGCCTGGCCGAGGCCGACCGCGACATCTTCGCCGACCCCGAGGACGAGGCGCACCCGGCGACCCGGCTGCGCATGGTGCTGCTGCGCGACGGCGGCCTGACCGCCGACGAGGAGGAGGGCGACGAGCCGGTCGCGGTCGAGGAGCGCCGCGCGGAGGCCGTGCAGGAGCTGGCCGAGCGCCGCGGCGTGCGGGTGAGCCTGATCACCGCCGAGGGTGGATCTCCTCTGGAACGATTGGCCTCGCTCGTCGCCGTGCCCGACTTCGCCTCGATCTACCTGGGGCTCGCGCACGGCTTCGACCCCATGACGGTCCCAGCCGTTACCGAGATGAAGGAGTTGGTGAGTCCGTGAGAGGTTCGAAGCGTTGCGGAGAAGCCTCGAACCATAAGGCAGCGCGATGCTCGCATCGCCGTAGCGAAGCGGAGGCGATGTGAGCACCGAAGGTGGGACGAGGGCGATCTTGGCGGCGCTGGCCGCCAACCTCGGCATCGCCGTCACCAAGTTCATCGCGTTCGTGCTCACCGGCTCCTCGTCGATGCTGGCCGAGGCGATCCACTCGGTCGCCGACTCCGGCAACCAGGGCCTGCTGCTGCTCGGCGGCCGCCAGTCGCAGCGGCAGGCCACCGCCCGGCACCCGTTCGGCTACGGGCGCGAGCGCTACATCTACGCGTTCATCGTGGCCGTCGTGCTGTTCTTCGTCGGCGGCGTCTTCGCCATCTACGAGGCGTACCACAAGATCACCCATCCCGAGGCGATCGAGTCCTGGCAGTGGGTGCCGGTCGTGGTGCTGGTCGCCGCGATCGGCATGGAGGGGTTCTCCTTCCGCACCGCCATCAGCGAGACCCGCAAGATCAAGGGCAAGGCGACCTGGGTCCAGTTCATCCGCCGGGCCAAGGAGCCGGAGCTGCCGGTCATCCTGCTGGAGGACGCGGCCGCCCTGATCGGCCTGGTGCTGGCCCTGTTCGGCGTCGGCCTGACCCTGATCACCGGCAACGGCGTGTGGGACGGCATCGGCACCGCGGCGATCGGCGTCCTGCTCATCGCCGTGGCCGGCATCCTCGCGGTGGAGATGAAGAGCCTGCTGGTCGGCGAGGCGGCCGCGCCGGAGCAGATCGACGCCATCGAGCGGGCGATCGCGGACGGCCCCGAGGTCGAGCGCGTGATCCACATGCGCACCGTGCACCTCGGCCCCGACGAGCTGCTGGTCGCGGCGAAGATCGCGGTGCGGCACAACGAGACCGCAGACGAGATCGCCAGCGGCATCGACGCCGCCGAGGCGCGTATCCGGGCCGCCGTGCCGATCGCCCGGGTGATCTACCTCGAGCCGGACATCTACCAGGCGAGCAAGGCCGACCGGCCCGATACGCCGGCCGTCCCGAGCGCGGAGGCACACTGACCGTGGAACTGCTCGACAGCCCGATCCGCAAGTACGCGTGGGGCTCGCACACCGCGATCGCCACGCTGCAGGGCCGGCCCGCGCCGACCGCGGACCCGGAGGCGGAGCTGTGGATGGGCGCCCACCCGGCCAGCCCGTCCCGGCTCGCGGTGAGCGGCACCTCGCTGGTCGACGCGATCGCCGCCGACCCGGTTGCCCTGCTCGGCGCGGCCAACGTCGAGCGCTTCGGCACCCGGCTGCCGTTCCTGCTCAAGGTGCTCGCCGCCGCCCAGCCGCTGTCCCTGCAGGCCCACCCGACGCTCGAGCAGGCCCGCGCCGCGCACGCGGCCGGGCACCCGTCCTACGTCGACGCCTGGCACAAGCCGGAGATGCTGGTCGCGCTCACCGACTTCGACGCCCTGTGCGGCTTCCGCGACCCGGCCGCGGCCGGCCGCGACCTGGCCGCGCTCGGCGTGGCCCGGCTCAAGCCGACGCTCGACGCGCTGTCGCAGCCCGACGTGGCGGCCGCCCTGCGCGACGCGGTCCGCGGCCTGCTGAGCGCGCCCGACCCCGAGCTCGTCGCCGACGTGGTGGCGGCCTGCCGCCCGCGCGCCGCCGAGCAGCCGGCCTACGACCTGGCGGTGACCCTCGCCGCGCAGTATCCGGGCGACGCCGGCGTCATCGTGGCCATGCTGCTCAACCGGATCCGCCTGCGCCCGACCGAGGCGGTCTGGATGCCGGCCGGCAACCTGCACGCCTACCTGCGCGGCGTGGGCGTGGAGGTCATGGCCGCCTCCGACAACGTGCTGCGCGGCGGCCTGACCCCGAAGCACGTCGACGTCCCGGAGCTGCTGCGGGTGCTGCGCTTCGAGGTCCTCGACGAGCCGGTGACCCGCCCGGCCGCCCTCGGCGGCGGCCTGTTCGCCTACCCGGTCCCGGTGCCGGACTTCGCCCTGCACCGCGCGGTGCTGGACGCCTCCACCCCGGCCGTTCGCCTGCCCGGCGGCGGCCCGCGGATCGTGCTGTGCACGCGCGGCTCGGTCCGGGTCGACGACGGCGTCGTGCCGGTCGCGCTCGCCCAGGGGCAGGCCGCGTTCGCGCCGGCGACCCGCCCGGAGCTGGCGGTGAGCGGTAGCGGCGAGGTCTTCCAGGCCGCCACGCCCTGACGTCCCGGATTCGTCATTCCCGAAGTGTCCGAATTCGGGAGATTTGCTGGACATGGTGAGTTGCTCAGGGTAATGTTCAAGTCACGCAGGGTTGATGCCTCGTTCGAGCCGGGGCTGAGCTTCATGCGGGGGAACCAAACCGGGGGGAAGTGCGGGGCGGTGGGAGTGATCCCACCGCCCCGCACGCTGTCCAGACCTTGTTACTGGGGGTATTTGGCGTCGCATCCGCGGCGCCGCGTACCGTGAAAGGTCGCCGTTCGCCACTGCAGACCCAGGAGATCGCATTGACCAGCACGCTGCCGCCGCGGACCGTCGCCGACGGTGACTTCAAGGTGGCCGATCTGTCCCTCGCCGCGTTCGGGCGCAAGGAGATCCAGCTCGCCGAGCACGAGATGCCGGGCCTGATGTCGCTCCGGCGTGAGTTCGCCGCCGCGCAGCCGCTGAAGGGCGCGCGGATCACCGGCTCGCTGCACATGACGATCCAGACCGCGGTGCTGATCGAGACGCTCGTCGCGCTCGGCGCGCAGGTCCGCTGGGCCAGCTGCAACATCTTCTCGACCCAGGACCACGCCGCCGCCGCGATCGCGGTCGGCCCGGAGGGCACCCCGGAGAAGCCGGCCGGCGTCCCGGTGTACGCCTGGAAGGGCGAGTCCCTCGAAGAGTACTGGTGGTGCACCGAGCAGGTGCTGGTCTGGCCCGACGGCCAGGGCCCCAACATGATCCTCGACGACGGCGGCGACGCCACCCTGCTGGTGCACAAGGGCGCCGAGTTCGAGGGCGCAGGCGCCGTGCCGTCGCCGGACACCGCCGACTCCGAGGAGTACGCGGTCATCCTGGGCGTGCTGCAGCGCTCGCTGTCCGAGGACAACCGCCGCTGGACCCGGGTCGCGGCCGGCATCAAGGGCGTGACCGAGGAGACCACCACCGGCGTGCACCGGCTCTACGAGATGCAGCAGGCCGGCACGCTGCTCTTCCCGGCGATCAACGTCAACGACTCGGTGACGAAGTCGAAGTTCGACAACAAGTACGGCTGCCGTCACTCGCTTATCGACGGCATCAACCGCGCCACCGACGTGCTCATCGGCGGCAAGGTCGCGGTCGTGTTCGGCTACGGCGACGTGGGCAAGGGCTGCGCGGAGTCGCTGCGCGGCCAGGGCGCCCGGGTCATCGTCACCGAGGTCGACCCGATCTGCGCGCTGCAGGCGGCGATGGACGGCTACCAGGTCGCCACCGTCGACGACGTCGTGGCGACTGCGGACATCTTCGTCACCGCCACCGGCTGCCTCGACGTCATCACCGCCGAGCACATGGCCCGGATGAAGCACCAGGCGATCGTCGGCAACATCGGCCACTTCGACAACGAGATCGACATGGCCGGCCTGACCCGCCGCGCCGATGTGACCCGGATCAACATCAAGCCCCAGGTCGACGAGTGGAAGTTCGACGACGGCCACTCGATCATCGTGCTGAGCGAGGGCCGCCTGCTGAACCTGGGCAACGCGACCGGCCACCCGTCGTTCGTGATGTCCAACAGCTTCTCCAACCAGACGATCGCCCAGATCGAGCTGTTCACCAAGACCGAGCAGTACCCGGTCGGCGTCTACACGCTGCCCAAGCACCTCGACGAGAAGGTCGCGCGGCTGCACCTGGACGCCCTCGGCGCCAAGCTGACCGAGCTGACCAAGAAGCAGGCCGAGTACCTCGGCGTGCCGGTGGAGGGGCCGTACAAGGCGGACCACTACCGCTACTGACCGCTCGCACACAGCCCCGCGAGGCCCGTCGGCGCAGGCCGGCGGGCCTCCGTGCGTCCACGGGTGCGCGACGGGCGTGTGGTCTGCCGGCATGACCAGGTTCACTCGGCTCAGCCGTCTGTGGGTTGAAGGCCGAGGTCAGTGGGGTTTAAGGTAATGCTGACCTAAGTAAGGTACGGCTAACCTGCGGAGCTTGCGAATGACCGCCATCTACCTGATCGGCCTGCGCGAAGGCCTGGAGATCACCCTCGTGGTCTCCATCCTGGTCGCGTTCCTGGTCAAGAGCAACCGCAGGCCCCTGCTGAAGTTCGTCTGGGCCGGCGTCGGCGCCGCCGCGGCGCTGTCCATCGCGTTCGCCGTGCTGCTGCAGGTGGGCACCACCCAGCTCTCCACTCCGCACCAGGAGCTGGTCGACGCGATCGCCTCGCTCGCCGCCGTCGTCTTCGTCACCGTCATGATCTTCTGGATGCGGCGCATGGCCCGCCAGATGGGCAAGGAGCTGCGCGGCAAGCTCGAGGACGCGATCAGCGTCGGCCCGTTCGCGATCGCCGCCATGGCCTTCCTCGCGGTGGCCCGCGAGGGGCTGGAGACGGCGATCCTGTTCTTCGCCGCGGCGCAGGGCTCCACCTCGGCGCAGCCGGTGATCGGCATCTCGCTCGGCCTCGCCACCGCGGTCGTGCTCGGCTGGCTGCTCTACGCCAGCGCCATCCGGATCAACCTGACGAAGTTCTTCACCTGGACCGGCGCCCTGCTCGTGCTGGTGGCGGCCGGCATCCTCAAGTACGGCGTGCACGACCTGCAGGAGGCCAACGTCGTGCCCGGCCTGAACAACCACGCCTTCGACATCTCCGGCGCGCTGCCGCCCACCGCCTGGTATGCGGAGCTGCTGCGCGGCATGTTCAACTTCACCCCCCAGCCGTCCGTCCTGGAGACCGTCGCCTGGGTCGCCTACGGAGTGCCCGTCCTGGTTCTGTTCCTGCTGCCGTTGCTGCGCAAGCCGGCCGCGCCCCGGCCGGCACCGCAGCCGGCGAGCACCAACGCCTGAATTTCTTGCGACCACCACCCTCCCGTAGGAGAACCATGCGTACATCACGCCTGCTCACATTCGGCGCCGTCCCGGCGCTGGCGGTCGTCGCCCTCGCCGGCTGTGCCGACGACAAGGGCGGCACCAGCGCCGACGGCGGCTCGGGCAACGGCAAGATCGCGGTGACCGCGACCGACACCGAATGCAAGGTCGAGAAGACCCAGGCGGCCTCGGGGCCGGTGACCTTCACCGTGAGCAACAAGGGCGGCAAGGTCACCGAGTTCTACGTGTACGCACCCGGCGACCGCATCGTCGGCGAGGTCGAGAACGTCGCGCCCGGCCTGACCCGCGACCTCCTCGTGGAACTGCCGGCCGGCACCTACGAGACCGCCTGCAAGCCCGGCATGATCGGCAGCGGCATCCGCGGCTCGTTCACCGCGACCGGCTCCGCCGCGCCGCTCACCGACGACGCCAAGCTCGCCCAGGCGACCAAGGACTACCAGACGTACGTGAAGAGCCAGACCGGCGCCCTGATCGACAAGACGACCGAGTTCGTCAACGCGGTCAAGGCCGGCGACGCGGAGAAGGCCAAGGCGATCTTCCCGATCGCACGCACCTACTGGGAGCGCATCGAGCCGGTGGCCGAGAGCTTCGGCGACCTCGACCCGGCGATCGACGCTCGCGAGGCCGACCTCGAGCCCGGCCAGGAGTGGACCGGCTTCCACAAGATCGAGAAGGACCTCTGGGTCACCAAGGACATCAGCAAGTCCGGGCCGGACGCCGACAAGCTGCTCGCCGACGTCAAGACCATCGTCGACAAGGCCGCCACCGTCCAGCTCTCCCCGCTGGAGCTCGCCAACGGCGCCAAGGAGCTGCTCGACGAGGTGGCCACCGGCAAGATCACCGGCGAGGAGGACACCTTCTCGCACACCGACCTGTGGGACTTCCAGGCCAACCTCGAGGGCTCGCGGGCCGCGATCGCGGCGCTGCGCCCGGTGATCGAGGAGAAGGACGCCGCGCTGGCCAAGACCCTCGACGACAAGTTCGCCGCCGCGCAGGCGGAGCTGGACAAGTACCGCAGCGGGGATGGCTGGAAGCTGCACAACGAGCTGACCGAGGCGCAGCTCAAGGCGCTGGGCGACGCGATCAACGCGCTGGCCGAGCCGATCAGCAAGGTCGCCCCATTGGTCGCCGCGAAGTAGGTCGCGCGCATGGCGCGCCCGGGCGACCGGGCGCGCCTCATGCGGTACCCCATCGGATTGAAGGGTTTTGGCATGGACCGCCGGAAGATGATCGGGCTCGCGGGGGCCGGCGCCATCGGGGCCGCGGCGGCGGGCGTCATCGGCCCGCAGATCTTCGACTCGGCCGAGCCGGCCCGGGCGGCCGACGCCGGCGCCGCGGTGCCGTTCTACGGCGCCCACCAGGCCGGCATCGTCACGCCCGCGCAGGACCGGCTGCACTTCGTCGCCTTCGACGTCATCACCGACAAGCGGGCCGACCTGGTCGAGCTGCTGAAGCGGTGGACCGCGGCGGCCGCCCGGATGACCGAGGGCAAGGACGCGGGCGCCATCGGCGCGGTCAACGGCGCGCCCGAGGCGGCCCCCGACGACACCGGCGAGGCGCTCGGCCTGCCCCCGTCCGGGCTCACCCTCACCATCGGCTTCGGCCCGACGCTGTTCCGCGACGCGCAGGGCAAGGACCGCTTCGGCATCGCCGACCGGCGCCCGGCGGCGCTCGCCGACCTGCCGAAGTTCGCCAAGGACACGCTCGTGCCGGAGATCTCCGGCGGCGACATCTGCGTGCAGGCGTGCGCGCACGACCCGCAGGTCGCCGTGCACGCGGTGCGCAACCTGGCCCGGATCGGCTTCGGCGTGGTCAGCGTGCGCTGGTCACAGCTGGGCTTCGGGCGCACCTCGTCGACGTCGCGCAGCCAGCAGACCGCGCGCAACCTGTTCGGCTTCAAGGACGGCACCGCCAATCTCAAGGCCGAGGACGCCAAGCTGCTCGACGAGCAACTGTGGGTGCAGCCGGGCGACGGCGCGGAGTGGATGACCGGCGGCTCCTACATGGTGACCCGCAAGATCCGGATGCTCATCGAGACGTGGGACCGCACCTCGCTCGCCGAGCAGGAGGCGATCATCGGCCGCGACAAGGGTGAGGGTGCCCCGCTAAGCGGCGCGAAGGAGTTCGACGAGCCGGCGTTCTCCGCCGCGGGTACCGACGGGAAGCCCGCCATCGCGATGGACGCCCACGTGCGGCTGGCGCACCAGCAGTTCAACGACGGCGCCCGGCTGCTGCGCCGCGGGTACAACTTCGTGGACGGCTCCGACGGCCTGGGCCGCCTCGACGCCGGGCTGTTCTTCATCGCCTACCAGCGTGACCCCCGCAAGCAGTTCGTGCCGATCCAGACCCGGCTGTCCCGCCAGGACGCGCTCAACGAGTACATCCGGCACACGTCGAGCGGTTTGTTCGCCTGCCCGCCGGGCATCTCCGCGGTCGATGACTACTGGGGTCGTGCCCTGCTGGCCTAGCGCGCACCCTATGGTGGCCGGGTGGCGTTTGTAACTGGAAGGCAGATGCGGGCATCGATCGTCGTCGTTGCGGCCGGGCTGTTGCTCGGCGCGTGCACCTTCGGTGACTCCGCGAAGCCGTCGCCCACGGCCACCATCGGGTTCGCCGACTGCGAGCAGAACCCGACGACGTGCAACGGCGGCGACATCAAGCTCGGCGGTTCGTACACCTACGGCCTCGCCCAGCCGATCACCAGCTGGAACGTCAACACGAGAGAGGGAAACACACCCGCGACCAAGCAGGCGCTCGCCGGCCTGCTGCCCCAGGTGTTCAAGATCGACCCGCAGGGCCGCCTGCAGCTCAACGAGGACCTGGTCAGCTTCGCCGACATCACCAACCAGAACCCGGAGACGGTCGTCTACAAGATCCGTCCGGACGCGGTGTGGAGCGATGGCATCCCGGTCACCGCCGACGACTTCATCCTCGCCTGGAAGCAGAACTCCGGAAACCCGGCGCACTGCACCGCGTGCACCCCCGCCAGCACGTCCGGCTACGACGTGATCAAGAGCATCGTCGGCTCCGATGGCGGCAAGACCGTCACCGTGACGCTCGTCGACGGCAAGACCTTCGGCGACTGGAAGGGCAACTTCTCCGACGACGGGCTCTACCCCTCGCACCTGGCCACCAAGCAGGGCTTCGACCTGGCCAAGCCGGACGGGGTGGCGGCCGCCGCCGACTGGTTCGCCAAGACGGTCCCCACCTGGTCCGGCGGGCCGTACCAGATCGACTCGTACACCAAGGACCAGACCTTGGTGTTGCGCAAGAACGACAAGTGGTACGGCAAGACCAAGCCCTCCCTGGACCGGATCACGTTCAAGTTCGTGCCCGACCCGGCCGCGATCGTCCCCGCCCTGCGCGCCAAGGAGCTCACCGGCATGTCCCCGGTGCCGACCCAGGCGCTGGTGACCGGCGTGGCCGGCACCCCCGGGGTGATCTACGAGATCGGCGAGAGCTACGCCTGGGAGCACCTCACCCTCAACGTCCGCAACAAGTACCTCGCCGATCCCGTGCTGCGCCGGGCCCTGTTCACCGCGATCAACGTCAAGACGATCGTGGACAAGACCTACGGCACGTTCGACAAGAACCTCAAGCCGCTGCAGAGCCACAACTTCGTGCCCGGCGACGCCTCCTACAAGGACGTGATCTCCGGCACCGGCCAGGGCTCCGGCGACGCTAACAAGGCGAAGAAGCTGCTCACCGACGCCGGCTACAAGCTAGAAAATGGCCACCTGGTCACCAAGGCCGGCGAGGCCGTCGCCCCGCTGCGGCTGCGCTACGACACCGGCAACGCGGTGCGCGCGGCGATCGCCGAGCAGATCGCCGCCGCCCTCAAGCCGATCGGCGTCGAGGCCCGCGCCGAGACCACCGACGCTTTGGCGCAGACCCTCACCACGGCCGACTTCGACCTGGTCCTGGCCGACTGGGTGAACGGGCCGCTCTACCAGAGCGCACCCGAGCGCCGCTGGTCCAGCGGGGCGCCCGGCAACTACGGCGGCTACTCGAATCCGGAGCTGGACCGGCTGGTGCACTCCGCGGCGCTGGACGTCGACCCGAGGCACGCCGCCGATTCGCTCAACCAGGCCGACGACCTGCTGACCAAGGACGCTTACGTGCTGCCCCTGATGCAGCGCCCGACGCTGACTTTCACCTACCAGGAGTACGCCAACATCCGCGACAACCCGTCGCTGTGGGGCCCGACTTACAACATCCAGGAGTGGGGCCAACGCGCCGCCTAGCCCTCGCCTTCCCGCAGCCCGCCGCCTGCGGTCGGTCGGCGGTCCGAAAAGTCGGGCACTCCGTGCCACGACTTTTCGGATTTATACCCTGACGGGTCATATGTCGGATTCGGCGGCCATAACCCTCCGCGATCATGCACGCGACCGGCCCGACACCACGGGTTTGCCATGATCGCGGAGACTTACTGTACACAGGTGTACGTTTTTGCTCCGTGATCATGAAAAACCCGTGGTGCACATAGCCGGGCGAGCATGATCACGGAGACAAAAGGCGGGTGGCCGGCCGGTCGTCGCGCCGAAGACCGCCCTTGCTGGGCCAGGCTGGCGGCGACGAATTCCTGACGTGGCGCCCGGATCGCGGGGGCCCGTAATGTCCTGGATGCGCAGATCCGGCCCGGGCGGGAGGTCTTGATCGCGCGTTTGCCGCGGCTGGGGCCCGCGTTTGGGGAGTTGTGGGGCTGGTCAGCGCTGTGGGGTCGGCGGGCGGATGTGTGCCGCTGTTGGCGTTAGGGGCGGTGGTCCGGCCGGGGTGAAGCCGGGCAAAGGTGCGGCCGGGGTGAAGCCGGGCAGGGCGGGCGGGCCGGCCGGGGCAACCGGTCGCGGTGCCAGCGCTGCGGCCAGGCCCGGCCAGACGCTCGCGGAGGCGGCCCGGGCCCGGGCCAGCCGGGCGCTCGCGCGGCGGTGCCGCTCGGCGAGGACCGCGGCCAGGTAGGCCCAGCCCGGCACGCCCGGCGGGGGCGGCGGCGTCGTGCACAGCGCCACCTCGCGGGCCAGTGCCTGGCCGAGGGCGGTGCGGGCCGGCTCGGCGATCTCGCGGTTGCGGGCCAGGAAGTGCCGCACCGCGAGGGCCAGGCTGTCGTCGAGGCCGGTGAGGTCGAGCAGCGCCGCCCAGCGCGTCAACGGCGGCGGCATCGCCGGCACCCAGCCCCAGCTGGCCGGCGTGCGCTCGTGGATCACGATGGTGCCGGCCGCCAGGTCGCCGAGGCGCTTGCCCGTCGGGTTGAGCAGCAGCACGCCCAGGCTGCCGAGCCACGACACCACCGGGAACAGCAGGCCGGGCCACTCGATCGCCACGGCGACCAGGCAGCGGATCAGCGCGTGGCGGAACCGCACCGGGCCGCCGTCGTCGCGGACCACGCGCAGCCCCATCGCGAGCTTGCCGGGGGTGCGGCCGCGCAGCAGGGTCTCCCAGAACACCGGGTACCCGATCAGGACGACGACCGCGTCGATGACGATCAGCGCCTCGCCCAGCCCCGGGTCGAAGAGGCTGGTCCGTACCGCGAAATAGAGGACTATGGCGGTCACGACCAGCACCACGCACAGCAGCACCGCCTGCAGGAAGATGTCGAGCATCAGCGCCAGCACCCGCGAACCGGCCCGGGCGACGCGCACCTCCAGCTCGACCGCCTCGCCGCTGACCAGGCGCTCGCCGGCGGCCGCCGGGGCCGACGTGTCGTTCATGGCGACCAGTGTCCTACAGCAGGGCACCCCTGGGTGTGCCCTGCCCGTCTACGCTGCCGGGGTGGACCTGGACGCGTACGTGGCCGAGCACGGCGGCGAGTGGCGGCGCCTGGAGGACCTCTCCCGGCGGCGCCGCCTGAGCGCCGCGGAGGCCGACGAGCTCGTGGCGCTCTACCAGCGCGCGGCGACGCACCTGTCGCTCATCCGCAGCCGCTCGCCCGATCCGATCCTGGTCGCCCGCCTGTCCCGGCTGGTCCTGTCGGCGCGCAACGCGCTCACCGGCGCGCCCGCGTTCTCCTGGGCCGTGGTGGGCCGGTTCTTCACCCGGACGTTTCCGCTGGCCGTCTACCGGGCGTGGCCGTGGTGGTGCGGCACCGCGACAGTGTTCTCGATCCTCACGTTCGGCCTGATGGGGTACATCGCGGCAAACCCCGAGGTCGCCGGTTACTTCCTCAGCGACGCGGACATCAACGCCGTGGTGAACAGCGACTTCGAGGGCTACTACAGCGAGTACATGCCGCAAAATTCGTTCCTGCGGGTCTGGACCCACAACGCCCTGCTCACCGGCGAGGTGCTGGCCTCGGGTGTCGTCTTCCTCCCGGTCGTGTACCTGCTGTTCCTCAACGCCCTCAACACCGGCCTCCTGGGCGGCATCATGATCGCCTACGGCCGCGGCGACGTCTTCTTCGGCCTGATCATCCCGCACGGCCTGCTGGAGCTCACCGCCGTCTTCATCGGCGCCGGCGTGGGCCTGCGCATCGGCTGGTCGTGGGTCGCCCCCGGCCCGCTGCGCACCCGCGGCCGCGCGCTGGCGGAGACCGCGCTGGAAGGGGTACTGGTCGCCCTGGGCCTGGTCGGCGTGCTGTTTGTGAGCGGCCTGCTGGAGGGCTTCGTCACCCCCGCCCCGCTGCCGATGATCGTGAAGGACTTCATCGGTTTCGTCGTGTGGGTGGCGTTCCTGGTGTACGTCTTCGTGCTCGGCCGCCAGGCCCACGTCGAGGGCGAGTCGACCGCCGTCGAGGGCGAGATCCCCATGGCCGCCCTCCCCGCCGTCTAGCCCGGGGCTCGCAGGCGGCCGGAGTGCTTCAGGCGAGCCTGGGGTCACAGGCTAGCCCGGGGTCACAGGCGCCCGGAGAGCTTCAGGCCAGCCCGGGGTCACAGGCGGCCGGAGTGCTTCAGGCAGCCCGGGGGTCACAGGCGGCCGGAGTGCTTCAGGGCCAGATAGTGGTCCGTCAGGCGGGAGGCGAACTCGTCGGCCGGGGCGTCGACCACCTCGACGCCGTGGTGGCGCAGCGCGGCGGCGACCCGGTCGCGCTCGGCCAGGGCGTGCTGGGCCGCGGCGGCGGTGTAGACGTCGGCGGGCGTCGCGTCTGGGCCGACCCGGGCCATCCGGGCCAGCTCCGGGTCGTGCACCGCGGCCACGATCACCTTGTGCCGGGCCGCGAGTTGCGGCAGGACCGGCAGCAGCCCCTCGCCGAGCGCGCCCGGCTCCAGCGCGGTGAACAGCACGACCAGCGCCCGCTTGCGCTCCCGGCGCAGCACCTCCCCGGCGACCAGGCCGAAGTCGGTCTCCACCAGGCTCGGCTCCAGCGGCGCCATGGTGCTGACCAGCCGGAACAGCAGCGTGCGCTTCTCGACGTTGGTGACCGAGGCGCGCACGGCGGTGTCGACGGCGAGCAGGTCGACCCGGTCGTCGGCGCGGGCCGCCACCGAAGCGAGCAGCAGCGCCGCGTCCATCGCCGCGTCGAGGCGCGGCTCGTCGCCGATGCGCGCGGCCGAGGTGCGCCCGGTGTCCAGCACGCACACCAGCCGCCGGTCGCGCTCGGGCCGCCAGGTGCGCACCATGACGTCGGACCGGCGGGCACTGCCGCGCCAGTCGATCGAGCGCACGTCGTCGCCGACGACGTACTCACGCAGCGCGTCGAACTCGGTGCCCTGCCCCCGGCCGCGCGTGACGACCGATCCGTCCAGTACGCGGAGCCTGGCGAGCTTCTCGGGCAGCAGACGACGGGAGTTGAAGCGCGGGTACACCCGCAGGCGCCACGGCGGCGTGAGGCGGTCCGCGGTCGTCTTGCTCGTTTGGCGGTACGTCAACCCGAACGGCCCGAACGACCGCACCATGACCCGCACGGCCGGACGGTCGCCGCGCCGCGTGGGGGTGAGCGTGCTGGTGACGGCCACCGCCCGCCCCGGCTCGATGCGCACGTCGTGCATCGTCGGTGACGCGCCCGCCGACGGCACCCAGGAGTCGCGCACCCGCGCCGCGAGCACCCGGTCGGAGCGGTTGTGCAGCAGCAGCGTGACGCGCCCGGTCTCGCCGAGCCACAGCGCCTGGTCGCCACTGCGGCTGAGCTTGAGCAGCTTCGGCGAAGCGGCGCCGAGGAAGTCCACGACGCAGGCCGCGCCGACGGCGAGCACCAGCAGCCCGGCCGCCCCCCACAGCCAGGCCGCCCCGATGGCGGAGCCCGCGACGGCGCCGACGATCGCCAGCAGCGCCGTGCCGGCGCCGACCAGCGCGGCCGCCCGCCAGGTGATCATCGCGGCGTCGGGACGGTGGCCAGCACCGAGTCGAGCACGGCGTCGGTGGTCACGCCCTCCAGCTCCGCCTCCGCCCGCAGCCGGACCCGGTGCCGCAGCGTCGGACGGGCCAGGGCCTTCACGTCGTCCGGGGTGACATACGTGCGGCCGGTCAGCCACGCCCACGCCTTCGACGCGGCCAGCAGCGCGGTCGCGCCACGCGGCGAGGCGCCCAGCTCCAGCGACGGCGACACCCGGGTCGCGCGGCACAGGTCGACGATGTAGCCGAGCACCCCGTCGGCGACCGAGACCCGCTGGACCGAGGCGCGCCCGGCGGCCAGGTCGGCGGCGGTCGCGACCGGCTGGACGCCGGCGTCGCGCAGCCGCCGCGGGTCGAAGCCGCGGTGGTGCGCGCGCAGCACGCCCAGCTCCTCGTCGCGGGTCGGCAGGGGCACGGTCAGCTTGAGCAGGAACCGGTCGAGCTGGGCCTCCGGCAGCGGATACGTGCCCTCGTACTCGATCGGGTTCTGCGTCGCGGCGACCAGGAACGGCTCGGGCAGCGGCCGCGCCCGGCCCTCGACCGACACCTGCCGCTCCTCCATGACCTCCAGCAGCGAGGCCTGGGTCTTCGGCGGCGTGCGGTTGACTTCGTCGGCGAGCAGCAGGTTGGTGAAGACCGGCCCCTCCCGGAACTGGAACTCCGCGCTGCGGGCGTCGAAGATCAGCGACCCGGTGACGTCGCCGGGCATCAGGTCGGGCGTGAACTGCACCCGCTTGGCGTCGAGGTCGAGCGCCGCCGCGATGGTCCGGATGAGCAGCGTCTTGGCCACGCCCGGCACGCCCTCCAGCAGCACGTGGCCGCGCGCCAGCAGGGCGATGACCATGCCGGTCACGACGGCGTCCTGCCCGACCACGACCTTGGCGACCTCGGCGCGCAGCCGGCCGAGCGCGGCCCGGGCCTGCTCCGCGCCGGCCTCGGGCGAGCCTTCGATCAGCGGGGTGGCGATGTCGGTCACCGTGGCTCTCCTTCGAATGTGCCGCCCGGCGCGTCCGGCGCGACGGGATGTCCGGGTGCGGCTCCATGTTCCGTGGTCGCTTCATGCCGCGTTGGTACGCCTTGTTCCGTTGCTCCGCCGTGCTGGGCCTCTACAGCGGACCCCGTTGCCACGCCGGGCCCGGTTGCCACGCCGGGCTCCGCTGGCACGCTGGGCCTGGTTGCGACGCCGGGCTGGGCTGCGACGCCGGGCTGGGCTGCCACGCCGGGCTGGGCTGCCACGCCGGGCTCCGTTGGCGCGGCGGAATGCGCTGCCACGCTGGGCTCCCTTGTTATGTCCGGCCCGGCTGCCTCGGGGGGCCCGGTTGCCGCGGTGGGCTCCGTTGCGACGGCGTTGACGAGGCGCTCGAGGCGCTCGGCCGCGTCGACCAGCTCGGCGTCCTCGTCGGGCTCGCGGCCGAACAGTGTCTGGCTCACCGCCTCCGGTGGCCAGCCGCTGCGCGCCGCCACCGTCTCCACGAGGACCCCAGGATCGACGCCGGGCTCGAGCCGCAGCAGGCGGGTCAGCCGGGCCAGGGCGGCGTCGCGCAGCACGCGCAGCGTCTCCGGCCGCGCCCGGGCCCGCTGGTAGAGCCGCCCGCGGCCCAGTGCGGTCTCGCTGGAGCGCACCACCACCGGCAGCGGCTCGACCACGGGCGCACCGAGCCGCCGGGCGAGCGCCACCATCAGCAGGACCACGGCGAACACGAGGAGCGCGACCACCGGATACACCCACGGCGGGAACGCCACCCACAGGGGATTGGGCGGATCGGGCTGCGACGCCTGCTCTTGTTGCTGGCTGCCGCTTCCGCCGCCACCGCCCCGGTCGCCGCCGTCGCCCTCGACCGGGAAGTCGGTGTCGCCCGGCTCGCTGGAGCTCCCCGGCCGCAGCGACGGCGGTGCGGCGGGCGCGCCGGCCAGGCCGGGGTCGTCGACCTCCAGTGGCGGAGGCTCGCGGCGGTGCAGGTCGAGCCAGACGAGCTTCGGCGCGCCGGTGAGCAGTCCGGTGACCAGCTTGGCGTTGCCGTACTCGCCGATCCGGTCGTTGCGGAACGGATCCGCCGAGCCGACGACGGTGACGGAGGTGCTGTCGCGCCGGTACACCACCAGCGCGTCGTTGTAGCAGCGCGCGACCTCGCGGCCGAGGTCCGGCTCGAGCGGCCCGTAGCGCGTGCGCACCACCCCGGCCCGCCCGGCCTGCTCCGCGGGCGCGTAATCGCACCCGGGGGCGGCGGTGCGGGCGGCGTAGCCGCGGTCGGTGGCGAGGAACGGCAGCAGCCCGTTGATCGCGGTCCCCAGGTTGGGCTCGACGATGACCACCCGGGTCGAGGCGGGCAACAGCTTGAGCATGCGCAGGTAGAACTTGTGCACCAGCTGCGGCGTCGTGATCAGCAGCGTGGCGTCGCCGGCGTAGGCGTCGAGCAGCGCGTCGGAGCTTTTGTCCCGGCGCACGATGGTGACGCCGGCGTCGCGGACCCGCCCGGCCAGATCCGCGGCGCCGATGGCGGCGCGGCTGTCCGGCGACAGATACGCCGGGTCGGTGAGGTCGGGCTGCTCGGCCTGATAGAGCCAGGTGCCCAGCAGCAGCACCACGAGCACGGCCACCGGCGGCGCGACCAGCCGCAGCCAGCGCCGGCTGCGTCGCTTGCGAGCCGGCCGACCGGCGCCGGGCGCCGGGGGAGCGGCCTGCGCGGGCTGGGCGGTGGTGATCGGGGCGGCGGTCATGGGTTACCTCCGCCGGACGTTTGGGCGCGGCCGGCGTGGGGGCGGGCGACGGTGGTCATCGGCTCACCTCCGCGGCGAGCTCTCGCATGCGGTGGTCGTGTTCGGCGGTGGCGGGGCGTTCGCCGTGCCGGATCGTGGTCATCGGCTTACCTCCGCGGCCAGCTCTCGCATGCGGTGGTCGTGTTCGGCGGTGGCGGGGCGTTCGCCGTACCAGATATCGGAGAAGATGCCCGTCGCGTTGCGCAACGGCGCGTCGACCCGGGGCTGCGCGGCGGCCGCCGCCCGGGCCAGCTCGGTGACCGTCATGCCCGGCTGGTGCTCCAGGATGCGGCGCTCGACCAGGCCCCGCACCATCGAGCGGAGGCGCTCGCGAACCGCCTCGGCATAGCGGCCCTCGGCGGCGAGCCGGTCGGCCAGCGACGCGAACACGTGCGCCGGCAGCTCGGGCACCTCCTCCGCGGTCTCGTCCGGCTCCGGCTCGGGCTCCGCCTCGTCGGGGTCCGGGTCGACGTCGAGCTGCTCGTCGACCTCGCGGCGCTTTCGCTGCCGGCCGAAGCGCAGCCGGGGCAACCGCCGGGGCACCCAGCGCGGGTAGAAGTACCACAGCAGGCCGAAGACGATCGCGGCGACCAGCAGCAGCACCGCCGTGAGCGGCACGCCGACGGCGTCGTCGAGTGCCTGCAGGAACTCGGCCCAGGCCCGGCTCATCGCACCGCCGCCCCAAGGACCACCGAGCTCGCCAGATCGATCGGGCGGCCGAGCCGGCGCAGGCGGCCGATCGCGACGTCGAGGCCTTCCACGCGCATCCGGATCTCCAGGTAGAGCACCGCGTCGATGCAGGCCAGCATCGCATAGGCGACGGTGTTGACCAGCGCCCAGATTCCCGCCATGGCCAGAGCGAAGCCGGTCTCGCCGTTGCGCAGCCAGAACTGCAGCACGGCGGCTCCGCCGAGGCCGAGGGCCAGCCGGATGGCGAACCAGCTCAGGTAGCCGCCCAGCCGGATGCCGACGCCGCGCAGCCCGCGTCCGGAGAGCTTGAACGAGCGGCCGACGGCGCGGAACGGCCCGACCCGGTCCACCACGAGCGCCGGCGCCGCGAGGCCGAGCAGCCCGAAGAACAGCGGCCACGGCAGCATCAGCACGATCGCGGAGAAGAAGAGGATGACGCCGGTCACCGTCGCGAGGACCAGCAGCGGCAGGGTGCGGCGCGCCACCTGGCCCAGCAGCTGCCGGCCGCGGACCGGCCGGCCGAGCAGCCCCGGGCCGGCCGCGGCGCCGGCCAGACCGCCCAGTAACGCCAGGATCGTGCCCTCAAGTGTCAGTCCGAGGCAGAACACCAGCCAGGACGGGCCGAGGTCGTCCCACTGCGGTGCGAAATACGGCTGCGGTATCCGCGCCCACGTGCGCAGCGGGAACAGTAGAGCCTGCTCGCCCACGGCCAGGACCAGCGCCGCGACGAGCAGCACGGGCGCCTGGGCGCGCAGCAGCGACACCGCGGCGTCCAGCAGCTCGCCGAAGGTGAGCGGACGCATCGGGATCACGGCCCTGGTCTCCTCCACGCCGGACACCGTAGTCGGCCCGGGCGAGTTCGACTGTCCTTCCGGCGTCTTCGTCACTTTTGGTAATCCAGCCGACACGGACCGCCAAGATCGGCGGTCGGGTTCCCGCATCCGGCCCCGGAGGTGAAATATTGGACCGCATGAGAGCCCGTGTCCTGGTGGTCGACGACGACCCCGCCCTCGCCGAGATGCTCGGCATCGTCCTGCGCAGCGAGGGCTTCCTGCCCTCCTTCGTGGCCGACGGTGAGCGCGCCCTCGCCGCGTTCCGGGACACCCGCCCCGACATCGTCCTGCTCGACCTCATGCTGCCCGGCATGAGCGGCATCGACGTGTGCCGGTCCATCCGAGCCGAGTCGGGCGTGCCGATCGTGATGCTCACCGCCAAGAGCGACACGGTCGACGTGGTCCTGGGCCTGGAGTCCGGCGCCGACGACTATGTGATGAAGCCGTTCAAGCCCAAGGAGTTAGTCGCCCGCATGCGGGCCCGGCTGCGCCGCGGCGAGGACGTGGCGCCGGAGCTGCTGACCATAGGGCCACCGGGCAACCAGATCACCATCGACGTGCCGGCGCACACCGTCATGCGCGACGGCGACGAGGTCAAGCTGACCCCGCTGGAGTTCGACCTGCTGGTCGCCCTCGCGCGCAAGCCGCGCCAGGTCTTCACCCGCGAGGTGCTGCTCGAGCAGGTGTGGGGCTACCGCCACGCGGCCGACACCCGCCTGGTCAACGTCCACGTGCAGCGGTTACGCGCCAAGATCGAGCCCGACCCGGAGAAGCCGGAGATCATCCTCACGGTTCGCGGCGTCGGCTACAAGGCCGGCACCGGCTAGGCCGACCGATGGTGCGCATCGACCCGATCATCCTGCATGCCCGCCGGCTGCGACTGCGGCGGCTGGTGCCCGTCGCCGTGAGCCGGCGGGGGCGCGTGTTCGTGGCGGCGCTGCGCCGGCAGTGGCGGCGCTCGCTGCAGTTCCGGGTGGTCGGCATCACGCTGCTGCTATCCGCCGCGCTGGTGCTGGCGTTCAGCTACACCGTGGCGTCGCTGATCAGCAACAGCGTGCTGCACAACAAGCTCAACCAGTCCACCACGCTGGCGCACAACGGTGCCTACTACGCGTTGCACGAGCTGGCCGGCTTCACCCAGAACGACGACCCCAGCCTGCCGCCCCGGCTGCGCAACGTGGTGACCCAGCTCTACGCCTCGGCCAGCGACCCGGAGGCCGAGGTCGTCATGGTGCGCCGCAGCGGCAACCTCAACGCCGTGTGGCCGCCCAGCAAGAACCCGTATGTCATGGACGACCCGCAGGTGCGCGGCATGCGGACCCTGGTGGTGGGCGACAAGCCCGGCACCTATCAGCAGATCGCGACGCTGGACATCGGCAACGGCCTGCAGAAGTACCTCGTGACCGGCACCCCGGTGGCCATCGGCACCGAGCCCATCGAGCTGTATTACCTCGTTCCCCTGCACACCGAGGACGAGCTCGTCCAGTTCACCGGCGCCGTCGTCACCGGCACCGGCATCGCCCTCGTCGCGCTGCTCGCCCTGATCGCGGCCATGATGACCCGCCTGGTGGTGACGCCGGTGCGGGTGGCGGCGCGCACCGCGCAGCGGCTCTCGGCCGGCCTGCTCGACCAGCGGATGGTGGTCCGCGGGGAGGACGATCTGGCGCGGCTCGCCGCCGCGTTCAACCAGATGGCCGCCAACCTGCAGCGCCAGATCGTGCGGCTGGAGGAGATGTCGCGCCTGCAGCGGCGGTTCACCTCCGACGTCTCGCACGAGCTGCGCACTCCGCTGACGACCGTGCGGATGGCCGCCGACCTCCTCTTCGCGTCCCGGGACGAGTTCGACCCGGCCGCCGCGCGCAGCGCCGAGCTGCTGCAGGCCGAGCTCGACCGGTTCGAGAGCTTGCTGACCGACCTGTTGGAGATCAGCCGGTTCGACGCCGGGTTCGCCGCGCTCGACGCCGAGCCCACCGACCTGGTGCCGGTGGTGCGCCACGTCGGCGACCAGCTGTCCTCGCTGGCCGAGCGTTGCAAGGTCGAGCTGGAGGTCGTCGTGCCCGACACCGAGGTCATCGCCGAGGTCGACCCGCGCCGGGTGGAGCGCGTGCTGCGTAACCTGGTCGGCAACGCGGTCGAGCACGGCGAGGGCAAGCCGGTGGTCGTCACGCTGGCCGCAGACGCTTCGGCGGTCGCCGTCACGGTCCGCGACCACGGCGTCGGCCTCAAGCCGGGGGAGGAGAAGCTGGTGTTCAACCGGTTCTGGCGCGCGGACCCGTCGCGGGCCCGGCAGACCGGCGGCACCGGCCTCGGCCTCTCGATCAGCCTGGAGGATGCACGCCTGCACGGCGGCTGGCTGGAGGCGTGGGGTGCGCCGGGCAAGGGTGCCCAGTTCCGCCTGACGCTGCCCGCCCGCAGCGGCGACCGGCTGGTCTCCTCGCCCCTGCGCCTGGTCCCCGACGACGCCCGCGCCGACGAGGCCGCACTGATCGGCGAGACGCCATGACCCGACCCGATCGCCTGCCGCGCGGCTCCACACTGCCGCACCCGCGCCGCACCGCGCCGCCGCCTCCAGCAGCCGACACGGCGCCGCCGCCTCTAGCAGCCGATACGGCGCCGCAGTCTTTAGCGGCCGACTCGGTTTCGCCGTGCGCGGACCGCGCCGCGCCGCCGCCCCCGGCGGCCAACTCCACGCCGCCGAGCGTGGGCGGCGCCGCGCCGCGGTCCCTAGCGGCCAACTGCGCGCCGCCGTGTGCGGACGGCGCCGCGCCGCTGTCCCTGGCGGCCAACCGCACGCCGCCGCGCGTGGGCCGGGCCGGGCCGCCGGGCCCGGGCAGTGGCAAGCCTGCGGGGCTGCGCCGGGCCACGTCCGGGATGGTTCCCGCGGACCTGCGCCCTGCTTTGTGGCGGCGCGGTCGGAGGCCGGGGCGTGGGGCGGTCGCCGGCGTGGTGGCCGCGCTCGGCGCGCTGCTCCTGCTCGGGGCGTGCGCGCTGCCATCGCACACCGATCCCAAATACGCGGGGCCGGCGCAGAGTGCCGCCGCCGCGCCGGGTGGGGTGACGCCGCCGAAGCCGTCGGACGCGGACTCGCCGCAGGCGCTGGTCGACCTGTTCCTCAAGTCGTCGGTCGGCGCCAATCTGGGCACCGAGGGCGCCGCGCCCGACGCGGGCAACGAGACTCTCGACCGCATGCGGCAGTTCATGACCGACGCGATGCGCAAGCGGTGGGTGCCCGGCAAGGACCTGACCATCGTGCGCGATCCGGTCATCTACCCCAGGCTGGTCGGGTCCGGGCGGTACGAGGCCGATGTCACGCTGCACCCGATCGGCCAGCTGACCGCGAACGGCGAAGTCATCCACCCGGTGCTCGACGACATCCCGGTCAACATCCAGGTGGCGACGATCGACACCCAGCTGCGGCTGGACTCGTTCGAGCCCAAGGACCCGAAGGACGCCCAGCTGCTGCTCAGCGAGAGCGGGCTCCGCGCGCTCTACGACCAGCGGCCGGTCTACTTCTGGGAGTCCGGCCTGGACGATCCACGGCTGGTGCCGGACCTGCGGTACATGCCGCGGACGCTCTCCCCGGCCAAGCAGGTCAGCGAGGTGCTCCGCTGGCTCAAGGTGGGTCCGACGCAATGGCTGCGCAGCGTCGCCGATATCTGGCCGCAGGAGTTCGACGTCAAGGACAATCCGGTCATCGAGGACAGCGACGTCAAGGTCAACCTCAGCGGCAAGGCCGCCAGCCGCAGCCCGGACGACCTCAACCGGCTGGCTCGGCAAATCCGCTGGTCGCTGCCGGGGCATCCGTTGGTCCGGCTGATGATCGAGAATCAGCACAACGACGCCGACTCGACCTCGTACGAGCCGTACAACGTCGCGGGTGACCTCGCCTCCGCGAGCCAGGACAAGTTCGTCGTCTCCGCCGGCGCTGCCCGGACGGTGGCCATCCCGCCCGCCGGCGAGCAGCCGTTGTTCGTGCCGAGCCCGAACAACCAGAACGTCGTCTCGGCGGCGATCAACCGGCAGCTCAACCGTGCGGCCCTGGTGCGTCAGACCGGCACGGGGACCAAGATCGAGCAGCGCCTCTTCGTCAGCTCGCCCGACCTGCCGATCGCCAACCCGCCGGTGTACCTCGACACGGGCGTCGTCGGCCAGCACCTGAGCCGGCCCGAGTGGATCAACTATCCGGTGCAGCGGCTGCTGATCTCCGACGGTTCCAAGCTGTACGTATCGAGCGACGACAAGTCGGTAAAGCTGGAGTCTCTGATACCGGTCGCCAATTTGCCGGCCGGCCCGATCACCGCCTTCGCCGTCGCGCCGGACGGGCACCGCATCGCGCTCATCGTCGGCGGCACCCTGCTGGTCGCCACACTGCAGTTGGACAACGGCAAGCTGAGCATCGGCGGACTGCCCCAGCAGATCACCACGTCGCTCGGTAGCACCCAGGCGGTCGGCTGGCTCACCGAGACGACGCTCGTGGTCGGCGGCAAGCCCAGCCCGGCCCCGCCCACCGGAGTGTTCGCCTACTCGCTGGTCGCGATCACCGTGGACGGCGCGATCGAGGAGGTCCTGCCGACGGGCGAGCGCGCCGCGCCGTCGCAGCTGGATGTGACGTCGCTGGCGGTGCGCACCAACCCGCCGTCCGCCACCGTGCCGTCGTACACGATCATGATCGAGTCCAACGGGGTGGCGCAGAACGTGTACCACGACGACATCGGTCCGGTGAAGCTCAGTCCGCCACCCGCACCGGGAGCCGCCGAGCCGCTGCCGCCGACCGCTCCGTTTTTCTCGGACTGATCCGCCGTGTTCACCGAGTTCGTCGACGGCCTGGTCGACCTGGTGCTGCCCGCCACCTGCGCGGGGTGCGCGGAGCCGGCCGCCCGCGCGCTGTGCGCCCGCTGCCGCGCCGCGCTGGCCTCGGCGCGGCCGCAGCCCACCCGGCCCGATCCGGAGCCGCCGGGGCTGCCGCCGACGTTCGCCCTGGCGGCATACGCGGGGGCGCTGCGACGGGCGATCGTGCAATACAAGGAGGAGAACCGGCACGAGCTGACCGGCGCGCTCGGTGGCCTGCTTGCTCGGGTCGTCGCCCGATCATGCTCCAACCGGGGGCCGGCAGGGGTCGTGCTGGTGCCCATCCCCGGCACCGCGGCCGCCGCCCGGCGCCGGCACGGCGACCACATGCTCCGGCTGGCCAGGTCCGCCGCCCGGGCCTGCCCCGGGGCGGTCGTCGCCCGGCCGCTGCGGGCCCTGCCACGCCCCGGCGACTCGGCGGAGCTGACGGCCGTGGAGCGTGCCGCGGCCGCCCGTCATGCTTTTTCGGTACGCCGGAATCGCGCCGCCGCCCTCCGCTCCCACCTGCACCGCACGGGCGCGACGGTGGTGCTCGTCGACGACATCGTCACGACCGGCGTCACCCTGGCGGCCGCGGCTCAGCGGCTGGCCTCGGCCGGCATCCCCGTGGACCGCACCGCCGTCCTGGCCGCCACCCAGCGCCGCCGCGGTTGACCCGGCAGCATCTCCGTGGCCGACCCGGCGCGGTGGGGCGGTGGGGCGGCGCGGCGCAGTGGCGCGGCGCGGCGATGGGGCGGCGCGGCGGTGGGGCGCGGGGTGGCGCGGGGCGGTGGGGCGCGGGGCGGTGGGGTGGTGCGGTGCGGTGGTGCGGTGGGGCGGTGGGGCGGTGCGGTGGGGCGGTGGGGCGGTGCGGCGCGGTGGGGCGGTGGGGCGGTGGGGCGGCGCGGTGGGGCGGCGCGGACGGTGCGGGTGTCGCACCCGCCGGGCACAACTTCCGATTTCCGCGGCCGGGTCGGCGACCGGAAGTCTCCGTGATCATGATGTCAGCGCCGGCCGCACCGCGGGTTTGCCATGATCACGGAGACTTTTGGTACACGGGGGTACATCAGCGCTCCGTGATCATGAAAAACCGTTGGTGTCGGTGCTGGTTGCGCATGATCGCGGAGACTCATGGTCGCTGCGCCGAGCCGTGTCCGATGGGTGGGACGTGATCGCCGACCGTGCCCAGCCTGGGACGCGCAGGTCGGGCACCACGTGGCCGCGGGCAGGCATCGCGGCCGGCGGCCGATCCGAGGTGGCCCATCGCCGGGGCGCCATCCGACCTAACCGTGGCTGCGCGGCCGTCGCTGTGCCACAGGTCTCGCCGTGGCTGCACGGCCGTGGCAGTGCCACGGGTCTCGGTGGCTGCGCCACGGGGGCTCGGCGCCGTTGGCCGGGTGGGCTGGCGTGGTGGACCTCGGCTGGCGTCGCCTGGGGCGTCGGAGCGTTGGCGTTGGCGTTGGCGTCGGCGAAGCCTGCGGCGTAATCCCCCCGGTGGGTGAGGGTACTACGCAAGGTCAGCGGTACAACACGATTTATGCCCCATTTGCACCCAAAGTAACGTGCCGCACAGCGTGGGGTAATCCATCGGGAGGGTTTCGGTGAATGAAGTGACCGTTCTTCTGAACGAGGGGTGACTAGCGGCTGTCCTCGGTTTAACGTCGAGAGACGACCAATGCTCGCCGCGGCGGCGCTTCCCGGGTGAACCGCGGTGGGACGGCCGCGAAGGGAGGACCTGACACCCGCTGTTTCGGTCGCGTGCCGCGTGGGCTGAGCCTCTGGGGAGGCGCGTTTCCGGCCGAGTCTCGAAACCGAAACCCGAACCCGTTTTCTTCGAAGAACCCGTGGGGGAGGTCAGGAGTGGACATCGTCGTCAAGGGCCGCAACGTCGAGGTGCCCGACCATTACCGGCAGCACGTCGCTGACAAGCTGCAGAAGGTCGAGCGATACGACCACAAGCTCATCCGCGTCGACGTCGAGCTGTTTCACGAGCGCAATCCGCGCCAATCCGATCACTGTCAGCGTGTCGAGATCACGTGCTACTCGCGTGGTCCGGTGATCCGGGCGGAGGCCTGCGCCGCCGACTTCTACAGCGCCTTGGACTGCGCGATCAGCAAACTGGACAGCCGGCTCAGCCGGGCCGCCGATCGCAGACGGGTCCATCGGGGCCGGCACGCGCCGGTCTCCGTCGCCGCGGCGACCGCGTCACTCGCATTCACACCGCCCGAGCGGTATACCGCCACCGCCCTTGCCACCAGGGCCGAACTCGCCCCGGTCGAGACCGCACCGACGGACAGTGCCGGGTTCGACCTGATCGAGGAGACCGACGACCAGCCCTGGCACATCGTGCGCGAGAAGGAGCACCCCGGCGACCCGATGACCGTGGACGACGCGCTGTTCAACATGGAACTGCTCGGCCACGACTTCTACCTGTTCAACGACAAGGAGTCCGGTCGTCCGAGCGTGGTCTACCGCCGCCGGGCGTACGACTACGGCGTGATGAGCCTAGGCATGTGACGAACCGCGGCAGGCGGGCCCGGTGCCAGGGCCCGCCCGCCGCGAGACATGAGTCGATCAGCGGCCCGAGAGGTACAGGTCCCGGGCGAGGACCGCTGTGTCCGCGTAGTCGGCGAAGAGCCCGTCCAGGCCGGCCGTCAGGAAGGTCTGGACCTCGCCGATGATGTCGCCCCACGCGGTGGGGTCGGTGCTGCTGCGCAGGTTCAGCGGCAGGAACTGGTTCTCGTTGCGGAAGGTCCACGAGTGGACCTTCAGCCCGCGGACGTGCGCGTCGTGGATGAGCGCCGTCGGCTGGAGGAGGTTGCCGGCCGCGTCCCGGGCGATGACCAGGTTCTTGGTGGCGCCGACGCCGTCGGTGAACGCCTTGAGGTAGTCCAGGCCGGCCGGCTTGGCCAGGTCGGCCCAGGTGCGCGCGTCGCCGCTGACCTTGAAGTCGAACGGCTGGCCGACCTCGTCCAGCAGGACGACCGACGGGGTGTCGACCAGACCGCGCAGCTTCTTGATGCTGGTCGGCTCGAACGACTGCAGGAACGCGGCGGCGTTGCGCCCGGCCAGGCCGTTGCGCTTGAGCACCCGGGCGACGAGGGGTTCGAGCTCCAGGCCGATCGAGCGGAAGTACGTCGGGTGCTTGGTCTCCGGGTACACCCCGATCGTGCGGCCGACGAGCCTGCCCTGCTCGCGGGCGAGGTCGATGACCTCCTGGAAGGTCGGGATCTGGAACAGCCCGTTGTAGATGGTGTTGTGCGGCCGCACGGCGGGCAGCCGCTCCACCGCGCGGAGCGTCTTGAGCTCCGCCAGCGTGAAGTCCTCGGTGAACCAGCCCGTCACGGCGTTGCCGTCGACCGTCTTGGTGGCCTTGCGGGAGGCGAACTCGGGCCGGGCGGAGACGTCCGTGGTAGCGCCGATCTCGTTCTCGTGGCGGGCGACGAGCTGGCCGTCCTTGGTCGACACCAGGTCGGGCTCGATGAAGTCGGCGCCGAGCTCGATGGCGAGGGTGTACGAGCCCAGGGTGTGCTCGGGCCGGTGGCCGCTGGCGCCGCGGTGACCGATCACCAGCGGACGGGCCGGGCGGTGCTGCTCGCGGTCGGTCTCGTGGGCTGTGGAGTGGGCACTGGCAGCGGCGGGGCTGACGAGGGCTGCGGGCAGGACGGCCGCGCCGGCGGCCGCGCTCATGCCGGAAATCACTGCACGACGACGCATGGGCCCTACGTAAGAGGGCCGAGCGCAACGTCACGTGACGCTCAGGTGGCCGCCGGGCGCAGTTTGGCGAACGCAACGTTGTCGATGCGCGTGCCGTCCGGGCCGGGCAGACGCTGCGGCTGGACGACCTCTCGCGTGTATCCGGCCGCCTCCAGGACGCGCTGGGAGGCGATGTTGTCGGTGGCGGTACCGGCGGTCATCCGGTTCATGCCGATCTCGAAACCCCAGCCGGTGACCAGCCGGGCGGCCCGCGCCGCATAGCCCTGCCCGCGCGCTTCCGGGGTGAGGCTGTATCCGATCATGGCCTCGCGCAGGGCCGGCTCGAAGTAGTAGAGCGCGATCTCGCCGAGGTAGCCGTCGTCGTCCGCCCGCCGGATGGTCATCTCGGCCCGCTGCCCGGCCAGCCACTTCGCCATCGACTCGGCACACTGCCGGGCGACGACGGCGGGGTCCGGGGGCGTGCTCACCACGGAGCGGCCGCGCACTTCCGGCAGGTTCCGCATGTGGTACGTCACGAGCCCGTCATCCTCGCGGATCGGCCGGAGGGCCACGACGCCGTCGGTGAGCCGGCCGTCCGGCAGGTCCGGCAGCACCCGGGGGCTGGGCCCGGGCGGGTCGCCGGCCAGCCGGGCCCAGACGGCCGTGTCCTGGCGGCTGCCGTCCGCGGCCGGCGCGCCGCCGCGCGAGACGCCCTCGCGGACGAACCCGGCCGAGATCGCCGCCCGCTGGCTCGCCTCGTTGGCGAGCGCCGTCTCGACGTACAACCGCTGAAATCGCTCTTGCAACAGCTCGGCGCTGAACAGCTCCAGCGCGGTGGTGGCGACCCGCCGCCGGCGCCATTGCGGCGAGACCCAGTAGGCGAGTTCGCCGATGCCCGGCCGGCGGGGCATGCACTTGATCACGCCGAGCGCGGCGCCGGTCTCGTCGTCCTCGATGGTCCGTGCGGTGTCGCCCGGCGCGAAGGTCGCCTCGACCTCCGCCTCGGCGTCGCCCTCCCGCCAGGGGCGCAGGGCGACCCTCACCGCAGATCGCCGGGCAGCAGGGTGGCGCTCCAGCCGTCGAGCCGCTCGCCGCGCTGAACGCAGCTGTCGCGCTGCACGCCCTCCACCACGAACCCCACCTTCTCGGCCACCCGGCGCGACGCGGCGTTGCCCACGTGCGCCCGCCACACGATACGGCCCAGGGCCAGCCGCTCGAACCCGTAGACGCAGGCGGCCCGGACCGCCTCGGTCGTGTACCCCTTGCCGCGCGCCCACGGCGCCGCGGAGTACCCCACCTCCGCCGTGACCGGATCCAGGGGGCTGATCCGCAGGTCGACGGTGCCGGCGAAGCGGTCGTCGCCGTCGGCGAACGCGAACCCGGCGCCGGTGCCGCGCGCCCACATGGCCGGGAACGCGCCGCGGATGAAGTCCAGGCCCTGCGCCGGCTGGTAGGCCATGGGGATGGAGGTCCACTGCACGGTGGCCGGGTCGCGGAACGTGGTCACCAGGTCCTCGAGGTCGCTCTCGCGCAGGGCGCGCAGCGTGCACGGGCCGGCCGGCAGGCGCGCCGGTGGATGGCCGAACGCCTGCGCGCGGACGGCGCCCGGCCCGCCCGGCGCCACCCAGGCTGGCGGCGTGTCGCACACCTCGCCGGGCAGCATGACGCCGTGCCAGCAGTCGGCGAACCCGCCGGACTTGGCCGGCAGGCCGGCGCGGATGACTCCGTCGAAGGTGAAGCCGATCCGCTCGGCGGACAGCCGGGAGGAGTGGTTGCCGACCTCCGCCCGCCAGATCAGCCGGCGCAGGCGCAGCACCTCGAACGCCCAGTGCGCCACCGCCCGGCCGGCCCGCTCGGCGACCCGCCGGCCCCGGGCCCAGGGCGCCACCCAGGTGCCCAGCTCCCCGTTGCGACCCGGCAGGTCGAGTGCGACCAGGCCGGACGAGGCGAGCAGTTCACCCGAGCGGGCGTCGAAGACCCCCAGCGGCGCCGCCGTCTGCGCCGCCCACGCCGCACGGGTCAGCGCGCCGGTGAAGTCCTCGGCGTGTTCGCGCAGGTAGGGGACGGGGACCATGGTCCAGCGCTGGATCAGCGGGTCCTGGCACGCGCGGAACACGTCCTCGGCGTCGTCGGGCTGCCAGGCGCGCAGGACGAGACCGTCGCCGGTGGCAAGTTCGATCGGCTCCATGAACGCCGATCCTGCCGTATAGGTCCGCGTCTGGAGACGGATATTTCTGCGGTACGCCGGGTGAAATGTCCAACTTTCGCACTCGATGTCCGTAGAGTAGGCAGGCAGGGGCGGCGGGTCGGCGGAAAAGCCGCCTACGATGGGTCGCAGACGTTTGAGGGAGCGCTGACCCGTGTCGATTTTCGAGAAGATCCTCCGCGCCGGCGAGGGCCGGATGCTACGCAAGTTGAAGGCCGTCGCCGACGCCGTCAACTCGCTGGAGGACGAGTATGCCGACCTGACCGACGAAGAGCTCGCCGGCATGACCGAGCAGTTCAAGGAGCGCATCGCCGACGGTCAGACGCTGGACGACATCCTGCCGGAGGCCTTCGCCGTGGCCCGTGAGGCCGCCTCGCGGGTGCTCGGGCAGCGCCACTACGACGTGCAGGTCATGGGCGGCGCGGCCCTGCACTACGGCAACATCGCCGAGATGAAGACCGGTGAGGGCAAGACGCTCACCTGCGTGCTCCCGGCATACCTCAACGCGCTGTCCGGCAAGGGCGTGCACGTGGTCACGACCAACGACTACCTCGCGCAGCGCGACGCCGAGTGGATGGGGCGGGTGCACCGCTTCCTCGGCCTCACCGTCGGCACCGTGCTGCCCAACCAGCCCTCCAGCGCACACCGGGCCGCCTACGACTGCGACATCACCTACGGCACCAACAACGAGTTCGGCTTCGACTACCTGCGCGACAACATGGCCTGGTCGAAGGACGAGCTGGTGCAGCGCGGCCACAACTTCGCCATCGTCGACGAGGTGGACTCGATCCTCATCGACGAGGCCCGCACCCCGCTGATCATCGCCGGCCCGGCCGAGCAGTCCGCGCGGTGGTATCAGGAGTTCGCCCGCGTGGTGAACCGCCTCAAGCGGGGCAAGGAGGGCGAGGCCGACTACGACGTCGACGAGTCCAAGCGCACCATCTCGGTCACCGAGCGCGGCGTGTCCAAGGTCGAGGACCAGCTCGGCATCGAGAACCTCTACGAGTCGGTGAACACCCCGCTGGTCGGCTACCTCAACAACGCGATCAAGGCCAAGGAGCTCTACAAGCGCGACAAGGACTACGTCGTCAACGACGGCGAGGTCCTCATCGTCGACGAGTTCACCGGCCGCATCCTGCACGGCCGGCGGTACAACGAAGGCATGCACCAGGCCATCGAGGCCAAAGAGGGCGTGGAGATCAAGCAGGAGAACCAGACCCTCGCCTCGATCACGCTGCAGAACTTCTTCCGGCTCTACACGAAGCTCTCCGGCATGACCGGAACGGCACAGACCGAGGCCGCCGAGTTCAACAAGGTGTACGACGTCGGCGTCGTCTCCATCCCGACCCACCGGGACATGATCCGGATCGACCACCCGGACGTGATCTACAAGACCGAGAAGGCGAAGTACAACGCCGTCGTCGACGACATCGTCGAGCGCCACGCCCTCGGCCAGCCGATCCTGGTCGGCACGGTCTCCGTCGAGAAGTCGGAGCTGCTCTCCCAGCTGCTGCGCAAGCGCGGGGTCGCGCACGCGGTGCTCAACGCGAAGTTCCACGCCAAGGAGGCGGAGATCATCGCGCAGGCCGGGCGCAAGGGCTCGGTGACGGTCGCCACCAACATGGCCGGCCGCGGCACCGACATCCTGCTCGGCGGCAACGCCGAATACCTGGCCAACGCCGAGCTGCGCCAGCGCGGGATCACCGAGGAGGAGAGCCCGGAGGAGTACGAGACGGCCTTCGCCGACCTCCTGCCGCGCTTCGAGAAGCTCGTCGACGAGGAGTCCGACGAGGTCACCGACGCCGGCGGCCTCTACGTGCTGGGCACCGAGCGGCACGAGTCGCGCCGCATCGACAACCAGCTGCGCGGCCGCTCCGGCCGGCAGGGCGACCCGGGCGAGTCCCGCTTCTACCTGTCGCTGCAGGACGAGCTGATGCGCCGCTTCCGGGCCAGCGCGGTCGAGGCGGTCATGGACCGCTTCAACATCCCCGAGGACGTGCCGATCGAGTCGAAGATGGTCACGCGCCAGATCAAGAGCGCGCAGACCCAGATCGAGGCGCAGAACGCGGAGATCCGCAAGAACGTCCTGAAGTACGACGAGGTCCTGAACAAGCAGCGCAAGGTCATCTACGCCGAGCGCAAGCGCGTGCTGGACGGCGAGGACCTCAGCGAGCAGGTCCGCAACATGGTCGACGACGTCGTCGGCGCCTACGTCGTCGGCGCCACCTCGCTCGGCGAGACCGCCGAGGACTGGGACCTCGAGCAGCTGTGGAACAACCTCAAGCAGCTCTACCCGGTCGGCGTCACGATCGAGGACCTGGAGGAGGAGGCCGGCGGCCAGCTCGACCCCGAGTTCCTGCGCGTCCAGCTCATCGAGGACGCCCACGCCGCCTACGACCGCCGCGAGGAGGAGCTGGGCGCCGAGGCCGTCCGCGAGCTCGAGCGCCAGGTCCTGCTCAACGTCATCGACCGCAAGTGGCGCGAGCACCTCTACGAGATGGACTACCTGCAGGAGGGCATCACCCTGCGGGCCTATGCCCAGCGCGACCCGGTGGTGGAGTACCAGCGCGAGGGCTTCGACATGTTCCAGCAGATGCAGGAGGGCATCAAGGAGGAAGCGATCGGCTTCCTGTTCAACCTCGAGGTCCAGGTCGAGGAGGCCGCCGCGGCCTCGGAGGCCGACGACGAGGTCGACAGCGACGCCCCCTCCATCCCGCTCCCCGAGCAGCCTCAGGTCGAGATCCGCGCCAAGGGCCTCGGCGGCAACCGCGTGCCCCGCGCCCTGCAGTATTCCGCCCCCACCATCGACGGCGCCGCCGGCGAGACGGGCGTGGTGATCGAGCAGGAGCAGGCCCCGGCCCTGGGCCTGGGCCCCAACGCCGGCAATGGCGCCAAGCCCGGCCAGCGCCCTTCCCCCAACGCCCGCCGCTCAGGCCCGTCGGCGCCCGACTCGGCCGCCCGCAAGCCTTCCCCCGGCCAGGCGGTCGCCAGCAACGGCCCGTCCCGCAACGCTCCGTGCCCGTGCGGCTCCGGCAAGAAGTACAAGCGCTGCCACGGCGCCCCCGGCGGCCCGGCCTGACCCACCCACCAACTCCCGAGGGGCGCCGCTCATTCACCGAGCGGCGCCCCTCGCCCTTCCCATCCCGGACCGACCGCGGGCCTGCGCACCACAGCAAGGCCCGCCGCGGTCGGCGCGGGGCCGGAAAGGGCGAGTGCCGGGCGTCGCCCACCTGATCGGGGCTGGGCTCGGTCGATGCGGATGGTCACGTCCGCTTGCGTGGTGTATGAGGCCAGCGCCTGATCGTCTGGCTGAGGCCAGGCGTCCGGCCGCGGGCGCCCCAGGCTGGGCGTCGATGGCCACCGGTGGGCCACGGCGGGTCGTCGGCGCCGTCCCCGGGCGGCGGGGCGGACGTATGTCTCCGTGATCATGATGCTCGCGGTGGCCGCACACCGGGTTTTTCATGATCCCGGAGACTTGTGGTACACGGGGGTACATCAGCGCTCCGTGATCATGAAAAACCGTTGGTGTCGGTGCCGGGTTCGGCATGATCGCGGAGAGTTCCGGTCGCTGCGCCGTGCCGCGCGGCGTGTAGTGCCCGGCGTGTGGGACGTGATCGCCGATCGTGCCCGCCCAGGGAATTGGGACGCGCAGGCCAGGCACCGCTGGCCGCCGGTGGACATTGCGCCAGCTGGACGGACGGCGCTGCCGGGCCGGACGCGGACGGACCTGGACCCGGACCTGGACCTGGACCCGGACCTGGACCTGGACCCGGACCTGGACCTGGACCCGAGCGGGACCCGAGCGGGACGCAGGTGCCCGGCTGGCGGGTCATGGGTGGGCGGCCGCCGCGAGGGTGCGACGGCGGCGTTCCGGCCGGGAGGGGTGGCGGTCGGCCGAGGTGGGTGGGCGGCCGCCGCGGGGGAGTGCGACGGCCGCGTTCCCGCCAGGAGGATGGCGTGGCTTGTGGGGCGGCCGCCGCGTCCGGGCCCAATCGGAGCGCGGCGGCCGCCGGTTTGTGGGTGGGTGGTGCCCAGTGCGCCCGCTGCTTCGATGGCGACCGGGCGCACCGGGGGTCAACGCATGGTGGGCGGCGGCGACCGTGGCCGGGCGAGCGCAGGGCGTGCGGTGTGGCGGTGGTTGGTCGGAGTGGTGGGCGGCGGCCACCGCGCCCGGCACGTTAGGTGCGGTGGCCGCCGTCGGAGGGGCGTCCCCGCCCACCTCAATCGGGGACGCCGCGCCTCCGGGGTCGCCGTGCGTGCCGTCCCTCCCCGGCACGAACGGCGGAGGTATTCGAGTGGCTGGGCCGGGTCCGCGGGCCGTCCCGCCCCGTGATCGGGGCGGCCCGCGGGCGGCGGTTGGGTCGGGCGGGTCGGTGGGCTACAGGACCTGGACCACCGTGCACATCCAGCCGAGGACGCCGGCGCCGGGGCGGTCTGTGCGCTCCAGGCGGATCGCCATGGCCCAGGTGGCTTCGCCGTGTTCGAGGACGACGGCGGCCTCGGCTACGCCGTCGAGGGGCTCGGACAGCAGGAGGCGGCGGGCGCGGACCAGGTGGCCGTGGCGGGCGGCCTGGCCGGGGGTCATGCGGACGCGGACGGTGCGGCGCAGGAGTTGGTCGCTGATGTCGGTGAAGCGCTGCGGGTGCGTCATCGGGCGGAGCTGGCTGGGTGGGCGGTAGCCGTTGAGGATCTCCACACACATGCTCACGAATCGCTGGGCCGCGGCGTATGCGTTGGAGCGGGGGCCCGGCAGCGGCGGGGCCGGGCGCGGGCGGCGCGGGCTTCGTGGACGGGGCGGGGGCGGTGGCGTGCCCGGCCAGTCGAATGGGAGCGGGTCCATGTCGAGCGCCGGCTCGGGGGGCGGGTCGGCGGGCGGGTCGAGGGGTGGTGGCAGGCGCAGGACCACGGCGGGGCCGGGCGATGTCAGGCGGATCCGGTTGCGGGTGCTGCGGCGTGGGCGGTGCTCGATGCTGATGGTCATTGGATTGCCCCCGTTGCTTGCGTTTGCTTTCGATTGCTTGTGAGGGAGAGGTTAGGCCGGGGGTCCCCTGGGGAGTCAAGGGTGGTGGGGTGGCTTACGGGGGTCTATGTCTGGTTCGGGACATAGGTGCTTTTGGGCGGGGAGCGAGCCGGGCCGAAACCGGGTAAAGCGGGCGGCTACTCGAAGTCGCGGTCGACCAGCGGGTTGCTGCGCACCCACTCCGCCGTTTCGGCGTACTTGTGCTCGATGTACTCCTCGAGCTTGCTGCGCTCGATGCGCCACTGGCCGCGTCCGCCGACCTTGATCGCGGGCAGTTCGCCGCTGCGCACCATGTGGTAGACCTGCGAGACCGAGACATTCAGCTGCTCGGCGACGTCGCTCATGAGCAGGAAGCGCGGCTCCATCGCTTCAGTTTGCCATCGTTCGCTTCCTACTGCCTCGGGGAAGCTTCCCGCCGGGCCGAAGGACGGAGCGTGGGCGGTGGGTGGAAGACACGCCCGACTTACGTGTCGAAACCCGGGCCAGGGTGTAGTACAGGAGCGTGACGACGGACCTCACGCGCGTGTACCTTCCGGCGACCATGGCCCAGCTCGCCGTCCTGCGGGAGAGCGGCGAACTGCCGCCGCCTGCCGAGGCGCACGCGGTCACGCCGGCGCTGCGGGAATGGTATGCCGAAGGTGACGAGGAGGAGCTGGAGTACGTCGCCTTCACCCGGGCCGCGCAGAGCGCCCTGCGCCTGCTGCGCCACGATGCCAAGGCGCCGCGGCGGCGGGTTGTCGTCTCGGTCGATCTGCCCGGGACGGTGCTGAAGATGAGCGGGCTGGATCTCGGGTCGAGCCTGGTGGACGTGGCCGGGAAGATCGCCCTGCATACCGTGGCGGCGATCCACGTCGACGGGCCGGCGGCCGAGGCCGACGTCGCGGCGGCGGCCGATGTGGTCGAGGAGGCGGAGGCGGGGGACCCCGACGCCCAGTTCACCGTGGACGGGGCCGAGGATCACGAGCTTGAGTGGTACGACCCCTCGGAGCTGGACCAGCTGGTCGGCTAGGAGCGCCGGAGGGTGCGCCCGACCAGGATCATCGCCACGAAGGCGCCCGCGAAGAGCAGGATCAGGCCGTGGTTGACCTGCTCCGGCAGGCGGCTGGCGATGATCGCCGCGTCGAACTCGCTCTCCTTCGCCACCGCGTGCGACAGCGGCAGGCCGCCCAGCCAGCCCAGCAGCGCCGCAGCCAGGGTCAGCAGCCCGGGCAGGGCGCCGGCGAGGGGGTATGCCGGCCACGGCAGCGCGAGGCCGGAGCGGCGCAGGTAGCCGAAGGCCAGGGCGCCGGCCGCGATCCCGGCCACGATCGACGTCGTGAACTGCAGCCGGTAGGCGGCGTCGGCCATGCTGCCGACGGTCTCCTGGTTGCCGAAGAGGTTGACGAGATCATTCTGGAAGTACGCCACCAGCAGCCCGATGCCGCAGGACAGCACGCCGGCCGCCGCGCCTGCGGCGATCGCGCTGATCGGGTCGGCCGCGGCGAGCAGGCCGCCGAGCACGCCGGAGACGGCGACCGTGGCGGCGACGTAGGCGACGGACGGGCCCGAGTGGTACGCCGCGATCATCCCGCCCATCGCGAGCAGGCCGACGGGCAGGCCGCCGAGCGCGCCGTGGATCAGCCGGCCGCGCCGGTCGGCGCCGGGCGCGAACCGGCCGACGGCCAGGACGCCGGCCGCGGCGCCGGCGATCAGGGTCGGGGTCAGCACGCCCGGCAGCACGAGGGCGGCGACGGCGGCGCCCGACACGTGGCCGAAGGCCGAGAAGAGCGTGAGGAACAGCAGCACCAGGGCGAACCCGCCCACGAAGACGGCCCGCCCGGGCCGCCAGGCGTCCACGCTCGGCTCCAGTTCAGCGCGCTTCGCAGTCACGCTGAGCAGCGTACGCGAGCGCCGGAACCGCCCATCGGCCCGTGCGAGGATGGGAGAACAGAACCGAGCACTGAAACGTGGGAGACCCTCATGGATGCCTTGTTCACCGTGCCCGAGCCCAAGAACGAGCCGGTGCACGGTTACGCCCCCGGGAGCCAGCAGCGGGCGAGCCTGCAGCGCCGCCTCGCCGAGCTGGCCGGCGAGCGGCACGAGCTGACCATGACCGTCGACGGCGAGCGGCGCCTGGCGGCCGGCGCGCCGATCGACGTGGTTCAGCCGCACCGCCACCGCCATGTGCTCGGTGTCACACACAACGCGACCACGGACGACGCCGCCCAGGCGGTCGCCGCGGCCAAGCGCGCCGCGCCCGGCTGGCGGGACCTGCCATACAGCGAGCGCGCCGCGGTGTTCCTGCGGGCGGCGGACCTGCTCAGCGGCCCGTGGCGGGACACGCTGAACGCCGCCACGATGCTGGGCCAGTCGAAGACCGCCATCCAGGCGGAGATCGACTCCGCCTGCGAGCTGATCGACTTTCTGCGATTCAACGTGTACTTCGGGCAGAAGCTCCTGGCCGACCAGCCCTTCTCCTCGGCCGGGGTGTGGAACCGCTTCGACCACCGTCCGCTCGAGGGCTTCGTGTATGCGATCACCCCGTTCAACTTCACCGCCATCGCCGGCAACCTGCCCTCCGCGCCCGCGCTGATGGGCAACACGGTGGTGTGGAAGCCCTCGCCGACCCAGCAGCTGGCCGCGCACTACACGATGGCCCTGTTCGAGGCCGCGGGCCTACCGCCCGGCGTGATCAACATGGTCACCGGCGACGGGCTGGCCGTCTCCGAGGTCGCGCTCGCCGACCCCGATCTGGCCGGTATCCACTTCACCGGCTCGACCGCCGTGTTCCGCACGCTCAACCGCACCGTGGCCGAGAACGTCTACCGCTCCTACCCGCGGGTCGTCGGCGAGACCGGCGGCAAGGACTTCGTGATCGCCCATCCGTCGGCCGACCCGGCCGCGCTGACCACCGCGCTGATCCGGGGCGCGTTCGAGTACCAGGGGCAGAAGTGCTCGGCGGCCTCCCGCGCCTACGTGCCGGCGAGCGTCTGGGCGCGGATCAAGGACGAGCTGACCGGCACCGCGGAGGCGCTGGCCTACGGCGACGTCACCGACTTCGCCAACTTCGGCGGCGCGGTCATCGACCGGCGCTCCTTCGACCGGCAGGCCGCGGCCCTCGACCGGATCAAGAACTCCCCGGCCTGCACCGTCGTCGCCGGGGGTACCGCCGATGACGCCGAGGGATTCTTCGTGCGCCCGACGATCGTCGAGTGCACCGACCCCGGTCACGAGGTGTTCACGACGGAGTACTTCGGGCCGATCCTCTCGGTGCACGTCTTCGCCGACGGCGACTTCGACGCGGTCGTCGCGCAGGCCGAGTCCGTCGCGCCCTACGCGCTGACCGGCTCGATCTTCGCCACCGACCGGCAGGTGATCGAGCGGGCCGCCCACACGTTGCGCTTCGCGGCCGGCAACTTCTACATCAACGACAAGCCGACCGGCGCCGTCGTCGGCCAGCAGCCCTTCGGCGGCGCCCGCGCGTCGGGCACCAACGACAAGGCCGGCTCCTGGCACAACCTGCTGCGCTGGACGTCGCCGCGGACGATCAAGGAGACGTTCGTACCGCCGACCGACCACACCTATCCGCACATGGGCTGACTCAGTCCCGCGGCGGCCGGGCCACCGCGACGATCTTGTCGAGCGCGAAGGCGCGATCGTCGCGGCGCAGCCGGCACCACGCCTCGATCACCGACCCGGCGAGCTCGGCGTTCTCGATCACGCGCTCGGATGCCCGCCCGCCGGCGTCGATGTACCGAATCCACACCGGCGTGCCGTGCTCGACCGCCGTGGCCAGCAGCTCCGCCTGCTCGGGGTCGAGCTGGGGCGCGCGCCTGCGGATCAGCTCCTGCGTTGACGCATTTCGCTGCAGCGGTACGGCAAGACGCCGCGCCAGCTCGCCCGGGTCCACGGCCGGCTTCGCCCGGGCCGGGGCCGCGCCGACCGGCACCGGCGCCCGGCGCAGCGTGACCCGGGCGCCGTCGCGCTCCGGCCGATAGCCCGCCGAGCGCAGCGCGGCCAGCGTCTCCGCGGCGGGCTCGCGCGAGCCGGCCACGGTCGGGGCATACCGCTCCAGCCCGAGCTTCCCGACGACCTCGTCGAGCAGCTCGGGGTCGTCGCTGACCACCACGCTGCCGGTCGCGCGCACCCGCAGCGGGTCGGGCGCCGGCGGCTCCGGCAGCAGCTTCGCCGCGATCTCGGCGACCGGCCGGCCGTCGGCCAGCGCCCGCCCGAGCGGCCCGACGGCGAAGGTCAGCTCGGCCGGCATCGCGCAGATGCCCAGCACGACGGCCGCGCCGAGGTGCTCGGCCACGGTCGCGGCCAGGTCCGCCGCCGCGCGGGCGGGCAGCGGGGCGGTCCAGCGCACCAGCGGCACGAGCGTGTCGGCGCCGGCGACCGCCGTGTCCGGCGGCAGGTCGCGCAGGACCCGGATGACCACCCGGCGCAGCGCCGGCCCCGACCACCAGCCGGAGACCAGCCGGGCCAGCCGCTCGGGCGGCGGCGCCTCGAGCCAGTCGGCCGAGGCGGTCGTGGGCTGCAGGTGGGCGCCGTCCGGGCCGAGGAGGCCCGCGCGCAGTACCGCATCCGAAATGACGTCGACGATGGGTTCGGCGAGATCAAGCAGCCCGGCCAGCCTGGCCTGCTCGCGGGCCGCGACGGCGCCGTTGCGCTGCCGGGCGAGCGGGCGCTGCTCCGCCTCCCGCAGCAGCGCTTCGGCGTGCGCCAGCAGCTCGGTCGCGGCGGTGGCGGTCGCCGTCCGGATCGCGGCCCGGTCGGCGGGGACGAGCGCCGGCCCCGGCGGCACCGGCTCGAACGGCTCGGGCGGGCCCGGGACGCGGCCGTCGAGCAGATACGGCACCGTCCACAGCTCCTCGCCGTCGGGCCAGGCCAGCGCCCGCTGGCTCAGCACGCGCAGCGTCGCCTCGAGCTCCGCGTCGCCGGGCTCCCGGCCGAGCGCCTCGGCCAGCCGGGCGAGCGGCACGGGCGGCTCACCGAGCAGTACCAAAGCCTCGACAACTTGCAACGCGGGCAGCGGCAGCGTGGCGATCACCTCGGCCACGGCGGTGCGCGCGGACAGGCGCGTCGCCAGCTGGGTGAGATCGCCGGGCGAGGGCGCGGTCAGCGCGTCGGGACGCCGGCGCAGCACCTCGCCCAGCTCGCGCGCCTCCAGCGACTGCAGCCAATGGACCAGCGCACCTCTCGCCACGGAAAGTGACCCTAATCGCTAGCCCGCGGGACCGACGAATCCGCAGGCAGCGACTCCCCGGTTCGTGCCAGGGGCCCCCGCGCGGCAGTTGCGCGTAGCCGCCGGCGCCTACCGTCACGGTTGATGGGGGAGGGACGACCATGAAGACGGTCACCGGGGCGAAGACGGTCCTCGACAAGCGCTACCGGCTGGAGTCGGAGGTGGCCCGCGGCGCGATCGGCGCGGTCTGGCGGGCCTACGACACACAGGCCGACGAGTGGGTCGCCGTCAAGGTGCTGCGCCCGGAGGCGGCCGAGGTGCCGGAGCTCAAGGACGGCTTCCTCGGCGAGGCCGAGCTGCTGGCCGGCCTCGAACACGCGTCGGTCATCCGGGTCAAGAACCTCGTCAGCGAGTCCGGGGTGCTCGCGATCGCCATGGAGCTGGTCGCCGGCCCGGACCTGCGCCGCCGGCTGCGCGCGGAGGGGCCGCTGCCGCCCGCGGTCGCGGCCGAGGTGGTCGCGCAGGTGGCCGACGCCCTCGCCTATGTCCACGCCAACGGCATCGTCCACGGCGACGTCAAGCCGGGCAACCTGCTCGTGCCGACCGACGGCGGCCCGGTGCGCCTCGCCGACTTCGGCGTGGCCCGGCGCCTGGACCGGCCGGCCGGCCCGACGCACGCCACGCCGGAGTACGTGGCGCCGGAGGTGGTCGCCGGCGACACGCCGAGCCCGGCCGCCGACGTCTACGCCCTCGGGGTGGTCCTCTTCGAGCTCATCTGCGGCCGCAGCCCGTACCGGGGCGGCTCGCCCGGCGAGGTGCTGCGCCGCCACGCCGACTGTGTCCCGGTGCCGCCGCCCGGCATGCCGGCCGCGCTGTGGCCGGTGATCGAGGCCTGCATGGAACTCGACCCGCGGATGCGCCCGACGGCCGCCTCGATCGTGGGTCGGCTGCGGGCCGCGGAGGGGGCCCTGGACGGCTTCGAGCCGCTGCCGCGGCTGCCCGCGGAGGCGGTGACCTTCTGGCAGCGCTCGGCGGAGCAGACGGCGCCGATGCAGACGCCGGTCCGGCGGGTGGACTGGGTGCCGCTGCCGACCGCGCCGGTCTCGCCGGCCGCGGCCTCGGCCAACCTGATGATGGCGGTGCCGATCTCCGACCTGCCCACGGAGCCGCACGGCGTCGCGGACCTCCAGACCCAGGCGATCGCCCCCGCTTCGTCCGCGCGGGCCTCGTCCGCGCCGGCCTCGCCCACGCCGGGCGCGGTTGCGTCCGACCCGTCCTCGTCCGGGCCCGGCGCGCCGGGCTCTGCCGACGCCTCCGTCGACGCGGCCAGTGCGTCCGTCGACGCCGCCGGCGCGTTTGGCGTGGCTGGCGGGTCGGCCGATCCCGGGCCGGTCGTGGGCGCGCCCATAAGCGACATTTCTGGTTTGTCGGAAATTACAGCCTCTAGCGGAACGGAAAATGATATGTCGGAAAAGCCGGACGCGGCGGCCGCGGCCGCCGCGGGTGAGCCGTTGTGGGGTCCCCCAGCGCCCGCCGAGGACCTGGTCATCCCGCCCCAGCGGGCGGGCTCGCCGGACGAGCCGCCGACCCAGCTGCGCTTCTCGGCCGAGCCGCCGCCCACGGACGCCGAGCCGCCCACCCAGATCGTCCCGGCGGGCGCCGTCCCGCCGCCGGCCGTCGTGCCGCCCATGCCCGTGCCGTCCGGCTTCGGGGCGCCCGGGTTCGGGCCGTCCGGGTTCGAGGCGCCGCCCGAGCCGATCCGGCCGGGCACCGTCGGTGACTATGAGCTGCCGTTCGGCTACGGTGAGCCGGCCCCGCCGGCCGACAGCGGATCCCGCCGCCAGTTGCGGCTGCTGTCCCTGGTCGGCGGCGGGGTACTCCTGCTGGTGCTCCTGGTCGCCGGCGGGTTGCTCCTGACCGGCGGGGACAAGAAGACGGGCGGGACCGGGGACAAAAAGGTCAACGTCACCACTTCGTCGGCGGCGCCGGCCTCGGCGGCCCCCGTGGAGTCGGCGGCGCCGACGGGCGAGGCGAGCGCCACGCCGGAGGAGTCCGCCCCGGCGCTGCCGGAGGTGACCGCCACGGGCGGGCCGGGCGAGAAGCCGCCGACGAAGAAGGCGACGCCGAATCCGACGCGGACGGTACCCGGGCCGGGTGAACCCAAGCCGTCGTTCCCGACGATGCCGTCGTTCCCGGCGTTTCCATCCTTCCGGTGACCTCGGCCGTCCTAACTAGACAGTCGCACCGCGACAGTTCACAGTGGATTTGCCGAAATCCTGGACTGCGCCGTCGAAAGATGACAGCGTAGGGTCATGGCGGATTCTGGAATCAACGCGACCGCGGCGGCGCTGCTGGGGTTGCTGCACGAGGGGCCGATGACGGGCGGCCAGTTGATGGCGGCCGCGCAACGCCGGCTCGGGCCGTACTGGTCGATGACACGCAGCCAGGTCTACCGCGAGCTACCCGCGCTTGCCGACGCCGGATACGTCAAGCTCGGCAAGCCGGGCGCGCGCTCCAGCCAGCCGTATGCGATCACTCCGGCCGGCAAGCGGGCATTCGCCAGGTGGCTCTCGGAGCCGGCCGGCCGCGAGTCGCTGCGCAATCCGGTCGCGCTGCGCGTCGCATTCGGCGCGCAGCAGTCCGCCGTGCAACTGCAGGAGGTCTATGCGCAGGCCGCCGAATACCACAATGCGGCGCTGACCGAGGCCCGCGAAATGGCGAAAGAGGCGAAGAAGGCCGGCGACGACTTCTTCTCCGCGTCGCTGGAGTTCGCGGTCGGCTATCACAAGGCCGCGCTCACCTGGCTCAAGAGCGCGCCGGGCAAATAGCCGTCGGCGACCCGGCGTAGGCTTGAGGCGTGACTGCTCTGGACCACGCCGAATCCCTCAAGAGCCTCGACGGCACCCTACGCAACATCGAGGCCGTGCTCGACCTCGGCCGCATGCGCAAGGAGAAGGCCGATCTCGAGGAGCAGGCGTCGGCTCCCAATCTGTGGGACGATCAGGCCGCCGCGCAGAAGGTGACCTCCCGGCTGTCCTACGTCCAGGGCGAGATCAACAAGCTCGAGCGGCTGCGCGCCCGGCTCGACGACGCCCAGGTCCTGCTCGAGCTGGCCGAGGCCGAGGGCGACGCCTCGTCGCTGTCCGAGGTCGGCGACGAGATCGCGGGGCTGTCCAAGGCCATCGAGGAGCTCGAGGTCCGCACGCTGCTCTCCGGGGAGTACGACGCCCGCGAGGCCCTGGTGACGATCCGGGCCGGCGCCGGCGGCGTCGACGCGGCCGACTTCGCCGACATGCTCCTGCGGATGTATCTGCGCTGGGCGGAGCGGCACGGCTACCCGACCGACGTCTACGACACCTCCTATGCCGAAGAGGCGGGCATCAAGTCCGCCACGTTCGCGGTGAAGGCGCCGTATGCCTACGGCACGCTCTCCGTCGAGTCCGGCACGCACCGGCTGGTGCGCATCAGCCCGTTCGACAACCAGGGGCGGCGCCAGACCTCGTTCGCCGCGCTGGAGGTCGTGCCGGTCGTCGAGCAGACCGACGAGGTGGAGATCCCCGACGACGACTTGCGCGTGGACGTGTATCGCTCCAGCGGCCCCGGCGGCCAGGGCGTCAACACGACCGACTCGGCGGTGCGGCTGACCCACATCCCGACCGGCATCGTCGTGTCCTGCCAGAACGAGCGGTCCCAGATCCAGAACAAGGCGACCGCCATGGGCGTGCTGAAGGCCAAGCTGCTGGCGCTGAAGCGGGCCGAGGAGGCGGCGAAGATGGACGCGCTGCGCGGCGACGTGGCCGGCTCGTGGGGCGACCAGATGCGCTCCTACGTCGTGCATCCGTATCAGATGGTCAAGGATCTGCGGACCGAGCACGAGACCGGTAACCCCACCGCGGTGTTCGACGGCGACCTCGACGCGTTCATCGACGCCGGCATCCGCTGGCGCAAGCAGCGGGAGCTCAACCCGGCCGCCTGATGATCGCTTTGGAGTGCGTCAATCACATAACGTGACGGTGGTGCCGTCGGGAAAAAGTGAGGCGTACGTCACACCTTTCGGCGGAATCGAGCGCTGCCCTGCGATTCGCGGCCGCCACGCCGGGGGCGCATTTGCGGCAAATCGCGCACGACGCACCGCGTGTACTTGGCCCACTTGTCACACCGCGTAGACTCACGTCCCGTGATTCGGCTTGACCACGTGACGAAGATGTATCCGAAGGCGTCTCGCCCCTCCCTTGACGATGTCTCCGTCAACATCGAGAAGGGCGAGTTCGTCTTCTTCATCGGTCCCTCCGGTTCGGGCAAGTCCACGATCATCAAGCTGCTGCTGCACGAGGTGACCCCCAACCGGGGCAAAGTCGTGGTCAACGAGCGTGACGTGACCTCGATGCGCTCGTGGCGCATCCCGGCCTTCCGCCGGCAGATCGGCTGCGTGTTCCAGGACTTCCGGCTGCTGCCCAACCGAACGGCGTACGAGAACGTCGCCTTCGCCCTCGAGGTCATCGGCAAGTCGAAGGGCGTCGCCCGCCGCGTCGTCCCCGAGGTGCTCGAGCTCGTCGGCCTCGGCGGCAAGGAGCACCGCTACCCCCACGAGCTCTCCGGCGGTGAGCAGCAGCGCGTCGCGGTGGCCCGGGCCTTCGTGAACCGCCCGCTGATCCTGCTCGCCGACGAGCCGACCGGAAACCTGGACCCGGACACGTCGATCGAGATCATGCGACTGCTGGACCGGATCAACCGCACCGGCACCACCGTCGTCATGGTCACGCACGACTCCAACATCGTGAACCAGATGCGTCGCCGGGTCGTAGAGATCGAAAGTGGCCGGATCGTGCGGGACCAGCCGCGCGGTGTCTACGGCTGACCCCAGCCCTAGTCCGCACCGCCCCCGTCCTCCTGCTGGGTCCGCTGGGAAGGAACCCCCACCCGATGCGCATGAGATACGTCCTGTCCGAAGTCCTGACCGGGCTGTGGCGCAACGTCACCATGACCATCGCGATGATCATCACGATGACGGTGTCGCTGACCATGCTTGGCGCCAGCCTCCTGCTGTTCTTCCAGGTCGGCAAGATGGAAGACTTCTTCTACCAGCGGGTAGAGGTGTCCGTCTTCCTCAAGGCCGACGTCTCCGACGAGCAGCGGAGCAACCTCGAAAGCGCCATCAAGTCCAACGCCCTGGTCAAGTCCTACGAGCACGAGACCAAGGAACAGGCCTGGGAGCGTTTCAAGACCCAGTTCAAGGACGCGCCCGACCTGGTCAACGCGACCAAGCAGGATACGCTGCCCGAGTCGTACCGGATCAAGCTCAAGGACCCGAACAAGGTTCAGGACTTCAGCGACCAGATCCGCACGCAGGACGGCGTCAGCGACATCATCGACCAGAAACAGCTGCTGGCCCGGGTCTTCGACCTCCTGGGCGCGCTGCAGACCCTGGCGTTGACCGTCGCCGTCGTCCAAGGCGCGGCCGCCTTGCTCCTCGTGGCCAACACGATCCAGGTCGCCGCCTACAGCAAGCGCCGTGAGGTCGCCGTCATGAAGCTCGTCGGCGCCTCGAACTGGTTCATCCAGATGCCGTTCGTGCTCGAGGCGGTCTTCGCCGGCCTGCTCGGCGCGATCCTGGCCTTCGCCGCCCTCGTGGCCGCGAAGGTCTTCTTCATCGACGGCTCGCTGAAGGCCCTGACCACGGTGCTCCTGCCGGTGGACTGGGGCAACATCTGGATCATGCTGCCGGTGCTCTGCGGCGCCGGTGGCCTGGTCAGCGCCGTTACGGCCTGGGTGACGCTGCGCTTCTACGTGCGGGTCTGACCGCTCGCTTCCCGCGGCCTGCCGAGGGCGGATCCCCCGTTCGGGGATCCGCCCTCGTCGTCGTTCCCGGGGGAAACCGCCCACGATGGGGGCATTTAGCGGAAATTACGGACTTATAGGCGTTTTTCGGCGTACGGTAACCCTGAAGTGGTACGGGGGGTTGCTGCTGTGAACCGAATCCGGCTCGTCGCCGCTATCGGCGCCACCATCATGCTGCTCGGGCCCGGCACCGCCGGGTATGCGGACGCCGGCGACGACAAGGCCAAGCTGGACCGGCAGCTGCAGGAGACGCAGGCCACGCTCGAGGCGGCCACCGACAAGGCGCAGCAGGCCGCGGCCGACCACGAGCGCGCCGCGGCCGCGCTGCCGGGGGCGCAGGAGGACCTGGCCGACGCGAAGGGCCGGGCCATCGCCGCCGACGCCGCCGTCCGCCAGGCACAGCGCGACCGCGACGCCGCCGATGCGGTGCTGGCGTCCGCCGACGACGCCTACGCGGCGGCCCGGCAGCAGGTCGAACGGGCCCGGGCGGACACGTCGGCGTTCGTGTCCGCGGCCTACAAGGGCGGCGGGTTCGCCATGGTCAACTCGGTGCTCGACGCCGGCGGACCGACCGACCTGGCGCTGCGTATCGAGTACCTCAACCAGGTCGCCCAGGCCAACCAGCACGCGCTCGACGAGCTCACCGCCGCCCGCATGGGCGCCAAGCAGCGCAGCGACGTCGCGCTGCTGGCCCAGCGCCGCGCCCAGGAGGCGGCCGGCCAGGCCGAGCGCGCCCTCGCCGACTCCGTGACCGCGCAGACAAACGCGGAGCGGGCCGCCGCCGACGTGCAGGCCCTGCTGGACCAGAGCGCCAAGGCGGAGGCGACCGCGAATGCCGAGCGCAGCGCCGTACTCGCCCGATATGAACAGCTCAAAATCGACAGCGACAAGGTTGCGGAACAATTACGCGCGGAAGCCGCGGCCGAAGCCAGAAAAGCCAAAAGCTCCCGCGGTGGTACTTCGAACAAGGCTCCCGTCACGACCGCTCTGCCACCGAAGACGGGCGCGTTCTTCCTGATGCCGGTGCACGGCTGGAAATCGAGCAATTTCGGGATGCGGTTCGACCCGGTGTACAAGGTCTATCAGCTGCACGCCGGCGTGGACATCGCCGCGGGCGGTGGCCAGCCGATCGTCGCCGCGGCGGACGGCGTGGTCGTGCGGGCCGGCCCGGCGGGCGGCAACGGCAACTACACCTGCATCTCGCACGGGCTGTACCAGGGCAAGGGCCTGGCCACCTGCTACGCCCACCAGTCCGCGATCCTGGTGCACGTCGGCGAGGTCGTACACCGTGGCGAACTCATCGGCCGGGTCGGCACCACCGGCGCGTCCACCGGCTACCACCTGCACTTCGAGGTCCGCCTCAACGGCACCCCGATCCAGCCCCTGGACTGGCTGCCGTCCTGCCTGTGTTGATCGCGGCGCGCGCGGCGGAAATGGTCTTGCCCGGCGCGGTACTCTTCATTCCGGCCAAGGAGATCAGGAGGAGTCCATGCCGCGCGAAAAAGGGCGCAAGCTGGTCGCGTCCAACCGGAAGGCGCGCCATGACTACGAGATCCTCGACACGTTCGAGGCCGGCATCGCGCTGACCGGCACCGAGGTCAAGTCGCTGCGGGCCGGGCGCTGCTCGCTGGTCGACGCCTTCGGCCAGATCTCCGACGGGGAGGTGTTCCTGCATGCGATGCACATCCCCGAATACACGATGGGCACCTGGACGAACCACCCACCCCGCAGGATTCGGAAACTCCTGCTGAAGCGGCAGGAAATCACTCGCATCGGTGCGCAGGTCCGGGAAAGCGGCCTGACCCTGGTGCCGCTGTCGGTGTACTTCTCCGACGGTTGGGCGAAGGTCGAGCTCGCCCTCGCGCGCGGCAAGAAGGCCTACGACAAGCGCCAGACGCTGGCCAAACGCGACGCCGACCGAGAGATCGCTCGCGTTATGGGCCGCCGCGGCAAGGGCAGCGCTGAGTAAAGGCGCACTCGCGCGTGAGTAATGCCCAGGCATACTGCGAGCAATGCGTTCAAGCCCTATAGTCCCTGCGTGACCGAGATTCGGGTCGATGTTGACCTCGAGCAACCGCCGCCTGTGGTCTGGCGCGCGCTGACCGAGGCCCATCTGGTCACCGACTGGCTGCCGGCGAGCCGCTTCATGGTCCGCGACGACGGCACGTTCACGTTTCACGCCACCGACCTTGCCGGCCTGGAGGACCCGATCGAGGGCCGGCTCGTCGCCGTCGAGGCGCCGCACCGCCTGGTGATGCGCTGGGAGGGCGAGAACCTGCACACGGTGGTCACGATCGCGGTGGCCGAGCGGGAGCGGGGCAGCCGGCTCACGCTGACGCAGAGCGGGTTTCTCGGCCCGCAGGGAACCATGCGGCGAAGGGTGCTCCTCACGACGTACACCTCCCTCTTGGAAGGCTCGCTGACGGCGACCCTCGCGAAGATCGCCGCGCGCGCCGCCGAGGAGCCCTCCGCACCGCCACCACCGGAACCGCCGGCCACGCCGCGACGCAACGACGGCGGCCCGTTCAACCGGCTGCCCCGCCAGTCCAACGCGCCGAGTCAGTCCAGCGCGCCGAGCCACTCCGCGCCCGGCCTGAGCTCGCACACGCGCTCGATCGCCGGCCCGCGCCCGACCACGGCCGTGCCCGGCTTCGCCGCCGCCGTGCTCGGCGCCCAGGCGAAGGGCGTCGCCAAGGTCGGCCCGCCTGCCACCGCTGTGGAGCCGGACGCGGTCGGGACAAAGGCCCCTAATGCAGCACAAAAAGGATGGCGGTGGCTGGTCGGCGTGCGCGACTGGTCGGCGGACCGGCGCAGCCAGGCGGTAGCGGCCGGCGCGGCGATACTGTTGCTGCTGGCGATGGCCGGGATCCTGGTCGGCCAGGCCACCGCATTGCACCCGGCCAAGCCGCCACAGACCGGCGGCGACAGCCCCGGCCCCACCCAGGCCGCCGTGCCCGCCGCCTCCGACCCGGTCTCCCGGAGCGCACAGTCGGCCGCCCAGGCCACCCCGCGCTCGACCCAGACGCCGGCGACCACCGCCCCGTCCACCGGCACCACCACCCCGCCACCCAGCACGCTGGTCGAGTATGCGCAGCTCACGGCCGCCTACCGGACCGAGGACCTGAGCCTGACCGCATACCGGGTCACGGTGACGATCAGCAATCCCGGCCGTACCACGGCGAACGACTGGACCCTCGTCATCGCCTTGCCCCTGCTCGACCTGGGTGTGCGCAACGTCACGGGCGCCGTCATGACCCGCACCGACGTGCGCGTGGTCTTCACCCCCGTCGACGCCACCCGCACCGTCAAGCCCGGCGGCAGCGCAACGGTCCGCTTCGACGTGGAGGGCCTGGGCGTGCGCAACGGCCCCTTCACCTGCACGATCGACGGCCGGCCGTGCACAGCGATACCGGGATGAAACTGTGGCGGGAAGGGGTTACGCTTGATCGGTCGCGCTAGTGGGGCGCGGCAGCCAACACCACCCACGCGGGGGTGACTGGTTTCGACTTTGTTTGCGGCGATAGGGGAAGCGAGCCGAGGAAGCCGACGTTGTCTCGTGAATCAGTCGTCGGAAAGTTATAAGCGCCAACTACAAGCGCTCCGACCTCGCTCTCGCTGCCTAAGCTAGGGTGAAGGTCTGTCGGTCTGGGAGTGCCTTCGGCCCAGTAACCGGCATCAGCTAGAAGGCTGGCCAACCGAGTCCTGTCACGGGGCTCGCACGGCGAGATCAATCGTGACTGGGCCCGTCATACCAACTCGCTCGCGTGATTGGTAGGGCCGAGTAGAGGCACAGCGAGCTGCGCTCGGAGAAGTCCTAACAAAGCGACGAAGGACCCGGGTTCGATTCCCGGCACCTCCACCACTGGGCGGCCCCTGCTTCGCGGCGGGGGCCGCTTGCCGTTGGTGGTTCCGGGAGTTTCGCGCTCGCTTCGCTCGCTCCCCGGTGGGGGCTTCGCCACCCACACCCCCATCGCGGCGGCGTTCGTGGTGGGTGCGGTGGTCGGCGCTGTTGCGTGGGTGGCGCTGGCCGCAGTGCTGGAGGTCGATCCCAAGAGCGTCGAGCGCTGGATCAGCGGCCGGCTGCCGTACCGCCGCCACCGCTTCGCCGTGGCCGCCCATCTGGGCGTCGATGAGGCGTATCTCTGGCCTGATGCGTTGACTCGCGACCAGGTCGCCAACGCCTCCGAGAGCGAGATCATCAACATCTACCCGGCCCGGTGGACGGTCCCGTCAGAGTTGTGGCGCACGTTCTTCGACAGCGCTGAGCGTGAGATCGGCATCCTCGTGTACAGCGGCCTGTTCATCCCCGAGGACGCGGGCATCCTGCGCGCTATCCGGCGCAAGGCCGAGTCGGACGTAGCGGTCCGAGTCCTGTTGGGCGATCCGGACAGCGATGAGGTACGGCAACGCGGCGTGGACGAGGGGATCAAACGAGGTGCGGCAGGAGTTCTCCATCGTCTACACCGCACGTCCGCTCGGCGGCGAGCCGACGCCGAGCGACGAGTCCCGCGAGGTCGTGTGGGTCTCTCCGGACGCCATCGACGGGCTGACCATGCACCGGTCGATGCGGATGCGGATCGAGCACTACCTCACCCGGGCTGGGAAGCCGCACCTTGGATAGCGACTGGATCAACGCCGCAGGCAGCGTCTTCTCCGCGCTCGGTACCGTCGGCGCGTTCCTTGTCGGCTTCGTGCTCCTGCGACGGGAGCAGAACCGCGAGGCCGAACGCGCCGAGGACGAACGGCGCGGCCAGGCCGCCCGGATCAGCGCGTGGGTGGAGGCTTATCGCAAGCCGGACGGCACCCGCGAACTCGCCTTCCACATCCACAACGCCAGCGAGATGCCGATCTACGAGGTCGAGTTGCCGATGCCGGACGGCGGCGATGTCGAGTTCGTCGGCCTGGTTCCGCCAGGGCAGACGATCCGGCGTCCGGCCCCGGCGTCGTGGATCCGCTCGTACGTCGATCCGGAACCCGTGGAGATTGAGTTTCTGGACAGCGCCGGTCGACGCTGGAACCGCAACGAGCAGGGCCGGCTGACGTCAGCGGCCGAGAGCGGCCAGCACCCGGTGCGCTGACGCCTCCAACTGCGGCCTGGCCTCGGTGAGCGAGCGCGTGACGAGATGTCCGTCGCCGTAGCGCTGGAACGCCTCGGCAAGCCGCTGGTCGAGATTCATCGGCTCGCCGGTTGGGCTGGTCGTCATGTCGCAGAACGTCAGCGCGTCAAGGACGAAGTCGGCCGGACTCGGAAACTCCGTAGCCAGGTCCTCGGCCAAACCCCGGTTACGCGCCTCGATCAGAGCGCAGGAGTGGTTGGCAACGAGACGGACGAGCCGCTCATCGGCGCCCTCAACGTCGCGGAGGTAGCGGGCGCCATCCAGCGGGTGGAAGCCTGCCTTGGTCAGGTCCGGGGCGTAGCCGATGTCGTGCAGCCAGGCCGCGCAGATCAACAGGTCGGTATCGTCGCCGACGATGTGGGCGATGTCCTCCGCGGTGTGCCCGACGCCTTGGACGTGCGCCCAGCGGGTCGGCAGCGGCTCGGCCAGCAGGTGACGCGCGAGGTCACGCGCCCACGGGACATGTTCCACATGTCCGAGAGTAGTGCCGGTCGATCATCGCGGCTTGACGAAGCGCCTCTTGCCCTGCACCGACACCGTGACGTCCTGCAACGCCGCAAGCGCCTGCCGCGCTGTCCCTCGCGCCACGCCGTACCGCTCCACCAGCGCAGCCTCACCCCTCGGTGATGACCTTGTAGGCCCCCAAGCCGTGGACCGCATGCCGCCCATTCTCGAACGCGTGGATCGCCGGTCAGTCTCTCAGCACGTCAACCGTGATGCCGCCAGCCGCCGCCCGCGCGATCAGGTCCGCCAGTTGGCCGGCCACGGCAGGCGCTAGGTGACCGATCTCGACGGCTGGCGCGCCATCGCGTCCGATGGCGGCGTGCAGCAGCGGAAACGCCCGCCCCACATCTAGCCCGGCCTCCTCCAACGCGAGGGCCAACGCGTCCGCGGCCTGCTGCGCATCCTCGCGTCCGGCCATGCTCGTCTCGCTCTCTTCCAGCCGACATCGCACGTGGGCGGGCCGAGTGGCCAAGGCGTGTCGATACCGCCAGCCTTCCCTCGGCGTCTCCAGCCGAGTACCGCGTTCCAAGGACGTCTAGGGACTTCTTGACTAGAATCGGCTGCACTCAGTGGCTTCACGGGGGCCGGCGTGCGACACCCTCTCACCCGAGCGCTCGCCGGCGCAGGACTCAACGCCATCGACGTGGCCGCGCGCCTCGGAGCCGACCCCAAGACCGTCGACCGCTGGTTCGCCGGCCGTGTCCCCTATCCGCGTTACCGTGCTGAACTCGCTCGCTTTACCGGCTGGACCGCGGCCGACCTCTGGCCCGACACCATCCCACGCGAACCGCAGCCCGGCCAGACGAGGTCCGCATGACCTACGCCCACCGAAGTCTGGTCCCGCTGGACACGTGGCGCTCCCTCTTCGGCCAAGCCACCGCCACAATCGACATCGTCGCCTACAGCGCCCTGGAGGATCCGGTCATCCTCCGCACACTCGCCGAGAAGGCCGAGACCGGTGTGCCGGTCCGCGTTTGCGTTGGGCGACGTCAACGGCACGCAGGTCACCAGTCGAGGCGCCGAGGAACAGATCGGTGACCTCATGGCCGCCCGAATCCGCAACGTCCTGGTGCTTATCAAGCCGCTGCAGCAGCTCCAAGTTAGACGCTCTCTGAATGCTGAGATGTCGAGCGAACAGCGTGGCCGACGAAGCGCGCTACGGCGAGTGAGGTTTCCTGTTCGGCCCAGACCAGTCGCAGCAGCCCCGGGGAGAGGTCCCTAACCTGCAATACGGCGACGCCCGCTGGTTGGCCGTGGTGTTCCATGTAGGGACGAGGGAGAAAGACGATGCAGTGGCCCAGTCGGACGTGAGCCACCATTTTTTCGCCGTCGTTGACCTCTGGTCCAGGGATCGCATCCGGCCCACCGAGCCAGTAGGCCCTTGCCGCGGCGTCGTCGCCAGCCCAGGTCAAAACCGGGTATGGCAACAGCTCGGTGCGATCTACGACCCGTCGGGAAGCCAGCGGGTTTGAATCGGCGACCACGGCCAGACGTTCGTAGCTTCTGAGCACCTCGTGATCCGTGCCACCTGGATCGAAGTCACCGCAGATCAAGGCGAGTTGCGTCACCCCTTTGCGAAGATCATCGAGCTGACTATGCCAATCCGCATCGACCAGTTCGATGCCGTCGGCGGCGTAGCAGCGTTCATGGTTACGGACCAATTCATCCGCGAGCGCCAGATCGCACCCCCGCGCGCTGAAACGTATCGGCGGCTTTTCGACCGCGGCCCTGCGGGCCCGAGCCACCGCGGTCTCGGCTCGCCGCACGATGGTGCGTGCCTCGCAGACCATCACCTCTCCCGCGGCGGTCGGAACGACTCCTCGTGCCAGCCGCTCAAACAGCGCGACACCCAGCGTGGCTTCTAGTGTGGCAACCGATCGGGACAGGGCCGACTGCGTCACGCCGAGCAGGTCCGCGGCCTGCGTGAAGCTACCCTCGTCGGCTACGGCAACCAAGTAACGCAATTGCCGTAGATCGAAGTCCAACATCAGCCAAAGTTACATGACGATTCCGCATAGGTCCCATGCGCCGGCGCACCTACCTCCCGTTCCTTGCCAGGGTCAAGATCTCTCGACATGGAAACCGAAAAACACGCAGTCGTCACCGCGGGCACGGCCGGACTTGGTTTCGAGACCGCTCGAGGGCTGATCCGGGCCGGCTACGATGTCACCGTCATCGGCCGTGATCCCCAGCGAGGTCGGGAAGCCGTGGAGCGTCTTCACGCTGAACGCGCCGGGAGCACGGCGACCTTTCTGGTGGCGGACCTCTCGACGATCGGCACGGTGCGCGCCCTGGGCGCCCGCCTCGCCCAGCACGGACCGCTCGGACTGCTGGTGAACAACGTCGGAGGGATGTGGCCGGACCGGTGGGAAACCGCCGATGGCATTGAGGGCGCTTTCGCCTTGAACCACTTGGCACCCTACCTGCTCACCGAGGCACTCATGCCTGCGCTGGTCGCGGCGGCGCCGAGCCGCATCGTCCACGTGACGTCAGGCGCGATCCAGGCCGGCACGCCCGACTATTCCGAGGTCGACCTGCCGGGTGAGTACTACGGACTACCGGTGACCGGACGGGCCAAACTGGCCAACCTGGCCTGGGCGCTGGACGAGGCCGACCGTCTCGCGCGACAGGGAGTGACCACCGTCGTGGCTGACCCGGGCGCCGCGGCCACTCCCAACGCCGCTGGTATGCGGCAGCGAATGTTGCCTCCGGCGTACCGGTCGATGTGGGAGCAGATCGTGGCCGGAACGCGAACCCCGGCATCCGATGCCGCCAAGGCGATCATCACCGCGTGTCTGGCACCCGGACTGGAGCAACGGCCAGGAACGATTATTGGTACGTCTGGAGAGCCTGACGACACGCTACGCGGCTTTCTCACCCCAGAAGTCACCACCGAAAGCCGAGCGCTCACCCGGAGAGTCCTGACCGAGCATGGCGTCTGACGAAGACCACGGGTGCGCGCCACCGACCACCGTGACGGGACCGTCAACCCGGGGCACGGCCATACGAGGCGCAGCGAAAGAGGTCAGCATGCCCAGGCGGCTGCCGGACGACCGGAGCTCAATCACGACTTCACGGCACTGCCAGCGACCGTAGTGGACACCGGGCAGCGAGCGGGCCTCGGCAAAGTCGTCAGATGACTCCGAGCAGTGCCAGCGGGGCTGCTGTCACGTGCGTGGTGGCGGTTGGCGGCGGCGATGTTGCTGGTGGCGGGCGAGGGCAAGGTACCGACGGCCGTGTGTCGCAGGGCGGCCATGACTTGGGCGCCGGTTCCGGCGCGGATCTGGGAGGCGGACCGGGAGACGTTCAACAGCTCACGCGCATGTTCACGCTATGCTGGTCGGCTTTCTCCGCCTCGATGAACGGATACACGTTCACCGTGTCTCCTTAACGCGAAGAAAGCCGCCGCCCGCTTCAAAATCTCGACGTCCTGGTGCACGCAGCGGCTCTCCTGCCGCAACCGGTCCCGGCATCAAGCTCGGCCTGCTTGATCCACTGCCGCACCGCGGTCTCGGTCAGATCGAAGTCCCTGGCCTCTTGCCCGACCGTGCGGTCGCCGCGCTGGCGCAACTCGACGATCTCAGTCTTGAAACTCGGGCGTGAACGCCCGCCGCGGCCTCGATCGCTTCTTACCTACGCTCTCCATGATGCTGGCTGCTATCGGCTGGCGTTACTTGCAGGCTCTACGCTCTGGTGGCCCTGAGTGCGTAGAGGGGTGACGTCGTCCAGCGTGAGCGGGCCGCTCGGAATCTCTACTATGACGGTCATGCTCGGCCCACCTCCCTCGATCCTGTGAGCGTCGTCCTGTCCACGACTGTGCTGGGGCACCAGCGATACAGGAAATCCAGCAGTTCTCCGCCCTTTCCGGACAGGACGTCCGCTATGCAGGGTTCAAGCAAGCCATCGCTACCTCCACCGCTGGGCGGCCCCTGCTTCGCGGCGGGGGCCGCTTGCCGTTGGTCGTTCCGGGAGTTTCGCGCTCGCTTCGCTCGCTCCCCGGTGGGGGCTTCGCCACCCACACCCCATGACGACGGCGTTCGCGGTGGGTGCGGCGGTCGTCGCTGCGCGGGGCCCGCGTCGCTACCGTCCCCGCTGCCGCCGTTGAGTGGCTCTGGCACGGTCACGCACAGGCAGGGTTCACGTAAGCCATGGTTACCTCGACTGCAAGATCAGCGGCGGTGGCCCTGCGGGGCCGCCGCCGCTCGTGTTTGATGCGCTGTCAGGCAGGGCGGGGAGAGGTCTATGCCCGCTGGCCCAGACCGTGTCGCAACTCGTTGACTCTGGCCACGCCGACAGCCGCTCTCGCGGGCGCTCGTGGTAGCACTGTCACATGGCGGAGACGGGTGCACGGGTTCTGCGTGCCTGGTTACTCATCGCGTTACGCGAACTGGGAGACGCTGCTCCCAGGCAAGCCGTCCACCAAGCCGTGGCGACCCTTTTCGGAGACCAGTTCACTGACGACGATCTGGCGCCGCGTCGAGGGCGCGCCGGCGCTGAGCAGGCTTGGCGGAACAACCTTGACTCTTTGTACGATCGCTTGAAAAAGGAGCGGATCCTTCTCCCTTCACAGCGCGCTCAGCCGTGGAGGCTGTCGCCCGCAGGCTCGACTGAGGCCTCTGGTCTTCCTGAGGTCGGCGTGGGAACACTCAAGCCAGATGGCCAGTTCAACCCGAAAGGCTCCGGCCCGTACACGGCGAACATCGCTGCTGCCGTGCAAGTCAAGATGCGTGAACACGAGGCGCTTCTCGCCGATTATGGGCGCGCAGTGGCTGCAATCGGTTGGCGGCCGGTCACCACCGTGCATCCACGTGACCTAGAGTTGTCGCGAGCCGGCAAGACCTGGTTGGCCGAAGTCAAGATGGTCTACGGAGCGCGCGTTACACCGGCGGTTCGTGAGGCATTGGCTCAGCTTCTTGCCTATCGTTACTTCTTCTACCCAGCGGTACCTCACCCGGGCTTGCTGGCTGTCTTCTCGGAGGATCCCGGCGGGGACAATGTTGGACTTCTCCTATCAATCGGAATCGCGTCGGTGTGGCGTAGCGAATCAGGGTGGGAAGGGTGCCAGGCCGCAATTGCTGCAGGACTGGTGCCCACGGCGGCAAACATGGCCAGCCCCTGAAGCGTCGTTGCTGATCAAGCTGAGGATTCCGGCGCATTCGCGAGCGAACCGGGTGTCCGCACGTCCGTGCGGTGACGTTCGCGTTGATTGCGGTGGTTGGCGCTGTCGCGGCGGCCGTTAACAGGTCCGGTCCTGAGATGTAGTGGGCGGCGGCTAGCAGCCGGCCGATGTTGGGTGCGATCGAGGAGGCGGCGAAGAAGCAGCCGAACAGGGTGCACACGAGGATGTGCCAGATGGATGGAGAGATTGGCGTAGCGCCAGAGCAGGTACCCGAGCATCAGGACGGCCGAGACCGAGACAGTCAGTGTGGTAGCCGGCGAGTTCCGGATGCTCCAACGGGGTGAACGGCTGGCCGAGGGTTTCGGGTCGTAGGTTGGCCGTCGCGCGATGAAGGTTCGTCGTCTTCACTGATCAGGCGGGTTGAGGCTGGCCATGCCGATCTAAATGAACCGGTGGATGACCTGGCGCGGACCGAGTCCTCATCAGCCCCACGAGGCGGGCGATCGCAGGCACACTGTTGCCACCGGCCGAGGCGAGCACGACCATCGACCGGAGCAGCCGGATTGCCGAGCCGGTCCCTTTTCTGGTGATTCGCAGGAGCTGCGGACCTTCCTCGTCAGGCAGCCGCCGCACACGCACAGGTTTACCCGCCATAGCCTGACCGCAACCACGCCGCCCAACCGGGAGGCCGAACGGACGACGGTGGCTCGCCACGGTCCGTGGAGGACGTGAGCGAGGTTGAAAAGGCGCTTTGTTCTCTGGTGCCGCCATCAAACGGGGCTCGGTGCCCGACCGGATGCCCCGGCATGGGCCCGAGTCCGTCGCGCGTTCCCGAAGTCAGATTCGCTTCTCGGATCTGAGATATGACACCATGCGATTGACTGCTTCGATGCTAAGGGCGAACAGGTCCTGCGCTTCTTCGACGGTGTAAATTTTTTCGGGATGCTGGGTCGGGTTGCGGAACCCCTTCCTTAAATGGGTTAAGCTCTCCAGCAATACGGCGGGAGGCGGTTTCCGTCGCTTTGAAAGACTTTCTACCATAGGTCCCCACATTAGTTGGCGAACCCGCCTTGTGCGAACTAGTTTGCAGTAGAAGTACTTAAGAACGTCCTCCGTTGCACGCATTGTGTGGAACGCTGCAGCCGTTGGCGTTTCGAAAACAATGCACCGTCCGGCCTCGCCAAAGTCGTATTGTGCCACCGGAGGAAGGGTGTCAAATATTCCGGGCGCCATCAATGATCCTACATTGGCGAGTAGTCGCGGGACTGGAAACCGTTTGTCTTGAGCGACATAAGCGAATACTGCACTCGATTCGGACAGCATTACCGTTTGCACGTGGTACGCCGCCTCCCTGACTAGCGCTACGTCATGTACTGTTAGATTCACCTCGCCTCGATCATGTTCATCTATCCCGGTCCACTTGGAAATAAGGTCGCCGTATTGCTCACGAGCAGATTCGGCCGTGAGGAGTAGGCCGGATTCTTTGCAGGCGCTGATAAAAGTGATGATGGTGTCGAGAACGTGCTTGTTGCCAAACACGGGGTGCTCGGTGGTGACATCGACAAGGTAGCGAGACTTGGAGCCAATGATCAAAAACTCGCGGATCGCTTGCGCCTTCAATGTTGCTTGCCCGCCCTTTCTCGGCTCGATGCATATCGCGATGCTCACGCCGACTCGAGATAGCGGTTCCGCCGCTCACTTTCAATGAGCTCCTCCACGGTCGGCATGTCCGGCTTCTTTCGCATTTCGAGGACTGGAGCCATCCTGGTGCTTTCCGGATCGGGAACCAGTTTTCCGTTCGGACGCTTTCGTTGTATGAGCAGTTCGGCGACTGTAACCAAATCGATCTCGAGGCCATCAGATGACGCCCGCAGGGCTTCCTCTCGGGCGCCGCGTGAAAAGCTAAACGCCACCATGTGTCCGGTAGAGTGGCCAGCGCGACGCACGGCGGTTTCAAAACTGTCGACCGTCTTGCGGTTGACGCCTTCGATTTGTCGTATCTGGACTGGTTCATTCACGAAAAAAGAATAACCATCGATGCCCATTGCGGCAGATGTGCGTGATGCATGAGTGCCGAAGATTGCCGCGATTACCCAATTCCGAAATTCCAGCGGCCTGAGTTGTTTCATGTCGGCCACAGAATTTGGCTCATTAATGACGGTAGGGCGGCAATGCAGGGTGTGCAACCGGCGCTTCATTACCTCGATCGCGGTAGCTGATATGTCAATGCCTATCCACCGTCTTTGCAGGCGCTGGGCGACGGCTACAGATGTTCCGCATCCGCAGAATGGATCGAGGATAACATCGTTGACGTTGCTAGCCAGTTCGATAATACGTTCAAGGAGGGCCTCGGGCTTCTGCGTCGGCCACCCGCACCGCTCTCCAGCTCTTGAGTTGAGTGGATTTATGTCGGTCCACACATCGTCCAGGGGCTGGCCTCTTTGCTCGTCTAGGTATCGTTTTTCTCGAGGAACGCCACCTGGGCGCGTTTGAACTACCAGCCCTTTTTCGTATGCCTGTTGCATTCGCTCACGTGTCCACCGCCACGTCCGTGTGACGCCAAGGAACTCATAAGTAAGGTTAGGGCGATTTGGGTTAGGGTTGATTAAACTAGTGAGCTGATATCGTCGACCTTCGGGGTCTCGCAAGCTGTATTTACTATCCGTCTTCGGATCTAGGTCGCCAACATCATAAGGCAGAAATAAGGCCCGTTCGTTCCAAGTTGCCACCGATCCCTTCTGGTAAGACAGAATGACATCATGGTTGTTGGGAAGGCGTGTTGTCATTAGACCTTTTGCACGTGTCCTACGCCACACAATTTCATTGCGGAAGCGCTCCGGACCGAAGACGCTGTCGAGCATTACCTTCAGGTAGTGGCTTGCGTGTGAGTCGCAGTGCAGGTAGATGCTTCCAGTGCTCTTAAGGACGCGGTAGAGCTGGACGACGCGCTTCCTCATCCAATCGACGTAGACGCCGACATTCCCTTCCCAGCGATCTTCAAAAGAACGAATTTCTGCCTCTTCTCCCCAAATTACCTCATACGTTCTGTTGGAGAAGAATGGCGGGTCTAAGTAGATTAGGTCCACGGAGTCGCCAGGGAGGCTTGATAGTCGATCGAGGCAATCGTCTCTATAGAGGACGGACGTCTCCAAAGCAGAAGGGCGCATGGCGATCTCCCTCTCCACATCTGACGCTGGGTCGTACCAGCGTCACAGATTGTGGCTACATTTCTCAAGGTTGATCTGAAAATGCGCTGTTTATGTCTGTATAAAAGTATTTCTTGGTATCTTGAGCCGATATCATAGGGTATCGGATGGATTCTCGATGTAAGTGGTGTTCCCCATCTCTTCTATCGTGCTGTGCACTGTGCGGGTATACGAATATAAAGAATCGGAATTGGCGCGGCGGTTCAGATGCTCTCTATGCCCGTTGCTACACGAAGGCTGTCAGATCATCCGGTGCGCGGCATGCGGCGCGCCTCCCGTGGCATGATGATCTGGTCGATCACCGTCGACTAGACCGAGATCACGCCTGGCTCGCTGTAAGCGAGATTTTGGTGCACCGGTCGTGTGGCCTGAGGTGACCGATCCTGAGTTCAAGTAGGACATCGTTAGCTCGACTGTTGAACGCCCCCTGCTCACGCAGGGGGCGTTCGCCGTTGGTGGGTGGAGGATTTTTCGCGCTCGCTCCCTTGTGGGGGCTTCGCCACCCACACCCTTGCACCGCGCGACGGCGTCCCCGGCGGGTTCTAAGCTGCACGACCCCGAGAGGATGCTGGAGGCACCGGCCGGCTCATACGCCACATCAAGATCCGCCGCCCGGAGGTTCTCGATAACCCGGAGTTGCGGACCCTGATCGAGACCGCCACCACACACCACGTCCCTCCACCCCAACCGCGAACCTGATCGGCGGATCCCCGCGCGACGCCCGGCGAAGTCTCCGGGTAGCCGACCTCGATCCGCCCGGGCGAACGCGTCTGGACATGTTCTCCCCGGCGCTGGATGTATTGCGCCGGTCATGCTTGCCGTCCACGAGCCGGTTGCTTTCGTACTCGACACGACCGGCTTGTTGCGTCGGGTGCCCCAGCGATCCACCTGAGCGGGTTCAAGTAAGCCATCGTCAGGTCCACTGGAGATGATCAAACGGCGGTCCACCGATTCTCGGTGGGCCACCGTTTTGGTCCGCCGCAGCTGACCTAAGGTCGGGGAATGAGCGGGTGGGCTAGCCTTCGAGCAGTCCGCGGAAGCGCTCCTCGTCGGCCTTCCTTTGGGCCTCCTGCCGGGCTTTACTCAAGGCCATCATGTTGATCCTCGGGTCCTTCTTGTCGAAGATTGCCCGCTGTCCGTCGGGGCGGACGAGCAGCGGCACCTCGCTGCCGATGGCGACGTCGACGGTCTCGCTGTGCTGCTCGACCTCGAGCCTGGTTGTCTCGCCGTTCGGCGCGGTGAACTCGACGACGTAGTTGTGCAGGTGCGACGGCGGGCCGACCACGTGGCCCTCAACGCGTCTGTCATACGACTTTCGGATCCGGGAGTCGAGCACGCGGCCAGTCGTTCTGATCCAGTTGCGGCGGAAGAACATGGTCGCTCGATTCTATGGATAGGTCGATGACCGGGATTTTGGTGTCGGCCCGAGCGGTTGAGCGAGCGTAAGCGATCCAGGGGCTTGCCGTCGACCACGCACACATCGACTTTGGTGCGCCACGCGGTCTCCTGCCTGGACCACGTCGGCGCTCACGCTGGTGTGCAGGTTGGCGCCGGCCGGCGAGCTTGTCCAGGCGTCCTAGCCCTTGGAGGCGATCTCCAGCGTATGCGCGACCAGGTGGGGTTTCGCCGCCATTCAGTGATGGACGATGGCGTCGCCGAGGGCGCCGTAGGGGCGGGTTGCGGTGCCGCACGATCCTTTGGTGCGCTCGGCTGACACGGTGAGCATTCGGACCGAGGTCAGGTCGAGGTCGACGGGGATCGATCTACTGCGGCTCACGGTGTCGGTCAGCGCCGCCTTGCCGTCGACCTCGATGATGAGCTTCGCCACGACGTCGGTGGGGGCTGTGACATCGAGGCCGGCCGTCGCGGTGAGGCGGCGCCATTTGCCGTCGAGCTGGTACGTCGCGGTTGCCGCCTTGCCTTCGCAGCCTACCCAGAATCCGGTTGAGTCGGGGAAGTGCCGGTCGGCGAGGGTGCTGTCGAGCTGCTGGCCCGAGGAGCCGACGTCCCTCGCGGCGATCGGTATGCGATACAGCGGACTGTCGGCGCCGGCGGCCGTCTCGGTGTCCTGCCGGACGCGGTCGAGCCAGGGGACCACGGTCGCGCCGGCGCAGATCGCGAGCAGGCCGGCTATGACGGCGACGCTGCTCAGCGCGGTCAATGCGCGGCCGGCCAGGCGTGGGACCGCGTCGGGGATCGGGGTCGCGATCGGTGCCATGCCGACCGGGTGCACCTGGATCACGCGGTGCCAGGTGGTGGGGTCGATCGGGCCGGCGTAGTTGTGGAAGTCCCGGCGGTTCAACTGGAACGGGGCGGACAGGTCGAGGAAGCTGTTGGCGGTGGCGTTTCGGTCCCAGGTGTACGTCGGGATCTGCACATGGTCGTGGCGCTGGCTCTTGTCCTTGCTGGTGATCTTCAGCACCTCGAAGGTGTGCCCGTCGCCGCGCAGCACCAGGCACGGCCGGCGCTTCTCGCCCGGGGTTTCACGGAAGGGCACCGTCGCCCACCAGATCTCGCCCGGCTGTGGGTATCGTGGCGCCCGCCGCGGACCACGGCCCTGCATGGACCTGCCGACGAACCAGCCCACCACCCCGGCGACAAACAGCACGATGCCGGCCGTCAGGACCCAGTTCGCGTGGATGTCGTCCTCCCCGTGACATGCATCGATCACAATGCCGAACCGGGATCATCGCAAAGTCCTGCGGAAAACGAAAGTACGGCAGATTGGAGCCGCCCGATGCGGCGGTGGCCGGCGTTCGCGTTGCTTGCGGTGGTTGGCGCCGTGCCGGAATGGGCTGGCTGCTATCGGGTGCTGTGGGCGTCGAGGTCTTCGGCCAGGGGCTCCTGGTGGCTTTCGTCGATCATGCTCATGAAAGTTAGGGCGATGGCGCGGACGCCGAAGGCTACCGCCGTGAATATGGCCAGTTGGATCGGGTTGATGCCGGCATCGCTGTCGACCGTGATGGAGGGGTCGGTTGTCACCTCGGCGGCGATCAGGTACTGGGCGATCGTCAGCGAGATTGCCAGCAGTGTGACGGCGGTTACGACTGCTGGGCGCCTGGTGGCGCCGGTTCCCAGCCAGACTGCGATTCCGGTTATCACGCCCAAGGCGGCGGCGATCACTGCGGCGTTGGCGATGTCGATCGACATGGCGGAGCCGCTGCGGCCGGAGAACGCTGCTTGCAGGCACATCGCGGCCAGCAGCAGGCCGACCGCGGTGCCTCCGCCGGCCGTCCACAGAGGTCTCGGGTGGGCGGCGGACCACCAGAAGACGGCCATCGTGAACAGCACGGCGAACACGGTCAGGGCCATGCTCGGGGCCAGGAAGAAATGGACCTCGTAATCGCTCATGTGGATGGCGGTGCCGGCCACGAAGAGCATGTCGTCGCGGGCGGTCTCGACCAGCGCCCACGACCCGACCAGCGTCAGGAGGAGGCGGTTGCGCACCGTCCGTCGCTGGTCGGTCATCCGGACCAGGCAGAACACGGCCAGCAGGGACCCGATGCCGTTGCCGAGGAGTACTCCGAGGACGAACCAGACATGGTGGTCCACCGCGTTCTCGGCCTCCTCGTGGGCGCGACTCGAAGAAATCGACGCATCACCGTACACCGCGACCCGGTTGGCGTTTAGCCGTGCATATGGAGCTTGACGATGGATCTCGCCACACGCCTTCCACCTGCGGCGTTGTGTTTGTGGTGTTTGTCCGCCATGCTTGGGGAATGCATGGTGGTGACAATGAGCTCCTGACGACCGGCGAGGCGGCATTGTTGTTGCGGGTGTCCCGCCAGCACGTCGTCGACCTGTGCGAGCGGGGACGGCTCGCGTACGTCAAAGTCGGTACGCATCGCCGGGTGCGCCGGACGGACATCGAGGAGATGTTGCGGCCCGCGATGACGCGCGACCAACTCAAGGCGCTGTGGTTGCACCGGGCCGTTGCCGGCCGCCTGGTGGCGGCGCCCGAGGCGGTGCTCGCGCGGGCGACGGCCAACCTCGAGCGTCTGCGCGTCGTGCATCCGGCGGGAATGACCGCAGTGTGGCTGGACCGATGGCGTGACCTTTTCCGGCAAGGCGTTGAGGAGGTGCTGGAAAACCTCACGTCGCTCGATGCGGAAGCGACGGAACTCCGGCAGAACTCGCCGTTCGCCGGGGTCTTGCCGGACGAGGACCGGCACGCCGTGTTGGCGGCATTTTCCGCGTGGTGGCGAACGGAGCGGGCGGCGTGAAGCGGGAGCAGTTGGAGCACGTCCTTCGAGCGGCGTCGCACGTGGCCGGTGACCCGGAGATCCTGGTGATCGGCAGCCAGGCCATTCTCGGTGGTATCCCCGAGCACCGCCTTCCACCCGCCGCGACCGCTTCCATGGAGGTCGACGTCGCGTTTTTCGACGACCCCGACGACTTCAAGGCGGACCAAGTCGATGGCGCGATCGGTGAGCTGTCGCCGTTTCATGACGAGTTCGGTTACTACGCTCAAGGCGTCAGCGTTTCGACCGCCACACTGCCGGCAGGGTGGCGGGACCGTCTCGTGCTGGTCGATACCGCGGGCACGCGGCCGGGCCGGGGGTATTTGCTGGAGCCTCACGACTGCGTCGTGTCCAAGCTGGTAGCGGGCCGCGAGAAGGACCTCGCGTTCGCGGCGGCCCTCCTGGAGGCCGGCCTCATCGACCCGGCGGTGATTGCTGAGCGCATCGGCACGCTGAATGTCGCGCCCGCGTTACTGCAGCGGCTGCGGAGTTGGATCGCCACGTACGGCGGTGGCGTCGAACGCTGATGGCGTTGTGTCACGCCGCAGCCGAAGGCTGGTGGCCTCGCGCGGCCCCGGCCGGGTTCGCTGCGGGTCAGCCGAGGTTGGGAACGTGGCCTTGGAGCAGGACTTCCAGTTGGACTGAGCCGTACTCGACGTAGTGAGTGCCGTCGAGGCGGAACTGGAGATTACGGGCGACGTCGTCGAGGGTGACGGTCATGAGGCATTGTAGGGCCACATGGCCATTGTGGGGTTCAGTCGGGAAGGGGGGTGCGGGCGTGGGTGGGGAGCCAACTGCCGATTTCGGCGACGAAGCTGCGGGGGTTGATCGGTTTCGGCATGTAGTGGTCGAAGCCGGCGGCCAAAGTGCGTTCGCGGTCGCCGACCATGGCGACGGCGGTGACGGCGACGATGTTCACCGTGGCGAGGCGGGGCTGCTCGCGCAGCTTGCGCAGGACCTGGTAGCCGTCGAGGTCGGGCAGTTGCAGGTCGAGCAGGACCAGCTCGACCGGCTCCGATACGGCCAGGGTCAGGGCCTGGATGCCGGTCGAAGCGCCGTGTACGCGGTGGCCGTGGGTGCTGAGCAGGTACGACATCAGCTCCAGGCTTTGCGGGTTGTCTTCGACGATGAGGATGTTCGCGCCCATCTCGTCACACTGGCAATGTGACATAGAAGGTGCTGCCGTGGCCGGGAATGCTGTCGACGCTGAGCGTGCAGCCCATCAGCTCGGCCAGCTTGTGCGAGATATATAGGCCCAGGCCGGTGCCCTCGTCGCTCTGCTTGCGGGCGGCGGCGCTGCGTTCGAAAGCGCCGAAGATGCGGACCTGCTCGTCCACCGGGATGCCGGGGCCGTGGTCGGTCACCTGCAGGATCCATGGCTCGCCGGTGCGGCGGTGCAGGGCGATGCGGATGTCGCCCTCGGAGCTGAACTTGATCGCGTTGTGGACCAGGTTGATGAGGATCTGGCCGAGGGCCCGCCGGTCGGCCACGGCGACGCAGCTCTCCGCCGGCAGGTCGGCGACCAGGGTGATGCCCCGCTGCTCCGCGAGGGGGCGCATCGACGACACCACCTCCTCTACCACGCTGCAGCAGTCGACGTTCTCCGGGCTGATCTCCACCTTGCCGGACTCGATCTTCGCCAGGTCGAGCAGGTCGTTGATGAGCGAGAGCAGGTGCTGCCCGCTGGTCTCGACCAGCTGCAACTGGTGCACCTGCGCCTCGTTGAGCGGGCCGGGCAGGCCCATCAGCAGGGTGCCGGTGAAGCCGATGATCGCATTGAGCGGGGTACGCAACTCATGACTCATGCTCGCCAGGAATGCGTCCTTGGCCTTGTTGGCCTTCTCCAGCTCGATGTTCTTGTCGCGCAGCTGGCGCTCGAAGCGGATGCGCTCGGAGACGTCGCGGATGGCCGCGGCGACCAGTTCGCCGTCCTCGGTCTTGATCGCCGACAGCGATATCTCGGCCGGGAACTGCGTGCCGTCGCGGCGCAGGGCCGACAGCTCGATGCCGGCGCCCATCGGACGCGGTTTGGGTTCCCGGAGGTACCGCTCCCGGTGCCGCGGGTGCACATGGCGCGCCTGTTCGGGTACCAACACCTCGATCAACTGGCCGATCAGCTCGTCACGTCGGTAGCCGAACAGGCGCTCGGTCTGCGCATTGACCACCGTGATGCGTCCGTCGGCGTCGACCGCGACGATCGCGTCGGGGGCCGCCTCGAGCATCGCGCGCCACTTGTTGGCCACGCCGCGCACCCGGCCGATGTCGCGGGAGATCGTCGCGATGCCGGTGATCCGGCCCACTGCGTCCAGGACCGGCGAGGCGCTCAGCGACACGGTCACGCTGGTGCCGTCGCGGCGGACGCGGTCGGTCACATACTGGTCAAGCCGCTCGCCCCGGGCGACCTGTCGCAGGATCCGGGCCTCCTCCGGCCGCCGCTCCACCGGATACAGGATCTCCGCGTGGGAACCGATGATCTCGGACCTCGGGTAGCCGTACAGCTGCTCGGCCGCGTCGTTCCACGAGGTGATGACGCCGTCGAGGGTCTTGCTGACGATCGCGTCGTGCGACGAGCGCACGATGGCCATGGGGTTCGTCTCGAACGGTTCGACGCCGGTCTGGGTCATGGCTCGCCAGTCTGGTGCAGGGGCGGCGGGCGGCACATCGGCCGACCGGCGTGAACGCCGCGGCGTAACCCGTTCGGATGACGGGCCGGCCGCGCGGCGGCGGCCCGGGCGCATACTGGCTCGACGACGTCGCGCAGACGGGAGGCTGATGGCAACGGTGCTCGTCGTCGACGACGACGCGATGAACCGCGAGTTTCTGCGGACGCTGCTGATCCACCGCGGGCACCGGGTGCGCGAGGCGGCCGACGGGCAGAGCGCCCTGCGGATGGCCGGCGACCAGCCACCCGACGCGGTGATCACCGACGTGCTCATGCCCGGGATCGACGGGTACGAGCTCGCCCGCTCCCTGCGCAGCGCGCCGGCGACGTGCCGCATCCCGATCGCCTTCAACACCGCGCACTACGCGGAGCAGGAGGTGGCCCCGCTGGCTCGGGCATATGGGGTACAAAATGTGATCCTCAAACCCGCGCACCCGAAGGCCGTCCTGGCCGCCATCGACGCGCTGCTGAGCGAGCGCATCGCCCCCCAGGAGCCCGGGCGCGCCGTCAAGGCCGCGCTGGTCGCGACGACCGCGGCGCTGAGCGAGACGCAGCGGGTCACGCACTCCGGCACGTGGGCCCTCGAGGCGAGCACCGGCGCCATCCTGCTCTCCCCGCCGCTGCGCGAGCTGCTCGGGCTGCCCTCGGGCCGGGTCGACCAGCGGCAGCTGCGCCGGCGGGTACACCCCGAAGACCTCGAGCGCATGACGGCGGCGGTGGTGCGGACCCGGCGTACGGGCCGCCCGCACACCGTCGAGCTGCGCATCGCCGACCTCGTCGGCGTGGTGCGCGAGGTCGTGGTCTCCTTCCGCCCCGGGGCGGACGGGGCGCTGTGGGGCGTGGTCCAGGACGTGTCCGAGGAGCGGGCCGAACAACTCCGCCAGCGGATCCAGACCGACGAGCGGGCCGAGCGGCGGGTGCTGGACCGGCTGCGCCGCTCCGCGCTGCCCGACGACCCGGCCGGGGCGCCCGGCGTCGACCTGGCCGCGGGCTGGGTCGCGGCGTCCGACCCGCTGAACGCCGGCGGCGACTTCTACGACGTGCTGCCGCTCGGCCAGGGCCGCGTGCTGGTGTCGGTCGGCAACGTCGCCGGGCACGGGCACGACGTCGTCGCGGTCATCGGGCCGGTCCGCGCCGTCCTGCGCGCGTATGCGATCGAGGATCCGGCCCCGGCCGAGGTGCTACGCCGGCTCAACCGGTACCTGCTCGCCAACCACGGCGACGACACCTACGCGACCGCCGTCGTCGCGCTCTACGACCCCGCCGAGCGAGGTCTGCGCATCGCCAACGCCGGTCACCCGGAACCGATCCTGATCGAGCCGGAAGGCACCGTAACGATTCCGGCCGGCCCGGCGCTGGGCATCTTCCCCGACCCGGACATCGGCCAGTGGCGGCTGGACCTGGCGCGCGGCGGGACCTTCCTGGCGTACACCGCCGGACTCATCGATCGCCCCGGCGACCCCCGGCCGCACCAGGAGCGGCTCGCCCGCGTGGCCGCCGAGGCCGCCCGCCACGCGCCCGACGCCGGGCAGCTCGTGGACGAGATCCTCGCGGCGATGCTCGCCGGGCCGGCCCCGCACGACGACGTCTGCGTAGCCGCCCTGCGGGTGCCCGGCGCACTTGGCTCGATCGATGGAGGCGAGTAACTTCCGGCGGTATGAGGCTTCGCCCGATCGCCGTCCTGGCCCTCGCCCTCGCCACCGTCGCCACCACGAGCGGCTTCGCCCGGCCCGGCCCGGCGTGGCGGCTGCTCGACTCCGGCTCGACCGCCCGGCTGCGCGGGCTCGCCGCGGTCAGTGACACGGTCGCCTGGGCTTCGGGCACCGGCGGTACCGTGCTGCGAACCACCGACGGCGGCCGCACCTGGCGCTCGGTCGGCCCGCCGGACACGGCCGACCTGCAGTTCCGCGACATCGAGGCGTTCGACGCCCGGCACGCGGTCGCGCTGGCCATCGGCGAGGGCGAGCTGTCCCGGGTGTATGTCACCGACGACGGCGGCGCGTCCTGGGCCGAGACCTTCCGCAACACCGACCCGGCCGCGTTCTACGACTGCGTGGCGTTCTCCGACCGCCGGCACGGGCTCGCGCTGTCCGACCCGGTCGACGGCCACTTCCGGATCCTGGCCACGCAGGACGGCGGCCGGCACTGGGCCGTGCAGCCGGTCGCGGGCATGCCGGCCGCGCTCGACGGGGAGTTCGCGTTCGCCGCGAGCGGCACCTGCCTGGTGACCGCGGCCCGCGGCGGCGCCGACGCGTGGTTCGCCACCGGCGGCGGGTCCGCCGCGCGGGTGTTCCACTCCGCCGACCTCGGCCGCCACTGGAGCGTCACCGCCACACCCATCCCGAGCGGCCCGTCGGCCGGCATCTACTCGCTCGCCTTCGCCGACCGGATGCACGGCCTGGCCGTGGGCGGCGACTTCGCGGCGCCGACGGCCGCGCCGGCCGCGGCCGCGACCACCCGGGACGGCGGGCGCACCTGGGCGGTGGCCAAGGCGGTGCCCGGCGAGTACCGCTCGGGCGTGGCCTGGCGCTCGACCCGCGGCGACACGGCCTACGCCGTCGGCCCGACCGGCAGCGACGTCAGCCACGACGGCGGCCGGACCTGGCGCCGGTTCGACACGGGCAGCTTCGACGCGGTCGCGTGCGCCGACGGCACCTGCTGGGCCTCGGGCGAAGCCGGCCGCATCGCCCGCCTGCGCTGAGCTTCCGGCGAGGGATGCTCGCGGCGGCCGTGACCACCGCTCGCGCTGACGCATCCCGTCTGGCCAGTTTCATGGCGTTTTGTCGGATTGCTCACATGGCGAGCGGGAAGCTGGATTCGGGCGGCTGGGCGCACGGATGTCTCCGTGATCATGCGTGTTGCCGTGGCCGCGCCGCGGGTTTGCCATGATCCCGGAGACTTTTGGTACACGGGTGTACATGTTTGTTCCGTGATCATGGGAAACGCGTGGTGTCGGTGGCGGTCCGGCATGATCGCGGAGACTTCCGGTCGTAGCGGCCGCAGAGTCCGCCAGCCGCTGCCGGGCCCCGTCGGTCGCGCCGGGCTGGGGCTTGGGCTGACGGCTGCGCTGGGCTTGGGCCGACGACCCCGCCGGCTGCGCGGCGAGCAGGGCGTCGGCGCGGACGCCGTTCCCGCTGCTCCTGCCGCACCTGGTCGACGACCCCCGCGGCGGTCCGATAAGTCGGGCACTCCGCGCCGCGACTTATCGGACATATCACGATTCAATACGATCAGCGAAATCCCGCGATGGCCCGGTGATGCACGTCATAGCTGAGAATGCGTCGAGAAGGCGCTGCCAAATAGCCGTCAGTGCATTCTCGCGAGTGCCGCCATGTCCGTAGATTTCGGGCGACGGGCCGATTCCCCGTCCACGTTCTCTTCAACTGCCGATGCCACGCTACGGCCCATGATCCGGAGATGGGCGGTCATCGCACTGATCGGTTTCATCGCATTGACGGCGCGGTACTTCGTGTGGCCGCGCCTTCCCCGACTCCCGGCCCGCGTGGACGCGATCGTGGAACTCGCGGGGCCGGGCGACGCGGACCGCGACCGGCTCGCCATGCGGCTGGCCAGGGAGCATCGCGCCGCCTATCTGGTGCAATCCACGCTGCAGGCGGACGCCGACACGGGCCGGTGCCTGCCCGAGGAGCCCGGTGTGACGGTGCTGTGCTTCCATCCGGAACCGGACACGACCCGGGGCGAGGCCGAGGCGGTACGCCGGCTCGGCGCGCAATACGGATGGCATTCCGTGGTACTCGTGACAACCGCCGATCATGCATGGCGCGCCCGATTGCGCGTAACCCGTTGTTTCCCCGGCGAGGTATATGTGGCGACCTCGCACCTGCCGCCGATCTACTGGGTCCGGCAGATTCCCTACCAATGGGCGGCTTCGGTGAAGGCGGTCTATCTCCAGCAGTACTGTTGACATGGAGCATGCTCCAGGTGGCAGCGTATGCCTCATGAAAACGCGATTCCTGGGACGCAGTGGCATCGAGGTCAGTGCGCTGGGCATGGGCTGCTGGGCGATCGGCGGGCCGTTCTGGGCCGGTGAGCAGCCGCTGGGCTGGGGCGAGGTCGACGACGGCGAGTCGATCCGGGCCGTGCGCCGCGCGCTCGACCTCGGCGTCACGTTTTTCGACACGGCCAACGTCTACGGTGCCGGCCACAGCGAGGAGATCCTCGCCCGCGCGCTGGCCGGCCGGCGCGACGAGGTGGTGATCGCCACGAAGTTCGGCGGCACCTTCGACGAGCGCACCCGCCAGGTGGGGCCGGACGACGGCACGCCGGCGGAGGTCGGCCGGGCGGTGCGGGAGTCGCTGCGCCGGCTGGGCACGGACCGCATCGACCTCTATCAGCTGCACATCAACGCCCTGCCGATCCCGGCCGCGATCGAGCTCCTGCCGGCGCTGGAGGACCTGGTCGCGCAGGGCCTGATCCGGGCGTACGGCTGGAGCACCGACTTTCCGGAGCGGGCCGACGCCTTCGCCGACGCTGGCCCGCACTGCGCCGCGATCCAGGCCGACCTCTCGGTGTTGCGGGGCTCGTTCGCGGTCCTGCCGGTCGCCGAGCGCCACGACCTCGCCGTGATCATCCGTGGCCCGCTGGCGATGGGTCTGCTCGGCGGGCGCTACACGGCGTCGTCGGAGCTGCCGCGGGACGACGTGCGCGGCCTGAGTCCCGAGTGGATGCGGTACTTCACCGATGGCCGGCCGGCGCCCGAGTTCCTGGCCCGCATCGAGGGCATCCGTGACGTGCTCACCTCGGGCGGGCGCACGCTGGCGCAGGGCGCGCTGGCCTGGCTGTGGGCCTACGACCCGCGGACCGTCCCGATCCCGGGCTGCCGCACGGTCGCCCAGGTCGAGGAGAACGCCGGCGCCCTGTCCTTCGGCCCGTTGAGTCCGGCGGAGCTCGCCGACGTCGAACGCCTGATGGGCCGCGCCTGACGCACTGAATTAGGCATTTACGAAATATCCGATAAATCCGGACGCGGAGCGTCTGGATTTATCGGATAAAACGCATTCACCGGACAAAACGCATTCATCGGACGGAACGCGGAGCGGCGGTTACGAGCTCGCGACGAGGGCAGGTTCCGGGTGCGCGGAGGTCGCCGTGGATCGGCGCGCGCGGAAGGCGAGCACCAGCAGTACCCCACCCAAAAAGGCGGCCACCGCAGCCGACGCCGCGGTCGTGTGCATCGCCGTGATGAAGGCGTTGTTGGCCGCATCGGCCAAGTCCGGGCGGTGCAGGGCGTCGGCGACCGCGCGGGTGTGCTCCGCCGATGGCGATGCGGCGTCGCGGGCGGCGGGTGGCAGGGCGTTCAGCGCGGGCGCGATCCGGTCGCGATAGGTGCTGGTCAGGATCGTGCCGAGCAGGGCGATGCCCAGGACGCTGCCGACCTGGCGGACGGTGTTGTTCACCGCCGAGCCCGCGCCCATCCGGTCCAGCGGCAGGGCCGCGATGACGGCGGCCGAGGTCGGCGAGATGGCCATGCCCATCGCGGTACCGGAAGCGAAGCCGACCATGCAGAAGTAGACCAGCGGCGTGTGCAGGCCGAAGGCGAGGTTGGTCAGGAACGCGGCGGACACCACCAGCAGGCCGCCGCCGCTGACCAGGGCGACGCCGAAGCGCCGGACCAGCCGGGCGCCGAGGAGCGAGCCGAAGGCGACGCCCAGCGCGCCGGGCAGGAAGGCCAGGCCGGTGTCGAGGGCGTTCATGCCGCGGGCGCCCTGCAGGTAGAAGTTGCCGTAGAACATCTGGCCGGTGATGGCGAAGAACAGCGCGCCCAGGGCGATGTTGCCGGCGCTGAACCGGCCGTTGCGGAACAGCCGCGGGTCGAACGACGGCTCGGCCGAGCGCCACTCGAAGACCGTGAACACCGCCAGCAGCGCGAGGCCGGCGAGCGCGGGGGCCCACACCCGGGTGCGGGTCCAGTCGGTGTCCTGGCCGGCCTCGATGAGGCCATAGGCCAGCAGTGCGAGCCCGGCCGTGGACAGCAGCAGCCCGATCGGGTCTGGGCGCCGCCGCTGCGCCAATTTCGGATTTGGTACCACCGACAGGATGCCGATCAGCGCCAGCCCGGCGACCGGCAGGTTCACCAGGAAGACCGAGCCCCACCAGAAATGGTCCACGAGCACGCCGCCGAGCAGCGGGCCCAGCGCGACGCCGATGCCGCTGGAGGCGGCCCAGGCCGCGATCGTTTCGGGCCGCCGCTCCGGCGGGAACGTGGCGCCGATGATCGCCATCGAGGTCGGCATCATCATCGCGCCGCCGAGGCCCATCAGGCCGCGGGCCAGGATGAGGCCGGTGGCGTCGCCGGCCCAGGCCGCCCACACCGAGGCGGCGCCGAAGCAGAACAGGCCCAGCACCAGGATCGTGCGGTGGCCGTAGCGGTCGCCGAGCGCGCCGGCGGCGAACAGTGCGGTGGCGAAGAGCAGCGCATACGAGCCGACGGCCCACTGCAGCTGGCCGGGCGTGGCCCCGAGGCCGGTGCGCGGGTCCGCGATGCGCTCCAGCGCGATGCCCAGGATCGTGGTGTCGATCCAGATGAGCACCGCGGCGAACACCAGGACCGACAGCACACGGCGCTGCCGGGGTAGACTGATTGACAGGTCCCTGACGGTCATGGTGACTACGCTCGCAGGAATGGCAGGTTCCTGTCAATAGTGCCACGGCGCACAATGGGGCGATGAACGCCGTAGACGCCTGCTCGACCTTCCTCGTCCGGCATGCCTGGCTGGCGCTGCGCGGCGTCGTGTCGACGGCGCTGGTCCAGTACGACCTGTCGGTGGCCCAGTTCGCGTCGCTGCTGATGCTCAAGGGCTCGCCGGGGCTGTCGGTGGCGGACGTGGCCCGCAAGGTCGCCACCGCCCGGCAGTCGGCCAACGAGATGCTCACCGGCCTGGAGCGGGCCGGCCTCGTCGAGCGCCGCCCGCACCCCACCGACCGGCGCTCGCAGCAGATCTTCCTGACCGAGGCCGGCGAGGCCCGGCTGGCCGAGGCGCTGCCCGCCGTGCAGGCCGTCGAGGACCGCCTCGCCGCCGGGTTCACCCCCGAGGAGCTGGCCGTCGTCAACGCCTGGCTGACCCGGATGACCGAGGCCGCCGCCGAGGACGGCGAGGAGATCCCCACCCTCTGAGCTGGACAGAGTGTGTCCCGCGTCACATCATGGGATGGGCGGGAGGTGTGCCATGGAACTGCTCGGCGGCATTCATCACATGCAACACGCCATCCAGGCGCCGGTCGGCGACCCGGCGTGGCGGCCAGCGGTCAGCCGCGCGGTGGCCGAGCTCAAGGCCGCCTTCGCCGAACACGTCGAGGCGACCGAGGGCCCGGCCGGGCTCTACGCGGGGGTGATCCTCGACGCCCCGCGGCTGGCGCCGTACCTCGACGACCTGGTCGGCGACCACCGCTCGGTCTGGACGGCCCTGGACGAGCTGGAGGGCCGCCTCGCCGAGCCGCGTGAGGCCGGCGCCGAGGCCGTCCGGCGGCACGCGGCCCGGCTCATCCACGAGGTGTGGCAGCACCGCCAGCGCGGCGCCGACCTGCTCTACGAGGCGTACGAGACCGATCTCGGCGGCGAGACCTGACGGTTCGCTTACGGGCCGCCGCCGCGCGTGGCCCGCGGCCCGGGGCGCTCTACGCTCGAACGATGGGGCAGCGCGTACTCGTCGTGGACGACGATCCGACCGTCAGCGACGTCGTGCGGCGATATCTGGAGCGCGAGCAGTTCAGCGTGCAGCTCGCCGGGGACGGGCAGGCGGCGCTGGAGGCGTACCGCCAGCAGCGGCCCGACCTCGTCGTGCTCGACCTCATGCTGCCCGGCATCGACGGCCTGGAGGTCTGCCGCCGGCTGCGCGCCCAGGACCCGGGCCTGCCGATCGTCATGCTCACCGCGCTCGGCGAGGAGTCCGACCGGGTGCTGGGCCTGGAGATCGGCGCCGACGACTACGTCACCAAGCCGTTCTCGCCCCGGGAACTGGTCCTGCGGGTGCAGTCCGTGCTGCGCCGCAGCGCCCCGCCGCCGGCCGCGGGGGAGCTGGTCGACGGGGACCTGCGCGTCGACGTGTCCCGCCGCGTGGTGACGCTGCGCGGCCGGGAGCTCGCCCTCACCGTGCGCGAGTTCGACCTGCTGGTGTTCCTGATGCGCCACCCGGGCCGCGTGCTGCGCCGCGCCGAGCTGCTCGAACAGGTGTGGGGCTGGACCTTCGGCGACCAGTCGACGGTCACCGTCCACATGCGACGGCTCCGGGAGAAGATCGAGGACGACCCGGCCGAGCCGAAGCGGATCCTGACCGTCTGGGGCGTGGGGTACCGGTACGAATATGCGTGACGTCGTCTTCACGTTCCTCATGGCGCTGACCGGCTCGCTCGTCGTCGCCGTGGCCGGCCTCGGCGTGCTGCGCATCCTGCGCGGCCGCTCGGTCACCGCCCATATCGCGGTGATCCTGCTCGTCACCGTCATCAGCGTGCTGACCGGCATCCTGGGCGCGTCGATGCAGATGTTCATCTCCGACCACGACCTGCACGTGCTGCTCATCGTCGTCGGTACGGCCGCCACCGTCTCCCTGGCGGTCGGGCTCTGGGCCGGCCGGCGGCTCGCCCGGGCCAGCATGTGGGCGGCCGAGGCCCGCGAGCGGGAGCGCGAGGCCGAGGCCCGCCGCCGCGAGCTGGTCGCCTGGGTCTCCCACGACCTGCGCACCCCGCTCGCCGGGCTGCGGGCCATGGCCGAGGCGCTCGACGACGGCGTCGTGTCCGACCCGGAGACCGTCGCCGACTACCACCGCCGGATCAGCGACGAGACCGACCGCATGGCCGCGCTCGTCGACGACCTGTTCGAGCTGTCCCGGATCAACGCCGGCGCGCTGCGGCTGTCGCTGGCCGACGTGCCGCTCGGCGACGTGATCTCCGACGCCATCGCCTCGGCGACGCCGCTCGCCGCGGCCGAGCACATCCGGATCGTTGCCGAGCCTTCCGGGGGTACCGCCGGCTGGCCCGTCGTGCGAGGCTCCGTCCCCGAGCTGTCCCGGGTCGTCAACAACCTCATCCGCAACGCGATCCGCTACACCCCGCCCGACGGCACGGTGACCGTCACCGGCGGCCAGGACGCCACGGGCGGCTGGCTCGCCGTCAGCGACACCTGCGGCGGCATCCCGGAGGCGGACCTGCCGCGCGTGTTCGACGTGGCGTTTCGCGGGGCACCGGCTCGTACCCCCGCCAAAGACGCCGGCGGGGGACTGGGACTGGCCATCGTCCGCGGGCTGGTCGAGGCCCACCACGGCGCCGTCGCGGTGGACAACGTCGGGGACGGCTGCCGGTTTGTGGTTCGGCTGCCTACCGCAGACCGTCCAGCGCGTGCTGGCACGGGTCATCAGGCCGCTCCGGCAGCCGCGGGATGACGTCGAGCAGCACCCGGCGCAGGCGGTCGGTGTTCTCGCCGAAGACGCGGAACACCTCCTCCTGGGTGACGCCGTGGTCGCCCTCCACCCCCGCGTCGAGGTCCGTCACCAGCGCGATCGAGGTGTAGCAGAGCGCCAGCTCCCGGGCCAGCACGGCCTCGGGGTGCCCGGTCATGTTCACCACCGCGCCGCCGATCGCGGTGAACCAGCGCGACTCCGCCCGGGTGGAGAACCGCGGCCCCTCGATCACGACCATCGCGCCGTCGCCGGCCTCGATCCCGTGCTCGGCGGCCACCTTCTTCACCACGTCCCGCCCGGTCGCGCAGTAGGGATCGGCGAAGTTCACGTGCACGGCGCCCTCGTCGTAGAACGTCTGGACCCGCCCCGACGTGCGGTCGATCAGCTGGTCGGGCACCACGAACGTGCCCGGCCCCAGCTCCGGGCGCAGCCCGCCGACCGCGCACGGCGCCAGCACCTGCGTCACGCCGAGCTCCTTGAGCGCCCACAGATTCGCCCGATAGGGAATCCGGTGCGGGGGAAAGCGGTGGTCCCGCCCGTGCCGCGGCAGGAACGCGGTGCGCCGCCCCTGCACCGAAGCGATCGTGATCGGGTCGGACGGCGGGCCATACGGCGTGTCGACTGCGTGCTCCTCGGCGTCGTCGAGGAACGCGTAAAGCCCCGAACCACCGATCACGGCGATGTCCGCGAGTGAGGTCACGGATCAGACCCTAACCGGGACGCGCCGGTCAGGCTATGGTGCGAGACATGACCCTCGCACCCCACTTCGCGAAGATCCATCCGGCGCGCCCGGTCATCGTCCGCCCGGCCGGTGATGTTTGCTGGTGGGGCTGATGTCCACGCCCGGGGATCTCGGTGGGATGGAAGGACAACCGTCCGGCCAGACCCCGACCGGCCGTGGTTCGCCACGGCCGAGCTCGTCGGGCACCGGCCGGGGAACTTCCAGAAGGCGGCGAGGGAGGGCGATGGAGTCGTTAACCGGGCGTCTGCTGGTGGCGACCCCGGCGCTCCGCGACCCCAACTTCGAGCGCACCGTCGTCCTGGTGGTCGCGCACGAGGAGGGCGGCGCCCTCGGCGTGGTGCTCAACCGCGCGACCGAGGTCCAGGTCGCCGACGTCCTGGGCGGCTGGGGCGCCCTGGCCGGCGAGCCGCCGGTAGTGTTCGAGGGCGGCCCGGTCCAGCCGGAGGCCGCGATCTGCCTGGCCCGCACCCGCCCCGGCGTGGAGGACCTGGCCGGCTTCAACCGGGTATCCGGCGCCGTCGGCACGGTAGACCTCTCCGGCGACCCCGACCTCCTGGTAGCCGGCGTCCTGGGCGTCCGCGTCTTCGCCGGCTACGCGGGCTGGTCCCCGGGCCAACTGGAGCGCGAGATCGAGGGCGGCTCCTGGTTCGTCTTCGACGCCCTCCCGAGCGACGCCTTCGCCCCCCGCCCGGACGACCTGTGGCAGATGGTCCTGCGCCGCCAGGGCGGCTTGATGGCCGCGGTGGCGCACTACCCGGCGGATCCCACCCAGAACTGAGCGAAGGGGGGAACCCGATGTGACCCCCCTCCGCGGTATGTGTACTATTCCGTGAGTGCCCGCGAGAGCGCGGCACACCAGATGGGGCCGTGGCGCAGCTGGTAGCGCACCACACTGGCAGTGTGGGGGTCAGGGGTTCGAATCCCCTCGGCTCCACCCATCTTTGCAGGTCAGTCGGCATCCATCATTGATGGGTGCCGATTTCTGTGCTCACAGTGCTCACACATTGCTCACACGATCGCCCGCACTTGCTGTTCGGCAACCGGCTCATGTTGCAGTTGGTTGCTTAGTGACCAGCGGATTTGTCTACCTTCGCAGCTGGGCCTTTCGCCGGGCTGCGGTGTGGTACCCACATTCCGGTGTGGTGCGGTCATTGCCGCGTCCTGCTGGTTCGTCCGGATGTGGCGCTGTTGAACGTCGTGTCAGGGCCGGGCGCTCACGACATCTGTCGCACCAGAACCTATGTCACGTCATGGTCATCGTGACGAACGCCGTCGAGGAAACCCGGTCCTCCGTCGGTGGAACTGCCTGGCGCCACAGCTACCGATCCCGCCACGCCGAGCTACGTCCGTTCCCGATTGGCTCGGCCATAGCACTCCGTCGCCGCGCACAAACACGACAGCGGCGACGGCGGCCCGTCCCAGACGGCGAGTCGCTCGGCACCTACCGCGCTCCGTGTCCCGGCGAGGGATCCAAGCAGCGAGCTCGATTGACGACGGGCCGTGTGCGCAGAGGTCCGCTTTTCCGAAGCCGGCGACCGGCGGACCCCGGCCAACTGGGCGGACGGTGTAGCACGCTGCGTGCTACGCTGGATTGTGCGTGTGATCCTCACGGTTGACGGTATCGACGCTGCCGCTGAGCAGGGCGTTGACTTGACCACGATCAGGGCTGTGCTGGCAGCTCAGCCCACGTTGGTCGAGGACGTTGACGACCGGACACGGGCGGTGTCAGGTCGGGTTGGTGGTCGCCTGGTCACGGTGTGGCTGGTCGAAGGCGACAACGGCGGGTGGGAACTCGTGTTGGCGTTTGAAGCAGGGTTCGCGACCGAGCTGAAGTGGACCCACATCTTTGGAGGTTCTGATGAGGGCTGAGGATCGCGACACGATCGATCGGTACCGGCGCGGAGACCTGGAAACGCAAGCACGTGTCAACACCGAGCCCATCGAGGTCGCTGCTGAGGTGATGGTGAGCCGCTCGTTGCGGCTGCCCACCGATGTGTTTGAAGAGTTGGCGGCGCTCGCGTCTGAGCGTGGGGTTGCGTGGTCCACGTTGGTGCGGCAGTGGGTTGTCGATGGGATTCTGGCCGCGAAGCAGGCGGCTGGTGCGGACGTCGATCCGGCCATCGAGCTGCAACGTGGAGTCGCGATGATCACCCACGCCGCCGGCAGGTTGCAGCAACGCGCCGCCTGACAGCGGCGACGGTGACCGTGTCCCCGGCCGACCATGACCCGAGTAGCATCCTGTGGGCGTCGAGGTCGCGGCCCTGCACGAGCAGCGCCGCGATCCGACGTGCGGAGTCGCCGGTCACGGTGTCGGCGCCGAGCCGCAGCCGCGGCGTCGGTGTTTCGAGGGCGGCGGCGTGGACCTTCGCCACGGTCGTTGGGGCGGTGAGCTACGCCTCTACGCTGTCGCGTTCGATGGCGGCTTTGCGTATCTCGTCGAGGCGGGTCAAGGAGCCGTCGGCGTTGGCGACGTGCCAGAAGGTCCAACCGTTCCACGACTGTTTCTCGAGCACCGCCATCGCGGCCGGGGAGGCGGCCTCGAACTCGTCGCCAGACTCGATGCGGATCCGGCCGTCTGGTGATATTTCTGCCTTGTGCTCAGCGTTGCGGTAAGAGCCTACGAGCTGCGCGCCAGCCGGTAGCAGGCCCTGATCGACGAGTTGGCGGAGCGAGACATCGAATCGGACTCGGCTTCGTTCCCGAGCAGGCTGGGTCATGACGGCAGGTACGTCCAGACCGTAGACGGCCGGGTCCCAGATGAGCTCGCACAGTCGTTGGTACAGCGCCTGCCGACTGTCGATGGCGACGGGGTCGAAAGCGTTCGGGAACGGCTGGAATGGCAGGCCGTGGGCTTGGACGAGCCGAAGGAACGAGGGGTTGTTCTGGTAGCAGTCGGGGTGCAGGGATCGGGTGAGCAGGTTCTGTCCCATGTACTTTGGCAGCTTGTCGGTGTACGGCATGTCGCCGAAGCTGGCGTTGAAGTCCTTCGGCAGCAGCAGCAAGGCACCGAGCCGGTTGCGTAGCTCGGCGAATCGTCGGCGCGTGATGGTCGGTTGGTGGGCGAACCCGTCGGTGGCCCAGATGTGCTCGATCTCGAAGGGTTGCTGGTCCTTGGCTGCGCGCGCGTAGTCCGCGAATGTGTGCCCAGTCCCGCACTGCGCGTCGAGCCAGGCCGCGATCCGGGCGAGCAGGTACTTCACGTACGTACGGTTGCGTGGTCGGAGCGAGAACGAAGCGACGGCATCGAAGGAGTCCGAGATCGCAGCGACCTCCTCACCAAGCCGTTTGGCCAACGTCTCGGTGTCCATGCCGCGGATCTCCCGAGCGAGGCTGAACAGCCGGTGTTCGACGGACGTGTACCGGAAGTCGTGGGCGTTCACCATGCTGCGGGCGACGAAGATGTCGAGATATCCGGCGACCATGCGCGCCTTGCGCCGGAAGGTTTCTGCGTCGTCGTCGACAGCCAGGGTGGCCAGGATTAGCGGAAGTTGCAGGGTTACCGAGTTAAAGGCGTTGTAGAAGAGCGGTTCCAGGCCCGGTGTGAGCGTTCGAGTGGCGACGAGCAGTTCGCTGTACCGACGGGCAAGGCTGTCCATGTCACGCAGGACGAAGTCGCGTATCGCGACCGGCCCGTCCAAGCCAATCCGGGCTGCGGAATTGCGTACCCACTTGTCGAACGCCGTGCCGATCGCCTCGTCGTCATCGTTACCGGCTGAGTACTTCGCGCGCAGCCAGTTCTTCACGAACGCCGTCTGTGCGTTGGTGTTCGGGTCGATATCGGCCAGCGTGGTCAGGCGTGTGCGCCATGCATGGTTGACGGGCCCACGATCGTCGTCACTGACCTGGCTGAGCAGGAAGCTCTTGAGCATGTCCAGGCTGGTCAACCGCAGGCCGCGGTCGTTCATGGTCTCGAAGATCTCCAACGCCAGGCTCGCGTCGCTCGTGGAAATCTCCACCAGGGTGACCCGGTCGAGCAGCCAGTAGATGAAGTACGGCAGTTCCTCATCGCGAAGATCTTCCGGGAAGAGCCGATCAATAGCGCTGAAGGCGCGCATGAGGTTGCGTACGGAGATCGGCTGGTTGCTGGCGTCATAGTCGGTCCCGGTCAACAGTGCGTGCAGGCAGGGCCGACGCTCCTCGTCGTCGACCGCGAACAGGTTCTCGCCGAAGTGTGCGGTGTAGACCAGTGAGTCCACCCCCGGGACGGCGTCCAGGCGACCGTCCTGTATGCGCCGCAGCCACATCAGCAAGAGCATCAGCGTGGTCAACCGCTGCTGTCCGTCGATCAGATAGGAGATGCCCTCGCGTCGCGCCGTGATGATCGGGCCGAGGAAGTATGGCTGGTATCGAGCAACGTCTCTGAGTTCATGCTTGGGTGACCAGTCCTTGACAAACCGCCCGGTCAGGTCGTTGATCAGCTCCTCGACTTGCTTGTCCGTCCACGCGTACTCGCGTTGGTAGGAGTCCAGGCCGTAGCGCCTGCTACTTCCGAATATCTCCCGAACCGTTCGCGTGTTCCCCAGGATCAGGTCGCTGACCGAATCGGCAACCATGGCGACTCCCCAGTGGTCGGGTGGCAGGTCGAGACCAGCTAAGCTAGCCGAAGGCCGACTTGCTGGATATCGCCGATACGGTCATAGCGAGGTTCGATCAACGCGACTCTGCTCGCCGTGAGGCGGCGACAGCACGTATGCCAGTACGACACATTCCGGCTCAGGCTGGCGGTCGAACGCCGAGGATCTCGCCGACCAGCATGATGAGAACTGCCGGACGCTATCACCGCCGGTGACGGGCACTGAGCGCCCGCAGCGGCAGATGTGCGCGCCCAGTTTGCGTGTGACCTTGGTAGGCCCGGGCGTGGTGATGGAGCGTTCAGTCCCACCAGAACGACCACGATCGCGCGTCGATGAGGTGCGGTGCGTACTCGGCGATGGTGTGCGGGTGGCTCTGCCAGAGGTTGTCCGGACAGAACGCGAAGTGTTCTGCCGCCAGATGCAGCGCCGCATCGAGATCTCCTGGCGGTGCGCCAACACTGACGGTGAGCGTGTTGATGTTGGCGGCGACGACGCTGACGCCGAACTGGTCTTCCCATGAGCGCAGCACGGACGAGAACTTGGCGGTGTCGTTGTCGTAGTTGACCGGACCCGCCCAGCCCATCGTGGCCAGCACGTCGGCGCCGCGGACGGCTGGTACCAGGCCCAGCCGGGCATCGACGAGCCGGCCGCCGTGCAGCAGTGTGCGCGTCAGGTCGTCGGCGCAGTCGAGCGGATCTTCGCGCGGTTTGCCAGCCGGCACGATACGCGGCCAGCGCTGTCCGAATGGGCTGGTGGCGCTGGCCGGGCCGTCGCGGGTGTACCGGTGCCAGAACCCGGCCAACACGATGGCGGCGTCGTAGACGTCCGGGCTGCCAGCCAGCTCGGGAAAGAGCTCAAGAGGATCGTCGTACAGCAGTACGGGCCACAACCCGGTCACCGGGTGCGCCGTCCGCAACTGCTGGACCAGGTCGGCGGCGGGCGGCCCATCGCTGCACCAGAGCATCGCGGGGCGCCTGTCGTCGATGAACGGAACTTCCCCTCCGGGTGGCAACGGGACCGTACACGAAGCCAAGGCCTGCAGCAGCATGTGCGTCCCCAATCGCGGTAGTACGCATCGACACAACACCAGTACAAGATCCGCCGACCGGCGGCTACTAAACCACGAGCCGGACCTGCCGAGCGCAATCTCCGGTAGCCGCGCCCGCTCGGCGGCATGTGCGCGCAGGTGATCAGGCCGTCCGTCCTGACGGCTCGACATTGGCGCGGTCGACGGGAAACTTCACACCGATGCAGATCGTTATCGATCAGTTCGGCGCGAAGTTCCACTGTGCGGGCAGCGCGCTGTCGCACTGGGCACAGGTAAAGTCGTCGTCCCGCACGACGTTGCGCTCGCCGCAGGCCGGGCAGCGCCGGAATGTGACCTTGTCGGTGAAGTCGTCTGGATGCCGCACGCCGATTCGGTCGAGTGCTTCGCCAACGGCCGGCCAGCAGTCCGGATCGGGGCAGTAACCAGTCGACTGGTTGGTCACCTCGACCACGTGCCAGCCGGATCCAGCGAGGGCGAAGGCGATCTCGCCAGCTGCGAGGACATCGTGTCCACCGACCAGGACAACGTGTTCGGAGCGCCGGGACGCCAACCTGAGTCCACCGTCGAGCGCCACGACGAAGGTGAACGGCTCGACGAGTTCACCACGGTCGCGTTCAGCGAGCCAACGCGCGAGAGCGGCAGCCGTCTCGACCGCCACGGCGTCCACTCCCGCCATCCGGCCACGCAGCTCCGGCGGCCCCACGTAGCCGTACCGCCTGGCATGCTGCACCGGGCGACGGTATCCACTGGTGGCCGGAGACGTCCACACAAAATCCGAGACTTACCACACGCCTCGAGGAGCGCCCAGTCAGCGGCATGGGCGCGCGCATCCGATCAAGGAAATTGGCGGATTGGGCGCGCTTTGTCCGACGCACTCGTGGCCTTCGATAGTGCCGCTCAGCGGGCCCTCTTCGCCGCCCGTTTACGGGGCGGCGTCAACAGGTCGGCGATGGCCGCGATCGCGGACGGCACCAGGCGGTAGTACGCCCAGACGCCGCGCTTCTCACGCTCGAGCAGGCCGGCCTCGGTGAGGATCCGAAGATGATGGCTCACGGTCGGCTGGGACAGACCAAGCGGCGCGGTGAGGTCACTCACGGACGCCTCGCCCTCCGGAGCGGACTGGATCAGACTCAGCAGCTGCAGCCGGGCCGGATCGGCGAATGCTTTCAGTACTCCCGCGAGTTGCTCGGCATCGGCACGCTCAATCGGATCGCCGACAAGCGGCGAGACAGCAGGCGTAGCAGTTGTCGCAGTTCCCACGCCTCCCAGGTTGTCAGCCTTGAACGTACCGTTCACGATGCGCTGCGTCGAGATTCGCCGGGTCATACTGCGGTTCTCGTGTCTCATCGACTCAACGTGGTGAAGGACGCCGACCTCATTGTCGTGCTTGATGAAGGTGCTGTTACCGAGCAGGGCAGCCATGAAGAACTCATGCAACTGAACGGGCGATACGCGGCATTGTTTCGGACGCAGGCGGCCGGCTATCTAGCCGATGAGGCAACATCGATGCTAGCGATTGGAGGCGAGACATGACCGGACCAGTCCTCGGCGGCGTGTTTCTGTTTCTCTCGTTCTCGGGAGTACTCGTGCGGGAAAGCTCCGTGTAAGTCTGCGTCCTGCGTTGGTGGATCTCGTGCGGAGCGTAAGTGACACCGGTCGTGCGCTTCGTGACTGGTTGCGCATTCGCGATCATGGTTTTGCTGGGGGCTCTGACCGTGACGCGTTCTTCAGCTCGTTGGAAGCGCGTCCGATCCTGAGATGGGCGCTGCAGCAGCGGCGAGCGAGCATGGACAGGGATCGTGCGCTGGAGATCCTTGCCGATGCGCCGGACGCGCTGAAGGCTGAGGTGGAACCGGACGCCTGAGCTCGTCTTGCCGACTGCCGAAGGAGGTCGAGTTCGAGGAGTTCTCGGGCGCGGGAGGTGGGTGCGCAGGCCGGTCCTCTCTGGAGGAATGCACACCGCCTCCGTCTACTCAGCCTCGACGGCGGCGCCATCCCTGGCGCCCGATGGCCGTCGACCAGGCCTGGTCCCGCCGGCGTTCAGCAGGGGCGGAGGCATCGTGGGGCGCGCAGCCCGAGGGTGCGCCGGCTGGCCTCGACCAGGTGCCGGCGCAGCACGTCGTTGTCGAGGCCGCTCGTCCGTGCGCTCATCCCGCCGGCGATTCCGGCCATGACCATGTCGGCTTTGATCCACCCGCCCACGCCGGGCTCGACGTCGGCGAGCAGCTTGATCAGGCGGTCGATGAGGTCGTTCACGTCGGAGCGGGTGCGCAGCATCTCGATGGCCCCGGGGTCGCCGACCAGCACGGGAGCCAGCACGCGGTTACCCACCATGATGTCGACGAGGCCGGTGAGCATGCGCTCGGCGCGGGCCGGCCGGCTCCGTTGCGCCTCGGCCGCCTCGACGGCCGCCCGCAGCTCGACGGTCAGTGGCTCAACTACGGCGTTGAGCAGTTCCTCGCGGGTGCGGAAGTGATGGTGGACAGCCGACTTCGTGACGCCGACGTCGTCGGCGATCATCTGCAGCGATGTGCCGGCGAAGCTGTGCCGGGCGAACAGGCGTATCGCGGAATCGACGAAGCGCTGCCGGCTGTCGGACGCCCTGACTGCTGTTACGGCCATTCGCGCCGCCTCCCTGAACCCGTCTCTGCCGGGAAGCCTAGCTGGCCGATCGTTCAGTAGGCAACCGCACGATCGTAAAGTCGATCCACTGCACGATCGTGAAGTGAAGTACCTCACGATCGTGCAGCAATCGACTGCACGATCGGCTAGCTTGCGGACAGACCGATCTTCCGCAGGAGGCCCGAGATGGCATCGTTTCTGTACCGGCTGGGCCGGTTCGCGTTCCGTCGGCGATGGCTGGTCGTCGGGCTGTGGCTAGCGGTCCTCGCGGCCGTGGTGACCGGCGCCGCGACCTTGTCCGGTTCGACGTCTGACGGGTTCAGGATTCCCGGCGCGCCGTCGCAGGAGGCGATCGACCTGCTGCAGGAACGGTTCCCACAGGTGTCCGCAGACGGCGCCACCGCACGGATGGTGTTCGCCGCACCGGACGGACAGCAGCTCACCAGCGCGGCCACGAAGGCGGCCGTCGAGCAGGCCGTCGCCGAGTTGCGCCAAGCACCACAGGTAGCCGCGGTGAGCGACCCGTTCCGGTCCGGCGCCGTGAACCAGGCAGGCACCGTCGGCTTCGCCCAGGCGACCTACCGGGTACCAGCGCAGGAACTGACCGACGGGGACCGCGACGCGCTCACCGCCATCGCCGGCCGTGCCCGCGAGCAGGGCCTGAGTGTCGAGATTGGCGGCGACGCGCTGCAGGCCCCGCCCGAGCGCGGACTGGGCGAGGCGATCGGCGTCGCGGTGGCCGCCGTGGTTCTGATGATCACGTTCGGGTCGCTGGTGGCCGCCGGCCTGCCGCTGCTGACCGCGCTGCTCGGCATCGGCATCGGCATCGGCGTGATCACCGCCGCTACGGGCTTCATAGACCTGTCCTCGACCACGCCGGTGCTCGCACTGATGCTCGGCCTCGCCGTCTCGATCGACTACGCCCTGTTCATCGTCTCCCGCTACCGGTACGAACTCGGCAACGGCCGCGACCCGCAGGAGGCCGCCGGCCGGGCGGTCGGCACCGCCGGCTCAGCGGTTGTGTTCGCCGGTCTCACCGTCGTAGTCGCGCTGGCCGCACTCTCCGTGGTCGGCGTGCCGTTCCTGACCCAGATGGGCCTGGCCGCCGCGCTCACCGTGGCCATCGCCGTGGTCATCGCACTGACCCTGCTGCCCGCGACACTCGGCTTCGCCGGCCGCCGGGTCCTCGGCAAGCACGCCCGCGCTCGGCACACCCGCGACCCCGAGGCCGGTAGTACCACCACCTTCGGCATCCGCTGGGCCCGCGCGATCGCGCGCCGGCCGGTCACCGCGCTGCTGGTCGCCGTGGTCGCACTCGGCGTCGTCGCGATCCCGGCCCTCGACCTGCGACTGGGTATGCCGGACGACGGAACCGCCGCACCGGACACCACCCAACGGAAGGCCTACGACCTGCTGGCCTCCGGCTTCGGCGCCGGCTTCAACGGACCGCTCACCGTCGTGGTCGACACCCCGGCCGGCGCCGCGAAGACCACCGCCGACCAGGTCGTGCAGAAGATCACCGGCCTACCCGGCGTCGCCGCGGCGGCCACCGCCGCCGTCAACCCGGTCGGCAACACCGCCCTGCTCACCGTCATCCCCACCGGCGGTCCGGGCGACCCCGCCACCGAGGACCTCGTGCATGCCGTCCGAGACCTCGACGGCACCATCGCCGGCGCGGGTATCGGTGTCACCGGCCTGACCGCCATCAACATCGACGTCTCCACCAAGCTCGCCGACTCCCTCATCCCGTATCTGGCGGTGGTGTTGGGTCTGGCGTTCCTCCTGCTCATGCTGGTGTTCCGGTCGCTACTGGTGCCGATCAAGGCCACCCTGGGCTTCCTGCTCAGCGTCGCCGCCACCTTCGGCGCCGTCGTGGCGGTCTTCCAGTGGGGCTGGGCGGCCGACCTGCTCGGCGTCGTGCGGACCGGACCGATCCTCAGCTTCCTACCCATCATCCTGATCGGCATCGTGTTCGGCCTGGCCATGGACTACCAGGTCTTTCTGGTCACCCGGATGCGCGAGGAGTACGTGCACGGCGTCGCACCCCGCGAGGCCGTGATCGCCGGCTTCGGCGACGGCGCCCGGGTGGTCACCGCCGCCGCGATCATCATGATCAGTGTCTTTGCCGGGTTCATCCTCGCCCCCGACCCGATCATCAAATCGATCGGCTTCGCGCTGTCCGTGGCCGTGCTCTTCGACGCGCTCGTCGTCCGGATGACCATCGTGCCGGCTGTGATGACCCTGCTCGGCAAGGCCGCCTGGTGGCTGCCCCGCTGGCTGAACCGGCTCCTGCCCAACGTCGACGTCGAAGGCGAGGAGTTGCGCCACCGGCTCGACGACGTAGCGGTCGAACCGGCCGTGAGTCTGCCCGAGCGGGCACCGGCCTGACCCATCGGTGCGGGCCGCCGCCGGTTCGGCCGCGGCCCGCACCCTTACGCAGTCGGCGAAGGACCACGCAAGCATCAGCGTCGTGGCCGCTCGACGGGCGGCTCCCTGACGCGCGCGGTGGTCACCGTTCGTGCGTTGCTTACGGTCCTTCTGGCTCGGCCTTCGGCCTTTGCCGTTGCTCTTTGCTCGGGCTCGCTTCACCTGCGGACCGTTGCTCCCGCCAGACAGCGGTCGCTTCGCTCCCTGCCAGGGCCGGGGGTGGCTGGGCTTCTTGCCTCCGGCGGGCCTGGGTGCGCGAACGGTGGGCGGAGCGCGGCACGGGCGTGGTGGACAGGCAACGGTCGGGCCGGACAATGCGTAGGTGGAATTGCGTCCCGACGGATGGCCAGAAAACGCCTGGCGCTGACGATGCCCGGTATGCAGAGTATGGCCGTGGACTCCGTCACCGCCTCCCGCGGGCGCTATGCGAGTATCGCCGCCGATATCGGGACATTCGTGGCGCTGATGCGGGCCGGATTCCGGCGATATTCCACGTATCGGCAGGCCACGTTCGCCGGCGCGTTCACCAACACGGTGTTCGGCTTCCTCAAGTGCTACGTCCTGCTCGCCGTCGCGGCCGGCGCCGCCGTCGCCGGCTACGATCCCGCCCGGCTCGCCACGTTCGTGTGGTTCGGTCAAGGTCTGCTCGCCGTCGTGCTGTTCTGGGGCTGGACGGAACTGGCCGAGCGGATCCGCAGCGGCGACGTCGTCTCCGACCTGCTTCGGCCGGTTCACCCGGTGACCAGCTACCTGGCCGCCGACCTCGGCCGGGCCGGTCACGCGGCGGTCACCCGGATGCTCGTCCCGGTGCTGGTCGGCCCGCTGTTCTTCCCGGTGTACGTGCCGCACCGCTGGCCGACCGTGTCGCTGTTCGCCATCTCGGTCGGGCTCGCGGTCGTGATCAGCTTCGGCTGCCGCTACCTGGTCAATGCGGTCGGCTTCTGGATGCTCGACGTCCGCGGCCCGATGGTGTTCTGGGCGCTCGCCTCCGGCGTGCTCAGCGGCTTGTACTTCCCGCTGCGCTTCCTGCCGGACTGGCTGGTCGTACCGCTGTGGCTGCTGACCCCGCTGCCGAGCCTGTTCCAGACGCCGCTCGACGTCCTGGTCGAGGTCGACCCGACGCCCCGGCAGGTCGCGCTGGTCGCGCTCCAGGCAGTTTGGGCGGTACTGATCCTGCTGCTGGCCCGGTTCGTCCAGCGGCGCGCCGAGCACCGGCTGGTGGTGCAGGGTGGCTGAGGCCGGTGCGCTGCGGGCCTACTGGGAACTGCTGCGCGGCCAGCTGCGCAGCCAGGCGTCCTACCGGGTCTCGTTCACCGTCGACCTGGTGGCCAACGTCGGCTCCACCGCGCTCGACATCGCCACTGTGCTGGTGCTGTTCGGCGTCACCCGTACCCTCGGCGGCTTCGACCTGCACGAGGCGCTGGTGGTCAGCGGCATCTCGGCGTTGTCGTTCGCGGTCGGCGACGTGCTGATCGGCAATATCGAGCGGGTGTCGCAGTACGTGCGTACCGGCCGGATCGACGCCGTCCTCGTGCGGCCGCTGCACGCCCTGCCGCAGCTGGTGCTGCTGGACATGTCGCTGCACAAGCTTTCCCGGGCCGGCTTCGCGACCACGGTCTACCTGATCGTGCTCGGCGTCGCCGGGATCGCCTGGACGCCCGGCCGGGCGCTGCTCGCGGTCATCGCACCGCTGGCCGGTGTGGTGTTCTTCGGCGCCCTGTTCGTGACCACGGCCTCGGTCGCGTTCTGGTGGACCGACTCCGGCGAGGTCGGCAACGCCTTCACCTACGGCGGCCGCGATTTCACGAGCTACCCGGTGAACATCTACAGTGGATGGTTCCGCGGCGCCTTCGCGTACGGCCTGGGTTTCGCCTTCGTCGCCTACTACCCGGCGCTGGCCCTGCTCGGCAAGCCCGACCCGATCGGCCTGCCGGGCTGGGTCGGCTGGCTGGCGCCGCTGGTGGCCGTTCCGGCGACCGTCCTGGCCGCCGCCGTGTGGCGACTCGGCCTGCGGCACTACACGAGTACGGGGTCGTGATGGTGATCAATGCAGTCGGACTGCGCAAGGAGTTCACGGTGCGGGTGCGCTCCGGCCGGCTGCGCCGTATCCGGCGCGCGGTGACCGCGGTCGACGGGGTCGACCTCGCGATCGAGCGCGGCGAGATGGTCGGCTACATCGGCCCGAACGGAGCCGGCAAGTCGACCACGCTCAAGATGCTGACCGGGGTGCTCACGCCCACCGGTGGTGCGGTGACCGTCTGCGGCCTGTCGCCGGTGCGCCAACGCACCCGCCTCGCGCGGCGGATCGGCGTGGTCTTCGGCCAGCGCTCCCAGCTCTGGTGGGACCTCCCGCTCCGCGACTCGTTCGACCTGCTGCGGCACGTCTACCGGGTGCCGGCGGCCGAGCACGCCGCCCGGCTGCGCCGCTGCCGCGGGTTGCTCGACCTCGACGCGTTCCTCGACACCCCGGTCCGCCAGCTCTCGCTCGGCCAGCGGATGCGCGGCGAGCTGACCGCTGCCCTGCTGCACGGTCCCGAGGTGCTCTTCCTGGACGAGCCGACGATCGGCCTCGACGTGGTCAGCAAACAGGCGGTCCGCGGCTTCCTCGCCGAGCTGGGCGCGGGCGGTGACGTGACACTGGTGCTGACCACGCACGACCTCGCGGACATCGAGAAGCTCTGCCGGCGGCTGCTGGTCATCGACCACGGCCGGGTGGTGCACGACGGCACGATTGAGGCTCTGCACGCTCGGTACGGCTCGCGTCGCCGGGTGGTGGTCGACTTCGAGGAGCCCGTCGCGGTGCCGCCGGTGGTCCCGGGCGCGGCGCTGGTCGCGGCCGGCCGGCTGCGCCTGGAGTACGACCTGGAAACGGCCACCGCGGGTGCGCTGCTGGCCCAGCTGGCCGGGCACGCCCTGCGCGACGTCGCCATCGTGGAGCCCGACATCGAGGATGTCGTGGCCCGCCTCTACACCGGCACCCCGGTCACCGACGCGCGATGAGGTCTTCGGTCTGCCTCGGGTCGTGGACGGTCGCCTGCGTGATCGCGTCGGCTTGAAGGTAGGTGCCGGGCGTCTGGCCGGTGACGCGACGGAAGGCGCTGATGAAGGCGCTGGGTCTGCGGTAGCCGACGGCATGAGCGGTGGCGCTGACCGGTGTTCCGTTGCCCAGTAGCTGGATGGCGGCGTGGATGCGGACCTGCGTCCGCCACGCCGCGAAGCTGAGGCCGGTCTCGGCGCGGAACAGCCTCGACAGGGTTCGCACTCCGGTGTGCACATGGTCGGCCCAGGCCGTGAGTTCGCGTTGGTCGCCGGGATCGGCGAGGAGCCGTTCGGCGACGGCGCGCACTCGCGGGTCGGCCGGCATGGACACCTGAATGTCGTGGGTGGCCAGCGGGGTGAGCAGCTCGAACATGAGCGCTTCACCGAGGGGCCGGCTGGGGTCCTGCGGTCCGGTTCGGTGCAGGTGTCTGATCAGTTCGCGCAGCAGTGGCCCGATCGCGACCCCGGTGGGTTCGGTCCAGGTGATCGGGCAGCGATCAACGGCGAAATGGATGATCGACATCTCGCCTTCCCGCAGCACGGTCCCGCCGTGCTCGACCCCACCCGGAATCCACATCCCGTAGCCCGGCGGGACCAGCCAGTCGCGGGAGGCGATGGTGCCCATGACCGTTGCGGTCGAGGTCCACAGCAACACCGGCTCGGGATGGGCGTGAGTCGACAGTCGCTCGACCCCGGCCGAGTCCCCGCGTTGGATGCTCAGGATCGGTGACGTGGGCGGCACCGTCGGGGAGGTGTCTGAGCTGGTCACGGAACGATCCTTTCGGCGGCGCGCTCGTGACGTCGAACATCGTCACGGGTTTGGCCGATGCGCGTTATCGGTTGGCCACCATTCGCACTCCAGCCAACCTAGCGTTTCCTGCCATGACGACGACAGTGGCGGCTCCGGCGGCCGCACCGGTGAACGACCGCCGGCTCACGCTCATCAGCGTCGTGCTGGTGCTCGGCCTGATCACCACGCTGCTGGACACGACCATCGTGAACATCGCCCTGGACCACCTGCACACGACGTTCCACGCCTCGGTGGCGCAGACCCAGTGGGTCGCGACGGCTTACCTGCTGGCGTTCGTGTCGGTGATCCCCGTCAGCGGGTGGGTCTCGGAACGTTTCGGCGCCCGTAACGCGTGGCTGTTCGTCGTCGGGGTTTTCCTCGCCGGATCCGTCCTGTGCGGCTTCGCGACCTCGCTACCCGCGCTCATCGCCTTCCGGGTGCTGCAAGGCATCGGCGGCGGCATGGTCATGCCGATCACGACCTCGATCCTCACCCGCGCGGCGGGCCCGGACCGGATCGACCGCGCGATGACCGCGATCGCGCTGCCCGTACCCCTCGGCCCGATCGCCGGGTCGGTGCTGGGCGGCGCGATCCTGCAGTCGTGGAGCTGGCAGTGGCTCTTCTTCGTCAACGTGCCGATCTGCCTCGCCGCGCTCCTGCTCGGGCCGATCCTGCTGCCCGCCACCCCGCGGCGGCGCGGTCACCGCCTGGACATGCTCGGCTTGCTGCTGCTCACCCCCGGCGTCGTCGCCATCGCCTATGGCATCAGCCAGGCCGCTGCCGGGTTCACCGCGGTCGACGTGTGGCTTCCGCTGCTCGCCGGCGTGGCCCTGCTCGCCGGGTTCGCCCTGCACTCCCTGCGCGCCCGCCGCCCGGCCCTGATCGACGTCCGGGTCTTCGCCCGCCGCAGCTTCGGCCTGGGCAGCGCCATCACCTTCGTCAGCGGCTTCTCGCTCTACGCCCTGTCGTTCCTGCTGCCGCTGTTCTACCAGCAGATCCGCGGCGAGAGCGTGCTGCGCACCGGCCTGCTGCTCATCCCGCAAGGCATCGGCACGATGCTGTTCTTCGTGCTCGCCCGCAGGTTCGGCGCCCGGGTCGACGGCCGCCTCATGGTCGCCGCCGGCGTGCTGCTGAACATGCTCGGCGTCGTGCCGTTCGCCCTGGCCGACCTGCACGGCGGCACGGCTGTGCTGATGGCCGGGCAGTTCCTGCAGGGCGTCGGCTTCGGCGCCGTAACGCTGCCGGTGATGACGCTGGCCTTCGCAAGCCTGAACCACGACGAGGCACCGCGGGCCAGCGCCGCGTTCAGCGTCGTGCAGCGCGTGGGTGCCCCGTTCGGCGTCGCCGTCATCGCCGTGATCCTGCAACGGCTGCTCGACGGCGCCGCCACGACCGCCGACGGGCTCGACGCGTTCTCCGGCACGTTCTGGTGGGCCTTCGCGCTCAGCGCTGTGCCGTTCTTCCTCGCCTTCCTCCTCCCGGCCAAGCAGCCCACCGAGCCCGGTCTCGCCGCCGCCCAGTCCTGAGAGGGAGAACCTCGCGCAAGAAAGGCCGCTGACACATGAGCTCGGGAAGCAACCTCACCACGGCGGAGCAGGTCGAGGCGACGATCGGGCGGGCCGCCGAATCGGGGTCGGCGCCGTACTTCTACGAGTGCCTGCTGGAGCTGGTCCGCCGCCCGGCGGCGGACGACCCCGGCTATCCGCAGTGGCGCGCGTCGATCGCGGCGGAGATGGAGTTGGGCCGGGCGATCTTCTACTGCGGCAAACCAGCCGCCGACTGACGGCGCCGGCCTTCTCGGGGGGACACGGTCGCCTGCCGCTGGGCGGCTCGTCGAGCAAGCTGGTCTGGGACGCCGCCAAGTCGGTGTGGAAGCCGCAGGACGACAACGGCGAGGTCATCGACTTGACCGGCCAGAGGCAATGCTGGTGAGCCTCGCGGTGCGCCCAATGGACCTGGCGGTCGGAGCAGACGGTCTGTGGAGCGGCTAGGGGGTTGGGGAGGTTGACGGGCTGGCGGCGGGCGGGCCGCAGCTGCTGTTGCTGCGCGCCTGGGTTGAGGTTGGGAAGATCCAGTGGCTGAAGGCCGCGTAGGCGTGTTTCTGCAGGAGGTTCAGGTAGGCGCCCGGGGTGTCCTGGACCGAGTTGGGGATGGTGGTCGGGATCGGCTTCGTGGTTTGCAGGGCCACGAAGCCCTCGCCGCACAGGCCGGGCAGCTCGTTGATTTTGGGGGCCGCGACGGTCGGCGACGCCTTGGTCAGGTAGCGCTCGGTGCTGGCGGCCAGGACGATGAGCTGGCGGTTGCGGTCCCACACGTAACGGGCCTCGACGAAGCGCAGGCGGTAGGCCGGGCACTGGTCGAAGTAGTCGGACGGCCGGATCGAATAGGGGACGCCGTTGAGCACTTCGTTGCCGTTCACGGTGGGCTCGCTCCCGGCGCCGTCCAGGGGTGTCGCGCATTTCGACGGCTTGGTGGTGGTGCTGCCGGCGGGCCGGCCGGCCGGCACGTTCGGTGAGCCGGCGGTGGTGGTGGGGGGTGGTGCCGAGGTCGGGGCCTGCTCGGTGGTCACGGTCGGTGTCGCGGTGTCGGAGACGGACGGGTCGGGCGGACGGGGTGTGTCGCCGGGATTCGGCAGCAGGGCCAGGGCGAGCACGGCGACGATCGCCGCGGCCGCGGCGATCAGCCTCCGGCGCTTTCGGCGGCGCAGGACGACCGGGATCATCTCCGGGTCGGGCGGGCGCGCGGCACCCTCGGACTGATCCCGAAACGCCGCGAAGCGCTCCCGCAGCGGGTCCCGCTCAGCCATTGCCCGACCGCCCGTCGTCCAGGCTGAGCAGCTCGTTCAGCATCGTCCGGGCGCGGTGCAGGCGGGCCTTCACCGTGCCCTCGGCGGCGCCGGTGAAGGTCGCGATGTCGCGTACCGGCAGGTCCGCAACATAATGCAGGATGACCGCCTGCCGGTAGACGGGCGGGAGCTTGGCCAGCGCGCGGGTGAGGTCCAGCGACAGCCCGTCCGGGCCCTCGACGTCGGGCGGCGCGAGGTCGCGGCGCCAGTGCAGCAGCCGCCGGGCGCGCCGCCAGCGGCTGATCGCGAGGTTCCAGGCGACCCGGCGCACCCACCCGACCGGATCCTCGTAGCGCGAGATCGTCGGCCACCGCGCGAAGGCGCGCAGGTACGCCTCCTGGACGAGGTCCTGCGCCTCGGCCCGGTCGCCGACGAACGCGTGGACCTGCGTGAGGAGTTGGGGGAACGTCGCCGCGTAGAAGTCGGCGAATTCGGGGGCGACGGCCAAAGGTGCCTTACTCCGGTCAGGAACGAGACGCATGCAGCCTAGATCGACTTCGCTGGCCGCGGAGCCCCGTGCCGCCGCGACCATCGAAGCCGTCCCTTGCCCGAACTGGTGGAAGCGCTTGTAACACGCCGGGCCGGGCGGAAGGTTGCACGGAATTCTCAGTACTTCGCGGGAAGATGATTGTGGCCACAGGGCCCCAACATTTACTCTGGCGCCATGACACATATGCACGAACCGCTGTACCTCCGGCTGGCCGGCCATCTTCGGGACGAGATCAAGCAGGGGGTCTACGCACCGGAGGCCCTGTTGCCGGCGGAGTCCGCTCTCGCCGCGCGGTTCGGTCTGGGCAGGGACGCCGTTCGCGATGCCCTGGAGGTCCTCCGTGACGAGGGGCTGATCACGGTCCGCCGCGGCTACCGGCCGGTCGTCCGGCCCCGGGCGGTTCGCGAACCGCTGTTCCTGCGGCCGAACGAGTCCCTGGTATGCCGGATGCCGAGCCGGCCGGAGCGGGTGCGGCTCGGCATCGCGCCGGGTGTGCCGGTGCTCGAACTTCGGCGGGCGGACGGGCACTGCGAATTGATTCCCGCGGATCAGGTCGAGGTGGTACGGGCCGCGGCTTAGCCGGGGTGATCACGCCGCTGTTCCGGAGCCAGGTGTCCGTCAGGGCGGCGGCGTGATCCTAGGCTGGGCGGTCGATGTTGAGGGTTCGGGCGCGGACCATGACCTCGCGGCGGGTCAGTTCGGTGCCGGTGATGGTGAGTTGGGTGCCCTCCACGCGGTACCCCCTGCGCGACGTCGCCATCGTGGAGCCCGACATCGAGGATGTCGTGGCCCGCCTCTACACCGGCACTCCGGTCACCGACGCTCCATGTGAGCAGTTGCCGATTGACGCGGTCGGCCTGCTCATGGTGGATGCCCGGAGCTGACGATCAGAGGCTCATCCGTACGGTCAGGAGCACATACCAGAGGAATACGTTGACGACGACGGACGCGGCGGCGGCGAGCACGGTGAGGCGCCACATCGTCGGCCGGTCGCGTATGCGGATCAGGACGGCGACCGCGGCGACGCCGAGGACTAGCTGTGCCAGCGACGGGACGAGCTTGGCCAAGCTGAACGGGTCCAGCGGCGCGTCCCAGACCGAGCTGTAGACGAGCGGGATGCTGATCGCCTCCCCGGACAGCAAGCCAAGGGTCGCGCCGATCGCGGCCGAGCCCGGTAATGCCGGCGCGTGGCGGACGACGTGGCCCAGCCATCCCAGCGTGCCGCCACCGATGAGCGCACCGGCGGTCCAGAACACGACCGACAGGCCGACCGATCGCAGTCCGGCCATCGTCGCCACCCCGTCCGCGCTGCTCAACACATCGACATACCAGCGTTGACCGGCGACGATGAGCAGGTAGTAGACGAACACGGCGATCGTGAGCGCTGCCGCACCGGCCACGATCGAGGACCTCGCCCGCCGCGTCGTGTACCCGGCGACGAGGGCGACGAGCCCCCAGGCGAATCCTGAGCTGAACAGCGGCGTGACGTAGGGCGCCACCGCGTCGTCCAGCAGATCTGGGACGTACGCGGCGACACCGAGGCCGGCACCGAGCCCTACGGGCAGCCGGGCGGGGGAAGGAGGAGCCGCAGGCGGTGCAGCATTCACGCGGCGCTCTCCGCGTTCTCGGGGCAGTTCAGGCCGATGATCTGCCGGAAGCTTTTGGTGTCGCCGCTGCTGACCTCGTCGAGTACCTTATCGCGCCAGCCCCGTTCGAGAGCGTCCAGGCCCCATCGGTAGTACGCGGACTGCCGCAGCTTCATCACCTCGGCGAGGGCGGCGTCCCTAGCCGAGGGATCGGTCGCGGCGAGATAGGTCCGTGCCCAGGTGCAATGCCAGAACCAGGCCGCGTCCACCCGGCCCATGTTGATTTCGTGCTTCATCGGGTGGCCGTCGACGATGTCTGGGTAGCTCGGCGGCGCGGGCCAGTGCCAGCCCGGTGCGAGCTGAAGCCTCTCCGACTCCTCGCGATATTCGCTGACGGCGCGTTTGCCCGGGCCGTATCGCGGCTCCTCGACCACGGCACACGCACTCGTCGACGCCAGCACACGATGAGGACCGCAGCGGCAGCATGACGCGCCCGGATGATGTAACGCATGACCTCCACCTCACAGGTTGAACCGACCGGCTAGATTCGCCGGTGTGAATCGGCTGTGGCTCGCGGCGGTCGGCGCCGTGTTGGTCCTGCTCGGTGGATGTGGCGGCGCCGGCTCCGGGGACAGCGACGTGGATCTGCACATTTCCGCGAAGCCGGTGCCGTCTGACCCGTGCGCCCTCGTCGGTATCGACGCGTTCGCGCAGGTGATGCCCAACCCCGAGGAGATTCGGCGCGACGAGTCGTTCGCGCCGGTTGTGCCGTTGGACGGCGTGAACGTGGCGGTGTGCCGGGTTGACGCCGGCGCGGGCGAGGCCCGCGGCAGCCAGCTGGTCATGCTGGTGGCCCGGTATGGCGACAGCGGCGGTAAGTCCGGCACGGCCTGGGCCGAAGACCTGACAACGAAGGAGTGCGCGGACGACAGGAACAAACTCGGCCCGACCGGTGGGGACCTGGCGGCCGATGTGCTCGCGGGTCTCGGCGACCAGAGTTGCGGTGTGCGGGATCCCGGCTCCTCGCAGCGCGTCATCGACTACAAGCTGCGGGTGCGGCGTGGCCGCGACGAAGTGTCGCTCGACGTGACCCGTGTGGCCGGCGACGCGGACACGCCCAAACACCTGGCCATGCTCGTGCGAACGGTCTTCGACAAGCTTCCTTGACACGCTGGGCCGGACTCGGAAGTGCCGGCTGACCAGCGCGCCGCAGCCAAATTGGATCGGATCGCTACTGCGGCGGCGGTGTTTCGGCGGGTTCACCGCCCGCCAGTTCCTGCGTGCGCCGCCGCTTGATGCGCAGCCAGGTGAACCAGATGGCACCCAGGCAGCCCACCCACGCCGCGAGTGCGTAGCTGAGGACGTAGGCCCACCCCGGCTGCGAGGACAGCGATCGGATCTGATCAGCGACGGCCAGCACCACGAATGCGGGCGGCACCACGGCCCAGCCGCCGATCTTCCGATCCCGCGTGGGCACTGCCGAGTTGCTCATGATCCAGAATGGGGCCATGACCACGACCCCGGGCGCCATCCGGAAAGCCGTGCCAGAAGGATGGGGCAAGACTGCACCGAGAGCCGCCAGTGAGATGCTCCAGAAGACGATGAGCACAGTGGCCCAAACAGCGTCCGACTTCCACGCATAGTTCCCGGTGGCCGCCACGCCACCACGATAGGTCAATAGCTCCCGATTATCGGTACAGTATTGATGATCTTCGTGTTTAGCCCGATCTTCGCTGTCCGCCTATTAGGTGAAATTGTCGGCCGACCGTTCATTCCGTGACGCCAATGGGCCTGCGGCGCTTGCGTCCGTGTCGAGTGTTGCCAGGCTGGGGCCGTTTGAGCGCGGCAGCCCCTTGAGGTCGGTGTGCTTGGCGCCGGGCGCCGGGGTGGGCGGGTGCGTGTCGCCTCGGGAATGCCCTGGGCTGTCTACGGCCATTTCGTGCAGCACCCGGACCGCTAGGTACCCGGTCGTCGCGAGTCGCGCGAAGGTGGCGGCCACGTACAGTACGCCGTCGGCGCCGAGCAGGTAGTGCCCGTCGGCCAGGTGTCGCCACACCATGACCCAGTACCAGACCTCGGCTGCCTGCCAGAGTGCCCACGCCGGCAGTACGCGCGGCAACGGCCGGCCGGCGCGGGCCAGCACGGCGAACGGCAACAGCCACAAGACGTACTGCGGCGAGTACACCTTGTTCGTCAGCAGGAACGCGGCGATCACCAGGAACGTGAGCTGTGCCGGCGTCGGGGGCCGAGGCGCGCGCCACGCCAGCAACGCGATCCCGGCCCAGAGCAACAGCAGGCTCAGCGGGGCGACGACGTTGAGCGCCGGTACGTCATAACCCATGCGGGACAGCGCGTACCACAGTGAGCCGACCTCGCCGGAGCGCAGCGTGTTGAACCGGTAGAACTCCAGCCAGCCGTCCGGATAGCGCAGGGCGACCGGCGCGTTGACGATCGCCCAGGACATCGCCGCGCCCGCGACGGCGGAACCGAACGCGCGCATCCGTCGTTGCCGCCAGCAGATCAGCAGCAGCGGACCAAGGATGAACAGCGGGAACAGTTTGGCCGCCCCGCCGAGCCCGAGCAGCACGCCGGCGAGCATCGGCCGGTCGCGGTCCCAGACCAGCAGGGCAAGCACGCCGGCGGCCACGGCCAGGAGATCCCAGTTGATGGTGGCGGTCAGCACGAGGACCGGCGCCCCGGCCACCAGCAGCGCCGCCGTGCCGCTGTCCCCCGCGCGACGCAGCAGCGTGCGCACCCCGGCCACCGTGGCCAGCGCGAGCCCGAGCAGGACCAGCACGTTGACGCCGAAGTAGAGCCGCACCAGTTGTGTGTCGCCACCGCCCGGTGCGAGCGCCCGGGTCAGCCGGGCGGTCAGGTCCATCAGGTCGCCCGTCAGGACCGGATATTCCAGGGGGTGCTGCCATGCCTGCGGCGCATACGGAAAGATACCGGCGATCAGCCCGCGTTCGCGAAACAGCAGCGGGATATCGCTGTAGCAATACCGCGTGTACTCCACCTGCCGGTCCGATGGCCAGCCCGCCAAGTCGCACGGCAGCTTCTGCACATACCCCACGACGAATGCGACAACCGCAACGCCCAGGGCAACGCCGACCCGCCCTGAGTGACCACGGTCATTACCAGTCCCGATCACCCGCGTCATCCTGCCGCATTTCCCGGCGTAGCCCAAACCGGTGCAAGGCTTTCTCGGAGACACCGACGACCACCTATGGAGGCTCACCCGTTCAGCCGGGATGCCTACGACTGGTCGTGTGGTGTTACGCCTGGTTTGCGATATTTTGAACCACTCTGAGTGTGGCGGCAGTGTTGAGAGTGCAAGATCGAATAGGTGTTGATTGTCGGATACACCGGATGGTGCATATCCGGTCATCACACTTGGTGATTGTCCGTGCTCATTGGGTTTCGCTAGCTGTGGGAAGCCTGTGAGAAGCCTGTGGAAAACGTGAAGTATTCATTGACCGTCGCCGAAGCCGCTCCGTAGGGTCTCGATCACCGTCGTGACCATCCAGCGGGGAGGCCGAGTCATGCGGAACGCGCCGTGGCGCCATCGAGGCTGCTTCATTGTCTTGGCCGAGTACTTCGGCCGTGGTTTTGGCCGAGGCGTGACCTACGCTCTCGCGCTGGTGTTGGCCGTGACGCTGGTCGATCTCGTGACCCCGCCGAAACCTGCGCAGGCTGCGCCGGCGGGCAAGCCGGCTTGTCCGGCAGACCGCGTGGATCGGGTGTCGGCGGTGATGGCGGCCCGGTTGTGCGGCGGCAAGGTGGAGGTGTCGGGGGAGAAGTCCGAGACGCTGCAGATGTGGGCGAATCCGGATGGGTCGCTGACGGCGGAGCAGCATGCGGGTCCGGTGCGGATGCGCGATGGTAAGGGCGGTTGGAAGCCGGTCGACTTCGCGTTGCAGGCGGATGCGGATGGTTCGGTGTCGGCGAAGGCGCATCCGCGCGGGTTGAAGCTGTCGGGTGCGGCCGGGGACGGCGAGCATGACGTGGTGACGCTCGGCAGCGGCGACGATGCGGTGGGCCTGGTCTGGCCGGGCAGGCTGCCGAGGCCGGCCGTCGACGGGACGCGCGCCACGTATACGGACGTGCTCGACGGCGTCGACCTGGTGATCGAGTCGACCCGGACCGGTTACGAGCAGTTCTTCGTGGTGAAGACCCGGGAGGCGCTGTCGAGGTCGGGGAAGCTGACCCTGCGGCTGAAGGCGCCGAGGCTGACCGTCACCCCGGACGGTGCGGGTGGTCTGCTGTTCGAGGGCAAGGACGGCAAGGACGCCGGCCGGATCCCGGCGCCGTCGATGTGGGACGCCTCGGTCGGTGCGCAGTCGCTGGATCACCTGCGGGTCGGTAGCGTCGGGCTGTCGGCGGTGCAACGGGGCGCGAACATCACCCTGGAACTGGCGCCGGACCCGCAGTTCCTGGCCTCGCCGGATCTGACGTTTCCGATCACGATTGACCCGACGATCTATCCGACGTTCGACACGTTCGTGCAGACCGGCTGGGTCGATGACCAGTCCGGCTCGACCGATCTGAAGCTCGGATACTCCGACGACGGCGGGACGTGGACAGCCCGGTCGTTCCTGACCTGGAACACCGCGTTCCTGGCCGGGGCACAGGTGAACTCCGCGACGGTCTATCTGTGGAACTACCATTCGTGGTCGTGCACGGCGGCGTCGTGGGAGGTGTGGGACACCGATTTCGTGTCCACTGCCACGAGGTGGACGAACCAGCCGACGTGGAAAGCGAAGTACGGCACGTCGACCCAGACCAAGGGCTTCAGCTCGTCGTGTAACGATGGCTGGGTTTCCGCCCCGGCAACCGGATTTTTCCAGATCGGGTCGACCTACAGCGTGCTCACGATGGGGTTGCGGGCCACCAACGAGACCGATCACCTGTCGTGGAAGCGGTTCCATTCCTCTGAAGGAGCCAACCCGCCGTACGCCGTGGTGACGTTCAACGGCACGCCGCAGGTGACGGCGCGGTCGACGGATCCGTCCACGGAATGCGTCACAGGTGGCGGCCGGCCGTTCATCAACAAGACGCAGCCGAAGCTGCGGGCGCAGGTGACGGACCCGGAGGGGTCGCCGGTGTCGGCGACATTCGAGTGGTCGGGGACCGGCGGTACGGTGCTGGGCTCCACGACGGTCGGGCCGCAGGCGTCGGGTTCGACGTTCGAGGCGACCATTCCGTCGGGGGCGATCGGCAACAACGGCACCTACCGGTGGCGAGTCCGCGGCACCGACGGCAGCACGACGGGGGCCTACAGTTCGTACTGTGAGTTCGCCGTCGACACGGCCGCACCGGGCACTCAGCCAGGGGTGTCGTCGTCGACGTTCCCGGAGAACACCTGGACCGGGCAGTTGGCCGGCTACACGACCAGCACGGTCAGCACCCCGTATGTGGCGGGCACGACGACGCTGGCGCTGACCGGTGACGACGCGGTACAGCAGATCAGCCTGCCGTTCCCGGCCAGCTTCTACGGCCAGTCCTACAGTTCGGCGTGGATCGACACCAACGGCATGGTGTCCTTTGTGGACCCACACGGTTCCCATCCGGACGACATCGTGCAGTTGCCCAACAGCGCCGACCCGAACGCCGCAATCTACGTGTTCGGCCAGGACCTGATCGTGGACGGCTCGGCGAGCGTCCGGACCGCGACGAGCGGCACGTCGCCGAACCGGACGTTCCTCATCGAGTGGAACAACGCCAGTCAGTTCGCGGACCAGACCCGCCGGCAGAACGCCGAGGTGTTGTTCACCGAGAACAGCGGCACCATCAAGCTCAACTACTCCGGCATCGACAACGCCTACGAGCAAGGCTCTGGAGCACTCGCTGGGGTGGAGGATGCCGACGGCACGAGCGCGACGCAGTTCTCGTACCACACCGCCAGCCTGAACAACGATACGGCGGTCATCTTCACCTACAGCGCGGGCACGCCGGCCGTCTATGCGGGCACCGCGGCCAGCTTCACGTTCAGCGCCGGCGGCACCAGCGACATCGCCTCGTACCTGTACGACCTCGACATCCCCACGCCCGGCGCCTCCGTCGCCGCGGCGTCGCTCGGCGGCAACGCCACGGTGTCGGTGACGCCGTCGTCGGACGGCGCGCACACCCTGTACGTGCAGGCGGTGGACCGGGCCGGCAACAAGTCGCCGGTGCGCTCGTACCAGTTCAATGTCGGCTCGGGCTCGATTACCGCCCCGACGGTGGGCACGGTCGCCGCGACCACTACCCTGCTGCAGGCGACCGGCCCGGCCACGGCCACCGGCGCCACGTTCCAGTGGCGGCGTGCCGACACGGACGTCTGGGCCACGATCCCGGCCGCTGATGTCACCTACACGTCGGGCGGCGGCGCCGTCATCTGGCCCGTCGCGAAGACCGCGGCGCTGACCCCGTCGCTGAACTGGAACGTCAAGGCGACCCTCGGCGGGGCGACCGCGCTTGCCGGGCCGCTGCAGGTGCGGGCGGCCTTCAGCGGGACCGCCGGCACGCCGTCGTTCACGACGCCGGGGCTGCGGTTCACCCTCGACCCGGACCGGGCCGACGCTGAGAGCACCGAGATCGGGCCGGGATCTGTCAACCTGCTGACGGGCGCGTACAACGTCTCCAACGTTGACGTCAATGTCGCCTCGTACGGCACGAACCTGAGCTTGTCGCGCGGCTTCAATAGCCGCCAGGCCGGCGTGTTCGACACCACGCACATGTTCGGGCCTGGCTGGACCTCGACGGCGACCGCCGCTGACGCGCCGTACTCCGGTCTCACTGTCACGGGCTCCCTGGTCCAGGTCAAGGTCCCGGACGGGTCGACGATTGGCTTTACCGCCGCGTCGGCGTCGGCCTTCACACCGGAGGCGGGCAAAGAGACGCTGTCGCTGACATACAACAGTGGCACCGATGCGTACACGCTCAGCGAGAACGACGGCGACGTGGTCGTCTTCCGCCGCATGGCGGGCGGCCCGACGGGGCAGTACACCGTGTCGTCGGTGACGACGCCGGGCAACGGCCAGACGTCGGCGATGTCGTGGGAGACGGTTACGGTAGACGGCGCGACCGTCACCCGGCCGACGCAGATTCTCGCGCCGGTGCCGTCCGGCGTCAGCTGCGCCACCCTGGTGCGCGGCTGCCGGGCCCTGACGTTTACCTACGCCACCGCGACCACCGCGACGGGGACGGCCCAGGCCGGGTGGGGCGACTACACCGGCCGGGTCAAGCAGGTCAGCCTCACCGCCTGGGATCCGGCGACCGCCGCGATGAAGAACGTCGCCGTGGCCGCGTACAGCTACGACAGTAACGGCCGGCTCACCGCGCAGTGGGATCCGCGCCTAGACAACAGCGCTACGCACCTTTGGACCACGTACGCGTACAACACAGACGGCACGATCGCCACGGTCACGCCGATCGCCCAGCAGCCCTGGACGCTGGGGTACACCATCGTTCCCGGGGACGCGGGCGCGGGACGCCTCGCCTCCGTGAGCCGGTCCGCACTCAGTTCCGGCACCGCGGTGACGACAGTCGTCTACAACGTACCGGTCTCCGGCTCGGGAGCGCCGTACGACCTGTCGGCGGGCCAGATCGCCCGCTGGGCCCAGACCACCCCGGCGGTCACGGCCACAGCGGTGTTCGACCCCGGGCAAGTACCCGGCGGCAACCAGACGACCGGCGTTCTGCCGACCTCCTGGACCAGGGCCACGGTGACCTACCTCGACGCCAACGGCCGCCGGATCAACCTCGCCACGCCCGGCGGGAACATCGACACCACCTGGTACGACGACTTCGGCAACATCAGCCGTACGCTGTCGGCCACGAACCGGGCCTCGGCGCTTGCGGCGTCGGCGACGGACACCGTGACCGAGGAGGCGGCGCTGGCCCGGACGAAGTCCAACCTCAGTGTGTACTCTGCGGACGGGCGGCGGCTGACCACGGTGCTCGGGCCGATGCACCACGTACGGCTCGCGAGCGGCGTGTCGAAGGACGCCCGTGAGGTCACCCTGACCACCTATGACGAGGGCATCCCGGCCGGCACGCCGGCGCACAACTTCGCCACGACCGTGGTGACCGGGCTGCGCTACTGGGACACGGACGGCACGCAGCACGACGCCGACCTGGAGACCACGAAGACCGTCTACGACTGGTCCCTGCTCCAGCCGCTGCAGGTCATCGTCGACCCCGCCGGACTCGCGCTGCGCACCAGCACCGCCTACGACGCGGCGACCGGGCTCGTCACATCGACGACCCAGCCGGCCGGCGGTACCAGCACCAACACGCCGGCGACGACGATCACCGTGTACTACAGCACAGCGGCGAACGGCACGTACGCCGAGTGCGGCGGCCACCCCGAGTGGGCGGGCCTCGCCTGCCGGACCCAGCCCGGCGGCCAGCCAGCAAGTGGGCCGCAGCTGCCGTACACCGTCACCACCTACGATCTGCTCGACCAGCCAGCGACGCTGACCGAGAAGATTTCCAGCGGAACCCTGCGCACCACCACGACCACCTATGACGGCGCGGGGCGGATCTCGACCGTAGCGGTGACCGCGGCCATCGGCTCGCCGGTGCCGACCCGGCGGTACGTCTACGACCCGGCCACCGGCCAGGTGGTCAACGTTCAGACCCTCAACGGCGCCACCGTCACGGCGCAGTCGACGACGAGCTACGACACCCTGGGCCGGGTCACGTCGTACACCGACGCGGCCGGCAACGTGACGACGACAGGGTATGACCTGCACTCGCGGATCTCCACTGTCAGCGACGGCCTGGGCACCCGCACATATACCTACGACCAGAACGGCGAGAACCGGGGCCTGCTTACCCAGGTCGCCGACTCGCAGGCCGGCACATTCACCGGCGCCTACGACGCTAACGGCGCGCTGGTCACCGAGAGCTGGCCGAACAGTCTTGGCGTGACCCACCAGCGCGACGAGCGCGGCAGCGAGGTTGCGGTCACGTACACCCGGACCGGATGCGGCCAGGCCGACTGCACGCTGTTCATGCAGAGCGCGGAGCCCGGCGCGAACGGCCTGTTGTCCGGGCAGGTGTCGACGCTGTCCGCGCAGGACTTCGGCTACGACGCCGGGCAGCGGCTAACAACGGTGAAAGACACCGTCAACGGGGAGTGCACAACTCGCACGTACGGGTTCAACACCGCGACCGACCGCAGCGGGCAGAACGTTTACGGCCCGGGGGCCGGCGGCGCGTGCCAGGCCACCACGGCGGCGAGCAGCCGGACGTGGACCTACGACACCGCGAGCCGGGTCACCGGCGGCGGCTACGTCTACGACGCGCTCGGCCGCAGCACCACCGTTCCGGCGGCCGACACCCTCACGCCCGGCGCCGGCGACATGACCGTCGGGTACTACGTCAACGACCTCGAGGCGTCGCTGGCGCAGAACGAAGTCACAAACAGCTTCGCACTGGACGTCACCGGCGGCCGGGTCGCCTCGTGGACCGACGGCACGACCACCCACGTCAACCACTACGCCGACGGCGACCAGGACATGCCGGCGTGGACCGACGAGGGGGGCGGCGTCTCGACCCGGCCGATCCTCGGCGTCGGCGGGGTGACAGCGCTCGCCACGAGCGCGGGCGGCGCCACCGACGTGGTGTGGCAACCGCAGGACTTGGCCGGGAACCTGGTCATATCGGTCGTCGGGACGGACGTGACGCCGTCGTTGACGAGCGAGACGACCGAGTACGGCGCGACGCGCAACCCGACGCTGATCGGCACCATCCGGTACGCGTGGCAGGGCGGCGCGCTGCGCGCCGCTGACCAGCCCGCCGGGATCGTGCTCATGGGGGTCCGCCTCTACAACCCGACCACCGGGCGGTTCCTGTCGGTCGACCCGGTCGCGGGCGGCAGCGCGAACGCATACGACTACTGCAAAGGTCGGCCGGTAGGGTGCTCCGACGTCACGGGCCGAGCGACGGGCGACTGTATGTCGTGGAAATGGTTCAAGATCATATGGAAGCCCTGTGGTCGGGTTACCAATAGACGTAACCACTCCATCTTCATTGCGGAGTACCCGAACGGCAACGGCTCTACGCCAAGGCTGCGGCCCGGGCAAACATCGACCGGGATCTTCAGGGACGTTGATTCGCTGTATGACCCGGTAGATTGGATGAGGGTCAACTCTACCTGGTACCGGCCGCGGCGCTGGGTGAACATCCACGGCACCCACCTGACTCTGCGGCCGTGGTGGGAGCAGGAGATATTCGGTCGATGCCCCTGCCGGGGACGCTTCGGCCCCGCCTGGTGACCGGGTCCTGACCCACTGAGCACAGACCGCCGCCGGCCGGGCAGCTCCTGCCCGGCCGGCGGCTTCGGCTACGCCCGGGTGGCGGTGCGGCGCCGGCGGATCGCCCGCAGGATCACGACGGCGGCGGCGGTCGCCAGCAGCATCGGCACCAGCAGGAACAGCGCCCCCTGGGCGACCACCGACCAGCGGGCGGGCAGCGCCGCGGGCGCTGGTACCGGGCCGCCGAACCGGCCGTCGCCGAGCAGGTCCTGCGCGATGTCGATGGAGCTGACGCCGGCCGGCGGGTCCAGCACGACGCCCGCGGTGCCGTCCGGCCGCAGCGCCAGCACACGGACGTGCCGGGTCTCCGCCCAGCCCGTGTCGTCCGGCTCCTGCCGGATGTCGTCCTCGAGCTCGTACTGCACGACGACGAGGGTGTCGCCGTGCCAGCCGAGCGCTCGTACCGCTGGACCGGTCACCGCCGGCAGCGCCGGCCCTTCACGGTCCGCGCCGGTGGCGGCGTCCACGTAGGAGACCCGCCATCGCCGGGCGGCGAGCTGGTCGTGGTCGCACTCCTTCGTGTCGGCGCAGCCGTCGACGCTCAGCAGCGCCACGGCCGAACCGTCCGGCGTGTAGGCGCCCGCGCCGGCCAGCCGCCGCCGGTCGCCGAGGTCGCGGCTCCACCGCCGCTGACCGGCGGCGTCGTAGCCGCGCAGCTCGGTGCCGCCGCCGGCAGCCGGCCGCGTCGCGACGAACCCGCGACCGTCCGGCGCGAACGCCGCCACCCACGCCGAGACGACGGGGTCTCGCACGAAGACGTCGTCGACCGGCACCAGCGCGCCGCCGGCCAGGTCGACCAGGACGTACTGCGCCGGCGGGCCCTCGGTCTGGCCGACACCTCCCAGCACGACGCTGCCGGTACGGTGCAACACCAGGACAGCGCCGCTGTCCGGCCGCCACGCCGCGACCTCAAAGCAGCAGGCCGACGGCCCAACGCCATAGCCCCGGCCGCGGCCGGTGCGCAGGTCGGTGACCACCAGCCACCCAGCCGGGCCGCCGGTCAGCACGCTCTGCGCGACGAGGCTGCCGTCCGGCGACAGCCGCACATCCTGCCCAGCACGCAGCCCATGCACCGGATAGCGCAGCATACGGTAGGCGCCGTCGCGGCCGACAACGGCGAGCTTGCCACCCTCCTCCTCGAACGGATCGCTGCCCAGCCCCCAACTGTCGCCGCCGAACAGCACCGTGGCCGGGCCGGGCGGCGCCATATCGACCGTCGCCTGCCAGAGATACGGCAACTCGACGCTCCGGGGAATGACCGGCCCGCCCCCGGCCGGCTGGGGCTCGACGTGCAGGCCGGGCGCGACGGCGACAGTCGCGCACAACAGCGCTGCGGCGATCGCGACGGCAGCGGTGATGATCTTTGTCCGGTGCCGCTGCCGTCTCCCGCGCCGCCAAAGATCCTCAGGCAGCCGGGCGGGTGGCATCTGCTCGCCCAACTCACGCAGCGTGTCACGCAACGGCACGGTCATCACAGCACCTCCGTCAGGTCGGCCAGCTCGGGTGCCCTGGCGCGCAGCGCGGCGAGAGCGTCGCGGGTCTGACTCTTCACTGTCGAGACCGAGCAGCGCATCGTCTCGGCGGTCTCGATCTCCGTCAGGTCTTCGAAGTACCGCAGGACCAGCACCGCCCGCTGACGCGGCGCCAGCTTCGCCAGCGCGGCTTGCACCGCGAGCGCCGTGGTGACGGCGTCCGCGCTGTCCGGCACCGGGCGGTCCGGCGGCTGCTCACTCAGCTGCACGTGCCGCCAGCGACGCCGCCACAGCGACACGTGCTGGCTGACCATGGTGCGCCGCACGTACCGGTCCGGATCGCCGCCGGAGACCACCCGGTCCCAGTGCCGCGCGACCCTGACCAAGGTCACCTGTACCAGATCCTCCGCCGTGTGCCGGTCACCGCATAGCAGGTACGCCATCCGGGATAGCGCCGCCAAACGGCCTGACACATACGCGTGGAACGACTCCTCCGCCTCCACCACACCTCCCTATCCGGACACACGCTCGCAGACCTCCGCGCGGGTGGGTGGCCGGGGGGAAGCATCGCAGTCGCTCGGCGCCGCGGCATCGGACAGACCTTCGACGGCGCCCTGCTCATCGTCATCTTCGCCACCTCCGGCGCACGAGCCGCGGGCGTGCGCCGCTACGCGGGTGCCCTGGCGTCGTCGTGCGTCGCGGGCACCCGCGACGGTTGTTACAGCCGGGCGAGGATCTTCTTCATCGTGTCGATCTCGGCCTGCTGGGCGGTGATGATCTTCTGGGCGAGGGCCTTCGCGTCGGGGTTGGTGCCGTTGGCCAGTTCCTGGCCGGCCATGGTGATGGCGCCCTGATGGTGGGCGATCATCATGGTGCAGAACTGCTGGTCGAAGTTCCTGCCCTTGGCCGCCTTGAGGTTGGCCAGGTCGGTGTCGGACATGATCCCCGGCATGGCCGATGTCGCGGGCATGCCGGGCATGTCGCCGTGGGTCATGCCGCCCATGCCGTCGCTCATCGCCGGCATGGGTTTGCCCCACGAGGTGAGCCAGTCCTGCATGGTCTGGATCTCGGGGTCCTGGGCGGCCTTGATCTGCGCGGCGAGGGCCTTGACCTCGGGGTCGGTGGCGCGGGTGTCGGCGAGCGTGGCCATCTCCACCGCCTGCCGGTGGTGCGGGATCATCATCTGGGCGAACATCGCGTCGGCGTTGTTGACCGCGGTGACGCCCGATGAGCCGCCGCCGGCCGGGTTCATGCCGGGCATCTGGTCGTGCCCGCCGCCACAGGCGGCGAGGACCAGAGCGGTGGCGAGGGCGGCGCCGGCCAGGATGGCGCGGCGCACGAGGGTGCGCTTCATGATGCGGTGACCTTTCGGTGTCGAACGAGACCTGCACGGGACGCGGCGGCACCGACACCGGCGCTGGGCCGGCGTCGTGCGGGGCGTCCTACGTGCGCAGGACCGACACCGTGGCGAGGGCGAGGCCGAACGGCCGGGGCGGCGGAGCGCGCGGACCGGCGTGCCGGGCCGCCCGTAAGCCTGCCGCCGTGGTTGTGGCGCCGCGGCGGGCAAGCAGCATGGCGGTCAGGACGATGACGGCGAAGGCGACCAGGACGGCCAGGCACACGGCCCAGCCGTCCATGCCGCCGTGACCGTGTCCGGAGCCCAGCAGCATGTCCGCGCAACCACCACCGGCGCAGCCCGTGACGGCGGCACTCAGGGCGGCGGCGACGGGCATCACGGCGGCATGCTCGGCGACCGGCGGGTGCCGGTGGTCGCCGGCCAGATGCGGGCCGGCGTGGCCGAGCGTGTGCATGGCGGTCAGGCCGAGGAGGGTGGCGAGCAACAGGGCCAGCCGGGCTGCCCGCCCGAGCGTGCCGTTGACCGCATGCGCCACGACCTCACGGTACCGGCCGACTCCGACCAACCGCACCGCTCCCGGTGGGCATGGCGGGCTTCATCGAATCTTCAGGGAAGCCGCCGGGGTTTCCCCATAGATCGGGCGAACTCTCGAGTCCGGAGCCGACTGCGAGGAGCCCTCGATGCCATCGACCGTCACGCTGGTCCATACCCCGGCCTGCCACTTCTGCGCCGACGCGGAGCAGGCCCTGGCCGAGCTCGCCGAGCGGATGCCGCTGCGGGTCGAGCTGGTCGCCGCCAGCAGTGATGCCGGCGCCGTCCTCGTCGCCGAGCACCGGCCGGCGATGTTCCCGCTGGTGCTGCTCGACGGGGAGTACTTCAGCGCCGGCCGGCTCCCGCGGCGCAAGCTGGCCGCGCGCCTGGCGGCCCGGCGGGAGGTGGCGGCGCCATGACCCTGCTGGGTACGGGCAGTGTCCTGGCGGCGTTCTTCGCCGGGATGGTGGCGTTGTTCGCGCCGTGCTGCATCGTGTTTCTCGCCCCGAGTTACCTGGCCGCGGCGGTGAAGAACCGCCGCTGGCGGCTGCTGCCGCTGACCTTCGTCTTCGCCGCGGGTCTGGCGCTGGTCATGGTGCCGATCACGCTCGGGATGAGCCTGGTGGCGGGGACCATCGCGAAGTACCACGCCCCGTTCTACTACGCCGGCGGCGCGCTGATGCTGCTGCTGGCCGCGTACTCGCTGTCGGGGCACATGTGGAGCCTGCCGTCGTTCCTGCGGGCGCCGGACACGGCGCGGGGCGACTCGGCGAGCTTCTTCGCCCTCGGCGTGTTCTCCGGCATCGCCTCCAGCTGCTGCGCGCCGGTGCTGGCCGGGGTGATGACGCTGTCGGCGCTGTCCGGCTCGGCGCTGGGCGGCACCCTGCTCGGGCTCGCGTTCGTGCTCGGCATGACGTTCCCGCTGTTTCTCATGGCCCTGGCCTGGGACCGGCTGCGGCTGCGCGAGAAGCCGTGGCTGCGGGCCCGCCCGGTCCGGCTGCGCCTGGGCCGGTGGAGCGTCGTCACCAACACCGTCAACCTGCTGGTCGCCGCCGGGTTCGCGGCGATGGGCGGGTTCATCGTCTACCTGGCCGGCGCCGAGCGGATGACCGCCGGCCCCGGCTTCCAGGCCGCGATCGGGCACTGGCTGGAGCGGCAGTTCACCCAGTTGCAGCAGTGGCTTTCACCGGTACCCGAGCCAATCCTCGGCCTGCTCGTCCTCGCCGTGGCCGCCGGGCTCGCCTGGGCCACCCTCGCCGACCGGCATCGCGACCGCGCCGCGCCACCCGCCCCCGCGCCACCCGCCCCCGCGCCACCCGCCCCCGCGCCACCCGCCCCCGAGCCGCCCGAGCCCGGGGCACCGCCCGCCGAGCACTGCCACCCGATTCCGGCCAAGGAGGCACGGAGATGACCACCAGGACCAGGCCTCACCCTCGCCGCCCGGCCGCGCGCCGTCCGGACCGGCGCCCGTTGTGGTGGGGCATCGCCCTCGCCGCGGTCGTGGCCGTCGTCGCGGCGATGGCGTGGAGCGCGCGCACCACCAGCGACGGCACCATCCGTACCGCGCCGGACTTCACCCTGACCGACACCGGCGGCGCGCAGGTGCACCTCGCCGCCTACCGCGGCCGCACCGTCGTGCTCTACTTCTCCGAGGGCGCGGGCTGCCAGTCCTGCCTCTACCAGATGGCCGACATCGAGCGCCACGCCGCCGACTTCGCCACCGCCGGCGTCACCGTGCTGCCGATCGTCATGAACACCGCCGCCCAGATCCGGGCCGACATGGCCACCAACGGCGTGCGCACCCCGTTCCTGCTCGACGACGGCACCGTCTCCCGCGCCTACGGCACCCTCGGCCGCGGCATGCACGCCGGCCTGCCCGGCCACAGCTTCGTCCTCATCGACCGTGACGGCGTGCAGCGCTGGTACGGCGAGTACCCCTCCATGTACCTCTCCCCGGCCGACCTGCTCACTCAGGTCCGCAAACACCTGAACTGACGTACCGAGGAGCCACCACATGCCCACCATCACCCGCCGCCGGCTGCTCGCCGGCGCCGCCGGCCTGACCGGCCTCGCCGGTGCCGGGCTCGCCACCGCCTGGGGGACCGGGCTGTTCGACCGGGCGCCACGGCTGCTCGACCCGCACGACGGCCTCGTCGGCCGGGTCGAAGCCGCCCGCCACTACACCGGCGCCACGGTCCGGGCCGCGCTCACCCCGCGGCCGGTCACCCTCGACCTCGGCGGTCCGGTGGTGCAGACCTGGGGCTACGCCGACACCGGGCCGGGCCCGCTGATCCGGGCCCGGGCCGGCGACCTGCTCCACGTCGAAGTGAGCAACCGGCTGCCGGTGACCACCAGCGTGCACTGGCACGGCATCGCGCTGCGCAACGACATGGACGGCGTCCCCGGCGTGACCCAGCCGCCCATCGCGCCCGGTGGGTCGTTCACCTACGAGTTCACCGCCCCGGACCCGGGCACGTACTTCTACCACCCGCACTCCGGCGTGCAGGTCGACCGCGCCCTCTACGGTGTCCTGATCGTGGACGACCCCGGCGATCCCGGCCGCTACGACGCCGAGTGGATCGTCGTGCTCGACGACTGGGTCGACGGCACCGGGCGTACCCCGGACGACGTCCTGGCCTCGCTGCGGTCCATGGCCGGCATGCCGGGTGACATGGGCGGCATGGGCGGCATGGGCATGGAGACGATGACCTCGCCGCTGCTCGGCGGCGCCGGCGACATCACGTACCCCCACTATCTGATCAACGGGCGCACGCCCGCCGCACCGGTCACCCTCGCCGGCAAGCCCGGGCAGCGGGTCCGGATCCGGCTGGTCAACGCCGGCTCCGACACCGCGTTCCGGATCGCCCTCGGCGGCCACCGGCTCACCGTCACCCACGCCGACGGCTTCCCCGTCGCACCGACCGGCGCCGACGCCCTGCTGCTGGGCATGGGGGAGCGGGCCGACGTCACGGTGACCCTCGCCGACGGCGTGTTTCCGCTGGTCGCGCTCGCCGAGGGCAAGACCGGCCAGGCCCTCGCCGTGGTCCGCACCGGCGGCGGCGACCCGCCGGCCGCCGACGCCCGCCCGGCCGAGCTTGACCGCGCCGTGACCATGACGGCCACGCTGCGCGCCGCCGAGCCGGTCCGCCTCGACGATCGGCGTCCCGACGGTACCCATCGGCTGGAACTCGGCGGCGGCATGATGCCCTATCGCTGGACCGTCAACGGCGCCACGTTCGAGCACGCCGCGCCGCTCCCGGTCACCCACGGCGAGCGGGTCCGGCTGCAGTTCGTCAACCGGACCACCATGTTCCATCCGATGCACGTGCACGGGCACACGTTCGCGGTGGCCGGCGGTGGCGCGCGCAAGGACACCGTCATCGTCCTTCCGGACCAGACGGTCACCGTCGACCTCGACGCCACCAACCCGGGCCAGTGGATGACCCACTGCCACAACATCTACCACGCCGAGACCGGCATGATGATCAACCTTGGGTACCGGGCTTGACTCCGGCCACAGGGGGAAGCATGCCGGCTGATGACGCCCGCGTCGGGCGCACACCAGCGTCGAAAGGGGTCTGCGCCCCATGGACTACTCCACCCGTGGCCGCGCCGTGCTGGCCGGCGCCGCCCTCACCGCCACCGTCGCGCTCGCCGCCTGTGGCGATCCCCCGAGCGGCGGCGGTACCCCCATGACACCGGGCAATGGCGGCGTGAGCGTCAACCCGACCTTCAACAACGCCGACGCGATGTTCGTCCAGATGATGATCCCGCACCACGAACAGGCCGTGGAAATGGCCGACCTGGCCCGGACGAAGGCCGCCGATCCGGACGTCGAACGCCTCGCCGCCAAGATCGGTGCCGAGCAGACGGCGGAGATCGCGACGATGAAGGGCATGCTCACCGCCTGGGGCCGGCCGACCACGATGCCGAGCTGTCCCATGCATTGCATGCCGAGCGGGATGATGCCGCACGGCATGATGCCCAGCGGGATGATGCCCAGCGGGATGCCGTCGATGCCGGGCATGATGTCCGGCGCCGACCTGGCGAAGCTGAACGCGGCGACCGGCGGCGACTTCGACAGGCTGTTCCTGCAGATGATGATCACTCACCATCAGGGAGCGATCATGATGGCTCAGGCCGAGCAGGCCCACGGAACCAACCCGGATGCGAGGGAGTTCGCGGGACGCATCGTGAAGACGCAGCAGGCCGAGATCGTTGCGATGCGGCGGCTGACCGGCTGATCGGTCACTCCTCCCCAACTTCAACATATAGCGGAGTGGGGGGCTTGCGGCAAGACCCCGGTCATGCCACAGAATCGTCGGCCGGAGTTGAAACCTGCCGGCGCGACGGAGCTATCGCATGATCGAGCAGTATGTATTGGATCTGCAGGAGATCGACCGGACGCGGGTCGCGGTCGTGGGCGGCAAGGGCGCGCACCTGGGCGAGTTGGCGCGGATCGACGGCATCCGCGTGCCGGCCGGCTTCTGCGTGACGACGGCCGCCTTTCGCCGGATCATGGCGGAAGCATCGACGCTCGGCGATCAGCTCGACCGGCTGTCGCGCCTGAAGCCGGACGACCGGGAGGCGAGCCGCACGCTCAGTGCGGAGATCCGCCGGACCGTCGAAGGAATCGCCATCCCGGATGATCTCGCGACGGCGATCACGGCCGCCCTGGCCCGGCTCGGCGCGGAGGCCGCCTGTGCCGTGCGATCCAGCGCGACGGCAGAGGACCTGCCGACAGCCTCGTTCGCCGGCCAGCAGGACACGTACCTGAACGTCGTCGGTGCGGCCGAAATCCTGCGGCACGTCAGCCGGTGCTGGGCGTCGCTGTTCACCGAGCGGGCCGTGACCTACCGCCAGCGCAACGGCATCGACCATCGCAAGGTCCACATGGCCGTGGTCGTGCAGCGGATGGTCTTCCCGCAGGCGGCCGGCGTCCTGTTCACGGCCGACCCCGTCACATCCAACCGGAAGGTCGCCTCCGTGGAGGCCGGCTTCGGCCTCGGCGAGGCGCTGGTCTCCGGCCGGGTGAACGCGGACGTCTTCACGGTCCGCGATGGCGAGGTCGTCGGCAGAGCGGTCGGCACCAAGCGGCTCGCCATCCAGGCCGTGCCGGCCGGCGGTACGCAGGAGGTGGCGATCGACCCCGAACGGCGGGAGCGGCCCGCGCTGACGGATGCGCAGATCCTGCGGCTGGCGCGGCTCGGCCGCCGGATAGCGGACCACTTCGGCCGCCCGCAGGACATCGAATGGTGCCTCGACGAGGACGGCTTCCAGATCGTCCAGAGCCGGCCGATCACGACGCTGTTCCCCCTCCCGGCGGTCGAGGACAACGAGAATCACGTCTACATCTCCGTCGGGCACCAGCAGATGATGACCGACGCCATGAAGCCCCTCGGGCTGTCCTTCTGGCAGCTGACGACGCCCCGGCCGATGGCCGAGGCCGGCGGGCGGCTGTTCGTCGACGTCACCCGGGTGCTGGCCGCTCCGGCGAGCCGGGCCGGCTTCCTTTCGGCCCTGGGGAAATCCGATCCGCTGATCGGGGACGCGCTGCGGACCGTCCTCGATCGCGACTTCATCCGGCCGGTCCCGGACGAGGGTCCCGCCTGGACGCTGCCGGGCAGCGGCGCGTCCGCCTCGATCGAGACCGATCCGGCCGTCGTCACCGAGCTGATCGAGCGCAGCCAGGCGTCCATCGCCGCGGCCCGGCGCGACATCCGGACGCGGTCCGGACCGGCGCTGCTCGACTTCATCCTGGCGGACCTCCAGGAGCTGAAGCGGGTCCAGTTCCATCCGCAGCACATGCAGGTGATCATGGCGGGCATGGAGGCCACGTGGTGGCTCAACGATCAGCTGCAGGCATGGCTGGGTGAGAAGAACGCGGCCGACACGCTCACGCAGTCCGTCCCGAACAACGTCACCTCGGAGATGGGCCTGGCGCTCCTGGACGTCGCCGACGTGATCCGCCCGCATCCGGAGGTGGTGGCCTTCCTGCACGACGTCGGGGACGAAGGCTTCCTGGACGAACTGGCCAAGCTCGAGGGCGGCCCCGAGGCGCGCGAGGCCATCGAGGCCTGGCTGGACCGCTACGGCATGCGCTGCGCCGGCGAGATCGACATCACCCGGCCGCGGTGGATCGAACGCCCTGCCACGCTCGTGCCCCTGATCCTCGGCAACGTCAAGAACTTCGAGCCGGGAGCCGGCAAGCGCCGCTTCGAGCAAGGGTTGCAGGAGGCGGAGCAGAAGGAACGGGACGTGCTGGAGCGCTTGCGCGCCCTGCCGGACGGCGAGCACAAGGCCGAGGAGACCAAGCGGATGATCGACCGGGTCCGGACCTTCAGCGGGTACCGGGAGTATCCGAAGTACGGCATGGTCAGCCGCTACTGCATCTACAAGCAGGCCCTGCTGGCAGAGGCCGAGCGCCTAGTACAGGGCGACGTGCTCCGCCACAAGGAGGACATCTTCTACCTCCGGTTCCAGGAACTGCACGACGTCGTGCGCACGAACCAGGCGGACTACCGGCTCATCGACCGGCGCAGGGAGGCGTTCAGGTCGTACGAGGCGCTCACACCGCCCCGGGTGCTCACGTCGGATGGCGAGGTCATCGCCGGGGCGTATCGTCGCGCCGACCTGCCGACCGGCGCGCTGGCCGGCCTGCCGGTCTCCGCCGGGACCGTCGAAGGGCGGGCCCGCGTCATCCTCGACATGGCACAGGCCGATCTCGAACCGGGCGACATCCTCGTCACGGCCTACACGGACCCCAGCTGGACGCCGCTGTTCGTCGCCATCACGGGCTTGGTGACCGAGGTCGGAGGACTGATGACCCACGGCGCGGTGATCGCCCGGGAGTACGGCCTGCCGGCCGTCGTCGGTGTGGTGGATGCCACCCGGCTGATCTCCGACGGGCAGCGGATCCGCGTGCACGGCACCGGCGGGTACGTCGAACTGTTGCCGTGACCGCCCCCGCACCCGGCGGGTAGCGGGCCGGGCCTCGCGTTCGCCCCGCCGGTCACGCTCGTCGAGGCCGCTGTGCCGGATCTTTGCCTTTGGTCTTTGCTCGGGTTCGCTTCACTTGCGGACCGTTGCTCCCGCCAGACAGCGGTCGCTTCGCTCCCTGCCAGGGCCGGGGGTGGCCGGGGTCCTTGCCTCCGGCGGGCGTCACCGGCGGGGCCGCACTGACGCCACGGCACAACGGACGCGGATGATGGCGTCCCGAGCGGTGTGGGGCAGGCGACGGCGGTTGTCGATATGTGGCATTCAGTAACGTGGATTGTTGTGATCTTCGTCATAGTGATTTATGTGCACGTGTGAAATTCATGTTCCCCCACTGTGGCTTGAGCTGGGGGAAGCGTCGGCGGCCTCATGGGCGGCCTCGGCGCCGCCGGCGTCGCCGCACTCAAAGCTGGAGTCTCCAAGATGGTCTCCGGAGCGGGACTCAAAGCAGCGACGCAAGCCACTGGAAAGGCGGCGTCCGCCGAGTCTAGGGCCATCGCTCAGGGCGCCAAGAACATGGCCAAGGGAGGCACTGCGCCGAAGGCCGCGGCAGCACCGATCCGTTATCGTCAGCCAATCAAGGACGCCTTGAGTCGTGCCACTGGATTCAGAGTCGTGGGATGAGCCTTGGAAAAGTATGATTTCGTGATCAATGGACTGCCTATCCCGCCGTTGCTGGTGGCTGCGATTCGACACGGCAAGTGGCGGCCGCCGAGTGACCCGGGGCTTATCCGGGCCGTCTTTGGTGAGACCGAGCCGGAGTCGCCCCAGTTCTATGACTTGGCGTCCATGGTACCGCAGAATCGACGACTGCCCGAAAGGTCCGTTCGTCAGGTCTACGGCGAGGTTGTTGAGGGCACTAGCGTTGGCCTCAATCCCCGTAAGGCCGTGTACATTGGTGATCTCGGCATCGACAAACCGATAGCTCTCGACTATCGGCGGAGCCTCGATGATCCACGCGTTCTGTATCTTGGTCAGACTGGCTGGGTAGAGGTTGCGGAAAGTGTTCATGTGCTATTGCGAAAGCTTGATCTCTCTAATTGATCAGATGCCATGCTTCGGACGCGTTTGCAGTGCCGTACGCGGATCGCGAGGCAGGCCTGTTGAACGCGGGGTTTCGTGGTGGCTTGGGCCCGCCCAGGGAGTGTGTAAGTGGCCGCGAGGGTCGTAACGCCGAGCAGATTCATCACGATTCCGTTGACAAACGCGCGAGGGGCGACAGAAGCACAACGAGCAGCGATTGGAACTCCTGCGAGCCCACTACTGAGGCCGAAAGGTCGAGGTGAGTCGATGTTGGCTCGGCGTGTCGGCGTGACCCAGGCCTGGCGGGGATCTATACCGACAGTGTGAGGTACGCCGATGGCGGCGGGCTGAGCGCGAAGGGCCGGGCCCGCCGCGAGATGGTACGGATGCAGGCTGTTGACCTGTTCGAGGAGCAGGTGCCGGCCGGTCGGGTCGCCTCGGTGTTGCGGGTGTCGGCGAAGTCGGCCTACCAGTGGCAGCAGACCTGGCGGCGGGCCGGGCGCGATGGGTTGCGGTCCAAGGGGCCCAGCGGGAGCCGGTGCCGGCTGGACCCGGTCCGGCTGGCCAGGTTGCAGGCCGAGCTGGACCTGGGGCCGGCCGCGCACGGCTGGGTCGAGGACCAGCGGTGGACGCTGCCGCGGATCACCGTGCTGGTCGGCCGGCTGTTCCATGTGCGCTACACCGAGCGGGGCGTGTCGTATCTGCTGCACCGCATCGGCTGGACCCCGCAGGTGCCGGTCCATCGGGCCGTCGAACGCGATGAGCGAGCGGTCGCCGTGTGGCGGGAGGAGACGTGGTCGCGGGTCAGATGACGGCCCGGGCCCTCGGGGCGTGGGTGTGCTTCGAGGACGAGGCCGGGCAGTCGTTGCGGCCGCCGAAGGCCAGCACCTGGTCGCGGTGCGGGATGACCCCGGTGGTGCCGGTGTCGGGCAAGGGATCGGGCCGGGTGTCGATGGCCGGGCTGATCGCCGCCCGGCCGGGGCTGCGCACCCGGCTGTTCTTCCGCATCCGCGTGTATCACGGCCGCAAACGTGAGCCGAAGGGCCTGGCCGAGGCCGACTACATCCGGCTGCTCGGCGCGGTCCACGCCCAGCTGCGCGCGCCGGTCGTGCTCATCTGGGACAACCTCAATCACCATGTCAGCGCGGCGATGCGGGCATTCGTCGAGGCCCACGACTGGCTGACTGTGGTCCAACTGCCCGCGTACACACCGGAACTGAACCCGACCGAGGGAGTGTGGTCGAACCTCAAGCGCGGGCTGGGCAACCTCGCCGCCTGCAGCACCGACCAACTCGCCACGATCGTGCGCACGCGGCTCAAGAGCATGCAGTATCGGCCGCGACTCCTCGACGCCTTCATCGCTGAAACGGGCCTCGCTCTGCAACCCCAACCGCCGTGATCACCCCGACCTTTCAGCCTCGGGTAGACCCAGACCTCAATAACTGCGTTACCCACTGCATGGACATACTGGCGGCTGGTGGCCGGGTAGATGCTCCAACAACGGCGAAAGAGGGCGTGCGGTGGCTCTTCGAAACGATCTTTGGATAAGTCGATGACCAAACCGTACTCGGATCGTGCTCGGCGTGTGCTGGCCCGGGCTGAGCTGCTCGCAGCCCAGTCGGAACGCGAAGTGCCCGGAGCGTGGTACGTGCTGCTCGGCCTGCTGGACGAGCCGGCGTCGTTGGCACACAACGTGTTGACTGAGCTTGACATCGATATCAGGGCGTTGCGACAGGCGGTCGCGCAGGCGGTTTCTGGCATCCGGGACGATGGTTCCGCTGTCGAAGGTCTTGAAGAAGTCCTTCGCGGGGCGCAGTCGGCCGCATCCACTTTGAGCAACAACGTTGGCACGGAACATCTGTTGCTTGGGTTGCTGTCCCTGGGGGCCGAGGCCAGTGTAGTTCGTTTCCTGGCGGACTTCGGCGTCGATATGGTGAGGGTTCGATCTGAGATAGGTCGCTTTCTTGGTCAGTACGGCATAGAACCGAGCCGTGATCTGGCGAACCGGCAGGCGCCCGCTTCGGCAATGGAAGAACTTGCGTCGCTCCGAGAGGCGAGGCGCCAAGCGGTCAAGGATGGCCGAATCGATGATGCGGCTCACCTCCGCGATCTGGAGAAGGACCTTCTCCGACGAATCTCAAGCTCGTCCGACTCGGTGTGAACGGGGCCTTTGCGGAGCGCGGCGCAGCGACCGGAAGTCTCCGTGATCATGCGCAACCCGGCATCGACACCAAGGGTTTTTCATGATCACGGAGTGCTGATGTACCCCCGTGTACCACAAGTCTCCGGGATCATGGCAAACCCGTGGTGCGGCCACCGCGGACATCATGATCACGAAGACATACGTCCGCTCCGGCCATGCGGATCGGATGGTCCGCCCGGCGGGTGTGGCATCCGCCCCGCCGCGGCGCCCGGGGTCGGCGCCGATGACCGGTCGTGCGTTGGGGCCCCACGCCCGAGCGGCGGGTTCGGGCCGGGTGGCGTTGCGCCGGGGTTCGTCGCCGCGCGCGGGTGTGGATCATCCGGTAGGTTTTCGTGGTGGTACCGATCGGCTACGTCCAAGGGGACGCTACGGCTCCGCAGGCCGCAGGGCCCAAGCTGATCGCCCACATCTGCAACGACCTGGGTGGCTGGGGCAAGGGGTTCGTGGTGGCCGTGTCGAAACGCTGGGCGGAGCCGGAGCGGGATTACCGGGCCTGGCACCGCGGGCGGGCCGGTAACGACTTCGGGCTCGGGGCGGTTCGGGTGGTGCAGGTTCGGGGCGACACGTGGGTGGCCAACATGATCGGCCAGCATGGGATGCGGGCCGGGTCCAAGGGGCCGCCGATTCGGTACGAGGCGGTCGGCGCCTGCCTGGACGCGCTGGGCGGGCACGCTCAGCGGCTGGGGGCGTCCGTGCACATGCCGCGCATCGGCACCGGGCTGGCCGGTGGGCGGTGGGAGCGGATCGAACCCTTGATCATCGAGCGGCTCTCGGCCCGCGATGTTCCGGTTACGGTGTACGACCTTGCATGATCGCAGTGAACACGTCATCTGCTGGTTGTTGCCGTGGATCTCGCGGCGGCGCATCATGTTCCCGCTGTCGTCCCTGGGAGGCGTGGTGAGGCGGGTTCTGAGTCTGCTGCTGGCGGTCGTGGTGCTCGCCGGCTGTGGAAAGGCCGAGGAGGGCGCCGCCCCGGAGCCGTCGTCCAGCCCGGGCACCGTCAAGGCCATGTCGCACGCCGACGCGGAGGCGTTGGCCGGGCGGTTCCGCGACGAGGCGGTCACGGCGATCGGCGGCCCGCTGACCGGCGACCCGACGAACAAGCTGGTCCAGTGCGAGGGGCGCACGTTCGCCGCCCTGACGTACGGTGACGTCCCGGTGCCGGCCGACCAGCAGACCGCGGCGCTGGAGAAGCTGCGGGAGCACTACAAGTCGGCGCGTGACTACACCGTCGAGCCGCCTTCCACCGACGGGTCGGACCGCGGCGCGCTGAGCGTCACCGGGCCCGACCGGGTGACCATCTCCGCGGTCGGGGACGGCGCCGAGGCGGTCCGGATCAACGTGGCGACCCCCTGCTACACCTCGGACGAACCGCTGTAACCACCCTCGGGCCTGGCAGGGAGGGCCGTCAAGGCCCGACCGGTTCGCCCAGTCTGGCTCGGTTGGGCTTCGCAAGAACCGACCCAGACCAGGCGCTGGCGGCAGCAACGGTCTGCAAGTGACGCGGACCCGAGTCAGATTAAAAAGATCAAGCGGGCAGGACCGTGACGAACGGGCGCGGGAAGCCCAGGGTGGCGGCCAGGCGGCGGTTGCGGGCGTCGGCGAGGGGGACCTCGATCACCGCGCCGCGGGCGGGGTTGAAGCAGCGCAGCACGCCGTCCGCGTGACCGACGATCAGCACCCAGTGGCGCGGGACGGCGTTGCCGATCAGCAGCGGCACCGGCCAGCCGGTCTCGACGGCGGCGAGCTCCGGGCCCAGGGCGGGGCGGAAGCGGCGCCAGCGGTAGCGCACGCCGAGCGGGGCCGTGTGGGCCGAGATGATCGCGGCCACGCCCCACGGGGTGGTGCCCAGGCGGCGGGGCCACAGGCGGTTGGCGGCGGCATGGATGCGGCGCTGCTCGGTGCCGGCGTCGGCGTCGGACAGGGTGGCCGCGTAGGCCGGGTCCAGGGCGGCGGAGGCGACCAGGGCGACCGTCGGGCCGCAGGTGAAGCCGTCGGTCTGGCGGACGAAGCGGTACTCAACCACGGCGCATGAGGCGGCCGACGGCGGCCATCATCTCCGTGGCCATCTCCTCGCCCTTGCCCTCCTCGGCGCCGTGCTTCATGCAGTGCCGGGCGTGGTCGTCGAGCAGGCCCAGCGCGACCTTGTCCAGGGCGGCCTGGATGGCGCTGATCTGGGTCAGCACGTCGATGCAGTACCGATCCTCGTCGACCATCTTCTCCACGCCGCGGACCTGGCCTTCGATGCGGCGCAGGCGGCTCTGGAGCTGGTCCTTGGTCGCGGTGTACCCGCGCGGCGTCGCGGTCGTCATGTGCACCAGCATACCCGTTCGGCTCGGAACCCCCAGGGGGTATAAAATCGGGAGACATCCCTCAAGGGCGGGGTGGGTGGTGCCGATAACCCTCCCGTGGGAGAGTGGCTGACCAGGCGCCTGTGGCTCGTCTGGTTCCTGGTGGGCGGGGCGGCGGCCGCCCTGTGCGCGCTGCTGCCCCGCGGGTCCGGCCTCGCGAACGCCGGGTACGAGGCGATCGGGCTCGGGTCCCTCGCCGTGGTCCTGCTCGGGGTCCGGCGGAACCGGCCGGAGCGGCGGGCGCTGTGGTACTGGTTCGCCGCCGGGCTCGGGGTCTGGGTGCTCGGTGACGTGGCGCACGCGATGTACTCGCACGAGCCGTTCGCCGGCGCGTTCTACTTCGGGGCGTATCCGGTGTTCTCCGTCGGCGTCTGGCTGCTGCTGCGCACGCAGGGCCGCGACCGGGCGGGGCTCATCGACGCGAGCATCACCGCGGCCGGCACGGGGCTGCTGTGCTGGGTGTTCGTGATGCGGCCGCTGGCCGACGCCGAGGGCGTCTCGGTGATCCACCGGACGTTCTCGCTGGCGTACCCGTTGGTCGACGTGATGCTGGTGGTGCTCCTGGCGCGGCTGCTGGCCGGCCGGGCGGCGCGCACGCCGAGCTACTGGCTGCTGGTGACGACCGTGATGCTGATCTTCGCCACCGACGTGAGCTTCTCGGTGTTGTCGAGTTTCTCGGCGGTACCGGGCGGTGCCCTCCGGTTCGGCTGGCTGACCGCCTACGTCGCGCTGGGCGCGGCGGCGCTGCACCCGTCCATGCGGGAGCTGACCGAGCCGGCCGGGATCCAGGAGACCACGCTGTCGATGGGGCGGATCGCGGTGCTCGCCATCAGCTCCCTGATCGCACCCGCGCTGCTCATCGGGCAGGGGCTGGCCGGGGTGCACCACATGGACTGGCTCGCCATCGGCATCGTCGCCGTGGCGTTGTTCCTGCTGGTCCTGGCGCGGCTGGCGGACCTGGTGTGCAAGGTGCAGTGTCAGGCCGGCCAGCTCAGCGAGCTGGCCATGCGCGACGACCTGACCGGACTGCCCAACCGCCGGCTGCTGGAGGAGCTGATCCGCGACGAGCTCGCCGGCGGCGGCTCCCCGCAGGTCGCCTTCATCGACCTGGACGACTTCAAGCGGATCAACGACGGGCTCGGCCACGCCGTCGGCGACCAGCTGCTGGCCGCGGTCGGCCGGCGGCTCGGCGGGGTGCTGCGCCCCGGCGACGTGGTCGCCCGGCTCGGCGGCGACGAGTTCGCGGTGCTCATGCCCGACACCGGCCAGTGCGCGGCGGACGCGCTGGTCGCGGAGCTCGCCGCGGCGCTGGAGCAGCCGGTGTACGCCGGGGAGCAGCACCTGCTGGTCCGGGCCGGCATCGGCGTCGCCGACGCGGCCGGCACCCGGGACCCGTTCGAGCTGCTGCGCCGGGCCGACGTGGCGATGTACGCCGCCAAGGAGAGCACGGCGCGGCGGGAGCGCTTCCGGCCCGAGCTCGACCAGCGCGCCGCCGAGCACGCCCGGCTCGGCGCGCAGCTGCGCGAGGCGCTCGACCGGGGCCAGTTCCAGCTGGTGTACCAGCCGATCGTGGCCCTGCCGCACGGGGAGATCGCCGGGGTCGAGGCGCTCATCCGCTGGCACCATCCGCACCTGGGGTTCATGAGCCCGGCCGAGTTCATCCCGGTCGCCGAGCGCAACGGGCAGATCGTCGAGCTCGGCGCGTGGATCCTGCTGGAGGCGTGCTCACAGGCGGCCACCTGGCTGGCCACGCTGGGCAGCGCCGCACCCGGCAAGGTCAGCGTCAACGTCTCCGCCCGGCAGCTGGCCGAGCCCGACTTCGCCGAGGTCGTGGCGGCGGTACTGGCGGCGACCGGGCTGCCCGCCGAGCGCCTGGCGATCGAGGTGACCGAGACCGCGGTGTTCGGCGGCGGCCGGGCGATCGAGGCCCTCGACGCGGTGCACCGGCTCGGGGTGCGCATCGCGCTGGACGACTTCGGCACCGGCCACTCGTCGCTGGGACTGCTGCAGACGTGCCCGGTCGACATTCTCAAGGTCGACAAGTCGTTCGTCGACAACGTGACCATGGCGGGCCGGCACTCGGTGATCGCGACCGCGTTGATCAACGTCAGCGACGGGCTCAACCTCGACGCCATCGCCGAGGGCGTGGAGACCGCCGAGCAGGCCCAGGAGCTTTACCGGCTGGGGTACCGCTACGCGCAGGGCTATCACTTCGGGCGCCCGGTGGCCAACCCCTCGTTCGCGCTCGAGTCCGCCGCGGCGGCCTGACCGGGCAGGACCACGCAGTCCCGGCAGCGGGCCTCGTAGGTGTAGGTCCCGTCGTCGGGCAGCGCCGTCGACGGCGCCAGCTCCCGGATCATCGGCTCGCCGTGCTCCAGGACCTGGGTGTACACCGCTGAGAACGACCGGCACCGGTCGCACACGGCCCGGCGATAGGTGACCGCGGCCGGCCCCAGCTCCAGCAGGGCCCGCACCGGCGCGAACAGCTCGCCGCGGTGGTCCAGGTCGATGCCGGCGGCCACCACCCGGGTGCCGCGCGCCAGCAGCCGGCGCACCACGACCATGTCGGCCGTGGCGAACATGTGGACCTCGTCGACGCCGACGACGTCGAGCTCCTCGTCCAGCGCGCCCGCCAGCGTCGTGACCTTGACCGTGGCCAGCGCCGCGCCGCTGCGCGACACCACGCCGGCGTCGCGCACGTGCCGGGCGCTCTGGAACACCCGGTGCCGCACGTCGGTGAACTGCAGCGGCGACAGCAGGCTCACCAGCTCCAGCGACTTGCCGCTCTTCATCGGCCCGAGAATGACGGTCAGATCCACGGCGCGAAAGGCTACCCCGGGTTGCGACCATGGGCGGGAGCGGGCATGTTGGAGGTATGCGCTTCGCCCCGCCCTCCAGCCGGCTCCGGCGGGGCGCGCGGCGGCTGGCGCTGACCATCTGCGCCCTGATCCTGGGCGTCGGCTTCACTTCCGCCCCACCGTCCACAGTGGAGCAGCCGCGCCCGGCGGCTGCGGTGTCCTTCGTCACATCCGCCCCCGCCGCCGAGTCCGCTTCGGATGAGCCGGCCGCCCCGCCGGCCTGCTTTCCGGCCGTCGCCGCGCTGACCGCGGAGCGCCCGGTCGGCGCCGTCGCCGAGCGTGCCCCACCCGCCTCACCGGCCTGAGACGACCCCCCTCCGTCCGGTCTCGCCCCGAGGTGCAACTGCCATGCAGAATTTCTCCACCGGCATGCAGCAGGCCCTGGCCATCTGGCTCGCCCTGCTCGCCGCCGTCGTCATCACGTTCTTGGTCCTCACGTTCCTGTCCCGCCGCGGCTCCGGCGGCCCGTCATGGTGGAGCCGGCTGCGCAGGGCGATCCGCGATCCCGAGGCCGCGCGCGAGCGGCAGGCCAAGGTGGAGCGCACCGCCAAGGAGTTGGCGGAGCTGCAGCGGTACTGCGCGGAGGTCGCCACCGCCGCCGAGCGCGCCACGGTCATGGCCGACCGCCGGCGCGGCGAGTGGGAGGCCGCCCAGCGCACGCAGGAGGCCGCGTGGCGCGCCTACGAGGAGACCGAGCAGGCGGTCCACCGCCTGCGCCGCGCCAACGCGTTTCCGCTGGTCGACGACGACCCGGCGGGCCGCCGCCGGCACCTGGTCCGCCTGGTCAACGCCGCACACGACCGCGGCGAGATCTCCGCGGCCAACCTGGCCGACGCCCTCATGCACCGCAACGGCTGGGACCCGACGGCCCACCCGTTCGCGCAGGAGCTGATGCTGCGCAAGGTGATCCGCGACCGCAAGTTCCACGCGTATCAGGAGGCCTCGGAGATCGAGCGCCAGGCCGCGAAGGCCGCCGACCTGGCCGTCGCCGCCAAGCGCAGCCTGGACGACGAGGCCTTCGACGCCGAGCTACGCCTGCGCAAGGCCACCGCGGCGGCGCCGGACGGCGCGTCCCCGTCCTTCCGCACCGCCCCGGCCCGGTCCTGACTCCGCGGCTGGCGCCGAGCCCAGGTGCGGTCCAGGATCGCGGAGAGCGCCTGCCGTTGATCGCTTGAGCCCCAGCCGGTCAGCACCGCACCCGCCGGGTGCGACCGCCGAGCCGCGCGGCCGGGGCGGACGTATGTCTCCGTGATCATGATGTCAGCGGTGGCCGCACCGCGGGTTTGCCATGATCACGGAGACTTTCGGTACACGGGGGTACATCAGCGCTCCGTGATCATGAAAAACCGTTGGTGTCGGGGCCGGTTGCGCATGATCGCGGAGACTTACGGTCGCTGTGCCGTGCGGCGTCCGGTGGGTGGGACGTGATCGCCGGCCGTGCTCGCCCTGGGACGCGTAGATCGGGCACCACGGGGTCGCCGGCGGGTTGAACCGGCGGCCCGAATGCAGGCAAGGTCTCATCGTGAAAACTTTCACGTTGATAGTAGGGTGTGGTGTGGCATTTCCGAGTTCTGGCGGTTGAGCTCCGGTCGGGATCTTTCGGTGTCGCGGGAATGGCTCCGGGTGGATAGGGGCGGAGAGTGCCGGTTTCGGGGCAGCGGGTGGCTCGCCGGGCGCTCGGGCGTCGGCTGCTTCGGTTGCGGGTCGCGGCCGGTATGACCAGGCGTGCGGTCGTCGCGGCCAAGCTCGGGATGTCCGAGCCGACCCTGCACCGGATCGAAACCGGCAAGGTTCCGGTGTCGCCGGCCAACGTGCGGGCGTTGTGCTGGTTGTACGGCATCGAGAGCACCGTCACCGACGCCCTGGCGGAGCTGGCGCTGGGGACCACGCGGGGCGACTGGTGGGATGCCAGCCCGGCGGTGCCCGACTGGCTGAAAATGTACGTCGAGCTCGAGGCGGGAGCCAGCGGCATCGCCATCTATTCCGACGAGATCGTGCCGGGGGAGCTGCAGACCGAGGGCTACGCCCGGGCCCTGCTCGCCGGCGTGGGGGCGGTCGACGTCGAGGCCGTGAAGTTGCGGGTGCGACGGCAGAAGGCGCTGCTGGGGCGGGTGCCGGCGGTGCCGATCGTCGCGGTGCTCGGTGAGAGCGCGGTGCGCCGGCTGGTCGGCGGCGAGGGCGTGCTGGCCGAGCAGGTCGAGTTCCTGCGGCAGCTGGCGCGGCTCGAGCATGTGCGGATCAAGGTGCTGCCGTTCGCGGCCGGCGCGCACGCCGGCATGGCGGGTGCGTTTCGCATCCTGGACTTCGACGATCCGGACGACCCGGACGTCGTGTATCTCGAGTCGTACCTCGGTGCGGTCTATCTGGAGGCGCCGGCGGAGGTGGCCGAGTATCGGCGCGTCTTCGCGCTGATCGAGCGGGAGGCCGTGCCGCTGGAGGACTATCGCCGCTAGGCTCCACCACCCCCGGACCTGGCAGGGAGGCGCGCCAGCGCCGAGCGGTGTCTGACGGGAGCGACGGTCGTGCGTTGCACGGACCGGAGTCAGGAAGCAAAACAGCGAAGGCCGGAGGCCGAGCCGGAAATGCGGTTGTCGGGTGCAGTCGCGGGGATCGCGGGCCGCGGGCGTTCGGGCGGCTGTAACGTCGACGTAACGTTGCGTGATCTCGGGGGCGGTCATGGGCATTGAGCTGTCGATCGTTGCGGGGCTTTGCTATGCGTCGTCCAGTGTCAACGCGGCCGGGGTCGAGCGGCACGTGACCAGCGCGGCCGAGGTCGAGTTGTTCGGGCTGGGCGACGAGGGGCTCGGGGAGGCGGTCGCGGCGTGCCTCGGGCGGGCGCCGGACCGGGTGCAGCTCGACGGGCTGATGCACGGCACGCACGGGTGGACGCCGGTCAGCACCACGCTGCGGGTGGCCAGCGCCTCGGTCACCGGGGTCGGGTCGGAGCCGTTCGCCCAGGCGATCGTGGACGGTGCGCGGCTGACCGTCACCGCCGGGCACCGGTGGTCGCCGATCGGTGCGGTCGTGGCGGGGGAGCAGGTGCGCTACGACATCGAGCTGCCCAACGGGCAGCGGCTCGCCTACGGCCACCAGTGGGGCGCGGACACGATCGAGTCGGCGAGCGCCGAGCTGGCCGGGGCGGCGCCCGGCGACGAGCTGCTGGCGCTGCGGATGGAGCTCGGGGTGCGGATCGTCTACGACGCGTATCTCAGCGGTGACGTCGCGGTGCTGTTCCGCGACGGGCACGAGGGGCACCGGGTCTGGGGGGTCGACGTCGGCACCGTCATGGCGGCCGGCGGGCTGGCCAACGGGCGCAACTTCGCCGAGAACCTCAGCGTGCGGTACCTCGCCGGGGCCCGCGTCGTGCACGCCGGGCCGGGCGGCGCGGTGCGCACCGTCGGCGGGCCGGGCATCCGGGCGGGCGAGGATCTGGCCCTTATCCACGCGTGAGGCGGGACAGTACGTTGGCCTGGTGCCGTACCTGATTTCCGTCAACGCCGGCCGGCCCGCGCCGAGCGATCACGCCGACCTGGGCGTCACCGGCATCGACAAGCGGCCGGTCGACGGGCCGGTGCTGATCAGCGCGCCCGGGCCGCGCGGGACCGAGGCGACCGGGGTCGAGGGTGACCTGGTCTGCGACACCCGGCACCACGGCGGGCCCGATCAGGCCGTGTACGCGTACGCCCGCGAGGACCTCGACCGATGGGCGGCGGAGCTGGGCCGGGAGCTGCCCGGCGGCGTGTTCGGCGAGAACCTGACCACCTCGGGGCTCGAGGTGACCGGCGCCCGGATCGGCGAGCGCTGGCTGATCGGCGCCGAGGTCGTGCTGGAGGTGTGCGCGCCGCGCATCCCGTGCCGGACGTTCGCCGGCTGGCTGGGCGAGTGGGGCTGGATCAAGCGGTTCACCGAGCGCGCGGAGCCCGGGGCGTACCTGCGGGTCGTCCGGCCGGGCCGGGTGCGGGCCGGCGACGAGATCGCTCCGGTGTACATCCCGGAGCACGACGTCACGATCGGGCTGACCTTCCGGGCCCTCACGTCCGCGCCGGAGCTGCTGCCGCGGCTGCTCGCCGCCGAGGCGCTGCCGGCGCGGACGCGGGAGCGGGTGCTAAGCCGTTTGCAGTGAGCGCTTGGAGAGGCCCATGAAGTACCCGTCGATGACCGAGCGCACCGGCGCGTCGGGCCGGTCGGCGGCGCCGAGCGTCACGAACAGCGGGGTGTAGTGCTCGGCGGTCGGGTGGGCATAGGGCATGCCCGGGGCCTGCTTGGCGAAGCGGCTCAGCGTGTCGACGTCGCCGCGGGCCAGCGCGTCGGCGGCCCAGGCGTCGAAGTCCGTCGACCAGCCGGGCGGGGTGCCGCCGCCCAGCCAGTGCTGGCGGGTGAGGAACGGCAGCCCGTGCGTCATGAACCCGGACCCGATCACCAGCACGCCCTCGGCCCGCAGCGGGCGCAGCCGCCGGCCGAGCTCGAGCAGGCGGTCCGGGTCGTGGGTGGGCAGGCTGAGCTGGAGCACGGGGACGTCGCCGAGCGGGTACATCACCATGAGCGGCACCCAGGCGCCGTGGTCGAGGCCGCGGGTGGTGTGCTCGTGCAGCGGCTCCGAGTCGGGCATGGTGGCGGCGACCCGCCGGGCCAGGGCCGAGGCGTCCGGGGTCTGGTACTGCAGGGTGAAGAACACGGGCTTGAAGCCGCCGAAGTCGTACACCAGGGGTGTGCCGGCGGCGGTCGCCGAGACGCTCAGCGGGGCGGACTCCCAGTGGGCGCTCACGATGAGGATCGCCTTGGGCTTGGGCAGCGCCAGCGCCCAGTCGAGCAGCTCGCGCATCCACTCGCCGTCCTCCAGCAGGGGCGGGGCGCCGTGGCTGAGATACAGGCTGGGGAGGGGGCCGTCCTCGGGGGTCCAGGTCCGCTGCTCGCGGCTGGCGGGCACGGCGACGGAGCGGTGCTGATCGAGCAGGGGCAGGGCGCTCATGTGGTCCAGGGTAGCGCTGTAGTTGAGCGCTCAACAAGTGCTGGTCCGTGTGGCGGAGCCGATATGTCTACGTGGCGCCCGCACTGCGCGGCCTGACACTCCGGGGTGGTCGCGGTCGGCGATCACGTCCCACCCGTCGGGTGTTTGCGCGGTGCGGCGACCGGAAGTCTCCGTGATCATGCGCAACGTCATCGCCGTCGCGTTCTGGGTCCGCTGCGCGACCCGGTCCGCAATGTCTGGGTGATCCAGTGGGGCATGATCGCCTGCGTGGGGGTGGTGCCGCTCGCGCTCTTCGCCGGGCCGGTGCGGGGGATTCCCGGCTGGTGGTCGGTGATTGACATCTCATTCGGGGTCTTCGGCATCATCCCGCTGCCGGTCGTGTACCGGCTGATCAAGCGTCTGCCGGCCGGCGGGGCCGCTAACCAAGATGCTCCCGAAAAAGCGTTGCCGGTGATCCAGGAGGCTGGCTAGGTTGGGCGTACACGGGAAAGGAGGTGGTCCAGAATTGTGTAGCAATGGGACTCGTGAGGTGACTGTCCGCTAGTCTCCGTCCTCTGGACTCGCACTTCGTGTGACCGCCCGGATGGCGGCCGGCGAATACGAGACAGCTACCCGGCCCCCGAGGCTTCCCGGTGTAGTCCGACCGGCCCTCCGCGTATCCAGCGGTGGAACCTCGGGGGCTGTTCCATGTCCGGCCCCGGCCCGCGAGCCGGCGTTCTCTATCCTGTGGCCGTGATCTCACCGAAACGGCTGCGCACCCACGTCGAGGCGCTGACCGCGCACGGGCCGCGGTTCGCGGATCTGCCCGGAGTGCCGGCCTGCCTGCGGTACATCACCGATGAGCTCAGCGGCCTGGGGCTGGCGGTGCGCGTCGAGCGCTACGGCGGCGAGCTGCACGAGGTCAACCTCGTCGCCGAGATCCAGGGTGGCACCTCCGATGACGCCGTCGAGCTGTGCGCGCACTGGGACTCCGTCGCCGAGAGCGCCGGCGCCGACGACAACGCCAGCGGTGTGGCGGGCGTGCTCGAGGCGGCGCGGGCGCTGCGCGATGCCGAGCTGCCGGCCCGGACGATCCGCTTCTGCCTGTTCGGCGGCGAGGAGGACGGCTTCGCCGGCAGCGAGGCGCACATGGCGCACATCACACCGCGGACCGAGTCGATCGTCTTCGAGATGATCGGGTACACCGCCGCGTCGCAGCGCTTTCCGGACGAGCTGACCGGGTTCGTCGAGCCGCCCGAGCGCGGCGACTTCATCGCGCTGGTCGCCGACGATCCCTCCCAGCCGCTGCTGGCCTGCTTCGCCGGGCACCTGCGGGTGCCGTCGATGCCGCTGGTGCTGCCCGAGTTCGCCCAGGCGGTGGCGATGCGCAGCGACCACGTGCCGTACTGGGAGAGTGGCCGCCGCGCGCTGCTGGTGACCGACACCGCGGACTACCGCAACCCGGAGTACCACCGGCCCGGCGACACCGCCGAGACGCTGGACTACGGCTTCGCGGCCGGCGTCGTCGAGGCGGCCGTGCGCACGGTGGTCGAGCTCGCCCAGTAGCCCGGCCGGCGCCCCGGGGCGTGGCACCATGCTCGGGTGTCCATCCGACTGCTCATCGCCGACGATCAGGCGCTCGTGCGCGGCGCCCTCGCGGCGCTGCTCGACCTCGAGTCCGACCTGACCGTCGTGGCCGAGGTCGGCCGCGGCGACGAGGTCGTGGCCGCGGCCCGGGAACACCGCCCCGACGTGGCGCTGCTCGACGTGGAGATGCCCGGCCTGGACGGCATCGCGGCCGCCGCCGCGCTGCGCAAGGCGCTGCCGTCCTGCAAGGTGCTGATGGTGACCACGTTCGGGCGGCCCGGGTATCTGCGCCGGGCGATGGCCGCGGGCGCGTCCGGGTTCGTGGTCAAGGACACGCCGGCCCGCCAGCTCGCCGACGCGGTCCGCCGCATCGCCGCCGGGCTGCGGGTCGTCGACCCGACGCTGGCCGCGGAGACGCTCGCCAGCGGCGACAGCCCGCTGACCCCGCGCGAGGCCGACGTGCTGCGCGCCGCGCGCGAGGGCGGCACCGTCGCCGACGTGGCGGGCCAGCTCGGCCTGTCGGAGGGGACGGTGCGCAACCACCTGTCCGCGGCGATCGGCAAGACCGGCGCCCGCACCCGCGCCGAGGCCGTCCGCCTCGCCGACGAGAACGGCTGGCTGTAGCGGGCAGTGTGTCGCCGCCGAACCAGACGGTGCGGTCGCCGCCCTGGATGACGTAGGTGACCTCGCATCCGCGCCGTGGCAACGGATGAGAAGAAATGACGGAATTGGATGGCTGTACACCTAAGGGCTGAAGGAATCCGCCCGGGGACGTAGAGTCGCGGCATGACCGCACTACTCGCCAGCGGCCGCGACGCGGACGTCTACGCGATCGACGAGCGGCGCGTGCTACGGCGGTATCGCCGGGGCGGCGACGTGACGGCCGAGGCGGCGATCATGCGGTATGTTTCCGATCACGGCTACCCGGTCCCGCGCGTCTACGAGGCCGACGGCGCCGACCTGGTCCTGGAGCGCCTCGACGGCCCGACCATGCTGCGGGCGCTCGGCGACGGCACCCTCGACCTGCGCTCGGGCGCCACGGTGCTGGCCGACCTGCTGGAGCGCCTGCACAAGGTCCGCGTTCGCGCGGCGACCGACCCGGGCACCCGCATCCTGCACCTCGACCTGCACCCCGAAAACGTGGTGATGACCGAGGGCGGCCCGGTGGTCATCGACTGGCGCAACAGCACCGAGGGCCCGCCCGAGCTCGACGTCGCGATGAGCGCCCTGCTCATCGCCACGGTCGCGGTCATGCCGGCCCACCCGTTCAGCGAGCAGGCCGAGGAGTTCCTCGAGACGCTGCTCGGCTGCACCCGGGACAATCCGCTCTCGCAGCTCGAGGCCGCCGCCCGCCGCCGGGTCGCCGACCCCAACGTGACCGGCGAGGAGAAGGCCCACCTCCACGAGGCCAAGATCCTGGTAACCACCTTCGCCCGCACCCACCACTGACCCGGAATAACCCGATCGGGGCGGCGTTGCCCGTCCGACCCGGCGCCACGCTTTTGTTCATGGAAGAACTCTTCGTCCGTCAGGTGGACATCGGCGTGGCCGACATGGACATCTCCGTCGACGACCAGCTCACCACCACGCGCGTCGTCGTGGAGCGCGCGACCGCCACCGACCGCCGCGGCGGCCCGGACCGCGAGCTCCTCCTGGTGTACGGCGCGCAGGAGACCCGCGCCGTCGCCGATGCCCTCCACCGCGCGGCAGACCTGGCCACCAGCGGCTGATCCCGGGAAGTCTGATTTGTCCGCACCTCCCCGGCAGTCCCCACGATCCCACTGCCGCGAACAGCAGCACCCGGCCCGGCCGGGTCCAGCCGGCCGGGCTGCAGGGCCTGGTGCACGATGCCCCACCCGCGACGCAGCACCGGCTCGAACGTCAACTCCGCCACCGGCCAGGGCATCCACCGTCTCGAACAGCCGGCCGCCCCTTTTGCGCGCCCGTTTGCCGATCCGGACCAGCGGCAACTGCGGAAATCCCCAAAGTCTCCGCGATCATGCTGTACCCGCCGTGGGCACCAACGGTTTTTCATGATCACGGAGCGAACGTGTACACCCGTGTACCACAAGTCTCCGGGATCATGGCAAACCCGTGGTTCGGTTACGGCAGGGATCATGATCACGGAGACATACGTCCGGCCGCACCGATCGGATGTTCGCCCGGCGGGTGATACGTCCGCAAGCGCCCTGCGGTGGGCCGCCTGACAATCAACCACCGCGATCAGGCGCTGGCCACCGCATCGGCCGCGTCGGCGGGCGTTTGGCGGGCCGGTGCTCCCGGGAGGCGTGGGAGCTGCGCCGGAGGCGTTGCGCGGTCGGCGCTGCGGTGCTCGGCCGACGTGCGGTGATCGTGGCGCGCCGGCGGCTGGCTGGGGGCCGGGTCCGGCGGGCGGGTGCGCTGGTGGCTGAGCGATGTGGTTCGGCGGGGCGTGGGCGGGCCGGTGGCGGTTACGCTGCGCGGTGTGAGTGAACCGAGCGGAGAGCCGTTCGACCAGGACGTGCTCGACTTCGCGCACCGGATGTTCGAGCTGGCTCGGGCGGGGGCTACGGAGGAGTTGGCGGCCAACGTCGACGCCGGGGTGCCCGCGAACCTGACCAACGACAAGGGGGACTCGCTGCTCATCCTGGCGGCGTACCACAATCATCCGGCCACGGTCGCGGCGCTGCTGGCGCGCGGGGCCGAGGCCGATCGGGCCAATGATCGCGGACAGACGGCGCTGGCGGCGGCGGTGTTCCGGCAGAACGCGGAGACCGTCGGCGCGCTGCTCGAGGCCGGGGCGGATCCGCGCGCGGGCGGGCCGTCGGCGATCGACACGGCGCGGTTCTTCGGGCTGCCGGAGATGCTGCGGCTGCTGGAGGCCGGCGAATGAGCGGGATGCGGGACGTCGAGATCCGCGGCGACATGATCCGGCTGGGGCAGTTTCTGAAGCTCGCCGACGTGATGGAGTCGGGCGGGGAGAGCAAGGAGCTGATCGCCGACGGTGAGGTCTCCGTCAACGGCGAGGTCGACACCCGGCGCGGCCGGCAGCTGCACAAGGGCGACGTCGTGCGGGTCCTGGGGCTGACGCTGCGGGTCGCCTGAAGATCGCGTACTCAGCAACTTCACAGCGCCGTTTGCGCCCCTGCCCAGGTCGGCGGGTCATGCTTTTTCTCGTGACCGGCGCCGGAAAGCCGGAAGCCTCCCTGGATGGTCCACCGGCGCGCGGTCACGCCAGCTTTCCTCACAGCGTTGCCGAGCTGGGGTGGTCAGTAGGGGCAACGGTGATGCGGTCGAGGTCGGGAACTCCACCTGCCGGGGGTGTTCCCGGCCTCGACTGTGTTTTGGGTCTTGGCACCGCGGACCTGGCAGGGAGGGCCGCCAGGCCCGACCGGTGTCTGGCGGGAGCAACGGTCTGTAAGTGACGCGGCCCGAGTCCCGGATCTGCTCATGGGGTCAGGACGAGCTTTCCGCGGACGCGGCCGGACCGCAGGAGGCGGTGGGCGTCCGTGGCCTCGGCGAGCGGGAGTTCGCGGTGCAGCGCGACCCGGAGCAGGCCGCGGTCGGCCAGGTCGGCGAGCCAGCGCAGGTCGGCGGCGCTGGGCTGCGGGGTCACGTGCTGCCCGCCGGCCGCGGTGATGGCCGGGTTGACCGTGGAGACCGCGCGGGCCGGGTCGCGCACCTCGCGCAGGGCGGCCGCGGTCGTGTCGCCGCCGGTCAGGTCCAGGGCCACGTCGACCGGTTCGGCGGGCTCGGTGACCGGCTCGGCGCCCAGCTCGCGCAGGAAGTCGTGGTCGGCCTCCTCGGCGGTGCCCAGGACCCGCTCGGCGCCCAGGGCGCGGGCGATCTGCACGGCGAAGTGCCCGACGCCGCCGGCGGCCCCGTGCACCAGGACCACGTCGCCCTCGCCGGTGCCGGCGGCGCGGAGGGCCTGCAGGGCGGCGGCGGCCGCGTGCGGTACGGCGGCGGCCTCCACGAACGTCAGGCCGGCCGGCTTGTGCGCGGCGTCGCGCTCGGCGACGGTGACCCGCTCGGCGTAGGCGCCCTCGGCGCTGGCATACACCTCGTCGCCGACCACGAAGCCGGTCACCTCCGCGCCGCGGCCGACGACGACGCCGGCCAGGTCGTGGCCCGGCACGGCGGCTTCGGTGCGAGGGTCGGCGAGGTCGGCCGGGTCGACGCCGGCGGCGCGGACCTCGATCAGGAGCTGGTCCGCGGCCGGGCGTGGTTCGGGCACGTCCTGGAGGGACAGAACGCCGGCATCGTCGTGCTCGGTCAGCGTGATGGCCTTCACGCCTTCCATGTCTAGCGGCTCAGTGCCCCCGCGTACGCGGATACGGCCAGGTCCGGGAGGTGAGATGATCTACCCCTGTGGCGGTGAGGCGCCGGGGCCACCCCGGCGGGCCGTGGCGGACGGCCATCCGGTGCGGCGCCTGCGGTCGTTATGCGCTCTGCCGCTTGATCAGGGTGGTGGGCAGGACCGGGGGCTGGTCGTAGGTCTCGTTGCTCATCAGGGCCAGCAGCTGGCGGGCCGCGGCCGCGCCGATCTCCTCGACCGGCTGCTTGATCGTGGTCAGCGGCGGCTGGGTGAACGCCGCCAGGGGCAGGTCGTCGAAGCCGACCAGGGCCACGTCCTCCGGGACCCGGCGGCCGGCCTGGCGCAGCGCGTGCAGGGCTCCGACGGCCATCAGGTCCGAGGCGCAGAACACGGCGTCCAGATTGGGGCGATGGTCCAGGAGTCTGGTCATCGCGTGTACACCGGCGGGGCGGGTGAAGTCGCCATAGGCGATCGGGCCGGGATCCAGGCCGGCGCGCTCGAGCCCCTCGCGGAACCCGGCGAGCCGGTCGACCCCGGCGGCCACGTCCGGCGGGCCGGCGACGGTGACGACGCGCCGCCGGCCGGTGCGGGCCAGGTGCTCCACCGCCTGCCGGGCGCCGCCGCGGTTGTCCGCGTCGACGTAGGGCAGGGAGCTGACCTGCAGCGGCCGGCCGATGAGCGTCACCGGGACGCCGAGGGCCGGGAGCGTGACGATGAGGGGATGGCTGCCTCGACAATAGATCAGCAGTACCCCGTCGATGTGGCCGCTGCTGAGGTACCGCTGCAGCGCCGCGGGGCGTTCGCCCGCGGCCAGCAGCATCGGCATGTCGTGCTCGGCGAACGCGGCACTGGCGCCGGCCAGCACACGGGAGTAGAACGGATCGGCGAACAGGCGTGCGTTGGGTTCGCACACGACCGCGGCGACCGAGCGGGGGCGACGGTCGACCGCTCGGGCGGCGCGCTGGCGGACGTAGCCGAGCCGGTCCACGGCATCACGGACCTGCTGGCGGGCCGTCGGCGAGACCCGGGCGGAGCCGTTGAGCACGCGGGAGGCGGTGGCGGATGAAACGCCCGCAAGGGCGGCGACGTGGGCGAGCGTTGGGTGTTCGGCCGCGTCGCGAGTAGGTTCGTGCGCGGGGTCGTGCGTTGTTTCTGCAGCGGCGGTCATCGACATCGCGACCTCCTCGGATAGCAAGTCGTCGATTTTGGGAGCGCTTCCATATCGGAGCGTCATACACCGTTTCTGCGGTGTCAACACGAGATTGCCGCAAGGTTTCGCCACCAGGGTTTGGACTGTAAATTTCAGGGCCGCCCAGCGGCAGGGCTCGACGGGCCGGGTCGCGGTCTCTAGCGTGCTGTGACATGCGCGACTGGATTGCCGTCATCGTCGCGGTGCTCGGGGTCCTGCTGGTCCTCGCCGGCGCCGTCCTCATCGTCCTGCAGTCCCTCGAGGAGGGGCGCGCCCCGCAGACCGAGCCGGCCTTGGACTCCGCCGAGCCGACCCCGGTCGCTCGTCGCCTGGTGAGCGCCGTCAAGAATCCGTCGCCGGCCGACCGGCTGATTTTCTGGGGTGTGGTACTGCTCGTGCTGGCCGCCATCGCGGCGGGCGCGATCAGCTTCGACCTGGGGGCCCGGGGCGGGAACTGAACCCCTGCGTAGGCGCGTCGGCCGGGGAGACTATTCTGCCTGCGGGGTGAGGTGTTGATCGCACTTGCCGGTCACACGGAAGCCTCACAGAGCTGGCTCGCCAGCGGGTTCAACAGCCTCAGGAGGCCTCTCGTGACCACCGTCGCACCGAAGCCGATCGTGACCAGGCCATGGCCGGTGCACCAGCCGGTCAAGGGCTCGGCGTTCGCTCGGCTGCTGCGCACCACGGACGCGAAGCAGATCGGCCTGATGTACCTCGTCACGTCGTTCGTCTTCTTCATGGTCGGTGGCTTCTTGGCGCTGCTCATGCGCGCCGAGCTGGCCCGGCCGGGCCTGCAGTTCCTCTCGCTCGAGCAGTACAACCAGCTGTTCACCATGCACGGCACGATCATGCTGCTGTTCTTCGCGACGCCGATCGTGTTCGCGTTCGCGAACTACATCACGCCGCTGCAGATCGGCGCCCCCGACGTGTCGTTCCCGCGGCTCAACGCGTTCGCGTACTGGCTGTATGCGTTCGGTGGCTCGATCACGCTGATCGGCTTCATCACGCCCGGCGGCGCCGCCGACTTCGGCTGGTTCGCCTACGCCCCGCTCAACAACATGATCAACTCGCCCGGTGTCGGCGCCGACCTCTGGATCGTCGGCCTGGTGCTCTCCGGCCTCGGCACGATCCTGGGCGCGGTCAACATGATCACGACGGTGCTGACCCTGCGGGCGCCCGGCATGACCATGTTCCGCATGCCGATGTTCACCTGGAACATCCTGGTGACCAGCGTCCTGGTGATCATGGTCTTCCCGATCCTGGCCGCCGCGCTGCTGGCCCTGGAGGCCGACCGCCGCCTCGGCGCGCACGTGTACGACTCCGAGACCGGCGGTGCGATGCTCTGGCAGCACCTGTTCTGGTTCTTCGGCCACCCCGAGGTGTACATCGTGGCGCTGCCGTTCTTCGGCATCATCACCGAGGTCATCCCGGTCTTCAGCCGCAAGCCGGTCTTCGGCTACAAGGGCCTCGTCGGCGCGACGATCGCGATCGGCGCCCTGTCGATGAGTGTGTGGGCCCACCACATGTTCGCCACGGGCCAGGTCCTCATGCCGTTCTTCTCGTTCCTGAGCTTCGTGATCGCCGTGCCGACCGGCATGAAGTTCTTCAACTGGATCGGCACGATGTGGCGCGGTCAGATCACCTTCGAGACACCGATGCTCTTCGCCATCGGCTTCCTGGTGACCTTCCTCTTCGGCGGCCTCTCCGGCGTGCTGCTGGCCTCGCCGCCGATCGACTTCCACGTCTCCGACACGTACTTCGTGGTCGCCCACTTCCACTACGTGCTGTTCGGCACGATCGTGTTCGCGGTGTACGCCGGCATCTACTTCTGGTTCCCGAAGATGACCGGCCGCATGCTCGACGACCGCCTGGGCAAGGTCCACTTCTGGCTGACCACCATCGGCTTCCACACCACGTTCCTGGTCCAGCACTGGCTCGGCACCGAGGGCATGCCCCGGCGGTACGGCGACTACCTGGCCAGCGACGGCTTCACCACGCTGAACACGATCTCCACGATCGGCTCGTTCATCACCGGCCTGTCGACGCTGCCGTTCCTGTGGAACGTGTGGAAGTCGTACAAGACCGGCCGCGTGGTCGAGGTCAACGACCCGTGGGGCCACGGCATGTCCCTGGAGTGGGCGACGTCCTGCCCGCCCCCGCTGCGCAACTTCGACAGCATGCCGCGCATCCGCTCGGAGCGCCCGGCCTTCGACGCGAAGTTCCCGGCGCACGCGCCCGGCCACTCGCTGGAGGCCCCACCGCCCGGCGGCGCCCGCCCCCTGACGAGCGAGGCCGACGGCGGCGCCTCGTACCAGGAACAGCACTGACCGCACCACACGCTTGCTGAGTCCGCCCCCGGCCCCTCCCGGCCGGGGGCGGCTTCGTTTGCGCTTTTAGCCTGCCCCGGCCCTTCCTGGCTTGGGGGCGCGCTTCGTTTGCGGGCCGTCTTGTGGCCAGCCGGCTCGGCACAAACTCTCCGCGATCATGCGGGGTGCGCGGGTTTTGCGTGTTGCCGAGCCTGCCCCGGCCTTTCCCGGCCGCGGCGCCCTTGGTTCGCGGCCGTCGCGCGGCCGGCTTGGCACAAACCCTCCGCGATCATGCGGGTGCGCGCTTCGATGGTGCGGGTTCTGCGTGATCTTGGAGATATATGGTACCTATAGGTACATTTCTTCTCCGCGATCATGGAAAACGCTTGGTGTGCGCTACGACTTTCGCATGATCGCGGAGACATCCGGTCGCGGCGGCGTGCCGGTGCGCGGGCGAAGGTGCGCCGGGGGCGAAGGTGCGCCGGGGGCGCGGGCGAAGGTGCGCGGGGGGTGCGGGGGCGCGGGCGAAGGTGCGCAGGAGTGGACCGGGGTGGGCCTGCGGTCGTGGCGCGCAGGGATGGCGCCGCCGCTGTGGCCGCACGCACTGTTGGACGAAATTGATAAATCGGAAATGTCGGAAATATCCACTTAAGACGGCGGCGAGGGCAATAGTGGTTGGAGGCGGTCACCGGCGCGCGGGAAGGAACTGCGGCGCGTTGGGGTGGCGGCGCGCGGGCGATGGCGGGCGCCCGGTGAGACGCGGGTTGCGGCGCGGAAGCGGCCGGCGGAGTCGGGGGCGTAGCGCGTGCGGACTGGGCGCGTAAGCGGTGGCGACGGGGCGCGGGCGTCCGGGCGGCGGGAGTGGGTGGTGGCGTCCGGGCGGCGGGAGTGGGTGGTGGTGGGCGGGCGGCGGGAGTGGGTGGTGGTGGGCGGCGGCGGTGCTGGCCGGGGATGCGGGTCGGGACCGGGGCCCTGGGCGGTCCGGGCTGGCGAGACATCGGATGGGCGGGGCTTGGCGGGGACGCGGCATCGGCCGGGCGTCCGGCGCCTCGCTCGGGTGGGGGACGCCCGGGAGGGTGACGCTCGGTAGGTGGAGGCAAAGCCCGGGAAGGCGGAGCGCCGCCTTGGGGTGAAGGCGTGGCGCTCCGCGCGGCGGGCTTTGGGAGGGGCCGGTTCGGGCCGGCTGGAAACTACGGTCCGTGGCTGGTTAGGCGGGCTGCGTCACGCCGCGCTCGCGCGGGGCGGGGAGGCGGCCGGACACGGTGCCGGGCGGGATCGGCACGCCGAGGATGTCGCTCACGCCCACCACGGCGAACAGGCGCGCGATGAACGGGTTGGGACGGCGGATGTCGAGCTTGACGCCCATGCTGTGGCAGATGCGCTTGGCAACGACGAGGGTGCCGATGCCGGTGGAGTCGAGGAACGTGACCCCCGCGAGATCGATGACAAGGAGGTCGATGCTTCCGTCGAGCACTGAGCTCACTGCGGTGCGGAGCTCCTGAGCGGTCTCATAGTCGATTTCGCCACTCAGCGTCAGCACAGACTCGCGCTGATCGGCAGGGCGAGTCTCGATCGACAACTTCACGTGACCCTCCTGGTGCTGAGCCGTCCACCATGGACGACCCTTTGAGGTCCCGCAAGCGTAGCGAAGTCTAGCCATTTTCGCCACGCTCCGTGTAGGTGCTCCTTACGTTGTGACGTGAGAAGTCCTCACATCGGCAGTGCGGAACCGCTTGCCCGGATGACGCTACACGTCGGTTGTTACACGGCAAGTCCAGCCATGTGCCATCCGCCGGACGGTCAACTCGTGGCTACGACCGGTTCACCTACCAAGGTCACCCCGGCCTCACGCAGTTCTACCAGGGCGGATGCGGTTGTAGCGGGCATCACCCCGGCGGTCAGGCCGAGCAGCACGGTCGTAACAAAGCCCTCACGGACCGCGTCCAGGGCGGTTGCCCGCACGCAGTGGTCGGTCGCGATCCCGACGACGTCGACATCGGTGACGGCCCGCTCGCGCAGCCACGCGGCCAAGCCCTCGCCGCCCGCCGAGCCCTCGAAGCCGGAGTACGCGCCCGAGTACGAACCCTTCTCGAACACCGCCTCCACCCTCGAGGTGTCCAGCGCGGGGTGGAAGTCGATGCCGCCGGTGCCCACGACGCAGTGGGCCGGCCAGGTGCTGACGTAGTCCGGGTGCGCGGAGAAGTGCGCGCCGGGATCGATGTGGTGGTCCTGGGTGGCGACCACGTGGTCCCACCGGCCGTCGGTGAGCGCGGTGCTGATCGCCGCGGCCACCTTGGCGCCGCCGGCGACGGCGAGGGAGCCGCCCTCGCAGAAGTCGTTCTGCACGTCGACCACGATCAACGCCCGGGTCATAGCGAGCCTTCTTTCATGATGACGGGTACGGCCGGATCCCCGGCGGAGAGCTTGAGCCCCTCCCACGGGATCGAGATGAGGCACTGGCGCAGGTGCTCGCGCGAGTCGGCGAGCGTGGGCAGGTCGGCGACCGGCTCGCCGCCGCGCAGGAACGCCCGCTGCAGCGCCCGGTCGTGCAGCTGCGTCTCCGGCGTGCCGAGCGAGACGACGATCTCCTCGGTCGCGGTGCCGGTGGGCTTGTGGCGGCGTACCGCCGTCTTGCGGCCGCCGACCGTCCGCTTGTTCTCCGACCGCTTCACCACCGGGCGGCCGTCGACCTCGACGAGCTTGTACACCAGCCCGGCGGTCGGCGCGCCCGAGCCGACGACGACCGCGGTGCCGGCGCCGTAGGCGTCCACCGGCTCGGCGGCCAGGGCGGCGATCGCGTACTCGTCGAGGTCGCCGGAGACGACGATCTGCGTGTCGGTCGCGCCGAGCGAGTCCAGCAGCGCCCGGGACTCCGTGGCGAGCACCGACAGGTCGCCGGAGTCGATCCGCACCGCCCGCAGGTCGGGGCCGGCCACCGCGATCGCGTTGCGGATGCCCTGTGCGATGTCGTAGGTGTCGACCAGCAGCGTGGTCTGCTTGCCCAGGGTCGCCACCTGGGAGGCGAACGCGGCCGGCTCGGAGTCGTGCAGCAGCGTGAACGCGTGCGCGGCCGTGCCCGTGGTCGGGATGCCGTACCGCCGGCCGGCCTCGAGGTTGGAGGTGAACGCGAAGCCCGCCAGGTACGCCGCCCGGGCGGCGGCGACCGCCGACTCCTCCTGGGTGCGTCGCGAGCCCATCTCGATCACGGAGCGGCCGCGGGCGGCGGTGACCATGCGGGCGGCGGCGGCCGCGATCGCGCTGTCGTGGTTGAGGACCGACAGGATCAGCGTCTCCAGGACCACGCACTCGGCGAACGTGCCGCTCACGGTGAGGATGGGCGAGCCGGGGAAGAACAGTTCGCCCTCGGCGTAGCCGTCGACGTCTCCCGTGAAGCGGTACGCCGAGAGCCACTCGGCCGTCGCCGGGTCCACGATGCCGCGCGAGGCGAGGAACTCGATCTCATCGGGGCCGAAGCGGAAGGCCCCGATGAGGTCGACCAGCCGCCCCGTCCCGGCCACCACGCCGTAGCGGCGGCCGGTCGGCAGGCGGCGCGCGAACACCTCGAACACGCAGCGCCGGTCGGCGGTGCCGTCACGCAGGGCCGCGGACAGCATCGTCAGCTCGTAGTGGTCGGTCAGCAGCGCGCTACTCGTCACGCCACCAACATATGTCACCCGGAATAGGACCCTGCTCACTCCTCCGGCGGCAGGGAGCGCAGCGCGGCGGCGAGCTCGGCCCGGCCGGTCACGCCCAGCTTCGCGTAGACCCGCATGAGGTGGTTGTCGACCGTGCGGGAGGAAAGATACAGCTGGTCGGCGATCTCCTTCGACGGCACCCCGGCCGCGGCGAGCCGGGCGATCTGCCGCTCCCGGCCGGTCAGCATCGGCTGCGGCACCACCAGCGCCGGCGTGACCGCGTGCGGGCACTCGGTGCGCAGCTCGGCGAGGCGCTGCGCGGCCCGCGGGGTCTGCGGCGAGCGGATGCCGCGCAGCAGGGTCACCGCGCCCGCGGCGGCCTCGGCGGCGAAGAGGTACAGCTCCATCTCGGCGAGCTCCTCGGCGACCGCCAGCAGCGCGCCGCCGTCCTCCTCGGCGATCGCCCGCACGTGCCAGGCCAGCGCGGGCGCGAGCCGGCCCTCGACGGCCTGGGCGAGCTCGGCGATGCGCTCGTTGACCTCGCCGGCGAAGCCGAGCCGGGCCAGGTCGTAGAGCGCGAACAGCTCGTGCGAGGCGAAACCGTCGCCGCGGTTGCGCGCGGCGAGCAGGCGCAGCACCTCGGCGCCGGTGGCCACGTCCCCGGAGGCGACGGCGACCCACGCGCGGGCCTCCTCCAGCCAGGGATACAGCACCTCCATGGAGCGGTAGTGTGCCTCCTCGGCGAGGGCGAACGCGGCCGCGGCGGCCGCCGGGTCGCCCAGCAGCGCGGCGATGTGCGCGCGCTCGGCGTGGGCGAGGGCGACGAAGATCCGGCCGGTGGCGAGCATCGAGCTGGCCTGGCTGGCGGCGCGGCCGGCCTCCTGCAGGTGCCCGCGCAGCCGGGCCGCCTGGGCGCGGATGATCTGCAGGTATCCGGAGCCCATGAGGAAGTTGCCCGCGTCGGCCATGCCGGCGAACTCGGTGGCGACGATCGCGTCGACGGCCTCGAGGTCGGCGGCGAGGACCATCGCGGTGCCCCGGGCCAGCTCGACGCCGAGCTGGATGTAGGGCACCTCGGCCCGCCACTGGGCGGCGTCGGCGTCCAGTGCCGCCATCGCCTTGACCGTCTGCACCGGTATGCCGCGCATCGCCTGCAGATGGCCCATGTTGCTGCGGGCCAGGGCGCGCGGCCCGGGGGCGCTGGCCGGGCTGTCGAGCACGGTGCGGGCCAGGGTGAGCGCCTGGGCGTAATCGCCGCGGTGCAGCCGCATGGTCGACTCGACCGCCATGGTGAGGGAGCGCTCCCGCACGTCGGTGAGCTTCTGCGCCTGCCGCTCGAACTCCTCGACGGTGCTGGAGTCGCCCTGCCCCCAGTGGGAGATGATGTGCCGGATGGTCAGCCAGCGGCTGCGCTGCGCCTCGGTGGTGATCTGGTCCTCGTGCTGGTCGAGGATGTCCGCGCCCTCGTCCGGGCAGTTGGCGAACATCAGGATCGTGGAGAGCGTCTCGGCGGCGTCGAACCCGCCCCCGGCCGCGACGGCGGCCTTGCCCAGCCGCATCGCCAGGGCCATGTCGTAGGCGGCGAAGGCGAGCCGGCAGGCGTTGAGCAGCAGCACCGGGTCGCGGGCGGTGTCGCTGTCCAGCCGCCAGACGGCGACCCGCAACAGGTCGTCGCGGCGCCGGGCGCCGCTGCTCTCCACAAGCGTGGCCAGGTCGGCCAGCAGCCGCCGGAACCGGGTGACCGGGCAGCGGCGGCGCACGACCTCGCCGTAGAGCGGATGGGCCAGCCGGACCGTGGTGCGCCGGTCCTCGACCACCACCCGCACCAGCTGCCGCTCCTCGGCGATCTCGACGGTGGCCAGGTCGGTCGCCTTCACCAGCAGCGGCAGGCCGATCGGCTCGCCGAACGCGACCAGCTCCAGCACCGCCCGCTCCTGCGGGGTGAGCTTGCCGATGCGGGCGTCGACCACCTCGGTGAGCGTGGGGGCCAGGTCGACCTTGCCGGTCCAGCGCTGCATGCCGTAGCTCTCGATGATCTCCCCGGCGGCGTGCGCGGCGATCACCAGCTCGCGCAGCAGCAGCGCATTGCCCTGGGAGAGCTGCCAGAGCCGGTCCACGGAGGCGGAGTCGACCGGGCCGCCGAGCACCTGCTGCAGCAGGTCGGAGGTCTCCGGCAGGGTGAGCGGGCCGAGCTCGATCCGCTCGACCAGGTCGTCCTTCCACAGGGCGCTGATCGGGTCGTGGACCGACTCGCCGGTGCGCACGGTGCCGATCACCGTGGCGTTCTCGGAGCGGGCGACGTAGTACACCAGGGCGGCCGAGAGCGGGTCGAGCAGGTGGGCGTCGTCGATCGCGACCACGATCGGCCGCCCGGCCGCCTGGCGGTGCAGCGCGTCGACGGCCCAGCGCAGCAGCCCGGCCGGCGAGCCGCCGGCCGGCTGGTCCGGCGGCAGCACCTGGGCCAGGCCGCCGAGCGGCAGCCCGGCCGTCGCGGCGTTGGCGGTCGCCGTCCAGACCGCGATCCGGTCCTGGTCAAGGGCGTTGACGCCCTCGCGTAGCAGGCGGCTCTTGCCGATGCCGGGCGGGCCGCCGAGAATCAGGCCGCGACCGGTAGACCCGGTGGCCGCCTCGGCGACACGGATCAGTTCTGTGTTTCTGCCGACAAAACTCCACGGAGGCACCGTCGCAGCATATCGATACGTTGATTACTGCGCGTACCCGCGGGTGCACGAACTTGAGTAGTGCGTTCGGACCCAGTTGAGTAGCACCCACCCTGCTGCTGTAAGTGCCTGTTCACGTAGCGTTCCGGTGCCCCGCCCGCGCGGCCCCCGAGCTGCGCGTGAGCGGGATCTCCCGGGCGTGCACAAGGAGGTCGCACATGGGCTTCGGGGTCCTGCAGGCGCCGCTGATCAATCTCACCATCACATCGTCGCCGGATCACGGCACGACGGTCGGGAGGTCGGCGTCCGCCATGCCGGTGCGCGGCAGCCGCGGTCAGCGGCAGCCGGCCGCCCCGTCCCGGCCGCCGCACCGGTCCTACGCCGTGGTCGCCGGCACCGCCCGCGGCGGGAAGACCGCGCTGGTCGACGCGCTGATCCGGCGTACCCCCGCGGAATCGGTGGAAACCGGGGACGCCTGGCTGGTCTTCCGCCACGGCGACCACTCCGGGGCGTGGGCCTTCGTGCCCGGCCACCGCGAGCCGCGGCCGCTGCCCGCGCCCGGCCAAATGCATCCGCCGGCGTCCGGCCAGGTGCACCCGGCCTCCGGCTCGGTGCATCCGCCGGAGACCGGCACGGTGAAGGGGCCGGTCCGCCCGGCCCGGCGGATCGAGATCAGCCACCCGGCGCCGCTGCTGCGGCGGGTCGCCCTGGTCGACACGCCCGGCGGCGGGTCCGACCCGGCCATCGCCGAGATCGTCCTGGACGCCGCCGCCGGGGGCCTGGGCCTGCTCTACGTGGTCGACGCCGCGACGCCGCTGTCCCGCGCCGACCTCGACCTCCTCGGCGCCGCCGACGGCCGGGTGGAGCGGATCGCGTTCGTGCTCACCCGCATCGACGAGCACGACGAGTGGCCCGAGGTGCTCGCCGCCAACCGGGCGCTGCTCGCCGCGCGCGGTCCCCGGCTGGCCGCCGCGCCCTGGTTCCCGGTCTCGCTCGACCCGGGCGGGATCTTCGGCGTGGCCGAGCTGAGCCACCTGCTGGAGAGCTGGGCCGACGAGCGGGCCGCGGCCGCCGCCCGCCCCGTCGCGGTGACCGCCGCCACCGTCTCCACGACCGGCGACGGCTGGCAGGAGACGCTCGACCGGCAGATCCGCGCCCGCCGGCTGGCCGCCGTCGAGCGGGTCTCGATTGACCTGGCCACCATCCACGTGCGCTGCGTGCAGGAGCTCGGCTCCGGCAAGGGCTGCCCGGAGCTGCCCCGGGTGCTCGACCGGGAGCTGCACGCGCTCTCCGTGCGCACCACCCGCCTGCTGCACGCCGACACCCGCGAGATCATCGGCGGGGTCTTCGGGGAGCTGCTCGACGCGCCGCCCGGCGAGGTCGTGCTGGCCCGCATCGCCGGCGCCGCCCGGCGGGCCGTGGACTCGCTGCGCGACGGCGGCCGCGAGCGCGACCGGGCGCTGCTGGTGACCACCACCTCCGGCGTCGCCGCGCTGACCGGCGCCGGCGCCCTGGACGGGCTCTCCGCGGTCGGCGCCGCGGGCGAGGACGCCGGGCAGGTGCTCGCCCCGCTCGGCATCGGCCTCAACGCCGGCTCCTATGCGATGTGGCAGCCCAAGCACACCCCCGGCGCCGCCGTCAAGCTGCCGGACAAGAAGGACTGCCGCCGGTGGCTGCAGCACGCCCTCCGCGAGATCGAGGTGGAGATCGGCCATGAGCTCGGCGAGCGCTACGCCGACCTGCGCCAAGCCCTTTCGATCATCGCCGCAGATGCGGTCGACCATGGCGTGCTGCTCGCTTGATGGCACCATGATGGTATGGCGGCGCCGCAGGTCCTACCGATCGAAGAGACCCACGTCGAGGTTGACGAGGTGTCCCAGACCGACCGTCCGTGGGTGACCGTCGTCTGGAACGATCCCGTCAACCTGATGAGCTACGTGACCTGGGTCTTGCAGAAGTTGTTCGGATACAGCAAGGAGAAGGCCGAACGCCTCATGCTCGACGTGCATCAGAAGGGCAAGGCGATCGTGACCAGCGGGGCGCGTGAGCGCATGGAATACGACGCGTCCCGCCTGCAGGCGCATGGGCTCTGGGCGACGGTGGAGCAGTCGTGACCATGTTTGTGCGTGCCGGAAAGGTCTGCGTGGCCCGGTTCGGCCCCGGCGAGGCGGCCGTGCTCAATGAGGTGATGCTCGAGGTGATCACGCTGCTGTCGGAGGGCTTCGACCGCGCTGACCCCGTCATCGAGCGGCTCTTCCCCGACGTGTACCGCGACGACGCCGAGCTGTCGGCCGAGCTGCGCCGCTACACCGAGGACGACCTGCGCTCGGCGAAGCTGGAGCAGGCCGCCATGCTGCTCGACGCGCTGCCCGAGGAGGGCGGCGAGGTGGCCCTCGACGAGGAGCAGGCCGAGGCCTGGCTGCGGGCGCTCACCGACGTCCGGCTCACCCTCGGCCTGCGGCTGGGCATCGTGGACGACGACGTCGACATCGAGGCCGAGCTCGACGACGCCATCCTGCGGGACCCGACCTCGCCCCGGGTCGGCCAGCTGTCGGTGTACCAGTACCTGACCTACCTCCAGGAGTCGCTCGTCGGCGCGCTCATGGGGTGAGCGCGGTCACGGGCGGCCCGCACCCGGCTTTCGGTAAGCTGTCCGATGTGCTGACCATCGACGCCGCGATCCTCGACGCGATCGTCGTGCACGCCCGCCGGGACCACCCGGACGAGGCGTGCGGCATCGTCGCGGGTCCGGCCGGTTCCGACCGGCCGGTGCGGCACGTGCCGATGGAAAACGCGGCCCGGTCGATGACCTTCTACGAGTTCGACTCCAAGGAGCAGCTGCGGCTGTGGCGGGAGATGGACGACGCCGACGAGGAGCCGGTCGTGGTCTACCACTCGCACACCGCCACCGAGGCCTACCCGTCCCGCACGGACGTCTCCTTCGCCGGTGAGCCCGGCGCGCACTACCTGCTGGTCTCGACCCGCCACCCGGAGCTGACCGAGGTCCGGTCGTTCCGCATCGTGGACGGGATCGTCACCGAGGAGCCGGTTCAGGTAGTTAATGCAGTCGTGGATTCGAACGCCGTCCAGACCTACCTCTTCGGGCAGAGCCCGACGACCGTCGACTACGAGTGTCAAACCGGCAGCTGACCAGCCGCCAGGTAGCACGTTCGTTTCGTCCGTCGTCCGACGCTCATGCCGTACCAGAGGAGAAGAAATGGCTATCGAGGTTCGTATCCCCACCATCCTGCGCAGCTACACCGGCGGCGCGAAGACCGTCGAGGGCAGCGGTGACACCATCGCCGACCTGCTCACCGACCTGGACTCGCGGCACGCCGGGCTCCGGGACCGCCTCATCACCGCCGAGGGCGGCCTGCACCGGTTCGTCAACGTCTACATCAACGACGAGGACGTCCGCTTCCTCGGCGCCCTCGACGCGAAGCTCAACGACGGCGACTCCGTGACGATCCTGCCCGCGGTCGCGGGCGGGGCGCTCGCGTTCGCCGCCGCGCACGCCCTGCGGGGCTGATCCCGTGGCGCGCTACGAGTCCCTCCTCGACGCGTGCGGAAACACGCCGCTGGTCGGGCTGCCCCGGCTCTCGCCGAGCGCCGACGTGCGGCTGTGGGCCAAGCTCGAGGACCGCAACCCGACGGGGAGCGTCAAGGACCGCGTGGCGCTGTGGATGGTGAAGGCGGCCGAGGAGCACGGCCGCCTCCGCCCCGGCGACACGATCATCGAGCCGACCAGCGGCAACACCGGCATCGCGCTGGCGATGGTGGCGAAGCTGCGCGGCTACCGGCTGGTCTGTGTCATGCCGGAGAACGTGTCCGCGGAGCGGACGTCGATCCTGCGCATGTATGGCGCGGAGATCATCTTCTCGCCGGCCGCCGGCGGCTCCAACCGGGCCGTCGCCGTGGCCAAGGAGATCGCGGCCGAGCACCCGGACTGGGTGATGCTGTATCAGTACGGCAACGAGGCCAACGCGCGCGCCCACTACGAGTCGACCGGCCCGGAGATCCTGCGCGACCTGCCGACGATCACGCACTTCGTGGCCGGCCTGGGCACCACTGGCACCCTGATGGGCGTCGGGCGGTATCTGCGCGAGAAGGTCGACGACGTCGAGATCATCGCCGCCGAGCCGCGCTACGGCGAGCTCGTCTACGGCCTGCGCAACCTCGACGAGGGCTATGTGCCGGAGTTGTACGACGCGACGGTGCTCACCCGCCGCTTCTCCGTCGGCACCCGCGACTCGGTGCTGCGCACCCGGCAGCTGGTCGAGGTCGAGGGCATGTTCGTCGGCTTCTCCACCGGCGCCGTGCTGCACGCCGCGCTCGCCGTTGCCCACCAGGCGCTCAAGGCCGGCCGGCGGGCCGACGTGGTGTTCCTGGTCGCCGACGGCGGCTGGAAGTACCTCTCGACCGGCGCCTACGGCGGCACCCTGGCCGAGGCGGAAAGCGCCCTGGAAGGGCAGCTCTGGGCCTAGAGCCCGGTGATGACCCAGCCGATCAGCAGGCTCACCGAGGCCGCGCCCAGCAGGGCGAAGGGCAGCCGGCGGCGGTGCACGCTGGCGAAGGCGCCGATCGTGCACGCCAGGCCCAGCAGGCCCACGGTGACGACGGTCGGGCCATACCAGCCGCGGTACTGCGCGATCAACCCGACGAACGCCCGCAGGGCCACCGCCATGCCGCCGAGGCCCAGCGCGGCCGCCCACGCGCAGACTGCGGCGATGTGCCGGTTGGCCGGGCGCGGGTCCGCCTCCGTCGGCAGCCGGAACGCATCCGGCAACTGCCGCCCGATTCGCCTCAGCTGAGACACGTCTACGGGCACGGTCGCCTCCCTGTTCACCCGCCGCTGGCTCACTCGGTGCAACGATCGAGGTAGTCCAGCGTGACGGGACCCTGTCACGTTGGCGACATCTGGTGTCCGATCATTCAGTCTTGGCTGGTGGTCCGGCGTAGGCTGCGCAGCGTGACGGGCCAAGCCGTGCCCAGGAACGGCGGCTCCACAGATTGGATCTATCCTCACCTGACCGGTGCGATCCACAGTTCTTGTTCGTAGAGGAGACGGCGGGTTGAGGGCAGCAAGATGAGGCTCACGGTTCTCGGCTGCGCCGGCAGCTTCCCGGGGCCGGAGGCGCCCTGCTCCGCCTACCTCGTCGAGGCGGAGGGTTTCCGCCTCCTGATGGACTTCGGGCCCGGCTCGATGTCGACGCTGCAGCGCTACAGCGCGCTGTACTCGATCGACGCCATCCTCCTGTCGCACCTGCACTGCGACCACATGCTCGACGCGTGCTCGTACATCGTGGCCCGCCGGTACGCCCCGTCCGGCCCGTTCCCGCCGCTGCCCGTCTACGCGCCGGTGGCCGCCCCGGAGCGCATCGCCGCGGCCTACGGCGGCGAGAACGAGCCCATGTCGATCAGCGACGTGTACTCCTTCTACGCCCTGCAGCCCGGCAGCTTCCCGATCGGGCCGTTCCAGGTCACGGTGGACCGGGTCAACCACCCCATCGAGACCTATGGGGTACGCATCGAGCACGGCGGGCGGGTGCTGACGTATTCCGCCGACACCGCCCCCTGCGAGGCGCTGATCCGGCTGGCGCAGGGCGCGGACGCGTTCCTGTGCGAGGCGAGCTACCTCGACGGCGTGGACAACCCGCCCGACCTGCACCTCACCGGCCGGGAGGCGGCCGAGCACGCCAGCAAGGCCGGCGTGGGCCGGTTGCTGCTCACGCACCTGGTGCCGGCGTGGGGGAGCGAGGCATTGACGATCGAGGCCGCCTCGAGCGCCTTCACCGGACCGATCGACATCGTCCGACCAGGCGCGCGGTACGACATTTAGGCACCCGTTTGCCGTTTGGCCAACATATCGTGGCCGCATGCATGGACATCCCCCTCATGGTCATGGCATGCGGATCGCGATCGTCACCGAATCGTTCCCGCCCGATGTCAACGGCGTCGCCCACTCCGTCGTCCGGGTGGCCGAACACCTCGTCGCGCGTGGCCACGAGCCGCTCGTGATCGCCCCACAGCCGTCGTCGGGGGCGCGCTCGGTCACCGGCTCCTTCCCCTACCCGATCGTCCGGATGCCGTCCGTGGCCACGCCCGGATACGGAAGCTTCCGGCTGGGCCTGCCCAGTCCCCGGATGGCCGCCGCGCTCAGGGCGTACCGCACCGACCTGGTCCATCTGGCGAGCCCCTTCGTGCTCGGCGCGCGCGGCATGACCGTCGCCACGTCGCTCGGCCTGCCCACGGTGGCCGTGTACCAGACCGACGTGCCCTCCTACGCCCGGCTGTACTACAAGTCGAACCTCGGTGAACAGGCCGCCTGGCGCTGGCTGCGGCGCATCCACAACGCCGCCGACCGCACCCTGGCCCCCTCCACCGCCGCCGCCACCGCCCTGCACAGCCACGGCATCGAGCGGGTCTGGCTCTGGCGCCGGGGCGTCGACGCGGCCCGGTTCGACCCCAGCCACCGCTCCGCCGCCCTGCGCCGCGCGGTGGCCGCCGAGGGGCAGGTGATCGTCGGCTACGTCGGCCGGCTCGCGGTCGAGAAGCGGGTCGACCTCCTCGCGGCGGTCAGCCGCATCCCCGGCGTCCGCGTCGTCGTGGTCGGCGACGGCCCCGCCCGCCCCACCCTCGAGCGGGCCATGCCCGACGCGGTCTTCCTCGGTGAGCGGCGCGGCACCCAACTGGCCCGGATCTTCGCCAGCCTCGACCTGTTCGTGCACACCGGGCCGTTCGAGACCTTCGGCCAGACCATCCAGGAGGCCCTGGCCAGCGGCGTGCCCGTGGTGGCCCCGGCCCAGGGCGGCCCGCTGGACCTGGTCGACGACGGCCGCACCGGCCTGCTCGTGCCGCCCTGCGACGCCCCGGCGCTGGTCGAGGCGGTCGCCTCGCTGGTCAACGACCCGGAGCGGCGGCAGGCGATGGGCGTCGCGGCCCGCGTCGCGGTCGCCTCGCGCACCTGGGCCGCGGTCGGCGACGAGCTGATCCGCCACTACGTCGACGTGCACTCGGGGGGCATCGCCGCCCGGTCCGTCCCGATTCCGGCATGACCTCACGGATCGTGCGGCTGGCGAACTTTGTCATGCCGCGCTCCGGGGGGTTGCGCACCGCGCTCAACGCCCTCGGCGAGGGGTACCGCGCCGCCGGACACGAACCGGTCCTCATCGTGCCCGGCGCGTCCTTCGGCGACGAGATGACGTCCCAGGGCCGGGTCATCACCCTGCCCGGCCCCGTCGTGCCCGGCACCGGCGGCTACCGCGTCCTGCTGGCCCGCCGGCGCCTCGTCAAGCTGCTCGAGGACCTCGAACCCGACCGGCTCGAGGTCTCCGACCGGTTCACTCTGCGCTGGACCGGCCGCTGGGCGCGCGAGCACGGCATCCCGGCGATCATGGTCTCGCACGAGAGCCTCGCCGGCCTGCTCACCTTCGCCGGCCCGCTGGGCAACCCGTGGGCGGACCTGCTCAACACCCGCAGCTTCCGCTCGTACGACCGCATCGTGTGCACGACGGGCTGGGCGGCCGCCGAGTTCCGCCGCATCGGGGCGGACAACGTCTCGCAGGTGCCGCTCGGCGTCGACCTCGAGCTGTTCAACCCCTCGCGCTACGACGACGACCTCCGCGCCCGCTACGCCAACCCCGGCCAGATCCTGCTGGTGCACTGCGGCCGGCTGTCGTCGGAGAAGCGCCCGGAGCGCTCCGTCGATGCCCTGGTCGCCCTGCGCAAGCGCGGCCTCGACGCGGTGCTCGTGGTCGCCGGCGACGGACCGCTGCGGGCCCGGCTGCAGGAGCAGGCCCACGGCCACGCCGTCCACTTCATGGACTTCGTGACCGAGCGCACCGTCGTCGCGTCGCTGCTGGCGACCGCCGACGTCGTCATCGCGCCCGGCCCGATCGAGACCTTCGGGCTCGCCGCCCTAGAGGCGCTCGCCTGCGGAACGCCCGTCGTCGTGGACGCGGCGTCCGCGCTGCCCGAGGTGATCGGCGCCGCCGGAGTCGCCGTCACCAACGATTTTGCGGGAGGTGTACTGCAAGTGCTCGCTCGACCGGTGGTGTCCCGCCGCACCGATGCCCGAGCCCGCGCGGAACAGTTCTCGTGGCCCGCCGCCGTCGCTGGATTCCTTGCGGTCCATCACTCGTCCTCGCCGGTGGCAATGCGATGACCTCGGATGCTGTGGTGGTTCTGTCATGACCGTTTTCGCCGCTCTCGGCGACTCGACGACGGCCGGCTTCGGCGACCGTCTGCCCAATCACACCTGGCGCGGCTGGGCGCCGATCTTCGCCGAAGCCCTCGGCGCCCGCCTGCACAACTTCGCCACCAGCGGCGCCCGGGCCGCCGACCTGGAGCGCGACCAGCTGCCCCAGGCGCTGTCGGTGAAGCCGGACCTGGCCGCGGTACTCATCGGCACCAATGACACGCTGCGCGATCCGTTCTCCTCCGCCCGCTTCGCCGAGCACCTGGATCGCACCGTCGCCGCGCTGCGCCGCGCCGGCGCCCACGTCCTCACCATCCGGCTGCCCGAACCGGGCCGGATGTTCGGGCTGCCGGGCCCGCTGGCCCGCCCGCTGGCCCGCCGGATGGCCGAGATCAACCAGGCCACCGACCTGGTCGCCGCGCGGTACGACACGATCCACTTCGACGCGGCGGGCAACCCCGACTCGTACGACCGCCAGATGTGGAGCGTCGACCGGCTCCACCCGAGCGAGCGCGGGCACCGGTTCATCGCCTGCTCGTACTTCGACCTCCTCACCGAGCGAGGCCTGATCGAGGGCTTCGCCGCCGCCCGCCGCCCGTCGCCGGACCCGAACGGCCGCCCGCCATCGGTTCCGGCGCAGGCGTTCTGGCTGGCGACCGCAGGCACCCAGTGGGTGATCCGCCGCTCCACCGACCTGCTGCCGGGCCTGTTGCGCCTGGCCTGGGCCGAGTGGCGGCACGGCTCACCCGACCTGGACCTGCTCGACCTGGAGCTCGGCGGCGGCGACGAGGTACACGGCCGGGTCGCCTGACCTTGCTTTTCGAGCCGCGGCGGGAAGGTACCGCCAAGGCCCTCTGGATGGCGCTTGACTAGGGTGGTCGGTATGGCTCGACCCGATGGACGCGCGTCCGATCAACTTCGCCCCGTATCGATCACCCGCCAGTGGAGCATGCACCCGGAGGGGTCCGTGCTCATCGAGTTCGGCGCCACCCGCGTGCTGTGCACCGCCAGCGTCACCGAGGGCGTGCCCCGCTGGCGCAAGGGCTCCGGCCTGGGCTGGCTCACCGCCGAATACGCGATGCTTCCCCGCGCCACGACCACCCGCAGCGACCGGGAGAGCGTCAAGGGCAAGATCGGCGGCCGGACCCACGAGATCTCCCGCCTCATCGGACGCAGCCTCCGCGCCTGCATCGACCTCAAGGCCCTCGGCGAGAACTCCATCGTCCTGGACTGCGACGTCCTGCAGGCCGACGGCGGCACCCGCACCGCCGCGATCACCGGCGCCTACGTCGCCCTCTTCGACGCCGTGGCCTGGTTGGCGGCCCAGCGCAAGCTGGCCGGCAAGCCCGCCGACGTGCTGCACCGTTCGGTCGCGGCCGTCAGCGTCGGCGTGATCGGCGGCGAGCCCCGCCTGGACCTGTGCTACGAGGAGGACGTGGTCGCCGACGTCGACATGAACGTCGTGTGCACCGGCACCGGCGACTTCGTCGAGGTCCAGGGCACCGGCGAGCAGGGCATCTTCAGCCGGTCCGAGCTCGACACCCTGGTCGACCTGGGCGCCTTGGGCTGCAACGAGCTGGCGGCGCTTCAGCAGAAGGCGATCGCCGGATGAAGCTGCTCCTGGCCACCCGCAACAAGAAGAAGCTCGTCGAGCTCCGCCGCGTGTTAGAGACCTCCGCCCCACACGTGGAGCTGCTCGGCCTCGATGACGTGGAGACCTACCCCGAGGCTCCCGAGACCGGCCTGACCTTCGAGGAGAACGCACTCCTGAAGGCCCGCGAGGCCGTCCAGTACACCGGCCTGCCCAGCGTCGGCGACGACTCGGGCCTGGCGGTGGACGCCCTCAACGGCATGCCCGGCGTCTTCTCGGCCCGCTGGTCGGGCCTGCCGAGCGGCACCCCGGACCGCGACGGCGCCAACCTCCGCCTGGTCCTGGCCCAACTGGGCGACGTCCCCGACGAACACCTGGGCGCCGCCTTCGTCTGCGCCGCCGCCCTGGTCTACCCAGACGGCCGCGAGGAGGTCCTCCGCGGCGAGATGCGCGGCCACCTGATCCGCGCTCCCCGCGGCGACGGCGGCTTCGGCTACGACCCGATCTTCGTCGCCGACGGCTACACCAAGACCACCGCCGAACTCCCCCCGGACGAGAAGGACGCCATCAGCCACCGCGGCAAGGCCTTCCGCGCCCTGGCCATCCGCCTCTAGCTCCGCCCCGTCCTGCCCGGTCCCGCCCCCACCCCGTCCCACCTGCTCGCCGCCGGCACTGTGCGCTGCACCCCGCACGCACAGTGCGCCGGCCCTCGCTCGGGGCGCCGACCCTCGCCCAGTGCGTCGGCCCTGGCACGGGCGTCGGCCCTCGCACGGGGCGTGATGCGCTCGCCCGCCCGGGCCTCAGTTCGCCGCCGCGGGCTCCTTGCTTGCCGCTCGCGCGCCCGCTGCCCGCGGTCACTCCGCTGACGTGGTGTATGAGGCCAGCGTCTGATCGTGCTGGTTGACGTCAGCCGGCCGCCGGCGGCCACCGCAGGCTGGGCGTCGGTGGCCATCGGCGGGCACCAGCGATCATCGACGCCGACCCCGGGGGCGGCGCAGCGGACCGGTGCGGATGTCGCACCCGTCGGGCGCAACCTGCGATCTGCGCGGCCGGGCCGAACATATGTCTCCGTGATCATGCTGTCCGCGGTGGCCGCGCACCGGGTTTTTCATGATCCCGGAGACTTGTGGTACACGGGGGTACATCAGCGCTCCGTGATCATGAAAAACCGTTGGTGTCGATGCGCTGGTGTGCATGATCACGGAGACTTCCGGTCGCTGCGCCGGGCCTCGCGGCGTGCAGCTGCCCGACGTGTAGGTCGTGATCGCCGATCGTGCCCACCCCGGGCCGTTGGGGCGCGCAGGCCGGGCACCGCTTGGTCGCCGGCGGGCATGGCGGCCTGCGGTGCCGTTTCCGCGTGGCGCTGGCCGGTGCCCGGCGCGGGCAGACCACGGCGGCTGCGGGCCCGCACACCGGCCGCACGCGCCGCACCACGACCGCACCGATGCCGTTTTCTGTGACGACACGCCAAGCTCATACACCACGCCGGCGGACGTGGCCCTGCCCGCCGCTGGGCTGCCGCGTCGGCGCACCACGTCGGCGGCCCCGGACCGCCGCGAACTCTGTCCCCGTGCCGGCCCGCGTGTGGGCCGCCCCGCACCGTCCACCCTGTGCCGCGCCGCGCCGGGCCGGGCTGCGCCGGGCCGCGCCGGGCCGCGCCGGGCTGCGCCGGGCCGGGCTGTGCCGGGCCGGGCTGTGCTGCGGTGTGCCGCCGGGGCGCGCTTCGGCGGTGGGTCAGGTGAGTGGTCCGATTGCCCGCTCGATCTCCTTCCGTAGCTCGGGCGACCACACCAGGGCGCGGGCGGCCTCCATCACCGGCGCGAGGAACACGTCGGGCCCTGGGCCGCCGGCGAACCGCTCGACGGTCGCCACCGCCAGCCGCCCGGCGGGCGAGGGCTGCAGCGGCGCCCGGAGCTGGATGCCTCGGACCGCCGCAAGCAGCTCGACCGCGAGGATGCTGCACAGGTTGTCCAGCACCGTTCGTAGCTTCCGGGTTGCGTCCCACCCCATCGACACGTGGTCCTCCTGCATGCCGGACGTCGGCAGGGAGTCGACGCTCGCCGGCGCGGCCAGCCGCCGGTTCTCGGCGACGATGCCGGCGGCCGTGTATTGGGCGATCATCAGGCCGGAGTTCACTCCCGCGTCCGGCGTCAGGAAGGGCGGCAGGTCGCGCGACCGGGTCACGTCGAGCAGCCGGTCGACCCGCCGCTCCGCGATGGCCCCCACCTCGGCCGCCGCGATGGCGAGGTAGTCCGCGGCGAACCCGAGCGGTGCGCCGTGGAAGTTGCCGGTCGAAACCACCCGGCCGTCCGGGAGCACTACCGGGTTGTCGACGACCGAACGCAGCTCCCGCCCGGCGACCGTCGCAGCGAACTCGAGCGTGTCCCGCGCGGCCCCGGCGACCTGTGGCGCGCACCGCATCGAGTACGCGTCCTGCACCGCGTGGACCAGGTCGTCCCGGTGCGAGTCCATGATCGGTGAGCCCTGCAGCAGCCGGTGGATGTTGGCGGCCGACGCCGCCTGCCCCGGATGCGGGCGGATCGTGTGCAGTTCGGGCATGAACGGCCGATCCGATCCGAGCATCGCCTCGATCGACAGCGCCGCGGTCACATCCGCCATGGTGAACAAGTGGCCGGCGTCGGCGACGGCCATGAGCAGCATGCCGAGCATGCCGTCCGTGCCGTTGATGAGCGCCAGCCCTTCCTTCGACGACAGCCGGATCGGCGACACCCCCGCATCGAGCGCGCTCACCCGGCTGCCGTCCTTCGCCAGCACCCAGCCCTCGCCGATCAGCACCAGCGCACAGTGCGCGAGCGGCGCAAGATCGCCCGACGCGCCGAGCGAGCCGTGCTCCGGCACCCACGGCGTGACGTCGGAGTTCAGCAGCTCGACGAGCGCCTGCGCGACCTCGGGCCGTACCCCGGAACGACCCATGGCCAGCGACCGGATTCGCAGCAGCATCATGGCCCGGACGACCTCGCGCGGCATCGGCGCGCCGACGCCCGCCGCATGTGACCGGATCAGCGCGTGTTGCAGCTCGGCCCGCCGCTCGGGCGCGATGAACGTGTTGGCGAGCGCCCCGAACCCGGTCGACACTCCGTAGACGGGCCGTCCGTCCCGCTCGATGCCGTCCACGATCGACCGGCTCGCGCGCATGGCTTCGAGCGCGTCCTGCGCGAGGGTGACCCGCGCGTTGCCCCGGGCGACCGCGATCAGGTCGTCGGGACTGATGCCAGAGGCGGTAATGGTGATCAAACCAACTCCCCATTAAGCACGACGGTGGTTGTCAACGGCACCCCCGGCCGGTAGGCCAGGTGCAGATAGGAGGGCGCTCCGAGCACGACGAGGTCGCCGCGTGCTCCGACGGTCAGGTGCCCGATGTCCCCCCGCCGCAGCGCGGCCGCCCCGCCGCGAGTGGCGGCAAGCAACGCCTCGGCCGGCGTCATCGCCATTTCCCGCACCGCCAGCGCGATGCAGAACGGCATCGATGTGGTGTACGACGACCCGGGATTGCAGTCGGTGGCCAGCGCGACCGTGGCGCCGGCATCGAGCAAGGCCCGGGCCGGCGGATACGCCGACCGTGTCGAGAACTCCGCCCCCGGCAGCAACGTCGCCACCGTGTCCGACTCGGCCAGCGCGGCAATGTCCGCGGTGGAAAGATGGGTGCAGTGATCGGCGGACGCGGCGTTCAACTCCACCGCGAGCTGCACACCGGGCCCTTGCGTCAGCTGATTCGCGTGTACGCGTACCCCCAAACCGGCATCGGCCCCGACGGTCAGGATGGCGCGGGAATGATCGGCGTCGAATGCGCCCCGCTCGCAGAACACGTCGATCCACCGGGCACCGGCCGCCCGTGCCGCCGTGAGCATCGGCCCGCAGATCAGACCGACGTAGTCGTCGGTCCGGTCCAGGTACTCCGGCGGCACGACGTGAGCCCCGAGGAACGTCGTCTCGGCGCTGAACTCCCGAGCGATCCGCAACGATCGCGCCTCGTCGGCCACGTTCAGTCCATAGCCCGACTTGATCTCCATCGTGGTCGTGCCCTGCCGCAACGCCTCGTGCCGCAGCCGAGCGACGTTGGTTCGCAGCTGCTCGTCGTTGGCGGCCCGGGTCGCCCCGACGGTGGTGCGAATCCCGCCACCGGTATATGGCTGCCCTGCCATCCGCGCCGCGAACTCGCCCGCCCGATCGCCCGCGAAAACCAGATGCGAGTGGCTGTCGACAAACCCCGGCACCACCGCCGCCCCGTTCACATCGAGCCGCGCGTCCGCCGCCGGCGGGTCCGTCGCCCGCCCGATCCACTCGACCCGGCGATCGTCGACGACGAGCGCCGCGTTGCGCCGGATGCCGAGCGGCCCCTCGCCCCAGGCGGGATCGGCCGTGACCAGCTCGCCGATGTTGGTGATCAGCAGGGACCTCATCGCGCCGCCCCGATCCGTCCGCCGTCCGCAGCCCTGTTCGCCGGGGCCTGCGCGCCGTCCGACCCGCTCGCCGTGCCGGACGTGGACGTCGTGGCTGTGTTGCGTGGGGCGGGCGGATCGGTCAGGGAACGGAGGACGCGGGACAGGGCTGCTCCGACATCGGGCACGCTGAGGTGTGTCCCGTCGCGGACGATGACGTGGCCGTCGACCACCACGTGGCGGACGTCGGCGGCGGTGGCGGCGAATGCGATCGCCGCCGGGTCGCAGCCGGCCGTGCGGGGCGAGTCGAGCGCCACGGTGACCAGGTCGGCCCGGGCACCGACGGTGATCGTGCCGCTCTGCGCCCAGCCGAGCGCCGCATGCCCGGCGACCGATGCCGCGGCGATCAGCTCGGCACCGGTGAAGTGACCTCGGTGCTCGGTGTGCAGGCGCTCGTGCATCTCGATGCCGCGGGCCTCCTCGAACAGGTCGATCACCGAATGGCCGTCGCTGCCGAGGCTCAGCGGGCTGCCGCTGTCGACGAGGGCGCGGCCGTGGCCGATCCCGTCGGCGAGATCCCGCTCGGTGGTGGGGCAGAAGCACACGCCCGTGCCGCTGTCGCCGAGCTCGGCCCGGTCGGCGTCGGTCAGGTGGGTGGCGTGCACGGCCGTCACCCGGCCGCCGAGCAGGCCCCGGTCGGCCAGCAGCTCGGTTGGCGTGCGTCCATGGACGGCCAGGCAGGCGTCGTTTTCCGCCCGCTGCTCCGAGAGGTGCACGTGCGTCGGAACCCCGTCGGTCCGCGCCGCGAAGGCGCTCAGCGCATCGGCCGGCACGGCCCGGACGCTGTGCGCCGCCGCGCCGATCCGCGCGTGCGGCCGAGCCCGCAGCTTGTCGACCCGGTCGGACCAGGCGTCAACCGACCCGTCGCCGAAACGCAGCTGGACCCCCTCCAACGGGCGCCCGTCCACGCCGGCGGTCAGATACAGCGTGTCGAGCAGCGTGATCCGGATCCCGGCATCCGCAGCTGCCGCGATCAGCGCCTCACCCATCGCGTTTGGGTCTGTGTATCGAGCGCCGCCGGGGCCGTGGTGGAGGTAATGGAACTCGCCGACGCAGGTGATGCCGGCGAGAGCCATCTCGGCATACACCGCCGACGCCAGCGCGTGATACGAGTCGGGATCAAGCGCGCCCGCCACTGTGTACATCTGCTCGCGCCACGTCCAGAACGTTCCCCGGCCGCCCTGCGTCCGCCCGCGCAGGGCGCGGTGGAACGCGTGGGAGTGGGCGTTGGCCAGCCCGGGCAGCGTGAGGCCGGTCAGCCGGACGGCGCCGGCGGCCTCGGGCGCGTCGGCCGGGGTCTGTGGCTGCACGGCTACGAAGCGACCCCCGACAACCTCGATGAGCACATCGGCGGCCACGCCCGTCGGGAGCCAGGCGTGCGCGCAGTGGTACCGCATCACTGACATAGCCGCGCCAGCAGATCGGTGAGCTTCTCCACGCCGGTGGCGCAGTCAGCGTCGGACGCCGACTCTTCCGGCGCGTGCGAGACGCCGGTCGGGTTGCGCACGAACAGCATCGCGGTGTCGACATGGCTGGACAGCACACCGGCGTCGTGGCCGGCCCCGGTCGGCAGCACGGGCGCGTCCAGCGCAGCCGCGGCCAGCCGGCTCACCGCGCCGCCGAACGCCACCTCCCCGGTCAGCGACTCGACCGCCATCGCCACCTGCGTGCCATCGTGCCGGGCGCGCTCCTCCGCCCGTTGGTGGATCGACTCGACAAGCTTCCGCAGCGTGTCCTCGTCGGCGGCGCGGGCGTCGAGCCAGGCCGAGGCCCGCGCGGCGATCGCGTTCGTAGCGTTGGGGGCCACGTCGACCCGCCCGACCGTCGCGTGCGCGCCGTTGGCCCGGGCGGCCTCGTCTGCCGCCAGCACCGTCCATGCCAGCGTCAGCATCGGGTCGTGGCGGTCCGCCATGCGGGTCGTGCCCGCGTGGTTGCCTTGGCCGGTGAAGTCGAACCGATACCGGCCGTGTGGCCAGATCGCGCTCGCCAGCCCGACCGGCGCGTCGAGATGGTCGAGTGCCCGGCCCTGCTCGACGTGGAGCTCCACGAATGCCCCGATGCGCGCCAGCCGGTCGGGATCGGGGCCCAGCCGGTCGGGATCGAGCCCGGCGCGGCCGATCGCGTCGGCCAGCCGCGTCCCTTCGCGGTCGCGCAGCCGTAGCGCCTTCGCCGGGTCGAACGCCCCGGTGAGCAGCCGAGACCCGAGGCACGGGACTCCGAACCGTGCGCCCTCCTCCTCGGCGAACACGACCACCGCGACCGGCCGGGCCGGCGTCACACCGCGCTCGCGGAGCCGATCGATGGCCAGCAGCCCCGAGACGACCCCCAGCGGCCCGTCGTAGGCACCGCCGTGGGGCACCGAGTCGAGGTGGCTACCGGTGACGACGGCGCCCTCGCCCTCAGGCTCGCCCCACCAGGCCCACATGTTGCCGTTGCGGTCGATCTCGACTTCGAGGTCGCGGTCCAGCGCCTCTTCGACGAACCACTCCCGGCACATCAGGTCGGTGTCGGTCCACGACAGTCGCACGTAGCCGCCGCCATCGCCAGCTTGGCCGATCGGGCTCAACGACCCCCACAGCGCGGCGAACCGCTCGGCGCTCATCATGACTGCTCCCGCATCGGCACGCGAAGCCCGGACGCCTCGGCGACCTCCGCCGCGTCCTCGTATCCGGCGTCGACGTGCCGCAGCACGCCCATCGCGGGGTCGTTGGTGAGCACCCGGGCCAGCTTCTGCGCGGCCAGCTCGGTGCCGTCGGCGACGGACACCTGCCCGGCGTGTATCGACCGGCCGATCCCGACGCCGCCACCGTGGTGGATCGACACCCAGGATGCCCCCGAGGCCGTGTTGACCAGCGCATTGAGCAGCGGCCAGTCGGCGATCGCGTCGGAGCCGTCACGCATCGCCTCGGTCTCCCGATATGGCGAGGCGACCGACCCTGTGTCGAGGTGGTCTCGCCCGATGACGATCGGCGCCTCGAGCGTGCCGTCGGCGACCATCTCGTTGAACCGCAGGCCGGCTCGGTCTCGCTCGCCCTGGCCCAGCCAGCAGATCCGGGCCGGCAGACCTTGGAAGGCGACCCGCTCCTGCGCCATGGTGATCCAGCGGTGCAGCGATGGATTGTCGGGGAAGAGATCGAGAATCGCCCGGTCGGTCGCGGCGATGTCGGCCGGGTCGCCCGACAGCGCAGCCCAGCGGAACGGTCCCTTGCCTTGACAGAAGAGCGGCCGAATGTACGCCGGGACGAACCCCGGGAAGGCGAACGCTCGATCGAACCCGCCGAGCTGCGCCTCGCCGCGGATCGAGTTGCCGTAGTCGAACACCTCGGCACCCCCGTCGAGGAAGCCGACCATCGCCTCCACGTGCCGCGCCATCGAGTGCCGGGCCCGCTCGGTGAACTCCTCCGGTTTCTTGGCCGCGTAGTCGGCGGCGTCCTGAGGCTCGACCCCGCTCGGCACATAGGACAGCGGGTCGTGCGCCGAGGTCTGGTCGGTGACGATATCGACCGGGACGCCCATCCGGAGCAGCTCCGGCACCAGTAGCGCGGCGTTGCCCACGACCCCCACCGACAGAGCCCGGCGCTCGGTCTGGGCCTCCGCGGCGAGACGGACCCCGGCTTCGAGCGAGTCGGCGATCGTGTCGAGATAGCGGGTCGCGACCCGGCGCTCCAGCCGCGCCCGGTCGACGTCGATGATCAGGCAAACGCCGCCGTTCATCGTGACGGCGAGGGGCTGAGCACCGCCCATGCCGCCGCAGCCGGCGGTCACCGTCAGCGTGCCGGCGAGCGACCCGCCGAACCGCTTCTCGGCCACCGCAGCGAACGTCTCGTAAGTGCCCTGGAGGATGCCTTGCGTGCCGATGTAGATCCACGATCCGGCGGTCATCTGCCCATACATCGTCAGACCGAGCGCCTCCAGCCGCCGGAACTCCGGCCAGTTGGCCCAGTCGCCGACCAGGTTGGAATTGGCGATCAGCACCCGAGGGGCCCACTCGTGGGTCTGCAGCACGCCGATCGGCCGCCCGGACTGGACCAGCATCGTCTCGTCGGGCCCCAGCGTCGTGAGCGTGCGGACGAGGGCCCGGAACGAGGGCCAGTCGCGGGCCGCCTTGCCGGTGCCGCCATACACGACAAGATCCTGCGGACGCTCGGCGACGTCAGGGTCGAGGTTGTTCATGAGCATGCGGAGGGCGGCTTCCTGTTGCCAGCCCCGTGCCGTCAACTGGGTGCCCCGAGGGGCACGGATCGCTTCCATGATTCTCCTCGGCTAGGGCAGGAATACCTGACGGGTGGCGACTGAGCGCTCGAACGCCTCGAGTCGCTCCTGGGTCTCGGCAGGTGCCGAATCGCACATCGCCTGGAGCAGGATCGTCACCAAGGCCATGGGCGCGGTGTGCAGGTCGAACACCATGCTGGAGCCGACCGGGGCGGGCAGGACGATGTCGGACTCCGACGCCGCTGGGCTGACCGGTGAGTCGGTCACGGTGACCACCAGGAACCCGGCCGCGCGCGCCTCGCGCAGCGCCTCGATCGCCTCGCGCGGATAACGCGGCAGCACAAACGCCAGCATGGCAACCGCACCGGCCGCGCGCGCCTGTTCCAGGCGATCGGCCAGCAGGCTGCCCTGCTCTTGCAGGAGCCGGACGTCCGGATGCACCTTGGCGGCGAAGTAGGCAAAGGCTCCCGCGAGCGCTCCCGCGGCGCGCATCCCTAGCACCGGCAACGGCCGGCTGCCCATCAGCAGCCGGGCCGCCTCGGTCAGCGGCGTGGTGTCGCGCAGGGTGTCGGACAGCCGCTGCAGGTTGGCGATCTCGCCGCTCAAAGCCTGCTCGACCTCGCTGACGGCCGGGTGCTCGACAGCGTCGTCGGCTGTGGGTGGGCCGTGCCGGTAGCCGTCGATGGTGACGCGCAACTGATCCCTCAGCGCCGGATAACCCTCGAACCCGAGCGCCGTGGCGAACCGGGTCACCGAGGGCTGGCTCACGCCGGCCAGCGTGGCCAGGTCTCCGCTGGACAGATAACCGGCCTGCCCGGCGTGCTCGACCAGGATGCGCGCGATGCGGCGCTGGACGGGCGTCAGGCGCTGCCCGTCGAAGAGGTCGAGAATCCGCTGGCGCGGGGAGGTTGTCATGGCTCGACTGTAAGTCGACTTTCAGGGTTGCGTCAACCGCATGGAGTAATTCAGAATGCTGGCAGGAAGGGAGCACGACATGCGACTCTCAGGACGTGAAGCTCGGCTATATAGCGACATACCCGATCAAGAGCTGCTACCGCGTCGAGGCAGACCGCGCGGAGGTGGAGCCGTGGGGCCTCGCGGGCGATCGGCGATGGTTGATCGTCGACGAGGACGCCAAGCTCATCACGCAGCGGGACTGGCCGAAGTTGGGGCGCATTCGTCCGCGCTACACGGACGACGCCCTGGTGCTGACCGCAAAGGGAGTGTCTCCGCTTCAGGTTCCCTTTCCGGATGGGGGCACGACGGAGGTGCGGCATTTCCGCCAGTGGATCGCCGCGACGTCTGCGGGGGACGCCGCGCACCGGTGGGTGTCAGACGTGATCGAGCGGCCGGCCCAGCTGTTTCATCTCGACGACCCGACGCAGCGGCAGGTCGATCCGGAGTTCGGCGAGCCCGACGACCGCGTGAGCTTTGCCGACGGCTATCCGCTGCTGCTGACCAACGAAGCGTCGCTGCACGCGGTCAACGAGTGGCTGGTCGAGGAGGGTGACGAACCGATCGCGATGACCCGCTTCCGGCCCAATGTTGTCGTCGCCGGCGCCAAGGCCTGGGCGGAGGACGACTGGATCGGCCGCCGGATCGTCATTGGCGACGTCGTGTTTCGGGCGCCGAAAGCCTGCAGCCGCTGTGTGCTGACAACCATTGACCCGGAGACGGGTGAGAAGGGTAGGCAGCCGCTACGGGTGCTGGGCCAGTACCGCCGATTTCCGGGTGGCGTGATGTTCGGCATCAACCTCATTCCGGACGTGCGCGGGAAGATCGCGGTCGGTGACGAGATCACGATTCGTTGACGGGCTGACGGGCTGACGGGCTGACGGGCGCTTCCCGAGGGCGTCGCCGGTTGGTGCGCGTCTGACTGACTTCGGACAGGTGGGCCGGTGCTGGCGAGTCGAACGGCGGCACGTGGCTGGCGGCGGCGAGCGTTTGGGGTGCTTGCCGATGGTGCGATCGTGCGCGGCGAGGGAGCACTGTGTATCGGCAGCGTGTGGACCGTCACGCGGCGTGTGACTGTGAAGGAGGTGGGGCTCTGGTAAAACAACGCGCGTGTCATTTCTGCTGTGGTCCGGGCGGGCCATCGGGTACCGGCGGGCGGGCGCCGGGCTTGGGGTTGCCGTGGTGTGCTTTGTGGCCGGGTCCGTCGTGGCGCCTGGGCAGCCGTTCGACCATCCCAAGCGGCTGGCGTTGACGGCGTTGCTGTTTGTGGCCGGGCTTGCGGCCGGTGCCTGGGCGGCGGCGATGGCGCACGTCAGTGTTCAGATCAGCATGTACAACGTGCGGATTCGGCACAGCCTTTTGCCGATGCCGCCGATCTCGGTGCCGTTGCGGATGGTCCACGATCTGCGGGCCATTGACGTGCGGTCCGGGATTGGGCAGCGGTGGGGGTGGACCTGGGTGCCCGGGCGTGGGCGGGCTGTGATCGTGCGGTCTGGGCCGGCGTTGATGTTCGACTTCGGTGGGCGGCAGTTCACCGTCAGTGTGGATGAGCCGGAGGATGCCGTTGCTGCGCTGAACCGGATGCGGATTCCGGCGCGGTAGGGGATTCCCGGTCCCGCGCTGGCGTGGAAGCCCCCGCAAAGGAAGCGGGGAACTGCGCGAGGCGGCATTGGCGGACAGAGGTGCCGTGGACAGAAGGCGCCGCGGGCAGGGGGCCGCAGAGGGAGACGCCGCGGGCAGGGGCTGCGGAGCGAGACGCTGCGGGCAGAGGGCGCCGCGGGCAGGGGGCCGTGGAGGGAGACGCCGCGGGCAAGGGGCCGTGGAGGGAGACGCCGCGGGCAAGGGGCCGTGGAGGGAGACGCTGCGGACAGAAGACGCTGTGGGCAGGGGCCGTGGGCAGAAGGCGCCTGGGGACAGAGGCGCCGTAGAGCGAGACGCCCGCAGAGCGCCCGTGGAGGTGCTGGGTGCCCCTTGGAGGTGGCGGGTGGCCGGGGCGACTGGCGCCGAGGTGGCGAGCACCGCAGCGCACCGCTGGTCCTCCGCCGCGCTTCGCAGCGCGGCGGCGAGGCGGCGCGGTGGCGCGGTGGCGAGGCGGCGCGGTGGCGAGGCGGCGCGGTGGCTAGGCGAGGTGAGGCGGCTAGGGATGGTGAAGCCCGGTGGAGTATCCATCCACCGGGCTTCGGCGTGCCGCCCAATTGCGCACACCGGCGACGTTGAAGAACGTGGATCAGGTTATGACGTCGCACTCTTCGATTGAGCTATCGGCCCGTGGAGAGGGCCGAGCGGGAGTTGAACCCGCAACCTCGACGACTGGCGTCCCTTTCGGTTGATCCGGCGATCGGCGGCGAATGCTCAGACTGGAGCGAGAAGTTGAGTTTGTGTTTCGGCTCCCGCGGCCGCCTCTGCCATTGGGCTACGCCGCCTTGGAGTGGCGGCGGAAGGAATCGAACCTCCACGTTGACACCGCGCGCACCTGTCAAACTGAGCCTCAGGTTCAGTCTGCGCTCCTTGCGCACCGCCGATCCTAGCCCCTACCCGAACAAGTAGCGAAACACTTTCTCGCCGGTCTCCTGCTCGACCACCTCGACGCCGTTCGCTTCCTCGCGGGCGAACTTGACTGCGGCCTGCAGCTTCTCGACGCGCTCCACGAGCTCGTTGACGCGCTTGGCGGGGAGGGCGCCGGAGAACTTGATGGTTCGCCAGTAGCCGATGACGACGTCCTCGTAGTAGACCTCGACCTGGGCCGGGTGCTTTTCGGTGGCCTCGGCCTTCACGTGGTTGCGGGGGATCTTCTTCGTGCGAGTCGTCTGGGTCGGCTCGGTGGCGTAGGTGTCGGCGGACGCGTCGTACACCCACGTCTCGGCGGCGTCGAGGATCGGCAGCTTGCGCACGAAGGTGAGCAGGTCGACCAGCTGCTTCTCGAGGAACAGCAGGTACGACACCGGCACGTCGCGCAGCAGCGGGGTGCCGTCGACCACGACGTCGGCGCGGGCTACGCAGTTCGTCCAGTCCTTCGTCGCGGTGACGTCGAACAGGCGGGTCAGGATGGTGCCCGTCTGCCGCAGCACCTCCTCGGCCTTGACCTGCACGCGCGTCGACTCGGGCGGCAGCTGCTCGCCCTCCTCGTCCTTCGGACGGTAGGTCCGCGCGATGCCGGCCAGCAGCGCCGGCTTCTGCAGGACGTGGTGCGCCTCGGTCAGGTCCTGGAACGACCGCGACTTCACGCCCTTCTCAACCGCAATGATCTGATTCAGCTTGGTCATAATGCGCCCGAGTGTAAGAGCAAACCCCACAAGACCAATAACCAAATACCAAGCACACAACCCAAACCCCGAGACCAGAGACCAGGCGCGGGCCCACGAGACCAGAGACCCAGAGCAGGGCCACGAGAACAGAGACCGGAGACCAGAGACCGGAGACACCGAGACGGCCACGACCGTGACGATCACGACCACCGCGCCCACCGACATGGGGGTGTGGGTGGCGAAGCCCCCACTGGGGAGCGAGCGAAGCGAGCGCGAGGAATGCCACCGTCGCCGGCGAGCCCGCCCGAAGGGCGCGCGAGCAGGGTGAGCCTCCGACGGTGGGGCCGGTGAGAGTCGAACTCACACTGGCACGGACCTAAACCGTGTGCCTCTGCCATTGGGCTACGGCCCCCCGCGAGAACCAAGGACACAATACTCAGGCCAGTCGGGTGATCTCCACCGTGACGCCCAGGTGCTTGCTCGGCGCGCCGTGATACACGCCGCGCAGTGGGGGGACGTCGTCGTAGTCGCGGCCGCGTGCCACGACCACGTGCGGCGGGCCGACCGGGACGCCGTTGGTCGGGTCGAAGCCGGTCCACTCGCCGCACCACCACTCGACCCAGGCGTGGCTCTGGCCGGCGACCGTTTCGCCGACCTCGGCCTCCATCTTCGGGTGGAGGTATCCCGAGACGTACCGTGCGGGAATGCCCTTGGCGCGTAGGAGCCCGACGGTCAGGTGCGCGATGTCCTGGCACACGCCCTTGCGCAGGTGCCACGCCTCCTGCGCGCTGGTCTGCACGCCGGTCGAGCCGGGGACGTAGGCGACCTCGGAGCGCACCCAGTGCGACACCGCCTCGGCGGCCTCGGCCGGGGCGAGGTGGCCGACAGGGTCCCAGGCCTGCTCGACCAGGGCCGGATCGACGCGGGTGAGCCGGCTGCTGGAGAGGAACTCGGCGTGGGTGTCCAGCACAGTGTCGGCGCCGAGGTCGGACCAGCTCAGGAACGTGTCCGGGGGCGGCGGCGCGGAGACCTCGACCAGGCTGCTGGAGACCACGCGCAGCTGCTGGTGCGGGCGGTGCAGGTCGAACGCGGTGACCTGGGTGGCCCAGTAGTCGTAGTAGCGGTACGTCGTCGCGCCGGGGGTGACCTCGACCTGGCTGAACAGGGTGGTCTGCCAGGGCAGGGTCAGGGGCGTGAGGCGGGCCTCATTGAAGGACGCGGAGACGGTGCCGGCGTACTTGTAGCCGGTGACGTGACGAATCTTGAGACGCCAGTTCATGATCCACCCCAAGCGACGGTGCCCCATGTGACGGGCGTGGACTGCGGGAAGTACCGCTCGGTGATGGCGGCGCTCGCCGTTGCGCAGGTCTGCTGTAGCGCGCGCAGGTGCTGCGGGAGCTCGGACAGCAGCGTGGTGGTGTCCGCGTACTCCAGGCGCGTGCGGATCTGGCCGATCGGCCGGCGGGCGGCGTCGGTCACGCCGGCGCGCTCGGTGGTGGGGGCCAGGTCGCGCAGGCACTGCTCGGCGGTGCCGAGGGCATGCAGGGCCGATCGCGGGAACAGGCGGTCGAGCAGCAGGAACTCGGTGACCCGCTGCGGGTCGAAGGTGCCGCCGTGGGTACGCAGGAACGCCTCGTCGGCGCCGCAGGAGCGCAGGACGGTGCGCCAGCCGGTGACCTCGTCGGGGGTGTTGGTCTGGATCGACAGCAGGCGGGCGGTCATGTCGACCCGCTCCAGGCTGCGGCCCAGCACCAGGAAGCGCCAGCCGTCGTCGCGGCTCATCGTCGACTCGGCGAGGCCGGCCAGCACGGCGGCGCGCTCGCGCACGTAGCTGAGGAAGACCGTCGGGCCGAGGCGCTCGGCGGCGACGCGGCGGGAGGCGAGGGTGTGCCAGGTGACGTTGAGGCACTCCCACATCTCGCTGGAGATCGTCTCGCGGACGCCGCGGGCGTTGTCGCGGGCGGCCACGATCGCGCCGGAGATGGCGCTGGGGTCCTCGGCGTCGAACGCGAGCAGCTCCAGCACGTCGCCGGTGGTGAGGCGGCGGTCCTGCGGGGCTGGGGCGCCGAGGATCGACATCAGGCTGCGGCAGGCCGCGTCCTCGTCGGCCCACGGGTCCTCCAGCAGCCGGCCGAGGAACGCGTCGAGAATGCGGGCGGTGTCGTCGGCGCGCTCGACGTAGCGGCCGATCCAGAACAGCGACTCCGCGATGCGGCTGAGCATCGGCACTCCTACTGCTGTTGCTGCTGTTGTCCGGCCAGCTGCGCGGCGGCGGGGCCGCTGTCGCGCGGGCTGCCCCCCGAGTCGCGCGGCTCGGCCACGACGCGGGGCCGTGGCGCGGGCGCCGGGTCGCCGGGGTGGGCGAGCACCCAGGTGTCCTTGGAGCCGCCGCCCTGGCTGGAGTTGACCACGAGGGCGCCCTCCGGCAGGGCGACCCTGGTCAGGCCGCCGGGCAGCAGCCAGATCTCGTTGCCGTCGTTGACCGCGAACGGGCGCAGGTCGATGTGGCGGGGTGCGACCCGGTCGCCGAGCAGCGTCGGCGAGGTGGACAGCGCGACCGGGCGCTGCGCGATCCAGCCGCGCGGGTCCTTCTCGACCGCGGCACGCAGCGTGGTCAGCGTCTCCTCCGACGCCTGCGGGCCGATCACGATGCCCTTGCCGCCGGCGCCGTCGACCGGCTTGAGCACGAGTTGGTCGAGGCGGCCGAGCACGTCGTGGAGCACCTCCGGGTCCCGGTCGTCGAGCCGGTACGTCTCGACGTTGTCGATCAGCGGCTCCTCCGACAGGTAGTAGCGGATCAGGTCCGGAACGTAGGTGTAGACGAGCTTGTCGTCGGCGACCCCGTTGCCGACCGCGTTGGCGAGCGTGACCTGCCCGGCCCGCGCCGCGTTCACGATGCCGGGGCAGCCGATCACCGAGTCCGGGCGGAAGTGCAGCGGATCGATGAATTCGTCGTCGACGCGGCGGTACACCACGTGCACGGGCCGCTCGCCCTGCGTGGTGCGCATGCGCACCCGGTTGCCGCTGCAGACGAGGTCGCGGCCCTCGACGAGCTCGACGCCCATCAGCCGGGCCAGCAGCGCGTGCTCGAAATACGCGGCGTTGTACACGCCGGGGGTGAGCACGACCACGGTCGGGTCGTCGACGCCCTCGGGGGCGGCCGCCCGCAGCGCCGCGAGCAGGCGGGCCGGGTAGTCGTCGACCGGCCGCACGCGCGCGTCGGCGAAGAGGGCCGGCATCGTGTGGGTCAGGGCGCGGCGATTTTCGATGACGTACGACACACCGGACGGAATGCGCAGGTTGTCCTCGAGGACCCGGAAGCGGCCCTCCTCATCCCGGACGAGGTCGACGCCGCTGATGTGGACGCGCACGCCGTTGGGCGGCTCGATCCCGTGTGCCTGGCGGTGGAAGTGGGCGCTGGTCGTGATGAGCTTGCGGGGCACGACGCCGTCGACGAACACGCGGCCGGCGCCGTAGATGTCGGCGAGGAATGCCTCGAGGGCCTTGACCCGCTGCTGGACGGCGGCCGTCAGCAGGTCCCACTCGTTGGCGTCGAGGATGCGGGGGATGAGGTCGAGCGGGAACGGGCGCTCCTCGCCCGCGTAGGCGAAGGTGACCCCACGGTCGGTGAAGACGCGGGCCAGCTGGTCGGCCCGGAACCGGAGGTCGGCCGGGGCCAGGGGCTGGAGCGCGGCGAACAACGAGCGATAGGGCGACCGCGGTTGGCCGGGGCGTTCGAACATCTCGTCCCAAGCTTCGAACATGGCCCCGGACATCGAATAATCATCGAAGATGTCCGCCATGACGAGAGCCTAGGCACGATCCGTTTCGGCCGCATTACCGATGTGTTTTGCCGCGCGATCTTGCGCTGACCTTGGCATATGCGCCTCGAACGGATCTTCGGGCACCGGACGGTCATCGATGCCGCGAACGGGCAAAGCCGAAAAACCGGACGGCGCAGCGGTGGGCCGGTGCCGACGGCCGCGGCGGTGGTCAGTCCAGGCCGAGGTCCTTGCGCAGCTTGGCCACGTGGCCGGTGGCCCGCACGTTGTAGAGCGCCCGCTCGATGTGGCCCTTCTCGTCGATCACGAAGGTGGAGCGGATCACGCCGAGGACCGTGCGGCCGTAGTTCTGCTTCTCGCCGTAGGCGCCGTAGGCGCGCAGCACCGACCGGTCCGGGTCGGAGACCAAGGGGAACGTGATCGCGTCGCGCTCGCGGAACTGGGCCAGCTTGGCCGGGGAGTCCGGGGAGATGCCGACGACCTCGTAGCCGGCCGCCTTGAGCGACGCGAGGTTGTCCCGGAAGTCGCAGGCCTGCTTGGTGCAGCCGGGCGTCATCGCGGCCGGATACGCATAAAGGACGACCTTGCGGCCCCGGAGGTCCGCGAGCGACAGCGGCTCGTCCCGGTCCGTCTGCAGCGTGAACTCGGGGGCGGTGTCACCCGGCTCGAGGCGCGTCGTGGTCATGTCTGGACTCTATCGCGTGCCGGTACCCGCCGGTGGACCCCGTAGCGGTACGTCAATGACGCGTGACGGAAGGTTGCCGGGAACTTTTGCCCGCCGACCCGCGACCACCTCAGAATGACCGGCGCGAAATCATGACGTCATGACCCGACGCAGATGGTCCGTACCCCTGGCCATGCTCCTCGGCGCCCTGGCCATCCTCGTGCTGCCTGCCGCGCCGGCCAGCGCACACGCGACGCTCGACAAGACCGCGCCCGTCGCGGGTACGGTGCTCGACCAGCTGCCCGCCGAGGTCACGCTGACCTTCGGCGAGCCGGTGCGCTTGGTCGCCGACAAGGTCCGGGTGACCGCGCCGGACGGCAGCCGGGCCGACACCGGTAAGCCCTCGGTGCGCGACACGGAAGTGGTCATTCCGCTCAAGTCCGGCGGCCCCAAGGGCACGTACCTGGTCAGCTACCGGATCATTTCGGCCGACAGCCACCCGGTCGGCGGCGGCTACAGCTTCTCCTACGGGCAGGTGTCCGCGACCCCCGGAGCCGCCGATCCGGGCAACTCGGTGCAGACCGACGCGGTGGTCCGGAACGCGATGTCGGTCGCGCGGTTCCTCGGCTTCGCCGGCCTGGTGCTGCTGATCGGCCCGGCCCTGATCCTGTTCGCGCTCTGGCCGCGGCGGCTGTCCGCCCGGGATCCGGGCCGGGTCGCGATGATCGGCGCCGGGCTGCTCGCGGCCAGCACGCTGCTCGAGTTGTACATCGAGATTCCCTACACCGCCGGTACCACCCTCTTCGACATCACCGGCACGGCCACGCGGGAGGTGCTGGGCACCCCGTTCGGGGCGGCGCACCTGGTCCGGCTCGCCGTGGTCATCGCCACCGCGCTGCTGCTGCGGCCGGTGATCGGCGGCCGGGTCGGCAAGATCGACCAGACGCTGCTGATCATCCTCGGCGTCGTCGGGCTGGGCACCTGGCCGATCTCCGGGCATCCGAGCGCCTCCCCGGTGCCGACGCTCACCGTGGTCGCCGACGTCGCGCACCTCGCCTCCATGTCGATCTGGCTGGGCGGGCTGGTCATGCTGTTCGGGTTCCTGCTGCGCCGCGCGAACACCCGCGAGCTGATGGCCATCGTCCCGGTGTGGTCGAGCTGGGCGCTCTTCGCGATCACGGTGCTGGTGCTGGCCGGGACCGCGCAGGCGCTTGTGGAGATCGGCACCATCGACGCGCTCACCGGCACGTTGTACGGCCAGTTGGTCATCGCCAAGGTCGCGCTCCTGGCCTGCGTCGTCGCGGTGGCGGCGTACTCCCGGCGCCTGACGAACCGCCGCTTCACGCCCGCCCCGATCGATGACACCGTTGCCGACATTTCGGAGATGTCGGAAATGTCGGAGGCGGAGCTGGTGGCCGCCCGGACGGGTGGGGCGGCGCGAACCGGCACGGTGGAATTTGCCGCGGGAGGCGGTTCGGCGGAGGACGACGACGGTGGGGCGGAGGACGACGCGCCGGAGGAGCCGGGCGTGGTCGAAGCCGGTGCCGAGCGGGGTCGTTCCGCGGATGCGCGGGATCGGAAGCGGCTGCGGACCGCGGTGCTCGTCGAGGTGGCGATCGCCGTCGTCGTGCTGGCGCTCACGTCCGTGCTGGTGCAGACCAGCCCGGCGCGCGGCGGGCAGGCGTCGGACGCGGCGGCCGGGCCGTTCGACAGCACGCTCTCCACGAACCTGTTGAAGCTCGAGGTGGACATCTCGCCGGCGACCGTCGGGCCGAACTCGATCCACCTGTACGCGCTCAAGCCGGACGGTTCCGGGCCGCAGAGCGTGGTCGAGTGGACCGCGACCGCCGCCCTGCCCGCGAAGGGTATCGAGCCGATCACCGTGCCCACGCTCGCGATCACCGAGGACCACGCGCTGGGGCAGGTCTCGCTGGTCACGGCCGGGACGTGGGAGTTCAAGTTCACGGTTCGCGTCGACGACTTCAACCAGACCACCGTGACCGTGCAGGTGCCGGTGAAGTAGTCGCGCCACCTCGGTGGTTTTCGGACAATACGGGCATTGTGCGACCGATTTGCCGGTAATGTCGGGCCCGTAACGCCGGGGGAAGAGGGGCCGCTGCCATGGTCGTGCGTCTGGTTCGGGCGGGTGTCGGCGCGCTGCTGCTGCTCATCGCGGTGCCGCTGGCACTCGCCGGTGGCGGGCTGCTGGTGGCCATGGAGCATCGCGCCGGCGACGACACCTTCACGGCGCGACTGGAGCGGATCCGCAGCGACGGTACCGCCGTGGTCGTGCCCGACGTCGACGCGCTGCTGCGAGCCGACGCGCCGTTCGCGCGGGGTGGGCAGACGACGCTCAGCCTGTCGGCGGTCGGCTCCGGCGGCCCCCTGTTCATCGGGCTCGGGCCGGACGGCGACGTCGAGCGCTACCTCGACGGGCTCGCCCAGTCCCGGGTCGGCCGGGTGCGCCTCGCCCGCGGCCCGCTGCCGGTCGAGCTCGCCGCGCGCCCGGCCCGCCCGGCCGAGGACCCGGCGGCCGCGCCCGCTCCGCTGCCGGCGCCCGGCGGCCAGCTGTTCTGGCTGGCCCGCAGCGAGCAGCAGGCCGGCGCCGCGCGGCTGACCTGGTCGCCGTCGGCGCTGCGCGGCAAGCACCTGGCCTTGGTCATCATGCGTGCCGACGGTACCGCCGGAATCGACGCCGCGATCACCGCGCGCCTGGCGCCGGCGTGGCTCGGCCCCACCACCGGCGGCCTGCTCATGCTCGGCTCGGCGCTGTTCCTGCTGGCGCTGGTGACCCTGGCCTGGCCGCCGGCTCGCCGTCCGATGGCGCCGGCCCTGGCCTCGGTCGCACCGGAGGGGCAGCCGCAGCTCGCGGTTCCGGCCCAGCCCATGCCCATGCTCGAGGCCGCCGCCGCGCCGGAGCTCGAGGCCGCCGCGACGGAGCTCGAGGCCGCCGCGACGGAGCTCGAGGCCGCCGCGCCGGAGCACGAGGCCGGCGACGAGCCGCCGGCGAAGGCCCCGAGCGAGGCCGTCCTCGCCACGCTCGCCGACGTCCTGGCCGCCGCGGACGCCGAGGCGGCTGAGCAGCCCGCGGCAGCGCAGGCCGAGGCGGCCGGGCAGCCTGCGGACGCTGAGGCGGCCGGGGGACCGGCGGAGGCTGAGGTGGCTGAGCGGCCTGAGGCAGGCAAGGAGCCGGTGCTGCTCGCCGAGTGTGAGCTCGATCGCCCCGCGCCCGAGGGCGTCGAGCTGGACGGCCGCGGCCCCATCGAGCTGCCTCCGCTGCCCCCGCTGCCGGCCATCGAGCTGCAGTTCACCTGGGCTCCGCTCGCGTTGCCGGAGCCCGCCGAGGAGGCCGGCGCGCGCTGATCGACGTCAGCGAACGCATGTCGCGGTCCGGTGTGGCGTTGGTAACGACTTCGCGCAGTATGGGTGGTTGCATCCACCGAGGAGTGAGAAGTCGGGCGGATGAACACTAGGCTGTCCGGTGTGGGTGATCTTTTGGTCTGGATCGACTGTGAGATGACGGGGCTGGATCTGGGGAAGGACGCGCTGATCGAAGTCGCGGCGCTGGTGACCGACCCCGATCTCAACGTGCTCGGCGAGGGCGTCGACGTGGTGATCCACGCCGATGACGCCGAGCTGGACGGCATGCTCCAGGTGGTCCGGGACATGCATGGGCGGTCCGGGCTCACCGAGGCCGTGCGGGCCTCCAAGGTCACGCTGCACGAGGCCGAGGACATGATCATGTCGTACGTCACGGAGCACGTCCGCGATCCCCGCACCGCCCCCCTGTGCGGCAACTCCATCGCGACCGACCGCGGCTTCCTCGCCCGCGACATGCCCCGCCTCGATCAGCACCTGCACTACCGGATGATCGACGTGTCCTCCATCAAGGAGTTGTGCCGGCGGTGGTATCCGCGGGTGTACTTCGGGCAGCCGCCGAAGGGCCTCGCGCACCGCGCCCTGGCCGACATCCGGGAGAGCATCCGCGAGCTCGAGTATTACCGCCGCACCCTGTTCGTGCCGCTGCCGGGCCCCGACGTCGACACCGCGAAGGCCATCGCCGCCGAACTGAGCCGGGAAAGCGACACGAACGCGTCGTAACCCTGTCGACGCACCCCGCCCCCCATGCCCTACTATTAGCGGGCGAGTTCATGGTGGCTGTAGCTCAGTTGGCAGAGCACCGGGTTGTGGTCCCGGGTGTCGTGGGTTCAAATCCCATCAGTCACCCCATATGAATCGGCCCCCGTCACACGACGGGGGCCGTTTTGTGTTCTTGGCACCGCGGACCTGGCAGGGCCGGGACCGCCCGTTCAGGGCAGGTCCCGGCCCGGTGTCTGGCGGGAGCAACGGTCAGTGAGTGACGCGGCCCGAGTCCTGAAAAAATCAGGCGAGGGGCAGCAGCGCGAGGCGGGCGTGATACTCGTTGCCGATCCGCTCCGTGTCCGAGCCGACCAGCAGGCCCTGCGGGGTCGCGAGCAGCGCCCGGGCGCCGACGCCACGCGGCACCCGCTTCGGGTTCCAGGTCGTCGCCTTGCCCGTGACCGGGTCGATCGCGGCGATGCCGGGCCTCGCCACCGCGCCCGGGCCGGCCGTCTCGTGGCCCTGCGGGTTGTCCATCCAGCGCTGGTGGCCCCCGACGTAGACGGCCGCGCCGGTGTCCGCGACCGAGTACAGCGAATCGCCGCCGGTCCAGTTGACCCACAGCGGGCGGTGCATGCCGGTGCCGCGCAGGTCGAAGCGGGCCGCCGTGTCGCACATCAGCTGATCGCCCCATTTGCGGCCGGTCGCCACGATGGTGGCATAAGTGCCGGTCGGGTCGAAGTCGATGCCGCGGAGGTACGTCTCGAAGCCCGCCCGGCAGGGCCGCGTGTAGGCGTCGGTGTACCAGTCGGCGAGCCGGGCCGGCCCGGTCGCCGGGACGTCGACCATCACGACCTGGGCCCGCCACTGGCCGGCGGCCTGCTCGACGGCGCCGACCGCGGCCAGCCGGGTACCGTCCGGGGTCAGGGCCAGGTCCTCCAGCTTGACCCGGGTGAGGTGCGGGGCGGCGAGCTTCAGGTCGAAGCCGGGATCGACCGCGCCCGTGGTCGCGTTCACGCGGGCCAGCCCGACCCGGTCGGCGGTGCCGATCCGGCTGAACGAGCCCGCTGCGTACACCCACTGGCCGGCGGCGATCACGCTGCGCACGTCGCCCCAGTTGATCGGGGCGGCGAACGCCTCCACGCGGCGGCCGTCGGCCAGGCTGAGCTGGGCCAGGCCGCGCTGCGGGCCGCCGGCGATCCGCTGGAACGACCCGCCCGCGTAGACCGTGTTGTTCGGGCCCGTGGCCAGGGACAGCACCGGGGCGTCGGGCTCGGGTGCGAAGGGCAGGATCTCCCCGGTCGCGGCGCGGTACGCGAAGAGGTTGTTGCGCTTGTACCGCACCTTGCGCCGGGCGTCGGTGACCGTGGTGAAGTCCCCGCCGACCACCACGGCGTCGCCGACCACGGCGAACGCCCGCACCTCGCCGTCGAGCACGTTCGGCGTGAAGTCGGCGGGGTCGATCGACACCGGCGCGGGCTGGTTCAGCGCGGCGGAGGCGGGGAGGGCGACCGCGAACGCGGCCAGTGCTGTAACGGCTGCGGCGAGCAGGCGTCGGCGCATGCGTGCGTCTCCTTGATCGTGGAACGCGCCACCGGACACAGGGGCGCATATTCCACTAACCGCGGAAACGTCACCTAAGAAACGGTAATGCGGTGATAGTCCGATTCGTCGGGGTCCTCGGCGTTGACCATGAAGTGCGCGGCCCGCTCCAGGTAGTCCCACAGCACGGCCTCGTGCTCGGGCGCGAGCTGGATCGCGTCGACGGCCCGGCGCATCTGCCGCAGCCACGCGTCGCGCTCCGCCGAGGCGATCCGGAACGGCGCGTGCCGCATGCGCAGCCGCGGGTGGCCGCGGCGCTCCGAGTAGGTGCCCGGGCCGCCCCAGTACTGGATCAGGAACAGCCGGAAGCGCTCGTTGGCCGGGCCGAGGTCCTCCTCCGGATACAGCGGCCGCAGGATCGGGTCCTCGGCGACACCGGCGTAGAACTCGTCGACGAGCTTGCGGAACGTCGGCTCGCCGCCGATCAGCTCGTAGAAGTTAGGGGACGTCACGCCGTCAACTATGCCGCGCGGCCTGGGACGGCGGTGGCGGCGGGAGCCCACCCAGCTCCGCCGTGCGCTCGCTCAGGTCGACCGTGCGCTCCGCCGGGTCGGGCATCGGCGGCTCCCGGCGCGCCGACGGGCCCGGGGACGGGCGGCGCCGGGGCGGCAGCGGGGCGCGGCCCAGGTCGATGGTGACCTCGCCGAAGTCGTCGAGGCGCTCCGGGCGCTCGGCCGCATGCTGCTCCGCGGCGGCCCGGACCTTGTTGGCGGCGATCGCGTCGGAAATGGTCGCGCGGCTCGGCCAGGCCGAGATGATGAGCACCATGGCGGCGCAGCCGGCCAGCCCGAAATACCCCACCACGTCGGGCAGTGAATAGAAGGTCGCCAGCCAGCCGGTCAGCACGATCGCGGCGCCCTGGATGAGGTGGACGCCGCTCTGCATGACCCCGAACGCGCGGGCCCGGTACGCCGGCGGGAGGACCTGCACGAACAGCCCGTTGGTGGCCGGCATGGTGACCGCCAGCGAGGCGCCGGAGATCACCGTCATGGCGACCACGACCCACAGGCCCGGGTCGAGCAGGGCCGGCACCAGGGCCAGCGGTGTGACAATGGCCACGGGCCGGATCAGCGCGACCCGCCGCTGGGGCCGGATGAGCCAGGTCACCAGCGAGCTGCCGAGCACGAAGCCGGTGGCCGCGGCGATCATGATGGCGCCGTAGCCGAACGTGTCGGGGTGGCCGCCGGCCAGGCGGGCGGCCCAGGCCGCGGCCAGGCCCTCGGGGACCACGCCGAAGCAGACGCCGCAGAAGACGATCAGCGCGATGGAGCGCATGACCGGCGAGCGGAACACGACCCGGTAGCCGTCGGCCGCCTCGCGCAGCAGGTTGGAGCGCTGCTCTTCCTTGAGGCTGGGCGGGTGTTCCTTGACGACCAGGGCGACCACGAGCGCGGAGATCGCGAACGTGACCGCGTTGAAGAGCAGCGCGGCGGAGTCGCTGACCGAGACGAGCGTGGCGCCCAGCGCGTAGCCGCCGATCAGCGTGATCTGCGCGGTGGTGCGGTTGAGCGTGATCCCGACGACATACTGCTCGCCGTGCAGCAGCCGCGGCATGAGCGCGGACTTGGCACTGTCGAACGGCGGGCTCAGCAGGGCGTTGGCGAACAGCAGCGCGATGAGGAGGACCGGCGGCTGGTGGGGGAACGCGGCGATCACGAGCATGATCGCGGAGCGGATCAGGTCGGAGCCGATCATGGTGCGGCGGTACGAGTGGCGCTCGGCCCACGCCGACAGCAGCGCGCCGAGGCCGAGCCACGGCAGGTAGCTCACGGCGAACGCGGCGGCCGAGAGGATCGGCGAGTTCGTCTGGCCATACACCACCGCGACGACGGCCGCCCGGGCCACGTTGTCGCCGAGGCCCGACTGGGCCTGGGCCCAGAAGACGGCGGCATACTCCCGGTTGCCGAGGGTCTCCCGGACGGTGGCAGGCCGATCGGCGGACTCGTCGGGATCGGACACCGGCGAAGCCCCCCTTTCCTCGGTCACGACAGCGGCGTCAAACGTTCGCGGGCGCGGCCGAACCGGTCACTCCACCGTTAAATCGGGCTTTCCTGGCCAAATGGGGTTAACGGCGGTGGACCGGGACACTGTGCAGCGATACACCTGAACGAACGGACGATAACCGACTGACCACCCGACGCGCGACCCTACCCTCCGGGTTGATCACAGCTGACCGTCAGATTGGACAAATTCGTCCGTTCGCCGCGGTGTATGGAGCCGTGTCGATCAAGCGTGCCCGGCCGGTCCCCCGTCGGTGCCGCTCTCGGCGGCCGGGCGGATGAACATCCGCGCCGCGGTCAGCTGGGCGGCGATCCCGGCCCGGTCGAGAGCCTCGGTGAGCCGGCGGCGCAGCTCGCGGCCGACCCGCCACTGGGCTTCGGTCGAGGTCTTTACGGTGGTACGCAGCACCGCGCCCTCGGCGGTCAGTTGCTCGACGCCGAGCACCTTGGGCGGGTCGATGAAGTCGTCGACGAACTCGGGGTCGTTGGCGACCGCGTCGGCGGCCTCGCGCAGGACCTCGGTCGCCTGGTCGATGGAGACGAAGCCGACCGGTACGTCGATGTTGACCACGGCCCAGCCCTGGCTCTTGTTGCCGACCCGGACGATCTCGCCGTTGCGCACGTACCAGACCACGCCGGAGCCGTCGCGGACCGTGGTGATCCGCAGCCCGACCGCCTCGACCGTGCCGGCGACCTCGCCGACGTCGACGATGTCGCCGACGCCGTACTGATCCTCCAGGAGCATGAACAGGCCCGCGATGAAGTCCTTGACCAGGTTCTGCGCGCCGAAGCCGATCGCGAGGCCCGCGATGCCGGCGCTGGCCAGCAGCGGGCCGAGGTTGATCCCGATCTCGCCGAGGATCAGCATCACGGAGATGGAGAACACGACCGCCGAGGCGATGCTGCGCAGCACCGAGCCGAGCGCCCGGGCGCGCTGGTTGCGCCGCTCACCGGGCGCCGTGAGGGCGCCGGGCAGCCGGTTGCGCAGGGGCCGCAGCAGCGAGCCGCCGCGCTCGTTGTCGGTCACGGTGTGCTTGATCAGCCGGTCGATCGCCCGGTGGATGAGCGCCCGGACGACGAACGCCACGATGATGATCAGCAGGATCGTCAGCGGCTTGACCAGCACCCAGTAGCTGCTCTCGGCGAGCCAGCGGTTGTTCGTCTGATTGAAGATCAGCTCGCACAATCCGTTCTTGTCCGCGCAGCTGGGCTTGATCGGCGCGGGCGTCTCCAAGGGCAAGGCGAGGGGGCTGATCACGAAGCTCCTACCGGCAAGAACGGTGCGAACCGGGGTAAGTCCGCACAAAGCTTCCAGGGGCGCGGGTGAAGGTTCACCCACCGGCCGCAAATAGTACGTGCAATCCGAGGATCTATCAGGGACGATTAGCCCACGGACCACCGCCGGTGGGCCGGCAAGCAGACCTCACATGGCCATTTCCAGGGAGACTTCCTTCACGTACTAGGGGGACGGCGATGCCTGACATACGACCCGCACGAGTATCGGGTGCGCTGGTGCTCAATGCCACCTACGAGCCGCTGTGTGTCGTGTCTGTCAGACGTGCCACCATCCTGGTCCTGACGTCGAAGGCCGTGTGCGTCGCCGACGGTGACGGGATCTTGCACAGTGCGATGAACGAGCTGCCGGTCCCATCTGTGGTCCGGCTCACCCGCTACGTGCGAGTGCCGTATCGCACACACATAGGCCTCTCCAGGCGCGGGATATTCGCCCGCGACGGATGGCGTTGCGCCTACTGCCGCGGCCCGGCCGAGACCATCGACCACGTGATGCCACGCAGCCGGGGCGGGCGGCACGCCTGGGAGAACGTCGTAGCCGCCTGCGCCCGGTGCAACCACACCAAGGGTGACAAAACGCCAGCCGAACTCGGCTGGCGTTTGCATACCACCCCTATGGCGCCGAAGGGCGTGGCTTGGCGAGTGCTCGGCCACCGCACTCCGGACCCGCGGTGGGCGGACTGGCTCGAGCTCCCGACCGAGGGCCTACCCCAGGCGGCCTGATCCACCGCCCCGCCCCGCGGGTCGGTTCCGGGCGCGTTGGCCGGGGGTGGTCCGGGTCCTGTCCGCCACGGATCGGCGCCGCCGGCCGCCATGCCCGCCGGTGACCGCGTGGTGCCCGGCCTGCGCGGCCCAACACCCTAGGGCGGTCATGGTCGGCGGTCGTGTCCCACCTGTCGGGCGCTGCATGCCGTGAGGCGCGGCGCGGCGACCGGAAGTCTCCGTGATCATGCGTAACCCGGCATCGACACCAGCGGTTTTTCATGATCACGGAGTGCTGATGTACACCTGTGTACCAAATGTCTCCGGGCTCATGGAAAACCCGTAGCGCGGTTACTGCGGGCATCATGATCACGGAGACATACATCCGCCCCTGGCCGGTGTCGGCGCTTGGGCGGCTCGGAGTGGCGGCGGACGCGAGTTTGCGACGAAAAGTCCAGACACTTCGTGTCCGGACTTTTCGGACTTATACCCTGACGGGGGAAAAATCCGAAAGCCGGGACGGGAACGGTCGGGGCGGTCGGGGCGGTTGGGGCGGTTGGGAGAGTTGGGGGAGCTGCTGCGGTGCTGCTGATCGTGGTGAGTGCGCCCCGGTGCTGGCTGCGGCGGGAAGTCTCCGTGATCATGCTGGAGTTGCCGCTGGCACCAGCGGTTTTTCATGATCGTGGAGTGTTTATGTACACCCGTGTACCATATGTCTCCACGATCATGAGAAAGCCGGGTGTGGCTGCGGGGCTGTGCATGATCGTGGAGAGATTCGTTCGGTGCGGTGTGGCTGGGCGGGAGTGGCGTGGTTGCGCCTGGTTTGCCGGGTGGGGTGGGCAAATGCGGTACAGGAGCGGAGATCAATCGGACACCCCCGGCAATCGGCTGGTCATGACGGCCCGCTAACGTGAAGCCGGTCTTTTAGTCCCTTCGACGCCTGGGGGCGTTGATCTTGTCCATCATCGAGACGACGCTGATCTTCGCCGGGATTCCGGCAGCGGTCATCCTGCTCATCGCGGGCGCCGTCTACGCGGGAGGCTCCCGGCGTAGCAAGCGTTACCGGCCCGGCCGGCCGTTCGAGTTCACGCCGGTCTGGTTTCTCGCCGCGCCCGAGGAGATGACCAAGGCGGCGAGTGCCCGCGAGCTCACCGGTGCGCGGCGGGCCGAACTGACCGCAGGTGCTGATGCCGGCACCGTGACCGAGTGGTCCGGCGACAAGGCCCAGCCGCACGTCATCGGAGGCGCAAGTGACCGGTGGTAACCCGGCTGGCCTGATGGGCCAGCCCGACGTCCTCGACGGGCCGTTCACCACGCGCCAGCTGTTGCGCCTGGACGAGGCCCTGCGGCTGGCCGACTCGTCGACGGGGCTGACGTTCAGCATCTACGTCGGCGACCTCGAGGAGCCGGTGCGGGCCTACGCGGAGAAGCTGCACGGGCAGCTGGCCGACCCGCCGCACTCGGTGCTCATCGCGCTCTCGCCGAACCAGCGCCTGCTGGAGATCGTCACCGGCGGCGAGGCCCGGCGGCGCCTGCCCGACCGCGCGGCGAAGCTCGCCGCCCTGTCGATGGCCGCGGCGTTCGGCGGCGGGGACCTCGCGGGGGGCCTGGTCTCCGGCCTGGCCCAGCTCGCCGATCACGCCGGTCGCCACTGACCCACCCCGGGCCGGTCTTGCACTTGTCGGGCGAATCCAAGGATCACAAGTGCAAGACCGACCGCGGAAGGGTCAGCTCGCTGTGGCGTCCTTGGCCCGGGCCTTGAGGGCGCGGACGATGCCGTCGCGGCCCTCGCCGACCAGGCGGCGCAGCGGGGCCGGGGTGTCGGGGGTGGCCAGCCACGCCTCGGTGCGCGCCACCGTCTCCTCGCTCACCTGGAACGCCGGGTAGCCCATCTCGACGAACTCCGCCGCCGGCTCGCTGTCGCGGCTCTCCCACACCGGCAGCAGCGCGTCGAAGTAGGCGGCCACGTAGGGCGCGGTCAGCGCGGTCTGCGCCGAGTGCTGGAAGCCCTGCAGCAGCGAGCGCTGCAGCCAGTTCGGCAGCGAGCGGTCCTCGGTCAGCCGGCGCCAGGTCTCGGCCTTCGCCTCGGCCGTGGGCACCAGCGCGCGGGCCAGCGCCGCCTGCCGCTCGCCGCTGGCCGTGCGGTCCCGATCGAGCTCGGCCTCGATGTCGGCCGGGTCGGCGGCGCCGTTGGCGATCAGCGCGTGCAGGATGCCCCAGCGCAGGTCGGCCTGGATGGTCAGGCCGGCCGGCACGTCCTCGCCGCGCAGCCAGCCGGCCAGCACCGCCAGGTCGGCCTCGCTGCGCGCGGCGGCCGCGAACGAGCGGGCCCAGGCCAGCTGGAAGCCGCTGCCGGGCGGGGCGGCGCGCAGCGCCGCGCGGGCGGTCTCGGCCAGCTGCGTCCAGCCCTGCGGCGCCCAGGCCGGGTCGGCGTAGAAGACCAGCGCCGACTGCGCCTGCCGGATGGTGGCCGTGACGAGGTTGATGTCCTGCTCGGCCGGCAGGCCGGTGACGACCAGCCGCACGTAGTCGCGGGCGGCGAGCTCGGCGTCGCGGACCATGTCCCACGACGCCGACCAGACCAGCGCCCGGGCCAGCGAGTTGTCCATCCCGTCGATGTGGTCCACCACCGCCGCCATCGAGCGCGGGTCGAGCCGCAGCTTGGCGTAGGTGAGGTCGTCGTCGTTGAGCAGCAGCACGTCGGCGGCGCGGCGGCCGGCGAGGGCGGTGATCTCGGTCTGCTCGCCGTCGACGTCGGCCTCGACCAGCTCGCGGCGCACGAGGCCGCCGCCGACGAGGTCGTAGAGGCCGATGCCGATCCGGTGGGTGCGCAGCGTCGGATACGCCGCCGGCGCCTCCTGGTGCACCACGACCCGCTCGTAGGTGCCGTCGGCCGCGATCGTGAGCTCCGGGCGCAGCGTGTTGACCTGAGCCGTCTCCAGCCACTGGGCGGCGAACTTGCGCAGCTCCTTGCCGCTGGCGCTCTCCAGCGCGGAGAGCAGGTCGTCGAACGTGGCGTTGCCCCACTGGTGCTGCCGGAAGTAGGCGCGCAGGCCGCGGCGGAACGGGTCGATGCCCACGTAGGCGACCAGTTGCTTGATGACGCTGGCGCCCTTGGCGTAGGTGATGCCGTCGAAGTTGACCTCGACCGCCTCGACGTCGGGCATTTCGGTGTACACCGGGTGCGTCGAGGACAGCTGATCCTGGCGGTACCCCCAGTTCTTGCGCACCGACAGGAACGTCGTCCAGGCGTCGGAGAACCGGGTGGCGTGCGTGTTGCACCAGTGGCTCGCCCACTCGGCGAACGACTCGTTGAGCCACAGGTCGTCCCACCAGCGCATGGTGACCAGGTCGCCGAACCACATGTGGGCCAGCTCGTGCAGGATCGTGTTGGCGCGCTGCTCGTACTCGAAGTCGGTGACCGGCGAGCGGAAGACGTAGTGCTGCTCGGCGTGGACCACGCAGCCGAAGTTCTCCATCGCGCCGGCGTTGAACTCCGGGGAGTACACCTGGTCGTACTTCGGCAGCGGGTAGCGGATGCCGAACTCCTCGTGGAAGAAGTCGAAGCCCTGCTTGGTGATCAGGTTGATCTCGTCGGCGTCGAGATACTGCCGCATCGACTGCCGGCAGAACACCCCCAGGTCGATGCCGTCGTGCATCTCGCGCACCTCGTGGTAGGGCCCGGCGCACACGGCGGTGATGTAGGTGCTCATCCGCGGCGTCCTGGCGAAGTGCCGCACGAGGCCCTCCTGCCGCTCCAGCGGCATGTTGGAGATGACCTTCCAGTGCGCCGGCGCGGTCACCCGGAAGGCGAACTCGGCCTTCAGGTCGGGCTGGTCGAAGCAGGCGAAGGCGCGCTGCGCGTCGGCCGTCTCGAACTGGCTGTAGAGATACACCTCCTTGTCCACCGGGTCGACGCTGCGGTGCAGGCCCTGGCCGGTGGTCGAGTACGCGAAGTCGGCGTCGACCACGAGGACGTTGTCGGCCCGCAACCCCCGCAGCTGCAGCCCGCCCTCGGTGGACCAGCCGGAGATGTCGACGGGCTCGCCGTTCAGCGTCGCGCCGCGCAAGGCCGCCGCGGCGACCTCGATGAAAGTGTCGGCCCCCGGCTCCTGGCAGGTGAACCGCACCTCACTGGTCGAGGCGAACGTGCCTTCCCCGGGATTTCCGGCGCCATCGGTCAGGTCGAGGCTGATGTCGTACGCCTGGATGTCGAGCAGGCGCGCCCGCTCGACCGCTTCGACCTGGCGTAGGTTGCGTACACCGGCCACGTGTCGTCTCCTGTCGTTTCGCGGTGGCCGTCCCCGTCGACGGCGTCACAACGAGTGTTCCATGTTCCCGGAGGACACTGGAGGAGTGGCTCAGGTCACCCAGGGTCGGAGTAGTACGGTCGGACAGCCCTGCGTAAGGATCAGATCGGCTTTCCGACTCTTTCAACAGTGAGGTGGTCACCGTCATGGCCGAAGACCGCGTCATCGCCGACATGTGGTTCGACCCGCGCTGCCCGTGGGCCTGGATCACCTCCCGCTGGCTGCTGGAGGTGGAGCAGGTCCGCCCGGTGAACATCCGGTTCCACGTGATGAGTCTGTCGATTCTCAACGAGAACCGCGATGACCTTCCCCCGCAATACAAGGAGGGTCTGGCAAAGGGTTGGGGGCCGGTCCGCGTGGCGATCGCCGCCGAGCAAAAGCACGGCAATGAGGTGCTTCGTCCGCTTTACACCGCCCTCGGCAACCGCATCCACCACGAGAAGCAGGACCTCTCCGACGAGCTCTACCGCTCGGCGCTCACCGAGGCCGGGCTCCCCGCGGACCTGGCCGAGTTCGCGGACTCGACCGAGTACGACGCGCAGCTGCGCGAGAGCCACCTCGCGGGGATGAACCCGGTCGGCATGGACGTCGGCACCCCGGTCATCCACGTGCCTGGCCCCGACGGCAAGCTCATCGCATTCTTCGGCCCCGTGGTCACCCCGCGGCCCAAGGGTGAGGCCGCCGGCCGCCTGTGGGACGGCACGCTGCTGGTCGCCGGCACGCCCGGCTTCTACGAGATCAAGCGCACCCGGGACGTGGGCCCGGTCTTCGACTGACGGGTCGTAGGAGTAGCCTGCCTACTCGTGCGGCGGTTCTTCACTCCCCGGTGGGTGCTCGGCCACTTCCTGGCACTCGCCGGGGTGGCCGTCTGCCTGCTGGCCGGGGTCTGGCAGTACCAGCGTGCCATCCACGGCAACATGCTCAGCTGGGCGTACACCGTCCAGTGGCCGCTCTTCGCGGCCTTCGTGGTCTTCCTGTGGGCGCGCTCGATCCGCGAGACCCGCGGCGTTGCCGCGCCGCGCCCCGGCCCGGCCCCGCTGCGGCCGCCGGTGAGCCGGGTGCCCGCCGCGCCGCCGCCGGCCGATGACGACGATCCGGAGCTCGCGCAGTACAACCGGATGCTCGCCTGGCTCGCCGCCAATCCTGACCGCCGTCCGACCGAGTTCCCGGGATGACACAGATGAACCTCAGCCCCGCCCTGACCCGCTACCGGGTCGTGGCCTGGATCGTCGGCGTGCTGCTGCTCGTGCTCACCGTCGGCACGATCCTGAAGTACACCAGCGGCGACGACACGATCGTGGCCGTCGTCGGCCCGGTGCACGGCTTCCTCTACATGGTCTACCTGGTGCTCGCCGCCGACCTGGCCCGCCGGGCGCGCTGGAAGCTGCCGTTCACGGTGCTGGTACTGCTGGCCGGCACGGTGCCGTTCCTGTCGTTCGTGGCCGAGCGGGTGGTGACCCGGCGGGTGCGCGCGGCGTTTCCGCTCGTGGCGTCCGGGGCACCCTAGAGGTGGAGCCACCGCGCGCGAAGGGAGCCCGATCGTGGGGATGGAAGTCCGGCTTTCACTCTCCCTGCCGCGCGACCGGTCGACCGTCCCGCTGACACGGCGGGTCCTCGACTCGGCCCTGGCCGTGTTCTGCGTGACCCGGGACTGCCGCGACGACATCGGCCTCGCCGTCGGCGAGGCGTGCGCCAACGCCGTGCAGCACGCCGACGCCGGCGCCGACTACGAGGTGACGGTCACCATCCAGGAGGACCGCTGCATCATCGACGTGGTCGACGAGGGCGCGGGCCTCGACCCCGCCGCGCTCCCGGATCCCGAGCCCGACGCGGAGGCCGGGCGGGGCCTGCGGATCATCCACGCGCTCGCCGACATGGTGGAGCTGCGCCGCGCCCAGCCGCGCGGGATGGCGCTGCGGATCGTCAAGCTGCTGACCCGCACCATGCCAGCGCTTCCCTAAAAGGCCGGCCCCTTTCCCTGATTCGTGCCGCAAGCGCGACAGAGCGGCCGCTGACGCTCCCGCGTGTCTTTCCCTGTAATCGGGCGTTGCACTTGGCGACGACACTTTCAGGGGAGACGTAGATCATGTCCGAGACCCGCTGGACCGTCCAGGAACGGACCTGGAAGGACGAGCTGCCCGAGCTGCCCGACGAGGTGAGCGCGCTGCTCGCCCCGCCCATCGTGGTGAGCGCCGGCATGGCCCGCAACCAGGGCCGCAACCAGCCGCGCCGCACTTCGGGACGGGCGATCCCCCGTGCCGTGGCCGGAGTCGCCTGAACTGTAGCGTCACGGGCATGACGGTTGCGTACCCGATCGCCCACGCCTGGCTCTCCACCGGAGGGACCGGCGCGCAGAACTACGACGAGTTCGCCGACGACGCGGAGATCACCGCGATCATCGCCGCCAACCCCACCAGCGCCCTGGCCGTGGAGATGCCGCACCGGGCGCCGCAGAGCGTCGGCCGACCGTTCCGGGACTGCCTGCCCGACGCGGTCGAGCGGCTGCGCGCGGCGAAGGACGACGGCCACTACGCCCCCGCCTCCGACGTGGTGGTCCTCTACCGAATCACCGGCCCGGACGGCGAGCGCGCCTACGGCCTGTGGTGCATGGTCGCCACCGACCAGATCTCGACCAGCGCCGACGAGCCCGGCGCGGTGATCCGCAACGAGGACGTCTTCATCGACAAGGTCCGCGAGCGGGTCGCGCTCGCCGAGGCGCTCGGGCACCTGCTCTCGCCGGTGCTGCTGCTGCAGACCGCCCACGGCGACGCCCTGCACGACGCGCTGGCCCAGGCCGTCGCCGACGCGGGCGCCCCGGCCGTCACCGACGTCGACCCGGCCGGGCGGGCCCACGAGATCTGGGCCGTCGGCGCCGGCACCACCCGCGACCGGCTGCTGGCCCTCGCCGGCGGGGGTGAGCTGGTCGTCGCCGACGGCAACCACCGCAGCCTCGCCGCGCAGACCGCGGGGTACCCCCGCTTCCTGGCCGTGATCACCACGCCCGCGTCGGTGGCGATCCAGCCGTACAACCGCCTCGTCTCGGAACTGCCCGGGCCGCTGTCCGGCCTCGACCTGCGGCCGCTGGACGGCCCGGCCGGCGTTCCGGCCACCGGCGGCCGGGTGCACCTCTACACCCGCGACGGCGCCTGGTCGGCCGCCTTGCCGCGGATCGACGACGCCGGGGTCGTGGAGAACCTCGACCACGCGCTCGTCGAGCGGCGGCTCTTCGCCGAGGCCCTCGGGCTCGAGCCGGGCGACAAGCGGATCACCTACGTCGGGGGCGACTACCCGGCCGAGTGGCTGCGCGGCGAGGTCGACGCCGGCCGGGCGGAGCTGGCGGTACTCATCGCCCCGGTCACCGTCGATGACTTCGTCGCGGTCAACCTGGCCCGGCAGAAGATGCCGCGCAAGAGCACCTGGTTCACGCCGAAGGCGCGGGCCGGGCTCGTCGTGGCGCAGCTCGATTCGTTCTCGTCACCCGATCGTGATACACACTAGGCCGCTGAACTTCGGCCTGGGGTGTGCGCATGCAATTGCGGATCTTCATCGCGGCGATGATCGCCGCTTTCGGTATCGGCGCGTTCGCCGCGGCGGCGCTCGTGTGGGACCGCCGACGGCTCTGGCGGCTCAACCGCGGGGCGACCGCCGGTTGGGTGTTCGGGCTGGTGCTGGTGGGCGGCGGCCTGCTGGCGGGTTCCTGCCTGGGGCTCGTGCGGCTCTGACAGACTGCCGGGTATGCGCGTCTACCTTGGTTCGGACCACGCCGGCTACGAGTTGAAAGTGCACCTGGTCAGCGCCCTCGGCCTGCAGGGCTACGAGGTCGTCGACGTCGGCCCGGCGAAGTACGACCCGGACGACGACTACCCGGTCTTCTGTTTCCACACGGGAGCCCGGGTGGTCGCCGACCCGGGCAGCCTCGGCGTGGTCATCGGGGGCTCGGGCAACGGCGAGCAGATCGCCGCCAACAAGGTGCCCGGCGTCCGCGCCGCCCTGGCGTGGAACATCGAGACCGCGCAGCTCGCCCGCGAGCACAACGACGCCAACATCGTCGCGATCGGCGCCCGTCAGCACACCATCGACGAGGCGACGACGCTGGTGACCACGTTCCTGTCCACGAAGTTCTCCGGCAACGAGCGCCACGCGCGGCGCATCGCGCAGGTGCTGGAGTACGACAACAGCCGCGTGCTCCCGCCGCTGCCCGCCTGAGGGCCACTCACCGGGGTCCGCGCCGAGACCCCCCTCGGCGCGAACCCCGCAAGTTCCATGGCAACTGTTCGAGGCCGGGAATGGCATCGTCCGAAGGGCCGACTCGAATCACCCAGTGGGTGAGCGGCGCCCGGGCCGGGTGAGCTCCTCGCGCGGCACCCATCCACGCCGGACGATCTGCAGGTCGCGCTCGGCCGCCGCCAGGTCGTCGTCGCTCGGGCGGGCCGCGTCCCGGGCGCGCATCGCCGCCGAGACGCTGACCTGGGAGGCGCCGCCGCCGACCAGGCCGCGCAGGCCCCGCTCGGACACCACCTCGTCGTGATGGTGGTGATGGTGCTCGTCGTGGTGCGGCTCGTCGTGCGGGTCCTCGGGCTCGCGCGACTCGGCCGGTGCGGCGGGGGCCGGGGTGGCCGGCTCCGGATCGTGGACGGCCGCGGTCATCGCGAACGTGCCCGAAAGCTCGGCGAGGTGGTGCGGCGAGGGGCGGGGCGCCGGCCGCTTCGGGGTCTCGGCCTCGGCCTCGGCCTCGGACGTCGTCTCCACCGGTTCGGGCTCCTGCGGTGTGGGGGCGGGCGGGGTCACCGGCTGATGTTGCCGCATGCGGCGCCGGCGCCGCTGGATCCCACCCATGCGACCGACAGTACCGTCTTGCGCCCCGCCCGCCGACACATCAGAAGATTTCGATCGAGTTCGGCGCGACGGGCCAGCCGAACGCGGTGCTCGCCGCGGCCACGGCGGTGGGGCGGTGCTCGCGGATCCGGCCGGCCTGGTGCAGCGTGCCGAGCGGGGTGCCGCCCAGGTACGCCGCGGCCAGGTCGGCGATGTCGAGGACGAAGTCGGGCTCGCCGTCGGCCCGGGTGCAGGTCACCAGCGCGCCGCCGGCGCCCACGCGCAGCCGCCAGCGCCCGGCGTTGGCCGGCAGCAGCGCGTCGGTGACCTCGAACACGACGTCGACCGGGGCCGCGTAGCGGCGGGCGGTGAGCGCCGCGGGCAGGTCGCGGATGCGCACCCAGAGCCCGTCGGTGAGCCGGCTGCCGAGCTGCCGGGGCTCGTCGACGAGGTGGAACAGCGGCTCGTCGACGCTGGTCAGGCCCTGGACCAGGGTGCGGGCCAGGTCGATGCGCAGCAGGAAGCGGTACAGCTCGGTGTAGGCCGTGGGCGTCGCGGCGACCACCTCGATGACGTTGACCTCCTGCTTGGGCCCGTAGTCGTCCCAGCCGGGCGCGATGCGATACCGCGCGCGTAGCCGTCGACCACCCCGTCCGGGTTTTCGAACAGCACGGCGCGCTCCGCCGTGTGGCCCTCCCGCCGGGTCTCCGCGTCGAGGGTCAGGTGCTTCCACCAGGTCTCGCTGCGGCCCGTCCAGCCCGGGCGGGTCGGCAGCACCCTGGAGTACACCTGGGAAAACTCGGCGATCGCGTTGGCCGGCACCACGCCGCGCAGCTCGCCCGGCGACGGCGGCATGCGCAGGCTCACCTCGCGCAGGTTGGCCCGCAGGGTCACGTTCTGCGACGCCAGCCCGTAACCGAAGCGCTGATAAATGCGGCCCTCGGAGGCCCACAGCGCGGCGAGGGCCTCCGGCGCGGTGGTCAGCTGGTCGGTGATCAGGCGGCGCAGCAGGCCGCGCCGGGTGTGCGCGTTGGCGACCGCGACGCCCGTGACGTGCGCCACCGGGATCACCCCGCCCGGCACCGCCATGTCGCGTGTGAAGATCCCGGCGACGCCGGCGATCTCCCCGGCCCGCTCGGCGAGGTGGATCCGCTCCGGCTCGATGACGCTGCGGTAGGCGGTCTCGGGCGCCCCGGTGGCCCCGAACGCCTCGCGGCGCACTCGCGAGACGGCATCGAGATCGTCGGCGGTCGCGGTGCGCAGCACATAGTCGCTCATCCGGTTGTGTCTACCTCGTGACCTCCACTCAGCGCGACCGATTTGCGCGCTCGTTACTCTCAGAAGCGTGGGGGTTGCAAGGCCATTGCTGGGGGGAGTGGTGTGATGACGCAGGGTGCGTTGCTGGACCTCGTCTGCGGTCCGGCGAGCCCTTTGCCCGAGACGTTCCAGCGGTACCGTCTGGTGGCCCACCTGGGCTCCGGCGGCCAGGCGGACGTCTACCGCGCCGTGCGGGTGTGCGGCGGGGTCACCTCGGCGCCGATGACCGTCAAGGTCTTCCGCGTCGATCCGCAGCGGCCCATCGCCGACGAGTTGCGCTCCTGGGACAAGGGCGACGCCGCCCTCATGGACCTCAACAACCGGGGCGTCGCGGGCATCTGCCGGCGCGCCGACGGTTTCTACGGGCCGCCGCCGCACCGGCCGGGCGAGCGCCCGGCGCCCGGCGACGCCGTGCCCTACCAGGTGTATGACTACCTGCACGGGGTCAACCTGCGTGAGTACGTGGTGCAGCGGTCCGGCACCGCGCCCGGATCGCGCCGGCTCAACGCCGTGTCCGCCTTGAAAACCCTGGCCGCGGTACTGCAGAGCCTGCACAACCCGCAGGAGAGCGGCGCCACGCCGGTGCTGCACATGGACGTGAAGCCGTCCAACCTGATGGTGCTCGCCACCGGCGAGGTGCGCCTGATCGACTTCACCGGCGCCCGGTACTTCCGCGAGGAGGAGATCACCCAGATCGCCTACACGCCGGAGTCGGGCGGCCCGGAGGCGTTCGGCGGCGTGAAGTACGTCGGCCCGGCGTACGACGTCCACGGCTACGGCGCGGTGGCGTATTTCATGGTGACCGGTGCCTACCCGCGCGTCGACGGCCGCAGCGACCAGCACGCCCCGCACGAGGCCTCCCCGCCGCCGTGGAACGTGCTGCGCCGCCACCCGCTGCTGGAGCGCATCCCCGCGCTGCGCGACCACCTGCACGCCCCGCTCGCCGACCGGCCCGCCGACCGCCCGGCCACCCGCGAGCTGCCGGCCTGGCTGGCCGAGCTGGGTGAGCTGGTCCGCCGGGCCGGGCTGCCCGACGTCGGCTGCGACTGGCACGAGACCGAGTCGACCGAGACGGCCCGGGCCGTCGGCCGGGCCCGCCCGTCGATCAGCGGCACCGAGACCGACGCCTACCAGCGCATCGAGCGGCTGGAGCGCGAGCTGGTGGCGCTGCGATCCGGGGGTACCGGTGCGACGGCTCTGCAGACGATGGCGCCGCCGGTCTCCGCTCCGCCCGTGTCCGGTGTGCCGGTCTCGCCCAGCGGGGTGGCGGTGAACGCCGAGGGCGTGCCCCAGATGCGCGGCCGGGCCAAGGTCATCCCGCGGCCGGCGCCCGACCCGACCGGCATGATGCCCGCCGAGCCGGAGGAGTACCACCGCCCGCGCTACGAGCCGCCCCGCGGCGAGCGCGCCCGCCAGCTGAAGATCGGCTGGGAGCTGACCGGCACCGGCGCGGTGATCGCGTTCATCTGCTGGGGCCTGTGGGCGCTGGACAGCGAGGGCAGCCTGACCGGGCCGTTCATCGCGTTCCTGGTGGTGCTCGGGGTCGCCGTCGGCGTGTTCGCGCTGTCCCGGCTGCTCGGCCGGCTCATCATCGAGCAGCGGCTGGGCCGCCTGCGGCGCAGCGCGAAGGGCGCGCACGCCATCACGGGCCTGTTCCTGGCCGGCGCCGGCATCGCCTACCTGCGCGAGGTCGACTGGTTCGTCAACTTCTACCATTCGGTGGAAGGCCTCATCCGGTGAGGTGGCGCCGCCGCCGGCGGCCATCGGCCGGCAAGCTCGAGGGGCTGGTGAACTTCCGCGACCTGGGCGGGCTGCCGGCCGCCGGCGGCACCGTGCGCCCGGGCGTGCTCTTCCGCAGCGACTCGCTGGCCTACGCGACCCCGGCCGACGCCCAGCACCTGGTGCGCGGGCTGGGCGTGTCCACCGTGATCGACCTGCGCGGCGAGTACGAGGTGGAGCAGCTCGGCCGCGGCCCGCTGGCCGGCGCCCGGGTCGAGTACTACTCGGCCCCGATCGCCGACGTCAGCGGCGCGGAGGACCTCGTCGGGCACTATGTGGCGATGCTCACCGAGAAGGGGCCGGTGCTGGCCGGCACGGTGCGCCACCTGGCCTGCGCCGGGACCCTGCCGGCGGTGTTCCACTGCGAGGCCGGCTGCGACCGCACCGGCGTGCTGGCCGCGGTCGTGCTCGGCCTGCTCGGCGTGCCCGAGGAGGCGATCGCCGCCGACTACGCCGCCACCGCGGCCGCGATGCCCACCATCCACGAGCGGGTCGCCGTCGTCGTCGACCGCCTCGGCCTGCCGCCGCGCCCGGTATCCCTGCCGATGTGGGAGCCGGAGGCGCAGCTGATGACCCGGATGCTGGACCTGGTGCGGGAGCGGTGGGGGGACATGGAGGGCTGGGCGCGCGAGTACGGCCTCACGCCGGGCGAGCTGTCCGCGCTGCGCGCCAGCCTCGTCACACCGCTGCCGGCACCGGCCGCGTGTTGAGCAGCGCCGTGTAGTCGCGCTGGGCGGCGTCGAGCAGCGTCGTCCAGGCGTCCTCGCCCACCGGCGTGCGCACCGGCCGCTCCTCGGCGGCGATCAGCCGCAGCAGCTCGCTCGCGAAGCGCTCCGGCGGACTGGCGATCGGCAGGCTCTTGAGGGCCCGGAAACCGGCCCGCATCGGCTCCACGGTCCGGTGGTACGCCGGGACGGGCTCCGACTCGGTGAGCGAGGCACCCCACTCGGTGGCGAACACGCCGGGCTCGACCGCCATCGCGTGGACCCCGCTGCCGGCGAGTTCCAGGGCCAGGGTCTCGACCATGCCCTCCAGCGCGAACTTCGCCGCCGCGTAGGCGCCCAGCCCCGGGTGAGCCATCCGGCCCGCGGTCGAGGACACCATCACGATGTCGCCGAAGCCCTGGGCGCGCATCAGCGGCAGCACCATCCGGGTCAGCCGCCACGGCGCCACCAGGTTCACCGCCAGCTGGGCCTCGAGTTCGGCGTCGGTGACCTCCTCGACGGCGCCGAAGTGGCCCACGCCGGCGTTGTTGACCAGCACGTCCACGCCGCCGTAGCGGGCTAGCGCGGCGTGGACGGCGTTGTGGCAGTCGTCGGGGTCGCGGATGTCGAGGGCGCAGGTGGCCAGCGTCCGGGGGTAGCGGTCCCGCAGCTCCTCGAGCGTCTCCGGGCGCCGGGCCGTGGCCAGCACATGCTGCCCGGACGCGGCGACCGCCTCGGCGAGCGCGCGTCCGAGACCGGTGGAGCAACCAGTGATCAACCAGCGACGAGTCATATCCGGCATAGTGACTCTTAGTATCCGATGGTCAACAGTCTGAGAAACGTGAATGACCATCATTCAGGCGCTCTTTCCGTCGTTCGTGTCCGTCCGGGCCCCGGCCGTACAGTTGGCGGGTGCGCTCGCTGGCGGAGCTGATCTCCGATGACCGGTCCGCCTGGGCCGAGATCGAGGCCGCGGTCACCGGTTCCCCGTATGCCGTCGAGATCCTGCCGACCGACCCCGACCGGGCCGCGTCCTGCCTGCACCGGCTGCAGGTGGGCACCGGGTCCTGGCTCGGCGCGCTGGTGTACGGCAGCGGCGGCCTGGTCGTCGACGGCGGCTGGCTGCGGGTCCTCGGGTCCGGCAACCCGCGGCGCCGGCTGGCCGACATCCACGCGGTCAACGCGGTGTTCGAGGCGGCCGGCCTGGTCGTGGCCCAGGACATCATGGGCGGCGAGTTCGTGTGGCGGCAGGGCGAGAGCGACGGGAAGCCCACCATCCACTACTTCGCGCCGGATACGCTGCGCTGGGAGGACCTCACTCTCGGCTATACGGACTGGCTCTACGCCATGCTGGCCGGCGCGGTCGACCAGTTCTACCGCAGCTGGCGCTGGCCCGGCTGGCGCGACGAGGTGGCGCAGTGCCCGCTCGACGCCGGCCTCGGCACCGCGCCGCCGCTGTTCAGCCGGGAGGCGCGGGAGCTGGACCGGATGAGCCGCCGGCCGGTCCCGATGCTCGAGCTGATCGGCACCAAGCACGACATGGCCGACCAGCTCGGCACATGATCCGGTCCCGGATTCCTGTCCTGATGCGCGCGGCGGCTCCGACGTAGCCCGCGAGTACACCGATCCTGGAGAGGGGCCGACCGTGAAGTACATGATCCTGAGCTACGCGTCGCAGCGCGACTACGACGCGATGGCCGGCAAACCGGGCGCAGCCGACGAGTCGCCGTGGCAGCCGGAGGACTTCGCCGCCATGGGCGCGTTCATGGCGGACTTCAACCGCGAGCTGGAGGAGGCCGGCGAGCTCGTGGAGACCCGCGCGCTCGACGCACCCGTGCACACCCGGCGGGTCGGCGGCGCGGCCGGCGTGGTCACCGACGGCCCGTATGCCGAGACGCAGGAGGTCCTCGCCGGCTACTGGATCGTCGAGTGCGACAGCTTCGACCGGGCCACCCAGATCGCGCTGCGCCTCGGCAAGTGCCCGGCACCGCCCGCGGTCGCCGCCAGCGCGTATGCCGACGTCCGCCCCATCGTCGAGTCGTCCAGCGAGCTCGGCTTCTGATGGCCGCACTCGAGGACCTGCTGCGCGCCCTCGCGCCGCAGGTCCTCGGTGCGCTCGTGCGCCGATACGGACATTTCGACACGGCGGAGGACGCGGTCCAGGAGGCGCTGCTGGCCGCCGCCCGCCAGTGGCCGCGGGACCCGCCCCACGATCCGCGGGCCTGGCTGATCGCGGTGGCCGCCCGCCGCCTGACCGACCTGCTGCGCGCAGAGGAGGCTCGTCGGCGGCGCGAGTTCGCCTGGTCCGTGGATGTACCCCCGGCCGTGCCGGACACCGATGACTCGCTGGTCCTGCTGTTCATGTGCTGCCACCCGGCGCTGAAGCCCGATGCGCAGATCGCGCTCACGCTGCGGGCCGTGGGCGGCCTCACGACGGCGGAGGTGGCCCGCGCCTTCCTGGTCCCCGAGGACACGATGGCCCGCCGGATCGGCCGCGCCAAGCAGCGAATCCGGGTGAGCGGGGTCCCTTTCGCGCTGCCGCACCCGGCGGATCGTCACAACCGCCTGGAAGTGGTACTCCGGGTGCTGTACCTGATCTTCAACGAGGGCTACACGGCCACCCGCGGCCCGCTGCTGCACCGCCCCGACCTGGCCGCCGAGGCCATCCGGCTCACCCGCCTGGTCCACCGCACGTTGCCGGACGATCTGGAGGCGGCCGGCCTGCTGGCCCTCATGCTGCTCACCGACGCCCGCCGGGAGGCCCGGGCGGCCGCGGACGGCTCGCTGGTACCCATGGCCGAACAGGACCGCTCCCGCTGGAGCCCGGCCCAGATCGCCGAGGGCGTCGAGCTGATCACCGCGACCCTGCCCCGCGGCGTGCCCGGCCCGTACCAGCTGCAGGCCGCGATCGCCGCCGTCCACGACGAGGCCCCTTCGGCCGCCGAGACCGACTGGCCGCAGATCGTCGCGCTGTACGCGTTGCTGATGCGCCGCGCCCCGAGCCCGATCGTGGCCCTGAACCATGCCGTGGCGGTGACGATGGCCCGCGGCCCCGCCGCCGGCCTGGCCCTGATCGACGACCTGGACGCTTTGTCGGGCGACCACCGCTTGCACGCCGTGCGCGGCCACCTGCTGGAGATGTCCGGCGACGCGCCGGCCGCCCGCGCCGCCTACCTGAAGGCCGCTTCGCTGGCCGGCACCTTGCCCCAGCAGCGGTACCTCAACACCCGCGCCGCCGCCCTGCCAGAATTGGGATGATCGGGCACGGCGCGGCACATGCCGGACGTTTCCGCAGGTCAATTCCTTGATCGCGGCTGCTTTCGTACGTATGTTCGGCTAAGGTCGTCGGTCATGGAGATCGCGAAGACCTGCCCCGCCACCAAGACCACCCCAACCGCCTCGGGCGACGTGGAGGTCCGCTGCACCAAGCCCGCCAACCACCCCGACCCCCAACACGAGGCAAAGCTGGGCGCCTTCCCAATCCGCTGGCGCTAGCCCCGCCGGATCAGTTCACGCGGCCGCGATCCTGGCCAGCAGTGCACGCCGACGCTGCTCCCGCTCCTCGGGGGGTCCAGCGCGCCTCCACCTCATCCAGCCGCTGCACCGGGTCGAACCCGCGCAATATAGCAGCACAAGCCAAGTTATGGCCCTATTAATTGATGCTCAGGCGGCTGCGGGTTAGGGCGCCCGCGGGGCACGGCGGTGATCGGCGCCGGCCTCTCGGCGCGGCGGTGCGGATGTCGCACCCGCTGGGCGCAATCGCCAATCTGCGCGGCCGGTGCGGACATATGTCTCCGTGATCATGATGCCGCGGTGGCCGCATACCGGCTTTGCCATGATCCCGGAGACTTGTGGTACACGGGGGTACATCAGCACTCCGTGATCATGAAAAACCGTTGGTGTCGAGCCGGGTTGCGCATGATCACGGAGACTTCCGGTTGCTGCGCCGTGCGGCGCCCGACGGGTGGGACGTGATCACCGACTGCGGGGACTACACCGTGGATCGGGCGCTTGCTGCTCACCTGGTGGGCGAATTCGTGGGGGAGGAGCGGAAGCTTTCCTCTTCACCGGCGGCGTGGGCGCGCTGACGCGTGCCGGCAACTTCGGTTGGGCGGCCGAATCAAGGTCGAAGTCGGGGTGGGGCCGAGGTTCGGCGGCATGTGGAGCGCGGCTGAGGCTGGGTGAAAGGTGAGGACGTTTCCGCTGCTAGCCAGCCTGGCGGTGCGGTTGAGGGGGTGTGGGTGGAGCGAAGCTCCCCCTCGGAATGGATACAGAGAGCGGGCGAGGAGAATCGAACTCCCACCGTCAGTTTGGAAGATCGTCTCGCGACGGGGTGATCTGTCCGGATCGCCTGGTGGGCGGCCCGGCGGGTTGCCCCGTCGTGCCCGCTCGTGACCTCTGGCGGACGGGGTGAATGGCCCGCAAATGGCCCGGCTCGATCATGCTTCCGGACACCTGAGTGAGCCGCCGCGCCGGCCGATGCCGGCGCTTGCGCCGCCAGCAGGCCGAGCGCGAGCGGCGTTCGCCCCAGTGGTCCTGTTCCCGCGCCCCAGATGGCCGTAGCGGGCCTAGCGACCCTCCCGTATGCCGTCGTCCACCCTCAGGGGAGCGGGGCGGCGTCGGGTGGGCCAGGCTCGCCGAAGGCGACCGCGAAGCGGCTTGCACCCGGCGCCGGTCTGCTCGGCTCGGCCTGGACGACGGTGCGGGAGCGGAGCGACCTCCCCGGAGCCAGAGGACCCGCCGGAGGCAGACCGCAACTACACGCGGAGTCGGCAGGGAGCGAAGCGACCGGTGTCGGCGGGAGCAGCGGTCCGCACCACGACGAACGTACGCAAAAAGATCTACGTTCGTGTAGTGCTTTCCGGGTTACGGAGTGGTACACGTGGCAAATGGCAAACATCGCCGCGAATGCGTCGACAGGCTCCTCCGTCACGCCCGCGGTAATAGTCTCGTTTTTGGCGTTGTTATTCACCATTGCATCCTTCTGGTGGATACAGGTCAGGCGCGGTCGGCTTCGCGCATACCCGCCGCTTTCGTACGCGGGTGCGTTTGGCGGTTCGAAGCTGCTGTTGAATCTGCCGCTTGTCCTCTACAACACAGGCCCAGCTCCGATCGTCATACTCGATTTCCGCCTGCGTATTGTGGGTATTGCTGCGCGTGAAGACACCGCGCTGCCGCTGCTCGTTTCGTGGTACTCCATCCAGCCGAGGCTTGAGCCGGCTGCATCCGGCGGCGGTCGAGCGCTGCCCTCGCCAATTGCGTTGAACGGCAGGCAGGCTGTTGAGCGTTTCATCGAGTTTGGTCGCACCAACGCGCCTACTGATTTAGCCGGCGGCCCCTACGACGTCACGGTTGAGGTTCGGCTCGCCCACAAGAGGACCTGGCGACCGCTTGTGTCGTTTGCACTGCATACGGAACTTGTTAACGGCGAAGCCCGCAATCGATACCTACAGCACACCAACGATCCTGAGTGGGTCGGCTGAACCTCAAGCGCTGCGGCTTGGCCGGCGAAGCCGGCGCTTGATTTGGATGAGCCATATTCGGCAACGCTGGTGCCGCGGAGTGCCGGATGGCCCTCCGGCGCCTCGTAGCTCCAGGCAATCAAGTATGCTGCTGCCGGCCGAGAATCCGGGAGGGGTCAGTGAGTCTTCTTCACGTGCGCCAGATTGAAACGCACCTGAGAAACAAATATGGGTCGTACTGGCTGGACTCGCTGGACGACGACAACAACCTTTCACGGCTCTTGGCGCGTCACGCGATCGACGTTGCTCTGGGTCCCGCCGCTGTAGATGGTGTAGCTCTGGTGGAGATCACGGACGGCGAGGGTGATCGCGGCATTGATGCAATCGCGGTCGACGATAGCGCGAAGCTTGTCGTGGTTGTTCAGTCCAAATGGCGGAAAGATGGAACTGGTTCGATCGACCTTGGATCGGTCCTTAAGTTTGTAGACGGGGTTCGGTACCTACTCGATTTTTCCTCGGAAGGAATACCGACATGCTCTCCGACCACGAAGGTCGCTGTTCGAACAGCTATGCAAACGCCTGGAACTCAGCTTGTGTTGGTGCTGGCGACTACCGCCAGTAATGCTTTGGCTGAAGAGGTGAATCAGCCTATTAGCGACCTGCTTGCGACTCTTAACGACGCTGGGGACGACAGAAAGATCGCGACCGCAAGTGTTTATACACAGGGCACCTTCTTCGATGCACTTGCGCAGCCGCAGCGGAAGGCTGTCGATCTCGAAGTCCACATGCTCGACTGGGGCCGAACTCTAGAGCCTGTTCCGGCTTTCTATGGCCGAGCGAACGCTGTGTTGGTCGCCGACTGGTTCAGTAAGCACGGAGTGAGCCTTTTCGCGGAGAATATTCGAGTCGTATTGCCGCGATCGGAGATCAACGAGGGAATTCTTAGAACCGTTACCGAGGAACCGGAGAAGTTTTGGTACTACAATAACGGAATCACGATCCTGGCTTCCAAGATCGAGAGGAGTCTGGCGGGCTCGACGAACCGGGACGCTGGATATTTCAAATTGAAGGATGCGAGCGTCATCAATGGTGCACAGACTGTGTCGACATTGGGTCGAGCGGCGAAGGAGGGCCTTTACGATTCTTTGGGTCGGGCATATGTAGCGGTCCGATGCATTGAGGTGGCGTCGGACGATGCAGACCTTTCGCGACGAATTACGCGATTCGCAAATACTCAAAACGTTGTTTCGTCTCAGGATTTCGCGTTTCTCGACGATGAACAGCACCGGTTGGCCAAGGAACTCCGTGTTCTCGGATTCGACTACATTCTCCGTGCCGGTGAGGTTTCAGTACAGAAAGATCCGGAGAAGGCTATTGATGTCAGGCAGGCGGCCGTGGCTCTGGCGTGCGCGTCTACTGAGCTGTCGCATGTAGTATTGGCAAAACGCGAAGTTTCGCGGCTTTTCGACCGTGAGGGAGGGCCGTACAGGGCGCTGTTCAATCCAACGACGAATGGCCTTCTGCTTCATCGTGCAGTCCAAGTCGTCCGCGCGGTTGATGCTCGGATGGACGAGGTGGCCACTACGAGTGACAACCTGCGGGCGGGCGTCGCCGTGAATGGGCGCAGGATGATTGCGCACGTAATTCTCAACCGAATTGGCAAGAAATTGCTGAGTAGCCCGGACTTCGACTTTTCCGCAGCGTATGTCAAGGTCTCCGAGGATGCCGATCGGTTGCTCGACGCGATAACTGTCGCTTTTCCCACAAATTCTTATCCGGGTAATGTTTTCAAAAATCAGGCGCGCTGCGCAGAGCTACTGAAGGTTGTCGCGTAGAGTCGAATATTGCAATGATCGCCTACCTGTGGCTTTGAATTGCCGGAGTTCTCTGCGACACTTAACGGATGGTATCCGGATCGGTTGGCGAGCGGGTCGCAGCATACCGGCGCAGGCGAGGGCTGAGCCAGTCCGCGCTGGCGGGCCTTGTGGGTCGGTCGGAGTCGTGGCTATCGCAGGTGGAGCGGGGCGTTCGGTCCGTTGATCGATTGTCCGTGTTGCTCGACCTAGCGAAAGTTCTGAATGTTGAGGTCGAGGCGTTGACTGGCCAGCCGTGGCAGTACGCGCCGAGTGGAAGCCCGCTTGTCGACGGGCTTGATGACGTCCGGCGGTTTTTCGGCCGGTACGACAGTCTGCTTGGTGTGGTGTCCGACGACCAGGTCGACGTGGTCGACGTGCGTCAGCGCGTGAACGCGGCGCATCGCGCGTATCAGGCGGCCGAGTATGAGCGTGTGGTCCAGGATTTGCCCGCCTTGCTGTCGCTCGCCGATCCGCTGCGGTCGACCGCGAGCGGGGGTCGTCGGCGGGACGCGTTGGCGAGTTATGTGAACGCCTACGCCATGGCCGCGAAGCTGCTTACGAAGATGGGGGCGGCTGATCTCGCGCTGTTGTCTGCCGATCGTGCGGCTTCAGCGGCAGTCGACGCGGACTCGGCTGAGTCGCGTGGAGTGGCGGCCTATCAGGTGGTGTGTGCGCTGCTGCGGGCGGACCGCGCCGAAGACGCTGAGGGGCTCGCGGTGCAGATGGCCGAGGTGATGGAGCGCGAGGCACGGCCGGAAGAGCCGGTAGTGGTCTCCGTGGCTGGTGCGCTCTGGCTGATTGCCGCCGTGATTGCCGGGCGGCGCACCGATCGCGGTGAGGCGTGGCGGCGGCTGAACCAGGCCGAAACGCTCGCCACGATGCTCGGGCAAGATGGCAATTTCGCCTGGACGGCGTTCGGGCCGACGAACGTAGCCATCCATCGTGTGTCGGTGGCGGCCGAACTGGGCGACCCGGCGGAGGCGATTCGCGCGGCGGAGGCCGTCGATCCGGAGCGGCTGCCGGTCGGGCTCAACAGCCGGCGGGCACAGGTCCACCTCGACCTGGCCTGGGCGCAGGTGCAGCGCAAGCGGGACGCTGATGCGCTGCTGCATCTGATGGAAGCGGAGCGGACGGTGCCGGAGATGATCCGGTACAACGTGATGGCTCGGGAGTTGGTCCGCGAGATGCTGGCGCGGCAGAAGCGGTCAACGACCAGTGCCCTGCATCGGTTGGCGGTCCGGGCGGGTGTGCTGGACTAGCGGGCGTGGCTGATCGCTCGGTAACGGTCGTCGTGTGCGGCGCTCCATTGACGTTGCGCACTGGCGACCTGGTGGCGGCCCTTCAGGGTGCTGGCTGGCTGCCGCGCGTGGTGGGTACGCCTACTGCGCGTGAATGGTTGGACGCAGAGGCGGTCGAGGGGCTGACCGGACGGCCGCCGCAGTTCGACTACCGGGCGCCGACGCTGGAGCGCCGCGCCGATCCGCCGGCGGCGCTTGTGGTCTGTCCGGCGACCTTCAACACCATCAACAAGGCCGCGGCCGGCGCGATGGACACGTACGCGCTCGGGCAGGTCTGTGAGGCGATCGGGATGCGGTTGCCGACGCTTGTCGTGCCGATGGTGAACGACAAGCTCTGGGGCCACCCGGCGTGGTCCGCCAGCCTGGCCGTCTTGCGCGGTGCCGGCGTTCGTCTGGTCGACGTTCACACTGGGCAACCCGGAGAGGTGCCGACCAAGTCCGGCACTGGCGCTGAAGTCATCGAGCGATTCCAGCCCGCCTGGCTTGTTGAGCAGCTCAACGCACTTATGGCCGACTGAGGACAACCGCCGACTTCGGTCCCTAACCCGCACAAAAGTGCGGGTCGTTTCGTGGTGCGGGGTCATCACCCTGTGTGGTTGCACGCTATCTCCTAACAGCGAGCCTTGCGCATTTCTCGATCCGCGGCCCTCACGCGGCGGGTCGTTCGCCCAGCGCGCAGGGACACGATCGTGAGGGCTCTACACGGAGCGCTTCTACCGCGACGCCGAGCGGCATCGCGTGCTGCGGCCGGGCTGGACCTGCGCGGAATGCGGACTGTTGTGGCCCTGCGTCCCCGCGCGGCTGCTCATCAAGCAGAGGATGCGCGGCACCAGCGACCAGGTGCGCGCTGCCGGCGGTGCCGTGTGGCGCACCTGCACCACCTGCCAGGCCCCGGCGCCGCTGCCGCCGGACGTCGAGCGTTGCGATGCCTGCCGCCTCGGCCCGGCCCCGACCGTCCCGGACGGCGGTGAGGCGTGATGAGGACGCACCGTCGTGCCGTCGCCGCGCCTGTGGCCACCGGCGTCAACGCCGCCCGGGAGCTGTACCGGCACCCCACCAAGACCACCCCAACCGCCTCGGGCGACGTGGAGGTCCGCTGCACCAAGCCCGCCAACCACCCCGACCCCCAACACGAGGCGAAGCTGGGCGCCTTCCCAATCCGCTGGTGGTGATGCCTTCGGGTCAAGCGATGTCGAACGGATCTCGCCCAAGCGCCGTCTTGATCGCGTCCTTCAGCGCATCCATGGTGATCGGCTTGCGTGCGGCGTCGTCTGCCTGGGCCTCGAGGGCTCGGGCAATCGCCCGAAGGTCGTCCGGAGACGCCACGACCGGCGTTGTCTCGCCGTCCGGGCCGGACACGACGAGGGCTGTGAGGCCTCCCTGCGCCGTGACCTTCACCATGCCCGTGCTCAGCGCGCGCTTGGCCGTGGCAACCTTCATGACCAGCCGCAGCGGGTCGCCCTTGATCGGCTGGAACCCGCGGCGCTGGTAGTAGCCCGCCACCTGCGCGTTGATCGCGTCTACAACGATCAGCCGGCCGCCCGCGACGCCGGCGGCCTTGGTGAGGACCTCCATGGCGTCGAGCAGCAGGTCGTCGCTGAGGTTCTGCCCTTGCAGCGAGCGGTCCAGTGCGAAACGGGTCAGCAGGTAGGCGGGGATGACGCTGAATCCGGCCGCCAGTCCGCGGGTGAGCTCGGCCCGCTCGACTCGGGTCGGTGCGATCGAGTAGTAGGCAACGACGTCACCGCTGTCCTCCGGCGTCCACACGTATGTGCGGGAGGTGCCGGCAAGTTGCGCGCGGCGAGCGTGTTCCTTGAGCCATACGTCGAGGGACGGCTCGCCGCACTGAAATTGATCGAGCTGGTGGGTGTCCTTGAGCCGGCTTGATCTGAACAACTTCACACGCGCCGGAAACGTCGAGGACGGTTGGCGATCTCGGTCAGCGCCGGCGCCTCGTCCGCTTCGTCGAGTGCGGCGATGAGCTCGTCGAACTGCTCGGCGGGCATGATGGTCCGGTGCGCTCGCGCGAGCACCCTGTCCGCCTCGGCGCGCGCCGTTCGCACCACGAAGGCCGACACGGGTTCACCGAGCAGTTCGGCGGCTTCCGAGATCCGCGACTTGCTGACCTCGTCGGCGCGCACCTCGATGCGCTCCGTCTTCGGGTTCATGTCGCCCTCCCTTCGGCCAAGCGGTATGTCACCTCGACTGTACGGCGTTTGTACGGAAGCACCTAGCGTTCGGCGGCGGATCCTGCTCGCGCCCCCGGGCCACTCCGAGGCAATACGACTGTCGGGCTGTGCGCTCATGTGTTCGACCGTAGTGGATGGACCCCGCACGGCACAGCAGTGTAAGGCCGATTATGGCCCTAAGTTGATCGACCCGATGGAGCTGGTCACGTCCGCGGCGGACGTATGTCTCCGTGATCATGATGCCCGCGGTGGCCGCATATCGGGTTTGCCATGATCCCGGAGACTTGTGGTACACGGGGGTACATCAGCACTCCGTGATCATGAAAAACCGTTGGTGTCGAGCCGGGTTGCGCATGATCACGGAGACTTCCGGTTCCTGCGCCGTGCGGCGCCCGACGGGTGGGACGTGATCACCGACTGCGGGGACTACACCGTGGATCGGGCGCTCGCTGGTCACCTGGTGGGCGAATTCGTGGGGGAGGAGCAGTAGCTCTCCTCTTCACCGGCGGCGCGGGGGCGCTGACGCGTTTCGGCAACTTCGGTCGGGCGGCCAGATCAAGATCGAAGTCGGGGTGGGGCCGATGTTCGCCGGCATGTGGAGCGCGGCTGAGGCTGGGTGAAGGTGAGGACGTTTGCGCTGCTAGCCAGCCTGGCGGTGCGGTTGAGGGGGTGTGGGTGGAGCGAAGCTCCCCCTCGGAATGGATACAGAGAGCGGGCGAGGAGAATCGAACTCCCACCGTCAGTTTGGAAGACTGAAGCTCTGCCATTGAGCTACGCCCGCGTGCGGTCCCGGGGATCGGGTGCCGGTCCATGGTAGCGAATCCTCCGGGCCCGCGGTGGGGGGCAGGGGTCCACGGTGTGCGACAGCGGCATACCGAGCGGCGCGGTGCCGGGCGGAGCGCATACACTTGCCGACGCACACCACCGGGGTGTAGCGCAGTTTGGTAGCGCACTCGCTTTGGGAGCGAGGGGCCGTGGGTTCAAATCCCGCCACCCCGACCGGGAAGTCAAAGGCAGCCGCCAGTCCAGATGCCGTACCAATGAGGGAGAAAGTCCTGTGAAGAGCACCGTCGAGACCCTGAGCCCGACGCGCGTGCGGCTCGAAATCGAGGTGCCGTTCGCCGAGTTGGAGCCGAGTCTTCGCAAGGCGTACCGGGAGATCGGCTCGCAGGTCAGTATCCCCGGGTTCCGGCGGGGGAAGGTGCCCACCGCGGTGATCGACCAGCGGGTGGGGCGCGGCGCCGTGTTGAACGAGGCGGTGCAGGAGGTCATTCCGACCCAGATCCTGGCCGCGGTCCGTGAGCACGAGGTCAAGACGCTCGGGCGGCCCGAGGTGGAGATCACCGAGTTCGCCGACGGGCAGCCGTTGAAGTTCACGGCCGAGGTCGACGTGCGGCCGGAGATCACGCTTCCGGATCTCAGTGAGATCCAGGTGACCGTCGACGCGCTCGTGGTGAGCGACGAGGACGTGGACGAGCAGCTCAAGGGGCTGCGCGACCGGTTCGCGACGCTGAAGACCGTGGAGCGCACGGCGCTGGTCGGTGACTACGTCCAGATCGACCTGGTCGCGACCGTCGACGGCGAAGAGGTGCCGGGCGGCAGCGCGACCAACGTCTCGCACGAGGTGGGTAGCGGCCAGCTGGTGCCCGGGCTCGACGACGTGCTGGTGGGCCTGGGAGCCGGGGACTCGACCACCTTCACCACGCAGCTGGTCGGCGGGGAGTTCGAGGGGCGCGACGCCGAGGTGTCCGTCACCGTGAAGTCGGTGAAGGACAAGCAGCTGCCCGATCTTGACGACGAGTTCGCGCAGCTGGCGAGCGAGTTCGACACGCTGGACGAGCTCAAGGCCGACCTGAGCGAGCGGCTCACCCGGGTGAAGCGGATGGAGCAGCTCTACGCGGCGCGTGACCTCGCGCTCAAGGCCGTCATCGACGCGACCGACGTCCCGGCGCCGGAGGGCGTGGTGAAGGACGAGGTCGAGTCGCGCAAGGAGTCGATGAACGACCAGCTGCAGCGGATCGGCGCCTCGTTCGACGACTACCTGGAGACCGAGGGCAAGACCTCGGAGGAGATGGACGCCGAGCTCAACGAGGCGGCCGTCGAGGGCGTGAAGGTGCAGCTGGTGCTCGACACCCTGGCCGACGCCGAGGACATCCAGGTCAGCGACGACGAGTTCGGCCACGAGATCGTCCACCGGGCGCAGCGCGCCGGCGTCGGGCCCCAGCAGTACTACGACCAGCTGGTCCAGGCCGGCGTGGCGGGCGCGGTCTTCGGTGACGTGCGCCGCGGCAAGGCGCTCGGGCTGGTGCTCGAGCGGGTGAAGATTGTCGACAGCGACGGCAACGCGCTGAGCCTCGACGACCTGCGCGGCGCGGTCGACGAGCACGAGGGTCACGATCACGGCGACCACGAGGGCCACAACCACTAACGTTGAAGGCCGGGGGCTAAACCGAAAAACCCCGGCCCTCACCGGAGCCGGGGGTCAAAGCGTCGTCCCGCAACCACGGTGCGCTCATAGCGAAATGCGGTCAGCACGGGAAGCTGCCGCTCCCCGCACCGGTTAGGGTCGGCAAGTACAAGACTCTTGCGAAGGGCTGCCATGACCGACCTGCATATTCCAGCGTCGCCAGTCAGTCCCGCGCCCCACGGGCGCGGTCGGGGCGCGGACACGAGCCTGACGCTCGACGACTCGGTGTTCAACCGTCTGCTCAAGGAGCGGATCATCTTCCTGGGCAGCGAGGTCAACGACCAGGTTGCCAACCGTATCTGTGCCCAGATGCTCCTGCTCGCCGCCGAGGACGAGGAGCGCGACATCTGGCTTTACATCAACTCGCCCGGTGGCTCGGTCTACTCGGGCATGGCGATCTACGACATCATGCAGTTCGTCAGCAACGACGTGGCGACTGTCGCGATGGGCATGGCCGCCTCGATGGGTCAGCTGCTGCTGTGCGCCGGTGCGGCGGGCAAGCGCATGGCCCTGCCGCACGCGCGCATCATGATGCACCAGCCGTCCGGCGGCATCGGGGGCACGGCCTCCGACATCGCCATTCAGGCCGAGCAGATGCTCTACACCAAGCGGATGTTCCAGGAGCGCGTGGCGTTCCACACCGGGCAGTCGCTGGGGCAGATCGAGGCCGACTCCGACCGTGACCGCTGGTTCACCGCCGAAGAGGCGCGGGACTACGGCTTCATCGACAAGGTGATCACCGGGGCCCAGCAGGCTCCGGAAGGCGCCGGAACCCTGGCCTGAGGAGCGAAGCCATGACCGATCTGAGTCTGCCCCCGGCGCTGCGCGAGGTGCACAACCGCTACATCCTGCCGTCGTATGTCGAACGCACGTCATACGGCATCAAGGAGACCAACCCGTACAACAAGCTGTTCGAGGACCGGATCATCTTCCTCGGCGTGCAGATCGACGACGCGTCAGCCAACGACGTGATGGCGCAGCTGCTCACGCTGGAGAGCACCGAGCCGGACCGGGACATCACGCTGTACATCAACTCGCCCGGTGGCTCCTTCACGGCCATGACGGCGATCTACGACACCATGCTCTACGTCCGGCCCGACATCCTCACGGTGTGCCTGGGCCAGGCGGCGAGCGCGGCCGCGGTGCTGCTCGCGGCGGGCACGCCGGGCAAGCGCCTCGCCCTGCCCAACTCCCGGATCATCATCCACCAGCCGGCCACCGAGGGTGGCTACGGGCAGGGCTCGGACATCGAGATCCAGGCCCGCGAGATCATGCGGATGCGCACGCAGCTCGAGGAGATGGTGTCGCGCCACACCGGCCAGCCGGTGGAGAAGGTCCGCAAGGACATCGACCGCGACAAAATCCTCACCGCCGACGAGGCCAAGGAATACGGCCTGGTCGACAACGTGCTGGTCAGCCGCAAGAAGTCCAGCCTGGTGGCGTCGGGCAGCTGAGCCCGCTGAGCAGGACCCTCGTCGGCTCGCCTAACCTCCGGGTTCGGCGAGCCGATGAGGTTGCCGAGGAGCCGGGACGGGCCGCGGCGGGGCCGGGAAACCGGCCATTGGGAGTCTGCTCGAAAGACACCCCCGCGTAGGGGGTCGGAATACGGGCGACCACCAGGTAACGTCGAGGCAGAAGCCAACGTGGGCGCCAGTCGCTCCGCGCGGCAGGGGATGCGATCCGGACGTAGGGTCCGGCCGAAGGCAGGGAGATCGTAGGTGGCACGGATCGGCGACGGCGGCGACCTACTGAAGTGCTCCTTCTGCGGCAAGTCGCAGAAGCAGGTGAAGAAACTGATCGCCGGACCCGGCGTCTACATCTGCGATGAGTGCATTGATCTCTGCAACGAGATCATCGAGGAAGAGCTTGCGGAGTCGGGCGACGTCAAGTTCGACGAGTTGCCCAAACCGATGGAGATCTGCGCCTTCCTCGACCAATACGTGGTCGGCCAGGATCAGGCCAAGAAGGCCCTCGCGGTGGCGGTCTACAACCACTACAAGCGGGTGCAGGCCGAGTCCGGCGGCAGCTCCGGCGGCGACGGCGTCGAGCTGGCGAAGTCCAACATCCTGCTGATCGGCCCGACGGGCTGCGGCAAGACGCACCTGGCCCAGACCCTCGCGCGCATGCTCAACGTGCCGTTCGCGATCGCGGACGCCACCGCGCTCACCGAGGCCGGCTATGTCGGCGAGGACGTCGAGAACATCCTGCTGAAGCTGATCCAGGCCGCCGACTACGACATCCGCCGGGCCGAGACCGGGATCGTCTACATCGACGAGGTCGACAAGATCGCGCGCAAGTCGGAGAACCCGTCGATCACCCGGGACGTCTCCGGCGAGGGCGTGCAGCAGGCGCTGCTGAAGATCATCGAGGGCACGGTGGCCAACGTGCCGCCGCAGGGCGGGCGCAAGCACCCGCACCAGGAGTTCATCCAGATCGACACGTCCAACGTGCTCTTCATCTGCGGTGGCGCCTTCGCCGGCCTCGACCGGATCGTCCAGCAGCGGGTCGGCAAGGGCGGCACCGGCTTCGGCGCCAACCTGCGCTCGATCACCGACCGCACGGCCGACGACGCCTTCAGCGACGTCATGCCGGAGGACATGCTCAAGTTCGGCCTGATCCCCGAGTTCATCGGGCGCCTGCCGGTCATCACCAGCGTCAAGAGCCTCGACCGCGACGCGCTGGTCAAGATCCTCACCGAGCCGCGCAACGCGCTCGTGCGGCAGTATCAGCGGCTGTTCGAGCTCGACGGCGTCGAGCTCGAGTTCGCGCCCGAGGCCCTGGAGGCGATCGCCGACCAGGCCATCCTGCGCGGCACCGGCGCCCGCGGGCTGCGGGCGATCATGGAAGAGGTCCTCCTCTCCGTGATGTACGAGGTGCCCAGCAACCCCAACATCGCCCGGGTCCTGATCACCCGCGAGGTCGTGCTGGAGAAGGTCATCCCGACGATCGTGCCGCGGGACCTCGCCGCCCACCGGGTCGGCCGGCGCCGGGCGGACCGCGAGGAGAAGTCGGCCTGAGCAAGACCAACCAGTGACCCGGGACACAGTGTCCCGGGTCACTGCGCGTTCCGGCCACGGATTCCCGCCGTCCAATGTCAGGGAAATCGTCGTCAAGCTTCGGTGGTACCACGGAAAAACTCGCAGCAGCGCGGAATCGATGCTGATATCGTCGTCTGCGTGCTGTCCCTCGTGTTCGCCGCGGCCTCCGCGCTCATCTGGGGTGCGGGTGACTTCGCCGGCGGCAAGGCGAGTCAGCGCGCCAACTCTTTCGTCGTCGCCCTCGTCGCCGAGACGGCGGGCATCCCGCTCCTCGCCGGCTGGCTGCTGATCACCCGCCCCGGCGCGCCGGGCCTCGCCGATCTCGCCTGGGGCGTGGCCTCCGGGCTGGTCGGCAACGCGGGACTGGTGATCTTCTACCGGGCGCTCGCCGGCGGCGCGATGTCGGTCGTCGCGCCCTTGACGGCGACCACGACCGCGGCGGTACCACTGCTGCTTGGTCTGTTTCTCGATCGTCTGCCGTCGGCTCCGGCGCTCGCGGGCGCGGTGCTCGCGGTGGCCGCGATCACGCTCGTCAGCGCCGGGCCCCGCGGCGGCGCCCGCGCCTCCCGCGCGCTGGCGGGCCTCGCGCTGCTGTCCGGCGTGCTGTTCGGCGGCTACTTCACGCTGGTGGCCCAGACCTCGGACGCCTCCGGCCTGTGGCCGCTGCTCGCCGGCCGGGTGGCGGGAGTCACCGGCCTGCTCGTGACCATGCGCGCGCTCCGCGTGCCGGTGCGTGTTCCGGGCGGCACCGTTCTGCTCGGGGGTACCGCCGGAGCCTTCGACGTCGCCGCGAATGCGCTCTATCTCTTCGCCGTGCGCAACGGCGTGCTCAGCGTCGCCGCGCCCCTGGCCTCGCTGTATCCGGTGACGACCGTCGTGCTCGCCGTGGCCGTCGATCGGGAGCGGATGCGGCCGCTGCAGATCACCGGGCTGGGCCTGGCCGCCGTGGCCCTCGTGCTGACCGCCGGCTGACCGTAGGCTTGGCCGTATGCGCGTAGCGGTGTGCCAGCTCAACGCCCGTGACGACCGGTCCGACAACCTCAGGGTGGCTCGCGAGCTGCTGCAGCGGGCCGCGGACGGGGGAGCGGACCTGGCGATGCTGCCGGAGTACGTGGACTACCTCGGCCGCGCGCACTCGGCGCCGAAGCCCGAGGGCGTCGACGGCGAGTTCGCCGCGTTCTTCGCCGACGCCGCGCGGGAGCTCGGCATGTGGGTGCACGCGGGGTCGTTCCACGAGACCGGGCCGGACGCCGAGCACACGTACAACACGTCGCTCGTCTTCGATCGGTCCGGCGCGCTCGCCGCGACGTATCGAAAGATCCACCTCTATGACGTAGAGATCCCGGGGCGTGTCTCATATCACGAGTCGAAGACGGTCGCCCCCGGCGGGACGACGGCCTGCGTCGATGTCGAGCGCGTCCGCGTCGGCCTGTCGGTCTGCTATGACCTGCGGTTCCCGGAGTTGTACCGCGCGCTGGCGATCGACGGCGCGACCGTCCTCGTGGTGCCGGCGGCGTTCATGCTGCACACCGGCCGGGACCACTGGGAGGTGCTGCTGCGGGCGCGCGCCATCGAGAACCAGTGCTATGTGCTCGCCGCCGGCCAGATCGGCAACCATGACCCCGATCGCACCTGCTTCGGGCGCAGCATGGTGGTCGACCCGTGGGGGACGGTCGTCGCCCAGGCCCCCGACGTCGTTGGTGTGACGTTCGCGGACCTCGATCTTGAGCGGCTGGAAGAGATTCGCCTGACCCTGCCGAGCCTGGCCAACCGCCGTCTATAGGGCGCTGACGTGCCGATTTGACTCCGACACGGCAAGGTCCGTAAGGTTCTCCACGTCCGAGGGGCTGGGCGGAAACAACCAGAACGTCGGATTTGAGAAACTCTGGGTGGTGCGAACGCGAATTTGCGATCGCGAAGCCGGCCAGGTAAGGTTTCCCAGCCGGTAGGGAACCGGGCAGGCCCGCGAGGGCCGGTCGGCCTACCGAAATCCCAAGCGAGTCTGGCGCCGGAAACGGCGCGGTTGACGCGCGCGGGAGAAACGGTTCAGACGGTCGGTAAGCGGAAAACGCGAACTTGACAGGACGGATCGGGCTGGTAGAGTAGGAAAGCCGGTGGCGAGCCGGGCGGGCAAGCGAGCGACAAGCTCCAGTGTCGGCCGGTGCGATCGGATCTCCCGAAACAAGATCGCCGGAAACGGCGGCCTTGCTATGCTCGGGAAACCCGCTGGAAGTGAGAAAGTTCGGACAACGGACTTGACAACGGAAAGCGAACTGGTAAGGTGGAGCAGTTGCCCCGGACGAGGCGAGCGAGAAATCGCGGACCACGGCGGTGTGTGTTGGTTGTTTGAGAACTCAACAGGGTGCTTGTTAAGCCAGTGCCAATTGAAATTTACCCCGTGGCACGGTGTCCCTTTCGAGGGTGATCGTGTCTGGGATTCCTTTGGTGACAACATGTTTGTTGCCGGGTGATTGATTCACCAACGTTGGTTTTGTTGGAGAGTTTGATCCTGGCTCAGGACGAACGCTGGCGGCGTGCTTAACACATGCAAGTCGAGCGGAAAGGCCCTTCGGGGTACTCGAGCGGCGAACGGGTGAGTAACACGTGAGTAACCTGCCCCAGGCTTTGGGATAACCCTCGGAAACGGGGGCTAATACCGGATATTCATATCGGACGGCATCGTCGGGTGTGGAAAGTTTTTCGGCGTGGGATGGGCTCGCGGCCTATCAGCTTGTTGGTGGGGTGATGGCCTACCAAGGCGACGACGGGTAGCCGGCCTGAGAGGGCGACCGGCCACACTGGGACTGAGACACGGCCCAGACTCCTACGGGAGGCAGCAGTGGGGAATATTGCACAATGGGCGGAAGCCTGATGCAGCGACGCCGCGTGAGGGATGAAGGCCTTCGGGTTGTAAACCTCTTTCGACAGGGACGAAGCGTGAGTGACGGTACCTGGAGAAGAAGCGCCGGCCAACTACGTGCCAGCAGCCGCGGTAAGACGTAGGGCGCGAGCGTTGTCCGGATTTATTGGGCGTAAAGAGCTCGTAGGCGGCTTGTTGCGTCAGCTGTGAAAACCCGCAGCTCAACTGTGGGCTTGCAGCTGATACGGGCAGGCTTGAGTTCGGTAGGGGAGACTGGAATTCCTGGTGTAGCGGTGAAATGCGCAGATATCAGGAGGAACACCGGTGGCGAAGGCGGGTCTCTGGGCCGATACTGACGCTGAGGAGCGAAAGCGTGGGGAGCGAACAGGATTAGATACCCTGGTAGTCCACGCTGTAAACGTTGGGCGCTAGGTGTGGGGGGCCTCTCCGGTTCTCTGTGCCGCAGCTAACGCATTAAGCGCCCCGCCTGGGGAGTACGGCCGCAAGGCTAAAACTCAAAGGAATTGACGGGGGCCCGCACAAGCGGCGGAGCATGCGGATTAATTCGATGCAACGCGAAGAACCTTACCTGGGTTTGACATGTTCGGTAATCCGGCAGAGATGTCGGGTCCTTCGGGGCCGTTCACAGGTGGTGCATGGCTGTCGTCAGCTCGTGTCGTGAGATGTTGGGTTAAGTCCCGCAACGAGCGCAACCCTTGTTCGATGTTGCCAGCGGTTCGGCCGGGGACTCATCGAAGACTGCCGGGGTCAACTCGGAGGAAGGTGGGGATGACGTCAAGTCATCATGCCCCTTATGTCCAGGGCTTCACGCATGCTACAATGGCCGGTACAAAGGGCTGCGATACCGTGAGGTGGAGCGAATCCCAAAAAGCCGGTCTCAGTTCGGATCGGGGTCTGCAACTCGACCCCGTGAAGTCGGAGTCGCTAGTAATCGCAGATCAGCAACGCTGCGGTGAATACGTTCCCGGGCCTTGTACACACCGCCCGTCACGTCACGAAAGTCGGCAACACCCGAAGCCGGTGGCCCAACCCTTGTGGAGGGAGCCGTCGAAGGTGGGGCTGGCGATTGGGACGAAGTCGTAACAAGGTAGCCGTACCGGAAGGTGCGGCTGGATCACCTCCTTTCTAAGGAGCGCCTTCCACCGAACGGTGGTAAGGAGCCCACACCGGCCGAGTGTGCTGGTGGGGTGCTCGATGGCGGAGACACTGGCGAAGTTCTGTTCGGCAACGGCCGGCGCGGTTAGTACTGCCACGTGAGTGGTGTGGAACGCGGCTGGTGCGGCTGGAGGAGAGCGTATAGGCACCCTGTTGGGTCCTGAAACAACCAGCGATGGTGTGTTTCGGACGTGAATCCAGAATGGTTCGGGGACCTCGGTCGGATGGCCGGAGGCTTGGACAGTCAACGTTCTGGGTTTGGTGTTGGTTGAGAATTGCACAGTGGATGCGAGCATCTTTATTGCTTTGTGGTCAAGTTGCTGAGGGCGTACGGTGGATGCCTTGGCACCAGGAGCCGATGAAGGACGTGGGAGGCCGCGATAGGCCTGGGGGAGCTGTCAACCGAGCTGTGATCCCAGGGTGTCCGAATGGGGGAACCCGGCACCAGTCATGTGGTGTCACTCCTGTCTGAATACATAGGGCAGGTAGAGGGAACGCGGGGAAGTGAAACATCTCAGTACCCGCAGGAAGAGAAAACAATTGTGATTCCGTGAGTAGTGGCGAGCGAAAGCGGATGAGGCTAAACCGGGCACGTGTGATACCTGGCAGGGGTTGCGTGTTCGGGGTTGTGGGACGCACAGTTTCCGGGCTGCCATCCGGGACGGCAGTGAGAAAACCGGTGGTTAGTTGAAGTTCGCTGGAAAGCGGCACCGTAGACGGTGAGAGTCCGGTAGGCGAAAACTGCTGGTCTGTTGTGTGTGTTCCCGAGTAGCGGCGGACTCCTGAAATCTGCCGTGAATCTGCCAGGACCACCTGGTAAGCCTAAATACTCCCTGGTGACCGATAGCGGACGAGTACCGTGAGGGAAAGGTGAAAAGTACCCCGGGAGGGGAGTGAAATAGTACCTGAAACCGTGCGCCTACAATCCGTCGGAGCGTCCTGCCTTTTGGTGGGGGTGACGGCGTGCCTTTTGAAGAATGAGCCTGCGAGTTAGTGATACGTGGCGAGGTTAACCCGTGTGGGGGAGCCGTAGCGAAAGCGAGTCTGAATAGGGCGTTCAGTCGCGTGTCCTAGACCCGAAGCGGAGTGATCTAGCCATGGGCAGGCTGAAGCGCGGGTAAGACCGCGTGGAGGGCCGAACCCACCAACGTTGAAAAGTTGGGGGATGATCTGTGGTTAGGGGTGAAAGGCCAATCAAACTCCGTGATAGCTGGTTCTCCCCGAAATGCATTTAGGTGCAGCGTTGCGCGTTTCTTGCCGGAGGTAGAGCACTGGATGGCCTAGGGGGCCTACAAGCTTACTGAAGTCAACTAAACTCCGAATGCCGGTAAGTGAGAGCGTGGCAGTGAGACTGCGGGGGATAAGCTTCGTAGTCGAGAGGGAAACAGCCCAGATCACCAGCTAAGGCCCCTAAGCGTGTGCTAAGTGGTAAAGGATGTGGGGTCGCATAGACAACCAGGAGGTTGGCTTAGAAGCAGCCACCCTTGAAAGAGTGCGTAATAGCTCACTGGTCAAGTGGTTCCGCGCCGACAATGTAGCGGGGCTCAAGCACACCGCCGAAGCTGTGGCATTCACGCGTGTACCCGGCCCCTTTTTTGGGGTCCAGGTGTGTGGATGGGTAGGGGAGCGTCGTGTCACCGGTGAAGCGGCGGAGTGATCCAGCCGTGGAGGTGGCGCGAGTGAGAATGCAGGCATGAGTAGCGAAAGCAGGGTGAGAAACCCTGCCGCCGGATGACCAAGGGTTCCAGGGCCAGGCTAATCCGCCCTGGGTGAGTCGGGGCCTAAGGCGAGGCCGAGAGGCGTAGTCGATGGACAACGGGTTGATATTCCCGTACCCGCGTAGAAGCGTCCATGCTGAACCTGCTTGTACTAACCTTGCGATGGTCTGAACCTTTCGGGGGGATGGCTGGAGTTTGGGAACTTGGGTGGTAGTAGGCAAGCGATGGGGTGACGCAGGAGGGTAGCTGGGCCCGGCCGGTGGTTGTGCCGGGGCAAGCGTGTAGCCCGTGTCATAGGTAAATCCGTGGCACATGGTGGGTGAGGCGTGATGCGGAGCCGTTTCAGGTGAAGCCAGTGATCCCATGCTGCCGAGAAAAGCCTCTAGCGAGTTTCGAGCGGCCCGTACCCGAAACCGACACAGGTGGTCAGGTAGAGAATACCGAGGCGATCGGGCGAACTGTGGTTAAGGAACTCGGCAAATTGCCCCCGTAACTTCGGGAGAAGGGGGGCCACCGATGGTGAGACCACGTGCTGGTGGAGCGGTTGGTGGCCGCAGAGACCAGGGGGAAGCGACTGTTTACTAAAAACACAGGTCCATGCTAAGTCGTAAGACGACGTATATGGACTGACGCCTGCCCGGTGCTGGAACGTTAAGGGGACCTGTTAGTCTTTCGGGGCGAAGCGGAGAACTTAAGCGCCAGTAAACGGCGGTGGTAACTATAACCATCCTAAGGTAGCGAAATTCCTTGTCGGGTAAGTTCCGACCTGCACGAATGGCGTAACGACTTCCCCACTGTCTCAACCACAGGCCCGGCGAAATTGCAGTACGAGTAAAGATGCTCGTTACGCGCGGCAGGACGGAAAGACCCCGGGACCTTCACTATAGCTTGACATTGGTACTCGAATTCGCTTGTGTAGGATAGGTGGGAGCCGGTGAAGCGGTCACGCCAGTGACTGTCGGAGGCAAGCTTGAAATACCACTCTGGTGGATTTGGGTATCTAACCTTGGGCCGTGAGCCGGTTCAGGGACAGTGTCTGGTGGGTAGTTTAACTGGGGCGGTTGCCTCCTAAAATGTAACGGAGGCGCCCAAAGGTTCCCTCAGCCTGGTTGGCAATCAGGTGTTGAGTGCAAGTGCACAAGGGGGCTTGACTGTGAGACTGACAGGTCGAGCAGGGACGAAAGTCGGGACTAGTGATCCGGCACTGGCAGGTGGAAGCGGTGTCGCTCAACGGATAAAAGGTACCCCGGGGATAACAGGCTGATCTTCCCCAAGAGTCCATATCGACGGGATGGTTTGGCACCTCGATGTCGGCTCGTCGCATCCTGGGGCTGGAGTAGGTCCCAAGGGTTGGGCTGTTCGCCCATTAAAGCGGTACGCGAGCTGGGTTTAGAACGTCGTGAGACAGTTCGGTCCCTATCCGCCGCGCGCGTAGGATACTTGAGAAGGGCTGTCCCTAGTACGAGAGGACCGGGACGGACGAACCTCTGGTGTGCCAGTTGTTCTGCCAAGAGCACGGCTGGTTGGCTACGTTCGGAAGGGATAACCGCTGAAAGCATCTAAGCGGGAAGCTCGCTTCGAGATGAGGTATCCCACCCCTTGAGGGTTAAGGCCCCCAGCGAGACTACTGGGTTGATAGGCCGGAAGTGGAAGCCTGGTAACAGGTTTGAGCTGACCGGTACTAATAGGCCGAGGACTTGACCTCATATACAGCTGTAAGGGCTGTTTCGCATCCACTGTGTGATTCTGAACCAATACCGTTCGCACCCCGGACCCCTCGGGAAAGGTGGGGGGTTGGGTGTGCGGGGTTGACAGGTTCATAGTGTTTCGGTGGCCATAGCGGAGGGGAAACGCCCGGTCCCATTCCGAACCCGGAAGCTAAGCCCTCCAGCGCCGATGGTACTGCACCCGTGAGAGTGTGGGAGAGTAGGACGCCGCCGGACAAACTTTCCTTTAGGGGCCCGTCGCATGCGACGGGCCCCTAAAGCATTTTCGGGACTCCTTTCGCCGGCCTGATCTGGCTGGACCAGGCCGGCGCGGAATCAGGGGCGGTGCTCCACCGCGGTGCGCAGGTCCAGGAAGGGCTTCGCGGCCTCGGTAGCCGTGCGGCCCGAGAACAGGGCGACGCCGAGCGAGCCGTTGTCCGCCCAGCCGCACACCGCCAGGTCGGTGTTGTCGACCTTCGTGACGCCGCAGCGGACCGTGCCGCCGAGCGGGCCGGCCGCCACGTCGTGGACGTCGCGGACGCCGCCGGCGTCGTCGGAGACCACGTCGAACGCGGACTCCAACGTGCGGCCGGGATTCCAGATGCGGGCCGTGCCGGCCACCAGGATCGCGCTGACCTGCTGGTCGCGGTAGATCAGGCCGACGCTCGAGTCCAGGGAGATCTCGGTGGTGACAGCGTCGCGGATGTACTCGGCGGTGTCCTTCGCGCCGTCGCTCGTGTCGAGCGTGAACGCGCCCACCTTGTTCGGCGAGTCGACCGTCGTGCCGCTCTGGGACAGCACCCGGGCCACCGTCGGGCCGTAGATGATCCCGGAGACCAGCAGCGCTGCGGCCGCGACCGAGCCGGAGACGATCGCGATGCGTTTGAGGGGCGGGCGGCCGGCGGGGGCCTCGTCGAGCTCCGCGTCTTCGGGGTACAGGTAGGCGGGACCGCCCTCGGGGTCGACCATCGGCGCACTGTAGCAGCGAACCCTGCGACCCTGGCTGGCGGCCGCAGGGCGCTCACGTGCGCCTCGCGGCGGCTCAGATCTCCCGGGTCTGCACGGCCTCGCGGATCTGCACGAACAGCGGCGCGGCCTCGTCGGCGGTGCGGCCGATGAACACGACCAGGCCGACGCTGCCGTGGTCGGCCCACACGCACATCGACACCTTGCCGACCGCCTGGGACGAGCTCGTGCCGTCGGCGCACTTCACCGTGCCGCCGAGCTTGCCGGGGTGGTATGTCTGCGGGGCGCCGATGCTCACCCCGTCGCTCGCGCCGAAGCCGGTGAAGGCGCTGTCGACCTGGGCGCCGGGGGAGAAGAACGTGCCGGTCCCGGCGGCGAGCACGACGATGTTGCTGGGGTCGTCGCCGGCCGAATACACCCCGACCGCGGTCTCGTCGATGCTGGTGGAGGAGTCTTTGCGCAGCTCGGTCGCGAGGCTGTCGGCGAGGGCCTTCGACTCGTCGGTGTCCTGCTTGGTCAGGCCGCCGGGCAGCGTCGGCGGGGCGGTCACGTGCGAGCTCTCCTTGACATACGGGTAGAGGAACACGCACGCGGCGATGGCGCAGACCACGATCACGCCGCCGACGACGGCGAGCGTGATCCGCAGGCCGTGGCCCTTCTTGGGCGCGGGCGGCGCGAGCACCGGCTGTGGCGGCGGGGGCGGCGCGTAGACGGGCTGCGGCGGGGGCGGCTGATAGGCAGGCTGCTGATAGGCAGGCTGTTGATAGGTGGCCGGCTGGGGCTGCGCCGGGGGCGGGGGCGGGTAGGGGCCCGGGTTGTTCACCGGCGGGGGCGTGCCGAACTCCGGAGCCAGGTCGTAGGACATGGGCCGGAACGGCTCAGAACGAGGCTCGTCGTCCGGGTCGTGCGGCGGGGTCGTCACCTTCGATCAATCTCCTGAGAAAACGAGGCACCTGGGTCGGCTCCGGCACTGGCGAGCGTAGACCCCCGGTGCGACAGTTCTAGACTTTGCGTGTGACGGATACTCCACGCGCGGCGCAGGCGGCGCCGGCGCTCTCGGCGCAGTACACCCCCGGCGAGGTCGAGCGGCGGCGGTACGAGCAATGGGTAGCCGACGGCCTGTTCACGGCGGACGCGGCCAGCGACAAGCCGCCGTTCGCGATCGTGTTGCCGCCGCCGAACGTCACCGGGTCCCTGCACATCGGCCACGCCCTCGACCACTCGGTCCAGGACGCGCTGACCCGGCGCAAGCGCATGCAGGGCTACGAGACCCTCTGGCTGCCCGGCATGGACCACGCCGGCATCGCCACCCAGAACGTCGTCGAGCGGCAGCTGGCCACCGACGGGCAGTCGCGCCACGACCTCGGCCGGGAGGCGTTCGTCGAGCGGGTGTGGCAGTGGAAGGCCGAGTCCGGCGGCAAGATCCTCGGGCAGATGACCCGGCTCGGCGACTCCGTGGACTGGAGCCGCGAGCGGTTCACGATGGACGAGGGCCTGTCCCGGGCCGTGCTCACGATCTTCAAGCGGCTCTTCGACGACGGGCTCATCTACCGGGCCGAGCGGATCATCAACTGGTGCCCGCGCTGCCTGACCGCGCTGAGCGACATCGAGGTCGAGCACTCCGACGACGACGGCGAGCTGGTCTCGATCCGCTACGGCGACGGCGACGATGCGATCGTCGTGGCCACCACCCGGGCCGAGACGATGCTCGGCGACACCGCGGTCGCGGTGCACCCCGACGACGAGCGCTACCGGCACCTGGTCGGCACCGAGGTGGAGCTGCCGCTGACCGGGCGGCGGATTCCGATCGTCGCCGATGCGCACGTCGATCCGGCGTTCGGTACCGGTGCGGTCAAGGTGACCCCGGCGCACGACCCCAACGACTTCGAGATCGGCCAGCGGCACGACCTGCCGAGCCTGACCATCATGGACGAGCACGGCGTCATCACGGTGCACGGGCCGTTCCTGGGCCTGGACCGGTATGAGGCCCGGCCGGCGGTCGTGGCCGCGCTGCGGGAGCAGGGGCGCATCGTCGCCGAGAAGCGGCCGTATGTGCACGCCGTCGGCCACTGCCAGCGGTGCGGCACCACCGTCGAGCCGCGGCTGTCGCTGCAGTGGTTCGTGTGGGCCGCGCCGCTGGCCAAGGCGGCCGGCGACGCGGTGCGCGACGGGCGGGTGCGGGTCGAGCCGCCGGAGCTGACGAAGCGGTACTTCGGCTGGGTCGACAACATGCACGACTGGTGCATCTCGCGGCAGCTGTGGTGGGGCCACCGGATCCCGGTGTGGTACGGCCCGGCCGGCGAGGTCGTGTGCGTCGGGCCCGACGACGAGGCGCCGACCGGCGAGGGCTGGGTGCGGGACGCCGACGTGCTCGACACCTGGTTCAGCTCGGCGCTGTGGCCGTTCTCCACGCTCGGCTGGCCCGACGAGACGCCGGACCTGGCGAAGTTCTACCCGACCAGCGTGCTCGTCACGGGGTACGACATCCTGTTCTTCTGGGTCGCCCGGATGATGATGTTCGGCCTCTACGCGATGGGCGGCCGGCAGCCGTTCGACGTGGTCATGCTGCATGGCATGGTGCGCGACCAGTACGGCAAGAAGATGTCGAAGTCGTTCGGCAACGTCGTCGACCCGCTGGACTGGATCGAGCGCTTCGGCGCCGACGCGACCCGGTTCACGCTGCTGCGCGGGGCCAACCCGGGCGCGGACGTGCCGGTGAGCGAGGAGTGGGCGCAGGGCAGCCGCAACTTCGCCAACAAGCTGTGGAACGCGACCCGCTACGGCCTGGCCAACGGCGCTACGGTCGAGGGCGAGCTGCCCACCGAGGGCCTGAGCACCGTGGACCGGTGGATCCTGTCCCGCCTGCAGCACGTCATCGGCGAGGTGGACCAGCAGTTCGAGTCGCTCGAGCTGGCGAAGGTGTGTGACACGCTGTACCACTTCGCCTGGGACGACGTCTGCGACTGGTATCTGGAGCTGACCAAGCCGGTGCTCGCCGGCGCCGATGCCGAGGCGCAGGCGCGCACCCGGCGGGTGCTCGGCCACGTGCTGGAGAGCCTGCTGCGGCTGCTGCACCCGATCATGCCCTTTGTCACCGAGGAGCTGTGGACGACGCTGACCGGCGGGGCGACCGTGGTGCGGGCCGAGTGGCCGGCCGCCGACAAGGAGCTCACCGACGACGCCGCCGAGCGCGAGGTGGAGAACCTGCAGCGGGTCGTGACCGAGGTCCGGCGGTTCCGCGCCGACCAGGGCGTGAAGCCGTCGCAGCGGGTCGCCGCCCGGCTGGAGGGGCTGGAGGAGGCCGGGCTGACCGCGCACGAGGGCCTGATCCGGTCACTGGCGCGGCTGGAGCCGGCCGGCGGGGACTTCGCGGCGTCGGCGAAGCTGGCCGTCGGCGTGGGGGTCACGGTGGAGCTCGACACCCGCGGCGCGATCGACGTGGCCGCCGAGCGGGCCCGGCTCACGAAGGACAAGGCGGCGGCGGAGAAGGAGGCCGCGCAGTGCCGGGCGAAGCTCGGCAACCCGGCCTTCACCGACAAGGCGCCGGAGGCGGTGGTGGCGAAGATCCGCCAGCGCCTGGAGACCGCCGAGGCGGACCTGGCCCGCATCTCCGCCCAGCTGGAAGCGCTGTGACCAGAAGCTTCTCCGAGGTCGACCAGGAGCTCAACGCCCGCGGGTTCACCCGGATGGTGTTCGACCTCGGCCGCATCGAGGGGCTGCTCGACTCGCTCGGCAGCCCCCAGCGGGCGTATCCGGCGATCCATCTCACCGGTACCAACGGCAAGACCTCGACGGCGCGGATGATCGATTCGCTGCTGCGCGCGCACGGGCTGCGCACCGGCCGCTACACGAGCCCGCATCTGCAGAGCATCACCGAGCGGATCAGCATCGAGGGCGAGCCGATCAGCGAGCAGCGGTTCGTCGACGTGTACGAGGAGGTCGCGCCGCTGGCCGAGTACCTCGACGCGCGCAACGACCAGCCGCTGACGTACTTCGACATGACCACCGCGATGGCGTTCGCCGCGTTCGCCGACGCGCCCGTCGACGTGGCCGTGGTCGAGGTCGGCCTCGGCGGCGCGGACGACTCGACCAACGTGCTGCATGCGCAGACGACGGTGATCACGCCGATCGGGCTGGACCACACCGAGTGGCTCGGCGACACGCTCGAGGAGATCGCCTGGGCCAAGGCCGGCATCGTGCACAAGGGCTCGACGCTGATCTGTGCGCTGCAGCCGGAGGAGGCGATGCGCCCGATCCTGGAGCGCTGCGCCGAGGTCGGGGCGAGCCTGGCCCGGGAGGGGCGCGAGTTCGGCGTCGTCCATCGCGATCTCGCCGTCGGCGGGCAGGTGTTGACGCTGCAGGGGCTTTCCGGGGTGTACGAGGGGATCTTCCTGCCTCTGCACGGCGAGCATCAGGCGCAGAACGCGGCCATCGCGCTCGCCGCGGTGGAGGCGTTCCTGGGCGCGGGCGCGGAGCGGGCGCTCAACGCGGAGGCGGTGCGGGAGGGCTTCGCCGGCGCCAGCTCGCCCGGCCGGCTCGAGCGCATCCGCAACTCGCCGCCGATCCTGCTCGATGCCGCGCACAACGAGCCGGGCATGGCGGCCGCGGTGAAGGCGCTGACCGAGGAGTTCGCGTTCAGCGGCCTGGTCGCGGTCGTTGCCGCGCTGGCCGACAAGGACGTCGAGGGGATGCTGGAGCTGCTGGAGCCGATCACGGAGAGCATCGTGGTGACCCGCAACAGCTCGCCGCGGGCGATGCCGGTCGCGCAGCTGGCGGCGATCGCCGAGGAGCTCTACGGCGCCGACCGGGTGCACGTGGTGCCGGCCCTGCCCGACGCCATCGACGCCGCGGTCACGCTCGCCGAGTCCGACAACGCCGTGCCGGGCACCGTCGGCATCCTCATCACCGGCTCGGTCGTGACCGTCGCCGACGCCCGCGGGCTGCTGCGCCGATGAGCGCGCCGACCGGGCTGAAGAACCCCGAGGCCGCCGTGCGCGGCGTCGGCGCCGCCGGGCTCGCCGTCGAGGGGGTCGTGCTGCTGCTGGCGCTGCTGCCGCTGGCCAAGCTCGGGCACGGCGGCGGCGGTACGACAGCGGCGATCTGGGTCTGCGCCGGGCTCGCCGTCGTGTGCTTCGCGCTGTGCGGGCTGCTGCGCCGCTCGTGGGCCTGGTTCGCCGGGCTGTTGGTGCAGGTCGTGCTGCTCGGCGGCGGGTTCCTGCACTGGTCGCTGCTCGCCCTGGGCATCGTGTTCGGGCCGGCGTGGCTGTATGCGTTGTACGTGCGCCGGTCGGTGTACGCGAACCGACCTGGCTGATGCGCGCGAGCCGGCTGCTGTCGACGCTGCTACTGCTGCAGACCCGGGGCCGGCTGACCGCGCAGCAGATCGCCGACGAGCTCGAGGTGTCGGTGCGCACGGTGTACCGCGACATCGAGGCCCTGTCCGCCTCCGGCGTGCCGGTCTACGCCGACCGCGGGCCGGCCGGCGGCTTCCAGCTGGTCGACGGCTACCGCACCAGCCTGACCGGCCTCACCACCGACGAGGCGGCCGCGCTGTTCCTGGCCGGCAGCGGCGCCACCGCGGGCGACCTGGGGCTCGGCCCGACGCTGGAGGCGGCGCGGCTGAAGCTGCTCGCCGCGCTGCCGGCCGAGCAGCGCACGACCGCCGGGCGCATCCAGGAGCGCGTGCACGTCGACGCGCCGGGCTGGTTCCGCGACCCGGAGGCGCCGCCGCACCTCGACGCGGTGGCGTCCGCGCTGTGGGAGCAGGTTCGGATTCACGTTCGGTACCGTAAATGGGACGGGACTTCGGTCGAACGCACCCTGGAGCCGCTCGGCCTGGTGCTCAAGGGCACCGCCTGGTATCTGGTGGCGCGCGGGCGCACCCGCATCAACGGTTACCGGATCTCCCGCATCGACGGCCTGACCGCGAGCGACGAGCGCTTCGAGCGGCCCGAGGATTTCGATCTGCGGCGGTACTGGCTGGGCTTCGCCGAACGGCTGCAGGAGACGCTCTACCGGGGCGGTTCGGCGACCGTGCGGGTCGGTCCGCGCGCCGCCCGGCTGTGGTGGATGCTGGGCCCGGTCGCGGAGCGGGCGCTGCGCGAGACCGGCACCCCCGACGGCGACGACGGCTGGCTCCGGGCGGTGCTGCCGATCGAGTCCTTCGAGCACGCCCGGGTCGACCTGGGCCGCTTCGGCCCGGACGTGGAGGTCGTCGACCCGCCGGAGCTGCGCGCACTCATGCGCGCCACCGCGGAGGATACGCTGCGCCGCTACACGTAGACGCCCACTCGCCCCGACGGTCCTGCCGTCGGCCGCGGTCCGAAAAGTCGGGCGCTCCGCGCCACGACTTTTCGGATTTATACCCCGACAGGTCATAAATCGTTTATGCCCGGCTGTGCACCATGCGCATGGTCACGAGTCGGATTTATCGCCCATCGGGCCATAGATCGGATTTCGGCGACGAGAAGTCTCCGCGATCATGCACGCCACCGCGCCGACATCCCGGGTTCTTCATGATCACGGAAGGTTATGGTACGCCCGTGTACATCAAGGCTCCGTGATCATGGGAAACCCGTGTGCACACCGCGGGTCGGGCATGATCGCGGAAACATAATGCGCGTCGGGCGATCGGCCGCCGGCAGCCAGGGCCGCGGCACGCAACCTGCCGACGGCGGGTCGGCGGTGGCTGGGACCCCGGCCCGGTGGCGCATCGTGATGTGCCCGATATGTCCTGGATGCGCAGGCTGCCCGATTGGCGATTGCTTTCAGCGGCGCAGCTCCCACCAGCGCGGTCGCTCAGAGCGGCGCAGCTCCCAGTGGGTGCGGTCGCGCTAGCGGCGCGGCTCCGAGGGGTGCGGTCGCTCTTGGCGCGCGGCTCCCAGTGAGTGCGGTCGCGCTCGCGGCGGGGCGGCCAGTGGGTGCGGTCGCGCTCGCGGCGGGGCTGCCCCAGTGGGTGCGGTCGCGCTGGCTGCGGGGCTCGGAGTCGGTGTGGTCGTGCTAGCGGCGCAGCTCCCAGCGGGTGAGGGCGATGGCGTGGCCGTCGGGGTCGCGGAATGTGGCCGAGCACAGTTCCAGTTGCTCGCCCTGCGGAACCACGCGGGGGCGGTGCACGAAGTCGACGCCCTGCTCGCGTAGGCGCTCGTAGGCCTCGTACACGTCGGGGACGTCGAGGTTCAGGTGGACCACGCGGCGGTCGACCGGCGGCATGTCCGCGACGCGCCGCAGCACGACCCGGGCCGTGCCGGTCTCCAGCACCGCGCTGGTCGGGCCGCTGTCGAGTTCGGTGAGGCCGAGCGTGTCGCGGTAGAACCGGCGGGAACGCTGCAGGTCGGACACGATGAGCGTGATGCTCACGCCGTTGACCCCGTCCAGCGGCATGGCCTGCCGGCGCGGGGCGGCGGCCAGGAACTCGGCGACCGCGCCCTCGCTCAGCGGCTGCTCCTCCAGCTGGTCCTCGGGCGGCAGGTAGTGCTCGGTCGCATACGGGTCGGGGGTCACCGGCTCGTCGTCGTCCTCGCCGGCGGCCGGCGATGGCTCGGGGGTGCGGCGGACGGGCGGTGCGCTGTAGAGGCCGGCGCCCACCGGGACGGGGCCGCGGCCGTTCGCCGACCAGGCCGAGCCGGTCGGCCTCTGCGGATCGCCGATCGCCGAGAAGACCGACGGCTCGCCCGCCGCCCCGGCCTGCCCCGTGCCGCCCGTGGCCTCGGCGGTGCCGGTGGGCCCGGCGGTGTCGGTGGGCGCGGCGTCCGTGGGCGCGGCGTCCGTGGGCGCGGTGTCGAAGGGTGCGACGTCCGTGGGGTCGGTGGGTGGGGCGTCGGCCGGCGGGGTTTCGGTGGCCTCGCCGTCGATGACCGTGGGGTAGTCGTCGTGGTGCATCCGCGTCGGCGGCTGCTCCGTCTCCCGGTCGGGATAGTGCGACACCGGGGCGGGGCCCGGCTCCGGCTGCCGCACCGGGGTCCACCAGTCGATCTCGGTGGCGGGGTCGGGAAGGTCGACCGGAGCGGGGACGGTCGAGCCGGCCTCCGGGATCGTGTATTCCTCGGGCTGGGCGACGGCCGCGGTCTCCGTCTCCGCTGCGGTCTCGGCGGCGATATCGGTCCCGGCCTCGGCGGCGGGATCGGTGGGGACGTCGGTTGCTTGCCCGGCGGGAACGTCGGTCGCGGGCTCGGCCGTGAAGGCGGTCGCGGGCTCGGCAGGGAGGCTGGTCGCGGGGTCGGCCGCGAAGGTGGAGGTGTCCGCGGCCGGGTCGGCGGGGGTCTCGATCGGTGGGCGGCCGCGGCCGGGGCGGGTGCGGCGGACCCGCTCGTGCGCGCCGGAGCGCGGGTGGGGGCTCGGGCGGCGGTGTGCGCCCGCGCCAGCGGTGCGTGGTGAGGAGCGCAGCCGCATGATGATCGGCTGGTCCTCCTCCTCGATGGCCGAGTGCGCCGGTCCCAGCGCGGCCTCGGCCTCCTGCGCCGGCTGGGCGCCCTCGGACTCGGCGGAGGCCGGGGGCGGTGCGGCCTCGCCGTCGCCGTCGCCGTCGCCGTCGCCGTCGCCGTCGGTGTCGGTGTCGGCGTTGGTGACGGAAGGGGCCGGGGGCGGCGTGGCCGGGGCGCCGGCGGGGTCCGAGGGTGATGCAGTCGCGGTGCCGGTGTGGGCGACGGCGGTGCCCAGCGTGTCGGTGGGAGCCGGGGACGGCGAGGCCGCGGGCTCAGCGGTAGCCGGGGCGTGAGCGGAGGCCAGGGGTGGTGCCGCCGCGGCCTCAGCGGTGTCCGGGGCGTCGGTGGGCGCCGAGGGTGGTGCGGCTGCGGTCTGAGTGGGCGCCGGGGGTTGTGCGGCTGTGGTCTGAGTGGGGGCCGCGGGTGGTGCGGTCGCGGTCGAGGTGTGGGCGACGGGGGTGGCCGGGGTGCCGGTGGGGGACGGGGGTGGCGCGGTGGTGGTCTCGGCGTAGGTGACGGCGGTGGCCGAGGCGCCGATCGGCTCGGCGGTGTGGTGGGCCGGGTCGGGGGCGGCGTGGCGGGGGCGGGCGGCTGGGCGGCCGGGGCGGCGGGCCGCGTCGGGGATCTGCTCGGCCGGTGGGGCCATCGGGGCGGCGACCGCGGTGCTCGTGCGTGCGCCGACCGGGGCGCCCACCGGCTGGTCGATGCCGGCGTCGGCCGGGGAGCCCAGTGGCCGGTCGATGCCGGCGTCGGCCCGGGAGGCCAGCGGCTCGTCGATGCCCGCGTCGATCGGGGGCAGGTCGGTCAGGGTCGGGGTGTTGTCGGGCGGCGTGTTGAGGCCGGAATACGCGTCCTCGGAGGGCGGGCCGTAGTCGTCGCCGTCGAGGGTGTAGCCGGCCGGGGCGTAGATGTCCGGGGCGCTGCCTGCGCCGCCGGCGGTGACGCGCTGGTCGGCTAGGGCGAGCTCCTGGTGGGTCTGTACGCGGTCCCAGAGCACGGTGAACTTGCGCGGGGTGCCCTTGAGGACCTGCACCGGCAACACTGCGCCCGGCTCGGGCCACTTGTCCAGCGGGATGGCCGGGTCGGTGGTGGAGACCGAGACGCCGTGGATGCCGGTGGCGGTGACGGTGACCTTGAGCCGCCCGCGGGCGGTGCGGCCGTCCATGGTCGGGCGCGGCGTGATGGCATCGACGACCGCGGTGCCCTGCACGTAGTGGCGCACCTTGTTGCGTGAGTTGAGCACCCTGATCATCACCGGTCCGACGGCGGCGATGATCACGCCAAGCGCCACGACCAGCGCGTTGGTCATGCCAAGGCCGCAGAAGGCCAGGAATCCGCCCACCACGAGGAGCAGGATGATGACCAGATTCCGGCTGTCCGACGACGACGCACGGTTGCTGGACGGCAAGTCGACCTCCCCAGACGACTGACATCAGGCTATGCCTGATCATCGCCGAAACGGAAGTCTCCGGCACCCCAGCGCGTCGCGGGTGGTGACGCTGGGTAGGCTGCGCGCAGTACAACATCATTGGAGGAGACCCGTGTCCGAGCGCACGCTCGTTCTCATCAAGCCCGACGCCGTTCGCCGTGGCCTGGTGGGCGAGATCATCGGCCGGCTCGAGCGTAAGGGTCTGGCCATCGATGCGATGACGTTGCGCACGATGGACGCGGCTCTGGCCGACCAGCACTACGCGGAGCACGTGGAGCGCGATTTCTACCCGCCGCTGCGGGACTTCATGACCGGTGGGCCGCTCGTCTCGCTGATCGTTTCCGGCGACGAGGCCATCGCCGTGGTGCGCACCCTGATCGGCGCGACCGACGGCCGCAAGGCCGCTGCGGGCAGCATCCGCGGCGACCTGTCGCTGTCCAACCGGGAGAACCTGGTCCACGCCTCCGACTCGCCGGACAGCGCCAAGCGTGAGATCGCCCTCTGGTTCCCGGAGCTGGCGCTCTAACCGTCCGCGTCAGCGGCGAGCCGATCGGCCCTCCGCGTCGGGGGCGAGCTGGTCAGCCGTCCGCGTCGGCGGCAAGGGGTCGGGGCGCGGAGGCGGCGGCGAGCTGGTCAGCTGTCCGCGTCAGTGGCGAGCTGGTCGGGGCGCTTCGGGGCGTAGCGGCCGACGTACTCCTGGCCGGTCAGCTGCTGGATTGCGTTCATGAGCTTGAGGGTCACCTCGCGCAGGGCGCGGCTGTCGACCTCGCCGCCGCCCTGCCACTGGCTCAGGTCCAGCGGCTCGCCGATGCGGACCTCGACCTTCGGGCCCAGCTTCGGCAGGGAGGCGCCGACCGGCAGCACCTTGTCGAAGCCCATCAGGCCGACCGGGATGATCGGGGCCGGCGCGTCCAGGGCCAGCTTCGCCACGCCGGGGCGGCCGCGGTAGAGGCGGCCGTCGGTGGAGCGGGTGCCCTCGGGGAAGATGCCCAGCACGTGGCCGGCCCGCAGCACCGGCAGGGCGGCGTCCAGGGCCAGCAGGCTGGCGCGGCCGCCGGAGCGGTCGACCGGGATCTGGTTGAGGCCGTACATGATGTTGCGCAGCGCGGCGCCCTTGAGGCCGGGGCCGAGGAAATACTGGTCCTTGGCGAGGAAGTAGACGTTGCGCGGCATGACGGAGCCCATCATCACCGAGTCCAGCACCGATTGGTGGTTGCTCGCGAGGATGGCGGGGCCTTTCCTCGGCACGTTGTCCAGGCCGGTGATCTTGGGGCGCCACGCGATCCGGATGATCGGCGCGACCGTTGCCTTGCCGATCGCATAGAGCGCGGACAAATGCCCTCCACCAGGCTCAACTCGATGATGCCGCACACTCTAACGGCCGTTGCGGGGCCGGTCAGCCGGGGAGCTCACAAGGTGGGCAACACCACCTGCGGAGTCACTAGGACGCGACGAGGACCAAGGCGGTGGCGGCGAGGCCGAGGCCGGCGAGCTGGGCGGGGCGGAGGCGTTCGCGGTCGACGAACAGGGCCAGCAGTACCGTCGAAACGGGATAGAGCGCGGCGATCGGCGCGGTGATGCTCAGGTCGCCGCGCTGGACCGCCAGGAGGTAGAGCGCATTGGCGCTCATGTCCAGCGGGCTGGCCAGCAGCAGCCAGCGCCACGACGCGGCGTCGGGGCGGGCGGCGGCGTGGCGCGGGCGGGCGGCCAGCAGGGCCATGCCGAGGGCCAGCGCGGCGACCTGGGCGGCGGCGATCGGCCACAGGCCCGAGTGGTCGCCGGCCCGGGACAGGCAGGCGAAGAACAGGCCGAACCCGGCGCCGGACAGCAGCGCTAGGCCGACCAGCCGGGCGGTGACCCGGCCGCCGGCCCCGCCGGCCGCGCTGACCAGGCCGATCGCGGCGATCGCGCAGGCCGCGCCGGTCAGCGGGACGGGGCCGGGGCGCTCGCCGGCGACGAGGCCGGCGGCGACCGGCAGCAGGGCGGTGGTCACCGCGCTCACCGGGGCGACGACCGCCATCGCGCCGCCGGCCAGGGCCCGGTAGAAGGCGATCATGCCGAGGACGCCGACCAGGCCGGCGGCGGCGCCCCAGGCCAGGGCGCGCGGTGCCGGGGCGGCGGGCAGGAGCAGCAGGTAGAGGGCGAGGAGGGGGACGCTGGCCGCCTTGGACAGCACGACGACGAGCAGCGCATCGGCGCGCTGGCTGGCCTTGCCGCCGGAGAAGTCGCCGACGCCCCAGACCAGCCCGGACAGCGCGGCGAGGACGATGCCGATCACGCCCGCCTCGCAAAACCGGAGTCGTCGGCGCCCCGGACCGGGCCGGAGAGGGCGGCGAGGACGATGCCGATCACGCCCGCCTCGCAAAACCGGAGTCGCCGGCGCCCCGGACCGGGCCGGACAGTGCGGCGAGGGCGATGCCGATCACGCGGGCGGCGCAGACGCGAAGGTAACCTCAAGCACGGCATAGTCGTACCATAATAATGACCGTGAAGGAAAATATGTTGACCGACCGGGAGCGGGACGCGCAGGCCGCGATCGCGCGGCAGGTGAAGAGCCTGCGGCAGGGGCGGCGCTGGTCGCTCGACGAGCTGGCCAGCCGCTCGGGCGTCAGCAAGGGCATGCTCGTGCAGATCGAGGGGGCCCGGACCAATCCGAGCATCGGCACGCTGTGCCGGGTGGCCGAGTCGTTCGGGGTGAGCATCGGCCGGCTGCTGGAGGGCGAGCCGGAGCCGGTGGTGAAGATCGTCGGCGCCGACGAGCCGGCGGTGCTGTGGCGGGGGCCGGACGGCGGCACCGGGCGGCTGCTGCGCGGCGTGAACGACCCCGCGTTCGTCGAGGTGTGGGAGTGGCGGATGGCGCCGGGGGAGGCGCACGACTCCGCCGATCACACGCCCCGCACCCGGGAGATCATCCAGGTCCGGGCGGGCGCGCTCGTGGTGACCGTCGACGGCGCCGAGCACCTGGTGCGCACCGGCGAGACCATCGACTTCACGGCGGACCGCCCCCACGGGTACCGGAATCCGGGCCCGGCGGAGGCGGTCCTCATGATGGTGGTGGTCATGCCCGCGGGCGAGCACGACCGCCGCCGCTAGATCTTGCCGACCCGCACGCGCACGGCCTCGCCGTCGCCGACCTCGCCCGCGAAGCCGTCCGCGACCGGCCCGGTCGTGACGCTCTCGGCGAGGGTCTCGCCGGCCACGAACGCCCGGTGCGTCTCCAGCGCCGCGGTGGCCGACGGCGGGGCGTCGACCACGACGGTGATCCGGTCCGACACGTCGAGGCCGGCGTCGCGGCGGGCCTGCTGGACCACCCGGACCAGGTCGCGGGCCAGGCCCTCGGCCGCCAGCTCCGGCGTCACCGTGCTGTCGAGCACGACCACGCCCTCGCCGCCGGGCAGCGGCGCGGATTGCGTCGGGTCGGCGGCGACCAGCTTGAGGTCGTACTCGCCCTCGCGCAGCTCGACGCCGCCGGCCACCACCGCGCCGGCGGTCTGGCCCCAGTCGCCCGCCTTCACCGCCTTGATGACCTGCTGGACCTCCTTGCCCAGGCGCGGGCCGAGCACCCGCGGGACCAGGGTCAGCACCCGCGTGCAGTGCGCGGCCACGTCGTCGGTGAACTCGACCCGCTTGACGTTGACCTCGTCGGCGACCAGCGCCGCGAACGGCCGCAGCGCCGCCGCGTCGGGCGTCGCCACGGTGAGCAGCGACAGTGGCAGCCGCACCCGCAGGCCGCGGGCCTTGCGCAGGGACAGCGCCGCCGAGCACACGTCGCGCACCGCGTCCATGTTGGCCACCAGCTCGTGGTCGGCCGGGAAGTCCGCCGCCGAGGGCCAGTCGGTCAGGTGTACCGAGCGCTCGCCGGTCAGGCCGCGGAAGATCTCCTCCGCGGTCAGCGGCGCGAGCGGCGCGACGACCTGGGTCAGCGTCGACAGCACCGTGTAGAGCGTGTCGAACGCGTCGTGGTCGCCCGACCAGAACCGGTCCCGGGAGCGGCGAACGTACCAGTTGGTCAGCGCGTCGAGATACGCCCGCACCGTGCCGCAGGCCCCGGACAGGTCGTAGGCGTCCAGCTGCCGCTCGACGGTGGCGACCAGCTCGCCCGTCTTGGCCAGCACGTAACGGTCGAGCAGGTCGGCGCTGTCGGTGCGCCGCCGTGCGGTGTAACCGTCGGCGTTGGCGTAGAGGGAGAAGAAGTACCACACGTTCCACAGCGGCAGCAGGACCTGGCGCACCGAGTCGCGGATGCCCGTCTCGGTGACCGGCATGTCGCCGCCGCGCAGCACCGGCGAGGAGACCAGGAACCAGCGCATCGCGTCCGAGCCGTACTCGTCGAACACCCGGTACACGTCCGGGTAGTTGCGCAGGCTCTTGGACATCTTGCGCCCGTCCTCGCCCAGCAGGATGCCGTGGCTGACGCAGTTGGTGAACGCCGGCCGGTCGAACAGCGCCGTGGCCAGCACGTGCATGGTGTAGAACCAGCCGCGGGTCTGGCCGATGTACTCCACGATGAAGTCGCCCGGGTAGTGGTGCTCGAACCAGTCCGCGTTCTCGAACGGGTAGTGCACCTGCGCGTACGGCATCGAGCCGGACTCGAACCAGCAGTCCAGCACCTCCGGCACCCGGCGCATGACGGACTGCCCGGTCGGGTCGTCCGGGTTGGGCCGGGTCAGGTTGTCGATCTCGGGCCGGTGCAGGTCGGTGGGGCGCACGCCGAAGTCGCGCTCGAGCTCGTCCAGCGAGCCGTAGACGTCGACCCGCGGATACTGCGGATCGTCGGACTTCCACACCGGGATCGGCGAGCCCCAGAACCGGTTCCGGCTGATCGACCAGTCGCGGGCGTTGGCCAGCCACTTGCCGAACGAGCCGTCCTTGATGTGCTCCGGCGTCCAGGTGATCTGCTGGTTGAGCTCCACCATCCGGTCGCGGAAGGTCGACACCGCCACGAACCACGACGACACCGCCTTGTAGACCAGCGGGGTGTCGCAGCGCCAGCAGTGCGGATACGAGTGCGTGTAGCTGTCGTGCCGCACGACCACGCCGGCCGCCTTGAGGTCGCGGATCACCGGCTTGTTGGCCTCGAAGACCTGCAGCCCCTGGTAGTCCGGGACCAGCGAGGTGAACCGGGTGTGCTCGTCGACGGTCACCACCGTGGGGATGCCCACCGAGGCGCACGCGTTCTGGTCGTCCTCGCCGAAGGCGGGCGCCATGTGCACCACGCCGGTGCCGTCCTCGGTGGTCACGAAGTCGGCGCCGATCACCTGGAAGGCGTTCGGGGTGTCGGCGAGATAGTCGAAGAGGGGGGTGTACCGCCGGCCGACGAGCTCCGCGCCGCGCAGTGACCCGGCCCGGGTCGCGTTCGCCAGCTCCTTCTCGTAGGCGGCGACCCGCGACTCGGCGAGGATGTACCTGACGCCCTCCTCCTCGAAGACCGCGTAGTCGATGTCGGGGCCGACCGCGACGGCCAGGTTGGACGGCAGCGTCCACGGCGTGGTCGTCCAGACCAGGATCTTCTCCCCGGTCTCCAGCTGGAAGGCCACGGTGAGCGCCGGGTCCTGCCGGTCGCGGTAGACGTCCTCGTCCATCCGCAGCTCGGTGTTGGACAGCGGGGTCTCGCAGCGCCAGCAGTACGCCAGCACCCGGAAGCCTTCGTAGACCAGACCCTTGTCGGACAGGGTCTTGAAGGCCCACATGACGCTTTCCATGTAGTCCAGGTCGAGCGTCTTGTAGTCGTTGGTGAAGTCGACCCAGCGGGCCTGGCGGGTGACGTAGCGCTCCCACTCGCTGGTGTAGCGCAGCACCGACTCCTTGGTGGCCGCGTTGAACTTGTCGACGCCGAGCTGCAGGATCTCGGCCTTGGTGGTGATCCCGAGCTGCTTCTCCGCCTCGACCTCGGCCGGCATGCCGTGGCAGTCCCAGCCGAAGCGGCGCTCGACGCGGAAGCCGCGCATCGACTTGTACCGCGGGACGACGTCCTTGGCGTAGCCGGTCAGCAGGTGGCCGTAGTGCGGCAGGCCGTTGGCGAACGGGGGCCCGTCGTAGAAGACGAACTCGTTCGACCCGTTCTCGCCGGCCGCTCGCTGCGCCACCGACGCCTCGAACGTGCCGTCGCCGGACCAGTAGTCCAGGACCTCGCGCTCGACTTCGGGCAGCTTCGGGCTGGCCGGCACCCCCTGGGCGCCGGCGCGGTGCATGGGGTAGGCCATCGGTGGTCGCTCTTTCCTCGCGTGGGCGATCTCGTGCTCTCCACGCGGGGACGAACCGGTCGCCCGGTCCGCGGTACCACCCCGCTTGCCGCCGGAGTGGTGCGCCCGGCGGCCGCTCGTTGGCCGGCTGTCACGGGCCGGTACCCGTCCGGTTCTACTGAGCCCCTCGCACACGTGGTGCGCGCGGGGCCGTTCTTCCGGAGGCTCGCCGGTGATGGCCGGGTCGACGCCTGTACATCGAGGATACCGCGACCCGGGAACCGGGTTTCCGGGGAGCCATAAGAAATAGTAAAGAAACCTTGACATTAATTCGGGGCCCGTGTGACATGAAGGGACACGTCGACGCCCATCGACGGCTCACCCCCTGGAGCGCCCCCATGCGTCCACGCCACGTCACCCTGCTCGCGGGGGCCGGCGCGGTGGCACTGACCCTCGCCGGGGTCGTGATCGCCATGCCCGCGTCCGCCGCCGAACTGCTCACCAATCCCGGCTTCGAGGCCGGCTCCGCGTCCGGCTGGGCCTGCGACTCCGCGTCGGTCACCTCGGGGGCCGCGCACTCGGGCACCTACAAGCTGGCCGGGTCGCCCACCGGCAGCGCCAACGCGCAGTGCACGCAGACGGTGTCCGTGCAGCCCAACACGCAGTACACCCTCTCGGGTTACGTCAACGGCTCCTACGTCTTCATCGGCGTGACCGGCGGGGTCGAGGCCAGCACCTGGACGCCGGGCACCAACGGCGCATATTCGCAGCTCAGTGTCGCGTTCACCACCGGTGCGAGCCAGACCTCGGCCGTCGTCTACGTGCACGGATGGTACGGGCAGCCGGCGTACACCGCCGACGACTTCTCGCTCAACGGCCCGGGCGGCACGCCGACCACGGTCGCGCCGACCACCCGCTCGCCCTCACCGTCGCCGTCCGCCTCCCGGTCGCCGTCGTCCTCGCCGTCGCCCTCCCCGTCGCGGTCGCCGTCGGCCTCGCCCACGCCGTCGACGTCGCCAACGAACCCCGGCGGGTCGCTGCCCAAGCACTTCCTCACCGGCTACTGGCAGGACTTCACCAACAGCGCGGCGAAGCTGCGGCTGCGCGACGTGCCGGCCGAGTACGACCTGATCGCGGTCGCCTTCGCCAACGCCACCCCGACGCCGGGCGCGGTGTCGTTCTCCGTGGACTCCGGCCTGTCCGGCGCGCTGGGCGGCTACTCCGACGCCGACTTCAAGGCCGACGTGGCCACGCTGCACTCGCGCGGCAAGAAGGTCATCCTCTCCGTCGGCGGCGAGGCCGGGACGGTCGGCGTCGGCGACGCCAATGCCGCGACGAACTTCGCCAACAGCGCGTACTCGATCATGCAGACGTACGGCTTCGACGGCATCGACATCGACCTCGAGAACGGCCTGAACCCGACGTACATGGGCCAGGCGCTGCGCTCCCTGCGCGGTAAGGCCGGCGCGAACCTGATCATCACGCTGGCGCCGCAGACGATCGACATGCAGTCCACGGGCGGCAGCTACTTCGCGCTCGCCCTGAACATCAAGGACATCCTGACGGTCGTCCACACGCAGTACTACAACTCCGGCAGCATGCTCGGCTGCGACCAGATGCAGGCGTACTCCCAGGGCACGGTCAACTTCCTCACCGCGCTGGCCTGCATCCAGCTGGAGAACGGCCTGCGCCCCGACCAGGTGGCCCTCGGTCTGCCGGCCGGCCCGGGCGCGGCGGGCGGCGGGGTGGTCGCCCCGTCGGTGGTCAACCAGGCCCTGGACTGCCTGGCGCTCGGCACGAACTGCGGCTCGTTCCACCCGCCGCACACCTACCCGGGCATTCGCGGCGCGATGACCTGGTCGATCAACTGGGACGTGACGAACGGCACCAACTTCGCCCACACCGTCGACCCGCACCTGGCCGCGCTGCCGTAACGCAAGATCTTGACACTGTTCGATGGGAGGGGGTGATCCCGCGGCCGGATTCGGCCCCGGCCGCGGGACCACCCAGACCGGCTGAGCTTTCTTCCTCCAACACAAGTGCGGGGAGATCGGGTGTACCCAGCACCCGGTCTCCCCGCACTGTTCCGCGGCGCTCAGTCGCGCACGGTGATGGCGGCCCGGATCGTCTGCATCGTGCGGGCGGCGGCGTCCAGGGACTTCCCGGGGAAGACCGCGATCGCGATCATGCCGTGGTCGGACCAGCCGCAGGCGGTGGCGGCCCGGCCGTCCAGGCGGGACCCGGCGCAGCGCTGCTCGCCGCCGAGCGGGCCCGGGTCGATCTCCCGGACGCCCTGGACCTGGATCTTGGTGCCCAGCTTGCCCAGGCTCGCGTCCAGGTCGCGGCCCGGGTCGGTGATGAACCGGGTGGCGCCGAAGACCAGGATGCGGGCCCGGCCGTCGGCGCCGTCGGCGTAGGCGGCGGTGAAGCCGGACTCGTCGAGGTGGTCGGAGGTCAGCGCGGTCTGCAACTGCTCCGCGGCCTTGCGGCTCGCCTGGTCGTTCACCCGGGTCAGGCCGGTCACCGGGGCGTCGAGGTTGACGCTCGCCGGGTACTGGATCCAGTAGGGGCGGGCCCAGGCATACGAGCCGCCGCAGCAGCCCGCGCACAGCACCAGCAGCGACAGCAGCACCCACGGCCACTTGCGCCGCCGGCGGCGGTACTGCCACGGCGGCGGGATCGGGCCGGGGCGGTAGCCCGGGGGCAGCCGGCCGTAGCCGGGCGAGGGGCCGTAGCCGGGCGGGGGACCGTAGCCGGGCGGCGGGACCGGGACATACCGGATCGGCGGCGGCTCGGGCGGCGGGACCGGCAGGTCCAGGGTGCGCGGCGCGGCGGGCAGGTCGAGCGTGTCCTCCCACTGCCGGCGCCGGCGGGAGCCGCCCGGCGGCACGGACGCGGAGCCTACCCACGTGGGTGAGGCCGGCTGCCGCTGGGTCGGCGACTCATCCGCCGGTTGTGTCACAACTTGAAGGCTAACCACCGGGCGCACGCCGCGCAGAGTTCGCCCGGCGGGGATACGGTCGCGGTGTGCTTGGGCTACCGGATCACGTGAGCGCGTGCCTGTTCGATCTCGACGGTGTGCTGACCCCCACGGCGGTCATCCACAACAAGGCCTGGACCGCGACGTTCGACGAGTTCCTCCGGGCCAGGGGCCTGCCGGACTTCGACCCGGTCAACGACTACAACGACTACGTCGACGGCAAGCCGCGCGAGGCCGGCGTCCGCGACTTCCTGTCCTCCCGGGGCATCTCGCTGCCGGAGGGTACCGCGGATGACCCGCCGGACGCGCAGACCGTCAACGGCCTGGGCAACCGCAAGAACGTCCTGCTGCTCAAGCTGCTGGCGGAGGGCGGGCTGCAGCCCTACCCGTCGTCGGTGACCTACCTGGAGCGGGCCCGGGCGGCCGGGCTGCGCCGGGCCGTGGTCAGCTCCAGCGCCAACACCCTGCAGGTGATCACCGCGACCGGGCTGGCCGGCCTGCTGGAGGCCCGGGTCGACGGGCTGACCATCCGCGAGCGCGGGCTCAAGGGCAAGCCGGCCCCGGACACGTTCCTGGAGGCGGCCCGCGAGCTGGGCGTCGAGCCGGCCCGCGCGGCCGTGTTCGAGGACGCGCTGGCCGGGGTCGCGGCGGGGCACGCGGGCGGGTTCTTCGTCGTGGGCGTCGACCGGATCGGCGGCGAGCACGCCGCGGACCTGCGGCGCAGCGGCGCCGACGTGGTGGTACGAGACCTGGGAGAGCTGCTGTGAGCACGTTTCCGGTCGAGCCGTGGGCGCTGCGCGAGACCCGGCTGGACCTCGACGCGGTGGCTCGCACCGAGTCGCTGTTCGCCCTGTCCAACGGGCACATCGGCCTGCGCGGCAACCTCGACGAGGGCGAGCCGTTCGGGCTGCCCGGCACCTACCTGAACTCCTTCTACGAGGAGCGGCCGCTGCCCTACGCCGAGGCCGGCTATGGCTTCCCGGAGGAGGGCCAGTCGATCCTCAACGTCACCAACGGCAAGGTGTTCCGGCTGCTGGTCGACGACGAGCCGTTCGACGTGCGCTACGGCCGGCTGATCTCCCACGAGCGGGTGCTCGACCTGCGGGCCGGCACCCTGCAGCGCGACGTGGAGTGGACCTCCCCGGCCGGCCAGCGGATCCGGGTGCGCACCACCCGGCTGGTGTCGCTGGAGCAGCGCTCGGTCGCCGCGTTCCGCTACGAGGTGGAGCCGCTCGACGAGCCGGCCCGGGTGATCGTGCAGTCGGAGCTGGTGGCGAACGAGGACGTGCCGACGCCGAGCAAGGACCCGCGGGTCGCCGCGGCGCTCGAGCACGCGCTGCTCGCCGAGGGCCACCACGCCCGCGACCTCAACGCGCAGCTGCTGCACCGCACCAACGTCAGCTGCCTGCGGCTCGGCGCCGAGATGGACCACGAGGTCGACGCGCCGGTGCCGGTGCGCTCGCAGACCGAGGCGACCGAGGACTGGGCGCGCACGACGTTCGCCTGCGAGCTGCAGCCCGGGCAGCGGCTGCGGATCGTGAAGTACCTCGCCTACGGCTGGTCGAGCCAGCGCTCCCGGCAGGCGATCCGCGACCAGGTGCACGGCGCGATCGCCGGTGCCCGGCTCGGCGGCTGGGATGGGCTGGTCAAGGCCCAGCGCTCCTACCTCGACGCCTTCTGGGCCCAGGCCGACGTCGAGATCGACGGCGACGCGGAGATCCAGCAGGCGGTGCGCTTCGCGCTGTTCCACCTCATGCAGGCCGGCGCGCGGGCCGAGGCCCGGCCGATCGCGGCCAAGGGGCTCACCGGGCGCGGCTACGACGGCCACGTGTTCTGGGACACCGAGAGCTTCGTGCTGCCGGTCCTGACGTACACCCATCCCCAGGTGGCCCGCGACGGGCTGCGGTGGCGGCACGACACGCTCGACCTGGCCCGCGACCGGGCCCGCCTGCTCGGGCTGAAGGGCGCCGCGTTCCCCTGGCGGACGATCCGCGGGCAGGAGTGCTCGGCCTACTGGCCGGCCGGCACCGCCGGCTTCCACGTCAACGCCGACATCGCCGCGGCCGTGGTCCGCTACGTGCAGGCCACCGGCGACCGCCGGTTCGAGGCCGAGGCCGGGCTGGAGCTGCTGGTGGAGACCGCCCGGCTGTGGCGCTCGCTGGGCCACCACGACCGGCACGGCGTGTTCCACATCGACGGCGTGACCGGCCCCGACGAGTACAGCGCGATCGCGGACGACAACATCTACACGAACCTGATGGCGCAGCAGAACCTGCGCGCCGCCGCCGAGGCCGCCGAGCGGCACCCGGACCTGGCCCGCACCTTCGGCGTCGACGACGAGGAGCTCTCCTCCTGGCGCGACGCCGCCGACCGCGTGCACCTGCCCTACGACCGGGAGCTGGGCGTGCACCAGCAGTCGGTCAACTTCACCCTGCACCAGGAGTGGGACTTCGCCGGCACCCCGGCCGACAACTACCCGCTGCTGCTGCACTACCCGTACTTCGACCTCTACCGGCGCCAGGTGGTCAAGCAGTCCGACCTGGTGCTGGCGATGCACTGGCGCGGCGACGCGTTCACGCCCGAGGAGAAGGCCCGCAACTTCTACTACTACGATGAGCGCACGGTCCGTGACTCTTCGCTGTCGGCGTGCACGCAGGCGGTGATGGCGGCCGAGGTCGGACACACCGAGCTGGCGTACGACTACCTCGGCGAGGCCGCCTTCGTCGATCTCTACGACCTGCAGCACAACGCCGCCGACGGCCTGCACATGGCCTCGCTGGCCGGCACCTGGCTCGCGATCGTGGCCGGCTTCGGCGGCATGCGCGACTACGGCGGGGAGCTCGCGTTCATGCCCCGGCTGCCCGGGCGGCTCGAGCGGCTGCGCTTCGCGGTCACGATCCACGGCGACGTGCTGCGCGTCACGGTGGAGCACGGCCAGGCCACCTACGCCGTCGACCAGGGCGAGATCGCGCTGCGCCACCACGGCGAGCCGGTCACCGTGCGCGCCGGCGAGCCGGTCACGCTGAAGATCCCCGCGCCGCGGCCGGCCACGCCCGCGCCGCACCAGCCGCACGGCCGGGCGCCGCATCGCCGCCGCCGGGAGGAGTAGGTACCCTGGTTATCCGTGAGTGTGACGAGCGTCTTCGGCCAACTCGAGCGACTGCTGCCACGGATCAGCAAACCGATCCAATATGTCGGCGGTGAGCTCGGCGCGGTCGTGAAGGACTGGGACGCCGTCACCGTGCGCTGGGTGCTGTCCTACCCGGACGCCTACGAGGTCGGGCTGCCCAACCAGGGCGTGCAGATCCTCTACGAGGTGCTCAACGAGCAGCCCGACGTGCTCGCCGAGCGCACCTACGCGGTCTGGCCCGACCTCGAGCGGCTCATGCGGGCCGAGGGCGTGCCGCAGTTCACCGTCGACGCGCACCGCCCGGTGGCCGCGTTCGACCTGTTCGGCGTCTCGTTCTCCACCGAGCTGGGGTATACCAACCTGCTCACCATGCTCGACCTGGCCGGCATCCCGTTCGAGGCGCGCGAGCGCGACGGGCGGCACCCGATCGTGATCGCCGGCGGCCACGCGGCCTTCAACCCGGAGCCGATCGCCGACTTCATCGACGCCGCCGTGCTCGGCGACGGCGAGGAGGCGGTCCTGGAGATCACCGGGATCGTCCGGCAGTGGAAGGCCGAGGGTGAGCCCGGCGGGCGCGACGAGCTGCTGCTGCGGCTGGCCCGCACCGAGTCGGTCTACGTGCCGCGCTTCTACGACGTGGACTACCTGCCCGACGGGCGCATCCAGCGGATCGTGCCCAACCGCGCCGACGTGCCCTTCCGCGTGCACAAGCGCACCACGATGGACCTCGACGCGTGGCCCTACCCCAAGAAGCCGCTGGTGCCGCTGGCCGAGACGGTGCACGAGCGCTATGCCGTGGAGATCTTCCGCGGGTGCACCCGGGGCTGCCGCTTCTGCCAGGCCGGCATGATCACGCGGCCGGTGCGGGAGCGCAGCATCACCACGGTCGGGCAGATGGTGGCCGAGGGGCTGGAGTTCTCCGGCTTCCACGAGGTCGGGCTGCTGTCGCTGTCCTCGGCCGACCACTCCGAGATCGGCGACATGTGCTCGGGGCTGGCGCAGCAGTACGAGGGCACCAACGTCTCGCTGTCGCTGCCGTCGACCCGGGTGGACGCGTTCAACGTGACGCTCGCCCAGGAGCTCTCCCGCAACGGGCGGCGCACCGGGCTCACGTTCGCGCCCGAGGGCGGCTCGGAGCGCATCCGCCAGGTGATCAACAAGATGGTCACCGAGGAGGACCTGATCCGCACGGTCGTCACGGCGTATACCAACGGCTGGCGCCAGGTGAAGCTGTACTTCATGTGCGGGCTGCCCACCGAGACCGACGACGACGTGCTGCAGATCGCCAAGCTCGCGCACGAGGTCATCAAGGCCGGCCGGGCCGCCACCGGGTCGCGGGACATCCGCTGCACGGTGTCGATCGGCGGGTTCGTGCCCAAGCCGCACACGCCGTTCCAGTGGGCGCCGATGGCGGAGCCGGAGGTCATCGACCGGCGGCTCAAGGCGCTCAAGGATGCCATCAACGCCGACCGGTCGGTCGGCAAGGCGATCGGCTACCGCTACCACGACGGCGAGCCCTCGCAGGTCGAGGGCCTGCTCAGCCGCGGCGACCGGCGGGTCGGCGCGGTGATCCGGCGGGTGTGGGAGGACGGCGGTCGCTTCGACGGCTGGTCGGAGCACTTCTCGTTCCAGCGCTGGGTCGACGCGGCCAAGGCGGTGCTGCCGGACTACGGGGTGGACCTGGCCTGGTACACCACCCGCGAGCGCGAGCAGAACGAGGTCCTGCCCTGGGACCATCTGGACTCCGGGCTGGACAAGGACTGGCTCTGGCAGGACTGGCAGGACGCCCTGACCGGCTACGAGCAGGACGACTGCCGGTGGACGCCGTGCTTCGACTGCGGCGTCTGCCCCAGCCAGGACACCGAGATCCAGATCGGCCCGACCGGCCGCAAGCTGCTCCCGCTCACGCCGGTCGGCGGCCTGCGGGTGCCGGGTGGGACGCCGCATGCCTAGGCGCCAGCCGGAGAGCAACCAGGAGCCCGTCGTCCAGCGGATCCGGCTGCGGTATGCCAAGCGCGGCCCCCTGCGCTTCACGTCCCACCGCGACTTCGCCCGCGCGTTCGAGCGGGCGCTGCTGCGGGCCAACGTGCCGATCGCCTACTCGCAGGGTTTCACCCCGCACCCCAAGGTCTCCTACGCCTCGGCCGCGCCGACCGGGGTGGCCAGCGAGGCGGAGTACCTGGAGATCGGCCTGCGGGCCGTCGTCGACCCGGCGGACCTGCGGCTGGCCCTCGACGCGGCGCTGTCGCCGGGCCTGGACGTGCTGACGGCGGTCGAGGCGCCGCTGCACGGCGGGGGCAGCCTGGCCGATCGCATCGACGCCTCGGCCTGGCGGATCGAACTGCCCGGGGTCGGCGGGCACGACGCCGAGGTGGCCGTCCGGGCCTTCCTCGACGCCCCCGAGGTGCTGGTCGAGCGCCTCACCAAGCAGGGCCGGCGGACCTTCGACACGCGGGCGGCGGTGGTCCGTTTCGGGCTCGCCGAGCGTGAGGAAGTGTCGGATTCCGCCCTCGGTGGCGTACCTTCCGAGGTCACCGACATACCGTGTGCGATACTCGACCTTGTCGTACGGCAGGCAACCCCGACCGTACGGCCCGACGATGTGCTGTCCGGTCTGCGCGTTGTGGCCGACCTGGAGCCGCCGGTACCGCCCCGTGCGACCCGACTGGCTCAGGGAGTGCTGACCGAGCAGGGCGACCTCGTCGATCCGCTGGCCCCGTCCGGCGCGGCGGATCGGCCGGCGGCCGTCGTCGGGACTTCGTCGCTGTAGACGACGGGTGGATCCGCCAGGTGGCGGGCCGCCGGTCGCCGGGCGCGAGGTCAGCAGACTTGGCGAGCGCCGACGGCTCCGCCGTCGGCGATGATCTTAACGGCGGATCGTCCGCGCGAGTGGATACCTCCGCCGGCACAACATATATGCGGCGCCCCGTGTGGCTGCGTTATTACGCGCCCGGAAGCGCCAGAACTGGAGAACGTCCGCATGTTCGACAACGAGTCGGCGAGCGGCGAGACCACCGGCGAAGAGCCGGTGGCTGCTGCCGCAGCCAACGAAGCAGAGACCACCGCCCCTGTCCGGCGCACCCGGCGCCGGACGACCAAGGCCGCCGCGGAGACCCCCGCCGCGGCCGAGGCCACCGAGAGCACTGAGAACGCCGAAGCCGCACCCCCCACCCGGCGCCGCCGGAAAGCGACGGCCGCCGCCGAAACGGGCGAATTGGGCGAGTCCGGACAGCAGGCGCTGCCGATCGAGGAACCGCCCGTCCCGGTCAAGGCCACCAGGACCCGGCGCAGCCGGGCCAAGGTGGTCGAAGAGCCGGTCGTCGAGGAGCCGGTGGCCGAGGAGCTTGTCCTCGAGGAGCCGGCGCTCGATGAGCCGACCGTCGATGAGCTGCTCGGCGAGGACGAGGCCGACACCCCCGAGGAGCTCGAGCCCCTCGTCGTGGAGGTCGAGGAGGAGGCGTCTCCGCCGGTCCGCCGGGGCCGCCGCGCCGCGCCCGTGCAACTGCTGTTCATGCCGCCCAGCGAGCAGACCCCGCCGCCCGCCAGCACCGAGGACGACGAGGTCGCCGAGGAGGAGCCGGTCGCCCGCGGGCGGCGGCGCCGCCGCGGCCGCGCGGCCACCGAGGAGACGTTCGCCGAGGTGCCCGACGCCGTCGAGGCCGACGACGCGGTCGCCGAGACCGACGAGGCCGAGGCGGACGACGAGGACGACGACCTCGACGCCGCCGCCCGCCGGCGCCGTCGCCGCGGCCGCCGGGGTCGTGGCCGGGGCCGCGGCCCGGCCGGTGACGAGCTGGACGAGGCCGAGACGGAGGCCGACGCCGAGGCCGAGGAGGCATCCGCCGACGAGGAGGCGGAGGCGTCCGCCGACGAGGACGGCGACGACGACGGCGAGGGGCTGACCCGCCGCCGCCGGCGGCGCCGCCGCAAGGGCGCCGCCGACACCGAGGCCGGCGACGACCCGCACGTGGTCGTGAAGATCCGCGAGCCGCGCCCGGCCGCGCGCGAGCGCGACGAGGTGCAGGGCGTCTCCGGCTCCACCCGGCTGGAGGCCAAGCGCCAGCGCCGCCGCGACGGGCGCGAGCAGCGCCGCACCCGCCCGCCGGTGCTGAGCGAGGCGGAGTTCCTGGCCCGCCGCGAGGCCGTGGACCGCACCATGGTCATCCGGCAGAAGAACGACCGCACGCAGATCGCCGTGCTCGAGGACAAGGTGCTCGTCGAGCACTACGTGACCCGGGCCTCGTCGAGCTCGATGGTCGGCAACGTGTACCTCGGCCGGGTGCAGAACGTGCTGCCCAGCATGGAGGCGGCGTTCGTCGACATCGGCCGGGGCCGCAACGCGGTGCTCTACGCGGGCGAGGTCAACTGGGACGCCACCGGCCTCGAGGGGCGCACCCGCACCATCGAGCAGGCGCTCAAGTCCGGCGACTCCGTGCTCGTGCAGGTGACCAAGGACCCGATCGGCACCAAGGGCGCCCGGTTGACCAGCCACATCGCGCTGTCCGGGCGGCACCTGGTCTACGTGCCGCACGGCAACGCGTCCGGCATCAGCCGGAAGCTGTCGGACGTGGAGCGCAAGCGGCTGCGCGACGTGCTCAAGAACCTGGTCCCCGACGGCGCCGGCGTGATCGTGCGCACCGCGGCCGAGGGCGCCTCCGAGGACGACCTGGCCCGCGACGTCAAGCGGCTGCAGGCGCAGTGGGAAGCCATCGGTGAGAAGGCCGCGACCAGCAGCGCGCCCGCCCTGCTCTACGAGGAGCCGGAGCTGGTCGTGCGGGTCGTCCGCGACCTGTTCAACGAGGACTTCCGCGAGCTGCTGATCCAGGGCAGCGACGCCTACGAGTCGGTCGAGCCCTACCTGTCGCACGTCTCGCCCGACCTGGTCGACCGGGTGCACCGCTACACCGGCGTCGGTGACGTCTTCGCCGACCTGCGCATCGACGAGCAGCTGATCAAGGCGCTCGACCGGCGGGTGTTCCTGCCCTCCGGCGGCAGCCTGGTCATCGACCGCACCGAGGCGATGACCGTGATCGACGTCAACACCGGCAAGTACACCGGTGCGGGCGGCAACCTCGAGGAGACGGTCACCCGCAACAACCTCGAGGCGGCCGAGGAGATCGTCCACCAGCTGCGCCTGCGCGACCTGGGCGGCATCATCGTCATCGACTTCATCGACATGGTGCTCGAGTCCAACCGGGAGCTGGTGCTGCGCCGGCTGACCGAGTGCCTGGGCCGGGACCGCACCAAGCACCAGGTCACCGAGATCACCTCGCTCGGCCTGGTGCAGATGACCCGCAAGCGGGTCGGCCAGGGCCTGCTGGAGGCGTTCAGCGAGACCTGCGAGGTGTGCAAGGGCCGCGGCCTGATCATCCACACCGAGCCGATCCCGGAGAAGCGCGGCGGCGGCAGCGGCGGGCACTCCCACGCGGTGGCCAAGGTCGCCTCGGCCACGGCGTCGAGCGGGGTCACCAGCGGCGTGGAGGAGGCCGACGCGCCCGCGCCGCGCGGCCGGCGGCGCGGCCGCCGGGGCGCCACCGCGGTCGCCGAGGAGGCCGACGGCGCGGTCGAGGCGCCGCACGTGGTCGAGGACGTGCAGGAGGAGGCGGAGTACACGCCGATCGCCTCCGAGGACGACCCCGACAACGTCGAGGACGACGAGGACGAGGGCTCGGGCAACGGCGCCCGCCGGCGGACCCGCCGGGGTGGCGTGCGCCGGCGCACCAGGCCCTGATTTGGGGAGTACGCCAGCCATGGCGTACTCTCTCTAAAGCGCACTTTCGTGCGCAGGGTTCTTTGCGTGCCCCTTTTCGCAAGGCGGCACGAGCCCGATCAGCCCGCCAGAAGCTACGACAGGAGTCCGCGTCCCATGTACGCGATCGTCAAGACCGGCGGCAAGCAGTACAAGGTCGCCGAGGGCGATGTGATCGAGGTCGAGAAGCTCGCGGGCGAGCCGGGCGATGCGCTGACGCTCTCCGCTGTCCTGCTTGTCGACGGCGAGGATCTCATCACCGACGCGGCCAAGCTTGCCAGCGCCGAGGTGACCGCCGAGCTCGTCGCGCACACCAAGGGTCCGAAGATCCGGATCCACAAGTTCAAGAACAAGACCGGCTACCACAAGCGCCAGGGTCACCGTCAGCCGCTGACCCAGGTGAAGGTCACCGGCATCTCCACCGGGAAGTAGGACAAGCGCGATGGCACACAAAAAGGGTGCGTCCAGCTCGCGGAACGGGCGCGACTCGCAGGCCCAGCGGCTCGGCGTGAAGCGGTTCGGCGGCCAGCTCGTCAAGGCCGGCGAGATCATCATCCGCCAGCGCGGCACGAAGTTCCACCCGGGCGACCTCGTCGGCCGCGGTGGCGACGACACGCTGTTCGCGCTCGCCGCCGGTCATGTGACCTTCGGCACCAGGCGCGGCCGCAAGCTGGTCAGCATCACTCCGGCCGAGGGCTGATCTCGCAGTTTTCGCGCGGCGGGCAGGGGCATAAATCGTCCCTCGCCCGCCGTTGCCTTGTTTCGGGACTCAGGTTCGTGCAACTGACGACCGTCGCTCCCGTCAGACACCGGTCGGGCCTGGCGGCCCTCCCTGCCAGGTCCGTGGTGCCAAGAACAACGCTCTGTGTTCTTGGCACCACGAAGTCGCAGGGAGGCGCGCCAGCGCCGAGCGAGTCGCCCGGGAGGAACGGTCCGCGAGTGACGCGGACCCGGGCCAAAAATATTCTTGAAAGGTATTCGCGGTGACCTCGTTCGTTGACCGGGCCGTGCTGCACGTGAGGGCCGGCGACGGTGGTCACGGTTGCGTGTCCATCCACCGGGAGAAGTTCAAGCCGTTCGGCGGCCCCGACGGCGGCGACGGCGGCCACGGCGGCAGCGTCACGCTCGTCGTCGACCCCGGCGTCCACACGTTGCTCGACTTCCACTTCCACCCGCACCAGAAGGCCCGCAACGGCCAGGGCGGGGCCGGCAATGACCGCGACGGCGCCAACGGCGAGACGCTCACCCTGCGGGTGCCCGACGGCACCGTCGTGCAGACCGTCGGCGGGGAGGTGCTCGCCGACCTCGTCGGTGCCGGCACCCAGTTCGAGCTGGCCCGCGGCGGCCGCGGCGGGCGGGGCAACGCCTCGCTGGCCAGCACCCGGCGCAAGGCGCCCGGCTTCGCCGAGCTCGGCGAGCCCGGCGAGGAGCTCGACGTGGTGCTCGAGCTCAAGAGCGTCGCCGACGTCGGCCTGGTCGGCTTCCCGTCGGCCGGCAAGTCCTCGCTGATCGCGGCGATCTCCGCGGCCCGGCCCAAGATCGCCGACTACCCGTTCACCACCCTCGTGCCCAACCTCGGCGTCGTGCAGGCCGGCGACGAGACGTTCACCGTCGCCGACGTGCCCGGGCTGATCCCGGGCGCCGCCACCGGCAAGGGCCTGGGGCTGGAGTTCCTCCGGCACATCGAGCGCACCGCCGTGCTCGTCCACGTGGTGGACACCGCGGCGCTGGAGACCGAGCGCGACCCGGTCTCCGACATCGACGCCATCGAGGCGGAGCTGGCCGCCTACGGCGGGCTGGAGGACCGGCCGCGCATGGTGGTGCTCAACAAGATCGACGTGCCCGACGGGCGCGACCTCGCCGGCATCGTGCGCCCCGAGCTGGAGGCCCGCGGCCACACCGTGCAGCAGGTGAGCGCGGTCACCCGGGAGGGCCTGCGCGAGCTGGTCTTCGCCGTGGCCGAGCTGGTGCGCAAGCACCGGCTGGCCGCGCCGCCGCCGGAGCGCACCCGGATCGTCCTGCGCCCCGTCGCGGTCGACGACAGCGGCTTCATCATCCAGCGCGACGCCGAGGGCGTCTACGTGGTCCGGGGCGGCGCGCCGGAGCGCTGGGTGCGTCAGACCAACTTCGACAACGACGAGGCCGTCGGGTACCTTGCCGACCGCCTCGCCCGGCTCGGGGTCGAGGTGGCGCTCAAGAAGGCCGGCGCCCAGCCCGGCGACCCGGTCCGCATCGGCGCCCGGGAGTTCGACTGGCAGCCGAACCTGTTCGTCGAAGAGGAGTTCGTGCCCGGCAACCGGGGCACCGACTACCGGCTCGAGGAGTCCGGCAAGCGGGTCGGGGCGGCCGAGCGCAAGGCCATGCGGGCCGCCCGCCGCCGGCCGTACGAGGAGTTGGAAGTTTCACCCGCGGACGCGGCCGAAGACGAAGATTTTTGACCCGCTGCGCAACGAAAATCGCTGGTCAAGTGAAACATCCGGGAAATCCGGGTTGCGTACCGTCGTTCCATGTTGATCGAGCAACGTCCATCGGGCGACTCGGAGGTCATCGCGCTCGTCGTCGACCAGCAGGTGGAACTGCGCGCGCGTGACGGTGGCCGGGAGGGCCACGTGTACGCGGTCGACCCGGCCGCGCGCTACCTGGTCGCGGTCGTCGGCGGCGACGCGGTCGCCTGCGGCGCGCTGCTGCCCATCGACATCGACGCCGCGGAGGTGACCCGGCTCTACGTGCGCCCGGCGTACCGCGGCCGCGGCCTGGCCCGCCGGATGCTCGCCGCGCTGGAGGACTTCGCCGCCTCCCGCGGCCACCGGGTGCTGCGCCTGGAGGCGGGCGTGACCTCGCCCGAGGCCATCTCGCTGTTCCTCGCCGCGGGCTACCGGCCGATCCCCCGCTTCGGCCGCTACGTGAAGTACGAGGCGAGCCGGTGCTTCGAGAAGCGCTTCGACGACGACGACGGCGCGCGCGAGGTGCGGGTCGTGCGCCGCGTCGCCACCGACCCGGCCGTCGCCGAGCTCATCCAGCTCTCCGCCGACGAGGCCACCAACCGCTACGGCAACGCCGAGGCGCGGCGGTTCCCGGTCGACCCGATGGCCAAGTTCGTGCTGGCCACCGTCGACGGGGTGGCCGCCGGCTGCGGCGCGATCCAGCCGCTGGACGACCAGACCATCGAGGTCAAGCGCATGTTCGTGCGCCCGGCCTACCGCGGCAAGGGGATCGCCCGGCGGGTGCTCGCCGCGCTGGAGGACCTCGCCGCCGGCCTGCACTACCCGGTCATCCGGCTGGAGACCGGCCCCCGTCAGCCCGAGTCCATCCGATTGTACGAATCGGCCGGTTACCGACCGATTCCGCCGTATGGGCCGTACGTACACAGCCCGCTCAGCCTGTGCTATGAAAAACTCGTGATTGCTCCCGAGCCCATCGCGTCTGAGCTCGCCTGAGGCTAGTGTCTGGTCGGTGGGCATCCTCGAGCGGCTGACCCGACCGACCCGTTCACCGCGGGAGCGCTTCGCCGACCAAGTGCTGGCCGAGCTGCGCAGACTCGGATTCACCGACGCCGAATTCCGCCCGACCCAGTTCGCCATCGTGTGCGAATGTGGCCAGGACGCATACAGCTGGCTCTTCCTGTCGAAGGCCTTTACCCAGTACCAACGCAATCCGGGCGACAAGAAACAGTTCGTGCGGGAGTTCGTGGCGCACAGCCTCGCCCCGCCCGCCCAGCCGGAGAGCTTCGCCGCGGCGCTGCCCGACCTGCGCCTGGCCCTGCGCCACGCGGCCCGCGGCACCCGCACGCTGCGCCGCCCCGCATTACCGCACCTCGACGAGGTCGTCCTGGTCGGCGAGATACCGCTGGACATCGACAGCCCGGGGCGCTGGGGGGTGAGCCCGGAGGAGATCTTCGCCGCGGCGCACCACCGCACGCTGGCCCGGGCCGAGCTGCCGTCCTCGGCCGGCTTCTTCGGCCCGTCGGTCCTGCACGTGCCGGACTACGGCGGCGAGCACCTGGTCTCCTGGGTCCTGCTGGACGGGTGGCTGGCCGAGCTCGACGATCAGGTCGGCGGCCGGGCGGTCGCGTTCCTGCCCAGCACGCTCATGCTGCTGGTGTGCGCCGACGAGCCGCGGCTGGTCGAGCAGCTCTACGAGCTGGCCGCCGACGAGTACACGCGGACCCCGCGGCCGCTGTCGCCGATGGCGTACACGACCGACGACGACGGGCGAGTGGTGCCGTTCCTGCCGCCGCGCGGGCACCCGGCGTATCCGGCCGCGGTCCGGGGGGCGCGCCGGCTCGCCGTCGACGTCGCCGAGCACCAGCGCCGGACCCTGGGCGATCCGCGGCTGGCCGAGGCCACCCTCGCCGCCCGGCCGGACGGGTCGGCGTTCACGACGGCCGTGTGGGCGGTCGGGACGCCGGCGCTGCTGCCCGCCGTGGATCTGGTGGGCGTGTCCGTGCCGGGCGAGAAGGTGTTCCACGTGCCGTGGGCGCTGCTGGTGGAGGCCGATCTGCTGGTCGAGGAGATCGACTACCGGCCGGCCCGCTTCAGCGCGCTGGCGCAGCCGTCACCGGCGTCCCTCGGCTACCTGCGGGAGCGCGCCGTCCGCTGGTGAGGCCCAGCGCTTCGCGGGCGCGCCCGACCGTGGCGTCGGCGCGCTCGCGGGCGCGGTCCGCGCCTGCCCGCAGCGTGTGCTCGATGTCCTCGGGGGACAGGTCGTGGTAGCGCCGCTGGATCGGCCGCAGCAGGTCGATCACCGCCGCTGCCGCGGCCTCCTTGAGTTCGCCATAATTTGCGTACTTTGTGGCGATTTCCGCGGGTTGGTCGCCGGTGCAGCCCGCGAGGATGTCGAGGAGGTTCGAGACGCCGGGCTTGCCCTCGGGGTCGTAGACCACCTCCGTGCCGCCGTCGGTGACCGCCCGCATGATCTTGCGGCGGAGCACGTCCGGCGGGTCGAGCAGGAACAGCACCCCGTTGGCCGAGGCGTTGGTCTTGCCCATCTTGGCGGTCGGGTCGGACAGGTCGGCCAGGCGGGCCGCGACCGGCGCGAGGACCGTCGAGGGGACGGTGAACACCGGTCCGTAGCGCTCGTTGAACCGCAGCGCCAGGTCGCGGGTGAGCTCGACGTGCTGGCGCTGGTCGCGCCCGACGGGCACCTCGTCGATGTCGTGCAGCAGGATGTCGGCGGCCTGCAGGACCGGGTAGGTCAGCAGCGACAGCCGGGAGCCGCTGCCGCCATCCTTGTTCTTGAAATGGGCTTCCTTGAATTGGATCATCCGGTGCGCCTCGCCGTAGCTGGTCACGCACTCGAGCAGGTAGTGCAGCTCGGAGTGGGCGGTCAGGTCCGATTGGCGGTACAGCACCGTGCGGGCCGGGTCGACGCCGGCGGCCAGCAGCAGGCCGCCGACCTCCAGGGACAGCTCGCGCAGCCGGCTCGGATCGTGCGGCACGGTCATGGCGTGCAGGTCGGCGATGAACGCCACCGTCGGGTGGTCGTGCTGCGCGTCGACGACCGGCCGGATCGCGCCGGCGTAGTTGCCCAGCTGCAGATGGCCGGTCGGCTTGAACCCCGATATGCGTCGGGACATGGCTCGTTCCTCCTGGTTTGCGCCTGATTTGCGCGTGGCTCGCGGCCAAGGGAATCCGAGCGCCCACACAGAACGACCGCCCGGACCGGGCGGCCTTGGTGATATGTGGGGATATCGCGGTGTGCGAAGTCTGGCCGCCCCTATGGGGCGGGCCAGCTGAGCCGTTGGGCGGTGCACTGCGACATGTATCGGAGCGTATCACCGGTGCGCGGCGCTCGGATGCACAGATATCTGTCGGTGGGGCGGGTTTCCCGCTGGCCCCTCCCAAGCGGCGTTTTCTGGTGTTCGCTGGGGCGCTGGAAGGTGATCGACGGGGGGAGGACCCGTGCATCGAAAGATCGACGAGGACCGGGACTGGCTGCGGCTGGAGTGCCCGGTGTGCCGGGGCTGGCTGGGCGTGCCGGCGGCGGTACCGCGCGGGCTGCCGGCCGAGCGGGTGGCGCGGCGGCTCGACGCGTTCACGCACCGGCACCGGGCGTGCGGGCGGCGGGCGTGATGCGGCTGCGGCAGTTCCGGCTGCTCGTGGCCGGGGAAGTGACGCCGGGCGCGGCGGACGCGCTGTTCGGCCGGGCGGCGGACCTGTGCGTGGAGGTGCTGCCGCCGAACGATGTCGTCCCGGTGGCTCCCGGCTCCGGCGGTCCGGTCGGGGCCGGCGGGGAGCCGGGCGGCGCGGACTGGCCGGCCGGGCGGGTGGCGTGGGTGGCGTTCGACCGGGACGCGCCCTCGCTGCTGGACGCCGTCGTGTCCGGGGTGCGTGACCTGGACGTGGCGGGGCTGGCGATCGAGTCGGCGCTCGCCGACGACCCGCTGGTCACGCTGGAGACGATCGGCGAGCGGCTCGACCGGCCCGCGGTGGCGGTGCGCTCCTGGGCGCTGCCCGAGCCGGTGTTCGCGCACCCTCGCCGGCCGGTGTACGACTGGCCGGAGGTGGCGGAGTGGCTGGAGGGGCACCGGGGCTACCGGCCGCCGGATGAGGAGGCGGCGCTGGAGGCGGTGACGCTGACGCTGCGGGTGCGTGCCCTCGGGCCGCGGCTGGAGCGCATGACCGCGCTGCGGTCGCTGCTGCAGCCCTGACCGTTGCCCGGGCGGTCACCGCATTGCGCCGGTGGCCGCCCGGGCCCGGCCCCTGGCCGGTCAGACGTCGAATTCGCCGTCCTTGGCGCCCGCCACGAACGCGTCCCACTCGTCCTGGGTGAAGACCAGGATGGGACTGCCCGGATCGGCGCCGTTGCGCAGGCCGATGAGGTCGTCCACGAATGCCACCTCGACGCGGCTGCCGTGGCTGTCGCCGGGGGCGGAACGCCACACGGCGCGGGAGTCGTCGAACTCGCCTTTGGGATGGGACAGCGTCATGTGCGCCACGCTACAGCGGCCCCGGCGGGGTCCCGGCGGCGGTTTGTGCGACTCGTGGGTGGTCCCGGGGTCGGGTCGGGGGGTGGCCGGGGGATGTGCCGGAGGTGACGAGCAGCACGACGCCGAATGGCGGCTCTGATCATTACGATGCGGTGATGCGCGTGGGCATCATGGGCGGCACCTTCGACCCGATCCACAACGGCCACCTCGTGGCGGCCAGCGAGGTGGCGGACCTCTTCGGGCTGGACGAGGTGGTGTTCGTGCCGACCGGCCAGCCGTGGCAGAAGGGCGAGTTCGCGGTCAGCCCGGCCGAGGACCGGTATCTGATGACCGTCATCGCCACCGCCTCCAACCCGCGATTCACGGTCAGCCGGGTGGACATCGACCGGAGCGGGCCCACCTACACCGTGGATACGCTGCGCGATTTGCGGGCTTCATACGGTACCGACGCTGAATTGTTCTTCATCACCGGCGCCGACGCGCTGAGCAAGATCCTGTCCTGGAAGGACGCCGCGGACCTGTTCGCGCTGGCGCACTTCGTGGGCGTGACCCGGCCCGGCTTCGAGCTCAACGCGGAGCACCTGCCCGCCGACACGGTCAGCCTGGTGCAGGTCCCGGCGATGGCGATCTCGTCCACGGACTGCCGGCGGCGGGTGGAGGAGGGCAAGCCGGTGTGGTATCTGGTGCCGGATGGTGTGGTGCAGTACATCGCAAAGCGCGGTTTGTACCGAAAAGTCGGCAACAACTGAGCAGCAAAATGTCGTACCCGCGTGAGAGGCTGGAACGAGCCCGGCGGACCTGGCCGGGGTGGTTCGACGAAGGGAGTCCGGTGCCCGCCACTGAGCGTGCCCGCGAGCTGGCGCTCACCGCCGCGCAAGCGGCCGCCGACAAGAAGGCCGAAGACATCGTCATCCTCGACGTGGCCGACCAGCTGGTCATCACCGACGCGTTCCTGCTCGCCTCGGCGCCCAACGAGCGCCAGGTCCTGTCGATCGTCGACGCGATCGAGGAGCGTCTGGTGCAGCTGCCGGAGAAGGCCAAGCCGGTGCGCCGCGAGGGTGAGCGAGCCGGTCGGTGGGTGCTGTTGGACTACGTCGACATCGTCGTCCACGTCCAGCACACGGAGGAGCGGGAGTTCTACGCGCTCGACCGGCTGTGGAAGGACTGCCCGCAGATCGAGTTCGTGGACCGCGACCTGCCCGCCTCGGCATGATCGCTCGCGGTTCGGGGGTGGCCGCGTGACGCTGCTCGTGTTGTGGCGGCACGGTCAGACCGAGTGGAACGCGACACTTCGGATTCAGGGGCAGACCGACACGGAGCTGTCCGCCGTGGGTCTTGAGCAGGCCCGGGAGAGTGCGCCGCGGCTTGCCGCGCTGAGCCCGGCCCTGCTCTACGCCAGCGACCTGACCCGGGCCGCCAGCACGGCGGCGGAGCTCGCGGCGGTCTCGGGGCTGCCCGTGACCTACGATCCGCGGCTGCGCGAGCGCGGCTTCGGCGACTGGGAGGGCCTCACCCACCCCGAGGCGACGCAGCGCTGGCCCGAGTCGTTCGGCCGCTGGCTGCGCGGCGAGGAGGTCGGCGACGCCGGCGTGGAGGAGATCGACGCGGTGGCGAAGCGCATGGTCGCGGCGCTGCTCGACATCGCCTCGGCGGCCGGCCCCGACGGCGTCGCGGTCGTGACGACGCACGGCGCGGCGGCCCGCTTCGCCACGGTCGCGCTGCTGGGGTGGCCGATGGAGCTGGCGGCCACGCTGGGGGCGATGCACAACTGCCACCGGACCCACCTGCGCCACGATCCGGTGCGCGGGTGGACGCTGCAGGCCCACAACGTGCCGTGATCGGGAACCGGGGGACCGGGACTAGCGTCGGAGGGGTTATGAGACTTCGGTTCGTCGTGCTGGTCGGGTTCGCCGGGCTCCTGCTGGTCGCCTGCGCTTCGCCGGACTCGTCCGAGCCCGTTTCGGCGCCGCCGCCGTCCATCGCTACGCCTCCTGGTTCGGGCGGCCCGTCGCTGCCCGCTTCGGGCGGCCCGTCGCTGCGGCCCGGGGATTCGTCGGTGGTGGAGGTTTCGGTCACCGGGACGGTCCAGGACGGGGTCGAGCCCGGGTGCGTGCTGCTGGCCACCGACTCGAAGACGTATCTGCTGGTCGGGCCGAAGCGGGCGGAGCTGCCGAAGGCCGGGACGCGCGCGACCGTCTACGGCCATCCGGAGCCGGACCTGCTCAGCACCTGCCAGCAGGGGACGCCGTTCCGGGTCAACCGGGTCGAGCCGTGATGCGTGTGGTATTTGGGTGAGCGCGGCGGCCGGTGACGGTTGGGGGATGGCCGGCGGGTCGCAATCGGCTACCGTGCCGTCATGACCGGCCCACACCCCGCCGTCTCGGTGGTCACCGATTCGACCGCCTACCTGCCGCCGCTGCCCGCCACCGCCACGCCGGGCGGCCGCCTCACCGTTGTCCCGCTCGCCGTGGTCGTCAACGGCGTGCCGGGCCTGGAGACCGTCGACATCGACTCCGCCACCGTCGCCGACGCGTTGAACGCCCGGCGGGTCTCCGTAACCACCTCCAGGCCGTCCCCCGAGGCGTTTTCCGAGGTGTACCGCCAATTGTTCGCCGATGGCGCCGACGGCATCCTCTCGGTGCACCTGTCGGCGCGGCTCTCCGGGACCTATGACGCCGCGGTGCTGGCCGCCGCCGAGTTCGACGGGCGGGTGGAGGTGATCGACACCCAGTCGACCGGGATGGGCCTCGGCTTCCCGGCGCTCGCCGCCGCCGACGCCGCCGCGGCCGGCGGGACGCTCGAGGAGGTGCGGCGGGCGGCGGTGGACGCGGCCGCGCGTACCACCACCCTCTTCTATGTCGACACCCTCGAGTTCCTGCGCCGCGGCGGCCGGATCGGCGCGGCCGCGGCGCTGCTGGGCACCGCGCTGTCGGTGAAGCCGATCCTGCACACCACCGAGCAGGGCGTCGTGGTGCGGGAGAAGGTCCGCACCGCGAGCCGCGCACTGGCCCGCCTCGTCGACATCGCCGCCGAGGCCGCCGGGGACGCGGACGTCGACATCGCCGTGCACCACCTCGCCGCCCCGGACCGCGCCGACGCGCTGCTCACCACGCTCAAGGAGCGGCTGGGCGAGCAGCTGCGCGGCGCGTATCTCACCGAGGTCGGCGCGGTCGTCGGCGCCCACGTCGGCCCGGGCATGGTCGCCGTCGTGGTCTATCGGCTCGCATAGCACGCCGAACCCCGGCCGCCGACGTTTTCCACAGGCCGATCCGGGGTTATCCACAGGTTCACATCGGGTCGGGCGGGGCGGGTCGCATCCCGCCTACGCTGCCGTGCCATGCGGCGCACAGACGACTACGACGACCCTGCGGCCCCGGCTCGGGTGACGGCCCTGCCTCCCGACGATTCCTGGGATGGCACAGTTTCGCGGGGATCGCTGGGCGCGTTCGATCCGGGGCGGCGGGGAGTGCGCGTGCTGCTCGTCGTCGCGGCCGTGGTGGTGTGCGTCTCAGCCGGCATCGTCTGGTGGTCGCGCCCGCGGGTGACGGCGGCGCCGGCCGGGGGCGGGATCTCGGCCGCGGCGGCGCCCAGCGCCTCGCCCGCGCCGCTCGTCGTGAACGTGACCGGCCGGGTCGGGCGGCCGGGGCTGGTGCGCCTGCCGCCCGGAGCGCGGGTGGCCGACGCGATCGAGGCGGCGGGCGGGGCGCTGCCGGGCACCGACCTGTCGGGCATCAACCTGGCCCGGAAGGTCACCGACGGGGAGATGATCGCCGTCGGCATCACGCCCCCGCCGGCCGCACCCGGTGCCGCCGCCGGCCCCGTCGGCGGCGGTGGCCTGGTCAACCTGAACACGGCCACCACCACCGAGCTGCAGACGCTGCCGGGCATCGGCGAGGTGCTGGCGCAGCGGATCGTCGAGTTCCGCGACCGGCACGGCGGCTTCCGCGCGGTGAGCGACCTGCGGCAGGTGGACGGCATCGGCGACGCGAAGTTCCAGCAGCTGAAGGACCGCGTGACGGTATGAGCGCGGACATGCGGCTCGCCGGGGCCGCGCTCGGCTGCTGGTTCGCGGCGATCGGCGCGCTCTTCGTCCCGCCCGCCGCCGGCTGGACCATCGCCGGGGCCGGGCTGCTGGTCGCCTTCGCCTGGCCCGCCGTGGCGGTGGGGCGGGGCGCGCGGAGCACCAGGTGGATCGTCGCGGCGGTCGCGGCCGGGGTGGCCTGCGGCGGGGCGGCCACGGCGGCGCGCGTCGGGGAGCGAGACGCCGAGCCGCTGCGGACGTTGGCCATACGGCATGCGACGGTGCGGGTGCAGGTGCGGATCTCCGACGATCCGCGGCTCGGCCGGGCCCGGGTGGGGCGGGACGCCACCGTCGTCGTGCCGGCGCGGCTGGTCTGGGTGTCCGCCGCGGACGGTGCGCGGGTCGCGGTCGGCGCGCGGGTGCTCGTGCTCGCGGGCGACCGGGGGTGGCTGGGGCTGCTGCCGGGGCAGGAGGCCGAGGCCGAGGGGCGGCTGTCCCCGGCCGGCGGCGGTGACCTGCGGGCCGCGCTCGTCTCGGTGGCCGGGGCGCCGGCGCTGATCGGGCGGGCGCCGCCGGTGCAGCGGGCGGCCGGGGTGCTGCGCGCGGGGCTGCAGCGGGCGTGTGCGGGGCTGCCGGCCGAGCCGGGCGGGCTGCTGCCGGGGCTCGTGGTCGGGGACACCAGCCGGCTCGATCCGGCGCTCGCCGCGGACTTCAAGACCACCGGGCTCACGCACTTGACCGCGGTGTCGGGCGCCAATCTCGCGATCGTGATCGGGCTGGTGGTCGCGGTCGTGCGGTGGTGCCGGGCCGGGCCGCGGGTGGCGGCGGTCGTGTGCGTGGTGGCGCTGGCCGGGTTCGTCGTGCTGGTGCGGCCCTCGCCGAGCGTGCTGCGGGCCGCGGCCATGGGCGGGCTCGCGCTGGTCGCGATGGCGGTCGGGCGGCCCCGGGCGGCGGTGCCGTCGCTGGCGGCCGGGGTGCTGGGGCTCGTCGTGGTCGACCCGGAGCTGGCGGTCGACGCCGGGTTCGCGCTGTCCGTCCTGGCCACGGGCGGGCTGGTGCTCATCGCGCCGCGGTGGACCGAGGCGCTGCGGGCGCGGGGGTGGCCGCGGGTCGCCGCCGAGGCGCTGTGCGTGCCCGCCGCCGCGCAGGCCGCGTGCGCGCCGGTCATCGCGGCGATCTCGGCGAGCGTCAGCCTGACCACCGTGCCGGCCAACCTGCTCGCGGCGCCCGCCGTCGCGCCGGCCACGATTCTGGGGATCTTCGCGGCGGTGCTCTCCGCGGTCCTCCCCGCCGCGGCCGCCTTCGCCGCGTGGCTCGCGTCCTGGCCGGCCCGCTGGCTGGTGTTCGTCGCCCACCGGGGCGCCGCCGTGCCCGCCGGGCTGCTGCCCTGGCCGGGCGGGGCGGCCGGCGGGCTGCTGCTCGGCGCGCTGGTCGCGGCGCTGCTGGTCGCGTTCCGGTGGCCGGTCGTGCGGCGCTGGGTCCTGGTCACCGCGGTCGCGGTGGTGCTGGGCGCGGCGCCGGTGCGGATGCTGGCCGCCTCCTGGCCGCCGCCGGGCTGGCTGGTCGTGGCCTGCGACGTCGGCCAGGGCGACGCGCTCGCCGTCGCGGCCGGGCCGGGCGCGGCCGTAGTGGTGGACGCCGGACCCGAGCCGGACCCGGTCGACGGGTGCCTGCGGCGGCTGGGCGTGCGGCGGATTCCGCTCCTGGTCATCAGCCACTTCCACGTGGACCACGTCGGCGGCCTCGACGGCGTCCTGCGCGGCCGGCGCGTCGACGGCCTGCTCGCGCCGGACTTCGCCGAGCCGGCCGCCGCCCGCGCCGCGGTGCTCGGCCACGGCCTGCCGCCGGTCGCGGCCCCGGTCGGCACGACGCTGACCGTCGGCGGGGTCGGCATCGCCGTGCTCGGCCCGGTGCAGCCGACGACCGGCACCCGTTCCGATCCGAACAACAACTCGCTCGTGCTCTCCGTTTCGACGGGCGGCTTCCGGGTGCTGCTGACCGGCGACGCGGAGACGGAGGAGCAGCTCAGCCTGCGCACGATGGACGATCCGGCGCTGCTGCGCGCCGACGTGCTGAAGGTCGCGCACCACGGCAGCGCCTACCAGGACGAGACGTTCCTGGAGGCGGTGGCGCCCCGGATCGCGCTGGTCAGCGTGGGCGCGGACAACGACTACGGGCACCCGAGCGCGGTGCTGCTGGCCCGCCTGACCCGCGGCGGCGCCCGCGTGCTGCGCACCGACCAGCAGGGCGACCTGGCGGTGGTCCGCGACGACCGCGGCCAACTGGCGGTCGCCGCCCGCGGCTCATAACGCCCCGCCCGTGGCTCGTGACGTCGCGCCCGTCGTTCATGACGCCGCGCCCGCGGCTCGTGACGTCCCGCCCGTGGCTTATGACGCCCCGTCCACGGTCACGTGCGCCGGCGTGGTGCATGAGGCCGGCGCCTGGTCGCGCTGGTTGAGGTCAGGCGGCCGGTCGCGGCCGGCGCAGGCTGGGCGTCGATGGGCCGCCGGTGGGCACGGCGGCCATCGGCGCCGACCGCCGGGCGGTGCGACGGTGCGGCAGCGCGGCGCGGCGGTGCGGCGGCAGGGCGGGGCGGTGCGGCGGCAGGGCGGGGCGGTGCGGCGGCAGGGCGGTGCGGCGGTGCGGTGCGGTGCGGGCGGGCGGGCGGCGGCGCGGTGCGGCGGTGCGGTGCGGTGCGGGCGGGCGGGCGGCGGCGCGGTGGGGCGGGCGGCGCGGGGCGGCGGCGCGGGTCAGGCGGGCGGGGCGGCGGCGCGGTGGGGTGGTGGGGCGGGCGGCGCGGGCGGGTGGACGTTGCGGAAGTCTCACCCCCGTTGGGCGCGGCATCCGATCTGCGTGGCGAAGCTCGGCGCAGCGACCGGAAGTCTCCGCGATCATGCCCTACTCGCGCCGACGCCAACGGTTTTTCATGATCACGGAGCGCTGATGTACACCCGTGTACCACAAGTCTCCGCGATCATGAAAACCCGGTGTTCGGCCACCGCGGGCAGCATGATCACGGAGAGATTCGTCCGGCCCTACGCGGCGTGCAGCGCCCCCGGCGTGCCCCGCTTGCCGTGCGGGGCCTGTGCTCGGCGTCGGGGCTGTTGGCGGCGTGGTTGTTCGGGGCGGGGGCTGGAGGCGTCGGTGGGCGGGGCGTGGGCGGTGGGCGTGACACGATGGCTGGCGTGTCGAATCTTCCCCGCGTTCGCCTGGTGATCGGCGACGAAGAGCTGCTCGTGTCCCGTGCCGTTGCCGAGACGATCGCCGTGGCGCGGGCGGAGGAGGCGGATACCGAGGTTCGGCGGCGGGCCGGGGGTGAGCTGGTGGCCGGGGAGCTGGCGGAGATGCTCAGCCCGTCGCTGTTCGGCGGGCGGCGGGTGATCGTGGTGGACGACGGGCAGGACGTGAAGAAAGACGTGTCGGCGGCGCTGGTCGGGTATGCGAAGGCGCCCGAGGACGACGTCGTGCTGGTCGTCACGCATCCGGGTGGGGCCAAGGGCAAGGCGCTGGCCGATGGGCTCAAGGCGGCGGGGGCCGATGTGGTGGCGGCGGCGAAGATCAGCAAGCACCGCGAGCGGGTGGACTTCGTGCGCAACGAGATTCGGCGGCAGGGCGGCAAGATCGGGGAGGACGCGGCGGAGGCGCTGCTGGCGGCGGTGGGCAATGAGCTGCGGGACATCGTGGCGGCCTGCTCGCAGCTGGTCGCCGACACCGGTGGGCGCATCGATGCGAAGACCATCGCGCAGTACTACAAGGGGCGGGCCGAGGTGTCCGGCTTCACCGTCGCCGATGCCGTGATGGTGGGGGACGTGGCCGGGGCGCTGGAGGCGCTGCGGTGGGCGCTGCACATCGGGGTGGACCCGGTGCCGATCGCGGATGCGATCGCCGATGGGGTTCGTACCGTCGCTCGGGTGGCTGCGGCGGGCAAGGGGAGCGCATATCAACTCGCCGGTAGTTTGGGAATGCCTCCGTGGAAGGTCGAACGCGCGCAGCGCCAAGCCCGTGGCTGGACGGCCGAGGCGCTCGTTGATGCCATGCGAGCGGCTGCCGAGTGCAATGCCGCCGTGAAGGGTGGATCTGACGACCGCGGTTATGCGCTCGAGCGGGCGGTGTTCGCAGTCGTCGCCGCGCGCGGTGGAGGAATAGGACGATGACGACGAACAACGGGTTCGCGCACCAGGCGCCGCTCTACGTGCGTGCGCTGCGGCTTCGGCACCTGCACGTGGGCGGGTTCGTAAGTTTCCTGCTGTTCGAGTGCATGATCGCGGCCGGGGTGCTGCTGGCACTGGCCGAGCTGGTGAGCTGGTGGGCGGTGCCGGTCCTGCCGGCCGTGGTGGCGATCATGGTGAAGGTCAACGACATGGTCATCGGGGGCTCGCGGCGGGCCCGGGCGCAGGCGCGCTCGGGCGATCGTGGTTCATCCGATCGAGCGTCAGCCACGCGGGTGGATCCCGATGCCCAGACCGACGAGCGGCCCTCGGCCGCTCGTCGCACCGCGGCGGCGTTCGACCGGGTTGAGGACGAGCGGCCCCCGGCGGCTCGTCGCACCGCGGCGGCGTTCGACCGGGTTGAGGACGAGCGGCCCCCGGCGGCTCGTCGCACCGCGGCGGCGTTCGACCGGGTTGAGGACGAGCGGCCCCCGGCGGCCCGTCGCACGGCTACGGCGCTCGATCGGGCGGAGGACGAGCGGCCGCCGGTCGCCCGGCGCACCGCGACCGCGCTCGATCGGGCCGAGATCGCTCGGGCCGGCGGTACCACCAAGTCGAAGACCGCGGGCTCGGACACCACGACGGGCGTGCGGACCCGGACGGTCGAGCCGCCGGCGCAGCGCAAGAAGGTCGGCGTGATCCGGATCTCGGTTCCGGCCCGGGACGGCGGCGCGGGGGGCGGGTCGCGCCGGGCGGCCGAGGGTGATTACGGGATCTCGCCGGGTTCCGATGTGCCGGTCGCCGAGCCGGTGGTCGCCGCCGAGGCCCCGTCCGCGCCGGTCGCCGACGGTGCGGCGGCGGGCGATGCGTGGACCGATACCGATGCGCACGGGTACCAGCGTTCGCGGCCCATGTGGGCGGACCGGCCCGCCCAGGATCCGTGGGGCAGCCAGGCCGAAGCCGCCCACGCGGCCGAGCCCGGAGCGCAGGGCGACCGGTCCGGCGAGACGGGCGGCTGGGGCGAGGGCGACCGCGCGACCGGCGGCTGGGACGACCGGACGTCGGGCGCGTCCGAGTCGGCGGCCGGGTGGTCCGCCGAGCGCGGGGATGGCGCGGCGGCCGGGTGGCCCGGTGGGCATGGGGATGGCGCAGGAGCGGGGTGGTCTGGCGGGCATGGGAACGGCGCGGCGGCGGCGAACTGGGGGGACGAGACGGCCTGGGGCGATCGGGCGGCGTGGGCCGATCAGCGGCCGGTCGCGCCGGCGCAGCAGGGTGCGGACTGGGACGACGACACCGGGTGGGCCGATCAGGCGGCGTGGGGGAGCAGCCGGTCGCCGTACGGGGGGCAGTCATCGTGGGGTGCGTACGCCGGCTGGGAGGGTGCCGCGGCCGACTACTCGGGCGAGGAGGGCGGGTCGCGGTCGGCGTTCGGGTCGGCGGGGCGCGAGCAGGCCGCCCGGGATCTGACGGCGCGTGGTGAGGCGTATCGGGCGGCGGAGTCCGGCACCGGCGGCTACGGGCCAGCCGCGAACGGCGGCTATGGGTCGGCCGAGGACGGTGGCTATGGGCCGGCGGGGAGCGGTGACTACGGGCCCGGTGACGAGGGGAGCTTCGGCGAGGGCGATGAGGCTGGTTTGAGCCGGGGCGCGTCCGGTGGGGAGCATCGGCGGGACGGAGATGAGCGGGTGGCCGGTGGGCGGCATGCGCGGCAGCAGCCGGCCGGGCGGCGGCGGTCCGAGGAGACGTCGGGGCACTTCACGACCGGGCGGCACGCGGAGCGGTCGTGGCGGACGGATGATGAGTTGGCTCGGCAGCGTACGGGTGGGCTCAACCAGGGGCGGTTCGCCTGACCTTGGATGAGCGAAGTGGCCTTGGATGACCTTGAGTGGGCATCCAAGGCCACTTTTTGGTCTGGACCGGCGACGGGTGGCGTCGACGAGGTGGTGGTGAGGGTCAGGCGGCCGCGGCGGGCTGGGAGACCAGGATGTGCTGGTCGCCGCGGTAGAGCTGTTCGGTGGTGCCGGTGTGGACCTCGATCATGGCGATGCCTGGGCCGCAGCCGAAGGACTCGGCCTCGGGGAGGGTGACCGGGCGGGCGCTCACCCAGGCGTTGGGGGGAATTTCGACCCGGGTGCGGTCGGCGCGGCGGCGGACGATGGTGCGGCGGCCGCGTTGTTTGAGGATGTGGCCTTCGACTTCGAGGGCGGCCAGGGCGTCCCGGACGGTGTCGCGGCTGCAGGCGAACGCGTCGGCGAGGGCGGCTTCGGTGGGCACCGGGTCGCCGGGGGGATAGCTGCCGTCGTGGATGCGTTGGCGCAGCACTTCGGCGATTTTTCGGTACCCGTTGTGCGGGCGGCTGGGGATTACCATGTGTGGACAATAGCTTATAGGGCCATGTGGCAACAAGACCTAATGGCCATAATCTGAGGCTACACGACACCCGTCGGGAAGAGGGCACAGCGAAAGCGCCGTCCCAGGCTAGTGGGCGGCGCTTTTCGCGGTATGGAGAAAGAAGTGAGCGGGTCGCCGTCAGGCGGAGGTCAGGGTGCTCAGCTTCTTGGTGATCGCCGACTTGCGGTTGGCGGCCTGGTTCTTGTGGATCACGCCCTTGCTCGCGGCCTTGTCCAGCTTGCGGGAGGCCTGGTGGAGCAGGGTCGCGGCCGTCTCGGCGTCGCCGGCGGCGGTCGCCTCGTGGAACTTGCGGATGGCCGTCTTCAGGGACGACTTCACCGACTTGTTGCGCAGGCGGCGCTTCTCGTTCTGCCGGTTGCGCTTGATCTGGGACTTGATGTTCGCCACGCGACAGCCTCGTCTTGATCGCTCGGGTTCGGGTCTTAGCTCCGGCATTCTCGGCACATCGAACACCGACGCGTCACCGGGCGCGATGAATCAGGCTACCAGGTCCCCCCGCGGCCAGCCAAAACGGGCCGGCCGCAGGGCCTGATCCAGAGGGATCCCATGCTGCCCGGCCGTTGCCGCAAACAAAACTCACGGGCAGTAGGCGGGCAGGCGAACGACGAACGTGGTACCCGGTTTGTCGCCGTGATCGGTCACGGTGATCGTGCCGCCGTGGCGCTCCACCACCGTGCGGCTGATCGCCAGGCCCAGGCCGGTGCCGGGCACGCCCTGGTTGCGAATGTTGGAGCCGCGGAAGAAGCGCTCGAACAGCCGCGACCGCTCCTCCTCGGGGATGCCGACGCCGGTGTCGACCACGCGTAGCGTCACGCCGGCCACGTCGCTGTCGAGGCGGATCTCGACCCGGCCGCCGGGCGGGGTGAACTTGACCGCGTTGGTGACCAGGTGGTCGACGACCTTGCGCAGCCGGGGCAGGTCGCCGGAGACCGGCGCCGGGCCGTCGGGCAGGCCGACCGAGACGTCGAGGTCCTTCTCCCGGGCCGCCTGCGCGTTGGCGTCGGCGACCTCGCGGACCACGGCCGCGAAGTCGACCGGGCGCTCGACCAGCGTCACGTAGCCGCTCTCCAGGCCGGCCAGGTCGAGCAGGTCGTCGATGATCGCGCGCAGGTTCTCCGCGTTGCGGGCGATGACCGCCAGGAACTGGGACCGGGTGGTTTCGTCCTCGTGGTCGTGCAGCAGGAGCTCGGTGTACGACGAAATCGACGTCAGCGGCGTGCGCAGCTCGTGGCCGACCAGCGCGATGAACTCGTCCTTGGTGCGGGCCAGCTGCTTGGCGAGGTCCTCCGCCCGGCGCCGCTCCAGGAACTGCCCGACGTGCGCGGCGATGCCCGACAGCAGCGCGATCAGGGACTGCTCGGGCTCCTCGGCGGCGTCGCCGAAGAAGCTCAGCGTGCCGGTGACCCCGGTACCGTCGCGGATCGGGATGGCCAGGCCCACCCGCAGCCCGTGCTTGGCCAGCGACGGCGCGTTGAGGCGGCTGTTGACCGCGGAGATGTCCGGGATCCAGGCCGGCTGGCCGGTCTGCCAGGCGACGCCGGAGACCCCGACGCCGGGGGAAAGCGGGTCGGGCGGCGGGATCTCGTATCCGGGCTCGGTCCACATCGCGGCGTTGCGCAGCACGTGGCCGACCCGGTCGACCAGCCACAGCTCGGCGTGCGGCCAGTGCAGCGTGCGGGCCACCGTCTCCAGCAGCTCCAGGCCGGCCGCCTCGATGGTGGCGGCGTTCTCCAGGATGCGCGACACGGCCAGCTCGCACTCGATGAGCCGCTGCGCCCGGCGGCGCTCGGTGACGTCGTGCAGCGCCGCGACCGCGCCCAGCCGGGTGCCGTCGGAGTCGCGGATCGGCTGGGCGTTGACCGTGAACGCCCGGCGCGGCCGGTCCGGCGGGTGGATGACGAAGTCCGCGTCGCGGATGTGCTCGCCGCGGAAGGCGCGGGTCAGCGGCATCTCGTCGCCGACGATGGGCGCGGTCCACCGCTCGCCGACGTTGGCGCCGATGATGTCGCCGCCCAAAATATCCCGCAGGGCCCGGTTGGACAGGATCGGCCGGCCCCGCTCGTCGCAGGCGATCACGCCCACGTCGAGGTTGTCCAGCAGGGCGCCGAGGAAGTGCCGCTCACGGGCGAGCTGCCGCTCGGCGGTGACCCGCTCGCTGATGTCGTAGATGAACGCGTGCGCGTGCCGGCCCAGCGGCCCCTCGACCACGTTGAGCGTGAGCTCGACCGGGAACTCGGCGCCGGCCCGGTTCACCGCATACAGCTGCAGGCGCTGGCCCAGCAGCTTCGGCACCCCGCCGCGGGCCAGCCGGGCCAGGCCGGCGCGGTGCGCGGCGTGGAACCGCTCGGGGATGAGCAGCTCGTGCACGGGCTGGCCGATCGCCTCCCGGGCCGACCAGCCGAAGGCGCGCTCGGCGGCCCGGTTCCACCGGGTGATCTCGCCGCTGAGCTCGATCGCGACGAACGCCTCGAGCGCGGTCTCCAGCACCGCGTCGGTCTCGGCCGCGGCGAGCGCGATGTCCTCCCGGGACGTCTCCGCGGCGAGCATGACCTCCAGCAGGCCGGCGCACTCGGCGATGGCGGCGATGTCGTCGTCGGTCCAGTGCCGAGGCACCGAGTCGGTGACGCAGACCGCGCCGAGCGTGTGGCCGCTGGGGTCGTGGATCGGCTGGCCGAGGTACGCGGTGATGTTGCGGGCGTGGACCACGCCGAGATCGCGCAGCACCGGGTCCTCGCGGGCGTCGCGCACCACGAGCGGGCTGTTCTCGCTGACCACGAACTGGCAGAACGAGCTCGTCGCCGGCTCGGCGTGGACCCGGTCCAGCTCGGGCGGCAGGCCGTGCCGGCCGACCACGTGCATGCGCTCGTCGTCGACCAGGGTCAGCAGCCCGACCGGCGCCACCACGGAGCGGGCGGCGAGCCGGACCAGGCCGTCGACCGGAGCGGACGACGACTCGAGCAGGAGATGCGCGCGGCGTAGTGCGCGAAGCCGTTCGGGGTGCGTCAGCACGCCGGTATCGAGTTGCGGCATACCACCCCCAACCCGCAAGCACGTAAGAGGGATGTTACCCGTGAATAGGTGCAAACTCTGGCTAAAGCCGCAGCTGGGTAACCCGGCGAGGCTGGCCGATACATTGTGACAATGCAAGGGGTACCCTCTGACGCATGCCGATCCATCACGCGGTGCTCTCGCTGCTGTCGCACGGCCCGAGCTACGGCTACGAGCTCAAGGGCGCTTTCGAGTCCGCGGTCGGCCCGCAGTGGGGGCCGCTGAACATCGGCCACCTGTACCAGATCCTCGACCGGCTTTCCCGGGACGGGATGGTGGTCTCGCAGCGGCACGCCCAGACGGTGAAGCCGGACCGGGTGGTCTACGAGATCACCGAGGCCGGGCGGTCGGAGCTGGGGCGCTGGCTCGGGGAGGCGTCGGCGCGCAGTGGCGGCTTCCGGGACGACTTCTTCTTGAAGGTGACGGCGGCCGCGCGATCGGGGGATCCGGAGACGGTGCGGACCGTGCTGGGGCAGCAGCGCACGTACCTGCTGCGCGAGCTGCGCAACCTCGACGGGCTGCGGCGCAAGGCCACGGATCCGGTGGTGGGGCTGCTGCTGTCGGCGGCGAGCCGGCACGTGGAGGCGGACCTGTCCTTCGTCGACGACGCAGACCGCGCCCTGCTGGGTCCGGACGCTGCGCTGCCGGCTGCGGTGCCGCGGCCGCCGGTGCGCCGGGACGTGTCCGCGGTCGGATAAATCCGGCGCTGGCGCGCCAGATTTATCCGACATTTCGGTTATGTCCGGATGGTGAGCGTTGGAGGGGCGTTAAGTCTCCGCGATCATGCCTACCCGCGTTGCGCACCCCGTGTTTTTCATGATCGTGGAGCAAAGATGTACCTATGTGTACGGTTTGTCTCCGTGATCATGGAGAACCGGGCCGTCGAAGCAGTTCGGCGCATGATCGCGGAAGGATTCGTCCGGGCCGGCGCGGCCCGCGCGAAGCGGAGTCGACCCGGACGGTTCGACGGGCAGGCTGGCGGCGCGACTGAGCAGGCGGCGCGGCCGTGGCGGGCGGTGCCGGTGGGCGGGGCCGGTGGGCGGGGCCGAGGCGGGCTGGGGCGGCGGCGCGGCGGTGAGGCGGCTCGGCCGGGCCGTGCGGGGGCCGGGTGGTGCGGTGAGGCCGGTGGTGGCGCGGCTGGGACAGCGGTGCGGCGGGCTGGTGGGGTGTGGGGCGCGCACACTGCGGGGAGCGCGGTGTGGCGGAGGGCGGGGCCGTGAGCGGGACGCCACCTGGCGAGTGCGGTGTCGGCCGGCCGGGCGGTGCGGGTGGGGCCGCGTGGGGTCAGCGCGGCGTTGGCGGGTGGGGCGGCGTGGGGGCGGCGCGGCGTCCGTGGGGCGGGGCGAGTGGGGGGTTAGCGGGGGAGGAAGGCTTGTGGGTTGAGGCCGGGGACGTTGTAGGGCTCGTCGAGGAGTTGGGCGGCGGCCAGGCGGGCCAGGGCCGGTGCGGTCTGGATGCCGGTGCCGCCCAGGCCGGCGAACCAGGAGAGGCCGTCCTGCCGCGGGTCGGGGCCCACGATCGGGTCGCGGTCGGCGGTGAACGTGCGCAGGCCGGCCCAGCTGGTGCGGACCCGCTGGAACTCCAGGGTGGTGGCGGACGCGGCGCGGTCGAGGGCCAGCGAGACGTCCTGCGCGGCCGGGACGGCGTCGGTGGGTGGGGACGGGGTCTCGTCGGCCGGCGAGACGAGGAGGCCGCCGCGCTGCGGGCGGAAGTAGAAGCGCTCGCCGACGTCCATGACCAAGGGCCAGGCCGGGCCGATGCCGGGGGCCGAGGCGATGGCCACGGTGCGGCGCAGGGACTTCAAGCCGGCGGGGGCCACGCCGAGGCGGGTGGCGACCGCGTCGGCCCATGGGCCGGCCGCGTTGACGACGCGGGCCGCCTGCAGTTCGCCGCGGTCGGTGGTCAGGCGCCAGGCCGAGCCCGCAGGGTCCCAGGTGCCGGACTCCAGGCCGATGGCGGTGCGCAGGACCGCGCCGGCCGCGGTGGCGCGGTGGCGGTAGCGCTCCAGGAGGCCGTCGACGTCGATGTCCTGGGCCGTGCGCTCCACCGCGGCGCGGGCCACGGCCGACGGGCGCAGCGGCGGGCAGAGGGTCTGCGCGGCGGCCAGGTCGACCGCGCGCAAGGACGGGTTGGCGGTCAGCAGGTCGTTGAGCGGGTCGAGGTGCTCCTCGTCGGCGACCCACACCATCGGGCGGGTGTGCAGCAGCGGTGTGCCCGACTCGGCGCCCATCGCGTCGAGGATCGTGCGCGACGCTCGGGTGAGGGCGCGCTGGTGCGGGCCGCCGAGGCTCTCGCAGAAGGCGCTGATCGAGCGGCCCGTGCTGTGGTAGCCGAGCTGGTTCTCCCGCTCGAGCAGCGTGATGCTCAGCGGCGGGCGGGTACCGCCCGACCGTTCCGCCAACCGGCCGTCCAGCTCGGCGAGCTCTGCGGCGAGGGCCAGGCCGGCCATGCCCCCGCCGATGATCGCCACGTCTGCGCGTTCAATGCCCCGATTGTGACAGGAATGCCCGTGATCGTCGCAGGGAATGAAGCGGGCCGGGCCGGGTACCGGCGGGCGGTGCAAAGCTCTGGCAACTTCGCCGCGCTGGCCGAGGGCTGGCGCGACGCGGCGGTGCTCGTGGTCGGCGACGCGCTGCTTGACGGATGGCTGTGCGGTACCCCGACCCGGCTGAGCAGCGAGGCCCCGGTACCCGTGATCACCCTCGACACCACCCGGGAGGTGTGCGGCGGCGCGGCGAACACGGCCGCCAACTTCGCCGCGCTCGGCGCGCGGACCACGCTCGTCGGCGCGGTCGGCGACGATGACGCGGGCGCGCGGCTGCGCACCTGCGTGTGGGACGGCGGGGTGGCCGACCGGATGGTGACGGCGGTCGGGCGGCACACGGTCACCAAGCGGCGCGTGGTCGCCGACAACTACGTGCTGGTGCGCTTCGACGACGGCGACACGAGCCCGCTCGGCCCGGACGCCGTCGAGACCCTCGTCCGCCGGCTCGAGGAGGCGCTGAGCGGCGATCCGCGCCCGGACGCGGTCGTGGTGTGCGACCACGGCATCGGCACGCTCGGCCCACAGGTGCGCGCGCTGCTCGGGGACCGGCGCCTGGAGCTGCCGCTGCTCGCCGTCGACGCGCACGACCTGGCGAGCTGGGCGTCGATCGGGCCCGACCTGGTGACCCCGAACCGCGACGAGGCCGACCGGGTGCTCGGCCGGGAGCCGGGGCGCGTGGCGTTCGACCGGCAGCGCGACCGCGGGCGGCTGCTGCGGCACACCGGGGCGGCGGTCGTCGCCGTCACCCTGGACCAGGAGGGGTCGGCGGTGATGAGCCTCGACGGCGAGTCGGTCGGCACCGCCGCGCCGCCGGCCCGCGGCGCGCACGCGACCGGGGCCGGGGGCGCGTACCTCGCCGGGTTCGTGCTCGCCCGGCTCGCCGGCGCCGGGCTGGTGGAGACCGCGGACGTGGCGCAGCGCTGCGCGTCGATGGCCATCCGCAGCGCGGGCACGGCGGTGGTACCGGAGAAAATGGGTGTACTGCAGCGGGAACCCGCCTGATCCTTGAGGGATGTCTCCCGTGGAGCCCACCGCCGCGGTCCCCGTCAACGCCTGGATCGACGACGGCGACGGCGTGCTCGACGTGCTCGACGTGCTGGCCCTCTCGGCGTTCGTCAGCGGCCGGCAGCCGCACGCGCGCACCCGCCGCCTGGCCAACCTGCGCAAGGACGCGACCCTGCTGCCCGACGGCGCCACCGTGCTGCGCGACGCCGTCGACGACGAGGACCGCGCCACCCTCGCCGCCGGCGACGGCTGGACGCTGCGCGCGGTGCGCTGGCACCAGAGCCGCAACGCCACGGTGACGGTCACCGCCGTCGATGCCGAGCTCGCCGACCGGATCCTGGCCGGCGCGGTGGACGGGGCCGAGGAGACCGAGCCGCCCGCCGACGAGCAGGTGCCGATCGGCTTCTGGCACGCCGGCCAGCACGGCCCGCGCCGGCGGGAGCGGCGCATCGCCGCACCGGCGTGGCCGGAGATCCGCGCCAACTACGCGGCGAAGACGGCCGAGGCGATCGACCGGCTCATGGGCCTCGACGCCGAGCAGGTCGGCGGCCGGCTCCTGCTGCTGCACGGGCCGCCCGGCACCGGCAAGACCACGCTGCTGCGCGCGCTGGCCCGGCAGTGGCGGGACTGGTGCCAGGTCGACTGCGTGCTGGACCCGGAGCGGCTGTTCGCCGACCCGGCGTACCTCATGGATTCCGCCCTGGGCGCCGACGGCGACGACGCGAGCGGGCGGCGGCGCTGGCGGCTGCTGCTGCTCGAGGACTGCGACGAGCTGATCCGGGGCGAGGCGAAACAGGCCACCGGCCAGGCCCTGGCGCGGCTGCTCAACCTCACCGACGGGCTGCTCGGGCAGGGTCGCGACGTGCTCGTGGCGATCACCACCAACGAGGATCTCGCCAAGCTCCATCCGGCGGTGGTACGTCCCGGTCGCTGCCTGGCGCAGCTGCACCTGGGCCCGCTGCCGTTCGACGAGGCGGCCGCGTGGCTGGAGTCCGCGATCGGCACGGCCACCGGGATCGGCCCCGACGGCGCGACGCTGGCCGAGCTCTACGAGCTGCGCGAGGGCGGCGGCCGGGTGCTGACCCCCGAGGCGGACCCGCCGCGCATCGGCCTCTATCTCTAGGTGACCGGTCGCTCAGCCGACGGTGACCTCGGCCTGCGGAGTGTCGCCGGCGCACTGCACCAGCACCCGCACCTCGCGGCCGTCGGCCTTGAAGGTCACCCGCGACTGCGGCCCGGGCGCCCGGTCGGCGTTCTCGATGTGGAAGCCGTCGGCCGGCCTGAGGTACTCCACCCGCACCTGCCCGCCGGTGCACCCGGCCACGACGTTGCCGCCGGGCGTGCGCAGCACCTGCGGCGTGCCCGGGGACGGCGGCGGCGAGGCGGGCGCCGTGTAGCCCGGCGCGGGCCGGGTGGCCTTCATCAGCGCGGCCCGGGCGGCGCGGGTGCCGTCCACCCCGAGGGCGCTGAGCGCCGCCGCGCAGATCATCCAAGCCCCGATCGCCAGCACCCAACGTCCACGCCGCATGCGGCCTGGGTGCCCGGGGACGTGCCGCTCATACCGGGCAAAGGGGGATGTCCGGGGCGAGTCAGGATCAGATGAAAGCGCCAGGTGGCTGGTGACTTCAGGCCCTTGGTGTCCGTATCATGCCCGAGGCGCCACCCTCTGCCCCGCGAGCCCAGCGAGGAACCGACCGCATGAAGAGTCCTTCGTGGAGAATCCGTACCTGGTCGATCCGCGCCAAGATCATCACGCTGCTGCTGCCGCCGCTGGCGTCGCTCATCGTGATGTGGGTGTTCGCCACGACGCTGACCGCCGGTGACGCGGCGGAGTTGTTCAACAGCCAGACGTATTACGCGCTGAGCGGCAAGCCGTCGGAGAACGTGATCGTCGAGCTGCAGCGCGAGCGGCAGCTGACCCAGGTGTACCTCGCCACCGGGCGCCAGGACGGCCGCCCGGAGACGCTGGCGCTCGCCGACCAGCGGAGCAAGGTCGACGGCGTCCTGGCGGACTTCCGCCGCCGTGCCACCGACGCCGACCTGCAGAGCGCGATCCCCGAGACGGCCCGGGCCCGGCTGCAGGAGGTCGTCTCGGCCTTCGACGGGCTTCCGGCGAAACGCATCGCGATCTCGCTCGGGCAGGTCGACCGGGCCGCCGCCATGGAGGTCTACAACACCCCGATCGACGCGATCTACCGGTGGTACAACTCCCTCCCCGGCATCAGCGACGCCCAGCTCACCCGCGACGCCCGCACGGTCATCGCCACCAGCCGCGGCCGTGAGCTGCTCTCCCGCGAGGACGCGCTGGTCAGCGGCGCCGCGGCGGCCGGCCGGTTCGTGGGCACCGAGAGCTCCGACCTCATCGCGCTGATCGGCGCCAAGCGCGACGTCTACGCGGACGCGGTCGTCGACCTGCGCGACCAGGGCCGCCAGCTGTGGGACCCGATCGCCGCGGGCGACGCCTACCAGCGGGTGCAGTCGCTGGAGAACAAGATCATGTCGGACGCCAAGCCCGGCGGGCCGCTGCCGTTCGACGTGGGCGCCTGGCGCCTCGCCTACGACGACCTGGTCCAGCAGCTGCGCTACTTCGACCTGCGCTTCGGCGAGGTCATCGTGCAGAACGCGGGCCCGGTCGGCACCGCGATCCTGCTGCGCGTGGTCGGCGCCGGCGTGCTCGGCCTCGTCGCGGTGCTGGTGTCGATCCTGCTGTCGATCCGGATCGGCCGGTCGCTCATCCGCCGCCTGGTCGGCCTGCGCCAGGACGCGCAGCACCTGGCCGACGTGCGGCTGCCCGATCTCGTCACCCGGCTGCGGCAGGGCGAGGAGATCGACATCGTGGCGGCGACGCCGCCGCTGGAGTACGGCCAGGACGAGATCGGCAAGGTGGGCAACGCCTTTAGCGCCGTCCAGCGCACCGCCGTGCAGTCCGCGGCGCACGAGGCCCAGCTGCGCCAGGGCCTCAACGAGGTCTTCCTCAACATCGCCCGGCGCAGCCAGACGCTGCTGCACCGCCAGCTCGCGCTGCTCGACCGGATGGAGCGGCGTACCACCGAACCGGACGAGCTCGAGAACCTCTTCCGCGTCGACCACCTCGCCACCCGGATGCGCCGCCACGCCGAGGACCTGGTCATCCTGGCCGGCGCCGCGCCCGGCCGGGGCTGGCGCAACCCGGTGCCGATGGTCGACGTGATCCGCGGCGCGGTCTCCGAGGTCGAGGACTACGCGCGGGTCGGGTTCGTCGCGCTGCCCGAGGCGGCGCTGGCCGGGCGGGCCGTCGCCGACGTCATCCACCTGCTCGCCGAGGTCATCGAGAACGCCACCGCCTACTCGCCACCGCACACCCGGGTGCAGATCAGCGGGCAGCTGGTGCCCAACGGCTACGCGATCGAGATCGAGGACCGCGGCCTGGGCATGGCGCCGGAGGCGATCGCCGAGGCCAACCAGCGGCTGCTGCAGCCGCCGGACTTCGACCCGGCCAACAGCGCCCGGCTGGGCCTGTTCGTCGTGTCGCTGCTCGCCGCCCGGCACGGCGTGCGGGTCACGCTGCGGGCCTCGGCGTACGGCGGCATCACGGCGGTCGTGCTCGTCCCGCCGCACCTGATCACCAGCGCCACCCCCGAGCTGACCGCGGCGGCCCCGGCCGAGCGGCGGCCGGAGGCGGTCGAGAATGTGCTGGAGCTGGATGCGGCCGAGGTGCTCGGCCCGGCGCCCGGCGACGACCGGCCGCCGCCGGCCGTGGCGCCCGAGCCGCCGCCGGCGCCGGAGCCGCTGCCCGCCGTACCATCGCCGCGGGAGCCCGCCGAGGCCCGGACGGAGGAGCCCGAGCTCACCGATGACGGCCTGCCCCGGCGCCGCCGCCAGGCCAGCCTCGCCCCGCAGCTGCGCGAGCGGCCCGAGGACGAGATGACCGTGGACGGCATCCCCGCCGCGCAGTTCGCCACGACCACCGTCGGCGGGCGGTCGCCGGAGCAGACCCGCGCCCTGATGACGTCGCTGCAGGCCGGGTTCACCCGCGGCCGGCGCGACGCCGGGCAGGTCCCGCTCGATGACGACGACCCGGACACGAACACACCGGAAAGGGACGCATAGGTGACGCACTCGACGAGCCGGACCGGCAAGCTCGACTGGCTCCTCGACGACCTCGTCGAGCGGGTCGAGTCGGCGCAGCACGCGGTGGTGCTCTCCGCCGACGGACTGCTCATGGGCGCGTCCAGCGGGCTGGGGCGCGACGACGCCGAGCACCTCGCCGCGGTCGCGTCCGGATTCTCCAGCCTGGCCCGCAGCGCCGGGCGGCAGTTCAAGGGCGGCTCGGTCCGTCAGACCATCGTGGAGATGGACAACTCGTTCCTCTTCGTCACCGCCGCCGGGCAGGGCGCCTGCCTGGCGGTGCTCAGCGCCGCGGACTCCGACATCGGCGTGATCGCCTACGAGATGGCGATGCTGGTGACCCGGGTCGGGCAGTACCTCACCGCGCCATCGCGACCGGGCGTCTCAAACGATGCCACAGGGTGACCACGACTGGCTCGACTCCGAAGCCGGACCGGTGGTGCGGCCCTACGCCGTAACGGGCGGCCGGGCCCGCCCGGCCGTCGGCGCCTTCGACCTGCTCGCGTTCGTGGTGAGCCGGGTCGACGGCTCCGGCGAGCTGCACCTGCTGCCCGAGCAGCGCGCGATCCTGGCGCGCACCAGCGAGCCGGTGTCGGTCGCCGAGCTCGCCTCCCATCTCGACCTCGCGCTGGGCGTCGTGCGCGTGCTGCTGGGCGACCTGCTCCAGCAGGGTCTCATCGAAATGCACGAACCGGAGTACGACCAGTCCGTCGGGCCACAGCGGCCCGACGATCGCATCCTCAAGGCGGTTGTCAATGGCCTCCGAGCGCTCTGACGGTCACGTCCCGCTCGCGGTGAAGATCCTCATCGCGGGTGGGTTCGGCGTCGGCAAGACCACGCTCGTCAGCTCGGTGAGCGAGATCCGTCCTCTGCAGACGGAGGAGGTGCTCACCAACGCCGGCGTCGGCATCGACGACGTCCACGGCGTCGAAGGCAAGCGGACCACGACCGTCGCGATGGACTTCGGCCGGATCAGTATCAACGACGATATCGTTCTCTACTTGTTCGGTACTCCGGGACAGGACCGCTTCTGGTTCCTGTGGGACGAGCTGGCGCTGGGCGCCCTCGGCGCCGTGGTGCTGGCCGACACCCGGCGGCTCACCGACTGTTTCCCCTCGGTGGACTACTTCGAGCGGCGGCACACCCCGTTTCTGGTCGCGGTGAACTGCTTCGACGGCGTGCAGAAGCACAGCGCCGTGCAGATCGCCAAGGCCCTCGACCTCGACCCGGAGGTGCCGGTCGTGCTCTGCGACGCCCGGGAGCGCCGCTCGGTCAAGGACGTGCTGATCGCCCTAGTTGAGCACGTGATGACGCTCAAGCAGGTGCCGGCTTAGCGCCTTGGCCTGGGCCCGGATCTCCGGCACCGCGGTCGTCTCCCACCAGGCGCCGCGCCGGGTCGGCCCGACCGCGAACAGGTGCTCGACCGGCTCGCCGGCCCGGTCCACGAGCCGCCCCAGCCCGTCGACGTCGAGCCCGATGCCGGTGGCGTCCCGGCGGGCCAGCCCGTCGTCGAGCAGCGCCCGGCCCAGCGTGGAGGTGCTCGCGCCGCCCGGGCCGGTGCAGTTGACGATGGCGCCCACCGTCCGGGTCGCGTCGTCGATGGTGACCACGAAGCCGCGCTCCCCGCGGCGGATGGACCGGATCTTCCCGGCGTCGATGCTCAGCTCGCCGCTCCGGCGCATCCGGCCGACCCGATCCGCGATCTCCGGCGCCATCCGGTGGCGGTGCACCTCCCAGTAGGCGGCCACGTGCCGCAGGAACCCCTGCCGCGCGTCGACGGACAGTTGCCACCACAGCCGGTCGATCTGCGGCCGGATCGCGTCGACCGCGCTGCGCCAGTCCGGCTGGGTCGCGGCGTACTCCCGCACCGCCCGCAGCAGCCCGGCCGCGCCGGTGCCCGGGTAGCTGAACCCGGCGTCGCCCGGTGGCTGGCGCGGCAGGTGCGGCTGGGGCAGCAGCCCGCGGCGCGAGACGGCGAGGATCGGCGCCCGCCGGCCCCGCCCGTGCAGGGACAGCGCCACGTCGAGGGCGGTCAGCCCGGTGCCGATCAGCAGCACCGGCAGGTCGCCCGGCACCCGGTCCAGCGCGCCCGGGCTCCACGGGTTTCCCACATAGTAGGGGTGGGTGCGGACCGCCGAGGTGATCGCCAGCGGGCCGCCGGGCGCCCCGTGGCCGAGCGCCAGGACCACCCGGTCGGCGGGGACCGCGTCGCCGCCGCGCAGCAGCACCGTGCCGTCCGGGCGGATGCGCACCGCGACCCCGCGCACGTGGGTGAACGCCACCCGGCGCAGCCGGTCGTGCACGTAGTCGCCGTACACCCGGCGCGGCACGAAGTCCGTGGGGCCGACGGAAAGGCCCTGCTCACGGCACCAGTCGAGGAAGTCGTCGGGCGCGTCTGCGAGCGCGCTCATCGCCGCGGCGCGCGAGTTGAGCAGGTGGACCGGGTCCTTGGTGCGGTACGCGGCGCCCCGGCCGAGCTCGTGGAACGGCGCCGGATCGACGATCACCACCTCCTGCGCCGGGTCCTCGCGCAGGTGGATCGCCGTCAGCGCCCCGCTACAGCCGCCGCCCACCACGACGGTGGTGCCCGTCCGCCCCATCGTCCACCGCCCCATCGCCGAAATCCTATTTAAAAGATAGGTTTAATGGTACTAGCTGAGGACGCCGACGTGTAGCCGGGTCCTCGGGCGGGCATGTCGGGATTCATGCCGTCGTCACTGCTGCGCACGAAGTCGATCGAGCAGTCGATGCGGGACACCGACGAGCCCGGCCGCCGGCTGCGCAAGAACCTGTCCGCCTTCGACCTGACCGTCTTCGGCGTCGGGGTGATCATCGGCACGGGCATCTTCGTGCTCACCGGCCAGCAGGCGGCCCGCAACGCCGGCCCCGCGATCGTGCTGTCCTTCGCGCTGGCCGGCGTCGTGTGCGCGCTGGCGGCGCTGTGCTACGCGGAGTTCGCCTCCACGGTGCCGGTCGCCGGGTCGGCGTACACCTTCTCCTACGCCACCCTCGGCCAGTTCGTCGCCTGGATCATCGGCTGGGACCTGTGCCTGGAGCTGGCGCTGGGCGCCGCCGTGGTGTCCCGGGGCTGGTCGGCCTACCTGCAGGCGCTGCTGAACCTGCCGCCCTGGCTGGCCGGCGACCGGGCCCGGCCCGACCTCGGCGCCGCATTCATCGTCGTGGCCCTCACGGTCGTGGCCATCCTCGGCGCCAAGTTCTCCGGGCGGGTGACCGGCGCGCTGGTGATCATCAAGGTCGCCGTCGTCCTCTTCGTCATCGGCCTGGGCGCGTTCTTCGTCAGGGCCGCCAACTACACGCCGTTCATCCCGCCGGCCCGGCCGGCGGCGAAGTCCTCCGGCGGCGACGCGCCGCTGCTGCAGGTGCTCGCCGGCATCACCCCGCAGCACTTCGGCTGGTTCGGCATCGTGGCGGCGGCCTCGATCGTGTTCTTCGCGTACATCGGCTTCGACGTCGTGGCCACCACCGCCGAGGAGACCCACCGGCCGCAGCGGGACGTACCGTGGGGCATCATCGGCTCGCTGGTGATCTGCGGCGTGCTCTACATGGCGGTCGCGTTCGTGGTCACCGGCATGGCCCGCTACGGCGAGCTGAACACCGCCGCCCCGCTGGCCAAGGCGTTCGTCCTGGCCGGGCAGGGCTGGGCGGCGCACCTCATCTCCCTCGGCGCGGTCTGCGGCATCACCTCGGTCATCCTGGTGCTGCTGCTGGGCCAGGCCCGGGTCTCCTTCGCCATGGCCCGCGACGGCCTGCTGCCGCCGGTGCTGGCCCGGGTCCACCCCCGCTACGGCACGCCGTGGGTGATGTCCGCGATCACCGGCGCGATCGTGACCGTGCTGGCCGCCTTCGTGCCGCTGTCCGAGCTGTCGGAGCTGACCAGCATCGGCACCCTGTTCGCGTTCGTGGTCGTCTCGATCGGCGTGGCGGTGCTCCGGCGCACCCGCCCGGACCTGCCGCGCGCCTTCCGCGCCCCGCTGGTGCCGTGGCTGCCCGCGGTGAGCGTGCTGGCCAGCTTCTGGCTGATGCTGAACCTGCCGGTGATCACCTGGGTGCGCTTCCTGGTCTGGATGGCCCTCGGCCTGCTGCTGTACTTCACCTACGGCATCCGCCGCGCGGTGCTCCGCTAGACACCGGCCCGGACGATCCGCTCTGTCCCGATAAGTCGGGCACTCCGTGCCACGACTTATCGGTTTTTTCTCCTGACAGGGTATATGTCGGATTTGTCGGGCGATGCGGCGACAAGTCTCCGTGATCATGCAGGTGGCACGCCGACGCCCGGACTTTTCGTGATCGCGGAAAGGTGTGGTACCCAGGTGTACATGCAAGCTCCGTGATCATGAAAAACGCGTGGTGCGCTCGGCCGGTCGAGCATGATCACGGAGATAAAAGGCGGCATCGGTGACCGGCCTGTTGTCCGTCGCTGGTCGCCCTCGCTCCGGTCGCTCCCGTCGCCGGTTGCGGGCGGCGCCGGTCGCTCCCGTCGCCGGTTGCGGGCGGCGCAACTGCTGGCGGCGCCGGGCTGCGGTGCGCAGCTGCCGGACCGGCGGCTGAGCGCCGAGCCGGGCGGTGGCCGAGGGCGGTCGAGCCGGCCACCGTCGGCTGATCGGCTACCGCAGGCCAAGGGTCGCGAGGACGCGGCGGGTGGTCTCGGCGATCGGGTGGAGCACCGCGGCGCGGAGCCACCTGGCCGGCGGGACCACCATCGTCCGCCAGACCCAGGAAATCGGGATGACCACGAGGTACCGCCACAACAAGACAACCGAGTGGTTCCAGGCCCAGCCCACCGCCCGGGCGACCGGCACGACCACCCACCGCCAGACGAACGCGATCGCGTAGCCCAGCGGCCGCAGCAGATACCGGTAGAGCGCCACCATCACCCAGGCGAGCGCCAGGCCCAGCGGGCGGAGCAGGTAGCGGTACAGCAGCCGCATGGCCCAGCCGATCGCCCGGGCCGCCTCCAGCAGCGCGCGGCCGAGCAGGCGCCAGAACGGGCCGAGGGCGCGGACGAACCAGACCAGGCCGTCCCACAGCAGGCCGAACAGCGGGGCGACGACGTACTTGACGAGCCACACCAGCGGCCGCCACAGCACGTTGAGCACGATCCAGCGCAACGGCACGTACAGCACGTAGTAGAGCACCGGGTACAGCACGTACTCGTACACCGGCCGCAACACATAACGCCCGATGAAGCGCGTGACGATCGTGAACAGCTCCCAGGCCAGCCGGACCGGTACCACGAAGACGACCGCGAGCACGCGGATCGGCCAGGCGATGAAGCCCGGCAGCGGCTCGACCTCGTCCCGGCCGCTCACGAGCGGCCCGCCAGCTCGTGCCGGGCCCGCATGAGCGCGAAGCCGAGCAGGTTGCGGCCCCGCCAGCGGGCCGGCTCGTCCGCGGACGCGTCCGAGGCGGCCATGCCGATGCCCCAGACCCGGTCCAGCGGGCTGGCCTCGACCAGGATCCGGTCGCCGGTGGAGAGCAGGAACGCGCGCAGGTCGGCGTGGGCGGCGAACTTCGCGATGCTGCCGGCGACCACGATGCCGAAGCGCTCCCGGGCCCAGGTGTCCTCGTCGAAGCCCTCGACGACCCGGCCGAGGGTCTTCGCGTCGTTGGGGTGCGCCGCGGCGAGGATGCGCCCGGCGGCGGCCTCGTCGCCGAAGAGCCGCGCCTTGCGCCACATCATGTAGTGCTCCGCCGACGCGAACCCGGCGCCGTCCGCCGTGAACGGGGCCGGCCACCACTGGCTCAGGCAGCTCGGGCCGATCGCCCCGTCGGGCCGCGGGCGGTGGCCCCAGAAGTAGAGGAACTTCACGCGGGCGCCGGATTCGATGAGCCGCAGCAGCTCGGCGGTGGAGGACGGCGGGACGGGCATGAGCCGAGTCTGCCCGATCCGCGCCACCGGTCATGTCGGGAAGTCGCTGCTCGCGGCCGCGGTGGGCGGGATCACGGTGACCGCCGCCGCGGCCCGGCCGGCCCCGGCCGCGGCTTGAGCGGCGCTGGTCGCGCCCTGCGCGGTGGCCTGGCCCGTCCGGGCGAAGTCGTAGGCGGCGAGCAGGTGGTCGAGGTAGTGCTCCGCCGAGTAGGCGTCCGCGGCGGCGCGGCCCGCCTCGGCCACCTCCCGGTGCAGGTCCGGGTCGGTGAGCACCCGGGCCAGGGCGGCGGCGAACGAGTCGGCGTCCGGCGTGGTGCTCAGCCGGCCCGTCGCGCCGCCCGGCCGGGCGGCCAGCGCCGCGTCGGCCAGCACGACCGGCAGCCCGGCCGCCTCCGCCTCGATCATCACCAGGCCCTGCGTGTCGGTGGTGGAGGCGAACGCGAGCACGTCGGCCATCCGGTAGTACGCCGCCATCCGGCTGTGCGGCACCGGCCGGACCAGGCGCACCGCGTGGGCGACGCCGAACTGCCGGGACAGCCGGATGACGTTGAGCCGGTTCTGCTTCACGCCCACCATCACCAGCCGCGCGCCGGGCAGTGTGCGCAGCAGCCGGGCGAACGCGGCCAGCAGCAGGGCCGGGTCCTTCTCCTTGGTGGCCCGGCCGACCGCGAGGACCACCGGGGCGGCCTCCGGGATGCGCAGCGAGCGGCGCAGCTCGGGCCGGCCCAGCGGGCACTCGGCCAGCTGGATCGAGGTCGGCACCGTCCACACCGGCGGGAGCCGCTCGAACTCGCTGAGCCCGGCCGCGGTCTTCGCCGACGGCGCGATCACCACGGCGGTGCGGTCCATGAACTCCTGCCCCAGTTGCAGCAGCCGGGCCCGCCGCTCGGTGCCGGAGCGGGCCAGGCGCAGGTAGTCGCGCATGGTCCAGCCGAGCTCCAGGCGCTGCGCGGCGTGCACGGCGCCGAACTGGATCTCCATGAAGTGGGCCGAATACGCCAGCAGGTCGGTGTGCCAGGTCATCACCACCGGCACCTCGTGCACCTGGGCGTAGCGCAGGCCGCCGATGCCGACCGGCCCGGGCGTGTGGACGTGCACCAGGTGCGGCACCGGTCGCATGCCGGAGAAGCGCGGCACGCCGACGCGGATGTTGCGCCCCGGCACCGGGACCGAGCGCACCCCGCACGGCTCGCCACGCCCGCGCAGCAGCGGTGCGGGCTGGTAGAGCTGGACCTCGTGCCCGGCGGCGCGCAGCAGGGAGACGGTGGTCGCCACCGAGGTGGCCACGCCGTCCGAGCGGCCCGGGTGGCTGTCGCAGAAGTGCGCGATTCTCACGCCGGACATGGTGCGGTACGCCCGACACTCACACGAGAATCAGCATCCGTTGTACGCCAGCTGTTCATCGACCGTAGCCCGTGCATTCGGTTACCCAGCCGTCATCGCCACGGCCACGCCCAGGGTGCTAGATCGGCACGAGCGGGGGCAGCCGATATTCGCCGCCCAGGACGGGCTCGCCGGGGGCGTAGACGCGCAGGACCGGGTGGAACTCGCCGGGCGGGGCGGGCAGCCAGTTGGCCCGCCCCGGCTCGTCGTCGGGGGGCTCGTGCTGCACACGGATGGTCACCCCGCCGTCCGGGTCCGGGCGCAGGCCTGGGGTGCCCGCGCCGATCGAGTGCCGGCCCAGCTCGTTGGGGAACAGCCGGGAGCCCGGGGCGGCGTACATCGTCAGCGACCAGCCGGCCGCCGCCGGCGGGGGCGGGGCCAGGCGCAGCGTGTAGGCGCGGGCGCCGGTCAGCCGGGCGCCGTCGCGGTCCTTGTGCACGGTCGGGTACACGGCCTCGTAGGCGTGGTTGCCCCACAGCCGGGTGCGGGCCGCGACCGCGCGCAGCCGGTGCGCGGCCTCCCGGTCCGGCGCCGTCCACTGTGGAGCATCGAGGGTGCCGAGCTCGAAGTAGTCGAGGTTGTAGTCGAACGCGTGCAGGTCGTTGGTCCAGCCGTTGACCAGCTCCGCGTGCTCGGTGGTGGCCGCCTCCTCCAGCGCGTCGCGGCCGCGCTCCAGCCCGTCGCGCAGCGCGGCGCGCAGCTCGCGCGGCAGCGTCGGGTAGGGGGAGTTGCCGCCGTCGGACAGCCCCAGTGGCGCGAACCGGCGCTGGTAGCGCCGCTCGGCCGGGGACGGGGGGAAGGCGGCCAGGCCGCGCCGCAGCGACTCCAGGAACAGCAGCTCGTCGGGGACGCCGGCCTGCGGCTGGGGCAGGCCGTCGATGGGCACGCGCGGGTACATCCGCTCGATCGTGAGGGCGTCCTGCAGGGCGTGCACGCCCGGCGCGGCGCCGAACCGGGCGATCAGCGTGGCGATCATCGTCGGCACCCGGATGATCTCGGCGCCGGGCGCCTCCCGGCCGGCCCAGCCGGGCGGGACGAGCAGGAACTCGCGCTCCCCGTCGGGGGTGGAGCGGCTGCCGACGTAGGCGAAGTTGTCGGTCCAGGCGTCGACGAACTGCACCACGTGGTACCGCCCGCCGGTGTCGGGCACGCGCAGCCACAGCGGGCCGCCGGACAGGTCGAGCTGGGCGATGGAGTACAGCAGGTCGGGGTTGGCGTTGGGCGTGCCAGGAACGCTGCGCTGGTGCGTGAACGCGTTGAACGCGGTGGCGGTGCCGACGGCGTGCAGGTCCTGCAGCAGGGGATAGCCGTAGCCGTACGCCTCGGCGGCCAGCGTGGGCAGGTCGTCTCGCATACGCCCCCTCCCTCCTCCTGCCTTCCAGCGTCCCGGCCGCCGCGCGCCCGGGCGGGTGAGGCGGAGGGTGGGCGTGGGCTACCGCCGCGGGTTGGCCCGGCGGGTCGCGGGCGCGGTCGCCGGGTCCTCCGGCCACGGGTGGCGCGGATAGCGCCCGCGCAGCTCGGCGCGCACCCGGGTGTAGCCGGTGCGCCAGAACGAGGCTAGGTCGCGGGTGACCGCCACCGGGCGCCCGGCCGGGGACAGCAGGTGCAGCAGGACCGGCCGGCCGCCGACCTCGGGCGTGCCGGGCAGGCCGAACATCTCCTGGACCTTCACCGCCAGCACCGGGCCCTCCGGGTCGGCGTAGTCCAGCCGGATCGCCGAGCCGCTGGGTACCGTTAGCCGCTCGGGCGCCAGCCGGTCCAGGTCCTTCGCCGCCGGCCACGGCAGCCGTGCCTGCAGCGCCATGTGCAGGTCGGTGCCGTCGGCCAGCGCGTCGATCAGCGCCGCGTCGCTCACGTCGGGCCACGGCGGGCCGGCCACCCGATGCAGGAAGGCCAGCCGGTGCCGCAGGGGGCTCCACGGCACGCCCTCGCGGCGCAGCCGCTCGCGCCGGGCCGCCGCGGCCAGCTCCGCGGGCGCGGCGGCGACCGGGCGCCGGGACAGCACGATCGCGCCGAGCCGCTCGACCCGGTCCACCCCGGCCGCGCTCGCCTCGTCCGCGGTGCTCAGCAGCGCGGCCCCGGCCTCACGGGCGATGTCCTCGTCGATCGCGGCGGCCAGGCGGATCCGGGCGTTGACCCGCCCGGCCGGCCGGTCCGCCTCGGCGATCGCCAGCCACGGGTGGCCCTGCAGCGGCGAGCCGGCGGCCAGCTCGGCCTCGGTCCCCCCGGCCATCAGGTAGCCGTCGCGGCGCCGCCGGGCGATGCGCTCCGGGTACGCCAGCCCGGCGATGATGCCGGCCGCCCGGTCCGCGCCCGTGTTCCGCTCGACCGGGTTCTCGATCATGCGGTACAGCCGGTCGGCCTCCGGCCGCCAGCGGTCCGTCAGCCGCCGGGCCGCGGCCACGTCGTCGCTTGGGTGCGTCTCCTCGGCCAGCACCGCCACCACCTCGGCGGCGTTGCGCGCGCCGACGATCGGCGCGCCGTCCAGCAGCGCCCGGGCCAGCCGCGGGTGCGCCCCGACGCGGGCGATGCGCCGCCCGCGCTCGGTGACGACGAGCCGCTCGTCGACCGCGCCCAGCGCCCGCAGCGTCTCCCGGGCCACCCGCAGCGCGGCGTCGGGCGGGGCGTCGGGCAGCGCCAGGCCGGTCCCGTCGGGCCGTCCCCAGCAGGCCAGGGCGAGCGCGAAGCCGGTCAGCTCGGCGATGCGGACCTCCGGCTCGGGCTGCGCGGGCCGCCGCTCGTCGTCGGCGGGGGACCAGCACCGGTACACCACGCCCGGCCCCTCCCGGGCCGCCCGCCCGGCCCGCTGGGCGGCGCTGGCCCGCGACGCGCGGACGGTCACCAGCGAGCCGAGCCCGCGGGCCAGGTCGATGCGCGGTACCCGGGCCAGCCCGGCGTCGACCACGACCCGCACGCCGGGCACGGTCAGGCTGCTCTCGGCGACCGCGGTGGACAGGATCACCCGGCGTCCGCCGGCCGGGGTGAGCGCCGCGTCCTGCACGGCTGCGGGCAGCCGGCCGTGCAGCGCCACCGCCGGCAGGCCGGCGAGCCCGCGGCGGACCTGCTCGATCTCCCCGGCCCCGGGCAGGAAGACGAGGATGTCGTGCTCCGTCTCCGCCCATGCCCGGCGCACCGTGCGGGCGACGTGCTCCATGGTCAGCGGCGGCCGGTCCGGCGGTACCCACCGCACCTCGATCGGGTGCAGCGGGCTCTCGGCGCTCACCACCTCGGCGCCGAGGATGCGCCGGAACCGCTCCACGTCCGCGGTCGCCGAGGCGGCCAGCAGCCCGAGGCCGGGCCGCAGCGCCTCGCGCGCCTCGACCAGGAACGCGGTGGCGAGGTCGGTGTCGAGGTGCCGCTCATGGCACTCGTCGATCATGACCGCGCCGACGCCGGGCAGCTCGGGATCGGCGAGGAGGCGCTGCACCAGCAGCCCGGTGGTGACCACCTCCACCCGGGTCGCGGCGCTCACCTTGCGGTCGCCGCGCACCGAGTAGCCCACGCTCTGCCCGACCCGCTCCCCGCGCAGCGCCGCCATCCGCCGCGCGGCCGCGCGCGCCGCGATCCGCCGCGGCTCGGCGACGACGATCCGCCCGTCGATGCCGTCGGCGAGCGCGGGCGGCACGAGCGTGGTCTTGCCGGTCCCGGGCGGCGCGACGAGCACGGCCGCGCCGCCGCGCACGGCCGCGACGACCCGATCCAGCACCGCGGCCACCGGTAGCTCGCTCACCGCGCCATCCTCGCAGCCGGACGTTCACGTCGCGGCCGCCGCGCCGCGTGCGGTCGCCGGGCCGGCTCCGTTACGCTCGCCCGATGCCCGAGCTGCCCGAGGTGGAGTCCGCTCGCTTGGTGCTGGAGCGGCACGCGCTCGGGCGGCCCATCGCCGACGTCGACGACGCCGACACCTGGGTCTGCCGCCCCCACCGGCCCGGCGAGATCCGGGCCGCGCTGGTGGGCCGGCAGCTGACCACGGCCGAGCGGCGCGGCAAGAGCATGTGGTGCGAGACCTCCGGGCCCGGGCCGGTGCTCGGCATCCACCTCGGCATGTCCGGCAAGGTGGTGTTCGCCGACGCCGACGGGCGGGAGACCGACGGCGGCGACTACTGGCAGCGCGGCCGGGCCCAGGGGGACCACCGGTTCACCAGGTTCGCGCTGCGCTTCTCCGACGGGACGCGGCTGCTGCTCGTCGATCCGCGCCGGCTCGGCCGGGTACGCCTCGATCCGCCGGTCGAGCGGCTGGGCCCGGACGCCGGCGAGATCACGCCGGCCCAGTTCCGGGTGATCATGGCGCGCGGGACGGCGCCGGTGAAGGTGCGCCTGCTCGACCAGGAGGCGGTCGCGGGGGTCGGCAACCTGCTGGCCGACGAGGCGCTGTGGCGGGCGAAGATCAACCCGGCCCGGCCGGTGGACGAGCTGTCCCGGGCCGAGGTCGACCGGCTGCACCGGGGCCTGCGCGCCGCCGTCGCCCAGGCGGTCGGCGGCGGCGGGGTGCACACGCTGTCGGTGGTCCCGGCCCGCCGCCCCGGCCTCGCCTGCCCGCGCTGCGGCGCGCCGATGCTCCGCGGCAAGGTCGGCGGCCGGACCACCTGGTGGTGCTCCCGCGAGCAGGCGTGACTCCGGCGGCGCTGGGAAGGGGTGAGGTGTGGTGGGTTGGGGATGACCGCCAGCAGGTATGCGGGGGTGCGTAAACCCGTAGGCGGGGAATCCGGTTGGCCGCGAGGTATGCCGCAGCGGTACGAGCGACGGTGGTTGTAACAACACCCCGTTGTCCCGGCTTCTTCGAACAGGTGATGTTCCATGACCACGATGCACACCGACCCGGTGCTGAGCATGGCGCTGTTCGTGTCTGATCTGCCGCGCCGCCGGGACCTCGACGACGCCACGGTCCGCCGGACCGTCGAGGCCACCCTGGCGCGGCTCGGCGCGGACGAGTGCTACGCCCGCGCCGCCCAAGACCTCGGCGACCGGCCCGAGACCGCCCTGGGCCGCATCCAGTGGGCCCGCGAGCTGTGCGACCGGGCGATGGCCACCCCCGCACTCGCCGGCGCCGCCAACTGATTGGCGTTCGTACGCATGTTCGAATAGACTAGGAATCCGAACCGCGTACAGGAGGTACCCGAGTGCTGTTCGACCCGGCCGCGAACCTGATCGGTGCCGAGGATCCCCAGCTGGGCCTGCGAATCATCGCCGGAGACGTCGCGGTCGGGCAGGTGTGCTGCGATCCGGGCGCCTTCGCCGACGTCACGACGCTGGTGCGGCCCGACGCGGGCGCCCCGGCCGCGGCGCTGCTGCTCGACCCCAGGGTGCGGGCGCTGCTGCGGGTGGTGTGGCCGAGCACCGTGCCCCATGCGCGCCTTGTCTGGGGCAGCCGGGTCGCGGCGCAGGTGGGGCGGCACCGGCACCTCGACGACCTGGTGCCCGCCGTGGTCGGCGACGTGCTCGGGGTGCCCGAGCCGGTCCTGCACCGAGTGGTGGCGCAGTGCCGCACGGCCGGGCGGTTCGAGGCCGACGCCGTCGCCCGGGCCGCCGTGCCGATGGCCCTGCTGCACGCCGCCACGGCCGAGGTGGTCCGCACGGCAGACTCGGGGCAGCCGGACACCGTGCTCGAGGAGCTGCTGTTCTGGCGGGGACTCGGCCGCGAGCGCGTGACGCTCGACGAGATCGCGGCCCTGATGACCGCGCTGGTCGCCGCCGCCTGGGACGCGACCACGGCGCTGCTGGCCCGCCCCGCCGGTGCTGCTGGGGGCGGCGAGCCGGAGGTCATCGGCTGGCTGCGCGTCATGCGGGAGACGGTCGTGCTCGGCGGCGCACAGCTCCCGGCCGGTTCCCGCTGCTTGCTGGTGGTCGACGCGCTCGAACCGGCCGATCGGCCGGTGCGTCCGGCGCTGCACGCGCTGCGCTGGCTGGCTCCGGGCGCGCCCGGCGGGGCGGGTGCCACGTTCGCCGGACTCGTCGCGGAAGCGGTGCGAGCCAGCGGGCACGAAAAAGACCTACGAGGCGGTTTCCCTTCGCCAGCATTGCCTGGATCAGGTAGTGGGGATCGCCGGCTGGCCTCTCGGCCATTCAGCCTCTCAGCTCAACTGTCTTCCAGTTGGGCTCTCCCGCACGTCTCGTAGGCCCACATCCGAAGTTACTGCCCCCGCCGGGCGATGCGGGGTGAGTGCCGGGGTGATCCCCCGAGCCGGAGCGTCATCCGCGATGCAAGCCTCACACGCGGCGGGCGCTGCACGCCGCAGAGCACCGCGCAGCGGCCAGAAGTCTCCGCGATCATGCCTACCTGCCACCGACACCAAGGGTTTTTCATGATCACGGAGCCATCGTGTACACCCGTGTACCGAAAGTCTCCGTGATCATGGCAAACCCGGTGCGCGGTCACCGCGGGCAGCATGATCACGGAGACATGTGTCCGGTCCGAGGGCTGCGCATTCCGGATATTTCCACTGTCAGGCGAAATATCCGAAATGTTCGCGCTGCCCGCGCTGCCCGGAAGATGGCGTCGATGACCGTTGTGCCGCGCCGGCGGCCATCGGCGCCGAGCTTCGCAGCGCACTGAGATGCGAGGCGCGCGCCGCGCCGGGCCGCGGTGCGCACCGCGCCGCGCCGAGGTGCGGTGCGCGGGGCTGCGCCGGGCTGTGTGGCGTGCCGTCGGGCCTTTGTCGCGGTTCGCGCGGACCCTGCGGGCTGGTGGCTGACTTTGGCCGTCATGATTGGGTGCGGGGCGGCGCGTTCGGCGTGGCGGTGGGGGTGGACGGTGGAGGGTGAGGCGTGGGGCGGCGGGGATGACCGCCAGCAGGTATCCGCGGGTGCGGAAACCCGCAGCCGGAGAATCCCGCTGGCGGCGAGGTTGTCCCTCATCGGTACGAGCGATCGTTGACTCAAACGTTCCGTATCCCGCTTCGAGCAGGTGATCCATCATGACGACGACCTACCCGGTCGACCCGGTGCTGAGCATGGCGCTGTTCGTCTCCGACGTCTCGCGTGGCTGGGACCTCGACGATGCCGCCGTTCGCCGGATCGTCGAGGACACGCTCGAGCGGCTCGGGCCGGACGAGTGCTACGCCCGGGCCGCGCAGGCGTTCGGCGACCGGCCCGAGACCGCGCTGCCGCGCATCCAGTGGGCGCGCGAGCTGTGCGCCCGCGCGATGGCGCCCGCCCTCGTCGCGGCGTGAGCGTGACGGCTCGGCGGCGTCCGTAAGCCCGCCGCCCTCGTCGCCGCGTGAGCGTTGACCGCAGCGTCCGGCTATCTGTCAGAAACGTCCGAAGAAGTGTGGCACGACTAGGGTGATCTGCGGGAGCGCGGCCACGATCGCCAGGCCGACGATCAGCACGCCGGTGTAGACGGCGGCCGGTTTCATCACCTTCTCCACGGTGGTCTGGCCGATGGCCGCGGCCACGTACAGGCCGGCGCCGAGCGGCGGTGCGAACGAGCCGATGCCCATCGCGATGATGAGTACCACGGCGTACTGCAACGGATCCACCCCGAGGTCGACCGCGACCGGCAGCAGCAGCGGCGCGAAGACCACGATCGCCGGCAGGCCCTCCAGCAGGCCGCCGAGGATCAGCAGCGTGATGACGCTGAGCACCATGAACACCGGTGCGCTGCCCTGGTCGGCCAGCAGGTCGGCGATGCGCTGCGGCACGTGCTGCAGGGTGAGGCTCTGCGACAGCACGGTGGCCACCGAGATGATGAACAGCACCAGCCCGCCGAGCACCGACGCGTCCACGCAGGCCCGCCACAGCTGGCCGAGGTTGAGCGAACGGTACCCGAACGAGACCACGATCATGCCGTAGAGCGCGGCGAGCGCGGACACCTCGGTCGAGGTGCCGATGCCGGCGACGATGCCGTAGATGAGGATGACCGGCAGGATCAGCGCCGGGATCGCCGGTGGCAGCGCGCGCAGCACGTCGCGGAACGACCCGACGGCGGCGCGCGGGTAGCGCCCGCCGCGGCCCCGGATCAGGATGCCGATCGACAGCACGATGGCCATCGCCAGCGCCGGCAGGATCCCGGCCAGGAACAGCGAACCGGGGGAGACGGTGGTGATCGAGGCCAGGATGATGATGGCGAGGCTCGGCGGCACGGTCTCGCTCATCGCCGCGGCCGACGCCAGCACCGCGGTCGACTCCTGCGGCGGGTAGCCGGCCTCCCGCAACGGTTTGCGCATGGCCGAGCCGATCGCCGCGATGTCGGCGGTCTTCGATCCGGAGATGCCGGAGAAGACGTAGACCGCGAACACCTGGGTGATCAGCAGGCCGCCGGGGAGGCGGGACACGATCGGCAGGATCACGTTGATCAGCTGCGAGGCGAGCCCGCCGACGTCCATCAGCACCCCGGCCAGCATGAAGAACGGGATGGCCAGCAGCACGAAGCCGGAGATGCCGGACTGCATGGCCACCGGTACGCCGGCCAGTGGCACGGTGCCGTCGAGCTCGATGAAGGTGAGCGCGGCGGCGGTGATGACGAACCCGATCGGTACACCGGCCGCGAGGGTCAGCGCGAAGAGCACCAGCATCCCGGCCAGCGGCGGCACGGCGAGGACGCCGTCCCAGTTGAGCTTGCCGACCCAGACGATGCCGGCGGAGGCCGCCGCGGCGATCACGAAGCCGATCGCCACCGCGCGCGGGGGCAGCCGCCGCAGCCGGTCGAGGGTGAACAGCAGCAGCAGTGCCAGGCCGACGGGCAGCCAGATCGCCGACACGGTGGTGGGCAGGCCGAGGTTCGCGGTGCGGTTGGCCTGCGCGGTCCGCAGGAAGCCCGGCGCGGTGGCGAGCAGCCGCACGACGCAGGCGACCACCACCCACTCCGCGGTGCTGCGGACGACGGCCGCGGTGCCTTCGGGCAGCCGGCGTACCAGCAGGTCGAGGCTCATGCCGCGGCCCCGCTGGATGGCCACCGCGCCGCCGAGGAAGGTGATCAGGCACAGGCAGGCCGTGGACAGGTCGTCGGTCCAGGCCAGCGCCTGCGAGAAGAAGTGGCGGCTGATGATCCCGGCGATGGTGGCGGCCATCTCCCCGACGATGGCCACCACGATCAGCGCCTCGGCCGCGTGCACCAGCCCGCCGATGCCGGCCGTCCAGGCCCGGGCGGCCGCGCCCGGGCCGGCCGGCGGTGGCGGCTGGTCGGGCTGGTCGAGCACGGCCGGCCCGGCGACGGTGTCGTCCGGCATGGTCACTTCGCGCCGCCGCGGACCTGGTCGATCACGCTCATGCCGCCCACCTGGCCGGCGAACTGCGAGTACACCGGCTCGGCGGCGGTGCGCCAGGCGTTGAGGTCGGGCGAGGTGAAGGTGACGCCGGCCGCGGCGAGCTTGGTCTTGGCGTCGGCCTCGGCGGCCGGGAGGGTCGCCGTGTCGAACTGCTTGCTGGCCGACTCGACCGCGTCCTCGATGCCGGACTGGATGTTCTTCGGCAGCCCGTTCCAGATGGTCTGGTTGACCCCGATGAACACCGGCGTGATCGTGTACGCGGCCAGGGTGATCTGCTTGGCGATCTCGTACCACTTCTGGGCCAGGATGCCGGGCAGCGGCTGCTCGAACGCCGAGACCAGGCCCTGCTGGAGGGCGCTGTACACGTCGGTGATCGCCAGCGGTGTCGGGACCGCCCCGAACTGCTTGAAGATGGCCTGGTACAGCGGGGTGCCGGGGACGCGGATCTTGGTGCCGGCCATGTCGGTCGGGCTCGGGAAGGCCTTCTTGCCGCCGATGTGCCGGGTGCCGTTGTTGACGAAGTTGACCACGTGCACGCCCGCCTTGGCCAGGTCGGCGCGCTGGACGTCGGACGCGGCGCCGGTGTAGATGGCCCGCATCTTGGCCGGGTCGCTCGTGTCGAGCAGGTACGGCAGGCTGTACAGCAGCGTCGAGGGGATCGTGGCGTTGACGGTGACCGTCGAGAACGCGTTGAACTGCACGGCCCCGGACTGGATCAGCTTGAACACGTCGGCCTCGGTGCCGAGCTGGCTGTTCGGGAACACGTCGATCTTGACCGCGCCGCTGGTCTTCTCCCGGACCGCGTCGGCCATGGCCTTGAGGTACAGGTAGAACGGGTCGGTGTCGGTGACGATCGTGCCGGTCCGCCACGAGTACTGCGGCGCGTCCGACGAGCCGCCGGACGCCCCCTTGGACACACCGTTGCCGCAGGCGGCCAGCAACGGCGCGGCGGCCGCGCCGGCCGCGCCGAGGCCGGCCAGTCGCAGCAGCCGGCGGCGCCCGATCCCGGCGGCCGGTAAGGACAGCGAAGGACGAGAGTTCATGGGAGTGCTCCTTTGAGGGATCGACGTCACGTGGTCGCGTGGGCGCCGCCGTTGACGTGCAACGTCTGCCCGCTGATGTAGCTGGATCGGTTACTGAGCAGGAAGGCCACCGCGTCGGCGACCTCGGAGGGCGTGCCCCGCCGGCCGAGCGGGACGGCGGCGGTGCGCCCCCGGGCGACGGTTTCCGGGTCGCGTCCGCTCAACGTGGCCAGTACCTCGTCGGTCCGGTCGCTCAGGGGGGTGTCGATGAGACCGGGCGCGACGGCGTTGACGCGGATGCCGCGATCGGCCAGCACCACCGCGAGGGTGGCGGTGACGCTGGCCAGCGCGGCCTTGGTGGCCGCGTAGACGATGTTGTTCGGGCTGGGCCGGGCCCCGGCGATCGACCCGATGTTGACGATCACGCCGTGGCCGGCGGCGGTCAGGTCGTCCGCCACCGCGCACGACAGCGAGTACGCGGCCATCACGTTGATCCGCCACGCGCGTTCCCATTCGGCGTCGCTCGCCGCCAGCGCCGGGCCGGTCGGCACGACGCCGGCGCAGTTGACCAGGCCGGCCAGGGCGCCGAGGTCCCGCGCCGCGGCCAGCGCGCTCGCGCGGCCGTCCTCGGTGGTGATGTCGGCGGTGACCGCGCGCAGCCCGGGCCGGTCGCCGCCGGGTGCCGGCCGGGCGTCGACGCCGGCCACGCGCCACCCGTCGGCCAGCAGCCGGTCGACGACGGCGGCGCCGATCGCGCCGGTGCTGCCGGTGACGAGCACGGTGGCGGCCGCGGTCATCGGCCCGCCGCCAGGTCCGGCCAGTCGAGCTTGCCGTCGGCGATCAGCTCGACGAGGTCCGAGCCGGCCCGGCTGATGTGCGACTTCATCGCCACCTCGGCCAGGTCGGCGTTGCCGGCGCGCAGCGCCAGGATCAGCACCTCGTGCTCGTCGTAGGCCTTGGCCGCCCGGCCCGGGATGATGCGGTACCCCGCCCGGAACCGGAAACTCTGCGCCCACACCTCCTCGAGCAGCCGGTGCAGGTGCGGATTGCCGGCGGCCTCGAAGATCTCCTCGTGGAAGCGGCGGTTGCAGCGGGCGAACGTCTCGTAGTCCTCGACCGCCATCGCCCCGCCCATCTCGGCGTGCAGGTCGCCCAGGGCGGCCAGCAGCGTCGGGGTGACCCGGCCGGCGGCGAGCCGGGCGGCGAGGGACTCGAGGTTGGCCTTGACCGCGAAGATGTTCTGCACGTCGCCGAGCTCGAACGGGGCGATCAGCGTCTCGGTGTGCGGCGTGACGACGACCAGCCCCTCGCGGGCGAGCTGCTTGAGCGCCTCCCGCACGGGCATCTGGCTCATCCCCATGTCCTGGGCCAGGGTGGCCAGCGTGACCCGCTGCCCGGGGCGCAGCCGGCCGTCCAGGATCGCCTCGCGGAGGTAGAGGTACGCCGCCTCGCCCTTGGTCGCGTGGGGTGTGGCGACCGCCGCTTGATGTGTTATCACATCACGCTGTCTACTCGGCCGTTTCGTTCGTGTCAAGAGCGGGTTACTGAGGCGTTATTCGAGCTTGACGCGGTTTCGGTCGGCGTTCTAGGGTCCGGGTTGTGATCACACGGCCCGCCTGGTGTTATCACATCGACCTGGTTCGAAGGGTACAAATGTGGATGCTTCGGTGATACCCCCGCCGAGTCCGGCGGACGACGGCCGCGCGCCTGGCGCCCGTGTGCACGGCGGGCTCGTCCGCGGTGAGATCCGCTGGCACGGATCCGGCCCGGAGCCGGGCCGGATCGGGCTCAGCTGGTACCTCGTCGAGCCGGGCGAGCGGTGCTCGGTCCACGTCCACACCGGCAAGGTCGAGACGTGGTTCTTCACCGCCGGAGAGGCCGACGTGCTGTGGGGCGACGAGCGCATCCCGGTCGGCGCCGGTGACGCGGTCCGCACCCCGCCGGGCGTGTCCCACGGCATCGAGGCGCGCGGCGACGAGCCCGTGCGGTTCCTCAACATCGTCGAGTACGTCGACGGCGTCGAGGTGACCACCCGCGAGCTGGAGGAGTGAGCGTGCCGCGCGTCCTGGTCACCGGCGCCGCCGGGTTCGTCGCCGGGCACCTGGCCGCCCGCTTCGCCGGCGCCGGCCACGAGCCCGTGCTCGCCGACCTGGTCCCGCCCCGCCCGCAGCCCGGCATGCCGGACCTGTCGGGGTACCGCTTCGTCGCGCTCGACGTCACCGACCGCGAGGCGGTGGCCGCCGCCCTCGCCGAGCTGCGGCCGGACGGCGTCGCGCACGCCGCCGGCATCGTCGGGCCGGCCGCCTCGCGCGAGGATCCGGGCCGTACCGTCGCCGTCAACGTCATCGGCACCCAGCACGTCCTCGACGCCGCCCGGGCCACCGGCGCCCGGGTCACCCTGCTGTCCACCGCCACCATCTACGGCAACGACCCGAGCCTGCGGCCGCTGCGCGAGACCGATCCGGTCGACCCGGTCAGCCTGTACGACGCCTCCAAGCTCATGGCCGAGACGCTGCTGACCGCCTACAAACGCACCTACGGCCTGGCCGGCTGCAGCGTGCGGTTCGGCTTCCCCTACGGCCCCGGGCAGAAGATCGACCAGTACTTCCTGCCCCGGGCGGCCGACGGGCAACCGATCCGGGAAACGGCCGGCGCCGACCACCCCAGCGACTTCACCTACATCGACGACCTCACCGCCGGCCTCGTCGGCGCGCACACGGTCGCGAACCCGCGCGACGTCTACAACGTCACCGGCGGCGTGCTGCGCACCCGCGGCGACTTCGCCCGCGCCGTGATGGCGGCCGTGCCCGCGGCCGACATCGAGCTCGGGCCCGGCCCGCAGCCCGGCCGCCATCTGCGCGGCGCCTGCGACATCGGCCGGGCCGGCGAGGATTTCGGGTACCGCCCGGCGTTCACCGTCGAGACCGGCGTGCTCGACTGGGCCCGGCGCATCGGCGTGGCGTGATGACCCCGCCGGTCATCGACGCCCACGTGCACGCCTGGCCCCGCTGGCCGTACCCGCCGTCCGTGCAGCCTCCCGCCGACGCCCGCGCCGAACGCCTGGTCGCGCTCATGGACCGGGCCGGGGTCGAGCGGGCCGTGCTGGTCGGCGCGCAGATCACGCACAACGAGGACAACAACGCCTACCTGTTCGCCGCGCGGTCGCGCTTCCCGGACCGGCTGGCCGTGTTCCCGGACCACGATTCCTACTGGAGCCCGCCCGACCCGGCGCCGCCGCTCGACCGGCTCGCCGCCCTCGCCCGCCACGGGATCGCCGGCATCAGCGTGTACCTCGGCGATGACGAGAACGGCGACCGGCTCCTGGACCCGCGCCGGGACGCCGCGTTCGCCCACGCCGCCGGGCACGGCATCGCGGTGGGGCTCGGCATGCGCCCGTGGCACGCACCGGCCGTGCGCCGGCTCACCGAACGGCACCCCACCCTGACCGTGCTCGGCCATCATCTCGGCGGCATCAAGGCCCGCTTCGCCATGGAGATCGGCGACCAGCTCGACGCCGTCGTCTCGCTCGCCGACCGGCCCAACCTGCTGCTGAAGCTGTCCGGGCTGGACTACCTCGGCCGGCACGCCGGGCGGGTGGTCGCCGAGCTGCGCGACGCCTACGGGCCCGAGCGGCTGTGCTGGGGCTCGAACTGGCCGGTCACCGCGGCCACGCCGGACATCGCGCGGGCCCCGGCCGACGAGCCGATCCGGTACTCGACCATGGCCCGCCTGCTACGCCTGCCGGAGGGCCGGTGAGCACCGTCGCCGGGCGCGCCTTCGCCGCCGCGGTGCCCGGCATCGACGTCGACACCACCCTGCGGCGGCGCAGCGAGTACGCCCACGACGCGTCGAACTACCGCATCGTGCCGGCCGCCGTCGCGTTCCCGCGAACCGCCGCCGACGTGGCCCGGCTGGTGGCCGCGGCCGCCGCGCAGGGCCTGCCGGTCACCGGCCGCGGCGGGGGCACCAGCATGGCCGGCAACGCGGTCGGCCCCGGCCTCGTCATCGACCTGTCCGCGCACCTGACCGTGGTGACGTCCATCGACCCGGCCGCCCGGACCGCCGTGGTGGAGGCCGGCACCGTGCTCGACACGCTGCGCCGGCGGGCCGCCGCGCACGGGCTCACCTTCGGCCCCGACCCGTCGTCACACAGCCGCGCCACGCTCGGCGGGATGATCGGCAACGACGCGTGCGGCAACCACTCCGTCGTCCACGGCCGCACCGCCGACCACCTGCACCGGCTCGACGTGGTGCTGGCCGACGGCACCCGGGTCGCCGTCCACGCCGACCGGCTGGAGGCGCTCGACGCCGACGGCGCCGACCGGGTCGCCGCCCTCGAGCGCGCGCTGCGCGACATCGGCGAGCGGTACTCCGGCGTGATCCGTGCCGGGCTCGACCGGTTCGGCCGCCAGGTCTCCGGCTACCAGCTGCACCACCTGCTACCGGGCGCGACCCACTTCGCCCGCAGCCTGGCCGGCTCCGAGGGCACCTGCGCGCTGGTCACCTCGGCCACCGTCGGCCTGGTGCCCGCGCCCGCCGCCCCGGTGCTCGTCGTCGCCGGCTACGCCGACGTGCGGGCCGCCGCCGCCGACGTGCCGGCCGTCCTCGCCCACGCTCCGGCGGCCGTCGAGGGCATGGACGAGCCGCTGGTCCGCATGCTGCACGGCGACGGGCCGGGCATCGCGCTGCGCCGCCTGCCGCCCGGGCGCGCCTGGCTGCTCGTCGAGCTCGACCGCGGCGAGCTCGCCGCGTCGGAGCGGGCCGCCGCGGAGCTGGTGGCCGAGCTGACCGCGGCCGGGGGCCGGGAGGCGCGGGTGGTCACCGACCCGGCCGGGCAGCGCCGCCTGTGGAGCATCCGCGAGGACGGCGCCGGGCTGGCCGCGCGCACCGAGGACGGGCGCACCTACTGGCCCGGTTGGGAGGACGCGGCGGTACCGCCGGATCGGCTGGCCGCCTACCTCGGCGACTTCATCGCGCTGCGCGAACGCCACCGGCTCGGCGGCGCGATCTACGGCCACTTCGGCGCGGGCTGCGTGCACACCCGCATCGACTTCGACCTGGCCGGCGCCGCCGGCCGCGAGGCGATGGCCGGTTTCCTCGCCGACGCGGCCCGGCTCGTGGTGCGCCACGGCGGGTCGCTGTCCGGCGAGCACGGCGACGGCCGCGCCCGCAGCGCGCTGCTGCCCGTCATGTATCCGCCGGAGATGCTGCGCGCCTTCGACGAGTTCGCCGCGGCGTGGGACCCCGGCGACCGGCTCAACCCGCGCGTCATCGTGCGCCCCGACCGGCCGACCGACCACCTGATCGCGATCGCCCCGGCCGGGCCGCCGCGGCCGTCGGCGTTCGCCTTTCCGCGCGACCCCGGCGGGCTGCGCGGCGCGGTGGACCGCTGCGTCGGCATCGGCAAGTGCCGCAGCGCCGCCGGTGGGGTGATGTGCCCGAGCTTCCGCGCCACCGGGGACGAGCGCGACTCGACCCGTGGCCGGGCCCGCGTCCTGCAGGAGCTGCTGGACGGGCCGCCGGACGCGGCGCCGGGCGAACGGGCGGCGGCCGTGCTGGACGCGCTGGACCTGTGCCTGGCCTGCAAGGCGTGCTCGACGGACTGCCCCACCGGCGTCGACATGGCGACGTACAAGTCGGAGTTCCTGCACCGGCACTACCGGCGCCGGTGGCGGCCGGCGAGCCACCTGACGCTCGGCTGGGCGCCGCTGTGGTTCCGGCTCGCGGCGCGCCTTCCGGCCGTCGCCAATCGAATTTTGGGGGTACCGGCGGTGCGGCGCCTGGGCGCGCGGCTGGCCGGTGTCACCACCGAGCGCGACCTGCCGGCGTTCGCCCGCGCCCCATCCTGGCCGGCGCCGCCCGGCCCGCGGTCACTGCTGCTCGTGGACACGTTCACCGGATCGTTCCGGCCCTCGGTGGTCACGGCGGCCCGCCGCGTGCTGGGCGACGCGGGCCTGCCGGCCGCCGTCGCGCCGCGCGGCGCCTGCTGCGCGCTGCCGTGGATCTCCACCGGCCAGCTGTCGGTGGCCCGGCGGGTGCTGCGCCGCACCGCGCGGCTGCTCGACCGGGCGGGCCCGCCGGACGCGCCCATCGTCGTGCCCGAGCCGAGCTGCGCCGCCGCCCTGCGCGAGGACCTGCCGCGGCTGGTGCCGGGGGAGCGCAGCGAGCGGGTGGCCGCCCGGGTGCAGACCCTCGCCGGGGCCCTGGCCACCTACGCCCCCGGCTGGCGGCCGGCCCGGGTCGCCGCCGGCCCGGTGGTCCAGCAGGTGCACTGCCACGAGTACGCGACCTTCGGCCGGGTCCGGCAGCGCGACCTGCTGACGGGCTGGGGGTTCGGCGTCGAGACGGCCGAGGGGTGCTGCGGGCTGGCCGGCAACTTCGGCTTCGAGCGGCGGCACTACGAGGTGTCGCTGCAGGTGGCCGGCCAGGGCCTGACCCCCGCGCTCGACCGCCGCCCGGACGCGCCGCTGCTGGCCGACGGGTTCAGCTGCTACCTGCAGGCCGCCCACGTGCGCGGCCGCGCCGCGCTGCACCTGGCCGAGCTCCTGGCCGGCGGCGCCGGCCCGTAGCCGGGCGCGCGGGCGCGGGTCACACGTTGAGTGAGGCGCGGGCGCGGGCGCGGGTCACACGTTGAGTGAGGCGCGGGCGGCCACGGCCATCGCGTCGCGCACGTAGTCGGGGGAGAACCGGCCGGTCGGGGCGAGCACGGTGAAGGCCAGCTCGGTGCCGGCGACGACGGCCCGGGCGGCCACGCAGGTGACCCCGGCGGTGAACTCCTCGCGGTCCATCGCAAACCCGTCGGCCCTGATCGTGTCGAACTCGGCCCGCAGCGCGGCCGGATCGGTCTTCGTCGCGGGCGTCAGCCGGCGCAGGTCGAGCCGGTCGAACACGCGCCCGAACCGCTCCGGCGACGCGTGCGCCAGCAGCAGCTTGCCCGACGCCCGGGCGTGCAGGTCGCCGCGCTGCCCGACGTGCACGTCGGCGACCCGCACCGCGTGCGCGCCCGGTGCCTGGTCGACCACCACCACGTCGTCGCCCTGCCAGGTCGACATCGAGCAGGACTCCTGGGTGAGCGTGGCCAGCGCGCGCAGATAGCCGGCGCCGAGCGACTCCGGGTTGCCCGGCGCCGGCCCGGCCTGGGCCAGGCTGTGGAACGCCAGGCCGAGCTCGTAGCGCTGCCCGGCCGACACCTGCACGAAGCCGGTCGCCCGCAGCGTGTGCAGCAGGTGATAGGTGACCTGGCGGGTCAGGCCGGTGCGGTCGCTCAGCTCGGCCGCGGTCAGCGCGCCCGGATGCTGACCGACCTCGGTCAGCAGGGCCAGGCCGCGGGCCAGCGACTGCACCCGGGGCCGGGCGTTGGTGTCGTCCATGGCTCGGTACCATATCACTATTTGATGTTTGCGTAGAATAGTGAGCCAGTCGTAGGCTGATCGGCATGGCAAGAATGCGAATGCGGCAGGCCATCGTGAAGGCGATGGCCGACGAGCTCGCCGCCGACCCGGACGTGATCGTCATGGGGGAGGACGTCGGCGCGGCCGGCGGCGTGTTCAAGACCTCGGAGGGGCTGCTCGCTCAGTTCGGCCCGCGGCGAGTGCGCGACACCCCGATCGCCGAGATGGGATTCCTCGGCGCGGCGGTCGGCGCGGCCATGACCGGCCTGCGGCCGATCGTGGAGATCATGTTCATGGACTTCCTCGGCGTCGCCCTCGACCAGCTGGTCACCCAGGCCGCCAAGATGCGGTTCCTGTCGGCCGGGCAGTATTCGGTGCCGCTGGTGGTGCGCGGCTCGGCCGGCAGCGGCCTGGGCTACGCGGCCCAGCACTCCCAGGCCGTCGAGCCGTGGCTGCTGTCCACCGCCGGGCTCAAGGTCGCCGTGGCGTCGTCCCCGTCGACCGCCTACGGGCTGCTGCGCGCGGCCGTGCGCGACCCCGACCCGGTCGTCGTCATCGAGCCGCGCAGCCTCTATCCGACCTGGGAGGACTTCGACCCCGAGCGGGTCGATGTCCGGCTCGGCCGGGCCCGGACCCTGCGCGCCGGCGACGACGTGACCGTCGTGGCCGCGGGCGCGACCGTCGCCGTGGCGCTCGAGGCGGCCGAGCACTGCTCCGCCGAGGTCATCGACCTGCTCACGCTGTCGCCGATGGACCTGGACACGGTGCGCCAGTCCGTCGGCCGCACGGGCCGGCTGGTCACCGTGGAGGCCGGCCCCCGGGCTGGCGGCTGGGGCGCCGGCCTGGCGGCGGAGATCGCCGCCGGGTGCTTCGGCACGCTGCGTGCGCCGGTGCTCCGCCTGACCGCTCCCGACGTGCCGGTGCCCTACGCCGAGCCGCTGGAGCGCCTGATGACCCCGGCCGCGGCCGACGTGGTCGCCCAGATCGAGGCGCTGCTGCGCACCGACTCCCTGCCCGGCCTCTGGTGGAAGGACGCACGATGACGACCACAACCGACCGGCGCGCCGCCGTTGCCGCCGACCCCGTCGAGGCGCTGCGCCGCATGATCGAGATCCGGCACCTCGAGGACGCGCTCAACCGGCTCTACTCCGACGGCCGGATCCGCGGCTCCATCCACACCTGCCAGGGCCAGGAGGCGGTCAGCGTGGCCGCCGCCGCGTGCAGCCGCCCCGACGACTACGCCACGGCGACCTACCGCGGCCACGGCGTCGCGCTCGCCTTCGGCAGCCCGCCGCTCGGCGTCGCCGCCGAGGTGCTCGGCCGGGCGGACGGCTGCGTCGGCGGTCTCGGCGGCTCCATGCACCTCGCCGACGCGTCGGTCAACGTCCTGCCCACCATGGCCATCGTCGGCGCCGGACTGCCCATCGCCGTCGGGGCGGCGCTCGGCGCCCAGGTCCGCGGCCACGACGCGGTCAGCTTCGCGTTCTTCGGCGACGGCTCGACCAACATCGGCGCGTTCCACGAGTCGCTCAACATCGCCGCGGTGTGGCGCCTGCCGGTCGTCTTCGTCTGCGAGAACAACCTCTACGGCGAGTACAGCCCGCTGGCCTCCACCACCGCCGTGCCCGACATCGCCCAGCGGGGCCCGGCCAACGGCGTGCCCAGCGAGATCGTCGACGGCCAGGACTTCGTCGCGCTGGCCGACGTGCTCGGCCGCGCGGTCGCCACGGCCCGGGCCGGCGGCGGCCCGACCCTGGTGGAGGCGAAGACCTACCGCTACCACGGCCACTCGCGGGCCGATCCGGCCGCCTACCGGCCGGAGGGCGAGCTCGACGCCTGGACCGCCCGGGATCCGATCGCCATCTACCGCGAGCACCTCATCGCCCGCGGCACGCTCACCGCCGACGCGGCCGACGCCCTCGCCGCCGAGGTCCGGGCCGCGGTCGACGAAGCGGTCGCCGCCGCGGTGCGCTCACCCGCCCCGCCGGCCGACCGGCTCTTCGCCCACGTCTACGGCTGACCGCCGCGCGCCGGCCCGCGGGTCAGCCCGCGGCGCCGGCGAGTGCGGGGGTGGCCATCGCCCGGTCGCACAGCTCGCGGGCCCACTGGATGCGGCCCAGGGCGGTCTCGGGCCGGTCACCGAAGTCTTGGGCGGCGCGGGCGTAGCACTCGTCCGCGCCGAGCCGCGCCAGGGTGGCCTCGACGGTCCGGCGGACCGTGGCGTCGTCGAGGTCCCGGCGGCGCGGCAGATCAGACACGAACAGCGCCATGCTCAGCACCGGGTCGGTGTGCATCGTGGTCATGGAACATCACCTGTTCGAAGAAGCCGGGACAACGGGGTGTTGTTACAACCACCGTCGCTCGTACCGCTGCGGCATACCTCGCGGCCAACCGGATTCCCCGCCTACGGGTTTACGCACCCCCGCATACCTGCTGGCGGTCATCCCCAACCCACCACACCTCACCCCTTCCCAGCGCCGCGACGGCACCGCGCGACGGGTGGGGTGCCGCGCGGTGCCGGGGCTTGTGGTTACGGGTTGACCCAGTAGGCGAGGGTCTCGAAGGCCGGGGCGAACTGGATCTGGGCGCCCTTGGTCTGGGCGGTGGTGCCCTCGAAGACGAGGTTGCCGGTGACGGTCTGGCCGGCGCCAAGGTCGCCGGAGCTGAGCTGGTTCTTCACGCCGACGTCGAAGCCCGTGTCCAGCTTGGTGCCGTCGCCGGCCAGCATCGACCAGTGGAACGGGTTGTAGTCCATCTTGCCGGTCTTGCAGGTGATGGAGACCGCCACGACGATCACCTTTCCCTGGACCTTCACGCTCTTGACGGTGACCTCGCCGGTCGAGCCGTCGGACATCGACAGCGCGCCGACCTCGCCCACGGTGAACTTCTTCGGGCCCTCGGGGGCGCCGGCGGGAGCCGCGGGGGCGTTCGTGCCGCTGGCCGCCGGGGGCTTGCTGACGGTGTCGTTCTTCGGGGTCGCGCAGGCGATGACGAACAGGCTCAACGCGGCGGCCAGTCCGATGACGATCTTGCGCATGATGCGGTGCTCCTTCGCGGGATGCGTTCCGATGCGACGTCAATGAGAGCATTGGCTGTGAACTCTGTCAACAGACATGATGCTTGACATGTGCGTATACTGCGTCTGTGCCTGAAACTCCGAAGGTCAGTGCGGCCGACATCGCTCGGCTTGCCGGGGTCGGGCGGGCCGCGGTCAGCAACTGGCGCAAGCGCCACGCCGACTTCCCGGCGCCCGTCGGCGGCAGCGCCAGCAGCCCCGAGTTCGACCTGGCCGCGGTCGAGGACTGGCTGCGCGGCCAGGGCAAGCACCGCGAGCTGCCGGCCGAGGACCGGCTCTGGGCCCGGGCCACGGCCGCCGGCGACAACGTCGCCGCCACCCTCGGCGCCCTCGGCCGGCTGCTGCTGGCCCACGACCGCGGCGAACCGGTCCGCGACCCCGGCGTCGACCCGTCGATCGCCGAGGCCGTGACCGCGCTCGCCGGCGAGCGCGGCGCCCGGGCGGTGTTCGACGCGCTCTGGCAGCGATTCGTGCAACTGCAGGCCTGGCGGGCCGGCGTCACCCCCGAGGCGCTCGCCGAGCTCATGGCCGGCCTGGCCGACGTCGGGGGCGGCACCGTGCTCGACCCGGCCTGCGGCACCGGCAACATCTTGCGCGCCGCCGTGCGCGCCGGCTGCGCCGCCGCCTACGGCCAGGAGATCGACGCGGATGCCGCCCGGCTCATCGAGGTCTGGCTCGCCCTGCGCGGCGTGCCCGGCGGCGTCCGCGTCGCCGACTCGCTGCGCGCCGACGCCTTCGCCGGGCTGGCCGCCGACGCGGTCGTGTCCAACCTGCCCTTCGGCGACACCAACTGGGGCCACGAGGAGCTCGGCTACGACCCGCGCTGGGAGTACGGCATGCCCCCGCGCACCGAGCCCGAGCTGGCCTGGGTCCAGCACGCCCTCGCCCACCTGCGCCCGGGCGGCACCGCCGTGCTGCTCATGCCGCCCTCCGCCGCCGGGCGCCGGGCCGGCCGGCGCATCCGCTCCGAGCTGCTGCGCCGCGGCGCGCTGCGGGCCGTGATCGCGCTGCCGGCCAAGGCCGCCGCGCCGCACAGCGTGTCGCTGCACCTGTGGGTCCTGCGCCGGCCCGACGGGCACCACCCGGCCCCGGCGCACGCCCTGCTCGTCGACGCGGTTGACGGCGACGCCGACGCCGGCTATCCGCGGATCCTCGCCGCCTACCGCGCGTTCGGCGCGACGCCGGACGGGTCCGTGGACGAGCCCGGCTTCGCCCGCGCCGTGCCCGTCATCGAGCTGCTCGACGAGGACGTCGACCTCACCCCCGCCCGCCGCCAGCCGGGCCCGGCCGCCGACGCCGGCCCCGGCGGCGTCGCCGCCCTGCGCGACCGGATGCTCGACGGGCTGGCCCGGCTGCCCGGCCAGGTGCCCGGCCTCACCCACGACCCCGGCCCGGCGCCGGCGCCCGTCGTCTCGGTGAACGACCTGGCCAAGTCGGGCGCGCTGCGGATTCTGGGTCCGGTACGCCCCGCCGCCGACCCGATCGCCCTCGAACCCGGCGACGTGGTGGTCCCCACCGTCGCCCGGCCGCTCATCACCCGGGTGGTTACCGAGGCCGGCCCGCCGCTCGGGCCGAACCTGTTCGCGCTGCGCCCCGATCCCGCCATCCTGGATCCGTGGTATCTCGCCGGTCAGCTGCGCACCGCCGCCAACGAACGCCAGGCCGTCAGCGTGTCGGGCGCCTTCCGCTTCGACGTCCGCCGCGCCCAGGTGCGCCGGCTGCCGCTGCCCCAGCAGCGCCGCCTCGGCGAGGCCTTCCGGGCCCTCGACACGTTCGACGAGGCCCTGCGCCGGACGGCGTCGCTCGGCGCCGACTTCATCCGCGGGGCGATCGACGGGCTCGCCCAGGGCGCGCTGCGGCCACCGCCCGAATCCTGAGCCGGGACCTGAGCCGGGACCTGAGCCGGGACACCGCCCGGTGAGCCGGGCGGCGTTCACCGACGCGGTCCGCAGGGCGGTCGAGGGCCTGGCCGGCCCGGAGGCGGCCGAGACACCGGAGGTGTACCGCGGCGCCGTCGCCACCGCGATGCGCGTCGTCTTCCGGCGCTTCGCCGAGGCGCGCGGCCTGCTGCCGGAATCCGACGACCGCGCCCTGCCGCCCCCGCTGCGCGCCATCCCGCGGCTCGAGGCCGGCGCCCTCGACGTGGAACGGCTCGGCCAGGTGTACGAGAGCCTGCTGTCCTCGGCGCTGCGCCGGAACACCGGCGCGCACTACACGCCGCGGTACCTCGCCGAGGAGGTGGTGGCGGGCGCGCTGGAGCCGCTCGTCTACGCGCCCGGGCCGCTGCAGACCGCCGACCGTGCCCGGTGGCGGCGCCGGTCCAGCGCGGACATCCTCGCCCTGAACGTGGCCGACATCGCGATGGGCTCGGGGGCGTTTCTCGTCGCCGCCGCACGGTACCTCGCGGATCACCTCGTCCAGGCGTGGTCCGCCGAGGGGGTGCCGGCCGACGGCGCCGAGGCCCGGCGGCAGGTCATCGAGCAGTGTTTGTACGGCGTCGACATCGACCCCACCGCCGCCGAGCTCGCCAAGCTGTCGTTGTGGCTGCTGGCAATGGGTCCCGGGCGGCCGTACCCCTTCCTCGGCAACCACCTGATCGTGGGCGACTCGCTGCTCGGCATCACCAGCCTCGATCAGCTCGGGCCGGTGGAGCCGGACGGGCGGATGGGCCGGTTCGCCGACCTGGTGGCGGGCGCGGTCCTCGCGACCGGCGGGCGCGACGGCGGATACGCGGGGGCCGCCGGACTCGTCCGGGAAGTGGTGCGGCGCGGCGGCGAGCCGGAGGCGGCCCGGACGGCGACCGACCGGACGCCCGGGGCCCTCGACCGGCGGCCCGTGCACTGGCCGCTGGCCTTCCCGGAGGTGTTCGCGCGGGGCGGCTTCGACGCCGTCGTGGGCAACCCGCCGTTCCTCGGCGGCCAGAAGCTCACCGGCGCGCTCGGTACCGCCTACCGCGAGATGCTGGTCAACACGGTCGGCCGCGGGGCGCGCGGCAGCGCCGACCTGGTCGCCTACTTCGCGCTGCGCGCCCACGACCTGCTCGGCGCCGCCGGCCAGACCGGCCTCATCGCGACGAACACCCTGGCACAGGGCGACACCCGGGAGGTCGGCCTGGAGCGGATCGTCGCCGAGGGCGCGGTCATCCGGCAGGCGGTCCGGAGCCGGCGCTGGCCGTCGCGGTCCCCGGTGCTCGACTACTGCGCCGTCTGGACGACCCGCCAGGCGCCCGCCGCGACCGCGCGCTGCCTCGCCGACGGCGTGCCCGTCGAGCGCATCACGCCGTCGCTGGAGGCCGCGTCCCGGGCCCGGGGCGTCGCGCACCGCCTCGCCGCCAACGCCGGCCTGAGCTTCCAGGGCTCGAACATCCTCGGCCTCGGGTTCACCGTGGCGCCGGACGGGGCGGCGGAGCTGATCCGCAAGGACGCCCGCAACACCGAGGTGCTGTTTCCGTACCTCAACGGCCACGACCTCAACCTGCGGCCGGACTGCACCGCGAGCCGCTGGGTGGTCAACTTCCACGACTGGACCGAGGAGCGGGCGCGGGCGTACACCGACTGCTACGGCCGGGTGCGCCGGCTGGTCCGGCCGGAACGGCTCAAGGTGACCTTCAGCCGGGGCGCCCGCGAGCGGTGGTGGCTCTACGAGCGGCGCCGGCCTGAGCTGTACGCGCAGATCGCGGGCCTGGCCCGGGTCGTGGCGATCGCGCTGGTGAGCCGGACCGTCATGCCGGTCATGGTGCCGACCGGCCAGGTGTTCTCACACATGCTCGGCGTGTTCGCCACCGACGACACCGCGCTGCTGGCGCTGCTGTCCAGCGCGCCGCACTACTGGTGGGCGGCGGGGCGGGCCTCGACGATGAAGACCGATCTGCGGTACACCCCGTCCGACGTGTTCGAGACCCTGCCGCTGCCCGAGCCCACCCCGCGGATGCGGGCGCTCGGCGACCGGCTCGACCGCCGGCGCCGGGACATCATGGGCGCCCGCGGCACGGGGTTGACAGCGACGTACAGTCTGGTCAATGACGCCGCCTGCACGGACGGCGACATCGTGGAACTCCGGCGGATCCACCGGGACATCGATGTGGCCGTCTGTGCGGCGTACGGCTGGGACGAGCTGCTCCGGCAGGGCCTCGGCCACGGGTTCCACCGGACCGGCCGGCACGTGCGCTACACCGCCGGCCCGGACGCCCGGCGGGAGATGGTGGACCTGCTGCTGGAGCTCAACCACCGCCGCTACGCCCGGGAAGCGGCGGACGGGTTGCACGGCAAGAGGAAGGCACGGCGGCTCGCGCCGACGAACCTGGAGAGGCTGTGGCTGCGCACACCGTGATCAGCGGGCGGTACGAGCTGGAGGCGCTGCCGGTCGCCCGGGGCGGCATGGGGGAGGTGTGGTTCGGCCACGACACGCGGCTGGACCGCCCGGTGGCGGTCAAGTTCGTGCGATTTCCGGAGGGTACCCCGGACGAGCAGCTGACCCGCCGGTTCGTCCGCGAGTCGCGCATCGCGGCCCGGCTGGAGCACCCCGGTGTGCCCGCCGTCTACGACGCCGGTGTCCACGATGGACGCCCGTACCTGGTCATGCAGCGCATCAGCGGGGTCAGCGTGTCGGACCTGATCGCCGAGCAGGGGCGGCTCCCGGTCGGCTGGGCGGCCGCGATCGCCGCGCAGGCCTGCGCCGTGCTGTCCGTCGCGCACGCCGCGTCGCTGGTCCACCGCGACCTCAAGCCCGGCAACCTCATGCTGGAGCCCGACGGCGGGGTGAAGGTGCTGGACTTCGGGCTGGCCCTGGCGATCGACCTCACCGACTTCTCGAAGATCACCAACACCGGACAGGTGATCGGCACCCCCGCGTACATGGCCCCGGAGCAGATTCTCGCCGGGCTCAGCGGCCCGGCCAGCGACGTCTACGCGCTGGGCTGCACCCTGCACGAAATGCTCTGCGGCCAGCCGGTCTTCGCCGGCTCCACGACGTACACCCTCATGAACAAGCAGGTCGACGAGGCACCGACGCCCGTGCGCGCGCTGCGCCCGGAGGTGCCGGCGGAGGTCGACGAGCTGGTGCTGGCCATGCTGGAGAAGAAACCCGAGGACCGTCCCGCCGGGGCCGGCGAGGTCTTCGCGCGGCTCGTGCCGTTCGCCGTCGACCTGACGCCGCTGCCGGGCATTCTCCACCCGCCGTCGGCGCCCAGCCCGGCCCGGATGTACGCCACGGTGCTCGGCCGCGTCTTCGCCACCACCCCACCGTCGGCGGAGGAGCCCCCCGTCGCCGACCGGCCGCCGGCAACCGCGCCCGCGGACCTCGCGGAGGTGCGGGCCGAGGCCGACCGGCTGATCGGGCAGTCGCGCTACAACCAGGCCGCCGACCTGCTCGCCGGCGCCGTCGACCGGGCCGGCCACGCCGGCGACGAGGGGCTGCGGCAGGAGTATGCCGACGCACTCTTCGAAAGCGGCGACTACCACCGGGCGGCACCGGCCTACCGGCAGCTCGTCGACGACCTGACCGCGCAGCACGGCGCGGCCGCCCCGCCGGTGCTGGACTCCCGGCTGCGGGAGGCGACCTGCCAGGCGCTGCTCGGCCACACGACCGAGGCGCTGCGGCGGCTGGAGGCGTTGCTGGAGGACGAGCGCGCGGTGTTCGGCGACGACGACTCGCGGGTGCTGGACCTGCGCCGGCAGATCGGCCTGCTGCAGCTCGGCGCCGGGCAGCGGGCGGCCGCCGAGCGGACGCTGAGCGGCGTGCTGGACGACCTGCGGCGCCTGCACAGCGCCGGCCATCCGGCGGTCACCGGCACGGCCGAGCTTCTGGCGGGCCTCCGCCGTCCCGGTTAGCCCGTTACTATGCCGCCGATGAAGCTCCTACCGATCGTCGCCGGGGTGTCCGTCGCGGTGGCCGCCGCCGCGATCGTGGTCGCCGTCGTGGCGGTTCGTGGCCGCGCCGGCGATGACGCGGCCGCGGCCGGCGGGCAGACGGTCGCCGGGACCTGCCCCGCCACCTGGTCCGGCACCGCGGTCCGGGCGACGCGCACGGGCGCCCTCGTGCCGGAGGGGGCCCGCAGCGCACTGCTGTGCAGCTACCCGAATCCCGCCTACGCGCTCGCCGCGACCCGCCGCATGTCCGACGGCGCCGAGGATCTCACCGGCTACCTCAACCACCTGCCCACCGCCCAGGACCCGGGCACGCACTGCGCGCTCATCGCCAACACCGAGCACGTCATCGTCTTCGAATACGCGGGCCGCGAGCCGGCCGTCGCCTACGCCCGCAACTGCGCCTGGGACCTCGACGGCGCAGTCCGCTACGGCGGCGACATCCGCAAGGTCACCGCCTACTGGTCCGTCACCTTCCGCGACTGACCCGGCCCGTCATGCGGCCGGGAGCGCCCAAGCGGAAGACGGCTGAGCCGAGGGGCTGAATGCGCGGGAGGCCGATCCTGGGGACTCGTCTCGTAGGTGGTGGCCGGCGGCGAGCACTTCGTCGGCCACGAGCCGGGCGAAGGTGGCGCCGGCGCCGTCCGTCGCTGCCGGGGCGAGCCACCGCAGCGTGTGCAGCGGGGGCCGCGCCGGGTGGGCTTCCGGCTCGGTCGCGTCGACCAGTAGCAGGCACCGCGTGCCGGCCGGCACCGGTGCTCCGCCGAGCATCACGGACTGCGTAGCGACCCGCAGCCAGCCGATCGCCTCGTGTCCGGCTCCGGGGGGCGCCGGATCATCGGCGTCGGCCGGGCGGGACAGCAGCACCCGCGTCGCGTCCCAGGCGGCGGCGGTCAGGGCGGTCACCAGCGTCGCGACGTCGTCGAGGGACACCGGCTCGTGGCCCAGCCCGCGCCAGAACAGCAGCTCGTCGAGCACCGTGTCCGGCGCGCCGGTGTCCGGGCCGCCGGCGGCCTTGCGGACGACCTCCGCCGTGGCGGTTCGCAACAGCGCCATCGGCACGCCGGCCCGCACGACCGGGTCGGGGCAGAAGCGGCCGGCCGCCGGGGACTCGGCCAGGACCTCCCGCAGGACCCCGGGCGGCACCCCGATCACGTCACCGACGACGGCGGCCACCAGGTCGTCGACGGAGTGGTGCCGCCGCGCCTGTGCGGCGACCCGGCCGCCCCAGGCGAGGCGCGCCTGGGCCGGGCGGCCCGGCCACACCACCCGCAGCAGCGCCCGCACCCGGGCGTCGAGCACCAGCTCCTCGACCGTGCGGCCACCGTGGGGTACCACCAAATTGGTCACCTCGACAAACGTCGCCGGGTCGCAGCACACCTGGCCGACCGCGACGTCTCCGGCGATGACCCGCAGGCCCAACTCCGCATCTTCGGCACCGATCAGGTTTGCGGCCGGATTGAACAGCACTCGACACCTCCCGCACACGACGCAACACGGAAGTCGGCTATCCGGATATGACTCCGGAGTGTATGTGAATCATAACGGTCAGCAATCAGGCGGCGCTAGAGTGCCGGGAAACTACATTGGCCGATCTGGATGGAGTTGGCGCATGCGAAACGTGTCCGTTGTGCGAATGGGTGCCGACCGGCCAAGATTGCCTGTCATGGGGGCGCCGGAAGCGAGGTTCACCGCAGCGGTGCGGATGGGTTTCGTGATCGACGTGGCCGGCTACAGCGGCCGCTCCGCACGTGAGAAGGTCGACATCCAGCACCGCGTGTCCACCTTCGTCGACGAGGTACTGCGCGACTTCGACCTGCGCATCGCCGACACGCTGCACCACGGCACCGGCGACGGCATGGTCGTGTTCCTGCCGAGCGAGATGGAGGTGCACCGGGCGCTGGTCCGGCTGCTGCGCTCCGCCGCGGAGGCGCTCGCCGAGGACAACCGGCGCTACCGCGACCGGATGCGCCTGCGGATGGCGGTGGTGATCGGCACGCTCGGGCCCGCCGCGATCGGATTCTCCGGAGACACGATCGTGGAGGCCGGGCGGATGGTCGACAGCGACGTGCTGCGCCAGGCCCTGATCCGGCGCCGGGGGGCCGACCTGGTCGTGCTCGTCTCCGACACGCTGTACTCCTACGTGGTCGGCGAACGGCACTCCGGGCTGCGGGCCGCCGACTTCCAGCGGGTCGACGTGCACACGAAGGACTACCGCGGCGAGGCGTGGCTGTGGAACGGGCCGGCCGCGCCGGATGAGCCGGTCGCGGCGCCCGCGGGGCCGTATGCGCTGGCATCGCCGCACGCCTCGTCCTGCGTCATCGGCGTGCGGACCGGCCGGATCATGCGCGTCCACGACGTCGACATCTGGGTCAACAGCGAGAACACCGACATGGAGATGGCGCGCTTCAACGACTTCTCGATCTCGAGCATCATCCGCTACAACGGCGCCCGCCGCGACGCCGGAGGGCACGTGGTCGAGGACCTCGTCGGCGCCGAGCTGGCCAGGATCGTCGACGGGCCGCGGCCGGTCGCCCCCGGGTCGGCGTTCGTGACCGGCCCCGGCGCGCTGGCCGGCACCAACGGGGTTCGGTGGATCATCCACGTCGCCGCCGTCCACGGCGAGCCGGGCGCCGGCTTCCGCCAGGTCCGGCACGTCGGTGCCTGCGTCGGCAACGCCCTGGTGCACGCCGAGCGGCTCGCCGCGGAGTCCGGCTCGGTGCGCAGCATCCTGTTCCCGATGCTCGGCGCGGGCGGCGCGGGCGCCTCGCCGGGGCCGACCGCGACCGAGCTCGTCGACGCGGCCGTCGACCACCTGATCGCGACGCCCGGCACGCTGCTGCGCGGCATCTACTTCCTCGGCTACACCGACGCGGAGCGCATCGCCCTGGACCAGGTCCTCGGCCAGCATCCCGCCCTGCGGCCGGCGACGGCGGCGCCGTGAGTCACGGTCCGATGTGGACGTACGCGGCCCACGCGAGCGGCCGGCCCGGGTAGCGGGCCCGCAGCGCGCGGACGGCGTCGTGCAGGGCCCGTGGTAGCCGCTCGACGTCGTCGTGGTCGGCGAGGTCGCGGTAGACGTGCTCGGCGACCCGCAGCGCCGGTCGGTCGGCGACCGCCCACAGCGTGGCCACGACGTGCCGGTATCCCACGACGTGCAGCACCGACGCGAGGTGCACGGTCTCGTCGGCCAGCGCCGGGCTGGTACGGGCGGTCTCGCAGGCCGACAGGAACATCAGCTCACCGGCCACCGGCCGCAGCCGGATCAGCTCGCCGGCGGTGACCGGCGGCCCGCTGGCGCGGGCGATGCCACCGCGGGACGGATTGGTGAGGTCGGCGACGGCGTGACCGGCGACGTGCACCCGTGGGTAGCCGGCCAGGGTGCGCGGGTCGAGGTCGGCGGTGACGACGCGGCCGGGGAAGAGCCCGGCCAGCAGCCGTCCCTCGGCGGCCGCGGCCGGCAGGGCGTCGTCCTCCGGCGCGACGACGAGCAGTTCCCCGCCCCCGTGACCCTCCGGCGCCACCCGGCGGGCATTGGCCAGGGCCCGCAAATTCGGCGTGGTGGAGCTGACGACGCAGTCGAGCACCGAACCGCGGCCCGCGCGACCGGCGGCGTGCAGCGGCAGGATCGCCAGCAGGCCGGTCGGGCACCACCACAGCCGCGGCGGCGGCCCGTCACCGGTGGCGCCGATCCGGCGCAGGACCGGCTCCGCCACCACGTCCCACAGCCATCCCAGGACCTCCTCGGCGGCGCCGTCGTCGCGGGCGTCGACGGCGCCGAGGAACCGCTCCGCCATCGCGTGCACCGTGCCGGGGTCCACGGCCGGCAGCGGCTCGACGACGACATCCTCCCCCGTCAGCAGCAGCGCGTCGCTGCGGAATCGGCTCACGTTGAGCATCGCGACCGGCCCGGCGAACGATCCGCCGGCGGCGCCCGGCGCCGACGCGCCGGGCGGGCCGTCCGGCAGGGCGTGGGCGAGGACGATGCCTCGTCCCTGTTCGAGGAGGCGTACCGCGGCCGGCACGTCACCGGCCTGCAGCGCGCACGCCGCGGCATCGGTTGCCACCCCGCCCAGCCGGGTCAGCTCGAACTCCTGGTCCTCGCGGGGCAGGTCGCGCGGTGACACCGCACCCAGCAGGCGGACCGCCGCGGTGTACCCGGCCAGGGCCTCCGCCCACCGCCCGGCCGCCGCGGCCCAGTACCCCCAGCGCACGGCGGCCCGGACCCGGACCTCCACCGGCCCTGTCTCGGCCAGGGCCGCCCGGCTCGCGTCGGCGATCGCCCGGTCGAGGTCGTCGCCCGGCCCGGCGCCGGCCTGGAAGCGGGCCATCCGCGCCGCCGCCAGATTGGCCAGGCACGCCGCGCGGTGCGGAGCGTCCGCGGCGCACGCGTCGACGGCCTCCTGGTGCACGGCGATCGCCGCGTCCACGTCACCCCGGGCCCGCATGGCGTTGCCGAGGTTCGACAGGTAGTAGGCCCGCCGCCGGTGATCGCCGCCCGCCCGCGCCGCCGCCCGGGCGCAGTCGACCGCCCGGTCGAGCGCGTCGCCGCCGCGGTCCGCCCGGGTCAGCAGCGCGTCGCCGAGGTTGGACAGGCGCCCCGCCAGGTCCGGGTCGCCGGCGCCGGTGGCGTCGACCGCCGCGGACAGCCCGGCGATCGCGGCGTCGAGGTCACCCGGCACGGCCCGGCGCACCGACCGCACGTGCCGGGCGAGGCCGAGGTTGGTCAGCGCGGCGGCCCGGTCGGGGTGGCCCTCCGGCAGCGCCGCGACCGCGACCGCGCCGGCCTCGACGGCCCGGTCGAGATCGGCAGAGTTGCCGGTGTACCGGAAGCGCGCCCGCAGCACGTTGCACAGCCCGGAATGCACGCCCGACCGGACGGCGTCCGGGACGTCCGGCACACTCGCCGCCGCCTGCGCCGCTTCGCCGGCCGCGTCGAGGTCGCCGGCCCGGCCGGTGTCCTCGAAGGCCACGAACAGCGCGGCGGCCAGGTTGGCCAGGTGCGCCGCCCGCCGCGGGTCGCCGGAGCCCGTCGCGGCCACGGCGGCCCGGTGCGTGCCGATCGCGGCGTCGAGGTCCCGCCGGTCTCCGGTCCACTCGTAGCGGTAGGTCAGCGCCACGCCAAGGTTCGACAGCCGGTCGGCGCGGCCGCCGGCGTGTGCCCGCCCCAGCTCGATCGCCTCGTCGAGGTCGGCGAGGTCGCCGGTGTGCCGCGACCGGCGCCGCAACGCCACCGCGGTGGCCGCGGCCGGCCTGGCCCGGCGCGGGTCGGCGCGGTCGAATGCCGCCACCGCCCGCCGGCCGAGCGCGACCGCCTCGGCGATGCCGTCGGCGCTGCGGGTGAGCTCCGCCAGCTCCTGAACCGCCATCGCCAGGTTGGTGAGGTTCATCGCGTACTCGGGATCGGCGCTGCCGGTGTGCGCGACGATCCGGCGCAGCAGTCCCACGGCGATCTCGGCGGCGGCGGTGTCCCCGGTCCGCTTGACGTGGTCCATCAGGGCCATGGCGGGCCCCTGGGCGGCGTCCGTGGGGCGGAGCGGGCCGGCGCCGACGGTCGCGAAGTACTCGGCGATGTCCTGCGGCACCCGGGCCGGATCGGCGCGCCAGACGGGCTCGAGCAGGGCCAGCGCCGGCACGAGGTCGTCGTGGTCGGCGTCGTCGGGCTGATGCAGGCTGCGGCACCACAGCAGCAGGCCGCAGGCCCGGGCCGCGTCGAGGCCGACGTCGTCGGCGTCGAGCAGCGCGCCGACCTCCTTGAGCGCGTCGACGGACAGGATGGCGTCGACGTCGTCGGCCGCGTAGCGGCGCAGCCGGGCTCGGACGGCCTCGTACAGGCGGTCCCGGTCGCCGGGGTCGACCGCGTCAGATCGGGTCGACGCCACCGGTATGCCCACCGTGCGGGTCGAGGGGCGGGCACGCCTCGAGCAGCGAGCGCACGTAGGCCGCCGCCGCGGCCGCCGCGTATCGGCGCCACACAGCGTCGATCCACCGGTCGGCGTAGTCGCTGATGCCCCGCACGACGAACCAGTCGCGGCCGTCGGAGTGGCCGGCCCGGCCGATGCCGGTGCCCTCCATCTCGATGGCGCGCAGGTTGTGGCGCCGGGCGACGGTGTCACGGAACACGGCGTTGCGCACCGAGCGGTTCGAGCTGCCGATGCGCCCCTCGTGGATCTTCGGCCGGTCGGCCCGGTGCCCGGAGCGCGCCGGGTCGGGGTGCGCGACGACGGTGGCGTCGTCGCTGTCGTCGGAGAACAGCACGTCGGTACGGGCATCCGGGCGGCCGTCGCCGGGCAGCCGCTCGACGAGCCGGTCGAGGTGCCCCTCCCACGGCCGTTCCCCCCGGTCCGCGCCGTCCGCGAGGCGCTTGACCCGGCCGGCGAGCAGCCCCGAGCGGCGGGGGAACTCCTGGCGGCGTTCAGGGCCGGTGGCCCGGTCGACGATGTGGTCGAAGTCCACAACGTTCCAGGTCCCGGCCACGATGTCGCCGAGCCGAACGTGGTTGTCCGGGTCCTTGGGGGCCGGCACGCCCCCGGCGATGCCCACCATGACGATCTGGTCCACCGTGCGAAAGCTCCGCACGAGATTCGCCGCCCCGTGCGCCGCCGCGTCGGTGCCCGTCTCGGCGAGCATGGTCAGCACCACCGCGTGCGGCCGGGCGGCGTCGGTGCTGGGCACGGTACCGGTGACATACACCGCCCGGTCCCCGGCGACGTCCAGGGGGACGGGATCGTCGATGAGCGCCCGCATCGCGGTGAACTCTTCCTGCATGGCCGTGACCAGCCCGAACGTCGGCCCGATCGCTGGCCTGGCGGGGACGCTCCGTGCGGCCCGCATCGCATGCCGGTGGTCGTAGCCGAGCTGATCCAGCAGCGCCGCCGCGGCGGCGAAGTCGTCGGCGAGCGACCCGGTCACCGGCTCGGCCGGCCCGCCCGCGCCGTGCAGCGCGCGCGACATGTTGGTCCACGCGATCTTCACCGCGTCACGCAGGTCCTCGAGCCAGCCGACCGGCCGCTCATCGATCCGCGCCGCCGACGCTGCGCGCACCCGCCGCGCATGCCGGACCTTCGCGGCGTTGAGCAGGAACAGCGTGAACGGTGTCGGCTCGGCGTCGCCCCGGCTCCACACCAGGGCGCTGAGCGCCGCCTCGTCCGCCCCGAGCACGACCAGCCGGCGCGACCGCGCGTCCCCTCTCGGCGGCAACCGCCACAGCGCGCAATCACCCACGGCGGTGCCGTCCTGCTGCCAGAAGTCGTCGACGGTGGGCGGCAGCGCGCCCGTCACCTTCCGCGCTGACAGTGCTGTGGCGTCCGGTGTGTTTTCGACGGTACCCCCGAAAATCATGACGACACCCGTGAGTGCCGGGTCGTCGGCGCCTCCGGTCGCGGCTTCCCACCGGGCGGCCCATTGCGCCCAGGTCGTGTCGTCGCGCGCGGCCGCGACGGACAGCACGACGTGGTCGTGCTCGCGCCGGACGATCGCCTGGAAGCCATCCGGGCTGCCCGCGGCGGCCGCGGCCGCGCCGTCCGGGATGTCGTCCGGCAGCCGCGCCGGCAGGCGCAGCCCGTCGATCGGTTCGGTGGCGCCGAACTCGGCGGCACACACGTCCCACAACTGCCGGACCAGCCGCTGGGCCGCGTCGGCGTGCTCCCCGACGACCGGCGCGAACACGTGCACGAAGAAGTCCTGCTTGACCAGCCCCTCGGTGGCGGTGTCGGCGCGCGACGGCAGCACGACCGGGGCGGCCGGCTGCGCAGGCTGACCGCCGAGGGCCTGCACGAGGTGATTTCGCAGCAGGTACACCGGAGGCGGCGGCGGAACCAGGGGCGTCGATCCCAGCAGGGTGTACCGCAGGGGGCTGGCCAGCTCGAGCTCGGCCGTCGCCTCGGCGAGGGCGGCCGGATCGCGCTCATCGACCGCCCGGCCCATCCGCTCGATGATCGCCGCGATCGCCGGCCAGCGCCCGGCCGGCATCCGCCACTGCGGCACGTCACCGAGCACCGCGAGCGCGTCGACCGTGTCCGGATCCGCAGGCAGTTCCTCGGGCCGCATGACCCGACTGTACCGAGGCCCTACGGGCCGATGGTCCGGGCCAGGTTGGAGCGCGATGCGGTGGTGGCGGACCTCGACGGAGCCCGTCACGCGGTGCCCATTGGACAGCAGCAGCACCCGGTGGGGGGAGTCTCGTCGAGCGCTGGTCGATCTGGGCCGGCCCATCGACACGAGCCGGAGGCGCGGTCCCACGGACCCGGTACTGCCGAAACACCTGATGGTCATCGATACTGGGTCAGTGCGGAGGTGGTGGGCCGTCCAGGCAGCGGCCGTCCTTGTGCTCGGCCTCGTCACCGGGTTCTTTCCGGGCAGCTCGACCCGGGTGACCGTCGAACGCTGCCATGTGCAGGCCGGCGACTACACGCCGGACGTGGTCTGGTGCACCGCGCACTGGAAGACTGCGGGGTTCACGGTCACCGGCCGGGTTCACGGGGTCGACACGTCCCCTGGCCCGGTCTGGCACGGTATCGGCTACGAGGGCGGCTGGTACGTCTCCGAGCCGCCGGACGCTCTCCGGCAGCTGCCGGCGGTCGCGGTGCCAGGCGCCGCGGCGGTCTACCCGGCGCTCGTCTGGCCGGTCCGGGTCTTGTTCGGCCTTGCGGTGATGCTGCTCATCGGCCTGGCGAGCCGCAGGCTGTACCTCGGGTACCTGCGAAAGGCGCCCGCGCGAGAGCATCATCCTGCGTAAAGCCACGCCCGCGACACCTCACTTGCCGGCAAAACCGCGGACATGCCTCGCCGAACAAACCCCTGCCGGGCGGTGCGCCCGAGGGCCTACGGGCCGATGTGCATGTGCGCGGCCCACGGGTGCGGGTTGCCGGCGTACCGGTCGCGGAACGCGCGGACGGTGCTGTGCACGGCGTGCGCCGGTGGGTTGCCGGGCTGGATGGCCGTGTAGATGCCGGTGGCCAGCCGCATGCCGATGAAGTCGTTGACGCTCCACAGCGTGGCGATCACGTGCGGATATCCGGCGAGCTGGAACGCGGAGCCGAGGTGAATGCTCTCGTCCAGCAGGCGCAGCGATCCGATGCCGGTGGTGCAGGCGGACAGAAAGGCCAGGTACGGCTCCTCCAGCCGCATCGTGAACAGCTCGTTCGCCCGCAGCGGCCGGTCGTGGAGCGCGAGGAAGCTCTGGGCGGGGTCGTCGTTGTCGGCGTACGCGTGGCACGCGAAGTGCGCCCACGCCGCGCCGGGCAGCAGCGACCGGACCCGCCGATGGGTGGCGCGGCGGCCGAGCAGCGGCGGCTCGGCGGCGCGGAGCTGGCGAGCGACCTGCGTCGCCTCCAGCTCGGCCCGGGTCAGCGGAGGCAGCCGGTCGTCGGCGGTGGTGTCGATGCCGACCGTGAGCACGGTCGTGGCGGCGGCGGCCCGGGCGCGCCGGGCGTCGGCCAAGGCCCGCACGCTGGGCGTGAACGATGACACGACCCGGTCCAGCACGGCCCGCCGGGTGGCCGGCGGGTCGCTGTGGTGCCCGGCCGCGTGCAGCGGGAGCGTGCTCAGCGGTCCGGTGGGGATCCACCAGATCCGCGGCAGGTCCTGCGGCGAGGCCTGATCGGACGCCGGACCGGTGTGGCCGAGCCGGTCCAGCACCGGGCCGGTGACCTTGTCCCACAACCAGGTCAGCACCCGCGTGAGCTCGTCCGGGTCTACCTCCTGGTCGGGCGCCGGCCCGAGCGCGGCGAGGAAGGCGTTCGCGTGCTCGAACGCGTCCTCGGCGGTCAGTTCCGGCAGCTCGAGGTAACCGGCGTCGTCGCGGGTCAGCCACAGCGCACCGCAGCCGTGCCGGGTGAGGATGATCGCCACGATCGTGCCCTCGCCGGCCGCCTCGTGCAGCGTCGCCATCGGCGGCGGCAACGCGAAGTCCTCGAATCCCGGCACCTGGCGGATCTCGTCCAGCAGCCGAGGCCACCGGTCGGCGGCCCGGCGCCGCCGCGCGATCATGTCCCGTTCCGCGCGCCGCGCGGCCGCCACCGTGTCGCCGCCGCCGGTGCCGCCCGGATCCGTGCCGGTGAGAGCCTCGCGGAGTTGGTGGTACTCGTCGGCGAGCCCCGCGTGGGTGTGCCCGAGGCGGTCGATGTCGGTGGTGTGGCGAGTTTCGAGTGCCTGGTTGATCAGGACGGTGCGGGCCTGCTCGAGCCGCTGCCAGGCGACGGTGCTGCGGCCGAGCGCGCCGAGCGTCGCCCGGGCGGCGTCGGCGCCGAGGTTCTGCAACTGGGCGAGGTGGTGCTGACGGTCCCGCGGGTCCAGTCCGTGGTCGACCAGGACGGGCAGCAGGCCGACGACGGTGGCCAGGGCGGCCTCGGCGGCGGCCCAGTCGCCCCGGTCGGCGGCGAGGGCGGCGGCCGCCCGCCCCGCCTGTGCGCGCTGCATCGGCGGCGCGGTGGGATGGTCGAGGGCTTCGCGGTAGGCCGCGGCGGCCCGGTCGCGGTCGAGCACCGCTCCGCCGTGCTCGAACCGGGCCCGCAGTGCGTCGGCGAGGTTGGACAGCCGCCCCGCCCGGTCGGGATGATCGGGCGGACTGGCGTCGACCGCCTGCCGCCCAACGGTGACCGCCTGGTCCAGGTCGGGCGCCGCCCCGGTGTGCGCGAACCGGATCCGCAGCACGGTGCCGAGGATGGACCGGTACCTGGCCCGGTCCGGGTGGTCGGCGGGGGTCGCCTCGACCGCGCCCCGCATCGCCGCGACGGCTCCGTCGAGGTCCGCCACCACCCCGCCGCGCTCGAACCTGACCCGCAGCGCCGCGCCGAGGTTGGACAACACCGCGGCCCGGGCGGGATCATCGTCCGGCGTCGCGGCGAGCGCCTCCCGCCCGTTGGCGACGGCCGCCTCGAGATCGACTGACGCTCCGGCGCGCTCGAACCGCCTCAGGAGGGCGCCGGCGAGATTGGAGCGGTACTTCGCCCCGTCGGGACGGTCCGGCGGGGTGGTGTCGACGGCGACCCGACCGGCGGCGATGGCCTCGTCCAGGTCGTCGGCCGCCCCGGTGCGCTCGTACCGGGCCCGCAACATCAGCCCGAGGTTGGACAGCATCGCCGCCCGCTCGGGATGATCGGCCGGCGTGCTGGCGACCGCCTCCCGGCCCACGGCGATGGCCCGCTCCAGGTCGGCCGGCGTCCCGGTGCGCCCCGCCCGGATCCGCAACGCGAAGCTCAGGTTGGTCAGGCGCCTGGCCCGGCCGGGATGGCCGGGCGGGGTGGCGTCGACCGCCTCCTGGCCGGCGGCGATGGCCTCGTCCAGGTCGGCCGGCGACCCGCCCCGCTCGAACCGGACCTGCAGCGCGGCACCGAGGTTGGACAGGTAGCCGGCCCGGCCGGGATCGTCGGCACCGGCGGCGCCGACCGCCTCCCGGCCGACCGCGATGGCCTCGTCCAGATCCTCCGTCACCAGGGTCCGCCCGAACCGCGTCTGCAGCGCGTTGCCGAGATTGGACAGGCGCCCGGCCCGGTTGGGATGGCCGGTCGGGGTAGCCTCGACCGCCTCACGACCGGCGTCGACGGCCTGCTCCAGGTCGGCCCGCGCTCCGGTGTGTTCGAAGCGCCTCCGCAGCGCGGTGCCCACATTGGACAGCAGCAGCGCCCGGTGCGGGTGGCCGGGCGGCGTCTCGTCGAGCGCCTCCCGGCTCGTGGCAATGGCCCGGTCCAGGTCGACCAGCGTCCCGGCGCGCTCGTACCGTGTCTGCAGCGCGTCGGCGAGGTCGCTCAGCAGCAGTCTCCGGTTCGGGAAGTCCGGCGGAAGCGCGTGTATCGCCTGCTCGAACCAGCCGACCGCCTGATCCAGCACCGCCACGTCGTCCGCGGCGCGCGGGTCACGCAGCAGTTCGACGGCTTGGTGGTACAGCCGGGCCGCGGTGCTTTCGGCATTCCCGTCGCTCGCCATACACAGATCATGCGGCCGGCCACGAATCCGGCATCGGCCGGGCGCGGTGCCGCCACAGGTGCCGTGGCGGTGCCGGACGGCTTCGTCCGCGTTGACGTCGATGACGGCACCGGAGTGGTGCTTGCGCCCGGTAAGACGTCGATCCGACTCTCCGCGAATCTTGCCCGGTGATCACCACATGTGGCGTCCGGACGGTGCCCGGTCTGCGCATCCCGACAGGCGGGCGCGGTCCGCGATCACGTCCCACCGGTCGGGCGCTACACGCTGGGCGGCACGGCGCAGGGACCGGAAGTCTCCGTGATCATGCGCAACTGGCGTCGACGCCAACGGTTTTTCATGATCGTGGAGTGGTGATGTACCCCTGTGTACCGAAAGTCTCCGGGATCATGGCAAACCCGTGGTGCGGCCACGGCGGGCATCATGATCACGGAGACATACGTCCGGCCCGGCCGCGCAGAGGGTTCGAATCCGGCTACCCCGGCCAAAGTAAGGCCCTGACCAGCAGGAGCGCCGATCAGGGCCTTTGACGATGTAGGGCGGTGGGCGGGGTAACCCATTCGAGGCCGGTATCGATGCGCGTCTGGCGTCACTGGCGGCGCACGTTCTGGGGTGACAGCGAGGTGTCTCGCCGCGCGTCGAGGGGGTTGTCGGCGGCGTCGGTTTTGGTCCAAGCCGGCCGGAAGAAGCCTTTGCTCTTGACGGGAGCAGAGTCGTAGGGCGGGCGGATCGCCGTCCTCAGTTGGCGCCGCTCTTGCCCTCTTCGTCGAACTTCTCACCGGTGGGCTTCTGCGTGTGACTGGCGGCGTCGTACTGGGTCATCTGCGCAGTCTCGAGGGCGTAAGCGTCGTTCGCTCCAGAGAGCTTCGCCGGCCCGATGGCCAGTGGTGCGGCGTAGTTCAGCGTCCACGCCGCATTCATCAAGCTCACTCGGGTGAGGCCACCCGGGCTGGCTGCCGCGGCGTTCAGCGCGGCGACGAAGAGCGTTGCGCAGTTGTATCCGGCTTGCACGTTGTTGTCGGCGGGGCTGACGCCGTTGCCGTACTTGCGCAGATCGGACTCGTATCGCGTGACTCCTTGCTCGGCGGACGCGCCCAAGGTCGGCGCCGTCGAAAGTGAGAACACCTTGTCACCCGCAGGGTCCACCGGCTTGAAGAACGAGTTGACCGACGAGCATGCGGTCGTGACGATGGTGATGCCCTGGTAGCCGCCCTGTGCCAGCCCCTGCATGAACTTGGAGCAGAAGGCGCCGCCGACGGCACCGATGACGACGTCTGGCCGCTTGCTCAAGATCGTGGTGATCTGGCTGGACACCGAGGTCGCGGTGGGATCGACTTTCTGCACGGTCGCCACGCTGAAGCCATCCGTCTTGGCGGCCTTGTTGACGCCGGTGGTGTACTCGCCGCCGAAGTCGTTGTTCAGGGCGAGCATCGCCACCGTCGCGCCGGGCTTGTGCGCCTTGATGTACTGCCCCCACATAGCCGACTCGGTGTTGTACGCGAGAATCCCGTTGGTGGTCCACGGGTGAGCGCCGAAATCGGCCGATATGGTGGGGTCCCCGGCCTGCACCCACAGCTGCGGGGTGCAGGTCTGCTCATGCAGTTTCTGGGTTGCCGCAACCGTCGGGGTGCCAACCTGAGCGACGGTGGCGAAAATCTGGTCCTGACTGATCAACTCGTTGTCGGCGACGACAGTCTTCGAAGGGTCGTATCCGTCGTCCTTGACGAGCAGCTTCAGCTTGTGCCCCGCCACGCCTCCGTCGGCGTTGACCGAGTCGAAGTACGCGCTGACTCCGGTGGCTACCGTCGACAGCGCGGCGAACGGGCCGCTCTGCGGCAGAACGATGCCCACCTTGATTTCCGCGCCGTCGCCGATCGCCTTCGTCGCGGAGGCGGGACAGTTCGTCGCCGAAACCGGACCGGCGCCGCCGGCGCCCGTGGTTCCGCCCGGCGCATCGGCGGAGTGCGGAGAGGAGGATTTGCATGCCGACGCCAGCGCAGCGCAAACGATCAGCGCTGATGCGATGGCGAGTTTGTTCTTGGGTAACATTCAGATTCCTAGCCTTTCGGAACGGTGTTGCTCGCTGCGTTTGCAGCCAGCGGTGGGACTTCGGATTTCGGACCGTGTGCCGAATGGGCCGGTGGCCGGGCGCGGACGAAGTTGGCGGTCAGGCGCCTCAGCCCGTCGGCGATACCACCGGGCATCACCAGAACCACGACGGCCAGCAGTGCGCCATAGAAGGCGACAGCGACCAGCGGTTCAGTGCGGTCGTTGAGCAGCGGTAGGTCCGAGCCCCAGTCGGTGGCGAGCACCGGCAACCAGATCACGAGGAACGCACCGAACAGCGGACCCCATCTGGTGGCGGTACCACCGATTACCAAGGCGGCCAGGATGCTGACGCTGGTGGTGAAGCCGCCGAGGTCGGGGGTTACGACCGGGACCGCCAGCAGGATCATTCCGCCGCCTACCGCGGCATAGCCTGCGCTGACGGCGAAGGCGCCGATCTTCCACGCCGCGGTGTTGACTCCGGACGCCGCGGCGGCGGTCTCCTGGTCACGTACGGCAACCAGCGCGCGTCCCACTCGGCTGCGCAGCATGTTGCCGGCCAGTACGAACATGACTGCGGCGACCGCGCTCAGCTCGAGGAACTTCCAGCCGGCCGGGGTGGCCGCCAAGGGATACCAGGACGGTGGGTCGGCCAAGACGTAGACGGGCAGGCCGTTCGGTCCGCCGGTGAAGCGACTGAGCTGATCCAAGTTGGCCAGCGTGGGGAATGTGACGGTGAGCGCAAGGGTGACCAGAGCGAGATAGAAGCCGCGGACACGGAGCGCCGGGATTCCGACGAGCAGGCCGGCCAGCAGTCCGACTACGCCGGATACCGGGAGCGCCGCCAGGAATGGCCAGTCGTATCGAGTGACCAATACCGCGGTGGTGTACGCGCCAACGCCATAGAACGCTCCGTGTCCCACGGAGATTTGACCGCAGAAGCCGCTGACGAAGTTCAGGCCCATCGCCGCCACGGCCATGGCGGCGACCTGGCAGAGGCTGACGAGCCGGTAGTCGGGCACCTCGGCGGCGAGGACGACAACGAGTGTCGCGAGTGCCACATACGACAGCCAGCGCAGCGCTCGTACCGCGGCCGGGGTTGTTGTGATCCGCAACCTCATCACACACGCTCCATGCGCTTGGCTCCGTAGAGCCCCTGCGGGCGTACGAGCAGCACGATGACGATGATCAGGAGCGCCATGAACAGGCTCAGCTCACCACCGATGAAGGAGAAGAACTGGGGCACCAGCGCTTCGACCAGCCCGACGATGAGCCCGCCCACGACCGCCCCGCCGGTGCTGTCGAGCCCGCCCAAGGTCGCTGCGGCGAACGCGTAGACGAAAATCGAGAACATCAGGTTGAAGTCGAGTGCGCCGCTCTGCTGTGCGACGAGTACTGCCGCAAGGGATCCGATCGCCGCCGACAAGCCCCAGCCGAGGGCCAGCATGCGACCGACGGGAATACCTACCAGGAATGCCGACTCGCGATTCGCGGCGACGGCGCGGTAGGCGAGCCCGAGCCTGGTGCGTTCGAGGACGAACCACAAGAGCGCTACGACGACGGCGAGGGTGACCCAGACGCCGATCGTCGAGTAGCGGATGAAGAAGAGCGGGTCGCCGTGAATCAGGTTGAACTGATCGTCGGCGTTGCTGGGGAAGGGTGTCGTCGGACGCAGCGGCTGCGTGCCCCATATGGCGGCATCGAGGGAGTTGAAGACCAGGAAGAGTCCGAGGGTCAGGATGACAACCGCGTAGCCACCCCGGCTTTGCAGCGGCCGGACCAGGGTGCGCTCGATGCCCGCGCCGAGTAAGAACGAGACCGCCATGACGGCCGGGATGGCCAGCCAGTAGGGCAGACCACCCTTTTCCGCCAGGGTGAATACGAGGAGACAGCCGAAGGTGGCCATCTCGCCCTGCGCGAAGTTCAGGTGGCCGGTGGTTCGGTAGATGATGACGATCGTCAGGGCGACCAGCGCGTAGATGGAGCCGTTGGCGAGGCCTTGGGACACCAGCTGCAGTACGAACGACCAGTGGAAGAAGTCGCTGTTGATCAGCGGTATCGCGTGGTGTGTCATGGAATATCCCTCAGCGGCCTGATCAGAAACCGAGATATGCACGCCGGACCTCGTCATGCGAGCGCAGCTCGGCGGCAGGCCCGTGAACGGCGATCTCTCCCCGTTCGAGGACGTAAGCACGATCGGCTACGTCGAGCGCGAGGTTCGCGTTCTGCTCGACGACGAGAATGGACGTGCCCGTCCGTTCGTTGAGTTCGGCGAAGCGGTGGAACAGGTCCTGGACGACGAGCGGAGCGAGCCCGAGGGACGGTTCGTCCAGCAGCAGCACCTTGGGCTCGCTCATCAACGCACGGGACACCGCGAGCATCTGCTGCTCGCCACCGGACAGTCCGCCGGCTCGCTGGTCGCGTCGCTCGTACAGCCGGGGAAATACCTCGTACCAATGCGCGATGCGGTCGTTGATGCCTTTGCGGTTCAGGAAGGAGCCGATGCGCAGGTTCTCTTCGACGGTCAGGTCGGAGAACGTGCCGCGACCTTGCGGTACGTGGGCGATTCCGCGCCGGACCACTGCTTCGGGGCGAAGACCGATGATCGACTGGCCGTCGAGCAGGATGCTCCCGCTGACCGAAACCATGTCCATTTTGGATATCGCGCGCAGCGTCGTCGTTTTGCCGGCACCGTTCGCGCCGAGCAGGACGACGATCTCGCCCGGCTCGACGGTCAGGTCCAGTCCGTGGATCACCGGCAGTTCGCCGTATGACACCCGGAGGTCCTTGATGTCGAGACGGCCGCGCTGGGTCGGCGACGGTGTCATGACGTCCCCAGATACGCCTGGACGACGGCCGGATCGCTGCGCACGACATCCGGCGCCCCGTCGGCGATCTTTCGTCCGAAGTCGAGCACCACAATCTTGTGTGACAGCCCCATGACCATCTGCATGTGGTGCTCGACGAGCAGCACGGCGAGGTCGTACGTGTCACGCAGCCGCACGATCAGTGCGCCCAGTTCCGCAACTTCGGCGTGCGTCAGTCCGGAGGCCGGTTCGTCAAGCATGAGCAGACGCGGCCGCGACGCCATCGCGCGGGCCAGCTCGACGATTTTCAACGTGCCGAACGGAAGCCCCGCGGCCACGTGATCGGCGACATCGGACAACCCGATGTCGTCGAGAATCTCGTACGCACGGTCGCGCTGTCGCCGCTCCTCCCGTGCGATGCCGAGCCGCAAGGCCGCGGTCACCCAGTTGCTGCGCGAGCCGGAGTGCATCCCGACCATCACGTTCTCGACGACGCTCATCGAGGCGAACAGGGCGAGGTTCTGGAACGTTCGCGCGATCCCGGCGCGGACGACCTTGTGCGGCGCAAGACGCAACACGTCCGAACCAGCGAACCGGATCGACCCGGACACCGGGTCGTACACGCGCGTCAAGCAGTTGAACATCGTTGTCTTGCCGGCGCCGTTGGGACCGATCAAACCGACGATCTGTCCCTCGTCGACGTCGAAGCTCACCGCGTCGAGCGCCACGACGCCCCCGAATCGCACGGAGACGTCGGCGACTTCGAGCAGAGGTGTCATTGAAGTGTCCTTCGCAGGGTCGGATCAAAAACCGAGTGCTCAGTAAACGTAGGCGAGATAGTAGACAGCATCGCGGCACGGCCGCAAGACGCCCGGTGACCAACCGTGAGCAGGTCGAAGCCTGCGGGATCGAGGTTCGTCGGCTCCCTGCCGCCCGGCGGCCGCCCCGACCTGCCGAAGGTCCCGCCCGGCCGCTGTCCTGGTGGTGACCCGCCAGGCGGTGCTGACCAGCGCCACCACCAGCACGGACACCCAAGTTGATCAACCAAAGGCGGGCACTGTCGGCACCGGCCAACCTGCACCAGGGCCTTGCGCCCGCGCCTCCGCTTTGCTCTACTGGCCAAATCCAAGTGAGCACTCGGTATCGGAGCCCATGTCCACTCATTCGTATCCAGCGCGCACGCTTCTGTACGTTCCGGCGCACCGTCGCCGCTTGCTGGACAAGGCACTGTCCGCAGTGACGGGCGCCGACGTCGTGGTCATCGACCTCGAGGACGGCGTACCTGCCGACCTCCGGCATGAGGCGATCGCGAACCTCTGCGGTCTCGATCCGCCGCCCGGCGCGCCGCCGACCCTCTGCCGGATCAGGGCCGGTTCCGAGCATCGAATCTCCGACGCGACGATCCTTCCGGCCTGGGTGCGAGGGGCGGTCCTGGCGAAGGCGGAAGACGTCGACGACATCGAGGTCGTCGCCCGAGCTCTACGGTCGCGGAACCCCGGTTTCGAGGTGTGGCTGCTGATTGAGAGCGCCCGCGGGGTCGAGAATCTGCCGGCGATGCTGCATGCCGGTGTCGACATCGACGGGGTGTTGCTGGGTGCCGGCGATCTTCGCGCCGATCTGGGTCTGTTCGACGACCTCGACCTCCGGCAGATCGATTTCGCGCGCAGCCGCCTCGTCTACGCATGCGCGGCCGCCGGTGTGCCGCACGTGGTCGACACACCGGAGGCTCAGATCGATCCCGACGACGCCTTCGTCCAAGCGGTCTACAACGCTCGCGGCCTTGGCTTCACCGGGAAGTGCGCGATCCACCCCAACCAACTTGAACCGATCCGAAAGGCGTTCGAGCCGAGCGCCGAGCAGATCGCGTGGGCGCACAGGGTCCTCGCGGCGGAGGACGGCGCCAGGCGACTCGGCACGGTCATGGTCGACGAGGCGACGAAACGAACAGCGCGCCGGCTCCTTGCGGCGGCTGAGCAAAGGAACTGACGATGGACACATTTGAGCGGGAAACACACGGCCGTTACCTCGAAGAGTTCGAGATCGGCGAGGTCATCCATCATTGGCCGGGACGGACGATCACCAGCTGGGAGAACCAGCAGTTCACATTGCTGACGGGCAACTCGTCGTCAGGCCATCTCGATGTGATCGATGCGCAGGAGCACGGCCACCGAGACATGCTGGTCAATGGCGGGTACATCGTGGCGTTGGTGCATGGTCTGTCCACGCGCATGTTGTCGAGTTCGCCGAAGGCCGTGGTCTTCGTCGGCATGACCGACGTGCGGATCATGAAGCCGACCTACCCCGGCGACACGGTACGGGTCTTCTCGAAAGTGCTCGACAAGCGGGAGTCGGCCTCGAAGTCGGATCGTGGCATCGTCACCGTCGAGACCTGGGGCATGAACCAGCGAGGTGAACGCATCGTCGAGTTCAAACGCGTCATCATGGTCTGGCGGCAGGGGCACGGGCCGGGAACACAGCAGCCGGTGTTCGGTCCAGAGCAGTGAGCGCACCGACCTTCACCGTTCTCGATGCGCATGTGCACATGTGGTTGCCCGAATACATCCCGGCGACGTTGCGGATGTCGTGGGCGAAGACTTCCGTGCTGCGTAAGGGAATGCCGCTCGACGCGGCGGCGGATGTGTACCCTCGGGTCAGCAGTGACATCGTGGATCCCGATGGCGCTCATCTCCTCACAGCGCTCGACCGCGCCGGCATCGGTCGCGCGATCATCATGGGGGTCGACTACGGCCCCGAGGCGTGGGCCGCTACCGAGGCGACCGCGACCGCGTTCATGGAGCGTCTCGACCGCGTCTGCCGTGACTCCGACGGGCGCCTCGCCTTCAACGCCGGCATCGACCCCCGCCGTCCCGAAGCTGTCGCGCATGCGCGTACCTACCTGCGCAGCGATGCCTGCCGCGGGCTGAAGTTCTACCCTCCGGCCGGCATCCGCGCGGATGAGAAGCACTGCTTCCCGCTGTACGAGGCCTTGATCGACGCCGACAAGACGGCTGTCTTCCACTGCGGTATCGGCCGGGGTTCGTTGCGCTGGGGAAACGCCTGGCCGATACATCTCGTCGGCGTGCAGGCTCGGTATCCCGAGCTGAAGATCGTCCTCGCGCACTCTGGTTACATGGCGTGGTTCGACGAGTGCGTCGCTTTAGCGGCGGCGCATCCGCGTACCTATCTGGAGCTTTCCTTGTGGGAGAAGGAGGCGCTCGCCGACGGGTCGCCTTTCCGGCCGATGCTCGAACGTGCCGTGCGTCTCGCGGGTGGCGACCGGATCCTGTTCGGTTCCGACACGATGTTCGGCGAGAGCCTTCGCGGCGTCGAGCAACTGGCCGCTTGGCGCGACTGGTTTCTCGACCTTCCCAAGGCGACCTCGAACCGCATCCCGGCCGCTACGGTCGAAGACATGCTGCGGCGTAACGCCGAAGAGGTCTACTTCGGCAACCGTTCCCCTCGGACCCCGTCGACCATCGGGGCGAACCTGGACGGAGCAGCGCGATGACCGGGCTGACCATGGGTGAGATCTTTACGTTCGGGCGACGCCGCTTCGCGGCTTCGACGGTGACGACGATCCGTAACGCGAGGCCGGTGGTGCTGACCTTCGCCGAGATTGCCGACCGTGCTGAACGTCTGGCTCAGGCTCTGCTCGATCGAGGTGTCGGTACCGGCGATGTCATTGTCACGGTCTGCCGGAACCACCATGAACACCTCGAGGTGCTGTTCGCCAGTCACTTGCTGGGCACCGTGTTCGCGCCACTCAATCCGCGCGCCGACAAGGCGTCGTTGGCCGCCATGGTGGAATCGTGCTCTCCGGCCGTGGTCGTCGCGGACGCCGACATGACCGCTCTCCTGGACGCCGGGCCGCTTGGTGATCGAGAAGTCGTTCGGCTTTCGGTTGCGCGGGCCGACGGATGGGACGACTACTCCGCGGCGATTGACTCCACCGGGCCACTGCGGGCACCACTCGCCGGGCCGGACGAGTCCGCACTCGCCGCGGTCCTGTTCACGGGCGGGACCACCGGGATACCGAAGGGTGCGACGTACACCCAGCAGGCGTTGTATTTGCACACGGTGTCCTACAGTTCCATTGCCACCTGTCCCTTACGACCGGACGACACCGTGCTCGCTCTGGTGCCGATCTGCCACGGTCTCGGTTGGAACCTGCCGCAGGTGTGCTGGCTCAGCGGCATCGACTTGGTCTTCATCGACGGCTCGCTGCCTGCGGACGTCATTCTGCGCACGGTCGAGCAGTTGAACATCACGGCTTCTTCCGCGGTACCAACCGTGTGGAATGACGTCGCCGCGCACGCGGCGACCGTGGGAGTCACCCATATCGGCGACCTACGGACGGTGGTCATCGGCGGAGCGATGACGCCGTCGGGTCTGCCGGCCCGCTTGCGCGAACTCGGAGTGACGACATACGTGGGCTGGGGAATGACCGAGACGCTGCCCGCCACGCTCTCACTCATGGACAGCCCGGTTCCCGGTGCGCCGATCGAGCCGGACGTGCGCACATCCCGGCCGAACATCGGGGTGCAGCTGCGAACCGAGCCGATTGCCGGCGACTCACGTGACGGCGGCGCTCTGCTGATCAGCGCTCCATGGGTGACTGGTCAGTATTTGGGCCTGCCTGCTCCGCAGAGCCGATGGTTCGACACCGGCGATATCGGCGAGGTCGGCGCCGAAGGTCAGATGACGATCCTGGGCCGGGCGAAGGAGATGATCAAGTCTGGCGGCGAGGCCATCTGGCCCGGGCCGATCGAGGACGCGCTGCTGCGTCACCCCGGTGTCGCCGGCGCTGCTGTCATCGAGATTCCTCACGAGCGGTGGGGCGGCCAACCGCTCGCGATCGTGCACCTGACGGAGCACGTCGACGCGAGCGAGTTGCGCTCCCTGCTCCTGGAGACGCTGCCGAAATGGCAGGTTCCGACCGTGTACGCCGTGGTGCCGGAAATCCCCCGCACCGCGGTCGGCAAGGCCGACAAACTGCTGCTGGCGACAATGCACGCGCAGGGCTCGCTCGACCTGCAGACAGCGGACTGACCGCGCGAGCCGTCGCCATCGCGGTCAGTCGGTCGGAAGTGCCGTCGCTGACGGGGTCACGGCGACCATTCTCAGGACGAGGTCGGAGTACTGATCCGCGATACGTTCGGCCGACCATCCTGCACCAGGCCGAAACCAGCGGGCAAGGTCGATGCCCAGCGACAGGATCGCGGTTGCCGTGACCGGCGGATCGGCGATATCGAAGACACCGCGCCTCAGGCCCGACTCGAGGACGAAACGCACCTCGAAATCCAGCTCACGGCGTAGAGCAGCCACCTGGATGCGATGCTCGTCGGTCAGCGAGCGCAACTCGTAATTCACCACGCTCGCGGTGGTGCGCCGCTCCGCCTGATCCATCATGTACGCACGGACGACCGCTCGCAGTTGCTGGATCGGATCGTCGATTGTGCGCGCGGCCCGCTTCACCACGTTCAACGCTGATCGGTGCCCGATCAAGGAGATCTCGAACAGTAGTTCTTCCTTCGAGCGAAAGTGCACGTAGAGCGCGCCCGTGCTCGCGCCGACCGCTTCGGCGATCATGCGCGTGGACGTCGCGTGAAACCCGCGCGTCGCAAACGCGTCGATAGCGGCCGCGACGATGCGGCTACGGAGGTCATCGGCGTCGGGCTGCGGACCGTCGGACAGCGGACGGGGCGGATCGGTGTCTGTCATGTTCGTCCTTCGCCCGAGGTACGCTGCGGACAGCTTCGCCAATTCTGGGGTTCGCACTTTACGCCGGGATAAGCGGCTGCTCACAAAAGTGCTGGTTGCATCGTCTCAACGGCCGTCTGACCTACGGCAGCCGGTGCTCTGCGGTGTGGGTCGGGCCGCGGTCCGGGGTCGGAAGCCGGGCGTCTGCAACCACTAACGCCGGACGGCGTGTCATTCAACACCGTGAACCTTTGTGGTCAGAGCACTAGCCCGATGCTACTCTGTCACGAGTGAGCGCTCGGGTACCGGAGGATGGCCAAGATGTCCGTGCGGCAGCAGCGCTCAGCTGAAATCAGGAGCCGTGTCCTGGATGCAGCATTGCACACGTTCCACGCCAAGGGGTATCACGGCAGCTCGGTGAACGAGGTGGCGCAGGCTGCCGGCATCAGCGTCCCTGGCTTGTATCACCACTTCGCCACCAAACAGGATCTGCTGGCGACGATCCTGGGCGAGGGCGTGCGAGAGCTGTTCGAGCGACTCGAGCGTGCTGTGGAGACCGACGGTTTGAGCCCCGCGGAAAGGCTCGACCGCCTGGTGCGGACCCTGGCGACCTACCAGGCCATGCACGCGGTGAGCAGCTTCCTGTTCGTCAGTGAACTGCGCAGCCTCGAACCGGACAACAGGGCGAGGATCAATCACTACCGCCTGGCGATCCAGCACCTGTTCGACGATGTCGTGATCGATGGCGTGCGAGAAGGTGTGTTCACCACGGACATGCCGCTCGATGTCAGCCGATCGATCGTCGTGCTATGTACGAACATCTCCGGGTGGTTCCAGGCATCCGGTCCCCTCACCGCCGAACAGGTCGCCGAACGGCACGTGCGAATGGCTCGCGGCCTCGTTTTCACGGTCGAGGGCTGGCCCACGGTCGCCCGACATGGGCCTGAGTCATTGGCCGGACAGCGCGCCACCTCATAGCGTCGACGCAGCCGGCGAGGCGGCCGTCGTAGCGCCGCTGTCAAGGACGCGCGCCAAAGCCTGTCCGGCGCGTTCGGCTTCCGCTTCCAAGCGCTCGCTCACTGGTTAGGCCCAGCCGGGCCCAGGTCCGGGGAAGCTGTCGACGCGGTCGGGCTAGATCGGCTATGTTTGCCGAGTAAGCACTCGGCATATGGAAGGCAGCGTGATCAGATGACCGGCATCGGCTCGGAACAGTTCTCGCCAGAACGCCTCGCGGACCGCGCCCAGATCCAGGACCTCATCGCGCGGTACTGCCGCGCCGTCGACCGGCTCGATCTCGACGGCATTCGCGCGGCCTACCACCCGGATGCCGTCGACGATCACGGCGGCTACGCGGGCAATGTCGACGGCTTCGTCGAGTACGTCCGCGACCGCCACGCCAAAATCCCGTTCTCCATGCACTCCGTGAGCAACTCCGTCATCGAGTTTACCGGAGCGGATGTCGCTCACGTCGAGACCTACGTGACCACGTTCCAGTACTACCCGCCCGAGGCGCGCGAGGCCCTTGCCGTGTTGGCGGGCGATCGGATCTCGGGCACCGGCACGGCCTACTACCTGCTGGCCGGCCGGTACCTCGACGAGGTGACCCGCCGCGACGGGCAGTGGCGTTTCCAGAACCGCCGCGGTGTGTATGACGCAGGTGTTGTGTTCGAAGGCCAGGCCGCCGCGACGGGGCCGACCTTCACCACTGGAACCCGCGACAAACAGGATCCCGTGTACCAGACGTTGGCGGCCATGCTCGCCGGCGGCACCCTGTTGGGCGCGAATGCAGGTCGCTGATCTGCGCGATCCGCGCGCCTGCGTTGCGGTCCATCGGGTCAACGCGAGGGTGCCCCGGCCGTTGAGCCGGGGCAACCTCGACGACACACCGATCGTGTCGGCAATCGTGTCGCTGACACGATCGTTGGTAGTGTCAGCGGTATGACCATGAGCATCTCTATCACGCTCGACGACGAGCTCGGCGCGGCGCTGAACGCCGCGGCGGCCGGCGGGAACCGGTCGTCGGTGGTGGCTGAGGCTATTCGTGAGTACCTGGACCGCAAGGCCGTGGCTGCCGCGGCAGTCTGGCATGCGTCCCTCGAGGGCGAGGACGCTGCCGCATTCGCTGAGTTCAACGCCGGGTGGTAGCCGGGACCGCGCCACTGTCGCGAGGCGACGTTGTCGACTTCGCGCTCGGCAGCAGGCGGATCCGTGTGCTCGTGGTCAGCGCCAACGTGTATTCGGAGGTGTACCCGGTTGTGGTGCTGATCCACGACCGAGCCGATGGTGATGTGCCCGGCATTCTGCTGCCCTTGCCGGCGGACCTGGCCGGAGGCGGCACCATCGACCTGTCGCGCATCCGTTTCGGCGACCCGGCCGCGTTCGGCCACCGCCACGGTCGCATCTCAGCCACCCTGGCGAGCCAGGTCGACCGGGGCCTTCGCCGCCTGCTCGCGCTGTAGCAGCCCACCACAGGGTCCACTATCTGTCGGTGCGCCGTTGCTCCACCACGGCCCGGCCAGCGCCCAACTCGGCGGGGTCGCGTCGCGGCCCGGCCAGGCGGCGGTGGCCGGCCGCCGCTACGCGGGACCGCTCGGGGCGGGCGTCTGGCGCTCGTGGGTGTTGTCCGCACCATAACCCGCACCGCCAACCCACCCTGCGCGTCCTGACGCACCGGCGAGGCGCGGTCGGCGGTCACGTCTCACGCGCCGGCCCCGCCGCGGAGCACGCCGCAGCGACCGGAAGTCTCCGCGATCATGCTGTACCCGCCGCCGACACCAACGGTCTTTCATGATCACGGAGTGCTGATGTACCCCCGTGTACCGAAAGTCTCCGGGATCATGGCAAACCCGTGGTGCGGCCACCGCGGACATCATGATCACGGAGACATATGCCCGCCCCGGCCGCGCAGATCGGAGGTTGCGCCCGGCGGGTACGACACTCGCACCGTCCGCCCCACCCCCAATGGGTCGTTGAGGCGCGTAACGCATCCGACCATTCAAGGGGACGAAGCGAGAATTCGCCAGCGGCGACTGACAGGAAACCGATCGCATTCACCAGCATCACCGCTGACAGCCGAAAGCACACAATCTCAACACCACCTACCAACGGCCAATCAACGGCGCCAGAGGGACGCGGGAACGGAGCAACCGCTCCAGCCGCCGCAGGCCGTCAGCCGTCGACCGAGAGGCGCAAGGCGCGAGGCGCTCACGAACAGCACCCCCGGCATGGGGGTGTGGGTGGCGAAGCCCCCACTGGGGAGCGAGCGAAGCGAGCGCGAAGAATACGGAATCAACAACGGCAAGCGGCCCCCGCCGCGAAGCAGGGGCCGCCGATTTGATTCCGTACGCCGCGTAGGACTTGAACCTACAACCCGCAGTAGTGGGGCACGGGGGTATCCGACTTTTCACTACTCGTCAAAAGTTCGCGCTGACCTGCGGAAACGGCTTGGCCATCGAGGTCGATGCTTGCATAAGTTGTCACTGTTCCGCAGGGTTTTCGGGGGGTAAACGGGGGGTTCGATCATGATCCTCTGTCCCGAGTACCCGCCGATCTGAGACACCCCATGACCCGGTGGTGGCTGAGCGACGCCGCGCTGGACAGTCCTGTCTGACGCAGGCGCGAGGTTCTCGGCGCGGTTGCCAATGAGCTCTCGCGCGGCGAGCCGAGTTACGCCTTCGTCGTCGGCGACCTGCTGGCCGCGGTGGAGGAACAACGGGCGGTATGCGTTCACCGACACTGGCCCGCCGACGCCGACGAGCTCTTCACCAAACCAATCATTGCCGCGCCCGTACACTTCCTTCTCCGAGCCGCTCGGGTACTCGACCACCCCATCCCGCGTGAACTACTCAAGCGCGGGCATCCGCTCTGCCGCTGGGCCGGCATCCCGGAACGCCCCGGCTACTGGTGGACCGAGCACGGACCCCGAGCCCGACCGCTGCCGTAGTTGCGGATCGCTGCCGTTCGTCCACACCGCCCGCGCCGGGCCTCTGAGGCCCGCGACCAGTGCGGCGCCTATCGCACGACGATCAGCGCGGCCGCAGTACCGATGCGGCACCTTGCAATGCTCATCGCTGCTCCCTTCCGAACAGTCGGTCGTACTCGGATGCAGTCGGGCTGTTCGCCCGATCCGCCATTGACGTTCCGTGACGCGGCGCTGACGCGCGAGTACGTGAGCCGGCCTTGCCACCACGCGGCCGTGGAAGCCCGTGCCGTGCCAGAGGCCGCTGTTGCGGCGTCATCTTGAACGTGTTCGCGGCGATCACCGCCCACGTATGCGCGGGCGAGCTCCTCCGGGAGACTCGCGGTCGCTCGACGGTCGCCAGCAGCGGCTCCGTCTGCGGGCCGGCGTCGCGGAGTATTTCCTCGATGCATTACTCGGTGCTGGCGGCCGTCGGCAAGTCCGTACTTCGGGACCCAAACAGACCCGTTCGTCGGCCGAACGGGCAGCGCTTTCCGTTGCGCTTCGTGTTCGAATGGGGGCTCATGGGTGGACTGGGAGACTCCATGTCGATGACGTCAATCCGATTCGCGGAGCGCTTTGCTGACCTTGAGCGCAACATTGCGCAGGTCATTCGCGGCAAGCCCGACGCGATTAAGTTGGCGCTCGTCTGTGTCTTCTCGGAGGGTCACCTGCTGATCCAGGACGTTCCCGGCGTCGCGAAGACCTCGCTGGCGAAGGCGATCGCCAAGTCGATACATGGCGGCGACTTCCGGCGGATCCAGTTCACGCCGGACCTGCTGCCGTCGGACGTCACGGGCGTCGAGGTGTATGACCCCGGACTGCGGTCCTTCGACTTCCGGCCCGGCCCGGTCTTCTGCAACGTGCTGCTGGGCGATGAGATCAATCGTGCCTCGCCGCGGACCCAGTCGGCGCTTTTGCAGGTGATGGCCGAGGGCGAGGTCACGGTCGGGCTGACGACCAGGCGGGTCGGGAAGCCGTTTCTGTGCATCGCGACCCAGAACCCGGCTGACCACCAGGGCACCTATCCGCTGCCTGAGGCGCAGATGGATCGCTTTCACATGCGCATCTCGATCGGCTATCCAGATCACGGTGACGAGATGACCATCATCGAGCAGGCGGTCGGCGGGATCCGCGTCGCCGATATGCGGCCGGTGGTGGGCATCGCGGAGGTCGCCGCGATGACCGAGTTCACCCGAAGTGTCGAGGTCGGCGGCGCGCTGCGTGACTATCTGGTGCGGCTCGCCGCGGCGACGCGGGCGGACCCTGCCGTGCGGCTCGGCGTCAGCCCGCGCGGCGCGATAGCGCTCGCCCGGGCCGCGCAGGTGGTGGCGGCCGCACACGGTCGCGAATACGCGACCGTCGATGACGCCAAGGCGGTTGCCGTGCCCGTCTTGCTGCATCGGCTGATGCTCAAGCCGGAGGCCCTGATGCAGGACGTCGATGCGGAGAAGCTGCTGCTCGAGATACTTGCCACCGTACGGCCGCTGCAGGCGCGCTAACGGCGGCTCCGCGATGAAGCTGACGACGGCAGGGCGGACACTCATCATGTCCGGTGGCGTACTCGTGGTCATCGGCCTGCTGGTGGGCTATCCGGAGCTGGTTGCGCTCGGTGCGGCGGGTCTCACGTGGATCTTGGCCGCACTCGCGGTCGTCGTTGCTCGGCCCGCCCTGCGGGCCGAGCGCGCCGTGCCGAGGGCCCGCGTTACCGAAGGAACGCCGATGCGCTGCATCGTCCGAGCGACGAACGCTGGCTGGGTCGCCAGCCCGGAGGTGGGCCTGCTCGAAGAGGTGGCCGGGCGCCCCTTCCGATTGCGCCTGCCGCCGCTGCCGCCCGGTCGATCGGAGTCCTTCGAGTACGAACTGCCGATGCCGCGGCGCGGAGTGTATCGATTTGTGCCGCTGAGCATCGAGCGTGCGGACCCAGCCCGCCTGGCCGTTCGGCGGGTGAGTCTGGGACCCGAGATCACCGTCTACGTCCACCCCTCCTTCCACGACCTACCGCTGTTCGGTGCCGGAGACCTGGCGGGCAGCGATGGGCGGGCATCGCGGCCGACCGGCGGCGGGGTTGCCTTCTTCGGCCTGCGCGAGTACATCCCTGGCGACGACCTGCGACTGATCCATTGGCCCACCTCGGCCCGTCTGGGCTCTTTGGCAGTTCGGCAACTCAGCGTTCCCGATGCGCCCGGCTACCAGGTGGTACTGGACACCGCTCGAAGCCTGTATCCGGACGACTCGTTCGAGGACGCGGTGCGCATCGCCGCCTCCCTGGCGGTCGCCGTCATGCGGCTCGGCGCCCAGCTGCACCTCCGCACGACCGGCGGTACAGCGCTGGTGAACACGTTGGCGACCCCGAATGCATCGTCCGGTCCCGCGCTCGACTTCCTTGCTGCGGTCGGACTCACCGACCGATACGTCGTCGCCCCCGCCGTCGTCGATCGCGATCTGCTCGGGAGCGTCCTGGTCACAGGTGAGGTCGGCGGCTCCGCTCTCGAGTCCCTCGTTGCCCCGTTGAACGTGGCCGGGCCGGTTTCCGTTGTGCAGATCTGCTCCGCCATACCTCGGCGCTTCAGCATCTGCGGTGCCCAGGTGCTCAGTGTGCGTAACAGCAGCGAGTTCGCGGTGCAGTATCGGGGACTCGAATGACAACGCCTGTCGTGTCCCCCGCACGCCGGGCCGGTGAGCTGCTGGCGTGTGCTGCCGCAGCCAGCTCATCGTTGATCGTACTGCGCGAGTTTTTCGACGCCGCGACCTACGCCCCGGCCGCGGTCACGGCGCTGGTTGGCGGCATGACCCTTACGGCCATCGTCGCTCGTCGCATCCGCCCGCTTACTGCGGCCGTCCTTCACGTCGTCTGCTTCGGCGCGTTCGCCGCTCTGACAGCGCTTCGCGGGACCTTTCACGGTGCTGTGCCCACGCCACGCACCGCCGAGGAACTCGGGTGGGGCGTCATCGCCGGGTGGGCTGAAATGCTGTCGGTCGGCCTGCCGGCCCCGGCAACCGGCCGGCCGCTCGTCACCGTGCTCCTCGTGACATGGTTGACCGCGGCCGCGTCGACGGCGCTTGCGTTGCATACGCGCGCGCCACTGTGGCCCGCCCTGCCGCCGATGCTGGCATGCGGGCTGGCGCTTGCCATGGTTGCCAGCCAGCAGCCGGTTCATCTGGTCGCCACCGGCGTGCTCAGCGTCGCCATCGTCATCCTCGTCGTCATCCGAAGCCGGCAGACCACCGCAGCGGGCGTTCGGCCGACTACGTTGCCCCCGGCTGGTTCTGGCGTGCCGCGTTCCCGGCTCTCGGGCCTGCGGACGGTCGGCTACCTGTGCGCCGTCGTGGTGCTCGGCGCCGCCCCGCTCGGTGTGATCGCGGCGGTGGGTGGCGACCCGCGCCGCGCCGACCCTCGTCCACTGCGCGCCGCGCCGCTCACCGTCCCGGAGATGATCACACCGTTGGCCACCGTTCGCGCGCAGCTGATCGAGGCGCCGGTTCGGCGGCTCCTCCACGTCGAACTCGATGCCGCGCCCGACACCGCCGGACTGGTCGGCATCCGGACGATTGCCTTGGACCGATTCGACGGTGCGGTGTGGACGACAGACCAGGACTTCTTCGCCGCCGGTGAGAACCTCAAGCGGGACCGCGGCCTGTCGGCTCCGCACAGGATCACCGGCCGGGTGACCATCGATCGGCTGGCCGGCCGATTCCTGCCATTGGTCGGCTGGCCACGCCAGATCAGGTTCACGTCCGGGATAAGCACGGCGATCGGCTTCAGCCCCCGCTCCGGCGCCGTCGTCGCGTCCGCGACGCTTCCGGCCGGCGCCACGTTCGAGTTCGTCGGTGAGTACCGATCGGCGAACGAGGTGGCCCGCAGCGACCGGCCGGCGCGGGCGGGGGACGACGCCGAGTATCAGGTGCTTCCGCCGGGCATACCGCCCCTGATCATGGCGACTGCGCATGAGGCCACGGACGCAGAGGCCAGCCCTGTCGGCAAACTCGCGGCACTGAACGAGTACCTGCGAGGGTTGCCGTACAGCCTGGAGGCGCCGCCCGGACACTCGTACGCCGCGGTGAGCGGCATACTCAGCGCGAACGGCATCGGGTACGCCGAGCAGCACGCGGCTGCGTTCGCGATCATGGCCCGTGTGCTGGGCTTCCCGGCCCGGGTCGCCGTCGGGTACCGGCTGCCGAACGACGGGGGCCGCTCGTTCGACGTCACCACGGCCGACGCCCATGCCTGGGCCGAGGTGCGGCTCGATCGGTCCGGCTGGGTTGCGTTTGACCCGACCGACGCGCAGCGGACCCAGCGCCGGACCCCGGTGGGCGTCAGCCCAAGCCCTACGGTGACGGAGACGCCCTCCGATGGAACGACCCCGACCGGCGCGGCGTCCGTCTCGCCGACGGCGCCGATCGAACCATGTACTCAGCCTGATCCCCGCTGCGGCGGCACGGACTGGGTCCGGGCCGTGCTGGTCGTCCTCGGATCGTGTACCGCTGTCGTCGCGCTCGCGCTGGCTGGGATCGCGGCGACCCGCATACTGCGACGGCGGCGACGGCGGCGCCGCGGTACGCCTGCCGACCGCGTCGTCGGGGCCTGGCAGGAGTCGGTGGAGCTGCCGCTGGTGCGGAACATGCACCTTCCGCCGGGCCTGACCCCGATCGAGATCGCGGGCCGCGCAGCGGAGCGGCACGGGTCGCGAACCCAGCCGATGAGCGAGCTGTCGTCGCTGGTGACAACGGCGGTGTTCGGCCCGCAGCATCTTGTGCCGGGTGACCCGGAACGGGCGTGGGCGATGGAGTGGCGCCTGCACCGCCAGCTCTACGGCGGTCGCCGCCGATGGCTGCGGATCGTGGACCGGTTCGACCCAAGGGTGCTCCGTTCCGGCCCTCGGCGACCCTCCAGGACGGGAGCCCCAGTCGATGCGGCGCCGTGACGGGTGGCTGATGCGGTATTCCCGCAGCACGCGCGTCAGGCGTGCGCTGGCACTCTGCGCCGGAACGATGCTGGCCGCCGGCTTCATCGCCGTGGGTGCGAACCACGCCGCGCCGCCGGCTCATCCCCGGTTCACCAGCGGCAGCATCTGGCTGACCTCGCGCGGCGTCGGCCAGCTTACGCTGGTCGACGGCGTCTCCGCGAAGGTGGCCGCCAACGTCCGGGTCGGTGCGGCGAACAGCAGGTTCGTCGCCACGCAGGCTGACGCGGCAGGGTACGTGTTCGATGCGGACAACGGTGCGGTCGTCGGCGTCAGCGCGGCCACGCTGTCGACCGTTACGCAGCGGCTCCGGCCCGAGGAACGCGCCACGGTTGTGTACTCCGTCCGCGGGGGAGTGCTGGCCGCCGACGCGGCGGGCCGGACGGTCACCATGCTCGACGGGAGCACACTGCGTCGGGTCGGGCCGCCGGTCCAGCTGCCGAGTGCGGACATCGCCTTTGTCGGTACCGCCGACGCCCTGTGGGCCGTCGATCGCGCTACCGGCGAGGTCCTGGCGATCGACGCGAGCCCGCAGGGTCCGGTTCGCCGGATCAGCCGTCACATTGCCGGCATCAGCGGCCATGGCGTCCGCCTGACATCGGCCGCCGGCCGGCCGGTGCTGTTCGACCCTGTCGCGCACACGGCGGTCTGGCTGGCACCCGACAACGGCGAGGCCGAGCTGACGATGCAGCTGCCGGCGGGCGCCGACGACGTTGTCACTGGCGCCGAGCAGCGCTCTACCGTCCTGGTGATGCAGGCCGGTTCCGGCGTGCTCTACCCGTGCACGCAGGACGGTGGTGGCTGCGCATCGGGCATCCCGACGGTGCCGGGCGGCTCAGATCTCGGCGGCCCGGTCGTCGCCGGCGGCTACGCCTTCGTCCCGAACTACAGCACCAGAACGGTGTGGGTTGCGGAACTCAGCACCGGGCGTGTCATCCACACCGAACCGCTGTTCGCCGGCGCGGTGCGATTCGAACTGCTCACGCGCTCCGGGATCGTGTACTTCAACGACCCCGACACCCAGGCCGCCGGCGTGATCGATGCCGACGGCACCGTCCGGCGCATCGACAAGTACGCGGTGAGGCCATCAGCAGCGCCGTCGCCGTCGCTGCACAGCCTCCCGAGCCAGTCATCCTCACCGACCGCCGTCCCGACCCGCTCGCCGAAGCCCTCCGGGTCGGGCTCGAGTCGCGTACCCAGCCCGTCCAGCGTCCCCGGGCCGCCTAGCCACATCAGCGCGATCTCGTTCGACCCGAAGACACCTCCTGAGGTCGGCCAGACCGTCACTGCCAGCGCGACCATCGCCGGGCCGAGGCCGACCGCGTGGGCTTGGAGCGTCGTGACCGCGGACCAGACCCCCGAGGCGACCGGTACCGAGGAACAGCTGAAGCACACGTTCACTGCGCCTGGTCGCTACACCGTCACGCTTACGGTCACGACCGGCACACGCACAGACTCGCTGTCGGCGACGCTCACGGTCATCACGCAGTCGCCGCGGGTGCAGTGCGGCGACGTCATCACGCGCAGCGTGGTCCTCCATGAGGATCTGAACTGCGAGGGCAGCGGCCTCACCGTCGGAGCGCAGGATGTCATCGTCGACCTCAACGACTACACCATCAGCGGCGGCACGTTCAGGGTGGACCGGCAGGCCGGAGTCAGTATCCGGCACGGTCAGCTCAAGACTCGCGTGAGCTACTCCAACTCGCCGTTCGGCGCGTTGATCGACGTTCGCGTCAAGGCACCCGATCTGACCGTGTCGTCCAGCGTCAACATGCGGTTCGAACAGTCCACGATCGCGGACACCCAGATAACGTTCAACGGCTCGGGAAACCCAAGCCTGTCAAGCACCAAGATCGTCGGTGGCGCGCTGGAGTTCCAGCGTGCCGAGACCACATCGCCGCTGATCACCGGCTGCGTGTTGCAGAACACCAGGCTCTCGTTCCTCGTCGACGTCCAGTCCAGCAACGTCGTCCGGTCAACCATCACCGATACCGTCATCACGTTGCAGGAGTCGGACGACCTTGTTGTGCGCGACAACACGTTCTTCCGGTCTTCGGTGGTCCTCTCGCAGACCTCCCGACGGGCCAGGTTCAGCAACAACGAGTTCACCGGCGCGGACGCCGTGATCACCGTCGGGGACCTGACGACCGATGTCGTCATCGAGCAGAACGCGTTCCGCAACAACCGCATCGGGGTCGCTGACGCGGCCAGAAACATCGGCGAAACCGATGGACTCATCATTCGCGGCAACACCTTCGAGAACAACGCGGTTGCCGGGGTATACCTCGATTACGTCACGACTGACGGGCGCAATCAGACCGAGGTCACGGGTAACCACTTCACTGCCAACGGACGACAGTCGGCCGGCAAGAAAGACTCGCGAGGTCGGCCAGTCAATGATGGGCTGCACATCACCGCTCCGCCGGGCGCCGGCGTCTTCATCGCTGACAACGATACGACTGACAACGCCGACTACGGGATCGAGGCAATACCCGGCACCGTGACCGACGGCGGGGGCAACCGGTCCGTCAACAACCCATCGGGATGTGTTGGGGTGAGATGTACATGACCGACTCCCGGTACTTCCGCACGATGCTCCTCGACGCGCTGCGCGTTCTGCAGGGCAAGGCCATCGGTGGCGCTCCGGCCCGCATGACCACGACGGTGGACTCGCTCACCGTCGAAGCGCAGGTCACCGCCGGAACGGCCGGGACGCTGGCGCTGACCTGCAGCATCCGCATCGCCACCGCGGACGGGTCGCACCCGCTTGCGGGCACGCCGATTTGCGTAGGGGTCGACGAGAGGCGGTTCAGCCTCGGCACGGTCGACGACGACAACTCATTCTCGATCACGGGTATGCCACCCGGCAGTTGGAGGTTCGACCTCCGTGCCCGTCCGCGCAGTCCGCGGCTGCCGGAGACCGCCGTGCCGCTGCCGCAGCCTGCGGCCCAGCTGTCGTTCGCCGCACCGGCCGACAGCGACGCCGCCGAAGTGCTGCGTGTGGTCACCCCCGGGCGGCGGACGCTGCTTGTCCTGCGGCGGACGCTGCCCGGCCAGTACCTGATCGAGGCCACCCGGCCGCCGGAGACGCGATGGCGGGCCGTTGTCGTCGAGTACACCGCTGAAGACGGCGACACGGCTGTCCGGGTCATTCCGCTGCCGGCCTCGTCGATCCGAGCCAGCGGAACCGTCCGACTCGACGCCTTCTTCGCTCAGGCTCCGTGGCAGGCGCTCGACAATGCGCCGGTGGAGGAGCTGGACGGTATCTGCTCGCCGGACGATCTTGCGGCGTCGGCGGCGGCCGCACACTCGGCCGCGGGTCGGCAGGCGTGGCGTGATCTCGCGGTGCGGCTCACCACCGAACAACACGATGCGATACATCGCGGGCTCGGGGCGGGCCGCGAATGACAGCGGACGCGACCGCTCTCGGGCGGCCGGGCCAGCGCCGGTCGCCGCTGGCCCGTCTGGATGAGGCGCTCGCCGACCTCGCGGGCGCCGACATCGCCCTGGTCTCGGTCACGCCGGACGAGATCCGGGCTCGGCTGCTGGACGGCCTGTGGTGGGATGCGTGCGCCGAGGGGAGCCGGACCGACCCGGAGCGGGTCCGGCAGTGGTACGACGGCGAAGATACCCGTATCGAGCGCATCCTGGCCGGGCAGGACCCGACGGACTTCGGCCCCTACGACGCGGGCGAGTCGACCCGGGCGATTGCCGCGGTTGCGGTCGCCGCGGCGGACGGGTTACCCGGCGGGCTGCGCGACCGGGCGCGCCGCGACGCCGAGGCGTACTGGTCGGCGGCCGGCGTGCTGCCGTTCACGGCGACCACCCCGAGCCGTGCCGGCGAACGGGACGGATACCGGCGCAGCGCGGCCGCGGCGTTCGTCGAGCTGGCCGTGGCTTGCATGGCCAGCGACCCGGCACCGCCTGTGGCCCGCCGGGAGGTCCGCATCCTGTTCGACACCGCACCGGGCGAGCAGGCCGGCCGTACCGGAACGCTGAGGCTTGTGCTGCTGCCCGGGGGTCCGCCTGGCCTCTACCCGGACCCGCGAACCATGAGCTTTCTGCGCGCCGACATGGATTTTCGCGAGTCGCTCTCGGCGTCGTGGACCTACGCCGCGCGTGCCGCCGCCCCGCGCTGCGTGCTGTGGCACATCGAGCAGGAGGGCGATCAGAGGACGCCGATCAGCGGCAACTCGCTCGGCGCCGCCTTCGCCGTCGCGCTCGCGGAGTTGCTCGGCCACCGCCGTGCCCGATCACTGTCGCCCTTGCGGTTCTTCAGGGTCTTCCGCACCCAGTGTGCGATCACCGGCTCCCTCACCGCCGATGGCGTGATCGGCCCGGTCGGCGGCCTGCCAGGCAAGTTCGAGGCAGCACGCCGCCGGACCTGGAGCGTGGTCGTCCCGGAGGCCAACTGGCAGGCGGCCGTCCAGCTTAGGGGTCATGGGCTGCGTATCTTCCCGGTCAGCACCGTGCGGCAGGCCCGCCGGCGGGTACAACGCTGGGTCCCCACCCGAATGATCGCCGTCGGCATCGTGCCGCTCCTCGCCCTGAGCGGATACCTGGTCAGCCGAGCCAGGGCCGACACCGAGCAGGCGATTGAGCATGAGCGGCTCGCCCAACGTGCCCGTGTCGTCCGGGAGTTACTCGACCAGGCGGATGCCCTCTCCCGGGACCAGACTAACCTGGCTACACGGCTCGACCTCGCGGCTGCGGCCATCGAGGACTCGCCGCAGACGCGGGCGGCGCTGGTCAACCGCCTGATCACCGTTCGACCGCCAGCCGTCATCACTCCCGGCCAGGGGCCGGTGACCGCTGTGGCGTACGGACCCGGGGGTACCCTCGTCACGGCGGATCAATCCGGCGCAACACTGTGGGACATCAGCGAACCCGCGCGTCCGCGACGCCGCTACAGTCCGCTGATCGGGAGCACGGTCGCGGGCGCCACGGCGACGAGTTCCGATGGACGGACCGTACTCATCGCCGGACGGTCGAGTTCGTCGGAGGCAGCTGAGCCGTTGGTGACGATCTGGAACGCCGCTGATTCAGCCCGGCCGAGTCAGTCACAGTTCGCCACCTGCGACACGACCGCTCTGGCCTACAGCGAGGCGTCCAGGCTTGCCGCGGTTGCGTGTGCCGACGGGACGCTCACGATCTGGAACCTGGCTGACCCCGCCCGGCCCGTCAACGCCGGCGTGCTCGTTCGCGGCACCGGTGCCATCCATGCCGTCGCCTTCAACAAGACCGGCACCATGGTCGCCGTTGCCGCGCAGCAGGGCGCCGCGCTTTACTCCATCACGGGTGCACCATCGGGAAGGCTGGCTGCCGCGGTCGAGTGGAGTTCGGCGGAGACGCCGAAGAGGCCTGGGTTGCCCGCGCCAGGGCCCGCATACGCCGCGGCGTTCGGCGACGGGCCGGAGCTTGTAATCGGCTGGTCGGACGGGACCAGCGAGATGGTACGCGTGCAGCGGGGCCGTTGGATGGACGACGGCTTCCTGGCGATCGCCGGGCAGTCCGGTGCGGTCCGCGCCGTCGATGTGCGTGACGCCGGAAAGACGGTGCTGGTGGGCGGCGACGGGAACTCCGCCGTCGTCTGGCGGCAGTCGGCGACCTCTCGTGTTTATGAGCCCTTCGCCGTGCTGCACGGACACGAGGGGTCGGTGATCACCGCGAGGTTCGCGGCAGACGGGTCCACGGCGGTCACCGGCAGCCGGGACGGCACCGTTCGCCTGTGGGATCTCAGGGACGCGGATCAATACCGCCGGATCGGCACGATGCAGGGACAGCGCGGCTCGGTGGAGCAGATCATGGTTCGGGGGACGGTGGGCGTCACCGTTACGGGTGACGGAGCCACGGTGTGGGACCTGGCGACCATAAAACAGCCGAACCGGGTCGCCGGCCTCCATCCCGCCACCGGCAAGGCCACGTCCGTCGTGCTGCGCTCCGACGGCAGCGCAGTCCACGCCGTGACGACGGACGAACAGGGCGGGCTGACCGGATGGGACCTCACCACGCCGGCGACACCGAGAGAGGAGTGGAGCCGCCCGCCGGACACGGTCGTCGCCCAGACGCTCGGTCTCTCCGCAGACGGTCGGCTGCTTGCCGCCGGCGGAGCGGGTGGCGTCGTACTCCTGAACAGCACCGACCCTGCCGAGCCAACGCAAGCCTCCACGTTCGGTACCGGTCCGATCATCCGGGTCGCTTTCGATTCCGGCGGCGGCTACCTCGCCGTGGCGAAGGAGGACGGCACGACCGAGATCTGGGATGTGCGCAAGCCGGATGCGCCGCACCTGGTTCAGCGGCTGCCTTCCGCTTCCGGGCCGTCCCGCGCGCTGGCATTCGCTCCGAGCGCGCGGACGCTCACACGGTCCGAGGGGCGCGACCCGATCGTGACCCAGTTCGATCTGGCGGACGCGTCGGCCCTGAAGGAGATCACGTCGATGCGTGGACACCAGCAGCCCGTGGAGGTCGTGGCGTACAGCGACGATGGCACGATGCTGGTGACCGCGAGCCGGGACGCCACCGCAATGCTGTGGAGCATCGTCGATCCCTTTCACCCGCACCTCCTAGCCGTTCTGACCGGCCACACCGCGCCGCTGCGGAGCGCGGCATTCGGCGGTGACCAGGGCACCGTCATCACCGGCGACGAACAGGGTGGCATCATCGTCTGGGACGTCTCCGGGATCACGTCGGTCACCGCCGACCCGCGTACCGCTGCCTGCCGTGCAGCCGGCGGTTCCCTCTCCGAGACAGACTGGTCGCGATACCCCTCGCGGATTCTGCCCTACGTAGACGGATGCCAAGCATGAAGCTGGTACCTCCGCGCCGGAGCGTCGTAGCGGGCATCTCCGTCCTCTTCGGCGCCGCCGCCGGTGTCGTCACCAACATCGTCGTGCCGGACGGGTTTTGGCCAGGCTGGGTTTTCCTGGCCGCGCTGATCCTCGCGTGGATGGCGTTCGAGGCCTGGCGCGCCGGCGGTACGGCAAGGCATGTTGCGACTGCGCCCTTGCCGCACGGGATCGACATCCGCTCTGCCGCACCACCGCTTGACCTGCTGCCAGCTCAGCTGCGCGGCCGGGACGACCTGGTCGACGAGCTCGCCGCACTCGTGCTGGCTCCTGACGGCCGGCCGCACATCGTGAGCGGTATCGGCGGCTGCGGCAAGACGGCGGTCGCGCTGGCCGTCGTGGAGCGGTCCGTACAGGCCGGGCGCCAGGTCTGGTGGATCGACGCGAGGGACTCGGCGTCGCTACGGTTCTCGCTGGCCGGTCTCGCTACCGACCTGGGCATCGCCGCCGATGCCCAGGGCACAGCGGCCATGCTCGACCTCATCTGGAAAGGTCTCGCCGATGCGCCCACCGGGTGGCTGCTCATCGTCGATGCTGCGGACAGGCCGGAACTACTCAGTCCGTCCGGCGACGACCTGCGAGCCGGGCTCGGCGTCGTCCGTCGTTCCGCCCGCGGGCTGGTCCTGGTTACCTCGCGCGTCCGCGCGAGCGACGCCTGGAGCGCGTATGCGGTGATCCATCCAATCGCCGAGCTGTCCCCGACGGCGGCCGCCGAGGTGCTCGTCGATGCGGTCGGGCCGGGGATCGACGACTGGGACGAGGCCGCCGCGCTCGGTGCGCAACTCGGCGGCCTGCCGCTTGCCCTGGTCGCTGCCGGGCGCTACCTGCGCTCGTCACTCGCGCAACTGGAGGAGACGACGACGTTCGCCGCATACCGCGGGATCCTGACCACCAAGTTCGCGGAGTTCATGGACGCGCACGGGGACGCCGTGCGCAGCTCCGGCGCCGTCACGGCCACATGGGAGGTCTCGCTCGACCTGCTCGCCGACAAGGGCATGGTGCACGCCCGGGACCTCATGCGGATCCTCGGCGGCCTCGCGCCTGCACCCCTGCCCCTGGATTTGCTCGACCCCGCCACTTTGCGCCGTACGGCCCTGCTGCGCCGTACGGCCGGTCATCGCCTTCGCCGATCGGTCAGGCGGTACGACGCCGCCGTACACTCCCGAACTCTCAACGAACTGATCGAGTTGGGACTGCTGTCGCTGCAGTGCGCCACCGATGCCACGGGCCGCACACTGCGTTGTGTCGCGGCGCATCCTGTCGTGGTGCAGTCCAACCGGGCGATCGCCGGCCGGGAGCCGGCCGTGCAATCCGGCGTCGCGGCTGCCGTCGCGATGCTGATGTGCGCTACCGCGGTACGCCACGACCCCGAACAGCCGGATACAGGACCCTGGTGGTCCACGGTTTCCGGCCATCTGCTCGACGTACTGCCACGGACTCGCACGGCCCTGCGACGACCGCTCCGACGCGCGCTGATCGAGCTTACGCACAATGCCGCGCGAGCCCTGTATGTCGCAGGCAACTTCGTCGAGAGCCGCCGCGTGGCGCGATGCGGGCTTCGCGCGGCGCAAGTGCTCGGCCGTCGCGACGAGGCTGTGCGTTTCCGCCTGCGCACCGATCTTGCGAACGCACTGTTCCGGCTCGGCGAGGTCGAGAACGGCGTACGCATCCACCAACGCGTTGCCGCGGCCCGAGCGAGACTGCTCGGTGAGCGGGATCCGGAGACGCTGCGCAGCCGCGGTAACCATGCTGCCGCCTTGTTCGGTCTCGGTCGATACCAAGAGACGGAGCAGATCTGCCGGTCGACCCTCACGGCAGTGGGCAAGCGACTGCCCGCCGACCGGCCCGAACTGCTTCGCATCCGCCACCACCTCGCCGCGGCGCTCGTGGCCCTCGGCGACTACGAAGCGGGCGAGCGCGAGGTCCGCGATGCGCTCCGACTGTCCGAGCGGACCGGGAACTCCGATCCGGACGCTTTACGGGCCCGCAACACGCTCGCCAACGCCCTGACCGGGCTGACGAACCTCGGCGAGGCCGAGCAGGAATACCGGAGGGTGCTCGCCGCACAGACACGAAGGTTCGCCGCGAAGCATCCGGACACCATCACTACTCGGAGCAACCTGGCGCTGACCCTGCTGCGCCAGCGTCGGCTCGGCGAGGCGGAACAGGAGTTTCGTACGGTGCTACAGCTACGGTCAGAGGTACTCGGGCACGATCACGCGGATACCCGAACTGCCGGTGAGCACCTCCGGCTCGTTCTCGACGAGATCGAGCGTGAGGACGCTGCTGTCGACGGCGCAGAGTGACCGACAGCACGGACGGGCGCGGGCCGGTGCGGCGGCCGCCTCACCAGCTACTCGAACATCCACGCCTTCGTGGTCGCCGCGGTGACCGGCAGCGTCGGCTTGGCCGTTCGCGTACCGGCAGCTGCGCACGCTTCACGCCAGACCGATATCGGTTTCCTCCCCAGAGAACCGGCAGCTACGTCGCCGCCACGCCAGCCGAGCCGAATTCCAGGACTCGCGTCGCGTATCGACGGGCTTGTCTTCCCGGTGGTCCGGCGATCGTGCGAGGCGTCGGACCGGAGTTGGCTCGGGCCGCACAGGGCGGCCGGAGCGTTCGCCCGGACTGTCACATCAGGCTCTTTGGGCTGAGTCTGCGGTCGGCGGGTGCTGTGGGTGATGCCAGTTACGGCGCACGGCGTGTTCGTGTTTGCCGATCTTTCGGGCGATGTTGGCAGCGCTGAGCTCGGGATGGCGTTGGCGCCAGTAGGCCACCGCGCTGGCCGTGTCGGCGGTAGAGGGCCGTCAATTGAATCTGTGCCGGCCGGGTACGTCAGCCCTCGGGATCGACCCGAAGTTGATGGCGAGCATGTTGCAGCCGGCGCTGATCTTCGGTACTACAGACCGCATTTCCCACGCTGCTATGGCTTGACCTGGCCCAACTCACGGAGTTGTCGTGTATCACCGCCGATCGCGTCGCCTGTAATGGACCAGTAGGTGTCGACTTTGACCGATCTCCGGATGCCCGTCCAGGTCCGAGGGCAGGGACAGTTGGTAGACCGTGCTTCCAGGTAGGGAGGTTTGCCGGTGTTTGCTGGCCGAATCGCGGTATGGATGTGCCAGCGACGGGTGGCGGTCGCTGGCGCGGGATTGCTAGTCGCCGCCGGTATGACGGCCGCATTGGCAAATTTTGTGGCTCCGTACACGGCGGCGGGCCTGGGAGCGTTATCCGGCGCCGCGGGTGCGTACGGGGGGCTGGTACTCCAGCGTTGGGCTGAGGCGCTAGCCCGGGAGGCGGCGTGGCTGGCCGCAACGACGGCGGTCGCAGCCGGCCCTGGCGGTGCGTCCGGCGACGACGGCGTAGTTGGGTTGCTGTGGGCTGGCCGGGCGCTGGTGCCGTACAGCGTGTCGCACCAGCCAGCGGTATCGCAGGTGGTTCGGTGGGTGGAAGGCCGCAGCGATGTCGTGGAGGCGGTGCTGTACGTCGATGGCGCACCCGGCTCGGGAAAGACGCGCCTCTTGGTGGAGGCAGCCGGGCGGAGCGAGGCCGTGTGGGGTTGGGGTCGGCCGGGGCGGGGCGTCGAGGCGGTCGAGGCGGCCGTGGCCCTCGGGGACGCAAGAGTATTGGTGCTGGACGACGCGGACACACGCTCCGATGTCGCCGACACGTTGATTGCCTGGGCGCGAGCCGGCGCGCCGGGCCTTCGGCTGGTGGTGGCCGGACGGGTCGACGACGTGTGGTGGCCACGTCTGCGGGATGAGCTGCCGCCCGAGGTAGTCGCCGCCCTGCCGTTCCAAGCACAGGTAACGGTGCCGCCGCTGGTTGGGGCAGCCGGCCGGTCGCAGCAGCAAATGTTCACCAGGGCGATGCGGTTCTTCACCGCAGAAGGCGTAGCGGTGCCCGAGGCGGTATGGACGCCGGTACTGCCACCGCCGTCGGTGGCACTGCTGCATGCAGGCGCCGCGTGGGCCGCGCATACCGCGGCCCGCGGCGAGGTAAGCGCCGATGGTGTGGCGCTATCCGTGTTCGCGGCGGAGCGGGAGCGGTGGCTCGACATGGCCAGCCGGGCTGGTCTGCACCGACTTCCACAGGCGGTGTTCGGGGAGGCGGTGGTGTTGGCCGCGCTAGTCGGAGCCTCGGATCCGTCCAGCGCTCGGCAGTTGCTGTCGCGGCTGCCAGCGGCGGTCTCGAGCGAGGATGCGGGGCGATTGGCGGACTGGCTGCGCGCGCAGTACCGGCAGCGCGAGTCGGACTGGCTGGCCCCGCACCTCCCGGCGGTAATGGTGGAGCGCTACGCGGCCGACTTGGTGGCCAGCACGCCCGCTTTGGCTGTGGCGGTCGTGGAGGCGACCCGCAGCGATCAGGTCCGCGCAGAGCGCGCTCTGTCCACGCTGGCCAGGGCTGCGCGGCATACCGAGCGAGCGCTAGCAGCGATCACCGCGCTACTTCGCCACGATCCGTACTTCATGATCACCACCGCAATCGCAGTCGCGAGTCGGCTCGCCGGACCATTGGACACACTGGTTGCAGCCTGCCTCACTGGCCAAAGGCCGCAGCCGCTCACGGCGGCGCAGGCACTCGACCTGTACGAACGGATCCCTGGTCACGCCCGACGCCACCTGCTGGGGGCCACGACCGTGACCTTGATGCGGCTGTACCTGACGCATCCGGCGGTTGATCCAGATTCCGTCGACGCCCTCGGTGTCCGCGACAACCTTGCCGCGTTGCTTTACAGACAGGGCCGCTTCGGCGAAGCCGAGTATGAATACGAAGCACTGCTTCATGCACGGACTCGGCTGCTGGGCTCCGAGCACTCCAGCACCCTGGGCAGCCGCAGCGACCTTGCCAACGTGCTGGGTGCGCTGGGCCGGTTCGATGAGGCCGAAACTGGGCATCGAGTGGTCTTGGAGGCGCGAACTCGGCTGCTAGGACCCGAAGATGTCGAAACCCTGGACAGCCGCAGCAACCTCGCCAACTTGCTGGACGCACAGGGTCGGTTCGATGAGGCCGATACCGAGTATCGGGTGGTCCTGACGGTACAAGCCCGGCTCTTGGGCCGTGACCATCACGAGACCATACGCAGCCGCAGCAAACTTGCTATCGTACTCTATAGGCAAGGCCGCTACGGAGAGGCCGAAGCCGAGCTTGGGGTCGTCCTCGAGGCACAGGCCCGGATGCTAGGGCAAGAACACCCCGAAACCCTGAGCAGTCGCAGCAACCTGGCTACCGTGTTGGGAGCGCAGGGCAACTTCGGTGCGGCCGAAGCCGAGCATCGGGCGATCCTGGAGGCACGGACCCGGATACTGGGTCCCGGACATCCCGAAACCCTGAGCAGTCGCAACAACCTCGCTACCGCTTTGCACGAGCAGGGCCGGTTCGGCGAGGCCGAAGTCGAATATCGAGAAGGTCTCCGCGGACTGACCCAGCTGTTGGGTGACCAGCATCCCGATACCCTCAACAACCGCGGCAACCTCGCCGCCGCGCTACATGTGCAGGGCCGACTCGACGAGGCCGAAGTCGAATACCGGATCGTGGTAGAGAGACAGACCCAGATCCTGGGCGCCAACCATCCCGACACCCTGAGCAGTCGCAGCAACCACGGCGCCGTGCTAGGCGCCCAAGGCCGACTCGACGAGGCCGAAGTCGAATACCGGATCGTGATGGAGACACAGACCCAGATCCTGGGCGCCGACCACCCCGACACCCTGAGCAGTCGCAGCAACCTCGGCACTGTGCTAGCTGCCCAGGGCCGACTCGAGGAGGCTGAAGCTGAGCACCGGGTGGTCTTCAAAGCGCGGAGCCGGCTGCTGGGCGCCGAGAACCCATACACCTTGCGCAGCAGCAAAAATCTTCGCTCTGTGCTGGACAATCGGGGACTCGACGGCATCCCGGAAGAAACCGCGTAGTTCACCGCTCAAGCGCGCGACGAAGATTCTCAGCAGTTCTCGTTCTACTTGACTCGCCCTAGCGATCCTTAGGGGCCGCCGGATTTATCACGATGGCATGTGGCATCAGCCCACCAAATTTGACCCCGCCAAGCTAGTCCGCCTGACAGGGACATCGCTTGTACTGTTGCGACCACTCGGCGACCCTCAAGGGGAAATATGCTCGCGTTGGGATAACTTCAATTCACCTTGGATGCTGGGCTGGGCTCTTTCCGGATCTTCAATGTGAGTGAGTCCGCCACGGACCACCTATCAAGGATCTCGCGGCTAGCCGAGGAGTCGAGCCAATCCCTGCTCAGCAGCACAGCGCTAGCATTTGGGTTCCCATCATAGTCGTAGGACAATCGGAGCCCGACGACGATGTGATCTTCGCCTGTACGCGCCGAACAAATCTCCACATCGACGTTTCTCTACCAGCTTGCGAGTGGAGAATTATAACATGATGGTCGATTTCATCGAACAGGTACCCGCCGTAGACGGCAGACTCTGTGGGCGGAGTGTCGATGTCCTTTACATTTTCCCGGTGACTCCGCCTAAGGACCATCCACCTATGTCGAACCCCAGGTGAGATTATGAAGTAACCACAACGAAGTTCCGGCTTTCCGTCGATAAAGGTATGATGATAGGAGTACCAGCGACCCTTCATAAGGTGACGATGACCGCGAAGCGGATAGGCAACGACGCGCGACAGGGGCACAATCAGAGCACCGAGAACCGCGCCAACACAGGCGGTGATTATCCAATTCGGCTCAGATAAGACGTTCAACGTTCAGCGACCTACCGTTTCTGGTAGCCCGTATCCAGCATTGACGGCCGACCTCAGACTCCACCATGCGCACCACGGTATCGTGCCAACGCAAAGAAGAAATGGCGGAAAAGGGGCATGGCGGGCGCGGGGCACTCTCTGCCTCGGGCGCCCGTGCTGGTCTTCGATGCCACTGCCCTCGCCGCCCGCTTCGACGCCCACCCGCCCGTGTGGGCGTTGTGGCGTGCCGCCGACCAGGACCCTCGGCCAGCTCGGCTTTCCTGCCCTGGCGATCGTCGAGGCCGGCACCACGGTGGAGGCGTCGGGGTGGGACTCCATCCTGTGGTCGCGGTCGATCACGGTGTTGCCGTTGACGGAGCGGGCCGCGATAGAGATCTCGGCGTGGCAGGGCACGTTCGGGGCACGGCGCGCCCTGCAGGAGGCGCGGGCGCTGGACTGCCCACTGGTCACCCGGCAGCCGAAGTTTGTACGCGCCGGGTGTGGTTGAGCTTCAGGCCGTGCAGGTCCGGGACCCTGCGACCTCGGTGATGAGCTTGTCCAGCGTCTCAAGACCGTCCGATGACAGTTTGCCGACGAGCAAGGCGCTGAGCACCATGTCGCGGTCGCCAAGCTGGCCCTCCGCCTGCATTTCTCGCAGCACGCGGAGTGCGTGGTCGCGGCCGTAGCCGCGCGGGTAGCCGTTGTTGCCGTAAAACTCGAGCGTCTCCAGCTGCTTCTTGAGGCCGTCATCGAGGCCGAGTTCCCGGTCGCCGCTGGGCAAGTCGACAGCGCCGGCGGCGCGCGCCCAACCTTTTAGCCGCCAGGGAATCTGTAACTCCACGACAACGAGGGCGTTGCCGTGAGCGAGCCGAGTGGCGAGCTTCATTGCATGCGGCGACGGAAGGTACGCGATGACCGCGCCGGCTGTGGTGCCGCCGCTCGAGCGTAGAGTGAAATGTCGATCTTCGTAGCGACCGAGCGCGTCGACGCCGACGGTGTTGTTCTTCTGGTCGGACACCAGCACGGCGGGTCTACCGTTACGCGCAGCAACCCGCTCGGCCCATGCGATTCCGATCTCGGCCGCTGCTTCGATGGTCCTGTCCACGGTGAACGGCACCCATGCCGCTTCGTATGTGTAGCTCACGTCGGCTCAGCGTAATCCGGCTTCGTCACTCTCCGTAAAATTGCGGCGTGTCATGGTCAAATCCTGACGTCCAGTTACAAGGGCGGTTGTCGTTGCCCTACTGAGGTGCAAGATGCCGCCGCCCGGTCGATCCGATGCCCGCCATGGCCGTCTGCGATGTGCCCGCCGACCTGCTGTAGCGAGCCGAAGTCGGACGGGTTCCGCGCGCTCATGCTCTTCCACACCATCATCGGACGATGACCGGGTGGCCGCGGCGGCCGGATGGTCTGTACCACCGGCGGGCCCCCGCAGTGCTGCGGGGGCCCGCACGGTCCGTGATCAGGTGCTGCGTCGCCACCGGCGGGTGACGGCGGCCCAAGCCCGGGAGGCGCGGGCCGCCCAGCGCTCGCGGCTACGCTCCGCCTGCAGTTCGTCGGTGGACTGCCATCGGCCGCCGACGAGGTGCCAGTCCCTGACCAGTTGCAGCGGCTCGTCGACGAGGTGCGCGACCGGGACGACGTCGTCCTCGATGGCGACCACGTCGTCTTCGGGAGGCAGGCGAGGCCGGGTGAGCGCGAGCTGACGGCTCCCGGTGGTCCAGCGCCTCCACGTCGGCTCCCGCGGAACGGGTTGGCCGTTGGCGATCGCGTCCCGCACGCCGAGCCAGAGCACCTGGTCGGCCTCGGCCAGCCCGACGGCGCGGACGATGCTCTCGACTAGGTCCCGCTGGGGCAGGGTGCCCCGGCGCAGGGCGGCGCAGACGGTGGACATGGGCAGCGGCCGGGCGTAGTCGGCGGCGATGCGCTCCATGTCGCGGTAGGTCAGGCCGGACCACTCGCGCAGCCTCTTGAGCGCGTCGATGTACTCGACCGGGCTGGTCGCCTCGGTCGGGTCCGGTGCGGCCAGGCCGCGGGTCTTCGGGGTCGGTCGCGGTGAGGGTGGGGGTTTCCCGGCCTCGGCCGCGACGGCGATCTCCTTGCGTTTGAGCAGCCACGCCTCGACGTCGCCGTTGCAGGCCCTCACGTAGCTCCTGGTGAGGTTCTCGCTGGGCAGCACGTGGCCCTGGTCGGCGCGGTGCAAGGCGCTTGCGGAGTAGTAGCTGCGCTGGGCCAGCGCAGCGTAGGTCAGCTGCGCGTCCTGGCGCAGCTGGCGCAGCTCGTAGCCGAACTGCGCGGCCGGCCCGGAACTCGGGTCGGCCGGTGGTCGTTTCTGCTTCGGCATCGTGTCCCGCCCATGACGCGCTGGTGCGGCCCCGCTGCGGGGGCCGCACCAGCTGCGTCTCGGCTCAGCTCTCGCGCGATCGAGCGCCGAGTCGGACGGACGTGACCGCGGCCGCGGCCACGATCGCGGTGACCGCGGTGGCCGGTAGGCCCAGCGCGGTCAGGGCGAGCGTGAAGACGAGCACGACGACCAGAACCACGATGGTGGCCGGGTAGCGCCGGCGGCGGCCGAGCACGGCCCCCACGGTGATGATCAGTAGCAGGCCCAGCGCGATCTGGACCGCCAGGGAGGTGGGCACGGCAAAGCCGCCCACCTGGGAAACGGGCATGACTCGTTGTCCTTTGCTTCCGGAGAGACACCGCGTGCGTTGCAACGAGCGCGCCGACGCGATTCGCGGACGGAGGGCTGGCGGGGTCGGGCCAGTGGCTCCTGCATCGGCTGCTCGGTTACTACAAGTACCAAGTCGGGCTACCCCGCGGAAGTGAGGGCCGTTCCGGATGCGGTGTGCGGATCGATAGACTGAAATATCCGATATTTCGGTCTTGTACAGGAACGCCCGGGTGGAATGCCGTTGAACAGGCAGGTTGAATGTACCCGCGGGGGGCGTCGACACCCCCGCGAGAGCGGAACGGCGCATTGTGAACGGCGCACCGGTTCCGCGGCTTGTGTACGGGCCCTAAGAATGGCGGGGCATGACACGGGTCGCCGGTGATCCCACACCGGAGGCCCGAACCGGAGAACCCCCGTTCCGTTGCAACCCCCGCTGAACCCACGAGGCGTTCCCGCTGGCGGGTCACCAGCACGCCTCCCTACCCCCCGAACCTGCAGGCGCCGTCGAAGCTACCCGCGGGTACCGATGTCGGGCTCATCACCCGAAGTGTCATCACAACCGGGCGCCGCCCGCGTCATCAGGCCCGCGAACCTGATCATGCGGGCGGCGCCCGAAGCGTCTCTACGGGGCATCATCCCGGGGCCGCGGGCGGGCAGAGCGATCGAACCTTGGCGGGGGAGCGGTCGGGGTGACGCATGGCCCGCACGCTCGTCGTTTTCGCCGGCACCGGACCCGCTCGCCTCTACCGGCTCCGGTGTACCCGGTCAACACGCCGGGGTCCCTTAGGCGGGATCCTCCCGGGCCAGGCGGTAACTTGGATTCGTTGTCGGAATCCGGAAGTTGGACGACCGGACACTGACATGCCACACCGCAAGGGCTGGACGCGGCCGCGCCCAGCCCCCGGCTGACTGGTCAGCGTCGACGAACCACCACGAACGTGAGCGCTGAGCAGGCAATTCGCACGAGGACCATCGCAGGATGATGGTCCTCGTGGTGTGTCAGCACGTCGATGACGATGCCGGCGACCTGGAGGCCGATCCGCAGGAGCAGCAGCTGGTGCTGTCCGGTGTATCGCGATGGTGCCTGGTGCTTTGGTGTGTAGCCCGGCTTGGCGACATGCCGCCTGACCGGGTGTTGGCGTGACTCTCCCGTCTCGAGTTCCACGTCGGACACTCCCTCGCGGTGGGCGAGCCCTGGTCGGTCCAGGTTGGTCGTCCGGTACCGCGCGCGAGCGCACCGGAAGACCCGGAAACGTCCGCGAGGAACACCTCGACTACGAAAAGCCGAGGTTCACGGTGACACGGAGTCCGCACTAACGCACCGAACGACACGCACGTGTCGCGTGAGTCATTGGACGGGTACCGACGTCTGCGGCCGCTCCGCGGTGGCGCTGGATCCGCGCCGGCGCTGGCCGGCCGGTTTGAGGGGCGCCTCGCGCAGGAACGCCTGGGCGGCGGCGAGCGCGGCGAGGGCGATGGTACCGATGACCGGGGCCCCGGCAGTGCCTGCCGCGCCGCCCCATACGGCGACGGCGACGGTGGCGGGCAGGGCGAGACCCGCGATCGCCAGGCACCAGCCGGCCAGCCGTCGGCGGGTGCGGACGGTGCCGTTCACCGCGGGCTCCGAACGGTCCTCGCGCTGCGGCGTGCCGCCTCCTTGCGCAGGTATTCGATCCGCCGGCGCGTCTTCTCGCCGGACTCGGGGGCGTGGCCGGACAGCACGGCCGCCTCGCCCCAGGTCAGCCCATGCTCGCGGCCGAGCGTGTCGAGGATGATCACGCCGCTGGGATCCCTGAGCACCTGCGCACGGAGATTCACATCGCGCTCAGCATCGCTGGAGTTCTCGGTCTCCTCTACGTGACGATGCTGCGGATCAGCGTCTGGGGCATGTTTGCCATCCACGTCGGCGACGTGCCGGGCGAACCCATCCGGTCCGCGAACTACCGCGAGGACGGCGACAGCGACGACCCGGACGAGGACGGCGACGAGGAGCCCGAGCCGCAGCCTCGCAACCGAGCTCGTTCACGCTCCTGACCAGCTGCATGTCCGAACTTCGCAAGACAGCCGGTGGCGCACCTGTCGCGGATGCGCCACCGGCGCCTGCCCAAGTTTGGGACGGCGACATCACGGTGTTCTACAAAGACACGTTCGGACCCTTGACCCGCTTCATCGCCGCCATGCTGGTCGGGCGCGCCGACTTGACCGCTGCAGAAGACATCGCGCAAGAGACCATGATGCGCGTCATTGAGCACATACGCGGCGGTGGTGTCGACCACCCACAGCGCTACGCCTTCGTTGCAGCCCGGAACGCCACCGCGGACTGGCTTCGTCAGCAACGCTCGCTCCTGGATCGTTCAGACGCCGGTCAGCTCTACTCGCTCCCCGATCCAGCCGCCATGTGGGACCTATCGCAAGTCGAGGTCAACAGCGAGGTCAGCCGGCTGCTCGACCTGCTACCACGCCAGCAAGCCCTCATGATGGGGCTACAGCTTGAGGGATACACCCCGGTGGAGATCGCTGACATGATCGGAAGCTCCCCAGACACCGTCCGGTCCAACCTCCGGCACGCACGCAACAAGCTCCGGCATAACATGCACTCTCGGGAGTAGTGCAGACAAGCACGACGGCTCGGAAGGGCCCGGACGCCAGCTGCCGCTGCGGTGGGCGGTGATCCTCGGCGGTGCCGCGGTGGCGGCGGCGCCGGCCGGGGCGGTACTGGGCCTGCCGGGCGCGATCGGCGCCTTCGTCGTCACGGCGGCCGCCGCGCACGAAATGCTCGAGTCGCCAGCACGGTGCGCTCTCAGTTCCGACTGGCCGGCGCACCGCGAACCGGCGTCCGGTTCCCCGGGGCGGGTGATGCCGACGGCATCACCCGCCCCGGGGAGGCCTCACCGAGCGCCGCCCTCCGGCTCGCCGGTGACCCGGGCGCGATCCTGGGCGGCCCAACGCACGAGCTGGAGCCAGGCAGCCGTAGCGGTCCGTCGGTGGCGCGGATGGCGTCCCACAGCCGGCTGGCGCTGCGGTCCTCGAGCCCGAGATGGCCGAGGCGGGTCAGCCACGCGTTCTTGTCGCGGCTGGCGGTCCAGCCGCCGGTGGCGCAGGCGGCCAGCGCGCCGTAGAGGGTGGTCGGACCCGTGCCGTCGTAGCCCCAGGTGTAGCCGGGCTGGCGGCCTGGGTTAGGCACCGGGTCGACGCGCCACCCGCCGTCGGGGGTGGAGGTGAGGGCGAAGACGCCGGCCTCGAACTGCTCCTGGTCGGCGGCGATGACGGTGGTGTCGGTCCACCCGGTGGGCAGGCTGGTCGGCCACTCGACGGCGAGGCGGGGCGGGCCGCCGCTGGTGCCGGGGCGCAGCTCGGCGACGAGCCGGCCGGCCGGGTCGTGGAAGAGCGCGACGAGGTCGGCGAGGTGACCGCCGTCGCGCCGCAGCAGGTCATAGGCGTGGAGGGTCTCGTCGGGGGCGTCCTCGGTGATGAGCCGCACGAGCCGGCGGGAAGGCTCGGCCCGGGCCGCGTCGACCTGCTCGGCCGGCAGTGGGATCAGCGTGTCCACATACTGCTGGCAGACCGGCCCGGCGAGCACGATGTGGTAGCTGGTCGGGCCTGGAATACCACCGCGTTGCGATCGCGACGGTACAGCTGCGCGCCCAGCAGCTGCGCGGCCAGGTGCATCGCTGAGCCGGTGGCGTCCTCGGCCGGGTCGCGTCACGGCAGGTCCTGCTCCTGTTGGCGCAGCTCGGGCAGCTCGCGCTCGGCGGTGTCGGCGTCGAACGGGGTGTCGGCGGCCAGGTGAATGCGCTGCTCCAGGGTGACCGGCTACTCCGGCGCGGCCCGGGCGAGCGGCCAGGTACCAGCCCGGTCCACCGTTGCCGGTGCGCCGGTGCTGCTGGCGGACCTCCTGGTGCACGCCGCGCACGTCGTCGGCCAGCAGGGCGAACGCCTGCGGGAAGTCGCCGGGCAGATCAGCGGCGACAGAGGCCGCGGCGCGGGCCCGGGCCAGAGGCCAGGCGGTGACGGTGTCCACGACGGTGACGGCGCTGGGCACGCCCAGGGCGCGCATGCGCTGGATGACGGCGGGGTACAGGTACCGTCCCACCACAGCGGCACCGGCCGGCCGAGCACGCGCAGCAGTTGGGCTGTGCTGACGTTGCCGCCGAGCTCGACGGCCGGCTCCGGCGCTGAGCGCTCAGGCTCGGCCTCCATCTCCAGAGGCTCGTCCGGGCCGTCGATGAGCTGGCGCAGGAAGCGCGGCAGTCGGCTGCCCAGCGCGGCGCGTGGCTGCAGCGGGGGGCGGGCCGGGATCCTCGATGCCCGGCGCGGCGATCCGCCAGGTCGGCAGCCAGTGCCCGCCGGCGCCGTCGCCGCTGACCGACGGCGGCACGCCGATGACGATCACGGCGGCGGACCAGAACAGCGGTTCGACGAACCGGGCGGCGGCCTTGGCGAGGGTGTGCTGCATGATGCCGAAGCCGGCCAGCGCGTTAACCAGCAGCAGGTGCCCGTCGCCGTCGCCAGCGTCCCAGACCAGCACATGCGCCTGCCGGCCGGGCGGATCCGGCAGCGACACCACCTCGTCGTAGATGAGTTCGGCTGGTGCCGGAGCATCGGGCCAGCCGTGCGGGAAACGCGCCTGCCGGGGCACCGGCCGGGCGGTAGCCCGGCACCAGGCGTCGATGGTGGAGGCGAACCACACCGGCTTCCCGTCGGCGTCGGCGCCGTCGGGCTCGGCCAGGCGGCTGCCCTTGAGATCGGTGAGCATCGCGCGGGCGCGGCCCTCGGAGATGCCCACCCGCCGGGCGTACTGGGCCACGTTGAACCGTTGCTCGAACGGCCAGGTCACTTTTCCCTCCCGCATCGTAGAACCGACACCCCGCCATGCGTAGGCGCTCTCCGTCGGATGCGGGAAACGGTACTTCCGGCGAGCGCTTCCGCTCGGGGACGGCGCGATTCATTCATGCCATCGTGGCGAACCAGGTGGGAGGCGCCACCTCGTTGTCAGTGCTCGTCGGTCATCTCGATGCCAGCAAAAGCGCCACGGCTGACATTCAGCGGCGACACCTGGGAGCTAGATCGTACGCGGGCCAGCACCGATTGAGGTGCCGAACCGCACGACGAACAGGCCGGACCCGGGCCCGGTCTCGTCCGAATGTTCCCGCACGACGTGGTGGAGGTGGTCGGGCCAGCGGGTTGGACCATTGGCCGCCTTGGCGTCCGACCAGAGCACCCCGTCCAGGTCGTCCAGCCGGATGTTCTTCGCCGCGCGCGGGTCCGCCCCCACGAACTCCGACAGCGCCGCCCGCAACTGATCTGCCTGGTCCGACATCTCCGCAACAAGGCGCCGGCAGCTGGCCCGCAGGCCCGGCTCGATCCCGGTCCCGGCGAGTAGCAGCGGATGGTCGCCTGCCCTTCGCAGGTCGGTAGCGAGCTGGCGTAGTAGCGGCGTCAGACCGGCCGGGATGCCATCCGCACGTGTCTCGGCCGAGATGGCTGGCGCCGCGGCGCCAACCCCCACATCCGCACCTCCCGGTCGTCGTCGGTGGTGGCCAGCCACGTCCCGTCCGGCGCGATCGCCACCGACCGCACCGGCCCGGTGTGGCCGGTCAGACGCCGTGTTCGACGGGTTCCGTTCCGCGATGCGCTGCGTGTAGTGACCAGGCCCGTTCGAAGTGTTTGGTCGGGATCGTCAGGACGCGTTGGATGCTGGGCCGTTGCAGCAGTTCGTCAATGTGGCCGGGCGTCTGGGCCCTCAGGCGGTTGCGTCGGGGTTGCTGAGGGTTTGGAGGACGTCGGAGACGTCGGGTGCCTGTTTGGCTTTCTGGATGTAGTAGGTGTCGGTGGTGGTTTCGCTGCTGTGGCCGAGTTGCTCGGCGGCGGCTTTGGTGCTGGCTTCCCGGTCGAGCAGGGTGGCGACGGTCTTGCGGAAGGTGTGTGGGGTGACCCAGTCGAGTCCGGTGTCTTTGCGGGCGGCGCGCCATTGGCGGCGGACGTTGTTGGGCCATAGCCAGGCGCCGGTCCGGGAGTGGAATATCGCGTTGTTGGTGTTGCTGGTGGCGTGGACTTGCCGGCCCAGCAACATGTCGACGGCGAAGCGGGGGAGCACGACGGTGCGGTGGCTGGCGTGGCTCTTGGTCCAGGGTTGGCGGAACAGTCCGCGTGCCTTGACGTAGACGAGGGTGCCGCTGAAGGTGAGGGTCGGGCGCGGCAGGGCTAGGTCGATGTCGTCCCAGCGTAGAGCGAGGATTTCGCCGATGCGGGCGCCGGTGGCGAGCAGGAGGTCGACGATGTCGGCGAGGTCGCTGTTGTGGTGGGGGCCGGGTTTGCCGGTGGTTGGGGTCTGCCAGCGGCGGATGGCGTCGCGGACGGTGTTCAGGTCGGTGACGGTCAGCGCTGTGACGGTGCGGCGGGGTTTGCCGAGCCGGGCGATGTCGCGGACGGGGTTGGTGGCAAGCGCGTCGTGGCGGACGGCCATGCCGAGCATCTGGCTGAGGGCGACCTTCGCGCCGCGGGCCTTGGCGGGGTGCTGGGCCGCGACCGTTTTGAAGAACCGGTCGAGGCGGCCGACGGTGGCCTCGCGGATGCGCAGGTTGCCCAGGGCGGGACGGATGGCGGTACGCAGGCTGCCTTCGTAGCGGGCGATGGTTTGCGGGGTGATCCGGGCCTCGGCGATGAGTTCGTCGATCCACAGGTCGCCGAGCCGGTTCAGGCGCATGTCTGGGTTGATGTCGTTGTTGTTCGGGGTGGATCGGTCGCGGAGCTTGACGCGCAGGGCACGTTCGGCGGCTGCGCCGCTGGGACCCCATGCCTCCACGTCGCGGGTGACGCCGTCGTAGTCGCGGAACCGGGCGCGGGCCCGGAACCGGTGTGGGGTGACTTCCTCCCGGCGGATGCTGCCCCAGGTCCCGATGGGCAGTTGCGGTCTACTCACCGTGGTACCTGCCTATCGGCGTGGGTCGGTCTGTTGGTCGAGCCATCGCTCTACCTCGCTGTGCCGGTAGCGCAGGACGTTGCCGACCCGGATGGCACGTGGTCCTTGGCCGCGACTGCGCCAGGCGTAGAGGGTGGCTTTGGGTTTGCCGAGCCATCGCGCCACCTGCTCGACGCTCAGCAGGGGCTCTGGCTCCCATCCGGCGTTCGCGGTGCCGGTCATGGCGCACCTGCCGGCCGGTCGGCTGTCTGTTCACAGGGGCTGTTCCTCCTGCTCTCGCCGTCGCCGCAGGTCGCAAGATGCGGCCGACGTCTGGACGGCGCGGGACGGTAGCGCGACTCGCTGCACCACCGCCAGCCAGCGCTGACAGGGCACGGCGCGGCTGCGGGCAGTTGACCGGAGGGCCGGCGGTACTGCCAGGGCTCCTCACGCTGGTTCTCAAGCTGCCGGCGCTCGTCCGGACCGTCGCTGTACCGGTGGCGCGGCCGGTCATCAGCGCCGCCGCTGTCCCATTCGGCGACCGGGGAACTGCTGAGGGAGGGACGCGGCGTATCGGCGTGAAGCTGGCTGCGGTGTGTAGCACTCCGGCAGCGCAGCAGCGGCCCGGCCGCGACACCGGAGCGCACCGCAGCATGGAGGCCGGGGGCGTGGTATATCGCATCGATCGCCTGGAGACCCAGGCTGGTTGCGGCGCAGGCGTCTCCGGCGGCGGCTACGTGCGTCGCCGCCGGCATCGGCCGGGTCATGGCCGTGCCAGGGGGCAGCCGATCCCTGTCGATCTGGTGCGTGTCGGCTATCGGCGCGTCAGACTCCTGCGCCAATTCGGGAGTGTTCATATCCACCCATGGCCCAACCAGAGCCCGGTTTCCGGCAGCCGCGCGATCGGGGCCGCCCAACTGACCCAACCAGCCGCCACCCGCCAACCCAGCCGGCGTGGTCTTGCCGACGATTGCCCGATATCGGAAATCTCCGGTGGGGTATGCAACTGGCGTGAGCTGGATGTCAACCCGTGGGTTGGAACGTTGGGTCGGGCGCCGGTCGGGACCACTGATTTGCTGATATGGGGTTAACGGTTGCTCAAGCAGCCTGTGCCCAAGGGCAGCGGGGGCGTGGCCCCGATGTTCGGGCTCGATCCGCAGGCCGGGCAGGTCGTCTGCCGTGACGTGGTCACGGCTCCGGGCATGCTCGCTCTACCTGCACAGGATCAGTGCGCTGGTCGTCTTGGGAGTCGTCGATTGGGTGGTCGACGGTTGTTGCTCGGCTGCGGCATGCTAAAGGAATGAACCGGACTGGCAGGTGGGCAACCGGAGTGGTTGGTGCGCTCGTGGTGGTCGGGCTGATTATTGCCGCCGTGCTGTTCGGGCAGCATGGTGTCGAGGTCGCGTCATGGCTCGCCGGTGTCGGCAGTTTCGTGCTGGCTTTTGCGACCCTGTTCCTTGCCCTGCCGTCGCGTACGAGCGACGGCGCTCGCCGGACGTTCCGCTTCAGCGGCAAGGCGAGAGGTAACGCGCTGGTGGTACAAGCCGGCCGTGACGTCCACAACGTCGGCAACAACCAGCGCTCACAGCCGTGAACCGACCGATGCGGCGCAGCAAGTGGGCTTGGTTCCGTGGCCGTGCCCGTGAGAATGCGACGGTGTACCAGGCCCAACGTGACATCGTCATTGCTCAGGCGCCGGTAGGTTCGCCGCCGCCGCGCGGGCCGGCGGTCAATGCGAAGGCGTGGACCGTGGTGGCGCCGGTGGCGACGTTCACCGCACGCGACACTGACCTCACCGCGCTGGGCGCTGCTCTGGAGACGACCGGGCGGGTGGTCCTGCACGGCATCCCGGGTGTCGGCAAGACTCAGCTCGCGCTGGCCTGGGCGCACAAGCACGCGGACCGGTTCGACATCGCCTGGCAGATTCGCGCCACCAGCCGACTCTCCGCCATGACTGGCCTGGCCCAACTCACTGGACCCCTTGAGCTCACGCTCGGGCCGGACCAGGAGCAGGCGGCTTCCGCGGTCGTGGCGGCCCTCTGCCACCGTGACCGCTGGCTACTGGTCTTCGACGACGCCGCGCCCGACACCATTCGTGGTCTCATCCCGCCGCGCGGCGGCCAAGTGCTGATCACGTCCCGCAACCCCTACTGGGACAACACCGCTGCCACTCAGGAAGTCGGTCTCTTCCCCCCGCAAGCCGCAGCCTCCTTCCTCATGCCGAAGGCCGGACATGCAGGCAGGGTACCGACGGACGCCGCGGTGCAGCTCGCCGAGCGCCTCGGCTACCTTCCCTTGGCGCTCGAACAAGCCCGCGCCTACTGCACCGCCACCGGTCGCACCCTGACCGACTATCTCGATGCCATCCAGCAGCACCGCCTCCTCCGGTACGGCATCGACGATGCTCAGCACCTGACGGTTGACGCGACCATCACCCTTGCGGTCAATGTGGCTGACCACCAGCACCCGGCAGCCCCGTCCCTAATGCAGCTGTTCGCCCATCTCGCCGCCGCACCCATCCCACGGGCTCTTGCCACCGTCGCTCCACACCAGCTCCCCGCCCCGCTGCGCCAGACCGCCCAGGACCAGGCCGCCTACGACCGCGCCCTACAAGTGCTGGCCGAACTTGCCCTAATCGATATCCGGGACGGCACGATCCGCGTCCACCAGCTCGTCGCCGAGATCATCCGGCACCAGCACCCCACGCCGTCCGTGCCATGGTGGCGGCGCCTCCGTGCTAGGCGCGTCACCTGGCCGCAGATCACCGCACAGCTCCTTGCCGTTGCCCTCCCGGCCCACCCCGACGATCCCGGCACGTGGTCGCAGATCGCGGTGTTGTACCCCCACATCACGACGATTGCCGAACACCTGCCGCCGTCCGCTGACGACAACGCGGCACGGCTGCTGACCGTATGCGGCCTGTATGCGCAGCGGCGAGGCGAGCTCAGGGAGGCCGAACGTCTCCTCGGGGAGGCGCACATCCGGCTGGACCGGAGTCTCGGTGGCAATCACCCCGGCACCCTCGGCGCACTGAACAATCTTGCAGAGGTGCTCGCCAGGCTCGGCGAGCTCGACCACGCACGTGCCCTGCACGAACGGATCCTGAGTGCCCGCCGGCGCCTCCTCGGAACGGACCACGCCGATACCCTGACGTCGCTGAACAACCTCGCGGATGTGTTGGTCAGGCTGGGCGAGCTCGCCCGGGCCCGCGCGATGCACGAGCAGACGCTGCGGACACGCCGCCGCATCTTCGGCGCCGACCATGCCGACACGCTCACGTCGATGAATAACCTTGCGCTGGTGCTGGCCAGGCTCGGCGAACTCGGCGACGCTCGGATGATGCATGAGCAGACGCTGCAGGCCACACAGCGGAATCTCGGTGTGGACCATCCGGACACCCTTGCTTCGATGAACAACCTCGCGGGCGTGCTCGCCAAGCTGGGGCGAACCGCCGAGGCGCGCGCCATGTACACCGGTGCCCTGACCACGGCGCGGCGGGTCCTCGGTGAGAGCCATCCGAACACGCTCACGCTTATGCACAATCTTGCGGATGTGCTAGCCGGGCTCGGCGAGCTTGCCGAGGCGCGCTCGATGCACGAGCACGTCCTTGCCGCCCGCCGTCGTATCCTGGGGGAGAACCATCCGGAGACCTTGGCGTCAACGAACAAGTTGGCAGCACTCGACGAAACGGTTGTGAGCCGGACAGTAGCGGACGATCGGCGGAACGACTGACCGTCACGGGGGAGCCGGGCTAGTTGGCGGACGGTCCGGCGTTCGTTGAGGGGGTGTTGGCGAGCTTGCGGAGGTGTGGGACGAGGCGGCCGCGTTGCGGTCATCGGATGCCGCTGAGCACAAGGTCGCCGACGAGCCAGATCAGGAACCCGGCGACCGAGACCGTCGCGACCTTCTCTGCGGGGTCGGTGTCGTGCCACCGCCGGCCAAGCCACCAGCAGATTTGCGGTCCTCTGTGGAGATCGGCCGGTGCAGCTGGCGAGTATACACACGGGTCGCACTTGCAAACCGGTGCGCGACCACTTGTGCTCAAGCAGCATGCGCCTCGACTTCTGTGACGCGGCCAGCTGGCGGTGCAATTCGAGCATGCCGTCGCCGACGCCGAGGGCGTCGAGATCGCCGATCGTCAGCGTGTAGCGCCGGATCACGCTGGTGTCTCCACCGTTGTTGTGCTGGCCGTGCGCAACCGCAGGAGGCCCGCGGTGAGGCGGCGCGGGATGTGTGCGATGAGCGCAAAGAGGTCGGGGCAGTACACGGATGGGTTGTCGAGCTAGCCGGAGCGGAACCGGTGGGCCGCAGGCCGCCGCCACAGACGCGTACCACGGGGCACGACCTTGTAGGTAGCACAGAGCCCGCGGAGCCCGGTCGGGGCGGTCCAGGCCGGATGGGCGAGCACGTCGGCGAGGTCGTGGGCGAAGACGTTAAGGCCAGTCTCCGCGCCGCCGTCCGTGGTGATCTTGAAGAAGTCGTTGTGCCCGATCGAGACGTCGGACTCAATGGTCACCGTCATGTCCCGCCCCAGGCCGACGACCTCACTCTCGCCGTGCCCGCCGAACAGCAGATCGCCGATCGACTCGAAGATCTGGATCGAGGTTTCCCGGAGCAGTGCGTCGCACCAGCGGTCGAAGACCGCTGCCAGCCAGCCAACCGGCGTAGGGCGTGGCGGCCTGATCGGCGCCGCGACCGGCGGCGGACGGTCCCACGTCCCATGCGGCAGCAGCAGATCCATCCGGGGCGAGGCGAAGCGGAGGAGGTCCTCGTACACCAGTGTGGGATGGTTGTCGGTATCGATGTGCACTACAGGCCGGCGTAGAGGTCGGTCTCGCTGCGCAGCAGGTTCAGGCCGCGTGCCACGAGGTCGAAGCTCTCCCGGCCGTTCGCGTAGCGCCGGTGGCGGAAGGGGGCGCGCGCACCGCCGTCGAGTGAGACGCTCACCCGGATTCCGTGCCGCCGAAACACCTCGAGAAATGCCGCGTCGATGAGCGTCCCGTTGGTCTGTCGACGAACGACACCGGCCAAGCACGGTGTCGCGCAGGATCGAGGCGACGCGGTCGATGCCGTCGGTGCCGGCGAGTAGCTGTTCTCCGCCGTTGGAAGACGATCTCCAGGCCGCTCGGACCGCGGGCGGCGGCGTAGTCACCGGGGCGGCGAGCGGACTGTACGACGACCGCCTCCGACATCGCTTCCAGCTCTGGTCGCCATGCTCATAGAGGTAGCAACAGTCGCACTGAGGTTGCAACGGCCGTTCAGTTTTTAGGATGAATTGGCCGATCGGGGCCGCGCTGCCGGTCATGGCGGATGTCCCGCCCAGAGGCCGCGTTGAACCGCGAAGCACTATCGGATTCGTCGCGACCAGTCGGGCCCCCAGCCGGCCCGAGCGCGCTGCACCGCCCGGGATCTGCTCGGGGCTGGCCTGGTCGGCAGCACAGCCCGGTGCGATGCGGCACGGTTTTGTCGGCGCCCGTCTGCCAGCACGTTGCCGCGCCATAACGCCAGCCGCCCCCGCAGTTGCTTGTCAAGCGCGAATCGCCGCCGCGCGTCACCTGCGCTACGCGAGCGTGACTGGTCACGGGTGTCACAAAACCGCCCGACCGGCGCGTATTTTCGTTGAGCTGGGAAAACAACGGTCCGATGGGGGCTTTGCCGCCCGGCTTTTTTGCGATAGGCTCTCATCGCCGCGAAGGACTATGCGTAAGTACAATCGATCAAGCCCTTGACCTTGGAGGTCAGGGGCTTTTTTGTTGCCCAAAACAAGCTGCCCAACCCCTCGGTGTCGCGTACACCGGGGGGTTTCGTCGTCTCTGGAGGTCGTTGTGTCGCTGATGCTCGTGTTCCTGCTGATCTCCCCCTTCCTTGCTCTTGCGGTCGGCCTCTGCCTCGTGTGGCTTGCCGCGATCCGACGTGCTCGGCCCGAAGACCTTCCCACTGTTCTAGCGGTGTTCGTCTCGGCGTTCCGCCCGCTCGTTGACCGCCTCCCGCAGAGGCCCGAGGACCGCCGCGGCATTATTGAGCCCGGCGACGACTCAGGGCGTGCTGAATGACTAGAAAACGGGCAAATAATTCTACTTCGGCCGATTCGATACTCACGTCCATCGAGGTTGCCCGTGGCCTCGCCGAGGCAATCAATAGTTTGACTGAGCGCGAGAAGGTCGTTATCCAACTGCGTTTCGGCCTGGTCAGCGACATGGTCCCGCGATCTCTCGACGAGGTCGGTCGGCGGCTAGGCGTTACCCGTGAGCGGATTCGCCAGATCGAGGCGAAGACGATGTCTAAGCTGCGACACCCTCGCCATCGCGCTGGAACCTTGCGTGACTTCGTCGGTGTCGAGCTTCGTCACATTCCCGCGGACCTGCGACGAGCGCTCTTCGGGGACGAAACGGCCAGCCTTACCGCGCTGACCTGGTGTGATGCGCATGGTTGGCAGGAGCCTCCGCAGAATTCGGGGATCTGCGGGTGCTGCCCATGCCCGGTGCCGCCGTCGGCACCTACTGGTCGGCCACGGAAGTACTGTTCACCTCGCTGTCGGCAGAGAGCCAGTCGGCAGCGACGAAAGGACGCCGCCCGCGTAAGCGGCGACGATGCAGCGGTGAACGGATCCGAGCCAATGTGACGCGCCACGGACGTGGCGACGAAATCGGTCCAATGTGGACGTGCTTGCCGGAAGGTCAACTACCGCTTGGTCCCCGGAGGTCCGTTCGACCTGTTGCCCATCATCCTACGGCCGTTCCTGCACGACCTCGTCGGCGTGCCACCCGCGGGCCGCCACCCACACTCCGTGACATCCTGCGGTGGCAGTGCCGGTGGATCGCATTGCGGCATCCCGCAACCTCCACCATCGCTCCGCCGCACCTTGGCGGCCTCCTGCAGAGGCTGCCCAGCTGCCCATGCCCGTGCAGCGCCTACTGTGGGTCGCCGCATTGATCGGCCCGTCGTGCGGGCTGCAGGACGTCGCCCGGCTGATGCAGTGCCCGCCCGCAGCGCTGACGCCGGATCTGGCCGAGGCGATTCGTGCCCGCGTACTCGTCACGGTTGTTGAGCAAGGCAACGACAACCACCTCCTCATGTTCGCCAGCGACGACCTGCACCAGGGAGTATGCAACTCGCTGCCCTGCCCTGCCCTGCCCTGCCCTGCCCTGCCCTGCCCTGCCCTGGAAGCACTGTCCTCTGAGCTGGACGGTAGGCCGCTCAGTTGGGCGGCCTACGGGCGGCGCAGGTGGTGGCGCGACGCGCCGTGACGGTCCTCTCCTTCCCTTAGCCGCATTCGTCCAGCCGTGGGCACGCGGCCCAGCGCGCGTGGCGGAGGCGACGGCGGCAAGCGCATTCGACGCGGTGTGCGGCCTGGCCGGCGGCCTCGTTCTCGGCGATCGCGGTCAGTATCGCCAGCAGTAGCCGGTCGGCCGACCGGGTCGTGTTCACCGCGCCGTCCGCGGTGGCAATGGCCACGCCGGCGCGGTCCAGGTCGATCAGCAGCCCCGGTGACCCGGGCAGGCCGCGACCGAGCCGGTCCAGGTTTTCGGTGAGCAGGAGGTCGAACTGCGGAGCGCGGGCGTCGGCGACCGCCTGCCGCAAGGGCAGGCCCGGTGCGGCGGGCGTCGCTGCCGTACTCGGCGTGCTCGGCAACCGGGTACTAGTCGGGGTGGCTGAGTAGGAACATCTGCAGCCGGATTTCCTGTCCTGGTGGGGGAGGAGGAGGCATACAGGGTCGCGGGTGCGCGTCTATGGCGCGACCCGGCGCGGGCGATGGGTACCGATGGCGGTAGTGGGCATGGTGATCTCCAACACTGAAAGGGATGTGCAGGGAAACCTGGGCGGGGCCGGGCGGCGGGGAGCCTCGCCAGCCCGGCCCCGCGTCTGGGTCAGCCGGTCAGTGACCGGCCGTGGTGTGCCTGCCGCTGCAACCAGGCGACGATCATGGCGGACAGCGCCTTGACCGCCTGTTGAGGCTGGTCTGCGGTGATCGGCACGGTGTCCGGTCAGGACCAGCCGCAGCACCCGGTTGGCTTCCGGGTCTGGCCGTTCCCGGCCGGGCCGGGCTGGCGGGGACGGTAGCGCGACTCGCGCCGCGGTGCCGACCCCTGCTCTTCGCCCCGGATCCGAGCCGTCCGGAGTGTGGGCTGGGGCCGGACGGGCGCGGCGGGGCGCGGCGCGGCGGCGTGCTCACGCTGACCGCCCGGGCGCGGCCAGAACATCGCTGGGGGCCTGCAGCAGGGCGATGTCGTCGTGCTGGATGAGGCTGACCGGGATGCCCTTGCGGCGGCTGGCCCGGGCCACATGCAGCTGGAAGAACGAATGACGTGCGAGCAGCCTGCCGTCGCGGACCGCGGCGTGCACCGCGCGGCGGCACCCGACGAGCTCGAGCCCGGCGGCCAGACCGGCCTGGATGGTCTGGCCGGGCAGGTCGACCAGGAAGTGGTCGCGTCGCCACGGCCGGGCCACCACGGCGATGATCCCGCCGGCTTTGAGCAGCGGGACGCAGCCGGCCAGCACAGCGGTGATGCCGTCCAGCAGCGCGTCGCGCCCGCGGTGGGCCAGGTTCGCCGGGGCCGCCGCCACCGGGCCGGCGGCCTCGCCGTCGGTGGCGCCGTGCGGTGGGCGCTGGCTGTAGGTGTTGTGGAAGCGGGCCAATGGCCCGCGCCTGTGCTCGACCCGCCCGTGCATGGTCTTGCCGTACGGCGGTGAGGTGAGCACCAGGCTGACCTGGCCGCGCAGTTCGGTGGGCACGCCGCGGGGGAGCACGGTGGCGTCGCCGCGCAGGACTCGGCCGTGGCCGGTGCCGCCCTGGCGGCGGGCCAGGTCGATGTTGGCCCGGGCGAGCGCGACCCATCCGGGTTCGTACTCCATGCCCAGGGCGTTGCGGCCGGCGTGGATGGCCTCGACCAGGGTGGTGCCGGTCCCGGCCAGGGGGTCGAAGACCAGGTCGCCGGGGCGGGTGTAGTCGCCGATGAGGGCGGCGGCCAGGTCGGGGGCCATCCGGGCCGGGTGCGCCCCGGACCCGGCGACGTACCGGCCGTGCCGCTGCCGGGCCAGGCTGCGTTGCCCGACCAGGATCACCGACAACAGCGGCGCTGACGGCGACAATGGTGTGTCGCCGCAGCCGGCGGGCGACCCGCCCGCACCGGCCAGGGCGGATGTCGCGACATACGGGCGGGCGTACTCAGCCATGCCGGCTGCCCCGACTCACGAACACAAACAAGTCCAGATGCACCCTGAGATGGGCGGCGGCGCGCAGCAGCGCCGGGTCGGCGGGTGCGGCGCGCCAGGTGATGTGCGGCCCGACGATCGGGGCGGTGATCGCGACGATGTGCTGTAGCCAGCCGAGGCCGGCCTGGTGCGCCGCCGGGATGAGTGCGCTGCTGTGCTCGACGAAGGTCTGCTGTGGCGGCAGCCCGGCGAGGGCGACGATGGTGCAGCCGCCTGGGCTCATCAGCCGCCGGCAGGCGCCGAACATCGCGACCAGGCTGTCCCGGCTCAGTACTCCGCTCATCTGGTGGCTCGTTGTGCCGGGCCGGTTGGGTGGCGGCCAGGGCAGCACGATCAGCGCGACCGTGCCGGCGGCCTGGTCGAGGCCGGCGAGTTGGTCGGGGTGGTCGAGGCTGTGGTAGCGGCGAGCGCCGGCGCCGGCCGCACCGGCCAGGGCGGGTTCGTGGCCGATCGACACGATCGTGTCGCCGGGGCGGGTGTGGGTGCCGACGAGCAGCGCGGCCAGCCGTGGGGTGAGCGCGTCGGCGCGCTGGCGGCTCCATTGGGCGTCGACGTCGGCGACGCGCCAGACCGCGATCGGGACCGGTGGGTCGCCGGGGACGACGTCGATGTCGCCGCTTGCGATCAGTTCGGAGAGCGTGAGCGGGTCATCGGCATCTGGTGTGTACCCAGTGTCCGGGCCGGGGCTGTCCGGGATGCGCGGGTCAAGGTGGTGCGGCTGGTCGGGCTGGGGTGCGGTGCGACGTTCGCGGTCGTCGTCGGGGCGGTCGTGGTGGTCGGCCATGGGCGGGTGCGGTTCCCGCGCGGGGTGGCTGGTGTTCACGCCCACCCATGGCCCAACTGGACCCCCGCCCGCAGCGGTCGACGGGGCAGGCAACCCAACCGGCACCCAACCGGCGCTAGGCGATCCCAACTGGGTTGGATGGCGATACCCAGCTCGGTTGGGTACCGCCGCGGGCGCGACCCAACCGGACTCGTCGGGTGCCTAGCTGGCCGGTGGTTGGGCAGCCAACCAGCCCGGCGTTGCGACCGGCGGCCGCTCAACCGGGGTGCCTGCCTGTGATGGGTACGGCCGTCGCTGCGGGGCGTGCTCGCTGGTTGACGGCCGCGCCGAACCGCCACGCCGTTGGTTTCAGCGCTCCGTTCCAGCCCGTGATCGTGTCCGGTGCCGCGGCGGGCATCACCGGTACCGGTGCGGGCGCGGCCGGTACCGGTGTGGCGCCCGCCGGTACCCGCGTGTGGGCCGCCTCAAACGGCGACCAGGCACACCGCCGGGCCGGTACCGGTCGCGGCGCCGCCGGTTCCGGTACCGGTTGGTGATCGAATGGCGCGCCCGCCGCAGGCGCGCCCGCTCCGTAATTGGTACGGATGGTTCCTGCGCGGACCGGTTGATGCACCGTGCGGTCGGCGACAACTCCTTTGACGGTGGTGTGGAGGCGATCGGCCGCGCTGTGGTCGCCATCAACATCCCTCGCTGGTGGTGGCGTGGCCGGTGGGCGACCGATGTAGATGCGTACGCCGCGATATCCGGATACTGGATTCGTGCGATGCCGGCCGAGTCCGGCGCCGACAGTGCGGTGACGATGCGTATCGGCCGATGATCCTCGCGGTGGCCGGGGCCGGACGGCCACCGGGCGGTACCGGGCGGGCGGACCGGTCACTGCAGGGCGGTACGCGTACCGGTGCCATCGGCGTGCACCCGTGGCCTGCCGGTGCCGGTGCCGGTCCGGTCAGTGGGCGGGTACCAGTACGGCCCGGTCACCGGTCGCGGTATCGGGTGCGGTACGGCGCCGGACGTCCACCGTTACCGCACCGAGTTCCGTACTGCACCGGGGGTCGCCGGTACCGGTTACCCAGTGCCCATACCGGCCGCCACCGCCTGATCGCTGGACCCTGGAACCCCGGGACCGTCGCCGTCCGGCCCGAGCGCTGGCGACGTGCTGCGGACTGCCTTCACCGGCGGCCGGTCGGCCGCACCGGTGTGGCAGGGCGAGGGGGTGCCCCGTTGTCTGGTGGCCGGGGTATTGGACGTGTTAAGTCCACCATCGCCCGGCAGTACGTGCCTGGAGCCACCACGCGTTCAGCGCCGACACCGTCCTGCTCGGGTAGTGCGACGTCCAGTGGCGGCGGGTGACCCGGCCGGCCCGCCCGGACACGCCTGGCTGTCCGTGCACCAGTGGCGGTGGGATCCCGGCCGACTGGAGGAGATCATCGCCGAGGCCGAGCAGGTCGGTGCGGCATCGCTGTGGCTGTGCGGCCAGGCCAGCAACGCCCTGGAATTGGCGGCCCGGCTCGACGCGGTGTTCCTCCTGAACATTGACCAGGAGACGATTGGCCGGGCGGATGCAACGTGCGGAGCGCGGCAACGACTTCGGCCGGCTCGATGACAGCCTGGATGCCGCCCTCAACGCGTAGCTGCCATTCGTGGCCGGGCGGCGACGGCTCGGTGCGCTGAGCGTCGAGGCCATCCGAGAGGGTGGTCACCGTCGCCGAAGACCTGCTACTGACCGCGGCGACGGCGGTGCTGCGTCCCCGGTAGCCGCTGTCGGCCGATCCGGGCGCAGTCAGGCCCCGCCAGTTCGGCGGTCCGGCGTGGCGCCCAGTTGGGTAGCGGCTTTCCAACGGACCCAACGCGGCCCCTGCGAGGTGCGCAAACGTCACCGGCTCCGCCGGCGGCGGCACCGCCGCCCCGGCGACGGTCCAGCGTTCCGGGCCGACGCCCGCCAACGGGCCTGAGCTGGACCCAACCACCCAACAAACAAGCAGCGTTCGGCGTCACCGTCATGATCCGGTTGGGTGGTCGCGGGTTGGCCAACCCGTTGGGTTGGCATGCGGCCATGAACGGCGACCAACGTCCGACACGGCCCCTTTTTTCGTGGCCGGGTACGGAGCGTTCCGCCTGACACGGGAGCCCACCGATGACCACACCACAGTCCCGACGCCAGTCGCGGCAGCCGTCCCGGCCGTATTCGCGGTCGGGTCGCCGGTCGACCGGCCGGCCCTGGCCGACCACCGCCCTCGATGCCGCGCAGCGCGCCTTCGACCTGCTGGTCTGCCCACCCGCCCCCCTCGCCGTTGACGGGCGCGGCTTCGCGGGCCTGCCCGACCGGATCCTGCCCCTCGACGAGCTGAAGAAGCTGCTCATCAACGACGCCACCTCCCGGTCGGTCCGCGACGCGGTGTGGCGGGAACTGGTCGTGCGGGCCCGCCGCGACGGCCCGGCCTGGGTCATTGCCGCGGTCGGTATCGCCATGCCCGGGCTGCGCCGCACGGCAGGTCTGCTGGCCAAAGGCTGGCCCGGAGACTCGAGCGACCGCGACAGCGAACTCCTCGCCGCGTTTGTGGACCGGCTCCGCAGCATCGACCTGCGTGACACCCGGATTGCCGGGAAGCTGATCGACGCCGGCGCCCGCGCGGTCAAGGCCGCCCGGGCCCGCGAGGAGGGGGCCGACGCGATTCGGGTGCACGCCACTTGGTCGATGCCGCCGCAGCAGCCCTGGGACCATCCGGACTGGGTGCTGACTCGGGCGGTGGCGCAGGCGGTCATCGACCCTGACGAGTACCTGCTGATCGCTGGCACTCGCTTGGACGAGCTCGCCCTGGCCACGGTGGCGGACAAGCTCGGCCTCGCCGTCTCGCTCGCTGCGGCGTGGCGGCGCAAGGCGGAGCTGCGTCTGGCCGAGGCGATCCGCGCCGGTGAACTGGACTGGGTGCCGCTGGTGCCGCTGACGACGGGCAGCCCCGACCCGGATGCCGGCTTGGACTTCGGGCTGGGTCTCGGCGACGCCCCGGCGGTCGCCGGCGACAGTGCCGCGTTGGTGACCGCCACGCCGGCGAGTCGGTAGGGCGGTGCCGAGCCATGCCATCGACAGACGCGCAGTCGGCCGGCGCAGCGCCGGGCCGCGCCAGGGCACGGCACTGCGACGGGCCGGGGCCGTTCCCGATCGTCGTGGTGCGCCCGGCCACCGCGATCCTGCCGGGCTACCTGCGCCGGCACCAGCCGTGGCAGCGTGCTGCCAACCAGCTCGCCGCTGCGCTGACCGAACAGTCCCGCGCCGCGCTCGGCCCCGGCCATCTCGTCGACGACGGCATGAGTGTCAACCTCGACGATCCCCACGCCTTCCTGCTGTGGCTGCCGGGGCGGGAGGTGGTGGGCAACATCATCCGGTACGCCCGGGTGCTGGCCGCCGCCCCGCCGCCGGGGGCGGTGCGGATCGGCCGGGACTATCGGGGCCGACCGGTCGTGGCGGTGCTGCACGCGGCACGGTGGAGCCTGGTGCTGCGCCGCGCGGACCCCGGCCCGGCGGTGTGGGTGTTCCTTGCCGCCGTCGGCCCGCTCGGTCTCCGCTGCCACGGCTTCGGCGAGCTCGGCGCCGCGTGGGACGCGATGACCCGTGACGTCTACGCCACCCTGGCCGGCGGCATCGGCTGACCGCATCGCTCACCGCCGGCCAGCGGCGTGCGGTCCGGCCAACACTGCGGGGCGGCGACCTTCCCGGGTCGTCGCCTCGCCTGTTGGCGTTTGCGGCGCGGCTGCTCGGGCCTGACGCGCGATCGTGCACGCCTGGGCCGGTCGCGTTCGACAGTCCGCGACGCGTAACCGCCCCGGCAGCGTTCTGATCGGGTCGGTACACGACCCGCCACGCGACGGCGCCGGCCCAGCCATCCGGGTGCCCAGTTGAGTGAGTTGGGTGCCCGAGCCGGCCTCGGTGCTGTGTTGGGTACCCAACGGGAGCCCTTGGTGGGCAAGGAATCGCCACCGACCCTGAACGACCCGGGTCGCCGCGCGGTTTCCCGCGCCACCCCAGGGCCTGCGCGGAGGGCCGGCCGAGACGGCCGTGCTCACACCCGTTGTCGCTGGCATCCGTGACGGAGCAAGGCTCCCACGGCTTGCCCTTGCCGCTCCTGCGGTGACGCCTCCCATCCGCTCGTCGCGAACGCCCCAGGCAGCTGGGGCGGGAGGTGTGACCCACCATGCACCGCAAACCCAACTCCCGCAACGCCGTCCGGCGTGCCGCGACCATCGTCGCGGCCACCCTCCCGGCGCTGCTGATCGCGGCCACCCCCGCGTGGGCCGCCGACAGCATTCCCCTGGCGGTCAACGACCTGCCCACGGTCATCGGCAACCTGACCGCCTGGATCACCGGCATCATCGCCTCGGTCGCCACCTTGTTCCTGACCATCGGCGGCTCCCGGTACCTGATGGCCGGTGGTGATCCGTCCGAACTGGAGCGTGCCAAGGGCTCGCTCAAGGGCGCGGGGATCGGTTACGCCCTGGCGCTGCTGGCCCCGGTCATCCTGACCATCCTGCGCAACATCCTGGGCGGCTGATATGGCTGCCTGGCTGCTTGACCAAGCCATGACCTGGATCGCCAAAGCGATCCTGGCGACCCTCACCGCGCTGTGGGGACTGCTGTCCAGCAACGCGTTCACCACGCCGGATGTCAGCACGCTGCCGCAGGTCACCGCCATCACCACCAGGTCGATGATGGTGGTCAACGTCTGCTTCGTCCTGGCCGTCATCACCGCCGGGATCGTGGTCATGGCCAGCGGCACCGTGCCGTCCCGCTACGGCGTGGGTGAACTGGTGCCCCGGCTGGTGTTCGGGTGGATCGCGGCGAACTTCGCCATCCCGATCTGCCAGCACCTCGTCCAGTTCGCCAACGCGCTGACCCAGGCGCTCACCGGCGACAGCGTGACCTCCCAGGGCTCGCTGGTCCAGCTGCGGAACGTCACCTTCGACGCGATGAACAACCCGCCCAGCCAGTTCCTCGTTGTCGTCATCGGCCTGATCATCGCCGCGTTGACGGGGATGCTGCTGGTCACCTGGATTGTGCGCCTCGGTATGCTGATCGTGCTGGTGGGTATCAGTCCGCTCGCGCTGGCCTGCCATGCCACCCCGTACACCGATCCCGTGGCCCGGCTGTGGTGGCGCTCCATGCTGGCCATTCTCGCCACGGTGCTGCTGCAGGCCGTCGCGCTGCACACCGCTCTGTCGGTGTTCCTCGACCCGGACGCCAACGTGCCGCAACTGGGCCTGCCGCACGATCTGAACGGCACCTTCAACCTGTTCATCGTCATGTGCCTGCTGTGGGTGGTTGTCAAGATCCCTGGGCTGCTGCGCCGCTACGCGACCATGGGCGGTGGCCCCAACGTGGCCGGGATGATCATGCGGACGGTGCTGATCCAGCAGGTGACCGGTGCGCTGCGGCTGCCGGTGCGGCGCACCGGCGCCGCCCGGGCGGCGGCAACTTCGGCGGGCCGCGGCGGCCGGCCCGGTGGCGGCCGGACCCGGATGCCGTCCACGCTGGGCGCCGCCGGTACACCGTCGACCGGCGGCCGCCCTGGCGGCGGCACCGGCCGCGGCCCCCGGCCGCAGCCGGCCGGTGCCGGGCCGGGGCAGGTCGGTGTGGCCTGGCCCACCGGCCGGCCGGTACGGCCCTACACCTCGCAGGAGCTGGCTGCCGGGGTCGACTCCGGCTGGCGGGCCGTGCCCAGGCGGTCGGCGCCCGCCCTGCCGCGTTCGTCGCGGCCGCCGATCCGGGCCGCCGGGGTGCAACCGGCGCCGCCGGCTGGCCCGCGGCCGGTGCTCCCGGCCGGTGCCAACCCGGCCACCGCGATGCCCAAGAGCCGGCCGGTCCGGCCGCCGGTCCGCGGCCCGTGGAACACCCCACCCCGCCGCTGACGCCGCGCTGGTCCCGATATATCCGCCGGCGCCCGGCCGAGCTGCGTCGTGGGCCGTGGTGGCCGCGCCGGCTGCTTCCTCCCATCACCTGACCATAGGAGTCCATTGTGGACGACGAAGAAGTGCACGCCCGGGTACCGGCCGACATCGAGGCTCCCGACCGGATCGTGTGGGGCCTGACCGCCCGGCAGGTCGCGATCCTCGGCGCTGCCGCCGTGCTCGGTTACCTGATCCTCAAGTCCGTCGGCCGGGTTTTGCCGCTGCCGGCGGTGGCGATCCTGCTCATTCCCTTCGCCGGGGTGGCGGTCGCGCTCGCGTTGGGCCGCCGCGACGGCCTGCCGCTGGATGCGTGGCTGTGGGCCGCGATTATGCACCGGCGCACCCCGCGACGTGCGGCACCCGCCCCGGAAGGAGCGACCCGGGCACCCGTGTGGGCGCCGGCCGTTGCGGCGGACAGGCCGCCGCCGGCGGTGCTGCGGCTGCCCGCCGATGCGATCGGCGACGACGGCGTCATCGATCTCGGCGAGGGCGGGGCGACGGTGCTGGTCGCCGCGACCACCGTCAACGTGGGCCTGCGCACCGGGGCGGAACAGGCCGCCCTGGTCGGCTCCTACGCCCGCTGGCTCAACAGCCTGACCGGGCCGGTGCAGGTCGTGGTCTCCGCGCAGCGCGTCGACCTGACCAGCCACGCGATGCGGGTCGCCGACGCCGCCCATTCCCTGCCGCACCCGGCGCTGGCCGACGCGGCCCTCGATTACAGCGACTTCCTGCTCGACGTGGCCGCCCGCCGGGATCCGTTGTGGCGCACCGTCACCATCGCGCACACCGCACCGGGGGAGCGCGGCGCCGCCGCCGAGGCGATGCGCCGCGCCGAGCACACCGCCGCGACCCTGTCGACCCTCGGCGCGCAGACCCGGGTCCTCGACGGCGCGACCGCCGCGGCGGTGCTGACCGCGGCGGTCGACCCCTACCAGTACACCGACGCGTCCTGGCCGCGCACCCCCGTGCACCAGCCGGTCATCGGACCCCGCTTCGCCGAGGAGCTCAGCCCATGAGACGCACGAAGACAACCACGCCCGCGATCACGAACGGTGCCCCCGGCAGGGGGCGCCGTTCGTCGTTGGGCGGCGGCGACGACGCCGCGGCCCTGGCCGCGGCGATCGGCCCGGCCGCGGTGGAGTCCACCGCCAGGCACCTGCAGGTCGGCGACGGCTACACCGCCGTGCTGATCATCACCGGGTACCCGCCCGAGGTCGGCCTGGCCTGGCTCGACGCCCTCCTGGCCTGGCCGGGCCGGGTCGACGTCGTGCAGCACATCGAACCCATCCCCGCCGCTGCCGCGGCCACCCGGCTGCGGCGGCAGCGGGCCCGGCTGGAGTCCAACCGGCGCCTCGACTTCGACCACGGCCGCCTGGGTGACCCGGTCACCGACGCTGCCGCCGAAGACGCCGCCGACCTGGCCGACCGCCTCGCCCGCGGCGCCGCAAGGTTGTTCCGGGCCGGGCACTACCTGTGCGTCCACGCCCCCACCGAAACCGACCTGGTGGAGGCGGTCGCCGAGGTCCGGGCCGCCGCCGCGTCCGTGCTGCTCGATACGCAGCCGGCCACCTGGCGGCAGTTGCAGGGATGGACCAGCACCCTGCCGCTCGGCGTGGACTCGCTGCGGATGCGGCGGGTGTTCGACACCGACGCCCTGGCCGCCGCGTTCCCCCTCGCCAGCGCGGACCTGCCCGCCCCGCTGCCGGGGGAGCAGACCCCCGCCGGCGGCGTGCTGTACGGGCTGAACACCGCGTCCAACGGCGTCGTGTGGTGGGACCGCTGGTCCTGCGACAACCACAACTCGGTGGTCCTCGCCCGCTCCGGCGCGGGCAAGTCCTACCTGGTCAAGCTGGAAACCCTGCGCTCGCTCTACGACGGGGTGCAGGTGTCGATCATCGACCCTGAGGACGAGTACCTGCGGCTGTGCGACGCGGTCGGCGGCACCGCCATCCAGCTCGGCGCCCCGGGCATCCGGATCAACCCGCTCGACATTCCGGCCGGGGACCGCCGCGCCGACGCCCTCACCCGCCGGGCCCTGTTCATCCACACGCTCGTCGCAGTGTTGTTGGGGCAGCAGCCGCCACCGCAGGAGCAGGCCGCCCTGGACAAGGCGATCAGCGCCACCTACACGGTGGCCGGGATCAGCAACGACCCGGCCACCTGGACCCGGCCGGCGCCGCTGCTGCGCGATCTGGCCGCCACCCTGCAGGCCGCGGATGCCCCGGGGGCGCAGACCCTCGCCGCCCGGCTGTCGCCGTGGACCGAGGGCAGTTTCAAGGAGCTCTTCGACGGGCCGACGACCTTCCACCCGCGCGGGCACCTGGTGGTGTGGTCGACCCGGCAACTCGCCGACGAGCTGCGTGCCCCCGGCATGCTCCTCGCCCTCGACGCGATCTGGCGCGACGTCGACGTGCCCACCTCGAGCCGCGCCGACGGGCTCGGCGCACGCCGCCTCGTCGTGGTCGACGAAGCCTGGACCCTGCTCCGCGAAGGCGAGGGCGCCAAGTTCCTCTACCGCCTGGCCAAAGCGGCCCGCAAGCGGCGGGCCGGGGTCGCGGTGGTCACCCAGGACGCCGCCGACCTCCTCGGCTCCGACCTCGGGCAGGCGGTCATCGCCAACGCCGCCACCCAGATCCTGATGCGCCAAGCCCCACAGGCCATCGACCTCATCGCCGCCACGTTCGCGCTGACCGGCGGCGAGGCCCGCATGCTGCTGGCCGCCGGCCGCGGCGAGGCCCTGCTCCTGGCGGGCTCGCACCGGGTCGCGTTCCAGACCGTCGCCTCGGCCCGCGAGCACCAGCTCTGCGCCGGGCTGGCCGACCTGACCGACGACGCCGACCTGTAGCGGCCCATCGCCCTCTTCCCGCACCTCGTGTCTGTCCGCATTGGACTGTCTTGGAGTTTGTCATGCCTCCCACACCTGCACCGTCCCCGTCGCGGCCGGTGGACCCGAACATGGTGCCCACCGCACCGCACTCCCACCTGCTCGACCTGATCCAGGCCGCCGCCGGATGGGTCGCGCCCCGGCCGTGGCTGGCCGCCGTCCCGATCGTGCTCGCCGTGGCCGGCACCATCGCCTCGGCACGGGTCCGTGCCCTGCGGCACCGGCGGCTCGCACGGCACGCCCAGCAGGTCCACATCACCCCGCCGCCGGAGGTCGACCCGGCCGGCGCCGCCGCCTGGTGGGCCAACCTGTACGAGCTCCTCGCCCCCTCCGGGTGGCGGCGCTTGGTCTACGGCACCCCGCACGCCGCGCTGGAGTACCGGTGGACTGGCCGGGAGCTGACCATCTACGTGTGGCTGCCCGGCGCCGTGGCGGCCGGGCCGGTCGCCGCCGCGGTCCGCGCTGCCTGGCCCGGCGCCTCCGCCACCATCACCGAGGCCACCGCCCCGGTCCCCGTCCCCACCACGGACAACACCGTGCGGGACGAGGGCGGCGCCCTCGCCCCGGCGATGCCGGCCTGGTACCCCCTGGAAACCGACCACGACACCGACCCCACCCGGGCCCTCGTCGCGGCCGGTGCCGGCCTGGCCGCCGGCGAGCGCGCCTGCGTGCAGATCCTGGCCCGCCCCGCCGCACCCCGCCGCGTCACCCAGGCCCGGCGGGCTGCCGCCGGGCTACGCACCGGCCGGCCCCCCGGCGGCGGCCTGCTGGACCCGACCACTTGGCTGCGCGGCGGGTTGAACCTGGTCACCGAACTGCTGACCCCGTCCCGCAGCCACACGGCGCGGGGCGGCGGGTACGGGCGGGCGGCGCCGAGCGACCCGATCCGCGACCACGACGCCCGCCCCGCGATGGACAAGTCCCTCGCTCCGCAGTGGGAGGTCGGCATCCGCTACGCGGTCACCGTCCAACCCGGCCGTAGCACCGACCCGGACGCTGAGGCGATCCGCCGCCGGCTGGTCACCGTCGCCCACGGCGTCGGCTCCGCCTACGGCATCTACACCGGCCGCAACCGGCTGCGCCGCAGCAGATTGGCCCACCCGGCGGCGGTCCTCGCGCAGCGACGGTTCTCCCGGGGCTTCCTGCTGTCCGCCGACGAGCTCACCGTCCTGGCCGCGCTGCCCACCGACGTGGCCGTCCCCGGCCTCGACCGGGCCCGCGCCAAGGCCGTCCCCGCCCCGGTCGCCGTGCCCACCGGCGGGCGCGGCACCAAAGTCCTCGGCCGGGCCGAAGTCGGCGGCCACTCCGTGGCGCTGCGCGTGGTCGACGCGCGGGAGCACTTGCACGTGATCGGCGCCACCGGCTCCGGCAAGTCCACCGAGATGACCCACCTGGTCCTCGACGACATCAAAGCCCACCGCGGCGTTGTCGTCATCGACCCCAAAGGCGACCTCGCCCTCGACATCCTCGATCGGCTCCCCGCGACGGTCGCCGACCGGCTCGTGCTCATCGACCCGGACCAGGAGCGCGGCGCCACCCTCAACCCGCTGTCTGGGATCGACGACGACCTCGTCGTGGACAACATCGTCAGCATCTTCAGCAAGATCTTCCAGAGGCACTGGGGGCCTCGCATCGACGACGTGCTGCGGGTGGCGTGCCTGACCCTGATGCGCAAGGCCCGCGCCACCCTGACCCTGGTGCCGCCGCTGCTGCTGGACAAGCAGTTCCGGGCCGCGTTCACCCACGACCTCGACGATCCCGAAGGCTTGAAAGGGTTCTGGGAATGGTACGAGGGCACCCCACCCCCCGTCCGCTCCCAGATCATCGGCCCGGTGCTCGCACGGCTCCGGGCCTTTTTGTTGCGCGACTTCGTGAAAGACACCCTCGGCGTGCCCACGTCGAGCTTCGACATGGGCCGTGTCCTGGACGGTGGCATCCTCATCGCCCGCCTGCCCAAAGGGCAGATCGGCGAGGAGACCGCGAAGCTGATGGGCAGCTTCGTGTTCGCCTCGGTGTGGCAGGCGGCCACCGCCCGCGCCCGCATCCCGGAAGACCAGCGCCGCGACGCATCGGTGTACATCGACGAAGCGCACAACGTGCTGAATCTGGCCGGGTCGGTGGGGGACATGCTGGCCGAGGCCCGCGGCTATCGCCTGTCCCTGGTCCTCGCGCACCAGAACCTGACCCAGCTGCCGCGTGAGACCCAACTGGCGCTGTCGGCCAACGCCCGCAACAAGATGTTCTTCAACGTCAGTCCGGAGGACGCGCACCAGCTGGCGAGGCACACCCTGCCCGAGCTCGACGAGCATGACCTATCCCACCTGAATGCCTACACCACCGCCAGCCGCCTCGTCGTGGCCAACCGGGAAACCGCGGCGTTCACCATGCGTACCCGGCCGCCGCTGCCGATCATCGGCGAGACCACCGCCCTGCGTCAGGCCGTCGCCCGCCCCGACACCGACGACGAGCCGACCGGTATCGAGCAACTCGCCAGAGGGCCACGCCGCACCAGCGCCAAGCCGTGACCGCACCCCGAACCGGTCCGCACGAGGCGGGCAGCGGGGCAGGCGCACCAGCGGGTCAACCCCCGGGCGAACCCCGCGCCGCCCCACCTGTGATCAACAGCGCCCGTCGGTACCCAACCACGCTGGTAGGAGCCCATGACCAACGATCCGCGCCAACCCCGAAATATCCCTCAGGGGGATACTCCCCGCGCGGGGGTGACCCATCCCCGCGCAGGGTCTACCCCCCTTCGCGCTACACCCCGCCGATCCGCCACCCGCGACGACCTCCTGGCCATCTCCAGACGCCTGGAACCCCGCGACTACGTCATCGCGCACCTGCTGTCCGAGCACCGGTTCCTCACCACCGAGCAGATCACCGCCGTCCTGTTCACCTCGGTACGGACCTGCCGCAACCGGCTCAACGTGCTGCGCAAGATCGGCTTCATCGACTGGTTCATGCCCAGACACCCACAGCTGGGCCCGCTCCCGGTGCACTGGGTCCCCGGCCGGCTCTCCGCCCGGTACGTCGCGCTCTACCAGGGCAAGCCGGCACCATCGGCGCGGGCGGCCCGGGACCAGCGCGACACCTACCCGGCCGCCGCCACCCGCATCGGCCACCTCATCCACGACGACGGTGCGCACCAGTTCTTCATCGACCTCCTCGCACATCAGCGGCAGCACCCCGAGACGCGGCTGCAGCGCTGGTGGTCGCCGACCCGATTCGCCGACCGCGTCACCCAGCCCGCCGCCCGCCCCGACGGGCACGGTGTCTGGGCCGAGGACGACGAGCCGGTGGGGTTCTTCCTCGAACACGACACCGGCACGATGAGCCATCCCGACCGGGCGGCGAAGCTGCCCGGGTATCGCAGTCTGCGGAACCAGGGGATGGCCTGGCCGGTGCTGTTCTGGCTGCCCACCGCCGCCATCGAGACCAACTTCCACCGCCACCTCGCCGGCCGTACCAGCGGTGTCCTGGTCGCCACGGCCAACCGCGACCACGCCGCCGGGCGCGGCGGCCCGGCCGGGCCGGTCTGGCACGTGATCGGCAACGGCCGCCGCCGGCTCCGCCTGGCCGAACTGCCCAGCCTGCTCGGCACCGGCGACAACGACGCCGGTACCGCGGGGCGGCCCGGCCGGCCGACGCCGGACGAGGACCCGCTGTACCTGCTCCGCGGCGACCCGCCGCCCACGCTGGCCTGATCCGGCTGCTGTGGTGCCCGCTTGTCATGACGACACCGAGCCGGGACTGCCACGGCCATCGCGATCGAGCTCACGCTCCGACGGGTGTTGGTGTACCCGTCGATGAGCGCCCGCCCGTCCGCCCGGCGGGCGGGCGGGCGGCGGGTCTCGGCCGTCGCCCGTCCGCCCGACGGCCTGCACCACCCACCGGGCAGACCCCCTCGCACGCCACTGCAGAAGGGAGAACCACGCTGGCCAAACCTCAGCCGTACTATGCCGACGAGACCGTGGTGCTGTTTCACGGCGACTGTCGCGACCTGCTGCCGCTGCTGCACGCTGATGCGATCATCGCTGACCCGCCCTACCAGCAGACCTCGCTGCGGTGGGACCGATGGCCCACCGGCTGGCTGACCGCCGCGGCGCAGTGCACCAACTCCCTGTGGTGTTTCCTGCCGCTGCGGCAGTTCGCCATGCCGCCCTTCCGGGGCCGCGAATTCGCCGCCGCCGGGTGGCGGCTCTCCCAGGACCTCGAACCGGACCTGGACACGGAGCACGACCACTGGACCTGGGCCAAACACAACGGCTCCGGATTCGCCACGGACAGGTTCCGGCGCATCCACGAAACCGCGACCCACTGGTACCGCGGACCGTGGTCATCGATCTACCACGACGTGCCCAGCGTCGCTGGCCAACCACGGCCGCCCGCCGCGACCATCGCCCATCGGCCGCAGCCCCCACACACCGGGCGCATCGGATCGGCCGGCTATACCTACGGACCCACCCGGCTGGCCCGATCCGTCATCTACGCGCGATCGGAACACCGCACCGGCATCCACCCCACCCAGAAGCCGCTCGCGGTCCTCGATCTGCTCATCCGCTACGCCAGCCCACCTGGCGGAACCGTCGTCGACCCCTTCGCCGGGTCAGGCTCCACCGGCATCGCCGCCCGCGCGGCCGGCCGCCACGCGGTCCTCATCGAGTCCGACGAGCGCTCCTGCGACCGCGCCGCGCACTGGCTGACGAGCAGGTAGCCGCTGCCCAACTGCACGTTCTGAGTCCTCAGCAGGTATTCACACTGCACCACCTGGCCCCCACACCGGCCGCCCTCGTCGGCGCGCCGGTGTGGGGGCTCTTTGCGTTTCTGGCGCGGATCCCGGACCGGCGCCACCGCGCTGCACAGCGTCTGGTGGCGGCGAGCCGACGACGTCCGGCGCCGACGCGGATCAGCCAACCGCACCCACCTTCAAGGGGAATGTTGATGTCTCAACCTGTGCCGCCGCGGGGCGGTGTGCCGCGCCCGAAGCGGCTGTTGACCCAGAACCGTGAGATGAAAGCGATCGGGGTGTGGGACTGGAGCCTGCCGGCCTGGGCCGGCAGGCTCCCCGACGGGCGCACCTACAACACCTGCCCGGCCGCCGGGATCTGCGTGCAGGTCTGCTACGCCCGCAACGGCACCTATCTGTGGCCGGTTGTGCGTGGCCGGCACCAGGCCAACCTGGCGTTCGTCCTGGACGACCTGCCTGGCTGGGAGGCGGCGATGACCGCCGAACTCGGCGCCGCCAAGTTCCGCAACGCCTGGGTCCGGGTCCACGACGCCGGTGACTTCTTCACCGACGACTACCTGCGGGCGTGGCTGCGGATCTGCCGGCACCGGCGGGACGTCACCTTCTACGCCTACACCAAGGAAGTCGAACGCTTCCGCCGCCTCGTCGAGCCCGACCCGCCGGCCAACTTCCTGTGGGTCTACTCCTACGGCGGCACCCAGGATCACCTCCTGCACCCTGATACCGACCGGGTCGCCGACGTCTTCCCCGACGAGGCCGCGATCGCCATGGCCGGTTGGTCCTCGCAGGAAGCCTCCGACCTGCTTGCCGTGCTCGGCCCGCGGCTGGTGGGTATCCCCGCCAACCGCATCCCGCACTTCCTGCGCCGCCTCGCCGGCCGGCGTTTCAGCCAGTGGCAGCACGACGTCGACGCGGAGCGGGCCGCCCGCCGCCGGCGCCACCGTGCGCCCACGTCGCCGGCCGCACCCACCGATCGGGGCGCCGTCCAGCCCGCCGCCTGAACACCACTGCGGCCGGGCACGACCGGGCAACCGGCTGGCGGGCAACCCAACCGAGCCAACTGGCCGGTGGCCGCCAGCCCTCAACTGCACCCCAGCCGGTACCCAACCGCCCAGCTCACAACCTTCGGACAGGTCGAGGTCGGACGATCCGGACCAGTTGGGTCGCGGCCCTACGGTGAGAGCTTCTTTCAAAGAATCCCCCTTTCGCACCACCGCACCACCCGGGCGCACGCTCGCCACGGCAGGGACACCGCACCGGCCCACCCGCCATTTGGCCGGTCGGCCGCGACCACCCCAACCGGGCACCCACGCCCATCCCGCACCACCCACCGGCCCCTGGCCGGACCGCACCACCCTCGGCCCCTTGGCCACACAGCACCACCCCGCGGCACGGTCGCCGCGAATCGGCCGCAGCACGCGGTCGCCCCGGGTCACCTCGACCCGAGCGTCGACCCGACTCGGGCCAATCCCCGCGCGTGCCCTGCGCACCCACGCCCGACCCCGCACAGGGGTCCGGTTCCGCGCGTTCGCGCACCACATCCACCGGCAAGGAGGAACCACCATGCACGTCTCGTCAACCACGTCCACCAGCACCAGCCGGCCGCACCTGCCCACCCGCAGCATGGGCATTGCCGTCGTCTGCCTACCCGCAGACACCCCGGCCGCGGCCCTCGCGGCGAAGGCCACCGCCACCCTGGCGGCCCGCGGCCTATCCAGCAGTGGCGTCCTGCCGCACTTCCACACCCACACCCGCCGCACTGGCAAACTGGTCGACCGCTGGAACGGCCTGACCGCCGGCGGCCCGATCAAACTGCTCGACCTGGACGGCATGCGCACCCGCGCCGCCGCCGGCGCCGCCGCCGAGTGGCTGCTGTGGCAGCAGGTCGTCGCCCGGCTCCGGCCGGCGCAACCGTTCTGGTCGTTCCTCGACCGGCACCGCGCCGACGAACACCGCTACCCCCTCCCGAGGGCGCAGGCCGACTACCTGGCCCAGCCGCAGATCCTGGCCATGACGGCGCACAACGCCATCCCCGGCCAGCCCTGCCCGCTGCCCACCAGGCACCTGGAAGCCTTCCAGGCCGGCTACGGCACCTACGTCAACCTGGCCTGGCTGGCCGCGGTCCCCGGCGACGGGCTCGCCCCCGAGCACGGGGGCTGGCTCACCGCCCGCAGCCAGCGCTTGTTCGACGCCCTGGACTACCTGGGCATCGCCAACGGTCACCTGGCCCAGCTGCCCCCAGGTGCGCACCTCGTCGCCGTGGCCAGCCCGGCCTGAACCACCCACGGCACATCCACACCTACGCGCGCCCGCATCTCGGGCGCGCGTCACACGCGTCTCGACCCCAATCCCATACCGCGTGGAGGAGGCACCACCATGACCATCCGGCTGACGTTCGATCTCGACACCGTGTGCGAGGTCGCCGAACACGCCGCCGCCGCGGCCACCGGCACCGGCCACGCCGACGCCGCACGCCCGGGACCGGCGCTGCTGCTGCGCTCCGGCAGCAACGGCATCTGGCTGACCAGCAACGGCCCCCACCCGCAGCCGGCACCAGCCAACCAGCCCGGCACCCTGGACCGCCGCGCTGCGTTCGCCCGGCAGTGCCCGCCGGGCACCCCGTGGCTGGACGTGAACCGGCTGCTGCGTACCGAAGCGATCCCGCTGCGGTACGAGCTGCCGCTGCACGAGCCGACCGGCAACCCGCTGCTCGGCCAACTGCGCGTCGCGTCCCTGGCCGGCGCCACCACCGTCACAGTCCTGCTGTCCGGCACGGGCATCGACATCGCGGTCGGACGACGCCGCGACCGGGCCACCCAGCGTCCGCAGCCCGCCGACGACCCGGCCGACGCCGCGCCGACCTGGGCCGACCAGCAACGCGCGCACTGGCAGGGGCTGCTGCGCCAGTACCGGCCGTTGCCGCGCTTCGCGCGGATCCGCGAGCTGATGGCCCGCGTCGAGGTGCTGCGGGCGGACAACGCCCGGCTGTACGACGCGCACCTGACCCTGGTCGGATTCGGCGTCCTCGCCCACCGCGACGAGTTCGTTGCCTGCGCCGCGGCAATCGAGGGCGAGGCCGACACGATCAGCGGCGAGCTGCACGCGCTGGGCGCGCACGAGGCCGCCCAGCTCGCCCGTGACGGCTGGACCATGACGCTCACCCGGCACCATACGGCAGCGCCCATCAACGGCAACTGATCCCGTCCCGCTCCCACCGATCCGTCCACAGCGGACCTGCCGGCTACCTGTACGCGGCGCCAGAACGCCGAAGCGACCAGCGTGTCGCCGCTGCTCATCCCAGCCTGCCCGACCCAAGCCGGGCATCGGCTGCGCCAGGACCGATTCGCCCGACGGAACATCCGGCCCCACGACCCAGGAGGCTTCACCATGGCCGTCGTTATGTCATCTGATTTCTACCGCGGCAACCAGTACGGTGTTCACACAGCGTTCGCCGACCGCCTCGTCGTCCCTGACGGGTACTGGATTCGCACCGGCCTCGTCTGCATGCACGATGGCCGTGACTACGACATGGCTACCGTACGCCGACTTGTTGGCGCGCCTGTCGAGTTCGACCTTCGAATTGTGCGCCGGGGTACCGCCCGGGACCAGCGACGTGCAGCAGCGGTGACCGCATCGGGCGGTGCACCGAGCCTGTACTTCGCCGCCGGGGTGACCGAGTTTGACATCGCCGCTACCCGCGAACGCGGCGCCGAGCATGCAGCCGCGCGATACAGCCTTTGGCTCGACGTCGTCCGGGGCACCCCGAATGCTGAAGCATGGGCTCCGCAGGCACACCGCATCGGCACCGACAGGCGAGCGCTGCATGCCGCACGCCGTGCGTTTCTGCACCAGCCCCGTGTCGAGGCGATGCTCCGCCACAACCTTAGATGTCCGGCCGTCGCGCTGGACCCAGACGAACTCGACGCCTTGCAGGCCGGCAGGCGCACATACATTGCCTATCACCGGCTGGCGGCGGCGGTCGGGGACGCGCTGATCGAAGGCGTGAACCAGGAACCGATGCGGGCCCGCAGCCCGCTGCTGTCGCAGCGGCTGGGCTACCTCACCGCCGCCAACACACGCCTCGGCACACTCGACACCACGGCGGTGCTCGCGTTCCGCCGGGCAGAACCTCTCGTCTGGGGACCAGAGCCCAGCTTGTGGCTGTGACCCACAGTGTGCAGACCTCCCGAAACCTGGTGTCCGTACGCCCTTCACCTGGCAGACGCGCTGGCGCCCGGCCTGCGTCCAGCGGTCCGGCTCCGCCACCACACCACCGACTAACCCGTACCAGCCCGGTGCCCGTCCGGGCGCCACCGGCCACGCCCCTCGCACACTCCCGGCGAAGCCTGGATTGCCCACCGTCTGAGGTGAGGGCAGCCGGCGGCAACCCGGCTGCCCTCGACACCTCCCCAACCCTGGATTGGAGGTGTGGGCACCGATGTCCACCCCCGCACAGCTCACAGCAGGGGTGATAGCCAGTTCCGCCGCCATCACCTGCTTGCTCATCGCGCTACACGCCGCCGCCGTCCACCGCGCCGCCGTGCACGTCGCTGGCCGCGATACCCTGACCGGCCTGGACACCCGGGCCGGCTTCCACACGGCCCTGGCCGACGGCACCGACCGACCCGTCACGGTGATCGTGGTCAACCTGGACGGCAGCCGGGTCTTCGTGGCCGGCTTCGGCGACCGGGCGCTCGACCAGCTGCTCGTGCTGACCGCCGCACGTGTCCAGCACCTCGCATCCGCCGCGCACGGGGCGGTGTTCCGCCTGCGCCGCGACGAGTTCGCCGTCGTCCTCAACGACCCCGCCGGCGGCGCGGACCACACCTCGCGCCTTCTGGCGTCCGTCGCCGAACCGACCGAGATCCTGCTCTCCGGCCGGTCGGTCACCGCCGCAATCACCGCCTGCGCCGGCGTCGCCTCCTCCACGCCACGCGCCGACCGTGGTCCGCGGCTGGCCCTCGTCCGCGCCGACCACGCCATGCGCGCGGCGAAACAGGCCGGCCGTGGCCACACCGCCATCTTCGGCCCCGCGATGATGCGTGGCTTCGATGGCCCGCCCGCGTCCCACACCGAGGGCAGGCGGGGCCGATGAACACCCGCAGGCTGGTCATCTGCCGCCTCGGCGCGCGACCCACGGTCGCAGCGGGTGGGGACGTGTACGGGCTGATCGACTGGGACGACGCGCCGATCCTCATCGTCGGCGCCACCGCCGCAGCGGTCAAACGCGAAGCGATCCGGATCTTCGCCAGCACCCGCACTGCCGCGGACAGCTTGGTCGAGGACGCGCCGGACCTCACCGACCAGCATCCGCTGCCCGACCCCGACGGCCCGATCACGGCGATCGACGCATGGCTGACATGGCTGCGCCGTACCACAGCGGACCCGTGGTTCGCCATCCTCGACGACGAGGTGGTGATCGCCCGATGACCGGACCGCACCCTGGCAGCCTCACCAACCTCACAGTGTCGCTACCGCCGCTCACCGACCGGCCCGTCCGGCTGGGTCACACATCGGTCGGCGCGCACCGGGTCACGGTGTGGGCGGACCGGCCGGCGCGCGGGCTGACCAGGATCATCCTGGCCGACGCGGCTGGCCGTGGCTGCGGCGACGGCACCCTGCACGGCGACACCCTCACGCTCACCCTGCCCGGCGAGTGGAGTGCCGTGGACCGGGCCGCCGCGACGTGTCTGATCGGCCGGCTGGTCCACCTCGACGGAGCGGACGGATGAACCACCAGCCGCATTCCGACGCCACCGGAACCGGGCCCGGGTCAAGCTGATCCTCGCCGCGTTCACCCGCCGTCGTGGCTGCGACCGCTGCGGGCGCGGCTTGGCCGAGCACTGCATCGCCCCGGACGCGGTCGGGCAGCCGCACGCCTGGTGCCTACGCGACATCAGCGGCGCGCCCACCGCCGCCGCGCCCTGCGGCACCACCTGACCACCTGGGACGCGGGGTACCGCCGCGCATGCCGAACCGACGGCTGCGGCATCCGAGGACACCGACACCGCTCCGAGCATCGCTGCAAACCGCCATGCGCCGATTGGCGGGCCTCGGCCGCTGCCTCACGTCCGATCCAGCCGCGTACGGAGCCGCAGCCCGCCCACACAGTGCTCGGGCCGGTGCCGCCGCAGCAACACCAAGCCCGGGATTCCCGGCACAGCCATCACATGCGTGGAAGGAGCACCACCATGCCCATCAACCTGCCCACCGGCCTGACCATCCGCACCGTCACGTTCTGGTACCCGGCCACCATCCTGGGCATCACCGACTGGCGCACCACCCTCGCCTGCCTGTTCGACGAGGACCTGCGCCCGGCGCGTCGGCTCCTCGCAGAGCCGCACTCGCGCGCCAACCGCGGTCTGCTGGCCGCGCCCGGCGACGGCGACCCGATCCGGTGCGCCGGCGGCCCGCTGCGGCTGCTGGACCTCGCCGCGACCGGCGCGCTCGCCGCGTCCGAGGCCCGGGCCCGGTACGACACCTGGTCGGCGACCGGCCGGATCGGCGCCCGGCGCCCCAATCCGGTCGAGTCCGCGCTGTTGGCCGCCGGACCGGCCGCCTACGTCACCTACCACAGTCTGCGCCGGCTGACCGGCGACGCCCTGATCATCATGGCCACCGGCGCCTGCCTGTATCCGCAGGAGACCAGCCCGCAGGCTCTGATCGACCACATGCAGCAGGCCATCCTCCAGCTGGCCGACGCGGCCCCCGACGACGTCCTCGTCACTGTCGCCGCCTGACCAAACCCCGGCCCACGCCAGCCGCGCGGGCCACGACGCCGGTCACCGGCGCGCCACCCATCGCATGCCACCCGTCGACCCGGCCAGGTGCCCGGTCGACCGATCGCCCATGCCCGCCGGCCGCACTCGCGGCTGGCTTTCCCTACTCGAACTGACGGACACGGAGGCACACGATGACCATCACGATGACCCGGCCTACGGCCGCCCCCACCGCGACCCGGCCGGCCGACACCGACGGCGGCTGCTACGTCACCGTCAACCCGAATCACCGACTGTCCATCATGGACGCCGCTAACGGCTCTGCTACGGGCGTGGCGTTGGCCGGGCGCACCATCGGCGGCGCCGTGCACCGCGTCGCGCTGCGCGCCGGTGTCACCGTCTGGCTGGACGGTGACGACCAGGACGGCAGCGGCGAACTGAATTGGGCCGCGACCCAGATGTGCGCCGCCCTGTCCGGCGGCGTGTTCACCGGCCCGCACGGGCTGCCGTTCGTGTGCGGCCCGGCACTGTTCACCGCCACCGCCACCGGCGACACGGTCGGCCTGTCCGAACGGCAGGTGGCCCTGCTCGTCGAGGCGCACGCCGCGGTCGAGCACCCGGACACCGACCTGGCCGACGCGGCGGACTGGGACCGGTAACCCGCACACCACGTCGGCGCTGCCGCCCCGGGCCGCCGCACACCCGCGCGCTTCGCTCCGGCGCGCTGCCGGCGGCACCGCACGCGGCCACCACACCAAACCGTTCGACCTCGACGGAGGCATCACCATGGCCGAGCACCGACAGACCGAACACACCGACCCGACGACCAGCCACCCCGGCTCGGTCGGCCAGCTGGACCCCAACGACGTGCTGGCGCTGCGCGCCGCCGACACCATCACCTTCCACACCAACGCCGCCAGCGTCGCCCGCATCGACGCGGGTTTGAGTAGCGCCGCGTTCGCGCAGCCGCGCATCTACACCTCCCGCCAGCAGCGACTGTTCCCGGACGGTGACCGGCTCGACCGGCGCCGCCGCATCCAGGTCGGTGGGGCCATCGCCGGCTTCGACGACGTGCGCCGCTGGCGCGAGCACGACCTGCCCGGCGCCGCCGCGCTGGCCGTGTTCGACGCCGCGCACTTGCACGAGGTGTGGCGGTCGATCGCCGCGCTGCTGCGGCCCGGTGACGTGCTGCGGCTGCACTGGCGCGCCGACGACTCAAGCGACGCCCTGACCGACCCGGCGCTGCACCGCGACGAACTGCGCCTCGGTGTCACCCGCGGCGCCCGGCGCTGGCTGTTCCTGCTCGCCGTGCATGTCCTGCCCGAACCCGCCCGCATGATCACCCGCGTGGCGGCGGCCGACACGGCAGCGGGATCGGGGATAGGCGGCTGATCGGTCGACAGGGCGATCACGCGACCGCAGTGATCGGGAAAGGAACACCGAACTGATGCCCACCCGCGACCAGACCGACTACCCCTACCTGCGGGCCTGGGGTGCGATGCTGCACAGCTCCACCGCCTACATCGACATGCGGGTCGCGCAGGCCCGCGAGGACCACGCACCCCGCGACGTGACCTTCTACTGTGACACGTTCGAGGACGACGGCCGCCCCGAGTACGCCGCCCCGAGCGGCCGGGTGTGGCGCCGCTACGACCACTGGCAGGTGCCGTCCGTCACCCGCGCCACCATGGCCGCCTGCCTGCACCGCTACGGGGTGGACCCGGCCGCCGAGGCCGATCCGGCCCCGCAGTGGCATTGGCTGGAGGTCGCCGAGGTCGCCTGGCGTGGCTGGGTCCTGCACCGCACCGGGAACGTCCTGGGCCGGGCCGCCCGGGTCGTTCGGGCCATCGGTGACGGCGCCGGTGCACCTGCGGCGGTGCTCTGGCTGCCGTTTACCGCCGACGGCCGGCTGATCGGCGAGGGCTGCACGTCGGCCGGGCAGGCCCGCCAGGCTGTCGAGACGCTCGTCGGCGTCGCCGACCCGAATGTGGCAGGCCCGCGGGTCTGCCACCGCCAGCTGCCTGGGGGAGCACGCACCGAGGACGCCGAGCGGCAGCCCGACATCAGCTGACCCCGCTCGGCCCGGCGCCGCCCACCACCCATGCCGCCACGCGCCGACGTGGGGGCTCCCCGGTCACGCCCATCGCGGGGCGGGCCGTCACCTGTCCACAGGAGGGACATTCGCCATGACCATTGACCAGGGCGCCGTCGACGCGCCCGCCACGATCACCATCACCTGGACGTGCACCGAAACCTACCGCGATCACCTGAACCTGGCCTCGGTGGCGGGCGCTGCCCGGCACAGCGTCGCGGCGGTGACAGCCGACCCGTCGCTGCTGCACGGCCGCGTCGGCGATCAGCTCGCCGACCGGCTGACCGCCTTCCAGGATGACACGCGCATCGTCGACGAACCCGAAGTGGAGATCATCACCACCGACCTGGCCGACCAGCCCAGCCTCACCGAGCTCGTCAAGGCGGCCCGGCGCATCGTGGCGGCTGAGTCCATCACCGGACGCGGCACCGCCGCCGGCCAGGCCCTCGCGGGCCTGCTCGCCGGGCTGCGCCGCGAGCAGCGCATCGACTAGCCCAACCCCTGCCGCACGACCGCCGCCAGCAGGTCATACCACCGCGTCGTCCCGTCGGACCCGACCGAGGCCGACAACCCGTCTGACCTGCATACCTGGACACCGCACCCAACGGTGCGCCGGCACCGCCGGCACGCCGCCGGTTCCGCCCCGCACCACCCCGTGGCCGTTGCCCGGCCAGCACTGCACCGCGCCATTGCGCGCACCGCCCGGGCACGGCCGACACGGCCCGTGCCTGGGCTGCCCACCGCATCGGAAGGGAGCCCACGAATGGGCCACCACGAGCACGACCATCACCCGCCGATGCCGCCCGGGACCTTGGTCGCCGGCCATCTCCCGGCGATCCCGGCGCTGGTCCGGCGGCGGCCTCGCATCGCGGTGGTCGGCGGGTCGCTGACCGGGCCGGTCCTCGCGTTGTTGCTGATCCAGGCCGGCTTCGACCAGGTCGCCGTCTACGAGGCCAACCCGGACCTGCCCACGGCCACCGGTGGGGTGCTGTCGTTGGAGCACACCGCTCTGGACGTGCTGGACCGTCTCGACATCGCGCAACACGAGTACGTCAAAGACGGGTTCGAGACGATCACCCAGATCCGCGGCTACGGCCCGCACGACCAGCGCCACCGTCGGCGGACCTACCCGGGCCGGTTCACCACCTGGACCCTGCTGCACCACGCCCTGGCCGCCCGCCTGCCGACCGGCGTGGTCCAGCACGGACGACGCATCGCCGACATGACCGCCGAGCGTGGCCGGCCGATGCTGCACTTCACCGACGGCGGGCGCGAACCGGCTGACCTGGTCGCCTACTGCGACGGCCGCACCTCGGTCGGCCGCAGGCTGCTGGACCCCGCCCGGCGGCTGCACTACGCCGGATACATCGCCCACCGCGGCACCGCCAGCACCCGCCCCGATGACCTGGACGACTTCCAGCGGTGGGAGCCGTGCCCCGGCGTGCAGTTCAACCTCGCCCCGGTGCCCGGCGGCGCCGACTGGATCTTCTTTCTCAACGCCACGGCGCAGCAGTACACCGACTGGTTCGGTGCCCCACCCCGGCAGCGGGTCTACGCCACCACGGCGCAGGTCAGCCCGGCCGCCCGCGACCACGTCGACGCGCAGGCCGCCGCGCACCTGCCGGCCCACCTGGCCGACCTGGTGCACGCCACGAGTGGGCGGGCCGCGTTGCCGGTGCTGGACATCGCCCCACCCACCCGGATGGCCTGGCCGGTCGGCGACGGCCATGCGTGTCTGCTCGGCGACGCCCTCGCCCCGCCCCGCGCCCACACCGCCCGCGGCGCCGTCAACGGCATCGAACAGGCCGACGGCCTCGTCACCGCGCTGCGCCAGCACACCCGCCACGGCGCGGACCTGACCGGCGCCCTACTCGGCTGGCGGCGCCGGCACCTGCTCACCGCGGTCGCCGCGGTCCGGCAGGGACCGACCATCGGCGCCCGACTCGGCCTGGGCACTCGCATCGACCGGCCGTAGGGCCTGGCTGTCCGGTGTGGACGGTGTCATCGCCTACCAGCTGGAACACGGCTGGCTGATGTGGGTGCCGCCGGACCCCGACGCGCACGCCGCCGACCACCCCGACCTGCCCGGCGAAGTCGTCGCCGTGCAGCGCTACGCCCGCCACCTGGGCTGTGACTACGTGCTGTTCGATGCCGACGCCGACCAGGTCGGCGCCCTGCCCGCCTGGCACCGGTAGCCACCAGGGAGCCCAGCCAATCAACCCAGTTTGACCCGACCCCGGGACACCGCGCCGGCCGCGTGCCGCACCCCCGGGCCGACCCGGGTGTGGCGTGCGCGCCCCGGTGCGGTGACCCGGTGCACTCCCGAGAAAGGGGAAGCACCGTGACCGACCCATTGATGGTTGACCCCGCCGTGCCGGCCGCGCCGATCGAGTCTCTGCTGACCGCGATCCTGCTGCAGCAGGGCGGCGCCGACGCCATGCGGGCGATGGCCGAACGTGAGGCGGAGTTCCCGAACCGGCTGGCCGCCCAGCTCACCGGTATCGCCCTGGACCCGGCCGCCCGCGGCTACGCCGATGAGTTCCTGGACGCCTACTGGGCCGACGAGGCGCGCCAGCAGCAGACGCTGAGCTCGGCCGGCACCGGCCGGGAAGTCATCATCGGCAGCGGATTCCACGCCGCCGTGTACGCCGCGATCCGGGTCCGCAGCGGACACCCCAGGCCGCTGGTGCTGGAACGCGGCCCGCGCGCCGGCGGCACCTTCGCGATGACCGCCCGGCCCACGTTCTACCTCAACTCCCGCAACCGGGCCGGCAACGCTGGTTTGGCCGGCGACCAGACGGCCGCGCTGAACCACCTGCCGGGCGCCCCGATCCAGGCATCCAACGTGGGCATGACCGAGTACCAGACCAACACCGAGATGGCGTTCGTCATCCGGCTCGCCCTGGCCCAGTTCGCCGACGTCGTCACCAACGCCACCGTGCGCGCCGCGACGCCGGACAGTAGCGGGGTGCAGATCGAGGTGGCCGGCCGCGGCCCGCTGCCGGCCGGTCGGCTGATCGACGCGCGAGGGGCGGGCGACCCGATCAGCCAGGGCTTCGCCGACGGCGTCAGCATCCTCACCTTCGGCCAGTTCATGGCGCGGATGGGCGGGATGTGGCCGCTGCGCGGGGTACGCCGCGCCGCGGTCGTCGGCAGCGGTGACTCGGCCAAATGCGCCGTCGAGTCGCTGCTGGGCATCGCACCGCAGCCGCTGATGGCCGCCGCCGCGCTGGACAGCGTCGAGCGCATCGACTGGTACGCCGCCGACCTGCCGGGCACCTGCGGGGCGTGGCAGCAGCAGATCCGGGGCCGCTACCAGGCCATCGGCCGCTACCTGCGACCCGACCGGCTGCTCACCGTGCTGGGCCGCCGGGCCCGGCCCGTCGCGCTGCCCGGCGCCGGCCTCATCGACGGCCGCAGCTACGACCTGGTAGTCGTCTGCACCGGCAACCAGGAGACCGACATCGACGGGCTCGGCCTCGGCGCGTGCTACGACTACCGCACACCCGACGAAACGATCGTCGCCCGCGAACACACCGACCTGCCCGCGTTCCGGGTCGGTCCCCACGCCCGGCTGCCCTTCACCCGCCAGGAGCAAGCCGACGGCATCGCAGACATCCCACAGAACGCGGTGGCGATGTTCCGCACCGCCCCCAAGACCGCCGCGCTGGCGGCAACGCTGCCCGCCCTGACGGACGACTAGCCACACCGCCGCAGCCGACCGGCACCCGCGCCGTGCCTACCCGGCGCTGACCGCGTGCTGGACCTGCTCACCAAACCTGCTGACCCCTCCCCGGGGACCTGCGCCGGCCGCGTGCCGCCACCCGGGGACGCCCCGGGGATCGGTACGCGGCCCCAGCGCGGCGACCAGGGGGACGAACACCTGAGTGAGGATCACCGTGTATGACACGCCTCCGCTGATCGTCGACCCCGCCGCCATCCAGGCATGGCTGGCCCAGCCTGCCGGCGAGCACCCGGACGAGACCCGCACCGAGCACCTCGGCGTCGACGACGAACTGACCGCCCCCGGCATGGGCGACTTCCTGGGCACCATCGACGACATCCTGGCCGCCGAGCCGGACGGGCTGCACCGCCGCGCCGACCTCACCCGCGTCGAGCTGTGGCCTGTCCACGACGGCGAGGGAGGTGCCCTGATCACCGTCGACCTCGCCGACGGGGTGAGGCTGTGCACCCTGCACCAAGACGTCAAAGCCTTCGCCCGCCGCGGCCAGCATGGCATCCCCGCCGTACTGGCCGCCCTGGCCCACATCGCCAACCAGGTGTCGCTGCTGCTGGACACCTACCACGCCGCCAACCCCTGCCACGGCATCGCCGCCCCGACCGGCAGCGCCGCGGTCACGGCGGGCCGGGTCACCGTGGCCGAGCTGATCGAGCGGCTGCGCGGGTGCCCGCCGCACCTGCAGGTCTGGGTCGCCGACCCGCACACTGTCGAGGGCTACGCGCCCCTCGACGGTACTGTGCACCCGGGCAGCGACCCGGCCCCGCCCGCCGCCGACCCCGGGTCGTTCGTGGTGCTGGGCGCCGCACGATGAGCACGCTGCATGTGGTGCAGTACTCTGGCGGCATCGGCAGTTGGGCGGCCACCCAACGGGTCGTCGCCGAGCACGGTACGACGAACCTGGTCCTACTGGCAGCCGACACCCGGGTCGAAGACCCGGACCTGTGGCGGTTCGTCCGGGACAGCACAGTCCACATCGGAGTGTCACCGACCGTGGTGGCCGACGGCCGGACCCCGTTCCAGGTGTTCGCCGACCAGCGGTTCCTGGGAAATTCTCGGCTTGCGCCCTGTTCGTCGCTGCTCAAGCAACGACCGGCCCGGGCGTGGCTGGACGGGCACGCCGACCCGGCGACCACGGTCCTGTACGTGGGCATCGACTGGTCGGAAGCCCACCGGACACCCGCGATCGTGCGTGGCTGGGCGCCATGGACGGTGCGGTTCCCGATGTGCGACGAGCCCCATCTGTCCAAACAGGACATGCTCGATGCAGCCCGCGCCGCCGGGCTGACGCCGCCGCGGCTGTACGAGTTGGGGTTCAGCCACAACAACTGTGGCGGGGTGTGTGTCCGAGGTGGACAGAAGCACTGGCTGCACCTGCTGACGGTGTTCCCAGACCGCTACGCCCAGGCCGAGGAACACGAGCAGCAGCTACGCGCCGAGCTCGGCGACGTGGCCATCCTGCGCGAGCGCCGCGGCGGCATCTCCCGGCCGCTGACCCTCATCGAGCTGCGCTGCCGCCACCAGGCCGCCACGGCCTCGGGAGGGCACCGACCGTGAACACCGTCAGGCGGCGCGCCATCGCGGGCCGGCACACGGTCCGCAACCGGGTCGCCGAGATGGAACGGATCGAGTGCAACGACAGCGACGGCCCGCCGTTCGACCTCGACACGTTGTTGGGGACCGGCGCGCGGCTGACCGAGGAGTCGTTCGGCGACGAACCCGGCGCCGCCGGCGGTGCAGCCGTCATCGGCGTACCGGTAGCGCGAGCAAGCGGGTCTGGGGTGGCGGGAGACCGGCGGTGACGCGGCGGCCCGAGCCCGACCGGCGCACCAGTCCCTGGCCGTACGTTCAGGTGACCGACGACCTCGTGGTGGAGGCGCTGCACGAGCTGGAGCCGTGGCGGGGCGCCGGCGACAGCGTCGACTGGGAGCTCGCCCTGATCGCCTACGACGTACCCGCCGACACCATGGTCAGTGGCGTGCCGGTACCGGCCGGCCTCTATACCCGCGAGGTGACCGGCGGCGGCCACCACGTCATCGTGCACCGGTGGAACGACCGGGCAGCTCTGGTCGACCGCCTTGACGACATCGACAGACGCCATCACCTGTTCGGGCACATCGCCTACGCCGGGCCGCGGTTCGTCGCCGCCAACACCACCGCAATCGACGCCTACGCCCACGGGGTCCTCGCGTTGATCGAGCGCGACGAACGCGCCGGCGGACCGTTGCGCGACGCGCCGGTGCGCTGTTGGCACGACCTGAGCCAGTACATCGACGAGGGCTGCTACTTCGAGGAACTGCGCATCAGTGCCGACGTCGAGGCGTACGGAGCCGAGGACGACCTCGTCACGGCAGTGCAAGACCGCATCGACACGCTGCTGCACGAGCGTGACCGCCCGCTCAGCTTCGACGAAGCAGAAGCGGCTGGGTTCGACGGTACGCTGCGCGACGGCAGCGACCCCCACACCTGGGCCAGTCTCACCCCGCGCCAGCGCACCGTCCTGCCGATCGATCGACCCGAGCCGCGCACTGCGTGACTCGCGCGAGCCAATGCACATACGCGGCGGCGGTTCGGTGGCGGCGAGGGCTGGTGGACCGTTCCTCGTCGCTCCTGCAAGCCCGTGCCCGACTGCCGCACCGTCCGGCGCCGCCGGACGCGTCCCGTCCCGGCCGTTTCCGGCCGAGTTCCCGGGCGTGGCTCAGGGCCATGCGCGACGCGTGCCTGCTGTGCGCCGGTGGCCAGCCACAGGGGCGGGATGCGCGCCGGGCCGGCACGACGACAACCCACGCCACGGAGCGCATCACCATGTCAGAACACGACCTTCCAGTGCCGGTCAAGCCGCTGCGTGCCTTCCGGGTCCGGCGGCATCACAGCCAGACTCCCGGCGTCGTCGCCTACGCGACGCGCGAGGCCCGTGACCGCGGGGCTCAGCGGTGGGCTGACCACGACGGCCACTCGGTCCTCACCGAGCTGTGGGACTCCTCGCATCCGCACGACGCCGCCAACCGCGGATGGGCGGTCGACGGGGTGGTCGCACCGCAGCTGGCCACCGTCACCCTGCACATCGAAAACCATTACGAGCGCTACGGCATGGTCGAGACCACCGCGACCGTGACCATTCCGGTGCCGCCCGCCGATCAGGACAGCGACGCCTACGACGACTGGTGCCAGGAGCACATCTTCGCCGCGACCGGCACCGGCCGCACCGACGGCGACGCCGCCTACTTCGTGCGGATCACCGCATCCACCGTCCCCGCCCTGCTCGGACGCGAGTTCGAGTTCGGGCTCTGACCTGACGCCGACCGAAGCCGACCCCCGCCGGACCCCGGTCACCGGGGCCCGGCGGCACCGCTACCGGCACGCCTGCCGGTACCGGCTCAACGACAGATCCACTGGGGAGGACCTCGTGTCCAACACGTTCGCCACCTGCTTCGCCCAACGACGCCCAGCGTCGGTGCGCCGGCTGCTGACCGTGGCGCACCTGGCCGTGCTGACCCTGCCGGCCGCCACCATCCTGGCGGTACTGACCGGCCACACCCTGCTGGCCGTGCTCGGCGTGCTGGCCCTGATCGGCCTGTACGGCACCGGCTACGCCACCGCGGCCTACCGTGGTCGGGACCAGGTCGCCCAGGCCCGCCGGGACCCGCTGACCGGACTGCCCAACCGGGCCCTCGCCGACGAGATGCTCGACCGGGCCACCCGCACCGGTACGCCGGTGACGGTCGCCCTCGCCGACGTCGACGGCCTGCACATGGTCAACCGGAACCTCGGCCTGGCCGCCGGCGACCAGTACCTCCGCGTCGTCGCCGACCGTCTGGCCCGGGCGGTCCCGGCCGGTGGCGTGCTGGTGCGGCACGGCGGCGACGAGTTCAGCATCGTCGCGCCCGGCACCACCGCGCAGCAGCTGGCCGACGACATCGGCGCGGCCCTGGCCGGTCCGGCGGTCATCGCCGGCTACCACCTCCAGCCGCGGGCCAGCACCGGCGTCGCCGCCACCGACCCGGCCGACCACCGCGCCGAGGCGCCGGGTGACGCGCACCACGTCCGTGCCTGCGCCGACGCCGCCATGTACACCGCCAAACGCGACGGCGGCAACCAGATCCGGGTATACGACCCGGTCCGCGATCCGCAATCTGGCCCGGACGGCACCCGGCCGCTGTTGCGCCGCCGCGACGTCAACCCCCTCGCCGGCGCCGGGGTTGCCTGGCTGCCGGCCCCCGGCGACGACCTGATCCCGCTGCTGCTGTCGGTTGCCGACACGCACACCCTGTACCAGGGGCTGCGCGACGCGCTGAACCTGTGGACCAGCACCGCCGCGCCGCCCGACGGCGCCCCGCAACCCACCCCGCACACCGACGCGACACCCGGCGGCGACGCGACCGGCAGCCGGTCCGCCGCGGCGCGGGCGGCCCGTTACGCCCGGCTGATGGAGCACCTGACCGTCATCCTCGACGCCGCCCCCGGCGACGCGGCCACCGGCGCGGCACCGGCGCAGCCGACGGCGGACGTGCGGCTGGTCGGCATCAGTGCACGGTTCAGCCCCCGTGATGTGGAGGCCCTCGTCGTCACGGCGGCCGAGGCCGTGTACGGCATGCGCGAGGACCTCTCCAGCCGCCAGCTCGACCTCGCGGCCCGCGCCTACGCGCTGCTGCAGGCCGACCTCGACGGCTGAGCAACCACCCACCAGTTCCGCCTGACATCCACAACGGGAGATGCCATGCACCCTGTGGTAGTGCCGACGACGGTCGGCGATCTGCGGTGGCCGGTGCTGTCGGCGGTGCGGGTCAGCACCGCCGAGCACCCGGCCGAGTTCGTCGTCCTGGTCGACTGCGGCGAACCCACCCCCCGCGAGCCGTACGCCACCCTGCGGGTGTACGTCTGGCCCGACCGCAGCAAGGCCGAACACGGCGAGTACAACCTGACCTTCGCCCAGGCCCAGCGCAGCCTGGCCGAGCGCGCTGGCCTGCTGGCGCACCACACCGTCGAGGTCGTCGTCGTGCGCGACCCCGATGCCAGCAACGACTCCACCGTCGTCATTGACGGCACGGTCCGCCCGCACGGCAGCACCGACCACGTGCGGGTGATCACGCACGACATCGACCTGGGCGCGCAGGACATCACACCCGACTGGGTCGCCGGGCAGCTGGAGTCCGCGCGGCGCCTGTCGCCGGCGGCAGCCGCCCGCGCCGCCGAGGTGATCGCCGCCTACGCCGATGACACCGACCTCGACGGCACCGGTGTCGGCGACGGCTGCGGGGATGGGGCGTGATGGGCGAGGTCACCCTGTAGGACCCCGAACCCGAGTTCGGTGTCGACCGCGACGCGGCCGGCGAGGTCACCCTGACCATCCGCGCCGAGCACACCACCATCCGGGTTCGCGTCGGCGGCGGCTACGACAGCGCGTCGCTGCTGGCGCAAAGCCTGCACCACCTCGCGGAGGACGTCGACGAGGAGATCCTCGACGAGTGGGAAGGCGTCCCCGGCGACGGCGACGCCTACGTCACCCTCGAGCGGGCCGCTACCACGTCAGCCTCGACGGCACTCGGGTCGGGGACTATCCCAGCCAGGACGTGGCCGAGCTCGAACTGGCCCGAGCGATGCTGGCCGGCGGCGTGTTCCCCAACGCCTGGCTGGTCAACGACCGCGCCAACACCCACGCCATCAACAGCAACGTCCGCCGCTGGCACAACGAGGCCGGCGACGCCTACGCCGCCACCGCAGCACATGTATGCGCGCGCTGCGGCACCCCCATCACGCTGGTCAACGGCGCCTGGGCGGCATGGACTACACCAGCCCGGGTGGCGGCCGAAGCGTGTGCCCACCCGACCCGGACAACGTCGCGGCGGGCGTGCATGTGCCGCGCCGCCGGGCGGCAGCGACGCGCCACGACCCCACCCCTGGGCCGGTCACCGACGAGGCCACCGAGCCGGCGGCCCGCGACTGGTTCGCCACCTATCGCACCACACCCGAAGCCGTGTGGACGATCGCGGCCACAGCCGACACCGACGTGCCGCTGCGGCTAGGCATCAGTGCGCTCGGCGGCGGCACGGTGGGCCGCGCCTACGCCAACAACGGCTGGATCTACGGGCTGTGGCACGGTGAGCGGCTGCGCCGTTGCGGCGCCGACCTGCGCAGCAACGGCATCGGCCAGACCCACCAACAGATGGCGGTGCTGCTCGCCGACCACCTCGCCACCGACGAAGCACTCGACGCCGGCATCCGTGCCCGGCTCACCGCCTGGCTCGCCGGACCGCCCGCCAGTCCCGACCTGCCGTAGTCGCCACCCAACCCCAACCCCAACCGGCTCTGGGTCCGCTCTTGCGCGGACCTCAACACGAGGACAACTGATGCGACCCCTGAAGATCCTGCCGTTGCCGCAGCCGTGTGACTGGTGCCGGCCCGGCTGGCTCGCCTGGAGCGCGGAGATCGCCCGCCAGCACGAGGACAACAGCATCGGCCAGGACGCGCGCCGCTTCGCCCAGCGGCACGCGCACCACATCCAGACGCTGTGCGCCCGGCTGCACCAGGGCGTGCCCTACTCCCAGCCGTACCTGTGCGAGTACCTCGACCCGGACCGCGGTGACGGCCCGGTCGGCTGCGCCGCGGACGCCGCGGACGGCAGCCGGTTCTGCCCGACGCACCTGGCCACGTTCCCGCGGCGCCAGGCCATCGGCGACGACTCGAACCGCGCACATCCACAGCACCAACCGGCCTGACCCTGCGGAAAGGAACCAACGACGATGGATGACACCGTGCGCATCGAAGCGGGCTACCACACCATCGACACCGCGGCGTGGGTGCGCCAGCGCACCGGCGCGCGAGTGGCGGAGCTGACCAGCGCGCTGGCCGAGTTCACCGACCACCCGGTCTTCGATGACCTGCACCTGCACGTGGACACCAGCGCCCGGATGCAGCTGTGGGCGGCGGCCCGTGGCTGGAGCACCGGTCCGGAAAGCACCCACCACCACACCCACGACGAGCTGTCCGAATCGGTCAGCATCGTCCTGGCGACCGACCAGGATCGGCGCGCGTACGCGCTGGTCCAGATCGGCCACGACGACCCGGACGTCTACCTCGACCTGACCACCGACGACGACTCCTGGGCGCAGGTCGAGCCGGTGGACATCGTCTGCCCGGCCGGGCACCGCTGGACCTGGCTGGACCACACCAGCCTGCTCGATGACACCGGCAGCTACCTCGACTTCCGCGACGTGTTCGGCCGCACCCCGGGCGCGCCGTACGCCGAGTGCCGCGACTGCCTCGCCTACGACGACGGCGACCGCGACGAGCCGTGCGACTGCGAGAGCCGGCACACCATCTACTGCCCGACCTGCGCCCAACGGTGCCGCCTCGAATTGACCGCGGTACCCACCATGCGGCCGGCCGGCAGCGCACCGGGGCAGCCGTGACCGCCCCGACCCGCCGCACCCTCACCGGCGCCCAGATGACCACCATCCAGCACGCGATCCAGGCCGTCGACGAGCCGGCCACCCTGCTGGCCACGGTCCTGGCGCACGTCTACGACGCGCTGCTGCAGCAGGAGGGGCGCCGCCTCGCCGACCTCAGAGGGAGCGGACGGATCCACCCGGAGGACTGGCAGATCCCGGTCACCCAGTGGGACGCCATCGCCGACGCGGCCAGCCGCCGCGCCGAGGTGTGGGGCACCGACGCGCAGGCGCGTGCCGACCTGCTCGACCGGATGCCCGGCGTGTTCGACGACCCCGAGGCACCGACGGACACCCCACCAGCCGGGCCACCGGGCACGGCGCTGCGGCTGCTGTGCGTGTCCGTGCACAGCGACACAGCCTGCTATCTGGTGGGCAACCGAACGTGCACCCGGTCGAGGCGGTGCCGCCCGGGATCGGCACCCGCTTCGCCGACCTCGACGCGGTCAAAGCCTACGTGCGCACCCAGCTGCGCGGCCTGGGCTGCTACTGGCAGGTCCGCGTCGTCAACGACGCCGGCGCCACTGTGATGTACGGCTTCCGCGCCGGCTCCAACGGCACCGGCGAAACCTGGACCTGGCGGCCAGCCGCGTAACCAGGCCGGCCGGCAGACCAGCCGATCGACGGTTGCCACACCTGTGACGGGCCACCCCGTCCACGCAACTGCCCACCCGAAGTCGGGACCTGACGCCAACGCGGCGCCCCCGGCTCGGTCCGGGGCCAACCACGTGCGCGCGTCAGGTCCCGCGGTGACACCGCAAAGGACAACCTCCATGACGTCACGCACCTCCACCGCGGCCCACCCGCAACCGCGGCGCCGCGGCCCGGCCACGCCACACCCGAAACCCGGCCAGGACCACGCATCATGACCGCGGCGCGGCGCGCTCACCGGCTGCCCGAGCACGGGCGGCTCCCGGAATTCGACCCGTCGTCCACTGTCGAACAGCGATGGTACGGCGGTTGGCACTCCTGGGTACGCCGATCCGACGGCGGCTTCAACCCGGACCGGTACGAGGTCCACCCGATCAGCGACCCGGTCGCGAAGTCCTATGTGGAGCGGATGCACTACAGCGGCAGCTATGTCGCGGCGTCGCGCCGGTACGGCCTGTTCGTCCGCACCCCGGACGGGCTGGACCTGGTCGGCGTGGCCGTGTTCGCCGTCCCCGCCCAGCCCAGAGTATTGACAAATGTCTTTCCCGAGCTTCGCCCCTACGTCGAGAGTTTGGAACTGGCGAGGTTCGTGTTGGAAGGGCAACCACTATCTGCCGCCGGGCCGTCCGCGCCGGCGGGCCGCGCCCCGGGCAACTCGGAAAGCTGGTTCCTGCGCCAGTGCTACCGATTCCTGGCCGTCGATGGCATAGCCGGGGTGGTGAGTTTCGCTGACCCGGTCCCGAGAGTCGTTGCGGGCAGAACCTTGTTCGTCGGTCACGTCGGGACGATCTATCAGTCCAGCAACGCGGTGCTGACGGGCCGGTCGACGCCGCGGTACCTGATCGTGTTGCCGGATGGCACCAGCCTGTCGGACCGAGCGCTGCAAAAGGTTCGCGCCCAGGACGTCGGTCACTCCTATGTGGAGCGGCGGCTGCACGCCTTGGGAGCACGGCGGCTGCGGGCCGGGATGAACCCGGCGGTGTGGGTGTGGGACGCGCTGGATGACGTGCACGCGGTGCGGCTGCGGCACGGGGGCAACCTGCGCTACGCGATGCTCACCTCGCGGGCCGCGCGCCGCGAGGTACTCCTGCGGTTGCCCAGCGGCGCCGACACGGACCCGGGCAGCTTCCTGGTGGGCACCGTCAGCTGCCTGGCCGGCCGCGGCATCACCGGTCTGCCATACCCCAAGCAACTCGACGGTTAGCAGCAGCCGGCCGCGACAGATCGCCGGCCCGCTGCGGCTGCCCGCCCGGGCAGCCCAACGCCCCGTCCAGCCGGGACGGCCGGCCCGAGCATGATTCCCGCCCCGCCACGGGGGACACCGGTGTGTGGTCCCGCCCGCGGCGGCGGGCGCCCACGCACCGGTTCCCCCGCGACGGCGCGCGCCACATCCGGCGCACCACGAGGGAGGAACCACGATGCGCACCACCTTGCGCCGCCCGCGCACCCACCGCGAACGGTCCGGACCCGCGCGGCGGACGCCGTCCGCCACGCGGCACCACGGCCGGCTGCGGCAGGTGTCCCCGTGAACCCAGACGACATCCCACGCATGGCGTGCCGCACCTGCACCGTGCCGCTCAGCCGCTACGTGGACCTGACCACCGGGCAGGTCACCTACACCCACCCGCTGGGCGTCGACGTCGACCCGGTCGGCCACGACCCCGACCCGGCGCCGATGGACGAGATCGACACCCGACAGGTGTGCGACTTCTGCGGCGACGAACGCATCGCCTACACGCTGCGTACCACGCCGATCGGCGTGGTCGCCGACACCGGCCGCGGCCGGCTGGTGGAGCAGTACGGCACCGACTGGTCGGCGTGCTTCCCGTGCGGCGGCCACCTGCAGGCCAACGATCTTGATGGCCTGTCTGAGCAGTTGCGGCAGTACGGGCCACCGCTGGATCGCCAGGGCGCCGCGGCCGTGCGGGTCATGCACCAGGCGGTCGTGCAAAGCCTGCTGCCCGGCGCGGCTGTGGCCGCGATCGGCCGCTGGCCCGCCACCCCAGTGCCCGCGGGGATCCTGCCGAAGGTCCGCGACCGGCTCGCCACCCTGCTCGGCGGAGCCCTCGGCTTGCCGCTGGGCCTCGACGACCCCCAGATCCGCGCCGACGTGGCCGGCAGCGTCGCAGTCGCGCGGCTGTTCTGGATCGACCCCGAGTTCACCGAGCTCGCCGACTCCGCCGCCGGGTCGCTGCCGGCCACCACCCTCACGCCGGTGGACCTGCCCGCCCCGCACGGCCTGCTGGCCTGGGCCCACCCGGTGGGCCCACGCGCCGACCTGGTCGCCGCCTCGTGGAGCAGCGGCCCGCACGGGCTGCGCGTGGTGGGCTACCGCAGCATCGGCGCCGGCCTGCCACCCACACCCCTGCAACAGCTGCGCGAACAGCTCGGCTGGCTCGGCCCGCGCGTTCACACCCACGTGCCGCCCGGCGCCCCGCTCGACGCGACCAGTCCCGCCGCGGTGCTGGTGGCGACCTGGCTGCTGATCGCCCAACGCCTCGCCGAAACCACGCCGGTCGAGGTAGACAAGGCGATCCGCAAGGCGTACCAGCGCAGCGGCCGACCTGCACCCGAGGTGCGGCTGGTCCGCATCCGCGGCACCAACCCCACCCGGGCCACCAGCGCGGGCACCCCACGGCCGGCCGGTGACCGGCCGCCGACCCCGCACGAGTACCGATGGTGGGTGAAGGCCCACTGGCGCCAGCTCGCCTACGGACCTGGCCGGACCCTGCGCCGGCCCTTCCTGGTGGTGCCCCAGGTGCGCGGCCCGAAAGACAAGCCCATCAAGGCCAGCACGGTCGTGCGGATGCTGGCCGCTGCACCCCCGCCCCCGGACCAGGCTTCCCGCGACGGCGCTGGCCGGTAGCCCGAACCAGGCACCAGCAATCGTCCATCCACAGCGGCGTGGCCTGAGCGTGCGGGCACTGCGGCGGCCCAAGCCGTAACCGTGAGTGGGCGCACCCGGTGGGCACGGCACCCGCCCGGTGACAGCCCTCATACGCACGACCGCCCGCGCCCACAGCGGACGGCTCGTGCAGCCGTCCCGGGTTGCCGGCGCGGATTCCCGCGACCGCCGCCGCGTGGCGACGCACGTTGCTCTCGTTCAGGCGGCGGGGCCGCAGGCCGCGCACCACCACCTCTGCGAAGGAGTTCATCCGTGAATGACCTGGTACCGACCACAACAGGAACCAGGGTGTCGGCGCTGGTGTTCGACACTGGCACGGCCCTGGTGCCCGGTATTGTCCTGGGCCTCACCCCCGGCAGCCGACGCCGCCAGCTCAACGTGCTGGTGCGGCTGGGCACGGGCCGGTTCCGCACCGAGGAATACCTGGTGCCCGCGACCGCGTCCACCCGCAGCATCCGCCACGACTACGTCGGGCTGCCCGGCACCCGGTTGCGCCAGGAGTGGACCGACCTGGCCCTGTGGGACCTCCTCGACATCGAGGCCGGACTGCGCGGGCCGCAGGGCGGCGACGCGGTCCGGCTCACCACACCGTGGTACGAGGCCGACGCCGGGGACATCGGCGTCCTCGACGGCTTCGTCGGCCAGCCGCTGCCCGGTGCGGGGTCCATCACGTTGCGCCCGAGCGCCTTCCGCGGTCCGTCGCACGACGGCCGGATCGTGGTCCGGGCCTCGGGCGGCCCGGGCAGCATCAGCACGCCCCTGGGCGAGCTGACCAAGACCGGCGAGGCGACCCAGTTGCCGGTGTGGCAGTGGCGCGACGGCATCCCTGGCCGGGGCCGGGCACAGCCGGCCACCGTCACCGTGCCGCTGTGGGACTGGACGCCCGGGGGGTCGGCCGTGACCGATCCGACACCGCCCGCCGGCGCCCGGTCCCGACGCGGCTACACGCTGACCGCGCACATCACCGTGGACGCCGACGCCGATCTGCGCGACCCGATCACCCGGGCTGTGGTGTTCACCGCGCTGGTCGACCAGCTGCGGGCCGCGCCGCTGGTGCTGGACACCCCGCACGGCCCGGCAACCGCCGTCGTCGGGCTGGTCACCGGCGTGTCCTGATCGGCCCGGCCCCGCGTACGGCCACGCCGGCAGGCGTCCGCACGCCACCGTCGGGCAACGGCGACGCCGTCGCGTGCCCACCGGCAGCCGCGGACCAGGTCCGGGAGCCGTACCCGAGCCCGGAGCGCCGAACCCGCCGCCGGAACGGCGGCCCGAGCGCGCGTCGCCGGCGGCGCCGCACACCCGAAAGGAAACCCTGTGAGATACACGATGGCCGAAGCGCTGCACGAGATGCGGCACCTGCGCGACGCCGACACCGGTCGGCTGCGCGGCGTGGACGTGGCCGACCACCTGCACGACCTGACCGGACTGGACACCGTGCCCGCCCCGTGGGGTGCCCGCCTCGCCGGCCTGGTCGAGGCCCGCACCGCCGGCACCGTCACCGCCGACACTCCGCAGTACCTCGTGTTCTCCGACGGGCTGCCGGTGGCCTGGGCCACGGTCACCGCCGCCGTGGTCACCCCGGACCTGCCGATGACAGCGATCCAGGCCAGACACCAACGGCAGGCCGTCGCCGTCCTCGCCGACCTGGACCGTGCCACCCTGCGCGCCCTGGCCGACGAACGCGACCACCGCGACGCACGGCCCACCACCGACACCGCCGACGAGCGCACCATGCCCGGCGCGCTGCGGGTGGCCCCCGCCGCCGACCCGACCGCCACCCGGTGGGTCCGCGTCGGCGCCGACCTCGACACCGCCCGCGCCGCCGTGGCCCGAGCGGTGCGCGGCGGCGCGGCCGATGACGCGGTGATCGTCACCGCGGTCGGCTACGGCCACCACGGCGACCACGCCCACCGGCTGAGCCTGGCGGTGCTCTGCGCGATGCACGCGATTGTCGCGGCACACCCGGTGTCCCTCGCCATCGTCGGCCATTGGATCGACGACGCGCACGGCCTGGCCGGCCACGTCGACCCGCAGCTGCTGGCGGGCCAGTTCACCGACGCCTACATCGGCCGGTTCGCCTCCCGCCGCCACTACGTCGAGCACCGCATGCAGCAGCTGGGCTGGACGGACCTGCTGCGTACGCACGGGTTGGAGCCCTACTTCGACCACCGCAGGTTCGAACAGCACCTGTTCACCCACGCGGTGACCGGCATCGACCTGGACCGCTGGCAACCCTGGCACGGCATCGAGGTCTTCCACCGCCGACCCACGACCACCTGACCCCGACCGCCGCCACCAGCGGCGGCGGCACCACCACCAGCGGCGGCGGCCCGGGCACCCGCCGACAACCCGAAGCGACCCGACCGGGCCGGCGCGTTCGGGCTGCCCGCCGAAAAACCAGCACGACCGGAAAGGCAGATCCTGATGAACGTCATCCTGGCGCTCGTATTCGACTACGACGCCGCCGACTGGGCACGCGAGTACGACCTGCCGCAGGCCGACGCCGCCGGCGACTTCGCCGCCGTGCTGCGCCGCGCCGTCGACGACGGCGGCATCCGCCACGCCCTGGACACCGCCTGGCCGATGATGCGCGGCCACGCCACCGTCCACACCCTCGACGGCCTCGACGCCACCCTGCGCGACACGCTGCTGCACGAACTGCAGGACGCCCACGACGCCGACCACGAGACGGCGCTGCTCGCCGCGATCCGCGACCACCTCGCTACCATCCCGCACGAGCTCTACCGCCGCGAACCCCGCTGGGTCATCTTCCACACCGACGAGTGGGACAACGGCCACTTCCTCACCGGCACCGCCGCGGAGGTCTACTTCCCGGACGGCGACTCGGTCGAGGTCGACTTCGACGGCAGCTGCGTCGACGACCTGCTCACCGACGCCTACGGCACCCGCGGCAGCAGCGCGGCACTCGGGGTGGACCTGCACACCGGGGCGGTGGACTTCGACGACTTTGGCGACAACGTCCCGGACCTGCTGGGCATCCCCGCCCACGACCACCACGACGGGGACGGCTGCGCCAACTACGACACCGACTACACCGTGATCCGCGACGGCGACGAGGTCGCTATCGCCGACCTGCGCGACGGGGACGTGTTCATCGACTGCGACGACAAGCCCTGGATGGCCGCCCGCGTCGGCCGCGACGGCCCGCACGTGCACGTGGACATCCAACCGGCCACCGCCGCCACATCGCCGGCACCGAAAGACCCGGGGCCGGCAAGCCAGCCCGCATCCTGACGGCACGGCAGCCGGCCACCCCACCGAACCGCCGGGACCGATAGGTACCTGGCATGCGGGCCCAGGCCGCACGGTCAGCGGCCCTCGGCCTGGACACACTGTCAGCCCATCACGGCAGTGGCGGGTCGCAGCCGCGACCGGCCACGCGACCGGGAGGAGGCCCACGTGCCCCACCCCAGCAATGATCCCACGGAAACCGACCCGGACGCCCCGACCCGTGCCGACCCCGCGGTGCCGCCGATCCCGGTCCGACTCGCGCACCGGCCCACCGTCGGCGGCCTCGCGGTCCCGTACATCACCCCGCGCACCGACGACGGCCGGTACCTGTTCGGCGGCGTCGACACGCTGCGCCAACGCCGCTGCCTGACCGGTCAGCTGTGCAGCGTCTGCGGACGCGCGTTGCGCGACGCGTCAGGCGACCGGCTGATCCTGCTCATGCGCCTGTCCGACCTGCCGCAGCAGCGCACCAGCGAGCCCCCGCTGGACCCGGTCTGCGCCGCATACACGCAGGCCGCCTGCCCCATGGTGGCCGGCCGGCTGACCCACTACCGCACCACACCCCTGCGGCTTGGCCCCCGCATGGCAGCGGCGTCCGACCAGGCGGCCCGGCTCGGTGCGCCGGCCGAACCCTGGTTCGCGGTCTGGCTCACCCACTACACCGTGGTCGTCGACCCCCGCAACGGCCAGCCCGCCGCGTCCTACGCCGGCATCCGGCCCCGACGCATCCGCCCCATCACCTGGCAGCACCTGCTGCCCTGGTAACCGGCGCCGGTCGACGCAGCCACCGCGACCCGCACCGTGATCCATGGAGACCATCAGATGACCGATGACCACGTCGGCGTCATGCTCGACGCCGTGCTCGCCATCGCGGTACCCGACGGCTACACCAGCGTCTACCGGGAACGTCACGACACCGTCATCAACCACACCTTCCGCGCCGTGACCGTCAGCCCGCCCGGCGTGGACGTGGACACCTTCAGGTTCGGCACACCCGGCGCCTACGCCGCCATCACCGTCAACGACAGCGGCGACACCTACGCCGTCGAAGTGATGTCCACCAACGTCGGCTACCACGTGCAACGCGCCGGCCACGTCGTCGCGTTCACCACCGCCGACGCCGCCGTCTGCTGCGCGATCGGCGAGATCCGCGACCATCTGCTGCGCCAGCAACGCGGCTGGTAAGCCCACCACGCACACACACCTGCGCAGCCACACGACGCCGGCACCGCCTGATCGGCAGGCGACCAACGCACCACCCGCATCGGCACCACCGCCGCCCCCGTCCACGCCCCGTAGCGGGCCTGGGGTCGGCATCGCGATAACCACCCGACCGCGCACCAGCGCCCGCGCCCTGGGTGGTCGCGGGCGCGTGCGGTCAGCACACCGGGAAGTCCCGGGCGTGGCACCGCCCGGGGCTCCCACAACGGGTCACCAACCCTTGGAAGGAGTCAAGACCCGATGACCAACACCCTACCCGTGAGCGACCGCAACGCGGCGTTCACCGCCGAGCGGCACAGCCAGCTCAACGCGGCCGCCGGACGGCGGGCCGACATCGAGGCCCGCATCACCGCGGGCACCCTCGTGCCGCTGGGCAACAACCGCTACCAGGTCAACGACCCCAGCAGCTGGGACAACGGCGAAGTCTGGACCCTCACCAACGGTGAGGTCCTGCCCGAGCACGGCCTGGACACCACCACCGGCACGGTCGCCCTCTACACCCGCGTGCCCGGCTGGCACGAACTGGGCACCGTCATCCCTGAGGGCACCAGCGACATCGACACCGTCCTTCACGCCGGCGGGATCGGCTTCGAGGTGATCCGCCGCCCGGTGCTCTACCAGAACATCCTCGGCGGCCCGACCAAGGTCCTGGCCGACCAGTTCGTGACCGTCCGGCAAGACACCGAGGCGGGCCTCGGCGTCGTCGGTGGCCGGTACGAGGTGTTCCAGAACCGGGACATCTTCGAATTCCTCCAGGACCTCGTCGCGAAGCATGACGTGATCTGGGAGTCCGCTGGCGCGCTGCGCGGGGGCCGGCGGGTGTTCGTGTGCCTGCGGCTGCCCGAGACGGTCACCATCGACGCCGCCGGTGTCAACGACCAGATCGTGCCCTACATCGCCGCGATCAACTCCCACGACGGGTCCAGCATTGCCCACGTGGTGGTCACGCCGTGGCGGATCGAGTGCGGCAACACCGAACGGTTCGCCGTCCGCGACGCCTTCACCCGCTGGGGGGCGCGGCACACCCGCAACGCCCTCGACCGCATCGCCGAGGCCCGACGCACCCTGGGCCTGTCCGTGCAGTACTTCCAGGCGTTCGCCGCCGAGGAGGAGACCCTCGCCCAGACCGAGCTGACCATCGCCGAGTTCCAGCAGCTGCTGGAGCAGCTGTGGCCCTCCCCGGACGAGGGCGCGCCGAAGCGGACCATCACCCATCACACCAACCGCGTCGACGCGCTGCGCGACCTGTACGCGGCCAACAGCGCCCGGCTCGGCGCCACCGCCTACGCGGCAGAGCGGGCCATCACCGAGTACGTCGACTGGAAGCAGCCGATCCGGCCGACCGGGTCGCTGCGCGGGCGTGACCTCGCCGCGCGGGCGACCGCGGTCCTGGAAGGCAGCAACGACGACATCAAGTCCCGGGCCCACCGGCAACTGCTGACCCTGACCCGCCGATAACCCCCCTGTCCCCGGGTCGCCGCCCCGACGTACCACGCCCCGCGCCGTTCGACCGGGGCGTTGCCGTGCGTCGGGGCGGCACCCTTTCGCCGCGCGGGTCGGCGCACCCGCGAGTGCCGCACCCGCGAATGCCGCGCCCGTAGCGCCAGCGCCGGGCGCGGGCGCCCCGGATGCCGCCCGTCCCCACCACGACCGGCCGCTGCCGCATGACCGCGGCCCAATCCCAAGGGAGCACCCATGGACTACACCGTCATCGGCGTCTGGCAGGACGACAAGCCCGTCGTCGCCGTCGTCGTCGGCCGCCACGAGGTCTACGGCGGCGACGAGCAGACCTTCCCCGAGGGCCTGTGGTTCCTCTGCGTCGCCACCACCGACATCGCCGAAGCCGAACACCTCGCGGCCAGGCAGGCACTCGAAAGCGCCTCTGACCCGCCGACGCGCGGGCCGCCACCCGACCAGGCACAACCCCGGCAATCCGCGCCGGCACATCCACCACGACTGGATACCGGACCCGTCACTTTGCGTCGCGCACCCGCGCCGCAGGCCAGTCCACGCGAGCACGGGCGGGCGGCGGGTCCCGCGTGGCACCAGCCAGCAGCGGCCCACGCGTGCCAAGCGGCCCACGCCTCACCCGATCGAGGTCGGCGTCTGCACGCCGACCACCTGCACTGTCCAGAAAGGACACCACAGTGACAGCACCCACCGGCGGCACGCCGGCGGCAACGGTTCCCGCCGCCGCGTACACCGCCGTCACCACCCACCTCATCCGTATCCAGGCGTTCACCGACGCCGGCGCGACCGGAATCAGCCTGGCGGGGCTGCCGGCCGAGGCGGCCTGGCACACCCGCGACCGGCTGCTCGCGGCGATCCACGACAGCGGCCTGCGCCGACCGGACCGGGCGATCACCCTGCGGGTGTTCCCGCAGCCGCTGCCGGTCGGCGACAGCGGCCTGGACGCCGCGTTCGCCCTCGCGCTACTGGCCGTCGACGAACAGGTGCCCGCCGCCGCCATCCAGCAGCTTGCCGTCGTCGCCGAGCTCGGCCTGGACGGGCAGCTGTACCCCGTGCGCGGCCTGCGCGAGCGGGCCGCCGCCATCGCCGGCGGCGGCTTCACCGCCGCCGTGGTCGCGGCCGGCGACCTGACCCACGCCGTGCGTATGCTCGGCGGCGCCGTCCGCGGCGCCGTCAAACTGCACGACCTGGTCGCCGCCCTCCGCGGGCACGTGCACCTGCTGCGGCCACCCGCGTGGCCCAGCCACACCCCGACACCGGGCATCGACCTCACCGACCTGCGCGCCGACCTGCCGGGCCGGCGCGCCCTGGAGGTGGCCGCCGCCGGCGGGCACCACCTGCTCCTGTCCGGCCCGCCCGGATCGGGCACCGTCATCCTTGCGCAGCAGCTGCCCGGCCTGCTGCCCGCCCTCGACCCCACCACGGCCGGCCAGGTCGCGCAGGCGTACCGGGCGGCCGGACTGCTGGCACCCGACGCCCCCGTCGTCGCGCGCCCGCCGTGGCAGGCCCCGCACCACACGATCAGCCTCGCGGCGTTGACCGGCACCTCCACCCGGCCGGGCGCGGTCGGTCTCGCGCAGGGCGGGGTGCTCTTCCTCGACGAGGTCGGCGAACTGCCCACGCGCGCGTTGGAGGTGCTGCGCCAACCGCTGATCGACGGCCGCCTGCAGGTGGCCAGCGGCGGCACGCGCGGGGTCCAGCCGGCCCGGATCCAACTCGTCATGGCCACCCGCGGCTGCCCCAACAGCGCACAGCACCCCGGCGGCGTCTGCGACTGCCCGGCCGAGGTACGCCACCGCTACTTGCGGCGCCTCACGCCGGTGCGGGACCACATCGACCTGCGCGTCACCCAGCCCGGCCCGTTCCCGGCCACCACCGGCCGGGCCCTGCCGGTGGGCGAGTCGACCAGCGTCGTGGCCGCCTGGGTCGCCCAGGCCCGGTCCGTGGCTGCGGCCCGCTGGCGCCGGTCCGGATTCGCCACCAACGCCCAGGCCGCCACCGCGGCCCTGCGCGCCGACCTGGTCGGCCGGTGGGCGGCGCTGCTGGCCGGGCTACGGTCCCGCCCAGCCGCCGCGCATCTGACCTTCCAGGACGCGGGCCAGGTCCTCGCGGTCGCATGCACCCTCGCCGACCTCGCCGGAAAGGATGCACCCGGCGACGCCGAACTGACCGAAGCCGTCACGCTGCGCCCGGCCAACCTCGACCCGGGGCAGGTGCGATGATGGCCGCCATCGACGAGGTCCGCGCCGCCCGGGCCACCCTCGCCGGGCTGGCACACGACCGCCACCCGCAGCTGGTGGAGCTGATCGCCACCGACGGGCCCCTCGACGCCCTCGCCCGGCTCGCCGACCGGAACCTGCCCAGCGCACTGCTGCGGGTGCTGCCCGACGGTGCCACCGGCGGCCACCTGCGCGAGCAGGCTGCCGCCGTCCCCCGGCAGGCGGCCAGGGCCGGGGCGCGGGTGGTGATCCCGCAGGACGATGAGTGGCCCGCACGCCTGCCGGACCTGGCCACCGCCCCCGGTCGCGGGGCGGTGCTGTGTCTGTGGGTGCGCAGTAACCCGCCACACACTGTGTCCGACGTGCTGGGCCGTGCGGTGGCGGTGGTCGGGGCGCGCGCCGCGACCAGCTACGGCATGCATGTCGCCGGGCAGCTCGGCGCCGACCTGGCCGGTGCCGGCTGGAGCGTCGTGTCCACCGGCGGCCTCGGCGTCGACGCCGCCGCGCTGCGCGGCGCGCTCGCCGCCGGCGGCACGGCGGTGGCCGTACTGCCGAGCGGCGTGGACCGGCCCCACCCGCACGCCAATACCGACCTGCTTGAGCAGGTTGCCCGCGAGGGCATGCTGGTCAGCCCGTGGCCACCCGCCACCAGACTCACCCGGGCGCGGTACATCGCCACCGCGGCGCTGGTCGCCGCCCTGACCGCCGGGACCGTGCTGGTGGAAGCCGGCGGCCGCAGCCGCGCGCTCACCGTCGTGCGGCACGCGATCGAGCTGGGCCGCCCGACGATGGTGGTGCCGGGCCCGGTCACCTCCGTCCTGTCCGACGGCGCCCACCAGACGCTGCGCGCCCACTCGCAGGCCCGCCTCGTGCGGGGCAGCACCGACGTGCTGGCCGACCTCACCACGCCACCAACCGCGACCTCGCCCGCTGCTTAGCGCGGCAACCGCGGTATCGCTGCGGGCACGCCACCACCGCCTCGACCGCACAGCCACACCGCCTGCCCGGCCTCATCCATGCCGCGTGCTGCGCGCCAGGAGCAAGGCGCCCGGCGCTGCTGTCACGCAATCCCACCTCCCCGACAAGATAAGGAACGGCATTCATGCTGTATGTCCTACCGGCCACGCCACTCATCGCGCTCGTCGGGCCCGACGACACGGCCTGGTGGGCCGTGCTCGGCGAAGACCCGGCCGGTCGATCGGCACTGGTCATCGGCGACCCGGACAACCCGGCCGGAGCCCTCGTCATCGTCGCGGCGCTGCCGGAGCTCGGCGCCTACCTGCCGGCCTTGCAGGCCGCGTTGCGGCGCACCGTCCAGGCCGGGTCCGGGCGCAACGCCCCGGCGCCGCGCGGCACCCCGGCCACGACCAGACGCACCACAGCGCCGGCCGTGGAACCCGCCATGACGCGGGTGACCCTGCCGCATACCGGTATCCGTGTCCCGGATCCGACGCTGCGGGTCATGTCCTACCAGGAGCTGCCCACCCCGGACGGGGTCGCGTACACCGCCACCGTCCAGTGGGGCCGTGTCCCGGTCGGCGCCATCCACAACGAGGGCGCGGGCGGTGCCACCAGCTTCTGGCCGTCGGCCGGGTCCACCTTCGGTCACCGCCGCCTGGCCGAGTTCGTCGCCGCCAGCCGCGGCGCCGACGGCCGGCCGCTGACCGAGGAGGCACTGCTTGAGGAACTCGTCACCGAATACGAGCACGCCGGCCACGTCGCCAGCGCCACCAGGACTGGCCGCAGCCCGGTCCGGTTGCGCGCGCCGCTCGGCGCCGACGAGGGCCTGGACGCGGTGTACTCCACCGCTGGACACCACACCGCGGCGAAGGTCACCACACCCGCCCAGCGCGACGCCCTCACCGCACAGCTGGAGCGCCTGACCGTCGTTGACGGGGCGTGGTGGCAACTGTGGACCGGCCAGGCGTGGGAAGACCTCACCACGCCACAGCAGCACGACCCGGACCGGCCGGAGCCACGGTGAGAGCCCGCCGCCGCCGGGCCGCCAGCAGACCAGACACCACCGTAGGCCGGCCTGCGCCGCGCCGTCCCGCGCTGCCCGCCGGGCAGCTGTACGTCATGGTGCTGGCCTACCTGCGCGTGCATCCGACGCTGGATTTCAGCCCGGCCGAGCTCGCTAACGCCCTTGACCGGCGCACCTCCCGCGGCGCGATCATCAAGATCTGCCGGCAGCTCGCCGACGAGACCCTCGCCATCCGCACCACCCAGCGGCCGGAACGCTACCAGGCCGCCCCGCCCGCCTAACCCACACCGGCCCGCGCCGCAACACCGTCTATCCACAACGGACGGTCACGTGTCCGGCCAGCCCTGATCGACCACACGATCGCGCCTGCACGCCACTTCGGCGGCGGGCGCTCATCCGGTGCCCGCACCTGCGGGACGCCCACGCCGTGCCAGGCGCAGCGTCCCGCCGCAAAGGGGGCGCTACGCCTGCACATCTGTGCAGGAGGAAACCCAGTGCACTGGATCATCGACCGTTCCCGCCGCCGTGCAGGTGGCGCATGAACCCCGGCGACACCGCCTACGGCACCGACACCACGCACAGCCACACCGCCGAACGCGCGGCCTGGGTGTTCTACTGCATCGCCGCGGCCGGCTCCACCATCGGCCAGATCTGGGTCGGCGTGCAAACCCCGCCCTGGCCTGCCAATCTGGACTGGTGGTGGCGCGCGGCGATGGTGACCCCCTTCGCCGCCGTCATCGACCTCGGCGGCGTCGTCACCTCCGCGTTCGCCGACGCCCGGCAGCGCCTCGGCGAGGCCGCCTACGGCTGGCGGGTCCTGTCCGCCGGAGCCGTCACCACCGGCGTCGCGATCAACATCCTCGGCCACGCCGACGTACCCTATCTGGCCGTCGTCTTCGGCGGCCTCGGCGTGTTCGCCTACACCGTGTGGCTGCTGCACGCCGCGGCCCGCCGCCGCGACGCGCTGCGCGCCGCCGGCAAACTGGCCGACACCGCACCCGTCTATGGACTCGCACAGTGGCGGCGCGAGCCTGCCGTCACCCGCCGCGCCCACTCCCTCGCCCTGGCATACGGCTACACCCTGCACGAGTCCCTCGACGCCGCCCGTACGCAACTCCGCGACGAAAAGCGCCGCGCCGCGCTCGCGCAGCACGTCGAAACCCTCATCCGGTCCCGGCACGCCGACCCGGTCCGGGCGGCGATCGCGGCCACCACGTTGGACATCGACGCCGTCGCCGCCGCGCTGAGCGCCCACGCCGACGTGGCCGGCTGGGCCCGCGTGATCGGCGCCGACCTGCTGCCCCCGCCGCTGCCGGCCGCCGTCACCGCGGACGGCGGCGACCCGGGCGCCGCGCCGGCCACAGGCCCGGCGATGCCACCCACGGATGTGCTGCGCCGGATTCCGACGAACCAGGCCGCCTACGACCGGTGGCGGCAGCTGTGGACCGAACTGGCTGCCGTCCCTGACATCGACCTGCACGTGTTCGCTGAGCAACACAGCATCTCGCTGCGGCAGGCCCAGTGGATCCGCAGCGTCGGACCCACCGGACTGCTGAACTCGCCGACCCCACCCGCCGTACGGCTGGCCGAACTGGCCCGCAGCAACGGCCACCTGCCCCCTCCCGCAACCTCCACGACCTGACCACCACCCACGCGCCGGGCCACCCGGTGGCCCGGCGCACCGTCGCCCGGTCCCTCCCGGCTCGGGCAACGGTCACCACTTGCCCTCGCGGATCCCGTCGGCCACAGGTCAAACCGCACCCAACTCACCGCGCTCGAACTGCCCAGCGCCGGGCACTGGACCACACGACACAGCGGCGTACCTGCCAGCCATCGATACACGCTCAACCCCACATGACCGGAGCCAAAAAGATGCGGCCGCCAGCATGCCGACCGCAGCCGGTTGGTGGCACTCAGGTGCAACCGCAAGCCTGCGACCGCTTTCAACGGCGCAGTGTCAGATGCCACCCAAACGTGCAAGTCACAAGGACCCATCCAGCCACCCCTGCTTCGCCGTGATAGGCGCACACAGCGCGCCCTTTTCCCATTTCCGGGTTCATTCCCTGTCCCGGGCGCGCGCAGCGTGCCCTTTTTCGTTTCTGGAGGCTTCCATGCCAACACACCACACGCTCCACACCGCACCCGAACACCGGGCCCGGCAGGCCGGGGCGGTGCCGCGATGACCACCAAAGCCATCGGCGCGGCCATCGCCGCGTTCCTCGGGATCATCGTGCTGTGCGCGGTGGGCGGCGCCGCCCTGTTCGGCGCCGCCGGGACTGGATGCAGCCTGCCCGTGCCCGCCGGCCCCGCGGTGAGCGCACCCGCCGGCGGCTGGCCGCAGATCGGCGCCTACAGCCCCGACCAGGTCGCCATGGCCGCCACCATCGTGTCGGTCGGCGCCCAGATGGGGGTCCCGGTCCGCGGCTGGGTCATCGCCACCGCCACCGCCATCCAGGAATCCAGCCTCTCCAACCCGGCCGGCGGCGACCAGGACTCGATCGGGCTGTTCCAGCAACGCCCCAGCCAAGGCTGGGGCACCCCGCAGCAGCTGCACGACCCCGTCTACGCCAGCCAGCAGTTCTTCGCCAAGCTGCTGACCGTCCCCAACTGGCAGGACCTGGCGCTCACCGAGGCGGCACAGGCGGTACAGGCCAGCGCGACGCCGGACGCGTTCGCCACGTGGGAGTCCGACGCCACCATGCTCGTCAACGCCATCGGCGGTGGCGTGTTCTGGGACCGCAGCGCCGAACCCAGCGCGGGCACCGACACCGGGTTCGCGTGCGGCGACGGCGGCGACGGCCAACCCAACGGCGACGACCTGCCGCTGCCCGCCGACTACACCCTCCCACCCAACACCCCACCCGCGGTCGCCAGCGCCATCTTCTGGGCGCTCGGTCAACTCGGCACCAGCTACGCATTCGGCGGCTCCTGCACCGACCCGCACGGCCCCGACCCCAGCACGCACTGCGACTGCTCATCACTGGTCCAACAGGCGTACCGGGCCGCCGGCATCAGCATCCCACGCACCACCACCGACCAGATCTACGCCGGCACCGCAGTCACCGACCCAAGCCAGATCCAACCCGGCGACCTGCTGTTCATCCCCGGCGCCCACGGCACCCCGCAGCACCCCGGCCACGTCGGCATGGCCATCGGTGACGGCCTGCTCGTCCAGGCCCCGCACACCGGCGACACCGTCAAGATCACAAAGATCGCGCAGTGGGTCAACCAGATCTCCATCATCCGACGCGTCGTGAAATAGCTCCTATTTGTAGGTTCTCAAATAACATGGCCCATTCTCAAAAGGGATGTCCACGTTCTGTCCCATGGGACATATTGATGAGAAGCTCGTCCGGCGTGTCGTGATGTGTCCCGTCTCACGTGATTTGGCACCTGTCTTGGTGTAGCTGGCCCGGTTCGGGTTTGCGTCTCACTGAATCTGGCACGAGCGCTCCGGCCGGGTCGGGTTGTCTCATTGAAGTTGGCCTGCTGGGCGTGTCGTCTCACCGAATGTGGTCTGGAAGCTGCTAACGTGCCGAGTTGAAGATCGAGGTCTAGCTATCCCAATCATGGGGAGGCGATGGCGGGTTCGGCGGCACTGACGGCTTCGGCGGCGGGCTCGTCGTTCGACGTGGTATTCGTCGACGAGGAGGGGCGTCGCCGCAGAGAGCCGCTGTCGGCCTGCTGGGACCGGCCGTTTGAGAAGGTGCTGCCGGTCAGGGCGTTCCCGTCGGCGAAGGATCAGGTGAACTGGCCGGGTTACTGGTGGTCGGTCACGACTGGTCGCCATGTGGGTTACGAGTCCTGGGTCGAACGCGACGTGGCGATGATGCTCGACTTCGACCGTGCGGTGATCGCGTTTTCGTCTCAACCGTTCTGGCTGAACTGGGCCGGTGGGAGCGGGCCGCGCAGACACGCGCCGGACTTCTTCGCGCGGCTTGCCGACGGTGGTGGCGTTGTGCTCGATGTGCGCCCGGATGATCGGGTCGACGCGGCGGCGGCTGAGGCGTTCGCGGTGACGGCGCAGGCGTGTGCGGAGGTCGGCTGGGAGTTTCGCCGCACGGGTGGCCCGCCGACGGTGCTGGCGGCGAATGTTCGCTGGCTTGCCGGTTACCGGCATCCCCGGTGCCGGCGCCCGGACATCGCCGAGGACTTGTCGAGGGTGTTCAGTCAGCCGATACCGGTGCTGGCCGGCGCCCGCGAGGTCGGCGACCCGATCGCGGTCCTACCGATGCTCTACCACCTGCTGTGGTGGCAGGCACTGCGTGCCGATCTGGCTGGTGCGGTCCTCGGACCGCGCAGCCTGGTCGCATCGGTGGAGGGGACGGGTTGATGTCGAGGCCGATGGTGCTGCGGGTCGGGGACCGGGTCCGGTTCGACGCTGTGGCGCAGACGGTGGTGGGGTTGTCGGGCACACTGGTCCGGCTGGCTGATGAGCAGGGCCGCACCAGCGTGGTGCATCTGCCGCATCTGCTGGCCGCGGACGGTTTTGAACATCTCGGTGAACGGGTCGCGACGCCGGCGCTGCCGCCGGGGCTGCTGCACGCGGTCCCGCAGGAGGCGATCGAGGAAGCGCAGTGGTGGGAGAGCCACATCCTCGAGGTCATCACCGGTAGACCGCTGCATGCCGAGGCCGGTGCTCGGCCGCGGCTGGGCTACGACCCGGCGATGCGTTCCTTGGTGCAGCGGGAGCAGGCCAAGGCCACCGAGTTGGCCGCGCAGGGCCGCGAGGTGAGTATCCGCACACTCAAACGCAAGCGACACCGGTATGAGACCCATGGGCTGGCCGGGCTGATCGACTGGCGCATCGACCGGCACCGTTCGGCGCACGGACGCGCCGATCCGCGGGTGGTCGACGCGTTGCGGCAGGCGATCGAAGAGGCTACCGACCGATCCACGCGCACGGTGACCTATCTCCAGTGGCGGGTCGAGCAGATCCTGGCCGCCGAGCACGGCGACGGCGTGGTGGAGATGCCGTCGCGGGCGACGTTCTACCGGTTGTTCGACCAGGTCAAGGCCGGCCGGCATACGACCGGGTCGGCCCGGACCCGCCAGTCGTTGGCCAATCGGCCGCCGGGCCCGTTCGGTGCGGTGACGGCGTTGCGGCCGGGTGAGCTGATGCAGATCGACTCGACCCCGTTGGATGTGCTGGTCTTGTTGCACAACGGGGTGCCTGGCCGGGTGGAGTTGACCGGGATGGTGGATCTGGCGACCAGGTCGATCACGGCCGGGGTGCTGCGCCCGACGACGAAGTCGGTGGATGCGTCGCTGCTGCTGGCCCGCACGGTCACGCCGGAGCCGATGCGCCCGGGCTGGGCTGAGGCCCTGGCAATGTCGCGGTCGGTGCTGCCGCACCGGCGGCTGTTGGAACTCGACCAGCGGCTGGAGCACGCCGCGGCTCGGCCGGTGATCGTGCCCGAGACGATCGTGTGCGACCGGGGCAACGTGTTCATCTCCCACAACTTCCGCACCGCCTGCGCGAGCCTGGGCATCAACTTCCAGCCGGCCCACCCGCACACCCCGACCGACAAGCCACACATCGAGCGGACCCTGGAATCGGTGAGCACCCTGTTCTGCCAGTTCGTGTCCGGCTACCTCGGGCGCAGCGCCGAGCACCGGGGCCGACGGGTGGAAGACGAACCGTTATGGTCGCTGCTGGAACTGCAGGAACTGCTTGACGAGTGGATTCTGGCCGGGTGGCAACATCGGCCCCACGACGGGCTCCGCGATCCGGTCACCCCGGGTCGGGCCTACACACCGAACGAGCGCTACGCGGCGCTGGTCGAGTCGGCCGGTTACGTGCCGGTCGCGTTGTCCGCGCAGGACTACATCGAGCTGTTGCCCGCGCGGTGGCAGGCCATCAACACCTACGGCATAAAGATCAACCACAGGGTTTACGACAGCGCCGAGCTCAACCCGTGGCGCCGCCAACCCTCCGGTGTGAACGCGAAGAAGAACCTGTGGGAGGTCCACCACGATCCATACGACGTCAGCCAGATCTGGGTGCGTAACCACCGCCAAGGCGGCTGGATCACCGCCACCTGGAAGCACCTGAACAGCGTGCCCGCCCCGTTCGGTGAACTGGCCTGGGACCACGCCCGGCAGCATCTTGCCGCGCAGGGCCGGCAGGCCACCGAAGCGGAGATCGCGCAAGCAGTCGCCGCGCTGCTGCAACGCGCCGACCGCGGCCCCGCCCAAGACCGAGATCGGGCCGGCAAACCGTCCAAACGGGAGCAGCGGGTCGCGGCGCGCACCAAGGCCACCGCGGCGCCGGCCTGGCCGCGACCCGACCTGCCGGCCCCACCGCCGGTGCAGGAGGACGTGGACAACGGTGAGGACACCGGGTCGCTCGCCGAGGTGGTGCCGTTGCGGGTGTTCGACGCGCGAGAGGAGGCCAGCCGGTGGTGGTGAGCGCACCAGAGCTGGGCATCATCGACGATCGCCGGGCTCCCACGACCACCCTGGCCGGGTGGCGGCAGTTCGTGCAGGACGATCCGGTCACGCTGGATCTGCTGCCCGAACCGGACTGGGCCGAGCTTGATGCCACAGGCCGTGGCGAGTACGACGAGGCCCGCATCAAGTACCACTCCGAGCTGATCGTGGTGGAGACCTCCACCGTCCGCGACGTCATCCGCCAGGGGCGACTGCTCAGCCTGCTTAACCAGCGGGAGGTCTGCGCCCGCCGCGGCCTGATCGTCTCCGGTGCGGCGGCCACCGGCAAGAGCACCGCCATCAAACAGCTCGGCCGCGCCCACGAACTGCTGGTCCGTAACCGCTACCCGGCTGCCGACCGAATCCCGGTCGTCTACGTCACCGCACCACCCAAGGGCTCACCCAAGAAGCTGGCCACCCAGTTCGCGCACTTCCTGGGCATGCCCCCGTTCAAGTCGCGGGCCAACGAGATGGACATCGCCACCACCGTCTGCGAAGTCCTCACCGAAGCCCGCACGGATCTGGTCATCGTCGATGAAATCCACAACGTGAACCTGGCGACCAGCGCCGGAGAAGACCTGTCCGACCACCTGAAGTATTTCACTGAGCACCTGCCCGCCACGTTCGTCTTCGCCGGCATCAACGTCGAATCGGGCGGCCTGTTCACCGGGATCCGGGGTCAGCAGATCGCCGCCCGCTGCGTGATGACCCGCACCGGGAAGTTCCCCTACCGCGACGAATGGCGCTCCATGGTGGCCACTATGGAACAGGCCCTGCGGCTGCACCGCCACGAGCCCGGATTCTTGACCAGGCAGGCGAAGTATCTGCACCAACGCACCGGCGGGCTGATCAGCAGCCTGTCACACATCATCCGTGCCGCGGCGATCTACGCCATCGTGGAAGGCGGCGAGCAGATCACCCGGGACCTGCTCGACCTCATCGTGGTCGACCACGCCACCGAGTCCGCCGCACCCAAACCACCCCGACCCCGCGAGACGCAGACATGAGCGTCACGGCGATCAGCCATCTGTTCCGTGCCGGGCCCAGACGCGCACTGCCGCGGACCTGCCGCCCCGCCCAGGACGAAACCACCGGCTCCTACCTGCTGCGACTGGGCATCGCCAACCGGATCACCGGAGCGGACCTCGTCGACTACCTCACCGCCGGCACGTCCCAGTCCATCGACAAGGTCAACCTTGCGGCCCTCGCGACTGCCAGCGGTCAGCCGCCGCTGGCCCTGGCCTACGCACTGCCCGAACTGCGACCTCAGCACCCCGACCACTCCGCGATGGCGCTGCGCGGACGCACCCTGCCCGCCAAACCCAACACGGTGCGTCCCGCCTGCCGCCACTGCGCCGCCGTCCGGACCATCGCGGAACGCATCGACGTCTGGCATCGGCACGAACACAACATCTGCCTGCGCCACCGGCTCTGGATCGGCCCCGGCGCGGACCATCCGCGCGACCAAGTCAACCTCACCGCGCACTCGGACATCGTCCACGCCCAGGTCCGTCACCTACGCCTCATCCGCCGGAACGGGCACGGCGTCGTGCACACCGGTTACCACACCGCTCGCTTGATCTGGGAAACCCTCACCTACCGCGGTTGGGGGATGCCCCACGCCATCGCCCGCGACATCCCGCTACCACCCGCTTTCGGACACCAGAACTGGCCGGCCGACGCCCGCGACCCGGTCCACGCTGCGACCACCTACCCCGAGATCATCACCCTCACCCAGTTGCTGGTCGCCCCGCACTGGCGCCCGTTCGCCATGTCTGCCTCCACCGCTGACCACGACCGGTTCCGGGTCGAGTTTCAGCGCCGCCTCCCACCGGCCCATCGCGACCTCGCCAACGGTGACCTTCAACTCCTCGCCGCCGTCCGAGGCGCCCAGGTCGACCGCTGGCACCAGCCCGCCGTCGAGACGTCCACATGAGCAGCAGACCGCATGCCGCACGAGCGCAACTCATCTCCTGAGCATCAATAGCGTGGAGAGCCCGACCAAGATCGGGCAGACTCGGACCGGGAGGCGAGAACATGGAGGTGGCTATCATGATCGGCCTTCAAGCGTCGGGGAAAACGACGTTCTGCCGGCAAGTATTGGCGGCAGATCATGTGGTGGTAAGCAAGGACGCCTTCCCGAACGCGCGGCACCGGCAACGCCGCCAGCTGCGGCTGATCAGCGAAGCCCTCGCCGAGGGACGCAGCGTGGCGGTGGACAACACCAACCCCTCGCCGCAGGAGTGGCAGCCGCTCATCGAGGCCGCCCGGGAGCACGGTGCTGCGCCGGTTGGGTACTGGTTTCCGCCCGACCTGACCGCGACCCAGCAACGCAACGCCATCCGCGAGGGCCGCGCCCGCGTTCCCGACGTCGGGCTGTATGCCACGCTCAAACAGCTTCGACCACCCACGCGGGCCGACGGGTTCGACCGCCTCTACTTGGTCTCCTTCGACGGCGCGGGTGGCTTCGACGTCCGGACCATGGACGAGGAGGACTGAGTCGCCGGTGGACGCCGACACGTTCGAGGCGGCGCAGCGCGCCCGCGAATACTTCCACGCACTCACCGTCCTGCCAGGCGCGTGGACGGTGATCCGGCTGGACGGACGCGGGTTCTCCCGCCTCACCGAGCAGCGCTTCGACAAGCCGTTCGACGCCCGCTTCAGTGACCTGATGGTCACCACGGCAGAGACAGTGCTGACCGAACTGGGCGGCCGCTACGCCTACACCGAAAGCGACGAGATCTCGGTGCTCTTCGACCCCAGTCTCGACCTGTTCGGCCGCGGCGTGGAGAAGCTCGTATCGATATCGGCGGGAATCGCCACGGCGGCGTTCACCCACGCCGCCAGCGAACCGGCGCACTTCGACTCCCGGCTATGGGTAGGGGTCGGTGTCCCGGACGTGGTCGACTACTTCTCCTGGCGGCAGGCCGATGCGGCACGCTGCGCCCTCAACGGCTGGTGCTACTGGACCCTCCGCAAGGCAGGTCGGTCCCGCCAGCAGGCCACTGCCGCGCTGGAACATGCGAGCACCGCGGACAAGAATGAACTGCTGTTCCGCCACGACATCAACTTCAACGACCTGCCCACCTGGCAACGCCGCGGCATCGGACTGTGGTGGGAGACCTACCAACGACCCGGCTACGACCCCATACGCCAGATCGAGGTCACCGCCACCCGGCGGCGCATCACGGTCGACCGAGACCTGCCGATGAAGGCCGCCTACCGCGACCTCGTCCAACGCCGCTGCGTCAACAACAAAGTCGGTCCCCCTGAGCCGTATTGAGGCCCGAACCATCGCCAACTCAACGACTACCACAAGGCCGCAGCCGCAACCCGCACCGAGCGGTCCCCAGCTTCAGCCCTTGATGTCGGCCGCCGAGACCCCCGTTCCACGCCACATTCGCTGAGACAACTTGGGGCATTCAGCAGCGACGAGCCAACTCCAGTGAGACGCGACCCCATCTTCGTCTCATCCATGTTGTCCCATGCCAGGTAGACGCCGGGTCGGATGCCAACTGGAATGAGACGGGACATCTGTCGATGGCTTGGCTGTCAGGATCGCGGTATGGCTGCGACTGTCCCGTGACACGCAAGACAGCCCTTTGCCAGTTAATGCGGCCCGTCTGCTGGTTTTGCCACTAGAGTTGGCCCGTTCCTGATCCCTGTGATGGCTGGGGCGGACGGTGACGGGTGCTGTTGGTGCGGCGGCGGATGCTGCGGATGAGCGGTTCTGGCTGGAGTTTCAGGTCGTTGGTGGTGCCTGGGAGCATGGCTCGCTGTCGTCGTGTGGTGGCGTGCGGTTCGAGGGGGCGCTGCCGGTGCGGCCGTTCCGGTTCGAGAAGCGGCTGCGGAGTTTCGCGGGCTGGTGGTACTTCGCTACGACGGGTGCTCATGTGGGGTTCGAGTCGTGGCTGGAAGGTGATCATCTGATGCTGATGGACTTCGACCCTGCGGTGCGGGCGGTGTCGGCGCAGCCGTTCTGGCTGCGTTGGTGCGACAGGGAGGGTCGGGCCCGGCGGCATGCGCCGGACTTCTTCGCCCGGCTGGCTGACGGGACTGGGGTGGTCGTTGATGTCCGGCCTGATGACCGGATCCCTGTCCGGGACGCGGAGACGTTTGCGCTGACCGCATCCGCGTGCCAGGCGGTGGGCTGGGAGTACCGCCGGTTAGGGAATCTTGACCCGGTGCTGGCTGCGAACGTGCGGTGGCTGTCGCGTTACCGGCACCGGCGGTGCTTGGTGCCGGGGATCGCGGGGGTGCTGCTGGCGGCGTTCGCCGGCGGGCGGGCCCTGTTCGAGGGCGCTGAATTGGCTGGGGACCGGCTGCGGGTGCTGCCGGTGCTGTTCCACCTGATGTGGCAGCGGCAGTTGGTGGCTGACCTGGCGGCCGGGCCGCTGGGCATGACGACCGTGGTGCACGCGGGCGGGCCACGGTGAGCGGCGTGCGGCGGCGCCGGGTCGGTATCGGTGACCGAATCCTGGTCGGCGGCAAGCCGAACGTGGTCGTCAGTGTGTCCGGGACGCGGGTCCGGCTGGCCGATGATGAGGGTGCGGTGCGCACGGTCACGGCGGCCGAGCTTGCCACCGACCAGCGGTTTGAGATCGCGGCAGCGGCTTCGCCGCGGGGGCCGCGACCGGAGATCGGGCTGGAGGGCCTGCCTGCCGCCGCGGTGGAGGAAGCCTCCTGGTGGGAGGCGCACATCGCGGAGGTCGTCTACGGGCTGCGGCCGGACGCGGCCGTCGGAACGCGGCCGAGGCCGCAGTACGACCCGGAGCGGACCAGCCTGACCGAAAGGGAGAAGGCCAAGGCCGCCGAGTTGTCGGCCGCAGGCCGGCCCGTCCCGGCCAGCACGGTCAAGCACCGCCGCCAGCGGTGGGAGGCGCACGGCCTGCCCGGCCTGGTCGACCGTCGTCTTGCCCGGCGGATGCGGCCCGCCGGGCGGGCCGACGAGCGGGTCGTGGCGGCGATGCAGCAGGCGATCAGCGAGACGGCCAGGGCTTCTTCCCGGACGGCGGGCTTCGTGATCTGGCGGGCGCGGGAGATCCTCGCCGGGGCCGGCTATGACGGTGCCGTGCCGTCGGACCGGACGTTCTACCGGCTGTTCGGCACGCTGTCACACGGCCGGCAGGTGACGGGTTCGGCGTCGACCCGGCGGTCGCTGGCTGGTCGTCCGGAGGGCATGTTCGGGTCACTGCCTGCGGCGGCGCCGGGCGAGGTGGTGCAGATCGACTCCACCCCGCTGGACGTGCTGGTGCTGCTGGACGACGGGGTTCCCGGCCGGGTCGAGTTGACCGGCATGATCGACGTCGCTACGAGGGTGGTGCCCGCTGCGGTGCTGCGGCCCACGACGAGGTCGGTGGACGCCAGCGTGCTGCTGGCCCGCGCCGTTACCCCCGAACCGGTGCGGCCGGGCTGGTCGGAGGCGTTGAAGATGGCGCACTCGGTCCTTCCCTACGAGCGTCTGCTCTCAGTGGACGCGCGGCTCGAGCACGCCGCCGCGAGGCCGGTGATCGTCCCGGACACGATCGTGATCGACCACGGCAGCGTGTTCGTGTCCGCCGCGTTCCGGTCCGCCTGCCGGCACCTGGGCATCTCGATCCAGCCCACCCACCTGGGCAGCGGATCGGAGAAAGGCCACATCGAACGGTATTTCGGGTCGGTGGCCTCGCTGTTCTGCCAGTTCGCGTCCGGGTATGCCGGGCGCAGCCCGGACCGCCGCGGCCGGCATGTCGAGGACCAGCCGCTCTGGTCCATGAGCGAGTTGCAGGAACTGCTCGATGAATGGCTGGTCTCGGTCTGGATGAACCGGCCACATGACGGGCTCCGCGACCCTGAGCACCCGGGGCGGGCGTTCACCCCGAACGAGAAGTACGCCGCCCTCATCGAGGCCGCCGGCTACGTGCCTGTCGCGCTCGGCCCGGACGACTACATCGAGCTGCTGCCCGCTTCCTGGCGCGCGGTCAACGCCTACGGCATCAAGCTGAGCCGGCGCAGCTACGACAGTGCGGAGCTGAACCCGTTGCGGCTGCAGCCGTCCGGGGTCCGGGAGAAGAAGAACCTGTGGGAGGTCCGCCACGATCCATATGACGTCTCCCGCGTCCACGTCCGCGGGCCGGACGGGTGGATCACCGTGTTCTGGAAGCACCTGGACCGCGCCCCGGTTCCGTTCGGCGAACTGGCCTGGGACCACGCCCGCCGCAGCCTGGGCCGCGATGCCACCGAAGAACAGATCGCCGACGCCGTGGCGGCGCTGCTGCGCCGCGCGAACGCCGGCCCGCAAGACCAGCAGAAGCCGAAGATGAGCAAGCGCGACCGCCGAGTCGCCGCCCGCACCAGGGCAGTCGCTGCTCCGAGCGGGAAGCTCGACCAGCCTGCATCCGGCGACCCCACGCAACCGGACGCGGCCACGGGGCAGGCAGAACAGGACGCGCCGCTGGCGAAGGTGATCCCGATGCCCATCTTCGACCCGTTCGCCGAGGCGGACAAGCGATGGTGACCCGCGCGGCCCGCCCGGGCCCGGGCGGCGATCCAGCCGGCGATCACGAGCATCTGCAGCTGACCACCCTGGCGGGCTGGCGCGGGTTCGTCGCGGAGAAGCCCGCAGTGCCGGATCTGCTGCCCCAAACGGTCTGGGCCGCCCTGACCGATGACAAGCGAGCCTGCTACGACGATGACCGCATCGACCACCACTCTCGACTGCTGGTAGTCCAGACTCCCGCGATCCGCCAGGTCATCACCTCCGGCCGCCGCCTGATCCAGCTGAACAAGAACGCTCACTACGGGCGGTGCGGCCTGATGGTGTCCGGTCCCGCCAGGACCGGCAAGACCACCGCGCTCACCCAGCTCGGCAAGACCATCGAAGTGATCCACCGGCGCCGCCACCCACACTCGACAAGCGACATCCCGGTCGTCTACATCACCGTCCCGCCGGCGGCGACCCCGAAGATGATCGCTATGGAGTTCGCCCGGTTCTTCGACCTCCCGCTGTCGCGCCGGAGCAACATCACCGACATCGCCGACGCGGTCTGCGGCGTGAGCCTGGACGCCCACGTCACCCTGGTCGCCGTCGACGAACTGCACAACCTCAACACCGCCACCCGCGCGGGCGCCGAAGCATCCGACACTCTGAAGTACTTCTCCGAACGCATCCCGGCCACCTTCTGCTATGCCGGGATCAGCCTGGAACGCACCGGGCTGCTGTCTGGCACCCGTGGGGAACAGATCGCTGGCCGGTTCGGCATGGTCCGCACCGGCCCGTTCGGCCAGGATCCACAGTGGACCGCGCTGATCGCGGCCCTGGAAGACAGCCTCCGGCTCCACCACCACCGGCCAGACACTCTCACCAAGCTCGATCGCTACCTGCACCAACGCACCCACGGCATGATCGGAAGCCTGCTCTGGCTGATCCGCAGCGCCGCCATCAACGCCGTTCTGGACAGCACCGAGAAGATCACCAAGAAGTCCCTGGACACCGTCGACGCCGACATCACCTCGCAGACCCCGCGCCCACCCGCCGCGTGATCACCGATGCTGCCCCGAGACCGCGCCGAGAAAATCCTCACCCTGGGCGCCGCCGGATGGTCAGTACCCGCCATCGCCGCCCACCTCGGCCACAGCGAGCCAACCATCCGCGACTACCTGGCCGGGCGCAGGACACCCGGAGTCAGAGCGCCGCGGCCAAGCCTGCTCACCGACCTGTTCGCCGGCTACTGCCGACAACGCTTCGCCGAGGATCCCCACCTACGGCCCAGCACCCTGTTCAACGAAGTCACCGAACTCGGCTTCAAGGCAAGCCGCTCGACCTTCTACCGGGAGCTGACCCAACGCCGGCTCGCACCATCCAGCCACGCACAATCTCCCACCCAGCAGGCGACAGCCCCGGACCTGGACGAGGTGTGAAGTTCCACCCGCGGACCGGACACCCTGAAACCAGACAGTTGGTCTGGGGAAGGATGTCCTGGTGCCACGTCCATCGAAGTACCCCGAGGAGTTCCGCCGGGATGCGGTCGAGCTGGTCCGCTCCTCGCCCGGCCGGACGATTCGTGAGATCGGCCGAGAGCTCGGCGTGAACCACGAGACCCTGCGCAACTGGGTGAACGTCGCCAAGCAGGCTGAGCAGGCCGGCGCGGGCAGCGGGGGCAGCTCCGAGCGCGACGGGCAGGTCAGCCCGGATGAGCGGGAGGAGCTGCGCCGGTTGCGGAAGAAGGTCGCTGAGCTGGAGCTGGAGAAGGAGATTCTCCGGAAGGCGGCCCAGTATTTTGCCAAGGAGATGGGTCGATGATCCACCGCTACCGGTTCATCTCCGAGTACCACGCCACCTACGGCGTCACGCGGCTGTGCCGCGTTCTGGCGGTCGGTCGCCGGCAGGGCTACTACGAGTGGGTCGCTGCCCAGCCCGCCCGTCAGGAGCGTGCTGAGGCCGAGGACGACCTCGCTGCCGAGATCCGCACCATCCACGGCGAGCACAAGGGCTCCTACGGCTCGCCGCGTGTGACGGACGAGCTGCGCCGGCGCGGCCGCCGGGTCAACCGTAAGCGCGTCGAGCGGATCATGCGGGAACGCCACATCGTCGGCATCACCCGCCGCCGACGGCGGTCGCTGACCAAGCAGGACACGACCGCCGCGCCCGCCCCGGACCTGATCGGCCGCGACTTCACCTCGCCCGCTCCAGGGCACCGCCTCGTCGGCGACATCACCTACCTGCCCACCCAGGAAGGCTGGCTCTACCTGGCCACCACCATCGACCTGTTCAACCGCGAGGTCGTCGGCCACGCGATGGCCGAGCACATGCGCGCCGACCTCGTGTGCGGCGCGGTCGAGCTGGCCCACCGGCGCGGTCTGGTCAAGCCACGGGCCATCTTCCACTCCGATTACGCCGAGTTCTGCGTTAAGCCGAGGATCGTGGGATGGCCTGTGGTGGCCGGGTGGCCCTGGCTGATTCCTCGGCTTAACGATCCTGCGGTTGGTGGCTACCGTCCGTCGTGTCCATTCGCGTTGCGGAGAGGAGACGGCCATGGATACGACGGTCACAGGGATCGGGTCGGTTGTTGTCACGGAGTTGCGGGCAGCCGGCTACATGGAGTCGACGATCGGCCAGTACAGGAAGTCGATCAAAGCGTTGACGTGTTTTGCCGCGGAGTGCGGTGGCGTCTACTCGCCTGCCCTGGGTGCTGCGTTCGCGTCGATGACGATCAGTCCGCGTACTGGCAGGTTCAGTGCGCAGCGCAGCTTCGACTACAGCCGGCTGATCGGGGTGTTCGACGCCTACATGCTGACCGGCCGGGTGGAGTTGTCGTGCCGTAAGCGTGGCGGGGGTGGCTCACGACCGGTCTCGCGCGAGTTCACCGCGCTGGCTGCCGCGTGGGACGCCGACATGGCCGACCGTGACCTGGCGCTGGCCACCCGCGACGCCTACGGCCGGGTATGCCGCGCCTACCTGGTGTTTCTGGAGGCGCGCGGGATCGCCTGCCTCGGTGGCGCCGACGGGTCCAGCGTTCTGGGGTTTCTGGACTCGTTGACAGGCACGTGGGCGACGTCGTCGCTGTTCTGGGTGCTGTCGAACTTCCGGCCGTTCTTGAAGTTCACCGGCCGCAACGACCTGGTCGACGCGGCCGGGCTGGCCGGGGTCAGGCGTTCCCACGCGATCCTGCCGGTGCTTTCCGACGAGGTTGAACGCCTGGTCGTGCACGCATGCGCGACACCGGCGATCGCCGCGCGGGACGCCGCGATCACCCTGCTCGCGATGACGACGGGGCTGCGCGCGTGCGACATCATCAACCTGGGGCTGGCCGACATCGACTGGCGCGCACGGACCGCCGACATCGTGCAGCAGAAGACGCACAACCCGCTGACCGTGCCGCTGACCGATCTGCTGGTCGGCAGGCTCGCCGACTACGTTCTGGATCAACGGCCGGACTCGCCCGACGACCACGTGTTCCTGCGTTGCGTGGCGCCACATACGCGGCTGTCGGACCACGCATCGATCCACCGGGTGATCGCCACCGTGTTCGGCAAGGCTGGCGTCACCGACGTGAGGGCCGGTACTCGCCTGTTGCGCCACAACGCCGCGTCGCGGCTGCTGCGCGCGGCGGTCCCGTTGCCGACGATCTCGGCCGTGCTGGGCCATACGAGCCCGGAATCGACTGACCTGTATCTGAGCGTCGATGAGGACCGTCTGCTCGACTGCGTCCTCGACGTCCCCGTCGGAATGCGGTCATGAACGCCCGCCGCTTCACCAGTGCCTTCGCACCGCAACTGGAGGCCTACCTCGCGTTCAAGGAGAAGATGGGCTTCTACGGCGTCTCCCGGATCTGGTACCTGAAGCAGTTCGACGTCTACTGCACCACACACGAGCGGACCGTCTTCGACCGCGACACGGTCGAGGGATGGGTCAGCCAGCAGCTGACCCGCTCAGGGCGGTACCGGTCCTGGATGTCCTACATCCGCGACGTCGGCCGTTGGTTGCAGGCCCACGGGCAGCGCGACGCCTACGTCCTGTCCGATCGGTGGAAGGCCGCAGTCGTCCCCGCCCACCCCTACCTGCTGACCAGGGACGAGATCGAGGCGTTCTTCGCGGCCGCCGCAACGCTGAACGCCGCCTCCCCGTGGCGGTGGCAGGCGGTCGCGTTCTTCACGCTGATGCACTCCTGCGGGCTGCGGACCGGGGAAACCCGCCTGCTGCGCCCCGAACACGTGCACCTTCGCGACCGGCACCTCGACATCGTGGCTTCCAAAGGCAACCGCTCCCGACGCCTACCTATCACCGGCGAAGTCGCCGAGATCCTGGCCGGCTGCGACCGGGTCACCCGCGCACGCTTCGGCCCAACGCGGTGCACATTCTTCGTCTCCGCGGCCGGCAACCAGGTCACCGCCGCGACCGTCGGGAAGATGTTCAACCGTGCCTGGGACCAGGCCGGTCTCCCACGACCGGTGGGCGGTCAGCAGCCCCGGCCCTACGACTTCCGCCACCACTTCGCCTACGCCAACGTCGAACGATGGATGGCCCAAGGCAAGGACGTCATGGCGATGCTTCCCTACCTGGCCCGCTACATGGGGCACGCGGACATCGAGTCGAGCTTCTACTACATCCACACCTCGCCGGAGTTCCTGCACGCCTACGCCGACCTCACCGCCACGAGCCAGTCGTTGCTACCGGAGGTCGGGTTCGATGAAACGTGACCCGGCAACCGGCGCCCCGGACTTCTACCGCTTCGCCCGGGACTACCTGCACACCTACCTGCCCACCGTGGCCCGACGCTCACCGAACACGATCGAGGCCTACCGGATCAGCCTGGAATGCTTCCTGCACTACCTCGCCGAACACGAGCACATCGACCGCCCCGACGTGGGCTTCGACCACTTCGACCGGCCACACCTGAAAAGCTGGCTGGCCTGGATGGCCGACCAGCAGCACTACGCGCCCAGGACCATCGCGTTGCGGCTGACCAGCGTCAAAGCGTTCCTGACCTACTGCTCCGCCGAGGACATCACCCTCGTCGCGCTCAGTCAGGCAGCCAAGGCGCTACGCACGCCAGCCAGCGCGCGGAAACCGATCGAGTACCTCACCGAACCCGCGACACGGGCCGTCCTCGCCGCCTGCACCGGCCGCACCGCGAAATCGCGCCGCAACCGGATGCTGCTGATCTTGCTCTACGACACCGCGGCCCGCGTCGGTGAGATCACCCGCCTGACACTGCAGGACCTCCGCTTGGGCAAGCCCGGACACGTCGTCCTCACCGGCAAAAGGAACAAGACCCGCATCGTCCCCCTCACCGGCAAGACGATCGAGCACCTGGGCGCCTACCTCGCCGAGTTCCACCCAGGCACGACGCAGCTTCCCGCGACCCGGCCGGTGTTCTACAGCCTGCACAACGGCAAGCCAACAGCGCTGTCGACCGATACCGTCGCCGCAGTGCTCACGCACGCTGCCACAGCCGCACGGCAGAGCTGCCCCTCGATCCCGAACAACATCCACTGCCACATACTGCGCAAGACCAAGGCCATGGACCTCTACCAGCAGGGCATCCCGTTGCCCGTCATCATGCGGCTCCTCGGCCACGAGAACATGTCGACCACAGCAGCGTTCTACGCCTTCGCCACCATCGACATGATGCGACAAGCCGTGGAGGCGGCCACGCCTGCAATCGACTCGCCAGCCGCGCAGCCACTCACCGAGGACAGGCTCCAGGCCCTCTACAGCCTCCGATGACATGCCGTCGTTAAGCCGAGGAATCAGACACGACAACCCTTCCGGCACCGACCATCCCACGATCCCTCGGCTTAACGCAGAACTCGGCGTAATCCGAGTTAAACCGATTTCGGTTTAACTCCGACCGCGGCTCCCAGTACACCTCGACCGAGTTCCGCACCACGCTCAGGACGCTCCACATGAGAGGGTCGATGGGCCGCGTGGGTTCGTGCTATGACAACGCCGTCGCCGAATCGTTCTTCGCGACCCTGAAAGCCGAGATCGGCACCCGGGTCTGGGCCACCCGGGCCGACGCCCGCCGAGCCGTGTTCGCGTACCTTGCCTACTACAACCGCAACCGTCTACATTCGACACTCAGTCACCGAACCCCGTACGAGGCCCGCGTCTGCTACCGTCAGGCCACCGCCCTCGCGGCATGAAACCCCGGTGTCCGATCCTGGGGTGGAACTTCAGTGTCCCGCCCGATCGCCCCCACGCACACCCCGGTGCTGCCACGACGAGTCCCACCCGTCACCGGAGAGGCGCTCCTCTCCTACCTGACCCGCCTCGCCGCCGCCAACCACCTCACCATCGGCGAAGTCCTCGCCGTCCTGCCCACCTGGTTCACCACGAAGACCAACAACCCCGACGAGCGCGCCCAGCACCACATGCTCGCCCCCGCAACCACCGATGCCCTGCACGCGCTCGCCCGCCTCACCAGCACAACTCCCGCCGGCCTCGCCCGCGCGCTTCCAGCCTTCGGCACCACCGACACGCACGGCCCGGTCCGCGCTACCACCGCCTGCCACCGATGCACCGCCCGCCGCGGCATCCTCCAACCCGTCCCCGTTCACCTGCCCGCCCACCACAAGATCTGCACCCGCCACGGCATCTGGCTCAGCGACACCAGCCAGGCCCACCTCGACCTCGCCGCCTGCCCGGAGATCATCACCGCCCAGCACCGCGCCAACCGGCTCCTGCGCCGCCACACCCCCCAGCAACTACTACTCACCTACCAAGCCGCGGCCAAATCGATCCCTCCCTGGCCAACCTCACCAGCAGCCATCCCGCTCCACTGGAGGCACCGGCTCCTCACACTGCAAACCGCCAACCACCGCTACGGAACCCCCACCGACCACGACGCCTACATTCACGCAGCGATCTATCCCGACGCCATCACCCTCGCCGCAGCCGAACTCAACCCTCACCCCGCCGGGCCAGAATGACTGGCAAAACTCTGCCCAAGCACCCGGCGGCCAACTTCGATGGCACGACGCCGACTACCTTTTTGCCAACCGAAAAGGCCCGTGCAGGTCAAGGGCGCACTGCCGGGCCGAGATGCCTGTCACCGGACAGCGACCCGTGTCTCGGTGTAGTTGGTGGGTTCTCGACGATCCCGAGCGGCCGTCTCCGCGGGGTTCTGGCACGGGGTTTGGTTGCTGCTGTTTGTTGCTCTGTCGGGCGTGATTGCGATGGTGGCCGGTTCAGGCGTCTCTGGAGGCAAGCCTGCCGACTTGAGTTGGGTGGAGGCGGCACCGTTACGCCACGTGCTACCACCGCCGGGAGGCTGGCCTCGGTGCTGATACCTGCAGACGATCGGCCCGGTCTGCCGTATGCGGTGGCGTGGACTGGTACCGGCCGCTGAGCAGGATCCAGCCGGCCACCACCGCCATCGGCGCGGTCGCGACGGCGATGACGGTAGTGGCGCCGAATGTACTGCCTAGTAACGTGCCGGTCAGAAGCGACAGGGTCATGTTGTTCCCGGCGTGGGCGACGCTGGTGGTCCAGATGCTGCCGCTGCGTAGCCGCAGCCAGGTGAGAATGATTTCCTGGCACAGGAATGACACCGTCCAGACCAGCAGGCCCAGTGCTACGTTCCCGAATTCGAAGTACCCGAGGAACGGTAGCGGGTAGTGCCAGATCGCCCAGATCAGGCCGGTAGCCAGGGTCGCGGCCAGTGGTCGCCCAGGGAAGATCCGCAGCCGCAGGTAGGAGGTCCAGCCGAACTCCTCGCCCCAGTACAGCGGCGCCAGCAGGGGGACCACGAGCATCAGCACGGCCAGGAACGCCCACCACGGCAGCCCGGGTATCACGTGGTTCAGCGGCGCGAGGGTCGGCCGCCACAGCCCGAGAAGTGCGGCGAGCCCGACGGCGGCCGCGGTGAACGCCAGCGGTCCGAGCCAGGCCGCGAGGTAGTGGCGCCAGGCGGTACGTATCCGCAGCGCCAGTCCGGCGTCCGCGAAACCCTCCCGGGTGACCCAACGGCGGACGATGATCGCTGCGGCGGCGGGCGCGATCCAGCCGAGGGACGCCAACTGCACGAGTGCGTTGGCGAGCGAGAAACCCAGCAGTCTCGCGGTGATCTCGACTGTCCAGGTCACGCCGAAGCTGATCAGGAGGTATGTGACGAGGCCCCTGAGTCTCGACATTCGTGCGGTTCCTTCCGTTGCGGTTGCGGCGTGTGCCGCGCGGGCCACCAGCGCGCGAAGTTCGGGAGCGGCGGCGTCCTGGCGGCGGTTCGCGGAGTGTGTTTTCGGTGTTTCGGCCGTCACCGGGTGGCGTGTTGCGCGGCCCGTACGGCGAACGCGGTGGTGATCATGGCGAGAGCGACCCCGGCGATGAGCAGCGGCGACGGCCCAACCGGACGGCCGTGGTCGAGGACGGTGCCCATGTAGTCGACGGCGGCGACCTGGTTGACCGTGGCGTACCACAAGGTGACATAGGCGATCTGGAACGTGCGGTGGGTACGGCTGATGATGCCGAGCATGAGGGCGAGCGAGGGGATGAACACGGCGCCGGCCGCCCACGCGGCCATCCGTGGGCCGTCGGCCGCTGCGGCCATCCGCATCACGGGACCCAACCCGGTCGCGACGGTGAGCGTCAATCCGGCTGCCCATTCGGCTGCAAGCTGGCGGTAGACGTTGGGGTAAGCGCCGAGGAGGCCCGCCACCCCGTTCTCGCGGCGCTGGGTGCCCAGCCGGGACCAGATCAGCACCGGCCAGAACCAGGCCGCGGATAGCAGCAGCGCGGTGCTGGCACCCGTGGGCTGGGTCAGGTTCGCGGGCACGACGAGGCTGGCGGCGTTCAGTATCGCGACGACCAGCCACCACCAGCGGGAGGTGCCCTGCACGAGGATGCGTACCTCGCCTGCCAGCAGCCGCCGGAACACCAGCCGCGGCCGGGTCCGGGCCGGTAGAGGCGCCAGGGTCAGCGAACGTCGTGCCGTTGGCGTCCGGTCCGCGCCAGGCGCTGTGGCGGATCCGGGGACCGGCGTCGCGTCGCTGTCCGGTGCGCCCCCAGGTCGGGGGCGGGTGCGAGCGGGGTCGAACCGGCCAAACCACACCGCCGGTACGACCGTGAGGCTCACCGCGGCCAGCAGCATGATGAGCCTGCCGGTGACGAACCCGCCAGAGGGGTGCAGCCCGTCCCAGGCGAAGGTGCGCAACGGCTGATCGATCTTGGTGAAGCCCACGCTGAACTCTGCCGCCGCCGGCAGGTGCTGTGCGGCCATGGCGGCCCGCATCGAGGTTGCCACCGCGCCCAGTCCACCCAGCGGCACGCCGCCGCCGCCAATCGCGAGGAACGTCCACAGGGAGAACCAGGCGATGTTGCCCACGCCGGCCCGTAGCACCGGGATGGTCTCGAACAGCACCGCCGCGGCTGCGGTTACCGCCAGCACGGGAAGTGTGAGCAGCACGAACGGGAGCAGCAGCGCACCTGGGTCGACGGCCCGGGATTCGGCGCGGGCCAACTGCAGGACCACCGTAGTGACCGCGAGTACGCCCATCATCGAGGCGAGCACCATCAGGTTGCTGCAGAACTTGCCTGCGAGATAGCCGGCCCTGCTCAGCGGGGTGGCGGCGAGGATCTGGCTGACGCCGGTGTGCTGGTCGTGGGCGATGGCGTTGCGTACGACGTAGAACCCGCCGAGCATCAACCACAGCGCTCCGGCAAGTGCGGTCGCGGTGGCGGCGTAGGCGCTGTTGTAGACGCCTCGGTATCCTCCCGCGTTCATGATCACCCACTGGGAGTTGGCCGGGGGGAGCACCAGGTAGCCCAGCACGACCGCGGCGGCCAGGGTGACCAGGTAGGCGGGGCGCCGGGTCCGTTCCCGGAAGTCCGCCACCGCCAGCGCGGGCAGGACCCGGCCCGTCATCGCCGGGCTCCCGTGGCGCCTTCCACGGCCGGGCCGGGCGCCTCGTGGATGATCGTGAGGTAGGCGTCTTCCAGATCCGGGGCAGTCGCTACCGCGTCCGGGCCGGGCGGCGATGGCGCCAGCAGCCGTACCCGTACTCCCGCCGAGGTCCGGACCATTCGGCTGACCACATAGCGTTCCCGTAGCCGGGCGAGCCCATCGGGTGCCACGAGCATCTCCCATACCCGGCCCTGTGCCCGTCGCAGCAGGTCCTGCGGGCTGCCGCGTAGCCGGAGGCGGCCACCGGTCATGATCGCGATGTCGGAGGCCACTGACTCGACATCGGAGACGATGTGCGTGGACAGGACCACCACCCGGTCGGCGGCCAGGTCGCTGAGCAGGTTGCGGAATACCACCCGTTCCTCCGGATCCAGGCCCGCGGTCGGCTCGTCCACGATGAGGACCCGGGGGTCGGACAGCAGAGCCTGGGCGATGCCGACCCGGCGCAGCATCCCGCCCGAGTACTTGCCCAACGGGCGCTTGCCGGCACCGGTCAGGTCGAACAGCTCAAGCAACTGCCCGATCCGGGTCCGCGCCGCCCTGGCCGGCATGCCCTTCACCGCAGCCAGGTAGGACAGGAACTCCCGCGCGCTCAAGTGCGGGTACACGCCGAAGTCCTGCGGCAGGTAGCCGAGGTCACGCCGCAGCCGATTGGGGTGGGCCACGACGTCGGTACCGTCGAAGCGCACCTGCCCGCTGCTCGGGCGGGTCACCGTGGCGGCGATGCGCATCAGCGATGACTTGCCCGCACCGTTAGGACCCAGCAGACCTACCAGACCGGCCCCGAGTCGCATACTCACGCCGTCGACGCCCCGCACGCTGCCCGGATACACCTTGGTCACATTGACGAACTCCAGCATGTGATGCGCCTCCCTTGTGGTACTCGCCAAGCCCGGCGGATCGGCCGGAACGGGCCGAACTACCGGCTCTCGCCGCCGCGGCCCGTGTCCGGGTTGCCTGCGAGTCCAGGCAACCATCCAGTTGGGGGAACATCACTACGTCCAGGTGCCGAAACGTAGGTATGGCCAGGCATACCTGCCGGGTATGGCCAGGCACAGGGACTGGAGCCGTAGCGCCGGTTACCGTATTGAGCGTGCGCACCGGGAAGCCGCAGACGGCCTTGGAAGCCCTGGCCTGGCGCCGGCTGCTGGTCAGTAGCTGGCCGTGGCGGTCGGCGGGCTACCTGCTCACCACGCTCCCCATGGCAGTTCCGGCCTTTACCGTGCTGGCGATTCCCTGGCTGGTCCTGCTGGCGCGATTGACCGCGGGCGGCCTGCAGGCCGGCGTGATCGTGTTTCTGATCCTGCTCGGGGCCGCGCTGATCAGCACACTCGGGCCGCTGATCGCGCCACCGCTGGCCGGGTTGGAGCGCAGGCGCATGCGTATCGTGGACAACCGCCCGGCCGTTGCTGGTCACCGGACCTTGGTGTCCCCTGGGCCGGTGGCGTGGCTGCGAGCTCACTACGCCGACCCGACCACCTGGCGCGAGGTCGGCTACGCCTGCCTGCTCGGCACCGTCGCGCCGGTCCTGTCGCTGTCCGCGCTGCTGTCCGCGCTGCTGGTCGGCATGTTCATCGCGAGCCCGTTCCTGGTAATGGCGCAACAGCCCGGTAGCAGCCCCGTAGCGCTCGGCGTCGGCACGGCGGCGACGCCCGTGCAGACGGTGCCGTACGTGATCGCTGGCGTCCTGCTGCTGCCGCTGATTCCGTACCTGCTGACGCTGCTTGCCGCAGGACACTCCACGGTGGCGCGTGCCTTGCTGCTGGACGGCTCCACCGAACAGTTGCGCGCCGAACTCGTTGAAGTGTCGCGTTCCCGGATCCGGCTGGTGGACGCCTTCGCGGCCGAGCGCCGCCGGATCGAACGCGACCTACACGACGGGGCCCAGCAGAAGCTGGTCAGCCTCACCCTGCGACTTGGGCTGGCCAGGCTCGACCTGCCGCCCGACTCGTCCGCCGCCCTCGGCGTCGCCACGGCGCACGAGCAGGCCAAGGCGCTGATGGCCGAACTGCGCCAGCTCATCCACGGCATCCAGCCGCAGATCCTGACCGACCTCGGTCTGCCCGCAGCCCTTGACGAACTCGCCGATCAGTGCCCCATCCCGGTGACCGTCGACGCCCACCTGCCCGGCAGACTGCCCGACCAGACGGAGAACACGGCGTACTTCGTTGCCGCCGAGGCCCTGACGAACATCGCGAAACACAGCGGGGCCACCAGCGCGGCCGTACGCGCACGCCAGCACGGCACCATGCTCACGGTCGAAATCAGCGACAACGGCCACGGCGGCGCTGACCCGAACCAAGGCACCGGACTGACCGGGCTGGCCGACCGGGTTGCGGTTGCCGGCGGCAGGATGCTGCTGTCCAGCCCGACCGGCGGGCCAACACACCTACGCGTGGAGCTCCCGTGCAACCACAACCAGCCCCCATCCGGGTAGTCATCGCCGAAGACGGAGCCCTGCTACGAGAAGGACTCGCCGGCCTGCTCGAACGCTTCGGCATGCACACCGCGGCCATCGTCGGCGACGCCGAGGCACTCAAGACCGCGGTAGCCGAGCACAACCCCGACCTGGTAATCACCGATATCCGGATGCCCCCCAGCTACACCGACGAAGGGTTGCGCGCCGCCGTGCAACTGCGCCGCGCCAACCCCAACCTTCCGATTGTCGCACTCAGCCAGTACGTCCAACACAGCTACGCCGCAGACCTGCTCGACTCCGGCAACGGTCGCGGCATCGGCTACTTACTCAAAGACCGGGTAGTCGACGTCGAGGACTTCGTCGACGCGCTGCGCCGGGTGGCCGCCGGCGCAACCGTCATCGACCCACAAGTCATCGCCCAACTGATGCGCCACCGCCGCGACCCGGTACCCACGCTGTCAACGCGCGAACGCGAAGTCCTCGCCCTCATCGCCCAGGGCTACTCCAACACGGCAATCGCCCGGCAACTCGTCATATCCGAGCCAGCTGTCGGCAAACACATCGGCAACATCTTCGCCAAACTCCATCTACCCCAGACCGACGACACCAACCGCCGCGTCCTGGCCGTCCTGGCCCACCTCAGAAGCGAGCACGGCGACACGCCTGGATAACCGCGATCTGGGTCCCGCCGACCAGACCGGCTGGCCCCGGCCAACCGGGAGAGCCTGAACCAGCACCCGGCCGAGACGCTGGCCGGTCGAACCCTCAACTCACCGCACGCACACGTCCACCCATAACCGGAACGCCACCTGCCCGCTGCGGTCACCCGCGCGAAGGCTCCCGCCTCCCAAGAGTCGCCGCCTCCAGACCGGCGATCAGCGCTGACATGACGGGCATCAGCCGCGGCGAGTCGCGCCCCCACCCCGACCGCGACTCCGCTCGACGCCGGCGACCCGTCACTTGCGCCGCAACTCGCGGTGGTAGCGGCCGGACCCCCAACCCGCAGTGCTTCCGCCAACCCCCTGGCAACGCTGCCGGCAACGCCCACACGTCAACCTGGCTCCCGGGTGCGCTTGTCCCGCAGCGCCGAAGAAATGGACACACCCGTGCGAGGAACCGGTGGGACAAAACGCTGAGAAAAGATCACGCAGCCGCTGGTCAGCGCGGTCAACCGGGACAACAGAAACGGGAACCTACATGAATTGTAGGTTCTCAAATAACATGGCCCATTCTCAAAAGAGATGTCCACGTTCTGTCCCAGGGGACATATCGATGAGAAGCTACTCCGGCGTGTCGTGATACCTGTCGATGGCTTGGCTGTCAGGATCGCGCTATGGCTGCGACCCGTTCGCTTGACGCTGAGCATATCGCGGTGCGGTACCGGTCGGGTACCGGCGCAGAGGTGGAGTCGACGCTCGATCGGGTGGTCGTGGACGAGGTAGCCGGCGGCGTTCCGGTGCGTGAGTTCCGTTGGTACAAAGGACGTCGGCACTATTCGGGCTGGCATTGGTCCTCGAAGATGCGGCGCATGGTGGTCTACGAGAGTCGCCTCAAACTGGCGCTGATCATGCTCGCGGACTTCGATCCGATGGTGGTCGCGATCGCCGCGCAACCGTTGCAGCTGAATGGTTTCGATGGCGCCCGTACCCGCCGGCACGTGCCGGATCTGTTGCTGGTTGACCGGATCGGCGGGGTCACTGTGGTTGACGTCAAGGCCCCGCATAAGCGGGATGATCCGCAGGTGCAGGCGTTGATGGCGTGGACTCGGGACGTGGTGGGCCTGCGGGGTTGGGGCTTCGAGGAGTGGTACGGGGCGCCGCGGCAGGTACTGGCCAATGTCGGCTTCCTTGCGGGCTATCGCCGGGACACGGTGGTGGATCAGAGCCTGGTCCCGCAAGTGTGTGCCGCGGTCGGTGCTGGCTCGACGATCGTAGACGTCGAACGTTCCCTGGCTGGCCGGGATGCGGCGATGGTGCGGCCGGTGGTGCTGCATCTGGTGTGGCGCGGCGTGTTGGTCACCGATCTGACGGTCCCGTTGGGTGGGCTGAGCGCGGTCCGGCCGAGCCGATCACCGGATGTGGCCGGATGACTGGCCAGTCGGTGTTGTTGCAGGTTGGCGCCCGGTTCGCGTTCGACGGTGAGGTCGTCGAGGTGATGCAGCTGGAAGGCGCCCGGGTCAGCGTGCGCGATGGGCGGGACCGGTGGCGCACGCTGGGCCTGTCCGGGTTTCTGGCGACGGCGACCGCTGCCGGTGAGCGGGTGCCGATGCCGGCGTTGGGTACTCGGCTGGCCGTGCTGAGCGCGGCGCAGCGTGCCGCGTTGACGCAGCGAGCGCAGCAGCCGTTCTCCGTCTAGCGGGAGTTTCCCCCTTTTCATGATCGACTCTTGTGTTTGTGCTGGTAGAAGTGTATTTGGTGAGGACCCTGGTGTATTACCCAAGCCGGGTGGCGGTGCTGGTCAGCGGTTTGGGGCGTAGCGCTGGAGTTCGAACAGGTCGAACAGGCGACGTTGGGTGTCGCTCATGTCGGTGAGCAGGCGCTGGGCGCGGGGTCGGCCTTTGCCGCCGTCGTGGTGCAGCAGTACGGTCTCGCCGATGCCTTCGAGGTGTTCCAGCAGTTCGCGGACAGATAGGTGGAGGCCGGTCTTGGCGGCGGTGCGGCGCATGAGGTGGGCCACGGCCAGGGCGAGTACGCAGGTGAACACGTGGACGCGGATCTTCTGGTCGGTCCAGTGGTGCATAGGGCTGAACGACACGACCTGCGGGTCCTTCAACTGCCGGAACCCGAACTCGGCGTCGGACTGGGAGCGGTAGGCGGCGACCACGTCGGCGACCGGCCAAGTGTCGCGGTTGGTGAACAGGATGCGCTTGCCGAACAGGCGGTCTTCCAGCTTGGCGCGGGCGCGGGTGTTGGTGCGCCAGGACAGCCGAAAGGTGGCCGGCTCCTCGCCGGTGGGGGTGACGTTGATGATCTGGTCGACCCAGCGGGGCTTGAGAATCGCGGCGATGTCGGCCTCGACCTTGCCGCGGGGGCGGCGGGTGTTGCCGCGGTGCAGCCGGGCCTGCAGCCCGGCCAGCTTCGCGCGGGCCTTGGCCAGGGTCTGGTCCAGGCCGCGGGACTGACCGGCGTGCAGCGTCGGTGAGTGGGTGAGCACGGCGCGGCGGGTCACGCCGAGCGCCGTGACCGTGGTGTCGACCGCGGTCAGGTCGGCGAACCGGTCGGCATCGACGGCCGCGTAACGGCTACGCGGGATGTCGAGGAGGTCGGGGTGGTCACTGGGCGGCAGCGACCCGACGAACCCGATCCCGGCGGCCTCGACCTGCTCATGGTTGTGGTGGGAGTTCTGCCCGGCGTCGTAGACCACGGTCAGCGACTCCACACCCTGGACCAGCAGCCGGTAGCGGGCGACCAACTCGTCCAGCACCGTGGAGAACTGGGTGACGTCGGGCCGGTCGCCGGGGTAGGTGTGCGAGACGATCGGGATGCCGCCGTCGCGGGTGACGACGAGGGCCAGGCCGACCAGCCGCAAATCGGTGCGTTTCTGTTTGGCCTTGCCCCGCTGCGCGATCGGCGCCCGGTCATTCGTCGAATCGATGTAGGTGGCGAAGTTGGTCATGTCCAGGGCGACACTGGCCAGGTCGAGCCCGTACCGGTCGATCATGCCGCCGTAGATCGACGTCTCGATGGCCCGCAGGTCATCCGCGCCGAGCAGGTCCATCGCGTCCCAGAACCGGCGGTGGTCCAGCGCCTGAGCATCCAGCTTCACCCACCGTGGTCCCGAGGTGGTGGCCCACCACTCGACGAAGGCCCGCTTCGAACACGGGTCGACCACCCGGTTGAGGGTGGCCAGGGCCAGGTAGGTGCCCACCGACGCGCCCGCGTGAACATGGCGGGGCACGACATCATCCACAAGCCCGACCGCGTCCAGGGCCTCCAGGATGGACCACACCGCGGCCACATCACCGAACCGCTTATGCTGGCTGCGCACCGGCTGACCGCCCGGACCGCCAGCCAGTCTGGCCATCACCTCCTCGGCGCTACCCAGGTACTGCTGCGAGACGATCCGAGGCTTGCCATCCACGCGGGCGGACTCGACCAGGTAATAGTAGGTCTGGTTCCCACGGCGCTTCCCCACGATCGACGGCATATATGGGTAATACAAGATCTTGGTACGACAGTCCAGCCCAACCCCCGATTCACGGCCTGTCGATCATGAAAAGGGGGAAACTCCCGCTAGTGCGACGACATCAAGAAGATCATGAGGTGCATCGGCCCTCAGCCATTGCCGGGCCTCCGCGAGAAGATCCGCATGAGGATCCTTCATGCGAGTGTCGCCGAGATGATTCAGGAGAATTGGAAATCTCTCGTCGATCTTTTGCTCGAACCAGGCCGCCAGCTCGGCACCGCGTTCTCCGTGTGACCTCAGTGCCCTCAGGAGCGGCTCAAGCGTCACGGTCCGTTGGCCGCGGCCACCGAGCAAGTGGGCCAAGTACTTCTCGTAGAGTAGGAAACGGCTGGTGGGCAAGCGAGATTCGTCTTCCTTCTCGAAGACCGCTGCCGCGATCGAGAGCAGGAGGGGAGAGCGCATCATCCGCGGGAGTGCACCCTCAGTCGCTTTTATCAAGAATCTGCGACACTTCTCCTGTGCGGCTTCGGGGGAGTTGGTGTTACTTGCGCGGAACCACTTGGTCGCGTACTCCTCTACTTGTGAATCTTTGAACGGTGGCACCTCGTATCTGGCAACGCCGGGCACGCGTAGCTTCGCCATCTCCCCGGCAGGTAAGGCGCGCGTGGTGATCAGGAGTCGATATGGCCCGTAGGGTGTGGAGAGTAGGTTGTTCAGTCGTTCGAGAACCCGTGACCGGTCCCCCGGATTGACGATCTCGTCGAGGCCGTCCAAGAGCACCAGCCACGCGGTGTAGCCCGGCGGCGGGTCGCCGAACAGGTTTCTGGCGTCCGTCTGGAACTGCTGTGCACAGGCATTTACAAGAGCCGACTCGATGGTCCTGCCAACCAGTTCGGTTGCCGGTAGGGCGATCGGGGCGAACGGCGCCACCTTCGCCTTGATGAACCAATCTCGGTCGTTCTTCAGCACGGCGTTGGTGGATTCGCTCGTGAGGGCGTTGACCACTGTGGACTTGCCACTTCCGGGGTCGCCAACGAGGACGACATGTCGGTCCGCCGCCAAAGTACACAGAACTCCGATGCGGCTTCCGGCATCGCCTGCCCTGGGTGGCACGGAAAGCGTCGGCGCCACGTACAAGTCCCTCAGAACCGGTAGATCGTTTGCAAACGTGTACGAGTGCGTGGCCGCCACGGCCTGCTCCTTCATGAGACGACGCAAAGCGTCATCCGATGACCGGCCACGGGCGGCGAGTTCGCTCCGCATCGACGCGCCGACGAGGGCGGCCAACGCAATCCAGACAGCGGTCGTTCTCACGGCTCCATGGATCTGGATCGTGTTGGTGGCGAGGTTGCTCACCAGCGACAGGCTGACCGAGACCGTTACTAATGTAATCGCCGACGGGCGCCGCATCCGCGTGATTCTGTCAGGTCGCTGAAACATCGGGAAGGCAGCACCTCACGTCGTCGTCATCGACGCCTGGTATGCCGGCAAGACCCACGACTTTGGCGGCAACGTCCAGGCGGTGATGCGCCCGGACGGGTTGCCGATCTGGGTGTCCGAGGTCGAGCCCGGCTCGCCGCAGGATCTGACGGTGGCTCGCGAGCACGCCCTCGGTGCCCGTTTACGCTGCGGCGGCGCGGGGGCTGCCGACTCTGGTCGACCACAACATGCTGCTGCGGTCCCTGCGCTGCCTCGGCGAACGCGGCCTCGCCCTGCTCGCACAACGCTGGCTCGCCCTGCAACACGTCACCGCCAGCCTGTCCAGAATCGGCGACCTCGCGAAAGCAGCGCTCGTGCTCACCCATTTCGAGCACCGCTACAGAGGTTGAACTGCTGAGATTTGAGTTGGTCCGAGGTTGCGCCTTCGTGTCATGCTGCCCGTCGTGACGGTAGGCGAGCCGGTCGTGATGCAGGTGTACTGTCGCGTTGAGGTCGTGGTCGATGATCCGGTCGCGGTCGCGGAACTGGCTGTGCGGCGGCTGCGGGATGCGGGCATCGACTGGTCGCGTGAGCAGGACACGGTTGAGGACGCTGCGGCCGAGCTGCGCGGGGATTTGGCGCAGGCGTTGGCCAGCGTGGTCGATCCAGAGCAGATGCTGACCGACATACCGGGTGTGGAGGTACGCCGTGTACGGTGGTGGGCCGAGCGCGGGGGTCCCTCGGCCCGGTTTGCGCCCGGCTTCGCGGCGGGGTAGCTGAAACAGGCGTGTGGCTGGTTACGGCGGCTGCGGGCCAAGGGTCAGGCCGGTCTGGGCGAGGAAGCCGTTGATGAAGGAAACCGGTCGGGCTGAATTGGTTGGCACGGATCGGAGTTATCTGGCGGATTGGGCCGGTGTCCGAAGCGGGGGGTGACGGCTTTCGCTCCATCAGCGAACGTCGTAGTTATGAGGGTTGTTCGCAATTGATACCCGGAATGTGCTCGACCGAGTAGGACCCCGTGCCGTCGAATAGCTGGTACCTGTGTGGGGCCTTCGGGTGACCACTTCGGCAGTCGGTCGTTTAGGGCTGTGGAACTGGCTGGATGCGAGCGTCGTCGAGCGTTCCAGGCGTTCCCGTCGTGAGCTCTGCCCCCGTAGTTTCGAACCCGGGTAGCGGTAGGTCCGGTTCGAAAGCGCCACGGGTGGAGTGCACAGGATGCGACAGATTCTCGACAGAAAATCGGCCGTTGAGGGTTACTTGTGGGACTTCCCGGCGCCGGCGCGAAATAGCGGCGTCGAGCTGATTCTGCCGCTGGTCAATCAGGAGACCGGCGTGCAGGCGGTGTTGACGGCGGCGGCCGAGGGGTTGGTGCGCTTGTCCACGCCAGGGGCGATCGCCGTCATCGATGGTGGCTCGAGCGACCGGACAGTGGAGGTTGTTGACGCGTTCGCTGAGTGCTCGCCCGTTCCGGTGCGGGTGGTGGGCAGTTCCCGGCCTGGCTGGGCGGCCGGTGCGTTGCGTGGGGTCGCCACGACGTCTGCTGCCTGGGTTGGACTCGGCGACCCGTGTTCGTTCGGCGGTCGCGGCCCGCTGCTGCTCGCGCATGCGGTGCGTCTGCTCGCCGATGGAATACATGTCGTCTCGGTTAGGTCGGGCGGGCGGCACTTCACGGCGATGGATAGCGGCATCGCCGCCATGATCGTCGGGGACGAGATGCCGGGCGGCCCCGACTTCGTCCCGAAGCCACGGGACACCGCGGGTTATGCCGGATTGCGGATGGCGGCGTACGGCACGGTCGCTCCCGAGCGCTCGGTGCGCGGGATGTGCGCATGACGACCCAGCGCCGCTATCGGTCACACGCCGGCGAACACGTGGTGTGGCTGAACTTCCGGGACTCCGCGCACCCGCTGGCGGGTGGGGCCGAGGTCTTCATGCATGCGGTGGCCCGGCGCCTCGTGCGCGAGGGGCAGCGCGTCACGGTCGTCACGGCACGGCCTCGCGGCATGAAGCGGACCGAGACGGTCGATGGCGTGACCGTGCGGCGCATGGGCAGCTCCTACACGGTCTACCTGTTGGCGCTGCTCTGGGTGTTGGTCCACCGCCGTCAGATCAATGCGATCGTCGACACGTGCAATGGCGTGCCGTTTTTCTCGCCGTTGGCGGTCGGCCGGCAGGTACCGGTCGTGGTTCTCATCCACCACGTGCATCAGACCATGTTTGCGCAACATCTTCCCCGCCCGGTTGCCTCCGTAGCCAGATGGGTCGAGCGGGTCGGCAACCGGAAGGTTTACGGCCGGCGGACGGTCGCGGTGGTCTCGCCGTCGTCGCGATCCGAGGTGCGTCGCGTGCTCGGCCTCGCCGGTCCGCTGTACGTCGCGACGAACGGGCAGGAGCCGATCGAGGTTGCCGGAGTGGACCGCAGCGTGAATCCACGCATTGTCGTTGTCGGTCGGCTGGTGCCGCACAAGCGATGGGAGCTGCTCGTCCGGGCGATGCCGCGGGTGGCGGAGATTCTTCCCCACGTCGAACTCCATCTCGTCGGTGACGGCCCCTGCCGTGCGCGGCTCGAGGCCCTAGTCGACGAGATCGGCCTGCGGGACCGGGTGTGGCTGCACGGCCGGCTTCCGGCGGAGGACCGGGACCGCCTGCTGGCGACGAGCTGGCTTACGGTGTGCACCTCAGAGGTTGAGGGCTGGGGGCTGGCGGTGACCGAGGCGATGAGCCTGGGCATCCCAGCCGTGGTGCTTGCGGCACCGGGCCTGCGGGACTCGGTGCGCAACCGTGTCTCGGGCTGGGTGGTGCCGGACCCGGGGCTGCTTGCTGCGCGGCTGACCGACGCGTTGATCGAGTTGGACGACCCGGCGGCGGCGCGGGACTGGGCACAGCGGTGCCGAGCCTGGTCGGCACGCTTCGCGTGGAACGCCACTGCCGACCGGATGGCGAGCCTGCTGATGCATGAGGACTGTCGGCGTATGAAGGCCGACCGCCGGGCGGTCTGCGATCTGGCAACGGTGGTCGAGATGCCAATCGAGCAGGCAATCTTGATCGACTACCGTGGGTTGCGCAGCGTGGACCAGATCGACTGGGAGGAGCCTGGTAGCGCGCCGGCCTCGGTCAGGCTCCTGCTCGCGGGCTTCGACGAGTGCGACGCCGCTGCCCTGCTGCACCGGTGCGGGCTCGACACGTCGTCCATCACCGCGCGGGTGGCGCGCCCGACGGACCTTGTCGGCTGGAAACGCACCGGCGGTCCACGCGCCTACGACCTGCAGGCGTACTTCCAGCAGTATGCCGCCGTGACCGGAATGCGGCGAGTGTCATGATCCGCAGGCTGGTCATTCTGGGCGGAAGCAGCTCGCTCGGTCTCGGTGTGCGTGGCCGGTCGTACGCGGTCCGGGTCGGGGAGCTGATCGGCGTCGACGTCGAGGTGCTCCAGCTGTCGCGCTCGGCGCAGACCATCGCCGACGTCGAGCCGGCGATGGTGGAACAGATACGCCGGTTCCGTCCGGACCTCGTCATCCTGTCCTTCGGGGCGGCCGAGGCGCACGTCCATCCCAGCCGCTGGCTGCAGGCGGTCCTGGACCGGTTCGCCCCCCGTAGCTGGCGAGGACCGGCCGGTATGGAACCGCGCCCGTACTTCTCGAGCCGCAGGTACCGGGCGCTGCGGCAGCGGATTGTGTCGGCGGCCAAGATCAGGCTCAAGCGGATCATCGTCGGGCTGACGGGCGGGTTCCACCGCCTCTCGTCCGAGGAGTTCGACCGCTGCCTGCGCGAGCTGCTAGACCGGCTCGGGCCGGTGCCGAAGGTCCTGGTCGGCCTGTGGAGCATCGACGACTACATGTTTCCACGGTCGAACCCGGTGCTGAGCCGCAACGACACGCTTCTGCAGCTGATCGCGCGGGACCGGGAGGACGTGATCTTCGTGCCGACCCGCGATGCGGTCGAGTACTGGAGCCACTTCCTGCTCGACCACGCGCACCTCAACGACCGCGGTCACGACGTCGTGGCCCGGCTCATCATGACCGGCATCGAGCCGGCTCTCACCCATCAGAAGGCAGACACCGGTGCACACCACCCTTCATGATCCTGCCCGACGTTCGGCGGTGGTCGCCCGGCGGCGGTCCGCTCCATGGATCTATGTCGGCGTGATCTCGGCGGTCGCGGCGGCGTACTTCACGAACCTGCGGACCGCCCGCGACTACGACTTGGACGAGGTCATGTACACCATCGCCGGGCAGCACGTCGCGGCCGACGGATCGATCTCGTGGGGGCAGCAGCCGACCGCGGTCCACCCGCCGCTGCACTTCCTGCTGCTCGGGCTGTGGAGTCTGGTGACCGGGGCCTCGCACGCCGCGGTCGTACCGGCACTGTTCGACGCCCGGATCTTCGGTGTCTTGGCGACCCTGCTGTCGGTAGCGCTCGTCGGGCTCCTGGCCCGCCATTTCACCGCAAGCCCGTGGCTCATCGGTGCCGCCATGCTGCTTACCGGCTTCGACGCATTCGTGCTCGCGTTCGGCCGTACCGCACTGATCGAGCCGACCGCCGTGCTGGCCGAGGTCGCCGTGGTCTATCTGGCGATCCGCCTGCGGCGCAGTTCGGTGCTGATCTATGTCGGGGCGGTCGGCGGCGTGTCCGGGCTGGCGCTGCTGGTCAAGGAGCCGCTGCTGTTCACCGTCGTGGTTCCCGTGCTGGCGGCGGTACTGTCGCGGGATTGGGCACTCGTGCGGCGCGCGGTGGCCGCGGTGGTGGTGGCACTGCTGATCTGGAGCGTGTTCCCACTGTGGGCCGTCAGCGAGGGCGCCGGAGCCTGGTGGAAGTCGGAGCATGACGTCAGCGCTGCGCGGCTGTTCGGATTTCTGCAAGTCAGTGGCTTGAACCGCAGCGGTGTCTCCTCATCAGCCGTCTTCGCGGACACCTTCGTCGAGTACGCCGCCGGCTATCTGATCTTCCTGATCGGCGCCGCCGGGCTGCTGCACCTGATCTTGCGTTACGGTGCGTTGCGCGGCCGGCGGCTGGACGGGGAAGCGGCCTGGCTGGTGAGCTTCGGCCTGCTCAGCTACGGATTCCTCGGCTACTGCGTGCTCCTGGGACAGGCCAACGAGCAGCTGAGCATCTACTCCGCGATACCGGCCGTACTCCTGACACTCTTTGCCTGGGGTGAGGAGCGCAAGAGGATCGCCGCCGCGGTATGCGTCGTGGCCGCCGTTGCTGGGATCACCGGGTGGGCGGTCAACGTTGCCAGCGTGCGCGACGACGCGACGACGCGGATGAGCGCGATGATCACTTCGCGGTTTCCATGCCAGGCGGTCAACGCCACCGGGAACGCCCCACGCTGGTCGCCGGCGTTGACGCGAAACCACGTCACTGCCTACACCGACGGGTCGCTGGCCCAACAATCCGGCGTACACCTATTCCTGCTGTCGACGAAGGACAGTCGGCTCCGCTACGGCAACAGCTCTCCGGAACTGGACAGCTGGGTCCGGGACAACGGCACCCCGTTGTACCGGCTGGAAAGCCGGCGCTACGAGACGATCGAGCTCTGGTCGGTGCCCGGAGAGCAGCCCGCCTTGACGAACCCGTGCAGCAACGCCGCCACACCAGTCGCTGCGAACGCCTCATCGGCGCGGTTCGTCGCGATGCTCATCGGCGCACTGACGCTGATAGCGCTCGCCATCTCGGGCATCGGCTGGGCCGTGCGGCGCAGCGCGACATGACCACCGAGCTGCAGGCCCGGCCAGTTCGTCGTCGCGGCGGCGCCGGTTGGCTGCTCATCGCGACCACCGCCGCCGGTGTGGCCAACTACGGTTATGCGCTGGCCATGACGCACGGGCTCAGTCCGGCGCAGTACGCGATCTTCGCCGCCGGCCAGGCGCTGCTCATGGTGCGCGCCACGATCTCCAGCGCCGCGATCTCCTGGGTGCTCGCCCGAGAGGTGAGCATCGCGGGGGAGGACGACCGCCGGCGGGTTGTCGTGGTCTCGTTCGCCTTCTGGTCGAACCTGGCACTCGGCGCCGTACTGACCGCCGTAGTCGCGATCGGTGTCCTGACGTTCGGATCCGCGGCCGACGCCCTGGTCCTTACCGCCGCTTCGGTGATCCTGTCGTTCGGATCGACGGGCGTCGGCTACCTCCAAGGCATCGGCCGGATCGGTGCGATCGCCCGCCTGCTCACCGTGGAAGCGGTCGTCAAGGCCCTCGCCGGTGCCGTCTTCGTGTTCGCCGCTGGGTGGCAGTCCGCCGGTGCGCTGGCCGGCTTCGCGGTGGGCAGCCTGGTGCTCCTGCTGCCGGTGCTGGGTCTGCGGCATATGGTTCGACGGCCAGCCTGGGGCGGCGCCGAGGCGGAGCTGCTGCGCGCCGCCCTGCGCCAGACCCGGTTACAGGCATCCGTCGCCGTGCTATCGGCCACGGACGTGATCATGGCTGCCGTACTAGGGTCCGGCACGGCCGCAGGCCCGTACCAGGCGGCGTCCGCGCTCGGCAGGGTGCCGCTGTTCGCCTCGAACGCCGTGTCCACCGCGGCGTTCGCACAGCTCAGCGCCGACGGATCAGCAACGCGCAAGGCCGCCGCACTGCGTTCCTACCTGCTCGTGTCGGCGCTCATGGCGATAGCCCTAGTGACGCTGCCGACACCGGTCCAGCAACTGCTCCTGCCGGACTCCTTCGCCGCGGTGGGCCGCTGGCTCGGCTGGGCAGCCGTCCTCGGCGTGATGGTCGGTCTGTTCAACCTGGCGGTCACGTTCCTGCAAGCCGGCGACGCCCGCGGATCGACGGCAATCACCGTCGCGGGCCTGGCCGTGGCATTCGTCGCCGTCGTTGCCGTGTCCGGCGCCGCGCGCGGCGTGTCGGGCGTGGCCGTGGGCGCGGCCATCGCGAGCGTACCGGCCGTGGCCCTGCTGCTACTGATGCCGTCGATCCGGCCCGGACTGCGCCACCTGGCCACCACCCGCGACGTGGCTTACGACATCGGACTGCTCGGCGGCATCGCCGCAGCGCTGGTGCTCGTCAGGCATCCGGCCGCCTGGCTCGGTGTCGCAGCCCTGGCCGGCGCGGTTGTCCTGCTGAGGGCCTTTCCCGATCTTGCCCCGCGGAGGCGGCGATGACACTCCGGATCGGCATCGACGGCCGAGTCCTCGACGACCGCTATCACGGCATCGGCCGCGTCACCTATGCGTTGTGCCGCGAGATCGCGACGATGCCCGGCACCGAACTGGTGATCTTCGAGGGCCGCACCCGATCCCGACGGTTCGACGTCGATACGCTGGCGGCGCAGCCCAGCGTCATCCTTCACCGAGTCGACCTGGCGCCGGTCGACGTGCGGCAGTTCTGGCGCTGGCGGAAGATCCTGCGCCACCACCCAGTCGACGTGATGTTCTTCCCCTACCACCTGGGCGCGTCGCCGCTCGTCAGCGTGCCCTCGCTGGCCATGGTGCACGACTGCATCTTCGAAACCGACGCGCGGTTCGCCCCGTCACGGGCGGTGAACTACGCGTACCGGACGCTGACAGCGCTCATTACGCGTTCGACGACCGCACTGACCGTCAGCCGGGCCAGCGCCGACGAGATCCACCGGCACTACGGCCGGCGGCTCGAGCCGCACCAGGTGATCCCGAACGGCGTGGACCAGCATCTCACCGCCGCATCCGGCGCCACGCAACGACTCCGCGAAGAACTCGGCCTCGCCCGCGGCTACGTCCTGCACGTCGGCGCGCAGCGCCCGCACAAGAACGTCGGCGTCCTCATCGACGCGGTCGCGCAGGTTCCAGGCGTGCGCCTGGTACTCGTCGGCTCGCCCGACACCCGATTTCCCGACGAGGCGGGCCCGGCGATCGAGCGGCACCAGCTCGCAGATCGTGTCGTCCGTTTGCCGTTCGTACCGGAGGAACTGCTCGGGGCGGTCTACGCCGAGGCCGCGGTACTCGCATATCCCTCGCTCGTCGAGGGCTTCGGACTTCCTGTGCTCGAGGCCATGGCGGCCGGGACACCGGTGATAGCCAGCGACGTGCCGGCGCTGCGTGAAATCGGCGGCGACGCGGCCGCCTACGTGCCGCCGGGCGACAGCACCGCCTGGGCCGCCACGATCAGGCTCGTCACCACCGACCAAGCGGTTCGGGACACGCTGATCGCCGGCGGCACCGCGCGGGTCGCGAAGTTCACCTGGGCCGACGCCGCCCATCGCCTTGTCGCCGCCTGCTCCTACGAGGCCGGGCGGAGGTAGCGGGCACCCTGTACGACGGCAGCCGCAGGCAACCGCACGACGTACACCGCGGCGAGCCGGTTCGCCCGCGCGGCCCGCATGACGGCAGGGAGCTGCGCCGCCAAGCAGGAGTGGCTCGTCTCCGCCATAACACGACGATGCCGTGCCCGCGCCAGGCTCGTCAGGTAGACGATCGTATCGGGGTTCTCCGCCCACGTACCGTACACCACGACGTTCGGATCGGTGAGCGCGGCGATCTGCCGGGCGGCGTCGTACCCGCGCTGCACCTCACCATTGCGTTCCGCGTTCGACACGCCGGCCAGGTTGGTGGCGACGGCCCGCTCGAAGTCCCCAGCCCGCATGCCGAACGACGGGTAGAGCACCGCGACAGTGCCCGCATACCCCGCCTCGCGCAGCGCGACGATCTGCCAGTTCTGATAAGCGGCGAGCGCGTCGAGGTACCAGGTCAGGAACTTCGTGGACTCCCCGCGCGGGCTCGGCTGACCCGGCCGCCAGGCCGGCACCGGGTCGGCGCGCAACGCGTTCACGTCGAAGGCGTAGTACCGGTACTCCGGCCGCCCCGTCTTCGGGTCCAGCCGCGCCGGGTACGTCAGCTCACCCCAGTGCCCGCCCCCGGCCCGCACGATCGAGAAATCACGCCCGATCCGGGCGAACACCTGCCGCAGATACCGGACGGCCAGAGGACGCAGTACGAGCCCGAACACCAGGTTCGGCTCGTCAGAATCCATGTACGGCTGGCCGAACTGGTCCACGTATCGCGCGCCAGGCTGGTCAAGGACCCACGGCGGGGCGTTCTGGACACCGGGGTTCAGCGCCACTGCGTAGCCGGCCGCCCGTAGCTGCCCGATCCGCTGGCGGACACCGTCGAGATACGACAGATCGAACCGGCCAGGTGCCGGCTCCGCGCGCGACCAGCGCAACTCCACAAGGGCTAGTCCCGCGCCGCCCTCCACGTGCATACGCTGCAGATCAGCTGCGCTGTACTCACCGATGACACCCAACACCGGCGGCGGCGTCGCGCTCACCGTGTCCGGCGCGACAACAGCAGTCGCCACGAACAGAGCAAGCCCGCTCAGCCATAGCTTCACATCAGGCCCATCGGCGGTTGACGGTCTCACCGTTCCGTTGCAACCACATTGCTCCGCGACCGCACCCCGGAAGCCCACGGTGCGCCGGACGGATTCCGGGAAGACGTCTCTGGAGTTACATGATGCGGATCGTGGATCCGGCACTGTGCGAGGGCTCGGGCGAAGGTGCATGGGGCGCTCGTCGTTGCTGCGACAGGCGACGAGCGGACATGCCGACCATCATTGGAGACGGCGCCTGGTTGCGCGCAGGTGCGATCCATCTTCCGCAGCCCGAAACGCACCCCCGAGTGTGCACTCTGGCGGAGGCATATCTGCAGGCCAGGGCTGCTGCCGGAGATGAAGCGCAGGTCCCGCTCCGGGGCGGATCCCCCAGAGCATGGGGCGCGGCAGCGGCTGGCGGCGATACCTAGGTCGTGATCATCGACGGATGCTGGCCCGTGCCGCCGCCTGAACAGTAGCAAGCGGTTCGAGCCCGTCGGCATTGGAGATGCCGGACGGGCTCGAACCCGATGTTGGCTGCGTCGTTTCGACCAGGGGGTCGTGGTGGATGGGCTGCGGCCTTGGCCTTGCGTGGTGGTGAGCGTGCGTCGGCGGGCGCGTGGCGCGGTCTGGTCCGAAGCGATCCCTTGGCGGCATGTGCGGATGTCGAATTGGGCGTGCCAGCCTCGGGAATTGCCGGTTGCTCGGTCGGTGACAATGGCCGGATGCATGGGCAGGACGGCTGGTGGAACGCGATCGACTCGGATCTGCGGAAGCGGATTGACGAGTTACTGTGCGCGCGCCGGCTGATCGCGGCTGTCGTGCTCTTGCGTGGGGAGGGCGGACTGCGACCGCGGCCGGCCCTGCATCAGGCGCAGGATCTCTTGGCGGAGCGGCAGGCCGAACTGGACCGGCAGGGTCTTGTCCAGCCCGATCCGCCGCCACCCACGATCCAGGACCTCATCGAGAAAACGGACGCGCTCACCGAGCCGATCGCCGCCATCGAAGCGCTGTGGGACGGTGACACCCAGGGCTGGCACGTCCGCTTGGTGGCCGTCGTACGCCGACCCGGCCGCCACCATGAGCGTTTCGACGACGTGCCGTTGACGGTGCTGCGACACGGTAGCGATCTCCGTCTGTTCAACGGCCAGGTGCCGCCGTGGCCAGAGGCGCAACAAGCGAGCGAGCAGGGGCAGGCTGTCGCCAGGCATTACGGTGTGCCCTTCCAGTTCACCAACCCGGATGAACCGGACATCGACCTGCCCCGGTGGTGGGACACGCAGCCCACCTGATCAGCACGTAGGGTGCCATCGGCGTGAGTCAATCCGGGGGGAGCGCTGGCGTCCCGACCTCGGGCAAGGCGGCTGGGAGCCAGCGCCAAGCAGCCATGCTTGACCGCAACGCGCGCCCCTCTGCGACACGACACCATGCGCGACGATCTACCACGAGCGGCGCGCTGACGCGGCATGAGCGCTCACCTGATCAAGGATCGACCGGCAGCATGTGCGTGCACGTGATCAAGGTGGTCAACGTTTGTCGGTGCGGCGTCTGCAGGCCCGTGACTTCAGGCAGGTCGGCTCGAGGGGCCAGGTGCTACGGACAACGCCACGGCCGATACCGTTCGGTACACAGCAGTCTTTGTCTCTCTGGGACTCGATACGGCCGCGTTGTTCCCGGCGTCCCCGCCTGGCGGTCGGAAGCTTCGCCCGTAACTCGCGAGGGCGAGGGCGAGGTGTCGCGGGTTCCTGCCCGCGATGGCCGACGCGTCACTGTCCGCCGTTCGTGGAGTCTCCATGGCCCGCGACGCGATGGCGGCTCTGCTGCGATCGTCGGCCTGAGCTGGGGTGTTAATCGCAGGAAATCCGTGTGCATGGCGGTGAACGCTGCACAGGTGCATGCGCCGAGTCCGCGGATTTACGGTCGGACGTGTTCCCGGTGATCGTTGTCGATCTTTGGAGTGTTGATCATCTTGATGGGTGTCCGTGCAATAGTGCGCTTGACGGTTGATCTTCGACCGAGGCGACGCCGTCGCGGCGCAGCGGGCAGCGTTCGGGTCGTGATGGCCGGGTGTGCCGGCTGTGCCGGCTGTGCTGACGGGCGGGCGAGGGTTCGGCCGCAGGCCGGTACTGCTGCGGCGCATGGTACCGACGTGCCCATGTCGTGGACGGGGTGTCGGTCGGGCGGGAGTCGTCGTGATCCGCGCTGAGGTCCGTGGTGTGCAGGCGGTGCGGACTGCGGGCGGCTGGCCGGGGGGCAATCCCGGCCGGGGGTATCGGTGGGGGTGGCTCGTGCTGCGCTACCGCTGCGGGGTGCTGTTGCGCCTGGTCGGTGGCCTCGTCGGATGGGTCGGTGGTCTGGTCGGGCTGCCGGTGGTGCTGTGCTGGTTGCAGGTGCTGCTGGGGCGGGCCGCGGACTGGCGTGCCGTGCTGGCTGAGCCGCCGACTGTGGTGACCGTGGTGTATGCGGTGCTGCTGGTCGGCTGGCTGGGTTGGTTGTGGCTGGCGACGGCGCTGGTCCATGATGTGGTCGCGGCCGTGCGGCATCGGCAGGTTCGTCCGCGGCTGCCGGTCGGCTGGTCGGGGCTGGTTGGCGGTATCGCGGGCGTTGCGGCCGTGCTCGAACAGAGCTCGGCAGCAGCGGCGGCCACCCCGCCGGCCGTGACCTCCACGGTCGCCGACGGGTTTGCTGCCGCCGTGGTGCATCAGCCGGCGTTGCCGGGTGCCGGGCCGGTCGCCGCGTCGCCGGCCGGCCGTCCGGCGGGACTGCCACCGGGGCCGGTCGCTGACGGCTCGGGCGTGCCGACGGTGACGTACGTGGTGCGTCGTGGTGACTGGCTGGGCCAGATCAGCGGCCGCTTTCTGGGTGACGCCGACCGGTATCCGGAGGTGGCGCGGCTCAACACGGGCCTGATCCTGGACACGTCCGGCCGGCGCGGGCCGGATCACATCGAAGCCGGGTGGCGGCTGGTCCTGCCCGCTGACGCCGACGACCGCGGGCCTCGCCGGCATGCCAGGGGCACCGCCGAGCATCGTCCCGGCGCCGCCGTCGGCTCCGGCAGCGGCCGGACCGCCGTGCCCTCAGCACCGGCCACGGCGACGCCGGCGGCGCCTGCCGCGTCGCCCACGGCGAGTGCTGCCGCGCCACTGACCGGCACCAGCGGACCGGCACCGGCCCGGACTGCGACCGCGCCGGACCGGACCGATCGTCGGCTGCCGGGCGGCTGGTTCAGCATCCCGATCATCGCCGCGGCGGCGACCGGTGCCACGGTGTGGCTGCGCCGCCGTTCCCGCGCCGCGTCAGCGACCGGCTCGGCGCGTCGGCGTGCCGGCGGGCGACCGCAGCCGCCGGCCGTGCCTCGCCGGGCAGCCCTGCACGGTCCCGTGGCTGACGCACCGAGTGCCGTCATGCCGGGGTTGTCCGGCGGCGACCGGCAGGATGACGGGGGCACTCGCCGCGTGCCTGCGTCGGGAGGCGTCGCCGGAGCGGGCCGTGTCGAGGTGCCGGTTCTGGGTGCTGCCGGGCGTGCGCTGCGCGGGCCTGGCGCGCATGCTGCCGCTCGAGGCCTGCTGGTGACCACGGTGTCCGCGTCCGGCCCGGACATGGGGGAGCGGGGCCGCGTGGTCATCCCCGCTGAGACCTTGGTGGCGCTGTTTCCTGACGCCGCCGACCGGGTGGCCACCGTCGTGGGCGTGCACGTCACGGCGTCGCTGCTCGAGGCGATCGCCGATCTGGAGGCGCTGCTGATCGAGCGTGGCCGGCGCGTCGAGGACGACGCCACCGATGGCCCGGCAGCACTGCCGCCGGTGCTGTTGCTGGCCGGCGCGCCGGCGCCGGATCAGCACGCTCGGCTGCACGCGGTGCTGCAGCTCGGCGCCGCGGTGGGCATCACGGCAGCGACGCTCGGCGACTGGCCGGACGGCGAGCCGTGTACCGTCCGCCCGGATGGCCAGGTTGCGGAGGCCGGGTATCGCCTGCTCACCCTCGACCCGGCCACGGCCGGGCAGCTGCTGAGCAGCATCGACGACCCCCAGGTGGCACCGGCGCCCACGCCGCCAGCCCGGACATCGTCCACCGGTGCACACGTCGATGCGCGGCCAGGCATCCCGGACCGGGGGCCGGTCGGCGCCCTGGACCCGCAGCGCCCAGGGCAAGCCGCCGCCGCGCCGGCCGACCCGGCGAACAACCCATCACACCACCCGGCTGCCGGCCCGGCCGGCGACACTGATGTGCCAGATCCTGGCCCGGCGCCGAGCTCGACCGCTGCCGCCCAGGGCGCGCCTGAGCCCGCGGATGGCGCCAGGCCACAGGCCGCGCCCGCGGACGGTCGAGCAGGGCTGCCTGCCTCACCGGTGCTGCCGGTGCGGGTGCGGCTGCTCGGTGCACCAGCCGTCTACCACGCAGATGGCAGCGTGGGTACCGGGTTGCGGCTGCACGCCCGGGAGCTGATGGTGTATCTGGCGGTGCACCGCGACGGCGCGGATCTGGCCGACATCATGGAGGCGATGTGGCCCCTCGCCACCGTCAAACGCGCCGGCGAACGGCTGTCCACGGAGGTGGCCAATCTCCGCCGGCACGTCCGCGAAGCGGCGGGCCGAGCCCGGTCCGGCCGCACCGGCGGTGCCTCGCCGGCCGGCCGGGCTTCGGTGGAACCGGTGGTGAACACCGGCGGCAGGTATCACCTCAACCCCGATGCCGTCGACATCGACCTGTGGCGCCTGGACGACGCGCTGCGCGCCGCGGCGGCCGCCGCGGGACCGGACGAACGCATCCAGCACCTGCTCAGCGCCGTGCACGCGCACACCGGGGTGCTGGCCGATGGCTGCAACTACGAGTGGCTCGACCCGCACCGCGAACGCGTCCGCCGGCACGGCATCCGCGCCCGGGTCGGCTCGGCCGAGTTGCTCGGTCCGGCTGACCCTGCCGCCGCCGCTGAGCTGCTGCAGGCCGCCGCCGATCTCGACCCGCAGCACGACGAACTCGCCCGGCGCGCGATCCGGGCGCTGGCCGGCATCGGCGACCTCCCCGCGGCCGGTCGGCGCCTTACGCAGCTGCGCGAGGCCCTCGCCGCGATCGGTGAGGCCCCCAGCCCGGCAACCCTGGCGCTGGCCGCCGAGTTGTCCATCCCAACCACCGAACCACCCGCGACGGACGGCTGAGCATCCGCAGCGGCACCCGGCACCGGCCACACACCGACGAGCACCTCGCACCACCACACCCAGGCAGGCCCGGGGCCGCCCCCGGCTGCCGGCACGGAAGGGAGCCAGCTGCGCCATGGCCACGACAACCCGCCGCCGCACCACGGATACCGCCGCCGCTGGCATCGGTGCGCCGGCACCGCGGCAGCCCCGCACCACGCCGGACCCGGGACCACGATTCAGCCGGATGATCCACCATGTGCTGGGCTGGCTGCTGGCCGCGGCGGCCACCGCCCTGGCCGCCAGCGGCCAGATCGAGTATGCGATCAGTGCCGACATCACCGACTGGCGCCGATACCTCGTCCCGGCGATCCTCGAGATCGCCGCGGTCTTTCTGATCCTCGGCGGATACCTGCGCGCCTGCGACGGCGACAGCCCGACCCTGCTGTGGCTGCTCGCGGCGGCGATCACCGGCTTCGCGACCTGGACCAACCTCACCCACGGCGGACCTCGGGCCGGGCGGATCTACGCCGCGGCCACTGTGGTGACGTTCGTGCTGTGGCTGCTGAAACTCCGCGATCGGTACCGGGCCGCCCGCCGCCGCAGTGGCCTGATCGATGTTCCCACGGCCAAGTTCCGGCTCGTCCGGTGGCTCGTGATGCCCGGGCTGACCGTGCGGGCGTGGCTGCTCGCCGTGGAATACAGCCTCCAGGACCCGGACCGGGCATTGCGCTACGCCCACCTCTGGCACGACACGGTCCGTGACGCCGGCGCCGCGACCGGCGGCACCAGGCGTGCGCAACGCCGGACCGGCATCCGCGCTGCGGCTCTGGCCGTCCGCCACGCACACATCACCGAATCCCAGCAGGCGGCGCCGTCGACCGTTGCCCGAGCAGCCGGGACGAGCCCGCCTGGCATCGCGCCTGCCGCCACCCGGCTACCGACGGCCCGTCCAGCGCAGTCGGCGAACGGACACCTATCTACCAGCGGCGTGTCGGCCCGCGCGGACGGTCCCGCCGGGCCGGTTCGGCGGCGACAGCCGCCCGACCGAGTCCTCACCGAACGGCAGCCGGCAGCGGCTACCACCATCGAGCTCAGGTCAGCGTTGGGCGCGGAGCTCGGCGACGCCCCTACCCGTCCCGTGCCGTCGGCTGCGGCCTACCAGCCGGGCAGCGATCAAGACGCGGCCATGTACGCCGCGTGGCTGCAGGGTGTCGCTGCTGGTCGGGAGCCCAACGGCGCCGACCTGGCCCGGGCCGCAGGACGGAGCGCTGACACCTCCGGTATCGGACGACGCGCCGCCCGTCGATACCGTGAGGCCCACTCGACAACGACGACGGCACGACCGTGAACGTCGCCGTTTCGGAGTTGTAGGTTGCTGCAGGTTCCGGCTGGCGGAGGTCCGCTTCCACAGGTTCCGCAACCACCTCATCAGTCCAGCCCTGTTCGTCGCCCAGTGCGGGGAGAGCCGGGGGGCGTGCCGAACTCGAAGACTGCGACGCCGATGGACAACGCCGTCGGTGGTTGTGTCTCGTCGTCGTCGACGGGGCTGCGCTGGCGGCGACTGCGGTATCCAAGGCCTGTTTGCGTGCCCGCAGCGCGTCGGCGCCGTGCTGGGCCCGCGCGGCGGCCGGGTGGCCTCGATGGCTGCGGCGAGTTACGGAGCGGATTCCGTGCAGCACATCATGTACGTCACGGTGGTGTAGCTGCGGTGCGGCGCCCGAGGCGTCGCATCACCGTGATGTTGTTGCATCCTGGCTGCACATGTCCCGCTTTTGCGGGTTCGTGCCGTGCCAACGTAGGGCCGTGCGGGCCTGGCTGGCCCGGCGGGGGCCGCGGTTCGGCTGGTTGCCCCGATGGTCGGCGCCGACACCGATGGCCTGCCCGCCGTGCACGCCGGGTCGGTGGTCATTGCTTCATTGAGGTCGCGGCGTTCCGGTGATCGCTTTGCGGCCCAGTATGATGGCGCGGGCGGTGTCCGCAGCGCGTGTCATGGCAATGTGGACAGCGTGGTCGTCGGTGCCGAATGCGCCGTCGAGGAGCAGGGTGGCGTGGCCGTGCGCTGCGGTGGCCACGGTGAGGGCGAGATTTTCCGCCTCGTGGACTCCGGCCGGGCAGAGCACATGTGCTGGTTTTAGAAAGTGCTCGGATATCTGTTGAGCTGCCTCCTCAAGTTCCGGATGGTCATGCTTGTTCAGGCCGGCGCCAAAGAGGACCTCGAACAGCGGCCGGTTGACGCTGGCGAATCGGACGTAGCCGCGTGCTGCGGCGGCCAGCCGAGCGGTGGCCGTCCTGGCGTCCGAGATTTCAGCGGCGAGCGAGGCGGCGAGCGCTGCTACCGCCCGCTGAGCGACCGCGACGAGCAACTCGTCGCGGTCGGTGAAATGACTGTATGGGGCCGCAACCGTAACCCCGAGCCGACGACTGGTTTCGGCCAGTGAGAAGCTCCGAATTCCCCGCTCGGCGATGACGCCGATGGCGGCGTCGATCAAGGCTGCGCGCAAATCACCGTGGTGGTAGGCGCCGCTCTTGGCCCCTGTGCCTCGCCTCGTCATTCGACTGGGAACAGACGACCCATGACCAGGTCCCAGGCCCGGTCGCCGATGAGGCGACGGGCCGGCGGCGCTACTCGCGCCTGAAGACCGATTTTGTAGCGTGGCTTGGGGCGGCGGGACGTGACCGCTTTGAGTGCGACGTCCGCGACCTCCTCCGGCGTCAGCAGCCCTCGTGCGCCCTCGCGGTAGCTGCGTGCCAGGACGTTCTGGTGACTGGTTTTCAGCACCTCGTAGGGGCCTGGGGTGCTGCCCCGCGGAGCCGTCGCGGCGGCCGTGACGGGGAATTGCGTTCGTACGCCGTCGGGTTCGAGCAGGACCACATCCACACCGAACCTGCGAACTTCGAAGCGGAGGGCATCCGACAGCGATTCGAGCGCGTACTTGCTCATGTGGTAGGCGCCGGCGGCCGGCGCGGTGATCAAGCCGCCGACGGAACCGACGTTGACAATCGTTCCACGACGCCGAGCGCGCATTGCGGGAAGCACCAACTGGCACATGCGCAGTAACCCAAAGACGTTCGTCTCGAACTGCCGGCGTACGGACTCCATCGACAGCTCCTCCAGGGGGCCGGACTCGGCGTAACCGGCGTTGTTGATGAGCGCGCCGACGGCGCCATGCTCGGCTTCCACCGCTTCGACGGCCCGGACGCGCGACGACTCATCGGTGACGTCGAGCTGGATGACGCGACAACCGGCAGCTTCCAGGTCGGCCAGCGCCTCGGGCTGGCGGGCGGACGCCCACGTCGGCATGCCGGCACGGACAAAAGCAAAGGCCGCGGCACGCCCGATACCCGACGAGCAGCCCGTGATCAGCACAGCCGGTGTCATGACCGAACTCCAAACTTATAGCCATTCAGAATCTAAGTCGCTATAAGTTAACGCTGGTTGACGACGCCGTCAAACAGCGTTGGGTGTGCTGCTCCCGTGCCGGCCAGTGGCCTGGTTCGACCGGCGTGACCTCACGCTGCTGGCTGCGACCAACACGGCGTGCCGTCGACTCCGTACGGAATCTCAGTCAGGTCTGTCCCGGGATGGACCCACCGGAACACCGCAGCCAGGCGTGCGGTGCTGCGCACGAAGACACGGCGACCGCGTCCCGCTGCACCCGGATCGCGTCCGCTCCCGCGCGCACGAAACCAGGCTCTTGCGCCACCGTCACGGCCGCGGCAGGGTCGATCCCGGCGGGGGACAGTCGTCGGAGCAGATGCGGGGCCGCTTGCGCTCCCTCACAGATCCGGCGCACCGTCACCTCGCCGCGGGCACCGTCAGAGACCAGCCCGCCTGGGCGGCACTGGTGGCGGCGCCGGAGCCCAGCGATCGCCATCAGCGTCTGCGGTGTCGTGTCGGACGAATCTGCAGGCGTTGTCATGGCCCGACCCGCGTCCGCTGCCAGTACTCAGCGTGACGCTGGATTGTGACGAGCGGTCTGGTGCCGATCTACGCCACGCTGTGTGACTTTTTCAGAAGGGGAAAATCGCGGGTTGTCGTTGATCTGACAGTGCAGAATGTACATGTGTCGATCATCGGGGGATGGATCGGTGTCGAGGTACGCCCGGACGGACTCCAGGCGGCGATGGCCTGGCCCGACGCTACGGTCATGATCCTGCCGCTCGGTCGCGTCGCCGGCGCGACGACCGGTGGGACGGCCGCGGCGCCGGGTACCGGCCCGGACTGGGTGGCGGCTGGCCGGGATGGGGGACCGGATCTGGTCGCCGGGTTCCGGCAGGTCGCGCAGGTGGCAGCGGCGGTGACCGGCGGGGGACCGGCCGCGGCCACGGTGGTGGTGCCGGCTGGGTGGCGTGCGCAGCAGCTGCCGCAGGTGCGCGCGGCCGCGGCGCTGGCCGGGTTCGCTGTGGTGGAGGTACTACCGGCGCCGGTGGCGGTGGGCTGGCATCTGCTCGCCGGTGGCGTAGCGCTGGCGCCGGGGGCACTGGTGCTGGTCTGTGCGGTCGATACGGGCTGCTCGGCGACGGTGCTGCGCCGCACCGGAGGGGGGTTCGAGGTGATGTCCACGGTGGATGCCGCGACCGTGGCAGCCGATATGTTGGCGCTGCCGGCCGCCCTTGAGCACCCGGCCGCTGCGGGCAGCCCTGGGCGTTGGGTGCCGGAGGTGGCGCGGCGGGCGATGGCCGGTGCGCAACTGCCGCCGGGCGTGTTCGATCTGGTGTGTGCGGTCGGTCCGGGTGCGGACGTGGCGGTGGGGCGGCAGTTGGCGCAGGTGTGCGGGGTCGAGCCGATGCTGGTCGCTGAGCCGCAGGTCGCGGCGTTGCTGGGGGCGGTGCAGCGTGGCCCGGCGGTCGGGGCGGAGCTGCGGCCGGCCCGGCCGGTGGGGTGGCGGGATGCGGTGGCCGTGGTCCTGCCGGGGTTGTGTTCGGTGGCGCTGGTGGCGCAGTTCCTGGCGGGCGGTCAGCGGTATGGGCCGGTGGAGAAGCTGCCGCAGCCGGGCATGCTGCTGGCGCCGTGGGGGGTGCTGGCGTTCGCGTCGATGTTCGGGCTGGCCGCGGTGGTGGCCGGGCTGGTGCTGGCGGCGGCCGCGCGCGCCGACGGCGAGGCGGGGGCTGGTCGTGGCGGGGCGGGCTGGGGCTGGGTTGGGCATCGGCTGACTGCGGTCGCGCTGGGCGGTGCGGCGCTGGCCGGTTTGGTGGTGGCGGGGGTGTACGCGCTGGTGGCGGCCGGTTTTTTCGATCTGGCGCCGGGTCCGCTGCTGCGCTGGTCGGTGCTGCCGGTGGTGCCCGCCGCGGTGGCGGTGGCCGGGCTGGGCGCGGTGGTCTGGCGCAGGCCGGACCCGCCGCTGGGGTGGTCGTGGCCGCGGTGGGTGCGTCTGCCGCCGGTGGTGATCGCGGTGGCGGCGGTCGGGGCGGTGCTGGTCGGGTTCGACGAGACCGGCGCGCCGTGGGTGTTGCAGCCCCTCGCGTGGCTGCTGGAGCAGTGGATGCCGTCGGGCGGGATGAGCATCATCGGTCCGGTCGGCCGGATCGGCGGGGTGTGTATCGGCGCGGCGGTGGCGCTGCTGCTGGTCCGGCGGGCGTGGCTGCGGCTGCTGCTCGGGGTGCCGCTGGCGGCGCTGGTCGGGGCGTCGACGGCGTGGCCGACGACCGGCGCGGTCGCGGTCGGCTTCGCGCTGACCGTGGCCGCGTGGTGGCTGGGCCGGGGCGGGTGGCTGCTGCTGAGCCCAGCCCTGCGCCGTCCGGCCGGTGTCACAGCGGACCCGGCGACGTACCCGGCACACCAGCCCGGCCCGGCCGCAGGCCCACCGCCCGCCGGGCCTGCCCCTGCCTGGCCGTCCTGGCCTGCACACCCGCCGATGGCGGGACACGGCGACGGCGGGGCCAACGGCCGGTGGGACGGTGACGGGACCGGCCTGCGATGAGGACGCTCAGCCGGCTGGCCCGGGCGATCGGCATCGCTGTGGTGCTGCTGGTCGTGCTGGCGGCATTGCCCGCCGCGCTGGTCGTGATCCAGCGCTCGGTGCAGCTGTCGTGGCGTGACATCGGCGCCCAGTGGCTGTCGCCCGGCGGGGCGGTCGTCGCCGCGATCGGCCTCGGGTGGGCGTTGTGGGCGAGCGTGCTCTGGACGCTGATCGGCGACGTGATCAGAACCCTGCGCGGCGCGCCGAAGCGGCTGCCGGTGCCGCTGCACGCGGCCGTGACCGCAGCCGCTGGCGGCATCCTGCTGGCGGTGCAGGCCATCCGCGGCGCAACGGTCCCCGCGGCGGGCGACCGACCAGCGCCACCGCCGGTACCAGCCACGACCCCGAGCCTGCCATCGGCCCCGGCCTTGCCGTCGCCCGCGCCGGACCCGGCGACGTCACCGGCCGGGGTGCGGCTGCCGGGCGGGTGGCTGCCGCTGCCGGTCGCCGCGGCCGTCGGCGCCACCGTCGCCGCGGTATGGGCCAGGCGCCGGCACCAGTACGCGCCGCAGCCGCCGGGCGGCTGGCGCCGCGACGATCCTGACCTACCCGCGCCGGGCTCGCCCGTCCACCGGCTGCTACACGCTCTGCCCGACCCCGACCCCGACCCCGACCCCGACTCCGACCCCGCCGCCGCAGCAGCAGCCGCCGCCGGCCCGGCACGCGGCGCGCATATCCGCACCGGGGCATCGTGGTCGCCGCGCACCGTGCTGGCCGCCGGTCCGGTGCACCTGGTCGGGCCGGGCCGTGACGACGGCGCGCGGGGTCTGCTCGTCGCCCTCGCCGCCCAGCCCGCAGCTGTGCGCCTCGAGCTCACCGCCGACGTCCGCGCTGCCGTGCTCGGTCTTGGCCCGGCCGCGTGGGTACCCACGGTGCCGGCAGGCGGGTCGGCCGCGCCGCGCACCGGGGCACCGGGCGTCCCGCCGGTGCCCCGCACGACCGGTCCCAGCGAGGGTCCGGCCGGGCAGGCCCGCCCGCCCGCAGCGCAGCTGGTGCAGTTCCTGATCCCGGACGGCCCTGCCGGCCGCGGGGAACCATCCGACCCGGACGCGGACAGCGCCGACCCGATCTCCTGCACGGTCCGGCTCGCCGCCACGGCCGCCGGGAGCTGCTGGTCCGTCGCCGCGGACGGCACGGTCACGGCGATCACCGGGCCGGCCCCACCGATCGGCCGGCTGCCGATGCTCGACCAGGCCACCGCGGTCGCCATCCTCACCAGCCTCGACCTACTCGCCCCGCCCCGTGCGGCCGCGCCGCCGCACGCGGTCCGGCCGCGGCCGCTGCCCGGCTCGGCGGCGGCACTGACCGGGTGGCCGGACCCGCCGCCCGCGCCGTCCGGCGAGCCGGGCCGGCTGCTCGTCCAGGTCCTCGGCGAACCCGCCGTGCTGCGCCCACACGGCGACGGCAGTCACCAGCCGGTCCCCATCCGGCGCGGCGCCAGCCGGCAGCTCCTCGTCCTGCTCGCCCTCAACCGCGGCGGGATCGGCGCGGACCAGCTGCAAGAAGCGTTGTGGCCCGACACGACGCGCAGCCCCGCCTACCACAACTTCCACACCGCGATGTCCGCACTGCGCCACACTCTGCAAGACGCGGCCGGCCGGCCGGTGCTGCGCCAGGACGACCCGGCCGGCGCGCCACCCGGCCAGCGCTCGTACTGGCTCGACCCGGCCGCGGTCCAGGTCGACCTGTGGCGGCTGCAGGACCTGTGCGACGCCGCCGACACCACCACCAACCCGCACCGCCGCCGGGCGCTGCTGCAGGCTGCCGCCGACGTACCCGGCGGCGAACTGGCCGCCGGGTGGCGCCACGGCTGGCTCAGCACCGACCGGGAACACGTCGCCCGGCACCTGCTCGACCTCTACACCCACCTCGCCGACACCGAACCCGACCACGACACCGCCCTGCACCTGCTGCACCGGGCCGCCGCGCTGGCCCCGGCCAACCAGGCCGTGCACCGGCGCATCCTGCACCGGCACGCCGCCGCCGGCGACCACCACGGCCTGCACCGCGCCATCACCACCCTGACCGGCAACCTCACCGCCGCCGGCCAGCCCCCCGAACCCGCCACCACCGACCTCATCACCAGCCTGCAGACCGGAACCGGCCAGCAGGCCTGCCCGCCACCCGAGCCGGCGCACGGCGGCCCGAGCGGTGCCACGCCATGGAGCCCGCGATGACCGACGCCGTACCCCACATCCAGCCGGCCGCCGGGCCCTGGCCACCGCCCACCGCGTTCCCGGCCGTCGTCGTCCCGTTCGACCGCCCGTACCCGGCCCGGTTCCCGGTCGCCAGCCGGGTCCCGGCCCCGCTGGTCCCGCCCCCGTTGCGCCCCGCAGCCGCCCCGCCGCCGCCGGGCCGGCCGGCAACCCGCCGGTTCGTGCTGACTGCCATGATCGCGGTCACTGTCGTCCTCGTGCTCATCGCGGCCGTCCTCGCCCGGGCCGCGTCCGGGCCCGGGCCCCGTGACGTCGTCATCGCCTTCTTCGACGCCCTCACCGCACACGACACGTCCGGGTTCCCCTCCGGGCAGTGCCTGAACAACCCGCTGTGCGGGCCCGGCGCGCTGCACACCGGCTACCAGGCACCTCAGGACGTCACCGTCGGCGACGACACCGGCGCCGGCGACGACCGGCACGTCCCCGTCGCCTACACCCTCGACGGGCACCGCGCGACCAGCGTCGTCGACGTGCACGCCACCCACACCGGCTCCCTGACCGGCCCCATCTGGGCCATCACCAGCCCACCACCCGGCGCGCAACTGGCCGCCCCCGCCCAGACCCCCGCGCCGATCAGCATCGCCGCCGCCCGCCTGTCGGCGCCCACCGGCACCGACCCGCCCCGGGCCTTCTGGGCACCCCCCGGCCAGTACACGATCACCCGCCCGGGCACCAGCCTGCTCGAACCCGCCACCACCAGCGTCACGATCACCACGGCCAGCGCACCCATACCGATCACCATCCCGGCCACCATCCAACCCGCCGCCGCCACCACCATCAACGAGCTCATCCACGACCGCATCGACAGCTGCGCCGCGCAACACAGCTTCACCCCCGCCGTCGGGCCGCCACCCACCGTGCACAGCTGCCCCGTCGTCTACTACAGCCCGTACGCCTTCACTGACAAGCCGACCTGGACCGTCGATGCCTACCCGCACCTGCAGCTCGAGCCGGCCGATGACGGCAGCATCACCGTCACCACCAGCACACCCGGCACCGCCAGCGTTCACTACCGGTGGACCACCGGCATCATCGAACCGCGCACCTGGACCGACGCCGCCGACCACACCGACATCACCATCACCGGCCGCGTCGTCGCGCCGAACGGCACCATCGCATGGCAGCCGAGATAGCCCCCAACGAGGCGTTCGGCGCCGCAGCCGACCCGGCAGCGGCGACGTGCGGCCCCGTCCCGCACCTGCAGTCGCGCGAGGTTGCCGGCCGGCATCTCTGACCAGCAGCCGACGCCGAGGCCAATCCATGCACGCTGGCCTCGCACAAGGCGGCCACTGGGCAACGCGGCGCAGCGAACGGTGCCGACCTGATCAGCACGCGGAGGTGCTGGAACCGCATATGGCGATCTCCATCGGACGTCTCAGCGCACCGGATGTAGCGTCGCAGCCCGGACGTTCTCATCCGCACATCGCCGCAGGCCCACGGGCTCGACGCGCGTCACTGGCGCAAGGAGAGCGTCCCGGCCCAACGGATCGTGCTGGCGCAATACACAGCCGCGCCCAGCTGCGCCGGCCAACCTGGCCAGCGACACGAAGGCCTGCGCAGCCCGGTACAGGTCGGTGATGGTGCCGACGATGCATCTGGTGTCGGCGAGAGCACGGGCACGGTCGTGGTCGTCGGCGCCGCTACTGCGTGGACCAGGTCGGCTATGGCCGACACCTGCCAGCGCGGTTGGTGATGATGCGGCGATGCGTTCGGTTTTCGGTGGCCCGGATTCCAGCCTGGTCCCAGTTGCCCGTGGCGGCCACCGCTCGGACCAGGTCGCGGGGGCCTCCACCTGCCGGCATCGTTCCGCACCGCGACGGCACCCCGGCTCTGACACGCCCACTTCGCCACCCGCACCCAGCTGGCCGCCTACGGCAGCCTATTCGACACACTGGCTGTGCACTTGTCCATAGGCCCCCGGCTTCCCTGGGGCGGTCATAGCCGGCACCACCCACCACATCGCCACACTCGCCATGATCCCCTCGCGCCACGCCGCTTTGGCCACCGACGAGACCGCGTCCGCGGCACGTACGCCAGCCTCGCATCTGCCGCATCCGCCACAATCGACGGCGACGGTCCAGCACCGCAGCGGTGCTCAGACCGCGTCATCCCGAGCATTGAAAGAACGGAGTCTGCTCGTGCGCGAGTTCACCGTTCGTTACGCCGTGCTCCTGACGGTCGGTGTGCTGGCCCGGCTGCTCACGGCCTGGATCCTCGGCAAGGCGGTGCCCGCACCCGCGCTGGCGGACTTGGTCAGGGTAGTCGACTACCTGCTCGCGGGGATCATCGCCCTCGCCGTCATCGCTCTGGGCTGGTGGGCCGGGACCACCGGCTACACCCGCGCCGCAGGTTGGATCGACCGGCGCATGGCGACTGGGCTCAGACGGTGGCGTGACACGCCCCGCAGCCGCTGGTCCGACGCCCTCTACGTCAACGCGGTGGCGACATTCGTGGTGCGCGTTGGCAACCTGGCTGTGCGGCCGGCGTGGCGGCGCACCATCGGCATGACCGCCGCCGTCGTCGCGGTCGGACTCACGTTGATGGGCACTGACGCCGCCACGGCGGCAATCCCCGACGCAGCGGCCAACTCGGCCACGGACGCGCTGCATCGGTTCATCCAGCGCTACGCGGACGTTGCCTCTGCCGTCGGATTCGTTGGCGGCGTCTGCCTCGTCGGGAACGTGCTGTATATCAGCTGGCGCAGCATGCTCGGCAGAAGGCCGTGAACCTGCGCGTCCCAGGACGAAACAACTTGCCGCTGGGATGGGCGTCGCCCGGCGGCCGCAACTGTCCGGTGTCGACGGTCATTGTGGAGTCCAACTCTGGCTACCGTGTCGCGGCATGGAGCCGGGCGAGGTCTGCACTGCTCTGTTGCCGCAGGTGCGTGCGTCTGGTCTCGTCGAGGCTGTGGAACCAATCGGCGGTCGCGGTGATAGCTGGGGCGAGCGTGTCGGTGTAGGCGCTGGTGGTCATCGCAGCGCGGAGGGAGAATTCGCCGCGGCGGACACCGGTCGCGACCTCACGCAGCGCCAGGTTGTCTCCAGCCGGCTGCTGGCGGCGGCGATCAGGCCGGCCAGGCCGGTCAGCACGTTGTAGGCGGTGCGCAGCGCGGCGGTGCCGGTGTCGTAGGTTTCGTACAGTTCGCCGATGATTGTGGCGGCGACCCCGGCGGCGACGAGCGGGCCGACGCCGGTTTCGATCAGCGCCGTCCCGGCAGCCATGATGGCCGCGGCGGCGACGGCCAGATCGATGAGGGTCGTGACCACGCCCTTGATCGTCTCGGCGACGGTGAACACGACCGTGGCGGCCTGCTCGTGCAGTTGGCCGATCGTGGTGATCGGGTCGGCGAGCCGGTCGGTGCGCACGGCCAGGGTGGTGATGTAGTCGTCGGCGGCTGCGGCGGCGTTACCGGACCAGTAGGTCATGAGAGTGCGGTCGCCGGCGGCGATATTGACCGCGATGTCGCTGCACAGCGCGGCCAGCTGGCGCAGCACGGTCCCGCAGGCGGCGATGCGTTCCCAGTCGCCCAGCAGCGGGCCGGTCAGCCGTTCGACGGGGTCGAACCCGAACACGGCCCGGGCGGTGTAGAGGGCGGCGCCGGACAGTGACAGCGTGTCGAGGAGCCCGACCGGGATGCCGCCCGGACCGGTCGGCTCCTGTGGCTCTGGCTCGCGCAGCCGCTGCTGGGGTTCGCGGACGTCACGGAACGAACCGCCCGGCAGGCATACTGCAGCGAGTTCGGTGTCGAGGTCGCCGGGCGGGCACTGCCCGGGCGGCAGCCCGGCATCGAACGTGGCGGCGACCGTCTGGTCGGTGGTGGTGTAGTAGGCGCTGGCCTGATCCAGGCCGGCGTGTGCGGCATCGGCGACCGCGCGCAGCCGGCCGAGGACCGTCGAGACCTCGTCGACCGTCCGCTCGTAAAGCGGAGCGAACCACGCCAGCCACGCACCACCGGCGTCCTCACGAAACGCGTAGCGATCCACGTGCTCCGCGCCGGCCGCCACGTCCTCCCCGGCGCGTTGCATGAGCGCACCGAACCGGCGCAGCGCCTCCGGCTCAACCATCAACGACATCGCACACCTTCCCCGTGTCGTGATGCGAAACAACGTCCGTTTAGGGCGCCGCGGCCTGCCCGCCGATCCCGGCCACGACCAGCACTGCCCGGCACCAGTAGCTGCCGCCGAACCAACCCGGCGGCGGGCGCAAACCCGCGGCTACCATCAGCCCGTCCGCGGCCATGACGCCGAGCGCCCCGACCGTCGAGCCGATCATCAGCGGCCCCCCGCGACCGCCGGGATCCAGACGTGCAACGACCGTTCCGGCAGCCGCTGCCGGCCGCGCGGAGTGGTGACCTGCGCGGGCGACAGCGACGATGCCCGCCGGTATCGGTTGGCCAGGCGTTCGAGCGCTGGCTCTGATGCCATCGGACCCTCCAGTCGGTCGCCATCCATGTTCAGCATGGTGCCGGCCTGGGGGAGCGCACCAGCATCAATCACAACCTGTGGATAACCCCGACGTCCGGCCGTGGAACGCCTGGCCAGGCGTATGCCGCGCAGCGAATGTCCCGGCAACCGCAGATGCGGCACGGCCGTGCTCACACTCCGGTAGGTCACCATCCGCGTTGGTGACTCCCTGCTGGACAACGGTAGACCAACCGATACATTAGGTCGGCCACAGAGCACCTAACAGCACGTAGCGGCACGTTCGGGGCCAGTCTCTGCGCCTGTAGCTCAACGGATAGAGCATCTGACTACGGATCAGAAGGTTAGGGGTTCGAGTCCCTTCGGGCGCGCAATATCAAGAGCCGGTTGACCTGCGGAAACGTAGATCATCCGCCTCTCGTCGTTCGTCCACTGTGGACCTGATGTGTTCCAAAAGTGATCGGCTGTTTCGGAAGGGTCCAGACCGGCCCGTGCCGGTGCGTGCTGGTCTGTGCCGACTGGTCTGGATCTTGGACGGCGACGCGGGCGGTCGAACCGCTGTTCAGCAGGGTTGTCCGGGCTTCTGACCTCGGCCGGATTTCAGACCTCGACAGGAAGATCGTTTCCGACGGTGCCCCGGCGATCTTGCGACGTTCGGGGTTGCCGGTACCGGCACCGGGCCGCAGAGAACCCGCCGAGCAAGGCGGTCGGCTCATCGCGCCAGCGGAACACTCAAGGCACTGAGCCAGGCCCTTTGCGCCCACGACCGAGTCCGGTCCCCTCGGGCTTCGGCGGATAGCCAGATCACCGGCTCGCCGGCTGATGCGAGCGCCCCGCAACGGCAACACCGCTACTCGACGCCGCTCAGCTTCCGGATCTGGCTCCCCTCTAGGCCAAGGGGTTCGGATCAGAATGTTCTGGGCTGGTTGGTGGCGGGTTCGGTTTGTGGCTTGTCCTTAGTGCCAGATGTCGGGATTGGGCTGGCCGCGCTGGATTGCAGAGTCGCTCCCGGTTGTCCTGCCGGGCCCGCCGCCCCAGCTCGGGCTTGTCTGGCGTAGCGGATCATGCGTTTGTAGACCACGTCGAACAGGTGACGTTTGAGCGCGCGGAGCGCTTCAATGGTGGTCTTGCCCTCGGCTAGCCGGTGGCGGTAGTAGGACCGGCCAGGGGTGTCGTGGCGGAGTTGAACGATGGCCATGATGTGCAGGACGCGGTTGATGCGCCGGTTCCCGGCCCGGGACAGCCGGTGGCGGCGTTGGTCGCCGGAGGACGCCTCAATGGGGGCGGTGCCGTTCCAGGACGCGAAGTGCGCGGCGGTAGGGAACCGGTCGATGTCACCGACGTCGCCGAGCAGCCGGACCGCGCCGGACGGGCCGATGCCGTTGAGGTCGGTGAGACGGCTGCCGGCCGCGGTGACGAACTCCCGCAGTTGCTTGTCCGCCGCCCGGATCTTCGCATCGATCGTGGTGAGCTCGTCGATGAGCTCGCGGGCGAGCTGGTGACGGGTTAGCGCTACGATGCCGACCGGCTCCGGGGCGGTGCGTAGCAGATAGCTGGCCTGGCCACGGGTCAGGAACTTCTTCGCCCCGCCGGGCGCGAGTTCGAGCAGCAGGTGGTGGGTCCGGCTGACGGTCTCGGTGCGGGCCCGGCCCAGCTCGTCGCGGCGGTCGACCGGCAGCCGCAGCACCACCGCCGTGTCGTCGGCCTGGACGCGGCGCAGTCCTGGGCTGCACAGGCCGGCCACCGCAACGCTGTGCGCGTCGACCGGGTCCGTCTTGCGGCCCTGCCCGGTGTCGAACACCCGTACCCGTGCCGACAACTTGGCGGGCACGTCGATGACGGTCTCGCCATCGGCTACCAGACGCTGCGCGACGTGCCGACCGATCCCGGCGCAGCTCTCCGCCGCCCACGTCCGGTCCCCGAACCGCCGGCTGAGCGCGACCACCGGCTCCGCCGCGGACTCGGTTGCGGCGTACCTGCGCTCGTTCTGGCGGCGCTGGCGGCCGAGGGGCCGGTGTCGCGGGAACAGGTCGCGTAATCACCAACGCGCACCGGGCCCCTCCGGCGTCGAACGGCTGGTGACATGTGCCCCCGGTTCGGCCAGAATCAAGGGCGTCGATCAGAAGAGGTCGGCGGGAGGTCGCGCGGGGCGGCGCGGGAGGGCCAGGGACACCCAGGGAGGACAGGAGGGTGAATGACCGAACCATCACCGCCGAGCACGTCGGCGTTCGCACGCTGCGCTCCGGTGACGTCGGCTCGTACAAGACGGGCTGCTTCTACTCCGAGGGTATGTCCGGCGTGCCGTACGAGACGTGGATCATCACCGGTGGCGTCGGCCGTGACGAGGGCATACCCGGTACCGCGCGCGGGGTCACGCTGCTGCACGAGACCGCGCACCTCCTTCAAGATCTGTACCTGGGCGTCGCCGTCGAGCGGGACTGTCAGCTCGACGAGTCGCTCGGCCTCCTGATCGGCGCGCTCGACCGGTGGCGCGGCGGTCCCGCCCTGCGGTTGCCGCTGACCGGAATGCGTTCCCGTCTCGACCCGGCCGGCGTGCGACTGCTGGACAGCATCCTGGCCCGTGAGGAGCTGGCCGAGCGGCTGCTGTCCGAGACGGTGCTGGTCCGGTTCGGCACACCCGATCGCGAGCCGTGCGAGCTGTCCGGTGCGGTGCTGATGGAGGGCCTGGCCGCGGCGCACGCCGCCCGCGCGCTGCGGCACCGGTGCCAGACCGAGGAGGACCTCGACTACCTGGAGGAGGTGGGCGAGCACATCGGGGCCCTGCCCGCGCACCTCGGCCCGCCATACAGCAACGCGTTGGAGGTCTTCACCGCGGTGCTGGGAACGATGGGGACCGGCGAGCAGCCGCCCTGGCCCCGCGACGCTCAGGCGCCGTCCGGGCTGGCGGACCTGGCCTGCATGTTCCTCGCCGACATCGCCTGCCATCTGCCGCCCATCGAGCTCATCGAGAGCCGCATCGAGTCGGGCCGCAACGAGCTGGCGGACTTCCTGCCGGGCCTGCGGTTCGTCGCGGCGCTGACCGCGATCCGGCGGGCGGGCGGATTCCCGGACATGCCGGCTGGCGGCGACACCGACGACCTGTACCGCGTGATCTTCGACCTGGTGGCCGAGGCGTGCGACTGGCCGACCTGGCAGGAAACGTCGGAGGCCTGGCTGGGGAAGCTGGCGTACCTGAAGCGGGCGCGGCGCAGCGCCGGCGACGCGTACCGGTTCCGCCTCATGGTCGAGCGGCATCGCTCGCCCGCGATCACCATCCTCAACGAGCCGCTGATGCAATGCTGGCTCCAGCTCGTTCCGGTGCTCCATCTGACACCCAACGGAATGAAGATTCTGCAGGGGGTGATGTCGAGCCGGCAGGTGGTCCTGTTCCCGTTCGAGCAGACGCTCAGCGCGTACGCCTGGCTGGCCACCGATCCGCAGCCGTGGCGCGACCTGCCGGCTCAGGTGAGTCTGCCCGACGCGATGCGGGCCCACGCCGAGCATGCGATGCCCGCGTTCCTGCAGGAGGTCGTGTCGCGCACCATCGGACGCTCGTTTCAGCACGCGGTGATCGCCGAGAGCTCGTTCTCCTGCCCGTATGCGCGGGTGGGCTGTGCGGTGGCGCGCAGTGCCTGTGGGGCGCTCACCGACCTCGGCGAGCTGCCCGCCGAGGGCTGTGCGGTACGGCTTTGGCTGACGAAGCGAGCGATCGAGCCCGAACGGCTGGTCTGGTCCGGACCGGCCGCCGCATAGGCTGCGCGTCATGGTGACGTTGACAGACGAGGATCTTGCCGGAGCCACCGCGGTGGTCCGCCGGGAACTGGCCGCCAGGATCGCCACCCACGCCACCGGCCGGCCCGGCCAGGCACTGGCGGCGGAGCTGTTCGAGCTGATCGTCAGCCAGTCGATCCTGCCGATCCTGGTGACCCTCACCTCCACCCGCCTGAGCGAATACCTGCAGGAACGCCGGCTGAATCGCCTGAAGAGGAACGAGGCCGAGCAGGCTGCCAGAAGCCTGGTGGGCCTACCGGTCCATCCAGACGCCGCGCCGGACGCCGAGGCGCTCGCGGAGCTCCGCAAGCTGCTCGTCCCGCTGGGCCTGTCGGAGCAGGACATCGAGGCGCTGATCGACCTGGTCCGCCAGCAGATCCAGGCCGACGGCGAGTCCTGACCCGCGACGGCCCCGAGCGCGTTCCGACCGGCACAGCACACAAACACTGCCGGAAATCCAGCGCCGGAGGACCTGAAGTTGTGCCGCATCAGCGGAGGTCGAACTCGCGACGCGGGTGTCTACTGTGGCGTTTGTGCCTCTCGTGATCCTGCTCGTGGTGTGGCTGATCGGATTGGTCAGCCTGCGGGCGATAACCACGGGCGTCAGCGTCTCGGTGCTGGGCGCGCGGGCCTCCGGCAAGACGACCCTGATACGCCAGCTCCGGGGTGCAAGCATTGAGGACGTCACCAGCACCGCGAAGACCGAGATCGTCGGCACCATCACGGTGTGGTACGGGCCGTTCGTGTGCGGCTGCGCAAGGTGCCGGACCTCGCCGGCGGCACCGTGGCGGCGCCCGCGGCCGCGTGGGCCGAGTGGCAGACGCACAGCAAGGATCGGGACGTCGTCCTGTACCTCATCAGCGCCCGGACGCTTGTGGCGAAGGCGGAGTCGGATCGCCTGGGCCAGGAGCCGCCAGCCGAGTGGAAGCGGACGTTCGCCGACATCAGGCAGATCGCGAAGTGGCGCGAGGAGCAGCAGCAGGTCAATCCCCGTTCCCGGGGACCGTTCTACGGGCTCGTGGTGACCTTCCGTGACCAGGATCCGGCGGCGAAGCTCCGGTCCTCGCCGGTCGCGCGGTGGTCAGCGCCACCGGCACCCTCCGCCTACCCTGACCGCCGGTAACGCACGACCGCCGCGGCCTGGCCCGCGTAGAGCTCGTCACCCGCCAAGGCGAGGCCGGTGACGGGTTCCGGCAGGGTCACCTCACCGGCCCGGTCCCCGTCGCCGTTCCACAGTCGCACGGTCGTGCCGTCGACCCCAGCGATGATCGCGCCACCGGGGTCGATCGCCACCGCCGTCACCGGGTGGTCGGTCCGGCGGGTCCAGCGGACAACTTCAAGATCCAAGACCACAACCTCGTCGCCGTACGCGATGACAACGCGCGACGGTCCTCCGGCCAGCGCGGTCACGGGGCGCGGATCGAGCCGCCGGACGGGCGCACCGTCGCCGTCGATCTGCCGAAGGCCGCCCGGTCCGCCCACCAGCGCCCCGCCGTCCGGCCCGGTCACCACCAGGGCGTGCGTTTCGGCCGGGATCCGCCAGCGCCGGACGCCCGACCGCCAGCGTTCCAGGGCCCCCTCGGCGCGAACCACGAGAACGGACCCGTCGGCGGCCAGCGCGACCGCGGTGATCTCCCCGTCCCCCGCGCCGCAGGCGATCAGCGCGAGCCGGTCGCCGTGGCCGTTCCAGGCGCGAAGCCGCCCCGCGACCGGCCCCGTGACCACCGCGCGCCGGTCGGGGCTGAGGGCGAGTAGGCCGGCCTCGTCAGCCCGCCCGGACCGCACGACCACCGGCCGCTCGGCAAAATCACACCAGACCGGCGCGGCGTCGGTAACGGCGACAACCCTGCCGCCGGCCGCGACGGCGAGGTCACGCACCACGGCCGGCAGCGGACAGACGCCGGCGGGTTCCCAAACAGCCCCGTGGTTGCGGGCCGCGCGCGCCGAACCAGCCGCCGCGCCAACCGGCTGAGCCGCCCCGCCAAGCACGACAGCAAGCTGCGGGTCGCCGCAAGGCCACGACCCGCCGCCAGACCCAGGCCTGCCGCCAGACTTGGGCCCGCCGCCAGACCCAGCCTCGCCGCCGGGCCGCGACTCGCTGACGGACTCGACGAGCGGTGGGCCGAGCTTGGCCAATGCATCCTGTGTCGCCGGGGTGGCGGACGCGCCGCCGCCGGTCACCACCGAGCGCACGTCCGCGATCGGCACGCCAACGTGCTCGAGTAGGGCCCGGCAGGCGCGAGTCGTGCGTTCGACGAGCGGCGCGGCGGCTTTGGCGAAATCATTCCTGCCGATGGCTATCGTGCGGTCGCCGCCGGGCCAAGTGACGAGCACCTCCGCCTGTGCCGCCGAGGTCAGGTGCTCGCGGGCGGCGGTGACTGCCTCGGCCAACCGGCGCCGGTGCGGGTCCCAGCGAAGATCGACCAGCGGCAGTTCATCGGCCCGCGCATACCGGGCCGCGACGTCGGGATCGGTGGCCCGGAGCCGATCGACCACCTGCCGGTGAAGCACCCGGTCGAGCGCGTCGCCGCCCGCGTACCCATCGGACCACGCGGCCAGCACCTCGGCCCGGCCGCTCACGCCCCGGCGGACCACGGCGATCTCCCCAGTGGCCCCGAGATCGCAGACGAGGTGGACACCCCGGGCCGCGCCGACCGGCAGCATCGCGAGCGGCCCGGCGAGGAGGTCGACCGGAGGCAGGCCGGCGATCCGAGCCGCCTCGCGAAGGGCGTCCAGCCGGGGCGAACCCGGTCGCCAGCGCCCCGGATGCGTGAGCACGAACCGGTCGGGCCGCCCGCCGTACCGGGCGCGCAAGGCATCGTGCGCGCGGCCCAGCAGCACGGCACACAGCCCCGGCGCCGACCGCAGAACCGGTCCCTCCGGCCCGGCCACGATGCACGCACCATCCGCGGTCGGCCCGGCGCCCAGGTGGTCCCGGGGCCGGATCATTCCGTCCGCCGTCATCACCGGGGGCAGCAGGTGCGGCCGGTCGGGCAGCCCGCCCTCGATCGGCACGATACCGCCGGCCGCCGCGGCCTTCGTGAAAAGGCCGCCGAGGTCGACGCACCAGACGCCAGTCAAGGTCAGCCGGGAAGCCGGGTGGCGATGTCCGCACGCAGCACGCGGCACCGCTCGTCCCAGTCGTCGAGCTGCCGGCGGCGGTCGGCGGCGGCGTTCTGCTCCTCCTCGCTCGCGGCGAAGCTCTCGGCTCGGCGGCGCAGGCGGGCGTCGACGACCTTCTCCAACTGGTCGGCGAAGGCGAGCAGATCGTCGACCGTACGGCGGGTGAGCTCGTCCCCGCGCGCGGCGGTCTCGTCCACGACCGCGGCCGCCTTCAGCTTCACGAACTCGCGGTAGATCGCATAGCTCACGGCCGCCACCGCGATGGTCACGGCTGCCACGGTCAGCACCGTAGCGGCGGTGGCCACGCCGGTCCCGACCACGACCTCCGCGGCCCCGGCCGCGGGCGCGGCGACAACGGCACCGGCCGCCGGGGCGGCGGCAGCAGCACCCGCGACCGGCGCGGCAACCGCGGCACCGGCACCCACTCCCGCCACCGGCGCAGCGACCGCGGCACCCGCACCCGCCACGGGCACGGCAGCAGCAGCCCCTGCGACCGGCACAGCGGCAGCGCCCGCCATCGGCGCGGCGGCCGCGGCGCCCGGAGCCGCCGCGGCCGCGCCAGCTCCCGCGATCCCCGGCACCGCGGCGAGCCCAACCTTCGTGGCCGCCTTCCCGCTCAGGGACTTCAGCACCTTCCGGAGGGTCACCCCACCCAGGGCCGCCATCATCTCGGTGGCCGACACGCCCATCTCGGCGAGCTTCCACACGTCCTCGGTGGCCGGATTCGCCCGCACCGAGCCAACCCGCGGCGTCGCGAAATCGGCCACCACGTCGACCAGATCCTCGAGCCGCAGCGCGGTCACCACGCCGGCCCGCAGGTCGCGCAGCCCGTCCTCGGCCCGCCGCCCGAGCACCGCGACGAGCGCCTCCAGCTCCTCGGCCGCGCGCTCCGCCAGCTCGCCCGCGGGCAACCGCCGGTCCGCGGCCGCGCTCACCCGCTGGAGGCGCTTCTCCAGCTGCTTCCGGCCGACCCGGCGAACGTCCTTCGCCAGCCGGTCGCGGTCGTCGTTGAACGCCACCCGCCACGCGGCGTCCTTGGCGCGCGCCGCCTCGACGTCCCGCAGGCGCCTGCTCCCCTCCGCCGAGCCGGCCGAGGGCGGTGGGGACTCAGCCCGCAGGCGCTTGAGCAACGCCGTACAGAATCCGGTCGTGGAGGCGAGCCGGAGCAGGTCGCCGTCGCGAAGCAGGGTGTCCCGCACGACCTGCCGCAGGTCGTCGATCCGGCTCTCCTCGAGCAACTCGGCGCCGAGCTCCCCATCGGCCGATGCGGACTCCAGCGCGAGCCGCGCGCTGACCGGGTGGATCCGGGCGCCCGCGTACCGGGGATCGCACGTCTCGATCAGTCCCTGGTTGCCGGCCAGGACGTCGGTCCAGTCGGCCTCGGACCGGTCGTCGATCTTGTTGAAGGCGAAGAGGATCGCGCCGGCCAGGTCGGCGGCCTCCTTCAGGAAGACGATCTCCGAGTCGCTCACCGGCTGGTGCGCATCCAGGACCAGCAGCACCGCATCGGCCTGCCGCAGCGCCGTCATCGTGCGGTCGCGGTGGTTCTCGTCGAGCCCGCCGACGCCGGGGGTGTCCACGAGCACGACCCCGCCGGAGAGCAGCGGGCTGTCGCACCAGACGTCGATCCGCGCGACCTGCCCGGCGCCGGTTCGCGCCGTCGTCGCCCAGGCGCTCAGGTCGCGTACCTCCTGGAAATCGACGCCGTCCTCGGTCAGCACGGTCGCCTGGGCGGGCCGCGAGCCGTGCCGGACGAAGATGGTCGCGGCGGTCGCGGCGATCGCGTCCACTGGCAGGAGCTCGGCGCCCACCAGGGCGTTCACCAGCGAGCTCTTACCTCGATTGCGCTCGCCCACGACGACCAGCGTCCGCTCGGCGCGGGCGAGGCCGGCCCGCAGCCGGGCGATCTGCTCGGGGGTGGGCGGATCGGTCGCCAGCGTGGCCAGCCCGTCGAGGAGTTCCTCGGTGCGGGCGGTCAGACCGTCCAGGTCAGGCTGGTCCGGCATGGGTCTCCTCCTCGGTGAGGTCGTGCAGCGGGCCGGCGAGGCTCGGGGCGTGCAGCGGGCCGGCGAGGCTCAGGTCGTGCAGCAGGCCGGCGAGGGTTCGCCGCACCGCGTCGACGGCGTCGGCCTCGGCATCTCCGAGCGCCTGCCGCCGGGCGGCGATCGCGGCCCACCGTCGCTGTTCGGCGGCGATGCGGTCGTACAGGTCGGCATTGGCGGCGTCCGCGGCCAGGCCGAGGCGCGCGGCCGGCGTCGGGCCGGTGAGCAGGCGGACGGCGTCGCGGCGGGAGACCGGGCCGAGCCCGCCGGGCCGTCCGGCGGCGCGCAGCCCGTCCGCGGCCTGCCACTCGTGCAGCTCGTGCAGGACGGGCCGGCCCAGCAGGCGCTCCGCCTCGGCGGCCAGTGACGCGCGCACGCCGGGCGGCGAGCCGAAGGCCGGGTCGGTCACCACCTCGACAAGATCGGTCAGCAGACGTACGGCCTTGATCAGGTCGGCGTGGCCGAGCCACCGGGCACGCATCGTCTCGACCAGTCGCGGCACGCCGCTACGCACGCGCAGGTCCTTCAGCGTCCCGGCCCGGTCCCGGCCGGCCGCGACACGTTCGGCGGCGACCCCGACGCCGTACGCTCCGAGCACATCGATCAGACGGTCGGCCTCGTCCCGGGTGGCACCGGTCATCCGCCGGATCCGGATGGCGTCCGGCTCCGCGGGTTCGGGCGCCGCCGCGAGCTTCTCGATCAGCTCCAGCGAGCGGTCGTCCAGGCCGAGCGATCCGGCGGCCGCGGCCTGGCCAAGCAGCGCGCTGACCGCCACGACCTCGATCCCGTCGAGCTTGGCGCGGGTGTCCGCGATCATGGCGGCGGCGCCGGCCAGCGGGCCGCCGTGCTGGTCGGCCTTGCTGCGCACGGCGATCAGGCCGCGCGACCGGATCGACTCGGGCAGCCGCGAGCGCAGCAGGGCGATCGTGTCGGCGTTCTTCCCCTTCGGCGCCTCGGCCAGCAGGTAGACGGTCACCTCGCCGTCGCGCCCGAGCAGCGACCGCCGGCCTCGCTCGCTGGGACCGGCCGCGTCGGCCGAGTAGAGGCCGGGCGTGTCGACCAGGTCGAGGCCGGTGAGCGATTCGGCGTCCACCTCGGCCTCGATGCGCAGCAGCTCGGGCGCGATCGGCAGCACCGGGATCCGGCCGTCGGCGGTGAGCGGCACCCGGTGCCGCCCCGAGGTGGTGATCTGCCAGGCCCGGGTCGGCGAGCCCGGCGGCGCCTGCCGGTAGACCGTGGTGACCTGGGCCGTCTCCCGCGCCCGCACGGGCGCGACGCAGCGGCCCAGCAGCGCGTTGATCAGGGTCGACTTGCCGGCGCTGACCGGGCCGCCGATGGCGACCTGCAACGGCCGGCGGGTGCGCCGCTCGAGCTCGGTGAGCGGACGGTCCCAAAGCGGCCCGGCCTGCCGGCGTACGGCCCGGAGCAGGTCGGCGGCGTCGGCGAGCAGGCCGCTCGTCATGCCGCGCTCGCCGCCTCGTCGGCCGTGGCCTCGCGGGCCGCGACGGTCAGTGCCCCCGCGGCCCGGTCGAGGTCAGAGGCCAGGTGGTCGAGCCGGGTCACCTCGGCGCGGTGGAGGTCCAGGCGGACGGTCAGCTCCCGGGCCTCGTCCTCGATCCGGGCGCGCGTCTCTGCGATCGTCGCGTCGGCCCGCTCGCGGGCCGCTCCGCCGCAGGCCTCGAAGACCGCGGTCGCATAGCGCAGCAGGTGCCGCTCGTACTCGGCGAGGCGCTCGCGCAGCTCGTCCCAGGGCTCGCCGAGGTACCACTTGGCCAGGTCGCCCTTGGTCACCGTGGCGTCCATCGACAGGATGATCGTCACCGCCAGGGTCGCGTACACGGCCGGGATCAGGGAAAGATCCCACCGCAGGACGGCACCGATTAGCGGCAGTCCGCGCAGAGCGACGTGGCGGTCGAGGCCGGCCGGCGGAACGACCCCCGGGACCTCGCCGGCCCGGAACCTGACCTCCTCCGCCATGTCTTCGCTCCACACCCGGAACCGCTCGGCGACGTACCTCCCGGCCGCCTCGGCCATCTCCCGGCTGAGCGCGGCGCGGTTCAGCGCGTTGGCCCGCCGGGCGATGAAACCGCCACTCCGCCAGCTGGGCAGCGACGCCACCGGCAGCCGCTGCCGGAGCTCGGCGGTCACCAGGCCGAGCTCGCGCCGGAAGTCGCGCCGGATCTCGTCGGCGGTCTCACGCTCGGCGGTGCGCACGCCGTCGAGGACGCCGTGCTGGTCGGCGAGGACCCGCTCGAGTTCCTGTTCGAGCGACCGCAGATCCTGCTCCGCGCGATCGGCGGCCGCCCGGTGCTCACTCGCCCGGGCGCGACAGGTCACGATCAGCCGCTCGCGTGTCCCCCGGGCGAGGCGCAGATAACGGCGCACATGCTGCTCGTCCCGTTCGGTCAGCAGGAACTCGGCGAGGTCCGCCTCCAGATCGTCGAGGCCGGCGCCGGACCGGGCGTCGACGAAGTGGACGTGGGCATCCGCGAGGCTCTGCCCCTGGTACTCGATGCCGGTGGCCGGGAGCACCAGCCGGTTCCAGGCGGAGGCGCGGCGGTCCTCGGTGACCGGTGCGCCGAAGGTGTTCACGACCGTGAAGATCTGGATCCCGGCCTCGCGCGCGGCGCGTTCGACAGCGACCTCGCGGAAGCCGTACTCGCCAATCTTGTAGACGGCCAGAGCGGCGTCGCAGCGCAGCAGGGCAGCCCGAGCGGTCTCGTCCCGGTCCAGGGTCTCGGCCGTGCCCGGGGTGTCGTAGAGGACCAGGCGCTGCCGCAGCAGCTCGGCCGGCACGCCGACGTGGCAGGCGACCACGCCGCCGAAGCGCGCGGCGTTGGTCCCCTCGTGACTGTCCAGCGCGTAGCCGGCCCGGAACTGCTCGAGGGTCAGCTCCCGGTCCCCGTCGTCGCGCACGATCCGGGCGTACGCCTTCTCGGCGTACTCGATCCGGATGAGCGTCGGCGTCGTGGCCTCGTCGCCGACCGGCACGACGTGCCCGGCCAGCAGCGCGTTGATCAGCGTGGACTTGCCCGCGTTGAAGCGGCCCAGCGCCATCAGCGCGTAGGCATCGCCGGCGAGCCGGTCCGCGGCCTCGCCGAGAGCCCGGGCCGCCTCGCCGTCGTCCAGGTAGCGGGCCACCCCGGCGAGCGTGTCGATCGCGGCGCGGGCGTCCCGCGTGGCGCGACGATGCGCCGACAGGTTCGCCGCGAGCACCGTCACGACTCGTCGCCCAGGCCGTAGGCGGCCGCCGCGGCGAGCGACTCCAGCGTGACGCGGGCGTTGTCGATGCGGTCCCGGAGTGCCGCCAGCGCCTTGAGCCCGGCCTCGCGCTCCTGGTCGGACTGGCCGTTCTGCGCGGCCACGGCGTCGAAGTTGCGCTCCTCGGCGGCGACCAGCGCGGCAGCGTTGCGGGTCAGCTCGTCGCTCAGCCGGTCGAAGGTACGGGAGATCTCGTCGGTGAGCTCCTTCTCGTGCTTGCGGAACTCCTCCATGAGGCTGGGCAGGCCCTTGGCCAGGAACGACTCGACCAGCTTGTCGCGGGTCAGGTTCGCGCCGGCCAGGGCCGCCACGATGCCCGCGGCGACGACAACCGGAAGCACCACCGGCGCGGTGGCGCCGGCCAGAGCGAGGCCGGCGTACGCGGCGATCTGCGCGGCGAGGCCGTAGACGACCGCCTTCTTGCCGCCCCCGGCCGCGGCGATCGCGCCCACCGGTCCGCCGCCGAGGAGCGCCCCGACCAGTCCGGCGGTCCAGCGTTCCGCCCCGCGCACCGCCTGGTCGCCGCGGATCTGGTCGGGACTCCAGCCGGCCAGGGCCGCGAACGCGTCGGCGTACTCGTCCTGGATCTCCTGCAGCTCGACGGCCACCGACTCGAGCAGCTCGTCGATCTGCTCGGCGACCAGATCGCGCGCGGTCTCCCGCCAGTCGCGCACCGCGTCGGCCGCGAACTTGCGGGCGACCTCGGACATCTCGTCCACCAGCTTCCGCTGGCGCATGGCGTTGAACTTGCTGCCCACGAAGGACTCGCGCCAGGACGGCAGCGGCGCGGTGCGCAGCACGCCCGGCAGCCGCCGTTCGATGTCGTACATGAGGCGGCTGAAGTCGGTGCGGACCGCGGACATCGCCGCCCGCCGGGCGCGCATGACGGTACGCGGGATGCGATCGCGGCGGTGGGCGATCTCGGCCAGCCGGGGCCGCAGGGCTTCGAGCCGCTCGATGAGATCCGGCCGGGTCTCCCGGGAGGCGATCTCAATGGCCACCGCGGTCGCCCGTCCCAGGACCTCGGTCTGCGCCACCGCGGCGGCCACGTACCGGGTGATGTGCCGGCTCTGCCGCTCGGTGAGCAGGAAGTCGGCGAGGTCGCGCTCCAGCTCGTCGAGGCCGGTGCCGCCGGTCGGGGCGCCAGCGGCGCGGGCCAGCAGGGCGGCCTGCGCGTCGACGAAGTAGACCCGTTGCCCGGCCAGGTCCTGCCCGGCGTACTCGATGCCGGTGCGCGGCAGGACGAGCTTGTTCCACACGGACTGGTGCCGGGCGTCGGTCACCGGCTGGCCGAAGCTGTTGACGACGGTAAAGATCTGCACCTCCTCCTCGCGCGCGAGGTGCTCGGCCTCGACCTCGTAGTGGCCGTACTCGCCCATCCGGTAGACGGCGATCGCCGCGTCGCAGCGTTGCAGCGCGTCCCGGGTGATCTCATCCCGGCCCAGGCTGTCGGCCATGCCGGGGGTGTCGTAGATGGCGACGCGCTGGCGCAGCAGCTCGGCCGGCAGCCCGATGCGGCAGGTGGTGATCTCGCCGAACTGCTCGGCGTTGCGGGCCTCGTTGCTGTCGAGCACGTAGCCGGTGCGGAACTGGTCGAGCGTCTGGTCTCGCTCCGCGCCATTCGCGCACGTCACGCGGACGTACGGGTCGTCCGAGTACTCCAGAAGGATCAGCGTCGGCGTGGTCGCCTCGGCACCGATCGGCACGATGCCCTGATCGGGCCGGGCCAGGTCGAGCGATCCGGCCAGCAGCGCGTTGATCAGCGTGGACTTGCCGACGTTGAAGCGGCCCAGGGCCATCAGCGCGAACGTGTCGTCGGAGAGCTTCTCCCCGATGCCGGTCAGCAGCTCGACGGCCGCTTCGTTCTCCAGCTCCCGGCCGACCCCGGCCAGGTCGTCGATCGCCTCGCGGGCGCTCTGCGCTATCCGCCGGGCCGCGCCCATCTCATCCTGCAGGCTCATGCTTCCTGCTCCTCTCGGCTGCTGAGGTCGGGCGCGGCGAGCGCGCGGCGCGCCGCACGCAGCAGATCGGCTCCCCGATCGCCGGCCAGTGCCGGTGCTGGTGGCGGCGGCGGATCGGCGGCGAGGCTCGCGACCAGCGCGTCCACCCGTGGGACGACGGTCTCCCGCAGAACCTCACCCACGGCCTGCCGCGCGGCGGCCGCGGCCTCGCCGACGTACCGCCGCCCGTCGATGCGCTCGGCGGTGACCGCGTTGTCCCGGGCGTCCACCCGGCGGATCCACCGCACGGCGAAGGTGACCGCCCCGGCCACGAGCGCGCCGATCTCCGCGTTGCGCTTGCTGGTCAAGGCGGAGAGCGCGGTCGCGGCGACGGCGCTCGCGATGACGGGCGCGGCCACATCCCGGAGGCCGGCCGAGCCGCCGGCCCGGGGTTGCGCGGTAGGCGGCGGTACGGCCCGGGGCAGCGCCTGCGGAAGGACCGGCGCCGGCGACTCGCCCGGCGCGGACAACTCGTCGAGCAGGTCCGCCCAGCGGTCGGGGAACTCGCGCTCGGCCCGCCGCCGCCACTCCTCGAAGGCGGCCATGGTCCGCCCCTCCAGCCGGGCCCGATCGAGCGTGCCCGCCGTGGTCTCGCGGTTCAGCCGCTGCTCGACGGCGTCGATGCCGGCCAGCAGCTCGGTCTCGGTGCGGCGCAGCCAGGCCTGGGCCCGGGTGTGCAGCCGAGCCGGGCCGACGACGGGAGCGGCAGCAGCGGGAGCGGCGGGCGCGACGGCCGCCCGCTCGCCGGCCTCGGGCGTCGCGCCGATCCGTTCGTCGAGCGCCGCGATCAAATTCCGCCGCTGGTACTCGCGGAACCGCTCGTCGGGCTCGGCGGTGAGGAAGCCGGCGAGCTGCTCGGCGTCCGCGGCCAGGCGCTCGGCGAGCGGTCCGGCCGGCCCGTCCGGGCTCCACACCAGATGGTCGGTGGTGGTGTCGCCGAGCAGCCGGCGCAGCGTCCGGTCGTTGCGCCGCACGTCGGCGTCGCCCGGCTCGAGGACCGTGACCACCACGCATGAGCCCCGCGGACGGTCGGCCCAGCGCCGGCGCACCTCGGCGAACAGCTCCGGCGCCGCGTCCTCCGGCACCGCCGCCGGCAGCGCGATCAGGAGTTTCTCGGCCCACCAGGACGGGTCGCCCGCGGCAAGATCGGCCGTGGCGTCCGCTTTGCACCGAGCCGCCAGCCCACCCGGCTCGGCCACCCTCGCGGCCGCCAGCACCAGGGCGTGCATCACCGGGTCACCGGCCAGCCACCCGGCCGCCGCCGCGACGTCGTCCCAGCCCCGCTCTGCGGCCACGACCCGCAATTGCCGCCACATTTCCGCTGCCAAGGCCCTCGGCTCCGTTCAGATGATCGGCGACGAATGCCCGGTGGAACCGGCATTCACATCAGGCTACGGAACCCCGTTCCCGGAATGCCAAGGCCGATCATCCGAAGACATCCGCCCGAAAATCCGATGGCCGCGCCCCACCCGAGCCGGCCGTTACCCCTCGGCTCCCGGCTCGCGGGTCCGCCCGTTTTCCGGGGCGGCTTTTCCGCCCGAGGTCGGCTGCCCGAAGAAGAAGCCAAGAATGACCAGAAACGCGTTTGCCAACACCTCCGGCACGGCCACCTTCGCGAACATTCCGACAATGAGCGCCACCGCGATGGCGACCAGAATGATGGCTCCGATCAGGGCCGCCACCGGCTCACGTTCCAGGAGCGAACGGCGCATGCGCCACTTCCGCTCCTTCACCTCTATCTCGATCAGGGCCGCGTCGAGGGCGGACTGGCTCGACTTCTACGACTCCTCCGCGAGCGTCCGCTGCTTGTCTGCGAAGCTCTCGAGCAAGGCGTTCAACTGCTCCCGGACCTCGGGGTCGCTGACCTTCTCCGCCACGACCTCCTGCGCGTCGGCGAGCTGCTCCTGCGGGGCGAGGATGCGCATCCAGTCGAGGATGTCCTTCTTGCGCTGGAGCAGGACCGGCAGGGCGCCGACCGTGAAGGTCCCCTCGCCCGGCGACCGCGACACCACGGTACCCAGCTCCGCGTCACTTTTATCCCGCACACGCCGAACTGCTCGGGGTGTTCGATCGCCGCGTTGATTCGGTCGAGCGAGTCCTTCAACTCCGGCATGGACTGTTCGGCGATCTGCGACTCGCCGAGGTTGAGGGCGAGCAATTGCGGCTCGATGATGTGCCGTACGACGCCGATGTAATCACCGAACGCGCGACTCGTGAGGTGCTTTTCCGCTGCCATCCTGAGCCTCGCATCCGGGACGTTCCGACCGCCGGAAACAATGACCTTCCGTAGGCGCAGCAGTGTAGCGGCCGTAATTGTCGGAACGAAAGTGCTAGTGTCACGTGATTCTGGTTGCGTTATGTAGGTGAATGGTTGATGCTGGTGTGGTGCTGACCGAGGGCCAGATCGCGGAGTTGCGGGCGGTGATCAACAGTCGGGACGTGCCGGCGGTGGTGGCCACTCGGGCGCGGATCCGGCGAACGGACCGCGCTGCTGGCGGACGAAGACAACCGTGCCGTCCGAGCCGGGCACGATCGCCAGCGCCGCCACGGTGATCCCCTGCACCGCGCTCACTGCGCCTCCTCGCATGCCAGCCCCTCGTGCCGCCCGGCCGCGGCTGGCGCGGCGTTGCCGCCATTGATCTGCTTCTGCGCGCAGCGCGGGCACCGGGTCGGGCACGGCGTCATCGGCGCCATGGCGGCCAGGCTGCTGGTGTCCGAGATCGTGGCCACGGTCTGCTCCAGCGTCGAAGTCTCCGGGATGACGTGCTCCCCAGACACCCCCAGCACATCGTGCGGCACGTACCAGCTGCGCATCTCGTCGGCGGTAACCGGGATCGGCTCGGCCCGGGTGCGGTAGCGGCGCAGAGTCTCCTCGAAACCGACGTCGAGGTAGTAGACGTGGCTCGGGCCCGGGTGCTCGGCGATCAGCTGCCGTAGCACGGTGCCGTACCCACGGGTAGGCAGGATGCCTTCGACGACGACGTGATAGCCGGCGCCGAGCAGATACCGCGCGGACATGCCGATGAACCCCGGCGCGACCGCGTCGTCGCCGAGACCGCCGTGCTCCCGGAGGACCACCCGTCTGAACTGGTCCAGTTCAATCAGGGCGCAGCCGCGGCCGTAGCGGGCGCGGATCTCCCGGGCCGTCGTGGTCTTGCCGCTGCCGGAGTTCCCGCGAATGATCAGCAAGGTAGTCATCGGCTGTCACCCGGCCACGTGATCACGATCTGGGTGTGGCGGCGGGCCACGACCAGCCGGAGCTGTTCGGTGGCGGGCAGCGCGGCGCCATGGGGGTACACGGTGATGGCCGGGCGGACCCCAGTGCGGTGCAGCCGGTCCCAGGCAGCGACGAGGTCGATCAGGTCGCTGGTCAGTGTGGCGGCGTCGGGGCCGAAGCCGTGGGCGCCGCATTGCCATGTCGCGTCGTCGTGCCGGCGGATGGTCAGGTAGGCGAAGCTGTCGTGGGTGAGCAGGGTGGGGCAGAAGAACCGGTCCTGCGGGTCGAGCAGTCCGGCGGTGCGTTCCCGGTCGACGTTGAGCACGCCGTAGGGGCGGGGCTGGCTGGCCAGCCACAGGTGCAGCGCCTCGAACGAGGCGTCCATCGGCAGGGTGACCGGCGACCACACTTCGCTGCGCGGCCCGTCGAGGGCCGCTCGGAGGGCAGCGATGTCGACCTCGGTCGTCGGGTCGTCCAGGACGAGGACGGCGTCCTCGCCGCGCAACGCCACCCGGCGGGTCGGGTTCTGCCCGTCGCCTTGCATCGGCACGAATCCGCACTGCAGGGACGCGGTCGCGACCAGGTGGTCGCGCTCGCGTTCGAGGGTGAGGCAGCGGGTGTTGGCCCGCATCCGTACCGGTGCAACCAGGACCCCGCCGGGGGCGAGCTGCTCGGTCCAGGCGGGTGCGATGTCGCTGGCCTCGACTGTGACGAGGACCGCGTCGTACGGGCCGCCGCTGGCATGGCCGTACTCGCCATCGGCATGCACCACGCGGCCCTGCTCGTACCCGGCCGTGGCGAGCGTGGCCCGGGCGTGGGCGACGACCTGCGGGTCGATGTCGATGCTCACCACGCTCCCTTCGGGGCCGACGAGCTCGGCGATCAACGCGGCGTTGTACCCGCCGGAGCCGATCTCCAGCACCCGTGTGCCGGGCCGGATTCGGGCGGTCTCCAGCATGTACGCCTGCAGCCACGGCGCCGAGATGGAACTGGTGGTCTTGCCGTCCGGGCCGCGTTTGGTGACCACGATGTTGTTGGCGTAGGCGTCGATGAGGTCGGTGCCGGGCGGGGTGAACGCCTCCCGCGGGACGGCACGGAAGGCGGCCTCCACCGCGGGCGTGGTGATGAAGCCGGTCGTTATCAACGCGTCGGCGAGGCGTGCGCGGAGGTCAGCGGCGGGCATGGTCGGTTCTGCAAGTTCGGTCATGCTGCACCTGCTGGGATGTGGACGACCTCGAGCCGTGAGCCGTCGGGGTCCTCGACGAAGACGGCGTAGTAGCCGTCCATGTAGTCGTAGAACTGCGGCTGGTGCACAATCGTCCCGCCGGCGTCAACCACGATGCGGAACACGGCGTCGACCAGTGCGGGCTCGTCGACTTCGAGGGCGATGTGCTGCAGCCCGGGCTGGCCATGTCGGTGTGGTGCGGTTACGGCGCCTTCAACGGCGTAGACCAGCACGTCCGGGCCGTCACCGGCATACACCAGCGGGCTGTCGAGACCGCCGTGGCGTTGGTAGCCGAGCGCGGCGAGCATCGCGTCGTAGAAGCGGCTCTGCGGCCGAGGTCTGCGGCGGTCAGCGCAATGTGATGCACGGTGATGTGCACGTTCGCTCCTGCGCGGTGCGTTGATGGGATGCCGTCGCTTGCGTAACGACGGACGAGGCGTGTCTGTCCCGAGGGCTGCTCGGCGCTGGGTGTCCGGTTCCCGGACGTGGTCATTGTCGGCTCGGCGGCGCTGGTGTGCTGCCGAAGATGGCTTCTTTGGCTGCTTGGGCCAGTGCGGCTTGGGTTCGGGCGGGGAGCCCGATGCGGTTCCAGTGGAAGATGACGTGATGGGCGATCACTGCGCGGAGTCCGCGGGTGAGGGTGCCGGTTTCCCGGAGGTGTCGCAGGTTCGTTCCGGCGGTGGCGAACGCGGTGTGCCAGTCGCTGGTGGCTCGGGCGGTGCCGGTCATGAGGCGGCGGACGTCGCCGGTGAACGTTTCCCAGGTGTGGGGGTCGGGGGCGGGTGGGTGGCTGAGGTGTTCGGTGCGGTGGTTGGCGACGCGTGCCCAGACGTCGCCTTGTTCGTAGAGGTCGAGGGCAGCGGCGCGCATCAGTGTGGTGCACAGGATGATTGTGTGTTCCCGCCGGTCGGTGGGGTGCTGGTGGAGGTAGGTGAGGAGGTGGCGGCTGTCGTGGTGGAACAGCGTGTGTGCGGTGTCGATGGCGTCGCGGCCACCGAATGCGTGGGTCTCGGGTTCGTAGATGTCGCTGGTCCAGGTCATCTGGTCGGTGAGTAGCTGGCGGGCGAGGTCGTGGCTGTGGTGGTGCTGGGTGGGGAGGTAGCGGACGCGCCAGGGGCCTTTGCGGATGAACCACCAGGTGGTGATGAGACCGGCGGTTTCGGCGGCGGGCAGCACCTGGCGGAGGTGGGCGATGGCGTGCTGTTCGCGTTCCTGGCTGGTCGCGCCGGGGTAGGTGATGTTGATCTGCTGCCACGGGTCGTGTTCGTCCATGTCGGGCCTTTCGTCAGGCGAGCAGGAGGCAGACGTCCCACGCGGTGGCGGTGCTCGCGGCGGTGGCGAGGCCGGCGCCTGCGGCGCCGTCGAGGAGCCCGGCCGGTTCATCGACGGCGGGGGCGTGCTGCAGGTGGAGTAGTTCGAGCGGGGTGAGGGGTGTGGGGGTGCGGGCGTCGGCGGCGATGCGCCGGGCGGTGGCGAGGAGTCCGGCGGTGCCGTGGCATAGGCTGCGGTCGGTCAGGCGGGCAAGCTGTGCGGGATCGGTGACGCAGCTTGTGAACGCGGCTTCGGCGAGGTGCTGCCGGGCGGTGTCGCGCAGGGCGTGGCCGGCGAGTTGCTGGGCGCGGGCGATGCCTGGGGTGCCGTAACACCAGGACGGTCGCAGCGGGCCGTGTTGGGCCGGTGTGCCGTGGTGTAGGTCGGTGCGGGTGATGGTCTGCGGCCACCAGGTGCTGCCGTCGGTGTGCTGCTGCCAGGTGTCCAGCCATTGGCAGATGCGGGTGATCGCTGCGGTGTGCCCGTCGACGAGGGTGCCGTCGCGGAGAGTGAGGGCGAGGAGTGCGAGGGGGCCGGTGATGCCGTGGGCCATGCCGAAGTTGGCGTGACCGCCGGCGGGTGGTGGCTGGTTGCGGTCGGGGCCGTTCCAGCACCACCAGCCGGGGAGGCCGTCGGTGTGGGGTTCAGTGAGCCGGACGAGGTAGTCCAGGACGTGGCGGAGCAGCTCGTGGTTGCCGAGCCGGCGCAGGGCGACGCCGAGCCCGGTCAGCCCGCGGATGACGTCGTACTCGGCGGAGTGCGGCTGCTCGTGCCGGTCGATGCGGCGGTGCGCGGCGTCGAGCCGTCGGCGGGTCACGGTCGCGGTGCCGTCGGTGGCGATCGTTCGTGCTTGCGTGAGCCCGGGGTGTTCTACGGCGGTGAGGACGAATGCGAGCGCGGGTGCGCCGTAGAAGAGGCTGGCGCCGTCGGCGATGCTGACGCCGCCGGTGGTGGCACGGCGCAGTGCCTCGGTGGCCGCTGGCCAGTTCCCGGTTTCCAGGTGCAGCAGGGCGACGCCGGCCGCGCCGTCTGCGAGGGACTGTCCGGTGGTCATGGTGTCTGCCTGGCGTGGGCGGTGTGGGCGATGGTCCGTGCCAGCCGCAGGCAGTGCCGTTCGGAGGTGGTGTCGACGCCGATCATGCGGGCGTGGTGCAGGTGCAGCAGGTCGGCGAGCACCTGGTCGGTGTCGAGCCCGTCATGGTCTGCGAGGGATCGATAGGTGGCCAGTGCTGTGGCGAGTCGTTCGTCGCGGAACGGGATGCTGGAGAGGCGGAGCTGTGCGGGGTCCAGGCGGGGGCCGGAGTGCTGAGGGATGTGGGTGGCGAGCCAGTGCAGGCCGTCGCCGGTGAAGCCGTCAGCGATGGTGATCATTCCGGCGGTGGTGGTGGCCTGCCGGTCGCTGGCCAGCCGGTGCAGGGTGGTGCCGGAGTCGGCGGCGAACACGGCTTCGGCGGCGGCGAGGGTTGCGCCGGTGCCGTGCCGGGTTTCCGGCCGGTAGGTGTGCAGGCTGTAGTCGTGCAGGACGCCGTCGTTGTGCAGCTGTTGTACCCAGTCGATGAGCTGGCCGGCGATGTCGGTGAACTGGCTGGGGTCGGGCAGCGGGATGCGGAGCCGGAGGTGGGGTTGCGGGTTGTGGTAGCGCAGGTACCACCAGCCGGTCGGTAGGTGCCCGGCGGGGCGGTGGGCGAGGTCGTGGAGGATGTCGTCGAGGCGGCCGGACAGGTGTGCCTGCAGCCACGGCGACGACGGTCCTGGCCGGTGCTGGATGGTGCCGGCGGCCCGCACCCGCCGGGCCGGCCGGGCTGCCTGGGCGCGGTGGGTGAGGGTGAGTAGGAGTTCGGCGGGGCGGCCCCCGATCCAGCCCGCAGCCGCGGGAGCTTCGGTGAGTGCGGTGCGGGGTTGCCGGTCGAGGTGGCTGCGCAGCACCGGGAGGTGGGTGTCGTGGTCGAGGTCGAGGCGCAGCCGCACGTCGTCGTCGCCGACTAGGACCTGCTGCGGGATTCGGCGCTGGTGGCGGTGCTGTTGCCAGGCGTCGCGCCAGCGCGGCCAGCCGGCGGTGCGGGTGGGCAGCGCGGTGCGGTCGATGACCCACCGGGCGGGGTGCAGGATGCTGCGGCCGCGGCGGAGGCGGGGCAGGAACGGCAGGCTGGCCGCGTGTCCCCAGTCGAACCGGCTGCACGGGGCCGTGAACGCCATCCAGATCTCGGTAAGGAACCGCAGCAGGGGCTGCTGCAGGCCGGCCAGGAGCACGCTGTTAAACACCAGCGGTTCGACGGGCCGGCCAGTGCTTTGCGACACCAGCCACAGCCGCTGCCCGTCGCCGGTCACCGCGAGATCCCCGAGGGTCCACTGCGGCGCTGGGTGGAACTCGCCCAGGGGCAGGACGGGCAGCAGCTCGGGTGTCCGGGCCACGGTGGTCAGGCGGGCGTCCAGCGGCGGTCCGGACAGCTGGACCGTGGCCGCGCCGGGCAGGGCGGTCGGGAGGCGCTGGTAGACCTGCTGGAACGAGGCGAGTTCGGCGGGGGCGAGCAGGTGCAGGAACCGGCCGGCGCCGACCCCGGCGTGGCGGGACCCGCTGAGCACCGTCAGGGTGAAGGTGCCGCGCTCGAGATCGGTCATGGTGTCGGCGGCGAGGGTGAACCGCAGTTCGGTGTGCGGGACCGGCGGCCGGTCGTCGTCCCCGCGCAGCCGGCCGATCAGCGCATCGTCGAGCACCACTTCGGCGCAACCGTCGAGCGCGGACTGCTGCGCGAGCTGGCCGAGCAGCCGGTCGCGCTCGGTGAATGCTGAAGCGGCGCGGCGGGTGGAGCCCCGGTACCCGGCAGGGAACCCCAGCACGTTGAGCATGTCCCGGATCGGCACGGCAGCGCCCGGGCCCCACCGCTCGATGAACGCATGGTGGTATTCGGCCCAGCCGGGCGACGGCGGCGCCAGCGCGATCAGCGTCGACGCGGCCTGGCCCGCCTCATGCAGCACCGCCGGAGGCAGCGTCACGGCGGCGTCGGCGCGAAGATCGACCGCGACCCGGCCCCCAGGATCCGCAACAGCGTTGGAGCGGATCATGTAGGCGGCAGGATCGGTGACGGTCATCGCCGGCCGCAGCGCCGACAGCAGCACCCCAGCCTGCACCAACTCGGCCAGCAACAGCTCCGCCCTGGCCACGCCGGCAGGCGCGGCGATCCTCGCCGCGAGCTCGGCGAACCCGATCGGGGAACTCGCGGCCTGGACGGCGGCCCGGACAGGACCGGTCACCCGGATCTCGACGTCCCATCGCCGGTCGCCGTCGCTGCGGGCGCAGGGCAGCACCCACATCGCACCGCGCTGGTAGCCCAGCGGGTTCGTCATCACCGCGACAGTGCGCAGCGTCGCCAGATGCTGCTCGGCCCGCGCGGCGCGCTCGGCGATGCATTCGCCGTCAGGGCGAGCCATCACGTGATGTGCATCGCCCACCTGCACCCCTGCGCGGGGGCCGAACCCGACCGGTGCCACGCCGGCGAAGGTGCCAAACGGCGTCGCGCGGGTCGTCCACCGCAGCAGATACCGGACCGCGGACTCGACCAGCCGGTGCAGCCGCTGCCGCGGCACCGGCTCGCCGAGCACCGCGCGGGCAATCTGGTCGGCCAGCTGCGGCGCGGCACCGGTGACGGCCACCGCGAACCCCGGCAGTCGCCACACCTCGCACAGCCACTCCCGCCATTGCGCGGGCTCGCCGGTCGCCAGGTCCGGCCAGGCCGGCAGGACCAAACTGTCTGGATACGCGGCGAGGCGGATCAGCGCCGCACCGGCCTCAGGAACCATGCTGCACCACCGGATCGGCGGGCCCAGCGCGCTACACGCCGGGCCCGGACACGAGAGGGGGACAGGCCGGTCAGGAACCGGCGTCGCAGCGGCCCGTGCAGGCATTGGAGCCCGTGTTGCCCGAGCCGCAGTTGTCATCGGTGTTCGTGGCGTAGCCGGTCGCCGCCGGTCCGGCATCCACCAGGGTGAGGTCCAGCCGGAACTCCGAGCCTTCCGTTTCGTCCACGTGCTTGCCTTCCTATGCGGGGATGGAGGTGAAGGTGAGGACGATGCGGCTGTGCCGCTTGTCCAGCACCGTCCCGGCCGGCAGGTCGCCGTCGGGAGTCATCGCGGGCAGGATGTGCAACACCGGCGGCGGGCTGCCCGCGTCCAGCCACGCGCGCATCTGCTCGACCATCCGCTCCGTAGCCGCGGCGGCGTCGGGCCCGTGGCCGCACGCGCCGAGGTCGAACAGGTCGTCGCTCCAGCGCAACGCCGACCGGTAGCACAACGTGCCCTCATGCAGGACGGCGGGCGTGCCGAACCGCCACGCCGGGGCGACGACGTCCGCGTCGATGGCCTCCTGCTGGGCCGTGAGCACGACGAACCGCTCCCCGCCATCCATGACGCGCGCCGCCAGCCACAGATCCAGATCGGCCAGGATGGTCCGGGGCGGCAGGCTGACCCCGGCCCATGCCTGCACCCGCAGCTGGGCCAGCAGCCCCCCGACGGCGTCGGCATCCACCTGCTGGCCCTCATCCAGCCGCAGGTGCACGCCATCAGCGATATCGACGTACCGCATCTCGTGCGCCCCGGCACCGCGCATCGACACGAACCCGCACAACCGCTGGCTGGAGCTGATCAACCGGCCGCCGGTCCGGCGCAGCGCCCACGACCGGGTCATCCCGAAAGTCCGCAGCGGCACCACCAGCACCCCGCCCTCGACGAGCTGGGACGTCCAGGCCGCAGGGACATCCCAAGCCCCAGCCGTCACAACGATCACGTCGAAGGAGCCGCCCGGGCCGATCGGCTGCTCAGCGTCCGCGCACCGCACGGTGACATCGCGGTAGCCGGCCGCCGCCAAGCAGGCCGACGCCCGCTCGGTCACGTCCGGGTCGATATCCACGGTCGTGACCGAACCCGACGCCCCCACCAGCTCACGCAGCAAGGACGCGTTGTACCCGCCGGAGCCGATCTCTAGCACCCGCCGGCCGGCGAAGCCGCCGCCGAGGGCGTCGGCCGCCTGACCGAGCATCTCCGCGATCAGCCACGGCGCCGACACCGAACTGACGGTCTCGTCGCCGTCCCGCTTGGTGATCACCGAATGGTCGGCGCGGTACGCCTCCTCCGGCGGCACGTCCGGCGTGAACAGATGGCGGGGAACCACCCGCAGCGCGGCCTCCACATCCGGCCGCATCGTCAGCCCTTTCCCCGCATGATCGGCGATCAGCGCATCAACCATCGCAGCACGCAGGTCATCGCTGCTGATCGTGTCGACACTCATGCCGGCGCCACTCTCCCTCTCTCCACCGGGGCCGCCCGAACTCGAATGGCCCGCCGTCTTCCCCATGGTCAACCCGGTCTCGCATGACGGGACTCGCCACGTCACCGAACTGGTCGACCGGAGCACGCCAGCAGGTCTCCCCACGGCTCGCGTCGAGGCACAATACGTGGCTCGCCGGTGATCGGCGATGAGCTGCCGCGGGGCGGTCCTACCCGATCGAGCCTGACTGCTTCCTCGCCCGCCGGGAATGCCTACCTCATGTTCCACCTCACGTACCCCCTACGCTTCTCCCGCCACGTCGACCAGCACCCAGCAGCCCGGGCCGTCCGCGGTTACTGCCCGCTTCGGGACGGCTGCGCCGGCCGCCTAGGGTGGACAAGCGACCACGGAACATCCGTGGGTATGCCTTCTGGAGAATGCCGATGGACATAGAATTCCGCAGCCTCGATGGCACGATCCTGCGCGGGAACCTGATGACACCGCAGACATCAGCGCAGGTCGTCACCGTGCTCGTGCACGGCGGCGGAGCGAACCGGGACGAGGCCGGCTTCTTCGTCCGCATCGCCGAGGCGCTTGCCGCCGCAGGGGCCGCCTCCCTGCGGTTCGACCTTCGAGGACACGGCGCCAGCGACGGCCGCCAGGAGGAACTGACCCTCTCGGCCATCACCAACGACATCCGGGCAGCGATCGAACACGCTCAACTCGTCACCCGGGCGCCGCGGACCAGTCTGCTCGGTACCAGCTTCGGCGGCGGCCTCTGCGCCTTCTTCGCCGCCCGACACCCTGGCGTGCTCCACCGGCTCGCGCTGCTGAACCCACTGATCAACTACAAGAAACGGTTCATCGACGACAAACCGTACTGGACCGACGACCACATCGACGAGGAAGCGGGCCGGACGCTGGCCGCCGAAGGATCCCTGGCCCACTCACCGACGTTCCGACTCGGCCGGCCGCTGCTCAACGAGGTGTTCTACCTGCGCCCAGACCTGGAGCTTGCCGCCATCGACGTGCCGACGCTGTTCGTGCACGGTACGAACGACACGTTCGTGCCCGTGGACAGCTCACGCCGGTATATTCAGCAGATCAGGGCCGAGACACGACTCGTCGAGGTGGACGGTGCCCAGCACGGCATCGCCGTCGACAACGACCCGGCCTACCAGAACCCGCAGACGCTCGCCTGGCAGGCGTCGGTGATCCGCACGCTAACCGACTGGCTGACGTAGCCTACGCAGGTCCAGTTCGGCGCCGAACGCGTGCAGGTACGCCGCAACGGCCGGTCGGCTTGACCTTGGCGCGAGCCGACCGGCGAGCCGCCGGAGTTCCCCCAGGCTGCGGATCGAGTCCGTGGCCGCAGCGATGGCCAGTGCCGTCGTGCCCGCCTCGGCGGCAGCGTCAGGATCACCGTCTACGGCGATCGTTTCGGCTTTGAGCGCGAGAAAGTAGCCGTAATCGCGACGCGAAAACACCTTCGGCGATAACCACCGCTCGTAGAGTGCCCTCGCCCGCTCGATCTGGCCGTTCTCGCGATAGCACATCGCCGTCTGCACGCCCAGCAACGCTTGGTCGTAATGTTCGGCCAACCCGGTATGGTCAGCCTGTTCCACGACGGCCTGCTGCAGCAGCAACGCTCTGGCCTCGCCGAGCTTGTCCTCCACGACGGTCTTTCGGCCCGACGCCATCGCCTGACCGCGGGCCTCCTGCTGTAGCGCCTCCGCGCGTACCCGTGACGGCAACCGCCACGGACCCTCGTGCACCTGCCGGATCAGCTCGAGCATGTCGGCGGCGTCTCGCCGGTCCCAGGCGGCCTGACTGTTCTTCAGCAGGACATACGCGCGCATCGTCTCGTCACCGATCGCCGACGACCAACTCGCGGCGCGATGCCGCCAATAGGCCGCCAAGGCTGGCTGACCGAGATCACGGTAGAGCCAGCCGGTGAACTCGGCGCCACGGGCGCCGACCGCAAGCAACTCGCTCCTGACTCCGGGCTTAACCTCCATGGCATGCCGCTCGACCACACCGAGCAGCCCGAGCATCACCGGCAACGAGCTGTTTGGACCGTGTGTTCCGTCGGCCGCGGTGCAAGCGCCAAGACGTTCCCGTAGGTGTCCGACGATGTCATGATCGAGATACCGGTGCGCGTCTTGAACCGCAGCCACCAAATGCGCCAAGTCGACAACCGTCAACGCGGCGTGCACCTGCGCCGCGCCGAGGACGCCTGCCCGAAGGACTGTTCGTCGGTCGATGTCGCCATCGTCCCACTCTGGGTCATACCCTGCATCGGTCAGGCGCATACTGTAAAGCCCGACCTCGGCATCGGTCGCGGCACCGAGCACCCGCCGCAACGCGGCCCGACGCTCCTCATGCGGCCACCGGGTCTTACCCCGCTCCAGCTTGCCAACCCAATGCTCGGTGACATACAGGTGCGTAACGTTACGGCTGGTGGTGTTGGCCTCATCAATCGCGACGTTCACGGCATCCGCCAGCTCAGCCCGGCTCATCCGCTGGCCCGGCCGGCTTGTCGACGGTAGCCGTAGGCGCGCAGAGCGAAGCTCCCGGTTCGGGGGGAACACGGCGTCCGGCCGATGCGGCACTGACAGCACCTCCATTCAGTGACCTCTATTGTGAGCGGCCAGCGACGATGCGTACAGGTGTGCATAGAATTTCAGCCCGGCGCTGCAGCGCCACCCCTCCCACCGCTCATCGGGCACAGGAGGCGACGGCTGTAACCAGGTGGGCACCAAGGCGGCGCCGACTTGGGAGCGGGCTCACTGTACAACCCAATCAATCCCTGACAGTTGGTGCGGAGCGGGGGACACGCCACTGACGATTCCGCGGAGGCACGGAAGAGCGCCAGGCCGTCAACGAGCCCGACTCGCGCGGTCGCCCTTTGCCATTGGTTGCTGGCGTGGTGTGATGATTTCGTTCGTCGATGCGTATGGCCTCAGGGCCCGGTGAGGCCGTGGCGCCGCTGCTGCGATTGATCTGGAGGTGACGTGGATGCCTCATCGTGAGGATGCCGTGTTCGTCCCGAACCAGCACCTCAGAGATGCCCGGCTTCGGCTGCCTTCCCCGCGTAGGCCGGGTCAGCGCATGAGCCGGGCCGAACTCGCGGACGCCCTGAACGTCGCGATTGACGAGGTCAACACCACTGGCCGCAGCGTTGATCATCTCTATGTCACCGAGCACTGGGTCGGCAAACTGGAGCGGGGCAAGACCCGGTGGCCGCATGAGGAGCGTCGGACCGCGTTGCGGCGGGTGCTTGGTGCCACGACCGATGCGGAGATCGGGCTGTACAGTCCGCGCCAGACCGATGTCGGGGTCACGGACGTGTTGCCATGGCGCAGTGTCGGCATGGCGGGCGTCGCGCACCTGCCGCGGATCGGTTCGATGCCGTTGCCTTCCGGGTCGCCGCCGGTGCGCCCGCGGGCGGTGCCGGTTGGTCCGGCGGGCCTGGCCGCTGTCGACGGGTACGTTGGAGTGGAGCAGGCGATCATGTTCGCGGCATGGGTGTGTGGCGAACATGCCAGGGAAGCAGGGGCGTGGGCGGTGGACGACGAGGTCCTCGATCAAGTGCGTCACGACATGCGTGACGTCGCTCGTGCCTTCGATACGTTGGCGCCGGCCGCCGTCGTAGGGCGCACGCTGCAGGTCCGTAACCGGGCCGTGGATCTGCTGTCGCACACCCAGCGGCCAGCGCAGCTGAACGATCTCTATCTTGTGGCGGCGCAGGCGGTGTCGCTGCTCGCGAGCGCCAGTATCGATCTTGGACTGTGGTCGACGGCACACCAGTATGCGCAGGCAGCGGAAGAGTACGGTGAGGTCATCGGCCACGCGGGTGTCCGGGCGTACGCCCGCGGACTGCGGGCCACGATCGCGTATTGGACGAACCAGCCCGAGGAGGCCGTTCGCCTCGCCGGTGAGGCGGTGGAGCACGCGCCGGCCGGAGTCGCGCGGGTACGTGCGGCGAGCATCCTGGCCCGCGCCTGGTCGCATCGGGGATCGGTAGACGCGGTCCGGCAGGCCCTCGCCGTGGCTGACGACGCGCGCAGCACGAAGGGCAGCGACGAGTTACATGATCTCGTCGGTGGCGAGTTCGGCTACACGGTGCCGCAGCAGGCCCGCAGCGCAAGTACAGCCTGGCTGCAGGTCGGGCAGGCCGACGAGGCAACGGCCGCCGCTCAGCGGGCGCTCGACGCCCTGGCCGGGGTGACGCTGGAGCCGTGGTCGACCGTTGAGGCTGAGGCCCGCGCCGACCTCGCCACGTGCCAGGTCCTGGCCGGCGACGCGGATGCTGCTCGGGAAACGCTGGTGCCGCTGTGGTCGATGCCGCCGGATTGGCGGCGGGTCGGGCTGCTCGGACGCGTCCACCGGGTGCAGACCTTGGTGTCGGCCGGCCGGTGGCGGCCGGTGCCCGCGGCCCGCGAGATCGCCGAGGCGGCCGCGGTGTTCGCCGCGACCGCGGCGGTCACCCCCGAGCTGCCGCCGGCCTAGTCCTGCCGTTGGGTCCACGCCTGCAGCAGTTCGCGCTCGCGGTCGGGCGCGAGGCCGTGGTCGGCGGCGCGGCCTGCCTCGCCGCTGCCGGTGATCGCCGTCCCGCCGCCGGTCATCCACGCCCAGGTGTCGGTCACGGTCTCGATGAGCGGACGGCATCGCAGGCCAGCCTGCTCGGCCCGTGAGCTGTTGATCTTCCACACGCCGTCGTGTGTCCGCCACAGCGGCAGCTCCGTCCACTGCTCCACCTGATGCCGTAGCAGCCAGTCCGGGTCGGCCCACACCGGGACAGTGTCGGCTCCGGTCGCGGTGATGCAGCCGTCGATCAGGTCGGCGAAGGTCGCGTGCCCGATCGGCGCGGCCAGGTTGAAGGAGCCGGGGTAGTCGCCGGCCGCGCAGCGCAGGGCGAACGCGGCCACGTCACGCACGTCGATCGGCTGGATCGGCCGGTCCGGTGGTCCGGGCGTCAGGAGTTGGCCGCCGCGGGCTGCGCGGGTGAGCCACCAGGTCAGGCGGCCGACGTACTCGTGCGGGCCGAGGATCACGCCGGGGCGCAGGATCGTGGTCCGGTCGGCGCCGAGCGCCGCCGCGACGGCCCGCTCACAGCCGGCCTTCTGCGCACCGTACTGCCCGGCGTAGCCGAGTTCTGCGCCGAAGTCGCTGTCGGCGTCGGGCGGGCAGACGAACAACGGCGACGCGTCGTCCAGCGGCTCGTTGGGCCAACCGGTGTAGACATTGACGGAGGACAGGAACACGTAGTGGCGGGTTACCGGGGCCAGCGCGGTCGCCGCGGCGAGCACCTGGCGAGGCACGAACCCGATGGTGTCGACGACGGCGTCCCACGGCCCGTGCTCGGCAAGCCGGCGCAGGTCCGCGACCTGTTCGCGATCGCCCCGGATCGCTTCCACGCCCTCAAGGTCGGCGGCTGAGACACCCCGGTTGAACGTCGTGACCGACCATCCCGAGTCCAGCGCCAGCTCGCCCAGCGCGCGACCGAGAAACCAGGTACCGCCGAGGACAAGCAGCCGCATCCGTCCATGATTGCCGATGGCGGAACGCTCCACCACCAGGGCCTCCTGGCAGCGTTTCATGACGTGGGCAGGGTCGCTCGCTTTCGCCGGTACGGCAACCGGCATCGTGGACCACCCTGTTTCGGCAGGTCAGAGATGCGACGGGCCCGGCACGGCCGGATGATTCGGCGTCCAGCTGGTTACGCGGTCGCGTCGACCTCCATGCCGTTTCATCCCGAACGACCAGTTCAGGGCTGCGCGGCTTCGGTTGCCGTCACCGCGACGTCCCGGTCAGCGGATGAGCCGGGCCGAGCTCGCGGACGCGCCCGGCCGGTAACTCGGGCCCAGCCGGAACGCCCGGCCGGTCTTCGGAGCGTTGTCGACACTCGGTTGAGCGAGATTGCACACGCGTGCCGTTGCTTCGGTCGGTCGGGATCATGCGAGAATCGACGCTCGCATTCGACTGGGAGGTGTCGGGGCTCGTGGCGGCCGGGATCTTGGAGCAGCTGCCGCGGTTTTCCGAGTACGACCCTGGGGCGGTCGGTGAGGGGAGCCTCGACCCGTTGGGTCTTGCGGCTGTCGCGGAAAGGATTGCCGACCGGCTGTTGCCCGGCCTGCGAGCGCGGATGAGCCACCCGCGGTTCGTCACGCTGTCGGCGGTAGGGGCATTCGCGTGCCAGGACCTGTTGGGCGTGGTCTCCAGCGACGAGAAGACGACGTTCGACATCGCCTTCGAGTGGCTGGTGGTCGAGGCGTTGGTGCGCTATCCGGGGGCCGACCGTCTGCGCGGGGTGCCGGGCAGCCAGAAGGCCAGGCGGGCCAAGAGTCTGTCCCGCCGGTTGTCGGCGGCCGACTACCTTTCCGGACCCCGCAACTTTGGTTTTACCGGGGTGTACCGTCCGTTCTCCCGGGATGCCGAGGTGCTCGACCCGCGAGGGTTGCCCGGGCCGCACGCCGAAGAGTTGCTCCTGGAGTGGGAGGCCGACCACGGGCTTGCCGGGTTTGTCGGCGGCGGGCCGGGCATGCCGGGTATCAAGCTGCGCCGTGAGATCGTGAAGCAGACCGCCGAGGCGCTGCGCCACGGCCGCTGCGTCGCCCCACCGACTGGCTGGTTCCTGAGTGATCTGGCCTCCGTCTGCGCGCCTGGCGAGGCCAGGGCTCGGGAGCGCGCCGTCATGCTGCGACTGGTCGTGCACAGCCGGCACCCGGTGCGCGACGAGTTGACCGCACTGCTGCGCGACGGCATGCCGCCGCCGGAGGCCACCCAGCGCGAGATTGCGCTGTCGCTGCTCTCCCGTTCGCGCGGTGCGGCCCACGACGCGCTGCACGCGGCGGTCGAGTTCGAGACTGCCGCGACGGCGATCGACAACACGTTCCGGCGTTTGCTCGCCTACGCGGTCTCGTTGGGCGGCGCGTTCACGATCGCGCAGGGCATGGCGACGCCGCGCCTCTCCGACCTGGCCGCGCGGCTGGGCGATCTGACCAGGTCGGCCGTTGAGGCGGTGGCCCGTCTCGACGAGGGGCTCGCACATGAGGCGGTCGACTGCCTGCGCGAGTTCGACCACCCGATGGGCGCGCAGGAGTTCGTCGATGCGCTCATCGCACGGCACCAGCAGATCCAGGAACTTAAGGGCAAGCGGATGTGGATCGATCCGGTCAAGCACCGGTGGGTGGTGCGCACGCCCTACCGCAAGCAAGACCCGGACCTGAGCGACGACGTCTGGGCTCACCCGATGCGGCTGTACACCTTGGTCTCTTTCCTGCGGGCGTGTGCGTGAAACCCACACCCCTGCTCGAGTTCTGGGACCGGCCGGAAGGGGCCGGCGCGCCGGTCGCGATGCTCGCGACCACCTTCGCGCTGGAGCCGGATTTCTTCGAGCGCAACTGCCTGGCCCGGTTCCTGGCGGTGACCAGCGTTGACGAGGACACCGGATCGGCGGACGACATCGTCGCGCGAGTCGAACTGGAGGAGCGGCTACGCGAGCCGACCGTCACCGTGCTCGCCGACCGAGGTGCCCCGGCCGAGCGCTCGTCGCTGCGGTGGGATGTGCTGCACTGCCTGGTGCCCGGGGGTCTGCTACACAGCAAGGTGGCGCTCCTGCTCTGGCAGCACGCGACCCGAGTGATCATCGGATCGGCCAACCTGACCGCGGCCGGCTACCGGCACAACATCGAGCTGGCGATGGCCGCCGACCTCGGCGAGACCTGTATCCTGCCGCGCGACGTCCTGCACGGCATCGCCGCGGAGATCGAGTCCTATCTGGACCTGGTGCCCGGGCTGGAACCGGACATCCCGACCCGGCGGCATGCGGTTTCCACCCTTGGGTTGTTTCGTTCCCGTGTGGCGACGCAGCCTCCTTCGCGCGCCCGGCTGCGTGCGGCGCTCGCCCCGACCAACAATCGGACCGGGCCGCTGTCGCACCTGGACGAGGTGTGGCAGGGCAACGCACCCCTCCGGGCGACCCATGTCTCGGCGTACTGGGATGAGAAGAGCCCGGCCGTGCTGACCCAGGTCGCCGGGCTGCTCACCGGCCGGCCCGCCGCGCAGCGCCGACAGTGCGTCGCGGTCACGGTAGGTCCCGGGGGAGAAATCCCGTTCCCGCCGTCACACAAGCAGTACGTCAACGAGGTGGTGCAACTCGGCCCGCTCGACGACGAGCCGCGCGTGCTGCACGCCAAGACCCTGGTGGTCGAGAACAACCAGTTCCTGGCGGTGCTGGTCGGCAGCTCGAACCACACCGAGGCGGGCTTCGGCCTGCATCCGCGCAGGCGCCACCGGGAGCTCAACGTGTGGCTGGGCGCCGCGCTCGACAGCCCGGAGGGCCAGGCTCTGGCCGGGCTCGTGCCGGTGGGCGAGCCGATCGTGGATACAGCCGCGTATGAGGAGCCTGCCGACGAGGACGAGCCGGAGGAGCTGGCGGCGCTGCCCTCGTTCTTCGGGTTGTGCCGGCTTGTGTGCGGTGACGCGGGGTGGGAGCTGTGGCTGGGCCTGGGGGACGACCCGCCCGACGGCGACTGGAGTGTTCGCCTCCCGGACGGGCAGGGGCTGCTGGACCGGGCCACGTGGGTCGCGGCCGGCTCGCCGGACATGGTCGTCCGTCCGCTTGTGCCTGACCAGTTGCCCTTCTTCCTCGACGTGGCCTGGGACGCGGCGAAGGGGACCTGGGCGGTCGTCGCCGACGACCGGCACCAGCTTCCGCCCGGGCCCGCGCTCTCCGAATTGGCTTCGTTCCACTTGATCGAAGCTCTCGCCACGGGCGCGACCACCACGCAGTTGCTTCGGCAGCTGCGGGAACGGGTCGCCGTCGGGCAGACCGGCAGGATCATCAGCGACCCGCTGGCCCGGTTCGACGCCCACAGCGTGCTGCTCCGCCGTGGCCGCAAGCTCGCCGCCGCGCTCGCAGGGCTGGAGCGGCGGCTCTCGGAGCCGGTGGTCACGGTGGACACGCTCGAGGCCCGGCTGACCAGTCCGTTAGGCCCTCGGTTCATCGCGGAGAAGGTCGTCACGGAGCATCTGGCGAGCGGGACGGAACGGGCCGCAGCGTTGTTCACTCTCGCCGAGGTCGCTCTGTCGCTGGGGCGGGTGGCGTGGACGGAGACGATGCGGCACATCGACAAACGAGCCGGGCTCGCTCTGGTCGACGAGGCGCTGAAGCATCTCGAGGAGCTGCGGTTGCGTATCGATGGTGCAACTGGCGATCTCGCGGATTACGTGGCCCGAGCGCTGCAGGAAGCTGGCCGATGCATTCACTCCTGAGCCGCTACCTGCGCATCCACCTGGATAACGCCTTCGCCGAGGACTGGGCTCGGCAGCGGCGCACCGCCGAGGACATCGTGCGGCGGTTGTGGTCGCAGTCGCAGGAGGGTGTCGTGCTCGCCGACCAGGTCGGGATGGGCAAGACATTCGTCGCGCTCGCCGTCGCAGCCACGACGATCCTCGGCGAGCCCGAACTCGGCCAGGTCGTCGTCTTCGCACCCGCGAACGTGGCCGAGAAGTGGGTCAACGAATGGAACAAGTTCGCCGAGTCGCTGCTCACCGAAGGCGCACCTGAGCTGCGCTGCGTGCCGGCGGCGCTGCGCAGCGGCGAGGATCTGCTCAAGGCGCTCGACGACCCGCCCGAACGGCGTCACCACCTGGTGGTGGTGACGCATCAGGCCCTCACCGCGAGCCTGAAGGACACCTTCATCCACTTGGCGCTGGCCTACTACGCCACCCGTCACCGCACCGGCGCGGCGGAGGTCAGGGCGAGGATCGTCAAGTCGAGTACCGGAAAGACGGGCCTGATGCCCGATGCCCGGTTCACCCCGTTGCTCGTGGAGCGGTTGCTTGCCAGAGATCCCGGCCAATGGGCGTCGGTGTGGCAGCGGCACACGGGCATTGCGCTGGCTGATGAACCAGTGCCCGGGGCCCTGATGGAGGTCGCCGAGGACCTCGACCTCAGCGAGGTATGGGCGGCGCTGCTGGCTCTGCCGAAGAACTCCTCCCCAAACATCCAGACCCGGCTCCGCACCGTCCGGAGGGCGCTCAACGAGGCCACCCAGGGCGTCTGGAAACAGGTGCTGACCAGACACGGGACCAGACGGCGGCTGCTCGTCGTCGACGAGGCTCATGCCCTGAAGAACAACGGGACGCTCATCAGCCGCCTCTTCACGCCGAAGGAGGGCAACGACGAGGACGGGGCGCTGCAGGGAATCTTCGAGCGGATCCTCCTGCTGACGGCGACACCGTTCGAACTCGGCCACGATGAGCTGATCAACATTCTTCGCCGACTGACCGCGGTCGTTGCGATGGAGCCGCCGCCAAGGGAGAACCTCGATGATCGGCTGGCCCGGCTGAGGGAACGGCTGCAGCGGGCTCAGGAGACGGCGATCGCGTTCGACGAGTCATGGTCGAAGCTCGGGCCCGATGATGTCGCGGCCTTCGATAGGTGGAGCGTCGGGGATCCACCGCCGGCCGACGTGGGCAGCACGGCGGTGCGTCGGGCCTGGCGTGACGCCCAGCTGGCCGTGGCGGCCCGGCGGGCCATGCACGAGGAACTGCGGGTATGGGTGATCCGCCACGAACGCCCGCCCGGTGGGCGCCGCTACCGCTCCGGCGGCTCGATCGTGCCGGGTCACACCTCGGCCAGCGGAGGCTTGGCCATCCGCGAGAGCGACGCGCTGCCGTTCCTGCTCGCCGCCCGGGCCCAGGCGGTCGCCGCCGACGCGCACGGCGCCGCCCGCCCACACTTCGCCTACGGCATCGCATCGTCCTACGAGACCTACCTGCGGCTGGATACCGCGCAGGGGCCGCTCGACTCGGACGCCGAACCCGAGGAAACCTCGCCCGACCACACGCCCGCACCCGGCGAGCCGGGCCCACACCCCGGCATCGGCTCCCCGGCCCAGTGGTACCACGACGAGATCACCCGGCTGCTCGCCTCCGACCATCGACGCGCGGCGCACCCCAAGATCGCGGCCACGGTCGAACGCGCTGTGGACCTCTGGCAGTCGGGACGGAAATGTCTGATCTTCTGCTGGTACATCCGCACCACCGCCGCCCTTGAAGCCGCGCTGCGCTCGCGGATCGACGACCTCATCACCAAACACGCTGCAGATGCGCTGAAGGTGGACGTCGCCGGGGTGGACACCGAATTGCTGCGGTTGTCGCAACGTCTGCTGCGCCGCGACACCTCCAGCTATGCCACGGTCCATGGCGAGCTCCGCGACTCCCTGCGGGAAGCCGCGGACGGGCGGCCCGATGTCGCCGATGCGCTGGCCGAGGCCGCCATCCGTAACCTCCGCACCGGCGGCTTCCTGGTCCGCTACACCCGGCTGTCACCCGAACTCGACGCGGACGGTCTGCTGCGCGGCATCTCCGGGGCGAACCCGATCGGCGTCAACCTGCTGGGCCGCTGGCAAGGCTTCGCCGCGCGCACGGCCGCCATGACCGACAGCCAGCGGACGAAGATGCTCACCCGACTGCTCGGCGAGCTACCCGACGAGGGGGAGACCGGCCGGCGCGGGGCGAGCCTCTCGCCAGTCCGCCGCGCCTATGGCGAAACGCGGCGAGAGGATCGCGAACGGCTCATCAGCGTCTTCAACACGCCCTTCGCCCCGGACATCCTCGTCGCCAGTTCCGTCATGGGCGAGGGCATCGACCTGCACCACGAGTGCCGCCACGTCATCCACCACGACCTGGACTGGAACCCCAGCAAGCTGGAACAGCGCACCGGACGGCTGGATCGCATCGGCTCTCTCGCCGCGCGAGAGGGCGCGAAGATCGAGGTCTACGAGCCCTACCTCGCCGGCACCCACGACGAGAAGATGTTCCGCGTCGTTAAGGACCGGGCCGGCTGGTTCGACATCGTCATGGGCCGCGCCGGCGGCAGCGACGAGACCGCAACCGACCTTGAGGAGAACCGGATCGCGCTGCACGAGCACATCCGCCAGGCCCTGTCAATGGACCTGCGTAGCCCCGCACCGCCGCCGGCGGGGTGAGCCGGCCCACCAGCCTGCCGAACCTCAGCTCTGCGGCGGCCGGATCAGGCACGCCCCAGCGGTCCTCAACATACGTCGTTGTAGCTTTGCGCGACTCCCCAAGGGGGGGTTTGCGCCTTTCCGTTCAACGGGCGCCGGGCTTGGCGATGACCGTTGATGCCGGTGACGCCGCTGCGCCCAGCGCAGCGTACGCATGGCAGAGACCCGCTCGACTGTAGCGGAACATCTTCCCGAGTGGATCTTGATTGTTGGCGATATCGCCGTGTAGCCGCAGGTCGATCCTCGGTGGAACACGTCGGGGAACAGGTAGAGGAACACGAGGTGGGTATTCCCACCTGTCGGCGCGTCCGTGATGGTTGACCGCATCGATCCCAATGTGTCGATCCCACCTGGGGCGCGCAGCGATCGCGGACCGCGTTGGTTGCTGCGCCGTCGGTGGGCTCGGTGATGTCCAGGAGGGGAGTCGCGTGCTGCTGGGTCCTGCAGCCTCGCGGGCCGGCGTTGGGTCCGGTGCGGGTGCCGGTTTGGCGTGGGGGCGTGGTATGCCGTCGGTGGGCGCGGTGCAGGGCGGCCCCGCTCGGGAGCTGACGTGTCGTGATGCCGTCCGCTGCGGGCCTCGCGGAGCAGCCGGGGGTGCCCACGTCGTGGGCGCGGGCGGGTGGGTGCGATCGTGACCGGGGCAGGTCCGCAGCATGCGGCGGTTCGGCGTGGACCGCGCCGGCTGGCCGATGTGGGCATCGCGCCCAAGGTCGCCATCGCGGTCATTGTGCCACTGCTTGCGGTCTTGGGATTGGGTGCGGCGGTCGGGGTGTCGTTGGCCGGGGACACGGTGCGGGTCGGGCAGGCCGGTGATCTGGTGGCGTTGGCCGCAGAGGGCTCGACGGTGGTGCAGGCGTTGCAGCAGGAGCGCGCTGCGGCGGTGCTGCTGTTGCAGTCCCCGGGTCGGGGTGAGCCGACGTCCTCGGCGTTTACCGCTGCGGTGGCGGCGACGGATCAGGCGCTGGTGGTCTACCGGGAGCGTCGTGTGGCGGTGACGGCGTCGGGTGTGATCGGCGATGCGGTGGCCCGGGCGGACGAGTATCTGGCGGGGTTGGAGGGGTTGCGCCGGCGGGTGGTGGCGGTGCCGGGTCCGTCGGTGGCGGCGGCGGCGTTCTCGTATCGGATCGTGGTGGCGGGGCTGCTGGATCTGCGGGAGGCGGCGGCGGTGGCTGCCGTGTCGCCGGAGCTGGCGAACCGGATCCGGTCGGCGGCTGCGCTGTCGCAGGCGGCGGAGTCGTTGTCGCTGGAGCAGGTGGCGGTGCTGCGGGCGGTGGCGTTCGGGACGTTGAGCCCGGCGGTGCAGCGGGACATGCTGGCCGCCCGGGCGGGGTACGACGAGGCGTTGGGGCTGTTCGGCGGGCTGGGGGATCCGGCCTGGGCGGGCTGGTATGCCGCGACGGTCGCCGGCCCCGATGTGGTGGCGGCGGAGTCGGTCGCCGGTCAGGTCGCCGGGACCGCGCCCGGGGCTGCGGTGCGGGTGGATCTGGCGCCGTGGCTGGCAGCAGCCCATGCCCGCAGTGACTTGATCGCTTCGGTGCAGCGCCGGGTGGATGGGGTGGTGCTGGCCGCGACCGGGGATCTGCGGCAGGCGTCGCGGGTGCGGTCGATGGTGATCGTCGGGGTGGTGCTGGCGGTGGTGGTGCTGGCCGCGGTGCTGACGCTGGGGGTGGGCCGGCATCTGTCCCGGCGGCTGCGCCGGCTGCGCCGCGGCTCGTATCAGGTGTCCCGGCTGCTGCCGGAGGCGGTCGACGCGTTGCAGGACCCGCAGCGGCGGGACCTGGCCACAGTGGTGGAGCAGTTCCGTGCGCAGGCGACGGCGTTGGTGCTCACCGACGGCGACGATGAGATCGGCGCGGTGGCGGCGGCGTTCCGGCAGGTCGTCGACGAGGCGGTGCGGCTGGCTGGGGAGCAGACCCGGTTGCAGGCGGACAACATCGGCCGGACGACCGAGGTGGCTCGGCGGATCCAGCAGCAGGGGGCGCGGCTGACTCAGATCGCTGATCGGGTCGAGCGGGATGAGGAGGATCCGGACCGGCTGGCGCAGTGGTTCCAGGTCGACCTGGAGGTGACGCTGGCGCTGCGGTTCGCCGACGGTTTGCTGGCGTTGTGTGGGGTGTCGCCCGCGCCGGTCGCCACGCTGCCGTCGTCGCTTGGGCAGGTGGTGCAGGCCGGGCAGAGCCGGATCCGCGGCTACCAGCAGATCGTGTTCGCCGGGCAGATGCCGGAGGTCGCGGTGCGGGCGGAGGCGGTGCATCACCTGGCGCACCTGCTGGCGGAGTTGATGGACAACGGCGCCACCTACTCGCCGCCGGAGGCGACGGTCACGGTCGAGGCGTGGCTGATGGGGGACCGGGTCGTGGTGCAGATCCGGGATCACGGGGTGGGGATGGACCCGGTTCAGTTGGCTGCGTACAACGCGTTGCTGGCCCGGCCGCAGTTGCCGCCGAGCCGGGATCAGATCGGGCTGGCGGTGGTCGCCGCGCTGGCGGAGCGGATCGGGGCCCGGGTGGTGCTGCGTGGCATGCCGCGGGGGCTGATCGCCGAGGTGACGGTCCCCGCCGAGCAGCTCGAGGCGGCAGCGGCGTCCCGGCCGGCGCTGACTGGAGCGTCGACCTGGCAACCGCAGCCGGTCACCGCCACCGGCAGTGCTTCGCTGGCCGGGCGGGCGATGCTGCCGGCCGCGCCGTCCGAAGGCGCGGCACCCGGCGGCCGGCTGGGACAGAAGCGCCGGCCGGGCGCCACCATGCACGCGGGCCTGAAGGCCAAGCTGCCGGCCCAGCCGCAGCTTGCCGTCGAGCAGTTGGACCCGAACGTCGTGGCCGCGACCCTGGCCGGCTCCGCGGCCGCGCTGGCTGATCTGCGGGCCGCGCACGCCTACCCACACACGAAGGGAGTACCGCGGTGATGTCCCACCCGTCGGCGGGGATGGCCCCGCATTTGCCCAGCCAGGAGCAGATGGCCACCTATGCCAACCGGCAGGGCGAGCTGGGCTGGATTCTCGAGGCGCTGGTCAATGAGGAGCCGGATGTGCGGCACGCCGTTGCGGTGTCCGCCGATGGTCTGCTGGTGGCGCGCTCGGCTGGGCTCGATCGCGACGGTGCGGAGCGGCTCGCCGCGGGCGTGTCGGGGATGGCCAGCATCACCGGTGGGCTGTGCCGGGATTTCCACGGTCAGGCGGTCATCTACACCACGGTCACCATGCTCGTCGGGACGGTGCTGATTCTCGGCGTTCCCGGGCCGGCGGCCGGCGCGCTCGCGGTGGTGACGGGCAGCGAGCCGGAGATCGGCCGGGTCGGCGCGGCCTGCACCAGGCTCGTCAAACGCCTGGGCGATGCCCTGTCCGTCCCGCCGGCGGCGGCCGGAGTCCCCGGCCAGCACGCGGCCCACTGACACCACATCGACACATGTTGGAGGCATGGCATCCGATGAAGGACCAACCAGACGGCCGAGGGCACCACGACGGTTTCCGCCGCTGTGGCATCGCGGTGGTCGGCGTGCTCGCCCTGCTGCTCGCCGGCTGTGCCCAGCACACCGGGGATGGCGGGGGCAGCAGCCCGGTGAAGATCGGGATGGTCACGGCGCTGTCCGGGCCGCTGCAGGCCATCGGCGAAGAGCTCCGCGACGGATTCCAGCTGTATCTGCAAACCCACGACAACAAGCTGGGCGGCCACCCGGCCGAGCTGATCGTGGCCGACGAGGGCGACGGCCCGCAGACCGCCGGACCGGCGGCGGAGAAGCTGGTCAAGAAGGACCAGGTCCTCGCCGTCACCGGGGTGGTCAACGCGGCCGCGCTGCAGTCGGTCGCCGCGCAGACGAGCGCGGCGCACATTCCGCTGGTCGGGTCGTGCGGGCGGCCGACGACGCTGCCGGATGTGTCGCAGGTGTGGCACACGTCGTGGATCTCCACCCAGTTCGGTGAGGCCCTCGCCCCGTACGTGAAGTCCAAAGTGGACGGTCCGGTAGCCGCGTTCGGCCCGGACTATCAGGGCGGCCACGACCAGGTTGAAGGGTTCTCCAAGACGTTCACGGCGCTGGGTGGGAAACTCGTCGACAACAAGCCGACCTACACCCCGTATCCGGCCACGACGAGCTGGACGCCGTATCTGTCCAAGGTCAGGGCCTCCGGGGCGAAGGCGGTGTACGCGTTCTACGCCGGTCGGGACGCGATTGCGTTCGTCAAGCAGTACAAGGATCTCGGGCTGACCGACATCCCGTTGTACGGGTCGGGTGCGGTGACCGAGGGGGCGACCCTGGCCGCGCAGGGCCCGGCCGCGGTGGGCGTGCAGACCGTCGCTCCGTACGCCGTCGACCTGGACAACGCCGCGAACCGTACGTTCGTGGCCGCCTACCAGCAGAAGTTCAGCGGGAAGTCGCCGTCGTACAACGCGATGACCAGCTGGGACGCGGCGCTGGTGCTGGACCGGGCGATCGGCGCGGCCGGCGCCAGCCCGACCCCGGCCGCGGTGAACGCGGCGATCGGACGGCTCGGGCAGATCGACAGCCCGCGCGGTGCCTGGCAGTTCTCGACGTCGCATGTACCGGCGCAGCAGTGGTACCTGCGCACGGTCCGCCAGGACGGCTCGGTGCTGGCCAACGTGACCGAACGCGAGCTCACCGTCCTCAACGACTGACCTGGCGCACCGGCCGGGTGATGCCCGGCGGCATCACCCGGAGCCGGACCCCCGGCACCTGGCGGACTCGCGTTCGCCCCTTCACCCCTTCACTTCGCAGGATTCGGGAGACCTCACGCATGAGCACCACCATGCCCGAAACGACCTACGCCTTCAGCAACGACAACCCGCACGCCGCCGACCAGCACACCTACCTGCCGGCCATCCTCGACCCGGGCAGCCAGGACCGGATCGCCGGCATCGCCTGGCTGGACCTGGACGGCGCCCGCTGCTGGGAGATCGGCGCCGGCGCCGGCACCATGGCCGGCTGGCTGGCCACCCGGGTCGGGCCCTCCGGCAGTGTGCTGGCCACCGACATCAACCCCCGCCACATCCCGGCCCGGACCGGCGTCACCGTGCTGCAGCACGACATCGCCCACGACCCGCTGCCCGACGGCCCGTTCGACCTCATCTTCAGCAGGTTGTGCTTCACCCACGTGCCGGCCCGGCACACCCTGCTGCCCCAGGTCGCCGGCACCCTCGCCCCCGGCGGGGCGCTGGTGCTCGACGAGTGGGAGACCGGCTACCGCCGCGGCGTGCTCACCGCCACCGACCCGCGCGTCGCCGAACTGTACGACCGCTACCAGGACGTGCTGATCGGCACCGTCCTGGCCGGGAAGGGCCACGACCCGGCGTGGGCCAATGCGGTGCACGCCGCGATGGTCGAGGCCGGGCTGGTCGAGGTCGACACTACCGTCACCGCCCGCTCGTGGAACGGCGGCACGGCGGGGGCGCTGCTGGTGGTGTCGAACCTGCAGCACCTCAAGGGCGAGTTCCTCGCCAACGGGTTCACCGAGGACGACATCGCGGTCCTCACCGAGGGCCTGCGCGACCCGGCCACCCACCTTCGCGGCAATTTGACCGTCTCCACCGTGGGCCGGCGGCCCGCCGCGTAGCCGCCCGGGCTGGTGCGCGGCCCGCGCCGCCGCCCGGCGCGGGCCGCGCACCGCACCACCCGAACCCTGCACCACACCCGGGCCTGGGCCGCACGCCGGCACCGGCCGGGCCTGTCATGTGACCACGACCGCACCGCATGGAGGAGGAAAACGGTGGCGACGACCTGGGGGCTCAACCTGGTCGACGGTGTCGCGTTCGGGCTGCTGCTGTTCACCGCCGCCGCGGGGCTGACCCTCGCGTTCGGGGTGGCCGACGTGCTCAACCTCACGCACGGCACGTTCTACGCGCTCGGCGCCTACACCGCCGCCGCGTTCACCACCGCGGCGTTCACCACCACCGCGGCCGCCGCGACCCTGGCCGGGTTCGGCACGGCCCTGGCCGCCGCCGTGGCGGTCGGGGCCGCGGCCGGCGCCGGGCTCGGGGTCGCGCACCTGCCGATCGCCGGGCGCGGCCACCTGGCCCAGGTGATGCTCACCCTCGGCGTGGCCGGCATCGGCGGGGACCTGCTCGTCGCCGTCTTCGGCGCCGACGACCTGCCCGCCGCCCCACCCACGCCGCTGGCCGGATCGTTGCGGGCCGGCACGGTGAGCTACCCGACGTATCGGCTGGTGTTCATCGCGGTCGGGATCGCTCTCGCGGCGGGGCTGCATCTGGTCGTCTACCGCACGCGCGCGGGCGCGCTGGTGCGGGCGTGCGTCGACGACCGGCCGATCCTGGCCACCATCGGCGTGCGGCCCGCCGCCGTGCAGATCGGGGTCCTGGCCGCGGCCGGTGGACTCGCCGCCGCGGGTGGGGTGCTCGGCGCGCCGATCATCGGCCCCGGTACCGGCACCGCGCCGGCCATCATGCTGCTGTCCCTGGTCGTGGTGGTCCTCGGCGGGCTGGGCAGCATCCGCGGCGCGTTCCTGGCCGCCCTGGCGGTCGGACAGGTCCAGACCCTCGGCGTCGCGCTCGTCCCGGGCGCCGCGCCGTTCGTGCTGATGGCCGCGCTCGCGGTCGTGCTGGCCGTGGCCGCGCACCCGCGCTGGAAGACCCGGCTGACCGTGCGGAGGCCGGCATGACCCGCCCGATCCCGCCAGCCCCCGCCCCGGCCCCGGTCGTGGCGCTCGCCGCCGGCCGCCCGGCGGCGGGACACGGCGGCCGGGTCCGGCCGGGCCTGCGCAAGCAGGCCACGGCCCGGCTGTTCGCCGCCGTGGGCCTCGCCGGCGCCGGGGTGAGCCTGCCGTACTGGGCCGACCCCTACACCACCGCGACCGCGGCCCGCGTGCTGGCCCTGGCGTTGCTGGCCGTGTCGGTGTCGGTGCTGACCGGCGATGCCGGCCTGCCCACCCTCGGGCAGACCGCCCCGTTCGCGGTCGGTGCCTACACCGCCGCGATCCTCGCCGGCCTGCACCATCCCCTCACCACGCTCGGCCCGGTCCAGCTCGCCGCCGCCGCGGCCGCGGCGGCCGGGTGCAGTGCGCTGACCGGGCTGCTGCTGGTCCACACCCGCGGGACCGTCTACCTGATGGTGTCGGTGGCGGTCGGCAGCCTCGCCGTGACCACCGCCGACCAGTGGACCAGCCTGACCGGCGGCACCAACGGCCTGACCTTCCTCCCAGCGCCCCGCCCGCTGCCCGGCCTGGGCGGGCTCGGCACCGACCGGGCCGTCTACTGGTACTGCCTCACCGTCGCCGGGCTGTGCCTGGCCGTGGTGTGGCTGGTGCTGCGCGGCCCGGCCGGGATGCTCCTGCACGGCGTGCGGGACCACGAGCCGCGGATGCAGGCCTCCGGCCACCCCACCACCCGCTACCACTACACGACCCACCTGGCCGCCGGGGCGCTGGCCGGGGTCGGCGGCGGGCTGCTGGTCACCGTCCAGCACGCGATCACCCCAGCCGACGCCGGGTTCGACGTCGCCGCGATCGCGCTGCTGGCCGGGGCGGTCGGCGGGCGCAGCATCACCGGCACCGTCCTCGGCATGGCCGTGATCATCGGCGCCCGGGACGTGGCCGGCGGGCCGCTCGCCGGGCACGGCCCAGCGCTGGTCGGCGGCCTGTATCTGCTGTGCGTGTTCCTGCTGCCCGACGGCGCCGTCTCCGCCGTACGCCGGGTCCCGGGCCAGGTCCGTGCCCTGCGCGCCCGTGGCCGCGCCCGCGCCGCCGCGGCTGCCGCCCGGATCGAGGCCCGGCCGTGACCGCCGCGGGCAGCGCCGGCCACGCCGCACCGGCCCTGGACCTTGCCGGGCTGACCCACCGCTACGGGGCACTGGCCACCGTCGACCATCTGGACCTGCAGATTGCGGCCGGGTCCCGGCACGGCCTGATCGGCGCCAACGGCGCCGGCAAGACCACCCTGCTCAACCTCATCGCCGGCACCCTGCACCCCGCCAGCGGGCAGATCCGCTACGCCGGCCAGGTGATCACCGGCTGGCCGGTGCACCGCCGGGCCCGCGCCGGGATCGGCCGCACCCACCAAACCCCCGCCGTCCTGCCCAGCCTGTCCACCGTCGACAACATGGTCGCCGCGCTCTGGCCCCACGACCGTGGCCACCAGCGGCGGCCCGAGTGGCCCGGCCGCCGGTACCGCCGGTTGCGCGCGACGGCGATGGCCGCCCTCGACACGGCCGGGCTCGCCCCGCACGCCCACACCCCAGCCGGGGCGCTGTCGCACGGGCAGCGGCGGCTCCTCGAACTCGCCGCGGTACTGGCCACCCGGCCGGCGCTGCTGCTGCTCGACGAACCCGCCGCCGGCCTCACCGGCGCCGACCGCGACCTGCTCACCGACCAGCTCGCCACGCTGCCCGAAGCGGTGACGGTGCTGCTGGTGGAGCACCACCTCGACCTCGTCGCCGCCGTGTGCGGCACGGTCACCGCCCTGCACCAGGGCCGGCACCTGCACACCGCCACCCCGGACACGCTGTGGCAGCACCCCCAGGTCGCCGCCGCCTACCCAAGGCCCGACCGGAGCGTGCCCGGATGCTGACCGTCGAGCAGCTCACCGCCGGCTACCACGGCGGCACCGTCCTGCACCAGCTCACCCTCACCGTCACCGCCGGGCAGGTCTGCGCGGTCGCCGGGGCCAACGGCGCCGGGAAAACCACCCTCATCCACACCATCGCCGGACTCCTGCGCCCGGCCGCCGGCCGGATCACCCTCAACGGCCGCGACATCACCGGCCACTCCGCGGCCCGCCGGTCCCGGGCCGGACTCGGCCTCGTCCCGCAAGGCCGCCGGGTGTTCGCCACGCTCACCGTCGCCGAACACCTCACCATCGCCGCCCGGCCCGGCCCGCACACCGCCGAGACGATGCTGCAGCTGTTCCCCGCCCTCGCCGCACGCCTGCGGCATCAGGCCCGGCAGCTGTCCGGCGGCGAACAGCAGATGCTCGCCGTCGCCCGCGCCCTGCTCACCCAGCCCCGGGTGCTGCTGCTCGACGAGCCCACCGAAGGACTCGCCGCCGCCCTTGCCGCCGACATCGACACGCTCCTGCCCACCCTCGCCACCACCGGCACCACGGTGCTGCTCACCGCCACCGATCCGGCCCCCGTCCGCGCCAGCACCACCGACGTGCACCTGCTCGACCGGGGCACCGTGCGCCGCCTGCCCGGCCACGACCCGGCATACGACGGCCAGGCGTATCGGGGGCAGCCGGACCCGCCGCCGGGCCAGCCGTCGGGGCGGCCACCGCGATGACCACACACCGACCCGTTCCCTCCATCCCTATGCCGGTCCGGCCCGGCCGTGCGGCGGTGCGGGCATGCGCCGCGAAGCACCGGCCGGGGCCACCGGCTCAGCGCACCGGCCCCGGCGCCCGGCCGGGGCTGCCCGCCACCGGGCGACCGCAGCCGATGTTCCCACGATCTGGAGCAGCCATGTCCGATGTGCCGACGCGATCCGTCCCGCGGGCCGGCGCGCGCGACCCGGTCGCTGACCGTCCTCGCCCCACCGCCGCCGCAGCGCTGCACATCGGTGTCCGCCGCGTCGCGACGGCCGCGGAGGCCGCAGCCGTCGCCGGTGTCCTCGCGGCCGCCGCAGTCGCCGCATCTCCCGTCGCGGTGCTGCTCGGAGCGGACCACGACGCCCGCCGGGCGGCGCTGCGTCGTGGCCTCGCCGTGCTGGCCGGCTGGGCGATCATCCACGGGGCGGTGGACGTGCACGCCAGCGGCGCGGGCGCGGCGATCTGGCTGCCCGCCGACCTGGACGCTGAGGATGCCATCGACGACGCGGTGCTGGAGGCGGGCGCGAACACCCTCGCCACCGCAGCGCTGGGCGTGTCGCGGCGGCCGAGCATTGCCGCCGCAACGGCCGCCGGCCCGGCGGCGTACCTGCTCGCGGTCGGCACTGTCCCGGGCCACCGCCGCCGGGGCGTGGCACGGCAGGTGCTCGACGCGTACCATGCCGGCCTCGACGCGGCCCACGCGGCGGGGTGGGCGGCTGCCACCGACCTGGCCGGTCACCGGCTGCTGACCGCCGCCGGGTACCGGCCCGACCACGTGGACCAGGCCGCGCCCGGGCTGGCCCTGCAGTGGCTGCGGCGGCTCCCGGGCACCGGCCGGGACGGTGCGGCATGGTGACCACGACGGCGCAGGTCCATGTGGTGCGCGACGGGCCGGCGTGGGCCTGGATCGCGGCGGACAGCCTCACCGACACCCTCGCGGAGCATCCGCTCGTCACCGGCTGGCTCACTCCCGGCGGGACCGTCCAGCCGCTGACCGGGGACGTGGCGCTGCTGGTGGAGTCCGCGGTGGCCACCGGCGGCGCGCTGGTGCTCGAGGACCGCGGCGGCGTGCTGGCCTGGACCACCGCCCCGGCAGGCCTGTCCCGGGTGGCAGCAACCCGCCGCGCCGTCGTGGACCCCGGCTACGCCCGCCGGTGGGCGCAGCTGGAGGACGCCCTGCACAGCACGGTCCCCGCCGGCACCGCCGGGCAGCTGCTGCTGATCCTCGCCGTGGCCGGCACCGGTGTGCCCGCCGGACGCCGGGCCCTGGCGCTGTTCGCCCGGTACCACCACCATCTCGACGCCGCCCGTGCCGCGGCGCACACCGCAGCATTCGACGGGGATCTGGTCCGGCTGCTGCGCGCCTGCGGATGGGTCGCCGAGCGGCAGCGCACACTGCCCGGCGGCCTGGCCTGGTGGCCGCTGCACCGCCTGCCCGCGCCGACACCGCCGTCCGGGCAGGTTGCCCGGTACGGCCCGGCGAACAGCGAGCCCGTCCGATGAGCATGCCGGAACCGGCCGCGTGGGACAGCATCGTCGACCTGGCCTACACCCTGGCGGACGCCGGTGAGGACGCGGACGCCGCCGCGCTGGCGGCCGGTCTGCTCAGCCCGCTGGACCCGGCCACGACCGGCCCGGATGAGCGGGTGATCGCCGCTGCCGTGTTGTACGCGCACATGGTCGATCCGGTCCCGGGGCTGGTCCCGGACGGCATCGCCTGGGCCCGGTACGCCCGCCGGGCGGCGCACGCCGTGCACGGCGCCGGTGACGAGGTCGCGGTCGCGGCTACCGAGGTCCTCGCGCGGCTGCTGTATATCCGCGGCGAGGTGAGCGAGGCGGACCAGCTGCGCCGCGAGCTTGTCCAGCTGCACCTCGACCGTGGCGACATCGATGCGCATCTGCTGGCCCGGATGGGCCTGGCGCAGCAGCAGCATGCAGCCGGGCGGTGCGGCGATGCGGTGCGCGACGCCATGGCCGTGTGGCAGCAGTGGATCGTCTACCACGAGCCGACGGACCGCTGCTCGCTCCCCGTGGCGCTGCCGCTCAACGCGATGCTGCTGGCGTGCGGCCGGTTCGCCGAGGCGGCAACGATCGCCGCCGCGGTCGGCCTGCAGCCGCCGGAGCCCGGCGACGCCGGGTATGACGTGTACCGCCTGTTGGCGGCGACGCTGGCTCTGAGTGTGCGGCACCACCAACAGGTCTGCGCCCGTCGTCTCGACCAGGCGATTGTCCAACCGGCAGGCGAGGGCGTGGCTGCCACGCCGTACCCGGACGCGCGGGGTGGCCGGTGACCGCGGAACCGCCGGTGGAATGGGACAGCGTCCTGGCGTTTGCCCGTGCCCTGGACGAGGCCGGCGAACCCGGGCACGCCGCCGCGGCGCTGGCCGACCCGCTGCGCACGCTCGATCCGGCCACGGCCGGCCCTGACGGTGACGTGATCGCCGCCGCGATGCTGTACGCCACCCTGGCCAAGCCGGCCCTCGACCGGGTGCCTGACGCGATCGCCTGGGCGAGATACGCCCGAACGGCGGCTGAGCGGCTGCACGGCGGCGACGACCCGGCCACGGTCACCGCGACCGAGGTCCTGGCGCTGGTCCTGGCGCGCCGCGGCCGGTTCCAGGAGGCGGACGAGCTGCGCCGCCTGCTGATCCGGCGGCATCGGGACCGCGGCGACATCGACGCGCAGCACCTGGCCCAGATGGATCTGGCGGTGCAGTGGCACATGGCGGGCCGCTGCGGCGAAGCCGTCCGGGAGGCCACCGTGGTGTGGCAGCAGTGGACCACCCGTCATGACCCGGCGGAGGAGGCGTCGGTCCCGATGGTGTGGCAGCTGGCGACGCTGCTGCACGCCTGCGGCCGGGTCGGCGAAGCGCAGGCGGTGGTGGCTGCCGCCGACCCGGAGCATCCCGGTGGCAGCGAACCACGCGCCGAGACGTATCTCGAGCTTATGGCATCGATCGCGACGGCGGTGTTGCGCCACCAACGCGTCTGCGTCCACCACCTCGACCACGACTTCGATCGCGCCGACCCATCGGTCGCCGGATGGCGGCCGCGATGACCCGCCGCATCCCGCACGCCCGCCGAACGCCACCGCCGGCAAGAGGCTCCGGCCCGACGACGCTCAGCACGGCATGGCCATCACCACCGGGCAGCGCCCCGCAGCCCGGCACCAGGCTGGCCGCGACCGGCGACCGCATCACCGGCCTGGAACCGCGTACCGGCTACTGCGTTGTCGTAGCCACGGTCCACGCCCGGGGCGAACTCGCCGCCGCAGCACCGATCCCAGCCTCCACCGCTGCCTACGTTGCCGGCCTCGCCGGCCGCGGCGCCGACGACCCTGTTGCTGGACACGCCAGCTGCCGAACCACCGCACCAGCAGGAGCAACGATGATCTTCCACAACGGCAGCATCAGGACAGCTGGGGACACGGCCGCCTCGCCGCGCAGCCACGACCGGGACGGTTGGCGCAACCCAGCCGGCGGCGGTGCTGTGGTGATGCCGGTGCCGGCGGCATCACCGGCGACCTGGACCAGCCTGGACCGCAACATCCGGTCGCCGCAGCGGCGCTTCCGGGCGGATCAGGCGATGCCGTCATCGCGACGTCAACGAGCATCCACTCCCGCGGTGCGGCTGGGCGCGTCCCCCGCTGACCGCCGCGGCGCCACCGCCCGGGAGACCGCCCTGGGCAGAGACGGGGCGGTCTCCCGGGCCGGTCACCCGGCCACCCGGTCCACCGCCCTGGCCCCGCTCCCCGGGCGCGGCGGCACTGCGGATCGTGACGACCGGGACGGCTGGCTGAACCCAGCCCCCGCCATCGCGGCGGTAATGCCGGCGGCAGCGCTGTGGCGCACTCTGCTGCTGGCTGGGCTTGACGCGGAGACCGGCCGGTGACCCGGTTCAGGCTGACTGGCGGCACGGCTGGGGCCGACCTGATCGACGAGGCGGTCCTCGGCGTGGTGTTCGGTGCCGAGGCGGCCGCCCGGCACATCGCATCGGGCGCCGACGTAGGGCGGGCCGATGCGCGCAGCGTCACCTGCCGCTACCAGCATGCCGACGGCACTGTGATCGTGAAGCGGACCCGGCATACCAGGAGCGCCTGCGCCGAGGGCCCGCTGCTGCGGGCGCTGCACGCGGCCGGGCTGCCGGTCCCGGGCGTGGTTGCTGACACGGTGACCGGCGGCTGGCACGGGCTGGTCATGGTTGACCTCGGCCAGCCCGATCCGGGCACCGTGCCGCTGCCGCTTCCCGAGGCCGCCGCGCTGATCGCGTGGATGCACCGCGCCGGTAGCGCTGTGGTGGACACCGGCACGCTGCCGGTGGTCGGCAGCGCGCAGCTCGCCGAGTTGCCGCACCTGGCCCTGCACCATCTCGATGAGCTCGCCGAGCGCGGCCAGCGGCTGTACGGGCAGCTGCGGCAGCGGCTGTTCGCGCTGGCCAGCCTGGCGCAGCGGCGGGCGGCCTGCGCCGACCGGCAGCCGGTGGGTCTGTGCCACGGCCAGCTCCACCCGAGCCGGATGCTGCGCACCACGGACGGCTGGACCATCGTCGGCTGGTCCCGCGCGGCCCTCGCGCCGGTCCTGCTCGACCTCGCCACGCTGCATATCGAGTGGACCGGCCCCGGCGGGATGCGACCGGACTGGACCGGCCTGCTCGCCGCCTACGCCGCCGGCGGCGGTGACGAGCTCGGGGACGGCCCCTGCAACGGCCTGCCAGCCCAGCGGTGGGCGACGGGCTGGCAGCAGCTGCGCACCGCGGCAGCCGCGCTCGCCGACGCCACCCTCGGCGACACGGCGCTGCCGCTGGCCGCCACGACCACGGTCATCAACCGGCTCGACGACGCCCTGGAGCACCTCGCGTGACCCGCCGCCCTATCCGCCACCGCGGCGCGCTCCGGCGAATCAGCCGCCCGGTACGGCTGGCACACCACGCCGGCTCGCATCCGAGCACGCGACGCGTCGTGCGGCACCGCATCCCATCGGCGTTCGCCGTGGCCGTCCTCGCCGGCGTCGGCCCGGCCCCGGCAAGCACGGGAGGGCCGCCACCAGCCACGCGATCCGGCCCAGCCGCTCCCGCCGCCGCTCGTCCCGGCCGGCCAGTCGGGCCTGTCGCGGCCGTGGCAGCGGTGCCGGCCGCGGTGCCCAGCCAGGCCCAGGTCCGGCTCGTGCGGACGGTCCGCTGGCAGCCGCTCCCGCTCGAGCCAGGCCCCGCCAGTGACCGGGGAACCAGGCTGCGCAACCAACTGCCCCAGCTGCACAGCGTGCTGCTGCCGCCCGGCATCGACCCCGCCGTCCGAGGGCGGCTGCAACCGCGGCGCCGGCTCGGGTAACCCACGTTGCCCCCGCTCCCCGGCGGCCACAACCCGGCACCGCCGCCACCAGCAACCCGGCACCCGCACGGGGGCCGGGCCGCACCATCCCGCACCTTCGATCCACGAGGAGAGACGTTGAGACAAGTCCGACGGCCGATGATCCTGGCGGTGCTCGCCGCGATCGTCGCCGCCATGGCCGCAGTGGTCTTCCCGGCCGGGCCCGCCGCCGCGATCGTCGGCGGTTCGCCAGCGCCGAGGTTGTACGCCGCGGAGACCGCCGTCCAGGTCGTGTTCCCCGGCTTGGGGACCGGCTTCTGCACCGGCGTGATGGTCACCCGGCAGTGGATGCTGGTCGCGGGGCATTGCGCCAGCGAACAGGTGCCGGTGCCGGTGCCGGTGGCGGTGCCGGGCGCTGCGGTGACCGCGCGGGTCGGCAGCCTCGACCGGACCAGCGGCGGGGTTCTGGTTACCGGCGAGCAGGTCTATCTGCCGCCGGGTTGGGCGTGGGGCACGAACTGGCCCGCCAAGCCGGTGTCCGATTACGCCCTGGTCAAGCTGACCTCGCCGGTGCCGGGGCCGGTGGCGCAGCTGGCCACGGTCGCGGTGCCCGAGGGCGGGCCGGTGCTGCTGACCGGGTGGGGACTGGACGAGTTCCCGCCGGCGCCGGGTGCCGAGCCCGCACGGCTGCTGCAGCAGCGCGACGCCGTCCGGCTGCCCGCGGCGGCGTGCGCCGATGGTCCGATCGGCATCGGTGAGTTCTGCGTTTCCAAGGGCACCTGCTTCGGCGACAGCGGCGGCCCCGCCCTGCAGCAGGCCGGCACCGGGTGGGCTGTGGTCGGTACCAGTAGCCGCGAAACCAGCGAGACCAACCCCTGCAGCGAACCGTCGGTGTACACCGACCTCACCTACCCGCCGCTGCGGGCGTGGGTCTGGTCCACCATCCTGCACCCCGCGCAACCGCAACCCTACGCACAGGACCAGCCGGCACCGGCCGACACCGCCGACGCCGCAGCCCGCGCCCGAATCGTGGACCGGCTCAAGCTCCACCTCGTGCAGCAGTAGCAGCATCCCCGGTCCTGGCCGCCGCGTCCGCGGCGGCCAGGACCGCCCCCAGCCACCCTGCGGGGTGATACCGACGCCGAACCTCTGATCCGCGACACGTTCCGGGAGCGACGCCCATGATTCCCACCGGCCTGCATCAGCACGAGGCCCCAGCGCCGGCCGTCGACCGGCCGCGCAGTCACCGTTCGCGGGCGGCACGCCGATGAATGATCGCAGCTGGACCGGCGGGCTGGAACCAGGCCCGGCGGCGACCGCGTCCCGGATGTACGACTACTACCTGGGCGGCGCGCACAACTTCGGCGCCGACCGTGACGCGGCCAAGGCGGTCATCGCCCAGCTACCGGATGTGCCCATGGTCGCCCGGCTCAACCGGGCACTGCTCGGCCGGGCGGTCCGGTACCTGGCCGCCGCCGGGGTACGGCAATTCCTCGACATCGGCTCGGGGCTGCCGACCGTCGGCAACGTCCACGAGATCGCGCAGACCACCGTGCCGGATGCGCGGGTGGTGTACGTCGACATCGACCCGGTCGCCGTCGCGGAAGGCGCCCAGCTGCTGGAGGGCAACCCGCGTGCCGTCGCGGTGGGCGGCGACCTGCGCCAACCGCAGCAGCTCCTCGCGGATCCCGGTGTCCGGTCGATGCTCGATTTCACACAGCCGGTCGGGCTGCTGCTCATCGCGGTCCTGCACTTCGTGCCCGACGACGCCCAGGCGTACGACGCGGTCGGGCAGCTGGTCGCCGCGCTGCCGCGCGGCAGCTACGTCGCCATCTCCCACGGCGCGGCCGAAACATTCCCGGCCGGCAGCGCCGCGACGAGCGCCGCGACCGAGGTCTACCGGAACCGGACCGCGACCCCCGGCAAGCCACGCGACCAGGCCGGTGTCCGGCGCTTCCTGGACGGGCTGACCGTCGTGGCACCAGGTGTGGTCTGGGCCCACCAATGGCACCCGGACCCAACCGCGGAGCCGGCGGCGGAACTGGTCGAAGACCCGAAGCGCGCCGGCACGTGGGCCGCTGCGGCCCGCAAGGACAGCTGATGCGGACCATCGATCTCGTCCCGGCGGTGCGGCGCCAGGCGGGCCTGGGCCTGCCGCGGCCGGGCCGCGTGCGCTGGCTCCCGCGCGCCATCACCGCCGGGTTGGTGATGGTCCTGGCTGCGGGTACGGCGGGCGGCCCGGTTGCGGCTGCGATCGGCGGCACCGCCGGGCCGGCTGCGGCCCGGTTCGCGGAGGTCGAGTCGCTACTGCGGCAGCTGATCCAGCTGCATCTCGACCTCGGCGACGTCCATGCCCACCTGTTTGCCCGGATGGACCTCGTGCAGCAGCGGCACCGCGTCGGCGGGTGCGCCGACGCCGTACGCCAGGCCACCGCGGCACGGCAGGAATGGACTCGCCGCCACGACCCCGGCTCGTCCTCGTCGACGACGGTGACGATGCAGCGGTTCGGCGTGCTCGCTGCGTGTGGGCGGCTGGACGAGGCCGGAGCCGTCGCCGCGGATCTCCATCTGCCGTTGCCGGACGAACCCGGCCACGACGCCGTGACGGGATTCCTGGCCGCGTTGATCACCGTCTGGTACCACCGCCAGCCCTACTGCCGCTGCGACCTCGACCAGGCACCCGGCGTCGCCCCACCCCGCCGCCCGCCTGCCACGCACGCCGGCGCGACGAGGCCGCGGCCCGCTGCCGGCGCCACCGCTGAAGTCCCACCCGATCCGCAACCATTCCGAAGGAGCACACCCGCATGGCCACGCCCTTGCGCCTGACCGGCCACGGCCAGGACCAGCTGCAAACGCAGGTCCAGTGCTACGTCCACCCGGACACCGGCCGGCGCATCACCCTGATCAGCACCATGCACGTCGGTGAACCCGCCTACTTCGCCGGGCTGCGTGCCCTGATCGACGCGCTGACCGGTGACGGGGCGGTCGTGCACAGCGAAGGCTCAGCGCTGCTGGGCGACGCCGACACCGCGGACGCCGCACCGGACGAGCAGGCGGTCGTGGCCAACCTGACCCGGTATCGGGAGCTCGACCTGGTGCGGGTGCGGGACCTGGGATGGATCGGCCAGGTCGAAGGGCTCGGGTACCCGCCGCACTGGCAGATCCACGACCTGACCTACCTGCAGATCACTCGCCGGGTCGGTACGGCGGCGATGCGGGACAAGGCCGACGCCCAGTTGCGGGCGGTCGACTGGCCCGACGGCGACCGCGACGGCCCGGCCCGCTACCGGGCACGCGCCGCGCTGATGCTGCGCTCGGCCGCTACGGCGGACGTCGGCCAGCAGCTCCAGCAGCTGCGGATACTGGACCCCGCCGTGCAGGTCCTGATCGACGACCGCAACACGACGGCGCTGGATGCCGTGTTCGGCACCGGCCAGGACATCGTCCTGATCTGGGGTCCGCTGCACGTGCCTGGCCTCGACGCCGGCCTGGCCGGTGGCGGCTTCGTGCCCGACGGCGATCCGACCTGGCGCACCGTTGGCCGCCTGCCTGACCCGTTCGACGCGGCGGCCGATGCTGGGCTTGCCACTGCCAACAGTCCGGAACCGACGGTGTCCGCCGCAGCACACAGGGCGGGTCCGCGATGACCGCCATAGCACCCGCCCTGCGGCCGGCGCCGGGCATCCGCGCGGACCAGCAGGTGGTCGTGGCCGAGCTGGCCGACAACTACGCCGGCAGCCACACTCTGCCGATGGCCGAGGCGGTGGTCGCAGCCGTGGCCCGCGACGGTGCCCGGCGGGTCACGGTCGCCTCTGGCGGCGGGTACGGGCTCGCGGTGGCCCATGCGGCGTGGCGGAACGGGCTGCGCGCCACGGTCGTGCAACCGGCCCGGTGGCCGGGGGAGCACGGCGAGGCCGCCCGCGCGTTCGGCGCCGAGGTCGTCGACGCGGACGGCGGCTACGAAGACGCGATCGCGGACAGCCGGCGCCGGGCCGGGGCGAGCGGGATCGCGGACGGCAACCTCGATGGCCCGTACCACGACGTCGCGTTGCGTGCGTTGACCGTGGCCCTCGTCCGGGCCGTTGGCCAGCTGGCCGAGCCGCCGACCGCGGTGTGGGTACCGACCGGCGGGGGCCTGACGGCCGTCGCGGCTGCGGCGGCCCTCGACGCGCGCGGCTGGCCGTCGCCGCTGTTCGCGGTTACCGCGTCCGGGGCCAACGCGATCCTGGCCAGCTGGCCCAACAGCTACCGCGACCTGCCCCGGTCGGCGGTCACCGCAACCCGCGTCAACCGGCCGCTGGCCCGCTGGTCGGCGGCCCACGGCCGCGCCGCGCTCACCGCCGTGCACCTGCGCCACGGGCGCGTGTACGGCGTGAGCGACCGGTCGCTGCGCGCCGCGGCCGACCGGCTCGCCGCCGCGAATGTCCTGGCCAGCCCGGCTGGCGCGGCCGGGCTGGCCGGCCTGCAGGCCACGCCGGACGCCGACCCTGGCACACACCTGGTCCTGGTCACCAGCCGACCCGCCGTGGCCGCATGAACCGCACACCGCGGCCGCACCGCGATCGCGCTCACCGGCGTGGCTGTCCTCGCCGCCGGGCTCGCGGTCGGCCAGGCCCCGGCAATCCACGACCAGACCGTCCGGGCGCGGCTGGTGTGGTCGCCGACCCGCAACGACATGGCCGGCACCGGAGACGGCATCTGGCACCGGTTCAGCATGCTGTGCCAGCGCCAGGCCGCCATCCTGCGCGGCCATGGGCATCGCACCGGCGGCTGCACCGCCCTGACTACCCCGGCCGGGCGTCTGCACCGGCCGCCCGACACATCAGCAGCCCTACGCCATCTCCCACCTCACCACCGATCTGGATCCGCACGGCGCCGCCCGCGCGGGCGCGGCAGAACTCGAGCAGGACTGAGGTGTCGATGTCGGCGGTGATCGTGATGGCGGCACAGCCGGGCAGGTTCCGCAACCCGGCGCTGACCGCGCCGGCCACTCCCAGGGAGCGTTGATGCACTACACGACCACCGAACTGCAGGACCTGCTGGTCATTGCCCGACAGGTCGTCGGCGACGCGGAACAGCTGCTGTCCGACGGGCGGCCAGCGCAGGTCCATGCCAAGGGCGTCCGCGACATGGTCAGCGACGTCGAGTTGGCCGTTGAACAGCGGATCCGCGACGCGCTCCGCGCGGCTACCCCGCACATCGGCTTCCTCGGCGAAGAACTCGGCGGCGACGCCGACGACACCGCGACCCGATGGATCCTCCACCCGGTCGACGGCACCGCCAACTTCATCCGGAACCTGCCGCTGTGCGGCATCTCACTTGCGCTCGTCGACGGGCTCACCCCGCGCATCGGCGTGATCCATCTGCAGTACCTCGGGCGGCGGTATTGGGCCGCGTCCGGGCTGGGCGCGTGGCGCGATGGCACGCCGATCCGCCCGTCCGCTGTCACCGACCTCAGCCAGGCGATGGTCACCATCGGCGACGCCGGCGCCGGGGCCCATGCCGACGAGCGCAACCGCGTGTCGCTGCGGCTGCACGCCCATCTCGCAGACCACGCACAACGCGTCCGCTTGCTTGGCTCCTCGGCGGTGGACCTGGCGTTCGTCGCCGACGGCACCGTCGACGCGTCGATCACCTTCGGCAACCGGGCCTGGGACATGGCCGCCGGCGCCGTCATCGCCCGCGAGGCCGGCGCCGCCGTCATGGACATCGACGGCAGTGACCACACCACCGCCTCGCGCGCCACTATCGCCACCGCGCCCGGCCTGCGCGACGCCATCCTGGCCGTCCTGGCCGCCGCCACGGCCGGCAGCCGCTACACACCCGACCAGGTCCGGTCCGGCCGATGACACCGAACCGCGTTCAGCGACCGCCCGGCACCGGGAACACCATCCAGGCCCGGCCGGCCACCGAGCAGCGGCGCGGGCCTGCGCCGGGCCGGGCGACCCCGCCGGCCCGGCGGGACCGGACCCGAAGCGTCCGGCAGCCGCGCCGGCCCACCCGCCAGCCATCGCCGCCGCCACACGTCCGGCACCCCCGAGCATTCCCCGCCGGCCGCGGCCGGCGGGGACGGACCCACCGCACCGGCGACCTGCGGTCTGACAACCGGGCGGTAGGCTGCGGCACGGGGGTACCGTCATGATGCTCACCCCGCGGCTCCGGCGGGATCGCCGGACGGGTCTGCGGCATGCCCTGCAGCGCGCGACATGGCGGTGCGGCGGCTGCGGTGAGCCCTGGCCATGCACCCTACGGCGCACCGAGATGCTCGCCGAGTACCACGACAACATCGGGGTGCTGCGCCGCATGATGGGCTTCTACGCGCAGGTGGCCGCCGCCTCGACGCCGGACGCCGGCCTCGCCGCCACCCTGCAGGCGCAGATCACCGGCTGGGTCCCGCAGCATGCTACCGCGCCATATCCCAAAACGTAGGACATCATTAGGGCCACATGGCCCTAATGATGTAGGTTAGGGCCATGCAGGCGAAGAAGTATTCCGGGGTGACGAAATATCGCCAGATCGCCGAGGACATCGCCGCGCGCATCGCCAGCGGTGAGTTCCCCGCTGGCGCGGACCTGCCGAGCGAGGGCTATCTCGCCAAGGAGTACGGCACAGGCCGGGACGCGGTCCGCGACGCGCTGGCCGAACTGCGGTTGACGGGTATCGTCCACTCGGAGCGCGGGCGGCGCACGCACGTGCGGGTGGCCAAGCCGCAGGTGGAGATCGCTGTGGCGGGCCCGGTCCGCATCTCCGCCCGGATGCCGACCTTCCCCGAACGGGAGGAGTACGACGTACCCGACAGTGTGCCGATGCTGGTGCTCGAGACCGGCGAGGAGACCGTGATCGTGCCGGCCGACGATTTCGTGGTCCGTCCGCAGCCCTCCGGCACCGCGACGAAGCCGAAGATCACCGTCCCTGAACGCCAGCCACCCGCACCGGCGCGCCGCCAGTGCGGGTGCGGCAGCCCCGGCGACCGGAAGGCACGCACTCGTGCAGGTTCGCCTCCAGGTTCCGTACCGCCGGTCGACGCCCACAACCAGCAGGCACCGATTGTGGACCTGGGCGACCACCGTTCCGCGTGAGCGCCAGCCGGTGCCGTGGCGGCATGCGCCAGGCCGGGGCTGTGGACCGTGGCCCGATCATGCCGGCGAGGTCGGGGCCGCGTTGCCCCGGCCCGTCGTCGCCGATGAGGTGCGTGCCCGGGACCAGTGTTCATCGATCGGTCCAGCAGCGGACGACAGTGGCGACTCGTGACCATCCCCAGCCCCGCCCGGGCGTTGTTGTCGATCCTCGCGTCGCTGATGGTTGTGCTGGCCGCCGGCTGCACCGGTTCGCCGGACGGTGGCCAGGCCGGTGGAGGTGGGGTGCCGTCGTCCTCGCCGGCGCCGCGATTCAGGCAGCCCCGCGTCGGGGACTGCTACGCGCCGGAGGTCTCGAGCCGGCGGATGTCATATCTCAGGCCCGCGGACATGCGGCTCGTCGACTCCTGCGACGTGCGGCATATCACGGAAACCATCCAGGTCGGTGAGCTGACGGGTCCAGCCGCACGGTACGAGCAGCCGGCCGCCGGCGTTGACCTGAGCGAGGCGTACACGGCCTGCGACGCGGCCAGCGCGGCGTTTCTCGGCGGCGACCGGCATACCGGCCGGGTCCGGCTCCGGGTATTGCCGCCGTCGGGCGAGCAGTGGTCCGCCGGCGCCCGGTTCTTCCACTGCGACCTGATCGAGGCGAACACCTTCGATCAAGATGCGGAAATGATCGAGCGTGAGGGCTCGCTCAAGGCGGCGCTGAGCGGCGACACGCCACCGTTGGCCGAGGGCTGTTCGATCTGGCCGGAGGAGCCGGACGATCTCCGCCCCGTGCACGGTCTGCTGCCGGCGCCGTGCACCTCCGCCCACCAACTCGAATTCGCGGGCATCGTCGTCACCGGTCCGCGGGCATACCCGGACACCACCGACCTGATGCACGTCGTCTTCGGCGCGGACTGCGATCCGGTGGTCGCGAAGTACCTCGGCATGACCAGATCACAGCTGGCCAACCACCGTCAGATCCGCAGCGTTTGGTGGCCCACGGACCGCGAATCATGGGACAACGGCGACCGGTCCGCCCGCTGCTACGCGACAACCTTCGACAACCGGACGCTCACGAAACCCCTCAAGGGCGCCGGCAACGTCAAGCTCTGACCGTCCACATCGTACCGAGACCAAACCCGTCTGCGGCGACGAGCTCGGCACCGATCACAGCGAGCAGGCACGCAGCTCCGGTCGCGTCGGCGGCAGGATTGGGCGCACAGCAGGACTCGGCGTACCCGATGGCCCGGTGGTATTCGCTGTGACGCCCGCGTGGCTCCCATGCGAGTTGGTCACGCCGACGGTACCCGCACGCCGCGGCGATGGTGGCGACCGGCGGTGGCGAGCAGGCGGGTTCGCCAACCGTCGATGGCTTCCTCGAGACGCATCCGCTTCACAAGTTGTATCGGTGGCGTCGTCCGCCAGCAGGAGATGGCCAAAGAGTTCGAGGAATTCTGGGACTCGCAGCCGGATCGGCGCGGTGAGCGGGAGCGCGAGCGCACCCGGCGTATGGGCATGAACGGGGGAATTTGGCCCGAAACCTGTCGCGATCCCCAGTCGGGACGATGACGACGAAAGAAGCAAGAGCCGAATTGTGGTCTGGCCGTTCTTCGGATCTCCAAAAGCGGAATCAATCTGCCGAACCCTGTAATACTGCACCCTTACCTCATTGATGGGTCGGGAACGCTTGATGGTACGGGACGCCATTGGTCGGTCAGGCGGGCTGAAACGGGACGGCCGAGGATTGTCGGGACTAACCGGTGGATCGGGACGCCGGACGCAGTGGCAGGCAATTTGCTCGCCACGATTCGTACTTGCTTCCAGTGATCTAGGTCACTGGCAAGTGTAATTTGATGGCTCGGTGCGTCAATTTCTGCGCAATCGGGCTGATTACATCCGGTGATCGATGCGCGAGACGTCTGTTCGAGTCCCTGCTTCCGCGCATAACGTGCGCTGGCAATTCGACATCTCTCAAGGCCAGGGGTTTCGATGTCCGCTGCACGTATCCGGGTTCGCTTTTCATCCCGCTGGGTCGGTGTAGTCGCTGCGGCGACCGTCGCGGCGCTGGTGGTTGCCAACCTGGTATCGGTGCCCGCCGAGGCGGCGCCGAATCCCGGCGATGGGAAGGCTCAGGCGGCGCCAGGCATGTCGGTGCCGGTGTCGAAGGTGCCGGTGAAGGCGCCCCCGCCGTCGGACTTCGGCCGGTACGCCACGGGCGATGCGCCGCCGTCGGCATGGCCGGTGGGTGGCTCTGCGGACGGTGACACCAGCGGTGGCACCTTCGCGGCGGGCGGTCTGCCGGTACGGGTGTTTGGTCAGGTGTCGGCCGACGCGGCGCCGCGCACGAGGGCGGAGTTGGCGGCGACGTCGGCGCTGGCGGTGGTGCCGGTGCGGGTGACGGTGGCGGATCGGCAGACCGCCGCGGCTGTCGCGGTGCCTGGGGTGGTGTTGTCGGTGGCGCGCCGGGACGGCTGGGCGGGCCGTACCACGGTAGGGCTGTCGGTGGACTATGGGCAGTTCGCGTTTGCCTACGGCGGTGATTACGGGCTGCGGCTGCATCTGGTTTCGTTGCCCGACTGCGCGCTGAGCACGCCGCAACTGCCGGAGTGCCAGGTGCAGACCCCGGTCGACGCGACCAACGACGAGGCGGCCAAGACACTCACCGCGGACCGTGCCGTGGTCGGGTCGGCGTCCACGTCCTCGACCGTGTTTGCCCTCACGTCCGGATCGGGCTCTTCGGCGGAGGACTGGACGGCCACGGATCTGTCCCTGTCCTACTCCTGGGCGTCTGGCACTGCTGCTGGCGACTTCACCTTGCACTACCCGGTGACGGCCCCGGACGGGTTGGGAGGTCCCGAGCCGCAGGTGGCCTTCAGGTATTCGTCGGGCAGCGTGGATGCGCAGACGGCGGCGAAGACCGGGCAGGCGTCGGTTGTCGGCGAGGGCTGGCAGCTCGACGGTGCGGGCTACGTGGAGCGGTCGTTTCGGGCCTGCACCGACGACGGCGGTACGACTCCCGACAACTGCTGGGTGAACGCCGGTGCGGTGACGCTGGTGCTCGGCGGCCACGCGGTGAAGCTGGTCCAGGACGGTAGCGGGGTCTGGCACGCCAGCAGTGACGACAAGCTGCGCATCGAGAACCTGACCGACAGTACCGCGGCGCACAACGACGCGCGTAACGGCGAGTACTGGAAGGTCACCGACCTGGACGGTGTCCAGTACTTCTTCGGCCGGCAGCACCGGTACCTCGGTGACACCGCGGATACCAAGTCGGTGCTGCGGGAACCGGTGTTCGGCAACAACACCGGCGAGCCGTGCAACACCGACTCGGCGTCGCTGTGCCAGCAGGCGTGGCGGTGGAACCTCGACTATGTCGTGGATCCGCGCGGCAACTCGATGACGTACTTCTACACAAGGTTCCAGGGCCAGTACAAGGTCGCCAACGTCCTGATGCAGCCGTACGACCTGTCCGCGACGCTGGACCGGATCGAGTACGGCACCCGCGCCGGCTCCGAGGCCTCCGCGACCGCGCCGATGAAGGTGTCGTTCGACTACGCCGAGCGGTGCTGGAACAACTGCCCCACCTGGCCACCGACCGACCCGTCCAGCCAGGGCTACGCCGACTCGCCGATCGACCAATTCTGCAACTACGACCCGGCGAACCCGGGCGCGGCGTGCCCCTCCGGCGTCGACATCACCGCACCGGTGCACTTCTCCCACGTCCGGCTGTCCGCCGTCCGCACCCAGGTGTCGACCGGGCCAGGCGCCTACCGCAACGTCGACAAGTGGGATCTCGAGCAGACCTTCGCCGTCGACCCGGACAACGAGACCAAACCGAACCTGTGGCTGGTCGGCCTGACCCACACCGGGTACGCCACCGACGGCGCCACCCTGGCCGAACCGCAGGTCCGTTTCGACGGGGAAGCCAAACCGAACCGCACCGACTACACCGCCTCGATGGCGAAGTTCAACCACTTCCGGATCAAGCACGTCTACAACGGTGTCGGCGGGACCACCACGGTCACCTACTCAGGACCGCAGTGCATCAACGGCTGGCCGAAGATCTACGGCGACGGCAACCCGTCCCGCTGCTTCCCCATGTGGTACAAGCCGCCGGCCGCGGCGGCCGGGTGGGGCTACTTCAACAAGTACGTGGTGCTGTCGGTGACGGATTCCGACGCCACCGGCGGCTCGCCGGACGAGACCTGGTCCTACGACTACGCCACCGACGGCTCCAGCGACACCTCGCTCTGGGCGCACGACGACGTCGACATCGCCAACGTCGCACACACCGCCTGGGCCGACTGGCGCGGCTACCCCACCGTCACCGTCACCCACGGCACTGTCACCGGCCAGCAGACCGTCACCAAAACGATCTACCACCGGGGTCTGGCCGGGGATGCGAAGAAGAGCGGCGACGACACCCAGACGCTGTACAACCAACGCTCGGCGTTCACCATCGAGCCGCTGCAGCAAGCCTCGGAGATCCCGATCGGCCTGGCCGGTGGGGGCACGAACACCACCGGAGCGCTCTGCCTGGACATCGTCAACGGGCACAGCGAGGACGGCGCGGCGCTGCAGACCATCGGATGCTACGGCGGGGCGTTCCAGCAGTGGGTACGGCTCACCGACGGAACCCAGGCACTGAAGAACCCTGCCACCGGCAAATGCCTCGACACCCACGGCGGCACCAACGGCAGCACGGTCTGGTTGTGGACCTGCAACGGCGGCGTCGCCCAGCGGTGGCTGCGCCAGCCCGACGGCACGCTGAAGAACCCCGACTCCGGCCGCTGCCTGGACATCAGCAGCTACAACCTGAACAACAGCGGCACCCCGAACCTGTGGGACTGCACCGGCCGGTGGAACCAGATCTGGATGCCCACCGACCGCAGCGAGCTCATGCTCACCCAGAACGTGCGCTGCGCCACTGCGGCGTCCACCACCGAGAACGCCCAGATCCAGAACCAGCCCTGTGGCACCGTGGACAACAACCCCGGCGACGTGTGGCAGCCGCAACGCGACGGCAGCGTCAAGAACCCGAACAGCGGCAAGTGCCTCGACGTGCTCAACAGCGGCACCGCCAACGGCACGGTCGTGCAACTGCACACTTGCAACCAGACCACCGCCCAGCAATGGACCGCCCAAGCCGACGGCACGCTGAAGAACCCCAACTCCGGCAAATGCCTGGACGCCGGCGGCAACGCCATCCACGCCCAGCAACTGACCATCCAGACCTGCACGACCGCGCTGAGCCAGCAGTGGACCGGCCGCACCCAGGACCACCGCGCGCTCAACGGCCAGACCCGTACCGAGTACGCGCTGAACAACGGCGCCGTCGACCACGCCAGCGTGCACCGCTACACGATCACGCCGACCGCTTCCCGGGCCGCCTACACCACCCCGGCCGCCACCGTCTACGCCGACATGGTCCGGGAGAACCAGACCAAAACCTCCACCTGGATCGCGGCGACGTCGTCATGGCGGTGGACGCAGCAGGACACCACCTTCGACGGCTACGGCATGCCCAGCGACGTCAACAGCTGGGGCGACGTCGCCAGCAGCACGGACGACGTCTGCACGCACACCGACTACGCCTACAACACCAGCGCCTACCTGCTGTCCTTCCCGAAGCAGTCGACGACCACGGACTGCGCCACCGGCCCGCACGACGGCAACTACCTGGCCGGCACCCAAGTGCTCTACGACGGCGGCGCCGCCGGAACCCCGCCGTCGCAGGGCCTGCCAACCCAGACCAACGCCCTGACCGCCGTCACCGGCACCGCCCTGAGCTGGACGAAGCAGGGCCGGTCGACCTACGACCAGTATGGCCGGCCGCAGGACAGCTTCGACGCGCTCGAGCACAAGAGCATGATCCGCTACACCCCCGCCACCGGCGGGCCGGTGACCGCAACGACCGTCACCAACCCGCTCGGCCACGTCCAGACCACCACCGTTGAGCCCGGCCACGGCACGACCACAACGATGCTGGACGCCAACAACCAGACCACCACCGCCCAGTACGACGCGCTCGGGAGACTGACCAAGGCATGGGCGCCGGGCCGCCCGACGACCGCGACCCCCGACGCGCAGTACGCGTATGCATTGAGCAGCACCACGCCAAGCACTGTCACCGCCAAAACGCTCAACCCGGCCGGCAACCAGGTGACCTCGGTGCTGCTGTACGACGGCTGGCTGCGCCAGCGGCAGACCCAAACCCCAGCGGCGCAGGCCAACGGCGGCCGGATCGTCACCGACGCGCAGTACGACGCCCGCGGCCTGGCCCGGCAACAGACAACCTTCTGGGACGCGACCACCGCCCCGGCAACCACGCTGGCCGGATTCAGCAACGCCGACGTCCAGCAGCAGACCCGCACCACGTTCGACGCTCTGGAACGGCCCACCGCCACCGGGCTGTACTCGGCGGACGCGCTGAGGTGGCAGACCACAGCCGCCTACGACGGCAACAGCACCACCGTTGTCCCACCGTCAGGTGGCACGCCGTCGAAGACGACGTACGACGTCTTCGGCCAAACGGTCGAGCTGCGCCAGTACACGACCGGATCGGTGGGCGGCGCCTCCCAGGCCACCACCTACAGCTACGACCACCTCGGACAGCTCACCAAGGTCACCGATGCGGCCGGCAACCAGTGGACCACCACCTACGACCGGCTCGGCCAGATCACGGCGACAACCGACCCCGATGCCGGCGCCAGCTCCTACACGTTCGACGCCGCCGGCCGGATGACCAGCAGCGTCGACGGACGCAGCATCAAACTCGCCTACGCCTACGACGACCTCGACCGCCTCATCGGCGTCTACAACAGCACCACCACAGGCTTCAAACGCGCGGACTGGGTCTACGACACCATCCGCAAGGGCGCGCTGACCAAGTCCACCCGATACGTCGACGCCGACAGCTACACCAGCCAGATCGACAGCTACGACGCCCAGGGCCGCCCGCTGAGCGTGACCACCACCCTGCCGCTGACCTCCACAGTCCCCGGCGGCAGCTACACCGTGAGCTCGACCTACAACGTCGATGGCTCCCCGGCCTCCACGACCTATCCGGCGGCCGGCGGCCTGCCACAAGAAACGGTTACCTACAGCTACGACACCACGGGCCGCACACTCGGCATGTCCGGCCTGGACACGTACGTCGCCGACACCAGCTACTACGGCTGGGGCCCGGCCTACCAGCAGGTCCTCGGCTCCGGCACCAAGAAGATCCGCAACACCGCCACCATCGAACAAGCCAGCGGACGGCTGACCGGCACGCTCGTGGAGTCACAGAACCAGACCGTGACCACCAACTGGGACGAGCGGCTCAAACAGACCTACACCTACGACAACGCCGGCAACATCACCTCCGCCAAGGAGACCAGCGCCAGCAGCATCGTGGCCAACGAATGCTTCCAGTACGACGGCCTGCGCGAGCTGACCGAGGCCTGGACCACCACCGCCACCACCTGCCAGACCACCCCGGCACAGACCGCCATCGGCGGCGCCGACCCCTACTGGACCAGCTACCGCTATCAACAGAGCACCGGCAACCGCACCACCGAAACCAAGCACGCGGCAACCGGCGACACCACGCGCACCTACGTCTACCCAGCCTCCGGCACGTCGAGCGTCCGGCCGCACGCCATCACCAGGGTCGACAGCACCGGCGCGGCCACCGGCAGTGACACCTACACCTACACCGCCAGCGGCGGCACCCAGACCCGGACCATCGCCGCCGGAACGAACCAGACCCTCGCCTGGGACAACGAGGGCCTCCTCAAAACCATCACGGAAGCCGCCGGCACCAGCAGCTACATCTATGACTCCGACGGTAACCAACTTGTCGCCACCGACCCGCAGGGCACCACCGTCTTCCTGCCCGGCTTCGACCTGCGCGTGCAGAGCGGCACGACCACAGCCACCCGCTACTACGGCGGCGTTGCCGCCCGCACCACATCCGGCGGCCTCACCTGGCTGGCCACCGACCCGCACGGTACCGGCAGCATCGCCATCAACGCGAACAGCCTCACCAGCATCCGGCGCCGCGTCGACCCCTACGGCAACCCCCGCACCACCGGCATCACCTGGCCAACCAACCGCGGCTTCGTCGGCGGCGTCGAGCACACCACCGGGCTCGTCCACCTCGGCGCCCGCGACTACGAACCGTCCACCGGACGGTTCACCTCCACCGACCCGATCTTCTCCCCGGACGACCCGCTCGCCACCGGCGGCTACGCCTACGCCGACAACAACCCCACCACCCTCAGCGATCCCAGCGGCCTCAAATCCATCTTCGACGGCGGCGGGGGCGGCGGCATGGTCGGCGGCGCCGTCGGCCCAGGATCAGGCAACCTTGTCCGTAACACCGTGTACGGCATGAGCCAGTGGGCCTGCGGACTTACGGGCTTTGCCTGCAACGGCTGGGTCCCACGAACGGCCGAAGACGAGATCTACTCCGCCGGCCGCGACAGCGAAGTGGCGGCAGCGCGGCAGGCCAGAGAGATCGAGGCCACGTCCGAACGCGCCCTCACCGAAGCACGCCACGACAGCGAAGCGCTCCACGAGACGTGGCGGGGCGGAGCGCAGGCCGGCGAGAGCCACACGACGTCAACCGGCGGCGCAAGGCCAGCCAGATCGGGGAGCACATCGGGCAAGGCAAGCACTACGAATACTTCGGGCGCCTCTCGGGTTACCCTCGCAGAGACAGGCAAGCGCGGCGGCACGTCCACGGGAGACTCCCTCCCAGGACCAAAGGGCGCTCAGGTTCCGGGGAGACTCAGCCCTAACGAGATGGCGGCCCTAAGCACAGAACACGGTGTAGAGTTTGCTCTTGTTTACAGGGCTGGATCCGGCAAGGCTGGCGGCGGTGGAACTTACTGGCTGTACTCAGGCGGAGCCCGAGGTGTCATGGTTCCGGTCGGACAGAACAGCCGAGTTATCTATCACACTCATCCAGGTGGAACCCGCAAAGCAAGCGAGGCTGACATGAACATGCTGAAAGACTCGCGAGCCAATGGTTCACCTCAAATGTCCAGTCAAATTGTTCTTCCGGACGGATCTACCATGAGATACGGCGGACTGTGGTCGGACTATGGAAATCACATGTGCTGCCAGATCGACGGAGACGGTGGGCATGGAATATAGTGAATTGTCCAACATCCTCCATTGGCCGCCGTCGGAGTATGTCATCGTAAGGCAGTCTGATGGGCGTGCAGGCTCAATTTATCACCCCGAGCATGAGATGGTGGAGCTAATCGAAGATGACGAAGTATATCGCCAAACGGTAACGGCTCTACTTGAAATGGGCGCACCACTCGTAGACCTTCCCTATCGACCGGATGAATAGCGACGACAACCGTCCCGGGACGCCGATTCTGCGGCGCGACCGTCTGCAGCCGCCGCGTGGGCCCGTCTCAGGAGCGTTGAGGATGTGTCTGGGAGGAGATGCGGCTCGTCACGTTCTCGGCGTGGCCGTACGTCACCGCCGACGCCGTGTGGCGGGCGCTGTGGACGCCATCGCCCAGGAGAGGTCTACGAGGTGCAGCCCGCGCTGTCGGCGCCCGCATCGAAACCCGCCCCCGAGCCGGCGCGGGCCCGGCTCCGGCGGCTGCTGCTCACCGAGGTGGTCGCCGCGCCCGCCCGGGACACGGCCGGCGAGAAGGCGCTGAAGTACGAGCGGCTCATGCAGCTGCTGGGCCGGGTCACGGCGCTGGCCGCGCGAAGCACGAAGGACACCGGGACGGCCCGGCACGTGTCGCTGCTGGCCGGGCTGCTGTTGGACGTGGTCTCGGCGGTGGCCGCGCCGGTCGGTCCGCTGCGCAGGGTGCTCGGCCTCGGATCCGAGTCGTTCGGACCGCCTGTGCTGAAGGCGTCCCCGGCCGAGCAGGCGGTCGCGTCGGTCGAGGAGGCGCGCTCGGCCGTGCGTGAGCTGTTCCCCGACGCCACCCTGCCCCGCACGGTGATCATCGTCGACGACCTCGACCGCTGCATGCCGGAAGTCGCGCTGGACGTGCTGGAACGATCAAGATCTTCCTGTCTGAGTGCGCCGAGGTCGGCGGAGGGTGCGCGTTCGTCGTTGCGGTCGACCAGTCGATCCTGACTCGTGCCCTGCACACCCGGCTCGGCGTCGAGAACCCGGTCACCGCGCGCGCCTACCTGGAAAAGGTGATCCAGTTCGGCGTGTCGATGTCGGCGGTGCGCTCGACCGGACCGGGGCGGCTCGTCGCGGCGCAGTACCCGCAGTGGAACGGCGCGATCGACCTGCTGACCCTGGCGACCGGCGCGAACCTGCGGCGGCTCAAGCAGCAGTGCGAGCTGCTCTCTTACGGCTACGCGTTGTTCGAGGAGTCGCTGTGAACGAGACGACCGCCGCGCGGGTGGCTGCCTGGCACCGGCTGGTCGCGGCGAAGGCCGTCGCCCCCGACCGTTTCGCCGCAGCGGCCGACTCGCAGCTCGCCGGCCTCGACGACGCCACCCGGGAGACGTTGCTGGAGCTCGTCGACGCCGAGCCGGGCGCCGACGGCGGCCCGGTCAGCCGGACCGACGGGACCTTCAACTACATCGCCGCGGCGGTGGCGGAGCAAACCGGCGTGACCGGCACCGAATGGCTGCACCGGGCGTTCTTCCACCGCCTCCTGGAGATCTGGGCGCGCAACCCTGACTTCTCGCGAACGCTGCGGACCGCGGCCCGGACCGCGGGCTACCGGGAGGCGGCCGCCGAGTTCGACCGCTGGCTGGACGGGCCGATGACCAGTGATCCTGACCGACGCCCACTCCTCGCGCGCCAGTCCAATCCCGCCGACGCGATCACCCACGACGCGTGGTGCGACCTTCTGGCCGGCGTTCCGCGGCCCTCCCACATCCCGCCGCCCACGGCGCGCGCGTTGCCGCGCGAGCGGCTCACTGCGGCCGATGTGGACCACACCGCCTTCAGCCAAACCGTCGAGGCATGGGCCGGGGGTGCGCTGCGGGCCGATCCGGGCCTGGACCTGCCGGTGGCGGCCCGGCTCGACGTGGCGCGCGATCTCTGGCAGCGGCGCCGGTTCGCCAAGGTCCAGATGCTGGAGTTCGGCTGGCCGGAGCTCACGGCCCGGGCCACAACGGCGGGCGGCCCGAAGTGGCTGCGGCTGCTGGAATCGGCGGTGTGCGGCACGGCCGACGAGGCGGAGTTGCCGGAGGCCTGGCGGACCCTGCAAGCCGATCAGCGGCTCGTCGAGTTCGTCCGGATCCGGCCCGCTGTTCAGCGAGATCTTCGACGGCGTCTTCGCCCAGGCCTCGGCAACCGGCGGTGTGCCGTACTCCCCACTGGGCCCGAACGCCCAGTCGCTGTCGTGCACCGGCGCCGATCGTCGCAGTGACGCGCATCCCGGCCGCGGCTGGATACGCGGAGGGCTGAGGGTGGCTCGTTCGCCCGCCGGGCCCCGGGCACGAGCCTGACTGTTCGTGGTGATCCGCTCGGGGCGTGAGCGGGCAGCCGATCGCGTGGACGCCCCCGGATTACCAGTGCTTTTCGGGCCACCACGATCTGAGGCTCTCGCTGCCTGCGTCGTCCATCCAGAAGGGGTTGTGGCGCTGGCCACCGATCTGCTGCATCGGCCCGCCGATCGGGCCTGCCCATACCTGCGTGTTGGCTGGACGCCAGATGATGAGGGCGGACGGAGCATGGCTCACCTCGAAATCCATGGCGTCCGGTCCGCGGAACAGGAACACGATCTGCCGCTCTGGCGGGAAGGCATACGACATGCCTTCAGGTTCGACGCTCAGATCGAACCCCTTGTCCTCGTCGTAGCTGCTGACCAGCATGCGGACCACAGTGCGCGGCGTTGCCTGCGTGGACTCGGACGTCATGTGCAGATCCTGGCAGACGGCCACCGACCGTCGGCGCTGCGCTCACACCGAGCGGATCGCGGCAATTGAGGACGCCATGATCAACCTGATGGGGACCTTCGCGCGTGTTCGTGTGCGTGGCGGTCTAGCCGCGGTGCAGGGGCTTAGGGTCGGTGTGGCCATTTGCCCGTCGGAGCCTCCGGGCAGATCGGTACGATCCGGATGAAAGCCTCCGTGCCGCTCCACCGCCTCCGGTTGCGGCCGCACTGCCGCAGTCCGGAGTGCTCATCGATGGGAGTGTGGCCGGTGAACGTCACTGGGGTCGTTGCCACCGACGCGGGCATGTTCGGGTTGTGGGCGCCTGCCTCGTTCGACAACATCGTGGACTACTCCGCCTGGGAGGCGGAGCTGCTGGAGAACGAAGACATCGTCCGGCACATCGTCGGCGGCGCCTTCGTTCCAGTGAATATCGGAGGTGACGGCGCGTTCGGATTTGGCGTGCGGGTCGGATCCGCCTCCGCTCCTGCCCGCCTGACCGAGCGGGAACGCCGGTACGTTCTCGTGGCGTCGGAGTCCTACCTGCTCATGACGACCGGTGACGCGATGCTCAGCGGGATCGAACACGTCCGCGCCGAGGCCGACATCGGCCTGCCGATTCGGCTACCGGCGGGTCGCTGGAGGGTGACAATCTCGCTGATCGAATGGGAGGCCGAACCCGGGCAGCAGGACGACACTGGAGCGCCGGCGCCGACCGCGCTGCCCGACTTCACCCTGCTGATCAACCCAGAGGACAACGCCGCCGGCGGATACCGCACCAACGTCCACACCTTTGATCGGTGAAGGAGCACGGTCACCTCCGGTCGCTACTCATCGTCCGCAGGCGATCACGGTTCACGTGCGTCACTGGCGCGGCGCGCCACTACGGCCGGGTAGGCCACGCGCATTGCTGCGCGTGGCCCCCCTCAGAACCGGACTTGCGCGTTTCCGCGCTATCCCGAACTCTGGATAGCGCGGACTATGCCGAGCCCGGGGTTATGCCGAGTTCGTGTCAAGAGTGGTCGGTGTGCCTGTTTAGGGCCGGTTGGATCTCGGCATAATCCTGCTGGTTGACCAAGGCTTCCTCTGCCGGAGCATGGTGCTCCGGGTGAGAGGAGGCGCGGCATGCATAAGCCTTCGCACGTGGAAGTGCCCGGGCCGTTGGCGGCCTACGCCGTCGGGTTCCGGCAGGAGCTGGCTGGCCGAGGTTACTCACGAAGCCGGGCGACCGGGTTGCTGCTGATCATGGCCCGGTTGAGCCGCCGGATCGCAGAGCTCGGCCGAGAGGTCGAGGAACTGTCCGATGACGATATCGAGCAGTTCGTGTCCTACCGACGCTCAGTCAGCCGGGACGACCGTCAGCTGACGGCGCGGGCGATGGCCCCGCTGCTGGAGTATCTGCGAGTGCTGGGAGTCGTGCCGCGGCCGGCGCCCGCAATGTTGACCGTGCAGGAGCAGTTCCTGGGCGCGTTCGTTGGCCATCTTGTCACCGAACGAGGACTGGCCGCATCCACCATCGACAACTACCGGCGGGTCGCGGTCAGCTTCCTGGCCATGGAAAGCGATTGGCCCGATCGGATCGCCGAAGCGAACGCCGAGCACGTCACCGCGTTCGTACTCGCGCAGGCGGCCCGACGCAGTGCCGGGTCGATGAACAACGTGACGACGGGGCCTGCGCGCGTTGCTGAGGTGGCTGCATTTGGAGGGCCACACACCACTCTCGCTGGCAGCAGCGGTGCCGACCGCGCCGAGCTGGCGGGATAGCGGGCTGCCACGGGCGGTCGGATCCGACAAGATCCAGCGGCTGCTGGCGACCTGCGACCGGCGCACCAACGCGGGCCGCCGCGATCTGGCGATCCCACGCCATCAGAAGGAACGCCGGATCACAGACAAAGTTGTACAGATCATCGAACACGCGATGAGGATCGTCGTTAGCCCAACGGTGCAGCTTGGTTTGGATCTCTCGTACCCGCCGCGCAGCCGCGCCCCACAGGAGCGGCTGAGATGGCGGTGCGTCGGTATTCACCAACGGCCTCCCAGCATTCCAACCTCCGCACTGCGCACTTGCTGGCCCCCTTCGCCATGTGCACGCCTCTCGCGTGCTCGGACTACTACAGGGCCTCCGCCCAGCCTTGCGGTCGTCAGTCGGCGACGGACCTTGCCCCTCCACCGAGCTGGCTGCCCAGCGGCAAAGGCGACCACAGCGCTGTTCCCACGTTCGCCACATGACCGTTCGACGCGGGAGGTGCCCAACTCCTGCCCCGGCAGCATCGCCTACGCCGCAGACCTTCACCGTGGCCTCCTCACCGACGCAACCCACCGGCTTCGGAGTCGACCGCCCACACAGGACGGTCGTGCACTGCACCCCGGCCCCTATCTACCAGATTTGAGCCGGTGGAACGCTTACGAGGCTTTAACGCTGGTTCCTCTCGTACACCTTCGCGTCTGGCTAACTGTCGCTCGCCAGTCCGATGGGACCAGGGTTTTGCCATTGGCTAGGGACCACTTGGCTGCGTGGGTGAGCATGGCCGGGTGTGGGTCGGGTGTCAACGTGATCGAGCCGACCTGACCGGGTGGTGGGGTCGGTCAGGTCGGCTCGGGTGGGGCTGGTGGGTGACTGGGGTTAGGGGGTGGTGGGGCGTTGTCGGCGTCGGTAGGAGTCGCCTTCGATGACCAGTTCGTGGCAGGTACTGACGAGGCGGTCGACGGCGGACTGGGCCAGGAGTGGGTCGGTCATCATGGCCAGCTTTGTTGGGTTCGCGGTTGGAGGTGACGATGGTGGCGGCTTTGTGGTGGCGCTCGACGACGAGTTCGTAGAAGTCGGCGGTCTCGGTGGCGTCGAGGGCCTGCAGGCAGAAGTCGTCGAGGATGAGTAGTTGGATGTGGGCGAGGCGGCGCATCTCGGCCTCGACGGTGTGGTCGAGCCGGGCGGCTTTGAAGCGTTTGAACAGTTTGTCGGCGCGGGTCATGTGGACGCTGACGCGGCGGCGCACGGCGATGTGTCCGAGGGCGGTGGCGAGGTGGGTCTTGCCGACGCCGACCGGGCCGAGCAGCAGCGCGCCGTGCGGGCCGTCGAGGAAGCGTAGGGTGGTCAGTTCGTTCCACTGGTGTTGGTCGAAGCGGACCGCGGCGGTGGTGTCCCAGGTGTCCAGGCGCATGGCGGGGTCGAGACCGGCGGCGCGGGCCCGCAGTGTGGCGGAGTTGGTGTCGCGGCGGGCGACCTCGTCGGCGAGGACGAGTTCGAGGAAGTCGGCGTGGGGCAGGTTCTGCTGCCGGGCCAGGGTGAGCCGTTCGGGCAGGGTGTCGAGGAGTTTGCCGAGTTTCAACGTGCGCAGCACCTGCTTGAGGTCGGCGCTGACCGGGTCGGCCAGCGGCGGCGATGGTGTGGTGGGTTTGCGGCTGGTGACCATCACCGCACCCCCTCGCCCGCGTCGCCGACGACGCGGAGCTGGGCCCGCCGGGTGGCGTACTCGCCCGGATCGCGGGCGAAGCGAGCGGCGCCGACCGCGGCTGGGCGCGGCGGCGGGGCCGGCGTGTGTTCGGTAGCTCGTTCCAGCATCGAGGCGATCTTCGTCACCGACACGACGTCGACTTCCAGTGCCTTGCCGCAGGCGGCGTTCACGGCGTGGTCGCCGTAGCGGCGGGCGAGCCCGAGCAGTCGATAGACCGCGCGCATCCGGGTCCACGGCAGCGGGTCGTCCAGGAGTCGCTCGGCGTAGATGCCGACGTCGGGGCCGTGGCGGCGGGCGGCGGCGATGAGCCGGTCCAGGTCGCGCATCGCGTAGCCGACCTTCTCGGCGGGCAGGTCCTCCGGGTCGGTCCACCGGCCACCGGGCCGTTGCCGCGGATGGACTTTCACCAACTGTCCATTGTGGAAGATTTTGACGAGTGCCGAGTCGGCGCGGACGTCGACGTACTGGCCGATGAACGCCTTCGGCACCGAGTACAACGCCTTGCCGATCTCGAGGTGGAAGTCGCGGTGCACCTTGCACGACCGGAACAGCGGCTGGTCATAGCCGGCCGGCACCGGCAGTAACAGGTCGGCCTCATGCGCGGCGAACACGTCGGCGGGCCGGGCCTGGATCGTGCCGTGGATACGCTGTCCGGCCACGTCGGCGCACCAGGCGCGGGCGCGGGCCTGCGCATCAGTGAGATCGAGGAACGCCTCACCGGCCCAGAAGTTCGACCGGACATAGTGGACGGTCCGCTCCACCCTGGGCTTGTCCTTCGCGTGGCGGACCCGGGCGGTGTCGGTGACGAACCCGCAGTGCTGGGCGTAGTCCAGCCAGCCCACGGTCAGTTTCGGGTTGACCGCGTCGGCGCCAGCGACGATCGCGGCCATGTTGTCCGGGATCAGGACCTTGAACACCCCGCCGAAGAACCCCCACGCCTGCTCACAGCCGGCGATCACCGCGTCCAGGGTCTGGGAGACAGCCAGCCAGACGAACATGTGCCGCGAGTACACCGCCGTGAAGATCAGCGCATGGGTGACCCGGCGCCGTCCCGAGTCCGGGTCGGGCAGCAGGCCCATCTGCCCGAAGTCGACCTGCACCTCGGCACCCGGGTCCCCGTCGGTGACCCGGACCGTCTCGCCGCCGCGGCCGAAGCCGCAGCACTGCACGCAGAACCGGTGCAACGTGCGATAGGGCACCACCACACCCCGCCGCTGCAGCAACGTGCCGATCTTCACCACGGTCAGGCCCTGCTCCACCCACATGGTGATCTGCTCCCGCTGTCCCTCCAACTGCTGCCACGCGCTGCCGTGCCCGGCCGGCCGGTCCGGGCGCACCGCCGCGACCACCGTGCCGATCACCGCGTCGGTGACCTGCTCGAACCCGCCCTCACGCGCCACGCCTGCCGCCTCCGCCGCCTGCACATAGCGGCGTGCGGTCTTGCGGTCCACGCCCGCCCGCGCCGCGACCGTGCGTAACCCCGCCCCGGCCAGCCAGCCGCGCAGCACTTCACGAACCTCGATCACTGATACCTCCCGGAACGCCATCGGCTCCGACCCCCATGTCCAAATAAGACCTGGAAAGATCGGAAAACGGCAGTGACCGGAACCCGCGACGACACGCCGCAGGCGGTCCCATCACTGGCAACCGAGTGGTCCCATCACCGTGGCAAAAACCGGCTCACGGTGGTCCCATCCTCGTGGCGGGCGACAGCTAACCGGACCCGGACCGTCTGGCAGTACCGGCCCGTCCCGACGTTGTCAGGGCTGCTTCCCACCCTCACCGGCGTCCCCCAGATCAGGCTGCCCTCAGCTTCACCGACCTGCTGCGACAGGCCGATGGTGGAGTCCTTTCACCTCCACACGGTCATGAGCGCCTCGTGGCGCACGGTTACCACGTTCCACACCCACGAGCTGCGACCGGGTTGGGTGCCTTCTCGACCCCGGGGACGGCGGTACTCTCCCGACCGGATGCCGTGCCCGATCGGCGCCTGCCGCATCACCACGGCCTGTCCCTACACCCTGCTGCAGCCACCCATCGACAGGGCTCCGTTTTACGAGGCATCAACGAAGGTTCACGCGATTCACCCGTCCGGTCTGCCCCTCGCCCGTAACTCCCGGATGGAACGGGAGCCCTTCGGCTTCCTCCCGGGCTTCGCACCCTGCCGTTGCCAGCAGTGCACGCCGAGAGCGGAGCCAGGCCATGAGCACGCGCCCGGAACTACGCCACCGACATCACGCCGGCCTCCAATCAGCGAGTTCTCTCGCAAGGTGCGACTTCGTGTCGCAACGGCAGATCCGGATAGCCGGACGCCGGCATGAGGCCACGGGTCGCCTGAACGCCAGCCGGCGGGTGTTGCAGGCTCGCGACGTTCAGGGCTGGCTCTCCCGGTTCCAGAACCGGGAGAGCTGATCGACCTCGTCGGGGCTGAGCCCTGGGTCACCAGTCATGGCGATCATGCTCGTGTCCCACTCGCGGAGGCCATCGTGGCGGGGCGTCAGCAGCACGCCAACCGACGCTGCCGCAGGGTTGGTGTCGAAGTCGCCGCGTTCGTGGTGCCGCAGCTGGAACCACTGGCGAAATGCCTCATGGGTGACCTCGGAGAACTTCCAGCAGGCGCAGACGCTGCTGGCTGGCAGGCGGCGCCGGCAGGCCCCGATCGCCACCGTGAAGCGGACCCGGCATCCGTATCAGCTGCGGGGACTGCTGTTCTGTGGGCTGTGCCAGCGCCGGATGCAGGGCAGCTGGAACAACGACAAGCCTCACTACCGCTGCGTCTATCTGGCCGAGTACGGCCTGGCCAACCACACCACGCATCCGTGCAGCCTCTATCTGCGCGAGGAGCAGCTCGTGCCGGCCTTGGACCGGTGGCTGCTGCAGGCATTCGCTCCGCACCGGCTCCCCGAAACCCTCGCCGCGCTGGCTGCCGCCCAGGACGACGGACGCGACAGCGAGCAGGCGGCTCGCGCGGCCGAGGCCCGGCGGGTCATCGCCGAATGCGTCCAACGCCTCGCCCGCTACCGGGCTGCCCTGGAAGCCGGCACCGACCCTAGCCTGGTGGCCGGGTGGACGGCCGAGGTCACCGCCACCCGCGCCGCCGCCCAAGCACGACTCCGCGACGCCACGGGCGCAAAACCCACCCGTATGACCGCCGACGAAATCCAGACCATCGTGACCAGTCTCGGTAACTTGCTGACTGTCCTCCGCGACGCTGACCCCGCCGACAAGGCCGAGATCTACCTCGCCCTAGGACTGAAACTCACCTATCAACCCGGCCAAAACGCAGTGATCGCCGAGGCGGCGCCATCGGCGATCATGTACGAAGGCTCGTGTCGAAGGGGGGACTTGAACCCCCACCCATAGCACCCCTGAATGAAACAGGGATGCATGCGTTTGATCCTATCGACGCAGAGCCATTTCTCCAAGCGGAAAGACGGCCGGTCATCCTTGCGTTGCTCTGATCTGACCAAGGGCAGGGTCAGTCGTTCGAGTGTCTCGCATGCGACGCTCGCGGCGAGGCACAAGCACAGCTGATCAAGCTCTCGGTGACCATCCGGACATGGAGCTCGACGCCGTGGGTGCGCAGCTGCGGGCTGCGGTCGTCGAGGCGGTACCCCGGTGGTACGTGAGGATCCGCGGCATCTGCGCCAGCCGCGTGGGTAACACTGCGCTCGGTGAACAGTGCATCGAGACTCAGTAGCAGGTTGAGGTCGATGTTGCAGGCTTAGCGTGTGCGCATCCATGCCGTGGATAGGTGGACACCGCGTGGGACTCGCAGCCCGGCCGGTGGCGGCACCCGCGACTGGGCCGCGGCCAGCCGCGGTACCGGACCCGCTACGTCCGGCCCCACCGACCTCTCGCCGCCCGCCGTCGTCCAAGTCGCTGGTCCGGGCGACTGACCCGCCAGAGCGCGCCGGCCCCAGAAAATGTCGTAGGTGCCTGCAATGCTTGCCGCATGACGTTGTACGTGAACGGCAGCTGGACCGGTTGGTCGGGTGACACGATCGTCGAGCTCACCGACGGTTCCATCTGGAAGCAGGCGGAGTATCACTACGAGTATCACTATGCGTACCGTCCCGCGGTGACGATCTCGGGCGAGAAGATGCAGGTCAAGGGCATGCGGAAGGCAGTCCGGGTTCGGCGGGCCTGACCGTTCGCCGCCGCGGAAAGACACCGTGGATTACGGCACGCCGGTAGTGCGGCGCGCTCCAGGGCACCCGCGCCGACCGCGGCGACCAGCACGACACGAGGTAGCGCGGGCCGCCGGTGTCTGAGGAACGCCGCCAGGCGCGGCACCCGTCGCAAGCCCGGCGGCCCGGACGCAGGAGCGGATGCCCAGCTGGGCATCCGCTCCTGTGCAACGCTCCAGCGATGCGACGCGGGTTACGGCGAGGTGCCGCCCGCCCAGCCGTCAATGGCGTCGTATCGGCAATCCGGAAACGGACCTGGAGGCCAGCGATGGCGTGGCGTATGGGGTGCGCTATCGCGCGGCCCGATACCGACGGGCCCGTGCTTTGAAGGCTTCGTCGCCTCCCTCGAGGATGTGTCGTGCTGCGTCGGCGACGTCCGGTTCGTCGATTGCGCCACAGGCGACCACGCGGCTCTGGTCGATCGGTGGCATCCAGGGCGAGGATCATCTCGGCGTCGCCGAGGATCGGGATGTTCGGGTTGTGCGTGGCCACGATGACCTGGCGTCGGTCTGCGACCTCGGCGAGCTGCCGGACGACTTGGTTGTAGATGAATCGGTTGTCGAGGTCGTCTTCGGGCTGGTCGATGATGAGCGGGTCGGTGCCGGTCGCGAGCGCGAGGGCGAGCATCGCGGTCGCCTTCTGCCCGGGACTGACCTTCCGCACGTCCAGCCATCGAGGCTCACCGCTGTCGACCACGTTGATCTCGATCGTCACGAGGTCCGGCATGGCGCATTGCTCGATCTGCCGGACCTCGGAGACGCCGAGCTGACGCACTTTGCTCGCGGTGAGCTCCGTGACGCCGAGCTTCAGCAGGCGGTTGTCGGTGGCGGCCAACGCAGCGACGAGTGTTGCCGGTCCGGCTTCGGCCAGTTTCGTCTGCTGGTCGGCTCGGACGTTCTGGCTGGCGAGCAGCCGCGCCAGCAGGGTGTCGAGGTCCGCCGTGTCGGCCAGCGGCTGCACAACGACGCGGACGCGGTCGCCGAGTCTGGTGTTGAGGTCCGCTGCGGCGTCCTGGAACTGCTGGGACACCATGGTGCGGAAGGTGCGCAGGTCTTCGAGGAGCTCGGCTCGGGTTGCCAGGTGTGCCTCGATCTGCTCGCGCTGGGCGGGCACGGCGGCGACGGCGCGAGCCAGCTCGGCGGCGGTCCGCTGCTTGTGAGCGAGTTCTTCAGGGTCTTTCAGGCCGGCGTCGGCGAGCGCGACGTTGATCTCGTGGCGTCGCGCGTCGACCCGGGAGCGATGTTCGGCGATGAGCGTCCCGATCACGTCGTTCGCTGCTCGGGTCGCTGCCTCGATGCCGTCGGTGGCAGCGGCGAGGGCGGCTGCCACCTGGTCGGCGGTATTGGTGAGCTGTTCCGGAACGCAGTCGTGCTCCTGAACCGCTGGGCGGACCGACTGCTTACGGATCTGGGTGATGAGGCCTTCGGCGTCCGTCAGCCACTGCTGGACGGCGGCGACTTCCTCCTCCACCGCAGTCAGCTGTTGCGATGCGGCGACCTGCTCCGCTGCACCACGCTGACCGGCGACCTTCAACTGATCGGTGAGGTCGGCAAGCTGGGCCTCGTGCTCCTCGGCTCGGCTGACCTCGGCTTCGAGGGATCGGAGGTCGCCGTCGATTCGGTTCAGCTCGGCGAGGCAGTTGCTCGCGCCGGCCTTGGCGTCGCCCATCTGCGGGCCGGCGGAGATGGCGACGAAGTCACGCAGCGCGTCCTGGTGCTCGGCCAGTTGAGCGAGCTCACGCTGGCCGAACACGTTGATGGCGAACCGGCGGCCGGGGTCGACGCCGATGTCGCGGCCGTTGCGGGTCAGGCGCGCTGGTGTGCTGTCGCCGGAGCGGACGATATCGTACCGCTGCAGGTCCTCGGCGACGACGCCGAACGTTGCGGTTGCGTTCGCCGGGAAGTTGGTCCGGCGGTTGTCTTGGTTGTCACTGACGGTGGACTCGGCGCCGCCGCAGACGTGGCGCGCGATCTCGATCGCGGTGGACTTCCCGGTGCCCTTGCCTCCGATGATCGCGTTGAGGCCGGGGCCGAGGTCGACGGTGACACCGTCGTGGAACCCGCCGCTGATGGCGATGCGGGTGATGTGTGGCCAGGTCGCGTCGGCGCTGGGCAGGAAGCGGATGCCGGTGAGGTGCCCGTACTTGCCGCGAAGCTTCTCCGGGAACCGGATGCGGTTCTCGGGCATTAGGAACGCCTGCCGCAGGTTTTCCAGCGTCGGTGGCTCGCCCAGCTTCAGGTACACGGCTCGCTCGCCGACGGTGTCGAGGCTGCGGACGTCGCCGGAGATGAACCAGGCCGGCCGCTGGCCGTCGAACTGCGACTTGGGGTTCGTGAGCACGTCCGCGTGATCGTTGCCGTACACGTCGAGGCCGAGCACGTAGCCGCTCTGGGCGACCTGCGCGCTGATGTTGCACACGTTCTTGCCGAACAGGCCGATGTCTTTCGCGGTGGCGTGCGGCGCAAGCACGAGCGCGCCGTAGCGCTCGGTGGCCTCCTTCGCCAGCTCCAGCGGCGATCCGGACAACGTCGGGTTCGGGAAGCGCTTGTCGGTCAGCGCCGCTGGTCCGTCCGGCGGGAACAGCCGCGCCAGGAGCTGCTGGCCGCGCCGATACCCGTCGTCGGTGCAGTCCCAGATCGCCATGAGGTGGCACTTGTTGACGTTAAACTCAATGCCCGGGAACACGACGACGCCATGGCGCGCCCCGGCCGCGGCGAGCTCCGGGTACCACGCCAGCGTGCGCTACGCGTTGATAGTGCCGACCGCCTCAGTGAGCGCCGTCCAACGGGTTCCTGTCTACGTCCGTAATCGGCTGCGCATCGACCTGTACGAGGTAACCGCGGGCGGTGAGGTGCGGCAGGTTCACGGATAGGTCGTGCAGGCGTTCCGACCGCGCGGGCGGCATCCCGGCCCGGCTGAGCGCGCGCTTACCTCCCCGACGCGAGCCGGCCTTCCCCCACCGCCGTCGTCGTCACGTCCGCTTGGACGGCCTCGTGAACCGCGTCCCCAACTGGGCCGACCGCACGCGCCACCGCACCGACCCTCCGACACGCTCAACGCGGACACGGTTCTACGTCGGGGCGTGGATGAACGGCAGCGCCAACGCCGGCCGGCAGGTGCGGGTGCGGTGGATGCCGCACCACGACCACGAGATCGAGGTCTTCGACGCCCGTACCGGCGCGCACCTCGGCCGGACCGTCCTCGCCGACCAGGCCGGCCCCGAGCACATCCGCGCGGTGTAGCGGGCCCGGACGACGCGTCGGGACCGGCTGGCGCGCGAGCTCAAGGCGGTCGAGCAGACGCGGCGCCGGCGTTACGCTGCGGCGACCACGGCGGAGCCGGTCCGGCCGTTGGGTGCGATGACCAGGGGCGAGGCCTCGGCCGAGCTGGTCGACGCCGACGTCGGCGCGCTGCGCGCCCAGGCCCGGCCGTGGGTGATGCCGCTCGGGCCGCCCGCGCTGGGCTGGGTCCTGCCCCGCTCGGCCCGCGCCGCCGATGCCGGCGGTGTCGACTCGACCGGCTTCCTCCGCCGGGCCCAGGGCCTGCGACTGCGCCGGCGTGCGCGATTCGGGTGGGCTGGGTGGGATAGTCATGCCGATCACGGCTGGTGTGGCGAACCTCCGGTCCATGGTCATGATGGCCGGTGGTGTTCGTCGCGTGTCGGTGGCAGTATCACATTCATCCGTTCACTATGTTGCGATGCGTTCCGCCTACTTGTGGTGCGGCGCCGCCGTCGGCATGCTTGACCGTGGGAACCCCCTCCGCGTGCTGCAGGCGCGGTATGAGTCACCCGGATGACCTTGTCTGTGGGCCAGGCGAGCGCCGGGCTTCGAGAGGGCTCCCCGGGCGGCTCGTCACCGCTAGGGGAGCCCTTTCACTGCAAGGGGCGGCGGCATTGGGCCGGTCGCGCGTCACGCCCCGCCGGCCTCGGCCGCGCGCCACCGCTCCCATTCTGTGGTCTGGTGCCCCGCCGCCTCGAGCCGGCGCAGATGCGCAACGTCCCGTCCGTCCCACGATCGGCGCGGGTCGCGCATGCGCGCCTCGTCCGCGGCGACCGCTATCACGAAGGCGACATGCACCACGTCGGCGGGTTCGACGGCCGCCAGGTATGCCGTCGGATCGGTGAGGCCGACCGGGCCGATGCCGGCCTTGCGCAGCCAGCGATGGGCCAGCCGCACCGCGTCGCGGTGGTATGAGGCGCCTCGTATTGCGTACTGCGCGATGACCTGTGTGACGTCCTCGGCACTGGCTCGCTGCGCGGCCAGCCGCTCGCATGAGCTGAATCGTCCTGCGCCGGAGTTTTGCGCCGCTTCGCGCTCGGACGCTCGAGCTTCGGTATCCGCCGTGTTCCTTGGCGAGTCGAGCGGGTCGTGCGTGCCGCGGCGCTGTTTCGTTTCGGCGGCGGCGCGGTGCAACCGGCGTCGATGTACCTCGGCGATGGCCTGCCCGACCGGCATGCGCCCTTCCGACATCAGTTCCCAGGCGTGCATCTGCAGCTCGCCGTCGGCGAGTTTGCTCAACGCCTCGGCGTCGGTGACACCGAGGTGGTAGTCGGCGACCGCCTCCTGGAGCGCTGTTGGCAGCCCGAGCAGCTGCAGACGCTTCGACACAACGGAGTGCGAGGGGATGTGCAGGCGGTCGGCGATTTCGCGGACCTTGAGGCCGTTCTCATCCCGGAGCCGTTGATACTCCAGCGCCTCCATGATCGGGTCGAGAGCCTTGCGGCTCAGGTTCTCCAGCAGCCGCACGATTGCGTCGCCGCCGTTGGCGCTGAGGTCGTGGCGGATATGCACCGGGACTTCCGCCAGGCCGTACCTGACGGCGGCAGCCTTGCGCCGATGGCCGGCCAGGATGACGTAGGGGGCGTCACCAATCGCCTCGGCCCGCGCGGGGTTGTTCTTCAGGAAGTTCTGCCGGGTGGTCACGAGGATCGGCTGGAACAGGCCGTACTCCGCAACGTTGGCGAGGTCGTCGAGGTCGTCGAGGCGCCGCGGCGGGTTCCGTGGGTCGTCGGCCAGTTGGTTGGGTCTCACGCGCGCGAACTCGATGGACCCGGTGGCCGGGCGGGTGCCCGGCGCGCGGGCCTCCCGGTCCTCTAGCGGCTCCTCGTCGTCCCATCCAGCGGATGCCGCCGCGGCGGATGCCATAACCGTGCTCACTCTCTGTCGAAGATGTACAGGCAGTATCCGGGCCGCGACTCGAAGGGGAGGTAGTTCGGTCGCCGGTCAGACATCAGTTACCGGCGGTCGCGTCGTGGTGGCGGTGGTACTCGGCGTGCCGCTGCGGATTTGTTGTCCAGCCGCCGCAGATGGGGCACTCCTCGCCGTACGGAGCGCCCGCCGCCGGGCTGCGAGCCGCCAGCGGGCGTAAGGCATCGCGCAGGCCGGTCCACTTCGGGTGCCAGATGGCCGCGATCTCTGCATTGGTGACTCCGCACGCGGCGAGGAAGCTGCGGGTAAACCGCCACGAAGGTTCCGCGCCGTTGAGCACTCGGGAGATGGTGGCCTTCGAGTACTCCCCGTTCATGGCCTGCACGAGGGTGGCGTAGGACGAGTCGCCGGAGGCGCGGCGGACCTCGCGCAGTTCAAGGACAAATTGCCCCAGCGCGGCCGCAGCGCACGCCGCGCTGGCCGGCCCGGGGGTGGCGACGTCACGCCCGGGCCGATGACCGACTTCAGTCATGACGCAGCGTCCCTAGGCCTTGAGCAGACGTTCTGCGATCTCGGCGGTGAGGACGGCGAAGCCGCACGCAGCGGCCAGCGCGGCCCGGGCGTCGTAGCCCTGAGCATGGAACACGAGGAGGAGCACGTCGATGCAGAACAGGATCGCGACGAACGCGATCATCCGGGCGAACAGGGCTTCCGGCGGACGAGGAACCGTATTCATGATCGTGTCCTTTGGTGGTGGGCCAGGCGGTCTCGGGTAAGGCCTTCCGCGCGGGAGGAGTCACCTCCGCTGGATTGCTATTCGTCATCTTGGCATTGCTTGATGACGCACGCCAAGCGATGCTTCGAGTCAAAGCGTTCTACTTTAAGAATGAAACAACTTAATCGTTTAAGTAGGTCTCTAGCTGGGGCTCGGCAACGTAATTGAACCCACCACCTCATTTGGTAGAGACTATTTCCGCGTCTACCGAAAGGGCAGATGTCCTCAATGGTAGAGAATGTTGGTTCTCGCAGAACCAACATTGAGGGCACGTACTTCGAGTACTACGCACGGAGGCTTGAGCTAATGCGAAAGTTCGTCAGGTTCCGTCGTTCGGACGCTAACGATGGCTGACGCTGACTGATACGAACGTCACAGGTGAACGGAAGGTGAACACGAGAGGTACAACGGCTGATGCACACATAAGGCCACACGGGGCTCAAAGGTAAACAGAAGCAGGTACAGGGTCCTGGGCGACGACCACCCGAACACGCTGACCTCGATGAACAACCTCGCCGGCGGCTACGAGTCGGCCGGGGACCTGGGGCCGCGTCATCTACGCCGCGGCGACCACACCGGAGCCGGCCCAGGCCCGGCCGTGGGTGATGCCGCTCGGCCCGCCGGCGCCGGGCTGGGTCCTGCCCCGCTCGGCCCGCGCCGCCGATGCCGGCGGCATCGGCCCCCAGCTCAGGGCGATTGCGTAGTCGAGCGGCGAGGGCTCTGAGCAGGAGGTTCTAGGGGTGAGTGGACGCTGTAGAGGCCGTGAAAGCGGGTGAGGCCGCATCGGTGATCATGGAGTTCTCGACGCCCCGTGACACCGCAAGGACCTCACCCGCCGATGGCATCATCCCTCATTCCCGCACTGGCCGTCACCGCGCCTGTCGCGAACACCGCACCCGCACCTGTCACCGATAGTGAGCAGCACGGGCTGCTGCAGACCCTGGCCGCGGTCCCGGACCCGCGTGACCCCCGCGGGATCCGATACCCCCTCTCCGGGCTGCTCGCTGTCGCGGTCTGCGCCGCCCTCGCCGGTGCGTCATCGTTCGCCGCGATCAGCGACTGGCTCCACGACCTCGACGAACAGGCCAAGGCCAGACTCGGCTTCGCTCGCCGGACACCCGCGGGCACGACCGTGTGGCGGCTGCTGACCCGCCTCGACGCTGGACTGCTGACCGGGGTCCTCGCAGGCTGGCTGCGCACCCGCACCCGCACCCGGCCAGCGCTGCGGCGTCCACGCAGATACCGGCAGGTCATCGCCATCGACGGCAAAACCTTGCGCGGCTCGCGGCGCCCCGACGGCGGTTACGTCCACCTGCTCTCCGCCCTCGACACCGCCACCGGCATCGTCCTGGCGCAGGTCACCATCGACGCCAAGTCGAACGAGATCCCCGCGTTCGCCCCGCTGCTCGACGCCGTCACCACCGTGCTCGGCGACCTGACCGACCTGCTGTTCGTCGCCGACGCACTGCACACCCAGACCCGCCACGCCACCGAGGTCGCCGGCCGCGGCGCGCACCTGCTCGTGCAGGTCAAGGCCAACCAGCCGACCCTGTTCGCCCAGCTCAAAGCCCTGCCATGGGCGCAGGTCCCGGCCGGGGACCGAACCCGCGACCGCGGCCACGGCCGCCGCGAGACCCGCACCGTCACAGCGATCACCCTCGCCACCCCAGGCGGGATCGCGTTCCCGCACGCCGAGCAGGCCGTCAGGATCACCCGCACCCGCATCACCGCCAGCCGGACCAGCCGCGAAACCGCGTACCTGACCGTGTCCCTGCCCGCCGCCGACGCCCAGCCCGCCGACCTGCAGGACTGGATCCGCCGCTACTGGCACATCGAGAACCGCCTGCACCACGTGCGGGACGTGACATTCCGTGAAGACCACCATCAAGCCCGGACCGGCACCGGACCCGCCGTCATCGCCACCCTGCGTAACGCCGCGATCGGCTACCACCGCACCGACAACGCAGCCAACATCGCCCGCGCCACCCGACGCGCCGACCGCCGCTCACGCGACCTCATCGATGCCGTGACCAGCGGCTACCCGACTATGCAATGACCCTGGCCCCCAGCTCGACGGGCTCGCCTGGTGCAGCGGAGACGGAGGCGACGTGACGACCTGGCTCGACCTCGACGAGCGCGACGATCACTACCCCGGTCTGGCCGGGGCGCACGTGGTGGCCGCCGAGGCGCTGCTGCAGCTGCGCGACAACCTCGCCGACGTCCTACACGCGCGGGCGATGATGTGCGTGCACGGCGACGCCGGCCTGGGCAAGACCCTGTCGGTCAACGCCGCGCTGCGCTCCCTCGCCCCGGCCGACGTGTGCCGGGTGCAGTTCCGGCCGGCCTGCAACTGGTCGAGCCCGGCGCGCGGCCTGTGGGGTCCGCGTGTCCGAAGCGTGACTCGAATCTGTAGGCCACCTGCTACTGGCGCCGCTGGCAGTCGGCCACCACGCCGAGCGATCTGCACCGCCAACAGGGCTAATGCGCGCTGCGATCGGGTCCGTGACATCAGGCGCGAGCGATTCTCGCGTGTGCGGCCAGGGCCGACAGCTGGGTGTGATGTCACCCGAGCCTAAACAGGGTTCGACGTCCTCTCTCTTCGCTGGGAGGTTCGGTGGAATCACAACCGCCGGTGCAAGGATTCTGGCGCCGCGCTCTCACCCGGCCGGAGTGGGTGGGAGGTGCGGGAGTTCTCGCCACCATCGGGATCGTGGTCGCGGTGCTGGCCTGGTTGGCGCCCCAATCGCCGGGTGGCCCGGTCGTCGATCCAACGCGCATCGGCCCCGTTCCCGGAAGCACAGCTCCGCAGCCGGATGCGTCCAGCGTCCGAGCTGAACCAGCAAGTCCGACTCCGGCAAGCGCGCCGCGGCCGCTGACCAAAGACGATCTCAACGTCACCTGCTCGGTCGAGCCGGCTCCTCCGGGCGCGCAAGTAACCCTCACCTACATGATCACGGCGAAGATCGAGGGGCGAGCCGACCTCGGGGCCGACGTGTACGCGGATGACGGCACCTCGCTGGCCGACGGGTTCGGGGATCTTCACAACTACCCGATCAAGCCCGGCGTCCAATCAGTGCCGCGGCCGCTGCGGATACCGGCAAAGCTCGACCACGGCGACTACGAGATCACCGGGGAACTCTGGCCCGAAGGCAAGATCGGTACCGGCGAGACCATCGCCGATCCCACCTGCGCGACGTTCTCCGTCTAGCCGCCAGCTTGATCTTGTCCGGGAATCGATCGTTTCCCGAACAAGATCAAAAATGGCCGCCGGATCGGTCAGGGGCGTCCAGAAAACGTGTCCAGAAAGTCGGCGTGTCCAACAACCCGCCGACCCGTTTTCCGGGCATGCTGAGCAGCGCCGCGCCCCCTCGCCGGACGGAGACCACATGATCGAGACGTTGACCGCCGAGACCGTGCTGCAGCTGATGGAGCTCGGCTTCGCCGTCGACCCGGTGATCGCCTCCTCGCCGTCTCTGGGCGCCTGCGCGATCGACGCCCAGGGCGCCGCGGCCGCCGGCATGACGGTGCTCGCGTCGCGCCTCGACGTCATCAGCCGCTGGGGCGACCGCCCGCTCACCTGGCAGTGGTGCGAGACCGTCGCCACGGAACTCGCCCGGCGGGCCGCCCCGTGACCGCCGGCGGCATCGTCGCGCCAGACGGCGGGGACCTGCTCACGCCGGCGCCGCTGACCGGCGTGCTCGTCGGCTACGGCCGGGTGTCCACCCGGGACCAGAACCTCGCCCGGCAGGAGGCGGCCCTGACCGCGGCCGGCTGCGCGAAGTGCTTCTTCGACAAGGCGACGGGCAAGAACACCGCGCGGCCCGAGCTGACCCGGATGCTCGAGTACGTCCGGCCGGGCGACGCGCTGACCGTGGTCTCCCTGGACCGGCTCGGCCGGTCCCTGGAGGACCTCATCACGATCGTCGGGCAGCTGAAGCGGATGAACGTCGGGTTCCTGTCGCTGCACGAGAAGCTCGACACCACCACCCCCGGCGGCATGTTCGTTTTCCATGTCTTTGCCGCGCTTGCGGAGTTCATCCGCACGATCATCGTGGCGAACACCAACGAAGGCCTCGCCGCTGCCCGGGCCCGCGGCCAGCGCCTTGGCCGGCCGCCGGCGATGACCCCCGAGAAGCTTGCCTACGCCCGGCAGCTGCTGGCCGAGCCCAATCGCACGATCAGCGCGATCGCGAAACTCCTCGGCGTCTCCCGCACCACCATCTACAGCGTGTTGCCCGAGCTGCTGCCGCCCGACCTTGCCCAGCCGGGCCTCGACGCCCGGGTCGCCGAGCTGCCCGGCGACACCCGACCACTGCCGGCCCTCGGGGCGTAGGACCAGGTCCTCGCCCGCCCGGCCGCGTTCGAGGTGCTGGGTCCCACCAGGCGCTGGCTCAGAACGACGACGTCGACACAGACTGGACGAGGGCGAGGACCGAATGACGGCATTGGACAAGCAGACTGCACAGGCGCAGCAGGCGGCGGCGATGGCCGCAGTGCGTGACGGGCTGGGGCCGACCCCGGCCGAGTTCGGCACCGCCGGTGAGCTGGCCCAGCTCATGGCCAGGCTGCCGGCCGGCACCCCGGTCCGCATCGCCGAGACGCTCCGTATCGACCCGGCCCTGCAGCTGGAGGAGACCGACAACCGCACCGCGGCGGTCGTCACGGTGCTCACCCTCGCCGACGGAACCGACCCGGTCGACGTCCTTGAGGACGACGGGCGGATCCGCACCTACGGCCGGGTGATCCCCGGCATCGAGCTCGGTGCCGTCATCGTCGCCGAAGGCACCCCGGCCCCGGCCCGCACCACACCGTTTCCGCCGTTCGAGCGGGCCCAGGAAGCGCTGAACGCCGGCGACCTGGCGGCCGCGCTCGACGCCCACGTCGAACTGCTGAACTGGATGGCCGGCACCCTCACCAGCGCACCCGCGGGGCTCGACGCCGCGCCCGCCGTCCCGGACCGGATCACCGACGACGACCTGCGCGAGCAGCTCGCCGTCGAGGCCGACCGGCTCCGGCACGCCGCAGGCCGCCTCACCGTGCTGCGCGGCCGCGTCGTCGCCGACCTGGCCGGGCCTGGGAACGGCGATGAGCATTCGCCTGCATGACCGTCAGGGGCACTCGAGCCGCCCCCGGCAGGTCGAGCGTGAGCGCACGCCCAACGGCGGCGTCATCGGCCCATGCCGGGCCCGAGCGGCCCCACCGGCGCGTCACCCGGCCGGTGTCGTCCAGGCCCGGACCGTTGCTCGCCGCCAGCCACACCTCGCAGCGCCGTTCAGGCTGACTGCGAGGGCCGATGTCGCGGCCGCAGCTGGCGCGGGGCCTTGTAGTCGCTGAGCTTGATCCGGCGCCAAGCGAACAGCCACTCCCGGACAACGTTGTCGTCGGCGACGCCGCAGCCAGCCAAGAGCGCGCTGAGCGCCTCAAGCGATGGAAGCCTGTCCCTCCTGCGCATCAGGTCGCCTACCGTGCTCGACGAGAGCTGCATACGGTAGGCCAACTCCCGGACCGGCGGGTCGCCGGCCCAGATCTTCAACCGCCGCATGTAGTCGTTGAAGTCGGCGGCATTCTGAGCCGTGATCGGTATCGGTGGCGGCCCGTTGAGCTCCCGCAGTGCCATCTGCCGCCACTCCCGCCGCGTCATGGCCGAAGCCGGCGCGAGGACCTCGGTGTTGCCGACGCGGACCGGGGCTGGAGACCGGGAGAACTCGCTGGCGTTCTCCCAGCGTGTTCGCCAGTCGGCAAGATCCCCACCGCAAGCAGTGACGATCTTGCTCAATACGTTCCAAGTCGGCAGCTCGTCGCCGCCCTGCGCATTGGACAACGTGCCCAGCGACATCCCGGTGCGCTCCCGCAAGTCGCGCAGGGTCAAGCCGGCCTCATCCACCAGCAGCCGGACCTGGCCGGCAAGATTACCGACCCGGCCCGGCCGCGTGATGGGCTTCTTGGCGCGCCCCATGACTCAGCTCACGCGTCGCAGCACGCTGGCGGCAACACCGCCAGCGCCGACGATGACCGTGATGATCGCGGCCTCCCCGAAGCCCATGGCCATCAAGGCAAGCGCGCTGACGATGACGAGCGCGGCGAAGCCCAGGCGCAGCGCGAGCGCCCCGGTGGACTGGCCGTTGCCGCGCGGCGTGGCGGTCGAGGAGTGATCCGGCGTCGTGGCCGCGGGCGGCAGCAGCGACGCCGGCCGGTCGAAGTCGACAGGAGCGGGCGCCGGTGCGGGAGCGGAAGAAGCCGGCTGCTCGCCGGCCCCCTCCTGCGGGAAGAGAGCCATGACGTTCTCCAAGAGTCCGTTGGTCCGGTATGCCCGCTCACGCCGGATTGCCGTCCGGCGCGCGCGGGCACGTGAACCAACGATCCCGCAGCCTTCTGTCAATAGTCCAGAGGGCCTCGCTACTTATTTTGACGAATTTCAGACCCTATCATGAAACGATCCGAGCGTTTATAAGAATTGTTTTTTGGAACGTTCGTAGGTGTGCGATTCCAATGAACTGGATGAACAATCGTGAAGCTAGATCATCTATGTTTTGGCAGCTCAAGGCTATGATCAACAAATTTTGTTCAGTCGCGAAGTCCGACTTTGGCCGACCATGTACGAAGGTGTTCCGAAGCGGCGTGAACAACCCGGTAATGGACTGGCTGGCTCCGGTCGGCCCTGGCGCAAGAAGTCCGTTGGTCCGGATGTGAAGCGGTCAGGAATCAAGATCGGCAGGCAGTCGTGACCGGAAGTTGAAGGGAGCTCGTCTTGTTGCCGCAAGATCCCTTCTGCCGTCCCCCTCAAGTTGGACGACATGCAGCCGGCTCACCGCACAGCGTGCCGGCGCAGCCCGGCTTGATGGCCGCGGTCAACGAGCCGGGCTGCACGCGCGCCGCCGCCGAAACGCTCCTCTTCGTGCTTGTCGGGTACATCGTCTGGGCGGTCATCACGATCATCGACATTTCCAGCTCCAGCCCCGCGAAGCGGCACCCTGCACGAGCGCCACGGAAGCACCCCAAATGGCGGCGTGCCCCGCAGAAGCCTCCCAGCGGCCGGCCTGCAGGGCGACTTCCTCATCTACTCCGAGGAGCTCACGGAGGTCCTCTCCATCAACGGCCTGGAAGGTGTCGACCGCCTCACCGACGTCGACCCCCAGCAAGCCGGTGGCGCCAGCTGCACACAGTGGAGGACCGGAGGAGTCTGATCGTCCCGGGGTGAATGACCGGCGTCCCGATGAAGAGCTGATCCCCTGCCCAGCCCAACCGAGCTGCACGTCAGTGCGCCGAGCCCGGGGCCCAGATCCCAGCTCACCGACGGACGCCGGCGATCGCGGCGAAGACGGACGCCGCCGTGCCGAGCGCCAACGCCCAGCCCGGGCTGTGCAGGGCGATCACGGCCGCAGGTACCGCCGCGGTCAGCGCGCCGGTGACCGTCAGCCACCGTCGGGTGCCAGGTCGGCGGGCCGACTTGTCCGCGTGCTTCATGACGGAGTCCCTTTCCCTTCTGCTCGCCCAGGGGCCCGGGCGGTGCTCCTGCAAGCGGACCAGAACGGGCAGCCAGGAATCTGCACGAGATCGCGGGGCTGTAACGGCGCGATGCCGTCGTCCCCGATACGGTCGGCTGGTGCCCCGCAAGCCTGCGAGCCGCGCTGACGAGCAACTACTCGACGCTGCCCGGCTCCGAAACGCCCCCACGACCATCACCAAGCTCGAGCGGTGGCGTGCGGCCGGGCTGGTGCCGCCCAACCTGATCCGCTCGCTCGGCCGTGGCCGGGGCACCACATCGACCGCACACCGCGACGCGCTGGACCTGGTGGTCTGGCTCGTCCAGCACGCCCGCCCGGGCCGTCGCCCGCACGATCTCGCGCTCAAGGCATTCGGCGACGGGCTCCCCGTCCCGCTCACGACGGTCAGGGCGGCCTGGCGGGCCGCCGTGCACCGCCTCGTCGTGCCCGGCGAGCAGAGTGCACCCGTCCCGGCCGGAGCGGAGGAGCGCGCCGAGCGGGCGTGGGACCTGGCCGAGCGCGCCGCCGCCGGCCGCCGGACCGGCATAGTCGTCATCCCGCGCCGGATGCGCCGGATCGACGCACGGATCACCGGCTACGGCATGCCGTGGAACGTGCCCGACCTGGCGCAGTACGACCGGGGTCTCGCCGGCTCCGAGCCGGTCATGGCCAAGGAGTTGACCACCTTCGCCGTCGCCGGCGTGCTCGCCGGCGCGGCCGAACTGACCGGCCCGGCCATGGCCCCATACGTGCGGGCCGTCCTGCCGCCCGGCGCGGCCAGCCCGATCGCGTCCTGGATGGAGTACCCGGAGGGCGACATCCGCGACGCCGCTGATGTCGCCGACGACACCGGCCTGCGTCTGCTCCCAGCCGGTGACGTCCGGCAACACCTGCTACGCGTCATCGACGGAGCCCCGCCCGAGCAACTCCGCGCCGCGTGGCGGGCGGCGGCCGACATGCGCGCGTGGGCGCTGGGCGAGTGCGCCGCGGTCGAGGCCGAGCTGGACAGTGGAGCGCTCGGCGACGCCACCGTCCGCTGGATGCTCGCAGCCGCGATCGGCCTGCCTCGCTTCTTCGTCCGTGACGTGCTGACCGACCGCCGCTGGTCCACCGCCACACGGGTCGCCACCGCGATCACGTTGCTGGACTTCGGGGCCGGGATGCAGCGCCTGCGCCAGTTGGTGCCCGACGCCCAATTCGATCTCTTGCCCCAGATCCTGCCGCTGTTCCTGCACGAGCTTGCCGGCGCGGCCGCACCGGCCGCGCAGTGCGAGGCTGATGTTCCGGGTCGGCGCACCGAATCCTGACACGCCCAACCACACCCACTCAGGACCCACGCGGGCCTGGCCGGGCCATCCCGCTCAGGGCTTCGCCCGCCCTGTACGCCCGCCCAGCCTTCACCTGGCGTGGTGCGGCGTGCCGGTCAGCACTCACGTCTCGGTGGGCCCGTCCATGGCGGTCCTGTGCCGAGCGCTGGCCGGGGTCTGCACGCAGCGCCAACGCGAGCTCGGCGACCTGGCCAAGACTGGCCTGATGATCTGCCGCGAGTCGTTCGAAGGTGCGTAGCCAAACTCGTTCGGCTCGGTAGCGCTGATGTTGAGCAATGAGCCGCTCGGCGGCGGGGACGACGGTGCACACTGTAATGGCGAGAAGTGAGAGCCAGGGCAGCCACAAGAGGTGAGGTGACACCAGGAACTCCATGGTTTGTATCCGCCGGAACGGCCGGCGGTACCGCGTCATGGTGTGTTTGGTGTGCTGCCCCGGTGGCGTCAGCCTCGCCAGCGGTTGGACCTGATGTTAGCGCCCGTGTGGTGTGACGGTAGGCGCCGCTGGGAGGCGCCACCTCGTTGTTAGTGCTCGTCGGTCATCTCGATGTCAGCAGATGTGTCACGGCTGACAGCTTGGAGTGTTTCGCTGGCCCTCGCGGCGCCGGCTGGGTCCCCGGCCTGTCCCCGCCAGTGGGCGAGGTGGTGGCGGCCGGTCAGGGTGTGGGGGTGGTCGGGGCCGAGCACCCGCAGGGAATCGATGAGTAGCTGCTTGAAGGCGGTGGCGGCGCCGGCTGGGTCCCCGGCCTGTCCCCGCCAGTAGGCGAGGTTGTTTTGGGTGACCAGGGTGTGGGGGTGGTCGGGACCGTTCACCCGCAGGCGGTCGGCCAGCAGTTCCTCGGTGGCGCTGGCGGCGCCGACCGGGTCCCCGGCCTGTGCCCGCCAGTAGGCGAGGTTGTTGCGGGCAGTCAGGGTGTCGGGGTGGTCGGGGCCGAGCGCCCGCAGGTAATCGGTGAGCAGCTGCTGGTAGGCGTCGATGGCGCCGGCCAAGTCCCCAGCCTCGGCCCGCCGGGAGGCGAGGCTGCCGCGGGCAGTCAGGGTGTCGGGGTGGTCGGGGCCGAGCACCCGCAGGCAATCGGTGAGCAGCTGCTGGTAGGCGGTGATGGCCGGTCTTACCAGGCCGGCGTTGCCCAGGCTGGTGGCTGCGGTGAACAGCACCTCATGTGCGTCGGGGGTGAGGAGCCGATCGCCGGTGTTGTCCCGGAGGGCTGTGGTGTTGGCGCGCAGGGCCGTGGCGTAGGCGGCGTACCGGTCGGGGGCCACACGGCCGTCGTCGTGGGCGTAGTGCTGCTTGCCGTCGCACTCGATCACCACGCGGACGCGGTGTGGCAGCAGCAGGAGAAAGTCCATCCGCCGGGGATGCAGCACGCGCGCTGGCGCCGGGTGGCGGCTTCGGTTGTACGGGTCGTAGTGCAGGTACACCTGCGGGATCAGCGCGGGAATGTCCGGGCCGAGGCGGACGTAGCGCTCGGCGTACGCGCTGAGCACCCGCAGCTCGGCGCCATTGCCGTCGAGGGACTGCTGCAGCCTTCGATAGAGGCTGCGCTCAACCTCGACCGTCGGTGCCTCCATGGTCCCGTCGCGGGCTGCCCACCAGGTGGTGAGGTCGCGCCAGGTCAGCCCGTCCGCACTGAGCGGCCGGTCGTAGACGAGGCAGTGCTCCTCGTGGCGCACGATGCGCAGGTCGTTGTTGACCGCGTCGGCGAGCACGATCTCGGGCTTGGGCCCGACCGCCGCGAAGATCAGGTTCTTCATCGTGCCGCGCACGCCCTGGCCGATGCGCTGCCAGTCGAAGATCGGGGCGCCGCTGATCGCGTCGACCTGGACGATCTCGTAGCCGTCCACGGCTAAGTCGATGTTGAAGAACGCGAGCAGGTCATGCACCTCGCCCAGGTCATGTCGCACATCCGGGTGCAGCATCTCGACAAGGAAGCGCAGCAGGGGCCGGTCACCTTCAGCCAGGCCAAAACGCTTGTCGGTGAAGATCCAGTAGTCATCCCAGTCGAGGTTCGCGACCCGGTGCTGATCTCACGTCGCCCGTTGCGTGTCCTGGTCCGGCGGGGCGGCGCTGACCACGGTGACCTTGTCCCCGCCGAGCAGCGGCGCCCCGTCGGGTTCCCGCCATCTGGTCCACCACCGCAGGTGGCGAGTGCTGGCGGGTGTCGGGGTGCCGGTAAGGAGTCCGCCACCAGGTGCCAGGTAGCTGTCAGTAATCCGGACTTGACCCGAGGGGTGGTTCGCGGGAGGCTTCGCCTCGTCATGGTGGCGCGGGGGCGGGGGCCTGCCGAGGCGTGGGAGCCGGGTTGGCCCGTCCGTTGGAGTTCGACGAGTTGGTGGAGCATTTCACGCTTGTTGACGAGGATCTGAAGCTGCTGCGGAACAAGTCGGGGCCGACAAGGCTCGGGTTCGCCTTGTTGATGAAGTTCCTGATCTGGCGGGGTCGCTTTCCACGCGGGCGGGCGGAGTTGCCGGACAACGCGGTAGATCATGTTGCGCGGCAGGTGGGGGTCTCGGCGGCGGAGCTGGGTCTGTACGACTGGGATGGGCGGCAGATCAAGCGGCATCGGGTGGAGTTGCGCCGGGTGCTGGGCTTTCGGGAATGTTCGGTCGCGGACGCGGAGAAGCTGACGTTCTGGCTGGCGGGCAGCGTCGCGCACGCCGAGCGGCGGGTGGAGCAGGTCCGGCTGGAGTTGTTGGCGTACTGCCACGCCGAGCGGATCGAACCGCCGGAACGGACGCGGGTGGAACGGATCGTGGCCTCGGCGCTGCGGCAGGCCGAGGAGGCGTTGTTCGCCCAGGTTGCGGGCAGGTTGGGCGCACCGGTCGTGGCGCGGCTGCTGGATCTGGTGGCACCGGCCGCAGGCCGTGACAGCGCCGGTGGTGACGATGCGGCCGGGGTGTTGGCGCTGATCCGGTCGGTGCCGGGCAACGTCAGCCTGGAGTCGATGCTGACCGAGATCAACAAGTTGCTCGCCGTGCGGGAGGTGGCGATCCCGGCGGACGTGTTCGCCGGGATCGCGCCGAACGTGGTGGCCGGGTGGCGGGGGCAGGCGGCGGTGGAGTCCCCGTCGCATCTGTGGGCGCACCCGAACCGGGCCAAGACGGTGACGCTGCTGGCGGCGTTGCTGCAGGCCCGGCAGCGGGAGATCACCGACGCCCTGGTGGAGCTGCTGATCTCCACGGTGCACCGGATCGGGGCGCGGGCGGAGAAGCGGGTAACCGAGGAGTTGGTCAACGCGTTCAAACGGGTGACCGGCAAGGAGAACATCCTGTTCGCGGTGGCCGAGGCGGCATTGGCCGCGCCGGACGACCCGGTACGGCAGGTGGTGTTCCCCGCGGTGCGGGGTGGGGAGGCGACCCTGCGGGACCTGGTCTATGAGTACAAGACCAAAGGCCCGGTGTACCGGCGGATCGTGCGGACCACGTTGAAGGCGTCCTACACCAACCACTACCGGCGCGGCCTGATCCGACTGGTACAGGTTCTGGCCTTTCGCAGCGGCAACAGCACCCATCGGCCGGTCCTGGATGCCCTGGAACTGGTCGGCCGGTACACCACGGCGGGAAACCTGAGGTACTACCCGCTCGCGGAACGCCCGCCAGTGCATCGCAGCACTGGTGGGGACTGGGCTGACCTGGTCGGCGCTGTGGACAACCGGGGCCGGCGGCGTACGGTGCGGATGGCCTACGAGGTGGCCACCTTCCAAGCGTTGTGCGACCAGCTGCGGTGTAAGGAGATTTGGGTCGACGGGGCGGAGAAGCGGCGCAACCCCGACGAGGACCTGCCCCGCGACTTCGACGAACGCCGGATCGAGCACTACGCCCGGCTGCGAAAGCCGCTCGACCCGAGCGAGTTCATCACCGCCCTCCAGACGGAGATGCGCGCCGAGCTGGCCGCACTGGACGCCGAGTTGCCCCGGCTGGGGTGGGTGGACATCGCCGAACGCAAGGCCGGCGCGATCCGGCTCACCCCGCTGGACCCCGACCCGGAGCCGCGGAACCTACGCCAGATCAAGGCCGAGGTCCACCGGCGGTGGGGCACCGTCCCGCTGATCGACATGCTGAAGGAGGCGGTGCTGCGCACCGGCTGCCTCACCGTGGTCACCTCGGTCGCTGGGCGGTCCGCGATCGGTGCCGAGGACCTGGCCGAGCGGCTCATGCTGGCGATCTACGGCTACGGCACCAACACCGGCATCCGGGCGGTCGCCGCCGGCGAACACGGCCACAGCGAGGACGACATCCGCTACGTGCGTCGCCGCTACCTGACCCCCGACGCGGCCCGGGCCATCGCCGTGCAGATCGCCAACGCCACGTTCGCCGCTCGCACCCAGACGATCTGGGGTGAGGGCTCCACCGCGGTGGCGTCGGACTCCACCCATTTCCGGGCCTTCGACCAGAACATATTCACGGAGTGGCATTCCCGATACGGAGGCCGCGGCGTGCTCATCTACTGGCACGTCGAACGTGGGTCGGTGGTGGTGCACTCGCAACTGCTGTCCTGCTCGGCATCCGAGGTCCACGCGATGGTCGAGGGGGCGATCCGGCACGGAACGTCGATGAGCGTGGCCGGGAACTACGTCGATTCCCATGGCCAGTCCGAGATCGGGTTCGGCATCACCCGACACTTCGGCTTCGACCTGCTCCCTCGGATCAAGCAGATCAACAAGGTGCGCCTATACCGGCCGGCGAGCGGCGAACCGGACACCTATCCACGCCTGCAGCCGGCGTTGACCCGTCCGATCCGCTGGGACCTGATCGCTCAGCAGTACGACCAGATGGTCAAGTACGCCACGGCGATCCGGGTCGGCACCGCCTCCACCGAGGCGATCCTGCGCCGCTTCACCCGCACCGCGTCGCACCCGACTTATGCGGCGATGCTGGAGGTCGGGCGGGCGCAGAAGAGCATCTTCACGGCCCGCTTCCTCCGCAGCCGCGAGCTGCAACGAGAGATCAACAGCGGGTTGAACGTGGTCGAGTCGTGGAACCGAGCCAACGCGGTCCTGTGCTGCGGCAAGGGCGGCGAGTTGGCCACCAACCGCCGCGAGGAACAGGAAATGACCATGTTGTGCCTGCGCATCTTGCAGGCGGCCCTGGTCTACGTCAACACCCTGATGCTGCAGGACGTCCTCGTCGACGACGACCGGGCGGCGCTGCTGACCGGACCGGACCGTCGAGGGCTGACCCCGTTGTTCTGGCAGCACGTGCTGCCCTACGGCGAGATCCGACTCGACATGAGCCGGCGCCTCGGTTTGGCCGTTGCGGTGTCGGCAGGTGCCGATGCGTGACCCACGCGGACGCCGACGGCGTTGGCCATGGACCGCGCTGGCGTGCCTCGGGGTCCTCGCGCTGGGCTGGTACTGGTTGGGGCCGGCGGTGCTCGGCGGACTCACCGACTACGCCGAGGCCGACCTGCCAACCCGGGATCAGCTCAGCAGCGCGGCCAGCCTGTGGGTGGGTATCGCCTCGCTCCTGGTGTCCGTCGTCGGCCCGATGGTTCAGGTTCGTTACGAGCGACGTGCGGCGCTCGCCGCGTCGATGGGGTCGACTGGTGGACCGCCACCTCCGGCAGGAATGGCGTCACTGGATATTCCATACGCGATGGCGGCGCAGGACGTTCACGGGCGGGACGCGCTCATCGCCGAGCTGACCGACCTGTACCGCTGGCGGGCACGTCATCGGCTCCGGATCCATGTGCTGCACGGGATGGGCGGATCCGGAAAGACCACCGTGGCTCTGCAGGCCGCACACAGGCTTCAGAAGGCCGGCGTCATCGTGTGGTGGGTATCCGCCGCCGACGCGACAGACCTGCGGACCGGGTTGCGGCAGGTGACCACCCGGCTGGGTGCCACAGCGCAGGAACTCGACCGAGACTGGGCCGACAACGCCCCCGACGTGCTGTGGCGTCGCCTTATGGAATGTCCGGGCCGGTGGCTGCTGGTCATCGACAACGCCGACGACCCACGAATGCTCGCCCCCGACGGAGAAACCGTCGCGGCGCAGCGCGGCTGGATCCGCCCGTTCAGCACCCGCCGCGGTGCGATCGTCGTGACCACCCGCGACGGTGATCCGCGGACGTGGGGCGCGTGGTGCCAGCTGCGGCACGTCGGGACACTGTCCACCGTGGACGGTGCCCAGGTCCTCCTCAGCCACGCCGGGTCCCGTGCCGGCACTGCGGCCCAGGCTGCGGCTCTTGCCACCCGGCTGGGCGGGCTCCCTCTCGCTCTCGGGTTGGCCGGACGTTACATCGCCGACAGTTGGCCGCCACTGCCCGGCTCGATCGGCACCTTCGCCGCCTACCAGGCCGCGCTCGACGTCGACGGCGCCAGCGCCGTGTTCATCGACCCTGGTGGCACGCTGAGCCCGAACCAGGCCCGCGCCGTCATTGCCCGCACATGGGAACTGTCCCTGGATCTGCTTGACGAACGCGGCCTGGCGCAGGCCCGTCCGCTGCTGCGGCTGCTATCCCTGCTGGCCGATGCGCCGATCCCTTACCCGCTCATCCTCCACCCTATGATGTTCGCGGCCTCGCCGCTGTTCGCTCAGATCGACGCCGCCCGCCTGCACGGGCTCCTTCACGCCCTCAGCACGCTGGGACTACTCGATCTTGACAACACCTCCACCGACGGTGCCGACCCGACCAGCACACCAACGATGGCCACGCTGCGGTTACATCTACTGATCCGGGACACCAGCCGACATCACCTCGAAGTCTCCGGAGACACGGCGGCGTCCCTCACTCTCGCCACAGGTTTGCTGGAGCGGGCCACGGCAGATGCGGGCCCACCCCGTGACCCGACCACCTGGCCGCGCTGGCGCGCCCTCAGTCCGCACTGCTTTCATCTGATGGCCCTTGTTTCCGCGCAGTCCAATTCCAACGCTCAGATGACGGTCCAGGCGGCAACCGCGGCGCTCCGGGCGGCCCGATACCTGGCAGAAACCGGCCTGTACACCGCCGCCTTGACCCAAGCCACCACGATCCTGGACACCGTTCAGCGGGTTCTCGGCGCTGAGCATCCGGCGGTCCTCCAAGCGCGCCACGACGTTGCTCTGTTTACCGGACGGGCGGGTGATGCGGTGGCCGCCCGCGACCAGTACGCCGCCCTGCTCCCGATACGCGAGCGGGTCCTGGGTGCCGAACACCCCGACACCCTGTCCACCCGGCACACACTGGCCAGCTGGACGGGGAACGCGGGTGATGCGGTGGCCGCCCGCGACCAGTACGCCGCCCTGCTCTCGATACGCGAGCGGATTCTGGGTGCTGAGCACCCCGACACCCTGGCCACCCGGCACAACCTGGCACGGGAGACCGGGAACGCGGGTGATGCGGTGGCCGCCCGCGACCAGTTCGCCGCCCTGCTCCAGCTGTTCGAGCAGGTGCCCGGTGCCGAGCACCCCAACACCCTGGCCACCCGGCACAACCTGGCACGGGAGACCGGGAACGCGGGTGATGCGGTGGCCGCCCGGGACCAGTTCGCCGCCCTGCTCCCGCTGTACGAGCGGATTCTGGGTGCTGAGCACCCCGAGACCCTGGCCACCCGGCACAACCTGGCCTGGGCGACCGGGAACGCGGGTGATGCGGTGGCCGCCCGGGACCAGTTCGCCGCCCTGCTCTCGATACGCGAGCGGGTCCTGGGTGCTGAGCACCCCGACACCCTGGCCACCCGGCACAACCTGGCACGGGAGACCGGGAACGCGGGTGATGCGGTGGCCGCCCGCGACCAGTTCGCCGCCCTGCTCTCGATACGCGAGCGGGTCCTGGGTGCTGAGCACCCCGACACCCTGGCCACCCGGCACAACCTGGCACGGGCGACCGGGAACGCGGGTGATGCGGTGGCCGCCCGCGACCAGTTCGCCGCCCTGCTCCCGATACGCGAGCGGGTCCTGGGTGCCGAGCACCCCGACACCCTGGACACCCGGCACAACCTGGCCTACTGGACCCGGCGAGTAACTCCCTCATAAACGGTCGTCTGCGATAGACCTCAACCAGAACGATCATGAATCTCGGCGACCGCAGGTCATCGCCCTGCCCGGCTCTCACATTCGCCATCACATTTTCAACATCACACAACACGGCGATGATGTTGGGTTGCGATAGGCTCCCGGTCTATGGGCCACAAGATCGGGTACGCCCGGGTCTCCACCGCCGACCAGGACCCGCAACTTCAGCTCGATGCCCTCGCCGCCGAGGGCTGCCTCAAGATCTACACCGACAACGCGACCGGCACCAAAGCCGACCGCCCGCAATGGAATGCCTGCCTCGCCGACCTACGCCCCGGCGACACCCTGATCATCTGGAAGATCGACCGACTCGGCCGTAACCTGCGCGACCTGGTCGACATCGTCACCGCCCTCGAAGCCCGCAACGTCGGCGTCAAGTCGCTGACCAACGGCATCGTCGACACCACCACCGCCCACGGCAAGCTCGTCTTCGGCATGTTCGCCCTCATGGCCGAGTACGAAGCCTCCCTGATCAAGGAACGGACCGTGGCCGCCGCTCGCGCCCGTGGCCGCAGCGGCGGCCGTAAGCCGAAGATGACCCCGGCCCTGATCGGCAAGGCGCAACGGATGTACGACTCGCGCCAGTTCACCATGGCCGAAATCGCCGCCTCCTGCGGCGTCACCCCGATGACGATCTATCGCAACATCCAGACCACGGTGCCGGCGGCAGGCTGAGACACCACATCGGGTGGCTACCTGGCACTTCCTGACAGCTTCCTTACCCGCGCCCCGTGTCGGCGCCGGCGGCGTGGATGGCCCCCGGCCCTGTTGCGGTCGTCGATGCACCGCGCGCCGGCGGCCGCGGCGAAGCTGGGCGGAGGCGATGCCGGTGGGGGGCCGATGCTGCTGGTAGCGGCGTTGCGCCCGGGCGTCCACTTGACCCGGTCGTACCGACCGGGTCAAGTGGGAAATCCGTGGAACCAGTGGAACCAGCGCACGGAAAGTCTGCGACATCTTGGCCGACGGGTCCGCTACCGTGGTGCCAGTCACTAGGGCAACGGGTTACCCGGTAACGGGTAAAACAGCCGGGGCCGGCCGCGCGTTTGACCGCACGACCGACCCCGTCTCCTACACGGTCAACGGCGTCGCCTGAAGAACCACGTCGCTGACCAGCCGATGCGCACGAGGGCCACCATCCACGTGATGGGGTCCTCGTGGTGCATCAGCGCCTCGACGAGCGCGCTGATGACCTGCAGGCCCACCGTGTACAGCCGCTCGTCGCGGCCGCGGTGTGACGGTCCTCGGTGCATCGGGTCGTGCTCCGGGCCGGCTCGATGCCGTCCCGGCTGGTGCCGGCCCCGTCCGCTGTGGTGCGTCACCGCACCCCCTTCCCGCCCCGGACGTCGCCTGGACGTGTTCCAGGCGCACGGTCCGATAGGCGGCCGCGCTACCGGAGGACGGGTTCGCGACGCGGGGACACGCTGCACAGCGATGGAGCCGTCACTGACGGTCTCATGTCGCGCCGACTTCTTTGCCGACCTTCGCGCGCGTGTCGCACCCCCGTTCGACCCGGCATGCTTGCGGGCGTCCGCACGGGTGGTCCGCCGCCATGAACAGGCCGTGCCTCAGTACGGCTGCAGCGCGAAGAACTGGTTGTGCGCGGAGCTCCACCACCATCTGGGGATCCCGCTGAGCGCCGCGGGGACGACCGGCAGGTACTCCGTGCGGCCGGTGACCGGCGAGACGGCCCAGTCGTGCCGGGTCGCGGCCCAGGCATGGTCGCCGACGAGGACGGCCACGACGCCGAGGCTGGCCAGGGGCACAGCGGCCTGGTACGGGCCGGGCAGCGGCGCGATCGGGATGCGCCACTCGCGCTCCTCGAGCCAGTCCGACGATCCGGTGTCCAGCCGGACCATCCTGGCCTGCGCGCGGGTGCTGCAGGTCTGCCGCAGCTCGTAGTACTCGTCGCCGCGGACGTACCACACCGGACCGCCGCCGGCCTCATACACCTTCTGCCGGTCGAAGACCAGGCCCCACGGCTGATACTGCCGGCGCGTGATCAGGAAGCCCAGGCCGTTGAGGGTGGCCTCGGTCAGGCAGACCGCCGGGTCACCGCCCGAGTGCGTCGTGAAGGCCCACAACTGGCCACTCCACAGAATCGAGGCGAGCCGCTCCTGCGCGGACATCGCCGCGACGTGCTGAGGGATTCCCGTCTGCGAGCTGGAGCGGTGGCAGAAGTGCGTCAGCAGCCCGGACATGTCTGGGTGTTCGACCGGACGCAGCAGCGGCTTCGGCACTGGCACGACCGACGCCATCGGCACCGGATGCGGCGGCAGGAATGTGGGATCAGGCTGCACGGCGGTCAAGGTACCGGTCGGGCGCCGCCGACACGCCGTGCTCATGCTGAGCGGCCGCGAGCAGCACTCGCCGGGAACCTGCCTGGCCGTCGGCCCCGCCAGGACGGCACGACACGGGCGAGGGAGCCGGCTCGCGAGCTCAGCTCAGCGGCGGTGCCGGCGGTTGTGGTCGTCGTTCTCGGCGGTGATGCGCGCTGCGGCGGCCACCTCACCAGCACCGTCTGGGACCGGCGGCAGCTGCAGCAGGATGTCCTCGGCAACTACCCGTGACCGCGGACGTAGCTCCGCTCGTTGTGATGGATAGGTCGCTACCTAACCACCATTGGCAGAGCCGATAAGGTGCTGATATGCGTCTGTTCAATGTTCGCTGTACCCGGAATCAGGCAGACCGGTTGGCCGCGGTCGTCGAGGTCGAGCTCGACGCCGAGCGGACGTGGTGGAAGGCCGAACGGCAGGCTCTCGCCGACAGGGCGGACGCCCTGGGCCTGACCGCAGCCGAGCGCGCGCAGCTGGCGGATGCGCTGCAGGCCCGCCATGAGCAGCTGCGCGCCGCCGGCGAGCTGCGTGGTACCCGAACCGCGGTCGTCCTGCCCGCCCTGCGGCAGTTGCTCGACGAGCGCGGCTGGAGCGCCAGGCGGTGGCGGCCGGTGCCCCCGACCCGCCGCGGCCGGCCGTGGGGCACCCATGACGAGGCGTTCGAGGCGAGGGTCAACCTCTACCTTCCCGACGCGCTCGGCGAAACCCTGGCCCGGGCCTGCCACTGGACGTCGGCGCCAGCCGTCGCCGCGCTGCAGAAGTGGTACGACCAGCACGGCGACCACTGGCGAGGCCAGCTGCACAACCACGGCACTCGCTGGGCCGGCGCGGGACCCAGCCACGCCGACCTGGCCGCCCGGGACCAGCTGGTCAAGGGCATCCAGACCACCGGCAAGGTGCTGCGTGAAGCAATCAGCCGCGCCTTGGCCGAGGCGAAAAGGTAACAGCCTAACCACCGTCTAAAGTGGCTCTGACCTGGTATTTCTATTTGACATATCGAGCTTATGCCGTCTCGGTGCGGGCACGTTGGAGATTCGGGTGCAGGGCGACCTGGCCGAGGCGCAGGCGTTCCTCGAGGTGCTGCGTGCCGGCGGCATCGAGGTCCTGGTGGGCGGGCGCAAAGACCGCGGCGAGTTCGTGCACCAGTACGCGGTGATCAAGATGGCCGACTACGCGCCGGCCGCGGCGCCACCGGCCGGTCCGGTCCGGGTGCCCGCCGTCCAGGGCCGCGCGCTGCCGGGCAGCCGGCGGCCGAGGCGGCGCGGATGACCGGGCTCGACTCCTACGCCTCGTGGCGGGACGTCCCGTCGCACCTGCTCAGCGCGACGCTGCTCGGCGAGCTGGAGTTCCCGCGGAAGCCGGATCCGGCCGCCCGGGCGGCGCTCGTGCACACCCGGGACTGGTCGGATCACGACACGACCGTGACGCTGTTCGACGCCCGCCGGTGCCCGCCGACCGGGGCGTCGGCCGGGCAGCTCGCCGCCGCGGCGGCCCGGGCCACCCGCAGCCGGGTGTGCGCCGACTGCGCGGCGTGGTGCCAGCGGCTGCTGCCGGTCGACCTGGACGGTCGGCCGCTGTGCCCGGCGTGCCGCAGCGTGCTGCTGCTGCGCCGGGCCCAGGCCCAGGCCGCCGACGATCGCGCGGCCGCCGCCGCGCAGCTGCACACCGCGCTGCACTGGCCCGACGTCGCCGTGCTGCAGGTGGATGTCACCACCCCCGAACGGACCCCGGGGCTGAGGAAAATCCGTACAGGAATTAACGCTAAGGATGATCTTGCGGACGGGGCAGCGGCCGCGCGGTGAGGGCACGTACGGTGTCCGGCTGTGCCCGTCGAGTTCCTGTCTGATGATCAGGCCGCCGCGTACGAGCGGTTCGTTGGCGACCTCACCCGGTCCGAGCTGGAGGGCTTCTTCCTGCTCGACGGCACCGCGCTGGACCTGATCGCGAACAAGCGCGGAGAGCACAACCGTCTGGGGTTCGGGCTCCAAATCGGAACGGTGCGGTACCTGGGCCACTTTCTGACGGAGGATCCGCCGGAGGTGCCGTGGTCGGCGGTGGAGTACGTCGCCAGCCAGCTGGACATCGCGGACCCCTCGGTGATCAAGAGGTACACCGAGCGGAAGCCGACGGCGTACGAGCACTCGTGGGAGATCCGCGCCGCGTACAGGTACCGCGACTTCGCCGACCCGGGAGTGCACGAGCCGCTGGTGGAGTTCATGTCCGCCCGGGCCTGGATCCACGCCGAGGGTGCGGTGGCGATGTTCGAGCAGGCCAAGGCGTGGCTGCGCCGCGAGCGGGTGCTGCTGCCCGGGGTCAGCGTGCTGGCCCGGCTGGTGGCCACGGTGCGGGAGGAGACCGACCAGCGCATGTACCGCACCCTCGCGGAGGCGGCGGCCGGCGCTGACGTGGAGTTGCCGCTGCGGCTGCGCGACCTGCTAGAAGTGCCGGAGGGCAAGCGGTTCTCCGAGCTGGAGCGGCTGCGCAAAGCCCCGCGGCGGGACTCCGGCCTGGCGATGAGTCAGGCCCTGGGCCGGGTCGACGAGGTGCTCGGTGTTGGCGCCGGCGCCGCGCAGGTCCAGGCGGTGCCGGCCAACCGCATGGCGGCCCTGGCCCGCTACGGCATGGCTGGCAAGGCGCCGCTGCTGAAGAACCTGACCGAGCCGCGCAAGACGGCCACGCTGCTGGCCACCGTGCGGCAGTTGGAGGCCGCCGCGGTTGACGACGCGCTGGACCTGTTCGACTCGCTGATGGCCACCCGACTGATCAGCCCGGCCCGGCGGGCCACGGACAAGGCGAGGCTGGCGGCGATGCCCCGGCTGGAGAAGGCGTCCGCGACGCTGGTCGCGGTGACCCGCACCGTGCTGGAGTTACTGGACGCCGCGTCCGGGCCGGTCGACCTCGCGCAGGTGTGGGCCGCGGTCGAGCGCGTGGCCGGACCACGGGATCAGGTCGCCGGCGCGGTGGCCACCGTGGCGGAGCTGGTACCCGACGAAGATTCGTGGGGGGCGGACAACCGGCAGGCCATCGCCGCGCGGTACGGCGTGGTCCGCCCCTTCGTCCGGCTGCTGGCCGAGACGCTGCCACTGCACGCCGCCCCGGCCGGGGTGGCGCTGCTGACCGAGATCCGCGGTGGCCTGCCCACCCTGCTGCGCCGCCAAGTCAGCCGCAAACCGCTGACCGCGGCCGACCTGAACATGATGCTGGTCCCGCCGATGTGGCGCCGCGCGGTACTGGACAACCCGGCGCTGGACGGCGCCGCCGACCGCGACGCGTACGTGATGTGCCTGCTCACCCAGCTACACGCGGCGGTGCGCCGCCGGGACATCTTCGCCGAGCCGTCGCTGCGCTGGACAGACCCGCGGGCCCGGCTGCTGGACGGCCCGGACTGGTCCGCGGTCCGGGAGGACGTGCTGGCCGGTCTCGGCCTGACCGCGCCGGTCGAGCAGCACCTCGCGGAGTCCGCCACCGCGCTGGACGCGGCCTGGCGGCAGCTCGCGCAGCGCATCGAGGAGGCCGGGCCGGCCGCCAGCGTGCGGGTGGTACCAGGCGACGGGGGCGGATGCGGTTGTCGGTGCAGCGGCTGGAGAAGCTGGGCGACCCGCTGTCGCTGGTCGACATGCGCAAGCGGGTCGCGGCGATGCTGCCGATCGTCGACCTGTCTGAGCTGCTGATGGACGTGCACTCCTGGACCGGGATGCTTGACGCCTACACCCACGTCGGCGGGCTGGCTACCAGCATGGACCTGCTGCCGGTCAGTGTGGCGGCGCTGCTGGTCGCCGACGCCTGCAACGTCGGCCTGGTCCCGGTGACCCGCCCGGGCGACCCGGCGCTGTCCCGCGACCGGCTCTCCCATGTGGACCAGAACTAATGTGCGCGCCGACACGCATGCCGCCGCCAACGCCCGCCTAGTGGACTACCAGGCCCGCATCGGTATCACCGAGCTGTGGGGCGGCGGTCTGGTCGCCTCCGTCGACGGGCTGCGGTTCCGGGTGCCGGTGCAGACCATCCAGGCCGGACCCAGCCCGAGGTTCTTCGGCTACAAGCGGGGCATCACCTGGCTGAATGCGGTCAACGATCGGTTTGCCGGGCTCGGCGCGATCATCGTCACCGGCACCGTGCGCGACAGCCTCTACATCCTGGACACCCTGCTCAACCTCGACGCCGGGCCGAAGCCGGAGATGGTGGCCACCGACACCGCCTCGTACTCCGACATCGTGTTCGGCTTGTTCCGGCTGCTGGGCTACCGGTTCTCCCCACGTATCGCCGACCTCGGGGGTACCGGGTTCTGGCGTGCGGACGTGCCCGGGCAGCCAGCCGGGGATTACGGGCCGCTGAACGCGATCGCCCGCAACCGGGTCAACCTGGACCGGATCGTCACGCACTGGCCGGACATGCTGCGGGTGGCCGGCTCCCTGATCACCAACCAGGTCCGCGCATACGACCTGCTCCGCATGTTGACCCGCGACGGGTACCCGACCCCGCTGGGGCAGGCTCTGGCCGAGTACGGCCGTATCCCGAAGACGCTGCACCTGCTGGCGATGGTCGACCCGGTCGACGAGACGTACCGGCGCACCGTCACCCGGCAGCTGAACATCGGCGAGTCCCGCCACGCCCTGGCCCGTAAGATCTTGCACGGACACCGCGGCGACATCATGCAGCCCTACCGGGCCGGGCAGGAAGACCAGCTCGGCGCGCTCGGCTTGGTCCTCAACGCCGTGGTGCTGTGGAATTCGCGATACATCGACCTGGCCGTCAATGTGCTCCGCGGGCAGGGCTACCCGGTACGCGACGAGGACGCCGCCCGGCTGTCTCCGCTGGCGTACGCGCACATCAACATGAGTGCGCACGGTACCCGCACGCGTGCGGGCAACCGGTTACGGAGTTTGCGAGGGCTCGACCGGGCGGCTGCTGGTGTTGTATGAGTTCTTGGCGGCGACCACGGCCGCCTGGATGTGCTCGGGGTCGACGCCGTGTACGTTGAGCGGCGGGCGCACACGCCGGAGAAGTTCGGCCTCGATGGTTGCCGGCTCCGCGTCCTCCGCCCAGGTCAAGCGCAGGTGCGCGTACATCCAGGCGGTCAGCCGCGCCTCATCCTCAGGGACCAGGACAACACGATCGGTCCAGGTTGTCCGGTAGCCCTCGGACACAAGAAGCCCGGCCAATGTACGGCGCAGCGTCGAGCTGCCCGAACGCCGCAGATGGTTGCGCAGGATCCTGCCCCGCAGGCTGGTCGCCCGTCCGAGATACAGCAGCCGTAGCGACGGGGCGCTCTCATTCGGCGGCCCGGGGAGGTCGGGAAAGATCGAAGGAGCGGCCCACCAGGCGTAGACACCGCCGCCACGGCTGAGTCGCTTGACGGCGACACCGAGTCCGACCGGTACGCCGGAGAGCAGCCGCAGGGCCTCCTCGACCCGGGCTCGGTCGGTTGGGACGTCAGCAGGTGGCGTTTCGAGAGTGGTCATCGAGACCATGCTAGGCGTCCCGGCGCGTTGGCTCACGTCGCATAGACTCGATCAATTTCGGCAGCCCGGCGCCTATAGTCACGAATCGGTTGACGTCAGATGCTCTGCACCGAACCGTACGGTCCGTACGAAGTCTTCGAGACCACTGGCGGGGTGCACGAAGACATACTCGCTGGCCGCCCGAACCTGGAATGCGTTCAACTCCTCCACGACCTCGACGGGCACCACGCCGACCGCTGAGGGGCCGAACGCGATCAACGACCGAGGGGTGAGCGGCATAAACACCCGGATTGCGTCGCCGATCGCCACGCCTTCCTCTGGGCCCAGTCGGCCGAAGCGGTCCAAGGAAACCACCGGCGAATCACCGATGAGGAACATTCCCTCCGCTGGATGCAGCAGTTGCACCGGCTTATCGGCCATCCACTGACGACATCGCCTAAACATTCGCTCCACACTCGCCCGGAACATCAGGCCGCTGTGGAAGTCCGCGTCCCTCTTCCGAACTAACACCCTATCAAAATACAAGTCATGGTCTTCGTCGCCGCGTGGCGACCGGCCAAACTGGCTACGAAATCCTTGCTCATACCCCGGCGTGTTCGGGGCCCGTCGCCGCACTTCCGCCCGGACCTGCTCATAGCCGCGCTTGTGGACGGTCCACAGGCTGCGACTTCGAACGTAGTGCAGCGCCACAATATCCCGGACGACCCCGAGCGCATCGGGATCGGCGTGCAGGCGGTCCTGTTCGCAGAGCTTAATAACCCGCGGTATGAGGGTCTCGGTCTTACCCCACAGTGCCTCGGCCGATCGCGACGCCCGCGGCACGAAGTTGGGCACTTTACCCACCCCACGCGGGCCCTTCACGAGGACCTTCGCATCGCGATCGGTGACGCTCACCGCATGGAGGAGCCGGTTATTGTTGGTGAACTGCTTGGAAACCACCTTCGAAAGAACATGTTGCTCTTCGACGTTGTCGTCTGCTTCGGCTCGGAGCTCTTCAATATGAAGGGCTAGGGTACTCGGATCGAGGGGGTCCATGGCGCTCACACATCTATGGTCGCATCATCGTCAAAACACATTTGCGATGTAACCGGATGGCCGTCGACAGCGCCATGACCTGCGGTCCATGTGTGGATCATCGCGGTGGCTCACTACTGGCGGGACGGACCCTGTCACAGGGATAGGCATCCTCCCGCGACACCAACGTGCCCACAGTGTCGGCTTCCTGGTACGCCACCGCCGAAGGCGTGCTTAGTCGCCTCACAGGCGACTTCGATCTGGCCATCGCGCCCAGCACGCTTGATCTGCTCAACCTCGATCGAGACGACGTTGAGTCGGAGCTATTGTCCGCGATGGATTTGCACCATCGTCGCTCGGAGGGCGGTGCGATGTCTGGCACCGCCGCACATCAGGGCGACAGTAGGCGCCGCTCGGCGGCAGCCGCATCCCGGCGAAAGTTCGACTGCTGGGGGTATGCCCAGTCTGGAAAGCGTTCGTTCCAGAGCCGGAATCGTTCCGCCCAGGGCTTGTCTGCGTGCTCGGCCCCGGCAAACGCCGCCAACCGCAGATGTTTCACCGTCGTCCGTCGCCGGCCCGCGTGGTGGTACTCGGCGCGAGCGCGTTCGAACGCAGAAACCACCTCCCGCGAGCTCGCGCCCGGGTCGACATCCAAGACAATCCGCCGTGCCCAGTCCAGCTCGGACTCGTACCGAACCTTCACCACCGGAACCGTTGTCCGCACCGCCGCGATCATCGGCGGTACGCCTGTCAGGACGAACACCGTCGCCTGCGCCGCTTGCCAGCTGAAGGTGGTGGCCAAGGTCATACTGAGTTGGCCCAACTGATCCAGCCCGCCGTTGGCCGTCACCGTTCGACGACGGACACCCCTATCGCCCGGCAGCGCGTAGGCCAGGAGGCGGCTCGAGAAGTGGACGCCGGTCGTCACAGCGGCGATTGGCGGGTCGAACCGCGGCACCGGGCCGTCCCACTCCACCGCTGTTCCAGGTGGGATCGTGAATGATACGTCCGATGTCCGCTCGCCGTCTCGATCCGCCTGGTTGTTCAACCAGTCCTCGACCTCGGACCGCGCGATGAGACCGCCCGGAAGATAGGCTGCCCGGAACCTCACCACGTCTGGATCCTCGGCGGCGTCGCGGGCTACGAGCTGGGACAGCGCCCACATCCGCTCCTCACCAACGTCCGGCCCGTCCACGTTGGCAACCGATGCGGCTAACGTGTCCACCGGCCGTGCCGTCAGGAGCGACCGGATCTCCCGAGCCCGCTCGACCAACCAATCCGGGTCCTGGCCGCCAACCATGACCTCCTCGACGTACTGCCCATACAGCAGCATCGACCACACCGCCGGAAAGTTCCTGGACCGCAACTCTCCACAGACGTACGCCTCAAGGTCCCCCTCTTGCATCGGTTAAGCGTATCCGTATTAGATGCAACAACATCTGTGGGCATGGAACCCAACGCGCGCCTCACTCGACTCATCAACAAAATCCAACGGATGCGACGCCTCATTACCGAGCTGACTGCTCTGCTCACCGCGACCGCCGCGCTCGCCGGAGTCATCATCAGCTTCGTCCGCTGAACTCATCGCCAGGCTCGGGCCCAAGGCGCCGGTCCGGAAGGGTCGATCTCCACCGCGCGGTGGCGCTGATCATCGGCGTCCTCGCCGACCAAGCCGGCATCGCCACTGCCCCCTCGCCGCCACTGCCGACATCCCCCTCGACTAGGCGGATACGCCATCATCGGCCTGTTCATGCCCGCCCTGGGCGGTCGCGACCGCCGTGTGGAAACTCGGCCCCGGCCGAGGAGCACTGGACCGCACGACTCGCCGTATCGGCGGACGACACCGCTTGAGCGGGATCGGTGAATGACCCACAGCAGCGGCCGATGCCGACGATGTCGCAGTGCGGCGATGCCTAACCTGAGGTCGGGCATCGCCGCGCATGCGTACACCATTTTGGCTGTTCAGGCCGCTGCCGTTCGGTACGGGAAGCAGGTAGCGGATACGTGGCTTCGATGATCAACACGCCTGACGGTGCGGCGCAGTTCTTTTGGTGCCCCCGGCTAGAGACAAACCTGCACGGCTTGGCCGTGCAGTTGCATGCGTTGAGCTGGGCCGATGCACGGGTTGACCTCGTGTTCGAGCTGCCAAAGGCGGTTGCAGGTTGGTGGTCCGAGCGGGCCTCGTGTGGTGACGGCTGGCCAGTTGCCGGTGCCCGCATAGCACCGTCACCGTGTCGACCACGACGCACTCATCTGCTTGATGAGCGTGCACCCGCGCACATGTCGCTTACCGGTGACGGCTGGACCCGCACTCATGCCGGGAACGGCTCCACGTGCCCGCTCTACCCCCGACCGGCCACGTCCGCGCTGGTGGTGTAGGAACGGCCAGCGCTGATCCAGTTGTTTGAATGTTATGCCGCGGCGAGTTCGGCCGTGGTTGGTTCGGTGTCGGTTCCCTCGTTCGTGATTACGGTGGTGCGGGCTTTGCCGGGGATGTCCAGGCCCACGTAGCGGCGGCCTTCGGTCCATTCGTCGGTCTGTTCGGCGAGGACGGCGCCGACGAGGCGGATGATGGCGGCGCGGTTGGGGAAGATCCCGACGACGTCGGTGCGGCGGCGGATCTCCTTGTTGAGCCGTTCCTGGGGGTTGTTGGACCAGATCTGGCGCCAGACCTCACGCGGGAACGTGGTGAACGCGAGGAGGTCGCCGCGGGCGTCGTCGAGGTGTTCGGCCGCGGCGGGGAACCGTTCGGCGATCGCGGTCACGACCCGGGTGTACTGGGCGTGCACGGCGTCGGCGTCGGGCTGGTCGAAGACGGTGCGCACGAGGGTGGCGACCCATGGCTGCGCGGACTTGGGGACTTTCGCGAGCAGGTTGCGCAGGTAGTGGACCTGTAAAGAATCAACTTGGTCTTTTTCGTCGGAGCGTTCGATCATCTGCTATGCGCATTCACGGTGCGGTCCGGAGCCAGCTCTCTACGAGGTTCGAGGTGTTGCTGCCGCATCTGAACGAGCGTCAGCAGCGGCTGGCGCTCGCGACCGAGGCCCGTCTGCTCGGCCATGGTGGGGTCCGGGCGGTCGCGAGCGCGGCAGGCGTCAGCACGAGCACCGTGCGTCGAGGCGTGGCAGAGCTGGAAGCCGGTGACGATCCACTGCCGGCCGGGCGGGTCCGGCGGCCGGGCGGGTCCGGCGGCCGGGCGGCGGCCGCAAACGCGTCACGGAGCACGACGGTGAGCTGGTCGCTGCGCTGCTGGCGTTGGTGGAACCGGACGAACGTGGGGATCCGATGTCGCCGCTGCGCTGGACGACCAAGTCGCTGCGGCACCTGGCCGGGGAACTGACCAGGCAGGGGCATCCGGTGTCCGCGCCCACGGTGGGCCGGCTGTTGCGGGCTCACGGCTTCAGCCTGCAAGGCACCACCAAGACACTGGAAGGCGAACAGCATCCCGACCGCGACGTGCAGTTTCAGTACATCAACGAACAGGTCAAGGCCCATCAGGCCGCTGGAGCCCCGGTCATCAGCGTTGACGCGAAGAAGAAGGAACAACTCGGGCAGCTGCCGGCTGCGGGCCGTGAATGGCGCCCGAAAGGTGATCCGGTCCGGGTCGAGGACCACAGCTTCTTCACCACCGGCCCCGACACGCAGCAGGCCATCCCGTATGGCATCTACGACCTGACGGCGGACAGCGGGTGGGTCAACGTCGGGGTCGATCACGACACCTCGGCCTTCGCCGTGGCCTCCATCCGGCGGTGGTGGCAGGCCCGAGGAGCCGCCGACTATCCGGGCGCGACCAAGCTGCTGATCACCGCCGATGCCGGCGGGTCCAACAACCACCGCTACCGGCTCTGGAAGGCCGAACTGGCCGCGCTGGCGTCGGACACCGGTCTGACGATCACGGTCTGTCACTTCCCGCCGGGCACGTCGAAATGGAACAAGATCGAGCACCGGCTGTTCTCCCAGATCACGATGAACTGGCGGGGCCGGCCGTTGACCAGCCACGAGGTTGTCGTGGCGACCATCGCCTCGACCCGCACCCGCACCGGACTGCGGGTACACGCCGAACTGGACACCCGCAGCTACCCGCTCGGGCTGTCGGTCACCCGCGACCAGTTCCAATCGCTGCCCATCCTGGCCCACACGCAACGCGGCATCTGGAACTACACCGTGCACCCCACCGGCACCGCCCCACCGGCCGCCACCGTCGATCAACGTGCCCACACTCGGCAAGCAGCCCTGCAGGTCCTCACCGACGAGCGGCTCACCGGCATGCCACCAGCCGACCTCACCCAGCTTGCCGTGCTGCTCGCCCCCGCCCAGGCCGCCCAGACAGCGCAACGCCGCTACGAACAACGCGGCGGGCAACGCCGCCGCGCCCCCGGCGCGGGCAGCCGCAGCCTGCTCACCGACGCCGACCGAGTCCTCGTAACAGTCGTCTACCTTCGTCAGGTCTGCAGCCAGAACGTGCTGTCGGACCTGCTGGGCGTCAACACGAACACGGTCGGCCAGATCATCGCCGAGACCCGCCAGCTGCTCACCGAGCGCGGCCACGCGATCCCACCGGCCACCCTGCGGTTCACCACCGCGACCGCACTGACCGCCTTCGTGTCCAGCAACGACGACAACCCCGTCCGCTCCAGCGTTCCCAGCCTGCTCACCCACCCCGCGCTGACCGGCATCTCCCCGGCCGACCTCGCCGCCATGACCCAGCGCGTCGCGCACCTGCAGGCCGCTCGGACCGAACGCCACCGGCACCGCCGCCGCGGCGGCGAACGCCTGCCCGGAGCCCGCGGCGGCGTCTTCACCCAGAAGATCACCGACGCCGAACGTGTCCTGGCCACCGTGCTCTACCAGCGCCGCGTCTGCACCCAAGACGTCCTGGCCGACCTGTTCGCCGTCAGCCGACGCACCATCGGCAATGTCGTCCGCGAGGTCGGCTCGATCCTCGCCCAGGACGGCTACACCGCCACACCCGGCGCACCACGATTCACCACCGCAGCCACACTGCTCGAATCCCTGACCACCAACACCCTCAATGCATCGACACCAGCCAGTTGATTCTTTACAGGTCCAGTGGGTGCGGCAGCGCTGCCAGCCGGCGCCGGGCAGCGCGGCGCCGATCGCCGAGACCAGGCCCCGGTGGGCGTCGGAGACCACCAGGCGCACGCCGGACAGCCCGCGGGCGGTCAGGGAGCGCAGGAACGCCAGCCAGCCGGCGCCGTCCTCGTCGCTGGCGACGTCCAGGCCCAGGACCTCGCGTTGGCCGTCTGCGTTGACCCCGACCGCGACCAGGGCGTGGACGTTGACGGTGCGGCCGTGCTCCCGCACCTTGATCACGAGGGCGTCCAACCACACGAAGGTGTAGTGGCCCGAGTCGAGCGGCCGGTTGCGGAACGCCTCGACCTGCCCATCCAGATGCGCGGCCATCTCCGACACCTGGCTCTTGGACAGCGACGTGACGCCGAGCTGCTCGACGAGCTTCTCCACCCGCCGGGTCGACACGCCCAGCAGGTAGGCGGTCGCCACCACGGAGACGAGGGCCTGTTCGGCGCGGCGGCGGTGCTGCAGCAGCCAGTCCGGGAAGTACGAGCCGTGGCGCAGCTTCGGGATCGCCAGCTCCACCGTGCCGGCGCGGGTGTCCCAGTCCCGGGCCCGGTAGCCGTTGCGGGAGTTGACCCGCTCGTCGCTGCGCTCGCCGTAGGGTGCGCCGCACAGCGCGTCGGTCTCAGCGGACATCAGCGCCTCGGCGAACGTCTTCACCATCGTGCGCAACAGATCGGGTGACGCGGACTCGATGTGCTCGCGCAGGAACGCGGCACCGTCCACACTCACAGGTGCGGCCATCGCTTGGTCTCTCCTTCGATCTTTGGTCAGTTCGAAGGATCAAGCGGTGGCTGTTCCCATTCCGGCATCTCCACTCAAAGTGGGCGAGTCGTACACCACCTCAGGGGACGCAGCCCCCCCGACCGATTACTCTGCGAGTCATGAGCAACGCGGCTGGGGCGAAGGCGACCCGCGAGGAAGAGATCGCGTTTCTGGCCATGGAGCAGGTGCTAGGGGTCGACATCAAGCTCGCGGATGCCGGCGCTGGCGACAAGATGCCCGACGGCTCTTGGGTATACCCTGACGGCCAGGAGCGCCACGGCATCGTCGAGGTCACCTCGCCCCCGGCCGCAAGCCTGATGGTGCGATGGGCGCGCGCGAAAAAGGCGGGACTGCCCCAGACCGAGAGCGGATCGATCCCCTTGCGCTTGAACGAGCTCGCGCAGGTGTGCGATGAGATGCTCGCGGCGGACTGGGCTCGGGAGAACATCCACAAGCTCCTGGCCCAACCGGCCGATGAGCGGCACCTCTTCCTCTTTGGGCGGCGTCACGAGGAAGAGCACTACTTCTTCCGATTGTCCGATCTTGATGACGACGGGAAAACCGAGCCCATCGATGACCTTGTCCTCCCACAGGGCATCTCGGACGTATGGTTCCGGGGCCGGGCACGGCTGGACCCTGACCAACCACGTGACCAACCAGTGGGCACGATGAAACTCCGGTTGGCACGGTTTCACGCGGAGTCGGGTTGGCACCGCTACGTGGTCCGGATCGAGGACCGGCACCTGCCGACCCCCAATCGGCATATTACCGATGATCGAGTTCCCGCTGGATGGCGACATCCCAAAGATCGATCTACCAGGCCAGCCGATGACTGAGGCCGACTGGGTCGGCATTCACGTATCGGGTGCAGGCATGCTCGTGCCGCGGATCCTCGTGCCAACGGTCTGATCCGCGAGCGGCCCACCGCTGGACGCCGAACCCGTCCTCGTCTGCCGCGATCCGGGCGGGCCCGATGTCGATCATTAGGTTGAACGCGAGGATGCCCCGCGCGGTTCGCCCGGGGCATCCTTGCGTGACGGTGGGTTTCTGCGATTCACCATCGATTCGATGGCGGGCGCCCAGCCACCAGACCCGAACGCGAATCCGTACTTCTACCTTCAGCAGGTTCGCAGGTTCGCGCTGACGACTGCGGGACAGGATCGGGCTCGCGGACGTCTCGTGCTTCAGCCCGCGCCAGACCCGGACGAGGATGACGGGCGAGCTGTCAGTCGGCTCGTGTGTAAGCAGGTCGCTGCGAGCATCGAGAGCGAATACCGGCTTGACCAGATCCCGCTGTTCCTTGAAGATGCCGGCATCCCGCTCGGCCGCATCCCGCTCGGCCGCATCCCGCTCGGCCGCATCCCGCTCGGCCGCATCCCGCTCGGCCGCATCCCGCTCGGCCGCATCCCGCTGTCCGATGGCGCGCGGCGCGACGATGTGAACGCCATCCTGGAAGCCCTCGACCAGTGGGGGTCAGAAGGTCGGCGCATCATGCGTGGCTTCCTCGGTCGGTGGCTGGACGACCAGTTGCACACCGGACCCGACGACGAGGTCCGGGTCGCGATCACTGAACAGCTCGCTCGGCAGGGCTGGTTCGTCAAGGACGGTCGTCTGTCGTTGGTGAGCCGGCGGTCGGTCAGCTGCACTATGTAGCGGCGCCGCGTGTGAGAACCTGCTAAGGCTCAACGGGGGAGTGACGGCAACCCAGGTAGCCGAATGGCCGGTCATTCGGTTGAAGTGCCCCTCGGGTCGATCTAGACGCGTGATGCCGGGGCTCGGCAAGCTGACGTGAGGAATGGATGAGGGTCGCGAGGATCATGAGCGGAGCTAAAGTGGGACAGTTCGATGACCTTATTGAGCAGGCGAAAGCCGCTCGGATAGAGTTCGAGTGGTACCAACCGCACCCAGATCTCTCGGCCGTGTTGGTGTTTCGGTTCCAGGCCGGCTCTGTCAAAAAGCCAATGGTTGTCGATGGGGATCAAGCTGAGGTGCTTCGGAAGATAGACTTCGCTCGTCTTGTGCATATCGAAGGCTACGCTGCTATCTACGATCGTGAAGCGCAAGTCATTGAGGCGATGGTGGACCGTATCCATCTGACGTCACGCGGCTACCTTCAAAGCTCAGTGCTGGAAGCCATAGCTCGTGGTCGGAACCTGCGAGAGCCTTCTGACGAGCTCTCTCAAATGCCCGCGGTGCCCGAGCGGCTGGTACTGGGTGAAACTGATCCAGATTCTTGGCGCATGGATCTCAATTCGCCCAACTCTGCTATCGTCGCAGAGTTGTCGCGAGTAAGTCTCGCACTCCTGGCTGCCTCGCCCGGCATGTCGATGAATCAGCACGCCTCTCAGTATCCAGCGTCGCTGAAACTTAGGAATGTCAACCCGATGGATGCAGGTGAGGCGCTGGCCCTTCTTGAGGGGTTCGCGGGCTCCCTATTTTTTGAACTTGACTGTCGGTATGGGGTCGACATATCGCTCGAACGGGATATGTGGCCTTTCGAGCCGGCGCTACGTGAGCCCGATCCTGACAAAGTCGAGATGCGGTACCCAAAGAACCGCTACTCCGCTGCCGCGGTTGAGTTGTACATGTACGGCCGAACGGTCGAGGCGTATCCGCTGTTTCAGTTCCTAGCCTACTATCAGGTGTTAGAGCACTTCTTTCCTGCATATGCGGATCAGGAGATTCTCAAATGGGTGCGTCGGGTGCTTCGGGATCCGAGCTTCGACCTTGAAGATGGCCTCCATATGGGCCGGGTGCTGGGGGCGTTCCGCGAATCTTCCCGTAAGTCGTCACGGGAGATCGACCAACTGAAGCTCCTGCTCGCTGATTGTGTCGACGAGGAGGAGTTAAGAGCCTTCATCAATCAAGATCCGGCCCGTCGTGCCTTCCTGGAGAACAGGAACGGCCTCCAAGGAGTTGAGCCCCTCGTTGTCGGCAAGAGGTACGACCAGCCGCTCGCTGAACAAGTAGCGAAGCGCGTTTATGCGATTCGCAACAGGATCGTCCATGCCAAGGACGACGGCGGTGGTATGGGCGCCGCTCCGCTGCTGCCTACCAGCACCGAAGCTCGGCGCCTGTCACATGACGTGGCCTTGGGTCGCTTCCTGGCCCGGCGCGCTCTCATCGGCAACAGTCATCCAGCGCGTTGGTAGAGGCTTCGGGGTGGGTTCCCCGCTAGTGGTTGCGGTGGTGCCGCGCCGAGCCTGCGGGGTCGTCTCTCCAAGCCTGGCCGGGCTACGGTCGCATCACCAGTCAACACGTAGGCGCGATCCGAGCGCGCTCGGCTTCCATGGATCGAGCCAACGCGCGGATGCCCCGATCATGCCGCGATTCGGGCGAGTGTGTCAGCGTATGTCGCGTCAACGTGAGGATGCCCCGGCCATTGGGCCGGGTCATCCTCGATCGCCTAGTCGAACGCGAAACTGGCTTCCACGATCAGTGATCGACCAGTCGCGTTGTGTTGTTGCAGTTCTGTGACGTGCCCCCGGCTAGAGACAAACCTCCACGGCTCGATCGTTACGTGGCCTAGACGAGTAGTTCCGAAGTCAGGGGTCGATGTCTGGGCATGAAGGGAGGGCGCCGATGATCATGTTGTGACGCAAGACCTCGACACCCTCTTGACCGCACTTTACGTGAAGATCGACGACACCATCCAGACGCCACGATGGCGGGGCAGGCCGCCTCTGCTGACCGACTCCGAACTGGTCTGCCTGGCCGTGGCTCACGTCCTGCTCGGCGCGCGCTCGGAGGCACACTGGATCCGCTATGCCCGCATCCACCTGCACGGCATGTTTCCCTACCTGCCCCAGCGGCCGGGTTACAACAAGCGGCTGCGCGCCGCGCTGCCACTGATCAAAAAGGTGATCCGGGATCTGGCCCGCGACAGTGACTTCTGGTTCGACAACCACTGGATCGTCGATTCCACACCGATCCCGTGCGGCATGTCCCGCCCGACGGTGCAACGCTCGGACCTGGCCGGGTGGGCGGGATACGGCTACCGCGCCTCACACTCCCGGTTCTTCTGGGGCCTGCGCCTCTACCTGGTATGCACCCCGACCGGCATGCCGATCCTGTGGGCCCTGGCCAACCCGAAGATCGGCGAACGAGAGGTCTTGACCGCGATGCTGCAGATCGAGGCCAGGGTGATCGCCGAGCATCCAGGCATCCTGCTGATCTCCGACAAGGGCTTCGCGTCCAGGACCCTCGAACAGCGCTTGGCCGAGCAGGGCATCGAACTGCTCCGCCCGTCCCGGAAGCGGGAGAAGGCCCGCTACGGCGAGCCGATGCTCAAGAAGGTCCGGCAGCTGATCGAGTCGGTCAACGACACCCTCAAGGGCCAGCTCGACCTGGAAGACCACGGCGGCCGCACCTTCGACGGCGTTGCCGTGCGGGTGGCACAGCGCCTCCTCGCCATGGCCGCCGCGATCTGGCACAACAACAAGACCGGCGCACCCGTCACCCGGTCACTGATCGCCTACGACCACTGACCGGGATTCGGAACAACTCGTCTAGGTTGAGCAGGGCGGATGTATGGATTGACCTGGCCTTTGAGCTGCTGAGACGGTTGCAGGTTGGTGGCTCCTATCCAGCCTCTGTGTGCTGGTGGTCGGCTCAAAGGCAGCGCACCGAGCCGGGCTAGATCGTCCCTTGTCGACTTCGGTTGCCCGCCACCTGGCATCGCGCGCGCTGCACAGTAGGTGCTCTCCATCGATTGTCAGCGCAGGCGTAGCCGCCCCCGCACGGCGGTCGAAAACGCGACGAGTTGCTCCACTGTGCCTTGCTGCGCGATTCGCCGGTAAGCGTAGCCAAGAGCTTCGTCTTTGAATCCCTGCCGGGCTACCCATTCAATGATCTGATCGATGTCTATTGGGAGGCCATCGTCATGCATGCGGCTTCGCGCTCGACCTTGCGATTGATCTGCTGCTTGACCTCTGCGGCTTTGGCCACGAGGCGTCGCGGTCGACGGGAGTTGGCGCGAGCTTTGTCGATTGACGTCCCCAGGGTTCACTATGTGGTTACGCCGGACAGGCCAATTGCCGTCGGGCAGTTGGCGGACCTGCTGGCGCCTCTTTACGAGAAATGACGGACCGAAGTCGCTGGATACCCATTGCCAGACGCCGTCTTTCCCTTCAACGGGATCGATTCCCTGGATTGGCTGGATCCAGGCGATTCCGCCAAGGGCCGTGCGGTCTGCCGCCAGTCCGACAGCCTCAAGTTGGCTTCGCGGAGGTGACCAATGTAGGAGGTCGGGATAGCTGAAGGTGAGGGTGGATCCGTTCGCTGCGACTGTCGCGAGGCGAATGGCTTCGTTCCGCAGGTAATCGATATCAAGCACGGGGGTTGGCGCAGCCACATTGTCTGTTGCCCCGACGAGTGCCGCCGCCATAGTGGCGATTGTATCTGTGTCCGTGTGAAGTGCGCGAGCTGCCAGAAGGCTAACGGCTGCCGGGTCTGAGGGAAGGGCTGCGGCTAGCGTGAGTGCTGCGATTGTCGTGGTGGTCCCGCTGCCCCGCTGCGCTGGGTCCGTCAGCTTTAAGGCGGCAATAAGTCCTTCGTACATCGTTTCTGGGCTATCCGCCGAATCGCACACCTGTTGCGCATTCGACAGTAGTTCACGACATTCGGTAACCGTATCGCGCCACGCATCGGCGAGTGGTCGGCCACTCGCTTTCTCCCACGATGGGCGCCACAAAGACGCCAACTCGGCGTGTCCATCAATTAACCCGATCGCCTTTTCGGCGATATCTAGCATTCCTGGCAGATCGTCCAGTTTGGGTGCAACGCCAGATTCGATTGCTACACCGAGCGCAATAGCATGCAGAACGGCGCCAACCAGCGCCCGAGGGTGACCATGGGTCGTCGTGCCGTTGACGATGACATCGAGCAGGTGTTGTCCTAGTCTCCCAGGACTTGGGGCTGACCAGACATGGGGCTGAATACGCATAGCAACGCCATTTCCACCTGCGTCATGCCATCCGTCGTAAAAGTTGCCGAACCAAGGAGTATTCGGTTTTGCCAGGTTGACCGCTGCGGCTTTGCTCGCTCGACCACCGCCTAGGGCGTAGGCCGGCCATGTCGTCAACTCCACCCTCGCGAACGCCTCGACGTCGAACCCATGGCCGGAGATTGCTCGTGCCGTGGCTAGGCGCAACTGCGTATCATCTGAGTAGCAGCCAGCCGGAAGGGTGACGTCAACGCCGAACTTTCCGCCCACCCGACGTATCCATTCGACCGGTTCGGCGAGCGAACGACCTTTAAGGCGGCGATTGAGACCGCTCTCATCGGTGAGTTCCGAAATGAATCCGACAGAGTCGGCCCAAGCGGCCCACAGCATCGAGGAAACGATGCGCTTCTGACGTATTTCCTGGTTACTAGATGCGCTCACTGGAAGACCTCCGGCTTCACCGCAACCGGCACGCTCGGTACGTTCGGGAATATCCCTAAGAGACCATTCACATGGTCGAGATTTTCGCCGTCACGTACATACACAGCTGTTAGCTTTTTGATCGACAGCTCGCCAGGGTACAGTACCTCGGCTTGAGGGTCAGTAGTCCATGCAGCCGAAAGTCCTCGATACCGGGTCTTTCTTGAGCCGTGATACCCCCACTCGACGGAGTCGGCAAACAATTCACGGAGGCCCTCAATGCCCGTTCCGCGCTTGACGCAGCCGTGATACGTATTGTTCGTCGTCGTAAAGTAGACGCCCGGGTCAGAAAGCATTGAAACATCGAAGGCAAGCACCGCCCACCATGTCTCTCCGTCATTGTGCCACTTGTTTGCGGATGTACCCAGCATGTGTCCGTTGACGCGACTGATGGACAAATTGACGTAGTCGGTCCAATCGGCGTCTTTGAGACGGTCGTTGCAGTTTGGGGTGTAGATATGCTCGATGTACTTGTCTGCATCAAGGCGGTCTCGGGATCGGACCGCTGCCGTCGCGAAGATTCCGAGCAACCCATTGCCAGTCGTGAAATGCAGCACTTCAGTGATCCCTCGTTCGGCCACGTACGCGCTGATCTTGTCGGTCTTTGCTGCCCCCGCACTCATAGGGTCACCAACTCATAGGTTTCGGGCTTGAGGAGGCTCAGGATCGTGGAGGGGTTGTCCGCCTTGTAGCCAACGATGACGGACTTGCGGGCGCGGCCGACGCCCATCGCGATGAGTCGGCGGAGTCGGTCGAGTTGGGCGTCTCCGTCTTCGTTACCATGAGGGGTTACCTCCTGGTTGAGACCAGGCATGATGACATGGTCAAACTCCAGACCCTTGGCGGAGTGGATAGTGCACAGCGCCACTTGTTCAGGACCAGTCGGCCACGTGCTTGCACGGGTCAGCTCGGTCCATGGGATTCCGGCGGCCTTCAGTCGCGTACGCAGGTAGTCGAACCAGCGATTTCCGCGGGGCTGGAGGAACACGACGGACTCCGTGGTCAGGTCCACGGTGTTCAGTAGTTTGGCCAAGATGTAGTCGACCTGGCGGCTGTAGATGCCCGAGACCACGACCGGCAGCGGCCCATCAGATTCGCATGCGTTGAAGTCCGGAAGCGTCCCGTCATCGTCAAGCGGTAGCCCTTCCACCAGGGGCCGCGCGAACGCCGCGATTTGCTTGGTGTTGCGGTAATTCCGCTTCAGCGTATGGGTTTTCGCGAACGGTTCGACGCCAGCCTCCTTCCACGTGAAGAACCGCGGGTAGATCCGCTGCGCCGCATCAATAACGAACGTCGCCGAGAACGGGTCACCGAGGTGCCGCAGCATTGCGCGGACCTGGTTCGCGGAAAAGTCCTGCGCTTCGTCAACGATGACGACGTCCCATGGAGGGACGTCATCGACTTCCCCGGCGGCGACGGCGATGTCGTTCCAGTCCATCAACCCGTGCCGCTTCTTCAGCTCGGTATACGGGAAGATCACCTCGTCTAGCAGGCGTCGCCGCAGCGCCTGATCCACCCGCGGTGTCGTTCCTCGCCCACCACGTCGAGCAGGGAGGTATGCCTCAAGGCCGCCTGGTTCGAACCGGCCCAGAACGTACTCGACTTCCTCAATGAGGAAGTCGGTGTCCATAGATAACGACTTGGCGAGCGGCCGGAGCATCCGGGCAGAGTCATCGCGATCCAGGATCTGGGCGCCACCCAGCAGGTCCACGGCCCACTTGCCGAAGGTCAGCACTTGGAGTTCCAAGCCAAAATTACCGGTTACCTGACTTCGAGCAAGCTCGCTGATGTACCCCTCAAGCGTTCGGTTGTACGTCAGCACCAACACTCGAATGGGGGCCTCTAGACCGAGGCGGATTCGACGCGAGAGCCACGACTTACTCAGTTGCTGGAGCCGGTAAAGCGCAGTTGTGGTCTTGCCGCTACCCGCAGCACCACGTACAAGGACAAATCCCGGCTTGCTGTCCCCCAGGACGATCAACTGCTCAGGGGTTGGAGATATGGGCGGAAGGATCCGCATAGCCGCCTCCAGGCGGGTCGGAGCTCGGTGTGCCGAGCTCACATGGCCGCCATTGTACAACCAGGACAGCGCGGTCGAGCCCTGAACCGGCGCCGCGCTCGCGATTCGGGGGCGACAACCGCTCGCTGGGTCAACGAGAGGATGCCCCGGCCGCTCGGCCGGGGCATCCTCGATCGTCTACTTGAACGTGAAGCTGCCTTTGACGATCAGTGATGGTCCGATCGCGGTGCGTTTACGGTACTGTGGCGTGCCCCGGTAAGAGGCCAACCTGCATCGCTCGATCGCGACTTCATCCATGTCGAGCCGGGCGGATGCGCCGGCTGGCAGGGGATGACGCTATGAACTAGACCAAACGTAGCGAAGGGCGGGGGTCGGGTTGACCGAGTAGCTGGCGGACACGTCGGTGTGGCCAAGCCAGCTCAGCAGCAAGCGTCTTTAGTTCGAGCCCGTGTTGTTCGGCTAGTTCGAAGGCGCTCAGCAAAAGGACAGGAGTCTCGCCCTGGAACTTTGTAATTGGCTCCGGGCGCAACAAGCCGGAGTCCGTTGCTTGCTGCAACCGCACGTACGACCGCCGGGCAGACGCGTCGGAAATTATTCCCAGTTCCCTACAGCGCCGAACCAATGACTTTACCGACACGCCCCAGCGCCGACTGATCTCGTCGAGCGCCTGTAGACGAAACCGTGCCGGGAGTTCGTCTGCGATCTCGGCCGCTGGTGCGAGCAGCTCGGCGGCGAACCGGTCTGCCTCTTTTTCCTGTTCAAGATCGCCTGGAATGACGTTGCGGTGCAGGAGGAGATGTCCAAGTTCGTGACACGCTGTAAACCGGTGCCGATAAACATCATTTGCGCGATCTGGCGTCAGAATGACAAGGGGGCGTGGGAAGATGGAGGTCGAGAACGCGTCGACTCGGGCTACGTCCTCATCCATTGATACGAGCGAGACGACCACGCCATGAATCTCAAGCGTGCGCACGGCATGACGAAATGGTCCGGCTTCGATCCCCCAAAACTTGCGGACCTCTCTCGCTGCAGACTCCGGCCCAATAGGCCGTGCACTTTTCTCGGATCCAATAGCCGGTAGGTTCACAGGCGGAAGTTCGATGTGCCGTTCGAGCGCATTCGTCAGTTCCCAGACCTGTTCCGCGACCTCCATCGCTTTGGCGCGCTGGCCGACCCGCGTACTGCGGAGGCTTCGGAAATGAGCCATGGACGCGTCGATCCTGACGTATGGCCTGCCCTTGGCGAAGAAGGCCAAGGGATAGCCCAAGACCTCTGCCAGACGCTTCAGGTGATCGGGGCGTGGAGCGGTAATCCCCGCCTCGTACTGTCCAACGGCTGCCGCCGAAACCCCGAGATCTTCGGCCAGTTCATGTTTTGTCCTGCCAGCAAGCACGCGCGCCTGCGTCAGCCGGACCGGATCGAACAGGTCGGCGACAGTCGCTGCGGCCGGCGACTCGAACAGCGAGGGCTGACGGAACCGCCTACTCATGAGTGCCGGTGGGGCCGGGCGGCGTCGAGTCGTCTCCGGGCGAGCCGCTTTCAAGCGGGGAACGGGGGCGCAGCTTCGGACGCTCCAGCGGGCCCGAGTCGAACGTAGGTCCGTCGTCGCGGGTCGTAGTGTCACGGACGAAGGCCGTGTGGACGGACGACAACTCGATCGGCTCGCAGTACGCCCAATCCAACAGGTCGCCCGGTCCGAGCCGCGCATAGCCGAAGTGCGCGTTGAGGAGCGCATCCGGATTGCTCGCGAAGGCGAGGACGGCCACCAAGCCACCGGTTGTCGCCAGCGCCCGGATGTCGGCACCGTACTCATTGAACTGTTGCTGCTGCTCCTCGGGCAGTTCCGCGATGACCGCGTCGCCAAGACCGATTTCACCGAGGGGCAGCTCCGCGGGAAGGCTTGGAGGCTCGAACAGGGACCGGCGAGTGTCAGAAACGGGCTTGCCGAAGGGCACGGTCTTGAGGTCGGTCTTCCCGTCCCTCGCGTAGCGCCACGGGATAATCGGCACCCCGTTGACCACGGGCAGGACGTAGCGGCCCCTCTTTGGGCGATGGCGCTGCACCCCCGCGACCCCACTCAGGCCGTCAACGAGTGCCCTCGGTATACCGAGCCAGATGAGGCCGTACGGGCTAGCGTCCGCCAGCCCGGTCTGCTGCTGGAGCGCGACGTACCGTCCGTGCGTCGCCACCAGGAGATTAGGAAGGGTCTCGCGGACGTACGGGCCGGGCTCACCCAGCACCTCCCGCGACCATGCGAGCGCTTCAGCGTCGACCATCTCGAACTGCCCCCTGCTTCAGGTGATGCCGACAAGGTAGCACGGAAACTTCAGAAAATCTCGCGATGCGCTCACTTTGCGGCCCTTGGTCTCTGGTCGCCGTCGGCCTGTAGAGCATCCGTTTGCGTTGGTCGCGCATGGCCGGACGGGCCGGGATCGAGGGGGCGTGTCGTTGGGGCCCCCTTGCGAAGGGCTCCGAGCGTCTTGGGGTCGCCGGACGTGCCTAAAGTAACGTCCGCGCTCCCGCCGCGATCGAAATGGTTCCGGTGTCGAGCATCAGGGTGAACACGAGGATGCCCCAGGCGAATCGCCCGGGGCATCCTCGTTCAGCTATAGCGCGAAGCTGGCATCCACGATCAGTGATCGACCGCGCACGCTGCGCGTTTGCAGTTCTGTGACGTGCCCCCGGCAGGATTCAAACCTGCGCCCGAGTGGGCGAGCTTGCCAGCGCCGATCATACTGGCGAGACGATCTTGGTCTGGGTGGCTGTTGAGACACCAATTCCGTCAAAGCGGGGGGTTCCCGAGGGGTTGCACACCAGGAAAGTCATCGACAAAAATGCGGTGAGCACATCCCGGCTGGTCACTGCCTCTCCTATGTACGCCGCGTAGGACTTGAACCTACAACCCGCAGATTAAGAGTCTGCTGCTCTGCCAGTTGAGCTAGCGGCGCGTGGCTGAACGGGAGTAACCCTAGCACGGCCCCCAGGGGCCGCAGCAAACGAGATACCCCCGTCCAGGCGTGGCCCGCGTTACTCCTCGTCGTCCTCCCAGAAGAAGTCTGTCTGGGGAGCCTGGTCCGGGTCGTCCTCGAGCAGGTCCGCTTCCGGGCCGACCATCTCGTCCAGCTCTTCGTCGGGCTGATCCCAGGTCGCGGGCGAATTCGGCATCTTCGGCATCTCGGCTGTCATGGCACACCCCCGTGGGTACCGGATCTCTGATTCCAAACTGGCGCTGGGCGAGCTACCCGGAGCTGGCGGTCCTAACCGCGGCCGGCCAGGTCGAGGCGCGCAGTACCAGGGTGGTGGGCATCAGCAGCTCCTCGGGGCTCCAGTCGCCGGCGGTCAGTGCGCGGCGGAGCATGCCGGCGGCCAGGACTCCCTGCTCGAAGACGCGCTGGCGGACCGTGGTGAGGTCGAGCAGGGCGCTCAGTTCGTGGTCGTCGAAGCCGATGACCGATACGTGCCGTCCCGTGCGGCGCAGGGCGCTCAGGGCGCCGAAGGCCAGTTCGTCCGATTCGGCGAAGACCGCGGTGGGTGGGTCGGGGAGGGTGAGCAGGCGGCGCATGGCCTGCTCGCCGCCGTCCAGGCCGTGCGGTACCGACATGATCAGCTCGTCCGCGATGGGGATGCCGGCGGCGGTGAGGGTCTCCGTGTACGCGTGGCGGCGGGCGTGGGCGACCGGCAGGAACATGCTCTGGTCGTTGAACGTGGAGATCATCCCGATCCGGCGGTGGCCCAGGGCCAGCAGGTGCTGGACGGCCGTGGACGCCGCCGCCACGTCGTCGATGCGGACGCAGCCGGCGCCGGGCACGTGGTGGCCGACCGCGACGATCGGTACCCCCAAAGATCGTAGATCCGAAATTTCCTCCTCGGTGAACTGCATCGCGACCGTGAGCACGGCGTCCACGCGGCGGCGCAGCGGCAGGGCGCCGAAGAACCGCTCGCGGGCCGGGATGTCGCCGAGGTTGTACAGCAGCAGGTCGAGGCGGTGCTCGCGCAGCACCGACTCGGCGCCGGCGACGATCTGGCCGAAGAACCAGCGGGAGGCGTACGGCACGATCACGCCCACCGTGTTGGTCCGGCCGCTCGCCAGGCGCGAGGCGATCGGTGAGACGACATACGACAGCGACGCCGCGGCCTGCAGCACGCGGTCGCGCGTCTCTTCGGAGACGTTGGGCAGCCCGCGGAGGGTGCGTGACACGGTTGCGGTCGAAACCCCCGCAAGCCGGGCAACGTCCTCCATGCTGACGGGCGGTGGAACGTCAGCCACACGCGAAGGCTAGGCAACGCAGCGCCGACCGGCAATATGTCCACCGAGTTACCAACCCGTTATCGATGAAACCCCTTGGGGGGCTCGACAAACCAACCTTGCAAACGCTTACATCCGAGGAACACAAGGCACACCCCCAGCACGCCGGGGACGTCGGCGGAAGGTCTTCGCCACGGACCGGGCATAGCCAAAGGAGGCTAACCATGGCCGTCCTCTCGAGGCGGCGTCGGGCATTCACGCTCGTCGGTGTGGCCGCGTTGGCCCTTGCCGCATCCGCCTGCGGTAGTGGCGACAGTGGCTCCAGCAAGGCCGACCAGCCCGAGTGCGCGCCGTTCGCGCAGTACAAGGTCGCAAAGAAGAAGACCGTTTCGGTCTACGCCACCATCCGCGACGCCGAGGCCGACAAGCTGACGCAGTCGTGGAAGGAGTTCGAGGACTGCACCAACATCAAGATCGAGTACGAGGGATCTGGCGAGTTCGAGACCCAGATCAAGGTCCGGGCCGACGGCGGTCAGCCGCCGGACATCGCCGTCTTCCCGCAGCCCGGCCTGCTCGCGTCATTCGCCAAGAAGGGCCAGCTCAAGGAGCTGCCCGCGCCGGTCAAGGCGAACCTCGACAAGAACTGGTCGAAGGACTGGGCGAAGTACGCCACGGTCGACGGCAAGGTCTACGGCGTGCCGATGGGCGCCAACGTCAAGTCGCTGGTCTGGTACTCCCCGTCGCTGTTCAAGGAGAAGGGGTACACCGTACCCAAGACCTGGGACGAGATGATCGCGCTCAGCGACAAGATCGCCGACAGCGGCATCAAGGCGTGGTGCGCCGGCATCGAGTCCGGTGACGCGACCGGTTGGCCCGCCACCGACTGGATCGAGGACATCGTCCTGCGCGACCAGGGTCCGGACGTGTACGACCAGTGGGTCGACCACACGATCCCGTTCAACGACCCGAAGATCTACTCGGCCGCCGAGCGCGCCGCGTCGATCCTCAAGAACCCGAAGTACGTCGGCAACCCCAAGACCATCGTGACCACCTCCTTCCAGGAGGCCGGCCTGCCGGTCAAGGACAAGAAGTGTGGCCTGCACCGCCAGGCCAACTTCTACTCCAACCAGTGGCCGAAGGGCACCAACGTGGCCGAGGACGGCGACGTCTTCGCCTTCTACTTCCCGCCGGTGGACCCGTCCAAGGGCAAGCCGGTGCTGGTGGGCGGCGAGTTCGTCTCGGCCTTCTCCGACCGCGAAGAGGTCGTCAAGGTGCAGACCTACCTGGCCTCGGCCGAGTGGGCGAACAGCAAGGCCAAGCTCGGCGACTGGATCTCGGCCAACAAGAACCTCGACGTCAGCCAGGTGACGGGCACGATCGACAAGCTGTCGGTGCAGATCCTGCAGGACCCGGCCACCGTGGCCCGCTTCGACGGCTCCGACCTGATGCCCGCCGCGGTCGGGTCGAAGTCCTTCTGGACCGGCATGACCGACTGGATCAACGGCACCAAGGACACCAAGGCCACGCTGGACTACATCGAAAGCACCTGGCCCAAGTAGCGAACTGAGAGCCGGGTCCGGCGCCACGCACCACGGCGCCGGGCCCGGCCGGTCGGAGGACACCCCATGGAATACGACTTCTCCGAGGATGTCGCCAAGATCTGGCCCGCGCTGCTGTTCATCGGCGGCTTCGCCGTGGCGGTCGGCGCGGTGTTGTTCGTGCTCGACATCCTGCCCCGGTGGGGCAAGCACAAGGAACGCCTGCACGTGCTCGGCTTTCTCGGCCCCGCCCTCCTGTTGCTGTGCGTCGGGTTGATCTATCCGCTGATCCGCACGATCGTCCTGTCGTTCTACAACAACGCCCACGGCAAATTCGTCGGGGTCGACAACTACAGCTGGATCGTGACCAACCCCGACACGCTGGTGATGCTGCGCAACACCCTGATCTGGGTGGTGTGCGTGCCGCTGGTGTCGACCGGGTTCGGCCTGCTCTACGCCGTGCTGGTCGACAAGACGCGCGGCGAGGCCTTCGCCAAGTCGCTGATCTTCCTGCCGATGGCCATCTCGCTCGTCGGCGCCGCCATCATCTGGAAGTTCATCTACGCCTACCGCGAGGCGGACCAGGACCAGATCGGCCTGCTCAACCAGATCCTGGTCTGGCTGGGCATGGAGCCCCGGCAGTTCCTCACGGAGTCGCCGGGCAACACCTTCTACATGATCATCATGATGATCTGGATCCAGGCCGGGTTCGCGATGGTCATCCTGTCCGCCGCGATCAAGGCGATCCCGTCCGAGATCGTCGAGGCCGCCAAGCTCGACGGTGCCAACCCGTGGCAGATGTTCTGGCGGGTGACGATGCCGACCATCCGGCCGGCGGTCGTGGTGGTCACCATCACCATCACCATCGCCACGCTGAAGGTGTTCGACATCGTCCGGACGTCCACCAACGGCAACTTCAAGAGCAGCGTGCTCGCCTTCGAGATGTACAACCAGGCGTTCCGGCTGAGCGACGACCCCAGCGGCGAGGGTCACGGCGCCGCGCTCGCGGTCGTGCTGTTCCTGCTCGTCGTGCCGGTCGTGCTGTACCAGGTCCGGCAACTGCGCAAACGAGCGGAGATCCGATGAGCACCGTCAGCACCGACGCTCCCGCGGTCGCCCCGCTGCCCCAGCCCGCGACGGACTCCATGGCCGGCCGGGTCCGGCGCAAGCTGACCTCCCGGACCGCCAGCGTCGTGTCGATCATCATCGCGATCGTCTGGACGATCCCGACGTTCGGCCTGTTCGTCTCGTCGCTGCGGCCCGAGAACGACATCAAGACCACCGGCTGGTGGCAGTTCTTCAGCCACCCCAGCCTGACCCTGGACAACTACAACGAGGTCGTCTTCGGCACCTCGGCGTCCTCGGGCCAGCTGGCCAGCTACTTCATCAACTCGCTGGCCATCACCGTGCCGGCCGTGGTGTTCTCCGTCTCCCTGGCGGCGATGGCGGCCTACGCCCTGTCCTGGCTGAACTTCCGCGGCCGGGACTGGATCTTCATCGCCGTGTTCACGCTGCAGATCGTGCCGCTGCAGATGGCCCTCATCCCGCTGCTGCAGATCCTGGGCGACTTCACCGAGTGGGGCGGCGGGTTCTTCGCCGTGTGGTTCGCCCACACCTGCTTCGGCCTGCCGCTCGGGGTGTTCCTGCTGCACAACTTCATGTCCGAGCTGCCGAAGGACCTGTTCGAGGCGGCCAAGGTGGACGGCGCCGGCCCGGCGATGACGTTCCGGCGGATCGTCCTGCCGCTCATCACGCCCGCGCTCGCGTCCCTCACCATCTTCCAGTTCCTGTGGATCTGGAATGATCTGCTGGTGGCGCTCGTCTTCACCTCCGGCCCCGAGACCCGGCCGCTGACCGTCCGGCTCGCTGAGCTCGCCGGCACCCGGGGCAACGACTGGCAGCGGCTGACGTCGGGCGCGTTCGTGTCGATGATCATCCCGCTGATCGTCTTCCTGTCCCTGCAACGCTATTTCGTTCGCGGCCTGCTGGCCGGTGGAGTCAAGGGGTGAGTCCGCTGCTGTGGTGGCGCGATGCCGTGATCTATCAGGTCTACCCGCGATCGTTCGCCGACGCGGACGGTGATGGGCTGGGTGACCTGCGCGGCATCACGTCGCGCCTCGACCACCTGGTCGAACTGGGCGTCGACGCCCTGTGGATGTCGCCGTTCTACCCCTCTCCGCAGCACGACGCCGGGTACGACGTCGCGGACTACCGCGACGTCGACCCGCGCTTCGGCACCCTCGCCGACTTCGACGCGCTGGTCGCCGCCGCCAAGGCGCGCGGCCTGCGGGTCATCGTCGACCTGGTGCCCAACCACACCTCCAGCGACCACGCCTGGTTCCAGGAGGCGCTGGCGGGCGGGCCCGGCAGCCAGGCCCGCGACCGGTACCACTTCCGCAAGGGCCTCGGCGCCGACGGCGAACTGCCGCCCAACGGCTGGCAGAGCGTCTTCGGCGGCCCGGCCTGGACCCGGGTGCCCGACGGCGAGTGGTACCTGCACCTGTTCGACGTCAGCCAGCCCGACCTCAACTGGGACCTGTCCGAGGTGCGGCAGATGTTCGAGGACGTGCTGCGCTTCTGGCTCGACCGCGGCGTCGACGGCTTCCGCGTGGACGTGGCGCACGGCCTGATCAAGGAGAGCGGCCTGCCCGACTGGGCGGCCGCCCAGGTGCCCATCACCAGCCCCGGCGCCGAGCACCGCGTCCCGCCGATGTGGGACCAGGACGGGGTGCACGAGGTGTACCGCTCCTGGCGGCGGATCCTCGACGGCTACCCCGGCGACCGGATGATGGTCGGCGAGGCCTGGGTCGCCCCGGCCGAGCGGCTCGCCCGCTACGTGCGCCCGGACGAGATGAACCAGGCGTTCAACTTCAACTACCTGATGGCACCGTGGACCGCCGACGCCCAGCGGGAGGCGATCGAGGCCAGCCTCGACGGCGTCGCGCCGGTCGGCGCCATCTGCACCTGGGTGCTGTCCAACCACGACGTGGTGCGGCACGCGAGCCGGCTCGGCTTCGAGCCCGGCCACGTCACCCAGGGTGGCATCGGCGTCGACGACCCGCAGCCCGACGAGGCCCTCGGCCTGCGCCGGGCCCGGGCGGCCACGCTGCTCATGCTCGCGCTGCCCGGCTCGGCGTACCTGTACCAGGGCGAGGAGCTCGGCCTGCCGGAGCACACCACGCTGCCCGACGAGGCGCGCCAGGACCCGACCTGGGCCCGCTCCCGGCACGAGGTCCGCGGCCGCGACGGCTGCCGGGTGCCGATCCCGTGGGTGGCGGGCGCCCCGTCCTACGGCTTCGGCCCGGGTGCGGCCACCTGGCTGCCGCAGCCGGCCGACTGGGACCGCTTCGCCGCCGGCAGCCAGCGCGGCGTGCCCGGCTCGACGCTGTCGATGTACACCGAGGCCCTCCGCCTGCGCCGCACGCACGGGCTCGGCCGGGGGACCGTGGAGTGGAACGCGGCCAAGGACGCGCTCGACTTCCGCACCGGCGCCGTCCGGGTGATCACCAACTTCGGCGCGTCGCCGGCTCCGCTGCCACCCGGCGAGGTGCTGGTCGCCAGCGGCGACCTCGCCGCCGACGGCAGCCTGCCGCCCGACACCACCGCCTGGCTGCGCGCCTGAACCGAGACGAAGGCGAGGCGGGGGCGTGACAGCCCCCGCTACCGTCGAAGCATGAGCGCAATCATCGCGTTGGTGTACAGCTACCTCAGCCCGGCCACCCTGGACACTCTGGACACCGGCCTCGAGCTCGACCGGCGGCGCAGCTACGGCGGCGGCCTGATCGGCACCTGCTGCTGCGTCGTGGTCCTGATCGTCGCGGCCGTGATCCTCTTCATCGTCATGCGCCGGCGGCGCCGCCCGCAGGCTTGATTTCGCGATGACCTGACCGATTGGGTTGGTTGCGGCCCCTCGGGAAGGGAATCAGACGGTCATGGCGCGAGTCCTGCTCATCGACGACGACGCGGAGATCCGGGAGACCACCGCCATCCGGTTGCAGATCGGCGGTCACCACGTGATCTCCGCCGCCACGCCCCAGGAGGCGCTGAGCGTGGCGGCGGACCACCCGGGCTTCGACGTGGCCGTGCTGGATCTGCACCTGCCCCGCCCGGACGGCGACGAGCTGCTCGACCTGCTGCGCCGCAACGCCGCCACGGCCGACCTGCCGGTGGTGTTCTACAGCGCGAACGCCGCCCACGCCACGTCGGTCCACGGCCTTTCGCTGGCCGATCCGGGCCTGACCAGGGGCCGCCCGCTGAACAGCCTGCTGGCCACCATTCATTGCCTTTCCCAATAAACAATGAGACCGATATTTGGCTCGGGCCGCGTCACATACAGACCGTTGCTCCCGCCAGACACCGGTCGGGCCTGGCGGCCCTCCCTGCCAGGCCCGCGGCGCCAAGAGCGACGATAAGTCCGGCGCTGGCGCGCCGGACTTATCGGACATATCACGATTTACCGCCATCTGCGAGAGTTGGCTGGAGCGGGGTCGCGGTCGGTGATCGCGTGCCACCCGTCGGTTGCTGCCCTCTCCGCGGGGCTCGGCGCAGCGACCGGAAGTCTCCGTGATCATGCACAACCCGGCACCGACACCAAGGGTTTTTCATGATCGCGGAGTGGTGATGTACCCCTGTGTACCGAAAGTCTCCGGGATCATGGCAAACCCGGGGTGCGGCACCGCGGGCATCATGATCACGGAGACTTTCGTCCGCTCGCGCTGGCCTCACGCCGGCGCTGCCGACGGTGTCAAGAGCAACACAGGGCGCAGCGTTCACGGGAGTGAGGCCGCGCGTCCGGATCACCCGGAGCAGACGAGCCAAAGCGGAGTTTTCGCAGGTCAGGCGGGGGTAGGCTTCCCACCGGGCGCGGCGCCGCGGCAGAGCGGCGACAGCTGGGGCAACAGATCGGGGCGCTGCGGCGCACCGGACCACTGACCTCCGCGCCGATCGAAGGGGGTGTCCGCTTGATGCGGGTGGACTTGACGCGGATCGGGTGCAATGCCCGCCTAGGGGAAGGGTACGGCCATGTGGCCGCCTGAACACGAGCGCTTCGCGGACCGTACGGCCGCGGGTCACCGGCTCGGCACCGCCGTCGCGGAACACTTGCGGCAGATCGGGATGGACGCGACCCGGACCCACACACCGCTGGTGCTGGCGCTGCCGAAGGGTGGGGTGCCGGTCGGCGTCGCGGTGGCCGAGGCCATCGGGGCGGAGTTCGACCTGGTCATCTCCCGCAAGATCGGGCTGCCGTGGCAGTCGGACCACGGCGTCGGCGCAATCGCGGAGAACGGCCCGGCCGTCTTCGACCTCTGCGCCGTGGCCGCCGTCGGACTGCGGGTCGGCGACCTCTCCCCGGCGGTCCAGCGCGAGCGGGTCGAGCTGCGCCGGCGCCAGGAGCGCTACCGCGGCTCCCGGCCCGCCCCGGACGTGACCGGGCGCGTGGTGGTGATCGTCGACGACGGGCTGGCCACCGGCGTGACCGCCCGGGCCGCGGCCCGCGCGCTGCGGGCCGGCAAGCCGGCGCACCTCGTCTTCGCCGCGCCCGTGTGCGCGGCGGAGTCGGTCGACCTGATCGCCGCCGACGTGGACGCGGTGCTCGACATTTACAGCCCGCGCGAATTCCACGCCCTCGGCCTGTACTACCACGAATTCGCCCCGCTCACCGACGCGCACGTGCAGCAGATGTGTTCCGCGGTGTGGGACGTGCAGAAGGTACCGACTCCGGTGTAGAGACATCCGCAGGCCAGCCTGCCCGCACCGACTCGCGATCCCGGCGCCACGGCAGGTGCCGGGATCGTCGTATACAAACGCGTGTGGGGTTTATAACGGCGGGGGTGGGTAGAGCATCACCCCATGAGGGCGGAAGACCTGCGGGCCAGCATCGAGCGGCGGGGTGATGCGACAGTCGTGCGCCTCGGCGGCGTGCTCGACGTCGACAGCTCGCCCTCGCTGCGCTCGGCGGTCCTGGCCTGCCTGGCCGCCGAGCCGTCCGTGATCGTGCTCGACGTGGCCGACCTGCGCCACGGCGACGACGTCGCGCTCACCGTGCTGCCGGCGCTGGCCCAGCACGCCGCCGCGTGGCCGGGCAGCGCGATGACGCTCGCCGCCGCGCGGCCCCCGCTCGCCTCCGCGCTGGACCGCATGGCCGTCGCCCGCCTCGTACCGCTGTTCCCGACCACCGACGCGGCGCTGGCCGGCGCCACCGGCCCGGGCGCGGGCGGGGCCGGCGAGCGGATGCGGCTGACCCTGCAGCCCATGCTCGACGCTACCGCGGCCGCGCGGCACCTGGTCGGCCGCGCCTGCGTGCGGTGGGGCGTCGAGCGAATCCGCGACGTCGCCGAACTGGTCGTCACCGAGCTGGTCAGCAATGTGCTGCGGCACGCGCGTACCGACATGGAGGTCGGCGTGGCGCGGGAGCGCCGGCTGCTGCACGTGTCGGTCCGCGACCACGGCCCCGGCGTGCCCCGCCTGGGCGGGGCCGACGACGCCGAGGAGGGCCCGCTGCGCGAGGACGGCCGCGGCCTGCTCGTGGTGAGCGCGCTGACCTACGCATGGGGCTGTATTCCCGTTCCCGACGGAAAGGTGGTCTGGGCGACAATGCGCATTTAAGAAGGTCACCCGCCAACTCATCCTTTCGCTTTTACAATGCGCGCGAATGCGTGCGTACAGTGATCCGGAAAGCAATCCGCCTAAAGATTAGGGGGAGTCTCCGCCATGGAGACAATGCCTACGGATTCGGTACCCGCACTGGACACCTGGCGGAATGGGGATGACGAGGTTCTGCGTCCTTCCGGAATTCTCGACTATGCGGCGAGCGTCGGCCTTCGGGTCGCGCTCTCGCAGCGCCTCGACGCCGGACAGCGCAACCTCACCGTCGACCTGTCCCGGCTGCGCCTGCTGGACTGCGCCGCGGCGGACACGCTGCTGCGCGCCCAGACCGAGGCACAGGAACGCGGCGGCGCCCTGCGTGCGCCCGGCGCGTCCGACCTCGTCCTGGACGTGCTCGAAATCATCGGCGCGGCGAAGCAGCTGCGCGCCTACGACGACCCGCCCCCGGGCGCCCCACCGGCGCAGGAGGACGAGCCAGCGGGCGGCGATCCGCCCAGCCAGTGGACCACGGTCAACGAGCTGCTGCGCCAGGCCGCGGCGATGGACCGGGACGACCCGCGCCGCGGCGCCCTGCGCGACCGCGCGGTCGCGCACAGCCTGCCGCTGGCCGACCGGCTGGCCCGCCGCTTCCACGGCATGGGGGAGTCGCCCGCCGACCTGAGCCAGGTGGCCGCGCTCGGCCTGATGAAGGCGATCGAGGGCTTCGACCCCGACTACGGCACCGACTTCGGCGGCTACGCCACCCCGACGATTGTCGGCGAGCTGAAGCGGTACTTCCGCGACAAGGGCTGGGGCGTCCACGTCCCGCGGCGCCTGCAGGAGCTGCGCATCGAGATCAACCGGGTGCGCGACTCGCTGGGCCAGCGGCTGGGCCGCTCACCCACCCCGAAGGACGTCGCCGACCACCTCGGCATCGAGGAGGAGCAGATCCTCGAGGCGCTGGTGGCGTCCTCGGCCTACCGCCCGGTGTCGCTCTTCGCCCCGCTCGGCGGCGACGACGACGCCGGCACCCTGGCCGACGTGCTGGGCGACGACGACCGGGACATCGACGGCGTCGAGTTCCGGCAGGCGATCAAGCCGCTGATCGCTCGCCTGCCCGAGCGCGAGCGACGCATCCTGTCGCTGCGCTTCTACGGCAACCGCACGCAGGCCCAGATCGCCGCCGACCTGGGCATCTCCCAGATGCACGTGTCGCGGCTGCTCAGCCGCACCCTCGACGGCCTGCGCCGCGCGCTGCTCGACGGCTGAACCTGGCCCGCCCACCCCGCTCGGCGGCGTCCCGCGCCGGGCGGGTCCCGCCCGCCTTGCCCGGCGCCGCTCGACGGTTCGCGCCGCGTGCGTGACGGTTCGCGCCGCGTGCGTGACGGTTCGCGCCGCGTGCGTGACGGTTCGCGCCGCGTGCGTGACGGTTCGCGCCGCGTGCGTGACGGTTCGCGCCGCGTGCGTGACGGTTGAGAGCACCGCGGCGCGGGTAGTAAGCCCCCCGGCCGACGAAGGGGGAGCCGTGACAGACCTCCACACCGTGGAGATCGCCGCCGTGCTACGCCAGCTGACCGCGAGGCTCATCGCCAGCGACGACCTCGACGAGGCACTGGAGGACCTTGTCGAGACCGCCGCCGACCTGGTGGACGGTGCGGCCTGGTGCGCGGTGACGCTGGTCCGCGCCGGTGGCCCGTCGACCGCGGCGGCGTCGGCCGGGCTGCCCGAGCCGCTGCTGGAGAGCCAGTACGACAGCGGCGCCGGGCCCTCCATGGAGGCCATCCGCACCCGGGACGTCATCCTCAGCGACGACCTGGCCGCCGACGCCCGCTGGCCGCAGTGGCGCGCCCGCGCCCTGGCGGCCGGGGTGAAGGCCGTGCTGACCGTGCCGGTCGACATCGACGAGCACGCGGTCGGGGCGCTCACCGTATACTCCGCCGAGCCCGGCCGCTTCACCGCCGACATCGGGCTGACCGCCATGCTCGTCGCCGAGCAGGCCGGCCTGCTGCTGTCCGCCGTGCTCGACCGAGGCCGCCGCGCGGACGTCCACGCCGAGCTGACCGAGGCCCTCGCCGACGGCGAGACGGTGAACCGGGCGGTCGGCATCATGATGGTCCAGCGCGCCTGCTCCGCCGACGCCGCCCTGGACGTGCTGCGCACCACCGCCCGCCGCCTCGACCTGCCCCTGACCACGGTCGCCGCCCGCCTGGTCCAGACCGTCGAGCGCCGCGTCAGCCCTTGACCGTCAGGATGGGACGGAGTTCCCCACACTTCGGGTGTTGCGCGCCGCGGGAGTGCGGCGCAGCGACCAGAAGTCTCCGTGATCATGCGCAACCCGACACCGGCACCAACGGTTTTTCATGATCGTGGAGTGCTGATGTACCCCTGTGTACCGAAAGGCTCCGGGATCATGGCAAACCCGCGGTGCGGTCACCGCGGGCATCATGATCACGGAGACTTTCGTCCGCCCCGGCCGAGCGGATCGGACATTGCCCCCGCCGGGTGCGATGTCTGCACCAACCCGTCGCGCTGCGCTGCCCGGGGCCGGCGCCATGGCCGCTTGTGCCCCGCCGCGCAGCCAGGCCCTCGCGCTGGGCCGGGGTGGAGGCCGACGCGCCCCGCCCTCGAAGAACAGGCGTGCACACCACCCGGTCGATCCGCAGCTCCTGCGCCAGCCCGACGCGACAGGGCTGTAACGCCGCGGTGGACGTCAGGGGCGCGCAGCGCGGCAAAGAGTGGCCGCGCAGCGGCCATGGGGGGTCTGGGGTGGGAACCCCCCAGGCACAGCGCCGCGACGGAGTCGCGCGTGGCTAGGATTTCGGACCCCAGCCAAATGCGCCGGAGGCGCAACAAAAACCCCAGCCCCTGCGCCGGAGGCGCAATCAGGGGCCGCGTCCGCTGCGCCGGAGGCGCGACGGGGGCCGCGTCCGCTGCGCCGGAGGCGCGACGGGGGCCGCGTCCGCTGCGCCGGAGGCGCGACGGGGGCCGCGTCCGCTGCGCCGGAGGTGCGACAGGGGATGGTGCCCGCTGCGCCGGAGGCGCAACAAGAAACCCCGGCCACCGAATCGATTACAGCGTGATGGTCCAGCTGTCGAGGTAGCCGGTGCCGCCCTTGTACGAGTCGCGCACGCGCAGCTTCCAGGTGCCGTTGCGCTGGCGGTTGGCCAGGTTCACGGTGTAGACGGCGTTGAGGTTGGCGGCACCGTCGCGGCGGTTGGCGCGCTTGAGGCGCTTCACCGAACCGTTCGGGGCGATCAGCTCGACGACCAGGTCGCCGCGCTTCTGGTGGGCCACGTGGACCTCGACCCTCGCCGCGCGGGACGCCTTGCCGGGGCAGGCGGTCACCCGCACGGCGCTCGTCACGCTGCCGCGGTCGCGGATCGGTGCGTCGGTGCCGTTGGTCTTCACGTTGCACGGCGCCGGCGGGGGCGCGGGCGGGGCGGTCACCGGGGCCGGCGCGGGCGCGGCGGGTGGGGCGGTCACGGGGGTGCTCACCGGGGCGTGCTCCGGCACCGGCGTCACGATCGGGGTGCCGGCGGTGTCGAGCAGGCGGTTCGGCGAGCCGGAGCCGGCCCCCGTGATCGCGCCGGTGACCGCGGTGCCGACCAGGGCGTCGCGGACCTGGACCGGGGACGCCTGCGGGTTCGCGGCGAGGACGAGCGCCGCGGCGCCGGCCACGTGCGGGGTGGCCATCGAGGTGCCGCTCATGACCGCGGTGGCGGTGTCCGACGCGATGCCCGCGCTGAGGATGCTCACGCCGGGGGCGAAGAGGTCCAGGCAGCCGCCGAAGTTGGAGAACGAGGCCCGGTTGTCGTTCGGGTCGCTGGCGCCGACCGTGATCGCCTCCGCGGTACGGGCGGGCGACACCGCGCAGGCGTCGGAGTTGGCGTTGCCGGCCGCGACGGCGTACGTGATGCCGGACGCGATCGAGGCGCGCACCGCCTGGTCCACGGCGCCGTCGGCGTTGCCGCCCAGGCTCATGTTGACCACCGCCGGCTTCCGCGCGTTGGCGGTGATCCAGTCGATGCCGGCGATGATGCCGGAGTAGCTGCCCGAGCCGTCGCAGCCGAGCACCCGCACGGCGACCAGCGACACGCCCTTCGCCACGCCGTAGGTGCTGCCGCCGATCGTGCCGGCGACGTGTGTGCCGTGGCCGTGGCAGTCGGTCGCGTCGGTGTCGTTGTCGACGAAGTCGTACCCCGAACGCGCCCGGCCGCCGAACTCGGCGTGCGTGGTGCGGATGCCCGTGTCGAGCACGTACGCGGTGACGCTCGCGCCGTCCGACGAGTAGCTGTATGTGCCGCTCAGCGGGCGGTACGCCTGGTCGATGCGGTCCAGGCCCCACGGCGGGTCGTCCTGGGTGCCCGCGACCCGCACCGTCTTGTCCTGCTGCACGTAGGCGACGCGCGGGTCGGCCGCGATCCGCCGGGCCGCGCGCTCGCTCAGCTGGGCGGAGAAGCCCTTCAGCGACCGGCCGAACGAGCGGCGCACCTGGCCGCCGAAGCGCTCGGTGAGCCGGCTCGCGCCGTCGGCGGTCGCACCGGCGTCGACGGTGTCCTTGAACACCACGATGTAGCGGTCGCGGATCGCGCCGGCCTCGTTCGCCCCCAGGATGGTGCCCTCGGGCGCGGCCAGCGCGGGGGTGCCGAGCGCGATAAGCCCGGCGGCCGAGGCGACCGCGACGACGGAGGCACGCAGGGAAGCACGCATAAGCCGGGACTCCTCTTGGCTGCTTGAAAACCGGGCACCTCCAGCGTCGGTACGCCGGGGAGCGGCCCCGGTTCGCCGGCCGTTGCCGCCCGGTTGCCGGCGGGCGGGCCTGCGACACTGGGGCGATGGAGTCCTCGCTGGCCGTGTTCGACATCGACGGCGTCGTCGCCGACGTACGCCATCGGCTGAAATATCTCGATCGCCGGCCGAAGGACTGGAACCGCTTCTTCGCCGCGGCCGGCCGGGACCCGGTGCTGGCCGAGGGTGTTTCGCTGGCCAAGGAGTACGCCGACAGCCACGTGCTGGTGTGGCTCACCGGGCGGCCCGAGCACCTGCGCGACCTGACCGCGCGCTGGCTGGACGCCGCCGGGCTGCCCGGCGAGCTGCTGTTCATGCGCCCGGCCGGCGACCGGCGCCCGGCCCGGGAGTTCAAGGCGCAGCAGCTCGCCCGGCTGGCCCGGGAGTCGCCGATCGAGGTGGTGGTCGACGACGACCCCGAGGTGGTCGAGCGGCTGCGCGGGCTGGGCTACCCGGTGCGCCTGGCCGACTGGGTACCGCACTCGTCAACCCTGCGGACCGCCCAGGAGCGCGAGGGCCGGACCTGACGATCGCTCGGCGAGCAGCGCGGTGAGGCTCGCCGCGGGCAGCGGGCGGGCGAACAGGAAGCCCTGGGCCAGCGCGCAGTCCAGCTCGCGCAGCACGCGGGCCTGGCCGGTGGTCTCCACGCCCTCGGCGACGGGCTGGAGGTACATGCTGCGGGCCAGCTCGACGACCGCGCGGAACAAGGCCTTCTCCTGCCGCTCCTCGATGCGCGACACGAACGCCCGGTCGATCTTGAGCACGTCGAGCGGGAGCGTGCGCAGGTAGGCCAGCGAGGAGTACCCCGTGCCAAAATCATCGATCGCGATGCGGATGCCGAATGCCCGCAGGCGCGCGAGCCGGCGGCTCACCTCCTCGGTCTCCTCGAGCGAGGCGGTGACCAGCACGGTCTCGGTGATCTCCAGCACCAGCGCGGCGCCGGGCAGGCCGGTGCGCCGCAGCACGGCGAGGACCTCGTCGGCGAACCGCGGGTTGCGCAGCTGCCGGCCGGAGACGTTGACGGTGACCGAGATGCCGTGCCGCTCGTGCCAGGCCCTGGCGTCCGTGCACGCCTGCTCCAGCACCCACGACCCGAGCCGGGCGATCAGGCCGATCTCCTCGGCGACCGGGACGAACACCGCAGGTGAGACGTTGGTACCGTCCGGTGCGGTGAAGCGCAGCAGCGCCTCGACCGCGGTGACCCGCCCCGAGCGGACGTCGACCACCGGCTGGTAGTGCATGGCGAAGCCGGTGCCGCCCTCGACCGCGGCCCGCAGCTGGTCGGCGAGCGCGGTGTGCGCGACCTGGGCCTCGCGCAGGCCCGGGTGGTAGCGCATCGCCCGGTTCCGCCCGCCCTCCTTGGCCGCGTAGAGGGCGATGTCGGCGTTCTGCAGGGCTTCACCGGTGGTTGCCGGGTTTCCGGCGTACACCCCGACGCTCGCGCTGATCCGCTGCTCACGGCCGGCCACGCGGTACGGCCGGGCCAGCTCCGGCACGAGCGCGGCGGCGAGGGCGTCCAGCGCGCCCGGCGGGCAGACGACCGCGAACTCGTCGCCGCCGAGCCGCGCCAGCAGCGCCCCCGGCCCGGCGATCGAGCGCAGCCGCGCGGTGGCGGTCAGCAGCAACTCGTCCCCGGCCGGGTGGCCGAGGGTGTCGTTGACGTCCTTGAACCCGTCGAGGTCGATGATGAGCAGCCCGACCTCCTCGCCCGCGTCGATGCCGGCCTGCAGGCTGCTGCGGAACAGCTCGCGGTTGGCCAGCCCGGTCAGCACGTCGTGCTGGGCGCGGAAGGCGAGCTCCTGCTGCAGCCGGACCCGGTCGCGCAGCGCCCGGCCCAGCCGCAGCACCATCGCCACCATGAGCGCCGCGGTCAGTACCGTCGGCACGAGCGTGTGCCGCCACGAGCTGACGCCCGGGCGCAGGATCACGTCGGCGATGAGCAGCGCGGGCCCGAGCAGCGCCAGGACCACGAACCCGGCGATCGGCGCGCCGCCGTCGTCGCCGGCCGGTCGCGGCCGGGCGGCGATGGTCGCGACGCCCGGGTGCAGCAGCGCCGCCGCGAGCAGGCAGTTCCAGGTGAGCCAGCCGGCCGAGGTGACCCAGTGCTGCACCGCGCCGCCGCCCGCGACGTACATGGCCACGTACGCGGCGTCGTTCAGCACCCGCACGGCGACCGAGCCGACGAGCAGCAGCGCGGCCGGGCTCGGCCGAATCGCCCCGGCGACGCGCAGCACCAGCGTCACGATCACCAGGTCGCCGACCGCGCTCAGCGTGACGCCGGCCGTGGCCATGCGGCTCAGGTCGCCGCGGGCCAGCATGGGGTACAGCACCAATGCCCACGACAGCTGCGCGATGCCGAGCATGACGATCACCGCGTCGAGCAGCCTCGTCGAGGTCCAGGGCCGCAGCCGGCGGGCGATCAGCCACAGCCCGGCCGCGGTCAGCGGGTAGCAGAAGAAGTACCCGGTCCGGGTCGCCGCCGGCGCGTCCGGCCACAGCGCGGTGGACGCGGTGCTCGCCGCGGACACGCCCGCCCCGGCCACCAGCAGCCACCAGCCCGCGGCCGGCCGCGGCCGGTGCCGGCGCAGCCCGGCCACCGCCGCGACGAGCCCGGCGAGCAGGACCGCGAGGTTGGGCAGCCCGTTCCTGCCGGGGGAGACCGCGGCGGCGATCGCCGATGCCACCACGGCGCACACGAGGAACCACAGCCAGATTCGCACGTCCTCATTCACCGGGATGCGCGGTGCAGCCCGGTTGCGCTACCGGGTGCAAGAAGGATCGGCGCCCGCGGCGCCACCACGCCACTATGCGTCGGGTTGCGGCCGGGCGCTGTCGCCCGGTCCGCCCTTCTTCAACGCCCCTCCCTGCCCTTCGAGAAGTCGCCCGGCTGCCGATCGAAAAGTCGGGCGCTCCGCGCCACGACTTTTCGGACTTATACCCTGACAGGGGATAAATCCGGATTTGATCGGCTCCGCCGCCCCTTGGGCGAGCCGTCGATCGGCGTGATCCCTTCGGGCACCGGGCACACGACCGGAACTCTCCGCGATCATGCTGTAGTCGCCGCCCGTATCACGCGTTTTTCGTGATCACGGAAGGTTGATGTACTCATAGGTACCTTAACGTTCCGCGATCATGAGAAACCCGCTGCGCGCCGGCGGGAACTGCATGATCGCGGAGAGATTCGTTCGCTCCGGCCGTCGGCAGTCGTCGCGCTGCGCCCCCGCCGATGGACGGGGACCGTGACACTGTCACTGTCGGGAACCGTGACACTGTCACTGTCGGCGGTTGTGACAGTGTCAGGGTCGGCGATTGTGACACTGTCACCGTCGGGGATCGTGACAGTGTCGGCCTTGGAAACCGTGACAGTGTCGGCGTCGGGGACCGCGACGGCTTCGGCGAGAGTGACAGTGACAGTGACAGTGACAGTGACAGTGACAGTGTCGCCGTCCTAGACCGTGACAGTGTCACCGAGGGAGATCGTGACAGTGTCGGCGTCGGGGACCGTGACAGTGTCGGCGTCGGAAACCGGGACCGTGACAGTGTCACCGTCCGAGACTCAGACCGTGACAGTGTCGCCGTCCTAGACCGTGACAGTGTCACCGTCCTAAATCGTGACAGTGTCGCCGTCCGAGATTGTGACAGTGTCGGCGTTGGGAACCGTGACAGTGTCGGCGTGGGGATCGTGACAGTGTCGGTGTTCGGTGGTGGGGCGGGGCGTCGGGCGTCGGCGGAGGTGGTCGCGGCGGGCTCGTGGGCTAGGGTCACGGTGCGTGCCTGAGCGTTCACCCAATCAGCACGAATCTCCTTTACCGGCCTGCGTGGGTGCCGATTCTCCCGGTAGGTGCGGGCCGTGTGGTTCGTCCCGGTGCGTGTCCCCCCGCGCGGGGGCGAAAGGAGCGCCTGGCCGTGAGCGAGTTGGGTGACATTGTCCAGGAGTTTCTCGTCGAATCGCACGAGAACCTCGATCAGCTGGACCGCGACCTGGTCGCGCTCGAGGCCCAGCCGGGCTCGCGCGAGTTGCTGTCGTCGATCTTTCGCACGATCCACACCATCAAGGGGACCTCGGGCTTCCTCGCGTTCAACCGGCTGGAGCGGGTGACGCACGTCGGGGAGTCGCTGCTGTCGCGGCTGCGGGACGGTGCGCAGGAGATGACCCCGGCGACCACCGACGCGCTGCTGCGCATGGTTGACACCGTGCGGGGGCTGCTGGCGGAGATCGAGGAGAACGGCCAGGAACTGCCCGGCGACGACTCGGACGTGGTCGCCGCGGTCAACGCCTGCATCACCGACGACTCCGCCGCCGCGCCGCCCGAACCCAGAGCCCAAACCAAAGCCGCACCCATACCCGCGGCCCAGCCCGAACCCACAGCCACACCCCAACCCACAGCCACACCCCAACCCGAACCCAAGGCCGCAGCCCAGCCCAAGGCCGCAGCCCAGCCCGAACCCCAGCCCGAACCGGAGCTGGTCGAGCTGGTGACCGAGATCGTCGTGGTGGAACCGGTGGTCGTGGCGACGCCGGCCGCGGAAAAGCCCCCGGCCAAGGCGCCCGCGGCGGGACCGGCGAAGCCGGCGGCGCCCAAGCCGGTCGAGGCGCCGGTGGCGGAGTCGGGTGAGGACACGGTGTCCCGCCGCAGCGTTGCCGACCAGTCGATCCGGGTCGACGTCGACCTGCTCGACAAGCTCATGAACCTGGTCGGCGAGCTGGTGCTGACCCGCAACCAGCTGGTCCGGGCGATCGGCTCGGTGGCCGACCCGGGCATGACCCGCACCGGGCAGCGGCTCAACCTCATCACCTCCGAGCTGCAGGAATCGGTGATGAAGACCCGGATGCAGGCGATCGACCACCTGTGGTCGAAGCTGCCCCGGGTGGTTCGCGACCTCTCCTCGACCTTCGGCAAGCAGATCCGGCTGGCCCAGGAGGGCAAGGAGACCGAGCTCGACCGGTCCCTGCTGGAGGCGGTCAAGGACCCGCTGACCCACCTGGTGCGCAACGCCGTCGACCATGGCATCGAGACCCCGGACGACCGGGTCGCCGCCGGCAAGCCCGCCGAGGGCACGTTGACGCTGCGGGCGTACCACGAAGGCGGCCACGTCATCGTGGAGGTCCGCGACGACGGGGCGGGCATCGACCCGGACAAGATTGCCCGGATCGCCGTGGAGAAGGGGCTGGTGTCGCGCGACCAGCTGGCCGCGATGGACCGCCGGGAGATTCTCGCGCTGGTGTTCCGGCCCGGGTTCTCCACCGCGAAGGCGGTCACCAACGTGTCCGGCCGCGGCGTCGGCATGGACGTGGTGAAGACGAACATCGAGCGCATCGGCGGCGCGGTCGACGTCGAGTCGGTGGTCGGGCAGGGCACCACCTGGCGGCTCACCATCCCGCTGACGCTGGCCATCATCCAGGCGCTCACGATCGAGTGCGGGCGGGAGCGGTACGTCATCCCGCAGGTCGCCGTGCACGAGCTGGTCTATCTGGACGGGCAGACCGGGCGGGTGGTCGAGCACGCGATGGGCGCCCCGGTCTACCGGCTGCGCGGCAAGCTGCTGCCGCTGGTGTACCTCGACGACACGCTCGGACTGGCCCGCGAGGGCGAGCACGACACCGACGTCTACGTCGCGGTCCTGCAGGCCGAGGGCAAGCGCTTCGGTCTCGTCGTCGACCGGGTGCTCAACACCGAGGAGGTCGTGGTCAAGCCGCTCACCTCCCGGTTCAAGGACATCGGGGTCTACGCCGGGGCCACGCTGCTCGGCGACGGGCGGGTCGCGCTGATCCTCGACGTGGCCTCGCTCGCCCGCCGGGCGCACCTGGCCGCGGCCGGTACCGAGCGCACCGACACCGACACCGACACGACCGTGCGCCGCGGCGGTGACAACGCCGACCGGCTGCTCATCGCCGGCGTCGGGGACCGGCGGGTGGCCATCCCGCTGGACATGGTCACCCGGCTCGAGGAGTTCCCGGTCGAGCGCATCGAGCGCACCGGCAGCCGCGAGGTCGTGCAGTACCGCGACCAGATCCTGCCCGTCCTGCGCCTGTCGCACCTGCTGGGCGCCTACGAGACCGAGCCCGGCCAGACCGTGCCGGTGGTCGTCTACACCGAGAACGGCCGCTCCGTGGCCCTCGCCGTGGAGAAGATCATCGACATCGTCGAGGAGGGCCTGGACGACTCGCGCCGCGACTTCGGCGAAGACGGGCTGCTCGGCTCGGCCGTCATCCAGCAGCGGGTCACCGAGCTGCTGGACGTGCGGCGCGCGATCCTCGCCGCCGACCCGATGTTCCACACCACGATGGACCCGTACGAGCCGCAAGACGTGTACCAGAACGGTACCGAGGCCGACGTCAACTCCTACCAGACCGCCGGAGCCTGAGCCATGGCCAGCCGTCAATACGCCACCTTCGAGGTCGCCGACCAGCTGTTCGGCCTCGACGTCGCCAAGGTCCAGGAGGTGCTCTCCTTCGACCAGTACACGCCGGTGCCGCTGGCCCCGGAGTCCGTCGGCGGGCTGTTCAACCTGCGCGGTCAGGTGATCGCCGCGGTCGACCTGCGGGTCCAGCTGGGCCTGCCGCCGCGCACCAAGAGCGCTGAGCCCGCGATGAACGTGATCGTCAAGACCGAGGAGGAGTCGGTGTCGTTGCTCGTCGACCGCATCGGCGAGGTGGTGACGCTGCAGGACGACACGTTCGAGCCGCCGCCGGACACGCTGCAAGGCCGGGCCCGGCACCTGATCACCGGCGCCTTCAAGCTCGACGGCCGGCTCCTGCTCGCCCTCGACACCACCAAGGCCGTCAACACCAATCCGCCCGGCACCAACCGCGAGGAATAGCCATGAGCTGGTTCACCAACCGCAGTGTCCGGGCCAAGGTACTCGCGGCAATCGCGATCGCCGGCGTCGTCACGGTCGTCGTCACGATCGTCGGGCTCAATTCGCTCAGCCGCGCCAACGAGAAGATGACGCAGTTCACCGCGAAGAACAAGCAGTTCGTGGCGCTGGCCGACATGCGTCAGGGCATCGCGAACCTGCTCAACGCGCTCAACCCCGATCAGCAGAAGGCCGCCGACGCGATGCTGGCGGACGCCATCGAGCGCTATCGCTCGGGCGCGCCGGACAGTGCCGCGGAGCTGACGACGGTGGCCGACTCGATCCAGCAGTATCGGACGCTGCGCGACGGCGAGCTGGCCACGGTGATCGGCCAGGGCCGGCTCGACCAGTGGGTGCAGATCATGTCGTCCAAGGGCCAGCCGATGATCACGAAGGCCACCGACGCGATCGGGCGCATGCAGGCAAAGGACGTGGCCGAGGCCGAGCAGTGGCGCTCGGGTGCGCAGCGCGACTACACCAACAGCCGGACGCTCATGATCCTGGCCGCCGTGATCGGGCTGATCGCCGCGTTCGGCATCGGGCTGTGGGTCACCGCGCTCGTGGTCCGGCCGCTGCGGCGGGTGGCCGACGTGCTCGGCGCGGTCGCCACGGGCGACCTGGCCACCCGGGTCGAGGTGGCCTCCGCCGACGAGGTCGGGGCGATGGCGCAGGCGCTGAACCGGGCGACCGACAGCATGCGCACCACGGTGCAGACGATGGACCAGACCGCCTCGTCGCTGGCCGCCTCGGCGAACCAGCTCACCGGGATCAGCGCGCACATCGCCTCCGGTACCGGTGAGGCGAGCGACCAGGCGAAGGTCGTGGCCGCCGCGGCCGAGGAGGTCTCGCGCAACGTGCAGACCGTGGCGGCCGGCACCGACGAGATGGGCGCGTCGATCCGCGAGATCGCGCAGAACGCGAGCGAGGCGGCGAAGGTCGCGTCGCAGGCGGTGATGGCGGCGGAATCGACCAACCAGGCGGTCAGCCGGCTGGGGGAGTCCTCCACCGAGATCGGCAACGTGGTCAAGGTGATCACCTCGATCGCCGAGCAGACCAACCTGCTGGCGCTCAACGCGACCATCGAGGCGGCCCGGGCCGGCGAGGCGGGCAAGGGCTTCGCGGTCGTCGCCAACGAGGTCAAGGAGCTCGCCCAGGAGACCGCGCGGGCCACCGAGGACATCTCGCGGCGGGTCGAGGCGATCCAGGCCGACACCACCGGCGCGGTGGCCGCGATCGGCCAGATCGGGCAGATCATCTCGCGGATCAACGACTACCAGCTGACCATCGCCTCCGCGGTGGAGGAGCAGACGGCCACCACGAACGAGATGAACCGCAGCGTCAGCGAGGCCGCGACCGGCTCGGCCGAGATCGCCGTGAACGTCTCGACGGTGGCCACGGCGACGCAGAATACGTCACTCAACGTAGCGGAGGCGCAACGCGCTGCCTCGGATCTGTCGCGGATGTCGAGCGAGATGCGCGCGCTCGTCGCCCGTTTCAAGATTTGACGGTACCCCCGGTGCGTGGATCGGGTTACGGCCGGGGGTGACGCTGGGCTACTGCCCGGCGCCGCCCCCGGCCCGTTCGGTGGACAGACCGGGGTGCAGCTGCGTTGCAGACTAGTTGCATGTACAGCCTGGTTAGCGCCCCCGTTCTCGGCTTCGACCTCTCCCGTCTGCAGGGCGGATCGGCCGCGGCCGATGTGCTGCTTCGCAGCCTGACAATTACGCAGAGTGACCTTCCGGCGATCGCCGAGGCTCGCGCCGACGACGACTGGGACCGGGCCGACCTCTGGCGCGACGTCGACGCCGCCGCGCAGGAGCGGCGCGCCTCCACCGCCGACGCCGGCACCCTGACCGTCATCGAGCGGGCGCCGCTGGGCACCCTCGACGGTTTGCTGCATTGCCTGCGGTACGACGTGCTGGACTGGACCTGGGGCAAGCGCCCGGCCCAGCCGACGAGCATGCCCTCGGCGCAGGCCCGCACCCCGCGCCAGCGGCAGAGCCCGGTCGCCAGCCGCGCCACCGGCGTGCTCTCCGACGCCGCCGCGGCCGCCTACCTGCGCGAGCTGCTGCCCGACGAGTCCCGCCGGCGGTTGAGCGCCCCCTGGACCGTCGCCGTGCGCGCGCTGCCCGAGCGCGAGCACGACCTGGGCCCCCAGGCCGAGGACGTGCACCAGCTGCTCACCCGCGTCGGCGCGCTCTCGCCCGCGCAGCTGCGGCAGCTGAACAAGGTCACCGACAGCGCCCGGCCCGGGCTGTCGGACTGGGCCCCGGCCGTGCACTCGGCCTCGTGGGCGGTCTTCCTCTCCGGCCGGGTCCGCTCCGGCGCCGCCGCGCAGCTGCTGCTCGTGCAGGCGCTGGACCGCTCGGGCGTGCCGGTCGCCGACCGCGCGGGTGGGGTGTGGAACCTGCTCAGCGGCGCGGTGCAGGCGCTCATGGTCCGCGACCTGCTCGACTCGACCACCGCGCGCCGGCTGCTCGATCCCTACTTCACCGCGCTGGGCCCGCTGTCCGGCGGAAACGCCTGACGGCGGAAAAAGCGGTCCGGCGGAAACGCGAAACATCTGCCGGCGACTGGGGCGCTACTTTTCGAAAATCCCTTATCCACACCGGTTCCGGCGCCGATGAGTCCGCTGGAACGTGACGGGCCTCGCGATGCGGGCCCCCGGGGGTGGAGGCAGGGCGAGTGATCTCGGTGCTGGTCGTGGACGACTCGGTCGTCGTCCGGCGTCTCATTACCGACGCGCTCGGCGATGACCCGGAAATCCGCGTGGTGGGCACCGCCCCCAACGGCAAGGTCGCCCTCACCAAGATCGAGCAGCTGCGCCCCGACCTGGTCACGCTCGACATCGAGATGCCCATCATGGACGGGCTGCAGACGATGCGGGCGATCCGCGCGAAGTACGCCCGGCTCCCGGTCATCATGTTCAGCACCCTGACCGCGGCCGGCGCCACCGCCACGCTCGACGCGCTGTCGGCCGGCGCCAGCGACTACGTGACCAAGCCGGCCAACGTCGGCAGCGTCGCGGAGAGCATCCGCAGCGTCCGTGAGCAGATCATCCCGCGCATCCACGCGCTGTGCGGCAGCCGCCGCGGCCCGCTGGCGCCGCCCGCCCGCCCGGGCATTGCCCCGGGCCGCGCGCCGGGCGCCCTCCACGCGCCGGCAGCCCCGCTGGCCCGGCCCGGCGGCGCGGCGCTGCCGGGCGTGGTCCGCCCGCCGAACGTGCCGCCCGGCGGCCCCGCGCTCGCCCCCGCGCGGACCGCGCCGCGCACCGGCGCCGTCGAGGTGATCGCGATCGGCTGCTCCACCGGCGGGCCGGACGCGCTGACGTCGGTGATCCGGGCGCTGCCGGCGAGCCTGCCGGTGCCCGTGGTCGTCGTGCAGCACATGCCGCCGGTGTTCACCAAGATGTTCGCCGACCGGCTCGACCGTACCGCCGCCCTGAGCGTGGTCGAGGCCGCGGGCGACCTGGTGGTCAAGCCGGGCACCGTCTACCTCGCGCCCGGGGACTTCCACCTGGAGGTCCACCGGCGCGGTACCGAGGTGGTCACCAAGCTCAACACCGGCCCGCCGGAGAACTTCTGCCGGCCCGCCGTGGACGTGCTGTTCCGCTCGGTGGCGCGCACCTACGGCGGCGCGACGCTGGCGGTGGTCCTGACCGGCATGGGCCAGGACGGCAAGCGGGGCGCGGAGCAGTTGCGCGCGGCCGGTGCCGAGATCGTGGCGCAGGACGAGGCGACGTCGGTCGTCTGGGGCATGCCGGGCGCGGTGACGCAGGCCGGCCTGGCCAACGCCGTGCTGCCGCTCGGCGAGATCGCGAACCATCTCATCACCCGTACCGCCGGCGGCCGCGGCGCGAAGTCCATGGAGGTGACCCGATGACGTTGACTGCCCAGGAGTTCGCCTTCATCAGCGGCCTCGTCCGGCGCGACGCGGCGATCGTGCTGGAGGCGGGCAAGGAGTACCTCGTCGAGGCGCGGCTGCTGCCGCTGGCCCGCCAGTCGGGCCTGCCGACCGTCTCGGAGTTCGTCAACCGCGCGCAGCAGCGGCCGGAGCCGGAGATCCACGCGAAGATCGTGGACGCGCTGACGACCAACGAGACATCGTTCTTCCGCGACGGCGAGCCGTTCAAGCAGATCGTCGACACCGTGCTGCCGGACCTGCTGCGCCGCCGGTCCGCGAGCCGCACCATCAAGGTGTGGTCCGCCGCCAGCTCGAGCGGGCAGGAGCCCTACACGCTGGCCATGGTGCTGCAGGACCACCTGCCGGGCGGATGGACCTTCGACATCCTCGGCACGGACATCTCGACCGAGATGCTGACCCGCGCCGAGGCCGGGCAGTACACCCAGCTCGAGGTCAACCGGGGACTGCCGGCGCCGCTGCTGGTGAAGCACTTCGAGCGGGCCGGGGCGCACTGGAAGGTCGCACAGGCGCTGCGCAAGAACGTCACGTTCCGGCGGCTGAACCTGGCCGCGCCGTTTCCGCCGGTGGGCCCGTTCGACATCGTGTTCATCCGCAACGTGCTGATCTACTTCGACGTCCAGACCAAGCGGAACGTGCTGCAGCGCGTCGCCGGGGCGCTGCGCCCCGACGGCTGGCTGTTCCTCGGCTCCGCCGAGACGACGATCGGCATCGATGACAGGTTCGAGCGGGTGGTCGCCGGCCGGACGTCCGCGTACAAGCTCCGGGCGGCCGGATGGGCCGCCACCCCCGTGAGCGCAGTAGGAAAGGGGTGAAGCCAGATGCTCACCATGGTGATCGACGATTCGCGCGCGATGCGCCTGATTCTCAAGCGGATCGTGGCACAGCTGGGCTTCGACGTGGTCGAGGCGGGCAACGGCCAGGAGGCGATGGACTACCTGCAGGCCAACGTCCTCGACGGTGGCGGTGAGATCCCCGGCCTCGCGCTCGTCGACTGGAACATGCCCGAGATGAACGGGCTGGAGTTCGTCACCGCGGTCCGCGCCGAGCCGCGGCTGCGGGGGATGACGCTCATGATGGTCACGACCGAGAGCGAGCAGAGCCAGATCGTGCGGGCGCTCGCGTCCGGGGCGCACGAGTACGTCATCAAGCCCTTCACGCCGGACGCCATCATCGACAAGCTGGCCCTGCTCGGCCTCGTCCCGAACGGAGTCGCGGCATGACGAACCCGACCGAGGACGACCTGCGGGTCATCGCCGACCAGGTCTGGTCCTCCTACCTCGACCTCGACGGCGCGAGCCCGCTGGTCCCCTACCCGGCCGAGAAGCCCGCCGACGACGTCACCGCGTCGGTCTCGGTCACCGGCGCGTGGCGCGGCCACGTCCTGGTGAGCTGCTCGGACCAGGCCGCCAAGAACGTCGCCGCCGCGCTGCTGGGCATCGAGTTCGAGGAAGTGGCGGAGGAGGACATCGCCGACGCGCTCGGCGAGCTCGCGAACATCATCGGCGGCAACGTGAAGAGCCTGCTGCCCGAGCCGTGTGCGCTGTCGCTGCCGCACGTCCACGTCGACGGGGCCAACGGCCGGTACCCCTCCGTCACCGAGGTGTGCCACCTCGACGGCACGTGGATGGCCGAGTCGGTGACCGTCACCGTCCTGGAAAGCACCGCCGATCTCGCTGGAGCACCCGCATGAAGATCCTGATCGCCGACGACAGCCGGGTGATGCGCCAGATCGTGACCCGGACCCTGCGGCAGGCCGGCTACGAGGGGCACGACCTCGTCGAGGCCTGCGACGGGCAGGAGGCCTTCGACAAGACCGTGGCCGAGAAGCCCGACCTCGTGCTGTCGGACTGGAACATGCCGCACATGACCGGCGTCGAGGTGCTGCGGATGCTGCGCGCCAACGGCAACCAGGTGCCGTTCGGATTCGTGACGTCCGAGGGTACGCCGGAGATGCGCCAGGCGGCCGAGGACGCGGGCGCGCTGTTTCTCGTGACCAAGCCCTTCACGGCGGACACTTTCAAGGACGCGCTCGAACCGATCCTGGGCTGACCGGATTTTTGGGATGATTTGAGTCATGTCGCATGTTCTGCCCGTTCCCAAGGCCGTCAAGGACCTCTTCGACGACCTCCTCGGCCGGCCGGTCACCGTGAACCCCGCCGATCCGCTCAAAGCCGCCGACGTCCCGCGCACCCTGGTCGCCCTCTACACCGACGATCGGCTCCAGCTCATGGCCGTGATCGGGCTGGACTTCGAGCTCACCGCCTACGCCGGCGCGGCGATCGGCCTGATCCCGCCCGGCGGCGCCGAGGCGTGCATCGAGGACAAGGAGATCTCGAAGATGATCGGCGAGAACGCCATCGAGGTCTGCAACATCCTCGCCGGCCTGATCAACAAGGAGGGCGCGCCGCGGGTCAAGCTGCACCAGACCTACCTGCCCGGTGGCGGCCCGCCGGCCGACGCGGTCAACCACCTGCTGGCCCTCGGCCGGCGGCTGGACCTCAAGGTGGATGTCTCCGGGTACGGCGGCGGAAAGATGTCGATCTCGCTGGTGGGCTGAGGTGGTGCCCGGAAAATGCCGTATTTTTCGGGCATCCCACCGGCGGGTCGGGGCCGGCCTGCGGGCCGGCTCCGTTGCGTGGGCGACATCGTGCAAAAAATTGCGTAGGCATGCACTACGCTTGCGGGCATGACTCGACGACTCGCTGAGGTGGCGAAGTATGCCGGCGTGAGCGAGGCGACCGTGAGTCGGGTGCTCAACGGCAAGCCCGGTATCTCCGACGCGACCCGCACGGCGGTGCTCACCGCCCTCGACGTGCTGGGCTACGAACGGCCGACCAAGCTTCGCGGCGAGCGGGCCCGCCTGGTCGGCCTCGTGCTGCCGGAGCTGCAAAACCCGATCTTCCCGGCCTTCGCCGAAGTGGTCGCCGGGGCGCTGTCCAAGCGGGGTTTCACGCCGGTGCTGTGCACCCGGACCGCGGACGGCGTCTCCGAGGCCGACTACGTCGAGATGCTGCTGGACCAGCACGTCTCCGGCATCATCTTCTGCGGCGGCCTCTACCACCAGGCCGCCGCCGAGCACGACCACTACCACCGCCTGCACGACCGCGGGCTGCCGGCCGTGCTGGTCAACGCCGCCATCGACGACCTGGGCTTCCCCCGCGTGTCGGTCGACGACGGCCATGCCGTCGACCAGGCGTTCAACCACCTGCTCTCGCTCGGGCACAAGCGGATCGGGCTGATCCTCGGCCCCGCCGACCACGCGCCGTCCAACCGCAAGCTGGCCGCCTTCAAGGCCGCCGCGGCCCAGTCGGGCACGGTCAACCAGGACGACGTCGAGCGGGTCATCTTCTCCATGGAGGGCGGCCGGGCCGGCGCCACGCGGCTGGTGAAGCACGGCGTCACCGGCATCATCTGCGCCTCCGACGTGCAGGCCCTCGGCGCCATCCGGGCCGCCCGGCGGCTGGGCCGCGAGGTGCCCGACGACGTGTCGGTGGTCGGCTTCGACGACTCGCTGTTCATGAACTGCACCGACCCGCCGCTGACCACGGTCCGCCAGCCCATCCAGGCGATGGGCCAGGCCGCCGTCACCCTGCTGGTCAGCCAGGTGGCCGGCACGCTGGTGCCGACCGAGGAGATGCTCTTCGAGCCCGAGCTCGTCGTGCGCGGCTCGACGGGTGCGCTCACCGAGGCCCGGGCGAGCACCGCCGCATAACCGGCAAATCCGGGCAAGACCACCGAGCGCCACGACTTCTGCGTGAAGTCGTGGCGCTCTTTGCAGTGCTCGCGAGCCTGCTTTCCGCTGTCCGTCGGTAGCCGGGCGGGTGCGCTGCGGCACCCCGGTTGCGCCGGCGAGGCCCCGGCGTGCGCGATTTCGGCGGGTTCAATGCAAGTTGCGGGGCCGTGGGAGCGCGCCCGTGCAAGTACCTGCCGGATGATCATTAAAATTTTGCAACGAGCCATGGACTTCTTGTGCGGCGTGAGCCTAATCTCTTGCCTACGCCAGGCCGAAACCCTGACGCGATGCGGTGGAAACCGATCAGTAACGCGACCCAGCAGGCTCGGCCTCAAGGAGTCCGCACGTGAGCATGAGCCAGAGCGGGACGCCGGTGAATCGATCACCGTGGTGGCGCAATGCCGTGATCTACCAGATCTATCCGCGCTCCTTCGCGGACGGCAACGGCGACGGCACCGGTGATCTCGCGGGCGTTCGCGCGCGCCTCGCCTACCTCCAGGCCCTCGGCGCCGACGCGATCTGGTTCACGCCGTGGTATGCCTCCCCGCTGGGCGACGGCGGCTACGACGTGGCCGACCGCGACGGCGGCTACGACGTGGCCGGCTACCGGACGATCGACCCGTCTTCGACACCGTCGAGCAGGCCGGGGCGCTCATCGCCGATGCCGCCGCGCCGGGCCTGCGAACCATCCTGGACATCGTCCCGAACCACGTCTCCGACCAGCACGCCCGGCTCCCGGCGGCGCTCGCGGCCCGCCTTCACTCGCGGCGACATCGCCTGCGTCGTGAACTTCGGCGCCGAGCCGGCGTCGTTGCCACAGCATTCCGCGGTGCTGCTGGCCAGCGGGGACCTCCCCGATGGCCGGCTGCCCACGGACACCGCCGTCTGGCTCCGGCTCTGACGGCCAGCACCTCGCCCCAACGAATTCCCTCCGTCCCATCCATCCGGATGCCCACACACCCCAACAAGGAGCGACGATGAAGTACTCACGTACCACGCGGGCATTAGCCTTCGTGGGTGCGCTCGCGCTCGGCGGCACGCTCGTCGCGTGCTCCTCGAGCGACTCCGGCAGCGGCGGCTCGGACTCGACCTCGCTCGACCCGAACACCAAGGTCACGCTCAACGTCGTGGGCCTGCTGCCCGGCGCCAAGCCCGAGGCGCAGCAGGCGCTCGCGGACGAGGTGACGGACTTCCAGAAGGAAAACCCGAACATCACCGTCAAGACGCACGACTACGAGTGGAAGGCCACCACGTTCGCGGCCGACCTCGCGGGTGGCACGCTGCCGACGGTGTTCGAGATCCCCTTCACCGACGCGAAGACGCTGATCGCGAACCAGCAGATCGTCGACATGCAGGGCTACCTCAACCAGCTCTCGTACGCGTCGAACTTCAACAAGAACCTGCTGCAGTACGGCCAGGGCTCCGACGGCCACGTCTACGCCATTCCCGCGAAGAGCATCTACGCGGTCGGCCTGCACTACAACCGTGACCTGTTCACCCAGGCCGGCCTCGACCCGAACAAGCCCCCGACCACCTGGGACGAGGTCCGCACCGACGCCAAGGCCATCGCGGACAAGACCGGCCAGGCCGGATTCGCCCAGATGGCCAAGGACGGCACCGGCGGCTGGCAGCTGACGGTCGACACCTACGCCCGCGGTGGCCGGATGGAGGACGGCAAGAAGGCGACGCTCACCAACGACCAGACCAAGGCCGCGCTGCAGTTCCTGAAGGACCTGCGCTGGAGCGACAACTCCATGGGCGCGAACTTCGACTACGACTGGTCGAGCATCAACCAGGCGTTCGCCGCCGGCAAGCTCGGCATGTACACCTCGGGCCAGGACGTCTACACGAGCCTGGTGCAGACGAACAACATCAACCCGAAGTCGTACGGCCTCACGATGATCCCGCTCGCCGGCGGTGACTCCGGCGTGCTCGGTGGCGGCACCATGGCGGCCGTGTCCAGCAAGGCCGGCAACAACGAGAAGGCCGCCGCGATCAAGTGGATCGACTACCACTACCTGCGCAAGTACACCAAGCAGGACGCAGCGGTGAAGAACGCGCAGATCCAGGTGGCGAGCAAGCAGCCCGTGGGCACCCCCGAGCTGCCGATCTTCTCCCAGTCGCAGTACCAGCAGTACCAGGACTGGATCAAGACCTACGTCAACGTCCCGCTGGACCAGATGACCACGTTCACCAGCAAGGTCTTCGACGCCAAGCTCGTCAACGAGCCGGCCGTGGCCACCCAGGACGTCTACAAGTCGCTCGACACGGTGGTGCAGGCTGTCCTGACGAACAAGGACGCCAACATCGACCAGCTGCTCACCGACGCCAACGCGAAGGCGCAGCGCGCCATCGACGCGGCCGGCTGACGCTCACCACACCATCGACAACCCGCGTGGGCCGTCGGGAGACCGGCGGCCCGCACCGGGGGCTGCGCCCCCGAAACCAGGACGAGGAGTGATGTGTCGTGAGTGCGTTGGGCGCCCCGCGGCAGACCGGCGACGCCGCCGCCGTCGGGGGCAACCACCAGCCGGCCCGCGGCGGGCGGGTCCGCCGGCGCAACCCGGCGACCTGGGTCCAGCGCGGCGGGCTGAGCTCGGTCGTGTTCGCGCTGCCGCTCCTGGTCATCTTCGGCGTCTTCTCGTGGTGGCCGATCCTGCGGTCGGTCGTCATGAGCTTCCAGAAGACCAACCTCGTCGGGACGCCGAGGTGGGTCGGCTGGCACAACTTCCAGTACGTGCTCACCGATCCCGACCTGCCCACGGCGATCGGCAACACCCTCTACTTCGCGCTGCTCGCCCTCGTGATCGGCTTCCCGGTCCCGCTGGTGACGGCGGTGCTCATCAGCTCGGTCCGGCGGCGCAAGGGCCTGTACTCCGTGCTCGCGTACCTCCCGGTGGTGGTGCCGCCCGTCGTCGCCGTCCTGCTGTGGAAGTTCTTCTACGACGGCGCCCCGGACGGCGTGTTCAACACGATCCTCGGCTGGGTCGGGCTGGGCCCGTACGCCTGGTTGTCGAGCCCGTCCATGGCGATGCCGTCCCTCGTCGTCGAGGCGACGTGGGCCGCGGCCGGCGGGACCGTGATCATCTACCTGGCCGCGCTCCTCGGCGTGCCGGACGACCTCTACGACGCCGCCGAGGTCGACGGCGCCGGCATCTGGGGGAAGGTGTGGCACGTGACCATGCCGCAGCTGCGCGGCGTCCTGCTCATCACCTTCATCCTGCAGATCATCGGTACCGTCCAGGTGTTCCTGGAGCCCTACCTGTTCACCGGCGGCGGCCCCGCGAACGCCACGCTGACGATCCTGCTCATGATCTACAACTACGCGTTCGGCAGCTCCCTGGGCGCGAACTACGGCGCGGCGACCGCCCTGTCCGTCATGCTCGCCGCGTTCCTGGCGATCCTGTCGCTGGTGTACTTCAAGCTCACGTCCGGCTGGAGCAAGTCGTGACCGGCCAACACGTCTCCGAGGGGAAGAGGACCACCATGACCCTCCCGTCGACCTCCGTCGCCGCGGGCGCGCCGGGGCGGGCGCCCGACGTCGTGACTCCGGTCGCCGCCGCCAAAGCCGCGGGAGGGGTCCGCAAGCGCAGGGCGTCCCAGTTCGACGGCGGCCGCGGCTACGTCTCCAGCCAGGACTGGCGCAACCCTCGCGTCAACGCGACCATGAAGACCCTGCAGGTGATCCTGCTGGTGCTGCTCCTCGTCGCCGGCATCGGGCCGATGCTGCTGCTCGCGAAGTATGCGATCACGCCCACGCAGGACATCATCCGCACGCCGCTGGCGATCTTCCCGCACGGCGTGCGCTGGCAGAACATCTCCGAGGCGTGGAACGACGTCCAGATCAGCAGGTACTTCCTCAACACGATCTGGCTCGCGGCCGGCTCGTGGTTCGTGCAGTTGCTCGTCGCGACCACGGGCGGCTACGTGCTGTCCGTCCTGCGGCCCGCCTGGGCCAAGATCGTCAACGGTCTGGTGATCGCGACCCTGTTCGTGCCGAGCGTCGTGCTCCTCGTGCCGCTGTACCTCACGATCCTCAACCCGCCGCTCGTCGGCACGTCGCTCATCAACAGCTTCTTCGCCGTCTGGCTGCCCTCGGGCGCGAGCGCGTTCAACGTCGTGCTCGTGACGCGGTTCTTCGACAGCCTCCCGCGTGAGGTGTTCGAGGCGGCCAAGGTCGACGGCGCCAGCTCGTTCCGGCTGTTCTGGTCGGTCGTCCTGCCGATGTCCCGGCCCATCCTCGGCGTCGTGTCGGTGTTCGCGGCCATTGCGAGCTGGAAGGACTTCCTGTGGCCGATGCTCGTGCTCAAGGACCAGACCAAGCAGCCGCTGTCGGTGCGGCTGCCCGCGATCGCGTCGCAGACCGATCTGGGCGTGTTCCTCGCGTCCCTGGCGATCTCGACGCTCATCCCGGTCGTGTTCTTCCTCGTCTTCCAGCGCCTGTTCCTCTCCAGCGCCGGACTGGGAGGCGCGGTCAAGGGCTGAGCGCACCGGCAACCGGGGCGCCGGCCCCGCGGATCCACCTGTCGTATAAGGCATTCCAAGTGCGAGAAAGCAGGTTCCACACGTGGCCGACCAACACCACCAAGCTTGGTGGCGCAGCGCCGCTATCTACCAGGTGTACTTGCGCAGCTTCGCCGACGGCAACGGCGACGGCGTCGGCGACCTGGCGGGCCTGCGGTCGCGCCTGCCGTACCTGGCCGGCCTCGGCGTCGACGCCATCTGGATCGTGCCCTGGTATCCGTCGCCGCTCGCCGACGGCGGCTACGACGTCGCCGACTTCCGGGCCATCGACCCGATCTTCGGCACCCTCGCCGAGGCCGAGAAGCTCATCGAGGAGGCGCACGCCGCCGGCATCCGGGTGATCTGCGACATCGTGCCGAACCACTGCTCCGACCAGCACGCCTGGTTTCAGCGGGCGCTCGCCTCGGCGCCCGGCTCGCCGGAGCGGGACCTGTTCTGGTTCCGCAAGGGCCGCGGCGAGCACGGCGAGCTGCCCCCGACCGACCTGCAGTCCATCTTCGGCGGCCGGGCCTGGACCCGGGTCGCCGACGGCGAGTGGTACCTGCACCTGTTCGCCCCGGAGCAGCCGGACTTCAACTGGGACCACCCGGCGGTGCGCGAGGAGTTCGAGGACATCCTGCGGTTCTGGCTGGACCGGGGCATCGACGGCATCCGCATCGACTCCGCCGCCGTGCTCATCAAGGACCCGCTGGTCAGCGACAAGTACGAGGACAACGACGGCATCCACGAGGTGTACCAGTCGTGGCGGCGCATCGCGGACACCTACAGCCCGCCGCGGGCGCTCATCGGCGAGGTGTGGCTGCCCGACCACGACGCGTTCGCCCGGTACCTGCGCCCGGACGAGCTGCACACGGCGTTCAACTTCGCGTTCCTGGGCGCGCCGTGGGAGGCCGGCAAGCTGCGGCACGAGATCGACATGACGCTCGAGGTGCACGCCCCCGTCGCCGCGCCGGCCACCTGGGTGCTGTCCAACCACGACGTGACCCGCGAGGTGACCCGCTTCGGCCGCGAGGTCACCAACTTCGCCTTCGCCGACAAGCGCCGCGACGTGCCCTCGGATCTCGCGCTGGGCACCCGCCGGGCCCGGGCGGCCGCGCTGCTGACCATGTCGCTGCCCGGGGCGTACTACCTGTACCAGGGCGAGGAGCTCGGGCTGGAGGAGGTCGAGGACCTCGACGACGCGCTGCGCGAGGACCCGATGTTCCACCGCTCGGGCGGGGTCAACCCGGGCCGCGACGGCTGCCGCGTGCCGCTGCCGTGGTCGGGATCGCAGGCCCCGTTCGGCTTCAGCCCGCCCGACTCGCCCGGCACGCCGTGGCTGCCGCAGCCGGCGCACTGGGCGGCGCTCTCGGTCGAGGCCCAGCGGGGCGAGCCGGGCTCGTTCCTGCGGCTGTACACCGAGGCGCTGCGGATCCGCCGGGAGGAGCCCTCGCTGGGCGACGGGCCGATGCGCTGGCTGGACTCCGGCCCGCAGGTGCTCGCGTTCGCCCGCGACGACTCCTTCGCCAACGTCACCAACCTTGGCGCCGAGCCGGCCGTCCTGCCGCCACACCGTGAGGTGCTGCTGAGCAGCGCCCCGCTCAACGCGGACGGCACGCTCCCGCCCGACGCCTCCGCCTGGCTGCGCCTGGGGTAGCCCTGGGACAGGTCTGGAGGCACGACACGGGGGACCGATACGCCGGGCGGTCGCACAAGTTGGCGGGTGCGACCGTCCGGCCCTTTTCACTCTCTTAACAGTTAAGAGAGCTGGGGTCTCTTAACTGTTAAGGGGCGCGTAGCCCAGAGCGTTAACTGTTAAGGCGATCGACGAACTTGTCTCGCCGCCGCGTCGCCCAATAACTTCTTCCACAAGGAAAATCACTTCCTTGTGGAGGCGACACATGCGTTCCACCCTAACCGTCGCGGCGACATCCCAGCCGTTCCGATGGTGACGCCGGGTTATTCCGGGAACAGAGGCGGGGCGCTGGCCACACCGGCGCCCCGTTGTTCTTCCCTACCGTCCAAGGTGCTGCGCTCGACCCTGTCCAAGGTCTTGTGAGCGGCACGAAACACCACCGCGCCGGTCCTGGTCAGTCCCAGTCCCAGCGCAGCCCGTAGCGGCCCGGACCGTAGTCGAGGGCGATCGCGTGGACCGAGTGGCCCACGTCGACCTCCATCGACGTGACCTGTTCGTCCTGGCCATCCATCTGCTGATATTGATAGACGGCCCGCGGTAAGGCGGCGGGGTCGAAACAGACCTCGACGACGTATTCGCGGACCGGCAGGCGGAACTTGCGCTCGTACTGCGTCGCCAGCGGAAACGGCGGATAATTGTGCAGCGCGTGCTCCGTGATGACGGTTTCACCCTTGGCGAGCGGCCGATCGAACAATAGCTCGGCCAGCAACAGGCCGCTCTCCGGGTGCTCCACGATCCGCCCCAGCCGGCAGTTGCGCCCCGGGGTGAGCAGCGGCAGCGGGTTGCCCGGGACGTCGAGCCGGATGATCGCCACCCAGCGGTCCGGCCCGTCGGCCTCCGCGCGCAGCACCTGCCGCACCAGGATCGACACCTCGCCCCGGTCCGGACCGACGGTCACCCGGTCGTGCTGGCTGAGCCTGGTCAGCCGCTCGTCCCAGCGGGTGTCGATGCCCTGCGCGAGATCGACGATCAGGTCGCGCTCCGAGAAGAAGGCGCCCAGCTCCATGTTGTCGGGGCTCTTGTGCAGGTGGCGGCCCCGGGGGCGGGGCGGCCCGACGAGCGCGGCGAGGGAGCCCGGCTCGACCTCGAGGATCTTCTCCAACTCGGCCAGGGCGGCCAGGGACTCGCGCCGCTCCGGCCGGCTGCGCCCGGTCTGCCAGTAACTCAGCGTGGCGAGGCTGACCGAATACCCTTCCGCACGCAACCGCTCCTGGATGCGTTCCAGCCCCAGACCACGTGCCTGGATTGCGTCGCGTAGCGCGCCTGCGAAGTCGACCATCAGCCCCCCGGGAGCCATCCTCGCGGTCCGAGGCGCGCGCACGCAAGCGCGCGTTTGAGCAGAGACAGATTCGGTTACCCGAACTCCATGGGCGAACGGTGGTACACCGAGAGTGTCATCTACTGCTTGGACGTCGAGACGTACCAGGATTCGGACGGCGACGGCATCGGCGACTTTCAAGGTGTCATCAGCCGCCTGGACTATCTGACCAGGCTCGGGATCAACTGCCTGTGGCTGAACCCGATCCATCCCACACCCGGGCGGGACGACGGCTACGACGCCACGGACTTCTACAACGTCGACCCGCGGCTGGGCACGCTGGGCGATTTCGCGGAGCTGCTGCACGAGGCGAACAACCGCGGGATCAAGGTCATCATTGATCTTGTGGTGAACCACACCTCCGACCAGCACCCCTGGTTCCAGTCGGCGGTGTCCTCGCCGGACTCGCCCTACCGCGACTGGTTCATCTGGAGCGACACCGAGCCCAGCGACCGCCACCAGGGCATGGTGTTCCCCGGCGAGCAGTCCGAGACGTGGACGTACCACCGCAAGGCCAAGGCCTGGTACTACCACCGCTTCTATGACTTCCAGCCCGACCTCAACTACGCCAACCCGCGGGTGCGCGCCGAGATCAAGAAGGTGCTCGCCTTCTGGCTGCAGCTGGGCGTGGCCGGCTTCCGCATGGACGCGGTGCCGTTCATCATCGAGCTCACCGAGCCGGGCCGCCCCGACAGCCCGCTGGACTTCGACTACCTCACCGAGCTGCGCCACCACGTGCAGTGGCGGCGCGGCGACGCGATGCTGCTGGCCGAGGCCAACGTCGAGCCGGAGCAGCTGCCGCGGTACTTCGGCGACGCCGGCGGCTCCGGCAACCGCATCCACATGCTGTTCGACTTCATGCTCAACGCCCGCCTGGTGCTCGCCCTGGCCCGGCGCAACCCGGAGCCGGTCATCGAGTGGCTGAGCACCACCCCGCGGCTGCCCGACGGCGGGCAGTGGGCCACGTTCCTGCGCAACCACGACGAGATCGACCTGTCGCGGCTCACCGCCGAGCAGCGCGAGGACGTGTTCGCCGAGTTCGGCCCGGACGACGACATGAAGCTCTACGACCGGGGCATCCGCCGCCGGCTCGCGCCGATGCTCGGCGGGGACCGGGCCCGGCTGGAGCTGGCCTACTCGCTGCAGTTCACCCTGCGCGGCACGCCGGTGCTGCGCTACGGCGAGGAGATCGGCATGGGCGACGACCTGGGGGAGCCGGGGCGCTACGCGATCCGCACGCCGATGCAGTGGTCGTTCGACACCAACGCCGGCTTCAGCGCGGCCGAGCCGATCCGGCCGGTCGTGGCCAAGGGGGAGTACGGCTACGAGCGGGTCAACGTGACCGCCCAGCGCCACGACGACCGGTCGCTGCTGGCCTGGTTCGAGCGGATGATCCGCACCCTGCGGGAGAGCCCGGAGGTCGGCAACGGCGCCTGCGCATGCATCGACAAGCCGCTGCCGCCGGGCGTGCTGGCGCACCGGGCCGACGGGCCGACCGGGTCGATGCTGTTCCTGCACAACCTGGGCACCGAGGAGGCGGTCGTCGACCTGGGCGAGCTCTCGGCCGAGACCAACCATCCCAACGAGGTGTTCGGCGATCGGGATTACCCCGAGGTCGCGGACCTCTCCGCGCTGCCGCTCGGCCCTTATGGGTACCGCTGGATCAGGCTCCGGCGCCGGAGCGTATAGCCGGGATCAGCTCCGGCGCCCCCGGGCGGCCGAAATGCCAGCCCTGCCCGAGGTCGCAGCCGAGCGCGGCCAGGCGGCTGGCCTGGTCGGCGGTCTCGATGCCCTCCGCGGTCACGGTCATCTGCAGCGTGTGCGCCAGCCGGATCACCGTCTCGACGATCTGCTCGTCGACGTGGTCGCTCTCCAGCTTGCGGATGCCGGCCATGAAGGCGCCGGCCAGCTTCAGCCCGTGCACCGGCAGGTGGCGCAGGTAGGCGAGGTTGGAGTAGCCGATGCCGAAGTCGTCGATGACGATCCGCACGCCCAGGTCGGCGATCGTGCGCAGGGTCTGCACCGCCGGGCCGCTGGACTGCATGAGCACCGTCTCGGTCAGCTCCAGCTGCAGGTTGCCCGGCTCCAGCCCGGTGTCGGCCAGCGCGTGGCGCACGTCGTCGAGCAGCCGCGGGTCGGTGCACTGGCGGGGCGAGACGTTGACGCTGATGAGCAGCCGCTCGCCGGGGTGGCTGCGCTGCCAGTCCGCGGCGGCCCGGCACGACTCGCGCAGCACCCACCGCCCGAGCGGCAGGATCATGCCGGACTGCTCGGCCACCGGGATGAACGTGTTGGGCGACACCGTGCCGAGCTCCGGGTGCTCCCACCGCAACAGCGCCTCGGCGCCGCGCAGGCGGTTGTCGGACAGGGCCACCAGCGGCTGGTACAGCAGCCGGAACTCGCCGCGCTCCAGCGCGCCCGCCAGCCGGCCGGTCAGGCCGTACTGCAGCAGCTGCTGGGCGTTGCGCTGGGCGTCGAAGACCGCGTAGCGGGCCCGGCCGTCGGCCTTGGCCAGATACAGCGTGGCGTCGGCGGCCCGCAGCAGCTCCTCCGGCTCGGCGCCGCGGGCGGCCTGCTCGACGATGCCGATGCTGGCCGAGACCGCCAGCTCGTGCCCGTCGAGGCGGACCGGCTTGTTGAGCTCGGCGAGCATCGCCTCGGCGAGCTCGGTGAGCTCCTCCGGCCCCTTCGTGTCGCGGGCGACCACCACGAACTCGTCGCCGCCGACCCGGGCCACGAAGTGCCCGGCACCGGTCACGCAGGCCCGCAGCCGGTCGGCGAGGGCGACGAGCAGCTGGTCGCCGTACCCGTGGCCGAGCGTGTCGTTGATGGTCTTGAACTCGTCGAGGTCGAGGAAGCACACGCCGATGCGGGTGCCCTCCTCGGCGTCGCGGACCGCCTCGGTCAGGTGGCCGTAGAGGAGGACGCGGTTGGGCAGCCCGGTCAGCGGGTCGTGGTGGGCCTGGTGGTGCAGCTCCCGCTGGAGGGTGTGCTCGGCATCGGTGAGGGCCCGGGTCCAGGCGCGGCGGATGCGCTCCTGGTCGTCGAGGATCTTCTGGCGGCTGGCCCTGGCGAACCCGCCGGCGAATGCGCCGATCAGTTCGCCGACGGTTTCCTGGGCGATTCGCCGGGCCTTGTCGGCCTGCGCCGCTTTGTCGGCTTCTTCCGGATCGCTGCTTTGTTGCGCCTCTGCGGCGTTTCCCGTTTTACTGCCTGTTTCCGCGTTGTCCGCTGCTGCCTCGGCCGCCGTGGCTGCTTCGTCCGCTGGTGCCTGGTCCGCGGCCGCTTCGTCCGCTGCGGCTGCTTCGTGCGCTGCCGTGTTGTCCGCTGGTGCCTGGTCCGCTGGTGCCTGGTCCGCGGCTGCTTGGTCCGCGGCTGCTTGGTCCGCGCTCGGCGGCGGTTCGTCCGTGTCCGATTTTTCGGGATTTATGAGCTTTGGTAGCTCGGTCAGGATGCCGATCGAGCGTTGTAAAGCCTCGGGGCTGGCCAGGCCGATGCCGACCAGGGCCGCGCCGACCTCGGTGCCGGCCTGCGGGTCGGCGGTGCGCAGCGCGTCGGCGAGCTCCGCGGTCTGCTCCTCGAAGAATCGCTGCAGCGCATCGGCGCTCAGGTCGAGGTAGCTGGTCTGCCGCACGGCGACGACCCACTGGCGGGCTAGCTGCGACAGCGCAGGGTCGATGGCGGCATTGCCCCGGCTGTCCGAGCTTGCCACCGCATCACCCCCGGCGAAGATTACTGCACCGCGGCCCCATGAAGAATCGACGCTCAGTGCCGTTCTCCCGCCGTTTCCGTGAGTCCGTCCACGAATCGCGCCAGGACCTGCGCAAACGCGGCCCGCTCGGCGGTGGTTTCGGCGAAAGTCGCTTTTTCGAATCGTTCCCGCCGGGACTGGTGAATGCTTTCGCAGCGTCGGCGGCCGGCCACGGTGCGTACCGGCGGGGCCCGGCGACCGTCCGTCTGGTCGGCCTCGCGCCGGCTCGGCTCGGCTCGAACGGCGGCGCTGACGAGCTTGCCGGCCCGCGGTTGCGCGCCCGGCTCCCTTGGCCGCCTCGTCGCCGGTGCGGACCGCAGCCGCGCACGGCCGCCGCGATCTGCATCGTCTGCCACGCGGCCGGGTGCGGTTGGGTTACCGGTTGAGCGTCGCGGCGGCGACGGAGGCCAGGGTGCGCGGGGTCAGCCGGCCGTCGCCGAGCCCCAGCTCGATCAGGGCGTCGAACACTCGTTGGTCGCGGTCCGCGGCGCGCACGGCCGCGTCGACGATCCACCGCTGCGAGCTCAGCGCCGCGGCCGCCCGGGAGTGGCGCAGGTGCGCCCCCAGCCGCCGCCGCAGCGCCGCCCGGTAGCGCCGCGCGGGCGCGCCCGGGTCGAGGGCGGCGGCGCCGGCGAGGGCACCGGAGAGTACCGCATAGAAAATGCCCTCTCCGGTGAACGGGTTGATCAGCGACATGGCGTCGCCGGCCAGCAGCAGCCGCCCGCGTCCCGCCACCGGGCGCCGGGTGGACAGCGGCAGGTGATGCGCGCGCAGCCCGGCGGCGGCCGCGGTGTCCAGGTCGGGCAGCAGGGCCGCCAGCCGGTCCAGCAGGTGCTCCCGGGTGAGCGGCCGGCCGCGCAGCACCTCGCCGTAGCCGATGTTCGCCCGCCCGTCGCCGATCGGGAACGCCCACGCGTACGCCGGCCACCCCGCCGCGGTCGTGACGATCCGCTGCTCGGCCGCGATCTCGGGCGCCTCGGCATACCCGCGGATGGCCAGCGCGAGGTGTCCAGGCCCGTTCGGGGGCTCGCCGAGCGCTCTGCGCACCAGGGAGTACGCCCCGTCGGCCCCGACCACGGCCCCCGCCCGGATCTCACCGTCGACGACCACATACCCGCCCCGGTCCTCGACCCGCCGCACCGCGTGCCGCCGCAGCACCGCCCCCGCGCGCACCGCCGCCTCCACGAGCCGCCGGTCGAACACCATGCGCGGGATGGTGTACACCACCCTCGCGTGCGCCCGCGCGACCGCCCGCCCACCGGGCCCGACGAGCCGCAGCGCGGGCACAGGCGCGTACCCCTCCTCGACCCCGCTCACGCCCAGCTCCCGCACCACGTCGAGGGCGTGCGGCGCGATCCCGTCTCCGCAGGGCTTGTCGCGCGGGAACGTGGCTTTGTCCAGCAACAGCACACCGGCCCCGGCCCGCCGCGCCGCGAGCGCGGCCGCGGCGCCGGCCGGCCCGGCCCCGACCACCACGACGTCGAACCGATCGCCGCCGCCATCCATGCCGTCGAGCCTGCCACCCCCACCCCGCCCCCGCATCCCCCGCGCCTCGCGCCTCCGCGCCGCGCGCCTCCGCGCCGCGCGCCTCCGTGCCGCGCGCCTCCGTGCCGCGCGCCTCCGTGCCGCGCGCCTCCGTGCCGCGCGCCCCGCGCGCCGCGCCCCGCGCGCCGCGCCCCGCGTCCGCGCCCCGCCTCCGCGCCCGTCGGCGTGGTGTGTGAAGTGGCTGGCGCCTGATCGTGGTGGTTGATAGGAGGCGGCGGCCGTCGTAGCGCGTTGTCGATGGCCGCCGGTGGGGCGCGGCGGCCATCGACGCCATCTTCCGGGCGGCACGGCTGGGCCGTAAGCGCAGGGCCCGGCGGAGTGGACGGAACGTCCGGCCGTCTGGGTGAGTTGGGGGTGACTGTTGGGCGCGGACGCGGAACGCTCGGTTGTTTCGGGGGTTGTCCGGGGTCGTTAGGCTCTTGGGCATGCCGTGCCCGAACTGCCATTTTCTGGGCAACGACCCCGCCGCGACGCAGTGTGCGCAGTGTGGTGTGTCGTTGATGCCCGGGGTGGGGGCGTATCCGGGGACTCCCGTGTCGTACGAGGTCAATCCGATCTCCGGCAACCCGATCGCCGGCCCGGCCGTGATGCAGCCGCCGCCCGTGGGGCCGCCGGTGGGTATGCAGCAGTTTCCGGCCGCGGCGTATTCGCAGCAGCAGTATCCGGGTGGGTACCCGCAGTATCCGACGGGCGGGTATCCGCAGCTGCCGCCCGTGTCGGGGGCGCCCTATCCGGGGGTTCCGGTCTCGCCTACGCCGATCTCGGTGACGCCGATTTCCGGGTCGCCGCAGCCGGGGTACTACCAGCCGCTCAAGCCCAACCGGTCGCGCGTTCTGCTGCCGCTGACGGTCATCGTCGTCGTGTTGGTCATCGCCAGTACCGTCATCGCGGTGGTCAAGCTGACCGGGGGTGGCGGGGGTGCGCCGGTGGCCCAGGGCTCGTCGACCGGGGGTGTGGCGACGACGGCGCCGGTCAAGGGCGACGGGGGTGCGAGCGGGCCGCCCGCGCCGACGACCAACGGAGCGGTGGCCGACCCGAAGGCGCAGGCGGCCGCGGTTGACGCGGTGCTGGACGGGAGCATCTCCAGTCGTACCAAGCTCAACGCGGCGATCGACCTGGTCAACAAGTGCACGCTGATCGAGAAGGCGATCGCCGACATGCAGACCGTCGGCACCGAGCGGCAGTCCCAGATCGACAGCGTGACTCGCTTCGACCTCTCGGCGATTCCCGAGGGGGAGCAGCTGCGCTCGATGCTCAAGGAAGCGCTGGGCTTCTCGCTCGCGGCCGACCGCAGCTTCGTGCCGTGGGGGCAGGCGCAGCAGGCCAGCGGGTGCAGCGGCGGGGGCCAGGACAACTACGACGAGGCCCAGCGGCAGTCGAAGAACGCCAGCGACGCGAAGAACCGGTTCCTCGGGGTGTGGAACCCGGTGGCGAGCCGGTACGGGCTGCGGCAGCGCTCGTCCAACGACATCTGAACCGCCGGGTCACGGCTGCGGGGCGGCGTCCTCCGTGCGGCGGTGGGGGAAGGGCTCGCCCGCGACGGCCTCCGCGCGCAGAGGTTCGGTGCCGGGCGGTGTGCCTGGTGCCGATGGGCGCTTGGGTGGTTCGTCTTTTGTCCGGCCGTACCCCTGCGTGATCATGCGGAACAGGGCCAGCATGACGGCGGCGACCGGCACCGCGATGAGCAGGCGCAGCAGGGCCGTCTGCGCGTCGATGCGGTGGGTCACGAAACCGGCGTAGAGGGCCGGTGACGCGATCAGCAAGGCCAGGAAGAGGGTCGGGAAGCGGGCCAGGCCCAGCATGTCAGCCGCCCACCAGGCTCAGTCGTTCGCAGAGCATGGCGGCCCACTGGTACGGCGTGGAAGGGCGACCATCAAGCAACGCCACCGGCAGGCGCAGGGACAGCGGGCTGGCCGGGTCGCCGCTGGAGCCGGTGCCGCGCAGGCAGATCGCGTCCACGCGGCGCAGGCCCTGCAGGTGGTGCGCGACGTCCGAGGTCTTGCGGCTGGCGTCGACGACGACCCAGACCGCGGCCGGGCGTACCGCTTCCACGATGGACGCCGCCCAGTCGCACTCGTCCAGGGCCGCCTCCACCGCGACCACGCTCGCGGCGTCGGACTTCCGCAGCTTCTTGGCCCACAGGCGGGCGTCGTGCGCGCCGGTGATGCGCCGCTTGCCGTCGACGCCCGCGGCCGCGGCGTTGCGCCCGGCGAACAGGATGCGGCCCGCGTCGAGGCGATGCGCCTCGGCGACGAAGCGGGCCACCTCCATCGCGTGCGTCGACTCGCCCACCACGACGAGCGTCTCGCCCGGCGCGTCCGGGGCCGGCTCGGCCACGGCCAGCGCGGTGAACGCCTCGACGATCGTGGCGTACGTGTCGGGGCCGGTCGCCTGGACCGCGATGTCACTCGGCACACCGAGGGACTGCAGCTTGCGGGGGAGGACCGTCGCCTCGGCGGGCGCGGTGGCCGGCTGCGCGTACGCGCCGGCGGCGAGCCGTTCGCTCGCCGGAGGGGTACGCGGCTTCTCCACCGTGGCGGTCGCTGCTTCAACAGGCATTGGGGACTCCTGCCGGGAATCGGAAGGCCGGTGCTGGGCCGGCTCGGAACGGTCTGGCATTGGATCGGCGCGCTCACGCGGCGCCGCGGCGTCAGGCCCGGGCACTCGGGGCATCCCCGGTGGCCTGGTTGGTCCGGGCGACTCGGACGACTCGGACGACCCGGGTGGTCCGGGTGACCAGGTTGATCCGGTTGGACGTGCCCAGCCGGGCCATGGCGGCGGCGGGGGCACCGGGCCGCGCGGGAAGGCCCCGCTGCCCGGCCCGCGTTCGGCGAGCAGAGCGGCGCGGCTCGGTCGCGGCAGCGGCGGTGGCGGCAATGGCAGTGGCGGCAGTGGCGAGTCGGCGAGCGGCGGCGGCCCCCAGGCGGCCGGGACGGCGGGATATCCGCGGTGGCCGGCCAGACCGCGCGGCTGACGGCGGCCGTTGGCGGCCTGACCGACGACGTGGTGCCGTTCGTCCCGCGGGACGCCTCGGCCGGCGGCGGCCGGGCCACCGCGCGGTGGCCAGGGCGGGGCGTCGAACGGCCCGGCCGGCAGCGATGTGGGCGGCGGCTCGGCGAGAAACAGCGACCCGGCGGGAGCTGCGGGCCCGGTGGGAATTGCGAACTCGGCGGGAGCTGCGGGCTCGGGGGGAGCTGCGGGCTCGGTGGAAAATCCGGGCTCGGTGGGAAATCCCGGCTGGGTTGGAGATCCGGGTTCGGTGGGAGATGCGGGTTCGGCCGGGCCGATGGCCGTCGCGGCGGCGTCGCGCGCCGGGCCCACGACGGTCCTCGCCGCCTCCGCGCGGGCCCCGCGCGCGGCCGGGGTGCCGTTGGCGGTCGCTTGCGTGCTGGTGGTGGCGGCCGTGGCGTTGGCGGCGGTGGTTGCGGCGCCCCCGCGCGGGCCCGGGGTGCCGTTGGCTGGAGTCTGTGTGCTGGTGGTGGTGGGCGCGCCGTTGGGGGCGGCCTTTGCCGCTTCCGCGCGGGCGGCGGCGGTGCCGTTGGCCGCCGGGGCTTGAGCACCGGCGGCCGCTGCGGCTTGAGCGCCGGCGGCCGCCGCGGCGGCCCGGGCCGGAGCGCCCGCGGCGGTGGTCGGCCCCGGCTCGACCGGCCCACCCGTGGCGCGCCCGGGGCCGGCGGTGGCGCCGTTGGCCGCGGTGGGGACGGTGGCGGGGGCGAGGCCGTGGGAGGTCGCCCGGTCGTGGGGCAAGGCGGGCGAGGCCGTGGACGTCGGGGCGTCCGGGCGGGACGGGCGGGCCGGGCCGGGAGCGGTGGGAGGCGAGGGTGGCGCGACCTGGCGCACGCCCAGCTTGGCCACCGGGTGGTCGGCGGTGGGGCGGAACGGACGCACCGACGGCACTGCCGGGTCGGGCGGCTTCGGCGCATTGGGTTCGGCGCCCAGCAGGCGGTTGAGAGCGTCCGCGGCGGTAGGCGGGCGCACTCCCGGATCCTGCTGCGCCTCCGCGAGCAATTGTGCGAATGCCGAAGCGGCCGTCGGGTTTTCGCCGCGGCGCTCCGCCTCGTCGGCCAGAGCGGCCAAGTCCTCGATGCTGATGGCGCGTTTCGGCGTGTCGGCTTGGTCGGGTGGGGTCGCGGATGGTTCAGTGGACGAGGCGACAACGTCCGGGATCTCGATCGTCAGCTCGTATTTCTGGGTGCCGAAAAGGCCGCCGACACCGCCGGTGCGGACCTTTTCCGCGGAGATGACGACGGCGTCGGGTCCGTGTTCGGCGCGCACCTGCGCGAGCAGTTCGTCGAGGTCACGACCCTCAAGCAGCAACCGGGTAGGCACCATTCACCACCCCAACAGTCTCAATTCGCAGCGTACTCCCGGTGATCTCTGAGTATGACAAAACCGGCAAACGCGGAAGGGCCATCTGCACCAGTCTGCGCAACGCGGCCCGTAGTTGCGGGGAACAGACGAGCACGGGGCTGACGCCGCGTTCCTCGCCCTGTTCGGTGAGGCGTGTCAGGTCCGCCAGAATGGATTCCGCTCGGCCGGTGTCGATGAGCAGTTGCAGGCCGTTGTCGGTGGGGCGCATCGATTCCAGCAATTGCTGTTCCAGGCGCGGTTCCAAGGTGATGGCGGTGAGCGTGCCGTCGTGCGCGTAACGGTTCGCGATCGCCGGGCCGAGCGCGGCGCGGGCCGCCTCCAGCAGGGTGTCGGGGTCGGCGGACTGCTTGGCGTGCAGCGACAGCGACTCGAAGATGCGCACCAGGTCGCGGATCGGCACGCCCTCGTCGAGCATGCCCTGCAGCACCTGCTGGACCTGGCCCAGGCTGAGCGCGGCGGGGGTGAGCTCCTCCACGACGACCGGGTGCGTGCGCTTGACCACCTCGGTCAGGGCGCGCACGTCCTCGCGGCCGAGCAGGCGGCTCGCGTGGACCCGGACGATCTCCGCCAGGTGCGTGATGATGACCGACGCCCGGTCGACGACCGTGGCGCCGGTGAGGTCGGCCTGGTGGCGCAGCTCCGCCGGTACCCACTTGCCGGCCAGGCCGAAGACCGGCTCGACGCCGGCCCGGCCGGGCAGGAAGTCCAGGCCGTCGCCGATGGCCAGCACGGTGCCGGGCGGGGCCTGGCCGCGGCCGACCTCGACGCCGCTGATGCGCACCACGTAGGTGGACAGCGGCAGCTCCAGGTCGTCGCGCGTGCGCACCGGCGGCATCACGATGCCCAGCTCCAGGGCGACCTTGCGGCGCAGCGCGCGGACGCGCTCGAGCAGGTCGCCGCCGCTGGCGTCGACCAGGTCGACGAGGTCGGGGGCGAGCGCCAGCTCCAGCGGGTCGACCCGCATCTCGCCCAGCAGCACCTCGGTCGGGTCCGGCGGGGCCGGCTCCGCCTCGGCGGCCGCGGCCTGCTCCTCGGCGGTCGGCTCGCCCTGCTTGGGCAGGCGGGTGGCGATGAGCAGCGCCGCGCCGCCGGCCAGCAGGAACGGCAGCTTCGGCAGGCCGGGCACGACGCACAGGGCCAGCACCGCGCCGCCGCCGATCTGCAGGGCGCGGCGGTGCTGGCTGAGCTGGCGGCTGACCGTCGTGCCCATGTCGCCGTCGTTGGCCGACCGGGTGACGATGAGGCCGGTGGCCACGGACAGCAGCAGGGCCGGGATCTGCGACACCAGGCCGTCGCCGACGGAGAGCAGCGAGTACGTCGAGATCGAGTCCTGCGGCGACAGCCCGCGCTGCAGCATGCCGATCGCGAAGCCGCCGACGAGGTTGACGACGGTGATGATGATCGCCGCGATCGCGTCGCCCTTGACGAACTTCGAGGCGCCGTCCATCGCGCCGTAGAAGCTCGCCTCGGCGGTGATCTCGGCGCGGCGCTGGCGCGCGGTGGCCTCGTCGATCAGCCCGGCGTTGAGGTCGGCGTCGATGGCCATCTGCTTGCCGGGCATCGCGTCCAGGGTGAACCGGGCGCCGACCTCGGCGACCCGCTCGGCGCCGCGGGTGACGACGATGAACTGGATGATGAACAGGATCAGGAAGATGACCAGGCCGACGATGAGCGAGCCGCCGACCACGAAGTGGCCGAACGCGTCGATCACGTGGCCGGCGAAGCCGTTGGTGAGCACCAGCCGGGTCGCGCTGATGTTCAGCGCCAGCCGGAAGAGGGTGGCGACGAGCAGCAGGGACGGGAACGAGGAGAACTCGAGCGGCCGCTTGACGTACATGCTCACCAGGACGATGACCAGGGCGAGCGTGATGTTCGTGGCGATCAGCGCGTCCAGGACGAACGACGGCAGCGGCACGACCATCATCAGGATGATCAGGACGATGCCGATGGGTACGACGTACTGCGAGAGGCGCTTCGCCACGGTGGACTGATCGGTGCGGTTCGGGTACTTCTGAGGGTTTTCCTTGGGTTGCAGCGCCCGGTGCCGATCGTTGAAACGTGCAGCCCGCAGCAGCCTCGTCCGTGACCGACTCGACCCAGCTCGTCCACATCGGCCGCCAGCCCATCTACGACTGGGGCGGCCACGTCGTGGGCTACGAGCTGCTCTTCCGCGGCGCCGCCGAGGACATCGAGGCCACCCGGCGCAGTGCCTACGCCACCAGCCAGGTCATCGTCAACGCGTTCACCGAGTTCGGGCTGGAGCAGCTCGTCGGTGGCCGGAAGTGCTTCATCAACCTGACCCGCGACTTCCTCGTCGGCGATCTGCCGCTGCCGTTCGACCCCGACCACGCGATCCTGGAGATCCTGGAGACCGTCGAGATCGACGACGCGGTGATCGCCGGCACCGCCCGCCTGGTCGAGCAGGGCTACGAGATCGCCCTCGACGACTTCGTCTTCGGCCTGGGCCATGAGCGGCTGCTCGGCCTCGCCGCCTACGTGAAGCTGGACCTGCTGATCCGGGAGCCCGACGAACTGGCCGCGGTGGTCGAGCAGTGCCGGCGGTACCCGGGGGTGAAGCTCGTCGCGGAGCGCCTGGAGACCGAGGAGCACATCCTGCTGGCCAAGCGCTTCGGCTTCGAGCTGCTGCAGGGGTACGCGGTCGGCCGCCCGCAGGTGCTGACCGCGGTCGCCCTGTCGCCGTCCCGGCTGCGCCGGCTCGAGCTGCTGGGCGCGGTGACCGCCGAGGACGCCGACCTGGCCAAGGTCGTGTCGATCGTGCAGAGCGACCCGGCCCTGTCCTACCGGGTGCTGCGGGCGACGAATTCGGCCGCCAGCGGCCTGCCGCGCAAGGTCGCCTCCGTGCGCGACGCGGTGGTCCTGCTCGGCTCCGCGAAGATCCGCCAGTGGGCGGCGCTGATGCTGGTCAGCGACGTGGCCGAGTCGGCCGGCGAGGAGCAGCTGTCGGCCACGATGGCGCGGGCGCGGCTGTGCCAGACCGTCGCCGAGCGGCTGGGCCTGTCCGGCGAGGCGGCGTTCACCGTGGGCCTGCTCGCCGGCGTCGCCGAGCTCATCTCCGAGCCGATCGACGAGATCGCCGCGCGGCTGCCGCTGACCGTCGAGGTGGTCGAGGCGCTGGTCGACGGCCACGGGCGGCTCGGCCAGGTGCTGTCGGTGGTCCGGGCGTACGAGCTGGCCGACGAGCAGGCCCTGGCCGCCTCGCCGGTCTCCTCCAGCGAGCTGGCCAAGGCCTACCTCGCCGCCGTCGGCTGGTCGATGAAGACCATCGAGGGAGCGCTGGGCACCGGCGCCGCATAGCCCGACGGCGGGGAACACAGCGGCTCTGAAGCAAGCGGCGTAGCCGATGGCCGGGAACGAAGCGGCGATGAAGAAAGCGGCGTAGCCGATGGCCGGGGAGAAGACCGAGCAGCCCACCGAGCAGCGCAAACGGCGGGCGCGCCGGGAGGGCACCCGGGCCCGCACGCCCGACCTCGGTGCCTGGGGCGGCGTGCTGCTGGCCAGCCTGCTCATCCCGGCCATGGCCCGCGAGATCATGAACCGCACGCAGGCGCTGTTCGTGCGCGGTACCCAGGCCTTCACCGACCCGGAGCCGGCGAAGGCCCTCGGGCTGGTGAAATCCGCCGCGAAGGACATGGTGGTGATCGCCGCGCCGATCACCGTGGGGCTGTTCGCGTTCGCGATTCTGGCCTCGGCCGCGCAGGGCGGCCTGCGCCCGGCGACGAAGATGTTCAAGCCCGATTTCAAGCGCCTCAACCCGATCAGCGGCCTCAAGCGGACCTTCGGCGGCCAGGCGGCCTGGGAGTCGGTCAAGTCGCTGTTCAAGGTGCTGGTCCTGGGCTTGGTCGTGGCGAACGCCATGCGCAACCTCGTGCCGGCGCTGCTGTCCGCGACGACGGTACCGCTGCAGACGGTCATCGGCATGGTCGCGAGCACCGTCCTGCACGTGGTGCAGATCGCGGCGGCGACCGGCCTGGTGCTCGCCGCGGCCGACTACGCCGTGGCGAAGCGGCGGGTCGGCAAGCAGCTGAAGATGTCCAAGGAGGAGGTCAAGGAGGAGCAGAAGAAGTCCGAGGGCGACCCGCACGTCAAGGGCCAGATCCGGGCCCGCCAGCACGCGATGGCCCGCGGCCGGATGATCGCCGACGTGCCGCAGGCCGACGTGGTCGTGGTCAACCCGACCCACGTGGCGGTGGCGCTGCGCTACGAGCCGGACAAGGGCGCCCCGCGGGTCGTCGCCAAGGGCGCCGGGGTGATCGCCGCCCGCATCCGTGAGGTCGCCACCGAGCACCGGGTGCCGGTCGTGCGGGAGCCGGCGCTGGCTCGCGCGCTCTTCGCCGCCTGCGACCTCGGCGAGGAGATCCCGGCGGAGCTGTTCGGCGCGGTCGCCCGGATCCTCGCGTTCATCATGCTGCTCAAGTCCAAGGGCTCGGCGGCCGGGCTGCACACCAACGTGCTCGGCTCAGCCGCCCAGTAGGCGCAGGACCAGCGTCAGCGAGCGGGTCGTCAGGTTGGCGATCGCGTTGGGCAGCAGCATCATCGCCGTGCCGGCCACGGTCAGGGTCAGCAGGATCTTGGCCGGGAAGCCGAACGAGAACGGGTTCAGCGCCGGCGCCGCGCGGGTCAGCAGCCCCAGCGCGACGTCCACGGCCAGCATGATCGCGATCAGCGGGGCCGCGATCTGCAGGCCCGCCAGGAACATCTCGCCCGCGCCGGTCGTGACCAGCTGGGTGAAGTTCGACAGCGACATCGTGCCGTCGAGGGGGATCGCGCGGTACGACTGCGTGAACCCGCGCAGGATCAGCTGGTGCGCATCGGTGGCGTACATGAGCGCCATCGTGATGAGGCCGTAGAACCGGCCGAACACGGCGTTGCCCTGCAGGGAGAACGGGTCCATCGCGAAGGCCAGAGTGAAGCCGCCGACGAGGTCGACGAGGTTGCCCGCGATCTGGGTGGCGGCGAAGATCAGCATGGTCAGGAAGGCCAGCGCCGCGCCCACGGCCGCCTGCTCGACCGCGCTCGCGATGAGGTAGCCGGCCGACAGGTCCGGCGGCACCTGCGGGGCCAGGCGCGGGGCCAGCGGCAGGGCGATCGCCACGGACAGCAGGGCCTTCACCGCCGCCGGCGTGCCGCGGTTGCTGAACGGCGGGCTCAGCGCCAGCCACACCCCGGCCCGGACCGAGGCCAGCAGGATCGCCATGACCGTGGCGAGGGAAAGCTCAAGCGCCATTGACGAGGTCGGGAATCTGGGCGTAGAGCTGCTCGGTGTAGGCGACCATTTCGTGCAGCATCCAGTTGCCGGCGAGCACCAGCGCCAGGCCGATGGCGGCGGCCTTCGGCACGAACGACAGCGTGCTTTCCTGGATCTGGGTCACCGACTGGAACAGCGACACCGCGAAGCCGACGATGAGGGCGGTGACGAGGATCGGTGCGCCCAGTTTCACCGCGATGGTCATCGCCTGCAGGCTCAGTTCGATGATTTTCGTGTCGGTCATTTTTCGGTACCTCGCGATCAGCCGCGATAGCTGGCCACCAACGCGGTGAGGATCAGCCCCCACCCGTTGACCAGCACGAACAGCAGGAGTTTGAAGGGCAGGGCGATGGTGACCGGCGGCAGCATCATCATGCCCAGCGACATGAGCGCGGCCGAGACCACCATGTCGATCACCAGGAACGGGATGTAGACGACGAAGCCGATGATGAACGCGGCGCGCAGCTCCGAAAGCACGAACGCGGGAATCAGGGTGGTGAGCGGTACGTCGTCCTTGTTCTTCGGGGCGGGCCGGTCGGCGATCTTCGTGAAGAGCGCGATCTCGTCCTTGCGGGTCTGTTTGAGCATGAACTGCCGCAGCGGCGCGACGCCGTCGGAGAATGCCACCGACTGGGTCTTCTCGCCGTGCAGATAGGGTTGCACGCCCTGGTTGTTCACGTCCGACAGTACCGGCGACATGATGAACAGGCTGATGAACAGCGCCAATCCGGCGAGCACCTGATTGGGCGGCACGTTGCTGAGGCCCAGTGCGTTTCGGGTGATGCTCAGCACGACGAACACCTTCGTGAACGACGTCATGGTGAGCAGCAGCGCCGGCGCCACGGACAGCAGTGTCAGCGCGATCAGGATCGTGATCGACTGGCTCGGCTTGACGCCGTTGACGTCGATGTTGACGGTACCGTCCGGGGAGCCGTCGATCACGGGCGCGCTCGGCGCGACCGGTGGCCGCGGGGTCGGCACCGCCTCGGCGACGCCGGGCGCGAGGGCCGGCGCGAGCAGTACCGCCAGCGCGCACATGAGCAGCAGGAACCGGCTCATCGCCGGCCCCGGAAGAGCTTCAGGGCCGGGTGCTCGACCGGCGGCGGCTCCGGGAAGAGCGTCGCGTCGGCGTCGGCGAGCAGGGACACCCCGGCGTCGCTGACCCCGAGCACGAGCGCGCGGTCGGCGACCTTGACCACCGCGACCGACGAGCCGCGGCTGAGCTGCTGGCGGGCCACCACGGTGACCGTCGCCCCGCCGCGACCGACGAGCGGGCGGCGGACCAGCCGCGCCAGCGCCCAGAGTATTGCGAAAACTACCGTCAGTGAGCACAGGACGCGCAGTACCAATTCAATCATGTCTATTGCCGCCGCTAGGCCCGGTCGCTCGGGCCGACGATCTCGGTGATCCGGATGCCGAAGTTCTCGTCGATCACGACCACCTCGCCCCGCGCGATGAGCCGCCCGTTGACCAGCAGGTCGGCCGGGCCACCGGCGGCCCGGTCCAGCTCGATCACCGCCCCGGGCGCGAGCGAGAGCAGCTCCCGCACGCTCATCCGGGTCCGGCCCAGCTCCGCGGTGACCTCCATCTCGACGTCGTGCAGCAGGTCGAACGCGGGCGGCCCGCCGCGGCCGCGCTCCGAGCGGCGCTCCTCCGCCCCGCCGTCCCCGCCGGCGATCTCCGCCGAGACGGCCAGGCCGACCACCGCCTGCACGCCGACCCCGTCCGCGATCAGCGGCACCAGCGCGCCGCCCGTCGCGACCAGCTCGGCGAGGGCGGTCGCCGGCTCGAGGATCTCGCCGGGGTCGACCACCACCGGGCCGAGCACCGCGGCGGCCGCCTCCAGGGCGGGGCGCACCGCCTGGCTCAGGTCGAGGCTGCCCATCGGGGAGTTGGCCAGCGCCTCGACGAGGTCCTGGGTGACGACGATGGCGACCTCGCCCTGGGCCGCGCCGGCGAAGCGGGCCCGGACCGCCTGCCCGGCGATGGCGAGCTCGTCGAGGTCCTGCGTGGGCGCACCGACGGAGAGCGGGGAGCTGGCGGGCAGTAACACCACGGCGGCCTGGGCGGCCGCCTCGGCCCGGGCCAGCAGGGCGCCGTTGGTGGCGATGGTCATCGGCTGGTCTCCTCAGCACGGTAATTCTGGCCGAGTTGCCCGGCGGGGGAGCCGTGCGTGGGGCGCCGGCCGGGCTGGGGGCTCGGCACCACCAGGCAGGCCATGCGGTTGCCCTGCGCGCCGGGCACGGCGTAGGCGAACGTGATGTCCGCGGTCACCACCGCTAACGGCGTCGACGTGGTGTGCGCCAGCGGTACCACGTCGCCGGGCTGCAGCCCGATCAGGTCGGCGGGGTGCATCCGGACCGGCTGGAAGCGCACCGCGACCTCGATCGGCGCGCCCTCCAGGCCGGCCACCACGTTGCGGTAGGCGGCGTCCCGGGCGGCCCGCTGGGCGTCGGTGAGCACGCCCTCGCCCCGCTCGCCCTGCAGCTTCGGGAAGATCGAGCCGAACGGCAGGCAGACCGTGGCCACGCACTCCTCGGTGCCGACCCGCATCTCGAACGACGACACGATGACCGCGTCGGACGCCGCGCCGGCCTGGGCGAACTGGGGGTTGTACTCGATCGTGGTCAGCTCCGGCCGCAGCACGACGATGCCCTCGAAGGCGTAGCGCAGCTCGCCCAGGGTCCGCTCGATGAGGCCGTAGAGCAGCGGGGTCTCGATGTCGCTCAGCGCGCGCTGCGGCTGGGGGCCGCCGGGCCCGCCGAGCATGTGGTCGATGCAGGCCATGGCCGTGCTCAGGGAGAACTCCAGGATGGCGTTGCCGGGCAGTGGGTCGATGCGGAACATTGCGACGATGGTCGGGCTCGACAGGCCGCTGATGTACTCGTCGTAGGTGAGCTGTTCGATGGAGATCAGGCTGACCTGGGAGACGGCGCGCAGGCTCGAGGTCAGCAGCGTGGCGTACTGCCGGGCGAAGGTCTCGTAGGCGATCTGCAGGGTCCGGATGTGCTCGCGGGAGAGCTTGGTCGGCCGGCGGAAGTCATACGGCTCGGGACCGGAGCTCTTGCCGCCGCGCCGGCTCATCTTGCCGGGCGTGCGGCCGCTTCCGGTCGCCGAGGATGACTGCGTCACACTCTAACCATCCGTCTTTTCGGGTGCAGGATGACGTAAAACGGCCGAAACGGACCCCTACTGAATCACGAATGTGGTGAAGTACACGTCCATAACTTCTTTCTTCTTGTCCACCGTGTATGCCTTGACCACGTCGGCCACCAGCTCCTGCTTCGCCTGGTCGCGCCCCTCGGCGGTGAGCAGGCCGGCCCGGTCGCGGTTGCTGAACTGCGTGATCGCGATGTCCAGGGCCTTGCTGCCGTCCGGCGCCTCGGCGACCTCGGCGGTGGCCTGGAGGGTCATCTTGAGCTTGAGGTAGTGCCCGTCGGCGAGGTTGATGGCGATCGCGTCGAGCGGCGCGACCACGCCCGGCTTCGGGGCCGGCTCGGCGGAGGCCTGCTTGGGCGCGAACATGAGGTACCCGCCGACGCCGCCGACGAGGGCGACCAGGGCGATGGCGACGATCATGATGAGCTTGCGGTGCTTGGCCATGGTGGGCTCCCTCGTCAGTCGGTGGCCGAGGGCAGCAGCGCCCGCGTGTCGGTAGAGCCGGTGGCTTGGAGCCACCGCTCGTGGTTGTCGTGTGCGGCTTCCTCGTGTCCGGCCGCCTTGTAACCCCGTCGGGGGTCACATCGGTCCGATCGGCGGACACCCGAGTTGCGCGCGGGTGCGGCCAGGTAACTGTTCTGTTCCTGGCCTTGCGGCGACTTCGTCGCGGCGCCGTCTGGGGGGTTCCCACCCCAGGCCCCCCATGCCCGCTGCGCGGGCACTTGAGCTGTTCCTGGCCTTTGCGGCGACTTCGTCGCGGCGCTGTCCGGGGGGTTCCCACCCCAGGCCCCCCATGCCCGCTGCGCGGGCACTTGAGCTGTTCCTAGCTTTGCGGCGACTTCGTCGCGGCGCTGTCCGGGGGGTTCCCACCCCAGGCCCCCCATGCCCGCTGCGCGGGCACTTGAGCTGTTCCTGGCCTTGCGGCGACTTCGTCGCGGCGCTGTCCGGGGCGGGGGGCGGACGTATGTCTCCGTGATCATGATGTGCGCGGTGCCGCACCACGGGTTTGCCATGATCCCGGAGACTTCCGGTACACGGGGGTACATCAGCGCTCCGTGATCATGAAAAACCGTTGGTGCCGGCGGCGGGTACAGCATGATCGCGGAGACTTCCGGTCTCCGCCGCGGCCGGCTTCTCCGCGCTTCGCGCGTCAGGCGGCCTTTTCCTTCTCCTTGGCCGTGCCCGGCGGCAGCAGGCTGCGCAGCTTCTGGGCGACCAGGCGCGGGTTCGCGCCCGCCTGGATGTTGATGATGCCGGCGATGACCAGCTCCATCTGCCCGCACTCGATGTCGGACAGGCGTTTCATCTTGGCGCCCATCGGCAGCCAGATGATGTTCGCCGACAGCACGCCCCACAGGGTGGCCACGAACGCGCTCGCGATCAGCCCGCCCAGCTTCGCCGGCTCGCTGAGGTTCTCCAGCACGTGGATGAGGCCGATGACGGTGCCGATGATGCCGATCGTCGGGGCGTACCCGCCCATCTGGGTGAAGATCGCCGCCGCCTGCTTGTCGGCCTTCTTCTTGGCCTCGACCTCGGCCTCGAGGATCGTGGACAGTTCCTCGGAGTCGGTGCCGTCGATGGCGAGCTGCAGGCCCTTCTTCAGGAAGGGGTCCTGCACCTCCTTCATCGCGTCCTCCAGCGCGAGCAGGCCCTCGCGGCGGGCCTTCTCGGCGAGCTTGACGATGTCGTCGACGAGTGAGTCGTAGACCGCCGCCTTGCTCAGCAGTACCCGCTTGATCGAGTCGACCAGCCCGATCGTGTCCTTGAGCATGCCGCCGGCCATGGCCGCGCCGATGGTGCCGACGAACACCAGGATCAGCGGCGCGACCAGGAAGATCGCCCCGGGGCTGCCGCCCTCCAGGATCATCGCCGCGAAGATCGCGACGAAGGCGAGGACGATGCCAACGAGGGTGGCCGGATCCATGGTGCTCAGCGCTCCCGACGGTGCAGACGGACGACGTTGGTCTCTTTGACCCGCTCGGCGGCGGCCGCGGCCCGCTCGTCCGGCGTCTGCCCGGCCAGGTTCTGCGCCTCGGCGACGACCGAGGCGCGGTACTGCCGGATGAGCGCCACGACCTCCGGCAGCGACTCGGCGACCAGGTACTTGGTGCCGTCCACGAGCGTGATCACGGTGTCCGGGGTGCAGTCGGCCCGCTCGATCAGGTCGGGGTTGAGCGCGAACACCGGGCCGTTGAGGCGGGTCAGCAGAATCACGGGCCCTCCCTAGGAGCTACCGCTTGAGGTTCACCAGCTCCTGCAGGACGTCGTCCGACGTGCTGATCACCTTGGAGTTGGCCTGGAAGCCGCGCTGGGCCACGATGAGGTTGGTGAACTCCTGCGCGAGGTCGACGTTGGACATTTCGATCGCGCCGCTCTGCAGCGTGCCGAGCCCGGCCGTGCCCGGCGCGCTGACCTGGGCCAGGCCCGAGTTCACCGTGAACCGGTAGAGCGAGTCGCCGACCTTCTCCAGGCCCGGCGGGTTGTTGAAGTTCGCCAGCGCCAGCTGCGCGACGGTCTGCTTGTTGCCGTTGGAGAACACGCCCACCAACTGCCCGTCCGGGTTGATGCTGAAGGACTGCAGCGTCGCGGCCGGAGCGCCGTTCTGGCTCAGCGGCTGCACCGTCGTGTTTCCGGTGTACTGCGTGAGCCCGGCCAGGTCGATGCCGATACCCGAGCCGGTGCTGAGCGGGTCGAACATCAGCCCGACCTTGGTCGCGCCGTTCGTGTCGGTGAACGTCGGCCCGGTGATCACCCCGTTGGGCCCGAACGACAGCGCCGTGGGCCCGACCGAGTTCGTCCCGTCGGACACGCTCACCGACCAGGCGCCGCCGGTGAAGGTGAAGTCCTCCGTCAGTGTCACCGTGTTGCCCGTGACGTCGTAGGTCTTGATCGAGCGGGTGATCGTCGTCGGGTCCGGCGCGTTGGCCGGCAGGTTGCCCGCGATGACCACGGTGTCGGTCGCGGTCGGCGCGATCAGCGTGCCCATCGGCAGCCGGATGTCGCCCAGCGGCGCGTTGGTGTTGACCACGCCGTTGACCGCCGGCCAGCCCTGCACGGCCGCACCGGTCGGCGTTACCAGCTTGCCCTCGGCGTCGAAGTTGAACGCGCCGGCCCGGGTGTAGAGCTGCTCGTTGACCGAGTTCACCACGAAGAAGCCGTCGCCGGAGATCATCACGTCGGTCGCCCGCCCGGTCGTCTGCGCCGACCCCTGCACGAAGCTGGTGTTGATCGCCGCGAGCCGTACCCCCAAACCCACCTGCGCCGGGTTGGTGCCGCCCTGCCCCGGCTGCGGCGCCCCCGCGGAGCGCATCATCTGGCTCAGCGTGTCGGCGAACACCGTCTGCGCGGCCTTGTACCCCACGGTGTTGACGTTGGCGATGTTGTTGCTGGTGACGTCCATCATCTGCTGGTGGGCGCGCAGGCCGCTGATGCCTGAGAACAATGAGCGGAGCATGTGGGGTTGTCCCTTCAGGCCTTCTGGTCGCTCTTCGGCTGTGCCCCTTGATCGGCGGCAGCCTTGACTTCGGTGATGTCGGCGAGCGCGACGTCGGCGTCCCCGACGTGCACGGTCGCCGTGGTGCCGGCGAACTTCGCCGACGTCACAAGGCCCGTCTGAGCCTTGCCTTCCTTGTCGGTGTACGTCACGCTCCGGCCGATCAGACTGCTCGCGCCGAGCTGCAGCTGGGCGGTGAGCAGGCTCTGCTCGACCCCCGCGAGGTCGGTGAGCTTCTCGACGGTGCTGAACTGCGCCGTCTGCGCCAGGAACTCCGAGTTGTCCATCGGCTTGCTCGGATCCTGGTACTTCAGCTGGGCCACGAGCAGCTTCAGGAAGGCGTCCTTGCCCAGGTCGCCCCCTGGCTTGGCGGCTTCGTCGGAGTCTGGTTTCTTGGTCGGTGCGCTCGTCTTCGGCACATAGTCGGCGACGTTGCCACTGACCGGCGTCGGCGTGGTGATGGCCGCACTCCCTTGTTTCGTTGCTTCGGTTTTCCCGGTACTTCCGGTCAGAGCCTCAGATCGACCAGCCCGTCGGCCGGCCGCACGGCGTCCACCGCCGCGCCGGTCCGATCCCGTTCCGGCCCACGTCGTTGAGATCGTCCCGGCGGCTGCCAACCTGAGAAATGTTGCGATTGGTTGCCACCCGAGGTGGTTTCCTGGTGCAGTTGCGACCCCACGGCGCCGGAATCGCCCTGCTGGAGCGCGAGACTGCAGTCGGCGAACCCGGCCTCGCGCAGATCCCCTTGCATCGCCGGCAGCGCGGCCGCCAGCGCGACCTGCCCCGCCTCCCGCTCGGCCCGCAGCCGCACGGCGATCGCCCCGTCGCGCACCTCGGCCAGCACGCTGACCGGCCCGAGCTCCTCGGGATGCAGCCGCACCGTCATCCGGTGGACGCCGTCGGCCCCCTTGCGCAGCGGCCCCAGCACGCTCACGATCTGCGGCGCGACGCTGCCCCAGGCGGCCTGCCCCGGCATCATCCGGTCCGACCCCGCGACCGCCCCGCCGCCAGCCGCCCCCCAAACGTCACTCGCCCCAGCCCCCGCGCCGCCCCCCGCCCCCGCGCCGCCCCCCGCCACCACGAAGCTCCCCGGTGCCACGACCGTCGCCGGCGCCGCGCCGCTTCCCGGTGCCGCGACCGCCCCCGGCGTTGTACCGCTTCCCGGCGTTGTGCCGCTCGTCAGCGAACTGTCGTTCCCCGTCGTCGCGAGCCCCGCCGAGCCCGTGTCACTTCCCATCGCCGTGTCGCTCCCGAGCGTCGCGCGCGTCGCCGACGCCGAGTCACCCCCGGGCGCCGAGCCGCTCCCGAGCGCCTGGTCGTTCGCCGACGCCCGATGGCTCGCCCGCGTCACGTCGTGCCCTGGCCCTGCATTTCTCCCCGGCGCCGTGCCATTCCCCGGCGCCGTGCCATTCCCCGGCGCCGTGCCATTCCCCGGCGTCGCGCCATTCCCCGGCGTCGCGACAGGCCCCGACGTCGAATCGCTCCCTGGCGTCGGGTTGCTCCCGGACGTTGTGTCGTTCCCCGAGGTCGTGTCGTTTCCCTGCGTCACCGACGTCGGGTCGCTCCCGGGCGTTGCATCGCTCCCCAGGGTCCGGTCGCTCCCTGGCGCCGAGTGGGCCGCCGGCGTCGCGTCGTTCCCCTGCGCCGCGAGGGCGCCCGGGGCCGCGACGACTCCCGGCGCGGTGGCGGTAGGCAGGGACGCGTCCGCCCCGCCGGCCATGGCCGGCAAGGGTGCCCCGTCCGCCATTCGACTGGCGCCTCCGCGCGCGTCAGCGTCGGCCACGCCCCCGACCAGCGCGTCGGTCCCACCCGCCGGCAGCTCAGCCGCGTCCGCGCGATCCGCTATCGTTTGGGCCCGAACGACCGCCGCGTCCGCGCGGCCGCCGGTCGTTTGGGTCCGATTGGTCGCCACGTCGGTGGCACCCTGCTCGGGCGGCGATTGGCTCGCGACCGTGGCGCTCAGCGGCGGGGATTGGTCGATAGCGGCCGCGGGGGCGCCCCACGGTGCTCCGTGCCGCTCGGTAGCGCCCGGACGCGGAACGCCGCCGACCGTGCTCCCCGGCGGTTGGTCCGGCGCCGCGACGAGCGCCTCCGCTCCGTTCGAGCGGTTCGCGGAGCTCGACGGCGCCGCATCCGGGCCATGGGCGTCGATCGAGCCCTGAGCGACCGCACCGTTCGCTGCGTCTTGGCCCGAAGGCTTCGGGGCGTCCGGCGCGGGCGCGGGCGCGGCGGACGGTGCCGTGGCGAGGGCCGCCAGGCGCACCGCCTCGAGCCGCGCGGATGCGGATGGTTGCGCCGGTTGGAGACCCGGCGTGCCCGCGACGGTGGCGAGCTGTTCCGCCAGCTCGGCCGCGAGGGCGCCGCGGAGCGCGGCGTCGGGGCCGAGAACCGCCTGCGCCAGCGCTGAGACGGCGGCGTCGCGCCGAGCGGAGTTTGCGGCGCCCGCGCGGTCGCGTGCGGTCGCCTGGCCGCGCGGATCGACGTCGCCCCGCTGAGCCCGTAGCCCACGCGCGGTCGCGTCGCCCGCCATGGCGCCGTGCCCCACCCCGGTCGTGTTGCCCGCGGTGGCCCCATGGCCCGCCACGGTTGTGTCGCCCGCCATGGCGCCGTGACCCACCCCGGTCGTGTTGCCTGCCGTGGTGCCGTGACCCACCCCGGTCGTGTTGCCCGCGGTGGCCCCGTGGCCCACCCCGGTCGTGTTGCCCGCCGTGGTGCTGTGGCCCACCCCGGTCGTGTTGCCCGCCGTGGTGCTGTGGCCCGCCGCGGTCGCGTCGCTCGCCGTGGTGCTGTGGCCCGCCGCGGTCGCGTCGCCCGTGCCCGCGCCGCTCGCCGATCCGGCGTTCGCGGCGACTTGCGCGGCGGCTGCGGTGACCGCCGCGGTGCTGCCGATGAGTGGCGCGGCGTTGCTGGTGGAGAGCGCGGCGTTGGTGGTGGGAAGCGCGATGTTGGTGGTGGGCAGCGCGGTGTCGGCGGTGAGCGGCGCGGCTTGCGGTGTGGTCGTGGTGGGTGTGCCGTCCAAGCCGACAAGGCCGTCCGGCTGAGAGCGGGCGGCCGTTGCGGCCGGTGGGGCCGGCACCGGGCCTCCGGGCGTCGGTGACGCTGTGGGGGAGGGGGCTGCCGGGTTCGGGAGCGGTGTCGCAGCCATCGCGACGACGGCCAAAGATGCCGATGCGGACTCCGGCGGCCCGGGTGCGACGGCGGCGTCCGCGCGGTCGGGATGCTGCGGACGCTTCGCCTTGCGCGGGCCCGAAGACGGTGCCTGAGCCGCATCCCTCGGGTCTTGACCGCGCGCAGAGTCCGCCCTGTCGGAGCGCGGCCGCGCGTGGCGGCGGGGAGGGTCCATGTCGCGCGGGTCGCTGGGTCCGGGACCGCGGCGTCGCGGATCCAAGCGGGCGCGGGCGGCCGAGAGCGTGTCGGCGAAGCCGTCGTCCCCGGAAGTCGCCGCTGTGGTGTTGGCGGGGGTGCGAGGCTGTGCGGCGGCGGAGGGCGGGGCGATCGGGCGGGCCGTCATGCCGGGGACCCCGCAGACGCGACCGGGGGCAGGGAGCGGGACAGCTGGGTCATGGCGGCCTTCACCTTCGGGACGTAGGCCTGGGTCTCCGGGAACGGTGGGATGCCGCCGTAGCGGGCCACCGCGCCGCCGCCCGCGTTGTACGCGGCCAGGGCCAGGTCGAGGGAGCCGAACCGGCGCAGGTTCGACGTCAGGAGGCGGGCGGCGCCGTCCACCGCCTCGGTGGGGTCCAAGGCGTCGACGCCCAGGCCATCGGCCGTGCTGGGCATCAGCTGCATCAAGCCCTGTGCGCCAGCGCCGCTGACGGCGGTCGGGTCGAAGCCCGACTCGACCTTGGCCACGGCGGCCAGCAAGGCCGGATTCACGCCGTAGCGGGCGCCCACGGTGCGGAACAGGTCCGCATAGGGCACCGCCGAACCCTCCGGCGCGCCCGCGCCCGTCAGACCGGCGGAGCCCGCCAGGCCGCTGTAGCCTGCGAGGCCGGTGGAGCCCGCCAGGCCGGTGGAGCCCGCCAAGCCGGTGGAGCCCGCCAAGCCGGTGGAGCCCGCGAGGGCGGCGTAGCCGGCCAGGCCCCTGTAGTCCGCCAGGCCGGTGGAGCCTGCGAGGCCGGTGGAGCCCGGTAGGGCGGTGGAACCCGCTAGGGCGCTGTAGCTTGCCAGGGCGGCCGGGCGGAGCGCGGGCGTGGTGGGCGCGGAGGCGGTGGGGACGATGCGGCGGATGGCGGTCGGCGTGGACGGTACCGGCTCGAGTTTGACCACCTCGCCGGTGTGCGGGGCGACGATCATCCGGCCGTTTCCGGCGTACATGGCGATGTGGTCGACCGGGTTGCCGAACGCGAGCAGGTCGCCCGGGCGCGCCTCCGACAACGACCGCACCGCCGTGCCCGCGCGGGCCTGCTCCCGGGCGGTGCGCGGTAGCCGCACGCCGAGGTCGGCGTAGGCGCGTTGGACCAGGCCCGAGCAGTCCAGGCCGTTCTCGGGGACGTTGCTGCCGAAGGTGTACGGCGTGCCGAGGTACCGCTCGGCCGCCGTGACGGCGTCCGCGCCGGAGAGCCGGGTGGTGCCGGGGGTCGCGGGGACGGCCGTCGCGGCGTCCACAGTGGACCGGAGGGTGTCGGCGAACGACGCGTCGGCAGACGGGGGGCGGGAGTGGGTGAGCAGCGCGCGGATCTCGGTGATGCGGGCCTGTGCCTCGAGTACCGTCACGGCCGCTCCTCCTGGAAAGCGCTCGCGGTCGTGATGTCGTCGACCGCCCGCGCCTCGGCCGCCGCCTCCGTGCGCTTGCGCGTGGCGTCGTGCCGCTCCTGCAGCTTCTCGATGGTGCGGCGCTGTACCGCGGCGTCGACCAGCTCGTTCATCCGCTCCTCGACCGAGGTGTCGGCGAGCCGGCGCAGGCCGATCGCGGCGGCCAGCTCGCCGGCCAGGGCCTGGCGGGCGGTCAGCGTGGCGGCGAACGCGGCCGAGGAGGCGGCGTCGGGGACGCGGCGGCCGTCGAGGTCGCGCTCGCGCGCCCGGACGCGTTGGACGGCCTCGGCGGCGTCGGCTCGTGCGCGTACCACCGCGGCCTTGGCAATGTCTTCCTGAGCCTTGCGGGCGCGTAACACCGCGCCCAGGCGGAACCCGCTCTTGGCCATCATGCTCCTGCCAGCAACGCGTCGAGCAGCTGCCACGCCCGGGTGGCCGGGGTGGTGTCCTCCAGGTCCTGCCGGAGGAAGTCGTTGATCCGGGGCCACAGCTCCCGCGCGCGGTCCGCGTCGGGGTTGGTGTCGGCGACGTAGGCGCCGATCTCCACCAGCTCCCGCACGTCGCGGTGGGCGGCGAGCATGCGGCGCAGCGCGGTGGCGTTCGCGCGCTGCCCGGGGGTGGTGACCGCGTTCGCCACCCGGGAGACCGACTCGAGCACGTCGATGCTCGGGAAGTGCCCGGACGTGGCCAGGCGGCGGTCCAGGGTGATGTGGCCGTCGAGGATCGAGCGGGCCGCGTCGGCGATCGGCTCGTTGTGGTCGTCGCCCTCGACGAGGACCGTGTACAGGCCGGTGATGCTGCCGGTGGGCGCCGGGCCGGCCCGCTCCAGCAGGCGGGGGAGCAGGGCGAAGACGCTCGGCGGGTAGCCGCGGGTGGCGGGCGGCTCGCCGGCGGAGAGGCCGACCTCGCGCTGGGCCGTCGCGGTGCGGGTGAGGCTGTCCATGAGCAGGAGGACGTCGTGGCCGCCGTCGCGGAAGTACTCGGCGATCCGGGTCGCCACGGAGCCGGCCCGCAGCCGCACGAGCGGCGGCTGGTCGGAGGTGGCGATCACCACCACGGAGCGGGCCAGGCCCTCGGGGCCGAGGTCGTTCTCGATGAACTCGCGCACCTCGCGTCCGCGCTCGCCGACCAGCCCGATGACGGAGATTTCCGCGTCGGTACCCCGGGTGATCATCGACAGCAGCGAGCTCTTGCCCACCCCGCTGCCGGCGAAGATGCCCATCCGCTGGCCCCGGCCGCACGGCACGAGGGTGTCCAGCGCGCGGACGCCGAGGGAGAGGGGCTCCAGGACGCGCCCGCGCGCGAGGGCGACCGGGGCGTCGTTCTCCACCGGCACGCGGTCGAGGCCGATCAGCGCCGGGCCGCCGTCCATCGGGCGGCCGAGGCCGTCGAGCACGCGCCCGCGCAGCTGCGGGCCGACCGGGATGTCCAGCGGCCGGCCGGTGCTCGCCACGGGGCTGCCCGCGCCGATGCCCGCGAGGGGGCCGAGCGGCAGGCAGGCGAGCCGGTCGCCGGTGATGGACACGACCTCGGCCGGCACGACGTCGCCGGCGGCCGGGTCGCCGATCTCCATGAGGTCGCCGACGCGGCCCTCGACGCCGGCCACGGTGACCGACAGGCCGACGATCGACACGACCCGGCCGGTCACGCGCGGATGCGCGGCCCGGGCCGCGGCCGCGAGCCGCTGGTGAAGCGCGGATGTCACTGCTGCAAGACCTCCCGGACCCGGTCGAGCGCGGGGCCCAGCCGGGCGTCGACGGTCGTGGCGTCGCACAGCGCCACCGCGTCGCCGGGCCCGAGGGCCGGGTCGTCCACGAGAGACACCGTGCGGCCGTCCATGACCAGTTCCGTACGGCCAATCGTCAGCCGATCGGCCGGGTTGAGCCGTACGGTCACCGGACTTGACGACGGCGCCAGCGCGAGGGCGCGGGCCAGCGCCTCGCGGCCCGGCTCGGTCGCGGTGCGCAGTTCGCGGCCGAGCACCGCCCCGGCGATGGCGAAGGCGGTGGCGACGATCTGGTCCTCGATGTCGTGCGCGGCGGGCACGGCGCGGCGCTCCAGTGCGTCGGCGGCCCGGCCGATCGCCTGCAGCGCGGCCTCGACGCGCAGCCGCTGCGCCTCGACGGCCCGGGCCGCCTCGGCCGCGGCGCGGGCGGCCTCCGCGGCGGCGTCGTCGCGCGCCTCCCGCACGCCCTGCGCCCAGCCGGCGGAGAACCCGGTCGCCTCGGCCTCGGCCCGCCACCGCGCGACGAGCTCGGGCGGCGGCGCCTCGCGCTCGCGCAGGTCGACGTCGAAGCGCGCGGACGGGGCCGTCTCCGCGCGCGCGTCGCGCAGCACGCTCTCGCCGTAGCGCACCGTCGCCGGCTTCTCCGGCGGCGGGAACGCCCGGGTGGCCGGGGTCGACGGCGGTGGCGGCGGGGGCGGGAACGCGGGCCGCGGCGGGCTCGGGCGCCGCTTCGGCGGCGGCGGGAAGGCGAGGGGGTACTCAGCCGACGAACTCATCGTCATCGCCCCTGCTGATCACGATCTGGCCGGACTCCTCGAGCATGCGGATGGCCTGGACGATCTTGGCCTGCGCCTCTTCGACCTGGCGCAGCCGGACCGGGCCGAGCATCTCGATCTCGTCGGCGAGGTTCTCCGAGGCGCGCTCGGACAGGTTCTTCATGACTTTCTGGCGCACCTCCTCGCGCACGCCCTTGAGCGCGGTCGCGAGGTCGTTGGTCTCCACCTGCCGCAGTACGAGCTGGATCGACCGGTCGTCGAGCGACACGATGTCCTCGAACATGAACATCTTGGAGCGGATCTCCTCGGCCAGCTCCGGGTTGCGCCCGGCGAGGCCCTCCAGGATGAGCCGCTCGGTGGCCCGGTCGGTCCGGTTGATGATCTCGACCAGCGGCTCCAGGCCGCCGACGTTGGACAGGTCGCTGGGCTGCAGGACCGAGGACATCTTGCGCTCCAGCGTCGCCTCGACCTGGCGGATGATGTCGGGCGAGGTGCGGTCCATGACGGCGATCCGGTGCGCGACGTCGGCCTGCAGTTCGGGCGCGAGGCCGGAGAGGATCTGCGAGGCCTGGGTCGCGGTCATGTGGGCGAGCACCAGGGCGATCGTCTGCGGGTGCTCGTCCTGCAGGAACGACAGCAGCTGGCGCGGGTCGGCCTGGCCGAGGAAGCCGAACGGCACGTCCATGAACACGGTGGTGAGCCGGCCGACGATCTCGCCGGCCCGCTCCCGGCCGAGCGAGGCCTCCAGCAGGTCGCGGGCGAAGTCCATGCCGCCCTGGCCGACGTAGCGGTGACCGGTGGCCATGTCGTGGAACTCCTCGAGCACCACGTTGGCGATGTCCGCCTCGACCTGCCCGAGCCGCACGATCTCGGCGGTCAGCTCCTCGACCTCCGCCTCGCGCAGGTGCGCCATGATCTTGGCGGCGTCGTCCTTGCCCATCTGGACGAGCAGGATGGCGGCCTTGCGCAGCCCCGTCATCTCACCCGTAACCATGAACCGCCGACTCTCCTAGAAACCCACAAAATGATGATATGTCCGAAAAATCCGGTCGCGGAGCGGCTGGATTTTTCGTCCTCAGCTGCGCCGGTCGGCCAGCCAGCCGCGCAACAGCTGGGCCACCTCGTCCGGTTGCTTCTCGACCATCGTGGTCAGGTCGCGGAAGCGGCCGTCGCGGTCGAACTCCTCGCCCGGCGCGCCGCCGCCCTCCAGCGCTGGGGCGCCGCCGTGGCCGCCGCCGCCCTCCAGGGCCAGCTTCGCCCGGGCCGACTCGATCGCGGCCTGCATCTCCTCCAGCGCGGCGTTCTGCTCCGCGGTGAGCCGCTGCTTCTCGGCCTTGCGCCGCCGGCGGCCGGCGATCGCGGCGATGATCAGCAGCACCAGGAGCGCCAGCACGATCGCGCCCATCTGCACGTACTGCTGCCGCACCTGCGCCTGCTGACCCTTGGCGGCCTCCTTGGCCGCGTTCTGCTCGGCCGCGGCCGTGGTCTGGTCGAAGGCCATCGAGCTCACCGCGATCTGGTCGCCGCGGGTCGCGTCCAGCCCGACCGCGGAGGAGACCAGCTGCTGCAGCTGGGCCAGGTCGACCCGGGCGACCGAGCTGTCCACGATCACCGCGATGCCGAGCTTGCGGACCGCGCCCGGGGCCGTCTTCGTGGTCTCGGTGACCATGCCGACGGCGTTGTTGCGGGTCTCCGTCGTCTGCTGGTACTGCCCGTCGCCGCCGGTGCCGCTGGGCACCTGGATGTTGTCCGGGCCCAGCACGCCGCCGACCGGGACGCCGTTGCCGCCGGCATACTGCTCCGACTTCTTCTGCTCCGACAGCGGCGGTACGGCGGGATCCGCGACGTAGCGCTGCGTCTTCGTCTCGGTGTCGTCGAAGTTCAGGTCGGCGGTCACGTTGACCGCGGAGTGGCCCGGCCCGACGACGGTGTCGAGCATGGTCTGCACCGCCGCGCGGAGGCGCTGCTCGTAGGACGACGTGAGGCCGGCCGAGCTGTCCGAGCCCGCACCGCCGCCGTTGGAGTCCGATGTGGACAGTACCTTGCCGCTGGCGCTGACCACGGTGACGGCGTCGGCGGTGAGGCCCTCCACGCTGGAGGAGACGAGGTGCACGATGGAGCTCACCTGGTCCCCGCCGAGCTGCCGGGTGCCGGTGTCGACGAGCACCGAGGCCGTCGGCGCCTGCTGGTCGTCGGCGAAGACGTCCTTCTGCGGGATGGCCAGGTGTACCGTCGCGGCATTGACCCCATCGATCGACTTGATGGTCTTGGCGAGCTCGCCCTCCAGGGCCCGCCGGTAGGTCACCTGCTGCATGAACTCGCTGGTCATGATGCCCTGCTTGTCCAGCAGCGCGTAGCCGGCGTCGCCCTGCGCGGGCAGGCCTGCGCCGCTCATCTCGATGCGCAGCGGATACACCTGGTCGGCCGGCACGTTGATCGTGCCGCCGCCGTCGGAGAGCGAGTAGGGCACGCCGTCGGCGTTGAGCTTGTCGACGATGGCGCTCGCGTCGGCGGCGGCCAGGTTGGAGAACAGCGGCGCCATCGTCGGCTTGCCGGCCCAGCTCGCGAAGAAGTACCCGCCGATCGCGATGGCCAGCACGGCGACGATCGTGACCGCCTTCTGCCCGGGGCTGAACGACTTCCAGCCGTCGAGGGTCCGCCGGCCGAGCGTGGTGAGCCGGTCACGCATCAGGCCTGCATCCTCATGATCTCGTTGAAGGCGTCGAGGGCGCGGTTGCGCACGGCCACGGTGAGGCTGGTGGCGAGGCTCGCCTCGGTCGCGGCGATGATGTAGTCGTGCACGTCGGTGAGCTGCCCGGTGGCCGCCTGGACGGCGAGGTCGTCGGCGGTGTTCTGGGTGTCCTGCAGCTTCTGCAGCCCTTGTGCCAGCACGGCGCCGAAGTCCGCGCCCGACGCCGAGCCCGGCAGTTCGGCGTTGTACGAAATGGGGGTGAGGGCCGAAACGGGGGAGATCGTCATGATCAGCCCTTCCCGACCTGCAGCGCCGCCTGGTAGGCGTCCTTGGCGCGATCGACCACGGTGAGGTTCGCCTGGTAGGCGCGCTGGGCGATCATCAGCTGGGTCATCTGGGAGCCGAGATCGATGTCGGGGTACTGCACGTAGCCCTCCCGGTCGGCGATCGGGTTCTCCGGCTCGTACACCAGCCGCCCCTTCGCCGGCCCCAGCGCCGTCCCCGCGATCGTCACGCCCCCGTCGCCGGCGCCGTAGTTGACCGCCTGCGCCTGCACGTACCGGGCCCGGAACGCCTGCGCGCCGGTCGGCACCGCGTCGTTGATGTTCGCGATGTTGTCCGACACCGCGTCGATCCACTTGCGGTAGACGGTCACGCCGGTGCCGGCGATGCCGATCGCCCCGAAGATGCCCATCGCCCTCAGCCCCGGATCGCCGTGCGCAGCAGACCGAACTTGTCGTCGGTCGCGCGGAGCATGGTCTGGTACCGCAGCCCCGTGTCGATGTTGGACAGCACCTCGTGGTCGAGGTTGACGTTGTTGCCGTCCTCGCGGGTCGGCTCGAGCGACCGGGCCACCCCGATGGTGGCCGCGCCCGGATCGCCGGCCTGCACCGCGGCCCGCAGCGCGTCCTCGAACTCGACCCGGCCGGCCAGGAACCCCGGAGTGTTGATGTTGGCGATGTTGTCCGCGATGACCCGCTGCCGCTCGGCCAGCCCGGCCAGGGCCCCGTGCAGGGTGACGGACGTGGTGTCCTCGAACACGAACCGAACTCCCGTCGGTGTGTCGCCGGTCCGTGGCGCATGCGATGAGCGATCCTTGCTCACCAGGGGTATCGGCCCGGCGGCGGAGATGCTGAGCCACTTCGGCGGTTTTTCGGTTGCCGCCGGGTTGCGGTCGCGGTGCGGGTTCTGCCCCCGATGAGGCCCCTGATACTCAGGGAAACCCCGGGTTCGCGGATCCGGGTGCGGGCCGGGAGCAGCCCGGATGTCCGGCGGCCGGCCGATCCATAGCGTCAACGCCGTGGAGAAGAGACCGATCACCGTCCGGGTCGCGCGCTGGAGCGCGGAGCACCCGTGGCGCGCCATCGCACTGTGGGTCGTGTTCGTCGCCGTCTGCTTCGTCGGCGGCAGCATGGCGGGCACCGTCGAGGCCACCACCCGCGACTACGCCATCGGCGAGTCCGGCCGGGCCGACATCATCGCCAACGACGGGCACTTCGACAACCCGGCCGTCGAGAGCGTCCTCATCACCGCGCGCTCCGGCGCGCTCGACCCCGACGCGGCGCAGCGCGCCGCCGCCGACGTCACCGCGGCCATGCAGGCGCTGCCGGACGTCGCCGGCGTGAGCCCGGCGCTACCGTCGCACGACAAGAGCGCCCTGCTGGTGCGGGTCACCCTCAAGGGCGATCCGGACACCGCGCCGGACCGGCTCGCGCCGCTGACCGCCGCCACCGCCGGCGTGCAGGACCGCTACCCCGGCCTGCGGGTGGAGGAGACCGGCGGCCCGTCCATCTCCAAGGCGATGGACGACACGCTGGGCGCGGACTTCAAGCGGGCCGAGTACCTCAGCCTGCCGGTCACCTTCGCCATCCTCATCGTGGCCTTCGGCGCGCTCATCGCCGCCGGCGTGCCGGTGCTGCTGGCGCTGTCCTCGGTCGCCGCCGCGCTCGGCCTGTCCACGCTGGCCTCGCACCTGGTGCCGGCGAGCGACACCACCTCCAGCGTCATCCTGCTCATCGGCATGGCGGTCGGCGTCGACTACTCGCTGTTCTACCTGCGCCGCGAGCGGGAAGAGCGGGCCAAGGGCCGGGCGCACCTCGACGCGGTCGAGATCGCCGCCGAGACGTCCGGGCACGCCGTCGTCGTCTCCGGCATCGCCGTGACGATCGCGATGGCCGGGCTGTTCCTGGCCGGCGACGTGGTCTTCGCGTCCCTGGCGCTGGGCTCGATCCTGGTCGTGCTGGTCGCCGTGCTCGGCTCGCTGACCGTGCTGCCGGCGCTGCTCGCCAAGCTGGGCCGGTGGATCGACCGGCCGCGGGTACCGCTACTGTGGCGGCTCACCCGGCCCCGCACCGACGACCAGGGATCGCGGGTCTGGTCGGCCCTGCTGCGCCCGGCGCTGCGCCGGCCCGCGGCCACCCTGGCGGTGTCGGTGCTGGCCCTGCTGGCCCTGGCCGGGCCGGCGCTGTCCATGCGGCTCACCTCGCCCGGCATGGAGGACCTGCCGCGCACCACGCCGGCGATGCAGGCGTACGACCGCCTCGTGAAGGCGTTCCCGAGCAACGGCACGGTGCACACGGTCGCGGTGCGCGTCCCGGCCGGGCAGCTGGACGCGACCAAGGCCGCGCTGACCCGGCTCGCCCAGCGGGCCGCCGCCGACCCGCTGTTCGCGCCGCTGGACGAGGCGCCGGACGTGCGGGTGTCCGCGGACGGCAAGGTTGCCCTGCTCGACGTGGCCACGCCGTTCGAGGGCCGCTCGGACCAGGCGCGGGAGTCGCTCACCCGGCTGCGCACCCAGCTGGTGCCGCAGACGCTCGGCGGGGTGCCGGGCGCGGAGGCGGCCGTCGGCGGGTTCGTCGCCTCCGACGTCGACTACGCCGACCACGTCACGCACAAGCTGCCGATCGTCATGGGCTTCGTGCTGCTGCTCACCTTCCTGGTCATGACGTTCACGTTCCGCTCGGTGGTGGTCGCGCTGACCTCCATCGCGCTGAACATGCTCTCCGCGGCCGCCTCCTACGGCCTGGTGGTGCTCATCTTCCAGGGCACCTGGGCCGAGGGCATCCTGGGCTTCAAGTCCATGGACGCGGTCGTGTCCTGGCTGCCGCTGTTCCTCTTCGTGGTGCTGTTCGGCCTGTCGATGGACTACCACGTCTTCGTGGTGAGCCGGATCCGCGAGGGGGTCCGCCGGGGCCTGACCACCCGGGAGGCGGTGGCGCAGGGCATCTCCGGCTCGGCCGGCGTGGTCACCAGCGCGGCCGTGGTGATGGTGGCGGTGTTCGCCATCTTCGCCTCGCTGAGCACGATCGACATGAAGCAGCTCGGCGTCGGCCTGGCCGCGGCGATCCTGCTCGACGCGACGATCATCCGGGCGGTCGTGCTGCCCTCGCTGATGACCCTGCTGGGTAGTGCCAACTGGTGGGCGCCGCGGTTCCTGCGCCCGCGCCCGAAGCCGGCCCACCGCGGCCGCGAGGTCGAGGGCGAGCTGGTCGGCGTCCGCTGAGGTTTCCTCAGGGGTGCGAAACGGGTGCCGATGGGGCCGGTGTGCGGAACAACACACGCCGGCCCTGTGTGGCCGTCATCCTCCCGTCCCGCGACGCCATCGCCTTCCGCCGCTGCGCCGGCCTGGCCCGGCAGGTCGCCGCCCGCGGCTGGGACGTGCTGGCGATCGAGCCGGCGGCCGCCGAGGCCACCGTGCTGCGGGAGACCGGCCTGGAGCAGGGCGTGCGGCAGTTCGTGCTCGACGTGGCCAACCCGGCGCCGTTCCTGGGCGACACGCCGTCGGAGCACCTGCTCGCGGAGCTGCTGGCCGGCTGGCCGGTCGACGTCGTCCACGTCCACCTCGCCGGCGAGCGGGCCGACGCCGCCGTGCTGGAGCGGGCCTGGCTGCTCGGCCTGCCGCTGGTGGTCAGCGTCCACGCCGGCTGGCAGCCGCCGCCCGGTGAGCCCGCTCAGGCGTTCCTCACCGACCAGTTCACCCGTGCCGACCTGGTCTGCGTCGCCGACCACCGCGGCCTGCGGGCCGACTGGCTGGACCCGGGCAGCCCGGTGCTCGACCACGCAAGCCCCCGCGCGGGCAAGGGCTGGGCCGACGTGTACCGCGAGCTGGCCGGCGACCTGGAGCCGCCGGCCACCGACCTGACCATGGGCGTCATCGTGACCACCTACCAGCGCCCGGGCGCCCTGCACGACTGCCTCGCCGCGCTGTGCGAGCAGACGCTGCCGCGCGAGCGGTTCCACGTGGTGGTCGTCGACGACGGCTCGGCGGAGTCGGCCGAGCCGGTCGTCCTGCCGTTCCTCGACCGGCTCGACCTCACCTTCATCCGGCTCGAGCGCAACGCCGGCCTCGGCGAGGCGCGCAATGTCGGCATCGACGCGGCCCGCGGCGACATCCTGTTCTTCCTCGACGACGACGACGAGCCCGCGCCGCGCTGCCTCGCCGAGCACCTGCGCACCTACGCCGAGCACGGCGAGGACGTCGACGCGGTGCTCGGCTGGACCGGCCCGACCGCCGACCGGGCCACCGGCGTCGAGGCCTGGCTCGCCTTCCGTGGGCTCGTCTACATGAGCCACGAGGGGCTGCGCCACCTGAGCATCGGCGACTGGTACCAGTTCTGGGGCGGCCGCTCCACCATCCGCCGCAGCGTGCTCGGCGACGCCCGGTTCGAGGTGGCCTTCGCCGAGGACGCCGACCTCGCCTACCGGCTCGCCCAGCGGCCGCGCGGCCTGCGCGTGGTGCACAACCGCCACGCCGTCCAGCGGGTGCGCATCGGCCTGGACGCCGTCTCGCTGATGCGCCGGGCCGGGCGGGTCGGGCAGGCCCGGGCGCACCTGGCCGAGCGGCACCCGGCGCTGCGCACGCACCCGGCGTTCCGGAGCAGCACCTACGAGGCGACCGCGCGCCGGCTCGCCCGCCGCGCGGACGCCCGGCTGCGGCTGCTGACCGCGGACTGGCCGTCCACATTGGAGGAACTGCGCCGCCGGCCCGATCCGCACGGCAAGGGCACGCTGCTCGACCGGGTCCACAACGACCTGCTGACCGTCTCCTCCCTCGAGGCGAGCCTCGGCTGGCTGCTCGGCGCCCGCCGGGCCCGCGCCCGCGCGGAGGGCCGGGCGCTGCGGGTCGGGGTCAGCTCGCTCTCGCCGCTGCTCGGCGAGGTCACGCGGGAGGTGGCGGCGGCGCCGCCCGGATCCGCCGTCCTCGTGGTCGGCGTGCCGCCCGGTCACCCGTTCGCCGGCACCGGCACCGGCACCGGCGGCGGCACCGGCGGCGGCACCGGCGGCGGCACCGGCGGCGGCGGCGAGCGGTCCTCGCGCGGCACCGGCTCCGGCGGCGAGCGGTCCTCGCGCGGAGCCGGGCGTCCCGGCGACCCGGAGGTGCTGGCCTGCGACACGGCGGACGACCTGTGGCGGGCCTGCGACGTGGTGGCCTCGTTCGCGCCCGTCGACGGCCACGATCCGGCCCGCCACGCCCTGCCTCTGCCGCGCGGCACGGTCGCCGAGTCGCTGCGCCGCCTCCTGCACACCCGCGAGCTGGTGGGAAGTTTCCGATGACCGTCATCCCGCGCGTCTTTCACCGCATCTGGCTCGGCAGCCCGCTGCCCGAGCGCGAGCGCGCCTACGGCGAGACGTGGGCCCGCTACCACCCCGGGTGGGAGCTGCGCCTGTGGACCGACGCCGACGTGCCGCCGCTGATCAATCAGGGGTACTTCGACGCCACCGTCTCGCTCGCGCAGAAGGCGGACATCCTGCGGTACGAAATCCTGCTCAACCATGGCGGCGTCTATCTCGACACCGACTTCGAGTGCTACCGCAGCATCGAGCCGCTCCTGAGTGGCGTGGAGCTGTTCTGCGCCCGCGAGGACGGCTTCCGCACCGCCAACGGCCTGCTCGGCGGCACGCCCGGGCACCCGTTCATCGCCGCGGTCATGGCCGCCCTGCCCGACTCGGTGGCCTGGCGGCCGGGCCGCCCGCCCAACGAGCAGACCGGCCCGGAGCTGCTCACCCGCACGATCGCCGAGCAGGACGCGCTGGGCAACCCGGTGCCGACGATCTTCGGGCCGGAGCTGTTCTTCCCGTACCACTGGACCGAACCGCACCGGGCGGGCGAGACCTTCCCGGACGCTTACGCCGCCCACCACTGGACCAAGTCCTGGCAGGAGGAGCCGGCGCCCACGGCCCAGCGCATCGTGGTGGAGATCGATCCCGACCTGATCGAGCCCGGCGCCGCGGTCCTGTCCGGGGCACTGGAGGCGGCCCGGGCCGCGCCCGGCACGGAGCTGGCCCTGGTGGTCAAGGGGGTCCCGGCGGTGACCGAGGCGATCGGCGACGCGATGGCGGGGATCCTGAGCCAGCTCGCCGGCCGGCGGGCGCTGCCGGACATCGTCGTCTACGGCGAGCCGGAGGGCGCAGCGTTGCGCGCGGCCGTGCGCGTGGCGCTGTCCGCGGACCCGGGGGAGAACACCCGCTCGCTGCGCTCCCTGGCCTCGCTGGAGGGCCCGGACGCCGACCGGTGACTACGCGGGCAGCATCGAGGTCCGCCACAGGCCCAGGGCCTTGTCGGCGAAGGCGCCGCCGTTCTCCGTGCAGCCCTCGACGATCACCTGCAGCGGCGGCGGCAGGCTGAACGGCGGCGCGCACAGGTTGAGCGGGCGCCAGTCGCCGGTGACGATGTCGTGGTTCTCCGCGCGCTCGACGAACGTGGTCGCCAGCAGGTAGCCGATCCCGGACCGGGCGATGTTGCCCAGGGCGTCGAAGATCTGGCGGTACGACAGGTGCACGAGGCAGTCCCGGCACAGCATCACGTCGGCCTCCGGCAGCGGCTCGCTGATGACGTTGCCGGCCACGAACCGCCGCCCCGGCGCGCCGAAGCGCTCCTGGTCGGTCGCGACCATCCGCTCCACCACGTCCAGCCCGACGTAGTCGATGCCGCCCAGGTCGACGTGCCGCATCCAGCGGAAGTCGCCGCACGGCGCGTCCAGCAGCCGGGTGGCGCCCAGGCGGTGCAGCAGCTCGGGCAGCGCGACCCGCAGCACCCGGGTCTGGGCGAGCTCCGAGCCGAGCCCGGAGGCCGACTCGCCGCTGCCCCAGACGTTGCGCTCGTAGATGAACTCGAAGACGTCGTCGTCCGGGTGCCGACCGGTGAGCACGTCCCGGTTCCACCGGTAGCCGCCCGGCGCCGGCTCCGATCCTGGCAGGTTCACGTCGGCCTCCTCGGCGAATGTTCAGGCGTCGGCCAGCTCGATGCCGGCCGACACGCGCGGTGCGAGGATGCGCATCTCCTCGAGGACCGCCGCGCTCGCCTCGTCGGGCACGTCGGCCAGCGCCTCGTTCAGCAGCGGCAGGGCGGCCTCGTCGTGGAACATCTCCAGGGCGATCGCCGCGGCCAGGGTGCGCTCCCGCGGAGTGCGGCGCCGGTCGGCGGACAGCGACAGCAGCGTGCAGCGCTCCGCGAAGCCGTGCCGGCGCAGCCGGGCCGACCACTCCATGGCCCGGATCAGCGGGACGAGGCGGCCCACCCGGGCGGCCAGGGCGAGCACCGTCGGCTCGCCCGGGTAGCGCCGCCACAGGGCCTCCAGCAGCTCGTCGGCGGCCTCCGGCGGGGCCTCGGCGAGGTGGAACAGCAGGCCGCGCAGGCTCGCCGCGGGCAGCAGCTCGGCGACCTCGGCCAGGCTGCCGTCCGCGGCGCCGAGGACCTGGGCCAGGCGGGCCACCGGCACCGGGATGTGCCCCTCCCGCAGGGCCTCGCGGAGCTGGTGCGCGGCCTCCCGGTGGCGGTCCAGCCGGCTCAGCGCGTCGACGTGCAGGCCGGCGAAGCGGCCCCGGCCGACGCCGTAGAGCAGGTCGTTGGCGCCGGACTCGGGCAGCTGCGCGATGAGCTCGAGGGTGCGCTCGTAGTCGCCCTCGGCGAAGCGGAGCTTGACCTCGTGCTCGCCGACCGTGAACGGCGTGGTGGCGATGGCGCGCAGCTGCTCGATCGTGACGCCCGCCTCGGCGAGGCGGTTCACCTTGAGGTACGCGTCGGCCAGGATCTTCAGGAACAGCACCTTGTGGGTGTGCTCCTTGGCCTCAGCCAGGCCGCGGCGGCTGTTGGCGATGCACTCCTCGATGTGGCCCGAGCCGAGCTGGGAGCGGGCCAGGTTGGCGATCGCGGTCAGGCCGCTGACGTCCTCGGCCGCGAGCCGGGCCAGCCGCAGGTTGCGCTCGGCCTTGTTCTTGAGCGTGCCGCGCAGCCGGGTGTAGCCGTAGTGGTCGAGGACCAGCTCGGGCAGCAGGCCGCCGGTCAGCGGCCGGCCGGTGATGCGGTCCACGACCTGCTCGTGCAGGCGGCCGTAGATGCGGCCGCGGGCCCGGCGGAACAGACGCGGGAAGTAGATCGTGCTGGAGCCGGCGCCGCCCTCGTGGCCCTCGCGGTTGTCGATGGTGGCGAAGCAGGCGCCGTGGTCGCTGTAGCGAATGGTCTCGCGGACCACCGAGGCGTTGCCGATGAAGACCTCGTCGGCGTCGACCCACAGCACCCAGCGGCCCCGGCAGTGCGGCAGGCCGCGGCTGCGGGCGTCGCCGAAGTGGTCGCTCCAGTAGCCCTCGACGACCCGGGCGCCGTGCTCGCGGGCGATCTCCATGCTGCGGTCGGTCGAGCCGGTGTCGTACACCACGATCTCGTCCGCCAGCTCGCCCAGCGCCTGCAGGCAGCGGGGGAGTACATCCTCCTCGTCCTTGACGATGAGGCTCGCGGTGAGCAGCGGCGCGTCGTCGGGCGGGTCCGGCAGGCGCAGCCCGCAGCGCGCCGAGCCGACGTGCGCCACCAGCGCGCCCTGCGCCACGACCAGCCGGCCCTGCGCGGCGAGCTCCTCGTACGGCAGGTCGACGCTGGGCCCGCCGGCGATCGTGAGCGCGTCGCGGCGGATGGCGGCGACCACCGGGCCCAGGCGGTCCACGTCGGTGAACTCGTCGCGGTGCTCCTGGCGCCACTGCCGGGCGTAGGCCTTGAACGCCGCCGCGCTCTCGATCGCCGAATCCGGCAGGTCCGCCTGCTGGGGCCCGTAGCTGTGGTTGCACCGCGGCCCGGCGGCCACCACGGCCGGGTCGGCGAATGCCTCCAGCACCGGGTCGAGCCAGTGCGCCGAGACCACGACGTCGCCGTCGAGCAGGACCACGATCGGGTGCCGGGTCGCGGCCAGGCCGTCGGCCCACGGTACCGCCGCGGCGCCCTCCAGCACCCGCAGCCACGACTGCCCGCGCAGCTCGGCGTGCAGTTCGGGGCGGCCGGGCGGTAGGACGCACACCACCTCGTCGCGCAGGCCCAGCGTGGGGCGCAGCGACTCCAGGCAGGCATGGAAGTCGTCGGGGCTGCCACCGGCGGCGACGATCACGGAGACGGGAATGTGGCTCATGTGCGGTTGTCCACGAAGACCGGCGGCGTGTGCCCGGTGCCGCCCTCCCGCTGCAGGCGGGCGACGAGGCGGGACTGCTGGCGGTTGCCGGCGATCGCGATCGACAGCTCCCGCGACAGGTCCAGCTGCCGCTGCATGAGCCGGCGGGCGCGCTCGGTGAGCGCCAGCGGCAGCGGGCCGAGCCCCGCCGGCGGCGTGAACACCGCCCGGTCCGGCTCCGCCGCGAGCAGCATGTCCCGGTGGCGCAGCATCCGCTCGACCGCGTCGGCCTCGAGCTCGAGCGCGTCCAGCGCCGCCGACCAGGCGGCCTCCCAGGGGTCGGCGAGGGCGGTCATGAGCCGGTCGCGGTCACCCGGGCGGCCGCCTCCCGCCAGGCGTCGCGCAGCTGCTCCGCGAAGCCCTGGACCTTGCCGATCCGGGCCCGGTCGCCGGCGACGTTCGACTGCACCAGCTCGTTGATCATGAAGCTGTACAGCCCGGCGAGGCCGGGGCCGCCGCTCCAGGCGGACGTGTCCAGCGTCGCGCGCAGCTCCATGAGGATCTCCTGGGCGTGGTACACCCGGCTCGACGCGGTCGGCCGGTCGCCCGCCTCCAGCGCCTGTGCGGCGATCATGAGGTCGAGCACCAGGCGGTCGTACAGCATCACCAGCAACTGCGCGGGCGGCGCGGTCGAGACGCTGTCGGTGACGTAGCGGTTTCGCAGCGCTTGTGTGGTCATTCAGGCTCCCAGGCCGGAGGGGTTCAGCCCAGCGAGGACAGCTGGCCGGCCAGCCAGGTCGACTGGTTCTTCAGCGAGCCCAGCGCGGTCTCCATCGCGGTGAACTGCCGCTGCAGCGTCTCCTGGCGGGCGGCCAGGCGGGTGTCCCAGTCGCTGATCTGGTCGTTGAGGTCGGTGATCGCGCTGTTGCCGCTGGTGATCAGCTGGGCCAGGGTGCCGGTGTTGATCTGGGTGGCCTTGTCGGCCATGCCCGCCATCTTGTCGGCGAAGCCGTCCTTGATGCCGTCGCCGTCGGTGTCGGTGGTGCCGTTGAAGTACGACTGCGTCTTGACCGGATCGGCGTTGAGCGCCGCGACGAACGTGGTCTTGTTGAACGACAGCTGCCCGTCGCGGGTCAGCTCGATGCCGACGTCCTTGAGGCTGCCCAGCGCCCCGGCGCCGCCGGAGACCGTGCCGAGGATCCGGCCGGCCAGCAGCTGCATCGAGCTGTTGCCGGCGAGCGTCCCGGCGGGCACGTCGCCGCTGGAGTTCTTCGTCTGCGTGCCGATCTCGCTCAGCGCCGCGTTGGCCGCGTCGACCATCGCCTGGACCTTGCCGGCGATGCCCTCGGTGTCGCTGGCCACGGTGACCGTGACCGGCGGGTCGGTGTCGGCCTGCTTGCTGCGGGCGGTGATGGTGAGGCCGTCCATGAGCCCGGTGAAAGTGTTCGTCGCCGAGGAGATGTCGAACGAGTTCGTCTGGCTCGTGCCGACCGTGAGCACCGCGTTCGCGCCGTCGGTGGAGATCACGTCCGGGCCCAGGCCGTCGACGCCGAGCACGGTGAACGCCGACGCCTCGCCCGTGGTGCCGGCGGTCAGCTGCAGGGTGTACTTGCCGGGGGAGATCTGGATCGCGGTGGCCCGCACGCCGGAGTCGGTCGCCTTGTTGATCGCGTCGGCCACGCCCTTGAGCGACGTGTCGGTGATCGCCACGTCGGTCTGCTTGCCGGTGGCCGTGTTGGTGATGGTGACCGTCGGCGAGCTGGTGATGCTGTCGCTCGTCGAGCCCACCGTGCCGCCGGAGAAGATGTGCGACTCCGCGGCGGCGAGCTGCTTGACCCGGAAGGTGACCGAGCCGCCCTGGCTGGCTCCGGTGGTACTCGTGGTGGCCAGCACGGAGTCGGAGCTTGACGCGGCCGTGGCGCCCTTCCACGCGGCCGGGTCGTTGAGCGCCTTGGCCGCGGTCAGCAGCGCGCTCATCTTCGTGTTGATCGACTGGTACGCCCCCACGACCTTCTGCTGCGTGCTGACCTTCTGCTTGAGCGCGGTCTGCGGCGCCGCCTCGACCTGCATCAGCTGCGCGATGACGGTCGAGGTCTGCAGGCCCGAGACCAGGCCGTCGACGCTTCCGCCGGTGACCATGCGGTCCCTCCTTACGGATTCGTGGGGGGCTTCCGGGGGCTTCGGGGGCGATGCGGCAGGGCACGGCGCCCTGGCTGGATGCCGTGCCCTGTCATGTCATGTCCCCGTCAAGTCGTTGCTCCTCAGTCCTAGCGCAGCAGCGAGAGGACGTTCTGCGGCGCCTGGTTGGCCTGGGCCAGCATGCTGGTGCCGGCCTGGGTCAGGATCTGCGAGCGGGTGAACGACACCATCTCCTGCGCCATGTCGGTGTCGCGGATCCGCGACTCCGACGCCGAGAGGTTCTCGACCGCGACGTTGAGGTTGTTGATGGTGTGCTCGAACCGGTTCTGGTAGGCACCCAGGGTGGCCCGAGCCGTCGAAACACCCTTGATGGCGACGTCGATCGCGTCGATCGCGGCCGTGCCCGCCGTCGTCAGGTCCAGGGTGTTGACCCCGAGGCCGGACGAGTCGAAGCCGGTCACCGTGGAGCCGCTGCCGAAGGCCGCGGTTCCGAGGTCGACCGCGATCTGATCCGCGCCGGCGGTGTTCGCGCCGACCTGGAAGGTGCCCAGGTAGGCACCGTTGGCGATGTCGAGCAGCTTCTGCCCGCCGAAGGCCGTGGTCGTCGCGATGCGGTCGAGCTCGCTGTTGAGCTGGGCGAACTCGGTCTGTGCCGCCGACCGTGCATCGGAGTCCTGGGAACCCGTGGAGGCCGCCTGAACGGACAGGTCGCGCATGCGCTGCAGGATCGAGTGCGTCTCGGTGAGAGCACCTTCAGCGGTCTGCACGACCGAGATGCCATCCTGCGCGTTGCGGACCGCGACCTTCAGACCGCCGATCTGGGACCGCAGACCCTCGCTGATGGAGAGGCCGGCCGCGTCGTCGGCCGCCCGGTTGATCCGGTAGCCCGAGGACAGCTTCTCCAGCGACTTGCTCATCTGGCTGTCCGTCACCGACAGGTTCCGGTAAGCGTTCTGAGCAGCGATGTTGTTGTTGATACGAAGACCCACGGTTTTCCTCCTTGAGCGGGGTCATGCCGGTCCATCCGTGGTCCGGTCGTTCTTCTCATCGGCGCGAACCCTTGCCACTCAAGGTTTTCGCGCGCTTTTTTCGCCGGCTTCCCGGTCAGCGCAGCAGGGACAGGACGTTCTGGGGTGCCTGGTTGGCCTGGGCGAGCATGCTGGTGCCGGCCTGGGTCAGGATCTGCGAGCGGGTGAACGACACCATCTCCTCGGCCATGTCGGTGTCGCGGATGCGTGACTCCGACGCGGAGAGGTTCTCCACGGCGACGTTGAGGTTGTTGATGGTGTGCTCGAAGCGGTTCTGGTAGGCACCGAGCGTCGCCCGGGCGGTGGAGACGCCCTTGATGGCGGCGTCGATGGTGTCGATCGCGGCGGTACCGGCCGAGGTCAGGTCGATGCTGGCGAGGCCCAGCCCGTTGGAGTCGAAGCCGGACACCGCCGCGCCGCTGCCGAACACGTTGGAGCTCAGGTCGACCCCGATCTGGTCCGCGGCGGCCCCGTTGGCGCCGACCTGGAAGGTACCCAGGTAGGCGTTGCTGCCCGAGGTGTCCAGCAGCTTCTGCCCGCCGAAGCTCGTCGTCGTGGCGATCCGGTCCAGCTCGAGGTTGAGCTGGGAGAACTCGGTCTGCGCCGCGGCCCGGGCGTCGGAGTCCTGCGAACCGGTCGAGGCCGCCTGCACCGACAGGTCGCGCATGCGCTGCAGGATCGAGTGGGTCTCGGTGAGCGCGCCTTCTGCCGTCTGTACCACCGAAATGCCGTCCTGGGCATTGCGCACGGCGACCTTCAGCCCACCGATCTGCGAGCGCAGCCCCTCGCTGATGGACAGCCCGGCCGCGTCGTCCGCGGCCCGGTTGATCCGGTAGCCCGACGACAGCTTCTCCAGCGACTTGCTCATCTGCGTGTCGGTGATCGACAGGTTCCGGTAGGCGTTCTGCGCGGCGATGTTGTTGTTGATGCGTAGACCCATTAAATACTCCTCCGTGACTCGTGGGTCGTGCCCTCACCGCGGGCCGTCCTTGGCCCGCGGCGCGCTTTCAGGCGCTGCGTGGCATTCCGAGTGGGTTGGTGACCGCGAGGCGGGCGCTCAGGTCGCCTTTCGCGGCGATCTGCGCGTAGTAGGCCTCGCGGCGGCGCGCGACGCAGCCGGCGCCGCGCTCGGCCGCGGCGACGAGGTGCGGGTCGAGGTGGTTGTTCAGCCCGTCGCGCAGCAGCACCAGCGCCTCGGCCCGCAGCTGGCTGATCCGCGACTCGGTGACGCCGAGCTCGGCGGCGATCTCGGTCATCGGCCGCTCGTCGAAGAAGTAGGCGGTGACGACCCGGCGCAGCCGCTCGGGGAGCGCGTCGACGGCGTGGTGGAGGTAGCCGATCCGCTCCCGGTGCAGGATGAGGTCCTCGGGCCCAGCCGCCCGCTCGGGGACGAGGTCTTCGGCGGTACCGGCGGCGAAGCCCTGCAGCGACAGCACGACCGCGCGCTGCACGTCGTCGTCGTGGTTCTTGAGCTCCTCCATCCCCACGCCGAGCGACGCGGCCAGCTCCGCCGCGCTCGGCGTGCGCCCGAGCGAGGCGGTCAGCGCCTGCTGGGCGGCGTCGACCTTGCGGGCCCGGGCGCGCACGGAGCGGCTGGCCCAGTCCAGACCCCGCAGCTCGTCGAGCAGCGCGCCGCGGATGCGGGCGGTGGCGAAGCTGCCGAACGGGATGCCGCGCCCCGGATCGAACGCCCCGGCCGCCCCGGCGAGCGCGGCCATGCCGGCCGAGACGAGGTCCTCGCGGGAGACGTGGGCGGGCAGCCGGCCGAGCAGCTCGCGGACGAGGTGGCCGACGAGCGGCAGGTGGTCGCGGACGAGGTCCTCTCGCTCGGCAATGGTCGTCCGGTCGGGTCGGGTGGCGGTGCTGGTCACGGCAACCTCTTCGTGGCAGGAGAGCGGTCTCGTGAACCAGCCTCTGTCACGTTGGGTACACATAAGGTCGCAGTGGGTTGCTATCCGGTTGCGCCTTGCCGGTTGGCCGCGGTTCAGCGCACCGGGATTCGCGTGCTGACCGTGGCCTGATCGAAGTCGGAGATGCGCAGCGTGAGGCTGAGCCGCCACTGCCCGGCCAGCGGGAAGGTGACGTTGCCCATGCCCTGGTTGTCGACCAGGGTGAAGACCGGGTTGTCCATCGGCTCGATGCCCTGCTCCGGCAGGGCCGCGGTGACCTTCCACTCCACGACCGGCAGCGGCTTGCCCTCCGGCGTGTAGGCGTAGGCGTGGAAGCTGTTGTACTCGCCCACGGTCGCCGGATACACCTCGAACTGCACCGAGTACAACGAGCTGGTCAAGGTCGCGGCGAACCCCTGGGCCCGGGCCGCCGCCACCGCCTCCACGTCGACCGTCCGGCCCGGACTGAGCTGCACCAGCGCGGCGCTGGCGGCCAGGACGAGCGCGGCGATGGCCGCCTCGGCGCCGACCGTCCGGCGCAGCCGGCCCGGTGCCGCGGCGGCGCTGCCGCGCTGGACCAGGCGACGCGAGAACCAGGCCACCCCGAGCACCACCGCCACCAGGCCGGCCTTCAGCAATATCACCCGCCCGTACGTGCTGCCGGTGATCTCCGCCCACCCGCCGACCTGCACGACCGCCTGGACCAGGCCGGCGACGACCAGCCAGTACACGGCCGCCATCGCCCACCGCGACCACGACGGCAGGATCAGCCGCAGCTCGCGCGGATCCGCACGGCGCAGCAGCAACGCCCACAGGCAGGCCAGCCCGCCGATCCACCACCCCATCGCGGCCAGATGCACGACATCCGCCGCCACCAGCAGCGCCGCGTGCGGCGACGCCACCGGATGCCCGGACAGCGGCCACGTCACCAGACCCGCCACGGCCGCCGCCACCAGCAGCGCACCGCGCCGCCGGCCCGGCCGCCGGCGCAGCCCGCCCAGCAGCACCGCCACGGCCGCCAGCGCGGCCAACCGGCCCACCAGCACCAGCCCGAACTCGCTCAGCAGCACCTCGCGCAGCTCGACCGGGGACACGTCCAGCACCGCCGCGCCGGAGGCGGCCGGCGCCTGCAACCACAGCGCGCCCAGCGCGCTCGCGGCCACCGCGGCCACGCCGGCCCGGGCCATCCGCAACGGCCCCCGCCGGGACAGCCGGCGCGGGTACCACAGCGCCAGCATCACCGCGGCCCCGATCAGCAGCACCAGCCCCAGGTACCCCACGTACTTCGCGGCCGGGACGGCGGCGGCCACCACCGGATTCGTCCCGATCACCACGGCCTGCGGCGCGCTCGCCGACGGCGCGCCGACGGAGAAGGTGAACGACCCCGACACCGGGTGGCTGTCGCCCGAGATCACCCGGTAGCTGACCACGTAGGTGCCGGTCGGCCGGTCGGTACCGCGCAACCGGAACGACAGCGCACCGTCGGACGCCTCGGGATCGCCCGTGCTGAGCCGCTTGCCGTCCGGGCCGACCACCTGCGACTTGCCGGGCACCACCCGCACGGACTCGTTGAACCGGAGCACGACCACCGGCGGCACCGCGGCGACCACCGCGCCCGGCTGCGGCTCGGCCTGGGTCAGCACGGCGTGCGCGCTGGCCGGCCGACCGGGCAGCACGAGCACGGCCATGGCTCCCACCATCGCCGCCAACACCCACCACGACACCCGCCGCCGACGCCAGCTCACGTCGGTGGTACGGCGCCGGCCGCCCAAGAGTTCACCGGCCTTTCGACCACGCCGGCGCCCGCGCATACCAACCTGTCGGCGTCCGCGCTGCGGCGTCGGGCGCCGCCGGGCCCACGCGCGGCACGTGCCCAGGCCCGTCGCGGCAGCCGCCGCCAGTCACGACGCCTGGACCGTGGCGCGCGGGACGCTCCGCGCCCGTGCCCGCGCCGTGCCCGTGCCCGCGCCGTGCCCGTGCCCGCGCCGTGCCCGTGCCCGCGCCGTGCCCGTGCCCGCGCCGTGCCCGTGCCCGCGCCGTGCCCGTGCCCGCGCCGTGCCCGTGCCCGCGCCGTGCCCGTGCCCGCGCCGTGCCCGTGCCCGCGCCGTGCCCGTGCCCGCGCCGTGCCCGTGCCCGCGCCGTGCCCGTGCCCGCGCCGTGCCCGTGCCCGCGCCGTGCCCGTGCCCGCGCCGTGCCCGTGCCCGCGCCGTGCCCGTGCCCGCGCCGTGCCCGTGCCCGCGCCGTGCCCGTGCCCGCGCCGTGCCCGTGCCCGCGCCGTGCCCGTGCCCGCGCCGTGCCCGTGCCCGCGCCGTGCCCGTGCCCGCGCCGTGCCCGTGCCCGCGCCGTGCCCGTGCCCGCGCCGTGCCCGCGTGCCGCGCCCGCGCCCGTGCCCGCGTGCCGCGCGCCGTGCCGTGCCCGTGCCCGCGTGCCGCGCCCGCGCCCGCGCGCCGTGCCGCGCCCGCGCCCGCGCGCCGTGCCGCGCCCGCGCGCCGTGCCGCGCCCGCGCGCCGTGCCGCGCCCGCGCGCCGTGCCGCGCCCGCGCGCCGTGCCGCGCCCGCGCCCGCGCCGTGCCTGTGTGCCGCGCCCGCGCGCTGTGCCGCGCCCGTGTCTTCAGCATCGTCGCGGGGCGGCCGGTCCGGCGCGCGTCCGCTGCGCTGCCAGCCGATCGCGGCGGGTGCTGTCCCGGCGCCTTGCTGCGACCGGAAGTCTCCGTGATCATGTCGGAGCGGTTGCCGACACCACCGGTTTTTCATGATCACGGAGTGAACATGTACTCCCGTGTACCACAAGTCTCCGTGATCATGGCGGACCCGTGGTGCCGCCGTGACGAGGTGCATGATCACGGAGACATTCGTCCGCCTTGGCCGCCCAGAAGCGGATTTATCCCCTGGCGGGGTATAAATCCGGAATATCCGGACACGGAGTGTCTGGATATTCCGGAGGAAAGGGCAGGTCAGGCGGCCTTTGGTAGGCCTAGGGGGGTGGTGATCGCCAGGCGGGCGCTCAGGTCGCCCTGGGCGGCGATCTGCGCGTAGTAGGCATCCCGGCGGCGCGCCACGCAGCCGTTGCCGCGGTCCGGGCCGGCCAGCAGGTGCGGGTCCAGGTGGTTGTTCAGGCCGTCGCGCAGCAGGACCAGGGCCTCGGCGCGCAGCTGGCTGATTCGCGACTCGGTCACGCCCAGTTCCGCGGCGATGTCGTTCATCGGGCGCTCCTCGAAGAAGTAGGCGGTGACCACCCGGCGCAGGCGGTCCGGGAGCGCGTTGATGGCCTGGTGGAGGTACCCGATCCGCTCCCGGTGCAGGATGAGGTCCTCGGGGCCGGCGGTCCGCTCCGGTACCAGTTCCTCGGCCGAGCCGGCGGTGAAGCCCTGCAGCGACAGTACGACCGCGCGCTGCACGTCCTCGCCGATCGCCTTGAGCTCCTCCACCGCGACGCCCATCGCCTCGGCCAGTTCGGCCTGGGTGGGGGTGCGGCCCAGGCGGCCGGTCAGCTCCTGCTGCACCGTCTCCACCTTGCGGGCCCGGGCGCGCACCGAGCGGCTGGCCCAGTCCAGGCCGCGCAGCTCGTCGAGCAGCGCGCCGCGGATGCGGCTCGTGACGAAGCTGCCGAACGGGATGCCGCGGCTCGGGTCGAAGGAGCGCCCGGCGCCGGCCAGCGCGGCCATGCCGGCCGAGATGAGGTCCTCGCGGGAGACGTGGGTGGGCAGGCGGCCGAGCATCTCGCGGACCAGATGGCCGACGAGCGGCAGGTGGCTGCGCACCAGGGAGTCCAGCTCCTCGGGCGTCAGGGACGTAGGCGCTTCGGTGGTGACGGTGGGCGTCAGGGATGTGGGCGCTTCGGTGGTGACGGTGGGCGTCAGGGACGTGGGCGCTTCGGTGGTGACGGTGGGCGTCAGGGACGTGGGCGCTTCGGCGGTGACGGTCACGGCAACCTCTTCGTGGCAGGAGTTGGTCGAGAACCAGACTCGGTAGCCGTGGGTGCACCGCCGGGTGACGCAAAGTTGCAGGGCGGTTGTGCTCAACCCCTGCATCGAAATGCCGAACTGCCGGGTGAGCCGGACTCGGAGAGGCAGGGACGGATGGGGCTGGCGGATCTCGCGAGCATCCTGTGGCGGGAACGCGAAATGCTCGAGCTGCTGCTGTTCAAGCTCGAGGAGGAGCAGCTCGTGCTGGCCGCCGGGCGTACCCGCTGGCTCGCGCACGCCACCCGCGAGGTCGAGGTCGTGCTGGAGGAGATCCGGCGTACCGAGGTCGTGCGCGCCGCCGAGGTCGAGGCGATCGGCGCCGAGCTCGGGCTCGCGGCGAACCCGAGCCTCAGCGCGCTCGCCGAAGCGGCGCCGCCGCCCTGGGGGGACCTGCTCACCCAGCACCGCAAGGCGTTCCTGACGCTGACCGCGGAGGTGAGCGCGCTCGCCGAGGCCAACCGCGACCTGCTGACCACCGGGGCCCGCGCGGCGCGCGAGACCATGCTCGCCGTCGTCGGCTCCGTCGAGACCTACGGGCGAAAGGGCGAGACCGTCGCGGCGGCACCCCGTACCCGGCTGATTGACGAGGCGATGTAGATGAGCACCTTCTCCGGCCTGAACACGGCCCTCTCCGCCCTCTACGCGCAGCGCCGCGCCCTCGACCTCACCGGGCAGAACATCGCCAACGCCAACACCGAGGGGTACTCCCGCCAGCGCGTCGAGCTCTCGCCCGTCGAGGCGGTCACCGACCCGGGCCGCTGGTCGACCAGCAACGGTGTCGGCGACGGCGTGCGGATCACCGACGTGACCCGGCTGCACAACGAGTTCAACACCAACCGGACCCGGGCCGAGCGCGGGCTGAACGAGTACCTGCAGGCGCAGAGCGGGGTGTACGCCAACGTCGAGCAGACCCTCGGCGAGCCCAGCGACACCGGGCTGCAGTCCCAGCTGGCCGACTACTGGTCGGCCTGGTCGGACGTGGCGAACCGGCCCGGGGACATCTCGGCCCGCACCGCGCTGCTGACCCGCGCGCGGACCGTCGCCTCCACCATGAACACCACCCGGCAGAACCTCGACAACCTCTTCGGCGCCACCCGCGAGCAGCTCGACTCGGACCTCGCCGTGGTCAACCAGACCTCGGCCGGCATCGCCGACCTCAACACGCGCATCGCGCTCGCGCGGACCGCGAACATGCCCACCAACGAGCTGTCCGACCGGCGCGACCAGCTGGTGCTACGGCTGTCGGAGCTGACCGGCGCGACCGGCCGGCTCAACGAGAACGGCATGGTCGACGTGTCGCTGGGCGGCAACCTGCTGGTGCAGGGCGACACCGTGCGGACGCTGCAGTCCGCCGGCTCCACGACCGTCGACGGGGTGGGCGTCGCCCCGGTGCAGGTGCGGTTCGGCGACAACGGCACGCCGGCCGCGATCGCCACCGGCACGATCGCCTCGCACCTGGAGGCGCTGAGCCGGACGATCCCCAACGCCGTCGCCGGCCTCGACGGCGTCGCGCAGACGCTCATCCAGACCGTCAACGCCCAGCACGCCAAGGGCTTCGACATCACCACCGCGCCGCCGGCCGCCACGCCGGCGCCGCAGCCGGGCGGGGACTTCTTCAGCGGTACCAGCGCCAAGGACATCGCGGTGGCGATCACCGATCCGACGAAGGTCGCCGCGTCGAGCACGCCCACCACGCCGTTCCAGGGCGACAACGCCAACCTGATGGCGGCGATCGCGAAGGACCCGGCCGGGGCGGACACGCAGTACCGCGACTTCGTCGTCGACATCGGCATCCAGGCCCAGACGATCAACCGGCGGGCGAGCGCCCAGCAGGTCATCGCCGACGACGTCACCGCCGCCGAGCAGGCCGAGTCGGGGGTGAGCCTCGACGAGGAGATGACCAACATGCTCATGTTCCAGCGCGCGTACGAGGCCGCCGCCAAGGTGATCAGCACCGTCGACACGACGCTGGACACGCTGATCAACATGAAGAGGTAGGGGGAGGGAACGGATGCCCGGCTTCCGCGTCACCGAACGCTCGATGGCCACCCACACGCTGGCCAACCTGCAGGTAAACCTGCAGCGCAACCAGGACCTGCAGAACCAGCTCTCCAGCGGCAAGCTGATCTCCAAGGCGTCCGACTCACCGGGCGGCGCGGTCATCGCCATGCAGACCCGCAGCGACATGACCGCGCTGAACCAGTACTCGCGCAACGCCGACGACGGGATGGGCTGGCTGAGCATGGCCGACACCGCGCTGACCAGCGCCTCGACGCAGCTCAACCGGGCCCGCGAGCTGGTGCTCACCGGGCTGTCCAGCGGCACCTCCGGCAATGCCCAGGGCCGCGAGGCGATCGCGCAGGAGGTTGACAACCTGCGCAGCTCGATGATCGACCTGGCCAACACCACGTACCTGGACCGGCCGATCTTCGGCGGTACCACCTCAGGCAACATCGCCTTCGACGGCACCGGCGCCTACCAGGGCGACAACGGCCAGGTGAACCGCACCGTCGGCAGCAACGCCTCGGTGCGCGTCGACACCAGCGCCGACGAGGTCTTCGGCTCCGGCACCGCCAACGTCTTCAACCTGCTCCAGCGGGTCGCCGACGACCTGCGTAACAACCCGTCGGCGCTGCAGAACGACATGGCCGACGTCGACACGGCGCAGAAACGGGTGCAGACCGGACTTTCCGGCGTCGGATCCCGATACAATCAGGTCTCGCAGATGCAGCAGGCCGCGGACAACCGGGTCCTCGACCTGACCAGCCAGCTGTCCGACGTCGAGGACATCGACCTGCCCAAGACCATCACCGAGCTGTCCCTGCAGCAGACCGCCTATCAGGCCGCGCTGGCCGCGACCGCCAGGGTGATCCAGCCGTCGCTGGTGGACTTCCTGCGGTAGGCAAAGGCACAGCCGACCAGTCATCGTGAGGAAATCCATGAGCGTCGCGACCGTTGGTAGTCCGGACACGACCACGTTGCCGGTCATCGACTTCGTGGCCCCGATGCCGGGCTTCCCCGACGAGCGGCGTTTCGTGCTCGTCCGCCTCGACGATGCCGGCGTGCTCTACGCGCTGACGTCGGTGGACGCGCCAGGGTTGCGTTTTTTGGTGGTACCGCCGGCGCAGTTCTTCCCGGACTATGCGCCCGAGATCGACGACGAGACGCTGGCGGCGCTCGGCGTCACCGATCAGGCCGATCTGCTGGTGCTGCTGGTGGTCACCGCCGGCGAGACCGGGGCCGAGGACGCCACCGCCAACCTCATGGCCCCGATCGTGCTCGACCAGAACAGCCGCCGGGCCGTGCAGCTCGTCCTGAGCCACAGCGGCCTCCCCGTGCGCCAGCGTTTCCTCGTCGCCTGAACGGGGTGGCGGGGCGCCTTCCCGCCCGGGCGGGCCGACAAATCGGGTACTGTTCGCCTATCGCCCAGCGAAGGAGCGGCTCGTGCTCGTCCTGACCCGACGTCCGGGGGAAAGCGTGATGGTCGGTGACGACGTCGTCGTCACCGTGCTCGACGTCCGCGGCGACGTGGTGCGGCTGGGCATCAAGGCACCCCGCAGCATCCAGGTGCACCGCGAAGAGGTCTACCGCGAGCTGCAGAAGGCCAACCGCGAGGCCGCCTCGCCCAGCGACGTGGCCGTGCGGGCCCTGAGCCGCATGCTGCGGACCGAAAGCAAGTAGCGGCGGCGGGGGTACCCCGGCGCGAAACCCGACTTCTCAGGACGTCACCGCCATTGCCGATAGGCCGGTCGGGACGCCTCGAGAAGGGCACGCCGATGACCGCACCGCGCACCTGGTCGAGAAACCGGCCGATCGCCGTCGCGTTCACCGATGTCGAGCGGAAGCTGCCGGCCGTCGTGCGCGCCGGGGACGCCGCCACGCGTTCCAACGGAATCGCCTCGACGCTCACCGCCGCCCCGCCGGCCTGGCCGGGCAGATGAACGCCCTGGGCGCACCGGATCGGTGGCTGCGGATCGCGCCGTTCATGGCGGTGACCGCGCTGTCGTTCGCCGTCGCCTGGCTGCCGCCCCGCGTCCACCCCACCGCCCTGCTGCTGGCCGTTTTCCTGGTGGCGGTACTGCTGGTGCTGGTCGCCGTCGTGCCGTGGCCCCGCCTGCCCGCGTTCCTGGAAACGGTACCGCCGCTGGGCTTCTTCGGCGTCGTGCTGCTGCTCAACGTCGGCGCCGACGGCGGACCGGCCGGCTACGCGCCGCTCGCGCTGCTGCCGGTGCTGTGGCTCGGCCTGTACCACGGCCGGGCCGCCACCGCGGCGGGCGTGGCCCTGATGGCCGCCGTCTTCGCCGTGCCGGTGGTGCTCGACGCCGACCTCCGGCACGCCGAATGGCGCCGCGGCGTGCTCGTCATCGCCGTCGGCGTGCTCATGGCCACCGCCGTGCAGAGCTCGACCGCCCGCTCACGCGCGGCCGCTCGCGGTGCCCGCCGCGAGCGTGACTTCAACCAGGCGATCCTCGACTCGACCGGGTTCCTGGTCATCGTGCTCGACGCGGCCGGGCGGGTCACCGCGTTCAACCGCCGCTGCGAGGAGCTCACCGGCCTGCGCGCCGAGGACGTGGTCGGCCGGCCGTACCACACCCTCGGACTGTCCACCCTGGACGGTCAACGGCTGCGGGCGGACTTCGGCGGCCTGCTCGCCGCGTCGTTCCCCAACTCCGCCGAGCGCGACTGGACCGTCCCCGGCGGCCGGCGCCGGATCGCCTGGACCAACGCCGCGCTCGCCGGCGACGACGGCCGGGTCACCCACGTCATCGGCACCGGCATCGACGTCACCGAGCAGCGGCGCACCGAGCGCCTCTTCGCCGACGTCCTGGCCGCCGCGACCGAGCAGGCCATCATCGGCGTCGACCGGCAAGGCACCGTCACGGTGTTCAACGCCGGGGCGGAGCGCCTGCTCGGCTACCGCGCCGCCGACGTCGTCGGCACCGCGAGCCTGGCCCGCTTCCACGCCCCCGGCGAGCCCCCGGTGGAAACGGTCTTCGCCCCCGCCCGCGCCGGCGACACCGAGGCGCGCGAGTGTGTCTACGCTCGGCGGGACGGCACGCGGGTGCCGGTCGCCCGCACGGTCAGCGTGATCCGCGACGAGTCGGGGGAGGCCACCGGCTACCTCTGCGTGGCCCGCGACGTGACCCGCGAGCGCCGCACCGTCGAGGCCATGCGCCACGCCCTGGACCGCGAGCGCGACGCCGCCGCCCGCCTGCGCGAGCTGGACAAGGTCCGCGCCGACCTGGTGGCCACGGTCTCGCACGAGCTACGCACCCTGCTCACCAGCATCCTGGGCAACGTGGAGGTCATCGTCGACGGCGACGCGGGCCCGGTCGCCCCGCCGCAGGCCCGCCTGCTGGCCGCGGTGGAGCGCAACGCCCGCCGCCTCCTGGCCCTGATCGAGGACCTGCTGATGCTGTCCCGCATCGAGGCCGGCGCCGTGAAGGTCAACGCCCGCCCGGTCCAGATCCGCGCCGTGGTCGCCGGCGCCCTGGAGGCCCTGCAAGCCGTGCGCGCCCGCCGCGCCGTACACCTGGACGTGGACCTCCCGGAGGATCCACTGTTCGTGGAGGGCGACCGCGCCCAACTCGAACGCGTGGTCATCAACCTGCTGGACAACGCCCTGAAGTTCACGCCACCGGGCGGCCGCGCCCGGCTGAGCGCAGACTTGGACGGCGAGCAGGTCCGCCTGACGATCGCGGACACCGGCATGGGCATCCCGGAGGCCGAGATCGACCAGATCTTCGAGCAGTTCTTCCGCTCGAGCCGCTCCCACGAACGCCAGAGCCAGGGCACCGGCCTAGGCCTGGCCATCACCAAGACCATCATCGAACGCCACGGCGGCCGCATCTGGGCCACCCCGGCCCGCGGCCAGGGCACGGTCGTCACCTGCCTCCTGCCACACTCCGGCCATTCCCCAACCACCGGCTGAGCCAGCACAATTGCACTCATGGCCAGCCCGAAATGGCGCACTGCCGTGATCGTTACGCTGATGGCGGTGAGTGGGGCCGTCGCCGTCGTGCTCGGCCTCAGCAGCCCATCCGTCGGCACGGTGACGGTGACGAACCCCGATGGCTCCCTGGTGGGCCAGGCCCACACCGCGTACTCCCCGTGGTGGTTCGTCTGGCAGGCGGCGCTCTTTGCCGTCGTGTTGCTGGCGATCGTGTCCACGGTCGCTTATCTCAACCACAGGTTCGCGCTGACGAGGCAGTTACTGCGAATCATGGCGGTCATCGGCCTGGTCGCCGCCGTCGTGCCAGGGCTGCTGGCGTTCACCGCTTATCAGCTGGCCCGCGACGGCGGCGACTGATCGCGGGCGGCCATCTCTTCGGGGGACATCCGGCTGATCTTCTTGCCGGCCTCCGTCTCGACGAGGGTGACCGCTCCGATCCAGGTGACATCGTCCGGATACTCCCAGGTCGCGGGGTCGGCGAGCAGCCCCGGAAGATCGCGCCGCGGTGACGCCTCCACCCCCGGTCGCTACGGGGTCGGCTGCCCTTGCACGGCCGGCGCCGCACTCCGCGGAGCACTGCGCAGCGACCGGAAGTCTCCGCGATCATGCACTACCCGCCACCGACACCAACGGTTTTTCATGATCACGGAGCGCTGATGTACCCCTGTGTACCGAAAGTCTCCGGGATCATGGCAAACCCGTGGTGCGGCCACGGCGGGCATCATGATCACGGAGACATACGTCCGCCGACGGCGAGGGGACTGCGGCCACCTGATTCCGCGCGGCCTGTTCGGCGGCCACCCGGAACCACACGGCAGTCGCGCCCACGAGTGGACAGAGCGCCTTGCTGAGGAGCGCGCTCGGGACGAAGACGGCGGCGGCCGCACCCGGGGTGAGCCGGGCGCGACCGCCGCCGTGTGTCGCTGGAGTCAGGCGGCCAGGTCGTACTGGTAGAGGTTGTATTTCGTCATCAGGGCGACGACCTTGGTCGTGTACTGCGGGTCCGTCGCGTAGCCGGCCTTGTGGATTTCGGCGATGAACTGGTTCGGGTTGTTCGTGTAGTTGAAGGCGGCCGCGTAGCGCGGGAGCGACTTCAGGTTCGCGCCGTGGTCGCGGAAAGAGTCCAGCGACGAAGCGTACGAGCGGAACGTGGCCACCGTCGTCGTGCAGGCGCCCTGGGCGTTGCATTCCTGGGTGCTGTACGACGTGCAACCCACCGCATACGAGCCCGGGGCGTTGTTGAAGCATTTCATGCCGAAGAAGTTGCGGTCGTTCGCGGACAACGAACTGCGTCCCCAGCCCGACTCCAGGATGGCCTGCGCCAACGTTACCGACGCCGGGACCTTCGTGTCGCGCTGGCTCTGCTGGGCGGGCGGTACCGAGGCGGCGAGGAACTGCTCGTTGGTCATTGTGCCGGTCGGGCCGGCCGGGACCGCGGCGGGCGGGGCGACGGCGGGTGCGGCCGGGGCAGGGGCCGGCGCGGCGGCGGGGGCCGGCGGCGGGGGCGGGGCGCAGACCGGCAGCTTCGGGTTGCCCGACACGTAGGCGTGGGAGATGTAGTCGCCCAGCAGCGTGCGGTCCCACTGGGCGGTGCGGCGGACATTGCCGCGCAGGTACTGCCCGTTGACCTTGCAGGTGATGGTGACCTTCTGCTTGTTCTTCAGGGTGCGGGTCTTGTCGAACCAGTTGGCGGCGCCGGTACGGGCGGCCAGCGAGCCCTTCACGCGAACGCTGACGACCGCGGCGTCGGCCGGGGCGGCGGCGACCACGAGGGTCGTGGCGGTCGCGGCCAGGGCCAGGGCCGGGGCGAGGACAAACTGCTTGAGGGTGCGCAACATGAATGATCTCCCATGAGGGGTGGGTGGTCCCCTCCAAGGTCGTCATTCCTGGTTGCGCCCCTCGTTCCCCGGCGGGTGCCATGGCGTTGCCGTGGTGCCGGGCGGGCGGCTCAGTTCGTGCCGTACTGCTGCTTGAGCGTCAGATAATCGCCGAGGCCCAGGCCCCGATAGGCGGTCGAGCAGTCGGGCAGGCCGTCGGTCATGGTGAGCGCGCCGTGCTGCGCGAAAGCGACGTGGCCGAGGCCGAACGCGTGGCCGAATTCGTGCGTGATCGTGCCTTCGAGGTCCCACCGGTTGGTGCAATTGGGTGGGGTACTCAGGAAAAAGAGGCCCTCGGCGTCGTCGATGAGAATATCGGTCTCGACGCTTCTTCCGTTGTCTTTGCTGCCGTACCACCAGATGCACGTCACCGCGAGCAGTCCCTGATTGAGCGGGCCGAACGACACGGCGTTGTGGCCGTCGCGGTCGCCGCACCCGCCGGATGGCGTCACGCCGGCGGTGTGGTCGGTCTTGCCGTCGTACGACTCGGAAATTCCCAGATTCTCCGGCAGCCCGCAGTCATTGCGTCCGGTGTCGACGCTCGTGGCGGCGCTGCGCAGCGAATTCACGACGGCGGCGCGATTGCCGAGGTACGCCGGGATGGTCTGCTCGTTGACCCGCCACTTGAACTCGGTTCGCCAGCGCATTCCCAGCCACGTCCCGGAGGGGTCGGTGCAGCGGGCGCCGGCCATGGCCTCCGCGTCCGGCTGCCCGATCGGCGGGCCGGGCACGACGACCGCGAAGCGAGCGGTCTGCAGCATCGCGGGCGGTTCACCGACGAGCCAGGCCGCGCAGAGCAGCAGCGCAACCAGCGCCCGCAGGACTGCCGCCAGACCATGGTCGATCTTTGGCACAGCTTTATTTTGGGCCGCGGTACCCCCCGCGTGGGTGATTTTCGGCAAATGGGCCCGAGACGCCATGGCTCGGTGAATTCCCGTTTGCGCCGCATCGACACCCACCCCGCACCCGCCTGTCGGGTGATCGTCCCCGTCCTCGCCACCTCCCTCGGACAGACCCGGACGGTCACCTTGCGTCATAGTCGAGCTACTGGAAGTACCACTCGGGGGGCTTGATGACGAATCTGATCGCGCGACTCCGCGCCCGCGCGCTGTCCGGCGACCGCGGCGCGGCCACCGTGAACCTCGGCCTGGCCGCGATCCTGCTGGGCGTGACCGCCCTCGCCGCGCTCTCCCTGATCGGCGGCGACCTCGCCACCTGGTAGCCCGGCCGCTACCGATGCCGGCCCGGCCGCCCCTTGCCGCGACGCCCGCCCGTGTCCCGCACATACCCGCCGAGCACGAACATGGCGGCGGTGAGCACCAGCCCGATCAACGCCGTAAGCCCCAGCGGGCGCACCGCCTCGACCTCGGCGGACGTATGTCTCCGCGATCATGATGCCCGCCGTGGCCGCACCACGCGTTTGCCATGATCCCGGAGACTTTCGGTACACGGGGGTACATCAGCGCTCCGTGATCATGAAAAACCGTTGGTGTCGGTGGCGGGTAGTGCATGATCGCGGAGACTTCCGGTCGCTGCGCAGTGCTCCGCGGGGAGCAGGCGTGGGCGGAGTCAGCGGAGTTGGGGGAGGAACCTGCGGCGGGTGAGGGCGGCCACTGTTTCCGCGGCGAGGGCGGCCATGAACAGGGTGATCGCGAGCAGGACGACCCAGGCCAGGACGCTGTACCCGGCGGGCTTTCCGTAGTTGATCCAGTGCAGGGTGAAGGTGGCGACGGCGGAGTACGGGAAGCCGAACGACCAGAACGCGGGGCCGAAGGCCAGCCGGCGGTACAGCGGGATCAGCCGAAGCTGGACGATGACGGTGAGCGCGGTGAAGCCGCCGAGGGCCAGGGCGATGGGGTCGACCCGGCCGTTGGTGATGGCCAGGTAGGCGAGGCCGGCGAGGGCGGGCGGGGCGACCTCGATGGCCAGGGTGGGCGTCAACGCCGCGGGCAGTCGGGGGCGGAACAGCAGCCGGGCCATGATAACGGAGCCGATGAGCAGCCACGACACGGCGCCGAGGCCCATGAACGCGTGGGCGATGCCGATCCAGCCGGCGACGGCGGCGCCGATGGAGGCGATGAGGCCTCCCGCGACGGCGGGCAGGACGTAGCCGGAGTGCAGCCGGTCGAGGTCGAGGTCGCCGGCGATCCACTGGCCGGTCATCCACCCCGCCAGCACGGTGCTGGCGACGGCGAAGACCCCGAACAACCACCTGCCGGCGGCCGGGGCGTGCGGCATCAGGCCGATCGCCAGGAGCATGCCGACGATCGGGATCAGCGACACGAACGGCGCGAGCACCGGATCGGTCAGGTCCCGCCGCCAACCGCCGGGCTGGTGCTGCACCTGCGAGCAGTACCCGGCGACGAGCACCAGCCATACGACGGCGGCGATGAGGAGCAGGACGTCGGCCACCAGCGCGGGTGCCAGCCCCAGTCTGGCGGCGTATGCCCAGCAGTTGGCCAGGCCGGCCAGCGAGAAGGCGATGGCGAACATGTTCGGGGTGATCCCGACCCGGGGCTGGGCTGCCCGCGTGTTCATCCGAGTCCTCCGCCGCGGATACTCGGCGACGGCACGGATGCCGACCGCCTGACAGTCGGCGGACTACCCCGCGAACCCGCACCCATGCCAGGTGCCGTCCGGTTCGGCCGGTGTTGCAACCTGGGCGCCCTATGGTCGCTGGCATGGGCACTCCTTCGTTTCTGAAGACGCGCTCGTTTCCGCTTCCCGGCGATGAGCGGGAGCGGCTCCGGTCGCTGGCCAGTTACGGCATCGTCGCCGGGCCGCCGTTGCCCGATCTGCCGTCCGTGGTGCAGCTCGCCGCGTACATCTGCGGAGTGCCCAACGCGGTGGTCAACATCATCTCGGCGCATCACCAGCATCAGATGGCCGCGTTCGGGTTCAACCCGGACGTCTGCGCGCGCGAGGACTCGATGTGCGCGATCAGCATGGTCCAGCCGGGGACGGTGGTGGTCCGCGACGCGTCGGTCGATCCCCGCTTCGCGGACAACCCGTTCGTCACCGGCGAGCTCGACCGGGTGCGCTTCTACGCCGCCGCGCAGCTGCGTGACCGCGACGGGCACGTGCTGGGCACGCTGTGTGTCTTCGACGACGCGCCGCACGAGCTGACGCCGTCGCAGCGTGAGGGGCTGGAGCGGCTGGCCCGCATGGTGATGGACCTGCTGGAGCTACACCGGCACGGCCGGCTGCTGGAGCAGGCGCTGGACAAGGTGCACCGCACCACCCGGGAGCTGCAGCGCTCCAACGCCTCGCTGCAGCACTTCGCCGGGCAGGTCAGCCACGACCTGAAGAACCCGCTCACCGGCGTCCTCGGGTTCGTGGCCATGCTCGCGGACATCCCGGCGGTCGCCGCCGACCCCGACGGCCGGGAGTGCACGGACCGGGCGCTGTCCTCGGCGACCCGGATGTGGCGGATGATCGAGGACGTCCTCGCGCACGCCTCGGTCGGCGGCCGGCCGTCGTTCACCGACGTGTCGCTGGACACCGTCGCGCGCCAGGTCGTCGAGGACGTGGGCGCGGCGGTCGCCGCCGCCGAGGCGACCGTGGAGGTCGAGCCGCTGCCCACCGTCGTCGGCGACGCCACGCAGCTGCGGGTGCTGATCCAGAACCTGGTGAGCAACTCGCTGAAGTTCCGCCACCGCGGCCGGGCCTGCCGCGTGCGGATCGGCGCGCAGGAGTCGCCGACCGCCTGGACGCTCGTCGTCGCCGACAACGGCGTCGGCATCCCGGCCGAGGACCGGGCGCGGGTGCTGGAGATGTTCACCCGGCTGCGTACCGACGTCGAGGGCTCCGGCATCGGCCTGGCCACCTGCCTGCGCATCGTGGAGGCGCACGACGCCACGCTGGTCGTCGGCGAGACCCCGGGCGGCGGCACGACGATGCGCGTCACGCTGCCCAAGCCGGCCGAGCGGGTCGACCTCGAGCGGGTGAGCTGAGCTCCGGCCCGCCCGCGGGCGCCGCGGTGCAGTACGGGTGCCGACGAGCGCAGGTCAATTGCAGCGTCTTCCTGGCTCCGGCGGCTCGCTGCCACGCTGGTCTGGCACCACATTTGCCCAGGCCACACCGTAGGGAGCCCTTGATGACGATCCGTCTGGTCGCCGTCGACGAACACGTCCTCCTCCGCCTCGGACTCAACCGGGTCGTGGCCACCGTCCCCGACATCACCCTGGTCGGCGAGGCCGGCAGCGCCGCCGACGCCGAGCGGGTCGTCGCCGAGACGCGGGCCGACGTGGTGACGATCGACGCCTCCCTGGCCGACACCGACGGCATCACGCTGGCCCGCCGGCTGCGCGCCGGCAGCCCCGACCTCGGCGTGGTGCTGCTCAGCGCGGTGAGCGACGACAACCTGCTGTACCGGGCGCTGGACGCGGGGCTGTCGGCGTACGTCACCAAGGCCGCCCCGGTCTCCTCCGTCCTCGCCGCGATCCGGCACGCCGCCGTCGCCCCGCACTCGTTCACCGCGCCCGGGCTGTCCTCCGCGCTGTCCCGCCGCCGCGGCCAGACCGGGCTGCTCAGCCAGCGCGAGCAGGAGGTGCTCTCGCTGATGCGCGACGGGCTGAGCCTGCCGACGATCGCCCAGCGCCTCGAGGTGTCCGAGGCGACGGTCAAGACCTACGTGTCCCGGCTGTACAGCAAGCTGCGGGTGAACAACCGCTCCCAGGCGCTCATGGCCGCCGTCAACCAGGGCCTGCTGGTCTCGGTCGACGCGGCCTGAGCATCCGGTCACGCGGGCACGGTCACGCGCTGCGCGTTGGTGGCGTTGCAGTCCCAGATCTGCAGTTGTGTTCCGTCGGTGGTACTGCTGTTCGGCGAGTCCAGGCACCGCCCCGACTGCGGGTTGCGCAGCGCCTGGCTCGCGGACACGTAGGTCCACTGCTGCGCCCCGCTGCCGTTGCAGTCCCACAGCTGCAGCTTCGTGCCGTTGGCCGTGGCGCCCGAGGCGACGTCGAGGCACTTGCCCAGGGCCCGCAGCGTGCCGTCGCCGGGCAGGGTCCACTGCTGCGCGCCGGTGCCGTTGCAGGTCCAGACCTGGATGTGGGTACCGTTGGCGGTGGCGGATCCGCTCACGTCGACGCATTTGCCGAGGTTGACGAACGTCACCGCCCCGGTGTGCGAGCCGCCGCTGCCCCCGCCGGTGAGCAGGAAGCGGTTGTTCGCCGTGTTCCAGTGCGTCGCGAGGTACGACCCGGCCGGCGGGTTGGTGTTGAAGTAGTCGTCCTTGTTGCAGTCCAGCCGGTTGTCCTGGGCCTGGTCGGCGCAGACGACCCGCAGCACGGTGCCCGGCCCGTCGTTGTAGCACATGATGTCGTAGTCGTCGGTGCAGTGGCCGTAGGCGGTGTGGTTCGGCGAGCTGCTCATCACCGCGCCCATGGCGTGCGTCAGCTCGTGCGCCGCCGGCCCGGCCGCCCAGCAGCCCGAGTCGACCCGGCTGTAGCTGGCGCCGGAGTTGTTGGCGTTGTTCTGCCCGGGCTGGTCGTCCAGGGTCACGTAGGCGACGCCGCACAGGGCGGTGGCGTCGACGTACATGAGATACTTGCGGTCGGTGCGGTTGTACCCGAGGCTCTTGATCGCGTTCACCGAGTTGCCGAAGTCGGACAGCGCGCTGTTGGCGATCGAAACGTCGGTCACCGCGATCTGGCAGCTGCTGTCGGTGACGAAGCGGATGTGCCGCACGCCGCCGGTCTGCGCGGCGCTGGCGCTGTAGATGTCGTCGACGCCGGACGTCCAGGTGCGGATCGAGGCCAGGTACTGGCTGTACCGGTCGGCGTTGCCCGAGCCGTGGATGTAGAGCACCTGCACCCGGTTGCCGCTCTGCCCGTCGCCGTCGCACACGATGCTGGCCGCGCTCGCCGCGAGCGACGACAGCGGCGCGACGGACTGCTTGACGTCGAACCCGGCGAACGCGGCGTCGGGCCCGTGGGTGCACGCCCCCGGCACGTTCTTGACCTCGAGCAATCCCTTGCAGCGGCCGGTACCGGCCGTGAAGCCGTCGTAGACGAGCCCCCGCGCCGGATCGTTCGCCGGCACGCCGGCCTCGGCATCGGTCCGCGCGTCGGCCGGCGTGGCGCCCAGCCCGACGGCGAGCAGGAGGGCCGCCGCGGCGGCCAGCACAACACGTTTCATCGACACTCCCGTGGCGGACGGGGTTTGGAGATGCCAGTGTGTGCCAGCTCACGCCCATCGAACAATGTCAAAATAGTAATTGTTTAACTTTGTTCACTGTTTGCACGGGACGTTCGCCGAACAAGCAACCTGCTGTCCCGGCACCCGGCGCCCGGGCCGGACGTATGTCTCCGTGATCATGCTGCCTGCGGTGGCCGCACCACGGGTTTGTCATGATCCCGGAGCTTTTCGGTACACGGGGGTACATCAGCACTCCGTGATCATGAAAAACCGTGGTGTCGGTGCCGGGTTGCGCATGATCGCGGAGAGTTCCGGTCGCTGCGCCGTGCCGCGCGGTGGCAAGGGCGGGTCAGCGGCGGGGGAGGGTGATGCGGACCGCGACGGCCGGGGGTTCGACGGCGGTGACCATCGTGCCGCCGTGGCGGGCGGCGATCTCGCGGCCCAGCATCAGGGCCAGGGCGCCGGTGCGGTACTCGTCCGGCTGCTCCGGATGCGCGATGCGCATGGACAGCAGGCGCTCCGCGGTGAGTCCGGAGCCGGTCGCGACCGACACCACGATCCGCCAGCGGCCGTCGGCGAACGCGGCCTCGACCTCGGCCGGGCCGGCGATCGAGGCGATCTGCACCGCGGTGTGGAAGAGTTCGCGCAGCAGGGCCCGGTCGCCCATCAGCTCGGGCCCGGGTCCGGCCCGTACCGGTACCCCCGGAAACTCGAGCAACTCGGCGATCGGCAGCGGGGCCAGGTCCAGCGGCGCCTCGGCGGTCTCCAGGCGGGTCAGCAGCAGCAGGTCGGCGACGAGCACCTGCATGTGCTCGGCGTTGCGCCGGATCACGCCGAGCGCGGCCTGCCGGTCGGCCGGGGAGAGGCCCATCACCTCGTCGCCCGCCTCCAGCATCGTGGCGAACGTGACGATCGAGGTCAGCGGGGTGCGCAGCTCGTGCGAGGCGACCCGGATGAACTCGGTGCGCAGCTGCGACAGCTCGCTCAGCTGCCGGTGCCGCTCGGCCAGGTCGGGCTCCGCGTTGTCGGCCGGTTCGTCATCCATGCGCACCCGCTCGGTCCTCCGGAAACGTTACAGGACAAGTCATTACATTGCGTAGGATATGTGTGTACCGACAGTAAGCGGCAAATGTCGCGATCGGCTGCCGGCCGAGGAGAGCTTTGCGTGGAGAGACCGACCGCCTGGTCGACACGGGCCTGATCGAGGGTGCCGTGGTCGACCTGGTGGTCCGTGCGGCGAACGCGGCCACCGTGGTGGACGCGCAGCGGCTCGTGGCCGAGTTCCGCGGCTTCTCGGGCGTGCGCTCGGCCGGCATCGTGCCCGCGGTCGCCCCGGTCGCCGGCGCGCTGGACCTGCTGGAGCGGCTGCCGGTCGGCCCGGCCCAGTGGGGGCAGGAGCTGCGGGTCGAGTTCAGCGCCGCGCCGGCCCGCGCCGAGCTGCTCGCCGCGGCCGCCGAGATCGCCGCCGCGGCCGACCGCGGCCTTGCCCGGGCGTGCCGCGCGATCCCGCCCCCGCCGCTGCACGGCGCGCCGCTGACCTGGGCCATCACCACCGGGTCGCGGTCGCTGATCCTGTCCGTCGACCCGGAGCGGGGCTGGAGCGCGCTGTCCGACTCGTTCACCGCCGTGCTCGGCTACGACCGCCACCGCCCGCCCGAGTTCCGCCTGGTCGACCTCGTGCACCCCGACGACCGCCCGGCCGCCGTGGCCCTGTTCCTGGCCGGCTGCGCCGGGCGCAGCCCGGAGCGCGCCGTCGACCTGCGGCTGTGCACCGCCGGCGGGCGCTGGCGGACGATGGAGGTCGTCTCGCGCAGCTTCGTCGACGACGCCGAGGTGGGCACCGTCGTCTTCTTCGCCGTCGACGTGACCGGCCAGCGCGAGTCCGAGCGCACCGCCCGCATCGAGCAGCAGCGCCTGGCCCGGCTGGTCGAGACGATGGACGACGGCCTGCTCATGCTCGACGAGCAGGGCCGCGTCTGCCTGGCCAACCGGGCCGCGCACAAGCTGCTGAACACCGGCGTGCTCGAGGTGAGCCCCGAGCACGACCCCGACGACCCGGCGCCGGCGGACTGGGCCGGGATCATCGAGCGGACCATTGCCCGGCTCGGCCCGGAGGCGTTCCGGGTCGAGCGGCTGCGCACCGGCTTCCGCACCCGCCGCGCCGTGGTCGGCGAGGAGCTGGCCTTCGCCGACGGGCGGGTGTTGGAGCTGGATCTGGTACCGGTGACCGTCCCCGGCCGGCTCGGCACCGACGGCGGCACGCTCGTCCACCTGCGCGACGTCACCGCGCGGGTGGCGGTCCGGCGCGGGCTGGAGGAGCGCAGCCGCGGCCTGGAGGAACGCAACCAGGCGCTGGTGGAGGCCGCCGCCCTCAACAACGAGTTCATCGCGAGCGTCTCGCACGAGCTGCGCGGGCCGCTCTCGTCGGTGGTGGCGTTCTCGCACCTGCTCGGCGACAGCACCAGCGGGGAGCTGTCGGAGGACCAGCGCACGTACCTCTCCGTCATCGACCGCAACGCCAACCGCCTGCTGCGCCTCATCGAGGACCTGCTGCTGCTGTCCCGGCTGGAGGCACGGACGCTGCAGCTCAAGCCGGTGCCGACCCGCCTGCCGGAGTTGCTCGGCGTCGCGGTGACCGAGCGGCGCCCGGCGGCGGCCGCGGCCGGCATCGAGCTCGTGCTCGACTGCCCTGACGGCTCGGACGGCCCGGAGCTCGTCTGCGACGACACCCGGGTGCACCAGGTCGTCGACAACCTGGTGAGCAACGCGGTGAAGTTCACGCGCAGCGGCGGCCGGGTGACGGTGACGGCGTGGCCCGGCCCGGACGGCGAGGGCTGGAGCGTCGCCGTCGCGGACTCCGGCGTCGGCATTCCCGCCGCCGACCTGCCGCGGCTGTTCAGCGCCTTCTTCCGCGGCTCCAACGTCACCGCGGCGGTGGGCCGGGAGGTCATGCCCGGCACCGGCCTGGGGCTGGTCGTCAGCCGGGCCATCGTCGAGTTACACGGCGGCAGCATCAGCGTCGCCAGCACTGAAGGGGTCGGCACGACGGTCACGCTGTCGTTGCCCACGCGACCGGCACGAATTGGGGGATGACCGTGAGCCGACTGCTCGTCGTCGAAGACGACCCGGATATCGCCATGGCACTGCGACTGCTCCTCACGCGGGCCGGCCATCAGGTCGCGCACGCCAAGGACGGCCGCACCGGCCTGCGCGACGCCTACACCGAGCGCCCCGAGCTGGTGATCCTCGACATCGGCCTGCCCGGGATGGACGGCTGGCAGGTCCTGGAGCGGCTGCGCGACGTCAGCGACGTGCCGGTGCTGCTGCTCACCGCGCACGGGCAGGAGTCGGACAAGGTCCGCGGCCTGCGCGGCGGCGCCGACGACTACCTCACCAAGCCGTTCACCAACGCCGAGCTGGTGGCCCGGGTCGAGGCCTTGCTGCGGCGCAGCGCCGGCCCGGCGTCGTGGGCCGACGAGGTGTACGACGACGGCGTGCTGCGCATCGACCCGGCCGCCCGCCGCACGTTTGTGGCCGGCGCCGAGGTGCGCCTCACGCCCACCGAGTTCCGCCTGCTCAACGTCCTGGTCCGGCACGCCGGCGCGGTGCTGTCGCCCAACCAGCTGCTGGCCCAGGCGTGGGACGACCCGACCGGCATCGGCCCGGAGCGGGTGAAGTTCGCGGTGCTGCGGCTGCGGCGCAAGCTCGGCTGGACCGACCCGGACGCGTCGCCGATCGAGTCGGTCCGCGGCTTCGGGTACCGCTACCGGCGGCCCGTGATGGACCGCGCCGAGTAGGGGAACCGAGCCGCACCCGGGCGGAACCGGGCACCGCGACCGGCGGTGGGGAATCTGGTTGGCGTACCGCACCAGCGACCCACGAAATGAGCGCCGAATGATCGACCTCTCCGCCGACGGCCACGTCCACACCGCGTTCGCCTCCGGCCGTGACAGCGTCAGCGTGCTCGTCGCCGCCGCCGAGCAGGCCGGCCTGGCCGAGCTCACGTTCGCCGACCGGGTGGGGCCGGACACGAGCTGGCTCCCGCCGTACCTCGCGTCGATCCAGCGGGCGCAGCAGCGCACCGACGTCGTGCTCAAGCGCGGCGTCGAGGTCGAGGCGATCGGCATCGACGGGTGGCTCGCGTTCCCCTCCGACCTCGGCGGGCTCGAGGTCATCTCGGTGGGGCTCGGCCGGCTGCCGCTGCCGGCCGGGCTGCTCAGCCCCGACGCGGTGCGCGGGCTCATCGACAACGGGACGATGCGGGCCCTCGACGTCATCGACCAGGTGGTCACCGTCACCGGGCTGGCCGTCGAGCGGGTCTCGCGCTACGCGCCCACGCGCCTGGCCCGGCCGCTGGACTTCCTCATCCGGGCCGGGATCGAGGAGGAGGCGGTACCGGACGCGGCCATCGCCGAGCTGGTCGCGGCCTGCCGCGCGAACGGCACCGTGGTCGAGCTCAGCGAGCGGCACCGGCTGCCCGGGCCGCGGCTGGTCCGGGCGTGCGTGGAGCAGGGCGTGCGGCTCGTCGCGGCCAGCGACGCGCTGCGGGCCGGCGAGGTCGGGCAGTTCCGCTACGTCCGCGAGGTCCTCGCCGCCGCCCGGCCCTCGGCCGCCGCAGCCTGAAGCCGCCGCCCGGCCCTCGGCCGCCGCGGCCTGACGCCGGGCGTCCGCGCGGTCCTCGCCGCGGCGGAAAATCGTTGGCTCGCAAGGGCTCCGCGCGGCTACGGTGTTCCTCAGCGTGAGGGTGCCCGCTGCGAAGGCCGCGGATACTTCGACTCCTAATCGACAGGTCACAGGTTCGACTCCTGTCCGTCCCACCACTCGGGGCGGTAGCTCAGCGGATAGAGCGGTAACGTGCCGCAGCCGCTTGGTTCTCGGGCACCCACACGCTGTCTCCCGATGCCGGAAGGAGCCCTTGTCGTGTCCAAGTTCAACGCCCGCACCGCGTCGCCGAAGCCGAACGCCGCCACCTACGAGGGCGGCGCCGGCTACACCCGCGACGCCAAGCGCGAGCTGTTCCTGCTGGCCGTGTCCAACCTGGTCGGCGAGGACACCTTCTACGAGCGGGCCGGCGAGCGCGACGAGCGGTTCGCGCGCCTCGTCGGTCAGGTCGCCGTCGACGGCGTCGACTGGCTGACCCGGTTCGTGCGCTGGCTGCGCACCGGCGCGAACATGCGCTCGGCGCCGCTGGTCGCCGCCGCCGAGGCGGTCCACGCGCGGCTCGCCGCCGGCCTCGCCGGTGACAACCGGGCCATCGTCGCGGCCGCCATGGACCGCGCCGACGAGCCGGGGGAACTGCTCGCCTACTGGATCGGGCGGCACGGGCGGAAGCTGCCGATGCCGGTCAAGCGCGGCATCGCCGACGGGGCGCTGCGCCTCTACACGGAGTATCCGCTGCTGAAGTACGACACCGGCAGCCACGGCGTGCGCTTCGCCGACGTCATCGAGCTGACCCACCCGGCCGGCCGCCGCGGCGGCGCGGTGCAGGACGACCTGTTCCGGCACGCGATCGACCGGCGGCACCACCGGGAGGACCCGGCGCCGGAGCGGCTGCGGATGGTCCGCGCCAACGCAGAGCTGCGGGAGCTCGCCGAGGGCGACCCGCACGCGCTGCTCGACCCCGAGCGGCTGCGCGCGGCCGGCCTGACGTGGGAGGACGTGCTCTCCCTGGTCGGTTCGAAGCTGCCGAAGGCCTTGCTGTGGGAGGCGCTCATCCCGGTCATGGGGCTGATGGCGCTCGCCCGCAACGTGCGCAACTTCGACGAGGCCGGGGTGTCCGACGCGGCGGCCGCCGCGGTCGCGGCCCGGTTCGCCGACCCGCGGCAGGTGGCCCGTTCCCGGATGTTCCCGTTCCGGTGGCTGTCGGCCTACGAGCAGGCGCCGTCGGTGCGCTGGAGCCACCCGCTGGACCAGGCGCTGCAGGCGTCGCTGACCAACCTGCCCGCGCTGCCCGGCCGGACGCTGGTGCTGGTGGACACGTCGGGGTCGATGACCTCCGGCGGGATCTCGGCGCGTTCGACGGTGACGCCGCTGAAGGCCGCCGCGGTGTTCGGCGTGGCCCTCGCGGCAAAGGGCGAGCGGGTCGACCTGGTCGGCTTCGCCGACGGGCGCCGGCCGTTCACGCACAAGGTCGGCCGGGGCGCGTCGGTCATCCGCGAGGTGGACCGGTTCGTGCGGCGGACGGGCGAGGACGGGCACGGCACCGCGATCGCGGCGTCGCTGCGCAAGTCGTATTCCAAGCACGACCGGGTGGTCATCATCTCGGACATGCAGACGATGGACCGCGGCGTCACCGACGTGGTGCCGAAGTCCATCCCGCTCTACGGGTTCAACCTGGGCGGCTACCGGGTGACCGCGATCCCGGCCGTGGCGAACCGGGTGGAGTTCGGCGGCCTGACCGATGCCACGTTCCGGATGCTGCCGCTGATCGAGGCGGGCCGGGACGAGGCCTGGCCGTTCTGATCGGCCGATCGCGCGGGGTGGGCTACGGCCGGTGGGGGCCGTGGCACACCACCGCGCCCCACAGGGCCGGCGGCTTCGAGCGCAGCGGGGCGGTCGCCTCGCGGAGTGCCTGCGCCATGCTCACCCCGCGGGACGCCCAGGTCCGGTACATGGCTACCGCGATGGTGGCCGCCGTCCGGTCGGGGATCGGCCACAGGCAGCCGACGAACCAGCGCGCGCCGGCGGCGGCAACGGCGGCCGAGACGCCGACCGGCTCCGGGCTGCCGCCGCGCCGGTCGGCGGAGGAGCAGGAGAACAGCGACACCACATCGGTGCCGTGCCCCACGCGCGACAGCAGCTCGCCCGGGCTGGCCGACCGGTCCGCCATGTGCAGGTACCAGCGCTCGCCGGCCTCGTCCGTGCTCATGTGCCCGCCGTAGTGGACGACCGCGGCCGGGCCGGGGACCCGCGACGCCGACTCGAATGTCCGATGTGGACCGTCCACGCGCAGTCGCGGGGCGAGCGCCTCGGCGATGTGCGCCATTTCCGCCGCGACGTGGGACAGGGTCGCGTCGCTGCCGTCGAGCAGCAGTGCCGTGCCGTGCCGCGCCGAGTGCCGGCGGGACTGGCGGTGGTGGACCTGGACCGAGTGCGTGTAGGAGATGTCGTACCGGTCGGTGAGGTACGTCTTGCTCGCGCCGTCGTAGGCGAGGTGCAGCGGCAGGTTGAGCTGAGGTGCCGCGAGCACGAGCTTGCCGACGCGGGGCGGGAGGTCGCTCAGGACCGGGCCGAGCAGCTCGTCGTGCAGCCACGCGAAGTCGGCGGCGCGCAGCTGCGGAAGGGCGTCCTCGTCACGGATGGCCGCCAGCAGGTCGCGGGCCCGGGGCCACAGCTTGGCCCGCTCGCCGATGGTGGCCAGGCGCGGCGGTCGCCCCCGGGTGAGGCTGACCGCGTGGACGCGCCGTTCGCTGACGAACAGCGAGATCGTGGCCTCGTCCGGGGCGAGCGACGCACGCAGCTCACCGGCCGGGACCGCGACCGGTGACGGGTCGCGGCGGGTGGCCCTGATGCCGAAGGTGACGCCGGCGTACCCGGGGTCGGCCCGGCCCGGCGACTCTTCGGCGTCGGTGGCCGGCGCCGGGTCGCGGGCGAGGAGGGGACGACCGAGCCGTTCGTCCTCGGTGGCCGCGCCGACCGCGGAGTACCGCAGCAGGTTGTCCAGCTCATGGATGAAGGCGTCGAAACCCTCGGGGCGCAGGCCGGGATCGGTGCTCAGCGCGTAGGCGATCAGCACCAGGCCGCCCTGGTAGCGGTGGATGATCCCGGCCGCGCGACGGTGCGCGGCCGGCCGGGCCGCCAGCAGGTCCACGTACTCCCCGACGAGCGGATACAGCTCGGCCAGGTTCGCCGCGGCGAAGCGGATGACCCGGTTCGCGTACACCAGCGTCAGGTTCTCCCGCACGACCCGGCCGGCCGCCCTGACGGCCCGGCCGCGCTGCAGCCGGCCTGAGCCCAGCCGCTGCGCCGGCAGCAGCTCCCGTAACTGCCACAGGATGGTGTGTGCGGCCGCGATCCGGTGCTGCCGGGGGAGAACCGGGCCGGCCTCGGTCAGCATGGCCGTGGCGCCGGCGAGCACCGGCCGTGGCTGGTGCAGGCGGATACCGGCCTCCGCGGCGAGCATGTGGATCTCTCCCAGCAGCATCCGGCGCGAGCCACTGGCCGCCGGGAGCCTCCGGGCCTGCCGGATCAACCGGTCGTGCAGCGCGGCCACGCTGATGTCGCGGTCGCGCACGGACTCCGGCGCGTGTGCGGCGAGCGCGAGCAGCCGGTACCGCCGCGCCATCGGCTCCGGCAGCGGGATGTCGATCGCCGGCTCCAGCAGGACGTCCGCGGTGAAGCCCGCGTGGTAGCCGGCCCGGACGGTCGCGAACCGCCGGGCCAGCTCGCCGCGCCGTTCGGCGGGGACCTGGGCGAGGAGCGCGTCGAGCATGGGGCCAACGGAGGTGTGCACCTCCACCCGGGTGAGCGCTTCGGCATGCGCCACCGCGAGCTCGATCAGCCTGGTCGCGTAGCGGCCCAGGTCGGCCGCGAAGAACTCCGGGTCCAGCTCGCCGCACAGCACGAGCAGCACGCTGAACTCGTCGGCGACCCGGCCGTGCTCGGCGCAGTAGGCCAACGCCTCTTCCGCGGTCGCGAGCGCCGCGTCCTGCCGGGAGTGCGCCACAAAGGCGACGAACCGGTTGAGCGGGTGGAGCACGTGCGGATCGATGTCGTCCATGAAGGCTCGCCCCCCATCGCGTCTGTGCCGAGGCTATCGCCGCCCCGAACCCGCATGGTCGCCGCGCGGCCACTGTGCAGGGGCAAAGTGCACGGTCCAATCCCCGAAACGGGCAATCGTTGCGGGTCAGACCTTTACCATCAAGCTGTGCCGAAGGATCGCGAACTCGTCCTCGTCTCCCTGCTGCAGGAGGCGACACGGATCGCGAACGAAGCCGACGACATCGGCGACGCCGGGCTGCCCGTGCTCAAGGCGGTGTGCACGGCGACCGGGTGGCCGGTGGGTCACCTGTGCCTGCCCGACGAGCGGGACCGCCGCGTGCTCGTCTCCACCGACGTGTGGCACGAGGACGTGGCGGGCGAGTTCGCCGCGCTGCGCAAAGCGAGCGAGGAAGCGCACTTCCCGCTCGGCGCCGGCATCGTCGGCCGGGCGGCCCGCACCGGGCGGCCGCAGTGGATCGCCGACGTGTCCGCCGACCGCGGCGTCGTGCGCACCGGCGTCCAGGGGGTCGGCGCGGCGATCGCCTTCCCGGTCACCGCGCGCGGGGTCGTCGCGGCGGTCCTCGAGTTCTTCACCCGCGAGCCGGCCGCGCCCGACCCCGGGCTGCTGGAGATCATGTCGGACGTCGGCACCCAGCTCGGCCGGGTCGCCGACCGCATGGCCGCCCGCGACGCGCTGCTGTTCGGCGGCCGGCGGCTGGAGCGGATCCTCGACAGCTGCGTCGAGGCGTTCGTCGCGATGGACGAGGGCGGGATGATCACCTCGTGGAACGCGGCCGCGGAGAAGGTCTTCGGCCTGTCCAAGGAGGAGGCGATCGGGCGGCGGCTGGCCGACACGATCGTGCCCCCGCAGTACCGTGAGGCCCACCATCTCGGCGTCGGGCGGTTCCTGACCACGGGGGAGCGGCGCTTCCTGGACCACCGCATCGAGATCACCGCGTGGCACCGCAACGGCTACGAGTTCCCGGTGGAACTCGCCGTGTGGGCGGTCCAGGACCCGGTGATGGGCTGGACGTTCAACGCGTTCGTGCACGACATCACCGACCGCAAGCGCACCGAGGACGCGCTGCGCCACGCCTACGAGCACGAGCGCGAGGCCGTGTCCCGGCTGCGCGAGCTCGACGTGGCCAAGAGCGACTTCGTGGCGACCGTGTCGCACGAGTTCCGCACGCCGCTGACCAACGTCATCGGCCACCTCGAGGTGCTCACCTCCGGCGACGCCGGCCCGCTGACCCCGGCCCAGACCCGGATGCTCGGCGTCATCGGCCGCAACTCCGACCGGCTGCGCGCGCTCATCGAGGACATGCTCACCATCTCCAGGGTGGAGGCCGGCGTCTTCGACCTCGAGCTGCGCCGCACCGACCTGCGGGAGGTGCTCAGCGCCGCCTGCGCGGCCGTCGAGCCGCGCGCCAAGCGCCGCGGGCTGCGGCTGGTGCTGTCCGTGGAGGGGCAGCTCGGCAGCGTCGACGCCGACCCGGAGCAGCTGCGCCGGGCGCTGTCCAACCTGCTCGTCAACGGGGTCAACTTCACGCCCGACGGGGGTCTCGTCGAGCTGACCGCGCGGGAGGACGGCGAGCACGTGCGGATCGAGGTCCGCGACAACGGCGCCGGGATCGACCCGGAGGAGCAGCCGCGGCTGTTCACCCGATTTTTCCGGGGTACCTTCGCGGTGCGCGAGGCGGTGCAGGGCGCGGGACTGGGTCTGGCCATCACCAAGACGATCGTGGAGGGGCACGGCGGGCAGATCGCGGTGGACAGCGTGCCCGGTCAGGGCACGACGTTCACGATCCGGATCCCGCGCGAGCGCCCGGTCTGGCTCTGACCCGTTCGGGTTCCACCGTCTGAAAGCCCGTGCGGGTCATCTCGCCCCACACGTGCTTGCCGCCGCGGATCGCGGCCCACATGCCCATCGTGCGCCACAGCGCGGTCAGCTGCCGGTAGCCGACGTTCTCCAGCACCGACGCGCTGCTTGCCCAGCACCTTCCGGGGCATCCGCACGTCCACGATGCGCCCGGCCACCGCCGTGCAGCCGTTGGCGACCCAGCCGGCTGCGGGCCCGCCAGGCGGCGCGGCGCTCGAAGACGTCGACGAGCGCGGCGAACAGCATCACCAGCAGCGCCACCAGGGCGGCGCCGGCGAGCGTCACGGGCGCAGGCGGGCCAGGATCGCCTCGACCCGGCTGACCAACTCCCGCGGGCTGAACGGCTTGACGATGTAGTCGTCGGCACCGGCGCCGAAGCCCACCTCGACGTCGCCCTCCTGGGCGCGCGCGGTGAGCAGGATGATCGGCAGGGCCTTCGTGCCCTGCTCCAGCCGCAGCTGGCGGCACACGTCGATGCCGGACATCCCCGGCATCATCACGTCGAGGACAACCAGGTCGGGCGGGCTCTCGGTGGCCGCGGTGAGCGCGGCGAGGCCGTTGTCGACGGCCAGCACGTCGTAGCCGGCCTGCTCCAGCTTGAAGGCGACGAGGTCCCTGATGTCCGTGTCGTCGTCGGCGACGAGTATTGCGGTCATCTCAGCGGGCGGTGTGCTGCATCGGGCCGAGGTTGCCGTGCGGCGGCACGGGCTGGGCCGGCCGCTCGTTCGTGGCGTGGGTCAGCTCGCTGCGCACCAGCGCGGCCTGCTCACAGAACCGTTTGAAGCCCTTGAGGTCGGCCTTGAGCCGGCGGCCGAGGACCTCGACCGCGTGCTCCTCGGCCGGCATCAGCTCGCGGGCGTCGACCTGCAGGTCGGCGATGATCCGGGTCATGTCGTCGGCCATCGGCTCCAGCCGCAGCGCCTCGCTGATCTGCGGGCCGTCGGTGGCCTCCCAGCACAGGAACTCCCCGGGCCGGGTCTCGGTGATCCGGGCGTCGAACTCGGCCCGGTTGCCGCCGAGGTCCAGCACCATGTGCGCGGTGGAGGCGTCGATCGGCGCCATGCTCATCACGCCGGACATGAACTGCGGATAGTTCTCGAAGTGGGTCAGCTGCTCGTAGGCGACCTCCACCGGTACGGCAACCTCGATCGACTCTCTCGCGGTGCTCATGGTGGTCCCCCTCGCCGTTCGGTGCCTGATTGTCCACACGCTACCGACGGATTCGCCCGTATTACGGGTGATTCGCGGGATTAGTTCGCGAATGCCAAGCGCCCCCGCCGGGGTTCCGGCGGGGGCGGGCTTTGGTCATTTTTGTTCAGACGGTGAGCGTCCAGCCGGTCAGCGTGCCCTTGTCGCCGGCGAAGACGTCGCGGGCCTGCAGCGTCCAGGTGCCGTTGCGGACCTCGGAGGACAGGTCCACCGTGTAGGTCGCGGTGGTGAAGGCGTTGTCGTCACCGGAGGTCGAGCTCTTCAGGTGGTAGCTGGTGCCGTCCGGCGCGACCAGGTCCAGGCGCAGGTCGCCGCGGTCGGCGTGCTTGATCGAGACCTTGACGGTGGCGGTCTTCGAGGCGTTGCCGGTGCAGTTCGCGACGACGACCTTGCTGGCGGCGGTGCCCGGGTCCGGGATGGCGACCGCGGTGGTGCTCACGGCGGCGGCGCAGGCGGCCGGGGCGGGCGTGGTCGGGGCCGGAGTGGTCGGAGCCGGGGTGGTCGGGGCGGGCGTGGCCGGAGTGGTCGGGGCCGGGGTGGTCGGGGCCGGCGTGGCGGGCGTGGTCGGGGTGACGTCGTTGTTCAGGTTGGTCGTGTAGAGCAGCTTGTTCGGGGAGCCGCTGCCGCCGCTCTTCACCGCGCCGTTGATGGCGCCGTTCACCAGGGCGTCGCGGACCTGCTGCGGGGTGGCGGCGGGGTGCGCGGCGAGGTACAGGGCGGCGGCGCCGGCCACGTGCGGGGTCGCCATCGAGGTGCCGCTCATCTTCTGGGTCGCGGTGTTGGAGGCGTTGGAGCTCGAGGTGATGTTCACGCCGGGGGCGAAGATGTCCAGGCAGTTGCCGAAGTTCGAGAAGCTGGCGCGGGTGTCGGCGGTGTCGGTGGCACCGACGGTGATCGCCTCGGGCAGGCGGGCCGGGGACTTGCTGCAGGCGTTGGCCGAGTCGTTGCCGCCGGCGACCGCGTAGGTGACGCCCGACGCGATCGACTTCTTGACCGCGGTGTCCAGCGTGGTGCCCGCCGCGCCACCGAGGCTCATGTTCGCCACGGCCGGCTTGACGGCGTTCTTGGTGACCCAGTCGACACCGGCGATGATCTGCGAGTACGACCCGTTGCCCGAGCAGTCCAGCACCCGCACCGCGACGATCTTGACGTCCTTGGCCACGCCGTAGGTCTTGCCCCCGACGGTGCCGGCGACGTGCGTGCCGTGCCCCTGGCAGTCGCTCGCGTCCGCGTCGTTGTCGACGAAGTCGTAGCCGGAGCGGGCCCGGCCGGCGAACTCGCTGTGGGTGAGGCGCACGCCGGTGTCGATGATGTACGCGGTGACGTTGCTCGCTGGGCCGTAGGTGTACGAGCCGTTCAGCGGCAGCGCCTGCTGGTCGATGCGGTCCAGGCCCCAGGTGGCGCCGGTCTGCGTCTGGGTGGCCTCGATGGAGACCGTGCGGTCCTGCTCGACGTACTGGACGGCCGGGTCGGCGGCCAGGCGGCGGGCGGCGGAGGCGCTCATCCGGCCGGAGAAACCGCGCACCGCACTGTCGAACCGGTCCTCGACCTTGCCGCCGACCTTGCCGGCGAGCGCGTCGGAGGTCGTCGTCGAGCCGTCCTTCATGACCACGATGTACTGGTCCGTGAGCGCACCGGCCACACCGGCACCCTGGACGGTACCTTCGGCCGGCGCCGCGGCCGCAGCCGCAGCGAACGTGAAGGCGGTGGCAGCCGTGGCAGCGGTGCCGAGGACGATTCCGGTAATGGCGCGACGGGCGATGTTCTTCGTCATTATGTCTGCATCCCTAACGGTGAGCGGGCATTTCGTTGCGTCATTTGGTCTTGCTGTTTTTCGGTGGCGCATTTCCTTGCTGAAATAAGATTCGCGGCCGCGGGTGGCGGGCTCGGGACCCCTGCGGGAGCGGCGCGGTTGCCGTGGTTCCGGGGCGCGCTCGCCGCCTTCGGTTGCCGCCGGTTGCCGAACGGGTTGGTCGCGCCCGCGCCCGCGCTTCGCCTCGGCGCCCTGGTTTTCGCGTCCGCGTCCGCGCGGGGGCGCGTCCGCGCCCCGCCCCCGCGTCCTCGCGTCCGCGCCCCCGCGCCGCGCCCCCGCGCCGCGCCCCCGCGCCGCGCCCCCGCGCCGCGCCCCCGCGCCGCGCCCCCGCGCCGCGCCCCCGCGCCGCGCCCCCGCGCCGCGCCCCCGCGCCGCGCCCCCGCGCCGCGCCCCCGCGCCGCGCCCCCGCGCCGCGCCCCCGCGCCGCGCCCCCGCGCCGCGCCCCCGCGCCGCGCCCCCGCGCCGCGCCGCCCTGCGCTTCCGCGCCCTGCGCTTCCGCGCCCCCGCGCCCGTGCCCCCGCGCCGTGCCCCCGCGCCCCGCGCCCCGCGCTTCCGCGCCCGTGCGCGCCTTCGCGGCGGGCCCCGCGGCGCGCTGGCGGGCTTGGTGTGTGACGTGGCCGGCGCCTGATCGTGGTGGTTGCTGTCCGGCGGCAGCTGGCGGCCATCGCGGCTGGGTGTCGCTGGCCGCCGATGGGGCACGGCGGTCATCGGCGTCGATCAGCGGGCGGCGGGGCAGGGCGAGCGTTGCGGATGTATCACCGCGGCGGGCGAACATCCGATTGGTGTGGCCGGGGCGGACGTATGTCTCCGTGATCATGATGGTCACCGTGGCCGCACCGCGGGTTTGCCATGATCTCGGAGACTTGTGGTACACGGGTGTACATCAGCGCTCCGTGATCATGAAAAACCGTTGGTGTCGACGGCGGGTAGAGCATGATCACGGAGACTTCTGGTCGCTGGGCTGCGCTGTCCGTGGTGGTGCGGGCCGGCGCGGCGTGCGGGGGCGCGGGCGCGGGCACGGTGGCTGGAAGCCGGGCTCGCCGGCAGAACGGGGCGGCGTCAGGGCATTTCGATTGCGCGATGGCCCCGCAAGGAAAACGCCGCGAACCGCCTCGCTGGCCCGGCGCCGCGAACCGCCTCGCTGGCCCGGCGCCGCGAACCGTGTCGCTGGCCCTGCGCCGCGAACCGTGTCGCTGGCCCTGCGCCGCGAACCGTGTCGCTGGCCCTGCGCCGCGCCGCCTTGCTGGCCCGGCGCCGCGGACCGCCTTGCTGGCCCGGCGGGGGAATGGCGAAGGCCGCCCGGACCTGAGTCCGAGCGGCCTTCGCTCACCGGGGGGAACCGGGTGTTCAGAGCTTGACGTTGAAGCGGGGGTCGGCGGCGATCTTCTGGAAGCCGGCCAGCGCCTCCGGGGTGTCGTCGATGCGGATGTCGTGGCCGCTCTGGTCGTGCGCGGTCTCGAAGTACACCAGGCCCTTGATCTGCGGCATCTTGGCCAGCTGCGGCAGCACGGTCGCGTAGACGTTGGCCTTGTTGCGGCCGTCGACCTTGGTCGAGGAGTCGTACACGCCCCACTCGGCGACCATGATGGGCTTGGCCGGGTGCTTGGTGGTGGCCCAGGTGTACCAACCGGGGAAGCTCGCGCTGTTGGTGCGGTTCATCAGGTAGTTGAAGTCGCCGTAGTGGAAGCCGCCCGGCTGCGCGTTGTTGTAGGTGTCCACGCCGACCCAGTCCACGACGTCGTCGCCCGGGTACAGGTCGCCCCACCACGCGGTGTTGTTCCACTTCTCGTAGTTCATGTAGGCGATCACGAACACCGCGTTGTTGACCCCGTCGGCCTTGAGGCGCAGCGCGGTGTGGCGGAACATCGCGGCGAAGTCCTTGGCGGTCTGGCCCGAGCCGGCGGCCGGGTTCACGTCGTTCTCGGGCTCGTGGTGCAGCACCATGAAGAACTGCTTGGTGTAGTTGGCCTTCAGGTACGTGGCCAGGCGGTCGATGCGGGCGTCCTGGCTGCCGGCGGCGACCTTGGCCCACGTGGTGCCGTAGGAGACCTTCCAGTTCAGCATCAGCGTGCGCGGGTGCGCCGGGTCGTTGGTCATGGCGATCTCGTCCTTCGTCGGGAAGAGTTCGTCGCCCTTGTGGTACGTGTGGTAGATCGTCGACGTCCGGCCCGACTTCGCCTCGAAGGTCTTCAGGGCCTCGTCGCGCGGCACGTCCGAGAAGCCGCCGGCCGCCGCGCCCCACAGCACGCCGCAGGTCGGGACCAGCTTGGCGCCCACCGCGCAGTCGCTCGGCGTGGTCGGGGCCGGCGTGGTCGGAGCCGGGGTGGTGGGGGCCGGCGTGGTGGGGGCCGGCGTAGTCGGCGCGGGGGTGGTCGGAGCCGGCGCCGGGGCGGCCGGGCGGGTCACGGTCAGGTTCAGCGCGGGCTGGCCGCTCTTGGCCTCGGCGGAGGAGAACCGCGCGAGCGAGTTCGCCGCGGTCGAGGTCACCGCGAAGGTGTACGTCCCGGCGCCCTTGACCACGCCGCTCACGTCGAACGTCACCGAGGTCGCGCCGGAGGCCGGCTTCACCGTGGCGACGACCGCGCCGAGCGCCGGGTCGTTCTTGGCGGACAGCGTCTGCTCCGACCACTTCGCGTCGGCGACGCGGCTCAGCGAGATCGAGCCGGGCAGCGTGCGCGACGCGTTGGTCAGGGTCACCTTGGCGTTCTTGACGGTGACGCCCGTGCCGAGGCCGGCGACGTTGAACTTCAGGAACGAGATCATGGTGTCGGTACCCTGGCGGCCGGCGACGAGGGTGTCGGAGGCGCCGAAGTTGTACGACGGGCGGGCGCTGGAGCTGTAGCTGTCGTCCGCGGCGCCCGAGCGCACGACGTCGGTCGTCGCAGCAGCGGCGGTGCCGCTGAAGGCGGTGGTGCCGAATCCGGCACCGATGGCGAGCGCGGCGATCGGCATGATGGCGCGGGCGTGGCGGCGAATCACTATGCGGAGCCCTTCGGTCGGCGGAACCTTCTGGAGTGGTGCGCTGCCCGGCGTTGTCATCCGGACCTCCACAAGATTCGGGACCCCCGGTTACGCCCCCGGTTCGCCGCAAGTTGCCGTTGGGGTGTCCGCGGCCGGGCCGCTGTGTCCACTGTGGACTGGTCGCGCTCGGGAAGGCGATCGGCGCCGCGGCCGGCGGCCCGGTGTCGAAACGTTGCCGAGCGGGTATGTGCATTCCGCCCGTGATGCATCAGACGAACGGACGGAACCGGCAACCCACCTGTGACCGAAACCCAACGCTTCCGAACTAGGCGGGCAATTCCGGCGAACGTAGTGTTAGTCGAGTAAGCCGCAAGACAAGGAAATGCCACATATCACGCCGCGACTCGTCGCTACGACCCCTCGAGGAGACTGAGATGACCCCGATGCTGATCTCGCGCCCGGCCGTTCACGTCGTCCCCGAACTGTCCGGGGAGCGTTGCGACAGTTGCGGCGCCGCGGCCAAGCTGGTGGTGACCTTCGGCACCGGCGAGCTGGCCTTCTGCGGTCACCACGCGAACAAGTTCGCGGACCGCATCGCCGCCACGGCGGACAAGGTCTCCGTCGAGTCCGGCTTCGCATGGCGGAACTGACGCATCCAATACGAGCAGTGGCGCCGCGACACTTCGTCGCGGCGCCACTGCCATTTTGGGCTGATTTTTCGCGATATATCTGGTCAAACCGGCGCGGGACGCGGCGGCGAGGAGGAGCCTTCGAGGCCCGCTTCCCGGCCATCGTGGCCTCTCACCGTCGCCGGTGCCCTGGTGTCCGCCGCAGCGTCGTGGAGCCCGGCGTGCGCACCGGCGTCCAGCTGACGCCCACGCGCGGCGTGGGTGCCGGCAAGGTGATCCGCGATCGAGGCGTCCGCGTGCGGCGTGGGCGCCGGAAGTAGCGGCGGCAGGAAGAGCTCGACGAGCCGGCCCCGCCAGTGCAGCGTGGTGAGCGCCGAGAGGGCCGGGTTCGGCGTCACGGCAGCCGCTGGCCGAACAGGGCGGCGATGCGGCGCTGCCACGCCACCAGGACGCGCGGCGGGCGGTTCGCGCCGGCCGGGTGGCGCAGGCCGTGGTTGCGCGGCCGGGCCGAGCCGCCCTGATGCCCATGGGGTGAGCTGCCCTGATGGCCGCGCGGCCGGTCGACGTGGTCCGGGACGCCGGGCAGCCGGTGCGTGAGGCGGTGGAGCAGGCCGCCGCCCCCGGGACGATCATCGGTCATCTGAGAACACCTCCGAGACGTACGCTGTACGTCCAAGCTTGACGTACGCTGTACGTCCCGTCAAGGGCGCCGATAACACGCACGATCAGCGTGTTGTCGGTTAAGTCCGAAAAATCGGATATGTTGCCGTTAGCATCGGCCTGTGCGTCGCAAGCCGAGCCCTCGTCCGCGGCGGCCCGGGCTGGTGGGTCGCGAAAGGGCGCTGCTTGTCGCCGTTTCGGTGTGCGGTGTGGCATTTCTGGCGGCGGTACCGGCGATGATCCGGCAATTCTCATCCGTGCTGGCCGGCCTCGTGGCCCTCGCCGCCGGCCTCGTCGCCGTGGCGCTGGTCCGCCGGCGGTCGCGGCGGCTGGCCCGGTCGCTGGCCCGCTCGTCCGCGCGCCGGCGGGGGCTTGAGCAGCAGCTGCGCGAGCGGGCCACCCGCGACCCGGTGACCGGCCTGGCCAACCGGGCCCTGCTCACCGCGCTGCTCGCCGACATCCGGCCGGGGCTGACCGTGGTCCTGCTGGACCTGGACGGGTTCAAGGAGATCAACGACGAGCTCGGCCACCAGGCCGGGGACGCGCTGCTGGTGCAGGTGGCCCGGCGGCTGCGCGACGCGCTGCCCGACGCCGACCTGATGGCCCGGCCCGGCGACGACGAGTTCGCGGCGGTGTGGCGCGGACCGGCGCCGGCCGGGGCGGCCGAGCGGGCGCTGGCCCGGCTGCGCCCGCCGTACCAGGTGGCCGGGCGCCAGGTGCACCTCACCGGCAGCGCCGGCGTCGTGGTGGCCGACGGGCAGCGGACCTCGGCCGAGGTGCTGCGCGACGCCGACCTGGCGCTGCAGGCGGCCAAGGGCGGCGGGAAGGACCGCATCGTGCGCTACGACACGGGCCTGCGTACCGCCGCCGACCGGCACCGGGAGCTCGCCGCCGGGCTGCGCCGGGCGCTGCGCGAGGGCGAGTTCGCGGTGCACTACCAGCCGGTCGTGCGGCTCGCCGACGGCCGGATCACCGCCGTCGAGGCGCTGCTGCGCTGGCACCCGCCCGGGGGCGAGCCGATCCCGCCCGGCGTGTTCATCCCGGTCGCCGAGGCCACCGGGCTGATCGTGCCGCTGGGCTGGTGGGTGCTCGGCCGGGCGTGCGCGGAGGCGCGCGAGTGGCACGCGCGCGACGGCGTCAGCCTCACCGTCAACGTCGCCGCGCACCAGCTGCGCGAGCCGGACTTCGTCGAGCGGGTGCGCGGCGCGCTGGAGGAGGGCGGGCTGCCGCCGAGCGCGCTCGTGCTGGAGCTGACCGAGAGCAGCCTGGTCGCCGACGCCGAGTCGACCGCGCGGCTCGACGTGCTGCGCGCGGACGGGGTCCGGGTGGCCATCGACGACTTCGGCACCGGGTACTCCTCGCTGGCCTACCTGGTGCACCTGCCGGTCGACGTGCTCAAGATCGACCGCACCTTCCTCGCCACCGCCGTCGACACCACGCTGATGCGGGCGATCCTGCAGCTGGCCGGCGGGCTCGCGCTGCAGACGGTGGCCGAAGGGGTCGAGACGGAGAAACAGGCCGCCGCGCTGCGCGCCCTCGGTTGTGAGCACGCTCAGGGGTTTCTGTTTTCCGCGGCGGTACCCCCGGAAGAGCTCGATGCGCTCCTCTCAGGCCGCCTCGAGCTCGGAGCGGCGCGGGCGCGGTAGCGGGACCGGCCACTCCTCGCCCTCGGTCGCCCGGCCAGGGCCGGTGAGCGCGGAAACCGCCGGGATCCGATCGGCGGACACGACCCGGTCGCGGCCGGCGCGCTTGGCCGCATAGAGCGCCCGGTCGGCGAGCAGGACCAGCTCGTCCGGCTCGGCGGTGTCGGCCGGCAGCACCGCAGTACCCCCGGAAACCGTGACGTCGCGAAGCACGCCACCGCCCAGGTCGACCGGATCGGCGCCGACGGCCGCGCGCAGCCGCTCCGCCAGGCCCGCCGCGTCCGCGCCCGAGGCATTGGGCACGAGCAGGGCGAACTCCTCGCCGCCGTAGCGCGCGACGGTCACCTCCGGGCCGGCCTGCGCGCGCAGCCGGCACGCGACCTCGCGCAGCACGGCGTCGCCCGCGGGGTGCCCGAACGCGTCGTTGACCCGCTTGAAGTGGTCGATGTCCAGCAGCACCACCGCGACCGGGCGGCCGGGCCGGCGGCCGCGCAGCCGCTCCTCGAACGCGCGCCGGGTGCGCAGGCCGGTCAGCGCGTCGGTCACGGCGAGGCGGTGCTGGTCCGCGACCAGGCCGGCCATCCGCGCGATGACCAGCAGGAACAGCAGCGCGCACGCGACGGCGATCACCGGGACGTCGCGCGTGTCGCCGCGGTGGTACTGCACCAGGAGTACCACCGGGGCAAGTAATGACGCGGCCGCCAGGAGGACCACGCGGGCGGCCGGGCCGGAAACGGCGCGCACGGGCGCGGGGTCGTCGACCCGCCGCATGCCCGGGTGCAGCGCCGCGCCTGCGAGCAGCGCGTATGCCAGCAGCCACGCCCCGGTCGCCGCGGCGTCGCCGCGCAGCGAGTGCGCGATGTCCCCGGCGAACATCGCGACCAGGCCGGCGAGCAGCATCAGGCCGGCGCCCCCGCCCGGCCGCAGGCGCAGGGCGAGCGCCAGCACGAACGCGGCGAGGATCGCCGGCGTCGGTCCGATGAGGTACACCCAGGCCAACAGCCCGGCGGCGGTGGCCGCGACCGCCGCGTCCAGCAGCGCCGGGGCGGGCCGGCGCCCGGTGCGGCGGCGCAGGAAGCTCGCGAGGGCGGCGATGATCAAGGGGTACTGCGCGACGTGCAGGGCGTCGGCGGCGTGAGCGAGCACGGCGGCGCCGAGCAGATACCAGCCGGCGCGGCCCGGCGGACGGTGGCGCCGGGTGGCGATCAGGACGGTGGCCGCGGCGGCAGCCCCCGTGATCAACGCGACGATCTCACCGACCGTATTCACATCACCATTCTCCGTCATGGGCGCACCTTTGCCACCGCGTCTGCACCTTTGCGGACACGGCGGTGCTCCGGGCCGGGCGTCTGCTTGGTTGCATGACTCCTCAACTGCTGGAACACGTTCGCGCCGAGGCACTGTTCGTGTCCGACGTGCAGTGCTCGGAGCCGTTGGACGCGTTGCGCATCCGCCAGGCGGTCATGCGCAGCGTCCGCCGGCACGGGCCGCGGGGCTGCGCGGCGCTGGTCGCGCAGGAGTTCGGGGAGCACCCCGACATGGCCGTCGGGCGGATGTGCTGGGTCCTCGACGCGGTGCGCCGGGCGTACGTCTGATTTTTTGTCGTACCCCCCGGGCAGAATCCGGGTATGCGATTCGAGGAGCTGGCCGGGGTGTCGCGGGCGGTGGCGGCCACGCCGGCGCGCAACGCCAAGATCGACCTGCTCGCGGCGGCGCTGCGGTCGCTGGCCGGATCCGGCGACGAGCGCACCGTCGCGGCCGGCGCCGGCTATCTCTCCGGCGAGCTGCGCCAGCGCCAGACCGGGGTCGGCTATGCGAGCCTGCGCGACCTGCCGCCGCCCGCCGCCGAGGCCTCGCTGAGCGTCGCCGACGTCGACCTCGCCTTCGAGCGCATGGCGGGGCTGTCCGGCAAGGGCTCCCAGGCCGCCCGCCGCGCCGAGGTCGCGGCCCTGTTCGGCGCCGCCACCGCCGCCGAGCGGCAGATGCTCATCGGGCTGCTCAGCGGCGAGCTGCGCCAGGGCGCGCAGGCCGGGCTGCTCGCCGACGCGCTGGCCCGGGCGGCCGGCCTGCCCGCCACCGCGGTGCGCCGGGCCCTGCTGCTGGCCGGCGACCTCAAGACCGTCGCGGCCGACGCCCTGCTCGGTGGCGAGGCCGCACTGGCGGCCTATCGCCTCACCGTTGGCCGGCCGCTCGCCCCGATGCTCGCCTCCAGCGCCCCCAACGCCACCGAGGCCCTGGCCGCCACCGGCACCCCGGCCGCCGCCGACATCAAGATCGACGGGGTGCGCATCCAGGTGCACCGCGACGGGCCGGCCGTCTCCGTCTTCAGCCGCAGCCTCGACGACATCACCGCCCGGGTGCCGGGCGTGGTCGCCGCGGTCGCCGCGCTGGACGTGGCCGCGATCGTGCTCGACGGCGAGGCGGTCGGCGTCGACCCGGCCAGCGGCCGGGCCATCCCGTTCCAGGAGACCTCCAGCCGGGCCGCCCGCCGCGACGGGGTCGCCGTGCTCGCGCCGTTCTTCTTCGACATCCTGCACCTCGACGGCGTCGACCTGCTCGACGAGCCGGCCGGGCGGCGGTGGGCGGCGCTGGAGCGCGTGGTCCCCGGGCCGCTGCGGGTCGGGCGCACCATGCTGACCACCCCGGAGGAGGCCGAGCAGGCCTTCGCCCGGGCGGTCGCCAAGGGCCACGAGGGGCTGGTGATCAAGTCGGCCGCCGCGCCCTACGACGTCGGCCGCCGCGGCGCCGCCTGGGTCAAGGTCAAGCCCCGGCACACCCTCGACCTGGTCGTCCTCGCCGTCGAGTGGGGCCACGGGCGGCGCCGGGGCTGGCTGTCCAACCTGCACCTGGGCGCCCGCGACCCGGCGACCGGCGGGTTCGTGATGCTGGGCAAGACCTTCAAGGGCATGACCGACGAGATGCTGCGCTGGCAGACCGAGAAGCTGCGGTCCCTGGCGGTCGAGGAGTCCGAGTGGGTCGTGCGGGTGCGGCCCGAGCTGGTGGTGGAGGTCGCCTTCGACGGGGTGCAGACCTCGCCGCGCTATCCGGGCGGGGTGGCGCTGCGCTTCGCGCGCGTGCTGCGCTATCGCGAGGACAAGCGGCCCGAGGAGGCCGACACCATCGACGCGGTCCGCGCGATTCACAAGGGCGCGGCGTGAGGCTCCTCTTTGCCCTCGGGGCCGTCGGCCGGCTCGCCGTCCAGGTCGTCGGCCAGCAGGTCGGCCGGCTCCGGGCCGCGGGCTTCCTTGCGGGCCAGGTAGATGAAGCCGTAGGCGGTCATCGCCGCGAAGAGCCACCACTGCAGCACATAGCCCGCGTTCTGCAGCGCGTTCTCTTTCTCCGCCGGCACCGCGGTGAATCCGGCGGCCGGCTGGTCCGCGGTCACGTAGGCGTCGAAGATCGCGTAGGGCAGCGTCGGGGCGATCACGACCGGCGTGATCCGGCGGATCTCCGTGTGGCCGGCGACCGCCTGGGGCCGCTCGCCCCGGCTCTCCGGCGGCCGCAGCCGCCCGGAGACGGTGACCGTGCCGCCCGGCGCGGCCGGCACGTCGGGCGCGGTGAGCGCGCCGGCCGCGGCCGGGCGCACCCAGCCCCGGTCGACCAGCACCGCCGAGCCGTCGGCCAGCACCAGCGGCGTGAGCACCTCGAAGCCGACCGAGCCCTCGACCGTGCGGCCGCGGACCAGGATCTCGTGCGCCGGGTCGTAGCTGCCGGTCGCGGTGACCCGGGTCCACTCGGTGTGGCTCGCGGGCGGGGGCCCGGCGGTCCCGGCGGCCCGCCCCGGCGCGCCGATCACGTCGCCCAGCGGCACCGGCGTCGCCGACGTGCCGGCGTCGATCCGCGCGTTGATCGTCGCCCGCTGGTGATAGCGGTCGAGCTGCCACAGGCCCAACAGCACCATGACGGTGGCCGCGGCGACCGTCAGCGCGGCGTAGCCGAGCCAGTGGCGCGTCGCGAGAAACCGGTACACAACCAAGCACGGTATCCCCTTCGCTTCGGGACCGTCGGGGTGGCATCGGTTCGGTATCGTCCGGGACACAGTTACGCCTCAGCGCCGGAGGAGACCATGAGCACCATCCCACGGCTCGTGATCAGTGCCCCGTCGTCCGGTCACGGCAAGACCGCCGTGTCGGTCGGCCTGCTCGCGGCGCTGACCGCCCGCGGCTACCGGGCGGCCGGTTTCAAGATCGGGCCGGACCACGTCGACGCCGCCTACCTCGGCCTGGCCGCCGGTCGCCCGGGCCGCAACCTCGACCCGCGCATGGTCGGCGCGAAGCGGATGGGGCCGCTGTTCGCCCACGGCGCCGCCTCGCTGGACATCGCCGTCGTCGAGGGCACGATGGGCCTGTTCGACGGGCTCGCCGGGCGCACCGACAGCGAGTCCACCGCCCAGATCTCCGGCCTGCTGCGCGCCCCGGTCATCCTGGTCGTCGACGTCGGCGCGATGGGCCAGTCGGTCGCCGCGCTCGTGCACGGCTTCCGCGCCTATGACGAGCTGCTCTGGCTCGGCGGCGTGATCCTCAACCGGGTCGCCTCCTCCCGCCACGAGCAGCTGCTGCGCGAGGCCCTCGACGACATCGGCGTCCCCGTCCTGGGCGCCCTGCGCCGCCACGCGCTCACCGACGTGGGCGACGCCGGCGCGCCGCTGCCCTCGCGCCACCACGGCGTCGCCCCGGTCGTGCACCACAACATCGACGCCGTGCGCGCCGTGCGCCGTCTCGGCGAGGTCATCGCGGGCGCCGTCGACATCGACCGCACCATGGCCCTGGCCCGCTCGGCGCCCCGGCTGACCTCCGACGCGTGGAATCCGGAGGCCGAGCTCGCCGAGGCCGGCGCCAGCGACGCCGCCTTCGCCTCCCTGGCCTCGACCCGCATCGGCCGCCGCCCGGTCATCGGCGTGGCCTTCGCCTACCCGGAGACCGCCGAGCTGCTCACCGCCGCCGGCGCCGAGGTCGTCCCGTTCGACCCGCTGCGCGACGAGGCCCTGCCGACCGGCGTCGACGGCCTGGTGATCGGCGCCGCCCTCCCGGAGTCCTATGCCGAGGAGCTCACCTTCAACGGCCGCCTCCGCTCCGCCGTCGCCGCTCACGCCGCGGCCGGCAAGCCGATCGCCGCCGAGGGCACCGGCCTGGTCTGGCTCTGCCGCGACTACAACGGCCGCCCGATGTGCGGGGTGCTGGACGCCTCGGCCCGGGAGACCGACCTCGTGGTGCTGGGCTACCGAGAGGCCACCGCGCGCTCGTCGTCGGTCCTGCTGCCGGTCGGCGCCCAGGTCATCGGCCACAAGATGCACCGCACCAGCGTCACGCCCCGGTCCGGCCTGCAGGCCGCCTGGACCTGGGCCGGTGGCCCGGCCGAGGGCTTCGTCCAGCGCGGCGTGCACGCCTCCTACCTGGGCCTGCACTGGGCTGGCACGCCGTCGATCGCCACGCGCTTCGTGGCCGCGGCCGGCGCCACCGCCGCCCCGGCGCCGGGCCAGTGGAGCACGCCGTCCACCAGTCCGTATGGCCGCCCGTCCGTCCCCTTGATGACCTTCCCCACGGCCCCGGTGACCGGCGTCCCGGCCGCCGCGGGCACACCGAGCTACGCCGCGAGCTACACCACGCCCGAGCCGCCGGCCCCACCGCGCGCCCCGATCCCCGGCTCGGTCCTGGCCCACCCGGCCGGCCCGGGCTCGATCGCCGCGGCCGCCCCGGTCTCCGCCTCCGCCCCGTTCGCCCCGACCTCCGCCCCCGCCGCGGCCGTCTCCGGCGCCCCCGCCGCGGCGGTCGCCGGTGGTGGCGGCGTTGCCGGCAGTGCCGGTGGTGGCGGCGTTGCCGGCAGTGCCGGTGGTGGCGGCGTTGCCGGCAGTGCCGGTGGCGGTGTGGCCGGTGGTGCCGTCGGCGGTGTGGCCGGAGCTGCGGTTATCGGTGGCGGTGGCGTCGGGGGCGGCTCGGAGGCTCCCGCGAACGCGCCTACCTCGCCCGGTGCCTCGTCGCCCTTCGGCCCGGCGCTCGGCCCCGCGATCCCGACGCCGTGGACCTCTCCCACGCCGCCCGATCCGGCCGCCCTGACCTCCTCACCCTCCTCTTACCCGGCTTCCGCGGCCCGGGCGGTCCCTTCCGCGCCAGCCTCATCGCTGCCGGCCGCCTTGGTGGTGCCCGCGTCGGCCGTTCCGGCTTCCTCGGCGGCGCCCGCCTCAGCGGTTCCGGGCTCGTCGGCCGTGCCCGCGTCGGGTGTTCCGGGCTCGTCCGTGGCGCCCGCGTCGGCGGTTCCGGGCTCGTCGGTCGCGCCCGCGTCGGGAGGTCCGGGCTCGTTCGGGGCACCTGTGCCGGGTGTGTCGGCGGCGTCGGCCCCGGGTGTGCCGGGTGCCGCGGGGGCGCCGGCTACCGGGGGACCGGCCGTCGAGGCCGCCCCTTCCGACTTTTCGGATGAAGCGGGCGAATCCGATATTTCGCATTTGCCGGGCTTGGCCGGGTCTGATGCTGTGTGGCCGGCGGATGCCGGTGACCGGGGCCGAGCCGCGGCCGGGCTTCCCGCGGCCGGGCTGATCCCGTCGGGGCCCTGGTCCTCCGCGCCGGACGACGAGGCGACCACCGTGCTGCCCGCCGCCACCAGCGTGGCTGCCGGTGACACACCGCCGGGCGCGACGGATGAGGCGAGCGTTGGGGTGCCTTCCGCCGCGAACGCCCCCGCGACCATCTCCGGCCTGCCATCGTCTGGGGTTGTGCCGACCGCCACCCAGCCTGTGTCCTCAGCCCCGCCAGCACAGCCCGTTTCCGCCGGCCCGCTCTCCGCCGCGCACCCGGTCTCCTCCGGCCCGCTGTCCGCCATGGAGTCCGTTTCCTCCGGTTTGCTCTCCGCCGCACAGCCCGTTTCGTCCGGACCGCTGTCCGACGCCGAATCGGTGCGGCCGGTGTCCTCCGGGCCGCTGCCGGGCGCCGGGTCTGTCCGGCCGGTTTCGTCGGGGCCGCTGGCCTCGGTTGACGCCGTGCGGCCGGTTTCGTCGGGGCCGCTGGCCGCGGCTGACGCCGTGCGGCCGGTCTCGGCCGGGCCGCTGGCGCCTGCGGTGTCGGCGGTGGAGCCGGTCTGGACAGCGCCGGTCGGGCCGGAGCGGGGTGGAGCGGCGACGTCGGCGGCCATGCCGGTCTCGTCGGCGCCGATGCCGCAGGTGACGGCGCCGGTGTCGGCCGCGCCCGGTGGGGTGACGGCGATGCCGGCGGCGGAGTCTGAGCTGGTGGCGGGCGAGCCGGGGGAGGCTTCGGAGCCGCTCGCCGAGCAGGCCCCGGTCTCCGCGCCGCCCGTGTCCGCGCCGCCGTCGTCCGCGCCGCCCGTGTCCGTGTCTGTCAATTCCGGGACGATCTCCGGCGCGCCCGTGTCGGGGGCGGGGTCTGCCGGGTCGGGTTCGGTAGTGTCCGGTTCCATGCCTCCTGTGCCTGCTGCTGGATCGACGTCCGATTTGTCCGGTTCGAGCCCGGTCTCCGCGCCGCCGTCGTCGTTGGGTGGGGCGGCGGGCGAGCGTAGCGGCGGCGATGAATCGCCGGCCGGTGGTTCGAACGAGGCCGCCTAGTGTCGACCTGGTCGGTGGCGCTGCGCCGCTTTCCCGCGCTGCTGGTGGAGACGCCGCGGCTGACCGTTCGGCCGCTGTGCGCCGACGATGACAAGCGGGTCGCCGAGATCTTCGCCGACCGGCTCGTGCGGCGGTGGCTGCCCGTGGCGCAGGACGAGCTGGAGGCGTTCGACGGCTACGCCTGGTGCACCGAGCTCGCCGTCGAGCGCCGCGACAGCGGGGCCGGTGATCACTACGGCATCGTCCGCCGCGAGGACGAGCGCCTGGTCGGCTGCCTGTGGACGAAGAACACGGACTGGCTGACCCGGTCGACCGAGATCGCGTATGCGGTCGCCGCCGACGCCCGCGGCTACGGCGTGGCGCCGGAGGCGGTCGACGTGCTGGCCCTGTCCCTGCTGCTGGAGCACCGGTTCCAGCGGATCGAGCTGCGGGTCGCCCCGGGCAACGTAGCCTCACGGCGCGTGGCCGAGAAAGCCGGCTTCACGTACGAGGGCCTGCTGCGCAACGCCGGCTCGCTCGCCAGCGGGCGCGTCGACCTGGAGAGCTGGTCACTCGTCCCCTCCGACATCCGCTGACCCCACCCGCTGCCGTCCGCCGCTGTCCCACGGCGCGACCGGTCGCGGGCCTACGGCGCTGCCGGTCGCGGGCCTACGGCGCTGTTGGCGGCGGGCGCGCCGGGATGCGGTCGGTGCCGGTGGGGTCAGTGGCCGCGGGGGGCTGGGGTGGCGTGGGTGGTGCGGGTGCGGGGCTTGGGGGCGGCGGCCTGCTTGCCGGTGATGGCCGGGCTTGGTGGGGTGAAGCCGCGGACCGGAGTGCCCGCCAGGGCGTCGCGTAGCGTCTCGGCGACCGTCTCGCGGGGCTTGCCGGCGTTGCCGGAGCCGACGCGGTGCAGCGGGTTGTCCGGGTCGGCGATGAAGCCGGCGATGGTCAGGCCCGGAGTCATGCCGACGAACCACGCCGTGCGGTCGTCGTCGGTGGTGCCGGACTTGCCGGCGACCGGGCGGCGGACCGTCGAGTACACGCCGGAGGCCGTCGACCAGCCGCCGCAGTCGCCGGTGGCGGCGCGGTAGCCGGTCACGCAGCGGGCCGCGTCGACGGCGCCGCGGGCCACGTCGGGGGAGACTGCCTGCGTGCAGCGGGGCTTGGCGACCTCGACGCCCTTGTCGTCGACGGCCGGTTTGCCGGCCGGGTCGGTGATCGAGACGACCGGGATCGGGTCGCAGTGGATGCCGTCGGCGACGACCGTGGCGAAGGCGCCGGCCATCTCCAGCGGGGTGGTGTCCGCCACGCCCAGCGTGAAGGCGCCCCAGCTCTTGGCCTTGGCGGGGGAAGCCTGCAGCTTGTCGACGCCGGTACGCCAGCGCAGGCCCAAGCGCTCGGCCATGCGGACCGCGGCGTCGGCGCCGACGCGCTGCTCGAGCTGGACGAAGTACGTGTTGACCGACTTGCCGAAGCCCGACCACATGGTCTGCCGGCCGGTCATGGAGCTGGAGGCGTTGGACGGGCACCAGTAGTCGTTGCCGCAGTGGGCGGGGCTGTTGCGGCCGGTGCGGTACTGCGACTGGTACGTCTTCGGGGCATAGATCGCGGTCGACAGCGGCATTCCCTGCTCGAGCGCGGCCAGCATGGTGAACATCTTGAACGTCGACCCGGCCTGGTAGCCGGCCATGTCGCCGCCGCCGAGGAGCGGGTTGACCGTGTTCGGGTAGTTGCCGCGCAGCCGGTTGCGCTGGCGCGGGTCGGAGTGCGGGCCGTTGCCGGCGCGGTCCAGCGAGTACACCCGGTTGACCGCCATCGCCCGGATCAGGCCGGTGCCGGGCTCGATCGCGACCTGGCCCAGCGCGTAGGGGCTGCGGTTCTTCTCGCGCTTGGCGATCTGCTGCTGCGCGATCTCCTGGATGCGCGGGTCGAGGGAGGTGACGATGCGGTACCCCCCGCGGCGCAACTTGTCGAGGCGCTCGTCCGCGGTCGTGCCGAAGGCCGGCTGGTCGCTCCACCAGGAGCGCAGCATCGCGCAGAAGAAGCCCCAGCCGGGGCGGGTGGCCAGGCAGTCGTTCGGCGGGTCGGAGAGCTTCAGCGCGATGGGCGTGGCGTGCGCGGCGGTGGCGTCGGCGGCGGTGAGGTACTTCAGGTCGACCATCCGGTCGATGACGTAGTCGCGGCGCGTGGTCGCGACCTTCGGGTCGGCGTTGCCGGGGTCGTAGGCCGACGGCGCCTGCACCAGGCCGGCCAGCAGCGCCGCCTCGGGCACGGTCAGATCGGCGGGCTTCTTCGAGAAGTACACCTCGGCGGCGGCCTGGATGCCGTAGGCGCGATGGCCGAAGTAGGCGACATTGAGGTACCGCTCGAGAATCTCGGTTTTGCTCATGTGTTTTTCGAGCTCGATGGAGAGCTTCATCTCGCGCAGCTTGCGCGCGCCGGTCTGCTCGGTGGCCGCGTTGACCTCGGCCGGGGTGCGGGCGGAGTCGCGCAGGACGTTGCGGACGTACTGCATGGTGATCGTCGACGCGCCCTGCGACACGCCGCCGGACTTCTGGTTGGCCACGAACGCGCGCGCCACGCCCTTGAAGTCGACCCCGTGGTGCTCCCAGAACCGCGCGTCCTCGGCGGCCACGATAGCGTGTTGGACGTTGATAGACATCGATGTTATGGGGGTGTACGTGCGGTACTCCTCGTAGAACTGCGCGAGCATCGTGGTGCCGTCGGCGGCGTACACGTGCGTCGTCTGCGCGGGCACCGACTGGCGTAACGCCTCCGGCGCCATGTCCAGGGCGTCGGCGCCCTGTTTCGCGCCGAGCCCGGTGATCGCGATCAGCGGGTACATCAGCGCCGCGACGGCAAGGCCCGCGAGCAGGCCGGTCCGCAGGAGGGTGAGCGTGGCGCGAGCCACCCGTTTCGTGCGCGCGATCACATTCTTAAGCTAGGACAATTCGGCCCGGCGTACGCGACGATCGCCTGATGCTGCGGTTTCATGGCGATGCTGAGGTCGCCCCCGGCCTCGTCGACCTCGCGGTCAACGTCCGGCAGGAGGCGCCCCCGTCGTGGCTGACCGGCCCGATCGCCGCGTCGCTGGCGAACCTGGCGCGCTACCCCGACCCGGCCGAGGCGACGGCGGCGATCGCGGCCCGGCACGGGCGGCCGCCGTCGGAGGTGCTGCTGACCGCCGGCGCGGCGCAGGCGTTCACGCTGCTCGGCCCGGCGCTGCGCCCGCGGCACCCGGTGGTGGTGCACCCGCAGTTCACCGAGCCGGAGGCCGCGCTGCGCACCGCCGGCTATCCGGTCTCGCGCGCGATTTTGTCGGAAGATTCCGGATTTGTACTTCGAAATCTCGACCTTTCGGCAAGTGCCGATCTCGTCGTGGTTGGCAATCCGACAAATCCGACATCGGTGCTGCATCCGGCGGCGGACGTCGCCGCCCTCGCGCGGCCGGGGCGGGTGCTCGTCGTCGACGAGGCGTTCGCCGACACCGTGCCGGGCGAGCCCGAGTCGCTCGCGGGCAACCGCGACCTGCCCGGCCTGCTCGTGATCCGCAGCCTCACGAAGACGTGGGGGCTGGCCGGGCTGCGCATCGGCTACGTCCTGGGTCCGGCCGAGGCGATCGAGCGGCTGCGCGAACATGCTCCACTGTGGAGCGTCTCCACGCCCGCGCTGGCCGCCGCGATCGCCTGCGCCTCGCCGCGCGCCGTCGACACGGAGCGTGAGATCGCCACCCGGCTCGTGGCCGACCGCGCGCACCTCGTCGCGGCGCTGCAGCGGGCCGGGATCCGCGTCGCCGGGCGGCCGGCGAGCTCGTTCGTGCTGGTCAGGGTGGACGGCGGCGAACGGGTGCGGGCCGCGCTGCGCGAGCGCGGGTTCGCGGTGCGACGTGGCGAAACCTTCCCGGGACTGGGCCCGGACTGGTTACGTATTGCCGTGCGAGACACTGCCACGAGTGACGCCTTCGTCGCGGTGTTGTCTGACGTACTGGGAGGGTCAACATGCTGAACGAGACAATCGCCGCGATCGGGCCGCTCAACGACGAGGCCATCGCCGCCGCCCGGGCCCTGCAGGGCCGCCTGACCAAGCCGATGGGCTCCCTCGGCACGCTGGAGACCCTCGCCGTGCGCCTCGCCGGGCTGGCCGGCGTGTGCCCGCCGCCGATCCCGGAGCCGGCCGCCCTGGCCATCTTCGCCGGCGACCACGGCGTGCACGCGCAGGGCGTCACGCCCTGGCCGCAGGAGGTCACCGCGCAGATGGTGGCGAACTTCGTGGCAGGCGGAGCGGTCGTCAACGCGTTCGCGCGGCAGGCCGGCGTCGCGGTCACCGTCGTCGACGTGGGCGTGAAGGCCGTGCTGGAGCCGGCCGAGGGGCTGCTCGACCGCAAGGTACGCGCGGGCACCCGCGACCTGAGCGCCGGCCCGGCGATGACCCGCGAGGAGGCCCTGCAGGCGCTCGAGACCGGCATGCGGGTGGCCGAGGACCTCGTGGCCGGCGGCGCCCGGGCGCTGCTCACCGGCGACATGGGCATCGCCAACACCACGCCGTCGGCGGCGCTGATCGCCGCGTTCACGCACGCCGACCCGGCGGCCGTCACCGGGCTCGGCACCGGCATCGACAGCGAGACGCACGCCCGCAAGGTGGCCGTCGTCACCTCGGCCGTCGTCGGCCTGCACGTCGAGGACCCGGTCGACATCCTGGCCGCGGTCGGCGGGCTGGAGCACGCGGCGCTGGCCGGGTACATTCTGCGGGCCGCCGCGCTGCGCGTGCCGGTGATCCTCGACGGCGTCATCGCCGCCTCGGCCGCGCTCGCCGCGCACGCGCTGGCGCCCGCGGTCACCGGCGCGATGGTGGCCGGGCACCGCTCGGCCGAGCCGGGCGCCTCGGTGGCGCTGGACTATCTTGAGCTGGAACCGCTCGTCGACCTGGGCCTACGCCTGGGCGAGGGCACCGGCGCCGTGCTGGCGCTGCCGATCGTGGCCAGTGCTGTCCGCGTGTTGCACGAAGTCGCCACCTTCGACTCAGCTGGAGTTGCCCACAAGTGAACCCCTACCCCCTCGGCCTGCGGCTCGACGGCCGGCGCGTCCTGGTCGTCGGCGGCGGCACGGTCGCCACCAGGCGCGTGCCCGCCCTGCTGGACGCCGGCGCGGACGTCGTGCTCGTCTCCCCGCACATCACCCCGGCGCTGCGCGCCCACGTCGACGCCGGCCGGCTCACCTGGCGGGCCCGCCGGTTCGAGCCGGCCGACGCCGACGACGCCTGGCTGGTGCACGTGGCCGTGAACGACCCGGAGGCCGGCCGCGCGATCAGCGAGGTGACCGAGGCCAGGCGGATCTTCACCGTGCGGGCCGACGACCGCCACGCCGCCACCGCCTGGACGCCCGCCGTCACCCGGCACGGCCCGGTCACGGTCGCGGTCCTGGCCGGGGGAGACCCCATCCGCGCGGTCGCGGTGCGCGACGCGATCGGCGAGCAGCTTTCCACCGGCGGCCTCGACGGGACCGATCGGGAGACAATGCGCGGTACCGTCGCGCTCGTCGGCTCCGGCCCCGGGGACCCGGAACTGCTCACCGTCCGCGGCCGCCGCCTGCTCGCCGCCGCGGACGTCGTCGTGGTCGACCGGCTCGCGGCCGGGTTGCTCCTCGACGAGCTGCGGCCCGAGGTGGAGCTGTTCGACGCCTCCAAGATTCCGTACGGCCCGTCCGCCGCCCAGGAGGAGATCAACCGGGTCCTCGTCGAGCGCGCCAAGGCCGGCGGCTTCGTGGTCCGCCTCAAGGGCGGCGACCCCTTCGTCTTCGGCCGGGGCGGCGAGGAGCTGCTGGCCTGCGCCTCCGCGGGCGTGCCGATCCTGGTGGTACCGGGCGTGACCAGCGCGATTGCCGTGCCGTCGGCGGCGGGCATCCCGGTCACGCACCGCGGCCTCGCGCACGAGTTCACGGTCGTCTCCGGGCACCTGTCGCCGGACCACCCGGACTCGCTGGTCGACTGGCCGGCGCTGGCCCGGCTGCGGGGGACGATCTGCGTGCTCATGGGGCTGAAGAACCTGCCGGCGATCGCCGCGGTGCTGCAGGAGCACGGGCGGGCGCCGGACACGCCGGTGGCCGTGGTCCAGGAGGGTACGACCCGGGCTCAGCGCACGGTCCGCGCGACGCTGTCCACGGCCGCCGACGCGGCGAAGGAGGCGGCACTGCGCCCGCCGGCCGTGATCGTCATCGGCGCCGTGGTCTCCGCACTCCCGCCCCTGGACACCTGAGCTTTCCGGCCCGGCCTCGTCAGCCTCTCCGGCCCGCCGCGTCCGTCTGGTCCGGCCCGGCCGCGTCCGTCTGGCCAAGTCCCGATAAGTCGGGCGCTCCGCGCCGCGACTGACCGGAAAATGACCTCAACCACTGCGGGCCTGGGCGTGTGGGATCGGCCCGGGATCCTCTCGGGGGTCCGGGCGGTGGGTGTTCGGTTTCGAGCTAGGCGGCGGGTTGCAGGGTGACGGTGTGGCCGAGGGCTTCGAGTTGGCGGATGAGGTTGCGGATCTTGCGGTCGGTGTTGACGCGGGTGGTGTGGTAGTCGGGGCCGAGGTCGTGGTAGCGGGCGGTGGGGTCGGCCAGGAGGTGCCAGACGATGACGAGGATGGAGCGGGCGACGGCGACGAGGGCTCGGCGTTTGCCGCGGCGTTTGACGATGCGGCGGTAGCGTTCGCCGAGGAAGGTGTGGGTTTTGGCGGCTGCGGCGGCGGCTTCGCCGAGGAGTCCTTTGAGGTAGGGGTTGCCTTTGCCGGTCCGGCCTGTGGTGTGGGTGGCCCCGGACTGGATGGTGCGGGGACACAGTTTGCTCCACGAGGCCAGGTGGCCGGGGGTGGGGAAGCGGGTCATGTCCAGGCCGATCTCGGCCAGGATGATCTGCGCCCCGCGGGGGCCGATGCCGGGGATCTCGACCAGCCGGTCCAGGGCACCCAGCCCGGCAGGGGCGGCCTGGCCGGGGCTGCCCGCGGGACTGTCGTGGCTGTCGTGGCTGTCGGGGCTGGCCGGGGTCGGGATCGCGGCGATCAGTTCCTCGATCCGGGTGGTGAGGGTTTCGATCTGCCGGTCGAGTGCGTCGATCTGGTCGAGCAGGATCCGGGCCAGCTCGCCGTGGTGGTCGTCGAACCGGCCGGTCAGCGCCTCGATCAGGGCGGCGTGCCGGGCCTTCATCTTGCCCCGGGCCAGCCCGGCCAAGGTCTGCGGGTCGCGTTCACCGGCGATCAGCGCCTCGAACATGTCCCGGGTCGACAGCGTGTCCAGTCTGCTGGCCACCGACGACACCTTGATCAGCGCGTCTTCGAGGAGCTTTTCCAGGCGCTGCCAGTGCCGGGTCCGTTCCTGGGTCAGGTCGATCCGCATCCGGGTGTAGTCCCGCAACACCCGGATCTCGCCGGGCGGCACGAACGAGGGCCGCAACAGCCCCTTCTCGGTCAGCTTGGCCAGCCACACCGCATCCAGCTTGTCGGTCTTGGGCCGGCCCGGCACGTTCTTCACGTCCCGGGCGTTGACCAGCTGCACGTCCAGCCCGGCCGCTTCCAGCAGATAGCACCAGATCCGCCAGTAGTCCGACGTCGACTCGACGGTCACCTTCTCAATCCCCGACCCCACCAGCTGGCCGGCGAGCTCGGCGACCGCCCGGGTGGTGGCCGGCACGTCCCACACCCGGCTGACCCGCCGGCCCGCTACGCCCGGGCCCGGCAGCCGGGTACACACCTTCCCGAACTCTTTGGCCACATCGATCGCGCAGACCCGCTCCACGAGCTGCTCGTACTCCTGATCGGCAATCTCTTCGGGCTCGTCGATCACCGCGGCCAGTCCTCCATCACCAGTACCGAGGGCAACAATGGCGGGCCGCCCGGGGGCCACGGTCGGGAACCGAAATGCTGACCGGCGTGCTCAAGGCAACAGTGCGTGACCCTTCAGGGTCGGGCCCCGACGTCAAACTTATCGACGGGCTCCTACGTCCCAGGTAACGGACCGACGTCAGCGGGCAACCCGGCACCATCCTCCCGCGGGCCCACCTACCAGACCGGCGACGGCGCGCAACCCGCCCCCGTTTTCACGCCTGCGCGGCGTCACCCGAAGGGACAGGAAAACTTAACGGATTTTTCTCCCGGCGGGGCATAAATCCGATTTGGCGACCCCAAGTCTCCGTGATCATGCGTGCGGCCATGCTGAGACACCGGGTTCGCCATGATCGCGGAGACATACGGTGCCTATGTGTACGTTTTGTCTCCGTGATCACGAAAATCGCGTGGTGCGCGCGGCTGGTTTCGCATGATCGCGGAGACATAGCGACGCCCGCCAGGCGTCGAGCGCCGACTTATCGCCTGTCAGGGCACAAGTCGCCTGCCGGGGTATAAGTCGGATAAATCCGGACACGGAGTGTCTGGATTTATCCGGTTTCCGGCGGTTCCGTCAGGGGGAGGTCCGTCAGGGGTCTGTCAGGGGCTAGGGGAGGGCGCCCCCGTAGGAGAGGGCGCCCCAGTGCGGGTCAGGAGCGGTCCAGCTCCAAAGCGCAGCGGATCAGGCCCAGGTGCGAGTAGGCCTGGGGGTGGTTGCCCAGGGCCCGCTCGGTCATCGGGTCGTACTCCTCCGGGATCAGGCCCGTCGGGCCGGCGCACTCGATGAACTGCGCGAACAGCTCCTCCGCGTCCGCCCGGCGGCCGGTGCGCAGGTAGGCCTCGATCATCCACGTCGTGCACAGGTGGAAGCCGCCCTCGACGCCCGGGAGGCCGTCGTCCCAGCGGTACCGGTAGACCGTGGGGCCCTCGCGGAGCTCGGCCTCGACGGCGAGGACGGTGGCCAGGAAGCGCGGGTCGTCGTCCTGCAGCAGGCCGGAGAGGCCGATCCACAGGACCGAGGCGTCCATCTCCTCGTAGCCGTAGGCGACGGTGTACGCGCCGATCTTGGCGTTCCAGCCCTTGTCCAGGACGTTCTCCGCGATCGTGGCGCGCAGGGTGCGCCAGACCTCGGGGACCGGCCGGCCCTGGCGCTCGAAGAGCTGGATGCCGCGGTCGACCGTCATCCAGCACATGACCTTGGAGTACACGTAGTGCCGGGGACGGCGACGGGCCTCCCAGATGCCGTGGTCGGGCTCGTGCCAGCGGCGCTCCACGGCCTCGACCATCGCGTTCATGAGCGCGAAGTCGCCATCCTCGGGCGGGCGCACGTCGGCCAGGGCGCAGACCAGGTCGGCGACCGGGCCGAACACGTCGAGCTGGACCTGGCCGTTGGCGGCGTTGCCGACGCGGACCGGGCGGGAGCCGGCGTAGCCGGGCAGCGCCTCGATCACAGCCTCCGGGCCGAGCTCGTTGCCGTCGAGGGTGTAGAGCGGGTGGAGCCGCTCCGGGTGGCCGTCGGTGTTGTCGGCGATGCGCAGCGTCCAGCGCACCAGCGACTCCGCCTCCTCGGTCGAGCCGAGGTCGACCAGGGCCTTGGCGGTCAGCGAGGCGTCGCGCAGCCAGCAGTACCGGTAATCCCAGTTCCGCGAGCCGCCGACCTCCTCCGGCAGCGACGAGGTCGCCGCGGCCAGGATGGCGCCGGTCGGCTTGTGCCACAGGCCCCGCAGGGTCAGGGCGCTGCGGCGGACGAGGTCCTTGGCGACCGAGGGCAGCTTCAGCGAGTCCGACCAGTCCCGCCAGCTCGATTCGGCGGCGATCTGCCGCTCCGCCAGCGGCACCCGGGGCGCCTCGATCGAGTCGGTGCCCAGGCGCAGCTCGAGCATCGCGCTGCCGCCGACGGCGCCGAGGTCGACCGTGGCGCGGGCCAGGTCGCTGTGGCCGTCGGAGGTGATCTCCCACTCGATGCCGGGGGAGTAGAGCGCGATGGGCTCGTTGGAGCCGAGCACGAGCAGGCCGTCGTCGCCGAGCGGCTGCAGGCGGATGTGCACCTGGCCGAAGTCGGGGCGCGGGACGAAGTCGATCCGCGCCCGGGAACTGCCCGACAGCACGCGGATCAGCGAGTTGCCGGTGCGGTGGTGGTCGAGCCAGTCCGTGACGGTCAGCCCCGACCAACGGGTCTCGACGGTCATGGTGCCCGGACGGTACCGCTGCCCGAGCGGGATCCCGCCCCGCTCCGGCTGCACCGTGAAGTGCCCCGCGGCGGTGTCGCCGAGCAGGTCGGCGAAGACCGCGCCGGAGTCCGGCTTCGGGTGGCACAGCCAGGTGACCCGGGCGGCCGGGGTGAGCAGCGCGACGGTGTTGGTGTTGGACAGCATCGAGTGGCGCTCGATCGGCACCGCCTGCTCGCCGAAGAGCCAGCGCCGCCGGGTGAAGAGCAGCAGTTCCAGCACCGCGACGGCGTCGGCCGCGCCGTCGATGGTGTACCGGGCCTGGGTCTCGTCGCCGATGCCGACCTTGATGCCCAGGTCGGGGCCGTGCAGGTGGGCGAAGGCCTTCTCGTCGGTGGCGTCGTCACCGAGGTAGACCACGGCGCTCGCGGAGACCTGCATGCGCAGGGCGTCGACGGCCAGGCCCTTGTCGGTCGGTACCACCGAAAGCTCGATGACCTCCTTGCCGGTGGTCACCTCGATGTCCGGCCAGAGCGCGGCGCCGCTGCGCACCGCGTCGAAGACCCGCTGCGCCACGTCGCGCGGCGCGGCCCGGGTGTGCACGGCGATGCTGGCCGGCTTGCCCTCCAGCCGCACGCCGGGCTGGTTGTTGCAGATGGCGTTGAGCGCCGCGTGCAACTCCGCGCGGCGCTGCTGGCGCTCGGGCGGGAGCTCGTCGACGAAGCCGACGTCGAACTCGGAGCCGTGGCTGCCGACCAGGCGCACCTCGGCGGGAAGGCGGGACAGGGCGGCGAGATCGCGCAGGGCGCGACCGCTGATCACGCCGACCGTCGTCTGCGGCAGCGAGGACAGGGCGCGTACGGCGGCTACGGATTCTGCGGTCGGGGTCGCCTTGGTGGGGTCCGCGACGATCGGCGCGAGCGTGCCGTCGTAGTCACATGCCACCAAGAGGTTGGGCACGCGGGCGACGCGAAGCACCGCCGCGCGGAGGTCCGGGTCGAGCGAGAGGACGTTGCCTGTCGCCGAGGTCTGGTTCATGTCCGGCCTGTTCGTGGGAGCGTAGGAGGTCGTAGAGGCGTTCAGGGTGTCGGGATCGTTGCGGTGGGCGGTTCATGATGCCGCGCCGAGTGCGTCGAGGAACGCGTCCGCCCAGGTGCGGACATCGTGCGCGCGCAGGTGGGAATGCATAGCATGCATCCGTTTGCGCCCTTCGACCGGGTCGACGTGAATCGCACGCATGAGTGCGTCTTTCACCCCGTCGAGGTCGTGCGGGTTGCACAGGAACGCCTGGCGCAGTTCGGCCGCTGCGCCCGCGAATTCCGACAGCACGATGGCGCCTCCGCCGTCGGCGCGCGCGCCGACGTACTCCTTGGCCACCAGGTTCATGCCGTCCCTCAGCGGAGTCACCATCATGACGTCGGCCGCAACATACAGAGCGGCCAGCTCAGCCCGACTGTACGACTGATGGAGATAGTGCACGGCCGGTTGGCCAACTCGTCCGTACTCGCCATTGATCCGCCCGACCTCGCGTTCGACGTTCACCCTGAGGGTCTGGTAGTGCTCCACCCGCTCCCGGCTCGGCGTAGCCACTTGTACCATCACCGTCTCGGGCGCCGTGAGTCGTCCTTCCGACAGCAATTCTCTGAACGCCTTGAGCCTCCTTTCGATGCCCTTGGTGTAGTCGAGCCGGTCCACGCCCAGGATGATGGTGCGCGGATCGCCCAGCTCGGTCCGGATGGCCTTGGCCCTGGCCTGGACTTCCGGTGACGAGGCGAGCCGGCGCATCTCTTCGACGTCGATCGAGATGGGGAACGCCTCGGCCCGCACCGTGCGGCCCTCCCACTCGACGATCCCGCGCCGCACCCGGGTGCCCAGCAGATGTCGGGCCAGTTGGACGAAGTTCTGCGCGCCGAGTGGCCGTTGGAAACCAACCAGATCGGCACCGAGCAAACCCTTGAGAATGTCGGCGCGGCGCGGTAGTTGCATGAAGAGTTCGACCGGGGGGAATGGGATGTGCAGAAAAAAACCGACCTTGAGATCGGGCCGGGTCTCGCGCAGCAGGGCCGGCACGAGCTGCAGCTGGTAGTCCTGCACCCACACCGTCGCGCCCGGCGCGGCGTCGTCGGCGACGGCCTTCGCGAAGCGCTCGTTGACCAGCCGGTACGACTCCCACCATCGTCGTTTGAAGACGGGTGTCTCCACGGCGTCGTGATACAGCGGCCAGAGGCTGGAGTTGGAGAAGCCCTCGTAGTAGCGCTCGATCTCGCCCGCCGTGAGGGAAACGGCGTGCAGTTGCACCCCGCCCACCTCGAAGGTCTCGTCCGACTGGTCGGCCTCGCCGGAACCGCCCGGCCAGCCCACCCAGGTCCCGTTACGCTGTTGCAGCACCGGTTCGAGCGCGGTCACCAGACCGCCCGGGCTCCTGCGAAAGCTGACTTCTCCGTCCGGGCCGACCACCTTGTCGACGGGCAGCCGGTTGGCGACCACCACGAATGCACTGTTTCCGGCCACGTGTCGTGTCCTCCCCAGGGCGGTTGTCCTCTTTTTGGTGTAGAGACCGTCGTACTTTCAGCCTACTGATACCGGTAGCCACCCGGCAGCCTGCGGAGTGCTGGCTCACAGGTGCGATCCTGCTGTGCATGTCGCGATACGAGGCCGAGCCCGAACCGGGATCGAGCCGGACCACTACCGTCGTCCTGCTCTCATTGCTCATCCTCGCGGTCATCGGGGCGTTGTTCGGGTACGTGCTCGGTCAGCGTGATATCGATGAGAGTAAGTCATCGTCCGGTGACGGTCCGTCGGCGGTGCCGGCCACGGGTAGCACCCGCCGCGGGCCCAGCTTCCCGCCGTCGTCCTGTCCCGGCTTCATCAGCCAGGGTGTGAAGGCGCAGGACCGCAACGCCTCCGTCACGCTGTACCTGGTGCAGTACATCCGCACCAAGAACCGCGAGGTGTGGATCTGCCGGGAGTCCGACGGCTCGGGCCTGTGGTACCAGGGCCATGACAAGCGCAAGGACTGGTACGAGTCCGACGGCGGGGAGATCCCGGTCGAGGGCGACAATGGCCTGCTGCGCCCGGGCGTGACAACTCCGGCCAACCGGACCTATGTCCTCAAGAACGACAACACGACGTACACCGTCACACCGGATGCCCTCACCGTCACCGGCGGGCAGACTTACACCGAGCCGGCCGTCCAGGCGAACCCGGCTCCCTGAATCCCGATTTGGGAGGCGGCCGCCCGCCTGGAAAGATTGACCCGACACACACAAGAGTTCACCGGAGGTAGGAGCGCCGTGGCGCAGTACATCTACGTGCTCGAAAAGGCGCGCAAGGCGCACGGCGACAAGGTCGTGCTCGACAACGTCACGCTGTCGTTCCTGCCCGGCGCGAAGATCGGTGTGGTCGGCCCCAACGGCGCCGGCAAGTCGAGCCTGCTCAAGATCATGGCGGGCCTGGACAAGCCGAGCAACGGCGAGGCCCGGCTCATGCCCGGCTTCACGGTCGGCATGCTGCAGCAGGAGCCGCCGCTGAACGAGAGCAAGACGGTCCTGGGCAACATCGAGGAGGCCGTCGCCGACACCAAGGCCAAGCTCGCCCGGTTCAACGAGGTCGCCGAGCAGATGGCGGTCGACTACACCGAGGAGCTCATGGAGGAGATGGGCCGGCTGCAGGAGGAGCTCGACCACGCCGACGCGTGGGACATCGACTCCAAGCTGGCGCTGGCCATGGACGCGCTGCGCTGCCCGCCGCCGGACGCCGACGTGTCCCAGCTCTCCGGTGGTGAGCGCCGCCGGGTCGCGCTGTGCAAGCTGCTGCTGGAGGCGCCCGACCTGCTGCTGCTCGACGAGCCCACCAACCACCTCGACGCCGAGAGCGTGCAGTGGCTGGAGCAGCACCTGCAGAAGTACGCCGGCGCCGTCCTGGCCGTCACCCACGACCGCTACTTCCTCGACCACGTCGCCGAGTGGATCGCCGAGGTCGACCGCGGCCAGGTCCACGGCTACCAGGGCAACTACTCCACCTACCTGGAGAAGAAGGCCCAGCGCCTGGCCGTGCAGGGCCGCAAGGACGCCAAGCTGCAGCGGCGCCTCAGCGAGGAGCTCGAGTGGGTGCGCTCCAACGCCAAGGCCCGCCAGACGAAGTCCAAGGCCCGCCTCGGCCGCTACGAGGAGATGGCCAACGAGGCGGAGAAGACCCGCAAGCTGGACTTCGAGGAGATCCAGATCCCGCCGGGCCCGCGCCTGGGCAACCTGGTCATCGAGGCCGGCAGCCTGCGCAAGGGCTTCGACGAGCGCGGCCTGCTCATCGACGACCTGTCGTTCACGCTGCCGCGCAACGGCATCGTCGGCATCATCGGCCCGAACGGTGTGGGCAAGACCACGCTGTTCAAGACCATCGTGGGGCTGGAGAAGCCGGACGCGGGCACGGTGCGCATCGGCGACACGGTCCAGCTGTCCTACGTCGACCAGAACCGCTCCGGCCTCGACGGCGACAAGACGGTGTGGGAGGTCGTCTCCGACGGCCTGGACCACCTGATGGTCGGCAAGGTCGAGATGCCCTCGCGGGCCTACGTCGCCGCCTTCGGCTTCAAGGGCCCCGACCAGCAGAAGCCGACCAAGGTCCTGTCCGGCGGCGAGCGCAACCGGCTCAACCTGGCGCTGACGCTGAAGATCGGCGGCAACGTGATCCTGCTCGACGAGCCGACCAACGACCTCGACGTCGAGACGCTGTCGTCGCTGGAGAACGCGCTGCTGGAGTTCCCCGGCTGCGCCGTGGTCATCTCCCACGACCGGATGTTCCTGGACCGGGTGGCCACGCACATCCTGGCCTGGGAGGGCGACGACGAGAACCCGGCCAAGTGGTTCTGGTTCGAGGGCAACTTCGAGTCGTACGAGAAGAACAAGGTGGACCGGCTCGGCGCGGACGCGGCGCGTCCGCACAGCGTCACCTACCGCAAGCTGACCCGCGACTGAACAGTGGCCAGGTTCGTCTACCACTGCGCCCTGCGCTGGTCCGACCTGGACGCGTATGGGCACGTCAACAACGCGCGCTTCCTCACCCTCTACGAGGAGGCGCGCGTTGCGCTGATGTTCACCGCCGCCCAGGCGGCCGGCCTGTCGTCGTTCGAGAACGGCATCGTCATCTCACGTCATGAGATCGACTACCTGCGGCCAGTCGACTACGGCGACCCCGTGCGCATCGAGCTGTGGATCGAGGAGATCAAGGCTTCTCGATTGATCGTGGCGTATGAGCTCTTCGACGGGGACGCCCTCGCGTCGCGGGCGCGAACGGTGTGCGTGCCTTACGACCTGGAGGCCGGCCGGCCCCGCCGGGTCAAGGACGTCGAGCGCGAGTTCCTCGCACCATGGCTTGGATAGCCGAATCCGGCCGCTCGGACGCCGTGGCGTTCCTCACCCGGGTGGCGCGGCTGGACCCCGGCGCGGTCGTGCGGTTGCGGCCCGCCGGGGAGGGCGCGGTCACGCTGTGGTCCCGCTTGCCTTGGGGGGTACTCGTCTGTCGCGGCATTCCCGCCCGAGTCGCCCGTGACCGCACCGTCTCGGTGCGCGACCTGCTCGCCGCCGTCGACGGTGAGCTTCCCACATCCCGGGACACCGACTGGCGCTGGTCGCTGCCGGCGGTCCCCGGCGCCGCCGTCGAGCGGATCCCCGGCGCCGACGTCGTGCGGGTGGGCCGGGCGGCGGCGCAGACCGTCCGCACCGCCGCGGCCGAGGGCGTCGGCGGCCGGCCGGTCGGGTCGCGGATGTTGCGCGACGCGCTCCTCGACCACGTGCCGATCGTGGTGACCACGGAGGGTGAGCGGCGTATACCGGTGTCCCAGCGGCTCGTCCAGGCGGTCATCCGTATGGGCTTTACCTCGTCCGGTCCCGGGGACTTCGTCGATGTCCGGATTTCCGGTCCGTGGACCGCTCTGGCCTGCGCATATGGCTCTGCCTGGCATCGCGCGGGCGGATCACCCCTCATCGGATAGACGGCTGTAAGACCCTCACCCGAACGGGTGGGGAAAGGGTGAAATTGGGGGCTGCTGAATCTCGGCCGAACGGGTACCGTCCTCTTTCGGGTCCACCGCCCAGCGAGTTTCGCTCGGCGTGGGACCGCGCACATGCGGGTGGAGGCGCACGGGGGAGCAGGGAGCCGGGACGATGCCAAGGTGGCCATGGCGTGCCGAGCCGAACGGGTCGAAGGCCGACTCGATCGTCGCTCAGCTGCCGCGGGAAGACGCGACCCCGACGATCGACGCGGCGGTCGAGGTGGTGCCGGAGGACGGCACCGCGCTGATCGCTCCGATCACGCTGCTCAGGGTGGCCGAGGCCCTCGAGAAGCTGGAGATCCGATACCTGACCGACGGCGACGGCAGCCTGCTCGCGCTGTGGGAGCGCCACGCGGTGCTCTTCGCGCTGGAGGGCCCGTCGGACGAGATCCTGGTCATCCGGGCCCGGCCGCACGCCACGGTGCCACCGGACTGGGCCGACCGCTCCTATCGCGTGGTCAACGAGTGGAACCACACGCGCCGCTTCTACAAGGCCTATATCGGCGATCCCACCGACCGCGGCCAGCTGCCCATCTACGCCGAGATGCAGGTCCCGCTGCTCTCCGGCGCGCACGACGCCCTCGTGGCCGAGCTGGTCGACTGCGCCACCGTGGTGGCCCTGGGCTTCGTCGACTGGCTGCACGACGAGGGTGCCCTGCTCTAGCGCGGCTTCTGCCGCTCGGTGGGCCGGCCGGGTTCCGCCGAGCCGGATCAGTATTGGGTTCAGGCCTCTCGATCGCCTATCGAACCGCTCTCGGGTGCCTCTCGACGCCCATGCCCGACGTTATCCGGAGCAATCGGGCATGGGCGGATCACCGGCCGGTACGGCCGTGAGCCACCGGTGCGCCGGGCGTGGGACGATGTATGAGATCCCCAAGCCCGATGGAGAACGGACGCCCGTGCCACCGACGATCGACCCCGGCGTGAACCGCCCCGGCGCCACCGCGCCGGACCGGATTCGCAACTTCTGCATCATCGCCCACATCGACCACGGCAAGTCCACCCTGGCCGACCGGATGCTGCAGCTCACCGAGGTGGTCGAGGCCCGGCAGATGCGGGCGCAGTATCTCGACCGCATGGACATCGAGCGCGAGCGCGGCATCACGATCAAGAGCCAGGCCGTGCGCATGCCGTGGACGGTCCGCGAGGGCGGCCTGGCCGGCGAAGAGTTCGTGCTCAACATGATCGACACGCCGGGGCACGTCGACTTCACCTACGAGGTCTCGCGCAGCCTCGCCGCCTGCGAGGGCGCGGTCCTGCTGGTCGACGCCGCGCAGGGCATCGAGGCGCAGACGCTGGCGAACCTGTATCTCGCGCTCGAGAACGACATGCAGATCATCCCGGTGCTCAACAAGATCGACCTGCCGGCGGCGCAGCCGGAGAAGTACGCCGAGGAGCTCGCCCACCTCATCGGCTGCGAGCCGGACGACTGCCTGCGCGTGTCGGGCAAGACCGGGGTCGGCGTGCCGCACCTGCTGGACGAGATCGTGCGGCAGCTGCCGGCGCCGATCGGCGACGCCGCCGGGGCCGCCCGCGCCATGATCTTCGACTCGGTCTACGACGTGTACCGCGGCGTGGTCACCTACGTGCGGGTCGTCGACGGGCGGATCGAGGCCCGCGACCGGATCCGGATGATGTCCACCGGCGCCGTGCACGAGCTGCTGGAGATCGGCGTCATCTCGCCCGAGCCGATCAAGGGGCCGGGGCTGGGCGCCGGCGAGGTGGGGTACCTCATCACCGGCGTGAAGGACGTGCGCCAGTCGCGGGTGGGTGACACGGTCACCATCAACACGCGGCCGGCGAGCGCGGCGCTGGGCGGTTACAAGGACCCCAAGCCGATGGTGTACTCCGGGCTGTATCCGATCGACGGCTCGGACTACCCGCTGCTGCGCGACGCGCTGGACAAGCTCAAGCTCAACGACGCCGCCCTGGTCTACGAGCCGGAGACGAGCGCGGCGCTGGGCTTCGGCTTCCGCTGCGGCTTCCTCGGCCTGCTGCACCTGGAGATCATCCAGGAGCGGCTGGAGCGCGAGTTCAACCTCGACCTGATCTCGACCGCGCCCAACGTGGTGTACCGCGTGATCATGGACGACGGCACCGAGCACGCGGTGACCAACCCCAGCGAGTTCCCCGACGGCAAGGCCGGCCAGATCTTCGAGCCGACCGTCCGCGCCACGGTGCTGACCCCCAACGACTACGTCGGCGCGGTCATGGAGCTGTGCCAGGGCCGCCGCGGCTCGCTGCTGGGCATGGACTACCTGTCCGCCGACCGCGTCGAGCTGCGCTACACCCTGCCCCTCGGCGAGATCATCTACGACTTCTTCGACCAGCTCAAGAGCCGCACCAAGGGCTACGCGAGCCTCGACTACGAGCCCTCCGGCGAGCAGCAGGCCGACCTGGTCAAGGTCGACATCCTGCTGCACGGCGAGCCGGTCGACGCGTTCAGCTCGATCGTGCACAAGGACAAGGCCTACAACTACGGCGTCACGATCGCCGGCAAGCTGCAGAAGCTCATCCCGCGCCAGCAGTTCGAGGTCCCGATCCAGGCCGCCATCGGCAGCCGGATCATCGCCCGCGAGACGATCCGCGCGATCCGCAAGGACGTGCTCGCCAAGTGCTACGGCGGTGACATCAGCCGCAAGCGCAAGCTGCTGGAGAAGCAGAAGGAAGGCAAGAAGCGGATGAAGATGGTCGGGCGGGTCGAGGTGCCACAGGAGGCGTTCATCGCGGCCCTGTCGACCTCCGACACCCCAACCACCGACAAGCCGAAGAAGTGACCCACCCTTCCGCGCCGGCCTCTCCCGCGCCGGCCTCTTCCGCGCCGGCCTCTTCCGCGCCGGCCTCTTCCGCGCCGGCAGCTTCGGTAACGGCCGCTCCTGCTGCGGCCTCTCCTGCGGCGGCAGCTTCGGTGATGGCCTCTGCTGCGGCGGCCTCTGCTGCGGCGGCAGCTTTGGTGACGGCCGCTCCTGCGGCGGCGGGGGGCCGGCATTGCCCACGTTGCGGCGGGCGCACCGGCCCGCTGCCGGCGGTCTGCGGCGCCTGCGGTTACCAGGCGTTTCTCAACCCGCGTCCGACCGGCTCGGCGATCATCCTCGACGGCGACCGCTTCCTGGCCATCCTCCGGGCCCGCCCGCCCCGCGCCGGCTGGTGGGACCTGCCCGGCGGCTTCTGCGACGGCTTCGAGCACCCCGCCGACGCGGCCGTGCGCGAGGCCCGCGAGGAGTTGGGCGTCGAGATCGAGCTGGGCGAGTTCGCCGGGATGTACATCGGCACGTACGAGTTCCAGGACGAGCCACTGCCCATTCTGGACTGCTTCTGGGTAGCCCGGATCACCGCCGGCGAGATCACCTTGGATCCGTCGGAGGGCACGGAGTACACCTGGTTGCCGTTGACCGATCCGCCGGAAATGGCATTCCCCACCATGGACGTGGCACTGCGCAATCCCCTCGTTCGAGCATCTTCGTCGCGTTTGGCCTCCTGAGCCCACGGGCACTACAAGCTCAACCGCAAAAGCCCGCCCCCCGGGTTGAGCTTGGAAGAGGAGGAGACCAGTGACTGTCACCGGTATCATCACCGCGCTGATTGTCGGTCTGATCATTGGCGCGCTCGGGCGACTGGTCGTCCCCGGCCGCCAGAGCATTCCGATCTGGCTGACGATGGTCATCGGCGTGGTCGCCGCGCTGCTGGGCACCGTGGTCGCGAACGCCATCGGCATCTCCACGGACACCCCCGGCGTCGACTGGGGCGAACTGCTGGTCCAGGTCATCCTGGCCGCCATCGGCGTAGCCCTGGTAGCCGGCTTCGCCGGCCGCGGCCGCCGCGCCCTCTAAAAAAACCGAACCACGTGGCCCCCGGGATCCCCGGGGGCCACCCGCAATGCGCCAAGGCCGCAACAACAAACCCCAAGCCACCACGCCGCAGGCGCCATAAGGCGCCGCCACTGCGCCGAAGGCGCGACAGCGAAGCGCAGCTACTGCGCCGAAGGCGCGATTGGGGAGCGCAACCACTGCGCCGGAGGCGCAAATGGGGGACCGCGCCCAGGACGTCAGGGGCGCGCAGCGCGGAAAAGAGTGGCCGCGCAGCGGCCATGGGGGGTCTGGGGTGGGAACCCCCCAGGCAAGCGCCGCGACGGAGTCGCGCGTGGCTAGAATTTCGGACCCCAACCAATGCGCCGAAGGCGCAACAAGAAACCCCAGCCACCGCGCCGAAGGCGCCACAAGGTGCCGCAACCACTGCGCCGCAGGCGCAATGGGGGACCGTGCCCGGGACGTCAGGGGCGCGCAGCGCGGAAGAGAGTGGCCGCGGAGCGGCCATGGGGGGTCTGGGGTGGGAACCCCCCAGGCAAGCGCCGCGACGGAGTCGCGCGTGGCTAGAATTTCGGACCCCAGCCAAATGCGCCGGAGGCGCGACAAGAAACCCCAGCCACCGCGCCGGAGGCGCCATAAGGGCCCCAGCCACTGCGCCGAAGGCGCAATGGGAAAGCGCAGCCACCGCGCCGAAGGCGCGCCAGGGAAGCACAGCTACTGCGCCGGAGGCGCGACAGGGGTAGCCAGCCACTGCGCCGGAGGCGCGATCGGGGACCGCGGCGACTGCACCGGAGGCGCGATGGGGCACCGCAACCGGGACGTCAGGGCCGCGCAGCGCGGAAAGCATCGGGGCGGACTTATGTCTCCGTGATCATGATGTCCGTCGTGGCGAAATCACGGGTTTGCCATGATCCCGGAGACTTCTGGTACACAGGTGTACATGATCACTCCGTGATCATGAAAAACCGTTGGTGTCGGCAGCGGGCGCGGCATGATCGCGGAGACTTCCTGTCGCTGCACTGCGCTCCCCGGTGTGCAGCGCCCGCCGCGGCGCGCGGACCTGGTCGCGGACCGAGCTCGCCGAGGGGGAGAGCGGTCGCCGGCGCGCACGGAGGCGCCGGTTCGCGGGCGGCGCAGGCCGGCACGGCGCGCGGGGTGGGGCGCCGCGCTTCGCGCGAGCCCGCACGGCGCGCGGGTGCGGGGCAGGGTGCGGGTGCGGAACAGCGCGCGGGTGCGGGGCGGGGCGGCGTGCGGGTGCGGGGCGGTGTGCGGGTGCGGGTGCGGGGCGGTGTGCGGGTGCGGGGCGGGGCCGGGCGCGGGTCGGTGTGCGGGTGCGGGTGCGGGGCGGCACGGCGTGCGGGTGCGGGCGGGCCAAAAAGCCGCAAGGGGGGCTCCCGGTAAGGAACCCCCCGCGCTTCCAGGCGCTAGCGCAGCCAGGGAACCGACCGGTCCAGCAGCCCGCGGGTCTTCAGCTCCTTGCGGAGCGGAATCTCCTCGTCGATGTAGCCGTTCCAGTTGATGCCCCAATAATTGGCCGTGTGCGTCGCCTCGCCGCACAGTTGGCGCTGCACCGGCGTGCGGTTGGCCCACCACTCGCCGTCGTAGTCGACCGGCATGTCGTCCAGCTGGCGGATCCAGCGGTACGTGTAACCGATGAACAGCATCTTGCGGGTGATGTTCGAGTAGTTCGGCGACCGCGAGTGCCACAGCCGCCGGTCGAAGATGAAGCAGTCACCCGGGTTCGCCGTGATCTCGACGGTGCCCTCGGGGTCGGGGTTGTGCACCGTGGTGTCGGCGGGGCGGGCGAGCGAGTTCCACAGGTGGCTGCCCGGAATCACCTTGGTCGCGCCGCGGCCCGTTTCCGAGAGGTCGGAGAGCACGTACGCGATCTTGAGCGAGAACATCGGCCGGGGGACGTTGGGGTCCATCGTCTCCGGGTCGGAGTTCTGGCGGTAGCCGTCCTGGTGCCAGCCCCACGAGGGCGGCTCCTCCTCGGAGGTGGGCGGCGTCACGTCGAGGTGGTTGTGGTGCGTGTAGATGTTCCAGCCGGCCAGGCCCCACATGTAGGGGAAGAGGGTCGGCTGGGTCAGCAGGTGCCCGAACAGGTCGTCCCGCGTCAGGAAGCCCAGCAGGTGCAGCGTGCCGTCCTTCTTCATGCTCGAAGAACCGGCCGCCTTCTCCTCGGCCCAGATCCGGTCCACGGCCGCCTCGAGCTGGGCGCGGTGGTCCTCCTTGAGGACGTTGCGGACCAGCAGGAAGCCCTGATCCAGGAACTCCTTGCGGTCGGCCTCGCTGATCGGCTCATAGCCGGTGAGGCCGCCGTAGTCGGGTGCAGCGGACGTCATGTCCTCCCCTTACCTCTTGACTTGGTCGTGCCTTGCTGATGCCCCAAAACCGGAGCAGTTCAAAACCGGAAGGCCCGAAAGCCGGAGCGACCGATCGAACGACCGATGGTAACGCGAGGTGTACGGGCGCCCGACTCGGGAGTTGGCCACCTGACAATGTCCGAACGGGCGACAACCTGCTGGTCGCGTTGAACGTCAAGGCTTTTAGTACACCTCGGCGACGACCCGCTCGCCGGCCGGGCCGGCGTCGATGCCGCCACGCTCCGTCACGTGCGCCCACGCGCCGCTCTCGGCCGTCCACTGCAGGCCGGCGAAGACGACCCGCTTCACGCCGTTGTCCTGGGCGTGGGCGACCAGCCAGTGGGCGTACTGCCAACCGGCCTTCGGCTCGCGGACCTTGAGCGCCACCCCGGCCAGGTTGGCCACGTCGGCCGTGCTGACGGTGCCCCAGTCCAGCTTCAGGCTGGCGCCGAGCGACCGCACCGCGTCGGGGCCGTGGCTGGTGGTCTCGGCGGGGCCGCAGGCCACCGCGCCGGTGACGTCGCCGCTGAGGGCCCGGGCCATGATCTCGGACTCGTCGACCCACTTGTCGTAGGCCTCCGGGTGCGCGCTGCGCTGCACCTGCTGGGCGGCGTCGGTGATCCGCATCTGCTGCCAGCCCTTGATCTTGAGCAGGGCGGTGTAGAACGCGTTGGCCGCGTAGCGGGGGTCGGCGATCTGGTCCGGGCGGCCCCAGCCCTGGCTGGGCCGCTGCTGGAACAGCCCGATCGAGTCGCGGTCGCCGCCGGTGAGGTTCTCCAGCTTCGACTCCTGCCAGGCCGTGGCCAGCGCGATGACCAGGCCGCGCTGCGGTACCTTGCGGGTCAGCCCGACCGCGGTGATGGTGGCGGCGTTGGCCAGCTGCTCGGCGCCGAGCTCGACCTCGCCGGTGGCGTCGCCGGTCGCGTTGACCGACGCGTTGCCGGCGTTGACCACGCAGTCGCGGGCGACGGGCGGCAGGCGCAGCGGGATGTTCTGGCCGATCTGGTGGACGACGACGTAGGCACACACCGCGACGGCGATGATCGCGAACAGCGCCACCGCCATCAACCGTCGAACCCGCATCGTCACCTTCCCGCTGTTCAGGCCGACCAGCGTACGGTCCCGGCGCCACCCGTCCCGATCACACGGCGCCGTCCGGGATCCAACTGGGTCGGCGTTTTTCCCGAAATGCCATGATGCCTTCCCTGCCCTCCGCGGATCCGAAATATCCGACCGAGAGTTCGGTGAGCGCCGCGATCTCCGCCCCGAAGGTGTCGGCCCGGCGGTGCCGCAGCAGCGCCTTCGCCCCGGCCAGCGCGCCCGGCGCGGCCCGCAGGAGCTCGACGACGTAGCCCGCGACGGCGGCGTCGAGCGAGGCCGGCTCGACCGCGGCGGTCACCAGCCCGATCCGCTCGGCCCGGGCCCCGTCGAACGTCGCCCCGGTGAGGAACAGCTCGGCGGCGTCCCGCGGGGCCAGCCGCGGCAGCACTGTGGCGGAGATCACGGCGGGGATGACACCGATGCGTACCTCGGAAAACGCGAACGTCGCATCCGCGGTGCACACAGCGATGTCGGCGGCGGCGATCAGGCCCAGCCCGCCGGCCCGGGCCGGCCCGCCCACCCGGGCCACGACCGGCTTGCGCCCCTCCCAGATCGCGGCGAGGAGTTCGCCGAGCCGGCTCACCGGCGGCCGGCCGGAGTCGAACGCGTCCGCGGTTTCCCGCAGGTCGGCGCCGGAGCAGAACACGGGCCCGGCGTGGCTGAGCACGACGACCCGCACGGCGTCGTCCGCCTCGGCCGCGGCCAGCGCCGCCAGCAGCTCCTCGATGACCGCCGTCGACAGCGCGTTGCGGGTGGCCGGGTTGTCGAGGACGAGCGTCGCCACACCGTGCTCCGTCTGCGACCGTACGAAAGTCATGCGGGCACACTAGTGAGGTGCCAGGAGTACTGCCAGAAGGTGAGCCGGTCCCGCGCGACGGCGCGTTGCCCGGCGGGGTCGCCGACGGCGCCGGGCGGGCGGGCTTCGGCGTCTACGTCCACGTGCCCTTCTGCGCCACGCGGTGCGGCTACTGCGACTTCAACACCTACACGGCCGGCGAGGGCGTGCTCAGTGACGGCTACGCCGGGCAGGTGCTCGACGAGCTCGCCCTGGCCGCCAAGGTGGTCCGGCCGCCGCGGGTCGACACCGTCTTCTTCGGCGGCGGCACGCCGACCCTGCTGCCCCCGGCGGAGCTGGGCCGCATCCTGGAGGGCATCGACCGCACCTGGGGCCTGGCCGCCGGGGCCGAGGTGACCACCGAGGCCAACCCCGAGTCGGTCGACCGGGCCGCGCTGCGCGAGCTGCGGGCGGCCGGGTTCAACCGGATCTCGCTCGGCATGCAGTCCGTCGCGCCGCACGTGCTGGCCGTGCTGGACCGCCGGCACACGCCCGGCCGGCCGGCGCAGGCGGCGGGCGAGGCCCGGGCCGCCGGGTTCGACCGGGTGAATCTTGATTTGATCTACGGTACTCCGGGTGAGCGGCCGGAGGACTTCGCCGACTCGCTGCGCACGGTCGTGGACGCCGGGGCCGACCACGTCAGCGCGTATGCGCTGATCGTCGAGGACGGCACGCGTATGGCGGCCCGGATGCGCCGCGGTGAGCTGCCGTATCCGGACGACGACGTGGCCGCCGACCGGTACATCGCCGCCGACGAGGCCCTGGCCGCGGCCGGGTTCGCCTGGTACGAGGTGTCGAACTGGTCCAAGGACTCGCCGTGTCGGCACAACGAGCTCTACTGGCGGGGCGGCGACTGGTGGGGCTTCGGGCCCGGCGCGCACAGCCACGTCGGCGGCGTGCGCTGGTGGAACGTCAAGCACCCGCACGCCTACGCCGCGCGGCTCGCGGACGCGGCGTCGCCGGGGCAGGCACGTGAGGTACTGACGCCGCAAGAACGGCACCTGGAGGACGTGCTGCTGCGCATCCGGCTCGCCGACGGGCTGCCGCTGGCGGTGCTGGACGCCGCCGGGCTGGCCGGCGCGCGGGACTGCCTGGCCGACGGGCAGCTGGAGCCGGCCGCGTTCGAGGCGGGCCGGGCGGTGCTCACGCTACGTGGCCGGCTGCTCGCCGACGGGGTGGCGCGCGCCCTGACCTGAGCGGTTTTCAGGGCGGCCGCCGGGGGTGACGGCCGCCCTACGCGCAGAGCTGCTTACTTGATCAGGCGGACCGTTGCCGGGTAGCGGTAGAGCTCCCCGTTGTTCGCCTTCATGCCGGCGATGACCGCGAACACGACGATGAAGATCCAGACCAGGAACGGCAGGAAGACGAGGATGCCGAACGAGCAGACGCTGAGGATCACCGCGATGATCATCGCGACGCCCCAGGTGATCTGGAAGTTCAGCGCCTCGTTTGCGTGCGCCTTGACGGTCGGCGACTCGTTGCCCTTGGCCAGCAGCGCCACCAGCGGGGCGATGAAGCCCACGATGATGCCGCCGAAGTGGGCGATCAGCGCCCAGGTCTTCTCGTCGCTGTTCGCGTAGCCGACCGGGGCGCCGGGTGCGCCGGGTGCGCCGTACGCGCCGGGCTGCTGGTAGCCGTAGGCGTTGCCGGGCTGCTGGTACCCCGGCTGCTGATAACCGGGCTGCTGGTACCCCGGCTGCTGGTACCCCGCGCCCGAGGTCGGCGGCGGGGGGTAGGCGCCGCCGCCGCTGGTGGGCGGCGGGACATAGTTGGGGTCTGACGGCGAGCCGTATTCCCCCGGGGGGCGAGGTGGTTCACTCATGACGGCCACGGTAAGGGGACCGATCAAGTGACGCCAGCGACACGACATGACTTCTTTTGGACAAGTTTTGCCCGGTCCTGGCCTGGTGCCGCACATCGTGCGCAAAACGATCATCGCGTGAGCGCGCACGCCTGACGTAGACTGGCACTCACTAGATGGGAGTGCCAGTCCCGGAGGAGGTGCCATGGCCCTTGACGAGCGGAAGCTTGAAGTGCTGCGCGCCATCGTCGAGGACTACGTCGCCACCCAGGAGCCGGTCGGCAGCAAGGCCCTCGTCGAGCGGCACAACCTGCGCGTCTCCCCGGCGACCGTGCGCAACGACATGGCCGTGCTGGAGGAGGAGGGGTACATCCGCCAGCCGCACACCAGCGCCGGCCGGGTGCCCACCGACGCCGGCTACCGGCTCTTCGTCGACAAACTCTCCCGGGTCAAGCCGCTCAGCCAGGCCGAGCGCCGGGCGATCGAGCGGTTCCTGATCGGCGCGGTCGACCTCGACGACGTCGTCCACCGCACCGTCCGGCTGCTCGCGCAGCTCACCCGGCAGGTCGCCGTGGTGCAGTATCCGAGCCTGTCCCGGGCCAGCGTGCGGCACTTCGAGCTGGTCCCGATCTCCACCACGCGGCTCATGGTGGTGATGATCGCCGAGACCGGCCGGGTGGAGCAGCGCCTCGTGGACCTGCCCCGCCCGATCCTCTCCGACGACGTCACCGAGCTGCGCCGGTTGATCAACGACAAGCTGGTCGGCAAGCGGCTGGCCGACACCCCGCCGCTGGTGCTGGCGCTCGTCGAAGAGGCGGCGGCCGACCTGCGGCCCCCGATGACGGCCCTGTCCACCGTGCTGCTGGAGACGCTGGTCGAGCGGTCCGAGGAGCGCATCGCGCTCGCCGGCACCGCCAACCTCGCCCGGGGCGGCCTGCTGGACTTCCAGGGCTCGCTGCGGCCCATCCTCGAGGCGCTCGAGGAGGAGGTCATCCTGCTCAAGCTCTTCGGCGAGGTCGAGCCCAGCATCACCCGGGTCCGCATCGGCGACGAGAACGAGATCGAAGACCTGCGGACCGCGTCGATCGTGGCCACCGGCTACGGACCCGGCTCGATGGTCGTCGGCGGGATGGGCGTCCTCGGCCCGACCCGCATGGACTACCCCGGAAACATCGCGACCGTGCGGGCCGTTGCACGCTACGTCGGCGACCTGCTGGCACAGAGTTGACATCTATCTCAGGGGTATAGGACTCAGTGGCGAAGGACTATTACGGGATTCTCGGCGTCAAGCGGGACTCCACAGCCGATGAGATCAAGCGGGCCTACCGTCGGTTGGCCCGCGAATTTCACCCGGACGTCAATCCCGACCCGGCGGCGCAGGAGAAGTTCAAGGAGATCAACGCGGCCTACGAGGTCCTCTCCGACCCGCGCAAGCGCGAGATGGTGGACCTGGGCGGCGACCCGCTGGCCCCCAGCGGCGGCGGTGGCGGCCCGGCCGGCGGCGCGTTCGTCGGCTTCCAGGACATCATGGACGCCTTCTTCGGCACCCAGTCCGCCCGCGGGCCGCGCCCCCGGGTGCGCCCCGGCGCCGACGCGATCCTGCGCCTCGACCTCGACCTGCACGAGACGGCGTTCGGCGTCGAGGCGCCGATCCAGGTCGACACCGCCGTCGTGTGTTCCACCTGCACCGGCGCCGGCACCGCGCCCGGCACCCACCCGCAGACCTGCGAGATCTGCGGCGGCCGCGGCGAGGTCCAGTCGGTCCAGCGCACCTTCCTCGGCCAGGTCGTCTCGGCCCGCCCGTGCTCGGCCTGCCAGGGCTTCGGCACCGTCATCCCGCACCCGTGCGCGACCTGCGGCGGCGACGGCCGGGTCCGCACCCGCCGCTCCCTGACGGTCAAGATCCCCTCCGGCGTCGAGGACGGCATGCGCATCCGCCTCGCCCAGCAGGGCGAGGTCGGCCCCGGCGGCGGCCCGCCCGGCGACCTCTACGTGGAGATCCACGAGCGCCCCCACGACGTGTACTCGCGCAAGGACGACGACCTGCACTGCCGGGTCACCGTGCCGATGACCGCCGCGGCGCTGGGCACCCGCCTGACCATCAAGACCCTCGACGGCGAGGAAACGGTCGAGGTCAAGGCCGGCACCCAGCCGACCTCCACCCTGCGCATCCGCGGCAAGGGCGTCCCCCACCTGCGCGGCGCCGGCCGCGGCGACCTCTACGTCCACCTGGACGTGCGCACCCCGACCCGGCTGGAGCCGGAGCAGGAGCGGCTGCTGCGCGAGTTCGCCCGCAGCCGCGGCGAGGAGGTCGCCGAGCTGTCGAAACAGGGCGGCTTCTTCTCCCGGATGCGCGACGCCTTCAACGGCCACGCGTGAGCCTGCCGCTGTTCCTGGTCGCCGAGTTGCCCGCCGCCGGCAGTTTCGTGCTGAGCGGTACGGAGGGACACCACGCGGCCGACGTGCAGCGCCTTGCCCCGGGTGAGGCGCTGCTGCTCTGCGACGGCCGCGGCGGCCTGACCCGCGCCGTCGTCACGGCGGCCCGCAAGGGCGCGCTCGACCTCACCCTGGACGCCCCCACGCACGTGCCGCCCCCCGACCCGTCGATCACCGTCGTCCAGGGCATCGCCAAGGGCGAGCGCGGCGAACTGGCCGTGCAACTGCTCACCGAGGTCGGCGCCGACCGGATCGTGCCCTGGCAGGCCACCCGCAGTATCGCCCGCTGGAAGGACGCCAAGCCCCTCGAGCGCTGGCAGTCCACCGCCCGCGAGGCCGCCAAGCAGTCCCGCCGCGCCTGGCTGCCCCCGGTCGAGCAGGCCCGGACGACGAAGCAGCTCGCCCTCACCGGCACCGTCCTGGTCCTGCACGAGGAGGCCGCCGAGCCCCTGTCGGCCGTGCCCCTCCCCGAGACCGGCGAGATCACCCTGGTCGTCGGCCCGGAGGGCGGCGTCGCCCCGGAGGAACTGCCGCTGCTCGGCGGCACCCCGGTCCGCCTCGGCCACGAGGTCCTGCGCACCTCAACGGCGGGCGCCGCCGCCGTATCCGCCCTCTCCATCCGCCTCGGCCGCTGGTGACCGATCGGGGCTCCGCTCCGCGACGTGTTAGCTGGGGCACGCCGATTGTGCGATTATCGCAACATGGTGGAGTCCCAGGACTGGAGCATGGTGGGCGACCGCATTCGCGCGGCGCGCGTCGCCGCCGGCCTGACCCAGGGTGACCTCGGTGAGCGCATCGGCCTGGACCGGACCATGGTCGCCAAGATCGAGGCGGGCACCCGGCGGATCGACGCGCTCGAGCTCGTCCGGCTCTCGTCCGCGCTGGGCCTCTCCATGGCGCATTTCCTGGAGCCGCCACCGGCCGTGCTGTCGCGGCGGAGCGTGACGCTCACCGACGACACCGACAGTGAGGTCGCCCGCGAGTCGGCCGCGCTGGAGGCCGCGCTCGCGGAATGGATGCGAGACCTGCGACAACTGATCGACTCCGGGCATCTGGCGCTGCCGCCGCTGCTGCGATACCCGCAGCCGGTCGCGTCCGTAGCGGATGCGCGGCTCGCGGCCGGCTGGGTTCGAAGGCAGCTGGACATCGGCGACGGCCCGATCGAGAGCATGCTGAGCCTGTGCGAACGCGCCGGCCAGTTCGCCGTCGTCACCGGCGTGAAGGGCGATGGCGCATCGGCCGTCGACGGCGCGCTCGCGGCCGCCGTCATCAGCGTGCGAGGCGACCCGGGCCGGCGACGCGCGACCGCCGCACACGAGCTGGGCCACCTCGTGCTCGGCGACGAGTACTCGAGCGATCTCGGGGTCCACGCCTCGCGCGCCGACCGGGAAGCCGTCATCGACGCGTTCGCCGCCGAGCTGCTGGTGCCGGTCGCCGCGTTCGCCGCCGACGCGGCGGCATCGGCGCCGATCGCGCGGGACCGGCTGCTGCAGGTCGCCGCGCGATACCGGGCGTCATGGTCGCTGACCTGTCGCCAAGCCGAGGCCGCGGGAGTCCCGCCGGTTCCGCGCCGCTGGCTCCAGTCGGCTCCCACCCGAGCCGAGTTCCTGGAGGCGCTCGGCTTCACACCGCCGCCGGACCTCGAGTCGGTCCGGGTGCCGCCCGCGTACGCCAAGGCAGTGCTGCGCGCCTGGCGAGATGACCTGATCACCCGGGCCCGCACCATCGAACTCATGCGCGGCCAGCTGCAGGACCAGGACCTGCCGGCCGATCCGGACGCCGACCTCGCGCCATGACGACCGATTTCGCCCAACCCGCCGGTCCCGGCCCCATCTGCTTCGACAGCATGTGCCTGTCCGGCTTCGCCGGTGCCGACCGCCTGGACGTTCTCCGCGACCTGCTGGTCGGCTGGGAGTGCTGGACGACGTCGGTGGTCCGCAGCGAGCTGAGCGACGGCGTGGCCGCGCACCCGCACCTGGCTCGAGCGCTGGAAGTCGACTGGATGCGGGTCGCGACGCTGGATTCGCTGGCGGAACTCCAGGCGTTCGTGAAATGGACACGGTGGCTGGGCGCCGGCGAACACGGCCTCGGCGAGGCCAGCGTCCTCGCCGCGGCCGAGCTCAGGCACGGCATCGCGATCACGGACGATCGCGGCGCCGTGAAGGTCGCGCGCAAGCACGGGGCGCAGGTCCACGGCACGCTGTGGCTCATCGCCCAGTTCTGCAGGGCGGGCAAGCTGACCGAGCCGAGCGCCGGGCGGCTCGTAGATGCTCTACGCGCCGACGGCATGCGGCTGCCGTGCTCCGGCGACGGGTTTCCGGCCTTCGCGAGGCAGCACGGCCTGCTGTAACGCCAACTCCGCACCTCAATGGCAGGCGCCGCCGCTGTATCCGCCCTCTCCATCTGCTTCGGCCGCTGGTGACCACCCTGCCCTCCGATGGCGGATTGAGCTGGCGCTATTTGTCCGGCTTATACTGGCCTGGCGTTGAAAGCGGAGGACGAGTCATGACCGAGGCCGCGAACTGGCGGGACGTCAAGGCGAAGGCTCGCGTTGTCGACCCCGGCTGGGACAGCGCCGAGCGCGTGGCGCGCCGCCGGCGGATGCGTGAGCAAATGTTGCCGCCCTCGGGCAGCGGCGACGAGCAGGCCGGGAACGGCGCTCAGCGGAAGTAGCTGGCGCCGTTGAGGTCGAGGATGGCGCCGGAGGTCCATTCGGAGTCCGGGGAGGCCAGGAACAGCACGGCGGCGGCGACCTCCTCCGGGCGGGCGACCCGGTCGAAGGGGCTCTGGGCGCGGATCGCGGCGCCCTCCGGCGAGTCGACCAGGGAGCGGACCATGTCCGTGGCGACGAAGCCCGGGGCCACCGCGGTCACCGCGATGCCCCGCGGGGCCAGGGCGCGGGCCAGGCTCTGGGTCATCGAGTTGAGCCCGGCCTTCGCGGCGCCGTAGGCCGGGTGGTCCGGCTCGCCGCGGTAGGCGCCGCGGGAGCTCACGTTCACGATCCGGCCGCCGGGGGGCAGGTGGCGGGCCGCGCACCAGCACACGTTGGCCGGGCCGAGCAGGTCGACCGCCACGGTCTCGCGCCAGGCGGCCAGCCACTCGTCGTAGTCCGTCTCGAGGATCTTGTGCTCCAGGTAGACCGCGGCGTTGTTCACCACCACGTCCAGGCCGCCCAGGGCGGTCGCGGCCGTGTCGACCAGCGCGCGGGTCGCCTCCGGGTCGGCCAGGTCGCCGCGGACCACCACGTGGCCCTCGCCCGGCAGGCCCGGGTCGCCCGGGGCGCGGCGGTGCACCGCCACCCGGTCGCCGCGCTCCGCGAACGCGCGGGCGACCGCGGCGCCGATCCCGCGGGCCGCGCCGGTCACCAGCACCCTGCGAGCAGCCATACCGGTACCCTAAACGCCAAGATCCGGCAGTTGCGAGCCCGGATGCGAGTCAGAGGATGCCGGCTCATGAGCATTTCCCAGCGGTACGAGCGGATGATCCGCCGCGTCCAGGCCGACGCCCGGGTCCCGGCACTCAGCGTCGCGATCCACCGCGCCGACCGGCCACTGTGGACCTTCCAGGTCGGTGAGGGGGTCGACGCCGGCAGCCAGCTGCGGATGGGATCGATCACCAAGACGTTCACCGCCGTGCTCGTCATGCAGTGCCGCGACGAGGGCCTGCTCGACCTCGACGACCAGATCGCCCGCCACCTGCCGGTCAAGGCCCACGGCGAGCTCACCGTCGGGCGCATGCTGTCGCACCTGTCCGGCCTGCAGCGCGAGCCGTTCGGCGACATCTGGGACACCATGCAGGCGCCCGACCTGGAGACGCTGCTCGCCCAGCTCGACCGGGCCGAGCAGGTGCTGCGCCCCGGCCTGCGCTTCCACTACTCCAACCTGGCCGTCGCCCTGCTCGGCCACCTCGTCGGCCGGCTGCGCGGCGGCACCTGGGAAGAGGTCCTGCGCGAGCGCATCCTCGAGCCCCTCGCCCTGCACGACACCGCGGCCGACCCGCAGCGGCCGGTCACCGGCTACCAGGTCGATGCCTGGTCCGACTACGCCCACCCCGAGCCGCCCGACAACTTCGGCGCCATCGGCCCGGCCGCCCAGCTGTGGAGCACCGCCGCCGACCTGGCCCGCTGGGCCGCCTTCCTGGCCGATCCGCGCGAGATGGACCCCAACGGCACCGTGCTCGCCGCCGCGACCGTCGAGGAGATGCGGGCGCCGCAGGCCGTCACCGAGGACGTCCTCTGGGCCCGCGGCTTCGGCCTGGGCCTCATCCTGCACCCGCAGCCGGGCGCCGAGCGGGTCGTGCACGTCGGGCACGACGGCGCGATGCCCGGGTTCCTGGCCGGCGCCTACGGCCGGGCCGGCGGGGCCGACACCCCCAAAGCGCTGGCCGTGGCGAGTCTTGGCTCATCGGGTACCGCCGGGGAAATCTGCGAACTGCCGCACGAACTGCTCGCCGCCGTCGTCGAGCACGACCCCGCGGACATCGCGCCCTGGGTCCCCGGCCCGCCGGCGCCGCAGCGGTTCCGTTCGGCGCTCGGGCGCTGGTGGAGCGAGGGCAACGAGTACACCTTCAGCTGGCGCGACGGCGCCCTGCACGCCCGGTCGGTCGAGCAGCCCGGCAAGCGGCCGCCGGCCGTGTTCGCGCCGGTCGACGGCGAGCCCGACGTGCTGCGCACCGTCTCCGGCCGGGAGACGGGCGAACTGCTGCGGCTCACCCGCGACGCCGACGGGACGGTCGTGCTGATGCACTGGGCGACCTACCGGTTCACCCGCGGGCAGGAGGCTTTCGACGGGTACCGCTTCATCGGGAAATGATCGTGAAAACGGCGCCGTTCGGGTCCTCGATCACGGCCAGGCGGCCGTGCGGGGAGCCGAACGGGCCGTGCTGCACCCGGCCGCCCGCGGCCAGCACCCGGTCGGCGGCCGCGTCCGTGTCGTCGGTGGCGAAGTAGACCGTCCAGTGCGCCGGGACGCCCGCCCAGCTCGAGTTCATCGTCAGGCGGCCGGCGACCGGGTCGGTGTCACCGAGGCTCCACGCTGAGTAGTCGAAGGGTTCGTCCCCGGGTCCGACATTACTGGGGAGGGGGGTTTGGTGGTAGCCGAAGAGGCCGTGGTAGAAGAAGTCGGTCACGGTCGGTTCCCTCGTGGTCACCTCGGCCCAGCACAGGGCGCCGTTCTCGTCGAACAGCTGCGAGCCGGTGTGCCGGCCCGGCTCCCAGGCGCCGAAGGCGGCGCCCGACGGGTCCATGGCGAAGAGCATCCGGCCGTTCTCTGGGATCTCCATCGGCGCGACCAGCAGCTTGCCGCCGTGCTCCGCGACGCGCTCGGCGGTGGCGGCCAGGTCGTGCGACATCAGGTACAGGCTCCACGCGGCCGGCAACTGCTCCGAGCCCGGCATCGGCGGGCTCATCCCGGCCACGATCCGGCCGTTCTTCAGGCACATCACGTAGTGGCCGAACTCCGCCCCGGTGTCCTCGTACGTCCACCCGAACACGGCCCCGTAGAAGTGCTGCGCGGCCGGTACGTCGGCCGCCACGACGTCCGCCCAGCACGGCTCGCCGTCGATGTACCCGGTGCGTTCGACCATCGCCTCGGCCTCCTGTCGAATCGGTCATCTGCCTCCCTACCAGCACAGCTGGGGGTGGCGCGGGCGAATCGGTGCAGACGGCATGATCGGCCGAACCGATTCGTGGCGGAAGGTCACCGGGAAAAATTGCGATCGGTACCGCGGGCGGTCAGCCGATACGATGAAGAGCCTGGACATGAGCCCAGGCTGGAGCGAGCCCGGAAGCAGGTGCTTGAGGCCCAACGCGGCCAAGGTATGACCGAGACCCCAAACCCCGTGCCGGCAGCGTCGTCGGAGCAGCCCGTGCGGGCCATCAGCAAGATCACGGTCCCCGATCCGCACGTCATGGTCAGGCTGCTCGGCGCCGGCGACGAGATTCTCAAGCTCGTCGAGCGGTCGGTGCAGAGCGATGTGCACGTGCGGGGCAACGAGATCACCATCACCGGCGCGGCGGCCGACAACGCGATGGCCGAGCGCATCTTCAGCGAACTCATCGAGCTGGTGCGCAAGGGTGAGACCCTCACCCAGGACACCGTGCGGCGCATCGTCGGCATGCTGCAGCAGAACACCGCCGAGCGGCCGGCCGAGGTCCTGACGCTCAACATCCTCTCCCGGCGCGGGCGCACCATCCGCCCCAAGACCCTGGGCCAGAAGCGCTACGTCGACTCGATCGACCAGCACACGATCGTGTTCGGCATCGGGCCCGCCGGCACCGGCAAGACCTACCTGGCCATGGCCAAGGCCGTCCAGGCGCTGCAGGCCAAGCAGGTCAACCGGATCATCCTCACCCGGCCCGCGGTCGAGGCCGGCGAGCGGCTGGGCTTCCTGCCCGGCACGCTCTACGACAAGATCGATCCGTATCTGCGCCCGCTCTACGACGCCCTGCACGACATGATCGACCCGGAGTCCATCCCCAAGCTGATGGCGGCCGGGACGATCGAGGTGGCGCCCCTGGCCTACATGCGCGGCCGCACGCTCAACGACGCCTTCATCATCCTCGACGAGGCGCAGAACACCACGCCCGAGCAGATGAAGATGTTCCTCACCCGGCTCGGCTTCGGCGCGAAGATCGTCGTCACCGGCGACGTGACCCAGGTCGATCTGCCCGGGGGGACCCGCAGCGGCCTCCGCGTCGTCCGTGAGATCCTCGACGGCGTCGAGGACGTGCACTTCGCCCAGCTCGGCAGCGCCGACGTCGTGCGCCACCGGCTGGTCAGTGAGATCGTCGATGCCTACGCCCGCTGGGACGAAGCGCAGGAGGCTCAGCAGCCGGTGCGCGCCGTCCCGGACCGCGCCGCACAGGGCGGCCGGCCCGGGCGACGCAGATAGCCACGGGAGCGCTGTTGTCCATCGAGATCGCCAACGAGTCCGGCGCCGAGGTCAACTCGGACACCATCCTCGCGGTGGCCCGGCACGCCCTCGACGAGATGGGGGTGAACCCGCTCGCCGAGCTGTCGGTGCTGCTCGTCGACGTGGAGTACATGACCGAGCTCAACCACCGCTGGATGGACGGCGAGGGCCCGACGGACGTGCTGGCCTTCCCGATGGACGAGGGCAGCGTCGACCACGGGCCCGGCGAGGGCGCCGGCGAGCCCGCCCTGCTCGGCGACATCGTGCTCTGCCCGGAGGTGGCCGCCAAGCAGGCCGCCACCGCCGGGCACGCCGCCGTCGACGAGCTGGCGCTGCTCACCGTCCACGGCATCCTGCACCTGCTCGGCTACGACCACGCGGAACCGGAGGAGGAGGCCGAGATGTTCGGCCTGCAGGCCCGGCTCCTGGAGAGCTGGCGAAGGTCCTGACCCCTGTGAGTGACGTCACACTCCTGACTGCGGCCGCCGGCCTGGTGGTGCTCGCCGGGCTGTTCGCGATGACGGACGCCGCGCTCAACGTGGTCTCCCCGGCGCGCGCCCACGAGCTCGCCCGCGAGGGCAAACCCGGCAGCGGCGCCCTCGAGGTCATCGCCGCCGACCCGGCCCGCTACATCAACCTGCTCCTGCTGCTGCGCCTGCTGTGCGAGCTGACCGCGACCACGTTCGTGGCCCTGGAGACCGCCGCGGCGGTCGGCGGCGACCGGGACTGGCTCGCCGCGCTCATCACCGCCGGGGTGATGACGGTGATCAGCTTCGTGGTGGTGGGCGTCGCGCCCCGCACCATGGGGCGCCAGCACGCCTACCACGTGGCCCGGTTCGCCGCGCCGCTGGTGCGCTGGCTCGGCACCGCCCTCGGCCCGCTCGCCCGGCTGCTCATCCTCATCGGTAACGCGGTCACGCCCGGGAAGGGCTACCGCGAGGGCCCGTTCGCCACCACGATCGAGCTGCGCGAGCTCGTCGACATCGCCGAGCAGCGCGGCGTCGTTGAGCACGGCGAGCGCGACATGATCCACTCTGTCTTCGCCCTCGGTACCACGATCGCGCGCGAGGTCATGGTGCCGCGTACCGAAATGGTGTGGATCGAGGCGCACAAGACCGTCCGCCAGGCCCTCATGCTCGCCATGCGCAGCGGCTTCTCCCGCATCCCCGTGGTCGGCGAGAACGTCGACGACGTGCTCGGCATCGTCTACCTCAAGGACGTCGTGCGCCGCACCGCCGGCGACGACGCGGCCGCCGGCGACATCCCGGTCTCCCAGGTCATGCGCGACGCCACCTTCGTGCCGGAGTCCAAGCCGGTCGACGACCTGCTCCGGGAGATGCAGGCGGCCCGCACGCACATGGCCGTCATCATCGACGAGTACGGCGGGACCGCCGGCCTGGTCACCATCGAGGACATCCTCGAGGAGATCGTCGGCGAGATCACCGACGAGTACGACGTCGCCGAGCGCCCCCCGATCGAGGAGCTGCCCGACGGCGCCGTCCGGGTCACCAGCCGCCTGCCGATCGAGGACCTCGGCGAGCTCTTCGGCGTCGAGCTGCCCGCCGACGAGGTCGAGACCGTGGCCGGGCTGCTCGCCCAGGCCCTCGGCCGCGTCCCGATCCCCGGCGCGACCGCCGTGGTCGGCGGGCTCGTGCTCGTCGCCGAGGGGGCCACCGGCCGGCGCAACCGCATCGAGACGCTGCTCGTCCGGCGGGCCGAGCCCGAGGACGAGGACCAGGCCAGCCACGAGACCGAGAGGCAGCACGCCGATGCCTGACCCCGCCACCGCCGCGCTGCCCGCCGAGGACACCAAGCTGGTGACCCTCGCCCGGGCGGCCCGCGCCCGCGTCGGCGCCGCCGAGGGCGCCGCGGTCCGCGACGGCGACGGCCGCACCTACAACGCGGCGTCCGTGTCGCTGCCGTCGCTCTCGCTCACCGCGCTGCAGCTCGCGGTCGCCGCGGCGGTCGCCTCCGGCGCGACGAAGCTCGAGGCGGCGGCGGTCGTCACCGAGGCCTCCACCCTGGACGCCCTCGGCCACGCCGCCGTCCGCGACGTGTCGCCCGCCGCGCCGATCCACCTGGCCGCCCCCGACGCCACGGTCTTCGCCACCGTCCACGACTGAGGCCGCCGAGGCCCTGCTGCGGCTGGGACACGACCGCGCGGACCCGCCGGCCGCCTGAGCCGACTCGCACCGTCAGGGTTGACCAGGGTAACCGACGCGCCGTTCCGCCCGTTTTATGAGCGTATAGCACGAAATCCTGGCGCGCGTCGATGCGATCCACCCGGCCTTGCGGAGCTTACTGTCGAGGGCGGAGCCCTGCAGAGCGTCCGCCCCGCCACCAGGCTTTCTGGAAGACCGACGACGGATCGATGCTGCGCGGGAAGAAGGGGGCCGGCCGATGGACCTGCTGATCGACGTGCGAGTGGCGAGGCGAGACTCGACCGCGACGCTGGATCGCACGGTCCGGCTGCGGGCCGACCCGGGCGGGAGCGTGGCCGACCTGGTCCCGGCCCTGCTGGGGCTGCTCGACCCGGCGGACCGGCCACAGCAGACGACCTGGGCCTGGCTGGTGCGCACCGGCCGCCGGCTGGACCCGGCCCGCCCGCTCGGCGACCAGGGGCTGCGCTGCGGCGACGCGATCCTGCTCGCCCCGCCCGAGCAGCGCCCCGAGCGGCCGGCACGGGCCGAGGGGCACCGGTTCGAGCTGCTGGTCGTGGCCGGGCCGGACGCGGGGATCTGGCTGCCGCTGCCGCCCGGCGAGTTCGTGATCGGCACCGACCCGGCGAGCGACCTGGTCCTCACCGACGCCACGGCCGGGCGGCGCCACCTGCACCTGGGCATCGGCAGCCACGAGGTGGCCGCCACCGACCTGCGCTCCCCGGCCGGCACCCGGCTGGACGGCGAGCCGCTGACCGGCACGGCCACCCTGGCCGGCGGGCAGTTGCTGCGCCTCGGGGCGACCCTGGTCACGGTCGAGGAGGTGCCGGCGGACTCCCCGGCGCCCAAGGGTCCGCCGCCGGCGGTCTGGCTTCCGGTGGTACCGCAGCCGCCAAAACGACGCCGCCTGGCGCTGCGGCGGCGGGGCGTCGATCCGGCCGCGGAGTTCGCCGCGGCCATGGACCGGGCCGAGGCCGACGCGGCGATCAAGCATCGGGCCGTGGTGCAGGCGCGGCGGGCCGAGATGCCCAGCGTCGCCCACCTGGCCCGGGCCGCCGACCGGCAGGAGAAGCCGGCCCGCCGCCCCGACGACCGGGACTTCCTGACGCTGCGGGTGGCCACCGCCGACCAGCCCAGCCGGCTGCGCTTCGAGCAGGCGGCGACGACCGGCGACTTCGACCCCGGGCACACCGAGCGGATCGCCGCGCTGCGCGGCCGCTATGCCGTGGATCCCGATGTACCGGTGGAGGCTGACCTGCGGGCGCTCGGCGCCCTCGGCGCGATTGGTGACCCGCAGGCGCGCCGCGCGGTGCTGCGCTCCTGGATCGTGCAGCTGGCCACCCTGGCCGCCCCGGCCGACCTGGCGCTGGTGGTGCTCACCACGCCCGAGGAGACCGAGCACTGGGCGTGGACCGGCTGGCTGCCGCACACCCGCACTTTGACCGCGGCGTTCGCGCCGGGCGCCCGCACGGTGGCCGCCCAGGACGACGACCGGCGCCGGGTGCTGGCCCTGGTCGAGGCGCTGCTGCGGCAGCGGCGGCTGGGCCGGCACGCGATCGCCGAGCAGTTCGCCCCGCACGTGGTGGTGGTGCTTCCGGACCCCGATTCGGTACCGCCGGAGTCGCTGGCCCGGCTCGTCGAGGACGGGCCCCGGGGCGGCATCAGCCTGCTCACCGGCGCGGAGACGGCGGCCGGGCTGCCGCCGGGGGTGGTGGCGCCGGACGCCGAGGGCATCGGCGCGGCGGTCGCCGACCGGGTCGCGCACGCCCTGGCCGCGACCCGCGACGCGGCGGGCGGCGCGGCGCCCCGGACGGCGGCGCTGGGCGAGGTGCTCAAGCTCGGCGGCGACCCGGCCCCGAGCGCGATCGTGAAGCGCTGGGTGCCGGCCACCCGCGACCGCGGCCTGGCCGCCCCGATCGGCCTGGGCGGCACCGGCCCGGTCGTGGTGGACCTGCGCCGCGACGGGCCCAACGGGATCATCGCCGGCGCACCGGGCTCGGGCCGCTCGTGGCTGCTGCGCTCCTACCTGGCCGCGCTGGCCGCCACCTACCCGGCGAACCGGCTCACGTTCGTGCTGGTGGACCCGCAGGGCGACACGTTCGGCGACTGCGTGCGGCTGCCGCACACGGTCGGGGTGTTCCGCGGCGACGACGCCTACCGGGCCCGCCGCGTCCTGCTGTCGCTGGGCGCCGAGGTCCGCCGCCGGGAGGGGATCCTGCGCCGGCACTCGGTGCGCGACATCGTGGAGATGGAGCGGCGGCACCCGGCCGCGGCCCCGGCGAACCTGCTCGTCGTCGTGGCCGAGCTCACCACGGCGCCGCCGGACTTCGTCACCGGGCTGCGGGAACTGGCCCGGCGGGGCCGCAACGCCGGGGTACACCTCCTGTTGTCAACGGCGCACCCGCACGGCGCGGTGGACGACGACCTGCGCGCGGAGGCGCCGCTGCGCATCGCGCTGCGGGTGGACAGCGAGCAGGACAGCCTGGAGGTGCTGGAGCGCCCGGACGCGGCGCACCTGTCGCCGCTGCTGCCGGGCCGGGCGTTCGTCCGCGCGGGGGCGGCCGACGCGGAGGCGGTCCAGATCGCCTACGGCGGCGCCTGCTCGCCGGCCGACCGGGCCGCCGGCCCGACGCTGGTGACCGAGTGGCACTTCGAGTCGGGCCTGCACGCGCCGGTCGCCACGACGGCGGCGTCGCTCGCGCCGGCCGACTGCGACGTCACCGACCTGCGGCGGCTCGTCGACGCCGTCTGCGCCGCGCACCGCGAGGCCCGCGTCCCGGACCAGCCGCGCGCCTGGCACCCGCCGCTCGCCGCAACGTACGACTTGTCCGAGCTGTCCGATCAATCGGACACCACGGCGTTCGCCGCGCCGATCGGCATGGTCGACCTGCCGAACTCGCAAGCGGTGCAGGTGTGGCCGCTCGACCTCGACGAGCTGGGGCACCTGCTGGTCTACGGCCCGGTCGGGGCCGGCAAGACGACGCTGCTGGACACGATCGCGGCGTCGTTCGGGCGCCGGTACGACGGTGCGGCGCTGCGCGTCTACCGCGTGGACGGCAGCGACGCGCCGGCCGCGGAGGCGCTGCTGGAGACGATCGCCGGCCTGGTCGCCGAGCGCGCCGCGCTGGCCGAGCACGACGGGGCCCGGGTGCTGGTGCTGGTCGACGGCCACGACCCGGTGCTCAACGACGCCCTGACCGCGCTGGCGGCCGGCGGCCGGCCGGTCGGCGTGCACCTGGTGCTGGCCACCGAGCAGCGCAGCGCGGTGCCGACGTCGCTGTCGCGGCTGATGCCGGGCCGGATCGTGCTGCGCTCGGCGGGCCGGGGGCTGGTCGAGGGTACCGTGGAGCTCCAGGTGGCCACGGCCGCCCCGGCGAAGGCCACAACTCCTTCACAGCGCCCCCGCCAATTGCGACTGGAAGTCTGAGTACCCTGAAACATCGTGCAGACCACTGGTGACTATCGCGCGGGCTTCGCCTGCTTCGTCGGCCGCCCGAACGCCGGCAAGTCGACGCTGACCAACACGATCGTCGGCCAGAAGATCGCGATCACCTCCCCGAAACCGCAGACCACCCGGCACACGATCCGCGGCGTGGTGCACCGGCCCGACGCGCAGCTGGTGCTCGTCGACACGCCGGGCCTGCACCGGCCCCGCACGCTGCTCGGCGAGCGGCTCAACGACCTGGTCCGCGCCACATGGAGCGAGGTCGACGTGATCGGGCTGTGCCTGCCCGCCGACGAGCCGATCGGGCGCGGCGACCGGTTCATCAGCGGCGAGATCGCCGAGCTCAAGGCGACCCTGGTCGCGGTGGTGACGAAGACCGACCTGGTGGACCGCGGCACTCTCGCCGAGCGCCTGGTGGCCGTGCAGGAGCTGGGCGAGTTCGCCGACATCGTGCCGGTCAGCGCCGTGTCCGGCGCGCAGGTGGAGACGCTCGTCGACGTCATGATCGGGCACCTGCCGCGCTCGCCGCAGCTGTATCCGGACGGCATGCTCACCGACGAGCCCGAGCAGGTGCTGATGGCGGAGCTCATCCGCGAGGCGGCCCTGGACGGCGTCCGCGACGAGCTGCCGCATTCGATCGCCGTTCTGGTGGAGGAGGTACTTCCCGAAGAGAGCGGCCTGACCCGCGTCTACGCCGACATCTACGTGGAGCGCCCGAGCCAGAAGGCGATCGTGATCGGCCACCAGGGCGGCCGGCTCAAGCAGGTCGGCACCCGGGCCCGCCGCGAGATCGAAGACCTGCTCGGCGGCCGGGTCTATCTCGACCTGCACGTCCGGGTGGCCAAGGACTGGCAGCGCGACCCGAAGCAGCTGCGCCGCCTGGGCTTCTGATGTCCGGGGCGGCCGGCTTCCGCGGGAAGCTCTACCGGGACGACGCCGTGGTGCTGCGGGTGCAGAAGCTCGGCGAGTCCGACCGGATCGTCACCCTGTTCACCCGCAACCACGGCCGCGTCCGCGCGGTCGCGAAGGGCGTGCGGCGCACCACGTCGAAGTTCGGCGGCCGGCTGGAGCCGTTCGGCCACGTCGACGTGCAGCTGCTGGAGGGGCGCAGCCTCGACGTGATCAGCCAGGTGGAGGGGGTCGACCTGTTCGGCCGCCGGTTCCTGGACGACTATCCCCGCTACACGCTGGCCAGCGCGATCGCCGAGACCGCGGAGCGGCTGACGCCGGTGGAGCAGGAGCCGTCGCTGCGGCTGTTCCAGCTGACGCTGGGCGCCCTGCGCGCGCTCGCCGTGGCCGAGCACGCCGGCGGCCTGGTGCTGGACGCGTACCTGCTGCGGGCGATGAGCGTGGCCGGCTGGGCGCCGGCGCTGCGCGAGTGCGCGGTCTGCGGCACCCCGGGCCCGCACCGCGGCTTCTCGGTGCCGGCCGGCGGCGCCGTCTGCCCGGACTGCCGCCCGCCGGGCGCCGCCCATCCGGCGCCGGCGACGCTCGAGCTGATGTCGGCCCTCGCCGAGGGCGACTGGACGATCGCCGACGCCGCCGCGCCGCCCCACCAGCGCGAGGCGAGCGGCCTGGTCGCCGCGCACCTGCAGTGGCACCTGGAGCGCGCGCTGCGCTCGCTGCCGCTGGTCGATCGCGATGCACGCCCCCTGCGAAAGGAACTTCCGTGAGCAACTTCCGCCCGCCGTCGCAGCACTCCAGCGGTGCCCGCCCGCCGGTGCTGCCGAAGGAGACCGTGCCGCAGCACGTGGCGATCATCATGGACGGCAACGGCCGCTGGGCCAAGCAGCGCGGCCTGCCCCGCACCGCCGGCCACACGGCGGGCGAGGCGGCCCTGTTCGACGTGATCGAGGGCGCGCTGGAGCTCGGCGTGAAGTACATCAGCGCCTATGCCTTCTCGACGGAGAACTGGAAGCGTTCCCCGGAGGAGGTGCGCTTCCTGATGAACTTCAACCGCGACACCATCCACCGCCGCCGCGACGAGTTCCACGAGATGGGCATCCGGGTCCGCTGGGCCGGCCGCCGCCCCCGGCTGTGGCGGTCGGTCATCAACGAGCTCGAGCACGCCGAGCAGCTGACCCGCCACAACGACAAGCTGACGTTCACGATGTGCGTCAACTACGGCGGCCGGGCGGAGATCGCCGACGCCGCGGCCCGCATCGCCGCCGACGTGGAGGCGGGCCGGCTCAAGGCGGACCGCGTCTCGGAGAAGACGGTGGCCCGCTACCTGGACGAGCCGGACCTGCCCGACGTGGACCTGCTGGTCCGCAGCTCGGGCGAGATGCGCTGGTCGAACTTCATGATCTGGCAGGCGGCCTACGCCGAGTTCGTCTCCATCGACACCCTGTGGCCCGACTTCGACCGCCGCCACCTCTGGTACGCCTGCGAGGTCTACGCCAAGCGCGACCGCCGCTTCGGCGGCGCCATCCCCAACCCGGTCGTCCCCACCCTCACCACCTGACCGCTCAGGCGGCGTGGCCGTCGTAGGCCGCGCGGTTGGCGAGCACGTCGTCCATGTGCGTTTCGGCCCAGGACTTCAGGCCGTGCATCAACTGGTGCAGGGAGAGGCCGAGGTCGGTCAGCTCGTAGCTGACCGTGACGGGCACCGTCGGCACCACGGTGCGGGTGATCAGGCCGTCGCGTTCCAGGGCGCGCAGCGTCTGCGTCAGCATCTTCTGGCTGACCCCGGCCAGCCGGCGCGACAGCTCCGAATACCGCATCGACCGGGGCTCACCGGCGCAGTCGGCGCCGAACCGATGCGAGCCGTCGCTGCGCAGCGCGGCCAGCACCAGCGTGACCCACTTGTCGGCGATGCGGTCGAGCAGCCGGCGACTCGGGCATTGCGCCAGGAAAGCGTCATACTCCACCTTGGCCTGTGCCCGCTGCTGCGCCGCCGTCGTCGTCGCCATCGAACCGCCCCTTCCAGCTCCTGGTGCGTTACGCACCTGCGGGTGCCTACTTCCCGTGAGGAAGTTACCCCCTGATAGTGGAGCAGGCATCCGCGACACACGAAAGCCAGAGGTATGAGCATGGCCTCCACTTCCCTGCCCGGCGGCACCTGGACACTGGGAGACCTGACCGTCACCCGCTTCGGCTACGGCGCCATGCAGCTCGCCGGCCCCTGGGTCATGGGACCGCCGGCCGACCACGACGGCGCACTGGCCGTCCTCCGCGAAGCCGTCGAGCTCGGCATCACCCACATCGACACCGCCGACGCCTACGGGCCGCACGTCACCAACCGGCTGATCCGGGAGGCGCTGCACCCGTACCCCGAGTCGCTGCACATCGTCACCAAGGTCGGCGCGAACCGCGACGCGCAGGGCGGCTGGCCCCCGGCCCGCGACCCGGAAAGCCTGCGCCGGGCCGTGCACGAGAACCTCGAGCACCTCGGTCTCGACGCGCTCGACCTGGTCAACCTCCGGCTCGGCAACGCCGAGGGACCCCAGCCCGGCTCGGTCGCCGAGGCGTTCGGGACGCTCGTCGAACTCCAGCGGCAGGGCCTGATCCGCCACCTCGGCGTGAGCAACGCGACGCCGGAGCAGGTCGCCGAGGCGCAGACGATCGCGCCGATCGTCTGCGTGCAGAACATGTACAACCTCGCGCACCGCCACGACGACGAGCTGATCGACGCGCTCGCCGCCCAGGGCATCGCCTACGTGCCGTTCTTCCCGCTCGGCGGCTTCAGCCCGCTGCAGTCCTCGGCGCTGTCGAGCGTGGCCGCCCGGCTGGCGGCCACCCCGATGTCGGTCGCCCTGGCCTGGCTGCTGCGGCGCTCGCCGAACATCCTGCTGATCCCTGGCACCTCGTCCACGACCCACCTGCGCGAAAACCTCGCGGGCGCGGGACTCTCCCTCTCCGACGACGACCACGCCGAGCTGGACAAGATCGGCCGCTAGCCTGGGCCGGCGATCGCGCCCCGCAGCCACAGCGTCGATCTTGACACGGGCGCTCCGGTCGGCATTATTCTTCCGCGATCATGCACTTGAGCCGTCCACTGGCCGGGATCCGCATGATCCCGGAGCCAAAGCGCCGCTATGCGAGCGGTTTCACTCCACGATCATGGCGATCCCGCCATTCGGGACGCTCTTCTGCATGATCGCGGAGAGAAAACATCGCTTTGGTCGCAATGATCACGTGGGCTTCCACGGTGGTGTGAACCGCGGCGCAGCGGTTGGGGCCCGCCGTGGTTGGCGGGCCCCGGGGCGGTGAGCGGACGGGTCAGTGGTCGGTGCAGCAGGGGCGGTTGGCCGGCGGCTCGAAGGGGACCAGCACGCCGTTGCGGGCGAACTGGGTCACCAGGGTCAGCACGCCGGCGCGCCAGATGGGGCGGACGAAGTCGCGCGTGTCGACGAGCATTTCCGGCACCGCGACCATGCCGCCCAGGATCACGACCCGGTCGATCGCCGAGCCGGCCACGATGGCCGAGACGGCGAGCGTGCCCTTGAGTCGCTCCGCGCCCTCGAACAGTACCTGGCGGGCGCCCTCCGGGGGCGGGTCCGCCTCGGCGCCGACGGCGACCTGGCCGGCGTCGAAGTACGTGAACGCGGGGCGGCCGGCCGTCAGGATGTGATGGTCAGCCGCCTGGACGTCGGTGAACCTGGTCACCGCGGGTAGACGAAGATCGGGTTCGCGTAGAACCAGAGGTCCTTCCACGGGTCGGCGTCGCCGAGCACGTCGATCGCCGGGCCGGTCGGGTCGATCGCCGCGCCCAGGAAGCCGGGGGCGGTGCGGTTGCCGTCGGTGCCGCGCAGGCGGACGTAGAACGGCTGGTCGGCCACGCCCAGGTCGTAGGTGAACGACACGGTGCCGGTCGACTTGTTCACCTCGAAGCTCTGCACGACCTTGGTGTTCGGGGCTTGGAACGTGTCCTTGTTCGACGCCGCTCCGGTCACGTCGCCGCGGATGACGTCGACGCGCGACAGGGTCGGCACGAAGTTCGCCCAGTTGGCCCGGTTGGCCAGGTTGATCTTGATGACCAGCTCGGCGCGCTGGCCGCGGCGCAGCACCAGCGCGTCGCCGAGGGTGACGCCGAACGGGGTGCCCTTGACGCGCACCTGCACGTCGAGGTCGCTGATCAGGCCGCCGTGGTCGACCCACACCCGGCCGGCGCGCAGGCCGTCCATGACCGCGGCGTAGCTGAAGTTGCCCGCGCCGACGTGGGTCCGGCTGTAGAAGCCGGGCCAGAAGTCGCCCGCGGTGAGGTTGGCCGGCTGCCCGTACACCGGGTCGAAGTGGTACCCGTTGGTGGCGAAGTCGGTGTTGTCCGGGCGCTTCGCCGTCTCCTCGAAGACGACGTGCGAGTCCGAGTTGGCGGTGATCCACCAGGTCTTGCCCTCCGCCAGCAGGCTGTCCCAGAGCCCGCCGACGGTCGAGGTCATCCAGTCGAAACCGCCCCAGGTGCGGTAGCTCTCCAGCGGGTAGCCGGGGAACGAGTTGGCGTTCGGGGCGTTCTCGTAGAAGCCGCGGCCGGCGCCGCCGCCGTTGGGCTTGGCGAAGCCCGCGGCCTGGTGGCCCGGCGCGCCCTCGAAGCCGATCGCGATCTTCGGGTTGGCGTCGCGCCAGCCGCGGATCTCGTGCGGCGAGTCGATGCCGTTGCGGGCCGGGTGGTTGGCCAGGAACAGCGCGTCCTGCACCCGCCGCTTGGTGACCTGGTCGCCGAGGAACTTGATGCCGGCGATGGCCAGCGCCTCGGTCACGTTGGCCGGGTTGACCGCGCCCTGCACCGAGCCGTCGAACGTGTTCTCGAACTCCTTGAGCACGGCGACCTCGTTGGCACCGGGGTGCACGAAGACGGTGCCGTGCTCGGCGGCCGGGATGTTCCACTCCAGGCCCTGGAAGACGAGCATGTCCTTGTAGTCCTCGCGCGCCTGGCGGATCTGCGGGTTGACCCGCTCGACGCCGATCTTGGCGTGCTGGACGGTGCCGTGGTCGGTGATGACCATCCAGTCCAGCCCGTAGGCGGAGGCGTGCTTGACGTGGTCGTCCGGCCGGTACATGGCGTCGCTGCTGTACTGGGTGTGGATGTGGTGGTCGCCGGCGAGCCACTTGTAGCTGTTGAACACCGGGCGGCCGTGACCGTGGCGGTCGAAGCCGTCGAAGTCGTGGTCGTGATCGTCCCCGTGCGCGTGGGCGACACCCGCGTTGGCCAGCGCGCCGCCCGCGGCGGCGGCCGCGCCCAGCAGGCCGGCGCGGCGCAGGAAACCGCGGCGGGAGACGTCGGCGGGGGAGAGCTCGCTGTCCGGGATGGACGCGTCGAGCACGGCGGGGACGTCGCCGGTGGTCTGCGGCATGTCCTCGTGGTGGTGGTGGCCGTGGCCCATGAAGTCTCCGTTTCGGCAGTCGGTGGTCCCTCACCGGCGAATCTCGACCGCCAGAACGAACAACAGGTAGCGATATAGCTATGCGTGCGCGAACTTCAGCATGATCACGGCGGCCGCCAGGGCCAGGCCGGCGAACGCTACGAACGCATCGGACCAGCCGAAATGGGTTTCGCGGGCGATGGTGCGCGGGCCGTCCCGGTCGAACCCGCGCGCCTCCATCGCCGTCGCCAGCCGGATCCCGCGCCGGATCGCGGCGACCAGCAGCCCGAAGAGCGTGGAGAAGAGCCCCCGGTGGGTACCGCGGGCCCGCCGGGCCAGCCTGATCAGGCGGTACTCCCCGGCCAGCAGCGGCGCCAGCCGGAGCGCGGCCAGCGCCCCGATCGCGAAGCGCGGCGGCACCCGCAGGTGCGCCACCAGGGAGTCGGCCAGGTCGGTCGGGTCGATGGTGGCGAACACCACGAACCCGGGCAGGCCCAGGGCGAGCAGCCGTAGCCCGTAGCCGACCGCGTTGGCCCGCACGTCGAGGCCGGCCACGTGGGCGAGCACCGGCGCGTCGCGGGAGCCGAGCAGCACGGTGAACGCGAAGACACCGGCCGCCGAGACCAGGATCGGCCAGCCGCGCCGCCACAGCGTGCCGGGGGAGAGGCCGGTCAGCGGCAGCGCACAGCACAGTACCGCGATCACGGTCAGCATCGCCAAGGGATCGAGCGTGGTCACCACGGCCGCGGTGACCAGCAGCGCCGCGAGCAGCTTCGCGGTCGCGTCCCGGCGCGCGAGCCAGGTGGTCATCGCGTCAGCCTCAGGCGGCGGTCGCCGATCGCGGCGACCAGCTGCGGGTCGTGCGTGACCAGCACCAGCGCCCGGCCCTCGTCGCGCAGGTCGGCCAGCAGCGTGACCAGCTCCCGCCAGGTGCGCAGGTCCTGGCCGAACGTCGGCTCGTCCAGCACCAGCACCTGCGGCGCGGCGGCCAGGGCGGTGGCGACGCTGAGCCGGCGCTGCTCGCCGCCGGAGAGCGTGAACGGGTTGGCCAGGGCCAGCCGGTCCAGGTAGAGCCGCTCCAGCAGCCCGTCGACCACGGCCGGCGCGGCGCCGCCCAGCGCCAGCTCGGCCCGCACCGTGTCGGTCACGAACTGATGCTCCGGATTCTGGAACACCGAGCCGATCCGCCGGGCCAGCCGGGCCGCCCGCCAGCGGTGCGGCGGGCGGCCCGCGTCGCGCCCGGCCAGCGCCGGCGAGGCCACCACCCGGCCGCCGGTCGGCCTGGTCAGCCCGCCGAGCAGCAGCGCCAGGGTGGTCTTGCCGGCGCCGTTGGGGCCCTCGACGGCGAGCGCCTGCCCCCGCAGTACCACATCATCGATCTTGTTCTTGGTGTGTCGAAGCTCGAGCGCCTCGGCGGTGAGCAGCGCCTCGCCGGGCGGCCCGGGAGCCCTGCGCTCCGGCAGCGGGGCGCCCGGCGCCCACACCGCGCCGGGATGATCCCCGATGACGACCGTCCGGTCCACCAGGGCCAGGGCCTCGTCCACCCGGTGCTCGACCAGGACCATCGTCGCGTCCAGGTCCTGCAGCGCCTTCGCGATCGCGGTACGGACCAGGTGCGCGCCCTCCGGATCGAGGTTCGCCGTCGGCTCGTCGAGCAGCAGCAGCCCCGGGCGCAGCGCGACGACCCCGGCGATCGCCAGCCGCTGCTGCTCGCCGCCGGACAGCGCCGCGGTGTCGCGGTCGCGGCCGTAGGGGAAACCCACCGCGGCCAGCGCCGCGTCGACCCGCGGCCAGATCTCCGCGCGCGGCACACCCCGGTTCTCCAGGCCGAACGCGACGTCGTCGCCGGCCCGGCTCATCACCAGCTGGGTCTGCGGGTCCTGGAAGACGATGCCCGTCTCGCCGCGCAGCCCCTGGGCCGGGCGGCCGTCGATGAGGATCTCGCCCTCCTGCTCGCCGGAGTCCTCGGCCAGCAGGCCGGCGAGCGCGGCGAGCAGCGTGCTCTTGCCCGCGCCCGAGGCGCCCTGCAGCAGCACCCGCTCGCCGTGCTCGATGCGCAGGTCGAGGTGGCGCAGCGCCCAGGCCTTGCGCCCGGCGTGGCGCCACCCGAAGCCGCGCAGCTCGACCGTGCTCAGACGGCGACCCGCTCCCGGCCGGACGGGAACCGGTCCAGCACGCCGGTCTTCGACAGCGCCCGCTGCAGCGCCCAGCTGCCCGCGCCGGCGATCACCGCGCCGCTGAGCACCACCAGCGCCGCGTACGTCCACTTCTGGCCGGTGGTGAAGACGTCGCTGTAGTAGGTGCTCAGGTCGAACAGCGTCGCACCGGCGCCGGCCAGGCCGCCCGCGATCAGGGCATTGCCGAGCTTGTACGAGCGGTAGCCGGTCGCGGCGAAGCCGAACTCGCCGCCGATGCCCTGGACCAGGCCGGAGACGATGACGCTGAGCCCCCACGCGGAGCCGAACAGCGCCGACACGATCGCCGCGACGAGCTCGGTGAACAGCCCGGCGCCGGGCTTGCGGATGACCAGCGGGCCGAGCACCGCCGGCACCAGCCACACCCCGTAGATGACCGCCCGCCAGGGCAGGGCGAAGCCGTTCTCCAGCGCCGTCCACAGGTTGTTCCACGCGTAGAAGACGCCGGCGAAGGCGACGGCGATGATCGAGGCCACGACGATGTCGACGGTGCGCCAACGGGTCTGCATTGCTTGGTACCTCCCAGTTCGCAGGTGAACCAGAAGGAGACGCGACACCACGCCGCGCGACCCGCGCGGACGTGGTGGCTGGCGTGAGGTGACCGAGCTCCCTGCGCTGGCATTACCCAGATCAGGTTCGAGGGTCTGCGGCGCCATCGGCGGCCGCACTCTCAGCGCTGTGCGCTCCCCTGTCGGATGTGAAGTTGTTTCCCGACGGTAACAGCGAACGACGCCGGCTCGTAGTCTCAGGTCATGAAAATCACGGCGCGCTCGCTGACCTTCGACGTCGTCGCGGACGGCCCGGCCCGCGGCGAGCCGGTCCTGCTGCTGCACGGCTTCCCCCAGCACAGCGGCGAGTGGGTCCGGGTGGCGCCGTACCTGCACGCGGCGGGCCTGCGCACCTACGCCCTCGACCAGCGCGGCACCTCGCCGGGCGCCCGGCCCGAGGCGGTCGAGGACTACCGGATCACCGAGTGCGCCCTCGACGTCGTCGCCGTCCTCGACGAGCTGGATCTTTCGGCGGTACACCTGGTAGGCCACGACTGGGGCGCGATCTGCGCCTGGCACGTCGCCCTGCGCCATCCCGAGCGGGTCCGCACCCTCACCGCGGTCTCGGTGCCCCACCCGCTCGCGACCGCGTACGCCTACGCGACCGATCCGGACCAGCAGGAGCGTTCGGCGTACATCAAACTCTTCAGAGAGGCGGGGAAGGCCGAGGAGGTGCTCCTCGCCGACGACGCCCGGCGGCTGCGGCGGCTCTTCGACGGCTCCGGACTGGACGACGCGCGGGTCGGCGCCTACGTGCGGCCGCTGCTGGTGCCGGGCGCGCTGACCGCGGCGCTGAACTGGTACCGCGCGATGAACCGCCGCGACCTCGAGGGCCTCGGCCCGGCCACGATGCCCACCACCTACGTGTGGAGCGACGGCGACGTGGCCATCGGCCCCACGGCGGCCCGCGCCTGCGCGGAACACGTGGCGGCCGACTACCGGTTCGTCCCCCTGGCCGGCGTCAGCCACTGGATTCCCGACCAGGCGCCGGCCGAGGTCGCCGCCGCGATCGTCGCCCGCGGTCGCGCCTGAGGCCGTTGGCTCTCAGCGCTGCGGCCGTTCGGTCCGAAAAGTCGGGCGTTGGGTGCTGCGACCGTTCGGTCCGAAAAGTCGGGCGCTCCGCACCACGATCGTCGCCGGCTGTCGCGCCTGAGGCCGTTGGTCCGAAAAGTCGGGCGCTCCGCGCCACGACTTTTCGGATTTATACCCTGACAGGAGAAAAATCCGTTTCATCGAGTGCGGGCTTAACAGCGGCTACCGGCGGGTAATAACCTGGATCAGAGGCCCGTCTACCAGGGGGTGGCCATGGTTTCCACGTCGGTGCGCGCCGAGCGTGAGGCGCGCAAGGTCATCGAGGAGAACCGCGAGACCGAGTGGCGCAAGCCCAGCTTCGGCAAGGAGCTCTTCCTGGGCCGGCTCCGCCTCGATCTCATCGACCCGCTGCCCGAGCTCGACCCGGCCGCCGAGGCGCGCGGCACCGAGTTCCGGGCCAAGCTGGCCGCGTACCTGTCCGCCGAGGTCGACGGCCAGCAGATCGAGCGGGACGCCTACGTCCCGGACGAGGTCCTGCGCTCGCTCGGCGAGCTGGGCGCCTTCGGGATGAAGATCGACGAGAAGTACGGCGGGCTGGGCCTGACCAACCTGGACTACTGCCGCGCGCTGATGCTCGTCGGCTCGGTCAGCCCGGCCATCGGCGCACTGCTGTCCGCACACCAGTCCATCGGCGTCCCGCAGCCGCTGAAGCTGGTCGGCAACGAGGAGCAGAAGCGCCGCTTCCTGCCCCGGCTCGCCGGCGGCGAGGTGTCCGCGTTCCTGCTCACCGAGCCGGAGGTGGGCTCCTACCCGGCGAATCTGCGCACCTCTGCGGTACCGACGCCGGAAGGTGACTATCTGCTCAACGGCGTGAAGCTGTGGGCCACCAACGGCACCCTGGCCACGCTGTTCGTGGTCATGGCACTGGTACCCAAGAGCGAAGGCCATCGCGGCGGCATCACCGCCTTCGTGGTCGAGGGCGACGCACCCGGCGTCACGATCGAGCGACGCAACGCCTTCATGGGCCTGCGCGGCCTGGAGAACTCCGTCACCCGCTTCCACGACGTGCGCGTGCACGCCGCCAACGTCATCGGCGGCGAGGGCCAGGGTCTGCGCATCGCGCTCAGCACGCTCAACACCGGCCGGCTGTCGCTGCCCGCGATGTGCGTCGGCGCCGGCAAGTGGTGCCTCGGCGCGGCCCGCGAGTGGGCCGCCGAGCGGGTCCAGATGGGCAAGCCGATCGGCGCCTACGAGGCGATCGCGAAGAAGATCGCGTTCATCGCCGGATCGACCTACGGCATGGAGGCGATGCTGGAGGTGTCCTGCCGCCTGGCCGACGACAACCGCAACGACATCCGCATCGAGGCCGCCCTGGTCAAGCTCTACGCCAGCGAACTGGCCTGGAAGATCGCCGACGAGCTGGTGCAGATCCGCGGCGGCCGCGGCTACGAGACCGCCGACTCCCTCGCCGCCCGCGGCGAGCGCGCGGTCCCGGCCGAGCAGATCCTGCGCGACCTGCGGATCAACCGCATCTTCGAGGGCTCGACCGAGATCATGCACCTGGCCATCGCCCGCGAGGCCGTCGACGCCCACCTCTCCGTCGCCGGCGACATCATCGACCCGGAGGCCAACCTCACCCGCAAGGCCAAGGCGGCCGGCCGGGCCGGCGGCTTCTACGCCAAGTGGCTGCCGACCCTGGTGGCCGGCAAGGGCCAGCTGCCCGGCGGCTACCAGGAGTTCGGCCCGCTCGCCGCGCACGTGCGCTACGTCGAACGGGCCTCCCGCCGGCTGGCCCGCGAGACGTTCTACGGGATGGCCCGCTGGCAGGGCAAACTCGAGCACAAGCAGGGGTTCCTCGGCCGGGTCGTGGACATCGCCGCGGAACTGTTCGCGATGGCGGCGGCCTGCGTCAAGGCGCGCACCGAGCGGCCGGAGCGACCGGAGGGCATCGAGCTGGCCGACCTGTTCTGCCGGCAGGCGACCCTGCGGGCCGAGGCGCTGTTCCGCCAGCTGTGGGACAACGCCGACTCCGTCGAGGCGTCCGCGGCCAAGCGGGTGCTGTCCGGCCGGTACCGTTCGCTGGAGGACGGCATCGTGCCGGCGACCACGGACGGCCCGTCGACGGCCCCGTGGTCACCGGGCCCGTCCACCACCCCGGACGTCCGCCGACGACTGGTCTGATTACGGTGCGTGATGGGGTCGTGCGCGGGTTTGTTGGGTGATGCTAGGGTGCAGGAATCTGCTGGGCGCACCACCGAGGTCCGCACGGCTACCGAATTCCGCAGGCGTCGACCTGATCGCCAGCGCCGGCCCCGCCACTGGTCGCATCTAGTCCACCGCACTGGCCCGCCGGTCCGCGCGTCTGGCTGGTCTCGGGTCCGCGCGTTGGCCGGTCCGCAGTCATCGCGTTGGCTGGGTCCGCGCGTTGGCTGGGTCCGCGCGTTGGCTGGGTCCGCGCGTTGGCTGGGTCCGCGCGTTGGCTGGGTCCGCGCGTTGGCTGGGTCCGCGCGTTGGCTGGGTCCGCGCGTTGGCTGGGTCCGCGCGTTGGCTGGGTCCGCGCGTTGGCTGGGTCCGCGCGTTGGCTGGGTCCGGCGGGCTCGCGCGAAGCGCGGCGGAGGGCCGGCACGACCGGCGGGCCGGCGGTGCGCTGCGGTGATTGAGCGGTCCGCGCATTGGCCGGTTTTGGTCATCGCGTTGGCTGGGCTAGCGGTCATCGCGTTGGCTGGGCTAGGCCGTGTCTCGTGGATCTGCGGCGAGGTCGCGAAGCCAGATTTTGATGGTGGCGATGTCGATGGCCGCGAGGTACATGAAGGCTCTCTTGTCGTAACGGGTGGCTACGGCGCGGAACTGTTTGAGTTTGCTGACCGCGCGTTCGACGGTGTTGCGTTCCTTGTAGCGTTCGGTGTCGAACGCTGGTGGCCGTCCGCCGGCGGCGCCGCGTTTGCGGCGGTTGGCCTGCTGGTCGGCGCGTTCGGGGATGGTCGCGGCGATGCGGCGGCGGCGCAGGTCGGCGCGGATCGCGCGGATGGAGTAGGCCTTGTCGCCCAGGATGCGGGCGGGCCGGGTCCTGGGCCGGCCGCGGCGGCGGGGGATGCGGATGCCGGCCATCACCGCTGGGTAGCCGATGCGGTCGTGGCGTTGCCCGGCGGTGATGGTGCGGCTGACGGGTCGGCTGCGGCGGTCGGCGGCCAGGTGCAGCTTGGTGCTGAATCCTCCCCGGGACCGGCCCAGGGCTTCGGGTTCAGCGGCCTGTTCGGGGATGGTCGCCGCTACGGTTTTGACCGGCCGGCCGGCGGCTGGTCGGCTGGTGGCTGGTGGCGGGCGCCGGCGGCGTGCTGGTGGGCGCGCACGACCGTGCTGTCGATGCCGAGGGTCCAGTCGTCGCCGTCGTCGAGGTCGGTGTCCAGGCGGAGCCGTTCGGCGATGCGTTGCCAGGTGCCGTCCAGTGCCCAGCGGCGTTTGCGCTGGTAGATGGTCTTCCAGTTGCCGAATCGGGCGGGGAGGTCCCGCCACGGGATGCCGGTGCGTTCGCGGAACAGGATGCCGCTGATCACGGTGCGGTGGTCCCGCCACCGCCCGCCGCGTGGTGGGTCGGCGGGCAGCAGCGGGTGGAGCAGTTCCCATTCGGCGTCGGTGAGTTCGAATCGGGCAGTCATAGCGTCCGAGTAACAAATCGGACGGCATAGATCATCCCAAGATCCAGGAGACAGTGCCTAGTGCAGGCCCAGGGAGCGCAGCTGTAGCCGGGCCAGGGCCTCGACCGCGTCGGGATCGCCGCGCCGCCAGCGTGCGGCGATCTCCGGGTCGACCCGCAGCAGCCGCTTGAGCGGCTGGGTGGTGAGGGCGCGCAAGGCCAGCAGGTCGCGCCCGGCGGACACGGCGCGCAACTGGGCCGCCGAGCCGGCGCTGCGCATCCAGCGGATGCGCAGCGGCAGCCAGACGGCGATGACGAGGAGTACGGGCAGCACGACGATTACCACGGAGAGTACCCAGGCCAGGTCGTGGACGATGGTCTGCTGCTCGCGCCCGGCGTTGGCCAGCGACGTGGCGGCGCCCGCGGCGTCGGTGAACGGCGAGGCCACGGAGTCGGGCACGCCTGGCACGCCTTTGATCTTGTCGCCCGCCGCGCCGAGGTTGCGGGCCAGGCCGTCGCCGGCGCCCTCGAGCTGCTGGCCGGGCACGGCCAGCTTCTGGATCAGGTCGAACAGCATCATGCCCAGCCTCACCCAGGCGTACACCCACACGACGACCAGCACATCGGTGAGTACCTGACGCAGGGCGACGGGCGCGCGATCGGCATAGACCTTCATGACATCAAGCGTGGCGTATCCGCGGGAATCCCGCCCGCTTGACGCCTTCCGTGCGTTGATCTTGAATCCCCGCTGCCCGCTGCCCGCTGCCCGCTGCCCGCTGCCCGCTGCCCGCTGCCCGCTGCCCGCTGCCCGGTGGCGCGTTTTGTCTCCGTGATCATGCTCAACCGGCCGTGTGCACCACGGGTTTTTCATGATCGCGGAGACAAAACGTACGCCTGGGTACCGGATGTCTCCGGGATCATGGCGAACCCGGGGTGTCGGCTTGGTTGCGTGCATGATCGCGGAGACTTTCCGCCTGGACGAATCAGATATATGGCCTGTCAGGGGAAAAATCCGATTTGGGCGAACGGGCGCGGAGCGGGCAGCGGGAACGGGGCGAGGGAGCGAGGAGCGGGCAGCGGGGGCGGGGGCGGGGGCGGGGGCGGGAGGGGTTAGTGGGGCTCGCGGGCGTGGGTTACGGCGTCGGCGACGATGTGGGCCACGTGCTCGTCTAACAGGGAGTAAGCGATCTCGCGGCCCCGGCGGGCGCCGCGGACCACGCCGGCGCCGCGCAGCACGCGCAAATGTTGCGAGACCAGTGGCTGTGGCGCGCCGAGGGTCTCGACCAACTCGTGCACGCAGCGCGGGCCGTCGGCCAGTTCGGTGACGATGCGGATGCGCAGCGGGGCGGACAGCGCCCGCAGCAGTTCCCCGGCCGCCTCGTAGCCGTCGGGGGCCGGCGCGGCGTAGCCGTCAGGCCCCGGCACGTGCATCGCCCGCCAGGTCTAGGGGGCCGGCGCCGGTGCCGGGGGGCGGGGGAGCGGTCGCCGGAGGGGGCTCCGGACGGCGCACCCCGCGGACCCTGCGCGCCGCGCCGGCGCCCACCGTGGCCGCGAAGAAACCGGCGATGGCCAGGAGTACCACCGTCGCGCCGGGGCCGGTGTCGATCGCGGTCGACAGCCAGATCCCGCCGCCGGAGGCCAGCAGGCCCAGGCCGATCGCGGCCAGCATCGTGGCCCGGAAGCCGCGGGTGATCTGCTGGGCGGTCGCCACCGGTACCACCATCAGCGCGCTGACCAGCAGCAGGCCGACGGCGCGCATGGCGACGGTCACGGTCACCGCGGTGGTGATCGCCAGGATGAGGTTGAGGGTGCGCACCGGCAGGCCGGAGACGCGGGCGTACTCCTCGTCGTGGCACACCGCGAACAGCCATGGTCGCAGCAGCACCGCGACGGCCAGCACCGCGCAGCCCAGGATCAGCATCACGGTCAGGTCCTGCCGGCTGGTCGTCAGCGGGGAGCCGAACAGGTACGACACCAGGCTGCGGCTGCTCTGCGCGTCGGACAGGTTCACCAGCACCACGCCGCCGGAGATGCCGCCGTAGAAGAGCATGGACAGGGCGATGTCGCCCGAGGTGCGGCCGCGCTGGCGGACCAGTTCGATGACGACCGCGCCGGCCGCGGCGGCGAAGACCGCCACGAGCACCGGCGAGCGGTGCAGCAGCAGGCCGAGGCCGACGCCGGTGAGCGCGACGTGGCCCAGGCCGTCGCCGATCAGGGACAGCCGCCGCTGTACCAGATAGATGCCGATCGCGGGGGCGGACGCGCCGGTGATGAGCGCCCCGAGCAGGGCGCGGATCATGAAGTCGTACGTGAAGATGTCCACCGGTCAGGCGGCCGCGGCGTGCGGGTGCACGTGGTCGTCGTCGGTCGCCGGCGGGGCGCCGTCGTGGACGATCTCGCCCCGGTTCACCACCACGGCCCGGCTGATCAGCGGGCGCAGCGGGCCGAGCTCGTGCGCGACCAGCACCACCGTGCCGCCCTGGGCGACGAAGTGGTGCAGGCAGTCGGCGAACAGCTCCTGGCTCACCGCGTCGACGCCGGCCGTCGGCTCGTCGAGGACCAGCAGCTCCGGGGCGCCGGCCAGGGCGCGGGCGATGAGGACCCGCTGCTGCTGGCCGCCGGAGAGCACGGAGACCGGCTCGCGGATGCGCTCGGCGAGGCCGACCGCGGCCAGTGCCTCGCCCACGGCGCGCCGGTCGGCGGCCGAGGCCGGGCGCAGGAAGCCGCGGCGGGCCAGCCGGCCCTCGGCGACCACCTCGCCGACCGTGGCGGGCACGCCGCCGCCGGCGCCGACGCGCTGCGGCACGTAGCCGATCCGGTGCCAGCCGCGGAAGCGCCGCAGCGGGGTGCCGAAGAGGCGCACCTCGCCGCCGGCCAGCGGGGTCAGCCCCATCGCGGCCTTGACCAGCGTGGACTTGCCGGAGCCGTTGGCGCCGAGCACGGCGACCACCTCGCCGGCGTGGACGGTGAGCGACACCCCGTCGAGCACCGGCCGGCCATCGTAGGCGACGACCGCCCGTTCGACCTGGAGAACCACTCTCCGAGCGTGCCCGATAATGGGAATCGTTGTCAACTTGCCTTGTAGGCGGCGACACACAGCAGCAGGGCGAGGATGATCACACGGGTGGCCCGCATGGGCGGCGGCGTCACCGCCCAGGTCCGGCTCAGCAGCCAGCCCAGCCCGGCGACCAGTACGACCAGGATCGCGGCACCGACGATGCCGGGCAGCAGCAGCCCGGCGAACACGACCGCGACGCCGGCCAGGAAGACCAGGGTCTTGTTCATCCGGGACAGCCGGATGAGCACGCGCTCGGTCATGGGGCGCAGTCCTTCCATATGCTTGGCGGCATGCTCGTGATGACCAGGTTCGTCATCGACGATACGGCGGACGCCGCCGACGAATTCGCCGGGCGCGCGCACGCCGCACTTGCCGCGCTCGCGGCATGCCCAGGGTACCTGCGCGGGCGGCTCGCCCGCGCATACGACGACCCGGCGCACTGGAGCATCGTCACCGAGTGGGAGTCGGTCGGGGCCTACCGGCGGGCGCTGTCCGCCTTCGACGTCAAGGTGCACGCCACCCCGCTGCTGGCCCAGTCGCTCGACGAGCCCTCGGCGTTCGAGGTGCTGGCCGAGAGCGCGCCGGGCGGCGAGCTCAAGGTCACCACCAGTGATCGCGCCTGAGGTTGGATAGGCTGATCCACATGATGCCGCCGCAGCTCGACGAGGTGCCGCCACCGCCGCGCGGCCCTGGCGTGCTCGCCCCGTTCGCCGCGCCGCCGCGCGACCGCGACCTGCGCGGACTGTGGTGGACGCTGGGCATCGGCGGCCTGGTCGCGGTGCTGTGCTGCGTCGGCGGGATCGTGGGCATCGGCTTCCTGATCCCGTATGCCAACTCGCTCGGGCAGGCCCAGGTCGCCGCCGTGGTGGAGGACTACCTGACGGCGGTGCGCGACGAGGACTACGCCACCGCCCGGCGGCAGCTCTGCGACACCGAGGCGCGCACGCACACCGTCGGCTGGTTCGAGGACCACTACGACCAGAACCGGGTCACCGACTTCACGGTCAACGCCGACGACGTGCGGATCACCGACCAGATCGTCGTGCCGGCCCGGGTCGAGCAAGGCGGCACCTGGACCGAGCAGGAGTACCTCATGCAACAGAACGGCACCCGCTATGTGATCTGCGGCGGACTGGACTAGGCCGCCCCGACCGGCCGGGCCCCGCGCGCCGCCGGTTAATCTGGTGCGGCTCGTCACGGCGTAACCGTACCGTCGATGGTGACGTTGACGGTTTGCCCGCGCCAACCGTCTTGTCACGATTTTCCCGACAACCACGCCTTGCCGACAGCCAGTCGCCGTGAGGCCGAGGAGGAACCATGGCCGCAGATCGCATCGATTCCGTCGTCAGCCTCGCGAAGCGCCGCGGCTTTGTCTTCCCGTCCAGCGAGATCTACGGGGGCACGCGCTCGGCCTGGGACTACGGCCCCCTCGGCGTCGAGCTCAAGGACAACGTGCGCCGCCAGTGGTGGAGGACGATGGTCCAGCAGCGCGACGACATCGTCGGCCTGGACTCCGCGGTCATCCTGGCCCGCGACGTGTGGGTGGCCTCCGGCCACGTCGACGCGTTCGTCGACCCGCTGACCGAATGCGCCTCCTGCCACAAGCGCTTCCGGGCCGACCACCTCGAAGAGGCCTGGGTCGAGAAGAACGGCACCGGCAAGCCGTTCGTGCTCGGCGACATCAACTGCCCCAACTGCGGCAACAAGGGCACCTTCAGCGAGCCGCGGATGTTCAACGGCCTGATGAAGACCTACCTGGGCGCGGTGGAGAACGACGAGGGCCTGCACTACCTGCGGCCGGAGACGGCGCAGGGCATCTTCGTCAACTTCAACAACGTCGCCGGCGCCGCGCGCAAGAAGCCGCCGTTCGGCATCGCGCAGGTCGGCAAGAGCTTCCGCAACGAGATCACCCCGGGCAACTTCATCTTCCGGACCCGCGAGTTCGAGCAGATGGAGATGGAGTTCTTCGTCGAGCCGGGCAGCGACGAGCAGTGGCACGACTACTGGCTGCAGGAGCGCTGGAACTGGTACCTCGACCTGGGCCTGTCCGCGGACAACCTGCGCTTCTACGAGCACCCCAAGGAGAAGCTCTCCCACTACTCGAAGCGCACGGTCGACATCGAGTATCGCTTCCGCTTCGGCGGCCAGGAGTTCTCCGAGCTCGAGGGCATCGCCAACCGCACCGACTTCGACCTGACCACGCACTCCAAGCACTCCGGCGTCGACCTGTCCTACTTCGACCAGGAGAAGAAGGAGCGCTGGGTGCCCTACGTGATCGAGCCGGCCGCCGGCCTGACCCGGGCGGTGCTCGCGTTCCTGCTCGAGGCCTACGACGAGGACGAGGCCCCGAACACCAGCGGCAGCGTGGACAAGCGCACGGTCATGCGCTTCGACAAGCGGCTCGCCCCGGTCAAGGCGGCCGTGCTGCCGCTGTCGCGCAACGCCGACCTGTCGCCCAAGGCCCGCGACCTCGCCGCCCAGCTGCGCAAGCGCTGGACGGTGGACTTCGACGACGCGCAGGGCATCGGCCGGCGGTACCGCCGCCAGGACGAGATCGGCACGCCGTTCTGCCTCACGGTGGACTTCGACACGCTCAACGACAACGCCGTCACCGTCCGCGACCGCGACTCGATGGCCCAGGAGCGCGTCTCCCTCGACCAGGTCGAGCGCTACCTGATCGAGCGCCTGCCCGGCTGTTAGCTAGCCTGGCTCTTGCTTCGCTCGAGCATCGGTGGGGGGCCCACCCCACAACCCCCATGCCGCTTCGCGCGGTGGGGGCGGTCTTGCATCGCTCAGTAGAACCCGCCGGGCCGGTCGTTGCGATCGGCGACCAGCCCGGCGAGGGTGGCCAGGGCGATCTCCGGCGGCGTCCTCGAGCCGATGTTGAGCCCGATCGGGCGGTGTACCCGGGCGATGTCCGCCTCGGCGACGCCGAGCCCGCGCAGCGCGGCCACGTGCGGGCCCTCGTGCCGCGGGGTGCCCATCACCCCGATCCAGCGAGCCGGCGAGGCCAGCGCGTCACGCAGCACCTCGCCCAGCTCGGGGCGGTCGTGGTCGGTGACGACGACGTCGGTGTTCGCGTCGATCGTGACCTTGCCCAGGTCCGGTTCGGCCAGCTGTACCCGATAACCCAGCTCCGCCGCGAAGTGCAGCAGGTGCGCGGCGACCGGCGAGTCGAAGACCGCGACGACCGCGCGGCCGTCCGGGGCCGGCTCGACGGTCCCCTGGGCCAGGGCGCAGCCGAGCGAGTCGAATTCAGTGGTCATGTGTGCACGCTCCGAAGTGTTTGTCGGCGCTTCATGCCGACGGTACCAATCGACGCGGTAGCCTCCTCAGCGTGACGCTGACGCAGGAAACGCCCGCGCCGCCCGAGCCGGCGGCGCCCGCGCGGCGGTGGCGGCCCGGCTCGGTCGAGGTGCTCGCGGCGCTGCTCGTCCTGGTGGTGGTGCTGCGCGGCCCGATCACCCGGTCGCTCGCCACGCCGGCGCTGCAGACCTGGCTGACCGTGTTCGTCTCCGTGCTCACCCAGGCCATGCCGTTCCTCGTCTTCGGCATCGTGCTCTCCGCGATCATCGCGGTGTTCGTGCCGCCGTCCTTCTTCGCCAAGGCGCTGCCGTCGCACCCGGCCCTGGCGGTGCCGACCGCCAGCGTCGCCGGGGTCGTGCTGCCCGGCTGCGAGTGCGCGTCCGTGCCGGTGGCCGGCGCGCTGGTGCGCCGCGGGGTCACGCCCGCCGCCGCGTTCGCCTTCCTGCTCGCCTCGCCCGCGGTCAACCCGGTCGTGCTGATCTCCACCGCGGTCGCCTTCCCCGGCCAGCCGCAGATGGTGGTCGGCCGGGCCGTGGCCAGCCTCGTCGTCGCCTGCCTGATGGGCTGGCTGTGGCAGGCCTTCGGCAAGGGCAGCTGGCTGCGCATGCCGTCCCGGACCCATCTCGACGGGCTGGCCAAGTGGCCCGCGTTCTGGGCCTCGGTGCGCCACGACGTGCTGCACGCGGGCGGGTTCCTGGTCATCGGCGCGGCCTCGGCCGCGATCATCGCGGTGGTGGTGCCCAAGGCGTGGCTCGCGCACCTGGCCGGCAACCCGGCGGTGGCGGTCGTCGCGCTCGGCCTGCTCGCCGTGCTGCTGTCGATCTGCTCGGAGGCCGACGCCTTCGTGGCCGCGTCGCTGACCCAGTTCTCGCTGACCGCGCGGCTGGCGTTCCTCGTCGTCGGGCCGATGATCGACCTGAAGCTCTTCGCCATGCAGGCCGGCATCTTCGGCCGCCGGTTCGCGCTGCGCTTCGCCCCGGCCACGTTCGTCGTGGCGATCCTCGTCTCCGCCGTCCTGGGACCGGTGCTGTTGTGAACAAGCAGGCGCAGGCCGTGATTCTGCTGCTGGTCGGGGGCGCGGTGCTGCGCGCCAGCCTCACCGGGCAGTACCTCAACTACGTCAAGCCCGGTCTCCAGCCGTATCTGATCGTCGCCGGTGGCATCCTGGTCCTCGCCGGCATCTACACGCTGTGGTACGAGCTGAGGTCCCGCCCCCGCACCGAGCACGCGCACGGCGACGCCGAGCACGCGGACGACGACGGGCACGGCCACGCGCACGGCGGCCCCAAGGTCGCGTGGCTGCTGCTGGCCCCGGTGCTCGGGCTGCTGCTCTTCGCGCCGCCGGCGCTGGGCTCCTACGCGGCTGGCCGCTCCGGCTCGGCGGTCACCGCCCGCTCCGAGTATGCCCCGCTGCCGGCCGGCGACCCGCTGAAGCTCACCATGCTCGACTACGCCTCCCGGGCGATCTTCGACAAGGGCGCCTCCCTCGGCGAGCGGCGCATCGAGCTCACCGGCTTCGCCATGCGCGGCCCGCAGGACAGCTGGATCCTCGCCCGCATGATGGTCAGCTGCTGCGCCGCCGACGCCCGCCCGGTGAAGGTCGCGCTCGCCGGGGAACTGCCCGAGGGCCTCGCCGACCAGCAGTGGCTGCGGGTCACCGGCAAATACACCGGCCGCGAGCTGCAGGACGACGTCAACGGCGAGGCGATCCCGTATATCGAGGTGTCCGAGGTCACCTTGATCCCGGTGCCTCAGGAGCAGTACGAGTCATAGGTGACCCGCACACTCCCCGCCCTGCTGGTCCTCGTCCGGCACGCCGAGTCCGCCCGCAACATCGCCAAGAAGGGCAGCGTCTACTTCGCCGATGACGCGGCCCGCCAGGTGGTCCGGGGCGTGCCCGACCACCTCATCGAGCTGACCGCCGACGGGCACAAGCAGGCCGAGCAGACCGGCCTGGCCATCCGCGACCGGTTCGGCACCTTCGACTACGTGTTCACCTCCGGCTACGCGCGCACCGAGCAGACCGCCGAGGGCATCCTCGGCGCCTACACCGGCGCCGAGCGGGAGCGGATGCGGCTCAAGACCGAGCTGTTCATCCGCGAGCGCGACCCCGGCTTCGCCTACGACATGACGACCGCCGAGGCCGAGGCGGCGTTTCCCTGGCTGAATGAGTATTGGCAGACCTTCGGCGGCTTCATGGCCCGCCCGCCGGGCGGGGAGAGCCTCGCCGACGTCACCGGCCGCGTGCACACCTTCCTCGACACGCTGTTCCGCGAGCACGCCGGCGAGAAGATCATGGTCGTGACGCACGGCGGCACGCTGCGCTGCTTCCGGTTCCTGCTGGAGGGCTGGAGCTACTCGCAGGCCCAGCGATGGCCCGAGGGCGCCGCGCCGGCCAACTGCGGGATCACCACCTACCGCGCCGACGACGACCGCCTCGCGCTCGAGGAGTACAACCGCGTCTACTGGACCGTCGGCTCGTCCACCGACGGGATCTGACCCCCCGACGCATCGGCGCGCTGGTCACCCGCGCCCCCGGGTGCCGGGCGCGTGAGAGATCGACGATGGCGTACTGTCGCGGCAGCATTGTCAATGAGCGGGGAACGATGCACATCACGCTGACCGTTCAGCCCGACAGCCGTCGCACGCGCCGGTCGGTGCGCGCCCGCACCCGGGGCAAGCTGCGCTCGTGGAACCTCGTCGGCGGCGGCCTGTCGGTGGCCGGCCTCGGCGCGCTCATCCTGGGCACCCCGATCGGCGCGGGCGTGCTGCTCGCGCCCGGCATGACCCTGCTCGTCGGCCCGTGGCTGCTGGTGCTCGCCGCCCCGCGGGCCCGCACCGGCGTGTTCGCCGAGACGGCGACCTACGAGCTGACCGAGGACTCCGTCTCCGTGCACACCCCGAGCCTGCGCTCCGGCTACGCCTGGTCGGCGGTGGAGCGGGTCGAGGAGACGGACGAGTTCTGGGTGGTGGTGATCGGCGGCGCGGGCGTGCTGGTGCTGCCCTGGACGCTGCTGCCCGAGACCGACGTCAAGGAGGCTCGCGACTTCTTCACCGAGCGGGGCCTGCTGGCCTGCCACTGAGCGCTGCCTACGATGGTCGGCATGCGCACAGTGTTGATCATCGGGGTCGGTGCCGGGGACCCGGACCAGGTCACCGTCCAGGCGATCAACGCGATGAACGCCGTGGACGCGTTCTTCGTCCTCGACAAGGGCGACACCGCCGCCGAGCTGACCGCGGCCCGGCGGGCGCTCTGCGAGCGGTACGTCACCGGAAACGACTTCCGGACCGTGATCATCCCGGACCCGCCGCGGGACCGCGCCGCGGCCGACTACGCCGGGGCGGTGCGCGACTGGCGCGACGAGCGGGCCCGGCTGCTGGCCGAGGCGATCGAGCGGGAACTCCCCGAGGGCGGCGCCGGCGGCATCCTGGCCTGGGGTGACCCGGCGCTGTACGACGGCACGATCCGCGTCCTGGAGAGCATCCGCGAGGCGGGCCACGCGGTGGACTTCGAGGTGATCCCGGGTATCAGCAGCGTGCAGGCCCTCGCCGCGCGCCACCGGGTCACGCTCAACCGGGTCGCCGGCCCGGTCCACGTCACCACCGGCCGCCGGCTGGCCGCGGGCTGGCCCGAGGGCTGCGACGACGTGGTCGTGATGCTGGACGCGGGCCTCGCCTGCCGTGCCTACCGCGACCAGCCGATCGACATCTACTGGGGCGCCTACCTGGGCACGCCCGACGAGCTGCTGGTCGCGGGCCGGCTGTCCGACGTGATAGACGAGATCGCGGCGGTACGCCGGGAAGCCCGCGACCGCAAGGGCTGGATCATGGACACGTATCTGCTGCGCCGCGATCGGCCGGCTCCCGCATAACGGCCGGGTCGCCCCGATGGCGACGCGACCGCTGCGGTCGTCGGAGGTCAGGCGGCCTTGCGGAGGGGGGAGTCGGCGCGGGCCTGGCCCTGGATCAGGCGCAGGCGGGTCGGGGGTGGGGTGGGCGCGGGGTCCTCGTCCAGGGCGGCCGGGCGGCGCCAGCGCCACGGTGGGCCCTGGCGGTCGGCCGGGGGGCGGCCCGGGTCCAGGGCCGGGCGGGACAGGGCCACGACGATGGCGTAGCCGGCCAGGACGAAGGCGTGGCTGATCAGGCGGGTCGTCTCCACCGTGCCGTTGAGCAGGTCGCCGGCGCTGAGCAGGGCGAGCAGGGCGACGAACGCGGTCAGCATCGGCAGGGCGCCGGCCGGGGTCGCGCGGCGGGTGGCGATCCAGGCGAAACCGGCGCCGATCGCCACGTTCCAGGCGGCGGACTCGTGGAACACGTGGCCCGAGCCGTGCAGGTGGGCGACCGTGGCGGCGGTCGCCGCCTGGGTGATGCCGAGCACGAACTGGGCCGCGCCGAAGGCTCCGAGCAGTACCCGCAGCAGGAGGACCAGGCGGCGGCGGGAGCGGAAGCCGACGAGCAGGCGCTCGGTGGGCGGCGGGGCGTCGGGCATCGGCTGCAGGCGCACGAGCCGGGTCACGGCGGCCGCCTCGCGCTCCCACTGCCGGCACGCCGCGCAGCCGGCCAGGTGGGCGTCGACCAGCGCCGGCTCGATCGGTTCGGTCTCGCCGTCCAGCCTTGCCGACAGCGCCTCTCGGTACCGCTCACATTCCACGACTGGATTGTCGCCATGCATGCGCGGTTAGTTCCACTCCGGCCGCGTCCAGGAGCTTCCCAGCCGGGCGCCCGGCGCTCTAGTCTGCTACGGCAGGCATGTGCAGAGAGGCAGGTTAACCACCAGGACATACAGATTTCAGACATCCACACTGTCTGGTTCCGTGTTGATCTTTGATGATGGAATGTCTCCGGACGTAGGGAGACCGCACGGTGTCATCCGTATACTGGCTCGCGCGCTCGGGCATCGTCGTTGCCGGCCGGACGCCGCGTCGCATTCGGCATGGGCTCGCCTCGACCGTCACTTCGGCGAGCTACCTGGGGTGGCGCTCCAAGCGCCTCGTCACGCAGGAGAACATGGCGAAGGTCCTCGGGCTGCCCGCCTCCGACCGCCGCGTCAAGCGCGCCGCCCTGTCCTCCTGGAGCAACTACGGGCGGACCGCGGCGTCGCTGATCTGCCTGCCGTACATGGACATCCTCGACGTCGACGCCCGCTGCCAGGACCTGACCCAGGGCATGAGCTGGCGCGACTGCGTCCGGCAGGCGATGGCCCCCGGCAAGGGCATGATCATCACCACCGGCCACTTCGGCAGCTGGGACCTGGCCGGCGCCCTCGTCGCGCGCCTGGTGCCGATCTCCGCCATCGCCGACGCGTTCAAGGACCCGCGGCTCAACAACCTCCTCCAGGGCCACCGCCAGGAGAAGAACGTCAGCGTCATTCCGGTGTCGGTCGCCGCGCGCCGGGTGATGCAGGAGCTCGACGCGAGCCGGGCGGTGGCGATCGTCATCGACCGGCCGGTGACCCGGGAGCGGGGCGTGGAGGTCACGTTCTTCGGCCACCGCGCCTACGTGCCGATCGGCTCCGCCGCCCTGGCGGTGAAGTCGGGCGCCGCGGTCATGCCGGGCTATGTCTGGTATGCGCCGGGCAACCGCTACTACATCCGCGCGTTCCCGCCGATGTTCCCGCGGCCGGTGAGCGGCGCGGCGGAGCGCCTGCGGGAGATCCAGCGCCTGACCCAGTACATGTTCGCCTGCCAGGAAGAAGTGGTGCGGCAGTCGCCGACGCAGTGGTTCATGTTCCGCCGCTTCTGGCCCGACGACGCCGACCCGTCGGCCCCGGGCGCCGAGACCGCCGAGGCCCTCGCCGCCTAGCGCCGCCGGCGCCTCGGCCGTTCGGCAGTGGCGCTGCCCGGCGGCCGTCGGCCGTCGGGGCTGCTCGGCCGTCGGGGCTGCTCGGCCGTCGGGGCTGCTCGGCCGGGCCGGAACGGCTCAGTCCGCCGGCGTGCGGCCGGGCGGACGTTTGTCTCCGTGATCATGAGGCTCGTCGTGACCGCACCACGGGTTTGCCATGATCCCGGAGACTTGTGGTACACGGGGGTACATGTTTGCTCCGTGATCATGAAAAACCGTGGTGTCGGCGGCGGGTGCGGCATGATCGCGGAGACTTGTGGTCGCTGGGCTGTGCAGCGCCCCGCCGTGCGGGACCCGCATCGGCGCGGGCTCGCGGCGGCGAGCCGTGCGGCGTGGGGGCGGGGCCAGGCGTTGCGGCCAGGCGCTCGGCGCGGGCCTGGCGGCGGGGTCAGGCGTTGCGGGCCAAGCGCTCGGCGCGGGCCTGGCGGTGGGGTCAGGCGTTGCGGCCAGGCGCTCGGCGCGGGCCTGGCGGTGGGGTCAGGCGTTGCGGCCAGGCGCTCGGCGCGGGCCTCGCGGTGGGGTCAGGCGTTGCGGGCCAGGCGCTCGGCGCGGGTCTCGCGGCGGCGGCGGGCCATGCGGCGCGGCGGGTCGACGAACCAGCTCCAGGCGCACTGCGCCACGTAGGCGCCCGGGTTGAGCCGGGCCGGGGGCCGCTCCTGCCCGCCCTCCCGCACCGTGCGTTCGACGATGGCCCGGCGCAGGTCGTCGGGCGTGGAGCCGGCGAAGCGCGTGTAGCCGGCCCCGAGGTGCTGCCAGAAGTGCGCGTCGCTCGAGCCGATCTCGGCCAGCCCCCACTCCGCGTTGGCCGCCCGCACCGCCGCCCGCTGGGCCGCGTTGGCCGGGCTGGGGTTGTACAGCTCCAGGCCGTCGATCTCGTACCCGCCGGAGAGCAGCGCGTCGATCTTCCGGCGGCTCAGGCTCGGCACCAGCCGGCCGAGCGGGTGCGGCACGATTACCAGCCCGCCCTGTGACTTGATGGCGTCGATGCTCTCCTCGACCGGGCGCATCGGCTTCGGCGCCTTCGTGACGAAGAGGCCGAGCAGGTGGCCGCCGCGGGTGGAGACCTCGACCCCGGTGATCATCCGCACCGGGGAGTCCTGCGCGGCGAGGATTTCCTCGACCCGCCGCGCGCCCTCCAGGTGGTCGTGGTCGGTCACCGCGATCACCGACAGGCCCTTGGCCGTCACCGTCTGGACCAGCCGGGCCGGGCTGATCCAGCCGTCGCCCAGGTTGGTGTGCATGTGCAGGTCGGCGGTGCCTTCGGTCACGGGGGCAATCCTAGGGCCCCGGTCAGTTGGCGGCGACCACGGCGATCTCGATGAGCCACTCCGGGCGCACCAGCGCCGGCACGGTGAGGAGCGTGCTGGCCACGATCCGGCCCTGCATGAACGCGTCCCGCTCGGCCATCGCCTCGGGCAGCCCGGTGTGCATCGCGCCGGCGACCACGTAGGTCGTGACGCTCACGACGTCGTCCGCCGACATGCCGGCCGCGGCGAGCAGGGTGGCGATGTTCTGCCAGATGACCCGGGCCTGGGCCGCCACCCCGTCGGGCACCGAACCGTCCCGGTCGATGGCGACCACGCCGGCGGTGTGCAGCCAGCGCGACGGGTTGGTGACGAGCACGGCGTGCGCATAGCGGGCCGGAGGCGCTGGCAGTTCCGGCGGCATGATCGGTTGCAGCATGGGTACGACCCTAGGCCCTCAGCCGAGCAGGGCCGTCACGAGACGCAGGGCCGGGTGGTCGCGGGCGACCCGCGGCGCGAGGATCCGGCTCGGTGTACTCGGTCGCGGCGGCGGCGTGGGCGTCTAGGCACAGGCGCTCGGCGCCGGCGTAGCGGCGGCGCAGGCTGCCGGCCAGGCCGAGGATCGCCTGGACGCGCAGGCGCAGCAGCACCCCGGCGCCGGCCGGTAGGGCGGTGGCGGCCGTCTGGGCCTCCCACGCGCTGGCCCGGCCGGGGTCGGCGGAGGCGCGGGCGGCGGCGGGCGGCTACCGGCGGTGCTCGCCGACCGGCGGCTGCTGCGGGTGCTGCTGATCGCCGCGCTCACCGCCGCGGCCGGCTACGGGGTGTACAACGCCGGGCTGCCGGTCCTCGCGGTGATCTCCGGCGACCCGGGCGGCATGTCCTGGGCGAGCCGCCGCCGCGGTGGCGCTGCTGGCGCTCGTGACCGTGCTGGTGCGCCACCGGCCCCCGGTAGCGCTCACGCCCCGACCGTGAACAGTTACGCCGGGAATTTCGGACCCGTACGAATTGTGGGGTTGCAACGGCGGAAACCCTCGCCTCACCCTACGATTCAGACCTCGAACATAGTGAATGCTTTGGACATTCTGCTTGATTGACTCCTTTCGAAAAACCAGTGCTTTCCATCGATGGTTGGATGGGGTTAGTCTTCGGTTCATCGATCGATCACCGCCATTCGGAAGGAGGTCGCTCATGAAGGCCGTGCGCACGCTCTAAGGAGCCGAATCACCTCGACGCTGCGCCGGTGAGCTGCGCAAATGCCGCCGGCGCAGGCTCCTTACCCGACGTTTCGAAAAGGAGCGGAAATGCCGGTGAAACACCGCGTCACGGTGCCGTTCGAGGGCGACGGGGCGGGCGTCGAGGAGCTGACCTGGGCGCAGTTCGCCGCCTGGCGGTCGATGCAGGTGGTCGAGGCCGTGGAGTGGACCGGCGGTACGATGCCGCTCGACGACGGCCTGACCGTGCGGGACATCGTGACCTTGCTCGGCTTCGTCATGAGCCGCCACCAATCGCTGCGCACCCGGCTGCTGATCGACGGCGACGGGCCGCCGAAACAACGGCTTTCCCGGGGCGGGGAGATCACGCTCGAGGTGTACGAGAACGACGGTGATCCCGAGCGGCTGGCGGCCACGGTCCGCGCGCAGTACGAGGCCGCACCCTGGGACCCGGCCACCGACTGGCCGGTGCGGATGGCGGTGATCGCCGACGGCGAGCGCGCCGTGCACCTCGTCGCCCTCTACTGCCACATGGCCATTGACGGCTACGGATTCGAGGCGCTCAACGCCGACCTGGCCAACCTCGACCCGGCCACCGGCCGGGCCCTGGCGCCGGTGGACGGCGTCCAGCCGCTGGAGCTGGCCCGGGCGCAGCGCGGCCCGGTCGCCCGCCGGCAGCACGCGGGCTCGCTGCGGTACTGGGAGCGGCACCTGCGCGCCATCGAGCCGCGCCGCTTCGCCGAGCGCCTGGCCCCGCAGGAGGAGCGGTGGTGGGAGGCCACCCTCACCACGCCCGCGCTCGGCCTGGCCGTCGCCGCCGTCGCCGACCGGGCGAAGGTCCACACCGGCACGGTCCTGCTCGCGGCGTACTCGGTCATGCTCGGCCGCCTCTCCGGCCAGCCGGTCGGCGCGTTCCGGATCGTGGTCAGCAACCGCTTCCGCCCCGGCTTCGCCCCGTCGGTGAGCAACCTGGCGCTGGCCGGCCTCGCCGTCGTCGACACCGCCGGCGCGACCTTCGCCGACGTCGTCGCCCGCGCCTGGAGCGGCCAGCTCGCGGCCGGCATGCACGCTTACTACCACCCCCGCGACCTGTGGGCGCTGGTCGAGCGGGTCAGTGCCGAGCGCGGCACCGAGATCGACACCCTCTGCTACTTCAACGACCGCCGCCGCTCGGCCGCCCAGGCGCCGGCCGGCGAGCCCGCGCCGCCGCCGCTGATCTCCGCCGCCCTGCCCCGCACCGAGCTGCGCTGGGGCCCGCGCTCCAACGAGTTCGACGCCACCTGCTACCTGCACGTCGACGCCACCGCCGACGCGATCGAGCTGACCTGGCGGGTCGACACCGCCTCCGTCTCCCCGGCGATGCTGGAGGACTGCCTGCGCGGCATCGAGTCCCTGGTGGTGACCGCCGCGCTCGAGCAGCCCGCGCCGGTCGCGGCGTAGCCACGGTCCCGGCGTCTTCGGGACGTGGGTCCCGGCGGGGTCGGGAGGTTCGGCACGGGCGCCCGGTCCAGGCCCGGGATGACGATGTGTGTGTCAAAGGGATACGGCAGGAGGCCGGACATGAGCACCGCACACATCCACCAGGCCAGCACCCTCGAGCGCGTCGAAGCGCCGGGCAGCATGCTCACCAAGACCGCCGCCAAGGCCCTCGCCGTGCTGCGCTACGCCACCGGCTTCCTGTTCCTCTGGGCCTTCCTCGACAAGACCTTCGGCCTGGGCTACTCCACCCCCGAAGCCAAAGCCTGGATCAACGGCGGCAACCCCACCAAGGGCTTCCTCGCCTCGGTGGACGCCGGACCCCTGCAAGGCTTCTTCCACACCATCGCCGGCACCTGGTACGCCAACTGGCTGTTCATGCTCGGCATGCTCGGCGTCGGCCTCGCCCTCATCGCCGGCATCGGCCTGCGCGTCGCCGCCGCCTCCGGCACCCTCATCATGGCCGGCATGTGGCTGGCGGAGTTCCCCTTGGCTCAGCACACCGCGAAGGGCGCCCCGACCGGCTCCACCAACCCGCTCACCGACTACCACGTCATCTACGCCGCCGTCCTCATCGTCCTGGCCGCCGCCTACGCCGGCCACACCTGGGGCCTCGGCCGCTGGTGGGCCAAACTCCCCATCGTCCAGAAGAACCGCTGGCTCATCTGACACACACCACGCGGCAACCGGCCCGGGAGGCATCGCCTCCCGGGCCTTCGCGATGTGGCACTCAGGTCAGGCGGTCATCGCGATCGCAGGCGCGAATGTGGTCCTCGGTGACCTGTCGCGCCTGCGCCATGTCCTCGTCGGTCAGATCGAGCTCGGCCAGCAGCTCCGCAGGGCTGTCGTACGCGCTCCACCCGGCACCGATCTCCTTCACCATTGCACTCACCTCTGGGCGCACCAGGAAAACCACGTGCGGGTCAGGACTCTAGGGCGCCGGCTTGTTGTAGGGCGGCGGCGATTGTGGGCTTGCCGAGCTCGCGGGCGATGGCCAGGGGCGTGTGGGCGGTCAGGCCGGGCGCCAGCGCCGCCGGGTTGGGGAGGTGGGCGTTGACGTCGGCGCCGGCGGCCAGGAGCAGGTCGACCGCGTGGGTCGAGTCGCGGGCCGGCGGCAGGGCCACCGCGAAATGCAATGGTGTCACCCCGCCGGTCGTGCGGACGTCCGGGTCCGAGGCGTGGGCCAGCAGCAGCGTCAGCAGTTCGCCGCGGCCGAACAGGGTGGCCTGGTGCAGCGGGGTCGGTCCGCTCACGTCGTACTGGGTGAGGGTCGACGGCCGGCCGGGATCGGCGCCGGCGGCCAGCAGCAGGCGCACCGGCGCCTCGCCACCGTAGAGAGCCTTCGCAAGGGGCGCGTGGAGGTGTGGGTCGGCGCCGGCGGCGAGGAGCAGGCGCACCACCGCCACGTCGACGTCGCGCGAGTTGCCCGCGACCAGCGTGAGGGGCGTGCCGTGGATCGGGCTCGCGATGTTGGGGTCGGCGCCGTTGCCGAGGAGCAGTTCGACGATCGCGGTGCCCGCATCGAACGCGGGCTCGCCCCCGCCGCGGCCGCGGCACTCCAGGTGCAGCGGCGTCTGCCCGCGCTCGTTGGTGGCGTTGGGATCCGTGCCGGCGGCCAGCAGGATGCCGACGATCTCGACGTTGGCGGCCCGGTCGCCGCCCGGCCGCGGGGCCTCCACGTCGAGGGCCAGGTGCAGCGGGCCGGACCCGGCCGGCAGCGTGCCGGGCCGGCAGTGCTGCTGGTCGACGAAGCGCCACGGGGTCGAGGCCTCGCGCACGATCGATGCGGTGGGGTCGGCGCCGGCGGCCAGCAGCGCCCGGACGAGCGCGGGGGAGCGGGACAACACCGCCAGGTGCAGCGGGGTAAGGCCCGAGTCGTCGAGCGGACCGAGGGGCGGTCCGCCGGGCAGCGCCGCGGTCACCGCCGCGACATCACCGGACGCGCACTGCCGGGCGAACCGGTCGGCCGGCGTCGCCGGTGGGATGAACGTCAGCCCCGCGAGCACCGCGGACAGGTGCCAGCCGTAGGGTTCGTCGCCGCAGCCGTCGGAGCGGTACACCGTCGGGTCGTGCCCGTCCTCGTCGTCGAGGTCCACGACGTACCGGTCGTGCCAGTGGTCGCGGCCGATGACCCACCAGGCGCGCCGCTCGCTGAACAGCTCGTCGTCGCCCGCATGGCCGGCGGACAGCTCGATCCGCTTCTCGAACTCGTCGTCGGTGCGCAGCGAACCGTCGCTCCATCGCACGGCCGCGAGCGCCTGCACGCCGACGGGCAGCCGCCGCGGGCCGAGCAACGTGTCGACGACCCGCTCGGCCGGCGCGAAGTCGTCGGGCACCACGCCCTTGAGCCGCTCGATCTCGCGGATGACCCGACCGGCCAGGCCGCCCGCGACCTCCTCCACAGGCACCGCGGCTCAGCCGCCGCTGTCGGGGAGCTCGGCGTCCTGCGGGACGGCGTCCGTGTCGCGGTCGGTGAGCCAGCCGTCGGGGAGGACCACCTTGCCCGGGGTGCCGGTGCGGCCGCGGGGCTGGCCGAGGATCTCGCGGGGGAACGGGGCCGCGTGGTCGAGCTGGGCCAGGAGGTCGGACAGCTCCGCCAGCGAGGAGGACATGGCCAGGGCGCGGCGGAGGTCGCCGCCGGCCGGGAAGCCCTTCAAATACCAGGCCACGTGCTTGCGGAAGTCGGTCACGCCGTCGCGTTCGGTGCCCAGCCACTCGGTCAGCAGCTCGGCGTGGCGGTACATCAGCGCCGCCACCTCGCCCAGGGCCGGCAGGGTGCGCTCGGGGCGGCCGGCGAAGGCGGCGGCCAGGTCGGCGAAGAGCCAGGGGCGGCCGAGGCAGCCGCGGCCGATCACCACGCCGTCGCAGCCGGTCTCGGCCATCATGCGCAGGGCGTCGGTGGCCTCCCAGATGTCGCCGTTGCCCAGGACCGGGATGTCGAGGGTCTGCTTGAGCTCGGCGATGGCGGACCAGTCGGCGCTGCCCGAGTAGCGCTGGGCGGCGGTGCGGGCGTGCAGGGCGACCCAGGCCACGCCGGCATCCTGGGCGGTGCGGGCGGCATCCAGGAACGTGCGGTGATCGTCGTCAATGCCGATGCGCATCTTCACCGTGACCGGGCGGCCCTGGGCGGCCTCGACGGCGCTCGCGACGATCGAGCCGAACAGGCGGCGCTTCCACGGCAGGGCCGAGCCGCCGCCGCGGCGGGTGACCTTGGGCACCGAGCAGCCGAAGTTCATGTCGATGTGGTCGGCGAGGTCCTCCTGGACGACCATCTCGACGGCCTTGCGGATGGTGGCCGGGTCGACGCCGTAGAGCTGCAGGCTGCGCGGGTGCTCGCCGGCGCCGAAGCGGATCATCGACATCGTCTTCGGGTTGCGCTCGACCAGGGCCCGGGTGGTGATCATCTCGCAGACGTACAGGCCCGCGCCCTGTTCGCGGCACAGCCGGCGGAACGCCACGTTGGTGATCCCGGCCATCGGGGCGAGCACGACGGGCGGGTCGACGGCGTGGGGTCCGAGCTGCAGCACGCCTCCGAGCATCGCACGGGTACGGCGGGACCCAAAACGCGATACCGGTGATTGAAACTGCGCGCAATTCCTCGATTGAAATCAGGTGTACGCATTCCAACAAGACCGAACAGAGAGCGCTCTCCCGGGCGAGATTGCGCGAAACTGCGCGTGGTAGCGCTCCCAAATGCATTTAAAATCGACCGGCATACCGATTCTTGTGCGACTCGTCACGTGTCATGGCCGGGCACGGTTAGGACGCCTTACGGTGTGCCGCACACCCACTTACCTAACCAGGACTTAGGCCGTGGCGCTGTGGGTATGGAGGCGTTGTGCAGAAGTTCGTGTACGACTTCGAAGAGGGCAACCGCGACCTCAAGGACCTGCTGGGTGGCAAGGGCGCCAACCTGGCCGAGATGACGAATCTCGGGCTGCCGGTGCCGCCCGGGTTCACGATTACCACGGACGCCTGCCGCGCGTACCTCGAAACCGGCGAGATTCCCGGGCGCAACGAGATCAGTGAGCACCTGGCCGCGCTCGAGGCGAAAATGGGGCGCCGGCTCGGCGACCCGGCCGACCCGCTGCTCGTTTCGGTGCGTTCGGGCGCCAAGTTCTCCATGCCCGGCATGATGGAAACCGTGCTGAACGTCGGGCTGACCGACGAGAGCGTCGCGGGGCTCGCCGCGCAGGCCGGCGGCGACGAGCGGTTCGCCTGGGACTCCTACCGGCGGCTCATCCAGATGTTCGGCAAGACCGTCTGCGGCGTGCCGGGCGAGGAGTTCGACCACGTCCTGGAGGACGCGAAGGCCGCCCGCAAGACCCGCGACGACCTCGGGCTGGACGCCGAGGCGCTCAAGGCGCTCGTCGCGGAGTACAAGACCGTCTTCAGCACACACACCGGGCGCGACTTCCCGCAGGACCCGCGCGAGCAGCTCGACCTTGCGATCGGCGCGGTGTTCGGCTCGTGGAACGCCGACCGGGCGGTGCTCTACCGCCGGCAGGAGCGCATCCCGGCCAACCTCGGCACCGCGGTGAACGTGGTGGCGATGGTCTTCGGCAACCTGGGCGCCGACTCCGGCACCGGCGTGGCGTTCACCCGCGACCCGGCCACCGGCGAGCGCGGCGTCTACGGCGACTACCTGGCCAACGCCCAGGGCGAGGACGTGGTGGCCGGCATCCGCAACACCATGCCGCTGCAGGACCTCGAGGGGCGCGACAAGGCCAGCTACGACGAGCTGATGGCGATCATGGCCAAGCTCGAGGAGCACTACAAGGACCTGTGCGACATCGAGTTCACCATCGAGCGCGGCAAGCTGTGGATGCTGCAGACCCGGGTCGGCAAGCGCACCGCGGCGGCGGCGTTCGTGATCGCCACGCACCTCGTCGACGAGGGCGTGATCGACCTCGACGAGGCGACCCAGCGGGTCACCGGCGCCCAGCTGGCGCAGCTGATGTTCCCCACCTTCGACCTGTCCAGCGAGCCCGAGCAGCTGACCCGCGGGGTCGGCGCGTCGCCGGGCGCGGCCGTGGGCAAGGCGGTCTTCGAGGCGCAGCACGCGGTGGCGATGGCCAAGGAGGGCGAGCAGGTCATCCTGATCCGGCGGGAGACCAACCCGGACGACCTGCCCGGCATGATCGCCGCCCAGGGCATCCTGACCAGTCGCGGCGGCAAGACCTCGCACGCCGCGGTGGTGGCCCGGGGCATGGGCAAGACCTGCGTGTGCGGCGCCGACGAGCTCGACGTCAACCTCCACAAGGGACAGTTCACGGTGGACGGTCACGTGGTCTCGGAGGGCGACGTCATCTCCGTCGACGGTACGACCGGACGCGTCTACCTCGGCGAGGTGCCGGTCCAGCCGTCGCCGGTGGTGAAGTACTTCGAGGGCACGCTGGACCCGCAGGCCGACGCGCTGGTCGCCGCGGTGCACCGGATCCTCACGCACGCCGACGAGCGGCGCCGGCTGCGGGTGCGCACCAACGCCGACACCGGCGAGGACGCGGCCCGCGCGCGGCGCTTCGGCGCGCAGGGCATCGGGCTGTGCCGCACCGAGCACATGTTCCTCGGCGAGCGCCGCGCCCTGGTCGAGCGGCTGATCCTGGCCCGCACCCCCGAGCAGCGCGAGGCCGCCCTGGCCGAGCTGCTGCCGCTGCAGCGCAGCGACTTCACCGACATCTTCCGCGAGATGGCCGGCCTGCCGGTGACGGTGCGGCTCATCGACCCGCCGCTGCACGAGTTCCTGCCTCCGCTGGAGGACCTCGCGGTCAAGGTCGCCGTCGCGCAGGAGCGCGGCGAGGACCCGGGCCACGACAAGGACCTGCTCGACGCGGTGCGCCGGATGCACGAGGAGAACCCGATGCTCGGCCTGCGCGGGGTGCGGCTGGGCCTGGTGATCCCGGGGCTGTTCGCGATGCAGGTGCGGGCGATCGTCGAGGCGGCCGCGGCCGTGCCGGGCGCCCACCCGGAGATCATGGTGCCGCTGGTCGGCGCGGTGCAGGAGCTGGAGACGATCCGCGCGGAGGCGGAGAAGATCATCGGCGAGTTCGACGTCGACGTGAAGATCGGCACCATGATCGAGGTGCCGCGGGCGGCGCTGACCGCCGGCGACATCGCGCAGGCCGCCGACTTCTTCTCCTTCGGTACCAACGACCTGACCCAGATGGGCTGGGGCTTCTCCCGCGACGACGTCGAAGGAGCCTTCTTCTGGCGGTACCTCGAACTCGGCATCTTCGGCGTCTCGCCGTTCGAGTCGATCGACCGCGACGGGGTCGGCCGGCTGGTCCGCATCGCCGTGGACGAGGGCCGCGCCGCCCGGCCGGAGCTGCACTTCGGCGTCTGCGGCGAGCACGGCGGCGACCCCGACTCCGTGCACTTCTTCCACGAGGTGGGCCTGGACTACGTGTCCTGCTCGCCGTTCCGGGTCCCCGTGGCGCGCCTGGAGGCGGGCCGCGCGGCCATCGAGTCCACCGGGTCCGACTCCCGGTGAAAGGTCACCGGGTTTCGAGTCCCCGGTGAACATAGGAAAGGCCGGGGCAATGGCGCCCCGGCCTTTTCCGTGCCCGGTGCCGAGCCGGGCGGTGATCACATCTCCAGGTCGTCCTCGATGCGCAGCAGCTGGTGACGGGCCAGCGCCAGGTTGGCGCGCTGCCGGCTGAGTGCCAGGTAGAGGAACAGGCCCTTGCCGGAGCGGCCGGTCACCGGGCGGATCAGGTGGTACTGGTTGGCCAGCGTGATGAGGATGTCCTCGATGCCCTCCTTGAGGTTGAGCATCTCGATGGTGCGCATCTTGGCCCGCACGACGTCGGTGTTGCCGGCCGCGGCGACGGTCAGGTCGAGGTCCTTCGACCCGCCGAGCACGCCCAGGGCCATGCCGCTGTTGTAGTCGACCAGCGCGACGCCGATGGCGCCGTCGATCGTCATCAGTTCCTTGAGCGCAGTCTCCATGTCCGCCATGGCAACCTCCGTGAGCTCTCTGCTAGGGGAAACGGGGGGAGTGCTGAGTGCTTCGGTACTTCGTCGGGGCCTGCGGTGCACACCGCCGTTGCGGCTCACCATCGGGCCGGCTCCGGCAACGCCTGGGCAAAGGTCAGGGCGGCCTCGGCCATCACGCGCGAGATCCCCGCGGTGGCCTTGCGCGCCTCGTGGTGCAGCCGGCCGATGTTGGCATCGGCGTCGGCCAGCAGGACCAGCACCGCGCCGTGCCCCGCCAGGTACATCGCGGCATGCCCGCCGGTGCTGCTGATGAGCACCTCCTGGAAGGCGTCATGACCGGCGCTGTCGGCGATGCGCTGGCTCACTCCGAGGCAGGCCGCGGCGAGCGCGGCGACCCCCTCGACCACGAGCGCCCGCGCGTCGTCGGCGATGAGCAGGCCGTCGGTGCTGGCGACCAGGCAGCCGGTGATCTCCGGCACGGCCCGGCGCAGCCGGCCGAGCTCCGCGAGCAGGTCGCCACGCAGCTCCGCGTCGGTCCTCATCGAGTCTTCTCCTCCTTTCCGTCGCCCCCCGCCGTTACCGCAGCGACTGCAGCGCCGCCACGATCCGCTTGAGCAGGTTGTCGTCCGGCGCCCGGTCGATCGCCCCCGGTAGCACCGCCAGCGCGCTGACCCCGGCGGGCAGCTCCCGCCGGACCGGCATCGGCGCCGGCGAGTCGTCGAATGTGTAGATGCCGGGCACCCGTTGTGGCAGAAGCGCGGCCTCATGGGGTACCGCCGCCAAAGCTCTTGGCTCTTCCGGCCGGTCGGCCGACTGCTCCGGCGGCACGACGATCAGCCCCGCCGCCGCGAGCCGGCGCACGTCCAGCGTCACCGCGTAGGCGGACCGCCCGAGCAGGCCGGCCAGCTCCTGCGGGGTGAGCCGCCCGTCGGCATGCAGGACGATCTCCCACTGCAGGCCGGACAGCAGCACCCGGTCGAGCCCGGGCCGGAGCACGGGCACGACCGGCGCGAGATCTGTTGCCGGCGAGGGGTACACCTCGTCGAGGATGCGCCGCTGCCGGGCCACCTGGTCGCACAACGCGTCCGCCGCGACCGTGCCTTCCGCGCCGAGCCAGTGCCCGATGCCCGCGTCGAAGCGCAGCTCCGCCCGCGCGGTGCCGAGCACGAAGTACGCCGCGTCGTGGAGGGCCTGCAGCGCGCACAGCTCCATCTCGGCCGCGGTCACGTGGCCGCCCTCGACCAGCATCCGGGCCGGCCGGGACGGGATCGTCTCCCACACCCGCTCGGGCACCCGGCCGCAGGCGGTCAGCAGCCGGTCGACGCTCGGCGCGGCCGGCGACTCGACGCCGTTGACCCGGCCGTCGCGCAGGAACACCACCCCGCCGGGCTCGCCGAGCACGGTCAGCGCGCCGGTCGCGCCCTCGGCGGCGAGCTGGGCGAGCGCCGCGGCCGGTGTGGCGCCGTCGGCGAAGTTCACGCGAGGTCGTCGGCGAGCGAGCGGACCCGGCGCCGGGCGATCGCCAGGTTGCCCTCGTTCCGGTCGAGCCAGACGTAGAGGACCAGGCGGGAGTCGAAGCTGGTGCGTACCGGCCGGATCAGGTGGTACGCGGCCGAGGTGCTGATGATGACGTCCTCCACGGTGTCGCCCGGTGCCGCCGGGGCGCACGCCGCCGTCTGCATCGCGGCGTGGATGACGTTCGCGCTGCCCATCGCGGCGGCGGCCGGGTCCGCGTGCGGCGCGATGCCCTCCTGGCCCCCCTCCAGCCCGAGGGTCTGGCCGGTGGTGTAGTCGATGAGGCTCGCGCCGATCGCCCCCCGGATGGTCATTGCACGGCGCAGGCAGTCATCGATCGCGGACACGACGGGCAAGGTACCCCGCGCTCGTTGATCATCTACTCCGTGCATTCGGGCAATTACGATTAGCCGAACGGCCTTTGAGTTTTGCAATCAGCACGTTTGGCCCACACGGGCGTTGGTCAGGGACTAAAGTGCGCGGCCCCGCGGTAGTGGATCAGGCTGCGAGGGCCCGCGGCGCGGCGTATGGTGGGTGCCCACGTCGACCGCGGAGGTGGGTATGGGGAGCCGTTGGTACGCCCTGATCGTGGACGCGGTCGATCCGGAGCGGCTGGCCCGCTGGTGGGCCGAGGTGCTGGACCACCGGGTGGAGAGCCACTCGCCGCGGGAGGTCGTGATCGGCCCCGCCATCGACGGGCATCCCCGTATTGTGTTTCTGCGGCATGACGACGGGCACCAGGCGAAGAACCGGCTGCACCTCGATCTGCGCCCGGACGATCTCGACGCGGAGCTGGAGCGGTTGGTGAACATGGGAGCCCGGCACGTGGATGTCAGCCCTCCGGTGGAGCCCGGATGGGTGGTTCTGGCCGACCCCGAGGGCAACGAGTTTCGCATCATCCGGCCGGCGCGATGACCTTCGGCCGGACGTACCGGCTGGCCATCGCGGCGGGACTGGGCCTGCTGACCGTGGCCGCCGGCGGGTTCGCGCTCTACACCGTGCGGGGCGTGCTGGTCCAGGTGGTGTTCGCGCTGTTCCTGGCGGTCAGCCTGGATCCCGCGGTGCGCCTGCTGGTCCGGCACGGGATGCGCCGCTCGGTCGCGGTCGGCATCATCGTGCTGGTTGCGCTGGTGATCCTGGCCGGGTTCGTCTGGTCGCTGGTGCCACCGCTGGTCGGGCAGGCCGGCGACCTGATCAACAACATCCCGAAGTACCTCCAGCAGCTGCCGGAGCGATCCCGGGCATACCGCGAGATCGCCGACCGCTACGGGCTGACCGAGCGGCTGACCGACCTCGCCACGACGCTGCCGGCGAAGGTGACCGGCGGCGCGTTCGGCCTCGTCACCGGCTTCTTCAGCGCGGTGGTCAACGTCCTGCTGGTCACCGTGCTCACGATCTACTTCATGTCCGACCTGCCACGGCTGCGCCGGGGCCTGGTCCGGCTGGTGCCGCGGGCCAGCCGGCCGCGGGCCGCGCAGGCGATCAACGTGGTCGTGGACAAGGTCGGCGGCTTCATGATCGGCAACCTGATCGTGTCGCTCTTCGCCGGCGTCTCCACCTTCATCTGCCTGATGGCGCTGCGGGTGCCGTTCGCCCTCCCGCTGGCCGTGTGGGTCGCCGTCACCGACCTGATCCCGATGATCGGCGCCACCGTCGGGGCCGCCGGCTGCCTGCTGGTCACGCTGGCCGGCGGCGACATCGTCGACACGATCGTGGTCCTGGTCTTCTTCGTGGCCTACCAGCAGGTCGAGAACTACCTGATCTCGCCCCGGGTCCAGCGCAACACGGTCGATCTGTCCTCCGTGGCGGTACTGCTCGCCGCCCTCACCGGCGGGGCCGTGCTCGGCATCGCCGGCGGGCTGATGGCGATTCCCATCGCCGCCGCGATCAAGGTGCTGATGACCCCGGTGGTGGAGGCGCTCAACGAGCCGCCGGAGCGCGAGCCGCCCGCGGATCCGCCGGTGCCGATCCCCGCGCCGAGAGATGAGGACTCTTCTAAGCTCGATACGTGAGCCCTGCGGACGACGCGCGCTTCGTACCGGAGCCGGAGAAGGACCGGGTCACCGCGCCCGCCGACAACGGGCGGACCCCGTTCCAGCGCGACCGCGCCCGGGTGCTGCACTCGGCCGGGTTCCGCCGGCTGGCGGCCAAGACGCAGGTGCACACCGCGGGCACCGACGCGTTCCTGCGCACCCGGCTCACCCACTCGCTGGAGGTCGCCCAGATCGGCCGCGAGATGGGCGCCCGGCTGGGCTGCGACCCCGACGTGGTGGACACCGCCGGCCTGGCCCACGACCTGGGCCACCCGCCGTTCGGGCACAACGGCGAGGACGCGCTCGACGCGGTCGCCGGGCCGTGCGGCGGCTTCGAGGGCAACGCGCAGACGCTGCGGGTGCTCACCCGGCTGGAGGCCAAGGTCGACGGGGCCGGGCTCAACCTGACCCGGGCGTCGCTGGACGCGGTGTCGAAGTACCCGTGGCCGCGCGAGCCGGGCCGGCGCAAGTTCGGCGTCTACCCCGACGACCGGGCCGTCTTCGACTGGCTGCGCGTCACCCCGGGCACCCGGCGCTGCCTGGAGGCGCAGGTCATGGACTGGTCCGACGACGTGGCCTACTCGGTCCACGACCTCGAGGACGGCATCCACGGCGGGTACGTCGGCCTGGGCCTGCTGCGCCGCGACGCCGACGAGCGCGCCGCCCTGTGCGCCGACGTCGCCGAGGCCTACTCCGACGAGTCCGCCGCCGACCTCGGCCCGATCCTGGTGGAACTGCTCGCCGACCCGGTGTTCGAGCCGCTGGACTCCTACGACGGCAGCCACGGCGCGCAGGTCGCCCTCAAGCGCATGACGAGCGTGCTCACCGGCCGCTTCGCCGCGGCGGCCGTCACCGCGACCCGGGAGCGCTACGGCCCCGAGCCGCTGCGCCGCTACGCCGCCGACCTGATCGTGCCGTCCCTGGTCCGCGCCCACTGCGCGCTGTTGAAGGGCATCGCGCTGCGCTATGTGATGCGACGGGAAGGGTCCCGGCAGCGGTACTCCGACGAGGTGGCCATCCTGCAGTCGCTCGTCGCCGCCCTGCTGGATCGCGCGCCGGACGGCCTGGACCCGGTCTTCGCCCCGATGTGGCGCGCCGCCCCCGACGACACGGCCCGCCTGCGGGTCGTCATCGACCAGGTGGCGAGCCTGACCGACCAGTCCGCGCCGGCCTGGCACGCGCGGCTCACCTGAGTTTGTGCGTCTCCCGCGGTCTGGCTGAGTTGTGTCTCGGCCTGGCCCGCGCGGTTTGGCTGAGTTGTGTCTCGGCCTGGCCCGCGCGGCTTGGCTGAGTTGTGTGGAAGGCTGGACATATGGCTGATGAGCGGACGTTTGTGATCGTCGGGGCGAGCCTCGCGGGCGCGAAGGCGGCCGAGACGCTGCGCGCGGAGGGCTTCACCGGCAGGGTGATCCTGATCGGCGAGGAGACCGAGCGGCCGTACGAGCGCCCCCCGCTGTCCAAGGACCACCTGCAGGGCAAGGAGGGCGCCCGGGAGAAGGCGTTCGTCCACGAGCCCGGCTGGTATGCCGAGCACGACGTCGAGCTGCGCCTCGCCACCCGGGTCACCCACCTGGACCCGGCCGGGCACACGGTCACCCTCGACGGCGTCGAGCCGCTGCGGTACGACAAACTCCTGCTCACCACCGGCTCCCGGGTGCGCACCCTGGACCTGCCCGGCGCCGGGTTGCACGGCGTGCGCTACCTGCGCACCGTCGACGAGTCCGACGCCCTGCTGGAGCACCTCAAGGCCGCCGCGCACGTCGTCATCCTCGGCGCCGGCTGGATCGGCCTGGAGACGGCCGCCGCGGCCCGCAGGCACGGCGCCTCCGTCACGGTCGTGGAGCCGGCACCCCTGCCGCTGCAGCGCGTGCTGGGCGACGAGGTCGCCGCGGTCTACGCCGGCCTGCACCGCGCCCACGGCGTCGATTTCCGCTTCGGTACCACGGCCACCGAGTTCCGCGGCACCGACGGCCGGCTGACCTCGGTGATCCTCGCCGACGGCACCGAGCTGCCCGCCGACGTCGCCGTGATTGGCATCGGCATCCAGCCCAACACGGAGCTCGCCGTGGACGGCGGCCTCGCGGTCGACGACGGCATCGTGGTCGACGCGTCCTTGCGTACCTCCGACCCGGACATCTACGCGGCCGGCGATGTGGTCAGCGCCAACCACCCCGGCCTGGGCCGCCGCATCCGGGTCGAGCACTGGGCCAACGCCCTCAACGGCGGCAAGGCGGCCGCCCACGCCCTGCTGGGCGAGCCGGTCGTCTACGACCGCGTGCCGTACTTCTACTCCGACCAGTACGACCTCGGCATGGAGTACTCCGGCTACGTCGCCCCGGGCGGCTACGACCGCGTGATCTTCCGCGGCGACCCGTCGGTGGCGGAGGGCAAGGCGCCGGAGTTCATCGCCTTCTGGGTGCGGGACGGCCGCGTGCTGGCCGGCATGAACGCCAACGTCTGGGACGTGACCGACGACATCCAGGCCCTGGTCCGCGCCGGCTGGTCCGGCACGGCGGTGGATCTGGACCGGCTCGCCGACCCCGGCGTGCCCCTGCGGGACCTGCTCAACTGACGGCGGCCAGGGCCCACCCGAGCAGGCGGTGGCCACCGTGGGGCGCGGCGCTCCTCGGCGCCGGCCCCGGGCGGCACGGCAAAGCTGACATTGCGGATGGATCACCCTTCAAGCGAAATATCCGATAGGTAAGGCCGCCTGGCGGGCGAATGTCTCCGCGATCATGATGCCCGCGGTGGCCACACCACGGGTTTGCCATGATCCCGGAGACTTCTGGTACACGGGTGTACATCAACGCTCCGTGATCATGAAAAACCGTTGGTGCCGGCCGTGGGTTCGGCATGATCGCGGAGACTTCCGGTCGCTGCGCGCGGCGTTGCGCGGCGCCCGGCGCGTGGGACGTGTCGCGGATCGCAGGGCGGAGCGGGCTGCCGTAAGCTCGCGGCTCGTGACCGTTGATTTTGCAGCCGAGGTGCCCAGCGAGAGCACCACTGAGGCGCCCTTCGAGACTTCCGGTGAGCCGTCGACCATCTACACCGTCTACCTCTCGGCCGCCGACGAACTGGTCGAGCACATCCGCGCCGCCGATGTGCTCAACCTGGGCTTCCGCGTCGAGTCGTATCTCGTGACGCCCGACGACGCACCCGACACCACGCAGACCGAATTCGAGTTCACGTTGTTTTCGGAACTTCCCGTCCGGGTGGAGGACCGCGACTGACACCAGGGTTCAGTAGCAGTTGTTGTGGAAGGTGACCCGGTTGGACGTGCGCTGGCCGGGTGCGGTTACCACGAACCAGAAGTCGGTCGTGGCGGGCTGCGAGGCGATGCCGACGTCGACGGCGAAGCTCGTCGAGTAGCTGCCGCCGTTGGCCGTGCCGGAGTACCCGCCGTTGTTGTACCCGTCGGTGGAGTGCATCTCGAACCGGACCGCGGTCGCCGAGGTCACGTTGACGCGGATGGTGACCGACATCGTGACCCGGGTGCTGGTCGGGCCGCAGTAGCCGGTGTACGTCGTCGAGCTCAGCGAGAGCGACGCGCCGGTGGCGGCGGGTGCGGGCGGCGGCGGGGGCGGCGGCTGCGCGGCCGCGGTGGTGGTCTTGGGCCGGCTCGCGGGCTTCGTCGTCGTGTTGTCGACCGGGCGGTCGACCACGACGGGGGCCTCGGTCGGCGCCGGTGCCGCAACCTCGGTGGCCGGCGGGGCGGTGTCGCTGGGTGAGTCCTGCGGGGACGGGGAGCCGGCGGGCGAGGACGAGGCGGCCGTCGTGGGCGCGGCGGGCTCCTCGGCGATTTTCGGCGGGTCACCGGCGCCGCGGCCCAGGATCCCGATGACGATCAGGAGCGCGAGGACACCGGAGCCGACCAGCGCCGCCGCCCGCCGCGACCAGCGCGGCGGCCCCGGCCGGTCGTCGAACGGCGAACCGGGGTCCTGCGGCACGGTGGCACCCGGATCCAGCTGCACCGTCGCACCCGCACCCGCATCCGCATCCGCACCCGGCTCGGCCGGGGAACCCCCGCCGGCCGGCGCGTCGGGCGGGGGCCCGGAGTCGGCGGGCGGGCCCTGGTCCGGCGTGCGGTCGTGTCCGGCGACCGGTGCCGTGGGCGCCGCGTCGGGGGTCTGGTCGTGCACGGGCGGGGTGTCCGGCTGAGGCGCCGGGGTCGACGAGTGCGCCGGGGCCACCGCCGCCGGGGCCACCGCCGCCGGGGCCGCCGCGGCCGGGGCGAGGGCCGGGGACGCGACGGCCTCGGCGACTTCCGAACCGACGGCCGCCACCCGGCCCGGCGTGAACACCGGGAGCGGCGGGGCGGATTCGCGCAGCGTTTGTGGTACCACCTCGGTCTCACCGAACTTGACCACCGCGAGCAGTGACGCCCGCGCGGCCTCGCCGGTCAGGCGGGCGCCGGGGTCCTTGGCCAGCAGGCCGTCGATGGCGGCGGTCAGCGCGCCGGCCCGCTCCGGCCGCGGGTGCGGCTCGGTCGCCGCGGCGAACATGCCGGCCAGGGCGTCGCCGGAGACCTCGAACGGGTTGCGGGCCTCGACCGCGAAGAACAGCGTCGCGCCCAGCGAGAAGTAGTCCGCCTCCGGGCCTGCCTTGCCGGTGCGCAGCCGCTCCGGCGCGATGTAGCCGGGGGAGCCGAGCAGGATGCCGGTGCGGGTGAGGGTACCCGTGCCGAAGGCCGCGGCGATCGAGAAGTCGGTGAGCAGGATCTTGCCGTCCGGCTGGACCAGCACGTTGGAGGGCTTGACGTCGCGGTGGACGATGCCGGCGGCGTGGGCGGCGGACAGGGCCTCGGTCAGCGCCAGGCCGATCCGGGCCGCCTCGGCCGGCTCGAGCGGGCCGTCGGCCCGGATCACCTGGTCCAGCGAGCGGCCCTCGATCAGGCGCATGATGATCCACGGCCGGCCGTCGTCGACCACCACGTCGTGCACGGCCACGATGTTGGGGTGGTCGAGCTTGGCGGCGCTGCGCGCCTCCCGCATGGCGCGGTCGGTCAGCTCGGCGCGCTCCTCGTCCGACAGCGACGCCGGGAACCGCACCTCCTTGACCGCGACCTGGCGCTCCAGCCGCAGGTCGGTGGCCCGCCACACGGTGCCCATGCCGCCGGCGCCGACGGCCGATTCCAGCCGGTACCGGCCAACAAGCGTGACGCTCAACCCACCGCTCCCACCCCTGAGCCCTGCGTAGCCGGGTACCAGTGGACCATGGCCGTGACCCGGAGCCGGTTCAGCAAAACGGCCGAAAGGCGGGGAGGAGTGGTCGCGAACGCGTTGCGCATCGGTGACGCCGAGGTCCACCGGGTGGTCGATGCGTCAGAACTCTTCCCAGGTGGCCGGGTCCTGCTTGACGGGTACGCCGGTGTCCAGGGCGTCGATCGCGGCCATGTCCTGCGCGGTCAGCTCGAAGCCGAACAGGTCGGCGTTGGTGCGCTGCCGGTCCGGGTCGCTCGAGTGCGGTACCGAGGTGATGTCACGCTGCACCAGCCAGCGCAGGACGACCTGGGCGCCGGTGACGCCGAGGCGGCCGGCGATCGCGGTGACCGACGGGTCGTCCAGCACGCCGGTGTTGCGCTCCAGCGGGCTCCACGCCTGCACGACGGTGCCGGTCGTCCGCACCGCCGTCACCAGGTCGGCCCGGGCGTGCGACGGCGACACCTGCAGCTGGTCGACCGCGGGCTGGATGCCGGTCTCGGCGACCACGGCGGCGATGTGCTCGGGCAGGAAGTTGGAGACGCCGAGCGATCGGATCAGGCCTTCCCGCTGCAGATCGGCCATTTCAGCGTACGACTCCACAAAACGCCCGACCCTGGGCAGCGGCCAGTGGATGAGATAGAGGTCGACGTAGTCGAGGCCGAGGCGGGTGAGCGAGCCGGCCAGGCCGGCCCGGGTGGAGCCGCGGCCCTGGTCGCTGCCGCGCAGCTTGGTGGTGACGAACAGCTCGGAGCGCGGCACGGGCGACTCGCGCACGGCGGCGCCGACCGCCTCCTCGTTGCCGTATGACGCGGCGGTGTCGATCAGCCGGTAGCCGGACTCGATCGCGGCCAGGATCGCGTCCGTGGCGCGGTGGCCCTTGAGCGGGTAGGTGCCGTAGCCGACGACGGGCATGTCGAAACCGGAGTTCAGACTCACTGTCGGGATGCTCATTGTTCCACCCTAGGTCGGCCGATTTTTTGGCATGGAAGGGTTTACTTCACAACCGGTTTGATGCGTCGATGTACGTGTGCAAGAGCCTGGGGGTGGCGTCGAGCCCGATCGCGATGCGGCGATGGCCGCGATCCGCTCCGTCTACCAGATCACCGGGCGGATCAACACCGGCACCACGCTCGCGGAGACGCTGCAGCTCATCGTGGATGCGGTGGTCGGGGGCGTCGGGTTCGGCGCCGCCGTCGTGAACTACCTGCACCCCGAGGGCGAGTACGAGGCCGTGGCGCTGGCCGGGGCGCCGGAGGAGGCCCGGGAGGCGTTGTTCGGCGTGCGGTACCCGGCGGCCGAGATGGACGCGCTGCTGGAGCGCGCCGAGCGCTGGGGGCAACTGCGCTTCCTGCCACACGCCGACTTCGGTGAGCAGATTCCGTCCTGGGTACCCGACGAGGTCCCCGGCGGCGACGGCGTGCCCGAGGAGGAGCGCTGGCATCCGCTCGACGCCCTGTTCGCGCCGCTGCGGGCGCCCGACGGCGAGCTGGTCGGCGTCCTCGGCGTCGATCTGCCCCAGGACGGGCGGCGCCCCGGGCCGCTGCAACGCGAGCTGCTGGAGCTGCTCGCCGCGCAGGCCGGCATCGCGATCGACAACGCCAACCTGGTCGAGGCGCTGCAGCGCGAGCGGCGGCACCTCGCGGCCAGTGAGGAGGCCTTCCGGCTGGCCTTCGACGGCGCCGGCGTCGGCATGTGCATCATCGGGCTGGACAGCACCGGCTTCACCCGGCTGACCCGCGTCAACCCCGCCTTCTGCGAGCTCGTCGGCCGCTCGGAGCACGACCTGTTCGCGATGAAGATGGGCGGGCTGCTGCACCCCGACGACCTCGACCTCGCCCAGGTGGTGTTCGCCACCGCGCTGACCCGCCAGGGCGAGCAGGTGCGCGGCTACGAGATGCGCTGCCTGCGCGGCGACGGGTCGGTGATCTGGGTCGCGGCGACCATGTCGGTGGTGGCCGGGCCGCCGTCCTTCGCCATCATGCAGGCCCACGACATCACCGATCGAAAAGCCACAGAGGCCGATTTGGTACGCCGGGCAACCCACGACCCGCTCACCGGCCTCGCCAACCGCGACGCGCTCGCGCCCCCGCTCTCGGCCGCGATCCGGCGCGCGCACGCCGGGGAGGGCCGCGGCGCGCTGCTCTTCTGTGACCTCGACGACTTCAAGGTGGTCAACGACACGCTCGGGCACGAGGCCGGCGACGCGGTACTGATCGCGGTGGCCCAACGGCTGGTTTCTTTGGTCCGTCCGCAGGACATCGTGGCCCGTCTGGGCGGTGACGAGTTCGTCCTGCTGACCGCCGACGTCGACGACTCGGGCCGGGCGCGGCTGGTCGAACGGATCGAGCGCGCCGTGTCGGCGCCGCTGGTGTACGCCGGTTACGCACTGCACATCGGGGTCAGCGTCGGCGTGGCAGTGATCGATGACACGGTCGCCGATGCCGGCGCCGCGCTGCGTGCCGCCGACATAGCTATGTACCAGGCAAAAGACCGACGGCATGGCAACGGGAGGACGGCCGGGATGACCGGCCGGGTGACAGCGCACGGTGATCGATCGGGTGCGGCGGGTGGGATCTCGTTGCTCCGGCTGGTCGAGCCGGAAACCGCCCAGTAATGTCGGGTCGTCTGCTCCGGCCGACCGGCACCGCAAACGGTGCCACCGGGCAGGCGCCGTCGAGCCGCGCCGCACACTTCGGCGTCGCGGGCCGGGGACCCAAGTAGTCCTGGGGTGTATCCGTGACCGAGTCACGGTAGGGCGAATCCTCCCGTCCGAACCCGTCAGCTAACCCGGTAGGCGGCACCGGAAGGAGAACAGCTCTTGCACTTCGCCTCGTTGCCCGCGGTCGCCCGCCGCATTCCTCTCGGACGGGTGAGCGCCAGGTCATAGCGCTCACCGAGCAACGCTGATCGACGTCTGAAATCACCGCGCGATCCCGGCTGAGCCGGTCGGTCGTGCCGATGCCGCGCGCCCTTTTCGAGTTTTCTCGGGCGTGGCTCGGCGTGCCGTGCGCCGGTTCGGTTTCGCGCTTCGCCGTGCGCTGATTTCGCGTCGTTCGCTTCGTGCTGTCCGTTTTCGCGCGCCCACTTTCGCGCTTCCACTTTCGCGCGTTCGTTGCACGCGTTCGTTTCGCGCGCCCACTTCCGCGCGGTCCGTTCCGCGCGGTTCGTTCCGCGCGGTTCGTTTCGCGCGGTCCGTTCCGCGCGTTCGTTTCGCGCGTTCGTTTCGCGCGGTTCGTTTCGCGCGGTTCGTTTCGCGCGTCCGTTTTCGCGCCGTTCGAAGAGGAAACCTTTCCGTGAAGCCATTGCCACGCCAGTTTCAGCCCCGGCACCGCCGTGTGCGCGTGCCGCTCAAGACCGGGGCGGTGTCCGCCGCCGTGCTGTCCGCGACGCTGTTCGCCACCGGCTCGGCCGGCGGGTCGAGCACCGGGCACGTGCCGTTCGCCGCGGCCGCGCCGGTATATGCCCACGATGTCTCGCTGTTCACCTCGCTGAGCCCGTCGGCCGCGCTGTCCGCGTCGCCGTCGCCCACCGGCTCCCCGGCCCCGTCCGCCTCGGCGTCGGCGCCGCCGTCCCAGCCGCCGCCTCCACCGCCGGCGCCGCAGCCGCCGCGCCCGGTCGCCGGGCTCGACCAGACCCAGATGAACAACGCCGCCGCGATCGTGCGGCAGGGTCGCGCCCAGGGGATGCCCGACCGGGGGCTGGTCGTCGCCATCGCCACCGCGATGCAGGAAAGCGACCTGTACAACGTCGCCAGCCCCGCCGTCCCGGCGTCGCTGCGGCTGCCGCACGAGGGCGTCTCCCAGGACCACGACTCGGTCGGGCTGTTCCAGCAGCGCGCCGGCCAGGGCTGGGGCAGCGTGGCCGAGCTCATGAACCCGTCCCGCTCGGCGTCGCTGTTCTACAACGCGCTGGTGCAGGTGAACGGCTGGGAGCGCATGAGCGTGACGGCGGCCGCGCAGGCGGTACAGCGCTCGGCGTACCCGGGGGCGTACCAGAAGCACGCCAACCGGGCGGCCACCGTCGTGGCCGCGCTCAGCTGAGCTTCAGGGCATCGGATCCGTCGTCCAGTCGGCCCGGTCCGGGATCGGCTCGGCGCTCGGTGGCGGGCCGGCCGCGGCGGAGGCATCCAGGTGTACCGAATCATCGGAAACGGTGACGCGGTAGCCGGGTCCGGAGCGGTCGGCCGGCGGCACGTAGGCGCGGTGGGCGAGGGTCAGCGTCGTCGTCGCGCCGGTCGCCGGGTCGATCGATCGGTCGACGCCGATGAGGACCAGCGGCGCCGCCACCGACGTGAGGCGCACGCCGATCGGTTCGGGCGCGCGCACATCGGTGCGCAGTTGTCCGGCCACGCGCCGCCAGAGCGCGCGGTTCTGCTCGAGGGTGCCCGGTGCGGTGCCCTCGACGGTGGCGTACGCGCCGGGCGCCCACTGCCACAGCAGCCCGTTGCTGCCGGCCTCGACGGTGTACCAGTCGGCGCCGGCCTCGCCCAGCGGTGGTGCCGGGCTGCGGGTGTGTGGCGGTTCGCCGCCGGCCGTGGCCGGGTCGAGCCAGCGCGGCCGGAACCCGGGGGCATACAGCGTGATCGCAAACTCGGTGGCGTTGCCGGCTCCATCAGCGCTGCCGGCTCTGTCGGCTCTATCGGCCGTGCCGGTTCCGCCGGCGCCGTCGGCTCTGTCGGCTTCGCCGGTTCCGTCGGCTTCGGTGGCTTTGTCGGCGCCGTCGGCTTCGGTGGCTTCGTCGGCGCCGTCGGCTTCGGTGGCCTTGTCGGCTTTGGTGGTTTCGTCGGTGAAGGACGCCGACTGCATGGCCGCCCACAGCGATGGCTCGCCGGTCGGGTGCACGCCGGCGGGCAGCCAGCCCGGGGCGAACCGCAGCATCAGGATCGGCTCGAACCCGCCGGCCGAGCGCCGCGCCGCCGCCGAGCCGGCCGGCCCGGCCGCGGCGGTCGAAGGCGACTCGGAGGGTGCGGCCGCGGCGGTCGGCGGCGGGCCGGGCGCCGGGGCCGGTGGCTGCAGGGTCGCCGCCGCGGCGCCGGTCAGCCCCAGCACCGTGACCGCGGCCGTCACCGCCATCGTGACGCCCTGCCGCGCGCGCCGCCGTCGTCGCCCGTCGGCGAGCACCAGGGCGAGATCGACCCGGGACTCCGGCGGGTCGTCGTCCGCGCGCATGAGCACCCGCAGGGTTCCCTCGTCGAACTGTGGTTCGCTCATCGCGTCCTCCCCGCGTCGACCGGCGACAGAATGCGCCGCATCGCGCGCAGCGCCGCCGCGGTCTGGCTCTTGACCGTGCCGGGCGCGCAGCGCAACGCCTCCGCGGTCTGCTCGACGGACATGTCGTAGTAGAAGCGCAGCACCAGTACCGCCCGCTGCCGCGGCGGCAGCTCGGCGAGCGCGTCGCGCAGGTCGAGGCCGGCCGGCACGCTTTGCAGCGCGGCGTCCTCGGCCGGGCCGTCGGGCAGCCGGTCCAGCAGCCGCACTCGCGCCCACCCGCGACGCTGCTCGTCGACGAACCGGTGAACGAGAATCGCGCGCACGTAGGCGTCGATGTTGTCGACCCGCCGGATGCGTTTCCACCGCACGTACGCATCGGTGAGCGCCCGCTGCACGATGTCGTCGCCGCGCGTCCAGTCCCCGCACAGGAGATATGCGGCCCGTCGCAGCGCCGGCAACCGCGACCGCACGAACTCCTGGAACTCCTGCTCGCCCGCGTCCGCCATGCCGTCCTCCCCGCTTCACCCTTACGGCGTGTCCGGACCCCGATTTGGTTCGGCGGCGGCGCACCAGTGCGAGGCGGTGGCACGGTGGGCGGCGCGGTGGGTCGGTGCGGTGGCGTGGCGGCGGGCGGTTGCGGTGGCGCGGCGGTGCGAGGGCACCACCGCGGTGCGGTGTGGTGCGCCGGTGCGGTGCGGTGCGGTGCCGTGCCGTGCGGTGCGGTGCGGCGGGCACGGCGGGGTGGCGTGGATGGGTCGTGACGCGGTGGTGGGTCGCGGTGACGCGCGGGACTGGCGGGGCTTTGGCTACCGCGGGGCGGTGGTGGCGCGGCGGGCGAGGGCGACCAGTTCGGCGACGGCGGTGGGGGAGGGGCTGGCCAGGTCGAGCGCGAGCAGCGCCTGGGAGAGCAGTTCGTCGGCCTGGCGGCGGCACCAGTCGCGGGCGCCGGACTGCTCGATGGTCTTCGCGGCGCGCTCCGCGTCGGCGTCGCTCACCCGGCCGCGGCCGTCGAACAGCCCGGTCAGCTCCTCGGCGCCGGCGGCGATCGCGGCGGCGACCGGCAGGGAGCGCCGGCGGCGGCGCAGGTCGGGGTAGGCGGGGCGGCCCGGGGCCGGGTCCTCGCCCCAGATGCCCAGCAGGTCCTCGGCGAACTGCACGGCCAGGCCCAGCCGGACGCCGAACAAGCGTAGCCGCTCGACCTGGGCCGGGTCGCCGCCGCCGGCCACGGCGCCGAGGGCGCACGCGCAGCCGAACAGGGCGCCGGTGCGCTGCTCGACCATGGCCAGGCAGTCGCGCAGCAGGTCGGTGCGCTCCTCGCCGGCCGGGTCGGGGCGGGTGCCTTGCAGGGCTAGCGAGGCGTGCTGGCCGTGCAGGAGCTCCTGCACGGTGTCGCCCAGGATGCGCATCATGGTCCGGTCCGGGCCGGGTTGTCCGGAGCGCTGGCGCGGGCGGCCCGGCGCGATGTGGGTCGGGTCGCCGGTGGCGACGACGTCGAACGCGAGCGCGAGCAGCGCCTCCCCGCCCAGCGCGGCGGGCTGCGGGCCGACCACGCCCGCGGCGCCGTCGGCGCGCTCGTCGACGAGGTCGCGGCGGATCGCCGACCACTGGTGCATGAGCTCGACGGCGACCGCGGCCGGCACCGCGTCGTGCGGGTCGCCGCCCACCGCGTCCGCGCACACCAGCGTGAGCGCGCTGCGCAGCGTGGCGACCGGCGCGTCGCCGCCGCCGGGCCGGCCAAACCGGAACTCGGCGACCTCGCCGGCCACCTCCGGCAGCCGGCCGATCGCGCCGCGCGGTGTCGCGACGGGGGTGTCGCCGCCGTGCCGGCCCAGCTGGAGCTCGGCGATCTCGTCCGGCGGGTCCGGCAGCCGGCCGGTCGCGCCGCGCGGGGTCACGAGCTGGGTGTCACCGCCGCTGTGCCAGCCCAGCTGCAGCTCGGCGACCTCGCGGGACGGCTCGGGCAGGCGGCCGATCGCGGCCCGCAGCGGGGGTCCGACGAGCCGGCCGGCCCAGCGCAGGACGTCGTCCGTCGTCCGCAACACGATGACCATCAGCCGCGCCGCCCTCGCACGCTCGCCGTCACCGGACTCGCACCACCCATCGCATCGCTCGCCGGCCGGATCGGAACCGGTCGATCCGGGCCGCCGGCCCCACGGACCTGGTCAAGTATGCCGTCGCGACCGGCCGCGCACGGCGAAAACGGCGATGGCGGCCGGGTGTCGCGCGGGGGGTTGTCGCCCGTCCGTCGCGTGTCGCGCGATATTCCGCGTGTCGTCCCGCGCGGATGCGGACGCCCGCTCCGGTCCGCCGCGGCTGCGCCAGGGTGGCCCGGACCAGGTGCCGTCCACTATGGAGTGTGTGCGGCCACCGCCTGCTGGAGTGCCGGATCGGCGGGGGACTGCACGGCGGGCGCGCGGTGCCGGATCGCGTCCGACGCGGCCTTCCAGCCGGCGCCGACCTCTCTGGTGTCGTTGTACCAAATTGTCAGCTGCTGGCAGCCCTTGCACCCGGACGGCACGCCCCACGCGTCGACGCCCACGGCGCGGCAGAGGGTGACCGCGCGATACACGTGCGCGTCCTGGCTGACCAGCAGCGCCCGGTTGACGCCGTAGACGTCGTGCGCGCGGCGGCACGTGTCATAGGTGTCCAGGCCATATGGGTCGACGACCAGCCGGGCCGGGTCGACGCCGTGCTCGCGCAGGTAGCCGCTCATCACGTCGACCTCGTTGCCGGAGGCTCCGTGCGCGTCGCCGGAGATGAGCAGCGCCTTCACCTTTCCGGAGGACACCAGCGCGGCGGCCGTGTCGAGCCGGTTGCGCAGGAACGACATCGGTGCGCCGTTCTCCAGCTGCGCGCCGAACACGATGGCCACGTCCGCCGCCGGTGCCCGGTCGGCGGCGACGACGCGCCCGGCCGCCTCGATGCGGATCCAGGCGCTGGGGGTGAGTACCACCGCCGCGACAACAACGGCGGCGAACACCAGGCGGCGCAGGGTGCGACGGCGGCGGGCCCGGTCGTCGCTCAGCCGCCCGGACAGGCTCAGCGTGGCGATCATCACCCAGCGGCGGCGGTACCACGGGCGGGTCTTGGGCTTCTGCGGCTCGGTCTCGGTCGCCATGCGCGCAGCATGGCACGGCCCGGCAACCCGCCGCTGTCCCGCGAGTCGTAGATTGGCGGTGCCGCGAGGCAGGATGGACGGCGGGAGGTGGCGGTTGGCCGGCAAGATCAAGGACGAGGACATCGCCCTGGTCCGGGAGCGCACGTCGATCGAGGACGTGATCTCCGAGCACGTCACGCTCCGTTCCGCGGGCGGCGGCAACCTCAAGGGCCTGTGTCCGTTCCACGACGAGAAGACCGCCTCGTTCAACGTCTCGCCCGCCCGCGGGGTGTATTTCTGCCACGGCTGCGGCGCCGGTGGCGACGCCATCAAGTTCCTGATGGACCACGACCACCTGAGCTTCGTCGAGGCGGTCGAGCGCCTGGCCGGGCGGGCCGGGCTGCAGCTGCGCTACGTCGAGGCGGGCAGCGCGCCGATCCGCCAGACCGGGCAGAAGCAGCGGCTGATCGCGGCCCACGCCGAGGCGGCCCGCTTCTACGCCGAGCAGCTGGGCACGCCCGGCGCGCGGCCGGCCCGGGAGTTCCTGGCCCAGCGCGGGTTCAGCAAGGAGGCGGCCGAGCGCTACGGGTGTGGGTTCGCTCCCGAGGGCTGGGACCTGCTCAGCAAGCATCTGCGCCAGAAGGGGTACTCCGCGCAGGAGCTCATCAGCGCCGGCCTCTGCCGCGAGGGCCGCTCGGGCGGGCTCATCGACCGGTTCCGCCGCCGGCTGGTCTGGCCGATCCGGGACATCTCGGGCGACGTGATCGGCTTCGGCGCGCGGCGGCTGTTCGATGACGACGACGGCCCGAAGTACCTCAACACGCCCGAGACCCCGCTCTACAAGAAGTCGCACGTCCTCTACGGCATCGACCAGGCCAAACGGGAGATCGCCAAGCAGAGCCGGGTGGTCATCGTCGAGGGCTACACCGACGTGATGGCCTGCCACCTCGCCGGCGTGCCGGTCGCGGTGGCGACCTGCGGCACCGCGTTCGGCGCCGACCACATCTCGGTCCTGCGCCGCCTGCTCATGGACGCCGACGGCTACGGCGGCGAGATCATCTTCACGTTCGACGGCGACGCGGCCGGGCAGAAGGCGGCGCTGCGCGCGTTCGAGGACGACCAGCGCTTCGTCGCCCAGACGTTCATCGCGGTCGGCCCCGACAACATGGACCCCTGCGAGCTGCGCCTGGCCAAGGGTGACGCGGCCGTGCGAGACCTGGTCGCCGACCGGCAGCCGCTGCTCGACTTCGCGCTGCGCTCGGTGATCCTGCGCTTCGACCTCGACACCGCCGAGGGCCGCGTCGGCGCCCTGCGGGCCACCGCCCCCCTGGTCGCCAAGATCAAGGACCGCACCCTCCGCCCCGAGTACGCCCGAAAGCTCGCCGGCGACCTCGGCATGGAGCTGGAGACCGTGCAGCGCGCCGTGGCCGCCGCCGGCAAGGGCGCGGTCGACCCGATCCCCGCCCAGGCCCAGCGCCGGGTGCTCGCTCCCGACAGCCCCGAGGCCCTGGTCGAGCGGGAGGCGCTGAAGCTGGCGCTGCAGCAGCCGGCGCTGGCCGGCCCGATGTTCGACGCGGTCGGCCCGGAGGTCTACACCCACCCGGTGTACCTGGCCCTGCGCGGTGCGGTCGCCGAGGCGGGCGGCGCATCGAGCGCGGGCGGCGGCGCGGTGTGGATCGAGCGGGTCCGCGAGTCCTGCCTGGACCTGGCCTCGGGCGCCCTGGTCGCGGAGCTGGCGGTGGAGCCGCTGCGCCTGGACGGCGAGCCCGACCCGCGCTATGTCGAGGCGACGCTCAACCGGCTGCAGCTGATGGCGCTGAACCGGACGATCGCCGAGCTCAAGTCGAAGCTGCAGCGCATCAACCCGGTCACCAACGCCGACGAGCACCTGCGCCTGTTCAGCGAGCTCGTCTCGCTGGAGGGCCACGCCCGGGCCTTGCGCGACCGCGGCGCGAGCCGCTGGTGACCGCGCCACGGCCCGCGCTGCACGGTGCGCCCGCGCTGCACGGTGCGCCCGCGCTGCACGGTGCGCGCGGCGGCCCTGTCGCGTGCGTCCGCGGTCTCAGCCGGTGTCTGCGAGCCCGCCCGGTTCGGTGCATACCCGAAATGTCCGGCCGCTGGCGCGTCCGGACATTTCGCCAATATCACGATATCTAGGGATCGATGGGTGTGTTCGGCTTTCTGAAGCGGCGGCGGCTGGCCGCCGAGCACCGGCCCAAGCTCGGCGGGGACGAGCGGGTGGTCGCCTGGGCCGGCGCCACCGGCGACAACGTCGTGGTGGCCACCAACCACGGGCTGTGGCTGCCCGGGGCGGGGGAGCGGCTCGGCTGGCACGAGATCCACAAGGCCACCTGGTCGGGCCGGCAGCTCGCCGTCGTCGCGGCGCGGGAGGTGCCGGCGGGCGGCGAGGAGTACACCGTCACGGAGGACCTGCCGCCGCTGATCATCACCCTGCTGGACCCGGACCGCGTGCCGGAGCAGGTGCGGGTGCGCGTCAACCGCTCCATCGCGCACACCTCGCACCACCCGCTGGACGAGATCACCGGCCGGCGCGGCGGCGTGCGCGTGGTGGGGCGGCGCGTGCCGGGCGTCAACGGCCTGCGCTGGACCGTCCGCTACGACGAGGGCATCGACCCGCAGGCCCCAGGCGTGGCCGAGCACACCCAGGAGCTGGTCGCCTGGGCCAGATCCGGCGTCGGCACCGTGCCGTAGCGCCGGCTGCCGTCCTGGCGCGGACGCTCCCCGGCTGCGGAGGCCAGGCTGGCGAGGCGGTGAGCGCAAGGGCCGGGCCGCTGGCGACGGCAACGCCCGCGTAGCCGCGGAGCCGCTATGGCCTGTATCACAGCCATTCGTTGATCGCGGCGATGTGCGCCGCGGTTTCGTCGCCAACCAGGTGCGCCACCCTGGGCCGCGACGGCGCGGTTGCGCTCGACCCGCACTTCACCGCGTGGCACTGCTGGCGGGGTTACGGGGCCGAAGCCGGTGCCCGGCCGCTCTCGAACCCCGGCATGCGCCCTCCCATGCCGCCGGATCCAGCGGCCGACTCAACCGCGTCGATCCACAGCGGCGCGACCCCCAGCGGCCCCGCCCCGCCGCGCGCGGCGCTGGCGGCCCCTGCGGCCGGTGCGGCGTTTTGCTTCCGTGATCATGCGCCGGAGGCGTCCACTTGCTGGGATCCTCATGATCGCGGAGCGATAGTGCCGCTCCTGGTACATCATCGCTCCACGATCATGGAGATCCCGCCATTCGGGACGCTCCTCGGCATGATCACGGAGAGAAAGCGCCGCACCGCGGGCCCTTTACGGTTCTTGGTTGTTCAGCCAACGACCGGAGACCTCGCTCATTGCCGATGTCGACACGCCTGAACCTCAGCGCGGTCCGCCAATACCGCCGACTTCGACGCAGGCGCTAGTAGGGCTTTGTTAGGTCTGTCGATGGTTGTTGCGGTGTAACGGTTTCACCGTCTGGTGGCAGGTGGGGCATGCGCCGGTCCAGGTTGCGAGCAGCAGTTGCAGCTCGTGGATGACCTTGTAGAGGGTCAGGCCGGCGCATCCGCTTTTGGGTCGAGTCGCAGCATGGTGATGAACAGGTGCGCGGCGGTGACGAGGGTGACGTGGCGGTGCCAGCCGGTCCAGGACCGGCCTTCGAAGTGGTCCAGGCCGAGGCCGGTCTTGAGTTCGCGGTAGTCGTGTTCGATCCGCCAGCGGATCTTGGCGTAGCGGATCAGGTCAGCGGCGGGGGTGTCGGCGGGTTGGCTGGACAGCCAGTAGGTGACCGGCTCGTCCTCGTTGTCGGGCCATTCGGCGATCAGCCACCGTTCGGGCAGGCTGCCGTCCGCGTCGCGGGGGATGCGGTGCCCGGCCGGGCGGACCCGCAGGAACACGAACCGCGAGGTGAGGGTGCCTTTACTGCCCTCGCGCCAGGAGACGGTGACCGCCGCGCCACGCCCGGCGTCCAGGACGTGCTGGGCCACGCTGATCGCGTCGTGCGAGTAGTCCGGCCGGGGAGACGCCGGCGGTCGGCCGCGCCCGGACCAGGTGCGCGCCACCGGTCTCGCCTCGGCGGGGTGGGCGAGGGTTTCGCCGTTGACCTGGACGCTGTAGACGATGCCACGTTCATCCAACGCGGACCGGAACGGGCCGCTGTCACCGTATCCGGAGTCCGAGACCACCAGCGGCGGCCGCAACCCGTGCCCGGCAAGCCCGTCGATCATCTCGATCGCCAGCGTCCACTTCGGACGATGACCCTCCTCCTGGGGCACCCCGGACTTGCGGCGTCGCTGCCGGGCCGCCTCGGTCACCGCCTCGACATCGACAGCGACAGCTGTGGCCGCAGCAGGCGCGGCGGCGCGTGGGGCGTTGCTCAACGTCTTGCGCTGCTTGGCTTTGGCTGCTTTCACCGCCGCCGGTCCGGCCTTGACGGTGTCCCACGACTCGGGCAGGAACAGCCGCCAGTCCAGCGGACACGACGCCGTGTCGGTGACCGCATGCACACTGACGCCGATCTGGCAGTTGCCGACCTTGCCGAGGGTGCCGGAGTACTGCCGGGCCACGCCGGGCGACCCGGTGCCGTCTTTCGGGAACCCGGTGTCGTCGATCGCCCACGCCACCGGTTGCACGAGGTCCACCGCCCGGGCGGCCAGCCGGGCCCGCACCGCCGCCGTGTCCCAGGTCGAGGTCGTCACAAACTGCTGCAACCCCTGATGATCCACGCCGAGCCGCTCCGCCATCGGCTGCATCGACTTGCGCCGACCGTCCAGCAACAGCCCACGCAGATACGTCTCGCCCTTCACCCGCTGATCCGACCGGGCCATAGATGCGAACATCTCCGCCGCGAACGCCTCAAGGCGTTGCCGCACAACCGAAAGCTCCTCAGGGGTCACCAAGGCATGCAACTCCCGAACCGCCCGACGGACACCCACGACACGCCGACGTAACAAAGTACTACTAGCCGGTCTTCGGGCCGGGGGCTCGGGCGCGGCGGGTGCGCACCAGGTGTACCACCGCCGCAATGACGATGGCCACGTCGAGGAACGCTCCCGGAACCTTGGTCTTCGTGGCGAGGCCGAGGCTGTCCGGCAGCGTCAGGAACGGCAGGGCCACCACCGCCACGTGCACGCCGGTGCGCAGCCGGCCGCCGAGCGTCGTGCCGGCCAGGACGGCGATGCCCGCGATGGTGTACCACGCATAGAACACCGGCCCGAGCACCGCGGTCGCCAGCAGCGCCAGGCCGCAGGCGGTGAGCACGCGGTCGGTGAGGTCCGGCACCCGGCGGCGGGCCGCCCGCAGCGCCCGCCACCACAGCGCGACCAGCACGGCGGCGAGGGCGGCGAGGCCGATCGCGCGGGCCACGGCGACCGCCGTCGCGAACAGGTCGCCCCGGCCGAACAGCCGCAGCACGTAGCCCGCCGCCATCCCGAGGCCGGTCGGCAGCGACAGCCACTGCACCAGGCCCGCGGTGGCCCCGAGCGCGCGGACGAACCCGAGGCCGTGCCCGGTGGCGACGGCGAGCACCGCATAGGTGAGCACCATCGTCGCGGTGAGGCTCACCGGCGCGCGGCGGCACAGGCGGTCGGCGCGGAACAGCACCAGCAGCGCCGCGAACGGGGCGGCGACCAGCGCCGTGATCTTGACCGCGGCCGCCAGGCCGAGGGCGACGCCGGTCAGCCCGGAACGGCCCCGCGTCGCGAGCGCGAAGGCCGTCAGGACGAACCCCGCCAGCAGGACATCATTATGTACCCCGGATACGACATGAATCAGCACCAGTGGACTGGCCGCGATCGCCGCGTTACCGTCCGTGAGGCGGTGGGCGGCGGCCACGCACAGCAGCAGCCCGAGGAGCGCGACCAGCCGGAACAGCCCGACCGCCACGATCAGGTGACCGTGCGCCAGCCAGGCGACGCCGCCAGAGATCGCGAACCACAGCGGGCCATAAGGCGTTGGCGTGTCATGCCACAGCGGGGGTACCGCACTGAGCCAGGTGCAGGGCAACGCCGACGGGCCCGATTGGTACAGGTCGAAGCCGGCGTCGAAGAGCTGTCCCTGGCAGGCGTAGGCGTAGACGTCCAGGGCGCCCATCGGCGGTGCGACCAGGAGCGGAACGCTCCAGATCGCGCCCGTGACCAGCAGTTCGCGCGGGCTCGGGGCGTCACGCAGCGCCCACCAGGCGCGGCCGAGCACCGCCAGGCCGGCGAACCAGAGGCAGACACCGGTCACCCAGGCGGGGTCGGGATGCACCGGCTTGCCGGCCAGGAATCCGCTGGCGGCCAGCAGAGTCGTCCCGGCCAGCCCGAGCCAGCGCGGGTTGAGGCGCACTGGGGCATCGTAATGGCGGCGAAAATTGTCGTACCCCCGGACTAGGGTCGGGGCCGTGGCTGACAACGGGGCATTGATATCGGCGACATCACTGGTCAAGCGGTTCGGAGAGTTCACCGCGGTCGATGGGATCGACGTGCGGGTGGCGGCCGGTGAGGCCTTCGGCTTCCTCGGGCCCAACGGGGCGGGCAAGTCCTCGACCATGCGGATGATCGGGTGCGTGTCGCGGCCGACCGGTGGCTCGCTGCGCATCCTCGGCCTCGACGCGTCGCGGGACGGGCCGGCGATCCGGGCCCGGCTGGGCGTGTGTCCCCAGCAGGACTCGCTCGATCCGGAGCTGACCGTGCTGGAAAACCTGGTGGTATATGCGCGCTATTTCGGGGTGCCGCGCCGGGTCGCCCGGGAGCGGGCCCGGGAGCTGCTCGATTTCGTGCAACTGTCCGACCGGGCGGGCGACAAGGTGGAGCCGCTGTCCGGGGGCATGAAGCGGCGGCTGACGATCGCCCGGGCCCTGGTCAACGAGCCCGACATCGTCCTGCTCGACGAGCCGACCACCGGCCTGGACCCGCAGGCCCGGCACCTGGTCTGGGAGCGGCTGTTCCGGCTCAAGCAGCGCGGCGTGACGCTGGTGCTGACGACGCACTACATGGACGAGGCCGAGCAGCTGTGCGACCGGCTGGTGGTGATGGACGCCGGGCGGATCGTGGCGGAGGGCTCGCCGCGCCGGCTGATCGAGCTGCACTCGACGCGCGAGGTGGTCGAGGTGCGCTTCGGCGTGGAGGCGACGGAGGCGTTCGGCGACAAGCTCGACGGCATCGGCGAGCGCACCGAGGTCCTGCCGGACCGGATCCTGGTCTACACCGGCGACGGCGACGCGACGGTGGCCGAGATCGCCGGGCGGGGCCTCGCCCCGTCGAGCACGCTGGTCCGCCGCGGCTCGCTGGAGGACGTGTTCCTGCACCTCACCGGCCGGACGTTGGTGGAGTGATGGACACCCTCGCGGCCCTGGGGTATCACCTGGCCTCCTACCGGCGGGTCTGGCGCTCGTCGGTGTTCAGCTCGTTCGCGATGCCGGCCATGTTCCTGATCGCCATGGGCGTCACCGTCGGCGGCTATGTCGACGCCCGCGGCGGGTCGGGGCTCGGCGTGCCGTATCTGGCCTACATCGGCCCCGGCCTGCTCGCCTCGACGGCCCTGCAGGTCTCGATCGGCGAGTCGACCTGGCCGGTGTTCTCGTCGTTCAACTGGATTCGCAGCTATCACGCGATGCGGGCGACGCCGCTGACCGCGGGGGCGATCGTGCGCGGCCATCTGTCGTTCATCGCCCTGCGCATCGCCCTGGCGAGCGCGGCCTTCCTGCTCGTGCTGCTGCCCTTCGGGGTGCTGCGCTCGTGGTGGTCGCCGGCCGCCCTGCTCGCGGCGGTCCTGGCCGGCCTGGCGCTGGCGGCGCCGACGTTCGCCTTCGCGGCCGTGGTGGACAGCGACGGCTACTTCGCGGTGCTGTTCCGCCTGGTGGTGGTGCCGATGTCGCTGTTCGCCGGCGTCTTCTTCCCGGTCGGCGGGCTGCCGGCGGCGGCCCGCGCCCTGGCCTACGTCTCACCGCTCTGGCACGGCGTCGAGCTGTGCCGCGCCGCGATTCTGGGCACGCCGACCGCCTGGGGCATCCCGATCCACGCGGCCGTCCTGCTGGCCTGGATCGCCGTCGGCTACACGCTGGCTGTGCGCGCCTTCACCCGCCGGCTGGAGGACTGATGGTCACCACGACGGTCGACGCGGCCCGGGTCGCGACCGGTTCCGCAGCGGCGCCGCGCGCCTTCACCCGCCGGCTGGAGGACTGATGGTCACCACGACGGTTTACGGGCAGATGCAGCGCCGGGGCGGCGGGGCGCTCGCCGTCGCCTCGCGCAACCTGGCCGCGGCGCGGCACGCGGCGTATTGGTGGGTGCTGATGTCCGGGTTCGCCGAGCCGCTGCTCTATCTGCTGTCGATCGGGGTCGGGGTGGGCCGGCTGGTCGGCGACATGCCGCTGAGCGACGGGCGGCTGGTGACATATGCGCAGTTCGTGGCGCCGGCGATGCTGGCCGCGTCGAGCATGAACGGGGCCATGGCGGAGACCGTCATGAACTTCTACGCGAAGCTCAAGTTCATGCGGCTCTACGACGCGACGCTGGCCACGCCGGTGACGGCGGTGCAGCTGTCCGGCGGGGAGCTGCTGTGGGCGCTGGTGCGCGGCGGGTTCTACTCGGCGGCGTTCCTCGCGGTCATGGTCGTGCTCGGGCTGACCTCCGCGGGGTGGGCGCTGGCCGCCCTCCCGGCGGCGCTGCTGGTCGGGCTCGCCTTCGGCGGGCTGGGGCTGGCGGTTTCCACGCTGCTGCGGTCCTGGCAGGACTTCGACTACGTCAACGTGGGGCTGTTCGGGCTGTTCCTGTTCAGCGGGACGTTCGCGCCGCCGTCGGGCTTCCCGGCCGCGGCGCGGGTCGTGGTGGAGCTGACGCCGCTGTACCACGGGGTTGTGCTGATTCGTGGCATTTGCACGGGCTCGCCGCAGTGGGGGCTGGCCTGGCACGCCGCCTATCTGGTTGCCCTCGCGGCGGGCGGGCTGTGGCTGGCGAGCCGGCGGCTGGAAAAACTTCTGCTGAAGTAGTTTGTCCGGATTTGGCAAAGTCGGATGATCTCCCGGGAAGGCATCTGAGCTGTGGAAACAGGCATATTTTCGGCATCATCCGAACTTCCGTCTGATCCAACAAAAGTTTGGTAACGGGAGATAGAAGCTCTAGACGCGGCGGGTTGGGACCGCCTAAAGTCTCGCTGCAACACGGGTGTAACGCACCGCACACGCCCCAGCAACCAGCACCTTTGCGGCGGTGTGGTGGTGTAGCCGCATGTCGCGGACACCCCTGGCCTGCGACCCGACGAGGAGGTGTCCTCTATGAACTCGGTCAGTGCCATCGACAACCCGGTCCAGTCGCGCCTGCTCCGCCTGTTGCGGGACACGGGTGCCCTGTCGCGGGCGGAGCTGGCCGACCGGCTCGAGGTGCCCCGGCCGCGGCTGCTCGCGGATCTCGACGCGCTGGTCGCCACCGGGCTGATCCGCGAGGCCGGGCCGGCCGCGAGCCGCGGCGGGCGGCGCTCGACCCTGGTGGAGCTCAACCCGGGGCTGCGCTTCGCCGCGGTCGACCTGGGCGCGAGCTCGATCGACGTGGAGATCACCGACGGGCGGCTGGAGCCGGTGGCCGCATACGGCGAGCCGGCCGACATCCGGTCCGGGCCGAAGGTGATCCTGCAGCGGGTCAACGAGATCCTGATGAAGTTCAAGGCGGAGGGCGCCTACGAGCGCCTGCACGCCATCGGCATCGGCGTGCCGGGGCCGGTCAGCTTCCGCGACGGCGTGCCGGTGTCGCCGCCGATCATGCCGGGCTGGGACCGGTTCCCGGTGCGCGAGGTGCTCGGGCGCGAGCACAACTGCCCGGTCGTCGTCGACAACGACGTCAACATCATGAGCATCGGCGAGCGCTACGGCGGCGTCGCGCACTCGGTCGACAACCTGCTGTTCCTCAAGGTCGGCACCGGGATCGGGTGCGGCATCTACCTCAACGGCGAGGTGTACCGGGGCACCGACGGCTGCGCCGGCGACATAGGCCACATCCAGGTCGACAGCCACGGGCCGGTGTGCTCGTGCGGCAACGTCGGCTGCCTGGAGGCGCTCTTCGGCGGCGGCGCGCTCGCCCGCGACGCCACTGCGGCGGCCCGCAGCGGGGCCTCGCCCGCGCTCGCGGACCGGCTCGCCGCCAACGGCTCGGTGACCGCGAAGGACGTCGCCGACGGCGCGGCCGAGGGCGACGTCACCTGCATCCGGCTCATCCGCGACGGCGGGCGGCGGGTGGGCGGGGTGCTGGCCGGCCTGGTCAGCTTCATCAACCCGTCGATGATCGTCATCGGTGGCGGGCTCGCCGGCCTCGGGCACATCCTGCTCGCCGAGATCCGCAGCGTCGTGTACCGGCGTTCGCTGCCCCTCGCGACCGGCAACCTGCCGGTCGTCCTGTCCGAGCTCGGCCCCCGCGCCGGCGTCGTCGGCGCCGCGGTGCTGGCCAGCGAACTCGCATATGGACGGCCATCATGACGGCACCACCGGCACAGGCATCCGATGACGTGGTCCTGCGGCTCACCGACGTGGTCAAGACCTTTCCGGGCGTCCGCGCGCTCGACGGCGTGCAGCTGGAGGTCCGCGCGGGCGAGGTGCACTGCCTGCTCGGGCAGAACGGCGCCGGCAAGTCGACGCTGATCAAGATCCTGTCCGGCGCGCACACGCCGGACTCGGGCGAGATCCTGTGGCAGGGCGAGCCGGTCACCTTCAGCGGCCCGCAGGCCGCCATGAAGGCCGGCATCGCCACCATCTACCAGGAGCTCGACCTGGTCGACGGGCTCAGCGTGGCGGAGAACATCTACCTCGGCCACGAGCCGCACAGCGCCGGCTTCGTGGCCCGCCGGGCGATGCGCCGCGGCGCCGCCGCCATCCTGCGGCGCCTCGGCCACCCGGAGATCCCGGCCGGCCGGGAGGTCGGCAAGCTGCCCGCCGCGGCGAAGCAGATCGTCAGCATGGGCCGGGCGCTGTCGCGCGAGGCGCGGCTGCTCATCATGGACGAGCCGAGCGCCGTGCTCGCCCACGACGAGGTGCAGAACCTGTTCCGCATCGTGCGCGGGCTGACCGCGCAGGGCATCGCGGTCATCTACATCTCGCACCGCCTCGACGAGATCCGCGAGATCGGCGACCGGGTGACGGTGCTCAAGGACGGCCGCACCACGGCGGCGAACCTCGACGCGAAGACCACCCCGAACCGCGAGCTGGTGAGCCGGATGACCGGCCGCACCATCGAGTATGTCTTCCCCGAGCGGCCCGCCGCGCGCGCCTTCGACGGCGCCCCGCTGCTGCGGGTCGAGGGGCTCACCGTGCCGGGCCGGTTCGCCGACGTGTCGCTGACCGTCCACGGTGGAGAGATCGTCGGCATCACCGGCCTGGTCGGCTCCGGCCGCTCCGAGGTGCTGGAGGCGATCTACGGCGCGCGCCGGCCCGCCGCCGGCACCGTCGAGCTGGACGGCCGGCGGCTGCGCCGCGGCAGCGTCAACGCGGCCGTGCGGTCCGGCATCGGCATGGCGCCGGAGGAGCGCAAGAGCCAGGCGTTGCTGCTCGGCGAGCCGATCTATCGCAACGTGACCCTGGCCGGGTTCGCCCGCTACGCCCGGGCCGGGTTCACCGACGCCGGGCGCGAGCGCGCCGCCGCCGAGGGCGTGACCCGGGGCCTGGACCTGCGCCCCGCCGACGTGCGCCGGCCGGTGCGCACGCTGTCCGGCGGCAACCAGCAGAAGGTCGTGGTCGGCCGCTGGCTGCTCGGCGGCACCCGGCTGCTGCTGCTCGACGAGCCCACCCGCGGCGTCGACGTGGGTGCGCGCGCCGAGCTGTACCAGGTCATCCGCGGGCTCGCCGACGAGGGCGTCGGCGTGCTGCTCGTGTCCAGCGAGGTGCCCGAGGTGCTCGGCCTCGCCGACCGCGTGCTGGTCATGCGGGAGGGCCGGGTCGTGCGCGAGGCGCCCGCCGACGAACTCGACGAAGACACCGTGCTCGACCTGGTGATGGCCGGCTCGCTGCTCGAGGGCGCCGACCTGGAGAGCACCGCCCCCGAAGGGACCGCCGCATGAGTGAGCGGAGCGAACGAGTCATGTTGCAGCGTGCGTCGTGCTTCGTGGCGACGCCGAGCGCCGGCGAGGTGTCGGCATGAGTGAGCGTAGCGAGCGAGTCATGTTGCAGCGTGCGTCGTGCCTCGTGGCGACGCCGAGCGCCAGCGAGGTGTCGCCATGAGCACCGCTATTGAACCTGTGGATGTCCATACCGACCCGCCCCGCGTCCGCCCGCAGGGCTTCTGGCAGCGGGAGGGCGCGGACAACGCCAAGCGCAACCTCGCCCTGCTCGGTGTGCTGATCTTATTGCTGGTCATCGGCGCGATCACGGCGCCGGAGATCTTCCTCGACGGCGAGCATCTTTGGAACAACGAGCTGACGGTGCTCACCCAGGCCTCCAGCATCGGCGTGCTCACCGTCGGCATGACGTTCGTGATGATCAGCGGCGGCATCGACCTGTCCGTCGGCGCGCTGCTGGCCCTGGCCAGCGTGTGGTGCACGACGGTCGCCACGCAGAGCTACGGCGCCGGGTCGATGATCTTCACCGCGCTCGCCGTCGGTGCCGGTGCCGGCCTGATCAACGGCGCGCTGATCTCTTACGGCCGGCTGGTGCCGTTCATCGCGACGCTGGCCATGATGCTCTCGGCCCGCGGCCTCGCCCAGAGCATCTCCGGCTCGCACACCCAGATCAACCACGACACGTTCATCAATGGCTTCGCCGCCGACAAGATCGCCGGCGTTCCGTGGGTGGTCGTCATCTTCCTGGCCGTCGTCGCGGTCGGCTGGGTGCTGCTCAACCGCACCACGTTCGGCCGGCGCACGGTCGCCATCGGCGGCAACGCCGAGGCCGCCCGGCTGGCCGGCATCAACGTGCGGCTGCAGACCGTCCTGCTCTACGTGCTGTCCGGCATCTGCTGCGGCATCGCCGCGCTGATCGTGGTGTCGCAGACCACCTCGGGCAGCAACACCCACGGCGACCTCTACGAGCTCGACGCGATCGCCGCCGCGATCATCGGTGGCACGGCGCTGACCGGCGGCCGCGGCACCATCGTCGGCTCGCTGCTCGGCGTGGTCATCTTCACGCAGATCACCAACCTGTTCGTCATCAACAACCTGCAGCTCGACCTGCAGCGGATCATCAAGGGCGGCATCATCGTGGTCGCCGTGCTCATCCAGGCATTCCGGGTCTCGTCGCTCTGGCGCAAACCCAGCACTTCATAGCTCTGCTCCAGATCGGGTCACGACTCCGCCGTCCACGCCGAGACGGCGGTGTGGATCAGTGCGCCCGTGAACGGCTCATGAGGTACACCCCGAAAATCCAACATCCCGAAGACGACCAGGAGGTCGTGATGAGCGCAACCTCGCCCGACATGTCCCGCCGCCGGCTGCTGCTCGGTGGTGCGGCCCTCGGGGCCGGCGCGCTGCTGGCCGGCTGCACGTCGAACGAGACCAACGACGACTCCGCGCAGACCAACGTCAAGGACGCCAACGCCGCCAGCGCCGTCCCCGGCAAGCCGGTCACCATCGGCTTCTCCGCCCCGGCCGCCGACCACGGCTGGATCGGCGCGATCACCAACAACGCCAGGGCGCAGGCGGCGAAGTTCTCCGACGTGACGCTCAAGGTGGTCGATGCCGGTAAGGACGCGCCGGCCCAGATCGCCGCGCTGGAGACCCTGATCGCCAGCAAGCCGGACGCGATCGTGCTGCTGCCGCAGGACGGCGCGCAGCTGACCGCGGTCGGCAAGAAGGCGACCGACGCGGGCATCATCGTCATCAACCTCGACCGCGAGTTCTCCGACTCCGCCGCCTCGTTCTGCCTGATCAAGGGCGACAACTACGGCATGGGCGTGGCCGCCGGGCACTACGTCGGCGAGAAGCTCAAGGGCAAGACCGACGCGGTCATCGGCGAGATCGCCGGCATCGACGAACTGCAGCTGACCAAGGACCGCTCGAAGGGCTTCGCCGACACGCTCAAGACCTACGGGCTGAGCGTCAAGAACCGGGTCGCGGCCGGGTTCACGGTGCAGACCGGCCAGTCCGCCGCGGCCAACCTGCTGCAGGCCGCGCCGAAGCTCGACGCGGTGTGGAACCACGACGACGACCAGGGTGTCGGCGTGCTCGCCGCGATCCAGCAGGCCGGGCGCAAGGAGTTCTTCATGGTCGGCGGCGCCGGCTCGCGCGACGCGATGGACCACATCAAGTCCGGCGACACGGTGCTGACCGCGACGGTGACCTACCCGCCGTCGATGGCCTCGTCGGCGATCATCCTGGCCCGCCTCGCGGCCCAGGGCAAGGGCATGAGCGACCTGGTCGAGCTGCAGGTTCCCAAGCTGATCGTGCTGCAGTCGGAGACGATCACCAAGGACAACGTCGACAAGTACCTGCCGTTGGGCTTCAAGTCCTGAGTTTGCTGATTTTCCTGTACGAGAAAGGAACCGCCAGTGTCCAGTCAGGGCAGCGGGGAACTGCGCGTCGGCATGGTCGGCTACGCCTTCATGGGCGCCGCGCACTCCCAGGCGTGGCGTACCGTGAACCGGGTCTTCGACCTGCCCGCGCGGGCGACCATGGTCGCCGTCTGCGGTCGCGATGAAGCGAAGGTGCGGCAGGCCGCGGGCCGGCTCGGCTGGGCCGAGGCGGTGACCGACTGGCGCGCGCTGATCGCCCGGGACGACATCGACGTCATCGACGTGTGTACCCCGGGCGACAGCCACGCCGAGATCGCGATCGCCGCGCTCGAGGCGGGCAAGCACGTGCTGTGCGAGAAGCCGCTGGCCAACACCGTCGACGAGGCGCGCGCCATGGTCGCCGCGGCGGCCAAGGCCCGGGCCGCCGGCGTGCGCTCGGCCTGCGGGTTCAACTACCGCCGGGTGCCGGCGGTGAGCCTCATGCGCGACCTCGTCGCCGCCGGCCGGCTCGGCGCCATCCGTCACGTGCGGGCCGTCTACCTGCAGGACTGGATCGTCGATCCCGGCTTCCCGCTGGTGTGGCGGCTGCAGAAGGAGCGGGCCGGCTCGGGCGCGCTCGGCGACATCGGCGCGCACATCATCGATCTCACCCAGTTCGTCACCGGCCAGCGCATCACCGGCGTGTCGGGGCTCACCGAGACGTTCATCAAGGAGCGCCCGCTGCCCGAGGCCTCCAGCGGCCTGTCGGCCAGCGCCGGCTCGGCCACCGGGGAGGTGACCGTCGACGACGCCGCGCTGTTCATCGCCCGGCTCGACGGCGGCGCGGTGGCCACCTACGAGGCGACCCGGTTCGCGACCGGCCGCAAGAACGGGCTGCGGGTGGAGGTCAACGGCGAGCACGGTTCGCTCGCCTTCGACCTCGAGCGCCTCAACGAGCTCGAGTTCTACGACGCCACCCGGCCCGCCGCCGAGCAGGGGTGGAGCCGCATCCTCGTCACCGAGGGCGAGCACCCGTACTTCGCGGCCTGGTGGCCGCCGGGGCACCTCATCGGCTACGAACACTCCTTCACGCACGAGATGCGCGACTTCATCGAGGCGATCGCGACGGGTGCCGACCCCACCCCGTCGTTCGAGGACGCGCTGCAGGTGCAGCTGGTACTCGACGCGGTGCAGCGTTCGGACTCGTCGTGGGTGAGCGTGCCGGCATGAACGACCCGTACGCCCCCACGCCCGCCGATCGGTTCTCCTTCGGCCTGTGGACAGTGGGGTGGCAGGCCCAGGATGTCTTCGGCTCGGCGTCGCGCCCGGCGCTCGACCCGGTCGAGACCGTGCACCGGCTGGCGGAGCTGGGGGCGTACGGGGTCAGCTTCCACGACGACGACCTGATCCCGTTCGGCAGCGACGAGACGGTCCGCGACAAGGTCGTGAGCCGCTTCCGCGAGGCGCTTTCCGGCACCGGCCTGGTCGTGTCGATGGCCACCACCAACCTGTTCGGCCACCCGATCTTCAAGGACGGCGCGTTCACCGCCAACGACCGCGCCGTGCGCCGCTTCGCCCTGCAGAAGGTGCTGCGCAACATCGACCTCGCCGCCGAGCTCGGCGCGCCCACCTACGTGCTGTGGGGCGGCCGCGAGGGCGCGGAGTCCGGGGCCGGCAAGCAGATGCGCGCCGCGCTGGACCGCTACCGCGAGGCGATCAACGCGATCTGCGCCTACATCCGCGAGCGCGGCTACGACATCCGGCTGGCCATCGAGCCCAAGCCCAACGAGCCGCGCGGCGACATCCTGCTGCCCACGATCGGCCACGCCCTGGCGCTCATCTCCACGCTGGACGAGCCGTCGCGGGTGGGACTCAACCCGGAGGTCGGGCACGAGGAGATGGCCGGGCTCAACTTCGCGCACGGCATCGCGCAGGCGCTGTGGCACGGCAAGCTGTTCCACATCGACCTCAACGGCCAGCACGGGCCGCGCTTCGACCAGGACCTACGCTTCGGCGCCGGCAACCTGCGCGGCGCGTTCTGGACCGTCGACGTGCTGGAGAACAGTTCCGGTTATCCGACGGCGTACGCCGGCCCGCGCCACTTCGACTACAAGCCCCCGCGCACCGAGGACGCCGAGGGCGTCTGGGCCACCGCGGCGGCCTGCATGCGCAACTACCTGATCCTCAAGGAGAAGGTCCGCGCGTTCCGCGACGACCCCGAGGTGTCCGCCGCACTGGCCACCGCGCGGGTCGACGAGCTGTCGGTGCCGACGCTGCTGCCGGGGGAGTCCCTGGCGCAGCTGCGCGCCGAGGAGATCGACGTCGAGACGGTCGCCGCCCGGGGCATGGCGTTCGAGCGGCTCGACCAGCTGGCCATGGAGCACCTGCTGGGGATCCGTGGCTGAACCAGGCTGCCCTCGGCTCCGGTAGCGAGGGACCGCCCGCGGTTGCGCCCCGCGGGCGTGGGTACCGGAGCAGAGGGTGAGAAACCGGCGACCCGGTGCGGCGCCCGCCAGGCGCCGCGCCGGGACCGGACAACCGAATAGGCACGACGAGCATGACAGCGCGGCGGCGCGCGCAGACCGACGAGTCGATCGTGAGGAACTGTCATGACCATCCGCTCGTGGCTCGCCGCCGCTACGGTGGGCCTCCTGGCCGCGACCGCGCTCAACGCCGCGCCCGCCTGCGCGGCCGACGCGCCCTACAAGGTGCTGGTCTTCTCCAAGACGGCCGGCTTCCGCCACTCGTCCATCCCCAACGGCATCGCGGCGATCCAGTCGCTCGGCGCCGCCAACAGCTTCACCGTCACCGCCACCGAGGACGCCGCCGCGTTCACCGCGGCGAACCTGGCGCAGTACCAGACCGTCGTGTTCCTGTCGACGACCGGCGATGTCCTGAACGACACGCAGCAGGCCGCGTTCGAGGCGTACATCCGCGGCGGCGGCGGGTACGTCGGCGTGCACGCGGCGGCCGACACGGAGTACAGCTGGCCCTTCTACGGCACCCTGGTCGGGGCCTGGTTCTCCGCGCACCCGGCGATCCAGGCGGCCACGGTCAACGTCGAGGACCGCACCAACCCGGCGACCGCCCACCTCGCCGCGACCTGGACGCGGACCGACGAGTGGTACAACTACCAGTCCAACCCGCGCGGCACCGCGCACGTGCTGGCCTCGCTCAACGAGTCGTCGTACTCCGGCGGCACCATGAACGGCGACCACCCGATCACCTGGTGCAAGACCATCGACAGCGGGCGCTCCTTCTACACCGGCCTGGGACACACCGAGGAGAGCTACACCGAGGCGAACTTCGTCAACCTGTTGCTCGGTGCCATCCGGTACACCGCCAAGCGCGTCGACGCCAACTGTGCACCGCCGGCGCTGTCGAACAGCTCCGTCTACCAGGGCGAGGCGTTCAACGCCACCGGTGGCGTCCAAGCGGCCGCCCACGCGCCGGCCGCCGGCGGGCAGACCGCCGGGTTCATCGACAACAACGACTGGATCGCGTTCAACAACGTCAACCTGTCCAACGTCAAGGGCGTGACCGTGCGCACCGCCTCGGCCGGCTCCGGCGGTACCGTCGAATTCCACGCCGGATCCACCACGGGCACGCTGCTCGGCTCGGTCGCGGCGCCCAGCACCGGCGGCTGGGAGACCTTCCGCGACGTGTTCACACCGCTGGCGAGCAATGCCGCCACCTCGCTCTACCTGGTGTTCCGGGGCAGCGGCTCCTCGCTGTTCGACGTCGACCAGTTCACCCTGGCGCGCAACGCCACCACGCGGCAGGCCGAGGCCTGGTCGTCGATGAGCGGCCTGCAGGTCGCCGCGCACGGCACGGCATCCGGCGGTCAGACCGCCGGCTTCATCGACAACAACGACTGGGCGGCCTACACCGGCGTCAACCTCTCGACCGTCGCCGGCGCGCGCGTCAAGTGGTCGTCCGCCGGGGCCGGCGGCACCGTGGAGTTCCGGGCCGGCTCGAGCACCGGCGCGCTGCTCGGCACGCTGCCGGTGACGAGCACAGGCAGCTGGGACACGTTCCGGGAGGCATCAATCCCGCTCGCCACGAATGCCGCTTCCATGGTGTACCTCGTGTTCCACGGCGGATCCGGGGCGCTGTTCGACATCGACGAGTTCACGCTGATCGGCTGACCTGGTCGGCCGCCGATTGACGGGGGTGGGGCCGAGACGCCGACCGGCCTCGCCTTCGGGCCCCGCCCGTCCGGACATCCGACGCGCCGCGACGGATCCCGGGCGGCGACGCCGACGCCGCCCGGAATCGCAGGTCCGGTGCGGTCCGGGCGGGCGGGGAACCTCTTTTGCTTTGATTGCCCGTCTTTTAGGATTGCGGATGTGGGGGCGCAACCCACGTTCACCGTTGATTGACCGAACCAACAGGTATCCCTCGCGCCTGGACCCCCTTTATCGGAGGACAGCAGCATGGCGCGTCCAATCACGCTCTTCACCGGCCAGTGGGCCGACCTGCCGTTCGAGGAGGTCTGCCGGCTCGCGTCCGAGTGGGGCTACGACGGCCTCGAGATCGCCTGCTGGGGCGACCATTTCGAGGTGGACAAGGCCGTTTCCGACGAGTCCTACGTGGACCGCAAGCGCGAGACGCTCGCGAAGTACAACCTGAAGGTCTGGGCCATCTCCAACCACCTCGTCGGCCAGGCGGTCTGCGACCACCCGATCGACCAGCGGCACCAGGGCATTCTGCCGGCCCGCATCTGGGGCGACGGCGAGCCCGAGGGGGTGCGGCAACGCGCCGCCGAGGAGATCAAGGACACCGCCCGGGCCGCCCGCAAGCTCGGTGTCGACGTGGTCGTCGGCTTCACCGGCTCGTCCATCTGGCACACGCTGGCCATGTTTCCGCCGGTACCCCCGGAAATGATCGAGGCTGGATATCAGGACTTCGCCGACCGGTGGAACCCGATCCTGGACGTCTTCGACGAGGTCGGTGTGCGCTTCGCGCACGAGGTGCACCCGAGCGAGATCGCCTACGACTACTGGACGGCCCGGCGCGCGCTCGACGCGATCGGCAACCGCCCGGCCTTCGGCCTCAACTGGGACCCGTCGCACTTCGTGTGGCAGGAGCTCGACCCGGTGAACTTCATCCTCGACTTCGCGGACCGCATCTACCACGTGGACTGCAAGGACGCGAAGGTGCGCACCGGGGACGGACGGCGGGGGCGGCTCGCCTCGCACCTGCCGTGGGCCGACCTGCGGCGTGGCTGGGACTTCGTCTCGACCGGCCACGGGGACGTGCCGTGGGAGGACTGCTTCCGGGCGCTCAACGCGATCGGCTACACCGGGCCGATCTCGATCGAGTGGGAGGATGCCGGGATGGACCGCCTGGTCGGCGCCCCGGAGGCGCTGCAGTTCGTGCGGCGGCTGGCTTTCGACGCGCCGTCGGCCGCCTTCGACGCGGCGTTCTCCTCGTCGTCTTGAGCCTGCGCCTTTTAGGCCGGTATCCGATATGTCCGGCACTTCGTGCCGGACATATCGGATATTTCGGTTATGCCCGGTTCCTTAGAAGCTCGTGCCCGTCGTCGGCGTGGTGGGCGCGCCGCTCGTCGCCATGTCCCGCTCGATCGCGGGCCCCGACGACGTGTGCAGCAGGCGCTGGCCGAGGTCCGTCTCGGCGAACCGGCTGTTGGCGAGCCGATCGGTAACCTTCGTCTTGCCCTCGCTGTAGAGCCGCGCCGCCTGCTCCTGGACGACACCCGCGGCCTCCTGGACCGTCGGGCTCTCCTTGATCTTCAGAGCAGTGGTCTTGAGCTCCTCATACTTCTCCCGCCCGGCCCGGGCACCGAGCACAAAGCCCGCGGCCAGACCGCCGAGGAACAGTAGCTTGCCGCGCATGGCGACGACCTCCTTCTGACGGCGCAGGTCATCGGTGCCGGTTGCGCCGTCTGCGTTGATATACCCATCCATCGTCGTACCGACACATCGATCTTGCGACGCTTTGCCGGAATCTGGCACACGATGCGGTGGTCTCCGCGACGCGGGGGGATACCCGCTGGCGTTGACCCCCCGAGTCGTGCTGTACTCTTTCCCGGTCGCCCTTGAACAGGGGGAGACGCGGTCCCGCGTAGCTCAATTGGCAGAGCAGCCGGCTGTTAACCGGCAGGTTATAGGTTCGAGTCCTATCGCGGGAGCTCCCAAACAACCTTTTTCACAGGCCTTTTTCGCGCCTGTGATGCTCCGGGGCGGATTCGGCTTGCGCGGCTCGGTAAGCTTGCGACGCTCGGGGGCGGTAGCTCAGCAGGTTAGAGCTGGGGACTCATAATCCCTTGGTCGCGGGTTCGAGTCCCGCCCGCCCCACAGTCTTGGGCTCACCCTGCTCGCAGTCCGTTCCGGACTGCTCGCTGGGAGCCTGTGGATTCCTCGCGCTCGCTTCGCTCGCTCCCCGGTGGGGGCTTCGCCACCCACACCCCCCATGTCGGTGGTTGTTGTCCGTCCGATGGTTGCGGGTTTGAGTGCCGCACCCCGCATCCCCACCGTTAGCGCGGGCGGGGCTGAGGATTCGGCCTCGGCTTGGGCCTCGGCTTCGGCTTGGGCTCGGTTGGGGTTAGGTTGGGTTTCGCCATTGGTTGAGGAGGTGGTCTACGTCGGGGCGGATTCGGTCGCGGGCCTGTTCTCGGGGTAGGCCGGCCATGAGCAGTTTGTCGTAGTCGGTGTCTTCGTGCCGGATCGAGGCGATCACGGCTCGGGTTACGGCGTCCGGGTCGAGTGCTCGGCCGGCGGCGGTGCGTCCCACGCGGCCGCTGCCGCGGAGGCCGGTGTGCTGGCTGATTGCCGCCGCCCGCTGCTGCGGGCAGCCGGGGAACAGCCGGCCGATCTCTTCGGCCAACTCCTCCTGGAACCGCTCGTCCGCGGCCTCTCGCCGCTCCCGGTCCCGCTCGCGGCGGCGGGCGCGGGCGTCCTCGTCGGACAGGCACTCCTGCTCGGCCTGCTCGATCGCCGCCTCCTCGACCAGCAGACCCTGCCGCTCGTGGCGCTTGCGGGAGCGGCTGAACCGTACCACTACGGCCGAGATCCGGCTGGCCTGCTTGGCGCGACGGGTCAGCGCCGCGTCGCCGGCCGGCAGGAACACCAGGTGATCGAGGTCCGCGCAGGTGAGGCAGAGCGGCCCGGCGTCGTCCATCGTGAGCATGTCGGCGTCGGTCCGCCCGCAGCTGACACAGGTGAACGTCTTCAGTGGCTGCACCACCACCAGGTCCGGTGGCTTGCTCTGCCGGGCGGTCAGCCGCTCCCGCTGCCGTTGCGGCAGGTCCGGCGGCATCCAGTGGGTGCGGTACGTCAGCTCGAGCGCGGCATCGCCGGCGGCGGTGAAGCGCAACGGCCGCTGGTCGCGGGTGGCGGCCAGGTAATCCACCTCGTTGGGCAGCAGGCCGCGAGCGGCCACCCAGCGTTGGAACACCTCCAGCGCGGCGTTCAGCCGGTCGGCCGACACCACCGCGACCGCCTCCAGGTGCTGAGCCCGGCCGTTCCGCCAGTCCACCACCAGCCCGAGAGGCACCCAGCCCATCCCGGTCAGCACGTCGAGCGGGCTCACGAAGGACTGACGCGCCAGCGCCTGCTCGGCGGCGGTCACCACGCGACGCTCCAGCTTCGAGGCGGGCTGCATACACGGCAGGCTACGCCGGGCGCCACTCCGCCACCCACAGACCTCGGCCGAGCCGCGCAACTGGCCATTGGAGGGGATCCGGCCGCGCACACGTGCCGGTCGAAATCTTCGAGTCCGGGCCTGCGCGAGCCTTGCCGGCTACGGCTCGGTCCACCGTTGCGATCAGCTGTCCGACCGGCGCGGGAGTGGCCGAGGCGACCGTAACGATGCGTAACGGGGGACCTCTAGCTCCGCCAGTCGCCCGCATCCGCTTCTGCCGATGAGCGCGCGTGCAGCGTCGTTGTGAAAACGTTCGCGAGAATGGCGCCGGCGGCTCGTTCGGATAATGGGTGGAGCGTTTCGCGCCTGACATTTCGCAGCGACGGCGTTGACGCGTCGGCGGGTGCGAGGTGCCGCTGCCTACAGGTCCGCTCGTTGCCGCGGTGGCGGGCCAGCGCGGCGGGCCGGGTGTGCACCGGGGCTGGCGGACCGGGCTGGGTCGATCGGCGCCAGGCGTCTGGTCCGGCACGGTGGTGTGGTGGTCCGGACTGGTGTCACGCGCGCGAGGTCCGGCCTGTTCAGTAGTTGTTTCCGGGGCCGGAACGGGCGCCGTCTCGGGCGCCGTGTCGTCCCGCCGATCCTCGACGGTGGTCGCCGGTGGAGTGGTGCCGTGGATGCGGCGGAGCTTGTCGGCGTGACGTCTGGCCAGCCCCCAGGCCCGGTGTCGTTCGTGTTCCCGGCGGAATTCTTCTTTTGCCGGGCAATAGCGACGCGACCTGGTCCGGTCGCGCATGGCAGCCAATTCGCTCCTGGTAAAAAGCTGTAGCTGCGCCATTCATTGATTCTCCCAGAACCCCGCCGCAACCACCCGCCCCGACCATCGACGAAGAATGTCAAATGGCGCACGCTCATGCCGCCGATCGTGCGCGCAGCAAGTCGCGGCCTGCTACGGCCGGTGACAGCCCTGCAAGCCCGCGCGGCCTTCATGAACTGCCGACGACCGCGCACGATGTGGCGAGCGCCCATCGGCTGACCCAGCGCGCGAACCCGGCTACGAGGTCCCGCGCGACCGGCCCTCGGCGTAGTCCATCGCTGCCCGCAGTTGCGCGTCGTCCAGCCGACTGGCCGCCCACGCGAACTCGACCACGTCGGCCCGCCACGGGTACGTCGGGGCCCATGGAACCTCCGCGACGTCGAGCCCGAGCAGCGCCGCGAGGTCACCGACCGGGAGGCCGACCGTGCGCGCGAACGCGTTTAGGTACTCGTCGCGTAACGGCAGTCGTCCCGCGCAGGCCATCGCGTATGTCGAGGTCGCCGGGTACGGGCCGCCACCGAGCGCTATCTGCGGCAGCTACTCGGCGACCTCGGTCTCGATCGGTGGCCACGGTTCTGGCGCGGGGCCGGCAGAAGGCGACGGCCCATATGGTGTGTGGCCGGCCCGGAAGCGCCGGAGGTGAGATCAGTATCCGCTCGAACAGGGCCGGTTCGTTGGACAGCAGGCCGGTGAACCGGCCCGGGTGCTGCTCCACCTTCAGTACCGCGATGGTCGCGCGGGCGCCCGGCGCGTCAAGTACCACCTGCGCCTCGTAGATCTGGTATCCCGTCCATGATCGCCACAACCGCAGCACGTTAGCGGCGTCCAGATGGACCATCCACCGAATCTCCATGTCGGAGAACCCGAGCCCGTCGCGCAGCAGCCGACCGTGTCCGAGCGCCCGCAATCCGGTGCAACCCGCCAGCCCGTTGCCTACGTGAGTATTGGCGTCAGGGACGAGGGAGGTTGCATGGGATCGGGCACGAGCCGCGATCAGGAGTTCGGCGACTACTACGCCGCCCGGGGCGCGGCGTTCCGGGCGACGGCCTACCTGTTGTGCGGCGACTGGCACTTGGCGGACGACCTCACCCAGACTGCATTCACTAAGCTCTATCTAGCGTGGCCCCGGCTCCAACGTAAGGAGCCCGTCGACCGCTACGTGCGGCGCACCCTCGTGCGGGTCTTCCTCGACGAGCGCCGCCGGCCGTGGCGCCGGGAGCGGCCGACGGCCGAGTTCGTCGACCTCGACCCGGGTGCCCCGGCCGGGACCGACCGGGTCGACGACCGCCTGATCCTGCGCCGCGCCCTGGCGGCGGTTCCCGCACGCCAGCGCGCCGTACTGGTGCTGCGGTTCTGGGAGGACCTGTCGGTCGAGGAGACCGCGGAGCTGCTCGGGATCTCGGCCGGCACGGTCAAGAGCCAGGCCGCCCGCGGGCTGGAAACCTTGCGCCGCCGCCTCGGCGTGCCCGACAACGCTTCCATAAGCAAGGAGTGACGATGTCCAACGACGACGTGCGGGACCTACTCGTGCGGGTGCTCGGCGAGGCCGGGCCGCCGCCGCCGAGCCGGGAGGCGATGATAGCGGCCGGGCGGCGGGCCAGAAACCACCGGCGCCGGTGGTGGGCTGGTGGAGTCGCGCTGGCCGCGGTCGCCGCGGTGGCGGCCACGATCCAGGTGGTACCGGTATCCGGCGCGCCAGGCACCGTCAGCGCTCCAAGCGCATCCGCCGGGCCAGGCACCGCCAGCGCGCCAGGCACCTCCGCCGCGCCAGGCACCTCCGGCGCGGCCAGCCCGGGGGTGGCCAAGTCGCCCACCGGTCGTGCGGTGTCGAAGATCCCGGAAGCCCAGCAGCAGCGCGCCGACCAGATGCTGGCCGCGCTCATTGCGGCGATACCGGCCGGATACACCACTCCGGCGCCGGGCAATCCGCGCACCCGTTCCGCACGTGTGGAGGGCTGGCAGCAGACTGGCTGGCTCTACTTGGTCAGTACCGAGGTCTACCGCGACGGCAAGGTCGGCGCGGTGCGGGTCAGCTCGTTCACCGACTACGGCCCGCCCGGCACCAACGATCCGTGCGCCGCCGCCTACCAGGCCGCCGGCTCGTACGACGGTTGCACGGTACTGACCGCGGTCACCGGTACCCCGGTCGCGGTGACCTGGCGGGGCGGCAGCGGCAAGGTGCCGCGTGAGGTCCGGGCGACCTGGGTGGCCGACGACCGGGCGGTGTCCCTGGAGCAGCTGCCCAACGGCACCGACCGCGAGCCCATCGGCAGCATGCTGGACCAGCCGGTCTTCACCGACCAGGAGCTGGCCGACCTCGCGGTGTCGCCCGACTTTCGCGGCTGATCCTCGTCGCCGTAGCCGGTGGTGGCCGGCCACGTCCCGTCCGGCGCGACCACCCCTGCCCGACCCCGCCGAGGTAGCGACCGCCGGCCGCTTCCCGCGCTTCGCCGAAGACTGACCGCCGCGCCTCTTGAGCGGGCTCCGCGCGAGCGCCCGGCCGCCCGGCTCACGCGCGTCCACCCGTGGAGCGGGAGCGGCGTGACGCGTCGATACCGGTCGCTACCTTAGGCGGCCCTGAGGTAGCGATCCGGCGCGGAGATAAGGAATCCGCCCGAGGCGTGGCGGTGCCTTAGGCCCGTACGTTTCCGATGTCGCACTCCGGCGGCGCGGTATGGGGCCTTGAGGAAGGGACTGACATGCTCGACAAGCAAGGGGCCGGCCGCCGGTGGCTCGCCCTCATCGCGGCGAGTATCGCCGCGGCGAGCGTCGCCGTGGTGGCCGCCGGCCCTCCGGTGTCCGCACACACCCCGCCACCCAACGACGGCTTCCGCACCGCGACGGACCCCCGGCCGCCGCTGGCGCCGCCAGGGCCGGTGGCGCCGGTGGACAAGCAGGAGGCCGCTGCGCGGGCGCAGCGGGCGAAGCAGGAGCAGGACGCGCTCGACGCGGTGCGCACGCACGCGGCGCAGCAGCCGCCGCCGCTGGCCGAGACCGCCGGCTACCAGGTGTCCCCGGCGGTGGCGAAGCTGCTGGGCCCGGGCCTCGGCCTGCCGGTCGGCTCGCCGCTGCTGACCGGCCTGCGGCCGGACCCGACCGGCGGCACGCTGCGCGCGCGGTTCGGCACCGGCCCGCAACTCACCTTCGCCGTGCCGGCGGGGGTGCGCCCGCCGTCGTTCCCCGACAGCACGCTGGTGGTGGATCCGGCGTCGGACACGCTCACGCTGACCGCCTCGGCGGAGCAGGCGGCGGTGACCGTGCGCGTCGCGCACGCCTCGAAGACGACCCTGACCGACGAGCACGACCTCACCAGCCAGGTCACGCTGAGCGTCGCGGTGCTGGGTGCCACGGTCGCGCTGTCCGGGCAGCTGACCTACTCCGGCGGCGCGCCGGGCGTGTCCCTGACCGGGACCCTGGCCGACCCGGTCGTGCTGCAGCGCGACGTGGCCGTGCTGGATAAGGGCGCCCAGGTCGGCCTCACCTCCACGGAGCTGCGGCTGAGCGGGACGGCGGACCTCGGGCCGGCGAAGCGTCAGGTGCGGGTCGGCGTGGACGGCCGCGTCTCCGGCGGCGACTCGTGGTCCCTGGGCGTCGTCGGCGCCGCGCCCGCCGCGGCGCCGGTGCCGGGCCTGACCCTGGGCGGCACGGTGACGGGCACCGTGACCCGCGGGCCGGGCGGCGTCGAGTACGACGTCCGGGCCCCGCAGAGCGGCGCCTGGCGGCTGCTGCCGGGTGTGACGGTGACCGGCGGGACGGTGCGGCTGGGCAACACGCCGGCCCGCGACGGGTCGCTCGCGGCCCCCGGCACCGGTCCGACGACGCCGTGGCTGGCCGTGTCCGGTGACGTGGCGGTGACCGCGGGGCGCGCCGGTGCGGTCGGATCGCGCGGTACCGTCGCGATCAACCTCGCCACCGGGGCCGGCGCACTGTCGGCCCGCCACGACGGCACCTTCGAGCTGAGCCCGGCACCCGGGCGGGTGACGCTCGGCGCCGCCCGGTTCGGCGGCCGGCTCACCGTGGCGGACGCCGCGATCAGCGGCTCGGTCGACGGGACCGGCCTGCTCACCATCACGCCGGCCGGCGGCGCCGAGGTGCCCGCCGACGCCTCGCTGCACGTCAGCGCGGCCGGCGCCCTGATCGCCCAGTTCCCGACCGACGCCGCCGCCCTCGGGCTCGGCCGCCGGGGCACCCCGGTCACCGGCTACTGGTCCGCCGCCGCCGGGGCGAGCGGCTTCACCGGCCCGGCCGGCGCCGCGCCCGACCTGCCCGCCGGTGTCTCGGCGACCGCGCCGCACGCCGGCACGCTGCTGCACGCCGCCGCGAAGACCGAGCTCGCGACGACCGGGAAGACCCAGACCGCGCTGGCCGAGGCGGGCGACGAGCCCGCCGACGGTACGAGCTACACACTGTCGCCCGGGGCGTTCGACCTCATCGACGAGAAGCTCGGCATCCCGCTCGACTCGCCGACCGTCTCCGGCGACGAGTCCGGGCACACCCTGACGATCGTCGTCGGGGCGCCCGGCCGGTTGCCGGTCAACCTGCCCTCGGGCGTTCCCAACCCGGTCTTCGGCGCCACCACCATCACCGTGGACGAGTCGAGCAACACCGTCACCCTCGCCGCCTCGGCGACCGGCTCCGTGACCGGCACGTTGCAGGTGACCATCCGCAATGCGGGCACGACCACCCTGTCGGACGGCGCCGACCTGACGGCCACCCTGACGCTGGGCAACGTGCCGTTCATCGAGGGCGCGACGGTCACGCTGACCGGTGCCCTCACCTACAGCGGCGGATCCCTCGGCGCCTCGCTCACCGGCACCCTGGCCGCGGCGCTGCCGATGGCCGGCGGCGCCGTCACGCTGCAGCCGGGCAGCGCCGTCTCGATCGGCACGGACACCGGCCTGTCGGTCACCGGCACGGCCCTGGTCGGCATCGGCCAGGACACCTTCTCGGTCTCGGTGAGCGGTTCGCTCGCCTCGCTCACGAACTGGTCGCTGTCGGTCACCACCACGCCGGGCCAGTCCTGGCAGCCGGTGTCCGGTGTGACGCTGTACCCGAGCTTCACCGCCTCGCTCAGCAAGCAGGGTGGCACCGTCGGCTTCGACGTGTCGTCCGCGAGCGTCGTCAGCTGGAGCCCGGGCGCGGGCGCGACCCTGTCCGTCACCGGCTTCGAGCTGTCCAACCTGCCCCCGCCGGCCACGGTCTCCTGCCCCAAGACCGGCACCGGTGACGTCTGGCTCGATCTGCGGGGCAGCTTCAGCTACACCCCGTCGGGCATGTCCCCGCTGACCGCGGACGGTTGCCTCGACCTGACCAACCGTTCCTTCAAGATCAAGACCACCGCGCCGGGTACCCTGCTGCCGGGCAACCCGGTGTACAACCTCGGCAATGCCGCGCTCACGGTGTCGGGCAGCCTCTCCGGCACCTTCACCGTCACCGGCAGCGCCGACCTCACCGTCCACGCGCCGGCCGGCCCGGTGACCGCCCTCAGCGCGGCGGTGTCGTTCGGCACCGACGGCGTGCTGGTGGGCGTGACGGTCCCGGACCTGAGCAAGTTCAGCTCCAGCCTGTCCGGCAGCGGCGCGGTCTACGTCTCCACCAAGTCGATCGCCGGCTTCCGCCCGGCCGACTACGGCCTCACCGGCGGCCCCTTCCCGGCGACCGTGCCGCTGCAGGCCGGCGTCAACCTCGCGTACTCCTACACCGTCGCCGGCCTGCCGTCGGACGTCACCTCGGCGCTCAACTCGGTGCACGCGAGCATCCCGTCCGGTACGAAGATTCTCGCCGTGGCGCAGGTGTCCACCGCCGGCATCTCGGCGACGCTCGACGTCAACTTCGGCACCGACGCGGGCGGGGCGAAGCTGTTCGACCAGAACGGCTCGGCGTTCTACATCGACGACGTGTCGCTGACCATCACCGTTGGCGGCGGCACCAGGGTGACGCTGGCCGGCGCCGGCTACCTGAAGCTGCCGGCCATGTGGTCGGGTGGCGCGGCGTCGCAGACCGGGGTGACCGTCAGCGCCGCGCTCGACCTCGACACGGCGTCGCCGATCATCTCGCTCGGCCTGAACAACTGGGTCAACGCGTTCGGGGTGCCGGGGATGTCCATCAAGAGCCTCGCCGGCTCGATCGGCATCTCCGAGAACCCGTCGGTGAGCTTCACCGCCGACCAGGTCACCCTGCCGTCGGGCTGGCCACAGGCGATCGGCCTGGCCGCCGGTGCTCGGATCAGCCTCAACGCCACGATCAGCCTGACCCAGCCGCTGCTCTCCTTCGCCATCGACCCGCCCGCCCCCGGCGGGGTCGCGTTGACGCCGCTGGCGGTCGGCTACGCCGGGCAGATCGCGGCCGGCATCCCGCTCACCCCGGCCCAGCAGAGCGTGGTGAACTCCCTGCAGATCAAGCAGGCGAGCTTCTTCATGTCTCCGTTCGGCGGTACGACGGCCGCCGGCGTCTACATCTCACCCGGGCTCGCGGTGAAGTTCGACGCCACGGTCGACAACGTGCCGGTGAAGGTCCTCGGCTCGGTGGGCGTGACACCGCCGTCGCTGTTCGTCAACGTGAGCGTCGGCGGCTACTCGATCGGCCCGGTGACCCTGGCATCGACCCGCTTCCTGATGAACCTCAGCCCGACGCAGATCCAGTTCGGCTTCTCCGGCGGGTTCAGCTACGGCAGCAGCTCCTTCAACCTGAGGGTCGACCTGGCCTTCGGCAGCACGGCCAACGGCGCGTCGATCACCGCCGAAGTGCGGGCCGGAGTGCCGTCCTTCCTGCAGCTCAACGCCTCGCTGCAGGGCAGCGTCAGCGGCGACGGCTCGGGTGCGCAGCTCGCCGCGTCCGCATACGGCGGGATCCTGTTCAACGGCCATCAGTTCGGCACGATGCGCTTCCAGCTGTACCTGCCCGGCGGCGGCCTGAGCTGGTCGGACACCACCGACAGCGTCACCACCCTCGTCGGCTACTTCATCTCCTACGGCGCGTCGATCCAGTCGATGATGACCACGATGCATGATCTGGGCTATCAGCAGTACGACCTCTTCAACGCGCTGGGCGGCCTGGGCTATTACAGCAACGTGCTGCTCAGCCAGTTGGAGTCGGTGTTCAACCCGTTCAGCACCGTCTACTACGACATCTGGACCTACACGTCCTCCGGGCAGCTGCTGGTTCTCGACGTGACGAACGCCTCGCAGACCCCCGACACCAAGGTGGTCACCTGGACCTGGAACAGCGGATACAACCAGGACTGGGCGTTCATCCCCAGCCCGTACTACGCCGGCTGGTACGAGGTGGTCAACCGCAACAGCGGCCAGTGCCTGTCCGACTTCGGCAACTCCTTGTCGGCGGGCAGCCCGCTCGTGCAGTACCCGTGCTTCGGCGGCACCGACCAGCTGTGGTACTTCGGCTACATCGCGCTGAACACCACCTACGTGGTGACGAACGGCCGCAGCGGCTACGTCATGGACGTGCAGAGCGCCTACGCATGGCCGGGCGGCGCGATGGACCAGTGGCCTTACAACGGCGGCCGCAACCAGCAGTTCTGGCTGACCAACTCCACCAAGTAAACCCCTCGGGGCCGGGCACCCGCCCGGCCCCAACCCTTTACCTGGGCCGCTCCTATGCTCTCGTGGGTCCAAGCCACGGGTGAACGAGGAGCGCATCGTGCGGGTACGACGGTTGATGTTGGTCATGTCCCTTTCCGCCGTAACGGCGTTGAGCGCGGCGTGCGGTTCCGGCGCCGAGGCCGGCGGCGCGGCCTCCGCAAGTGGCGGCGCGACGTCCGCGACCGCTGGCGCACCGTCGAGCGCGCCGGCCAGCACGGCGCCGGGCGGGGCCGGCGACGCGAAGGCGAACACCGAACAGGTCTGTAAGGCGATCGTCGACGCCCTCGAGCCCGAGAAGGCGGCGCTGGCCAACGTGGTCGTCGAGCTGCTCACGGCCAACGAGGGCGGCGACCAGGCCGCGAAGACCAAGGCCAAGGCCGACGCCGACGCGCTCGTCGGCCGGGTCACCAAGGCGGTCAACACGGAGTCGGTCAAGGCGTCCGACCCGAAGTTCAAGGCGGCGCTGGACAAGTTGGTCGCGAACTTCGCCAAGCTGCTCACTCCCGAAGGCGTCGCCGACCCGGAGTTCGACAAGAAGATCGACGCCGCGACCGCGGACGCGGCGGCGTTCTGCCCCGCACTCAGCAGCTGACGACCGCTGGCGCGCCGCCCGCATCCCGGCCGGCGGCGCACCGGTGACCGACCGCGAGCTCATGGATCGCACCTGCGCCAAGCAGAGCGCGCCGTCCACCGGCGATCGCCGGCGATCGCCGGCGTGTCAGCTCGTTGCCCTTGCAGCGACGACGATCACCGCACCCCCCGCAGCCCAAGCCTCGCACAGCACCCGGAACCACCACCGGCACGAGGCCGGCCAGCGTCGGTCACGTCCGCTGGCGTGGTGTATGAGGCCAGCGCCTGATCGTGCTGGTTGATGTCAGCCGGCCGCCGGTGGCCGCCGCGGGCTGGGCGTCGGTGGCCATCGGCGGGGACAAGCGATCATCGACGCCCGACCCGACCCGACCCGACCCGACCCGGTGCGGCGCGGCCGACCGGTGCGGATATCGCACCCATCGGGCGCAACCTCCGATCCGCGCGGCCGGGCCGGACGTATGTCTCCGTGATCATGATGTCCGCGGTGGCCGCACACCGGGTTTGCCATGATCCCGGAGACTTGTGGTACACGGGGGTACATCAGCGCTCCGTGATCATGAAAAACCGTTGGTGTCGACGCCGCGTTGCGCATGATCACGGAGACTTCCGGCCCCTGCGCCGGGCCCCGCGGCGTGCGGCCGCCCGACGTGTAGGACGTGATCGCCGATCGTGCCCCGGGGCGTTGGGACGCGCGGGCCAGGCACCGCTCGGTCGCCGGCGGGCATGGCCAGCGGTGCCGGTTCCCGCGCGGCGCTGGCCGGTGCCGGGCGCGGGCAGACCACGGCGGCTGCGGACCGACCCGCACCCCGGCCGTACCGATGCCGTTTTCTGTGACGGACACGCCAAGCTCATACACCACGCCGGCGGACGTGGCCCGGCGATGACCTTACGTGCCGATACCCCCGTTCTGGCCATTTCTTCAGGACTGGAAGGCGTAGCTGTCTGAGAGTGAGGGCCATCGGTCCACGGCCCACTCGGGCCAGCCTGGCCACCCCGGCGGTGGGCCGGGGATTGTGCCGCCCCGCAGTTCGGTGGCATCGGGGGCCTGGAACTGCTTCCGCCATTTGGCGATGTCGGCTTCGGTCATCGGGAACGTGGTGTGCGGTTCGGTTGCCTGGCGGTGGGCGATCCGGGCGCGTTGGACGTCGGTGTCGATGGGCAGGTAGATCACTTGGCAGGATGCTCCGGCCGATGTCGCCAGCCAACGCAGCGCTGATCGTTCGTCGCGGCCCCAGAGGCCGAAGTCGAGCACGACGTTGGTGCCCAGTTGCAGCGCTTGCAGGGCCAGTGCGATGAGCCGGCCTTCCAGCAGGTCGCGCTTGCCATCGGGCTGCGACCCGTCGTACAGGGAGATCATCCACTCGTCCGGGGTGAGCCGCAGCGCGTGGTGCGCCGCGGCGAGCTCTTTGGCTCGGGTGGTCTTTCCGGCGCCGGGGAGCCCGACCATCAGCAGGAGCTTGGCGGGTTCGGGCCGCGCGCCGTCAGGCTCCGGCGTCGGCCGGTGATGCTGTTGGGTCGGCCGGCGTTCTCCGGCGACCCGCGGCGGTGTCAACGGCTCGCCCGGCCGCGCCTGGTTCGGCTTCGCTTTCGCGGTGGCCGCGGCCAGCTTGTCGGCGACGGCGAGGAATGTTTCTGCTTCCTCGTGGTCGCCGAGGCGTAGGACGTGCAGCCCGGTGGAGACCATCTCGATGTACGCCCACTGCCAGATGGCTTCCGGGTCGACTCCGGTTATCCGGCTCGCGTGCCGGCAGCTGCTGGCCACCTTGTGCAGCGCCTGCTGCGGCCGGCCGGCCGCGAGCTCGTCGAGCCAGCCCTGCACGCCGCGGGCCTGGATCACGCCGAGGTCGTGAGCGGGCTCGGAGATGAGCCCTCCGGGGTCGACGAGCCGGAAGCCCATGTCCGCACGAGCCGGCCCCGGTTTCTGCAGGGCGTTGAAAGCGTGCACGTCCCCGTGTACGAGCACCGCTCGGCCGGGATCGAAGGCGGCTTCCCGAGCGCCGGCGCAGCGGACGGCCAAGTCGATGGCCGCTTCCGAGCAGGGGTGGGCGAGGTCATCCCACATGGAGGGGATGAAGGCCGCATGCCAGCGGGCCGCCTCTGCCCAGCCGGGTAGCCGGCCGTGATCGGGGACCGGACGCCATCCCCGGGCAGCGGTACGCGTGAGCGCCTCCAGCTGACGTGAGGCAGGCCAGTCCAGGGCGGCCATCGGCTGGCCGAGGCGTTCCAGGAGCAGGGCCTGGCGCGGTACGTCGTGCCGGATCAGTCCGACGTACGGGTCACCGCCCGCGAGGCGCAGGGCGGCCAGTTGCCGGTCGAACGGGGTGACCCCGTCGATCCCCGGCGGGATTGACACCTTGAGGACGGCGGGCGTGCCCTCGTGCGTCGTCGCCTCGGCGACGTAGGCGGTCCGCCCGCCGTCCAGCCGGGCGCCGACGGTGATCGACCAGTCGGCCGCCAGGCCGGCGAGCAGACCGGGAAGTCCGGCCAGCCACGCCTCGCCGGCGGCTCCCACCGCCCGGAGCGACAGGGCGACCCGCTCGGAAACGGCGACCGCCGGTATTACCCCGGACGGGCGAGAGAAAGGATCTTGGTACGTTGGATGGAAACGCTGCGACACAGATTGCTCCCCGGATCACGCAGGACGATCCGGCAGCACAGCGAGACACGCGAATGGGCTGCCGGCGGGACACCGATCCGGCGGTATGCCAGGCACTGACCCCGGCCGGGGCAGGCAATGAGGCCGCGGTTACGACAACCGCGATACCGCCGCTAAGCGGCAGCGCGAATCTGCATGCAGGCGAAGCAACCCATGCCACCACGATAGCCCACAGACCCCAGCACCGGTCCCATGTGCAGGCGCCAGGCCGGCGATCAAGCCTTGTCCGGCCGTCGGGCGTTGCACCCCGCGGGGAACGGCGGAGCGACCGGAAGTCTCCGTGATCATGCCCATCCGGGCCCCGGCACCAACGGTTTTTCATGATCGCGGAGTGGTGATGTACCCCTGTGTACCGAAAGGTTCCGGGATCATGGCAAACCCGTGGTGCGGCCACCGCGGCGATCATGATCACGGAGACTTTCGTCCGCCCGGCCCGGCCGCGCAGATCGGGGGTTGTGCCCGCCGGCGCGAAATCTGCCGGCTTGCGTGCGGGCCCCGGCTGGTCGGCCTATCGAACCCGGCAGCCCGGGTGATCCGCCCGGCGCGCGGCCGATGTCGCCGCCGGCTTGTCGTCGGTGTCGATCCGGCCGCACGCACGGAACGGGCCGGCGGTTCAACCGGCCGCTGTCTTGATGCTGGCTGCGCGGCTCGGGTCGGCGCGGCCAGCATGGGGCGATGGTGCATTCGTCAGGTGACCCGGCGTACGCGCTGGCGCGGTCGCCGGAAGAGTACGAACGGCTCGGCCGGCAGGCGCTGTTCCTGCACGGCACCACGGAGCGGCTGCTGCGGGCCGCGGGCCTCGGGCCCGGCATGCGGGTCCTCGACGTGGGCAGCGGGGCCGGGGACGTGGCGCTGCTCGCCGCGAGCATCGTCGGGCCGCAAGGCGCGGTTGTCGGGATCGACGTCGACGGCGGGGCGCTCCGGGCCGCCCGGGGCCGGGTCGAGGCTCTCGGGCTGGCGAACGTCCGGTTCGTCGAGGGCGACCTGGCCGCCGCCGAGGCCGGGGACGGGTTCGACGCCGCCATCGGCCGGCTGGTTCTCATGTACGGCGCCGACCCCGCCGCAGCGCTGCGCGGCGTCGCCGGCCGGGTCCGCCCCGGCGGGGTGGTCGCGTTCCAGGAGCTCGACCTCGACCCGGCGGTCGGCGCGCGGTCGCTGCCCGAGGACTCGCTGTGGAACGACACCGGCCGGCTCGTCACCGAGGCGTTCCGCCGGGCGGGGATGCAGGTCCGCATGGGCCGGCGGCTGTTCGGCGCGTTCGTGGCCGCCGGCCTGCCCGAGCCCGCGATGTGCGACGAGGCGCTGGTCGGCGGCGGGCCCGGTTTCGCGGGCTATGCCTGGCTGGCCGGGGTCGTGCGGGGGCTCGCGCCGCTGATGCCCAGGCTCGGGCTCGACGTGCCCGGGGAGCTGGACACCCTCGCAGACCGGCTGCGTGACGACGCCGTCGCGAACGGCACGGTCGTCTGGACGCCGTCGTTCGTCGGGGCCCACGCGACGATGCCGTAGCCACCGTGGCTTACACGGCCTTGACGGCTCCGGCGTCCACGGCCCAGTTCGCGCCGATCGCGCTCGGGATGGTCGGCGAGGCGAGCAACAGCACCGCCCGGGCGACCTCGTCCGGCTCGGCCAGCTTCCCGGTCAGCATTCCTCCCTGCCCCGGCAGGGCATCGAGCAGGGCCGCATGGTCCAGGCCCAGGTGTTTGGCGAGCTTCGCGACGTAGCCGTCCTCGCCTTCCAGGAGATACGTGCGCATCCCGGAAGGTGACACGGTGTTGAGCCGCACGCCCGAGGCCGCCAGCTTCTCCGCCAGCCCCCGCGACACCGAATTGAGGGCGGCCTTGGCGGCGGCGTACGGCAGCGGTGCCGCCCCGGGCCGCCGGCCGGCGTCCGAGCTGATGTTGACGATGGCCCCGCGGGCCTCGGTCAACGCCGGCAGCGCGGCCCGGGTCACCCGCACGACCGACAACAGGTTCAACGCGAGTATGTCCGTCCAGACGCCGTCGTCTCCCTCGAAGATGTCGGCGAAGGCATCGTCGGGCAGGTCGCCGCCGCCGGCGTTGTTGACGAGGACGTCGAGGCGGCGGTCGGTGGCGAGAACGGTGTCGACCATGCGCCGCGGCCCGTCCGGCTGGGCCAGGTCGGCGGCCACGAAGGTGGCCCCGGTGGCGGTGAACTCGGCCGTGTTGCGCCGGGCGACGCCGACGACCTCGGCGCCCTCGCCGAGAAAGGCCTTCACGGTCGCCAGACCGAGGCCCTTGCTGGCGCCGGTGACGAGGACGCGTTTGCCCTTCAGCTCCAGATCCATGTTTTGTTGCTCCCATCGGGCGGAGGTGACCGTTCGATCCTGCGTTCTCGCCGGCCGTGATCTCCAATGCCGAGTGGGTGCCGACCGATGCCGCTGGGTTATCGGTCGGGGTACCGTTGCCCGTCGTGGAGACGCGTGAATTGCGATATTTCGTCGCCGTTGCCGAGGAGTCGCACTACGGGCGGGCGGCCGAGCGGCTCGGTATCGCCCAGCCGGCGCTGTCGCGGACCATTCAGAAGATCGAACGCAGCCTGGGCACACCGCTGTTCGTCCGGTCCGGCCGCACGGTCACCCTCACCAAGGCGGGAACGGTGCTGCTGCACGAGGGCCGAAACGCCCTGGATGCGGTGGACGCCGCCGGCCGCCGCGCCCGCCGGGCCGGGGAAGCGAAGGCCGGGCGGCCCGGCATCGTGCTGGTGAGCATGGCCGGAGTGTCCGTCGAGCTGCTGTCGAAGCTGCTCGACGCGTATGCCGCCGAACCGGACGCGGCCGCCGTCGAGGTGGTCCTCGCGCGCCCCGGAGCCGGCGAGCCGGAGCAGATGTTGCGCGACGGCCGTGCCGACGTCGCGGTCCTGCAACCGCAGTGTTACTCATCCGCCGGCCTCGACCACGAGGACATCGCCACCGAGGGCCAGATCGTGGTGCTGCCCGCGGGGCACCCGCTGGCCACCCGGACCTCGCTGACCAGGGCCGATCTGCCCGATCTCCCGCAGCCGCGCTGGCCCCGCACGGACGGCACCTACCCGGACGGGCCCGGCCCCACCGTCCAGGACGGCACCCAGCTGTTCCAGCTGATCGCGCTCGGCCTTACCTGCGCCGTCCTGGCCGAGTCGAGCCGGCCGTCCCTGCCCGGCGGCGTCACGGCCGTCCCGCTCCTCGACGCGCCGCCGATCACGACCCACATCGCCTGGCCCTCGCACAGCCGATCACTGGCCGTCGCCACACTCGTGCGGGCGGCCGCCCGCCTCTGAACGCGGACGGGAAAACCTGTAGCGGCGGCGGATACTGTTGGCCCATGGCCGATGCTGCGACGTATCGCGAGCTGGGCGAGGCCGCATGGGCCTGGGTCCTGCGCCAGATCCGCGACGGCGACGGCCCCTGGCTGCCGGAGGAGATCACGGATGCCGAGGCCGGTGCTGGGGTACCGCCCGAGCCGCCCGCCGACCGTGACTCGCTCTATGCCGGGATCGCCGGCCTGGCGCCGGTGTTCGCCGAGCTCGCCCAGCACGGCCCGCTGACGGCGGCCGAGCGCGCGCTCGCCACGGGCATCGCCGGGCGGCTCGCGGACCGGGCGGCGGTGCGCGCGGAGCCGTCGCTCTACGACGGGCTCGGCGGCGACGTGCTGGCGCTGCGGATCCTGGCGCCCGGCCGGGAGCGGGTGCCGCTGCGCCGGCTGGCCGAGCTGCGCACGCCGGCCGGGTGGACCACCACGCTGGACGTCGACCTGGACCCGCCCGGGCCGATCACGGACGTCACCATGGGTACCGCCGGCGTCGTCATGACGGCGGCGTGGGCCGGGGGCGACGACAGCGCCGGCATCATGGCCGGCGGCGGGGAGGCGCTGCTGCGGGCCGCCGAGCCGGCCGCGGGCGGCCTGGACTGGCGGATGTGGCCGGGCTACCGGTCCAGCTCGCCGAACTTCTCGCACGGTACGGCCGGGGTGGCCAGCGCGCTGGCCGTCGCCGGGCGGCTGCTGGGGCGGGCGGACTTCGTCGCCGCCGCGGTCCAGGGTGCGCGGCATCTGCTCGCGGTCGGCTCGCTGGACGACGGCGGCTTCATCGTCGAGCACACGCACCCGCGCTCGCAGCGCGAGGTCGAGCCGGTGACCTACAACTGGTGCCACGGGCCGGCCGGCACGTCGCAGCTGTTCGCCGCGCTGGCGTTCGCGGGCGTGGCGGAGGTGGGCGGGTACCAGGTCGGCGAGCTGCGCCGGCGGTGCCTGCGCTCGGTGCTGGACTCCGGGGTGCCGCAGCGGCTGCGGCCGGGGTTCTGGGACAACGACGGGCGCTGCTGCGGCACGGCCGGCGTCGGCGACATCCTGCTCGACGCGGCGCAGTCCGGCTTCGCCGACGAACGCGACAGCGCGGAGTACGCCCGGCACGCGCTCGTCATGGGCGACGCCCTCGTCGAGCGGGCCGTCGTCGACGGCGACGGCGCGCGCTGGCGGTTCATCGAGTACCGGCAGGACCCGCCGCTGCTGGCCCCGCGGACCTCGTGGATGCAGGGCGCCGCCGGGATCGCCGCCTACCTGCTGCGCCTGGCCCGGTTCGTCGAGGACGGCCCGGCGGCGGCCGCGGTCGTGGACCGGCCGGACCAGTGGTGGGCGGTGCCCGAGCGCCTGCGGGTCGTCAACGCGCCGCCGCGCGCCGACGTGCCGCACGACCAGCGGGCCCGGCGCCGACCGGCCGTCCCGGCGGTCACGGCCGGCGGCTCGTCGGGTTCGGGGGAGCGGTCCCGGGCCCACCTCGGTCTCACCCGGGCATCCGAGCAGTAGGAACATCTTGAAAGCAGGTATCAAGAAGAAACTGCGTTCTGGTCGAGCCGCGCGTGGGGGTTCCACGGGGTGGTCTGCGGTCGGCTGGCGGGCAGGTCGGGACGGATTCGCGCCGCTGGTTCCCTAGCACGGCCACAGGGCCGCCGGCCTTCAGCTGCGGGTGGCGCCGATGCCCATCAGGACCGCGATGCCGAGGGCGCTGCGGGCGGAATACGGCTGGCGCCACAGCCCGCCGTGGGCCGCCGCGTAGGCCTCGTCCTGCCAGGGGTGCTCGTGCACCGGACCGCCGGCGTTGAGGTCGTGGACGAGCCGCGCGGCCATGAGCGTGTTGCTGGTCGCCGGCTCGAAGACCTCGATGCCGAACCGGTGGGCGCCGGCGAACGCGGCGGCGAGGAGGCGGTTCTTCACCACGCTGCGGGTGCGGGTGGCCGGTGCGACGGCGAACGACACCGGCATGCCCGCGGCCCGGGCCTCGGCCGCTCGCCAGCGCTGCAGCCGTTTCGCGAGGGCATAGTTCGGACCCTGCTGTGGTACCAGGCTGTCGTTGATCCCCGGATAGAGGCCGGGCGGATAGTTGCGGGTGAGCAGCCGGTCGGCGCTGAGCACCCGCAGCGGGCGCCGGAACCGCCCGATGCCCGTCGCCGCCGCGTAGCGCCGGTTCGCCTCGTCGACGGCGTCGTCGGGCACGACGAACACGTCGGTCGGTGTGGCCAGGAACGCGAGCCCGAGGTCGGGCCGGCGCTGCCGCAGGCGGACGGTGAGCGCGTCGACGGCCATCGCGACCCGCACGTTGAGTGCCCCGTCGGCGTAGACGTAGTTCCCGAGCACGAGCCGGCCGTCGAGGCCCTCGATCCACTCGGCGACCCGGCCGAGATCGTGCAGCAGGTCGGCGCCGCGTTCCTCGCCGGCCACCGGCAGGTGGAGCCGGCCCGCGTGCCGTTCGGCCAGGGCGGTCAGCCGCTGCCAGATCGCCGGCCGGGGCAGGTCGACGGCGACCACGTCGGCGCCCCAGCGCAGCAGCGCCCGCAGCGGGCCCATCTCCGCGCCGGCGCCGAGGACGGCGACGCGCCGCCCTGGCAGGGACAGCCAGCCGGGGTTCGCGGCAACGGTCCTGATCGTGCCGGCGAAGGAGCGCTCGATCGCACCGGCTTCGACCCAGCGCTCGAGCTGCCGGTCGAGCTCCTCGCCGGCGAGGCGATGGCCACGGTACGGCACGATCAGCTCACGCTCCGGCTCGCCCCGCCCCGCTACGGTCACCGTCGCCAGCGGCGGACCACCCGGCGTGAAGGCGGCGTCGAGGGGTTCTTCACCGCCGTCCGGGTTTCCGCGGTACCGCATGCGCTCGTGCAGCGACGCGAGCCCGTCGCGGGCGATCCTCAGCGCCGCGTCGCGGGACGGCAGCCCCGCCTCGACCAGCCGGCGGAAATGCAGCAGGTAGTCGTGGCGCCAGTCGGTCGACGCCTCGGCACCCCGGGCCCCGACCGGATCGACACCGCGCAGCGCATCGGCCACCACGAGACGCCCCAGCGCCGAGGTGCTGGGCTTGCCGTCGACGCTCGGGATGACCACACCGGTCGGGTCCGCATTCGGCACATCGGCCAGTCTGCCAGCCGACGCTCCGCCGGGCCCATCGGCTCGGGGACCTGGACGCGGCCTCGCACGCCCGGTTTCTCGGTTCGCCGGCCGGCCGGGCAGCATCCAGGTAACATCTCGCCTGGCACCTGACTCTGCGGTTCCTCATCAACTGTCCTGCCGGGCGGCGAGCACGCCGCGGGACGCGGTGTTTCGAAGGACTTGAGGGTGAAGCCATGACGCGGCGCACGCGCGTCTTCGCCAGGGCACTTCGGTGGATTCCGCTGGTTTCCGTCGTGACGGTGTTGCTCGGCTACGCCATCTACATGGCGGGCGTCAACACGTCGAGTTCGGTCTCGCCGTCGCCGCAACCGCGGGTGCTGTGGGGTTTCGGTCCGGGGCTCGACGACGCCGTTGCGAATCCGACCTACCGCGACGCGGGCGTCAATATGGTGACCACGTGGTACAACGGCCCCGATGATCTGGAGTGGATCAGCGGCTACGCCCGGCCGTCGACGATTTCTGACCTGTACGGCGCCGGCAAGGCGGTCGAACTTGTGGTGTGGCTGGCCGACCACCCGGAATACGCGGTCAGTGATCAGTTTCAGCACGACATCAGGCTCGTCGTCTCGGCGTTGAAGGGCAGCGGGCCGAACTATGGTCCGCTGTACGTCGTCCTCTTCACGGAGTTGGAGACCTACTCGACGGACGCGGCATATCCCGGACGTCTGAAGGCGGCTTATCTCAAGGCGGCAGCGGCGATCCACGAGGAATACGCCGGCGCGCGGGTCGCGCTCGGATTCGGTGGATATGAATGGGGCGATGAGCCCAATCGGGACCTGTCGTTCTGGTCCGACGCGATCGCCGCCAGCGATTTCACCGCCGTTCAGCAGATGCATGCCTGTGATAACGAGCGCAACGGCCAGAGCGCGCTGGTTGCCCAGATCCGCAGTTCCGTGCGGCAACTGGGGTCCTACGGCAAGCCCGTCATGATTTCGCATTTCAAGCTGTGGGGCGACCCGGCATGCCAGGTACGGGCTTTCGACAAGTTCGCTCGGGTGATGTTCACCCGGTCGTCGGTCGCCGACCTGGCGAACCACGGCCTGTTCGCGTGGAACTTCATGCCGGATCACTACATCAGCGACCCCGGCCCGGTCCACGACGCGTCCACGGCACTCATGAGCCGGTTCGCGGCATCGCTGCTTCCGTCGACCGGCCTCCCAACCGCCGGGCTGCCGGGCTGAACGGCCGGCCGTGGGCGGTCGCCTGGTGGCTACCGGCGGTCGAGCGTCGCGGCCACCACCTCGCGGTAGCGATCCGTTATGACGTCCCAATCGTAGTTGCCACCCAACGCGTAGGCCCGGCGGCCGATAGCCGCGCGCTGCGTCGCATCGGCAGCCAGCGTCACGATGGCCTTGCCCAGCGCCGCGATGTCGAAGGGCGGAACGCGCAGGGCACAGTCGGAGGCGATCCAGTCGAGCTGGGGCAGGTCGAAGCACACGACCGGCTTTCCGTGCGTGATCGCCTCCAGCGCACTGAGGGAGAACGTCTCGAACCGGGACGGCACGACAACGAATGCGCAGTTTCGCAGCAGCTCCGCTTTCCGCCGGCCGTCGACCCGCCCGGCGAGCCGGACCCGCTCTCCGAACGGGGCTGCCAACTGGCGGAGCCTTTTCTCCTCGCGTGCGACACCGGAGCCGGCGATGACGAGCGGGAGCGCGGGAGGATCGTCATGAACCGCGGCGAGCAGCAGGTCGAGCCCCTTCTGCTCGACGTCGATCCGGCCGAGATACAGGATGTGGTCGCCACGCCCGAACTGGCTGTCGGCGACCTGCGGCCGGTCCGCGCCGTTGGGAATGATGGCGCAGGTGGCGCGCTTGGCGGACCGGCGGACCGTGGCCCGGTCCGTTTCGTTCAGCACGATGAAGTGTTCGTACAGCTTGAGGCCCTGCCGCTCGATGAGCGGGAATGGAAGTTTGTACTTCCGGGCCATGTCCACCCCGCTCAGCATCTGCACGAGGCCGATGACCGGCCGGCGCGACACGACGGGCAGCAGGCTCGCCGAGAAAGGCGGGGTCAGCGTTTCGATCCACAGATTCGGTCGCTTCGCGAGCGCGACCAGCGGCAGCATGCATTGAAACAGCAGCTGGCCGCCCCGCGGACCGGCCCATCCGACCGGCAGGAAAATGTATCGGACGCCGTCGCGGATCTGGGACCTGCTGCCCTTGTACGAGGCGCTGTAGACCGTGACCCGATAGTCTCTGGCCAGTCTCTTGGCGATCTGCTGAACGACCACCGGTCCTCCGCCGCCGTAGTGCGGGTTCCCAATGTCATCGAAGACCGACATTACAATATGTTCCACGTCATCCCTCACCTCTACGCCGGTTGCAGCGCACCCCGGCGGCTGGATCAGAATAGCCGGTGCCGGTATGGGGCATCGTTGTTTCCGCCTGTTTATAGCCAATGGCTCCGGCCTGGGAATGAGGATGAAAATGCTGGGTGATCGCATAGTCTGCTGACACGTCACCCGCGTCCCGTGTCGGTGGCTTGATCGTCGGCGTCGATCCCGCCGGAGTTCCGGGGATCATGGTGTGTCCGGGCGGGGCGGCGACGACCTGCGGCTGGTGTCCGCCGTTCCGGTGGATGGAACTCATCGCCACCATGCTGATTCCGACCTTGCGGGTCGTTGTGGGACGATCGGCACTCCATCGATGCACCTGGCAGGTGAATCCCATGTGTCGGTTGACAAGGACGGTTTTTCACTGTGTGTTGGTGACCGCTGTGGCGGCCGCGTCGGTGCTTCAGGTTCCAGCAGCGTGGGCCGCCGACCCACCGCAAGAGATGTTCTTGCAAATCGTCGCCCATGAGGACGACGACCTGATTTTCATGAATCCGGATCTCGACAATACGATCGCCGCCGGCATACCCGTCGCGACCGTGTTCATGACCGCCGGACAGATCACCGGCGACGGCGATACGCCGGAGGCCAGGGCCCGCAACCGCCAGAAGGGCGCCCTGAACGCCTACGCCAGCATGGCCGGCCTGGCCGACGGTGACGACAACTCGCAGAACGAATGGGATGGTGCGGCGTGGTCCGTCGGCGGCAAGGTCGTGGAGCGCTACACGCTGCGTGCCCGTAACACCATCCAGGTGGCGTTCATGGACCTGCGCGACGGCGAGCTCGGCGATCTCTACGGGGGCACCCCGCAGAACACCATCGTCCCGTCCGGACAGACGATCGTGTCCGCACCCCAGCAGTACGGTCACGCTGACGCGGTCGCCGTCCTGGCCGCGATCATGTCCGCGCTCCACCCAACCGTCGTGCGGGCTCAGGATGCCGAGCCCGACCGGCGCGCCGGCTATGCACCGGATCACGCGGATCACGTCGCCGCCGCCAGCTTCGCCCGGGAAGCCACCGCGAGCTACACCGATCCGCTGTACGAGGTGAGCTACCGGGACTACAACATCGCGAGCGTGCCGCAGAACCTCGACACCAGCGAAGGCACACGCAAGCGCGCCATCATCCAGAAGTACGCGATCTACGACACGACGCTCAAGAACGACCTGGCGAACACCGGGTCGGACCAGTACGCGTGGACGTTACGCATGTACTACCGGTGGTCGAACGGCACGCAGTGGACCGGGCGCAACCAGGACGGCCGGGCACAGGCGTTCGTCGTGCGCAACGGCGCCGTCTACACCTACGCGCAGACCGCCGCCGGCCTGTGGGACGCACCGCTGCTCCTGGCGGCTCCCGGCGGCCGGCTCGCTCCCGGCATCGCCGTCGGACGGAGCTCGGACGGACGCCTGGCGATCTTCGCGCATCGGCTGTCCGACCATCACATCCTCGCCTTGCGGCAGCTGACGGCCAACGGCGCGTTCGGCGGCTCCTGGGAGGACCTCGGCAACCCCAACCAGGGGCTCGGCAACGAGGACAACGTCGGCACGCCCGCGGTCGCGGCCACCGCCGACGGCCTGCTGCAGGTCTTCGTGAAGAACGGTGGCGGCGGGATCAGCACGCGCGTGCAGACCACGAGCGGCGGCTGGGCCGGCTGGGTCGACATGGGCGGCACCGATCTCCAGGACGGTCTCGCCGCGGTGACCACCCCGTCGGGCGCCATCAATGTCTTCGGCAGCACGCGGCAGAGCATCCTGCACTGGTACCAGCAAACCCCGAACGGCGCATTCCTGGTCGACACCGCGTTTCCGGCCGGGACGCCCGCGAGCCCGCCCAGCGTGGCGCTGAACCAGCAGGGCACCATCGACGTCATCTACCGGCAGCCGTCGACCTCGCACCTGATCGCGGTACGGCAGACCACGGCCGGCACCTGGAATCCCACCCCCGTCGACCTCGGCGGGCAGGGCGGCGTCGGCCCGCCGGGCGCGGTCACCGCGCCCTCCGGCACCGACGCCCGCGTCATGCTGTTCGAGCGGAACAAGGGGACCGGCGTCAGCACGGCCCGCCAAACGGCGCCCAACCTCGGATACGGATCCTGGACGGACCAGTTCGGCGTCGTTCTCGACTATCCGTCGGCGGTGGTAGGGGTGCAGGGCTGGGCGATCGTCCTCACCATCGGCACCGATGGCGTGTACCTCGCCCAGCAGGTCGCCGCGGGCGGTGACCAGCCCTTCGGCTCGTGGGAGGCATTGGGCATGTAGCCGCGTCGCCCCCGGGCGTCCGCCACGCGTGGGCGGATGCCCGGGGCTCCCCGGTCACGCGCCGGCGAGCTTGGTGGCCACGAACTGGGCGGCCTGCTGGACCGAGCCGTCGGTCATGTACTGCAGGTGGGCGATCGAGTTCGCGCCGTTGCCGCACACCGGGTCACCCTGGCCGCAGAACTCCTTGGTCTTGGGGCCGTAGAGCGGGCTGCGCTCGCTGATGGTCTGGTGCAGAATGCCGAGCGGGTTGCCGAAGACGACCACGGCCGCTACCCGCGGCGCGAGGTCGGCGGGGATCGCCTCGCCGGTGGACAGGCCGAACTGGATGCCGATCGCGATGTCGGTGACGGTCGCCCCCTGGGAGTACCCCCCGATCACGAACTTGGTGCCGGGGCACGCCGCCGCGACCGTGCGCACGTGCCGGCTCATGTCCGTGGCGCCGGGGCCGGCGCTGGCCTGCGACGCCTCCGCGGCGTACTGCACGCCGTAGGCGTTGACGCTACGGCCGGGCAGGGCGGAGCGGATCGCGCTGGCGAGCGGGGTGCCCAGCACGCCGAGGTCGGGAATGTCACCGGTGCCCCGGGCGAACACGAACTCGACATCGGCGCAGTCGGCGCCGCCGGCCGGGGCCGCCCCGGTAGACGTGGCCGTGGGCGTCGAGGTTGTCGCGGCGACGCCGGGCGCCGTGCCGAGGCCGGCCACGCCGAGGCCGGCCACACCGAGTTGTTGCGGCCAAGCGGTCGGCCACGACGTCGGCAAGGATGCCGCTCCGGCGGCCGGTTGGGAAACCTGGCCCGATTGGCCGCTGAACCAGGAGAACAACCGCTGGACGAGGCCGGTGCCGGACTCGCCGCCCCCGACGGACGCCGAGGCGAACGGCGCGGTCACCGCGCCACCGACGAGCATCACGCCCGTCAACACCGAAATCGCCGTCAACCGGCGGGACCCAACGCGCTGCAACCTTGCCACTGAACCCTCCACGAACACCGAGCACGTGCGCTAACGGCACCCACACTCGCGCCGTTCTGGCTGCTCAGGGAAGGTCGGCCCGGATCCTTAAGGCGGAAATGAAGGTCCCGAAAGAATCAGCACTGTGAGTGCAGCTTCATGCCACCCGGCCCAGCGGAATATGGCGGGCCCGCGGGTCGTGCCGGCGCATGGGTCAGCCGCGGTGACGCAGGCTCGTGAGGAGCACCGCACCGTGCGCGGGTCAAGGCCGTCGCAGGGCCCGTCCTAGGGACGGCGTCCCGGGGTGCTCGCCTTCGACCTGGCTGGCGATCTGGCGGCCGATGTCGCGCAACCCGGTCACCTGTTCGGGCGTGAGCGCGTCGAACACGTAGCGCCGGACCGCCGCCACGTGGCCGGGTGCGGCCTGCTCGACCACCGCCATGCCCGCCTCGGTGAGGGTCGCCTCGATGTAGCGGCCGTTCTCCGCGCTGGGCGCCCGTCGCATCCAGCCGCGCTGCTCCAGGCGTTTGGCCACGTTGGACAGCCGGGACACCGAACCGTTCGCGTGCTGGGCCAGGTCACTCATCCGCAGGCACCGGTCGGGAGACATGGACAGCGCGGCGAGCACCAGGTATTCGAAGAACGAGATGCCGCTGTCGCGCTGCAGCTGAGCGTCGATCTCGCCCGGCAGCTTGACCATCAGCCAGGACAGGGAGATCCAGGCGTCGCGCTCGTCCGGCGACAGCCACCGGGGTTCGCCCTGGCCCTCCACGCAGGCGATCATACCCATCCACGCAGGCCGGACCACTGATGCTCACCCGGCGGGCACCAGGGAGCGGAGCTCGTCGAGCATCTCGATCTGCGTGGGGATCTCGTCGGCCGGCGGGGACGCGAACAGGACCCCGTCGAATCCACGGTCCCGCAACTGCTCGATGTCCTCGGCGAGCTGCCGCGGGGAGCCGGCGAGGAACGGGCGATCGCCGCCGATCGGCTTGGGCTGCATGACGTGGTTGGTCTGTGCCGTCACGGTGAGCGCGGCCGGGTTTCGCCCGAGGCGTTCGGCGGTCGTCCGGAAGCGCTCGGCCTGTGCGGTCACCGTGTCCAGGGCCCAGGTCAGCGGCGTGATGCCGTCGGCGATCCGGGCGGCCCGGTCGATGCCGCCGTCGGTGTTCGCGCCGATGACGATCGGGATGTCGCCGCGGACGGGCTTCGGGTTGATCTCGGAGGCTTCGATCGAGTAGAAGCGGCCCGTGTACTCCACGGGGTCGGGTCCCCAGCAGGCCCGGATCGCCGCGATGACGTCGTCGAAGCCGGCGCCGCGGCGCTTCATGGGCACGCCGGCGGTCGCGAACTCCTGGGGCATCCAGCCCTGCCCGAATCCGGCGATGGCGCGGCCGCCGCTGAACTGGTCGAGCGTGGCGTACCTGCGGGCCAGCACGACCGGGGCGTGGAACAGCGGGTTGACGATGTTGGTCCCCAGCGCGATGCGGCTGGTGAGCGCGGCCACGTGACTCAACGTCTCCAGTGGCTCGAAGGTGGTGCGGTAGACGTCGGGGATGCGTTCCAGGGTGCCGTCCGGGCCGGGGAGCAGTGGTGCCATCGGGCGCAACAGGCGTTCGTAGGTCCACAACGAGTCGTAGCCGAGTCTGTCGGCGGCCTGCGCGATGGTCGTGATGGTCGCCGGTGACGCGTGGACTCCGGACACGGGCAGCATGATGCCGAGCTTCACGGGCACTCTCCTTGCAGGACGACGGGCACGTGCGGTATCGACACTAGACTCAATTCAAGGATGAAATCAATGTTGAAACAAGTGGTGAAGAACAGCGGCCGAGCTTTTCGACAGCCTCGGCTTCGACACCGTGGACGCCGGCCCGCTCGCCGAGAACTGGCGCATCCGGCGGGACACCCTCGCCTACGCGGGGCCTGTGCCGAAGTCGGCGGTGGTTGAGATCGACAACGAGCGAGGTCTCCGGTCGTTGGTTGGACGACCAAGAACCGTTAGGGGCCCCCGGCGGCGTTTACTTTCCGTGATCATGCCGAGGAGCGTTCCGAATGGCGAGATCTCCATGATCGTGGAGCGACGATGTACCAGGAGCGGCACTATCACTCCGCGATCATGAGGATCCCAGCCCGTGGACGTCTTCGGTGCATGATCACGGAAGCAAAACGCCGCACCGGCCGCGGGGGCCACCGGCGCCGGGCGCGGCGGGCAGGGTCGCTGGGGTCGCGCCGCTGTGGATCGATGGGGTTGAGCCGGCCCCTGGATCTGGCGGCGTCGGAGGGCGCCCAGGTCATACGCGAAGCGCTCGCCGCGGCGAAGGCCACCGCGTCCTGAGTGCTCCGCGGTCAGGTCCGCGACTCAGCCGGCCGGTGGTCGAGGTAGGCGTCCAGGGCGGCGGCGCCGGTGAGCATGGTGCGGCTGCGGGCCGAGAGGCGCTCGTGCCAGTCGCGCAGCGTCGATGCGAGGGGCGCGACGCCTCCGGCGGAGCGGACCTGGACGATCAGCGCGGCGATCTGCCGTAGCCGGTAGCCGCCGCGTCTGAGCTGGTGGATGAGTTGGGCGTCGCGCACGTCGGCCGCGCCGTAGACCCGGTAGCCGGTCTGCGGGTCGCGGCGCGGCCGGACCAGGCCGGCGCGCTCCCACTTGCGCAGGGTGGCCGGGCGGATGCCGAGCCTTCTGGCCAGGGGGCCGACGAACGTGTCGCCGCGCTCCTGCGGCACGGGGCCGAGGTCGCGCAGCGCGGCCTCGACGGCCTGGAGGGTGCGGCGGTCGTCCAGCAGCTGGGCGTGGCTCTCGTCGATGAGCCGAAGCGCCTCCTCGGTCGCGCCCCGGTTGACCGCCTGCATGATCGACGCGGCCGTCTGGTGGCCGTGTCCGGGCACGAGGGCGAGGAACGCGCGCAGCGCCTGCGCGTGCAGCGGCGTGTAGGTGCGGTAGCCGTGCGGGGTGCGCTCGGCGTCCGGCAGGATCCCGGCCGCCTCGTAGTTCCTGATCGCCTGCGTGGACAGGCCGTGCACGCGCGCCAGGTCGACCGGCCGGAGCCGCCCACCGTCTTGAAGGTTTCGCCGCACTGTCCTGCCGTAATCGCTGAAGAAGATTCAACCGAAGGTTCAACGATACCGTTGAGGGAATGACCGCTGTTATCACCGCCGCCCATGCCGTCGACGCCGCTGCCGTCATGCGGCTGCTCCCGGCCCGGCCGCGGCTGCTCGCACTGGGCGAGCCCACCCACGGCGAGGACGTCCTGCTCGACCTGCGCAACGATCTCTTCCGGCAACTCGTCGAGCGGGAGGGGTACCGGACGATCGCGATCGAGAGCGACTGCCTGATGGGCCTGGTCGCGGACGACTACGTCACGTCCGGCACCGGCACCCTCGACGAGGCCATGGAGCGGGGCTTCAGCCACGGCTTCGGCGCGTCCGCGGCCAACCGCGAGTTCGTGCGCTGGATGCGCGCCTACAACGACGGCCGGCCCGCGTCCGATCGGCTGCGTTTCGCCGGGTTCGACGGCCCGCTGGAGATCACCGGCGCCGCGAGTCCCCGGCCGGCCCTCACCGCGCTCCACGCGTACCTCGCCGCCCGGGTCGGCGCCGACCTGCTGCCCTGCACCGCGGAAACGCTCGACCGCCTGCTCGGCGCCGACGACCGGTGGACCGATCCCGCCGCGATGATGGACCCGTCGCGGTCCGTGGGGCAGGCGCCCGAGGCCGAGCGGCTGCGGCTGCTCGCCGACGACCTGGTGGCCCTGCTCGACGCGCAGGCACCACGGCTGATCGCGGCGTCCGTGCGGGACGACTGGGACCGGGCCCGCCTGTACGGTCGCACCGCCACCGGGCTGCTGCGGTACCACCGCTGGATGGCCGGCACCGCACCGGGCCGGATGGCGTGGCTGCTGTGCGTCCGGGCGTCGATGATGGCCGCCAACCTGCTCGCCATCGCCGAGCGCGGCCCGGCGCTCGTGTACGCCCACAACGCGCATCTCCAGCGGGACAAGAGCAGCATGCGGATGGGCGGCCAGCCGCTGGAATGGTGGAGCGCCGGGGCGATCGCCGGCGCCCGGCTCGGCGAGGAGTACGCCTTCATGGCCACGGCCCTCGGCACGATCCGCCACCACGGCGTGGAGACTCCACCGCCGGACACCATCGAAGGGCTCCTCTACGCGCTCCCGGGCGACCGGTATGTCGTCGACGCCCGCCGCCTGGCCGCCATCCTCGGCGGGGCGGCGCCCGCGCCCCGCGTGTCACCCTGGTTCGGCTACTCCGCGCTGGACCCGGCCCACCTGGCCGGCCTTGACGGGATCGTGTTCGTCAAGGACGCCCCGGAGCGCTAGACCCACTCGACGGACCGCCACCTGGCGGGGGAAGTCGCGCAGATACCGCCGTGGGCGGGTTATCCCGGGGCGGTGGCCGGTCGAAGCTGGGGTGACCAGCCGACGAAGGAGTGCTGACATGCCGGACGAACGCACACCGGTCCGCCCCCCGTTCGACGCGGAGCTCGCGGCGCTGCTCGAGGGGATCCGTGAAATGCTGCTGCCGCCGTCCGTCGAGACGTTGCCGGCATCCCGGGAGGCAACGGCCAACGGTGTTCCGGGGACGCCGGCGGCGGACCTGACGGCGGATGGCGCGGTCACGGTCGAGGAGCGCGAAGTGCCCGGGCCGCCCGGCGAGCCGGACGTGACCGTGGTCATCCTGCGGCCGGTGAACGCCGCGGGGCCCGCTGCCGGGCTGTACCACATCCACGGCGGCGGCATGATCACGGGCGGCCGCCGGACCGGGGTCGAGCTGCTGGTGCCCTACGTCGCCGAGGGCAACGCGGTTGTGGTGTCGGTGGAGTACCGCCTGGCGCCCGAACATCCCGACCCGGCCCCGGTCGAGGACTGCTACGCCGGGCTGGCGTGGACCGCGAAGCACGCCGCCGAGCTGGGCATCGACCCGAAGCGGCTGATCGTCATCGGCGGCAGCGCCGGCGGCGGGCTGGCCGCCGGCACAGCGCTCCTCGCCCGGGACCGCGGCTTCCCGCAGCTCAGCCATCAGGTGCTGATCTGCCCGATGCTCGACGATCGGATGGAGACGCACAGCAGCCAGATGCTCGACGGCGAGGGAACCTGGGACCGCACCGCCAACCTGTTCGGCTGGACCGCGCTGCTGGGCGAGCGGCGGGGCGGCCCGGACGTGTCCCCCTACGCCGCGCCCGCCCGCGCCGAGGACCTCGCCGGCCTGCCCCGCACCTACCTCGACGTCGGCTCGGTGGAGGTGTTCCGCGACGAGGTCCTCGACTACGCCACGCGGCTGTCGCAGGCGGGCGTTATGGTCGACCTGCACATGTGGGGTGGCGGTTTCCACGGGTTCGACGTGATCGGCGCCCACACGGCCGTCGCGCGAGCCTCGCGCGCGACGCGGGACGAGTTCATCCGCCGGGCGATCGAGCGCTGACCCGCCCGGGCGGCGCCCGGCCGCCGGCGTTGGAGGTGCGCGTGCGTGACCTGATCGGCCGGCTCGAGGTCGTCGACGGCGACGCCGCCAGCGCGCTGCGCGTCATCGACTACTTCGACCGCCTGGTCGACGAACACGCGCCGATCGGGGCGTTCGTCCGGGCCGCGGCCGTGCTGGCCGGGTGTCCCGCGGGCCTGCACGTCGCCGGCCGCGGGCTCACCCGCCGGTCCGCCGCGGACGGCCGGGCGCTGCCCGAGGACGACAGCCACGCCTGGCCGCGCGCGGTGGTGCCGGGCGAAGCCGGCTCGTGGGTCTGGCTCGAGCGCACCGGCGCTCCGGGGCCGCTCGACGCCCTCGTCCTGGAGCGCCTCGCCCGCGCCATCCACGCCCTGTCCGCGAGCTCCGCTCCGCGCTCGGCCGGCGCCGCGGTGCGAATCGCCTGCGACCCGGACGCCACGCCCGCCGATCGGCGCGACGCCGCGACCCGGCTCGGCCTGGCCGGGCCGGTCACCGTCGTTGTCAGGGCCGCGGGGGAGCGGCCGTCACCGCGAAGCGCCGAGATCGGCCCCCACGTCGTGACCCTGTTGCCCGGCACGCCCGCGCTGCCCGGCGACATCCAGGCCGGCACCGCGGTCGCCGAGCGCCCCGAGCTGCTGCCCACCGCGTTCGCCCGCGCTCGCGTCGCGCTCCGCCTGGCCGATCGGCCGGCGGGACTCGGGCCCTCGCTCGTCTCGTACCACGAACTCGGCGCCCTGGCCGCCGTCGCCGAACGGTTCAGCGCACCCGAGGCGTCCGCCGTCGACGACGTGCGACGCCTCGACGAGCTGCTGATCGCCCGCCCGTGGGTCATCGACACCCTGCAGGCGGTCACCGGCCAGGCCACGCTGCGGCAGGCATCGGCCATCCTGCACGTGCACCACTCCACCGTGCAGGAACGCCTGGCCTGGCTCGCGACCAGGCTCGGCTACGCGCCCACCGAACCCGTCGGCCGCCACCGCGCCGCCGTCGCCCTGCTGCTCTGGCGGATCGCTCACTCCGACGACGAGCCCGCCGACGGCGGGCCCGGTCATCGTTCGAGGGGACCGGCGGTGGGCGGTTCTGGCGCTGACGGTGCCGGTTCGGGTGCGTAGGCCGGCTTGACGCCGTGCCTGGCCCGGTGGATCGCCTCGGCGGCCCGGTGGAGCTCGGCGAGGGGTCCGGCCAGCCGGGCGATGTCGGCCAGTTCGTCGCGCCACTGCGGTCCGGTTCGCGTCGCGAGCCGGGCGGTCGCGGTCGCGAATGCCTGGGCCTCGTCCGGCGTCCAGGGGCGGTTGCGCTCGGCCTCGATCGCGGCGGCGGCGCGCGGATTGTCGCGCCAGTCGCCGCCGGGGGTCAGGGTGTTCTCGTACAGCGGCACGTTGCCGCGGCGGAAGACGGTCACCGCGTCCACGATCCGGTCGCTGTCGATGGCCCCGGCGGCGCTCAGCACGCCGCGGTAGGAGGCGTCGTGGTTCTCCCGGGCGGTGAGCCGGCCGTGACCCGTCGCCTCGACCTGCGATCGGTAGCGTTCCACGATCCCCAGCCGGCTCAGCGACTCCGGTACGGCCATGATGACCGCCTCGACGCGGTATCCGGCGGCGCGGAACATCCGGGCGGGCTCGATGAAGTCGCCCGGGTCGCGCATGGTGGTCTCGATGATGGTGTCGACGCGGTGGTCGATGAGGTGGCGCTCGGCGGCGGCCATCCAGCGCCGGCCGTCCATGCTCGTGTACGGCGCGGCCGTGCGGTCGTCCTCGCCCAGCAGCCGGGCGTAGTCGGGATGGTAGGGCTTGTAGAAATCGGAGTTGACGACGACGGCTCCGCCGCGCTCGTCGAGCCGGCGCTTCACCAGCTCGGTGGTCTTGGTCTTGCCGGCGCCGGGCTGGCCCGCGACGAACACGACCTTCGGATCGGACTGCGGCACGCCGTGGGCCAATTCGTCGGGAACGATCTCGGTGCCGAAGATGCGCCGGGACTCCTCGTCGGAGAGCAGGTACCGGCGCGGATCGATCGGGCCGGTCACCCGAGGCGGTCCCGCAGCCGGCGGACCAGGTCGGCCTGCTCGCGGGTGATCCGGGCGACGGCATCGTGGTCGGTCGAGTCGAGCCCGTTGCGGCGCTCGACGCAGCGGGACCGCTCGCCTGAGAGCCGCTGCGCCTCCGGCTCGTCGCCCGCCGCCCTCGCCCGGGCGATGAGCGCGGAGTAGCACGCCACCGCCTCGTTGATGACCTCCAGAGCCACTTCGTAGCCGACCGCTTCGGCCTGGTTCCACTCGAACGGCTCGAGCCTGCCGGCCACGGAATCATCGGTCACCCCGGATCCCCCCGTCCCATCGGTGCCTGTTCACAGGGTAATGGACCGTGACCGCCCGTGGCATCCTTGCAGGGCGCTGGTTCATCGAGGCCGATGACGGTTGACGGGGATGGTTCGATGTACTGTGATCAATGCGGGCTCCGGCTGCCGGCCGGGGCGGTGGTCTGCCCGCGCTGCGCGGCGCCGGTCGAGCCGGTGCCGGTGGTGCCGGGGCCACGCGGGCCGGCGGCGGGTGAGTGGCTGCCGCCGCTGCTGCCGGCCGCCGGTCGGCTCGGCCGCGGACCGGGCGGCCGGGCGTGGCTCGGCGCGATCCTCTTGCGCAACGTTCGTGGTAGCGCCGCGGGCATTTTCGGGGCCTGGTTCAACGTGCCCTTCACGATCATGATGTCGGCGATCGGCGCCGTGGTCGGTGCGCTGGTCGGGCTGTTCCACGGCTCGTTCCTCGGTCCGCAGATCGTGGCCAGGGTCGACCGGGTGCTGCAGTGGGTGCTGCCGCTGCCGTTCAGCGCCGGTCAGCTGCTGCCGACCGCGAGCGTGCAGGTGGGCGGCATCGTCGGGGCGATCGTCGGCGGCGTCAACGGCGCCTGGACGCTGGGCTGGCTGGCCTTCGCCGAGCCGTGGAAGCGGCTGTACGCCACGGACCCGCTCTGGCCGGTGTCGTTCGCGATCGGCCAGGTGGTGGTCGCGGTCTTCGTCGGCGGCCTCTACGTGCTGTGGTCGGTCGTGACCGAGCCGCTGCGGCTGCGGATCTCCGGCGCCCGGCGGCTGTCGCGGCGGGAGGCGGAGTGGCTGATGCCGATGGTGCACGACGCGGCCGCGCGGCTCGGGCTGCGGTCGCTGCCGCGCGTGCTGATCGACGACCGGCGCGAGGCGAACGCGTCGGCCGGCATCCGGCACATCGTGGTCAACCAGGGCCTGCTGGAGCAGCTCGACCACGACCGGGACCAGGTGTCGGCGGTGCTCGCGCACGAGCTGGCGCACTGGCGCGAGGGCGACGCCATCGCGCTCGCCTGGGCCAAGGGCGTCACGCTGCCCCTGTTCCTGCTGTACGAGATCGCGACCCGGCTGCTGCGGATGGTCCACAGCCGGCCGCTGCACTACCTGATCCGGTTCGTCTTCTGGTCCGTCATCGTCACGGTGCGGTACTTCGTCATCCCGATCCAGGCCGGCACCTGGCGCGACGCCGAGTACCGCGCCGACGCGGCGGCCGTGCGGGCCGGCTACCGCGCCGGGCTCCACCGGGCGCTGAGCTACCTCCGCCAATCCTTCGACGGGGAGCGCTCCGGCTGGGACGCGGCGGTGCTGGCCACCCACCCGCCGACCGAGCTGCGCCTGGAGGCGATCGAGGAGCCCGGCCGGCGGTACCCGCTGACCGGCGATCGTCCCGTCCTGGCCGCCCTGCCGGGCTGGACGCCGGCGTCGACCGTCGACCGGGACCGGTGAGGCGGCATGACCCAGCCACCGCTGCCCGCGTTCCAAGTCGAGCCGCGGCCGCACGTGTACCTCGGCCTGGACCCGGCCGACGGCCACCGCCGCTGCTGGTCCGGTCCCGAGGACTCCGTCGGCATCGTCGGCCCGCCGCGCTACGGCAAGACCTCGGGGCTCATCATCCCCACGCTCATGACCTGGGCCGGTCCCGTGGTCGCCACCTCCACCCGCGGCGACCTGCTGCGGTTCTGCGGCGGCTGGCGCGGCCGGATGGCCGCCGGGCGCGGCGGGCGGGTCTACGTCTACGACCCGTTCGGCTCCGAGCCCGGCGTCACCGGCCTGCGCTGGTCTCCGCTGGCCGGCTGCGCCGACCCCGCGGTGTGCTACCGCCGGGTCGCGGCGATGACCGGCGTGGTCGCCAGGGGGATCACCGACGGCGAGCACTGGCGGGCCGGTGCGTCGATCATCCTGCGGGGCGTCTTCCACGCGGCGGCGCTGGCCGGCGTCGATCTGGCGGAGGTCCGCCGCTGGCTCGCCCAGCAGGACGTCCGCACCGCCGCGGACATCCTGCGCCACACCGGGACCGCCGCCCGCGGCTGGGCCGACGACCTGCAGGCGATGGAGCAGATCGGCGACCGGGAGCGCGGCAGCTTCTACTCGGTGGCGAGAAACTGTCTCGACGCTACCGCCGAGCCGACGGTACTGGCCTCGACCGACGCCACCGACCTGGACCTCGACCGCTTCCTGGCCACCGGCTCGGCGCTGTTCATCGTCGGCCCGTCGCACCACCAGGACGCGGTCGCGCCGCTCATCGTGGGCCTGGTCGACTCCATCGCGCAGCGCGCCGCCGAGCTCGCCGCGCGGGCGCCCGGCGGCCGGCTGGCCGAGCCGCTGCTGCTGGCCCTCGACGAGGTCGCCAACATCGCGCCGCTGCGCAGCCTGCCCAGCCTGGTGAGCGAGGGCGGCGGCCGCGGCATCATCACCATGTGGGCGGTGCAGTCCCTGGCGCAGCTGCGCGCCCGCTACGGCGCCGACGAGCAGCAGGCCATCCTCGCCGCCACCACCGCCAAGCTGATCTACGGCGGCATGAGCAACGGCGATGACCTGCGCAACGTCTCCAGCTGGGCCGGCGAGTGGCGCGACCCGCAGGTCACCTACTACGCCGGCGGGACCACCCGGACCGCGATGATGCGCGGCCCGCGGCCCGGCGGCGGCCTGGCCGGGGAGGAGGACGTCGGCCGGATGCACGCGGTCAGCGGGCTGTACCGGCCGGTCCTGCCGATCGAGGCGATCCAGCAGCTGCCGCCGCTGCACGCCTGGCTGTTCTACCGCTCCGACCCGCCGCTGCTGGTCGAGACCCGCCCGGCCGGACTCATGGAGCCCTACCGGCTGCTCTCCGGGCCGCTGCGGGCCGAGGTGACGTCGTGAACCTGCCCGCGCCCGCGCCGGGCTGCCCGCACTGCGGCGCCGCCACGCGGCCGGACGCGCGGTTCTGCCGCGCCTGCGGCCGGCCACTGAGCGGCGACCCGGCGCCCGTCGCACCGGACGAGGTGGCGCCCGTCGCACCGGACGAGCCGGCGTCGACGACGGTGGACGCGCCGCTGCAGCGACGCCGGCTCCGGCGGCGGATCATCATCGGCGGCGCGCTGGTGCTGGCCGTGATTTCCGGCTACCTCACCGCGATCACGGCCGACCGCGTCCTGCACCAACCCGAGCGCAGCGTGCGGGCCTTCTTCGCGGCGCTCACCGCGAAGGACACCGCGGCGATCCGAGCGCTGACGAACTGCCGCTACGGGCCGCTGTGCGAACCGGGCGCGCTCGATGCCGGCTACGTCCCGCCGGCCGGGCTCGAGATCACGGACGTGCGCTACGGCAGCGGCGCGGGTCAGGACGAGCCCACGCGCCTGCCCGATCGGTCCAGCGTGGCCGTCCTCGTCCGGTACCAGGCCGGGGGAAAGTCCTTCGACGACGTCATCGCGCTGCGCCGGGGCGGCTGGTTCGACGACTGGACGATCGCGGCGGCGCCCGGATGGCCGCTGGTGCTGACCAGCGCCCAGCTTCCGAAGGTACGGGTCGCCGCCGCGACGGTCGCGGCGGGCCGCGACAACGGGCAGGGCTTCTCCGGCAAGGCGTGGGCGCTGCCCGGCGTCTACACGGTCACCGTCGCCGACGACCCGCTCTACACCGCCGACCCGATCACGCTCACGGTCGGCGGTAGCGCCCAGGAGACCAGGATCAGTCCGGTGGCACGGCTGCGCGACGATCTCGCGGCGGAGGTGAACCGGCAGGTCAAGGAGCGCATCGACGCCTGCGCCGGGCAGGAGACCGTCCGGCCGGACACCGACCCGGCCCTGCTGAGCGGGAACGACTGCCCGTTCTCGGCGCTCGATCGGTACACCATCACCCGAAACGTCACATGGCGGGTGACCCGGTATCCGCAGTTGACGCTCGCCGTCGGCGACGCGCGCCCGGTGCTCGTGCGGACCGTCACCGAAGGGGAGGCGCTGGTCAGCTACGACTGGAGCACCGACATCCTCGAGCCCAGACGCTGGACGGCGTTCAGCGAAACCGTCGCGTTCTCCGTCGGCGGCCAGGCCGCCACCGGCGACGACGGCAAGGTGGTGTGGACGCCGTGAACGACGCCCCGCTCACCGACGAGGTCGCCCGGCTGCGTGCCCGGCTGCTCGACGTCGAGCAGCGGCTCGCCTCGGTCACGGCGGCCGTGAACGACCTGGCCGGGATCGCCGCCGACGTCACCGCGCTCAGCGAGCGGCTGACCGACCAGGCGCCGCACCGGACCGCCGCCGCGCCGCCGCGACCCAGCTGGTTCGAGGCCGACGCGGAGCGGGCGGTCGCCCTGCTCACCGACCTGACCGACTGGGTCGCGCGCATCCTGGTCCGGCACGTCGCGGCCCGCGAGGCCCTGCCCGAGTGCTGGATGCTGCACGGGGAGGTGGTCGAGGAACTGCTCTGGCTCAAGGACGCGTGGGCGGAGGCCTACCACGGCCCGCAATCCACGCCGTCGCTGGTCGCGGACTGGCACGACCGCCGGTTGCCGGGCCTGATGAGCCGGATCAAGCGGTACCCCGGGCAGAACTGCGGCTTCGCCGAGCATCGCGGCACCACGACCGGATACCGGCTGCGGGAGGAGCATCACCCGCACGACCGGTTCGCGCCGCTCACCGGCGAGGCCGTGGCCGCCTACGCCCGCTGGTGGGCCGTCACGCGCGGTCTCGGGCCGGACGTCGCGCCGATCCTCCCGCCGTAGGCGCGCGGAGGTACTCGTCGACGGCCTCCGGTCCGGCCGGGTCGGCGATCAGGCCGATGTGGCCGTCCGGGCGGACCAGGATCAGGGCGTCGGTGCCGTAGGCGCGGGCGGCGTGACCGGCGTCGTCCCGCAGGCCGTCCGGCCCGACGGGGCAGGGCTTGACGACGTCCGTTTCCGTGCTGCCGCGCAGCGCGGCGGCGGCGCGCTCGCCCAGGCCGAGCAGGGTGAAGTGCGGGCCGCGGAAGCGGTCGAAGAGGCGGACCGGCGCGCCGGTGGCGGCGTCGCGCAGCGGCGCGTCCGGCGCGCGGTCGCCCGGCCGGGGTCCGTTGGTTGTGGCGGTGGTACTTCGGGAGAGCCGGCTCCACGGGTATCGCACCATGAGCTGCGACAGCTCGGGCGTGGCCACCGCGTCGACGCCGCCGCCCCGCGCCTTGATCGCATCGAGGACGACCGCGAGCCGTTCCGAGGTGATGTCGAGCAGCCGGCTCGCGATCGGCAGCCGCTCCTCCTCGTAGGTGGTGAGCAGGTCCGGCGCGGCGCGGCCGGCCAGCACGAGGCCCAGCTTCCAGCCGAGGTTGTAGGCGTCCTGGATGCCGGTGTTCATGCCGAGGCCGCCCGCGATCGGGTGCACGTGCGCGGCGTCGCCGGCGAGGAACACCCGGCCCACCTGGAGCCGGTCGACCATGCGCACCTGGACCCGGTAGCTCGAGCGCCAGGCGAGGCTTGTCAGCCGTACCCCCGGAACACCGGCAATGCGGTCGAAGGTCCGCTGGAAGCGCTCCAGCGTCGGCTCCAGCGGCGAGCCGTCCCCGTCGACCTCATGGGACGCCTGCACCTGGAAGGCGTCGGTGCCGGGCAGCGGGCACAGCATGATCGCGCCGTCGGCGGCGAACCATTGGTGCCACGCGTCGCGGCCCAGCCCGTCGACCTCGACGTCGCCGACGGCCATGAGCTGGACGTCCGGCGTCTCGCCGCGCAGGCTCAGGCCGAGCAGCTTGCGCACGGTGCTGCGGCCGCCGTCGCAGCCGACCAGATACCGCGCCCGAATCGGGGAAGTGCCGACCGTGGCGGTCACGCCGCCGGCGTCCTGGCCCAGGTCGCGCAGCTCGGTGCCCAGCTCGACCGCGACGCCGAGGCCGGCCAGCCGGTCGCGCAGGATCTCCTCCACCCGCCACTGCGGGATCATCAGGCCGGTCGGGTAGGGGACGTCCGGCGTCGGCACCGTCGCGGCCTCCGGGTCGGCCTCGGCGATCACCTCCGCTCCCCGGTACTTGCGGTGCGGCAGGTGGGTGACCCCGGCGGCCAGCACCCGGTCGATCACCGCGAGATCGTCGAGGACCTCCAGGCTGCGCGGGCTCAGCCCCTTGCCGCGGGAACCGGCCGGGAACCGCGGCACCCGGTCGACGATGCGCACCCCGGCGCCGCGCCGGGCGAGATCACAGGCGAGGGTCAGGCCGGTCGGCCCGGCGCCCACCACGAGGACATCTGTCTGCGTCACGCCCTCAGAAAAACGTAACTCGGTTAAAAAAGCAACCCGGTAACGAATGTTACGCTGCCCGGGTGAGCGAGACGACCGGGCTGCGGGCCCGCAAGAAGGCGCGCACCCGCGACGCCATCGCCGACGCGGCGATCTCGCTGTTCCTGGCGCGCGGCTTCGAGCCGGTCTCGGTCAACGAGATCGCCGCGGCGGCCGAGGTCTCCAAGCCGACCCTCTTCCGGTACTTCGCCACCAAGGAGGACATGGTCCTGCACCGGTTCGCCGATCACAGCGGCGAGGCGGCCCGCGTCGTGCGCCACCGCGAGCCCGGCCTCGCGCCGCTGGCCGCGCTGCACCGGCACTTCCGGGCCGGCCTCGACCGCTGCGAGCCGGTCACCGGCCTCAACGACCACCCCGAGGTGCTGGCGTTCCACCGGCTGGTGTTCGACACGCCGAGCCTGGGGGTGCGGCTCACCCAGTACCTGCTCGACGACGAGGAGGCCCTGGCCGCCGCCCTCGGCGCGGGCGTCGCGGCGCGGCTGCAGGCCGCCCAGGTGCTGGCGGTCCAGCGGGTGCTCGCCCGGACCAACTGGCAGCGCATCGTCGACGGGCGATCGGCCCGCGAGGCCCACCCCGAGGCCGTCGCCGACGCCGCCCTGGCGTTCGAGCAGTTGCGGTCCGGATGGACCTAACGCCGCGGCCGGCGACTGTTCGTGTCGATGTAACCCGGGACATTCCCCCGGCCGGGGATGCTGGGAGCAGGCTGATCGGGGGCGGTCGTGGTGACGATTGAAGAGGCGATCGCAGGGCCCGCCGTGGCCGGTGCGCAGACGGCGCTGGTCTTCCGCGGCCGGTTCGGGCCCGGGATCGACCGGTGGGCGTATGTGCCGTTCGCGGTGCCGGCCGGGGTGCGGCGGATCAGCGTCTGGACGTGGCACGAGCGGTTCTCCCTGTTCCGGGTCGCGCGCAACGTGCTGGACCTGGGCATCTTCGGTCCGGACGGGCACGGCGTCGGCCGGGCGCCGGGCTTCCGGGGATGGTCGGGCGGGGCGCGCCAAGGGTTCACGCTCTCCGCGATCGATGCGACGCCGGGGTACCTCGCCGGGCCCATCGAAGCGGGCCGGTGGGCCTTGGCGCTGGGGCCGGTGGTGCTCAACCCGCTGGGCATGCGCTGGCAGGCCCGGATCGTGCTGGAGCACGGCGAGCCCGGGGACTGCCTGGCGACCGGCCCGGCCCCTGCCGCCGCGGCCGGGCGGGGCACCGGCTGGTACCGCGGCGACCTCCACCTGCACACCGTGCACTCCGACGGCCGCCGCCGGCCCGCCGAACTGGTCGCCGAGGCCCGCGCCGCCGGGCTGGACTTCATCGTCTCGACCGAGCACAACACCAACGCCGCCAACCGGATGTGGGCCGCGGCCCAGCCCGACGACCTGCTGGTCGTCGCCGGCGAGGAGGTCACCACCCGGCACGGGCACTGGCTGGCGGTGGGGCTGGGGCCGGGGGAGTGGGTCGACTGGCGCTACGCCCCGCGCGACCGCGTCTTCGGCCGCTACGCCGAGCAGGTCCGCCGCGGGGGCGGCCTGGTCGTCGTCGCCCATCCGGCCGTGCCGATGCCGGGCGCGGCCTGGGAGTTCGGTTACCGGGACGTGGACGCGATCGAGGTCTGGAACGGCGTGTGGAACGTCGACGACGAGGTGTCGCTGCGCATCTGGCAACGGCTGCTGCGCCGCGGCCGGCGGATCGTCGCGGTCGGCGGCAGCGACTCGCACGCCGCCCACCAGCGGGTCGGCCTGCCGCAGACCGTCGTGCACGCCGCCGCCCTGTCGACCCCCGCGCTGGTCGAGGCGCTGCGCCACGGCCGGTCGTACATCGCCGCCTCGAGCGACGTGACGCTGGAGCTCACGGCGTCGAGCACCACCGGCGAGGGCACCCGCACGGCCGGCCCGGGCGACACGCTCGCGGTGCCGCCCGGCACCCCGGTCACCGTCACGGCGACCGTCACCGGCGCCCCCGGCACGACCCTCGCCATCATCACCGCACAAGGCTGCGCCGCCCGCGCCGCGATCGGCGCCTCGGGCGCGCACCGCGTCCGCTGGACCACCACCGCCGACCGCGCCGGCTTCGTCCGGATCGAAGTGCGCCGCCCCGCCTTCGGCCGCCTCTCCGCGATGGTCGCCCTCTCCAACCCGGTCTGGCTCCAGCCGCTCGTCCCGCCGGCGATCTAGCTACACGTCGATCATCTGCCGCAGCACCTGCTTCACGGCGGCGACCTCATCGTGGGTGGGCACCCAGGCCGGCCGCCGTCCCTGCAGCCGGGACCGGGCAACGGTCCGCACCTGTTCGGTGATGACGAACCCGCCTTGACCGTGCGGGGCGCGGAGCGGGACCCGGTGCAGCCAGCCGGGCCGCTCGCGCGTCGTCATCGGCAGCACGCTGACCAGCGCCTCACCGGTCAGCCTGAGGTGGAAGACGCTCGACACCACGAGCACCGGCCGGCGACCGGCCTGCTCGCGACCCTCGGTCGGGTCGAGGTCGGCCCACCAGACCTCCCAGGGCTGGACGACCGTCACGCGGCCTCGGACCAGGGGTCGGCAGCCGGCGCGGCCGCCCGATCCTCCCGGTCGGCGCCGGCCACGTATTCGGCCCAGCCCTCCGGGTCGCTCGCCCGGAACGCGTCCATGGAGGCGATCGCCTTGGCCTGCCAGTGCTCGGCGAGCAGCCGCCGGATCGCCTCGTCGGCGGTCACCCCGCCGAGGTCCTCGCCCGCGACGCGGGTCAGCTCGTCGCGGGTGGACTCGTCCACGCGAATCATCACACTGCCCATGCCGGCAGTGTATCTGTCCGATGACGGTGCCGTCTACAGCTCTGTATACGCATCGGTATCGTGCGAGGATGAGGCCATGACTGCGTGGCGGGATGTCGAGCTGGCGGCGCCGGAGTTCGCGCGGGTGGTGCGGGAGCTGTTCGACGCCCACCGGCACAAGACCATCGCCACCCTGCGGGCCGGCGGGGCGCCGCGGATCTCCGGGATCGAGGCGGCCTTCGAGGACGGCGAGCTGGTCTTCGGCTCGATGTCGAAGGCGCGCAAGGGCGCCGACCTGCGCCGCGACCCGCGGTTCGCGCTGCACAGCGCGACGATCGACCCGGTCGAGGGCGCCGAGGCGCAGTGGCCGGGCGAGGCGAAGATCTCCGGCCGGGCGGTCGCCGCCGGGCCGATCACCGAGGGCCCGGAGGGCGACCGCTTCCACGCCGACATCGCCGAGGTCGTGCACACGCACCTCAACGCCGAGGCCACCCTGCTCGTCGTCGAGTGGTGGACCCCCACCCACGGGCTGCGCCGCGCCGAGCGCGAGTAACCGCCACGCGGGCGCCCAGCACCCGATCGTGCTGGTTGATGGTCAGGCCGCCGCCGGTGGACCGCGAGCGGTCACCGGCACCGACTCCGGGGCGCCGCGGCGGACCGGTGCGGCTGTCGCACCCGCCGGGCGCAACCGCCGATCCGCGGGGCTGGGCCGGCCGTATGTCTCCGTGATCATGCTGCGCGCGGTGACCGCACACCGGGTTTGCCATGATCCCGGAGACTTGTGGTACACGGGGGTACATCACCACTCCACGATCATGAAAAACCCTTGGTGTCAGCGCCAGGTTCGCATGATCGCGGAGACTTCCTGTCGCTGCGCCCGTGCTCCGAGATGTGTGGCGCCCGACCCGGGTAACCTTCCGTGACTGCGGAGCGCCGGGCCATCGCCGTGCTGCTGTTTCGTCACGACGACTCGTTCGTCTGGCGGGTGGCGCGCGCGAAGCCGATGAACGGCGCCGAGTTCGAGAGTTGGCTCGGAAGGAACAGCAATGGGTGAGCTGCCGGACTTCACCGCCATGACGAAGGAAGAGATCGGCGACTGGTTCCTCAGCAAGGACACCAGCGGCCTGGTGGCGGCGGCCGAGCGGTCGGCCGAGCCGTTCGTCCAGGTGGACCAGCAGGGCGTGCCCGTGATGCGGCCGGCCACATTCCGTTTGCCGCCGTCAATGCTCGACTGGCTGGAGCAGGCCGCCGGGCGCGATCGCGAGGGCAAGTCCGGGATCGTCCGCCGAGCCCTGCAAGAGTATCGCGAGCGCCATTACGGTCACGCGGCGTGAGCCGGGGCCGGCGGCCGTCGGGGGTTCGGCGGCCGCCGGGGGCTTTCGCGGTGGTTACCAGCCGTAGGTGCTGTTGTCGTAGCGGGTGGGGACGGGCACGTACTGGCCAGGCTCCTCCGGCTCGGGGGCTTCGCGGCGGGGCAGGTCGGCGCGGCGGGGCAGGTCGCTGAGGTCGCCGAAGCGGGGCAGCGCGTCGAGGCCGTCGGTGCCCAGTGGACGGTCCAGGTCCAGCATGGCGTCGGCCGGCTCGTCGGCGGGCCGGGGCCAGTGGCGCCAGCGCTGGGTGCTGGCCGTGGCGACCAGGAGCAGCACGCCCAGGACCATCGTGGTGCCGCTGCGGATCGGGGCGGCCAGGTCGACCTGCTGGCCGAACAGCGACAGCTGGTGGCTGAACAGGCTCACCACCTTCGACGGCGCGACGAGCAGCGTCGTGTAGCTCAAGGTGTACACGATGCCCATGACCATCGCGCCCAGCGGGGAGACCCGCAGCGTGCCGACGAGGCCCAGCAGCAGGCCGGCCGCGCCGAGCAGCAGCATCGGGCGCAGGAAGTCGCCGGCGTGCAGCTGGCCGCCGGCCGGGAACGCGCCGGTCGCGCCGGACTGCCCCAGTGCCAGCAGGACCCAGGCCGACGGGGCGACGACGATCGCGGCGAGCAGGGATCGAAGATGTCGCATGGCCGGCTACCGGTTCCTGGGCGCGGGCCGGTCGGCGTTGACGAGCACTCTCAACATGGTTCCTCCCCAGGGGCGTTGCCGCGGCGGTGACCCGGGCGGGTCACCACCGCGGCCTTGCCGGTTCGGTCAGGCCGCCGCCAGCGTGCAGGCGGCGAGCGAGTCGAGGCCGGTGGGCTTGGTGGCGTGCCGGCCGATGGCGATGGCGATGCGGTCGATGGTGGCCACGCGCTTGTCGCGCAGCGGGCCGAGGATGGCGTTGTTGACGAAGTTGGGCCCGCCTTGACCCACGCTGTTGCGCAGGCGGGTGTTGGCTTCCTGGATCTGGGTGTCGAGCAGCGCGAGGTTGCGCTGCACCTCGTCCTGGGCCGCCGCGGGAATGGCGGGCAGCTTGTCGGCCACCGCCGGGCAGACGATCTGCCCGGCGCCAACCGCTCCACCGCCGGCCGGTGCCGTGGTGGCCGCGGGCGCGGTGGTGGCCGCGGGTGCCGTACCGGTGGCGGGGACGGTTCCGGTCACCAGCTGGCACTGGGCGAGCGAGTCGAGGCCGGTGGGCTTGGTGGCGTGCCGGCCGATGGCGATGGCGATGCGGTCGATGGTGGCCACGCGCTTGTCGCGCAGCGGGCCGAGGATGGCGTTGTTGACGAAGTTGGGGCCGCCCTGGCCCACGCTGTTGCGCAGGCGGGTGTTGGCTTCCTGGATCTGGGTGTTGAGCAGCGCGAGGTTGCGCTGCACCTCGTCCTGGGCCGCCGCGGGAATGGCGGGCAGCTTGTCGGCCACCGACGGGCAGACGATCGTCCCGGAAGCGGCCGACGAGCTGCGCGTCTGGGCGGATGCGATGCCCAGGCCGAGCACCGCCATGAGGATCGCGGCCGCCCCCGTGCCGATGGCCAGCCAGGTACCTCGCCGGCGCGACAGGCCGGCCTCGCGGCGTGGGCCTGGTGGCTCGTCCCAGCCGTTCGGCGTGCGTGCTGACATACGCTGACAACCTCTCGATGGTGTGAAGGTCGACGCGCCGGCGGTCTTGATCGCTAGTACGGCGCCGGGGCCGGAAAGGATTAACCGATCCACCATCGACATCGAGCGGGGTCAGCGGCGTGGCGTCACGCCCAGCCCGCCGGCGTGCGCGCCGGCGGCGCGGACCTCGCCGAGCGCCAGCAAAAGCCAGGCCGACGGGGCGATGACGATCGCGGCGAGCAGGGATCGAAGATGCCGCATGGGCCGCCTACCGTTGGGTGGGCGCCGGCGCGGGCCGGCGGTCGGTGACAACGCTCAACATGGGCCCAAGCAGCGGCGCGCCGACGCCCGGCGTTACACCCCGTCCGGCCCGCCCGCCGCGCGGCCAGATGGTTGTTCATCAGGGGTGTTTCGGGGAAGCGCGTCGACAATGCGGGGGAAATTGCTTGGAAACCAAGCGGCCGACCGTGATGAACGTCACGTCCTGTCTCGCTGACAATTTTGTAACGCGTTGGTCCTCCGCGCTTCAAATAATGGTCACGCTGGGTTGTCTATCTCGATACGCTGAGCGTTGAAATTGGCAAAACTCGGCGGATGTGGCCATTGCGAAACATTCCGGAAAAAATCGGTCACTACCTATTTCTTAAGCCCACCTTTTCTCGACCATCCGGACACTCGACCATGATCGGTCAAATCGGACGCGCGCCAGCTTACTCCACCAATCAGGCGGGACATATCCCCACAAATGCCACCGGCTCCCGGACGCGTTCGTACTTTCGGACTACCCCGGCAGCGCCGGTCTGCCGTACTTCGCCGCCCGACGTGCGTGCTGCAGAACCTTGCAGTACGACCTATGCCTGTGGGTCGAAGCGTGCTTACGTAGGCCCCGGCCAACGAACGACGCGGACAGCCCGGGTGTGCCTGCGGCAAGCAGTCAGGGGGAGGAAAACGGCGTGTCTGAAATGCTCGACGCCGTCTGGTCGTGGATCGTCGAGGCGGTCGGCCAGACATCGTGGCGGGATGTCGTACCACTCGGAATAGCGGGAATCCTGGTCTGGGGCCTATGGCTCTACCGGGCGATCCTGTCGCGGTTCGCAAGGCCGGTCGTCAACGACTTCCGCACCACCGTGTCGGTCGTGGTGCCGGCGTACCGCGAAGACCCGGACATCCTCATGGAGTGCCTCGAAAGCTGGCTGAGCCAGGACCCCGACGAGATCATCATCGTTCCCGACGTCGAGGACACCGAGGTGCTGAGGCGGCTGCGCGCGGTGAACGACCCGCGCGTGCGGACCATCGCCTTCGAGCACCGGGGCAAGCGCTCCGCGCTCGGCGTCGGCATCCGGGCCGCCCGCTTCGACGTCGTCGTCCTCGCCGACTCCGACACCCGCTGGGAGCCGGGCCTGCTCGCCGCGGTGCAGATGCCGTTCGCGGACCCCGACGTGGGGGGCGTCGGTACCCAGCAGAACGTCTACCTGCGCCGGACCAGCGTCTGGCGGCGCATCGCCGACTGGCTGGTCAACCTGCGCTACTACGACTACGTGCCCGCCATGGGCAGGGCCGGCGCGGTCGCCTGCCTGTCCGGGCGTACCGCCGCGTATCGGCGCTCGGCGATCATGCCGGTGCTGGAGCACCTCGAGAACGAGTTCTTCCTCGGCCGGCGCTGCGTCGCCGGCGACGACGGGCGGCTGACCTGGCTGGTGCTGGCCTCGGGCTACAAGACGGTCCACCAGGCCAGCGCCAAGGCGCTGTCGATGTTCCCGAGCTCGCCGCGGGCCTTCTTCAAGCAGCGCATCCGCTGGAGCCGCAACTCCTACCGGTGCTACCTCACCGCGGCGTACAAGGGCTGGCTCTGGCGCATGCCGCTGGTCACCAAGATCACCGTGCTGCAGATCCTGTTCACGCCGGTCACCATGGGCATGGCGCTGGGGTACCTCTTCCTCAGCCGGCTCGAGCTCACCGGCCGCGGCATCGCCCTGGTGCTCATCTGGGTCATGCTCGGCCGGGCCGTCCGCGGCTACTCCCACCTGCGTCGGCACCCGCAGGACATCCTCGTGCTGCCGCTGCTCGCGGTCACCGTCATCCTCATCTCGCTGCCCATCAAGCTGTACGCCTTCATCACCATGAACAAGCAGGGCTGGCTGACCCGGACCAGCGACCAGATCGGCGGCGAGGGGCAGAACGCGGCCTCGCTGCGCCAGGGCGCCGAGGTGCCCCGGCAGTTCCCCGCACCCGTGTCCGGGCTCGCATTCGAACCGGGAAGGTCCCGTCCGTGACCACTTCGATGCCGCACGCCGCGCATCCGCGCCGCACCCGCCGGGTCCTGGCCGGGTTATTGCTGGCCGTGCTCGCGGGCACGCTGACCCTGCCCGGCGCCGCCGGCGCGGACCCCACCAGCCCCGGCACCACCTCCGACGACCCCGCCGACGCCACCGCGCGGCGCGAGGCCGCCCTGGTGGACTACGAGGACGCCCGGCTCAACCAGGTGCGGGCGGTCGCCACGGTCGCCGCGATGCAGGGCGGGCTGACCTGGTCCAAGCCGTACCGGCTGGACACCGGCGGCGGATACACCCTCGTGCTGACCCAGCGCGGCACGCCGTACCAGATCGCCGACCTGCTCCAACTGGCGCCGCAGACCTTCGTCCGGCAGAACGACGGCGCCTACATGCTCACCGAGAACATCTACCTGTCCAACGGGGCCAAGCTGAACCTCACCAACCCGGGCGGGCTTACGCTACGCCTGGTGAGCAACAGCAACGGATTCGTCTCGATCGTTTCCTTCGGCGGTGAGCTCAGCATCGCGGGCACACCGCAGGCGCCGACCACGATCACCAGTTGGGACCCGCGCACCAACCAGCCCGACACCGACGTGCAGGACGGGCGGGCCTACATCCGGGCCATCGGCGGCCAGTTCACCATGTCGTACACGACCGTCGCGAACCTGGGCTTCTGGAGCGGCCGCACCGGCGGGCTGAGCCTGACCGGCACCGAGCGGCCCGACGCGGGCCAGGTCAGCTCGCCCGAGCACCTCACCAAGGACGAGCGGCACCAGGCCAAGGACGACCGCCTGGCCGGGCAGAACGGCGACGGCCCGGCGAAGTCCAGCGACCCGCCGACCGCCGGCAGCGTGACGGCGCAGCCGAGCGGGCCGCTGACCAGCCCGGACAGCCGGTTCACCACGCCCGGCCTGTCGTACGTGTCGGTGAACATCTCGCACTCCACCATGACCGGCAACGAGTTCGGACTGTTCATCTCCAGCGCCCAGGGCATCACCATCACCGACACGGTGGTGGAGAAGAGCCTGTCCTCGGGGCTGGTGATGCACCGCGGCGCGTCGAGCGCGGTGATCGAGCGGACGGTGTCGCGCGGCAACGGCGGCGACGGCTTCGTCATGTCCCGCGCCACCCAGGAGGTGCGCATCAGCGGGGCGACGTCGCAGGACAACGGCGGCAACGGGTTCACCGTCAACGGTGAGGCGCTGGCCGAGGGCCCGTCGGCCTCCGGCGAGTCGACCGCGACCTACGGCGCGAACTCCATCTCCAACAGCGTCGCGCAGAACAACAAGCACTACGGCATCGAGGTCCTCGGCGGCATCGACATCGGCGTGCAGAACAACCGCGTGGTCGGCAGCGACATGGGCATCGTCGCGCGGCAGGGCGGCAGCCGGATCGCCATCACCGGCAACCAGCTCAGCGGGCAGAAGCGCCAGGGCATCGCCGTGCGCGACGGGGTGACCGACTCCGCGGTGACCGGCAACGTCATCACCGGCGCGCAGACCGCGGTGTACGTCCGCGCATCGGTCGTCGAGGTGCGCGGCAACACGATCCAGAGCGCGAAGAACCACGGCATCACCATGGTCGGCAAGGTCGACGGCTCGACCATCGCGTTCAACGTCGTCGGCGGCGTGGGCCCGAGCGCGCTGGACCTGGCCCGCTCCGGCGGCGACCTGGACGTCACGGAGAACCAGACGTTCGCGTGGTACGACACGAGCTCGTTCTGGGTCAAGTTCCGTCACTATGCCAGCCCGATGACGCTGCTGTGGGCCGGCATCTTCCTGCTGATCCTCTTCGCGGCGGTGAAGGGCGGGGCGAGGCGGCGCATCGCGAAGTTCCACCCGTACGCCGACAAGCGGCCGCTGGTCTCGGCGCCGCCGACGGAGGTCATCAACCCCGCGATGGAGAACACGGTCGAGCTCTCCACGGTCCGCGGCCGAGCCCGGGTACCCATGCTGGGGGACTTTGCCCGATGACTGAACCGATGAGCGAACAGCCGATCGGCGAGCCCCCGGCGAGCGGGCCCGAGGCCCCCCGGCCCCGCATCCCCGGCAACCCACTGGTCTGGCTCACCGGCGGCGCGCTGCTGGTGGCCGTGATCGCGCTGGTCATCGCGATCGTCGCGGTTTCCGGCGGCGGCGGCGATGCGAAGCCGAGCGGGCAGAGCGGGACGGCGGGCGCCACCGGCCCCGTCGGCCCGGCCCCCGGCGCCGGCGGCTCGGCCGGAGCGCCGCCGACCGGCCCGGCGGGGCCGGCACCGGCGCCGAGCGCGGTGCCGGCCGACTGCCCGAAGGCCACGACCACCGTGTCCGACGCCAAGGACCTGGAGGACGCGCTCTCGGCCGCCCAGCCGGGCAACGTGATCGTCCTGCGGGACGGCGTCTACGAGGGCAAGTTCGTGGCCTCGAAGGCCGCCGACAAGGACAACCCGATCTACCTGTGCGGCGGCTCCGGCGCGGTGCTCGACGGCGGCGGCGTCAAGGCCGGCTACGTGCTGCACCTCGACGGCGCGAGCTACTGGCGGGTGCTCGGCCTGACTCTGCGCAACGGGCAGAAGGGCCTGATGGCCGACCACGTGCAGGGCGCGCTGATCCAGGGCCTGACCGTCGAGCAGATCGGCGACGAGGGCATCCACCTGCGCAACTTCAGCTCCGACAACGTGGTGCGCGGCAACACGGTGCGCAACACCGGCAACCGGCGGGACACCTTCGGCGAGGGCATCTACGTCGGCACCGCCGAGTCCAACTGGTGCACCGTCAGCGACTGCAAGCCCGACAACAGCGACCGCAACGTCGTCGAGGGCAACACGATCACCGACACGACCTCCGAGAGCGTCGACATCAAGGAAGGTACGACCGGCGGCCAGGTCATCAACAACACCTTCGACGGCGCCAAGTTCAGCGGCTCGCACGCCGACTCCTGGATCGACGTCAAGGGCAACGACTGGCTGATCCAGGGCAACCAGGGCCACAACTCCAAGCTGGACGGCTTCCAGACCCACGAGGTCGTCAAGGGCTGGGGCTCGAACAACGTCTTCAAGGGCAACACCGCCGAGGTCAACGGGCCCGGCTACGGCTTCAACTTCACGCCGGTCAACGGCAACAAGGCCGACTGCGACAACAAGGTGACCGCCGCAGACAAGGGCTTCGGCAACATTCCCTGCGCCTGAACCCCGTTTCCACCCTGAGTACCGGGACGCGACGTCCCGGTACCGCCCACCCCTTCGCAAAAAAAGGAGAACCGATGAGCACCGAAACCTTGCCTCGGCTCACCGTCATCGGTACCGGATACCTCGGCGCCACGCACGCGATCTGCATGGCCGTCCAGGGCTACGAGGTGCTCGGCGTCGACGTCGACCAGCGCAAGATCGAGCGCCTGGCCGCCGGCGAGGTGCCGTTCTTCGAGCCCGGCCTGCCCGAGCTGCTGACCAAGGCGCTGGAGTCCGGCCGGCTGCGGTTCACCACGTCGTTCGCCGAGGCCGGCGAGTTCGGCGACGTGCACTTCATCTGCGTCGGCACGCCGCAGATGAAGGACTCGCACGCGGCCGACGTCAGCTACGTCTACGGCGCCACCGGCGAGCTCGCGCGCCACCTGCACCGCCGGGTACTGGTCGTCGGCAAGTCCACCGTGCCGGTGGGTACCGCCGCCGATCTGGCCGACCTCATCGCCAGCACCGCTCCGGCGGGCAGCGAGATCGAGCTGGCCTGGAACCCGGAGTTCCTGCGCGAGGGCTTCGCCGTCGACGACACGATGAACCCGGACCGGCTGGTCTTCGGCGTCGCGTCGGCGTGGGCCGAGGAGCAGCTGCGCGCGGCCTTCGCGCCGATGATCGCGCAGGGCAGCCCGGTCGTGGTCACCGACCGCAAGACGGCCGAGCTGGTGAAGGTGGCGGCCAACTCCTTCCTGGCCACCAAGATCTCCTACATCAACGCGATGGCCGAGGTGTGCGAGGCGACCGGCGCCGACGTGCACGACCTCGCCGACGCGCTGGCCTACGACTCGCGCATCGGCGGCAAGTTCCTCAAGCCCGGCCTCGGCTTCGGCGGCGGCTGCCTGCCCAAGGACATCCGCGCGTTCGCCCACCGCGCGGGCGAGCTGGGCGTCGGGCAGGCCGTGGCGTTCCTGCGCGAGGTGGACGCGATCAACCAGCGCCGCCGCGCCCGCACCGTCGACCTCGTGCGCGACCTGGTCGGCGGCGACCTCAACGGGGTCCGCATCGCCGCGCTCGGCGCCGCGTTCAAGCCCAACTCCGACGACATCCGCGACGCCCCGGCGCTGGACGTGGCGAGCACCCTGCAGCGGGCCGGCGCCCGGGTGCGCGTGTTCGACCCGGCCGCGCTGGACAACGCCCGCCGGGTGCACCCGGAGCTCGAGTACGGCGAGAGTGCCCTCGACGCGGCGTACGAGGCCGACGTCGTGGTCCTGCTGACCGAGTGGTCCGAGTTCCGCGAGATCGCGCCCGAGGCGATGGCCTCCGTCGTCGCGCACCGGCGCATCGTCGACGGCCGGCACGCGCTCGACCCGGAGATCTGGCGCGGCGCCGGCTGGGAGTACCGCGCCCTGGGCCGGCCCTGAGCCCCGTGGAGCCGTGCATCGCCCGGCCGGCCGGGCGATGCACGGCTCACTCCCCGGGCGGAAAGTCCGCGCCCCGCGCGGCGGCCTCGGACCGGCCGATGTCGGCCAGCGCCTCGCTCAGCGTCGAGGTGACCGCGTCGTAGGCGTCGCCGCCCAGCACCAGCCGGTGCGGCGGCGGGTCCTGCGCCATCGCGGCGATGACCGCGCGGGCGCCGCGGCGCGGATCGCCGGGCTGCTTGCCGTCCTGCTCGATCATCGCCGCCCGCACGTTCTCCAGCATCGGGCGGTAGCCGTCGACCGTCTCGGCCAGCGGCTCGTCGGCGAAGCCCGAGTACGCGTTGGTGCGGAAGGCCCCCGGCTCGACCGCCAGCACCCGGATGCCCAGCGGGGCGACCTCGTCACGCAGTACCGCCGTGACGGCCTCGACCGCGTGCTTGGCCGCGCTGTAGTAGCCGAATCCGGTCACGCCGCGCAGCCCCGCGACCGAGGACATGTTGACCACCCAGCCGCGCCGCCGCGCCCGCATGCCGGGCAGCACCGCGCGGGTGACGGTCAGCAGCGCGAAGAGGTTCAGGTCGAACGTGCGGCGCACCGCGTCCTCGGGCATGCCCTCGATCGAGCCGTACCATCCCCGCCCGGCGTTGTTGACCAGGACGTCGATCCCGCCGAACCGCTGCTCGGCCGCGCGCACCGCCGCGTGGACCCGCGCGCCGTCGGTGACGTCCAGCGGCAGCACCAGCGCCCGGTCGCCGTGCGCCCGGGCCCACGAAGCCAGCGGCTCGACCCGCCGCGCGGTCAGCACCACCCGGTCGCCGGTCTCCAGCGCCGCGTCGGCGAACGCCATGCCGAAGCCCCCGGGCGTGCCGCCGGTGATGAACCAGGTCCTCATGGCTCGATCGTGAGCTCGGCGATGGAGGAGCCGCGCAGGGTGAACCGGTAGTGCAGGTCCACCACCCCGCCCGGAAAATCACCCTCCAGGTGCTGCACCACGTCGTAGTGCTCGTCGTCGAGCCGCGTGGTGGAGACCGGCTCGGTGGTGTAGGTGTACTCCTTCGCCGCCCCGGCCAGCCAGCCGCGGATCTCGTCCGTGCCCCGGTAGGTGTGCCCGTCGTCGGTCACGACCGCGTCGGGCGCGTAGCACGCCATCGCCGCGTCGACGTCCCGCGCGTTCTGCGCGGCCATGTATGTGGTGATCTCGAAATCGGTCATGAACCCAACCTCGACCCTCCCGCCGGGAGAGGGTCAAGACTTGGTCGCATGCGCACCGGACTGACCATCGGCGAGTTCGCCACGCTGACCCACCTGAGCGTGCGGACCCTGCGCCGCTACCACGAGGCGGGCCTGCTGGAGCCGGCCACCGTCGACCCGTTCACCGGCTACCGGTACTACACCGCCGAGCAGATCCCGCCCGCCCAGGTCATCCACCGGCTGCGCCAGCTCGACGTACCACTGGCCGAGGTGAAATCCATCCTCGCCACCGACGACCCGCAGCGCCGCGCCGACCTCATCGCCGGCCACCTGCGCCGCCTCGAGGAGGAGCTCGACCGCACCCGCGCCGCGGTCGTCTCGCTGCGCCGCCTGCTGCGCCCCGACCCGGAGGACCTCCACGTCGAGCTGCGCTCGGTGCCGGCCCGCACCGTCGCCGCGGTCACCGGCGAGGTCGCCCTGGCCGACGCGACCGGTTGGTACGACGCCGCGATGGCCGCCCTGGACGCCGAGTTCCCACCCGCCGAACGCACCGGCCCGCCCGGCGGCCACTACGCGAACGAGCTGTTCACCGCCGGCGCGGGCGTCATGACCGTCTACCGGCCGGTCCGGCGGCCACGCCCGTCCGGCCGGATCGAGGTCGTCGAGCTGCCCGCGGCCGACCTCGCCGTCGCCGTCCACCAGGGGCCCCACGACGACATCGAGGTCACCTACGGCCGCCTGGGCGCGTGGGTGGTCGGGCACGCCCTGGCCGTGGACGGACCGATCGACGAGACCTACCTGATCGGGCCGCGCGACACCCCGGTCCCGGACCGCTGGCGCACGGAGATCGGCTGGCCGGTGTTCCGTCTCACCCCGGATGACTCCGGTCCGTGCAACTGACGACCGTTGCTCCCGTCAGACACCGCTCGGGCCTGGCGGCCCTCCCTGCCAGGCCCGCGGTGCCAAGAACAACCGCGACAAGCCGGGCGCTCCGCGCCACGCGGCACCGATGGCCGCCGGGGGACATATGTCTCCGTGATCATGATGCCCGCGGTGACCGCACCCCGGGTTTGCCATGATCCCGGAGACTTTCGGTACACGGGGGTACATCACCACTCCGTGATCATGAAAAACCGTTGGTGTCGGTGCCGGGTTGCGCATGATCACGGAGACTTCCGGTCGCGGCGCCTCGTCAGCGAGGGGCGTTTGGCTCAGACCGACGTCGGCATGGGGCCGCCGCGCCAGGTCACCGCGTCGATCAGGGCGGCGACCAGGTCCAGGTCGGTGCCGTTGCGCTCGGCGTAGGCGCGGTGCAGGTTCAGCACCAGCCGCTCCGCGTCCGCCCAGCCGGCGAACTCGCCGAGGTCGCACGCCCGGGCCGCCTCCAGCGGGGTGCGGCCCGCGGCGAGGCCCTCGTCGGCCGTGGTCAGGATCCATTGGTAGTACCGCCGGAGCCGGTCGAAGGTCGCCGCGATCTCGCCGCCGGACAGCAGCGGCCCGTGCCCGGGCACCAGGTGGGCGGGCTCCAGGGCGGCCATCCAGTCCAGCGACCGCAGCGCGCCGGCGACCGAGCCCATGAACACCAGCGGGGTCAGCCCGCTGAACACCAGGTCTCCGGCGAACAGCACGCCGTGCTCGGGCAGCCAGGCCACCAGGTCGCCGGTCGTGTGCGCTGGGCCGCCCGGGTGCAGCAGCTCGATGCGGGCGCCGCCGGCGTGGACGGTCAGCCGGTCGTGGACCGCGACGTCCGGCACCCGCCGGGTCACGCCGCCCCAGTCGGGCACCGGCTCCCAGAACGGCGGGCACCCGTCGATGATCGGGTCGGTCAGCAGCCCCTCGCGCATGTGCTCGTGCCCGATGAGCACCGTGGCCGCGGGCAGCAGGCTGTTGCCGTACGTGTGATCGCCGTGCTGGTGCGTGTTGACCGCCTTGCGGATCGGCGACCCCGGCGCCGCCTCCTCGACCGCCGCCAGGAACCGCCGGGTGCGGGCCTCGGTCGCGCAGGTGTCGACCACGAACACGTCACCGTCGCCGGCGACGAACCCGGCGTTGTTGACCCACCAGGTGCCGTCGGGCTGCACCCACGCGTGGACGCCCGGTACGACCGTTTCGAGCATGCCGGCAGCCTATGTCCCGCGCCCGGGCCGCCCTCGCGCGGGGCGGCCGCCGCGAGTGGTTCAATCGCGCCATGGAGGTCAACCGCAGCATCCCCGCGGCCCAGGTCGTCCCGATCCTGACGTACCCCGACGTGCGCGCCGCCGTAGCCTGGCTGGCGGCGGCGTTCGGGTTCGCCGAGCGGGTCCGCATCGGCGAGGATCACCGCGCGCAACTACGCTTCGGCGACGGCGCGCTCATCGTCGCCGACACCGGCTCCGACCGGCGGCCGCCCGGCGGCGAGGGCGTCACCCACGCGGTGCTGGTCCGGGTCGACGACGCCCGGGCCCACTGCGAGCGCGCCCGGGCGCACGGCGCGCGCATCGTCATGGAGCCGACCGACTTCGAGTACGGCGAGCGGCAGTACCACGCCGAGGACCTCGCCGGACACCGCTGGACCTTCTCCCAGACCCTGGCCGACGTCGCTCCTGAGGAGTGGGGCGGCCAGTCCATCGCTTAGCCCGGCGCGGCGCTCCTGCCCCGTGGGCGAGCCAGGTGTGCTGGGGTCAGCCCGCGCCGGGGTTTGGCCCCTGGGCGGGGCTACCGGGCCTTCCGCGCGGCGCTAATGTCCGCGGGCGGAGGCCTCGATCGCGGCCAGGTGTGCTGGGGTCAGCCCGCGCCGGGGTTTGGCCCCTGGGCGGGGCTACCGGGCCTTCCGCGCGGCGCTAATGTCCGCGGGCGAAGGTCTCGATCGCGGCCAGGTGCGCCGGGGTCAGCCCGCTCCGGGCGTCCGGGCGGATCAGCAGCGCGCGACCGCCGGCGACCAGGTCGTCGCGGGCCGGGCCCGGCTGCGGCACCTCGGCGTCGTCGGTCCAGACGAGCCGCCGGCCGGCGGAGAGCACGGCCCGGGCGGCGGCGAGCTTCACCGCCGGCGTCTCGTCGCCGGTGAGGTCCTCGGTCCACGCCCGCTCCAGCCGGGGCAGGCGGAACAGCCGCTCAAGCTGGTCGGCGTAGGCACACCAGGTCGTGCACCACCGCACCTCCGCCACGCCCGCCCGGTGCAGCGCGCCGATCCGGGCGGTGAGCCGCGGCGCCCACCGCAGCCGGTACTCCAGGTCCGCGTCGTGCGCCCGGCCCGAGAACGGCGCCGCATGCCAGCCGGGCCGCTTGACGTTGATGACACCGTCCACGTCGAGCAGCCAGACGGGCGGGTCGCCGACGCCGGTCATGGCCGGACGATACCCGGCGCCGCGGCCGCGCGACCGAGGCCCTCGAACTCGCGGCACCTCCGGCTGAAGCGCTCTGATCACGATAAATGATGATATGTCCGATAAGTCGTGGCGCGGAGCGCCCGACTTATCGGTTGCTCTTGGCGCCGCGGGCCTGGCAGGGAGGGCCGTCAAGGCCCGACCGGTGTCTCGCGGGAGGAACGGTCTGCAAGTGACGCGGCCCGAGTCAGCGGGCATCATCGGATAAATCCCGATGCTCCGCATCCGGATTTATCCGACTTATCCGTATTTAGAGGATGAAACGTTCGTCTGCGAGAGGGCCCTTGACGCCGGGATCGGCCGGCCACCAGAACGGGTCCTCCGCGGCGTCCTCTGGCTCGATCGTCATCGGTTGGTCTGTGACGTCACTGCTGAACACCGCGCTTTCCATATCGATGCCCTACCCGGGTGGGGTGTGGGTGAAACCGGCCGAACTGTGAGGTATCGCGCACCCTCGATGGTCGGAAGATGCCATTAAGTGGCGATAAATCCGGCCAAACGGCGCCGACGGCGCCTTGCTCGCCGTCATCGTCGGCAAGGCCTAGCCCAGCGGCTTCGCCACCTGCGCGCCGCTCGCTATGCCTCCGTGATCGCGGCGCACCGCCGGCCCTCCGCCACGCTTCGCGCGAACCCGAGGGGGCGAGTGGAGCGGTGTCGTCGGACGGACGGTCAGCGGGCCGCCGCCGACTTCTGTCGCCCCGTGGCTCTCCGCGCCCTCATGCGCGCCGCGCAGCCGGGGCCGCCGCCCGGCGGCTCGCTATGTCTCCGCGATCATGGCCGTCCCGCGGCCGTCGTCGGCTGCTGCCGCTCCCGCGCCCTCATTCGGCCCCGCACAACCGGGCTGCCGCCCGGCGCCCCCGCTATGTCTCCGTGATCATGCTCGACGGGACGTGTGCACCACGTGTTTTTCATGATCGTGGAGCCAAAGTGTACGCATAGGTACCGTATGTCTCCGCGATCATGGCGAAGCCGGGGTGCCGGCGTGGGTGCGTGCATGATCGCGGAGACATACGGTCGCCGAATCGGACATACGGCCCGTCAGGCGATAAATCCGATAAGTCGTGGCGCGGAGCGCCCGACTTATCGGATCACAGCGCCGCGGAGAAGACGAGGACCTCCTGCTCGCCCGAGGCGTAGCCGGAGGTGCGCTTCTCCAACGTCAGGCCGGCGTTGGAGGCTACCCGCTGCGAGGCGACGTTGTCCGGATGGATGATCGCGATCACCCGGCGCGCGCCCAGGGCGATGCGGGCGTGGTCGCGGCAGGCCGCGGCGGCCTCCGACGCCAGGCCGGTGCGCTGCAGGTGCGGCACCACGTGATAGCCGAGCTCGAGCTCGTCCACCCCGTCGACCCGCTGGACGGTCAGGCCGCAGTCGCCGGCGAAGGCGCCACCGGCGCGCAGGTGCATGATCCACAGGCCGAAGCCGTGTTCGCGGTAGCGGCGGCGGTTCAGCTCGATCCAGTCGGCGGTCTCCGCGCGGGTGCGCGGCCGTGGGTAGTACCGCATGACCTCGGGATCGGCCAGGAGGGCGGCCAGGTCGTCGAGGTCCTGCTCCCGCATCTCGCGCAGGGTGAGCCGGGGCGTCGTGAGGACGGCCGGCTCACTCGACATAGAGGTTGACCACCGCGCTGATCGGCAGCGCCACCATGACGAGCAGGAAGGCGAGCAGCGCGGCGGCGCCCTTCTGCTGCTGGGCGTGGATCGTCTTCAGGGTGCACTCGCCGGTGAGGACGAACCAGTCGATGAGGTACCGCGCCACGTACAGGCCCACGTAGGCCACCCCGAGCGCGGCGCCGAAGCCGGCCAGGCTCTCCGGCCAGGTGGTGAAGTCGCCGGCGATGGCGCCGTAGAGGACCAGGCCCACGGCGGTGAGCACGGCCGCGGACTCCAGGCCCTCGGTGACCCCGCCCGCCACGACCGAGGTGCGCAGGTTGCCGTGCGCGACCAGGCCGTGCAGGTAGAACGCGATGACCAGGCCGGCCACGCCGGCGACGGTGAAGACCAGCGTCGACAGCAGCGAGGTGCCCAGGTTCGGCGCCTGGCCGACGAAGGTGGCCCGCACGACGAACGCGAGGCCGGCGTAGAAGCCCAGCCGGACCAGGCCGACGGAGAGCGGCACGCCGTTGAGCGCGCCGAGGGGAGTGGCGCGGGTGCGCAGGATCATCCAGTCGGTGATCCAGAACCCGAGGATGGCCAGGACCGTCGCCCACACGATGCCGCCGCCGACCCAGGCCAGCGAGCTCCAGTTGTGCAGGTCCTGCCCGATCAGGCTGGACACCCCGATCACCTGCACGGCGACGAAGCCGACCCGCTGGACCAGGTACCCCCAGTTCGCCCGCTGCCACAGCTCCACGTGGTCGTCGAACGAGGTGACGGCGTTGAGCAGCCACCAGCCGCCGCCTACGCCGAGGATCACGATGAGCACCTGGAGCACCGCGATCAGGGCGGCGGTACCGTTCATGCCGTCACTCCTACCAAGAATCTCAGCCGTTGTGGTCGATGGTGTGCGGGACGAAGTGGCTCAGGTTGTCGGTGATCAGGCCGGCGCTCTCCCGGATGCCGAGGCCGGCCGGCTCGCCGTCGATCATCCAGACGCCCAGCACCGGGTGCCACTCGCCACCCCGCGAGTCGGGGTATGCGGGCAGCGGCGCGAACGCCTGGCACACGAACGGGCCGCCGTAGTCGCCGGGGGCGCTGGCCACCGTGACGCCGTCGACGATGATCGACACGTTGGCGCCCTCCCGGCCCAGCAGCGGCTTGCGCACGTAGGAGGTCATCCAGGCCGGGCGCTCCTGCTCGAAGTACGCCGGCAGGAGCAGGTCGCGCTTGTCGGGGTCGTCGCCGTACAGGTGCCACAGGACCGGCAGCAGGCCCTTGTTGCTCCACAGCATCTTGTAGGGCGGCTCGATCCAGACGGTGCTGTCGCGGCGCGGGTCGCGCATGTCGCGGAAGCACTGCTTGGCGAACTGTTCGGTGACCATCCATTCCCACGGGTACAGCTTGAAAACGACGTCGATGTGCTGCCCGTCGGGGTCGTAGAAGCGGTCGCCCGCGGCCACGTCGCCGGCGGCGATCTCGTCCATCCAGAGGAACTTGGTGCGGTACCCCAGCGGACCCAGCGCCTGGCGCGCCGTTTCCATCATGTATTCGGTGTTGAACAGGTCCTCGCCGCTGTCCTCGCCCCGGTCACAGGCGAAGTGGATGGTCATCGGGTCGAGCAGGTGGGTGCGCGCCTGCCGCAGCCGGCTGATGTTGCGCCGCCACGCCTCGACCAGCATCTCGTGGATCGCGTTCCACTGGTCCTTGCCCTGGCCGGTCTGCTGGTGCCAGTACCACTGGGAGACCGCCGACTCGGGCAGCGCCGTGGGCGTGTCGGCGTTGAACTCCAGCAGCTGCGGGCGCCCGGCGTACTCACCGGCGTAGCGCACGTCGAAGCGGCCGTAGACGCTCGGCGAGAAGTCGCCCTTGGACCGGCCGCCGGGCTCGGTCTCGTCGTCCCACCAGGTGCGCTTGATCTGCTCCCAGGCGAGCTCGGGGATGCCCAGCAGCTGGAACATGTTGTGGTCGACGATGAAGTCGCCGGCCGCGACGCACATCTCGAACAGCGTGGCCGCCCCGGTCGAGAGCGCGTCGATCTCGGCCGAGGTGAAGTCGTAGAACGGCCCCTCGCGCCAGTAGGACATGGTGCCGCCGTCCGGCGTCGGGGTGTCGTTGTAGACGATCCCCTGCGTGGCGAGCTGCTGCCGCCAGTCGGGCCGGACGACGCCCTCGGCGATCCGGCGCACCTCAGCCGCCCGAACTTCCGTGACCGCTGCTGCCGTGGCTGGAGCCGAACCCGCCGGAGCTCACGTGGCCGTTGCTCACGTGCCCGGTCGCGGGCAGCCCGGCGTTGGAGCGCCCGACCGAGTCGGTGGACGAGACCCGGCTGCCACCGCTGAGCCGGTACCCCGGCGAGCGGCCGCGCCCGTAGCTGCCCGAGTAGTAGTAATACCCGGGCGTGCCACTGTCGCACCGCGCGTCGGGCACGACGACGCCGCTGGAGTCGGCGCAGTAAGTTTGCTGCTGGCGCCCGCACGCGGCCAGGCCGCCGGTCGCGGCCAGCGCCGCAATCGCGAGGTAGCTTCGGCCCAGCGGTACCGAAGTGGATCGCCTCATCGTCTGCCCCCTCTGGTGTGCTTATGGACGGTAGATGACCATCGCAACGAGGGCACGCCGACGGGCAGTTTCCGACAGCAACGGCCTCCGCGCAATGGGCCGTTTAGGCTGGCCCGCATGGTTCGGGCCGGACTCTCCCGCGCGCAGGTGTGCACCGCCGCGCTGGAACTCGCCGACGAGGTGGGCATCCGGGCCCTCACCATGACAGCGTTGGCCCGCCGCCTGGGTGTGGCCATTCCCAGCCTCTACGAGCACGTCCGCAACCTGGCCGACCTGCTGGACGCGGCCGCCGGCCAGGCCACGGAGGAGATCGCCGACCGCCTCGACGCGGCACTGCGCGGCCGCACCCGCCACCCGGCCCTGGAGTCCTACGCCGGCACGCTGCGCGCCTGGGCCACCGCCCACCCCGGCCGCTACGCCGCCACGAAGCGCCCACTGTCCGACCCGACCGGCGCCGCCGCCCAGGCAAGAATCGTCGCCGGTTGCACCATTTTGCTTCGGGGGTACGACCTGCAGGGCCCCCCGGGCGTGGACGCGGTGCGCTTCGTGCACAGCACGATCCACGGCTTCATCGACCTCGAGACCGACGGCGGCTTCCACGCCGCCCGGAACCTCGACGCCAGCTGGTCCACCACCTTGTCCGCCATCGACCGCGCCCTGTCCACCTGGCCCCGCTGAACTCCCACTGGACTTTATGGCCCTGTGGCCCTATTCTCCATCCGTGAGTTCGCCTGGCGACCACCCGGCCATGAGTGGCCGCCAGGGCGTTGCAAGTTGCGAGTTGGGCTACAGCCAGATCAGCCACAGGTGGGCTGCGGTGATCACTGCGGGGAGGAGCCAGATCAGCCAGGTCGCGGCCTGTGACATGAAGGCCCTTTCGAGGGATTGACGTGATCGGATGGCCAACTTCGGGCCAGAAATGAGATACAGCATTGGGGGGCATATCTGCAACCCTGGGCTGAACATGCCATTTGGTTGATTGTGCAATTAGTGCACGACCAATGAATACCGAAGCGCTTGCGACCAGGCGGTAGAGTCTGTAGACAGCCTCAGCCGTCTGGAGGCGCCCCGTGCCCGGCGAGGCCGCGAACACTTCAAATGATCTCTCCGGCTCGGCGTTCGGGCCCGTGGTGCAATCCGGCTCAATGCGCGACGTCCACATTCATGCGGCGCCGCATCGGCCGCCGGTGCCGCGCCAATTGCCTGCGCAGGCCGCCCATTTCACCGGGCGGGACGGCGAGTTGGCGCGGCTCGACGCCCTCCTCGCCGCGGCCGACCCGCCGCCGGTGGTCGTTCTCGCCGGGGCCGGCGGCGTCGGTAAGAGCGCGCTCGCCTTGCGCTGGGCCCACGGGCAGGACCGGTTCGCCGACGGCCAGCTCTGGCTCGACCTCGGCGGCTTCGGCCCGGGCGCGCCCCTCGACCCGGCCGGGGCGCTGGGCGCGCTGTTGCGGGCACTTGGCGTACCCCCGGAAATGGTCCCGCCCACGACGGCCGAGCGGGCGGGTCTCTACCGGTCCGTCACGGCCGGCCGCGCCCTGCTGACGGTCCTCGACAACGCGCACTCCGCCGAACAGGTGCGACCCCTCATCCCGGCCTCGGCGGCCGGCGCGGTCCTGGTCACCAGCCGCAGCCGCCTCGCCGGCCTCGTCCCCGACGGCGCGCGCATCCTCGACCTCGCGCCGCTGCCCGCCGCCGACGGCCTCGCCCTGCTCGCCCGCGCGGCCGGGCCCGAGCGTATCGGCGGCGAGCGCGCGCCCGCGCGGGCGATCGCCGAGCTGTGCGGCGGGCTGCCGCTGGCCCTGTGCGTCGCCGCCGCCCGCCTCGCCGCCCGGCCGCGGCTGTCCGTCGCCCGCGTCGCCGCCGAGCTCGCCGACGAGACGACCCGGCTCGCCGCGCTGGCCGCGCCCGAGGGCCCGTCGGTCCGCGCCGTGTTCGACGTGTCCGTCCGGCACCTGCACCCGGGCGCGGCCGCGCTGTACCGCCGCCTCGCCCTGCACCCGGGCGCCGAGTTCTCCGCCGGCGTCGCCGCCGCGGTCGCCGCCACCATCCCCGGCTGCCCGCCCGGCGCGCTCGACCGGCTGCTGCAGGCCAGCCTGCTGGACGAGACCGAGGAGGACCGCTTCCGGTACCACGACCTGCTGCGGGTCCACGCCCTCGACCGCGCCCGGACCGACGAGACCGACGCCGACCGGCGTGCCACGGTCGAGCTGTTCGCCGAGTGGTACCTCCTCGCCGCGCGGCGGGCCGATGCCCGCGTCACGCCGTACCGCCGCCGCCCCGCCTACACGCCGCGGACCGCACCCGCCGCCCTGCCGTCCTTCGCCGGCCGGAACGACGGCCTCGACTGGCTCGAGCGGGAGTACCCGAACCTGGTCGCCGCCGGCCGGGCCGCCCTCGACCACGACCGGGCCGAGCTTGCCTGGCACCTCGCCGACGCGGTCTGGCCGGTACTGCTGTTCAGCAAGCCCGCCCCGCCGGAGCGGGCCGCCGTCGACCGCCACGGCCTCGCCGCCGCCCGCCGCTGGGGCCACCCGTGGGCGGAGGCGGTCATGCTCAAGCGCCTGGGCCGCTCCAGCGCGAAGCTCGGCGACCTCGCCGCGGCCGAGGCCCACACGCGGGCCGCCGTCCGCCGCTACGCCGACGCCGGCGACCTCGCCGGTGCCCTCGACGCCCGGGAGGGCCTCGCCGCCGTCCACGCCGAGGCCGGCCGCCCCGAGGAGGCCGCCACCGAGCTGCTCGCCGTCCTCGCCGGCAACCGCCGCCTCGGCCGCGCCCGCGGCACCGCGCTGACCCTGGTGAGCCTGGGCCGGCTGCTGCCCGGCCTCGGCCGCGCCGCGGAGGCGGTCCCGCTGCTGCGCGAGGCCCGGGCCATCTTCGCCGCACCGGCCGGCGCCGACCCGTACAACGCCGCCCGCGCGACGCTCGCCCTCGCCGCCGCCCTCCTCGCCGCGGGCGACGCCGCCGCGGCCGAGCGGCCCGCCGCCGAGGCCGCCGACCGCCTGCGCGACCTTGGCGCGCCCCACGAACACGCGGAGGCCCTGACCGTCCTGGCCCGCGTCGCCCGCCGCCTGGGCGACCCGGCCACGGCCCGCCGCCACTACCGGGCCGCCGTCGACCTGTTCACCGCGGCGGCCTCCCCGCGCGCCGCCGCCGTCCGCGCGGAGCTGGACGCGATTCCCTGACCTTCGGGCGGCTACCCGCCCCGTCCCCCGCATCGGCCGGCGTCATTGCGGCGAGGTGGTGCCCCGCCGCGTCCCGCCGCGCTGGGCGGCGCGGTCGGTGATCACGTCCCACCCGCCGGGCGCCGGCCGCCGCGGAGCACGGCGCAGCGACCGGAAGTCTCCGCGATCATGCACTACTCGCCGCCGACACCAACGGTTTTTCATGATCACGGAGCGCTGATGTACCCCCGTGTACCGGAAGTCTCCGGGATCATGGCAAACCCGTGGCGCGGCCGCGTCCGCATCATGATCACGGAGACATACGTCCGCCTCGCCGCGCCTGCGGCGGCCGCCCGACATGAACTACCACGGTCAGGCGCTGCCCTCATGGACCGCGCCGGCGGACGCGGCGCTCCGGGGCGGGTGGCGCGGGGGCCGCGGTCAGGGCTCGGCGGAGAGCAGGCGCGGCAGCGGCGCCGGGGCGGGCGGGCGGTGCGGCCCGGGCGCGGGCAGGCCGAGCAGCCCGTACATCGCCGCCCGCAGCCGCGCGCCCGCGCCGCCCGGCACCCCGGTGAGGGCGGCGGTCACCGCGGCCGCGCCGACCGGGCGGGCCCGGGCCACCTGGTCCGGCAGCGGGCGGCGCGGATCCAGCGGCGTGGCCGCCGCGGCCACCAGGTCCTGGGCCGAGCCGCGGACCGTGGCCGCGCGGCGCCCGCCCGCGTAGAGGACCGGGCGGCCGGCGGCGGCCGCGTACGCGGTCACCGAGCCGTGGTCGCCGACGACGCAGTCGGCCGCGATCACCGCGCCGCGCCAGTCGCCGGCCGGGTCCAGCACGAGCAGGCCGGCGTCGCGGCAGTCGCGCAGCCAGGCCAGCACCTGGCGGCGGCCGTGTGCGGCCCACACCGCGGGGTGCAGCTGCGCGGCCGCGCGCAGGCCCGCCGGGAGGCCGGCGACCAGCCGGGGCAGCAGGTCCGGGTCAGCGCCGAACAGGCCGTCGCGGCCCCACGTCGAACTGAACAGCACCAGGCGGGTGCCGGGCGCGACGGCCATGGCTTCGCGGTACCGCCGCCGCATCGGCAGACTGGCGAGGAGCCGGTCGAGGCAGGGATCACCGGCCAGCACCGCCACCGGCAGGGCCTCCGGGCACTGCCGGCGCAGGATCTCGCGCTCCCGCTCGTGGGCCAGCACGAGCGAGGCGGGCACGACCCGGCCGTCGCGGGTCAGCCGCGGTGCGTCGAGACCGTAGACGACCGGCTCGGCCAGCCGCGGTCCGCCGCCCGCGGCCGGGCGGGCGTGCTTGCCCCGCACGGCGCCGTGCGCCATGACCATGATCGGCGCGTGCAGCTCGTGCAGCCCGCCCAGGGACGCGGCGAGCGCCAGGTCGAAGCGATGCCGGATCGCCTGTTCCCACGCCACCACGCACGCGCCGAGCCCGTCGAGCAATTGCGCGACGTCGTGATTGAATACGTCCGGCGCCACCGTGAATACGACCTGAACGCGTGAATCACGTTCAATTTCATCAACGACGTCCAGCAGTCGGTGACAACTTGCCAGGGTGTGTGCGACCACGAGCACGTGCCGGCTCGCGGACCGGCTCGTCCATGTGGCTGCATCAATACTGATTGGGACGCACGACCAGTTCGTACCGTCCATCGACAACGACCCCCCTCGACGGAACTTCGCGGTAGGGCAACGCTGCGCCGGGCGGGTTGTCGGAGGCATTGTGTGAAACCTTGCAAACCGCTTGCCGACCGCTGGACACGGCGGTGTCGGATTCGCGCCTATCTGTAATCGGCTTGGCGGGGTGGCGCGGGCGGAACACACTGGGAACCGAACCGTGACGGCGAGGGGGAGGCGCCGGATGGACTTCGTCATTCTCGGCCCGACGGCGTTGTACGACGACGGCCGGCCCGTTCCGCTCGGCGCGGCCAAACAGCGCGGCATGCTCGCGGTGCTGCTCTATCACGCCGGGGAACCGGTCCGCACGGACGAGATAATCGAACATCTCTGGGCCGATCGGACCCGCGTCGATCGGCGGATGAATCTGTACACGCTGACCAGCAGAATCCGCGCGACATTGGGCGCCGCCGGGCTGCCCGGCGCGCTGCACCGGGTGCCGGGTATCGGCGCCTACCGGCTCGACGTCGACCGCGGCCGAGTCGATTTTCACCGTTTCGCCGAGCTCGTCGCGCAGGGCCGCACGGCCGCCCAGGAAGGGCGGCCGGAGGAGGCGGTACGGATTCTGGAGAATGCGATCGCACTGTGGCGCAGCGAACCGCTGGCCGACCTGCGCACCGCGCCGGCGGAGCACCTCCGGCGCAGCATGAACGCGACGCTGCTGACCGCCCGGAAACTGCTCGCCGCGAATCGCCTGCGCACCGGGCAGCACCATCGCGTGCTCCTCGATCTGGAGACGGTCATCCGCGGCGAGGAGACCGATGAAACGCTCGCGCAGCTGTGGATCTCCGCTTTGTCCGCGGCCGGGCGCGACCCCGAGGCGCGATTGTTCCTGCACGATTTCCGCCGGCGGTACCGCCGCCACATGCACGCCGAACCGGCCGTCGCGCTGCCCGCGGTCCCGCCGCCGAAACCGCCGCCGGCCAAGCCGCCGGGACAACTGCCCAAGGACGTCGCCGGGTTCGTCGGCCGGGCCGACCTGCTCGCCGAGCTCGACGCGCTGACCGGATCCGGCGGCGCCGGCGTGGTCGCGATCAGCGGCATGCCCGGCGTCGGCAAGACCGGCCTGGCCGTCCACTGGGCCCACCTGCGCGCCGCGCGCTTCCCCGACGGCCAGCTCTACCTCGACGGCAACGCCTACGGCCCAGCCGCCCCGGTCGACCCGGAGGAGGCGCTCGGCCGGTTCCTCGACGTGCTCGGCGTGCCCGCCGACCGCATGCCGGCCGGCCTGGAGCCGCGCCGGAACCGGTTCAACCAGCTGCTCGCCGGCCGGCGCGTCCTCGTCGTGCTCGACAACGTCCGGCACAGCGGCCAGGTCCGCCCGCTGATCCCGACCCCGCCCGAGTGCCTGACAATCGTCACCAGCCGGACCCGCCTGAGGGGGCTCACCGTGCGCGACGGCGCGCCCGATCTCACCGTCGGCCCGCTGCCCGACGCCGACAGCCTGGCCCTGCTCGCCCGCACGATCGGCACCCGCCGGGCCGACGCGGAGCCCGCCGCGCTGGCCGCCCTGGCCCACCGCTGCGCCGGCCTGCCGCTGGCGCTGCGCATCGTCGCCGTGCAGGTGGCCGAGCGCCCCCGGGTCGCCCTTGCCGACCTGGTCGACGAGGTCGGCGCCCACCTGCTCGACGGCGACGAGACCGAGGACGACGAGCGGGAAGCGAGCCTGCGCAGCGTGTTCGCGTGGCCGTACCGCGCCCTGACCCCGGTGGCCGCCCGACTGTTCCGGCTGCTTGGCCTGCACCCCGGCACGAGCATCGCCCCACCCGCGGCCGCTGCCCTGCTGGGCGTCGGCGTCGAGCAGGCCGAGTTGCTGCTCAACGCGCTGGCCAAGACCAACCTGGTCAGCCACGACGTGGCCCGCCATTACCGGCTGCATGACCTGCTGCGCGCCTTCGCCGCCGACCGCGCCGCCGCGGAGGACCCGCCCGCGCGGACCCGCGAGGCGCTGCGCCGGCTGCTGGACTGGTACCTGCTCAGCGGCGCCGCGGCCGTGAAGGTCCTGGCCCCGGACCGCCCGTCCGTGCCGGACCTGCCGACGCCCGCCGACGTCAACCCGCAGGCCTTCACCACCGACGCCGAGGCCCTGGCCTGGTGCGAGGCCGAGCGCGAGAACCTGGCCGCGGCGGGCCTGTGGGCCACCCGCAACGGCCACGACCGGCACGGCTGGCAGCTGCCGGAGGTGCTCGTGGAGCTGTTCCTGCGCCGCGGCCACCAGGAGGAGCTGCTGCCGCTGCTGCGCTCCGCCCTGGGTGCCGCGGAGCGCGACGGCCACGAGATAGCCCAGGTCGGCACGCTCAACAACCTCGGCGCGACCCGCTTCAGCCTGCACGACCTCGCGGGCGCCGCGGCCGCGTTCGGCCGGGCCCTGGCCCTGGCCCGCCGCATCGGCTACACCGAGGCCGAGACCGTCTGCCTGAACAACCTGGCCGCGGTACACCTGAGCAACGGCGAGGCCGCCCTCGCCGCCCGGCTGCTCGGCGACGTCCTCGCCGCCTGCCGGGCCGTCGGGCATCTCAACGGCGAGGCGGCGGCCCTGCACAAGCTCGGCGACGCGCTGCTGCAGACCGGCGAGCACGCCGCGGCGGGGGAGCACTACCGGCGCGCCCTGGCCATCCGCGAGCGGCTGGGCTCGCTGCGCGATCAGGGCGCCACCCACCGGGCGCTGGCCGCGCTGCACCTGGCCGTGGCCGACCCGGCCCGCGCCCGGCCGCACGCCGCCCGGGCGGTGGACGCCCACACCCGCACCCGCGACGACCCGGGCCTCTGCGACGACCTGGTGACGCTGGCGGACGTGGAGCGCGCCCTGGACCGGCCGGCCGAGTCGGTGCGGGCGGCCCGGCGCGCGGAGCGGATCGCCGCCGGCCTGGGCGACCACCGCCGCCGAGCGGCCGCGCTGACCGCTCTCGCCGAGTCCCTCGCGGCCGCCGGAGAAGGCCCGGCCGCGCACGCCGCCCGCGCCGAGGCGCAGGCGCTGCTGGCCGAGCTCTAGCGGTACCGCGTCAGAGCACCATCGCATAGACGAGGGTCTCGAGCGCCCAGGCCGCGTAGAGCAGGGCGGGTGCGACCGGCGGCACCGGGGCCGGGGGGAGTGAGACCACGTCGCGCACGCGGGTGCGGGCGCGCTCGGCGGCGCGCTCGGCCGCCAGGCGCAGGGCGCCGGCCAGCTCGGCGCCGGTGCGCTCGTTGCCGGCCAGGACGCGGGGGAGCAGCGGGTCCTCGCCGCGCGCCGTCACCACCAGGCCCGCGCCGTTGTGGTCGGTCTCGATGATGACGCCGCCGTGCCGGTCGTTGCGGATCGCGTGGACGTCGGCCCAGATCAGCAGGCGGGCGCCGATGCTGCCCACGACGCTGAGCCCGGCGCCGTTCCAGCTGACCCGCGGGCGCAGGAACATCCGCCAGCCGCTGACGCAGGCGATCGCGGTGACCGGCGCGGTGACCGCGACCGCGCCCCAGTACGGCAGGTCCGGCAGCAGCCGGAACAGCAGGAACAGGAAGGGCCAGGCGGCGAACAGGACCACCGCGTAGCCGGAGAACCGGTTGTGCCGGTGGGTGTGCACGGTCTCCGGGTCGGCGGTCACGTCCTCCGGGCGCAGCGCCATGATCTCCTCGGGGCGCAGCGGCAGCCGGGCCGCGTCGGGCACCGCCGCCAGATCGAGGTCGCCGGTCGCGCCGTCGACGGTGCCGAACGGCGGGGCGAACCGGCCGCTGCGGGCCGGGCCGCGGGGCACGAGCAGCTCGCCGTCGACGGCGGCCGCGCACCAGTGCCGCGGCGCGGGCACGCCGAAGAGCACGCCGGGGCGGATGTCGGGGGAGCCGCCGCCGGTCATGGCGAAGAACTCCACGAGGGCCGGCTCGCCCGGGCGCGCGTCGGTGGCGTAGACGGCGACCCGGCCGCCGAGCGCCCAGACGTACACCTCGGTCGCCGGCTGCTCGCCCGCGAACAGCGCCTGGGCCGCCGCGCGCCGCTCCCGGGCCCGGACCAGGCAGCCCAGCGCCAGGCCGGCCAGCATGACGGCGAGGCTCAGCCAGCCGCTGGTGTCGTAGGGCTCGCTGACCAGCTCGTACAGCCCGTCGCCGGCGACCCGCACGGCCACCCGGCTGCCGACCGGGTGATCGCCGGCGTCGATGACGTTGATCCGCACGGTGGCCGGGTCGGCGCCCGGCAGCCGCACGTCGATGGCCGAGTCCCCGGCGTGGGCGGTGACCTCGGCCGTCACCCGCTCGGCCGAGGCCAGCCGGGCCTGCGCGGCGGACTGCGACACCAGCGCGGCGAGGGTCACCGTCAGAGCTCCGAGCAGCAGTGGTACGGCGAGCAGGCGCCAGCCCAGCCCGTACCGCGGCAGGATCGGCGGCACCGGCGGCGCGCGATGCGACGTCGTCGCCGCCCACATCTCGGCCGCGCTGCCGAGCCCCGGCGGGGCCAGTCTGGAGGCCACGAAGGCCAGCACGGCCAGGGCCGCGTCCGCGCCGGTGAGCCACGCCGGGGAGGCGAGGGCGGGGTGCCCGAACTGCCACGACACGTCGGCGACCACGAACCCGGCGGCCAGCGCCGCGGCGACCGGCAGCGACACGAACGCGACCAGCGGCAGGGCCATGATCAGCCCGAACAGCACGGCGTTGAGCGGGTCCGGGCCGCACGGGGCGGCGTCGCTGCACCCGGCCTGCGGGTCGAACCAGAAGTGCAGCGCCAGGAGCGAGATGGCGCCGGCCACGACGAGCAGTGCGCGGGCGCGGCGCCAGCGCACGGGTCGCACGGTCCAGCCGAACACGTCGGCGGTGAGCAACGGGGTCATTTGCCCGCCATTCTCCCGGGGACCGGCGGGCGCGGTACCCGCGGGGGTGCGACGATCCGCCGCCGGAGAGCGGTTGCGGGCCCGGCGCGGGCGATTTGTACAAGTGGACCAGTCGTGATGGAGCAGGTAACGTCCACCCGTGAAAGCGCTCTCTCACGGTTCGTGGCGCGTCACCCCCGCCTCGCGATGGCCACCCCCTGGGCCGAGGACCAGGCCGGGGCGCGCCACTGTAGGGAAAGTAGGTCGCATTTCATGGCATTAGTCCCCTCCGGCAAGGCGCCCCGCCGCCGCCTCGGCCGGTGGTTCGCCCTCGGGGCGGCCGCCCTCATGACGGCCGCCGCCGTCGCCACCCCGGGCGTCGCGGCGGCCGCACCGGCCGGCCGGCCGAGCAGCCAGCCCGACTTCGGCCCGAACGTCAAGATCTTCGACCCGTCGATGTCGGTCGAGCAGATCAAGGCGGTCACCGACGCCGTCTACGCGCAGCAGGTCGACAGCGAGATGGGCACCGGGCGCTACACGCTGCTGTTCAAGCCGGGCACCTACGGCACGCCCGACCACCCGCTGATCTTCCAGGTCGGGTACTACACCGAGGTCGCCGGCCTCGGGCTGAACCCCACCGACGTGGTCATCAACGGCCACGTCGACGTCTACAACCGCTGCCTCGCCGCGGACAACTGCACCGCGCTGGTCAACTTCTGGCGCTCGCTGTCCAACCTCACCATCAACGTGGCCGGCGAGTCCGGCTGCCGCGCCTCCGGTGAGTTCTGGGCGGCGTCGCAGGCCGCGCCGCTGCGGCGGGTGAAGGTCAACGGCAACATGACCTTCATGGACTACTGCACCGCCGGCCCGCAGTACGCCAGCGGTGGCTTCATGGCCGACTCGGTGACCGGCACGATCACCAACGGCTCGCAGCAGCAGTACCTGGTCCGCGACAGCAACATCGGGACCTGGTCCAACGCGGTGTGGAACCAGGTGTTCAGCGGCACCGCCGGCGCTCCGGCGCAGCAGTTCCCGAACCCGCCGTACACCACCCTCGCCACCACCCCGGTGAGCAAGGAGCGGCCGTTTATCTACGTCGATGGCCAGGGCAAGTGGAAGGTCTTCGTGCCCGCGCTGCGCAAGAACGCGTCGGGCGCCACCTGGGCCAACGGTCCGGCCAGCGGCAAGTCCATCCCGCTGTCCGACTTCTACCTGGCCAAGCCGTCCGACTCGATCACCGCGATCAACGTCCAGCTCGCCCTGGGCAAGCACCTGATCTTCACGCCCGGGGTGTACAACGTCGACCGCTCGATCCTGGTCTGGCGGCCCGACACCGTGGTGCTCGGCATGGGCATCGCGACGCTGACCGCCGTCCACGGCGCCGTGCCGATGTGGATCGCCGACAGCAAGGGCATCTCGGTGTCCGGCATCATGATCGACGCCGGCACCGTCAACTCGCCGGCGCTGATGCAGGTCGGCACCGAGCTCGGCGGGGCGCTCAACCTGGGCGACCCGAACGACCCGACCGTGCTGCACGACGTGTTCTTCCGCGTCGGCGGCCCGCACGTGGGCAAGGCCGACGTGAGCCTCGAGGTCAACGCCGACGACGTGATCCTGGACGACATCTGGGCCTGGCGCGCCGACCACGGCGTGGACGGCTCGGTCGGCTGGACGGTCAACACCGGCCGCAACGGCGTCATCATCAACGGCGACGACGTCACGGCCACGGGCCTGTTCGTCGAGCACTACCAGCAGTACAACGTCATCTGGAACGGCGAGCGCGGCAAGACGATCTTCTTCCAGAACGAGCTGCCCTACGACCCGCCGAACCAGGCGGCGTGGCAGCACAACGGCGTGCTGGGCTGGGCCGCGTACAAGGTCTCCGACCGGGTGCGCACCCACGAACTGTGGGGCGGCGGCAGCTACATTTTCACCAACGTCGACCCGACCATCCACGCCGCGCACGGCTTCGAGGTCCCGAACCGTCCGGGCGTCAAGCTCCACGACGTGCTGACGGTCAACCTCAGCGCCGGCACGATCGACCACGTGGTCAACGACACCGGGGCGCCGGTCAACAACGACGCCATCGGTGTGCCGAGCTACGTGACGAGCTACCCGGCGAGCTGATCCACCGCACCGCGACGGCGCCCGGCCCTCCCGGCCGGGCGCCGTTTCGTGCCTGGCGGGTTACCCGCGCCGCCTGATCGCGTCGACGACCGCGGTCAGCTCGGCGATGAGCCCGGCGACGCTGGAGCCGTCGGTGCCGCCGATCGTCACCGCCCGCAGCTCGGCCGGCTTGGGCAGCCGCTCCACGATCGCCGGTAGCCGCTCGATCAGCCGCCCCTGCAGGCTCTCCGCGGACTGCCCGTTGTCGATCTCGGCGCGCAGCCGGGCCCGCTCCAGGTCCAGCAGCGCCTGCTCGTGCCCGGCCCGGGCGCGCGCCGTGGCCAGGGCCAGCTCGGCGTCGGCGGTGAGCCGGGCCAGCTCCGTCTCCCGCTCGATGCGCAGCCGCCCGATCTCCGCCTCCTCGGCGGCCCGCTCCCGCTCCAGGGCGAGCGCGTGCCGGTTCGTGGCGTCCTGCAGGTCCGCGAGGGCCCGGGCGTCCTCCTGCTCGCGCTGCGAGCGGCGCAGCGCCTCGGCCGTCTCCCGGTCGAACTCCAGCGCCGCGTTGTGCGCCCGCAGGTCGGCCAGCTCCCGCTCGCTCTCGATGCGCTGCGTCTCGCGCTGCCGCCCGGCGGTCAACTCCCGCTCGGCGATCGCCTGCTCCGCGGCCAACTCGGCCAGCCGCGCGATGCGCCCCTGCTCCGAGCGGTACGGCTTCTGCAGGTTCTCCCACAGCCGCGACGAGCTGACCACCGCCTCCTTGATCTGCACGGTGACGATCCGCAGCCCAAGCCCCTCGTCGGCCCCGCCCGACCCCTCCGCGACCCCGCGCAGCCGGGCGGTCAGCTCCTCGATGATCGGCTGCTTGTCGCTGAGCACGTCGGCGACGCCCATCGTGGACACCTTGTCCTTGATCGCGGCCTCGGCCTGCTCCTTCAGCTGCAGGTTCACCAGCCGCATCGGGTCCTCGGCGTCACCGAAGTCCAGCCGCCGGTACGCCGTGGCGAAGTCCTGAATGATCCACTGCACGTAGGCCTGCACGAGCACGCCCTGCAGCTCCCGGCAGATGCAGTACGCGTTGATCAGGATCGTCTGCATCGCCCCCGGCACGACCAGGTACGAGTCGGTCGCCGGGTTGTACCGGAACGACACCCCGAGCCCGACGTGCAGCGGCTCCGGCCGCCCGCGCCGGGTGTGCACGACGAACGCGTTCGGCGGCACCAACACGGTCTTCCACCGCCCGAACCCGGTGACCCGAACCTCCACCGCGTTGGGCGTCGGCTGCACCGCCCCACCCCCACCGGGCCGCTGCGGCTGCGGCGGCGCTCCCGCCGCCGGCGCGGGCGCCGCGCTGCGCTTGGACCGCAGGTCGGCCTCGAGCCGCTCCTGCTGCCTGACCACCTGGTCGAGGTACGTGTTGGTGTTCGACATCAGCCGCTCCTGAGGGGGTGTCCGCAGTGGACAGTGCGGCCCCAGTCTCACCACCCTTGTCAAACCCAACAACTTCGTGACTCGGGCCCGCACACCCCCCGCGTCGCCAAGAGCGACCCGAAAAGTCGGGCGCTCCGCGCCACGACTTTTCGGATTTATACCCCGACAGCCGACATATCCTTTTAAATCCTCATATGTCGGCCAATCGATCGGCAGTAAGTCTCCGTGATCATGCACGTTGCCGCGGTCGCACCACGGGTTTGCCATGATCGCGGAGACATTTGGTACACGGGGGTACATGTTCACTCCGTGATCACGAAAATCCGATGGTGTCGGTGGCGGGTCCGGCATGATCGCGGAGACTTCTGGTCGCAGCGGGCGTCGGGTTAGCGCTCGCCGCGATCGGTAGCAGCGCAGCAGATCCCACCGGCAGCAGCGCTCGATGCGCGGCCCGCTGCACGAGCCCGCCGGGCGGGCGCGGCCTGCTGGACGGGAGGGGTGCCGGCTGGACAGTGCGGCGCTGGTTTGGACGGGCGCGGCGCGGCCCGGCTTGGGCGGGCGCCGCCTGCCCCGGACGCAGGCGCGGCCCCGCGCTGGACGGGTGCGGCGCTGGCGTGGACGGGCGCGGCCCCGCCCTGGACGGGCGCGGCGCTGGACGGGCGGGCGGGGCGCTGGACGGGCGGGCGGGGCGCTGGACGGGCGGGCGGGGCGTAGCGCTGGACGGGCGGGCCGGTGTGGGCGCGGTGCCGCAAGCGGTCAGGTGGACGTCGGTCTCGGGCAGGTCGAGGGCGGGCAGCTCGCCGAGGCGCTGGCCGAGGGCTTCGGCTCCGAACCGACCGTGAGTGTGACCGTGCCGTTCTTCGCCACCTGCTTCTGCGCCTTGGGATCCTGCGCGAGCACGTGGCCCACGTCGTCGGCGTCGTCCGCCGGGCGGTACTTGGTGTTCACGGTGCCGGTGAAGCCGTGCTCCTTGAGCTCCTCCTTGGCGTACTCCAGTTGCAGCCCGATGAGGTTCGGCATCGTCACCGTCTCGGTGCGGTTCGCGGTCGCGGTTGCCGTCGCCGTGTGGTCGGGGGTGGTGGTCGCCGTGTCCCCGCCCGCCCCGACGTCGCCCTGCCCGGCCTGGCCGCCCGCGTCGGCGCTCGTCCCGTCGGTCGCCGTCGACGCGTCCGCCGATGGCGACTGGCTGGACGCGGCCGGCTTGCCGTTGTTGAGCTGGACCAGGTAGATCGTGGTGCCGGCGCCGGCCAGGGCCAGCAGCGCCACCACGACCAGCAGCGCGTTGAGCAGGTTGCCCCGCCCCCGCCGCTTCGTGGCCACCGAAGCCGCGGGCGCCGCCGGGCTGTGCGGGCGTACCGCCGGCTGAACCCGCTCGTCGTAGACCGGAATGACCCGGCTCGCCTGCCCCGGCGACACCGGTGCCCCGGGCATGGCCATCGGCGGCGGCACATAGCGCGGCCCCGCCGGCGGCGGCGTCACCTGCGGGTAGTGCCCCGTCTGGTACACCGTCCCCTGCCCGCCCCTGGGTGGCCCGGAGACCGGCGGCGCCGAAACCGGAACCCCGGCCTGCCCGAACACCGGGCCGGCCCCACCGGCCGCCGCCCCATACGCCGCCCCCGAGCCCGGCGCCGCCCCCGAGCCCGGCGCCGCTCCCGCGCCCGGCGCGGCGAACGGCTGCGCCCCCGACGGCGCCGCACCGTATGGCGGCGCGCTCGACGGCGGGGCAGTGAACGGTGGCGCGCTCGAAGGCGCCGCACCGTATGGCGGCGCGCTCGACGGCGGAGCAGTGAACGGTGGAGCGCTCGACGGCGGGGCGCTGTACGGCGGTGCGAACGGCTGTGCGCTCACGGGCGCGGCGTCCGCTGGTGGTCCCGAGGCAAAGGCGGCGGGCTCCGCCCCGAAGGCGCCGACGGCACCGGCCCCCGCACCGGCAGCGCCCACCCCTGCGCCGGCGGCGCCAACGAGCCCGGCCGCGGCGGCGTCAACGGGGGCCGGCCCCGCCGTGGCAGCGGCCGTCGTTGCCGCAGTGGCCGCCGCGAGCGGAGTGGCCGGAGTGGCCGGTGGGGCATCGGCGGTGGAGGGCGCCGTGGCCATCGAGGCGTAGGGAGCCGCGGCGGCGGCCGCGGCCGGCCACAGCGGCCCGCCGGGCTGGCCCGCGGCCGGGTCGGCGGCCGGCGCCGCGGTCAGCGACAGCAGGCAGCCCTCGGCCACGACGACCTCGGGCTGCTCGGTGATGGTGGGCGCGACCCCCAGGGCCCGGTGCAGCATGGTCGCCACGAGCGGGATGCGGCTGCCGCCACCGACCAGGAGCACCCCGGCCACGTCGTCGGGGGCGACGCCCGCCTGGCGGATGAGCGCGGCCGTGGTGAAGACCGTCCGCTCCAGCAGGGGCTTCGCCGCCGCCTCGAACTCGTCGCGGGTCAGCTGGGCGTCGACGTCGAGGGGAGCGGGCATTTGCAGTACCACTGCGGGGGCCCGTGACAGCATCTCTTTCGCCACGCGGGAGTCGTGCCACAGCATCCGCCGGTGGCGCAGGGACTCGGCGTCCTGCGCGTCGGCGAGGCGGGCCCACAGCTCGGGGTTGCCGGGCGAATACCGCTCGGCGAGCCACTGCACGATCGTCGCGTCGATGTCGAGCCCGCCCACGTCGGTGAGCCCGTCGACGGCCACCGCCTCGAACCCGGCCGGGCGGCGCAGGATGACGCTCGCGTCGAACGTGCCGGCGCCGAGGTCGTACACCACGAGGGCCTTGCCGGTCGGCACCTGCTGGCCGAGCACGGCGGTGAAGGCGTGCGCGGCCGCGACCGGCTCCGGCACCAGCAGCGCCTCGCCCAGCCCGGCCCGGCGCGCGGCCTCGGCCAGCACGGCCCGCCGCGCCGTACCCCAGCCGGCCGGATGCGCCAGCGCCACCGAGAAGTCGTCGGACCCGGCGACCCGCCGCGCCTCGGCGAAGACGTGCCGCAGCACCGCCGCGATGAGGTCGGTGACGGCCACCTCGCGCGCGCCCAGCAGGATGCCCTGGTCGTCGATGTGCTGCTTCGGGTTGGGCTCCAGCCCCGCCGGATCGAACCGCGCGTGATGCAGCGCGTCCCCGCCCACAACCAGGTCGTCAACCCCGGAACCCGGCGCAGCGGAGCCGCCGGAGGGGGTCGCGGCCGCGGCCGGACCGGGTTTGGTCGGAGCGAAGACGGCGGACGGGAGCAACGGGTTGGCATCGAACAGCAGTGGCCTGACCCGCCCGTCGGGCCAGCGCATCAGCGCCACCGTGTTCGAGGTACCGAAGTCGATCCCGAGCCCGAAAGCCGGTGACATGTCCTTCATCGTAGTTGGGTCGGCGTCGCCCGTTCGATCACGTTTCGGACCGTAGCGGTCGCAACTCGGACAGTTCGCGATAGGCCTCCAGGCGGACGGCCGTGCGCCCCGCAACCTCCGCGAGCGGGTCCGGCCCGGCCTCGGGCACCGGCTCGAGCCCGCTCACCAGTAGCTCCCGCACCCGCTCGGCCCGCTCGTGCGTCCGCAGCGACGCGGCCAGCCGCCCGAGCGCCACGACCCGCGCCGCGAACACCGCGTCGAGCTCACGCAGCCGGTCGGCCACCGCGTCGTACCGCTCGTCGACCTCGTCTCGCAGCCGCCCGCCCACCAGTTCCGCCCGCACCGCTTGCAGTTGCCGCGCCTGCAGGGAAAGCCGCGCCCGCGCCGCGATGAGCTTCGCCAACTGGTACCCGGTCCGCGCCAACGTCGGCCGAATGTCGGCCGGCTCCGCCATCGCGCCCAGCGAGGGCCAGCACCGCCGGATCTCACCCAGCAGCACCGCCGCGTCGTCCCACTCCCGCGCCCGAGCCCCCACGAGCCTGATGCCATTGCGGCTTCGGTACCGCCGGAAGCCCTCGACCGCCACCGCCAACCCGACGGCCACCAGCAGCCCGGCGAGCGGCGACCATACCCAGAGCCCGAACCCGGCCGGCGGCAACAACCACACCCACCAGGGCGCCGGCGTCGGCCCCGACGGGTCGGCGACGACGCGCGAGGTCGCCATCCGCCGGTAGTCGTGCCGCCCCATCGGCACATCATGCCCCACCGCCCGCCGCTCCGCGCCCGCCCCAGCCCACCCCGTTCCGCGCCCGCGCCCGTGCCGCGCCCGCGCCCGTGCCGCGCCCGCGCCCGTGCCGCGCCCGCGCCCGTGCCGCGCCCGCGCCCGTGCCGCGCCCGCGCCCGTGCCGCGCCCGCGCCCGTGCCGCGCCCGCGCCCGTGCCGCGCCCGCGCCCGTGCCGCGCCCGCGCCCGTGCCGCGCCCGCGCCCGTGCCGCGCCCGCGCCCGTGCCGCTTCGCGTGGCCGCCCTGTGCCGGCGTCCGCGTTGCTCCGCGTCCGCGCCTGCCCGTGCGGTGGTGCCCGACGCGCAGCGGCCAGAAGTCTCCGGGATCATGCCGCGCCCGCCTTCGACACCAACGGTTTTTCATGATCACGGAGTGTCCATGTACACCCGTGTACCGAAAGTCTCCTGGATCATGGCAAACCCGGGTATCGCCACGGCGGGCATCATGATCACGGAGACAAACGTCCGCCCCGGCGGCACCGATCGGATATTTCGCCCAAGGGGCGAGATATCCGCAACGCCCGCACCGCTCAGGGGCTGTCTCGCGTTGGGCCGCACCGCCGCACCGCCGCACCGCCGCACCGCCGCACCGCCGCACCGCCGCACCGCCGCACCGCCGCACCGCTGTGCTGCCGCACCGCTGTGCTGCCGCACCGCTGTGCTGCCGCACCGCCGTGCTGCCGTGCTGCCGTGCTGCCGTGCGTGGGCCGCCCGGGGCGGCCCGATGTGCTGGGCCGATCAGTCCGTGGCGGCGGCACGCGACGCGACCGGCTTGCACAAGCGGGCATATACGAAATGTCGGATATATCCGGCCACGAAGTGGCTGGATATATCCGGAAATACCCCCAAGAGGGCCGAGAGAAGGCGTCGGTGGGCGGCACGAACAAACCCGTGCGGCGCGCTGCCCTGCGCAAGGGGCGGCTCCGGGCGGTACCAAAGCCGAGGATTGACTTTCAGTTAACTTTCTTTATCGTTGTGCCTCAATAGACCCTGTCTTTCAGCAGGAGGCAGTGATGAGATCCCGACTACGGCTCGTCCTGGCCGCGGCGGTGGTGCTGGCGACCGCCGGCGGCATCGCGGCGATCACCACGCCGGCGCAGGCCGCCGGTTCGCTCACCGCCACGCTCACCTACGACTCGGACTGGGGCAGCGGCTACCAGGCCAAGTACACGATCACGAATGGTACGGCCGCCACCGTCACCTCGTGGAAGGTCGAGTTCGACCTGCCGTCGGGCTCCACGCTCGGCAGCTACTGGGACACCCTGGCCGGCCAGAGCGGCAACCATGTCACCGCCACCAACCGGGACTACAACGGCACCGTCGCGCCCGGGGGATCGGCGAGCTTCGGGTTCATCGTGACCGGGTCCGGCAAGCCGGCCAACTGCAAGCTCAACGGCGGCTCCTGCGCCGGCGTGGCCGACACCCAGGCGCCCACCGCGCCGACGAACCTGCGGGTGACCGGCACGACGTCGAGCAGCGTCAGCCTCGCCTGGGGCGCGTCCACCGACAACGTCGGGGTCACCGGCTACGACATCTACCGGGCGGGGACGCTGGCGGCCTCGGTGACCGGCACGAGCGGTACCGTATCCGGCCTGTCGGCATCGACGAGCTACACGTTCACGGTGAAGGCGCGCGACGCGGCCGGCAACGCCTCCGGGGCCAGCAACCAGGTCAGCGCGACCACCCAGGCCGGCGGCGGTGGGGGCGGGGGCACGGCGCTCGCCGTCGCGCCGTACGTCGACATGGGCGCCTGGCCCACCCCGACGCTGACCGACATGGCCACCGCGGGCAACCTCAAGAACTTCACGCTCGCCTTCGTCAACAGCGCGGGCTGCAAGGCGTCCTGGTTCAACGCGTACGACCCGCGCGCCGCGTGGGCCAAGGACCAGATCGACGCCATCCGCGCCCGCGGCGGCGACGTGAAGATTTCCTTCGGCGGCGCGAGCGGCATCGAGCTGGCCCAGGCCTGCTCCACCCCGGCCGCGGTCGAGGCCGAGTACCAGGCGGTCGTCGACGCGTACAGCCTCAAGTACATCGACCTGGACATCGAGGGCGCCGCGGTCGCCGAGCCGACCACGATCGCCCGCCGCTCGCAGGCCCTGGCCCTGCTGCAGTCCGCCCGCCCGAGCGTGAAGATCTCGCTCACCCTGCCGGTCCTGCCCGAGGGCCTGACCAGCGACGGGCTCAACGTGGTCCGCTCGGCCCGCGACGCCGGCGTCAACCTGGACCTGGTCAACATCATGGCGATGGACTACCAGCGTTCCAGCGGCGACTACGGCAACTTCGCGGTGCAGGCCGCGCAGTCGACGTTCACCCAGCTCAAGGGCCTGTACCCGAGCAAGACCGACGCCCAGGTGTGGCGCATGCTCGGCGTGACCCCGATGCTCGGCAAGAACGACGACGGCGGTACCTACGACCAGAACGACGCCCGCCAGCTGGTCTCCTTCGCGCAGACCAACCACCTGGGCATGCTCGCGTTCTGGGAGGAGACCCGCGACCGCAACGCCTGCACCGGCGCGCTGTACATGTGCACCAACATCGCGCAGTCGCCGTACGAGTTCTCGAAGATCTTCGCCGGCTACACGGGCTGACCCGGCAACCGGCCGCGCGGACGCCACGACGCCCGCGCGGCCGGTCTTGTCAAGAGAAGCGAGAGCCGCCGCGGGTGATGACGTACTCGTCGTCCCACCGGGCGAACGCGGAGCACGGGTGCGAGATGCCGAGCTCGGCCACGTCGCCCACCCGCAGCCCTTGCGCCCCGGTCACGACCGCGTGGTGGTCGAACAACGCCGTCACCTCCGCGCCGGGGGCCGAAAGCAGCACCGGCAGCCCCGCGTCGTGCGGCAGCTCGCGCTTGCCGGCCCCCAGCACCACCATGCCCGGCTCGGGCGCGGACAGCACCACGGCCCGGATCGTGATCGCCGGCACCAGCCCGGGGATCGGGCTCACCCGGGCGTACATGCCGTGGTCGTGGGTGACGTAGCAGCCCGAGCGCAGCAGCACGGTGCCGCGCTCCGGCCGGGCCGCCACCACCCGGTCGGGGAACACCGAGCCGCCCATCGAGAAGACCGGCGCGTCGGTCTCGTACAGCTCGGCCAGGTCCGCGAAGACGCCGGCCGTCCGGCGGCAGTGCTCGTCGACCGCCCGCAGGGTGGCGTCGTCGCGCGCGGCGGCCACGACGCCCTCGTAGCCGGCCACGCCCACGAGCCGCAGCCCGGTGCTGGCGTGCACGAGTTCGGCCAGGCGGCGCGCGTCGCGCGGGTCGCGGACGCCGGTCCGCCCGCCCGCGGTGCCGACGTCGACCATCACCCCCAGCCCGCGCGCGGAGGCCGCGAAGGCGCGCCGCGCCCGCTCCACGCCCTCGGCGGAGTCGACCAGGCAGACGATCTCGGCGGCCTCCTCGCCGTCGATCCAGCCCCGGAGCCGCTCCAGCGCCGCCGGTTCCACCACCTCGTTGGCGATGAGCACCCGGCGGTACCCCCACGACAACACGACGCCCGCCTGTCCGACGGTGGCGACCGTGAGCCACGCCGCTCCCGCCGCCACCTGGCGCCGCACGATCGGCTCGGACATCGTCGTCTTGACGTGCGGGGCGAGTCCGACCCCGCGTTCCGCGCACCAGGCGGCCATCACCGCGATGTTGTGCTCCACCGCGGCCATGTCCACCGCCATGTGCGGATACGTCTGGCCTGCAGAGGTGGTGTTGATCATGTTTTGGTACTCCCCGGTCGCTCCATCCGGCCCTGAGCACCTGTAGCACGTCGCCACCCGGCGGACACCATTGCCAGCCGGCGAGGGACCCGGTTTGCAACCCGAGGGGGAGTTAGCCGGCGGCACGGGTGGAGATCAAGGGGGAGCGAAGGGAGGTTGTCATGCGATTGCCGATGCTTGCGGTCGTGGCGCTCAGCGGGGTAGCGGTCGGGGCGGTGCCCGCCTCGGCGGCGCCGGCGGCACTGTCGGCGCAGGACTCCGCGTTCGTGGCGGCGGCCGGATACGGCGGAAACTTCGAGGTCGCCGGCGGCGAGCTGGCCCAGGCCCGGGGCGGCACGGCCGACGTGAAGGCGTTCGGGCAGCGGATGGTGTCCGACCACACCAAGGCGAACACCCGGCTCGCGGCGCTGGCCCGGCAGAACGGCGCGAGCGTGCCGGACCTGCCGGACTCGCAGCAGCAGAACATCCTGAAGGCCTGGTCGCGGCTGAACGGCAAGGAGTTCGACTGCTCCTACGTGCCGACCGAGTACCTCGACCACGTCGCCACCATCGGGGTGTTCCAGGACCAGGCGGCGCACGGCAGCAACGCCGACCTGGTGCGCTTCGCCAAGGACACGCTACCGACGCTGCAGGAGCACCGCCGGATGATCTCGATGTCGCTCAGCGAGCTCGACTGCGGGCCTTGAGCGGCCCGGACGCGGACAGGCCCGCCCGGGGTGACCGGGCGGGCCTGCCGTGTGGGAACTCGAGGGTGGCTGAGGTGGTTAGGGCAGGACGTAGTTCTCGTTGAGGGCGGCGCCGCGGTCCGGCTTGTACTGGTCGAAGCCGCGCGGGTCGCACTGCAGGCCGCCGTTGATGCAGTGGTCCGACAGGGCCTTCAGCGTCGGGACGTCCCAGGCGTTGTAGACGTCGTAGTGGAACGAGTAGCCGCGCCCGCTGGAGAAGTGGACGTTGGCCATGTTGCCGCTGACCGGCCACGCCATCTTGAACTCGATCATCGGCACCGCGACCGGGTGGTCGGACGGGCAGACGCCGACGACCGGGTAGGCCATGTGGCTCTTGTGGTCCGGCGTGTCCAGGTGCAGGCCGTCCCAGCAGCTCGGGGCCTGGAAGCGCACGTTGAGCTGGCTGCCGGCCACGCAGTTGGCCGGGATGTCCCACTGGTTGGTGAGGTCGCCGCATTCGAAGCCCTCGACGTGGCCCGGGTGGTTCTGGAACTCGGCCTGGGTCGACGACGGGCTGCCGACGACGTAGCGCAGGCCGGGCGGGAACGGCCGGACACTGCGGTAGTCGATGACGCCGCTCTTGTAGTAGATGACCTGGCGGCCGACCGGCTGCACGGCCTGGTCGCCGTTGAGCAGCGTCGGCATCCAGTAGGCGCTCTTGTCGCCGGGCGTGATGCACGCGGTGCCGCCGGCCTGCAGCGAGGCGAGCGTCGTGTTGGCGTTGGTGGTGGTGTTGCCCATGAACGTGTGCGAGTGCGAGGCGCCCGGCAGGCCGAAGAAGACGATCGGGTCGTCGGGCAGGTTGGTGCGGCTGACCGAGCAGTTGGCCTGGAACTCGTGGTGGGTCGTCGGCGGGTTGGTCGGCGGCGGGGTCGCCGTCGAGGGCACCACGCCGGTGACGGGCGGGTTGGCCATCACGTAGCCGGGGCCGTCCGTGGGCGGCGGCGTGCTCTGCAGCGTGCCGTAGACCTGGAACTCGTAGAGCGAGTAGCCGTAGCCGGTGCCGCGCTGCGTGCCGTACAGGCGCACGTAACGGCCGGATCCGTTGACGTTGAGGGTCTGGGTGCCGCCGGTCGCGGTGGTGGTGCTGTAGATGTCCGTCCAGATGTTGCCGTCGGGCGAGGTCTGGATCTGGAAGGCGCGGGCGTAGGCCGCCTCCCACTGCAGCACGACCTGGCTGACCGTGGCGGTGGCGCCCAGGTCGACCCGCAGCCACTGCGGGTCGCTCCACTGGCTGCTCCAGCGGGTGGACGTGTTGCCGTCGAACGCGGCGGAGGCCGGGGTCTCGCCGAGCTCGCTCGAGGAGGCCAGCGCCGGGCGGCTCTGCGACAGCAGCGTGCCGGTGGCGGCGTTGGCGGAGGTGATCTGGAGGGCGCCGACCACCATCGACGCGACGACCGCGGTGGTGACGCCGACGGGGATCACGATTCTTCTGAGCCGTCTGGTTCTCAAGTGCAGCTCCCAGGGGTGTGGGGCGGGTGCCGTTCGCCGGTGGCGGACCGGCCGGAACGCTCTCGGAGAGCGCTCTCCAAATGTTGCGCCCGCCGACCCCTCCCGTCAATACGTGGCGCATGCCGGGTGCTGCTAATTACGGACGAATCGGGCGGATTACCGCCCCTGATGGAGAGCGCTCTCCCCGGTTAGGCCAGGCCGGTGGCGGTGATGCGCGACGGACGCGGGTGCGCGGCGGCCCCGTCCAGGGCCCACAGGTCGTGGCCGGCGCCGTGCCGCACGTTCTCCGCCGCGAGCAGGCCCATGAGGATGCTCTGGCCCTGGTCGGCGTACCGGAACGCGCCGTACCGCCCGATCACCTGCAGCCCGCCGAGGCGCCGCACGTGGTCCTCGACGAGCCGCAGGTGCCGGCGGTAGCCCCGGCGGTACACCGGATGGCTCTTGGGGACCCGGAGCACCTCGCCGTCGATGATCTCCGCGGGCCGGACCAGGCCCGTGGCCGCGAGCTCGCGGCGGGCCAGCGCGACGCACCGGGCGTCGTCCCAGCGCCAGAACTCCTCGTCGCCATTGCAGCGGTACTCCAGGGCGAGCACCGTCTCGCGCTCGCCGTGGCGCATCGACGGCACCCAGTTGTCGAAGTTCGTGATCCGCACGGTGCGCGGGCCGGGGCCGGGCACGTCGATCCACGTGTCGGGGAAGACCGACTCGGCCGTGGTGCGCAGGTACACGACGACGGTGTTGCGGAAGGTCAGCTTCGCGTTGGCGGCGGCGACCGCGGGCGGCACGTCCGGCAGGCGGCCGGCGAGCAGGGTTAGCGGCATCGAGGAGACCACGTGGTCGTACTCGTAGATCTCGGCGGTGTTGAGCTGCACGCCGGTGACCCGGGCGCCGTCGAGGACGAGGCGGGCGACGGGCGTGTCCAGGTGTACCCGTCCGCCCTGCTTCTCCACGAAGTCGCACATCCTGGCGTAGACCTCGCCGGTGCCCTGCCGCGGATGGGGGAACTGCTCGCCGCCGCCGCGCAGGCATCGCCCGGCGAGGCCGGCGTCGAGCTCCTCCGGTCCGATTCCCCAGAGTTTTTCGGGGTACTTCGCCCAAAGGCGCCGGTAGAGTCGCTCGCCGAAGCGCGAGACGAGCCACGACTCGAGGCTGTCGGCGGCGTCGCGGGCGCGCGGGCGCAGGCGCTGCCGCGCGTAGCCGGCCAGGCAGCGGGCCGCCTCCAGGGCGCCGAGGTTGCGCAGTGCGTTGCCGGCCCGCAGCGGGTAGTCGTAGAGCCGGCCGTCGACGAGCACGCGGGTGCGCCGGGCGACCATCTCGTAGTCGCCGCCGATGACCTCCAGCCACAGCTCGTTGACCCGCGGGTCGGAGCTTTCGAAGCGCTGCGGCCCGATGTCGACGGTCTGGCCCCACAGGTCGATCGAGCGGGCCATGCCGCCGACACCGTCGGACGCCTCGTAGACGTCGACGTCCGCGCCCGCCCTGGCCAGGCAGTACGCGGCCGTCGCACCGGCCGGGCCGGCACCGATGACAGCAACGCGTTCGCTCATGCGCGGTACGCTACCGATCGACGCCACTGTGTAGTCGAAGGCGCACGCAGCGTTAGACCGGAAGGGTGTCGATCACAACCGCTGCGGTACCCGCAGACCCAGGTCGCGGTGCGCTCCGTCGATCACGCCGGCGTAGGAGGCGATCATCCGGGTGTGGCTGAACCGCTCCCGGCTGCCCAGGAGCATCGGGGTGAACTCCGCCCGCCGGCGCACCGCCTCCGACCAGGCCGCGCTGATCGCCTCCGGCTCCGGCGCGGTGATCAGCCCGTGCCCGGCCACGATCGGCACGGTGTCGCCGACGTCGGTCGACACCGGCACCGCGCCGCACATGGCGCCCTCGATCAGGCACAGCGGCGCCGCCTCGCCGCTGACCGAGGTCAGCGCCACCACGTCGGTGGCGGCGTAGACGGCCTCCATGTCGCGGCGGATGCCCAGCAGGTGCAGGCGGTTGAGATACCGCGGCTCGTCGTCGAACAGGTCGTTGAGCAGCCCGCACAGCTCGATGTTGGCGGTCGTCATGCCGGCGCCGCACATGAGCACGTGGCCGGCCGGCTCCCGCTCCAGCCAGCGGCGCGCGGCGGCGAGAAAAAGCGGGACGTTCTTCATCGGGTCGTACCGCGCGGCCAGCGTGACCACCGACGCCTTGGCCGGCACGCCGAGCGAGCGGCGCAGCGCGGCCCGCCGGCGGACGGGCACCGGCTGGAACCGGGTCAGGTCCACGCCGTTGGGGATGACCTTGAGCAGGCTCGACGGGATGCCGGCCGCCTCGTAGGCGGACCGGGTCGACTCGGCGCAGCAGATCGCCGCCGCCACCCGCCCGTCGGCGACGGCGGTCTTGAACTCGGCCAGGGCGCTGCCCTGGTTCTGCGGGTCGGAGCGGTGCAGGCAGACGATCACCGGCTTGCGCGGGAACCCGGGCTGGTTCACCAGCCGCAGCGGCTGCTCCTTGAGCGACAGGATGATGTCCGCGCGCCGCGCGTGCGCGACCGCGGTGGCGACCTCGGCCGCGCTGAACGCCTTGCGGGCCGCGGCGCCACCGCCGATGCGGCGGCCCAGCGACCGTACCTCGACGCCGATCGCGCTCAGTGAGCGGTAACTGGCGTCCTCCTCCATGCGCTGCAGGATGGTCTCGCGGCGCATGGCGCTGTAGAGGCTCAGCACGGAGTGCTGGTGAGTGCCTCCGGTGTGCAGTCCGGCCACAACGGTGGTGTGCAGGGCCCGGGCGCCGCCGGAGAAGAACCCCTCATAGATCGACATCACGCGCAGTTGGCTTGTCACGGGCAAATCATGACCCGCCCCGCTCGGTCTGTCAGGTCGAAACGGCGTTTCTGCGGTGAACTGTGCGTTTCGCGGAAATCACGGATTGGGGTTGGACTCCATTCGTTGCGCTGAGTATCGTCGGCGACCCGCTCGGTGTCCAGTCGGCTGGCCCGCAGGTGGCCGATTGACCGATGTCAAATCCGGAAATTTCCGGTTTTGCCTAGCGTTAGCCGCAGGGGCGGCGATATCGTACCCGCCACGGAGTGTGTCGATTTCGGGCGTACTGTCCATAGTGGATCGTTCAATTGGCGGACCTCTTCGCTCCCGCTGGCCGGGTAGGTAGGGCCGGGCGGCGCGGATAGCTTGGCCCGCATGGCGAACACGCATCGCTGCGGCAGGCACGTCGTCCTGGCCAACCCGGCCTCCCAGATCCCGATCTGGATGGACTGCGCCGTGCACCGGTTCACGCCGATGCAGGTCACCCGGCGATTCACCGATCTCGTGGCCCTCGAGTTCTCGCACGAGGAGACGCTGCGGCTCGGCTGGATCGTCGAGCACGCCATGCTCTGACCCGGCCTCGCCTTTCCCGCTTGCCGTCCTCGGTGCCGCAGCGTCGAGCCGCTTGCCGGTGATCAGGGGCGGTCGTCGAGGTAGCCGGGGTAGAGCAGCGCCAGCTCGCGCGGGTACGCGGCGATGAGCCGCAGCTCGTCGTCCGTCAGCGGCCGGCCGGTCGCCGCGTTGCACAGCTGCACGAGCTGGAACGTCAGCGCCTCCTCGCTCACCTCCACCCCGAGGTCGTCCATCACGTGCCGGAAGCCGGCCAGCCCGCCGTACTCCCCGGTCAGCACGATCCGCCCGGCCCGGGCGTGGCGGTCGGCCGGGAACGGGCCGAGCAGCTCGTCGTCGTAGAGCTCGTAGTTGCGGTGGTCCTTCAGCGCCCCGTCGGCGTGGATGCCCGACTCGTGCGCGAACGCGTTCGGCCCCACGCCGGGCTGGTTGTTCGGCAGCGGCTGGCCGAAGGCGTACGCCGCCCACCCCGCGAACCGCCGCGCCCACGCCAGGTCGAGCGGGTCGCCGATCTCGGCCCCCTCGGGCACCCCGAACCCGTGGCGCAGCGCCAGGATGCAGGCGACCAGGTCCGCGTTGCCGGACCGCTCGCCGATGCCGTTGACGCAGGTGTTGATCCACGCGTCCTGCCCGGCCGCCAGGTCGCCGAACGCGCCGGCCAGCGAGTTGGCGACCGCCATGCCGAGGTCGTTGTGGCAGTGCGTCTCCACGGGCATGCCCACCGCACCGGCCAGCTTGGCGAACCGCTCCCCGATCCGCCCGGGCGTGTCGCCGCCGATGGTGTCGCAGTAGCGCAGCCGGTCCGCCCCGGCCTCGCGCGCCGCCAGCGCGAACTCGGTCAGGAACCCCTCGTCGGTGCGCGACCCGTCCTCCGCGTTGACCCCGACGGTCTGCGCCCCGGCCGCCTTGGCCGCCCGGACCGCGGCGACCATCTCCCGGATCAGCGCCGCCCGGTCCAGCCGCCCGCGAAACTTGTTCTGCAGCATCTGGTCCGAGGTCGATATCGACAGGTTGTAGTGCCGCAGCCCGAGCGGGGCCGACCGCTCCACGTCGCTCGCGACCGCGCGGCACCACCCCGACAGCCGCAGCTCCCCGAATGCCCCGGCCCGCTGCAACGCCACCTGCGCGCGGACATACGGCACCTCGTGGAACAGGAACGGGAACCCGATCTCGGACTGCGCCACCCCCAGCCGGCCCAGATAGAAATTCACCATCGTCTTGCCGAACTTGGACAGCCCGGTCCGGGCCGTCTGCACCCCGTCGCGATTGGTGACGTCGAGGAAGTGGATGCGCGGCTTGCTTACGGTCGACATGCCATCCACATTGACGACATGGACAAAGAAGTGTCAATGTTGACTAAAATCAACATTGACCAGTCAACATCGCAGCTCAGCCCTCGCGCGCCTCGACCTCGACCTCGACCTCGCCGCCCGCCGCCCGCCGCCACAGCCGGAAGCGGAGGCCAACCCGCCGCCGACGGCGGCGCGCGGAGGGCGGCGCGCGGAGGGCGGCGCGCGGAGGGCGGCGCGCGGAGGGCGGCGCGCGGAGGGCGGCGCGCGGAGGGCGGCGCGCGGAGGCGGCGGGGCGGCGCGAGGCGCGTGGAGGCGGAGGGAGCGGCGCTCGACGGCGGGGGCGCTCGGAAGGGGCGGCGGCGCTCGGAAGAGGGGCGCGGGGGCGGCGTGCAGGGGAGGGAGCAGGACATGGAGGTGGGAGAGGTGGGAGCAGCGCGCGGAGACCGGATGTATGTCTCCGTGATCATGATGCTCGCGGTTGCCGCACACCGGGTTTGCCATGATCCCGGAGACTTTCGGTACACGGGTGTACATAGACACTCCGTGATCATGAAAAACCGTTGGTGTCGATGCCGCGTTGCGCATGATCGCGGAGACTTCCGGTCGCTGCGGCGTGCACCGTCCGGCGGGTGGGACGTGATCGCCGGCCGTGCCCCGCGTACGGCGCCTGACGCGCAGGCCGGGCGCCACCACCACCAGCCACCGAACCGACCGCCGCCTCGCAACAACCGCCACGATCAAGCGCCGGCCACCTCATACGCCACGCCGGCAGACGTGACCCCGGGGGAGAGCACAGCGGAAATGCGGAGAGACAAGAAGTGGAGCGACGAGCGATGAGCGGCTGGATCGGGGCCGACGAAGCGGCGCGGCGGCTGGGGGTCAAGCCGGCAACGCTGTATTCGTACGTGAGCCGGGGCGTGCTGACCCGCCGCAAGGCGGAGGACGGCCGCAGCGTGTTCGACGCCCGGGAGGTCGAGCAGTTGGCCCGCAAAGGGCGGCCCCGCCGGCGGCCGGGCGGCAACGAGCTGGTCATCGAGTCCGCGGTGACGCTGCTCGGCGAGGACCGCCACTACTACCGCGGCCGCGACGCCATCGAGCTCGCCGGGGGCTGGCAGGTGGAGCAGGTGGCGACCTGGCTCTGGTTCGGGCTCGAGCCGCCGGCGTTCACCCTCGACGTCGACCCGTGGCTGGGCGACGACGAGGCCATCACCGCGGCCCGGCACGCCCAGCGGGCGCTGCCGCGGGCCGTCCTGCGGCTCGAGCGGCTCCAGGCCATCGTCGCCGCGCTGGCCGTGGCCGATCCCGTGCGGCTCAACCTCGAGCCCGCGGCCGTCGCGACCGTCGGGCAAGGGATCGTCGCGGGCATGGTGGACGCGCTGCCGGAGCGGGACGAGTTCGACGATCCGCCGCCGCCGCGATACCTGCCCGTGGCGCCGGGGGTGATGCGGCGCGACGACACCGTGCACGGGCGGCTGTGGCGCAAGCTGGCCGGGGAAGGGGCCGACGAGCGGCTCATCGACGTGCTGCGCTTCGCCATGGTGCTGCTCGCCGACCACGAGCTGGCCGCCTCGACGCTCGCGGCGCGGGTGGCCGCCTCGGTGCGGGCCGATCCGTATGCGGTGGTCACCGCGGGGCTCGGGGTGACCGGCGGGGCACTGCACGGCGGGGCGTCGCTCGCGGTCGAGTCGATGCTCGCCGAGATCCGGTCGCCCGGACTGGCGTCGTACGTCATGGGCGAGCGGCTGCGCCGTGGCGAGCGGGTCCCGGGGTTCGGGCACGCCGTCTACCGCTCCGGGGACGCGCGCGGAGACGCGCTGCTGGAGCGGATCCGGCGGGCGGTGCCGGACCATCCGCGGCTGAAGGTCGCCGACGCGCTGCTCGACGAGGCGCGCCGGCGGCGGCTGCCGGCGGTCAACGTCGACTTCGCGCTCGGGCTGCTCACGCACCTGGCGCAGATGCCGCGCGGGGCGGGGGAGGCGGTGTTCGGCGTCGCGCGGACCGTGGGATGGCTGGCGCACGCGATGGAGGAGTACGCCAAGCCGACCCGGCTCCGCCTCCGCGCCGCGTACACCGGACCCCTCGAATAGACCCTTTGCGATCCCTGATACCGCTCGTCCGAAAGATTGCAGGGGAGGTGGCCGGAGGGGGAAGGCCGATACAGTCGGTAGGTGACCACGGACAACCCGTTCTTCGCGCCGAGCGATCTGCCCTACCAGCTGCCCCCCTTCGACCGGATCGACGTCGAGCACTATTTGCCCGCCTTCGAGCGGGGCATGGCCGAGGAGCGCGAGGAGATCGCGGTCATCGTCGCCAACCCCGAGCCGCCCACGTTCGACAACACGCTGGTGGCGCTCGAGCGCTCCGGGCGGATTTTGCAGCGCGTCTCCGCGGTGTTCTTCACGCTGACCAGCGCCGACACCACGCCGCGGCTGCAGGAGATCGAGGCCGAGGTGGTGCCGAAGCTGTCCGCACACAGCGACGCCATCATGCTCGACGCCGGGCTGTTCGCGCGGATCCGCAGCCTCTACGAGCGCCGGGAGGAGCTGGGCCTGGAGCCCGAGCCGGCCTGGCTGCTGGAGCGGTACCACACCGAGTTCGTCCGCGCGGGCGCCGAGCTGTCGGCCGGGCAGCACGTGCGGCTGCGGGAGATCAACGCCGAGCTGGCGGCGCTGGCCACCGACTTCGGCAACCTGGTCCGCGACGAGATGAAGGCCAGCGCGGTGGTCGTCGACGACGCCGCCGCGCTCGACGGGCTCTCCGCGGACGCGATCGCGGCCGCCGCGGTGGCCGGCGCCGACCGCGGGCTCGAGGGGCGGTATGCGCTCAACCTGATCCTGCCCACCGGCCAGCCGCCGCTGGCCGCGCTGCACGACCGGGCGCTGCGCGAGCGCCTGCACACCGCGTCGGTGACCCGCGGCGCGCGCGGCGACGAGCGGGACACGACCGGCATCGTGCTGCGCATCGTGCGGCTGCGCGCCGAGCGGGCGCGGCTGCTGGGCTTCGAGCATCACGCGGCGTACAACATCTCCGACAACACCGCCCGCTCGGTGCCGGCGGTCGAGGAGATGCTGGCCAAGCTGGTGCCGGCGGCCACCGCCAACGCCGCCGCCGAGGCCGAGGACCTGCAGGCGGTGATCGACGCCGACGGCGGCGGGTTCACGCTGCAGCCGTGGGACTGGGCCTACTACACCGAGCGGATCCGCCGCGAGCGGTATGCGATCGACGAGGCCGCCCTGCGCCCGTACTTCGAGCTCGAGCGGGTGCTGCGCGACGGCGTGTTCTTCGCCGCCGGCGGGCTCTACGGGGTGCGCTTCGAGGAGCGGCCGGACCTGGGCGCCTACCACCCGGACGCCCGCGTGTTCGAGGTGTTCGACCGCGACGGCGGGCCGCTCGGGCTCTACGTCGGCGACTTCTTCACCCGCCCCTCCAAGCGCGGCGGCGCCTGGGCCAACGCGCTCGTGCCGCAGGCCCGGCTGTTCGGCACCGCGCCGGTCGCGGTCAACAACCTCAACATCAACCGGGCGCCCGACGGCGAGCCGACGCTGCTCACCCTCGACGAGGTGCGCACGCTCTTCCACGAGTTCGGTCACGCGCTGCACACGTTGTTTTCCCAGGTGTACTTCCCGAAGTTCGCGGGCACGCGGGTTCCCCGGGACTTCGTGGAGTACCCCTCCCAGGTCAACGAGGTCTGGATGCTTTGGCCGGAGGTGCTGCGCAACTACGCGCTGCACCACCGCACCGGCGAACCCCTGCCGCAGGAGGTCGTGGACCGGCTGCAGGCGGCGGAGCGGTTCAACAAGGGGTACGCCACGACGGAGTACCTCGCGGCGACCCTGCTCGACCTGGCCTGGCACACGCTGACCCCGCCGGAGGCCGACGCCGTCGAGGACGCGATGGCCTTCGAGGCGGCCGCCCTGGAGCGGGCCGGGGTGGCCACCCCGTTCGTGCCGCCGCGCTACCGCACGCCGTACTTCGCGCACATCTTCAGCGGCGCCGCCTACAGCGCCGGCTACTACTCGTACATCTGGAGCGAGGTCCTCGACGCCGACACCGTCGACTGGCTGACCGAGCGCGGCGGCCTGCGCCGCGACAGCGGCGACGCGTTCCGCGACGGCCTGCTCGCCAAGGGCGGCAGCGCCGACTCGATGGAGGTCTACCGCGCCTTCCGCGGCCGCGACCCGCTGATCGAGCCGCTGCTGAAGCGGCGGGGCCTGACCGGCGACGCGAGCCGGTGACGCTCCGTGCATTTCCTTAGGTTTTTTTAAAGCTCGGATTTACCCGGGGGATCCCATCTTTCGGTGGGGGCGCCGCGTTCGTAAGCTGTCGCGGTGCGTGGCGCCACCCCCCGGCGCAGGCGCGCTGCCGCACGTCGTCTGCACATCAGCAGAATGGCGCTGCTTGCCGCGGTCAGCCTGGTCGCCTCATTGATCAGTGTCGGTGTGTCGTGGGCAATTTTCCCTGGCCAGCCGGCTCCGGTGGCCGACGACACCAGCTTCGACTCGGCCAAGTTCTACGAGACCCACGCCCGGGCCAACGCCGCCCGCGGCGTCGCCCAGGCCGCCCTGCCCGGCGCCTCGCTGGTGCCGAAGCCGGTGGCCGGGCTGGACCAGGCGCAGACGAACAACGCATACATCGTCGTCGAGGTGGCCCGGCAGATGGACCTGCCGAAGCGGGCCATGGTCGTGGCGATCGCGACCGCCCTGCAGGAGACCCAGCTGCGCAACCTGGCCAACCCGAAGGTCGCGGCGTCGATGAAGCTGCCGCACGAGGGCACCGGCACGAACTACGACTCGGTGGGCATCTTCCAGCAGCGGGTCAGCATCTGGGGCACCCCCGAGCAGCTCATGGACCCGGCGTTCGCCTCGGCGAAGTTCTTCACCAAGCTGACCAAGGTCAGCGGCTGGCAGCAGATGAGCATCACCGGCGCCGCCCAGGCCGTCCAGCGCAGCGCGTTCGCCAGCGCCTACGCCAAGCACGCCACGAACGCCCAGAAGATCGTCGACGAGCTGACCGCCCTGACCGGCGACTAGCCTCAGCGCGGCGGGATCCGCCAGCGCCGGGCCGGTGCCGTTAGTGTGCGTGGGCGAGGACGGCGGCGCTCAGCCCGCCGGTGAGGGCCGGGATCTCGTCGCCCGGGGCGTAGTCGAAGCGGATGCGCACCTCGTCGCCGGTCAGCGCCTCGATCGGCGCGGCCAGCGGCACGACGAGGTAGTTCATCGTCCAGTCGACGCTGCCGGGCGGGGCGTAGGTGAGCGCGAGCAGGTTCTTGGTGACGATCCGCACCGCGTTGATCAGGGCGGGGCGCTCGGCCACGAACGTCAGGTCGGCCGTGCACCGCGACGGCAGCGGGTCGGCGTAGAAGAACTGCTGGTACACCTGCGGCGGGGCGGCCTCGACGGTGCGCGGCTGGACGCTCTGCGGCAGCTGGAACACCGGCGCCGGCACCGGGTAGCCGAAGTAGGTGAAGTCCTGCTCGACCGGCTGGACGGCCTGCACGCACGCCTCCGGCAGGAACCGGGGCGGCGGGCCGCCGACGTGGCGCAGGTAGCGGCGCTTGAACGCGCCGATCACCTCGACCTGCCGCTCGCGCAGCAGGCCCACGTGCAGCATCTCGCACAGCACCAGGTCGACGCGCTCCTCGGGCAGGTAGTCGCGGGCGTCGGCGTGCAGGATCGTGACCGCGTCGCCGGCCGCCGCGCGCAGCGCCGCCCGCGCGGTGGCGAACACCCCCGGATCGCGCTCGATCGCGGTGACCCGCGCCCCCTGCCGGGCGGCGAAGAAGCTCAGCACGCCGGTGCCGGCGCCGAGGTCGAGCACGTGCATGCCGGGGCGGACCGCGCTCGCGATCGCCTCGGCGAAGGCCCCCATCCGCCGCTCGTCGGCGAGCAGGACCGACTGGTACTGCAGCGGGATCACGTCGGCCGGGAACCCGGCGTGCTCGGCGTCGAGGCGGCCCATGCGCACAGGGTAGCCGGGGCGATGCGGCTCGCAGTGGGAATCAGTGCAGGTCGAGGCCGTCCCAGCCGGCGTACCCGCGCAGCGCGGCCGGGCGGCGGCGGACCGTCAGGTACAGCCAGGCCGCCCCGGCCAGCCCGGCCCCGGCGAGCGCGTCGACCACGTAGTGGTGCCCGGTCAGCACCACCGAGGCGGCCAGCAGCGCGGCGAGCCCGGTCCCGGCCAGGCGTGCCCAGACGCCGCGGGCCGCGGCGCCGATCGCCAGGGCGATGATCAGGTCGCTACCGGCCCGCAGGCTCGGCAGGGCGGCGAAGTCGCTGCCGGCGTCCGGCGGCGTCACCGGATACACCAGGAGCACGATCAGCGCGGCCGCGGCGCTCACCAGCAGCGCGTCCCGGGCCACGTAGTAGAGCCCGGCGTGGCGGCGGGCGAGCCAGACCAGCACCGCGCCGGCCGCCACCCAGTGACCGTAGGTGTAGAGCCACTCGAACGCGGACGCCACCGCCGGCCGGGCGCTCACCCCGTCGCGCAGTGCCGCCACCGCGCCGCCCAGCCCCGCCGAGCGCTCCAGCCCCGCGACGTCGCGCGCGTGGTCCAGCGCCCGGGTGTCGGCCGCCTCGACCGCGCCGCGAACCAGGAGGTACCCGGTCACGGCGCCCAGGCCCACGAGCGCCTGCCGGGCGAGTGGGACCCGCGCCGCGGGTGCCTCGCACGTGATGGTCATGGGCTCAGCCTCGTCGATGCCGGCCGCGCTGCCATCCAGGCGATGCACCGACCCGACCCTGAAATCCGCGACCGGGGCGGCCCCTACGGGAAGGTCACCGCTCGCCGACGTTCTTCAGCGGGGACGGGTCCTCGATGTTGGCCGGTGCGTTCCACTTCTGCAGCTTCGAGCCGTCGCACGAGGCCACGACCAGCTTGCTGACCGTGGTGCTGCCGTAGAAGATGTCGGTGGTCGGCAGCTTCGGGTCGTCGAGGTTCGCCGGGCTCAGACAGCTGCCGTTGTGGTCCTTGATGACGTAGCTCGCCCCGTAGGTCGGCTCCTGGTAGGACACCGTCCACATGGTCGACGCGTCGGTGGTGGCCGGGCAGACCTTCACGATCACGAAGTGCGACGCGGCGCCGGGCTCGGCGGTGGTCAGGCAGTAGGTCTTGCTGCCGTCGGAGGTCTTGATCTGGCCCTGGGCGCTGCCCGTCCCGGTGCCGGTGGCCGGGATCGTGTACCGCTGGTTCCAGCCCACGTCGAGCGGGTTCGGCGCCTGCTTGCACGGCCACACGATGAGGTAGCCCAGCGACACGTTGAAGTTCGTCACGTCGACGCACCGGCCGAACTGCTTGAAGTTGACCAGCTGGTACGGCGGCCCGGCCGCCCCCGCGCCGACCGACGCCTCGGGCGCGAAGATGCCGGTGTTGCCCGACGCGCTGCCGCACGCGATCAGCTCGACGAACGCGCCGGCCGTGCTCGCGGACTTCGCGTGGAAGCACAGGCCGCCCAGGCCGGTGCCGTCGGTCTTGGTGCTCTGGAAGTGCGAGCTGTCGTCGATGCTCCAGCGCTGGTAGTACGGCACCGTCGGCGACCCGCACGGCCGGAACTGGATCAGCGTGCCCGAGCCCGGCGTCGCGCCGGAGTCCAGGCACATGCCCAGCGGGTTCGCCGACGTCTTGGAGGAGACCAGCTGCAGCGTCAGGTTCTTGGTGTAGGCGAACGTCTGCCGGGGCGCGCCCGCGCTGCACGGCTGGGTGGTGAGGATGGTGTCGACCGCCGGCGAGCCGGAGCCCGCGTCCAGGCAGTAGGTGCCGCCCTGGAAGCGGACCAGGCCGCCCTCGACGTTCTCGTTGGTGAACCGGAACACGTAGGTCGCGGTGAGCGTGCGCGACGCGATCGGGTCGAACGGATCGCCGGCGTCGCCCTGGACCGTGCCGGTCGACGTGATCACCGCGTAGGACGGCACGCTCACCAGGTGCGCGGACCGCGCGGCGCACGGCATCGCGGTCTTCGTCGCGTCCTGGAACTGCACCGACACCCGGTAGCGGCCGGGCAGCCCGCCGCCGACCACGCCCAGCAGCGGGTCCGCGGCCGGCAGGCACAGCAGGTTGGCGATGCTGCCGGCCGACGCGCGGACGCTGCCGATGACGACGTCGATGCCGGCCTGCGCGGCGTGCACCGCCTTGGCCCGCTCCACGGTCTCCGCGGTGACGCGCAGCTGCGTGATGATGACCGGGACCATCAGGGTGCTCAGGGAGGTACCCACCAAAGTGAGCATCATGGCGAGGGGCAGGGAGCCGTCGTCGCGCCGGCGGCGGGGCAGGAACCGGATCATGCCTCAGGACCTCGCTTCCGGGCAGATCGTGCTCGGGTCGGTGCTCGACTTGCTGTTCAGCGCGGTGAACGTCAGGTCCGAGGTCGCCTCGGTGTGGCCGGTGCCCGGGTTGGTGGCCACCGCCAGCACCACCCGCAGCCGCTGGAAGGCGGTGTTCTCCGTGGGCCGGATCAGCGCGAACGAGCTCTTGGCGACGATCACGTTGTTGGCGAGCACCGCCCACTGGTTCAGTGGCCGCTGGCCGGTCTGCTGCGGCCACGCCTGGCGGCGCAGCGTGCCGGTCGCGGTGTAGAGCTCCAGCTGCGCGCACTCGGGCGTGCCGCTGGCCGTGCCGGTGTTGACGTACTCCACGAACACGTTGCCGGCCGTGTCGGTGTGCACCGGGCCGAAGCCGGCCGCGTAGCGCAGCTCCCGGTCCAGGCGCAGGAACGCGGTGTTGAGCTGCGCCTGGGTGAGCGCGACCGCCTCGTTCTTGTCGCTGGCCCGGAACAGCTGCACCACGCCGGTGGTGAAGATGGCCATGACCACGGACATGATCCCGGTGGTGACGGCGAGCTCGGCGAGCGTGATGCCGCGGTCGTCGCCGCGGCGGGCCGCATCGCGCACCCGCTGCCGGAGGCTCACGAGATCTTCCAGACGAACCAGAACGAGGCGGCGGCGCCGTTGCGGTCGGTCACCGTCAGCGTCACCACGAAGCTGCCGGTGGCGGAGGGCTTCCCGGTCAGCACGGCGGTGTTGTTGGTGTTCGCGAGGGCGATGCCGGTCGGGGCGCCGGTGATCGTCCAGGTGTACGGCGCGGTGCCGCCGGTCGCGGTCGCCGTCCACGACGTGATCGACTGCCCCTTGGTGCCGGTCTTGTCCGGCGCCGACGACGTCGGCGCGGTGATCCGCAGCCCGGTGCCGGACACGGTGACGTTGATCGGCACGACCAGCGCGTTCGTGACACCGAGGGCGTCGCGCACGGTGATGGTCGGCAGGAAGCGGGTGCCGCCCCCGAGCGTGCCGCCGATCACGCCGGCCGAGCTCATCGACAGCCCCGGCGGCAGGTCGGTCGCGGTCCACGTGAACGGCGCCGTGCCGCCGGTGAGCGCCATCGTGTAGGCCACGGCGGAGCCCGAGGTCCAAGTCAGGCTCGGCGGCTGGGTGATCGCCGGGGCCGCCTTCACGACCCAGTTGAACGAGGCGTCGTTGCTGCTGGCGTTGTCCTGCACCGCGACCCGCACCACGTAGGTGCCGGCGGTGGTGGGGGTACCGCTGACGACCCCGGCGTTGGTGATCGTCAGGCCCGGCGGCAGCGCGTCGGCCGACCAGGTGACCGGCGGGTACGACGTGGTGGCGGTCAGGCTCAGCGGCGTGATCGGCACCGACACCTCGCTCGTCTGGTTGCCGGGGTTGTCCGGCAGCGGCGGCACCACCGTGACGCCCGGGTTGAACACCGGGTCGGTCGTGGCCGCCGCGACCAGCGTGTCGGTGATGTAGGAGCACACGCCGCGCTGCGTGCTGTCGGACGTGCAGGCGCGGGTGTTCTGCCAGGTGACCGCGACCACCACGCGGTAGAACGACAGCGGGTTGGCGACCAGCGCCGACACCCCGCACGGGGCGTTGCCGGCGAGCCGCGGATCCATCACGCAGGTGCCGACGAAATAGTGCCGCGTGAACACGGCGTCGTTGACCGGCACCGCCTCGTCCAGCGGCAGCACCGGGGACTTGCCGGCCGCGCCGGGGTCCGTCGCCGGGACCATCGTCAACTGCAGCGCGGCGAGGTCGAGGCCGGGCACCTTGTCGTTCTTGAACTGCTCGGCCACGGCCTGCGCGCCGCGCCCGGCGGCGAGGCTCGGGCCGTTCATCGACTTGACCAGCTCGATGCCGTCGCTGGCGATGCGGATCGCCATCTGCCGGCCGCGCTGCTTGTTGACCGTGTTGGTGGCCGACACGAAGAACGTGGTGAGCGCGGTCATTACCACGCCCATGACGGCGATCGCGGTGAGCGTCTCGACCAGGCTGAAGCCGTCGTCGCGGCGGGGATCGGGCGGCACGGCGGCGCTCAGCTCGCCGGGGCGTAGAACGCCTGCAGGTTGACGGTGACGGCGGAGCGGTCCGCGTTCGCCGCGCTGCTCGGGGCGAAGTTGACGCTGGAGATGAGCACCGCCCGCGGCTGCCACTGCTGCAGCTGCTCCAGGAACGGGTTCATCTTGTCGGTCGGGCCGGCCACGGTGAGGCTCACCGGCAGCGCGTACACCTCGAAGCCGGCCAGCGCCTTGAGGTCCACGGCGCTGCCGAGGGTGACGCCGCTGACCGTGACGCCGGCCGCCACGCCCGCGTCCTGCAACTCCTTGAGGAACGCCGAGGCCGAGTCGGCGGCCGGCAGCGCGGCCCGGTCCCGCTCCAGGGTGGCCTGCAGCGTGCCGATCTGCTCCTTCTGCTGCTGCAGCCGGCGCAGCTCGGCGCGCAGGTCGCCGATCCGGGCCAGGGTGTCGGCGGTGTCGGAGCGCGTCGTGCCGGCGTCGGCGTACTTCGGGCCGATGAGGAAGAAGTAGCCGAACGCGACGATGGCCAGCGCGCAGAGCGCGCCGCCGAGCAGCCACAGGCGGTCGGGGCGCATCACTTGCCCCCACTGGCGCTCGCCGACGGCGCCGCGAAGCGGCCGCCGAGGGCGGCCTTCGTGACGTCCATCCTGATGGTGAACCGCACCCCGTCCTCCTCCTGCGTCGCGTCCGTCGGGAACGGGCTGGCCACGCCGGTCACCTTGGTCAGCGCGTCGACGTAGTCGGCGACGGCCTTCTTCGACGGCGCGGTGCCGGTCAGCGTGAGCGCGCCGACGGTGTCGGTCGGCGGTGCGGACGGGCCCGTGGCCGTGTCCTGGCTCAGCGACCCGGTGACGCCGGTGACCGCGACGTTCGCCGGGGCCGCGGCGCGCACCGCGGCGAGCAGCCGGGACCAGGACAGGTCGCGCTCCATCACCTTGCGCAGCCGCGCCTCGATGTCGTCCGCCTGGGTCTTGGTCCGGGTCAGCTCGCCGTAGTTGCGGTTCTTGTCGCGGATGAGGCCCTGCCGGGTGTCGTCGGCCCGGCCGAGGTCCTCCTGCGCGGCGTCGTACTGCCGCACCGCGAGGCCGTACCAGGCCACGACGAGCGCCGCGACCAGCACGACCCCGGCGACCACCAGCCGCCGGACGCGCCGCGCGTGCCGGGTCTCGCTGATCTCCAGCGGCAGCAGGTCGGCGGCGATGGGCAGGATGCGGAACATCCGCGCGGTGGCCTCCGGGAACGCCGGATGCGGCGCGGTGTCCCAGGGCCCGGGCCTTCGCGGCGACGGTGTTTCCGCCAGTGGTACCACGGGATCCGGCGCCGCCGGCACGACGGGCAGCGGCGCCGTCACCCGCTCGTCCGGCTCGGGTCCTGGCTGCGGCTCCGCCAGCGTGGGCGTGCGCTCCTCGCGGGGAGTGGTCGGCCGGGGCGTCCACGTCTCCGCAGCCACATCGGCGGGGGGCGGCTCATCGACGGGCGGCACCAGCTCGCCGTGGATGAAGCGCGGGAACTCCCGCCGCGGCAGAGCCGGCTCCGGGTCCGGCCGCGACGCAGGCTCCAGCCGCAGCTCCAGGTCTGGCTCCAGCTCCGGCCCCGGCTCCGCGAAGGGCGTGCGGTCCGCGGGCTCGGGCGGCGGCCAGGCCGGGGGAGGGCCGGCCGGCACCAGGCGGACCGGGGGACCGTCCGGCCCGGCCATCGGCTCGGCGGTCGGTCCGGCCAATGGTCCGGCCAATGGTCCGGCCAATGGTCCGGCCGCTGGCGAGGCGGCGGCGCGGGCGCGGCGGTCGCGCTCCACCTCGTCCAGGTGCTCCAGGTCGGGGTCGTCGAACGAGGGCAGGACGATGCCCGTGAGCCGCCGCTCCGGCTCCTCCCACCCGGCCGGCGCGCTCATGCCCGTACCCCCAGGGTCAGCCCGACCGAGATCGCGGCGGAGGCGCGGACCTGCTCCAGGCTGCGCCGGCGCACCCGGCGCAGGCCGCGCAGGCGCATCACCGGGTCGACCGCGATGACCTCGACGCCGAGCTGGGCGTGCAGGGCGGCGAGCAGGCCGGGCAGCATGGAGCCGCCGCCGGACAGGGCCAGCCGGCTCACCCGGGCCTGCCGGCCGCCCGCGGTGAGGTAGGCGAAGGAGTTGCCGATCTCGTTGATCAGCGGGCGTACCGCGTCGCGCAGCACCGCCGCGCTCGCCGGGTCGGCGCCCGGGCCGAGGCCGACCCGGCACTTGAGCTCCTCGGCCTCCGGCAGGCCGATGGCGAGGCGGTCGGCGACCGTCTTGGTGATCTCGGTACCACCGCGGGGAATGGTGCGCACGATGAGCGGCTCGCCGTCGTGGTGCACCACGACGCTGGTCGCGTGGGCGCCGATGTCGACCAGGGCCTCGACCTGATCGTCGAGCCGGGACGCGGCGCGCAGCAGCGCGAAGGAGGCCAGGTCCACCCGCTGCACGTGCAGCTTGGCCGCCTCCACGGCCCGGATGGCGGCCAGCACCGGCTCCTTCGGCGCGGCGATGAGCAGCCCGCGCACGGTGTCCGCCGCGCCGGGCGCCTCCAGCGGGTAGAAGTCGATGAGCGAGCGCTCCGGCGGCAGCGGCAGCGCGTCGCGAACCTGGAACGGCAGCGCCTTGCGCATCTCCCGCGCGGGCAGGTTCGCCACCGTCGTCTCGCGCACCACGACCTGCGGGTGGGTGACGCCGAGCGCGACCTTGCGGCTGCGGAACTTGAACGTCGCCCACAGCTGCTTGAGCGCCGCGGTGACGGCGGGCTCGTCCTGGACCGCGCCGTTCTGCACGGCGCCGGGCGGCAGCAGGATGTGCCCGAAGTTGCTGATGATCGGGCCGTCCTTGCCGTCGCCGGTCTCCGCCGCGCGGATGGACACCGTCCCGATGTCCAGGCCGATCAGGTTGACAGCGGCCATCGTGCTCCTTCACAACCTACGCGGGGACCAGCAGGGACGAGTACCAGTGGGTGATCGGCGCGGCGGCGAACAGCGCGAGCAGCGCGCCGGCCAGCATCGCCGGGCCGAAGGGCAGCGCGGTGCGCCGGCCGGCCCGGCCGGCGGCCATGAGCGCGAGGCCGGCGATCCCGCCCAGGACGAACGCGGCGAGCGTGCCGACGGCGACCGAGGACCAGCCCAGCCAGCCGAGGTAGAGACCCAGCAGGCCGGCGAGCTTGACGTCGCCGAAGCCCATTCCCCCGGGGTACACCACGGAAAGCAGGAAATAGAAGGTCCACAGCACGGCCATCGCGAGCACGCCCCGCAGCGCCGCCGCCCAGTCCCGCTCGGCGATGACGGCCGGCAGGAGCAGCAGCGGGGCCACCGCGTATGAGGGCAGCACGATCGCGTTGGGCAGGCGCAGCACGTCGAGGTCGATCAGGGCCAGGGCGACGGCGATCGCGGCGAGGTAGAGCCAGGCCGGCAGCGACCACCAGCCCAGCCCGCCGGCCCGGGCGGCGACCGCCACGAACAGCGCGGCGGTGCCGAGCTCCACCAGGGGGTACCGCACGGAGATCGGCGCGGCGCAGTCGGCGCACCGGCCGCGCAGCAGCAGCCAGCCTAGGACGGGGACGTTGTGCCAGGGCCGGACCGGCGCCGTGCACTGTGGACAGTGCGAGGCGGGCCGCAGCAGCGACTCGCCCCGGGGAACGCGGTGGATGACGACGTTGAGGAAGGAGCCGACGGCCAGCCCGACCACGCCCACGACGACGAGGACGAACATCATTGCCGGCTCCTTCCTCATTCACCTGGTCAGCCGTTGTCGATGCAGCCCTGGAGGTCCTGGTGCGCGGCCTTCTTCACCGAGCCGCCGGTCGCGGAATCGTAGATGTAGACGTCCTTGCCGTCCGCGTTCTGGGCGCAGATCCGGTAGCTGCCGTCGCCCTTGTTCTTGTACTGCATGCTGTTGCCGGGCGAGAGGGTGGCCGTCTGGGGACTCGCGCCGGTGGCGAGGGCGGCGAAGGTGACATTCGCGCCGTCCTCGGCGTGGGCGTCGGCCGGGTATTTGTTGCCGTTCTCGGTGTAGAACTGCTCGACGGCGCTGACCGCGGCGCGCACGTCGGACTCCGCCGACTTGTTGGCCGCACCCTTGCGGTAGTTGAGGTACATCGGCACCGCGATCGCGACGAGCACGCCGATGATGACGACGACCACGAGCAGCTCGACGAGGGTGAACCCGCCGTCGCCGGCGGCGCGCTTCTTCTGCATCCTGCGCAGCGTCTGGGTCATGGAGAGCCTCCTGGGGGTGTTCGGGAAAGTGGCGGGGCCGCGCTGCCTGGCGCCAGGTGTGTGCTGTTCTCAGTAACCGCATCGCCGGGTTCGTCGCCGTTGCCGCTCGCGGTGCCGTTCAGTTGCTCTGGATGTTCTGGTAGATCGAGAACATCGGCAGGTACAGGCAGACGATCATGCCGCCGACCACGCCGCCCATGACGAGCACCATGATCGGCTCGATGGACGCGGTGAGCGCCTCGGCCGCGCTGTCGACCTCCCGGTCGTAGAAATCGGCGACCTTTTCGAGCATCTGACTGATTTGGCCGCTCTCTTCGCCGACTTCGACCATCTGCACCACCATGGGCGGGAAAACCTTGTGCCGTCCCAGTTGGCTGGACATGGGGCGGCCCTCGCGCACGGCCTGCTGCAGGTCGGTCATGGCCGCGGTGATGACGGTGTTGCCGGTGGTGGCGCCGACGACGTCGAGGGCCTGCAGGACCGGCACGCCGACACCGAGCAGGGTGCCCAGGTTGCGCGAGAAGCGGCTCAGCGCGATCTTCGTGAACAGTGGCCCGAAGACCGGTAGTCGCAGCTTCACCTTGTCGAACCACAGCCGCACGGCCGGATTGGCGGCCATGAGCCGGCGGAAGCCGGTGGTGATGACGATCGCGGCGACGATGAGCACCGGGCCGAGCCAGAACAGCGTGTGGCTGATGTTCACGATGATCCGGGTGGGCAGCGGCAGCTCGCCGCCCAGCTGCTTGAACATCTTCTCGAAGATCGGCACGATGAAGATCAGTACCGCGCTGATCATGATGACGGTGAAGGCGAGGACGATCACGGGATAGGTCAGCGCGCTCTTGATCTTGCCCCGCAGGGACGCGTCCTTCTCGAAGTTGGTCGCGATGCGGTCCAGGGCGTTGTCGAGGAAACCGCCCGTCTCGCCGGCCCGGATCATCGCGACCATCAGCGCCGGGAAGACCTTGGGGTGCTTGCCCAGCGCGCCGGACAGCGATGTGCCGCCCTCGATGTCGGAGCGCACCTCGCCGAGCGCCTTCTTCATCGGCGCCTTGGGTGCCTGGTCCTCCAGCACGGCGAGGGAGCGCAGCAGCGACATGCCGGACTGGGTCATGGTGGCGAACTGCCGGGCGAACACCGCCAGGTCCTTGAGCGAGGTCCGCTCGCCCAGGCCGGGGATGCGGATGTCGCGGCGCATCAGCGTGTCGGCGCTGGTGATGGACAGCGGCGTCAGGCCCTGCTGGCGCAGCTGCTGCGCGGCGGTGAGCTCGCTGGAGGCCTCGATCCGGCCCTTGGTGCGCTTCCCGTCGTGGCCGATCGTCTGGTACTCGAACGTCTTGGTATCAGCCATGGTCACTGCCTCACTGGCGGCCGGCGAGCCGGCGGAACTCCTCCGCCGAGTGGCACAGCTCCAGTGCCGTCTCGTAGGTGATGAGCTGCTGGCGGACCCGCTCGGCCAGGTGCTGGTCGAACGAGAGCATCCCTTCGTTGCCGCTGGACTGCATGAACGACGGGATCTGGTGGTTCTTGCCCTCCCGGATCAGGTTGCGGATGGCCGGGGTGGCGAACATGATCTCGGTGACGATCGCGCGGCCCTGCCCGTCGGCGCGCGGCGCGAGCGCCTGCGTCACCACGCCCTGCAGCGCGTTGGACAGCTGCGCGCGGATCTGCTGCTGCTGGTGCGGCGGGAAGATGTCGATGACCCGGTCCACGGTCTGCGCCGCGCTCTGCGTGTGCAGCGTGGCCAGCACCAGGTGGCCGGTCTCGGCCGCGGTCAGCGCCGTGGACGTGGTCTCCAGGTCGCGCAGCTCGCCGACCAGGATGATGTCCGGGTCCTGGCGCAGGGCGTGCTTGAGCGCCAGCGCGAACGACTGCGTGTCGGCGCCGACCTCGCGCTGGTTGACCAGGCACCGCTTGTGTTCGTGGAGGAACTCGATCGGGTCCTCGATGGTGACGATGTGCGACGAGCGGGTGCGGTTGGCCAGGTCCAGCACGGCGGCCAGGGTGGTCGTCTTGCCCGAGCCGGTCGGGCCGGTGACCAGCACCAGCCCGCGGTGCAGGTGCGCGAAGCGGGCCACCTGCTCGGGCACGCCGAGCTGGTCCAGGGGCTTGATGGTGTGCGGGATCGCCCGGAACGCGGCGCCGTAGGAGCCGCGCTGGTTGTAGAGGTTGACCCGGAAGCGGGAGACGCCCTCGATGGCGTAGGCGAAGTCGAGCTCCTGCACCTGCAGGAACTGCTGCCACTGCGCCTCATTGAGCACGGCCGCGCGCACCAGCATCTCGGTGTCCTCGGGCGTGAGGTCGTCATAGCCCGGCAGGTACCGCAGGTCGCCGTTGATGCGCACGGTGGGCGGCGCGCCGACGGTCAGGTGCAGGTCGGATCCGCCGACCCGGACCAGGGACACGAGCATCGCGTCCAGCGAGGCCCGCTCGTCGCTGGTGGGCACTTTGGAGGCGAGCGCAGTGGTCACGCCAGACGTATCGGCAGCGGTGGGCGCGATCTGAGCCGGTTCACACCGCGACCCGGACCACCTCGGCGATCGAGGTCTGCCCCTCCGCCGCCTTGGCCAGCCCGTCGATGCGCAGGTCCTGCAGGCCTTCGCGGTACGCCACCGCCTGGATCTCGTGCGCGGAGGCCCGCTCGATGGCGAGCTTCTCGATGTCCGGCGAGACCGGCATGACCTCGTGCAGCGCGATGCGGCCCCGGTAGCCGGTGTTGGCGCAGGACCGGCAGCCGACCGGCCGCCACAGCGTCGGCGGCGTGCCGAGCAGGTCGTAGGGCCAGCGGGCGCCGATCAGCTCCGCCTCCGAGGGGGCGTACTCGGTCCGGCACCAGTCGCACAGCCGGCGCGCGAGGCGCTGGGCGAGCACGCAGTCGACCGAGGAGCCGACCAGGAACGGCTCGATGCCCATCTCGACCAGGCGGGTGACGGCGCTGGGGGCGTCGTTGGTGTGCAGCGTGGAGAGCACCAGGTGGCCGGTGAGCGCCGCCTCGACGGCCAGCTGCGCGGTGGTCCGGTCGCGGACCTCGCCGATGAGCACCACGTCGGGGTCGGAGCGCAGGATCGCCGGCAGCACGGCGGCGAAGGTCAGCCCGGCCTTGCTGTCGACCTGGACCTGGTTGACGCCGGGCAGCCGGTACTCGACCGGGTCCTCGACGGTGATGATGTTGACGGTCGGCTTGCTGATCTCGGCCAGCGTCGCGTACAACGTGGTCGACTTGCCCGAGCCGGTCGGGCCGGTGACCAGCAGCATGCCGTGCGGCTTGCTGAACGAGGTGGAGAACCGCTCGTAGTTGGCCTTGCTGAAGCCGAGCTTGGCCAGCTTGAGGTCCATGCCGCCGGTGTCCAGCACGCGCAGCACGATCTTCTCGCCCCACACCGTGGGCAGGGTCGCGGTGCGCAGGTCGACGACCCGCTGGTTGATCTCGACGGTGATCCGGCCGTTCTGCGGCACCCGCCGCTCGGTGATGTCGACGTTCGACATGATCTTGAGTCGCGAGATGAGCGCCGACTGGACGTGCTTGGGCACGGTGTCGACCTCGTGCAGGACGCCGTCGATGCGGTACCGAACCCGCATGCTGTGTTCGCCGGGCTCCAGGTGCAGGTCCGAGGCGCGGTTGACGATCGCCTGCTCGAGCAGCGAGTTGACGTACCGCACGATCGGCGCGTCCTCGTTGACCGCGGTCAGGTTGGACACCGCCGGCACCGCCTCGGCCCGCAGGCTCTCGGCGACCTCGCCGAGGTCGTTCTCCTCGCGCTTGAGCCGGTCGATGATCTTGCGCAGCTCGGAGCGGGCGACCACCACCGGCCGCACCGTGAGACCCGTCGCCGCCCGCACGTCATCCAGGGCGACCACGTCACCCGGGTCGGTGATGCCGACGGTGATCTCGTGCTCGCTGAGGGCGATGCCCAGCACCCGGTGCTTCAGCACCAGCGCCATCGGGATCTTGGTGACCGCGGCCGGATCGATCGGATACCCGACCAGGTCGAGGGTGGCGATGCCGTAGGCGTCGGCGGACGCCTCGGTCAGCTGCTCCTCGGTGACGATGTGGTCGTTGATGAGCACGGCGCGGATCGACCGGCCGGTGCGCTCGGCCTCATCGGCCGCCCGGTCGACGGCCTGCGCGTCCGCACCGCGTTGTTTCAGCGCGTCCAGTAACGGCCTGAACGTCTGGTACATCTCACCCCCGTGTCACCGGAGGACTTATCGGCCGCTATCCGGGTGACTTTCGGGTTTCACCCCGGGCGCGGGTGCCGCACTCGTTGACGGTTCGCGGCGTCGTCGTGAGGATGCTTCGCTGTGTCGGTTGCCGTTGTGGACGAACCCAGAAGCGGATTGCCCGGCAATATCAGCATTTGGCGGGCGCGGTGGTTGCTGATGCGGTACGGTGGCCGCGCTCCGGGCGAGCCGCCGTATCCCGGCGTGCCATCCGCGATCCAGGCCGAGCTGCACGCGCTGGTCGCCGAGGTGGCCGCCCGGGTGGGCGTGGCCCAGCCCGACGCGATCCTGCTGACCGGCTACGGCACCATCCGGTCGTGGGCCAGCCGCCGGCGGCGCCTGCTGCTCATCGGGCTGCCGCTGCTGCAGTGCCTGGCCGTCGACGAGGTTCGCGCGCTGGTCGCGCACGAGCTCGCGATCGTCGACCACCGCCGGGCCCACCTGGTGGTGCGGCTGCGGGCGCTGTTCGAGGAGGCGGTCGACCCGCTGTCGATCGCGCCGACCGCCCGCACCGAGGCGATCGCCCGGGCCACCCGTGACTTCGCCGCGGCGCTGGAGCGCAAGGCCGACCAGGCCGCCAGCAGCGCCTCCGGCCTGCACACCGCGGCCCGGGCCGTGGCCAAGGCCGACCTGGCCGCGTTCGAGTTCGCCGACCTGGCCTTCGACGTGGAGGAGCAGGTGTGGCAGCGCACCAGCGCCGCGGTCCAGGACCTGCACACCGGGTGGCGGGAGGCGATCCGGGCCGGCTCGGTGATCGCGACCCTGGACGACGACACCCGGACCGCGCTGATGGCCCGCCACCCCAGCCTCGCCGGGGCGATCTCGTCGCTGTCCCCGGCGCACGTGGCTTTACGGGCCGCCGATTCGGTACCCATGGTGCCGCTGCCGCCCGACGTCGAGCGCGAGCTGGCCCGCCAGGTCCTCAAGCGCGACCCCGGCCAGTGGGTCACCTTCGCCGCGGTGCCCGACGAGGAGTGGCCGAGCTGGCTGGCCCGCCAGGCCCGGATGGTGAGCGATCAGGTGGCGACGCTGCTGCGCCGCCCGCCGATCGGCCCGGCCGAGGTCGTGGAGGTGCTGCTGACCCGCCTCGACGAGCTGGTGGCGGCGAACTGGCCGGCGCAGCCGGAGCCACCGGTCGAGCGCGAGGAACTCGACGGCACGCCGTCGGTCGTGGTGGTCGCGGAGGCGGCCCTCATCGCCCGCGGCTGGCGCCGGGTCCACCCGGCCGCGGCGGGCGTGCTGGTCGGTCCGGACGGCGAGCAGCACAACCTGACGCTGCTGGCCCGCGCCTCGCTCGACTCGCCCGCCGCGCTGGCCGTGCTGCTGGAGCTGCTGTCCCGTGAGCCGTGATGCCGCGTGGACGTGAGTCGTTGGGTCAGCGCTGCACATGATCCCGCCACGAGTGGGCCGGGGAGTAACCGAGCACTTCGCGGGCCCGGTCGACGGACAGCAGGGTCTCGAACTCGCCCAGGTCCTTGCGCACCGGCACGTCCGGGAAGACCTCGGCCAGCAGCCCGGCCGACGAGCGGTTCATGATCGTGTCGGCGGCGGCGATGACGAACGACTGCGCGCCGGTTATCGGTGCGTCCAGCGCCAGCCGGCAGGCCGCGGCCACGTCCCGGGCGTCGACGTAGCCCCACAGGTTCCACTTGCGCGCGTGCGCGTCGGCCCAGTAGCCGGGCACGGCCGCGTAGTCGTCCTCGGTGTGCACGTTGGACAGCCGCAGCGCGACGAACGGGATGGCGCTCCAGCCGGAGATCTCCCGGGCGAGGGTCTCGCCGACGACCTTGGACAGCGCATACGTCGTGGTCGGGAACGGGAAGTGGTCCTCGTCGATCGGCGCATACCTCGGCGGGATCTCGAACGGCAGCCCGAGCGTGGTCTCGCTCGAGGACCACACCACCCGGCCGAGCCCGAGCGCCTGCGCGGCCAGGAACACGTTGGCATTCATGGCGGAGTTGCGGTTGAACGTCACCGCCGGGGTGAACATGCCCGGCGCCGGGATGTTGGCGAGGTGCACCACCGCGTCGGCGCCCTGCAGCACCTCGACCGCCTGGCCGTAGTCGGTCAGGTCGGCGACCAGCAGCGGGGTGCCCAGGTCGCCGACGCTGCGGTGCCCGGCCGGCCCGACGGCGTCGGTGGCGACGACGTCATATCCGTGGGCGAGCAGGTCGGCGACGACCACCCGCCCGGTCTTGCCAAACGCTCCGGTGACCACGATCCGCGACATGTCCAGAATCCTGTCATGCCGGTGGTGTCAGGCCGGTGTCTATTTGGCCGCCCGCAGGGCCGGCTGTCTATTTGGCCGCCCGCAGGCCGGCGAAGGCGGGCGCGAGCCGGGCGAGGTCGTCCAGGACCAGCTTCGCGGAGGCCTCGAGCGCGGCGTCGGACTGGAACTGCCGCTCGGGGGTGATGTGGGCCCGGGTGGGCACCGCGACGGCGGGGTTGATCGCCATCATGCCGAGCATGCTGACCACGGGCCGCAGCGCGTAGACCGCGCGGGTGCCGGCCGAGAGCCCGCCGTAGCTGACGAACGCCGCGGGCTTGTCGCGCCACTCCTGCGAGAGATAGTCGAGCGCGTTCTTCAGCGGCGCGGTGAAGCTGTGGTTGTACTCGGGTGTCACGAACACGATCGCGTCGGCCGCATCGATGGTCGCGCTCCAGTCGAGCGTGTGCTGGTGCGTGTAGCGGCGCAGCGCCGGGTGGTGCGGCTCGTCGAACAGCGGCAGGTTGAGCTCGGCCAGGTCGGTCACGTGGACGTCGAACCCGCCGTGCTGCTCCGCCTCCGCGGTGAACCAGTCCGCCACGACCCGCCCGACCCGCCCCGGCCGGGTGCTGGCAACGATGATCTCCAGCCGCGGCAGCGTCGCGGTCAGGTCGGTGGTCTCGGCTTCGCCGGTGATCGTTGACATGTCACGATAGTGACACTGGATTGGTGATGCGTCAACAACTACCATTGAGAGGTGGACGACACCCCAACCACCACCCGCCCCCCGCGCTGGCTGAACGACCACGAGATGCGCGCCTGGCTCGGCTACCGCCGCATGCGCGCCCTGCTCGACCTGCAGCTGGCCCGCCGCCTGGCCGCCGACCAGGGCCTGTCCGAACCCGACTACGACGTGCTGACGAGCCTGTCCGACGCCGAGGACCACCGCATCCGGCTGAGCGAGCTGGCCGACCGCATGCTGTGGTCCAAGAGCCGCCTGTCCCACCACGTGACCCGCATGCAACAGCGCGGCCTGGTGACCCGCCAGGAGTGCGCTTCCGACGGCCGCGGCGCCTTCATCGTGCTCACCAACCACGGCATGGCCACCTTGCACGCCGCCGCCCCCGACCACGTGGCCGCCGTCCGCGAGCACTTCATCGACCTGCTGACCGAGGACCAACTCCGCATCCTGGGCGACCTGACCGACACGGTGCTCGCCCACCTCCGCGAACAACCCGCCTGATCCCCCGACCGGCGAGCAACTCCGCCCCTGCCCCACTTTCACCGACCCAATCCCACCCGCCTGCGCGCCGTCCGCCTCACGCTGCCGGCCCGCCCGTGCCCGTGCCGGTCTGCGCGTCGGCCCCGCCCCACCGCCGTCGCGCCGTCGCCGCCCTACCGCCGTCGCCCTGCCGCCTTCGCCGTCGCGCCGTCGCGGCTCCGCTCCACCCCGGCGCGCCTCGCGTCGTGCGCTTGCGGGTCGGCCCGCCTCGGGGTACCGGCCCGCCCGTGGGTTGCCTTTCGCCGGCGGAACCGTCGCGCTGCTACCGATCGTGGCGAGTGCCACCCCGGGCGCCCGCTGCGACCGGAAGTCTCCGCGATCATGCCGGACCCGCCACCGACACCATCGGTTTTTCGTGATCACGGAGTGAACATGTACCCCCGTGTACCAAATGTCTCCGCGATCATGGCAAACCCGTGGTGCGACTGCGGCAACGTGCATGATCGCGGAGAGATCCGTTCGCTCCGGCCCGCCCAGGCTGGGGCAATAGCCCCCGTAACGGATATTTCTCCTGTCGGGGTATAAGTCCGAAAAGTCGCGGCGCGGAGCGCCCGACTTTTCGTTTCGCTCTTGGCGCCGCGGACCGAGCAGGGGTCGGCCGCCCGTATGGCTCAGCTGGTGCTGACCATGTCGACGTGGGCGGCCAGGAAGGTCTCCAGGGTGTTGGTGCGCACGGCGGCGAGCAAGGCCAGGGTTTTGTCGTCCAGGGACTCGGCGCCGGGCTGCTCCGCCGAACCGTGGAAGGTGCCGTTGTTCGACTTCACCGTGAGCAGGTTCTCGCCGCGGATCCCCCGCATGGCGAAGATCCAGTCCTCCAGGGCGATGCCGCCGGAGTCGATGGTCATCGACTGGCCGACCACGTCCAGCACCTGCTTCAGCTTGGCCGGGTCGGTCAGCACGTCGCGGCCGGCGATCTCGCGGAACACGGCCTTGATGAACTGCTGCTGGTGGCGCTGGCGGTCGTAGTCGCTGTTGGGCAGGGTGTCGCGCTGGCGGACGTAGTCCAACGCCTGCCACGCCTCCAGGTGCTGGTAGCCCACATGGTAGGTCTGCGGCGTGACGCCCGGGACGGGGATCAGGTCGGTGCCGCCGGAGGCGTTGAAACGCTGCTCGTACGGTACCTTCGTCTCGCCCTTGGCGTCGTGGCCGATGTGGACCGACCGGGTCTCCTGGTCGACGTACATGTCGACGCCGCCGAGCACCTCGACGACCTTGGTGAAGCCGGCGAAGTCGACGATCGCGGCGGCGTCGAAGGTCAGGTCCCAGTTCTCGCGGAGCGTGGCGGCCAGCAGTGACATGCCGTGGCGGCGCTGGTCCTTGCCGGTGAGCTTCATGCCGCCCTCGGCGAAGGCGGCATTGAGCTTGTCGTGGCCGCCGAGGTACCTGGCGCGGCCGTTGTCGAAGGGCGGGATCGTGACCCAGGTGTCGCGCGGGATGGAGATCAGGTAGGCCGACCGATGGTCTTCCGGGATGTGTACGACGATGATCGAGTCGGACCGGATCGCCTCCGCCGGGTCCTGGTCCGGCCGCGGGTCGATGCCGACGAGCAGGATCGTCTTCGCGCCGCTGATGGTCGCGTGGCGGCCCTGCTGCTCCGCGGCCGGGACGATCAGGTCGTCCTGCTGGAGGTTGCTCGTGACGTAGCCGGCGAAGACGTCCTTGGCGACGAAGGCGCCGCCGGCCAGCATCATCAGCAGTGCGCCGAGCACCACCAGCGTGCTTGCCCACCGCGGGTCGCGGCGGCTGCGGCGTAACACGTCCGGTGGCTCCTGTCGGGGTCGGGCGGCTCAGCCGCCGACGGCGATCACGGCGATGACGCTGATCAGGACGACGGCCGCCAGGAACAGCAGCATGCCCTGCTCGCTGTCGAGCTTGGTGAGCTTGCGGGTCGTGGTGGTGGACGTCGGGGTGGTCATCGTCGCCTCCTGGTGCGGTGTGGTGACTTCTACGCTACGAACACCGCGGACAGGTTTGCTCCCGCCATCGTGCCAGGGCTCGCGGGACCCTTCGTGGGTTTTACGAGCCGGACTGCTGCCGGGTAACGGGTGCTGCCGCAAGTTCTGGAAAGACCTTGCCCACCTTCCGCACGAGATATTCGCCGTAGGTACCGGTGAATGCCCGAAGATCCGCGCCGTCCCACCGCCGGACACCGTCGCCGCCCGTGCCGGCCCGGCCCGGCAGCGGCGGGACCTCGGCGGCGAAGTCGGGGTCGAAGAAGAACGGGAACGAGAGCCGTTCGTTGCCGCTGACGTTGCGGACCCGGTGGGGGGTCGAGCGGTACCAGCCGCCGGTCATCCGGTCGAGCATGTCGCCGATGTTGCACACGAACGTGCCGGGGACCGGCGGGGCGTCGACCCAGGTCTCGGGGCGGGTGCGCACCTGCAGGCCGCCGTTGTCGTCCTGCAGCAGCAGCGTGAGCAGGCCGTAGTCGGTGTGCTCGCCGACGCCCCAGGCGGTGCTGTCCGGCGGCGTCGGCGGGTAGTGGAAGATCCGGAACAGCACGGTCGGGTCGGCGGTGTACCCGGCCTCGAAGTAGTCGGCCGGCAGGTCCAGGCTCTGCGCGATCCCGCGCAGCACGGCCTGCGCCGTCGTCGTCATCACTTGGAGGTACTCCAAAACGGTGCCCCCCAGCTCGGGCACCTGGCGGGGGAAGAGGTTCGCGCCGTGCAGCGGCAGGCCGGCGCGCACCTGCGGGGCGTCCGGGCCCAGCTCGGTGCCGAAGTACAGCCCCTCCTTCTGGTCGGGCACGCCGGAGGTGAGCTCGCCGCCCACCGGGAAGAACCCCCGCCACGCCCGGCCGGCGCGGGCCATGGCGATCTCCAGCTTCTCGGCCTCGGGCAGGGCGAAGAACTCGCGGGCCAGGCGGTCCAGGCGGGCGATCAGCGCCGGGTCGACGCCGTGGCCGCTGACGTAGAAGAACCCGCTGGCCCGGCAGGCCGCCTCGATCTCGCGCGCGGCGCGCTCGTCGGAGCCCTGGCGGACCAGCTGGGCGATGTCGATGACGGGGAGATCGGTCATGCCCCGAAGCGTAGGCCTGTCAACCGAGGTTGACGAGTCCCGGAGTTGTCAACTAAGGTTGACGCATGACGGAGGCAAACGACCTCGCCACGGCGGCGGCCGGAGCGGACCCGCGCGTCGGGCTGCGGGCCGCGGTCGCCCTGCGCCGGCTGGCCGACGCGCTGGAGGCGCTCCAGGTCGACAACGCACGCCGGCAGGGCTGGTCCTGGCAGGAGATCGCCGACGCGCTCGACGTGTCGCGGCAGGCCGTCCACAAGAAGCACGCCGGCCGGGCGCCGGCGCCGAAGGGGGAAGACTGATGTTCGAGCGGTTCACCGACCGGGCCCGGGCCGTGGTCAAGGGCGCCAAGGAGGAGGCCGACGCGCTCGGCCACCCGATGATCGGCACCGAGCACATGCTCCTCGCGCTGCTGCGCGCCGACGGCGGCGTCGGGCACACGGTGCTGCGTGCGTCCGGGATCGAGTACGAAGCGGTGCGCGCCACGGTTGCCGCCGGTGACGACGCGGCGGCGCTGCGCTCGATCGGCATCGACCTCGACGCGGTGCGGGCCAGCGTCGAGCAGACCTTCGGGCCCGGCGCGCTGGAGCGGGCCGAGCCGGCCGAGCGCGGGGGATTCCTCTTCCGCCGTTCCAAAGCGCCGACCAGATTCAACAACGCCGCCAAGAAGGCCCTCGAGCTGTCGCTGCGGGTCGCGCTGTCGATGAAGCACAACTACATCGGCACCGAGCACCTCCTGCTGGGCGTCCTCAAGGAGGAGCGGGGCGCCGGCGGGCGGCTGCTGCGCGAGCAGGGCATGACCTACGAGCGCACCGTGGACCTCGTGCTGACCGCCCTGCGCAACGCGGCCTGACCTTTCCTACTCCGGCTCGGAGCGGTCCTGCATCTCCCACAGGTGGTCCAGGACGTGCCAGGTGAAGCGGCGGGCGGCGTAGCGTGCGGTCCAGCCGTTCGGGGTGAGCGGCCCGCCGTCGCTCGGCTGGCCCAGCACGGCGATGACCTCCTCGCGCAGCGTGTCGATCGCCGGCTGCCGAAGCTTGACGCCGATCTTGCGGGCGTAGGCGCCCTCGGCCTCGATGACGTGGTCGATCATCTTGTCGCGGTCCCGGCCGCCGCCGCGCGGGCCCTTGCGCAGCGACTCGGGCGCGGTGGCGGAGTAGGCGTCGAAGGCGGCCCACGCGGCCCGTAGCAGCTTCGTGTGCCGGCCGGCGATGGCGGCGGTGACCGCGGTGCCGTCGGCTTCGGGCCGCCCGTCCGGCGCGCCGAACTCGGTGGTCGCCGTGCCGGGCACCCGCTCGGCGACGGCAAGCCGGGGCGCGGCCGGGAAGGAGTAGCCGGCGGCCGCCGCGATCGGCGCGTAGCGGGCGCCGTAGGCGGCCAGCGCCTCGATCGCGTCCTCCTCGCTCTTGCCGAACCGGCCCCAGCCGGGCCAGTCGAGGCTGCCGGCGAAGACCTTCTTCTTACCCGTCTCGAGGTAGATGTCCGCCATACTGTGACCTTAAGCCGCTTTCCTCGGCCGCGCCGGGCCCCGTCCCTACCATGGGTCATATGCGCCAGCTTGTGAGTCATCTTCGCGAAGCCCTGCTCGCCGGCGATGTCGAGACCACCCGGGCCTCGAATCACGGCAACGCCGCCGCCTTCGCCGAAGGGCGCGAGGGTTACGTCTTCGGTCTGGTACCACTCAAGACCTGGACGCTGCCCGAAGTGCTGGCGGTGATGGCCGAGCGGGTCGGCATCGACCCCGACCCGGCCCGCTCCACCGGCACCGACGTGATCGACCCGGACAAGACGGTCCGCGCGCTGGAGCGCATGCGCGACCGGCTGCGCCTGGCCGCCGAGCGGCGCGAGCGGGTCATCGTGGCGACCGGCCACCCGGCCGGGATCATCGAGGTGCACCTGGCGATCGCCGCGGCGCTGCGCGCGGCCGGGTGCGAGTTGCTGCAGCCGGCGGCCGGCGCGGTGTTCGCCGGGCCGGGGCGCTACGACCACCGCGAGTTCCCCCTGGCGGTGCGCTACATCGGCGGCGTGGCGGTCGCGGCGGAGCGGGCGATCGCGCTGTGGCATACCCACTCGCCGGACGGCATGCGGGCCATGCTGGCCGACCTGGAGGCGCGCGGCGAGGCGCCGCCCGACCTGGTCGTCGCCGACCACGGGTTCGCCGGTGCGGCCGCGGCGGCCGGGCTCGACGTGGTGTCCTTCGCCGACAGCAACGATCCGGCGCTGTTCATCGGCGAGGCCGAGGGCCGGGTGTCGGTGACGGTGCCGATCGACGACAACGTCCAGCCGCACCTGTACTGGCCGGTCAACGACTTCCTGCTGGAGGGCGTCGCGATCGGCCGGTAACGATATGACACGGGTGCTATGGGGTAATTCGCCCGAGAATCTTGTGTGGGTCTCCTTCCCGATGGAAACATCGGACGTTGCCGATATCTATCGGCAACGATATAGGGGAGGCTCATGTGAGACCCACCAGGAGCTCGTCCAGGCTGATCGCGGCCATCGCCGCCGGCCTGGCCGCCGGCGCCGTGGCGGCACCCTCCGCCGCGCTGGCCGCCCAGGACGCACCCGCCCTGACCGCCCGGTCCGTGGATGCCCTTGTCACCCAGTTGGGCACCCGTACCGCGGGGTCCTACTACGACCAGCAGCTGGGCAAGATGGTCGTCACCGTGACCGATGCGAGCACCGCCGCGAGCGTGGAGGCAAGCGGCGCCGTCGCGCGCAAGGTCGAGCACAGCGGCGCGGAGCTGGCGAAGATCACCGCGACGCTGGACAGCAAGGCCGCGGTCCCCGGCACGGCGTTTGCCGTCGACCCGGTCGCCAACCAGGTCGTCGTCTCCATCGACAGCACCGTGCCGGCCGAGCATGTCAAGACGCTCGAGACCCTCGTGGCGAGCCTCGGCAGCGGCGCCCGCGTCGAGCGGCTGGGCAGCGCCCTGCGTCCGACGATCTCGGGCGGCCAGGCGATCTACACCAGCAGCGCGCGCTGCTCGCTCGGGTTCAACGTGGTCAGCGGCAGCACCTACTACTTCCTGACCGCCGGGCACTGCACGAACATCGGCTCGACCTGGACCACGAGCAGCGGCTCGGTCCTGGGCACCCGGGCGGGCACCAGCTTTCCGGGCAACGACTACGGCATCGTGCGCTACGCCTCGGGCGTCACGCACGCCGGCAACGTGTTCCTCAGCGGCAGCTCCTACCAGGAGATCACCAGCGCGGCCAACGCCTACGTCGGCGAGAGCGTGCGCCGCAGCGGCAGCACCACCGGCGTGCACAGCGGCAGCGTCACCCAGGTCAACGCGACCGTGACCTACGCTGAGGGCCGGGTCAGCGGCCTCATCCGCACCACTGTCTGCGCCGAGCCGGGCGACAGCGGCGGCTCGTTGTTCGACGGTACCGCGGCCATCGGCCTCACCTCGGGCGGCAGCGGCAACTGCAGCAGCGGCGGCGTGACCTACTTCCAGCCGGTCACCGAGCCGTTGAGCGTCTACGGCGTGAGCATCTACTAAGCGCGCGGTGAGCGGGGGCCGGGCGGCGCCGCTGCGCCCGGCCCCCGTTTTTTGTCGTACCCCGATGGCAGAGTGGAGGCATGCGCATCGGGCTGCTCGGACCGCTCACGGTCGAAGTCGGCGGCCGGCCGGTCGAGGTCGGCGGCGCCCGGCTGCGCGCCCTGCTCGTCCGCCTCGCGCTCGAGCCCGGCCGGTTCGTCCCGGTCGACCGGCTCGCCGACGCGCTGTGGCCGCCGGGCGGGCCGGCGGCTCCGGCCGACCCGGCCAACGCGGTGCAGTCGCTGGTGTCCCGGCTGCGCAAGGCGCTGGGCGGGCATCCGGCCCTGGAGTCCGGCCCCGGCGGCTATCGGCTCGACCTCCGCCCCGACGACGTGGACGCCGGCCGGTTCGAGCGGCTCGTCGCCGAGGGGCGGCGCGCGCTGCGCTCCGGCGACCCGCCCGGCGCGGTCCGGTCCTTGCGCGCGGCCCTCGATCTCTGGCGGGGGCCGCCCGCCGTCGACGAGGCCGTCTTCGCTCGCTGGGAGGAGCTGCGCCTGAGCGCGACCGAGGACCTGATCGAGGCGTCCGGTCCCGGCCACGGCGCCGTCGCCGAGCTGCAGGAGCTCGTCGTCGCCCATCCGCTGCGGGAGCGGCTGGTCGCCCTGCTCGTGCGGGCACTGCACGCCGACGGCCGGCCGGCCGAGGCGCTGGCCGTGTTCGAGGAGTGCCGGCGGCGCCTGGCCGACGAGTTCGGCGTCGACCCGTCGGCGGAGCTGCGCGCGGCGCACCTGGCGGTCCTGCGGGCCGAGGCCGGCCCGGCCCGGGCCGGCAACCTGCGCGCGCCGCTGACCAGCTTCGTGGGGCGGGCCGGCGACGTCGAGCGGCTCGCCGCGCAGGTCGGCGACTGCCGGCTCGTCACGCTGGTGGGCCCGGGCGGCGCGGGCAAGACCCGGCTGGCCACCACGGTCGCCGCGGCGCTGGGCGGCCGGCTGGCCGAGGGGGCGTGGCTGGTCGAGCTCGCGCCGGTGACCGAGGCGGCGGATGTTCCCGCGGTGGTCCTGCGCACCCTCGCCGCCGGCGGCCTCGTCCCGGCCGAGGGCGCGATGCGGCCCCGCCGCGGCGACATGCTCGACCGGCTGGCCGAGGCGCTGGCGCGGCCCGGCCTGCTGCTCCTGCTCGACAACTGCGAGCACGTCGTGGAGGCCGCCGCGCGGCTCGGCGAGGAGCTGCTCGGGCGGTGCCCCAAGCTGCACATCCTGGCCACCAGCCGCGAGCCGCTGGGCATCCTCGGCGAGACGCTGTTCCCGGTCGGCCCGCTGCCCCTGCCCGGCGCCGGGGGCGCCGCGGCCGACTCGCCGGCGGTGCAGCTCCTGCGCGACCGGGCGGCGGCCGTGCGCCCCGGCTTCGCGGTGACCGGCGACAACGCCGCGGCGGTCGTGGAGATCTGCCGCCGCCTCGACGGGCTGCCGCTGGCCATCGAGCTGGCCGCGGCCCGGCTGCGCTCGTTCACCCCGCAGCAGGTCGCGGCCCGCCTCGACGACCGGTTCCGGCTGCTCACCGGCGGCAGCCGCACCGCCCTGCCGCGGCACCGCACGCTGCATGCGGTGGTGGCCTGGAGCTGGGGCCTGCTCGGGCCCGCCGAGCGGGCGTTCGCCGAGGCGCTGGCGGTGTTCCCGGGCACGTTCGACGCGGATGCGGCCGCGGCGGTCAGCGGCGCGGCCGACGCCGAGGAGCGGCTCGACGCCCTCGTCGACCGCTCGCTGCTGCAGGTGGCCGGCGACGGCCGCCGGGTCCGCTACCGCATGCTGGAGACGATCCGCGAGTTCGCCCTGGAGGAGCTGGTGCGGCGCGGGGGAGCGGGGCCGGCCCGGGCCGCGCACACGGCCCACTTCCTGGCCCTGCTGGAGCGGGCCGAGCCGCACCTGCGCACCGGGGCGCAGCTGGAGTGGCTCGACCGGCTGCGCCTCGAGCAGGACAACCTGCACGCCGCGGTGGCTCACGCGTGCGACACCGGCGACGCCCGCACCGCGTTCCGGCTCGGCGCGGCCGGCGGCTGGTTCTGGACGCTCGACGACAACCACGCCGAGGCGGCGCAGTGGCTGCGGCGGGTTCTCGCCACCGGCGCCGGCCGCGACCCCGGCGTGCCGGCCGACCTGCGGCTGGTCGTGACCGCGATGCACGTGGTCACCAGCGGGATCGCCGGCGACTTCCAGGTGCCCGGCGACCGGCTGCAGGAGCTGGTCGAGATCGCCGCCACCGCGCCGCCCGGGGGCCACCCGTTCGTGCCGCTCGTCGAGCCGGTCGCGCTGCTGTTCCGCGACGACAACGAGCGCGGTGCGGAGGTCATCCGCGGCCGCCTTGCCGCCGGGGTCGACGGCTGGTCCGGGGCCATGCTGCACTCGATCCTCGGCCACTTCCACGAGAACGACGGCGACATCGACGGCATGATGCGCGAGCTCGGCGCGGCGGTGGCCGAGTTCCGCCGGGTGGGCGAGCGATGGGGGCTGGCGATGACGCTCGCGTCCCTGGCCGACGCCCACGCCCGCCGCGGCGGCTTCGCGACCGCGATGGCGATGCTCGACGAGTCGATCGCGCTGCACCGGCAGCTCGGCATCCGCTCCAGCGAGGCATATCTGCGCATCAGCATGGCCGTCCTGCGCCGGCACACCGAGGGCCCGGAGGTCGCCCGGGCGCAGCTGCGCGCGCTCGCCGACGACCGCGGGTGCGCCGCCCGCGACGTCTCGCAGGTGATGCTGGAGCTCGGCCACCTGGCCCGGGCGGACGGCGACCTCGACGAGGCCGAGCGGTGCTACGCGGAGGCGTGGCGGCTGCAGGAGCGCTCGGCGCCGGTCGCGCCGCAGTACAAGGCGGTCGTGCTGGCCGGGCGGGCCGAGGTGGACGTGGCCCGGGGCGAGCACGACCGGGGCCGCGCCGGGCTCGCCGAGGCGATGGCGCTGACGCTGGGGGCGCGGGACATGCCGGTGGCCGGTCGGCTCGCGGTCGCCGTCGCCGGCCTGACCCGGGCCCTCGGCGACCCGGAGCGGGCCGCGGCGATCCTCGGCGCGGCGGAGCGGCTGGCCGGCACCCGCGACGCGGCCAACACCGACTGGACGGCCCGGCTGGCGGCGCTGCGGGCCGAGCTGGGCGACGCGGCCTTCGACGCGGCGCTGGCCCGCGGCAGGAGCCTGCCGCGGGCCGAGGCGCTGGAGCTGGTCGGCCTCTGATCGGCCTCTGATGGGCCCTGACCGGCCGGCTCAGGTCTTGCGGCGGTAGGCGCGCACCGCGAGCGGCGCGAACACCGCCAGGATCACCACCGACCAGATCAGCGTCTTGATCACCGGTTCGGCGACCGCGCCCTGGCCGACCATCAGGCCGCGGGCGGCCTGCATCGCGTCGGCGACCGGGTTGACCTTCACCCACGCCTGCAGCCAGCCGGGCAGGGTGTCGGTCGGCACGAGCACATTGGTGCCGAAGGTCAGCGGGAACATGATCACGAAGCCGAGGCCCTGCACCGCTCCGGGCTCCCGGACGACCATGCCGAGCAGCACGAACATCCAGCTGAAGCAGAACGCCAGGAACATCACCAGCAGGCAGGCGGCGACCGTCTCGGCCAGCGAGGTCTCGACGCGGAAGCCGAGCAGGTAGCCGAAGCCGATCATCACCACGATCGACACGACGAACCGGATCATGTCGCCGAGCACCCCGCCGATCAGCGGCGCCGACCGCCCGATGGGCAGGCTGCGGAACCGGTCGAAGACCCCCGTCTTGATGTCGGTGTTGAGGCTGACCCCGGTCGGCGCCGACGCGAACAGCACGTTCTGCACCATCAGCGCCGGCAGCAGGAACTGCATGTAGTCGTGGCGCGAGCCGGCGATGGCACCGCCGAGCAGGTACACGAACAGCACGATGAAGATGATCGGCTGCAGCGTGACGTCGAGCAGCTGCTCCGGCGTGCGCATCGTCTTGATCAGGCTGCGCCGGGCCATCACCAGGCTGTGCCGGACCAGGCCTAACGGCCGGGCCGGAATGGCGGGGATGAACGGCGCGCCGTCCGTGGCCGCGGTGCGCGTCGTCGTGGGCGTGGTCGTCATGCCGCCACCTCCTGGCGCTCGCGGGTCAGCGTGAAGAACACCTCGTCGAGGCTGGGCAGGTGCAGCGACAGCTCCATCACCCCGATGCCGGCCTCGTCCAGCCGGCGCACCACCGCGGTCATCGCGCTGTCGTCGGTGACCGGCACCGACAGCACCCCGCGCCCGTGCGACTCCGGCTGGTTGCCCGACACGGCGGACAGGATCGTCGCGACCGTGTCCAGGTGCGCCGGGTCGGTCGGGCGCACGCTGATCGTCTGCCCGCCGACGATGTGCTTGAGCTGGGCGGGCGTGCCGTGGGCGATGACCTTGCCATGGTTGAACACCGAGATGTTGTCGGCCAGGGCGTCGGCCTCTTCCAGGTACTGCGTGGTCAGCAGCACGGTCGTGCCCTCCTGCACCTGGGCGCGGACCATGTTCCACACGTCCTCGCGCTTGGCCGGGTCCAGGCCGGTGGTCGGCTCGTCGAGGTAGACCACGGCGGGCCGGCCGACCAGGCTCGCGGCCAGGTCGAGGCGGCGCCGCATGCCGCCCGAATAGGTCTTCGCCGGGCGGTTCGCCGCCTCGGTCAGGTCGAACTCCGCGAGCAGGTGCGCCGCCCGCGTCTTGGCGTCGCGCGCCTTCAGGTCGAGCAGCTGCCCGATGAGCACCAGGTTCTCGGTGCCGGTCAGGTCCTCGTCGACCGAGGCGAACTGGCCGGTCAGCCCGCTGATGCGGCGGACCGCGGCCGGGTGGCGCACCACGTCGTACCCCCCGACGACCGCCTGCCCCGCGTCGGGGCGCAGCAGCGTGGCCAGGATGCGCACGGCGGTGGTCTTGCCGGCGCCGTTCGGCCCCAGGACGCCGAGCACCGTGCCGGGCTCGGCGGCCAGGTCCACCCCGTCCAGCGCGATGGTCTTGCCGAAGCGCTTGACCAGGCCGGTGGCCTGGAAAGCGAAGCTCATGGCGTGTTCCCCCTGTGATGTCCAGTCCTGCGCATGCAGCATGCGCCACGCCGCTGTCAAACCGCGCACAGCACCCTGTCATCACCCGATTCCCGCATCCTGGACGCGAGTTGACGGGCGTGCGCCCGGATCGGGAACATCGGTGCCATGGCGCCGCTGACTCAATGCTGTTGCCGCTAGAGCCTTCGCTCGCGGCGCGCCGGGCAATTCCTTCACAGCAGTGCCTCTCGCCTGCTTTAATTCCTATCTAGTACGTGCGAAAACTGGAGAAATGGCATGGTCATCGCCACAACCGTCACCCGCGCCGCGGACATGCTGTCCACGGCCCGCGCATACGCCGCGTCACCCGACGACTGGCCGTTCGCGCCCCGCTTCGACCCGCAGCGCCGCTGGTACGGCCGCCTCGCCGTGGCCGACGACCACGAGGTCTGGCTGCTCACCTGGCTACCCGGCCAGGGCACCGACCTGCACGACCACGGCGGCTCCGGCGGCGCCTTCACCGTCTACTCCGGCGAGATCGTCGAGCAGACCGTCCGCGCCGGGGAGCTGGTCAACACCGCCTACACCGAGGGGGAGGGCCGCCGCTTCGGCGCCCACCACGTGCACCGCGTCGTCAACACCGGCACCCGCCCGGCGGTCACCGTGCACGCCTACGGCCCGGCGCTGACCGCCATGACCCGGTACCGGCTGCACGACGGCCGGCTCACCGTCGAGTCGATCACGAAGGCGGGGGCGGACTGGTGACCGCGGCCACCGGCACGCTCCCCGGCCGCAGCATCGACGACATCCTCGCGGAGGCCCGGACCCGCCTCGCCCGCCTCGACGCCGACCAGGCCCGCCTGGCCGCCGCGGAGGGCGCCGTGCTGGTCGACATCCGCCCGGCCGCCCAGCGCGCCACCGAGGGCGAGATCCCGGGCGCGCTGATCATCGAGCGCAACGTGCTGGAGTGGCGCTTCGACCCGCGCAGCGACGCCCGGCTGGACATCGCCGACCGCTTCGACCTGCCGGTCGTGGTGTTCTGCTCGGAGGGGTACACCTCGTCGCTGGCCGCCGCCGCCCTGCAGGACCTCGGGCTGCACCGGGCGACCGACCTGGCCGGCGGCTTCCACGCCTGGAAGGCGGCCGGGCACCCCGTGACGGAGGCCGCGACTACGCTGGCAGGGTGAAGCTCAAGCTCGACCTCCACGACATCTTCAACCGCAGCGGCGACATCGAGCGCGCGCTGCGCGGGATCATCGACGAGGCGGTGGCCAAGCGGGCCACCCTCGTCGAGATCATTCCCGGCAAGGGGTCGGGCGCGCTCAAGAAGCGCGTGCTGCGCTTCCTCGACCAGCGCGAGATCAAGGCGCTCTACCACCGGGTCGAGAAGGACTCCGACAACTTCGGCCGCCTGTTCGTCCACTTCCGCTGGAACGAGTCCCCCGGCCGCCGGCGCTGACCCGCGCTAGAAGGCATCGGCGGCGTCCGCCAGGTGGCAGACCGCGACCAGCCGCAGCACCGTCCAGTCCGCGTTCTTCCAGTCCACGCTGTCCGGGGTCGGCAGCGGGCGCCCGTGGCGCTGGTGCACGGCGATGACCGACCGGGCGTAGCCGGCCAGCGAGATCGAGTCGATCGCCTTCCCGGCCGCGACCAGGCTCTCCCGCACCGCCGCGGCGTGCTGGTCGACCTGCGCGAGCAGGAACGGCTGTGCCAGGGCGGCGACCAGCCCGTCGACGCCGACCATGGCCATGACCTGGTCGAGGTAGAAACGGGCGTCGAGCTCGGCGGTCGCCAGGTAGCCGGCGTCGAACCGCGCGTCGGCGGGCGCGGCGGGGGTGAGTTCGTTGCTCATGGACGATGACGCTAGGCAGTCCGCGGCCCGATTTGGTCGGCAACAACCGACCGGCACCCGTTCATGACCCGGAGCACTCCGTTCGGGGTACATCACGCTGCGCGGCGGGCCGATGGCGGTGCGGTCAGCCGACGATCTGGAATGCCCAGGGGTAGGCGTCGTACCCGGTGGTCACGATGTCGTGCTGGGTCGAGCCCTCGTAGGAGTCCTGCCCCTCCATGATCTTGATGATGACGCGGCCGCCGTCCTTGAGGGTGATCCGGCCGTCGTGCACGGCGGCGGTGCAGACCGAGGAGTCGGTGGTGTATGTGCCGGTGCCCCACACCGTGCCGATCGCGCCGTCGGACGGGCAGTCGTAGGCGACCGTGGTGCCGGCGTGGCCGTCGTAGTCCGCGGCGGTCGTCGTCCAGTCGACGCTGTCGTGCACGACCTCGGCGGTGACGGACGAGCCGTCGTCGCCCGAGTCGCCGCTGCCGCCGCCGCCCAGCTTCGTCACGCCCCATACGCCCAGGCCAATCACGGCGACGACCACCACGATGGCGGCGACGAGCAGGCCGGCGCGCCGTCCCTTGCCGCTGCCGGTCGCCGTGGTGGGCGCGGCACCCGGAGGTGGCATCGCCGCCGCGCCGATCTGGACACCGGGCACGGGACCGGGGCCCGGGGGCGGGACGGCCGGACCCGGGGGATTGGCCGGCCCGGTCGGTGGAACGCCGGTGGGCGGCGGCGCCGGGTAGCCCGTCACGGGCATCGAGGCGAACGCGGGCGACACGGGCGCCGCCGGCGAACCCCCACCCGACGAGGGCACCGCGGATATCGGCATGCCGGGCGGGCCGGAGACGGGCGCCGGCCCGTAGCTCGGCGGCGCCATGCCGGCGGTCTGACCCCCGCCGGCGTAGGTGCCGGCGGTGTAGGCCCCGGAGGTGTATGTGGGTGCGGTGGTGGCCGCGAACCCTGGGGCCGGTGGGGCCGCGCTTCCCGTTGACTGCGGGAGCGTGAACTGCAGCGAAGCCCCGACGGCTCCCTGCGCCACCACCAGTTCCGGCTGTTCCACGACGGTCGGGGCCTTGCCGAGGGCCTGGTGCAGCAGCGTGGCGACCAGCGGAATCCGGCTGCCGCCGCCGACCAGGAACACGCCGTCGATGCCGGCGACGCCGACGCCGGAGGCGGCGATCGCGGCGCGGGTGGCGGTCACCGTGGCGGTGAGGATGGGGCGGGCGAGCTGCTCGAACTGGTCGCGGCCGAGCGGCACGTCGGTTTCGAGGGCCGGCAGGTGGATCATGGTGGCGGCGGTACGGGAGAGCATCTCCTTGGACGCGCGGACGTCGTCCCACAGCAGGCGGTGCGCGCGGCGTTCGGCGCTGGTGCCCGGATGGGTGAGCCGGCGCCAGGCGTCGGGGTTGCCGGCGGCGTGCGCCGCGCCGAGGTACCCCACGATCGCCGCGTCGATGTCCAGCCCTCCGCTGGTGCTCAGCCCCTCCGCCGCGAGCACCTCGAACGTCCCGCCGCCGTGGCGGACCACGGACGCGTCGAAGGTGCCGGCGCCCAGGTCGTACACCACGAAGGAAGAACCGGGCAGCGAGCTCGGTGCCTCGGAGCCGGACAGGGTCAGGAAGACCTGCGCGGCGGCGACCGGCTCCGGCACCAGGGTCACGGCGCCGAGACCGGCGCGCTCGGCGGCCGCCTGCAGGACCCCGCGGCGGGTGTGCGCCCACGCGGCCGGACAGGTGACGGTGACCGGCCCGAGCAGCCCGCCCGTGACCCGCCGCGCCTCGCCGGCGACCCGGGCGAGCACCGAGGCGATGAGGTCGACCGTGGCGACCTCGCGGTCACCGAGCAGGACCACGGGTTCGTCGATGCGCCGCTTGGGATTCGGCTCGTACCGCTCCGGGCTGATCCGCGCCGCGTGCATCGCGTCGCGCCCGACGAGCAGCCCCGACTGCGGGTCGGCGTACACCGCCGAGGGCAGCGTCGGCGAGCCGTCGAAGAGCAGCGGCCGGACGTGTCCGTCGGGCCAGGCCAGCATCGCCACGGTGTTCGAGGTACCGAAGTCGACCCCGAGCCGGTACTCTCGCGCATCCACAGCGCCAATATACGGACAGCTCACGGCCCAGCGATCGGCTCAATGGGTCCGCTTTCCGCCCTTGACGGGTGCGGTCGCATCCGATAGACCGGCAGCCTCTTTGCAAAGTTATCCACAAGAAAAAAATCTTGGTGGTGGTACCGCCCAGAGCCTCCTTAGGCTCAACACATGACAGTCGATGTGGCGAAGCCGTCGGCGTTCACCGTCGACGATCTGTGGAGAGTCCCAGCCGCGGTGGCCCGCCGAGCCGGCCGCGCGGCACTGGACGCGCAACGAGCCCTGAGCGCCATCCTGGAGCGCACCGAGGTCCCCGTCGTGCTCCGCGACGACGGCCGCCTGACCTTCTTCCCCCACGACCCGGCCGACGTGGCCGCAATCCGCGCCGCCCAGTCCGCCGCCCGCGCCGTCCACGCCCACCTGCTCGGCCTCCTCCGCAGCCCCCGAGCCCCGTAACCTCCGCCCGCGCCCGGCGCCCCGCGCCCCGCGCCCGCGCCCCGCGCCCCGCGCCCCGCGCCCGCGCCCGCGCCCCGCGCCCGCGCCCCGCGCCCGCGCCCGCGCCCGCGCCCCGCGCCCGCGCCCCGCGCCCGCGCCCGCGCCCCGCGCCCGCGCCCGCGCCCGCGCCCCGCGCCCGCGCCCCGCGCCCGCGCCCCGCGCCCGCGCCCGCGCCCGCGCCCCGCGCCCGCGCCCGCGCCCCGCGCCCGCGCCCCGCGCCCGCGCCCCGCGCCCGCGCCCCGCGCCCCGCGCCCGCGCCCGCGCCCGCGCCCCGCGCCCGCGCCCGCGCCCCGCGCCCGCGCCCCGCGCCCGCGCCCGCGCCCGCGCCCGCGCCCCGCGCCCCGCGCCCGCGCCCGCGCCCCGCGCCCGCGCCCGCGCCCCGCGCCGCGTCCCGCGCCGCGCCGCCGCGCCCCGCGCCGCGCCCCCGCGCCCCGTGCCCGCCTGCTCCGCCTCCTCCGCAGCCCCCGCGCCCCGTAGCCTCCTCCCGTGCCCCGCTGCCCGCTGCCCGCCCGCAGCGGGGCCGAGTTCGCGGCGGGGCCGGGCTTGGGGCGGCGCTGAGTTCGCGGCGGGCCGAGCGTGGGGCGGGCCGAGTTCGCGGCAGGGCTGAGCTCGTGGCAGCGCTGAGCTCGCGGCCCGTTGGCCTCCATGAAGCGTCTCTCGCTGCCGTCCGCGCTCCGCGGTGGCGCCGAGCCCGCGTCTGGTCCGCTTCATGAGGCGCGGCCCGCGTGCCGTCCGCCGGCATGCGCCACGGCCCGAGGGTTGCCCCGGCGGGCGGGGCGGGTAGCCACCGCAGCTGGGCGTCGATGGTCGTCGGTGGGGAACGACAGTCATCGGCGCCGACCCGGGGGGCGGCGCGACAGGGCGAATTTTCCGGATATATCGCCCAACGGGCGAACTATCCGACCTGCCCGCCGGTGCGGGGCGGACGAATGTCTCCGTGATCATGATGTCCGTCCTCGCCGCACCGCGGGTTTTTCATGATCCTGGAGACATTTGGTACACGGGTGTACATCAACACTCCGTGATCATGAAAAACCGTTGGTGTCGCTGGCGGGTGCGCATGATCACGGAGACTTATGGTCGCTGCGCCGTGCTCCGCGGGTGCGGCGTCCGCACTGTGGGACGTGGTCGCGGATCGTGCTCGCCGTGGACGTTGGGCCGTGTGGGCCGCGCGGGTCGGCATTGCGTGTGCCGGGCCGCGGGGGGCATCCGTGTGGTGTCAGGGCCCGGTCCCCGGCGGTCGGGCCCCCGCCGAGGACCGGGCCGCCTGCGGCCCCGTTTGGCGCATCCGACTCATCCGGCAATGGCGGACAATACGCGATTTCATCGATATTCGTAATGGTCGACAGGGGTGCGGCATGATGAGCGCGTGTACGAGTTGGACGTTGTGGCGCCGGATAGTCTCGGGCGGTTCGTGTACCGCTGGTACGGGGCGCCGGACCGGGCCGCCGTCGAGGTTGAGGTGCCGGGTGTTCCCGCGGCGCTGGTGGAGTGGCACCGCATCGCGGCGCGGTATTCGTACCCGCTCAGCCGCGATCATGTCATGCTGCCGCTCGACCCCGGGCGGGACGGTGGCCTGGTCCGGTTCTGGGAAGGTGCCGACGACTGGTACGGGTTTCGGGCCGGGGAGGCGGACCCGGAGGTCGTCGAGAACGGTGAGCTGCCGACCGGGCTGACGTTGTCGCGTTTCCTGGTGTACGCCGCTGTGTACGAGGCCACGTACGCGCCGCTGCACGGGCTCGTGTTCATGAACCCGCCGGCCGGTCAGCTGCGGGGGGTCAAGGTGCGGCTCCGGGAGCTCGACGACGGGCTCTGGCAGTGGCCGGACCCCGGCACCCGGTACTTCGGCGACGACGACCTGCTCGCCCACCTCGGGCCGGATCGGATCGTGATCGCCGGTCGCCACCGCGACGCGCTCGGGCGCTTCGACGGGCTCGGGGTGCCCTGGGACTGGGACACCCGCACCCTCTGACCGGCTCGCACCCCCTGAGTGGCTCGCGCGCCTGAGTGGCTCGCGCGCCTGAGTGGCTCGCACCCCCTGAGTGGCTCGCGCGCCTGAGTGGCTCGCGCACGTGAGCGGCCTGCGCACGTGAGCGGCCTGCGGACCCGGCCGGTGCGGGGCGTCAGGGCAGGTGGACGAGCATGGCGCAGACGTCCTCGTCGTCGGGGACGTTCAGGCTGGTGGTCAGGTGGGTCACGACAGCGTCGAAGTCGGTCAGGTCGATGTGCTCGGCGGCGCGGCGGACCAGGTCCAGGCCGCCGCTGCGGCGGCGGTCGCCGCGGGGGCGGGAGCCGGTGTACTGGCCGCCGGTGTAGAACAGGACGCGGTCGCCGGGGGCCAGGGTGAGGGTGGCGTCGGTGTACCGCATCTCGGTGACCTCGCCCAGCGGCAGGCCCAGCGGGCCGGACAGGACCTGGCCCTGGCCGTCGGCGTTGTAGCGGATCGGGGCCACCTGCCCGGCGGCGGCCCAGCGCAGCTCGCGGGTCGCGGGGGAGTAGCGGGCCACGACCAGGCACGCGGTGTGCTCGACCTCCATCGCGCAGAGCATCGCGTTCACCGCGGTCAGGATGTCGCCGGGAGGCAGGTCCAGGGTGGAGTACGCGCGCACCGCATACCGCAGGCGGGCCGCGGTCGTCATCGAGGACAGGCCGCGGTCGTCGACGTCGCCCAGCACCAGGATGGTCCCGCCGCCGGGGATGGGGGTGGCGTCGTACCAGTCGCCGTCGACCGTGCCGACGCGCTCGGGGGAGCGGCAGCGGCCGCAGATCTCGACGCCCTCCAGGTGGCCCAGCTCCGGGTCGGTGGGCAGGAGCGCCTGCTGCAGGGCCTCCGCGGCGCGGCGCTCGTCGGCCAGGCGGTGGCGCTGGGCGGCCAGGGCCTCCTCGGCGCGGCGCAGGCGGGCCTCGACCGCGCGCTCCTCGGTGACGTCCTGGACGGTACCGCGGATGGCGGTGACCTTGCCGGTCTCGTCGAAGATGGGCTCGGCGGTCAGCCGGAGCCGGCGGCCGTTGACCCGGCCGGCGCCGCGGACCTCGGCGAGCAGCTGCTTGCCCTCGACGATGGTGCGGCGCACGGCGTCCTGCACGGCGAGCAGGTCGTCGGGGTGGACGCTGGCGGGCAGTTCCTCGACCGGGATCCGGCCCGCGTCGCGGCCGCGGGCGGCCTGGCCGGCGGTGAAGAGCCGGACCAGCTCGGGCGAGCAGCGCGGCTCCGGGTCGCGCAGCTCCCAGCAGAACGAGCCGATGCCGGCGATGCGCTCGGCCTGCAGCAGCTGGTCGTACAGCAGATCGGCCTCGGTGGCGACCCGCCAGACGGCGAAGACCCGGTCCCACAGCCGCACCGCGTGCACGGTGAGGGCCTGCGGGGTGGGCACGCCGTCGGTGCGCGGGTCGGCGCGCAGGCCCTCGAGCCGGCGGGGCTGGCCGTCCTGCAGTACCCGGGCGAACTCGGGCAGCAGCGTGGCACTGCCCAGCGCCGGGTACGCGGCCAGCAGCGTCGCCTCGTCCGGGTCCACCCGGGCGATCGAGAAGATCTGCCGGGCCAGGCCGTTGGCGTACTCCACCCGGAAGTCGACCAGCTGCCCGTCGTCGTACACGGGGGAGAGCAGCGCGCCGGGGGTGTGCAGCGCGTCCACGACGGTCGGCAGCCACACCTGGGCCGGCGCCGCCTGGCCGGTCTCCTCGCCGGGCACGTCGAACCAGGCGCTGGCGATCTCGTCGCCGATGAGCGCGTCGACCTGCCGGGCCACCGGCTCCAGCAGGGCGGTGACGTAGCGGCGCAGCTCCTCGCCGTCGGGCAGCCCGTCGGCCCAGGTCAGCAGGATGCCGCCGATGACCCGCTCGCCCGAGATCAGCGGCGAGGCGAGCAGGGTCTCGCCGGCGAACGGTACCTGACCCATGACGGGAAACCGCCGGGCGAGCTCATCGCCGGTGGACAGCCACAGGGTCTCCACGTCCTGGACCGCCACCACCAGCGGCAGGCCCGGGTCCGGGGGGATGCGGGACCAGCGGCTGCGCACCTCGCCGGGCACCCCGTAGGCGCCGACCACGCGCTGCGCGCCGTCGGCGTCGAGCCGGGTCAGCAGCGCCGAGGTCGGGGCCGGCCAGGCGGTCGGCGCGGTGCCGAGCACCTCGCAGATCTCGTCGTAGCCGCGGGAGGCCGCGATCCGGGCGCCGAGCAGCTGGTGCTGCGACTGCAGCGCCTCCACCTCGGGCGGGCGGCTGGCCCGTTTGCGGGCACTGGGCGGTACCACATCGGGCTTTTCGGGTTTTTGAACCACGGCCCGGCTGCGCGCCACGTGCTGGCGCAGCTCGTCGTCGATGAGGTTCACCACATCGGGCGCGTTCGGGTCCGGCGAGGTGGTGCCCACGATCGCCGCGGCGACCTCGATCAGCTTGATGTTGGTGCGCTGGGAGAGCCGCACGAGATGGTCGAAGCCCTGGTCGGGGGTGATCCCGAGCCGCTCGACGAGCACACCCTTGGCCTGCTCGATGACGGCGCGGTTCCGCATCGCGGTGCGCACCCCGGTCAGCTCGGCGCGCAGCTTCGCGACCAGCGCGGCGAGCGCCTCGGCCGGCTCGGCGCTCGCGCCCTCCGCGGGGGCCCTGTCGACCATGTCCTGCCTCTCTCGTCGGTGCGCGCCGCTCACGGCTCGCCCGTTGATGTTTACCACCTACCGGCCCGGGTAGGGGCGGAGGCAGGTAAGCGCAGTCTGCTGGGTGGAGGTCGGTGTCTTGAGGATCGCCCTGGTCTCCGCCCAGGCCAGCCCGCTCGCGCTCGGCGGCCCGGGCACCAGCGGCCGGCACACCCACGTGGCGGCCCTGTCCGGGGCACTGGGGCGGCTCGGGCACGAGGTCGTCGTGTACGTGCGGCGGGAAAGCTCCGGCGGCCCCGACGCGGTGGAGCTCGCGCCCGGCGTCACAGTCGAGCACGTGCCCGCCGGTCCGATCAGGCCGATCGCCCCCGACGCGCAGCTGCCGCTGATGGGCGACTTCGGCCGCGCCCTGGCCGCCCGCTGGGCCGGCGGCGACGCCCCCGACGTCCTGCACGCGCACTACTGGCTCTCCGGCCTCGCCGCGCTCACCGCCACCGCCGAGGACCGGCGGCCGGTCATCGTGACGTACCACGGCCTGGCCACCGCCGAGCGCCGCCACCTGCCCGCCGACGGCAACGGCCGCGCCGGCCCGCGGGCGGGGCTGGAGCGCACCCTGGGCTCGCTCGCCGACCGGGTGGTCGCGCAGAGCGAGGACGAGGTCGCCGAGCTGGGCAAGATGGGTGTCCGCCGCTCCGGTACCGTCATCGTCCCGTCCGGCGTGGACGTGGACCGCTTCACGCCCGGCGGCCCGTCCGCCGACCACCGCCGCAGCGGCCTGCGCCGCATCCTCAGCGTCGGCTCGCTGGTCGCGCGCAAGGGCTTCGCCGACCTGATCGAGGCGCTGCGCCGGGTGCCCGGCGCCGAGCTGGTGCTGATCGGCGGCCCGGACCCGGCCCACCCCGAGCGCGGCGTGGAGCTCGAGCGCGACCCCGAGGCGCGACGGCTGCTGCAACTGGCCGACCGCCACGGCGTCGCCGACCGCCTGCGCATCATCGGCGCGGTCACCCAGGACGAGCTGCCCGCCTGGTACCGCTCCGCCGACGTGCTGGCCTGCGCCCCCGCGTACGAGCCGTTCGGCCTCACCCCGCTGGAGGCGATGGCCTGCGGCGTGCCGGTGGTCGCCTACGAGGTCGGCGGGATCGCGGAGAGCGTCATCGACAACGTCACCGGGGTCCTGGTCCCGCCCCGCGACACGACCGCCCTGGCCGCCGCCCTGCGCGGTTTGCTCGGTGACGAGGTACGCCGGATGAGCTTCGCCAGCGCCGCGATCGACCGGGTCCGGTCCCGCTATACATGGGAACGCACGGCGAGCGACCTCGAACGGGTGTACCGCTCGGTGACCGGCGCCGACGCCGAACCCCCCGTCCTGGAGGAGTCCGACGAGGACGATCTCAGCGAGGTCAGCTCTTAGGCCCATTCGGGTGCCCACCTTGCCCTTGGTGTGTTGGAGCGGTACGTTGAGCAGACCGCATCATCCGAACGGCTGATTATAGATCGGCTAAAAGGTTACGGATGGCAGGCGTTCGAGACCAGGGCGCCCGATCGGTCCAATGCTGCACGCCTGGGCAGGCAGGGGGATCCCCTCATGACCGCCACCGCTCACTCCCGCACGACCACCAAGCAGACCGACGCCGCCGCGCAGGCACTGCTCACGCTGCTGGCCGACCTGCCGGCCGGCAGCCCCGACCGCGCCCGGATCCGCGGTCGGATCATCGAGCTGTACCTGCCGCTGGCCGAGTATCTGGCCCGCCGCTTCCGCAACCGCGGCGAGCCGATCGACGACCTCAACCAGGTCGCCGGCGTGGGCCTGATCAAGTCCGTGGACGGCTACGACCCGACCCGCGGCGCCGCGTTCACCAGCTACGCGATCCCGATGATCGTCGGCGAGCTCAAGCGCCACTTCCGCGACAAGGGCTGGGACGTGCGCGTGCCGCGCCGCCTGCAGGAGTTGCGCCTGGAGATCAGCAAGATCTCCGGCGACCTCGCCCAGGAACTGGGCCGCTCCCCGACGATCGCCGACCTCGCCACCCGCCTGGACGTCGGCGAGGAGGAGATCATCGAGGGCCTCGAGTCCAGCCACGCGTACCGCGCCTTGTCCATCAACGCCCCCGCCGGCACCGAAGACTCAGGCGCCGAACTGGCCGACCTGCTCGGCACCGCCGACCGCGCCTTGGAGGCCGTCGACGACCGCGAGTCCCTGCGCCCGCTGCTGGCCCGCCTTCCGGTCCGCGAGCAGCGGATCATCGCCCTCCGCTTCTTCGGCAACCTCTCCCAGACCCAGATCGCGGAGCGCCTGGGCATCTCCCAGATGCACGTGTCCCGCTTGCTGGCCCGCGCCTTGACCTTCCTCCGCGGCGAACTCACCGACCACCTCTGACCCCCCTCCCAACTCCGCCCCGCGCCCCCGCCCCGCGCCCCCGCCCCGCGCGTCCGCGCCCCGCGGGCCTCTGCGCCCGCGCCCTGCGCGCCGCCCATGCCCCACGCGCCTGCGCCGCCTCCGCGCGCCGCGTCCGCGTCCGCGTCCGAGCCCGTGCGCGCCCCGCGTCCGAGCCCGCGCCCGCGCGCCCCGCGCCCGCGCGCCCCGCGCGCCCCGCGTCCTAGCCCGCGCGCCGCGCGCCGCCGGTGTCCGCGCCTCCGCGTCCGCCCTCCACGGCTCCGCGCCCCGCGTCCGAGCCCGCGCTGCCCGGCAGGTGGCCGCTCGAGAACCCGGCGCCTACGGCGCGTGGCCGGGTGCCGGTCCGCGACGGCCCCCGCTGTTCCGTTAAGTCGGGCGCTCCGCGCCCCGACTTAACGGATTTTTCTCCCGACAGGGCATAAGTCCGAAAAGTCGCGGCGCGGAGCGCCCGACTTTTCGATGTAGCGCCGGAAGGCTCGCCTGCGGACAGGAACCTCGATGCGGGCGGGCGGGCGGCCGGCCGAACAGATGTCTCCGTGATCATGCATGACGCCGCGGCCGCACCATGGGTTTGCCATGATCGTGGAGACATTTGGTACACAGGGGTACATGTTCGCTCCACGATCATGAAAAACCGTTGGTGTCAGCGGTGGGTGCGGCATGATCACGGAGACTTCCGGTCGCTGCGCTGTGCTCCGCGGCGTGCAGCGCCCGCCGAGCGGGACCCGCGCCGCGTCCGCGCGCCGCCTCCGCGTCCGCGCGCCGCCTCCGCGTCCGCGCGCCGCCTCCGCGTCCGCGCGCCGCATCCGTGCTGTCCCGTGTCCGTGCGGCTCAGCCCTCCGCGTCCGGGTCCGTGCGGCTCGGGCTCCCGACCGGGCGCTGGCGCCGCGGTCGTGTGGCAATGGCGGGTCAGGCGGGGGTCAGGGCGGGGGAGACGGAGAGCTGGTAGACGTTGTAGGCCTGCTTGATCACCGGGTGGGCCACGTTGCGGACCGGGACGCCGCCCGGGGTGGTGCCGCGCTCCGAGCCGGCGTGGGCGTGGCCGTGGACCGCCAAGGCCACGTCGGGGGCGGCGTCGATGGCCTGGGCCAAGTGGTACGAGCCGAGAAACGGATAGATCTCCAGCGGCTCGCCCAGCAAGGTCTCGGGGACCGGAGAATAGTGGGTCAGCGAGATCCGCACGTCGCAGTCCAGTTTCGCCAAAGTGCTGCCGAAGCGGGCGGCCAGCTCGCGGCCGTGGCGGGTGAAGGCCTTCATCTCCGGCTCGCCGAACTCGCTGGCGCAGGCGCCCGCGAAGCCGCCGCCGAAGCCCTTCGTGCCGGCGATGCCGATCCGGACGCCCGCGCAGTCCAGGACGGTGCCGGTGCACTCCAGGACGGTGAGGCCGGCGTCCTGGAGTACCGCCGAAACCTCCTCCTGCGCGTCGGCGTGATAGTCGTGGTTGCCGAGGATCGCCACCACCGGCACGGGCAGGGCGCCGAACTCGCGCGCCACGCAGCGTGCCTCCTCGGCCGTGCCGTGCCGGGTCAGGTCGCCGGCCAGCAGGAGCAGGTCGGCCTTGTCCGCCAAGTGTTCCAGTGCCGGGCGGTAACGGCCCACCACATCCTGGTCGAGGTGCACGTCGCCGACGGCGGCGACCCGGACGCAGGGGCTCACAGCTCCTCCACCTCCTCGGGCTCGTGCACGCGCGTGAGCCCGATGTTGCAGTGTATGGGCAGGTCAGGGAAGGCCTCGGTGACGACCTGGCAGATCAGGTCGCGCCGCTCGGTGCTCTCCACCTCGCCGACCAGGCTGACGCCCGACTCGGTGCGCACGAACCGGATTCCCTGCTCGGCGATGCGCTCGTCCTCGGCGAGCAGATGCTGCAGCTCGCCCTCCAAGTACTGGTCCACGGCCATGACAGGTCCCCCCTCAGACTGCGGCCGACAGGGCGCTGGCCTCGGCGAGCGACATGACGCCGAGCCGGTCGATCAGGAACAGGAAAGCATGGGCGTACGGCGAGTGGGCCGTTTCCCGGTAGACGCGTGGCCAGTCGATCTGCTCCCGCAGTGAGCGGGCCACCGGCAGGCCGCGCGCGAAGTCGCAGTAGTGCGCCGACCACGTGAGGACCTTGTGGATCATCAGCTCGGTGGCGGAGAGGACCGGCATGTGGCAGGCGTTGACCGCGATGACGTCGGTGTCGCGCAGGGTCGCGTCGGTCACCGGGCGCTGTACCGGGCAGAAGATGAAGTCGATGAGCAGGTCGCCCTGCTCGGTGGCGTCCCAGGCCTTCACCAGCCAGCCCTCCGGCGGCACCTCGCCGCGGAAGCCGACCTCGGACAGCGCGCTGAGCACCCGCTCGGAGTCTTCCTGCTTGATGAGGAAGTCGATGTCGTGGTCGACGGACTCGCCGCCGCGCGCGTACACCGCGAAGCTGCCCGCCAGGCAGAAGGGGATGCCCGCGTCCTTGAGGTGGAACGCGGCCTTCTTGAGCGTGGCGATCAGCGGCTGCCTGTCCTCGGAAACTGCCATGAATAGCGGCTTACCCGCGCAGTCAATCCGTCACACGCGCCGATTCGAGCAGCGCGCCGAGCCGCGCCAGCTCGGGCGGCGGGCAGGCCGAGCGCAGCCGCGGGAACAGCTCGGTCTCCTCCTCCTGCAGGTGCAGCCGCACCGCGTCGAAGAGCGCCGGCGGCGCCAGCGCGGCGAAGGACGCGTGCTCCGCCGCCTGGTACGCCGCGATGTCCGGCCCGGCCGGCAGGTACTGCCGCAGCGCCGGGTGCAGGAAGCGCCGCTCGGCCCCGGCATGGCGGTCCAGGGCGGCCCGGGCCGCGTCCAGGGCGGCGCGCCGGGCCTCCTCCGTCGGCGCGGTCTCGACCTCGGCGATGAGCGACTCCAGCCGGCGGTGCGCGGCGGTGAGGAGGTCGATGAGATCCGCCGGCATGGAGCAGGCGTACCCAAACCGGGCACGCGTTAACCGAAGCCTTCCCCAATCGCTCGCACGTGTGTTCGAATGATCCCTCATGGAGCGCAGAAAGCACTGGTGGAACGGCACCTGGGGGCGGCTCGCCCGCCGCGACATATATCTGTTCGAGGACGCCGGCACCTGGTGGGTCGAGTCCCGGGAGGGCGGCGCGGAGGGGCGCAGCCGCCGCTACGAGTTCTCCGACGAGTACACCGCCATGGACTGCGTCTCGGGCCTGCTCGCCCAGCCGGGCAACTGGCGGGAGATCACCTGAGCGCAACGGATCGCCGCCCATTCGCCGTACAAGACAAGAAACACGCGCCAAGAAGCACCGAATCGCAATGGTTCGCCGTTCAAAGGGACCCTAGTTTGGGAGGATGAGCCGTCGCTACCTCATGTGCCGCCCGACGTACTTCGCGGTGGACTACGCGATCAACCCGTGGATGGACCCGGCCGCGCCGGTCGACACCGAGCGGGCCGTGGCGCAGTGGACGGCGCTCCACGAGCTGTACCGCTCCCTGGGCCACACCGTCGACCTCATCGACCCGGTGCCGGGCCTGCCCGACATGGTCTTCGCCGCCAACGGCGCCACGGTCATCGACGGGCGGGTCTACGGCGCGCAGTTCCGCCACCCGGAGCGCGCCGACGAGGGCCCGGCGTATCTTGCGTGGTTCGCCCGCAACGGCTTCGAGGTGCATCCCGCGAAGGCGGTCAACGAGGGCGAGGGCGACCTGCTGCTCGCCGGCGAGGTCCTGCTCGCCGGCACCGGGCTGCGCACCGAGCACGCCGCGCACGCCGAGGCGCAGGAGCTCTTCGGCCGTCCGGTGATCACGCTGCAATTGGTCGATCCGCGGTACTACCACCTCGACACCGCGCTGACCGTCCTGACGCACACCGGCACGCTCGGCAACGTCGCCTACTACCCGGGGGCCTTCTCCCCGGGCAGCCAGGAGGTGCTGCGCCGGCTGTATCCGGACGCCGTGCTCGCCACCGCCGAGGACGCCGCCGCGCTGGGCCTCAACGCCGTCAGCGACGGCCACCGGGTGGTCCTGCCGTCCGCCGCCACCGGCCTGGCCCGGCGGCTAGCGTCGAAGGGGTTCCAGCCGGTGCCGGTCGACGTGTCCGAGTTGCACAAGGCCGGCGGCGGTCCGAAGTGCTGCACCTTGGAGGTCCGTTCATGACCAGCGTCGCAAACCGCACGGGCCCGGCCGTCGAGGAGGCGGAGCGCCACACCGCCCACAACTACCACCCGCTGCCGGTCGTCATCGCCGAGGCGGAGGGCGCCTGGGTCACCGACGTCGACGGCCGGCGGTATCTCGACTGCCTGGCCGGCTACTCGGCGCTCAACTTCGGCCACCGCCACCCGGCCCTGATCGCCGCCGCGCGCGAGCAACTCGACCGGGTCACGCTGACCAGCCGCGCGTTCCTGCACGACCAGTTCGGCCCGTTCTGCGCCGACCTGGCCAGGCTGACCGGCAAGGACCTGATCCTGCCGATGAACAGCGGCGCCGAGGCGGTGGAGACCGCGATCAAGGTGTCGCGCAAGTGGGGGTACCGCGTCAAGGGCGTCCCGGACGGCCGGGCCACGATCGTCGTGGCCGAGCACAACTTCCACGGCCGCACCACGACGATCGTCAGCTTCTCCACCGACCCGGAGGCCCGCGCCGACTACGGCCCCTACACCCCCGGCTTCCGGATCGTGCCCTACGGCGACCTCGACGCGCTCGCCGCCGCGATCGACGAAACCACGGTGGCGGTACTGCTGGAGCCGATCCAGGGCGAGGCCGGCGTGCTCGTCCCGCCCCGCGGCTACCTGCCCGGCGTGCGCCGGCTGTGCACCGAGCGCGGCGTGCTGTTCGTCGCCGACGAGATCCAGTCCGGCCTCGGCCGCACCGGCACCACCTTCGCCTGCGACGACGAGGGCGTCGTGCCCGACATGTACGTGCTGGGCAAGGCCCTCGGCGGCGGCATCGTCCCGGTCTCCGCGGTCGCGGCGAACCGTGACGTCCTCGGCGTGCTGCGCCCCGGCGAGCACGGCTCCACCTTCGGCGGCAATCCGCTGGCCTGCGCCGTGGCCCGCGCGGTCATCGCCCTGCTGGAGACCGGCGAGCCGCAGCGCAGCGCCCGCGAGGCCGGCGAGCACCTGCACCGCCGCCTCGGCGCGCTGGTCGGTCACGGCCTGACCGCGGTCCGCGGCCGCGGCCTGTGGGCCGGCATCGACATCGACCCCGCTCTGATGACCGGCCGCGAGGCGTGCGAGCGCCTGATGACCCGCGGCGTGCTGGCCAAGGACACCCACGGCTCGACGCTGCGCCTGGCCCCGCCGCTGTTCGTCACCCGGGCCGACATCGACGTCGCCGTTGACGCCCTGGCCGAGGTGCTCAAGCATTGACCGGGTGACGGCTCGGGACTGGGTCGCGTGGCACGCGGCCTACGACGACGACACCTCGGACCTGGCCCGGCGGCTCCGGCGCGTCCAGGCCTGCCTCGACGACTGGCTGGACGAGCGCCCGGAGCCGCTGCTGCGCGTGGTCAGCGCGTGCGCCGGCGAGGGCCGCGACCTGCTCGGCGTGCTCGAGCGGCGGGCCGACGCCGGCCGGGTCCGCGCCCGGCTGATCGAGTTCGATCCGGGCATCGCCGCGGCCGCCCGCGCCGCCGCGGCCGGGCTGGCCGGCGTGGAGGTGGCGTGCGCGGACGCCGGCGACCTGGCGTCCTACGCGGGTGCCGTTCCCGCCGATCTGGTACTCCTGGCCGGCGTCCTGGGCAACATCACCGACGACGACGCCCGCGCGACGATCGCCGCGCTGCCGGCCCTGTGCGCCGAGGGCGCCACGGTGATCTGGACCCGCGGCCGCGCCGGCCGGGACGTGACCCCGGCGCTGCGGGCGTGGCTGGCCGCGGCCGGCTTCGCCGAGCGGGCCTTCCACGCGCCCGGCGACAGCCCCTTCAGCGTCGGCGTGCACCGGTTCGACGGCCGGCCGAGGCCGCTGCCCGCGGCCGGCCGGATCTTCGCGTTCATCGCTTGAGCAGCCGGGTCAGCCAGCCGCTCGTGCGCTGCTCCGGGATCGCGGGCGGCAAGGGTGCCGGCGGGCGCACCGGCGGAATGGCCACCGTCCGCGGCTGCGGCTGTGGTGACTGTGGCTGTGATGGTGGGGGCTCGGCGTGGGCGACGGGGCAGCGGGCGGCGGCGGGGGCGATCGGGGAGCGGCCGCGGTGGCCCAGCTCGCGGGCGTCCGGGTCCAGGTAGAAGTTCGGGCGCTGGTCGGCCTCGGTGTAGTACCGGTGGAACACGCCGGTCGTCGCCCCGCTCAGCGGCGGCACGATCCACGACCAGTCGGCCGGGGCGGTGCGCCCGGCCCGCTCCTCGCTGGCCACGTGGGCCAGGAAGCGCTCCGACTCGGTGTGATGGTCGCTGATCCGGGCGCCGGCCTGGTCGAAGGAGTAGAGCACCGCCCGGTTCAGCTCGACCAGCGCCTGGTCCTTCCACAGCGAGCGCTCCGTGGCGGTATCCAGGCCCATCCGCGCGGCGACCAGCGGCAGCAGGTTGTAGCGGTCCGGGTCGGCGAGGTTGCGGGCGCCGATCTCGGTCCCCAAATACCAGCCGTTGAACGGGGCGAGCGGGTAGTCCACCCCGCCGATCGTCAGGCGCATGTTGGAGATCGCCGGGATCGCGTGCCAGCGCAGGCCGAGTTCGGCGAACCAGCGCAGCTCCGGGTGGACGATCGGCACCTCCCAGACCGCGTCCTCGGGCAGTTCGTAGAGGCGCACCGTGCCGTCCGGCGACTCGATGGCCAGCGGCAGCACGTCGAACGGGTTGTCGGGCTTGCCACGCCAGCCGTACTGCTGCAGCGTCTCGGTGAACGCGACGTACCGCGGGTCGCCGACCACCGTGCCGTCCGGGTGGCGGTGCCCGGCGTAGCGGATCAGCTGCTCGTTCCACAGCCGCGGGGCCGGGCGGCCGGGCAGGTGCGGCGCGAAGATCGAGATCACCGGGCGGATCACGCTGCGCTCGCGCTGGCCGGACAGGCGCAGGTGGCGGACCAGCTCCTCGAACATCGCGTCGGGCGCGACCACCTTGCGCAGGTCGCGCACGACCAGGCTGCGCCAGTACAGCCGGCCGATGCAGCGGCTGGCGTTGCGCCACGCCACCCGGGCGCCGAAGACCAGCTCGGCGTAGGTGTGCACATACGTACCGGTCGCGGCGATCTCGTCGCGCACCCGGGCTAATCGTTCGCGGCCGTCGCCGCGCTGCTGCTGTTCGTGGTGGAAGAGATCGAGGAACTCCTCGGCCTCGGCGGGGTCCACGGCCGCATGGGGATCCCACTGCGGCCCTGGCGTGTTGCGGTATCCGGGCACACTCACACCGCCTACCTCCCAACGGCTCCGGTGGGGCAAGGTCCCCATGGTGTCGGTGGGAGGGGCGGCGAGATCGCACACCGTGTGCGGGTGACACCGCACTGTGCAAGTTGCAGACGGTCAGCCCGACGAGACCCTGCGCAGCCGGGCGAGGTACGTCTGGGCGACCACGACGACCGCGATGAACGCCCCGCTGATGACCGTCTGCCAGTTCGAGGTGACCGTGCCGATCTGGTTGATCAGGTTCTGGATCACCTGCAGCAGCAGCACGCCGGCGATGGTGCCGCCGAGCGTGCCGGCGCCGCCGGTCAGCAGCGTGCCGCCGATGACGACCGCGGCGATCGCGTCGAGCTCCATGCCGGTGCCCAGCACCGTGACGCCGGAGCCGAGGCGGGCCGCGTTGATCGCGCCGGCCAGCCCGGCCAGCATGCCGGAGAGCACGTACACCCGCACCTGCGTGCTGCGGATCCGCACGCCCATCAGCCGGGCCGCGTCCTCGCTGCCGCCGATGGCGTAGACGGACTGGCCGAAGCGGCTGCGGTACAGCAGCAGCATCCCGGCCGCGAACAGCACCAGCACCAGGTAGACCGGGTAGCCGATGCCGAACAGCTCGCCCGTGCCGAAGTGCTTGAAGCTGGCGGTCTTGACCAGGTACGTCGTCCCGCCCTCGTCGGACAGGGCCAGCATCAGGCCGCGGGCCCCGAGCAGGCCGGCCAGCGTGACGATGAACGGCGCCAGCCGGGCGTAGGCGATGATCAGGCCCTGCGCGAGGCCGAACACCCCGCACACGAGCAGCGGCAGGGCGAACGCGGCCCAGGTGCCGTATTGCGACGCCCACGCCGAGAGGACCCCGCCGAGCACGTACAGCGAGCCGACCGACAGGTCGATGCCCCCGCTGATGATCACGAACGTCATGCCCAGTGCGATCAGCGCCGGCGGCGCGGCCGAGATGAGCACCGTGCCGGCATTGCCCCAGGTGCGGAAGGTGTCGAACGACACCACTCCGACGATGATCACCAGCGCGAGCACGGCGAGCGCACCCTGCCGCTGGACCAGCTCGATGATCCGTTCGGTCCGCTGCGCCGAGGACTCCGACCGCTCCACATGCGCCGGGGGCGTTGCCACGGTCTGGCTCATCGGGTCCTCCGTTCCCGGGCCGCGTAGACGGCGACCAGGATGATCACGGCCTGGACCATCTGCGCGGTCGAGTCCCGCAGGTTGTTGGCGATCATGGTGGCGGTGAGCAGCTGCATCAGCAGCGCGCCGGCGACGGTGCCGAGCACGCGGACCCGGCCGCCGGTCAGCGGCGTGCCCCCGACGACCACGGCGGTGATCGCGGACAGCTCGATGAGCAGCCCGATCCGGGAGGCGTCGGCGGAGCCGATCCGGGAGACCTGGATGATGCCGGCGATCGAGGCGAGCACGGCGCTGATGATGTAGACGGTCACCAGGACCCGGCGGACCGGCACGCCGGCCAGCACGGCGGCGGGCCGGTTGTCGCCGATGGCCAGCAGCCGCCGGCCGAAGACGGTCCGGCGCACCACGAACCCGATGACGAGGGCGAGCACGGCGGCGATCCAGACCGTGTACGGCACGCCCAGCGCCTGGTCGGTGCCGATGGCCAGGAAGGTCTTGTCGTGGATGTCCTTGTAGCGGCCGCTGGAGAGCACCAGCGCGATGCCCCGCCCGGCGACCAGCATGGCCAGCGTGGCCACGATCGGCTGCAGCCCGACGAACGCCACCAGGCCGCCGTTGACCAGCCCGATCACCAGGCCGCCGACGAGGGCGAGCAGGATCGCCGGCACGGTGCCGTAGCCCAGGTACAGCGGGATGATCGCCGCGCCGAGGGCCATCACCGAGCCGACCGAGAGGTCGATGCCCTCGGTGCCGATCACCAGCGCCATGCCCAGTGCCACGATCACCACGGGGGTGACCTGGACCAGCTGGATGCGCAGGTTGGACCACTCGAGGAAGTTGTCGGTGTAGACGATGTTGAACAGCACCAGCACCAGCAGCGCCACGTAGACGCCGTAGGCCGGCAGCAGCTGCCGCCAGCGGGCCGCCGCGGCCGGGGCGGCCGCCCGGGGCTGGGTCGTCGCTTCACTCATGACGCCGCCACGGCGATCACGTTCATCAGATGCTCCGTCGTGACCTCGTCGCCGCGCAGCATGCCCACGACGGCGCCATCCCGCAGTACCACCACACGATCGGAACCCTCGATGAGCTCCTCGGCGTCGGAGGACACCAGCACCACCCCGAGGCCCTCGGCGGCCAGCTCGTCGATGAGGGCCTGCACTTCGGCCTTCGCCCCCACGTCAATGCCCCGGGTCGGCTCGTCCAGCAGCAGCACCTTCGGCCCCGTGGCCAGCAGCCGGGCCAGCAGCACCTTCTGCTGGTTGCCGCCGGAGAGGTCGCCGACGCGCTGGTTGGGCCCGGACGCCTTGATCCGCAGCCGGGTCATGAACTTCTCGACGATCTCGTCGATGCGCCGCTCCGACACCACGCCGGCGGTGGACAGCCGGGGCAGCATCGCCAGGGCGATGTTCTCCCGCACCGACAGTCCCAGCGCGATGCCCTCGGCCTTGCGGTCCTCGGGCTGCACCGCGATGCCCGCCCGCAGCGCGCTGACCGGCGTGGGGCGGCGCAGCACCCGGCCGTCGACCTCGACGCTGCCGCCGTCCAGCGGCAGGGCGCCGGCCACCGCCTTGATGGTCTCGCTGCGCCCGGCGCCGAGCAGGCCGCCGAGCCCGACCACCTCGCCGGGCTGCACCTCGAAGCTCACGCCGGTGAGCCGGTGCCGGCTGGTGAGGCCGGTGGCCCGCAGGATCGGGGTGCCGCCGGCCGCCTCGTGCTCGCCGGCGAAGCTGGTGAACGAGTGCCCTGATTGCCCCGCCGACACCGGCCGGCCGAGCATGTGCGAGACCAGCTCGACCCGGTCCAGGTCGGCCAGGCGACCGGCGTGCACCAGCCGGCCGTCGCGCAGGATCGTGACGCTGTCGCAGATGCGGTACAGCTCGTCGAGGCGGTGGCTCACGTAGACGATGCCGACGCCGCGCTCGTGCAGCCGGTGGATGACCCCGAAGAGGGTCTCCACCTCGCGCGGCTCCAGCGAGGAGGTCGGCTCGTCCATCACCACGACCTTGGCGTCGACCATCACCGCCCGGGCCAGCGCCACCATCTGCTGCGCGCCGAGCGGCATCAGGCCCAGCGGGCGGCGCACGTCCGACGTGATGCCGTAGCCCGCCAGGATCTCGGCCGCCTCGCGGTTCATCCGGGCGACGTCGACCAGGCCGATCCGGGTGCGCGGCTCGCGGCCCAGGAACAGGTTGCGCGCCACGCTCATCAGCGGGACGAGGTTGACCTCCTGGTAGATGGTGGAGATCCCGGCCGCCTGCGCGTCGAGCGGGCCGCCGAAGCTCACCGGCGCGCCCAGGAAGCGCACCTCGCCCGCGTCGGGCCGGTAGACGCCGGTGATGACCTTGATCAGGGTGGACTTGCCGGCGCCGTTCTCGCCGACGAGCGCGTGTACTTCGCCCGCGCGCAGCGTGAACGAGACGTCGTCGAGCGCCCGCACGCCCGGGAACTGTTTGCTGACCCCGGCGACCTCGAGCAACGAGTCGGACATGTTGCCTCTTTCCGCGATGAAGGCCCAGGCCGGGAGTGTCCGGCCTGGGCCTGTCGCTGTAAAGGGTTCAGTACGCGAGGCCCAGGTCCGACTGCGCGTTGGTGGAGTCGTACTCGCGGTCGGAGATGATGATGTTCTCCGGGATCGACCCACCGTCGAAGAACTTCTGTGCGGTGGAGAAGGAGAGCGGGCCGAAGCGCGGGTTGGACTCGATCACCGCGTAGATCCAGCCGTCGACGATGCCCTGCACGGCACCCTTGGTGCCGTCGACGGTCACGATCTTGACGTCGCCGGCCTTCTTGCTGGCGCCCTTGAGCGCGGTGACCGCGCCGAGGGCCATCTCGTCGTTCTCGGCGTAGATGCCGTTGATGCTCGGGTTGGCCTGCAGCAGCTGCTCGGCGGTCTTCTGGCCCTCCTCGCGGGAGAACTGGCCGGTCTGCTCGAACACGATCTTGATGCCGGGCGCGACCTTCGCGATCTCGTCCTTGAAGCCGCTCGTGCGCAGCGTGGTCACGTTGTTGCCCGGCGCGCCCAGCAGGATCGCCACGGTGCCGGTGTTGTTCAGCGCCTTGGCCATCTTGTCGGCGGCCCGCTTGCCCTGCTCGGCGAAGTCCGACCCGATGAAGGTCAGGTAGTCGGTGCAGCTCTTCGCGTTGATCTTCCGGTCAATGGTGATGATCGGGATCTTCTTGGCCGACGCCTTGGCGAACACCGAGTCCCAGCCGTCGGAGTTGAGCGGGGCGACGATGAGCAGCTGCACGCCCTGGTCGATCAGGGTGCTGACGTCGGTGATCTGCTTGTCGAACTTCGAGTCGGCGTTGGTGGTCTTGAGGTGATCGGCGGGGATGCCCAGCTTCGCCGCCTCGTCCTTGATGGACTGGGTCTCGGCGATGCGGAACGGGTTGGCTTCCTTCTCCGACTGCGAGAAGCCGATCGTGGCCGTCTTCAGGTCGATCTTGGTACCACCGTACTGCTGGAGGGTGCAGGACGCGCCGCCGGCGTCGGCGGACTTCGTGGCCTGCGCGGCGGCGGACGCGTTCGCCGTCGAGGACGAACCGGCGTTGTCGTCCTCGGACTTCGCGCAGGCCGACATCAGCAGGGCCGCGGCGCTGAGCACGGCCAGAGCGGGCCGCCAGCGGCCACGCGTGGTGATCATTGGGTCACTCCCTTGTGCGAGGGGTGGGACTGGGGTGTCTGTGCGGGCACCTCCATCGAGGTGTATCGCATTCACTCATCCTCCAACTTTTTCTGTCAAGACTTTCCACCGACCCGCCCAAAACCAAACACCAACTGTCACACGGTCGAGACCTGGGCGATGCCGTACCGACATCCATGCGCGAGCTTGTGCGGTCCTGGGGAGCGGCGTACAACAATATTCAACAGGTTCGATCTAAACCCATCTAGGAGCTGGGATGACCCGACCTCCCGGCGCGCTCCCGCGCGCCCTGCTCGCCGCCGCCGTCTCGCTCGGCGCGGCCGTGGCCGCATCCATCCTGATCGTTGTACCCCCCGCCTCGCCCGCCGCGGCCGCCGCCACGCCGCAGCCGGGCCCGCTCACCGCCCCGGTCATGGGCTGGAACAGCTGGAACCGGTTCGGCTGCAACATCGACGAAAATCTGATCAAGGCGACCGCCGACGCCATGGTCAGCACCGGCCTGCGCGACTCCGGCTACACCTACGTCGACATCGACGACTGCTGGATGGCGCCCACCCGCGACGCCCAGGGCCGCCTGCAGCCCGACCCGGTCCGCTTCCCGGGCGGCATCGCCGCGATCGCCACCTACGTGCACGCCCGCGGCCTCAAGCTCGGCATCTACTCCTCGGCGGGCACCGCCACCTGCCAGGGGCTGCCCGCCAGCCTCGACCACGAGACCACCGACGCGCAGACCTGGGCCTCCTGGGGCGTCGACCTGCTCAAGTACGACAACTGCAACAACCAGGGCCGGCCCGCCTACGACCGCTACAAGGCGATGGGCGACGCGCTCAAGGCCACCGGGCGCCAGATCGTCTACAGCCTGTGCAACTGGGGCTTCGACGAGCCCTGGGTGTTCGGCCCGAACGTGGGCGGCAGCTCCTGGCGTAGCACCGGCGACATCGAGGCCAGCTGGGGGAGCATCACGTCGATCCTGGACCAGCAGGCCGGGCTCGAGCCGTTCGCCCGCAAGGGTTACTACAACGACCCCGACATGCTCGAGGTCGGCAACGGCTCGCTGACCCAGGACGAGAACGTCGCCCACTTCTCGCTCTGGGCGCTGCTCTCCGCGCCGCTGCTGCTCGGCAACGATCTGCGCTCGGTGAGCGCCGGCACGCTGAGCATCCTGCGCAACGCCGACGTGATCGCGGTCAACCGCGACTGGGGCGGCTCCCAGGGCCGGCGCATCGCCGACTCGGGCGACCAGGAGGTGTGGGCCAAGCCGATGAGCGACGGGTCGGTCGCCGTCGTGCTGTTCAACCGCGGCGGGGGTACCGCCACGGTGTCCACGACCGCCGCGGCGCTCGGGCTGGCCGGCTCGAGCTCGTACACCACCAAGAACCTGTGGACGGGCGCGACCGGCACGACCACGGGCGCGCTGAGCGCCTCCGTCCCGGCCCACGGGGTGGCCATGTTCCGGGTGACCCGCGCGGGGAGCCTGGGCGCGCCGCCCGCCGCCGGCACACCGCAGGTCAGCGACCTGGCCTGGACGGCGACCAGCAACGGCTGGGGCCCGGTGGAGAAGGACCGCTCCAACGGCGAGCAGGGGACCGGCGACGGCACCACGCTCAACGTCGGCGGTACCACGTTCGCCAAGGGCATCGGGGTGCACGCCGACTCCGCCGTGCACGTCTACCTCGGCCGGGCCTGCCGGACCTTCACCGCGCAGGTCGGCGTCGACAACGAGGTGGGCGCCAACGGCTCGGTGCGCTTCGCCGTCTACGGCGACGGCAGGCTGCTGGCCTACACCGGCGTCAAGACCGGCGGGCAGGCGCCGACCCGGATCACCGCGTCGACCGGCGGCTACCTCGACCTCGAGCTGCGGGTCACCGACGCGCGCACCAACGGCATCGACTTCGACCACGCCGACTGGGGCGCGCCGACCCTGGTCTGCGGCACCGCCGGCGCCGGTTCGGCGGTGAGCGACCGGACCTGGGGCGCGGTGAGCAACGGCTGGGGCCCGGCCGAGCGCGACATGTCCAACGGGGAGCAGCCGGCCGCGGACGGCAGCGTGCTCACCGCCGGCGGGGTGTTCTACCCCAAGGGCGTCGGCGCCCACGCGGCGAGCGACGTCGCCGTGCCGCTCGCCGGCGCGTGCAGCCGGTTCACCGCCGTGGCCGGGCTGGACGCCGAGGTCGGCACGCAGTCGACCGGCGTGACGTTCAGCGTCGTCGCCGACGGCGTCACGCTCTACACCAGCCCGACCGTCACGGCCGGCGCCCCGGTGGCCGTGGACGTGAGCGTGGCCGGGCGCAGCGACCTGCACCTGGTTGTGGGCGGCGCCGGCAGCATCGACTACGACCATGCCGACTGGGCCGACGCGCGGCTTATCTGCTGACCATCCGGGTTCCCTCCGCCGGAGTCACGACAAAGGCGTCGGGAGGCGTGAAGCCGCTCGCGGCGAACGCCTCCCGCACCGCCGCCTCCGCCGCCGCGCAGCGGTCGGCGTCGACCAGGGCCAGCACGCACCCGCCGAACCCGCCGCCGGTCATCCGGGCGCCGTACGCCCCGGCCGCCAGGGCCGCCGACACCGCCGTGTCGACCTGCGGCACGGTGATCTCGTAGTCGTCGCGCATCGAGGCGTGCGAGGCGGTCATCAGCGGCCCGATCGCGCGGGCGTCACCGGCCCGCAGCGCCGTCACCGTGTCGAGCACCCGCTGGTCCTCGGTGACGACGTGCCGGACCCGCCGGCGCATCACCGGGTCGTCCAGCCGGGCGAGGGCCGCCTCCAGCCCGTCCGGCTCCACGTCGCGCAGCGCCGGCACATCGAGGATCTTGGCCGCCTCCTCGCAGTTGCGCCGGCGGGCCGCGTACTCGCCGCTGACGTGCGCGTGCGGCGCCTTGCTGTCGATGACGAGCACGGCCAGCCCCTGGGCGGACAGGTCGAAGGGCACCTGCTCGGTGGCCAGCGACCGGCAGTCCAGGAACAGCGCGTGGCCCGCGCGGCACAGCGTCGACGCGGACTGGTCCATGATCCCGGTCGGGGCGCCGACGTACTCGTTCTCCGCCCGCTGCGCCAGCCGCGGCCGCAACGGCAGCGGCACGTCGTCGCCGGCGAGGTCGAGCAGGGCCGCCATCGCCGCGCACTCCAGCGCCGCGGAGCTGGACAGCCCGGCGCCGAACGGCACGTCGGAGGCGATCGTCAGGGCCGCGCCCGGCACGTCGTGGCCGGCCTCGCCGAGCACCCACACGACCCCGGCCACGTAGGCGGCCCAGCCGGTCACCTTCTCGCCGGGGCCGAACGTGACCGTCTCGCCCATCTGCTCCGACGTCACCGTCCACTCGGGACGCTCGAGCCGGCGGGCCCCCACGATCGTGCTGTGCGGCAGCGCGAAGGGCAGCACGTAGCCGTCGTTGTAGTCGGTGTGCTCGCCGATCAGGTTGACCCGGCCGGGGCTCGCCCAGACCGCGTCGTAGGGCCCGTCCGGCAGCCGGTGCTCGGCGGTGCTCACAGGCTCACCTCCCGCAGCATCGAGGCGGCCTGCTCGGGCCGCACGTCGTTGACGAACACGCCCATGCCCGACTCCGAGCCGGCGAGGTACTTGAGCTTGCCCGGCGCCCGCCGGGTGCTGAACAGCTGCAGGTGCAGGTAGGCCAGGTCGCGGGCGACCCGGACCGGTGCCTGGTGCCAGGCCGCGATGTAGGGCATGGCCAGCCCGAACATCCCGTCCAGGCGGCGCAGGACCTCCAGGTAGAGCGGGCCGAACGTGTCGCGCTCGGCGGCGTTGAGCGCCGGGATGTCCGGGACCTGGCGGTTGGGGTACAGGTGGATCTCGAACGGCCAGCGCGCGGTGGCCGGCACGAACGCGGTCCAGCAGGCGTTCTCCGCCACGATCCGGGTGCCGTCGGCCCGCTCGGCGGCCAGCACGTCGGCGAAGAGGTTGCCGGGGCCGCGGTGCTCCCGGGCGGACTGCAGCATGCGCCGGGTTCGCGGGGTGACGAAAGGGTACGCGTAGATCTGCCCGTGCGGGTGGGTCAGCGTGACGCCGATCTCCTGGCCCCGGTTCTCGAAGCAGAACACCTGCTCGACGTCGTCACGGGTGGACAGGTCGGCGGTCCGGTCGGCCCACGCCTCCAGCACGGTGCGCACCCGCTGCGGCGACAGCGAGGCGAACGAGGCCTGGTGGTCGGAGGTGAAGCAGACGACCTCGCAGCGCCCGGCGCCCGGGCGGGTGGGCACCAGGCCGGGCAGGATGTCGCCCTGGGCCGGGCCGACCCGGTGGCTGAACGAGGGGAAGCGGTTCTCGAAGACGGCCACGTCGTACTCGGCGGCGGGGATCTCGCTCTGCCACTCCGGCGTCGACGGGCACAGCGGGCACTGGTCCGTCGGCGGCAGGAAGGTGCGCGACTGCCGGTGCGCGGCGATCGCCACCCACTCGTCGAGGATCGGGTCGTGCCGCATCTCCGACGCGGGCGGCGGTGCGGGAAGGTCCCGCTGGTCGACCGCGTCCCGGGACGCGTCGTCGCGCTCGTCGAAGTAGATGAGTTCGCGGCCGTCGGCGAGGTGGGTGACCGTGCGCTTCACTCGTTCTCCAGGTTAGCCGTTCGGATCGACGACGATGAGCTCGCCGACGCGCTCGGCGAGCTGCACGCGCGCCTCCGCGGCCAGCCCGACGTCGGTGATGAGGATGTCCGCCTCGTCCAGCGGCGTGATGGTGGCGATGCCGACCATCTCCCACTTGGTGTGGTCGGCGAGCACGACCAGCCGGCGCGCGGCGGCGACCAGCAGCCGGTTCGTGCCCGCCTCCATGAGGTTGGGCGTGGTGAAGCCGGTGCGCGGGCTCATGCCGTGGACGCCGAGGAACAGCACGTCGACGTTGAGCGAGCCGATCGCCGCCTCGGCCACCGGCCCGGCGAGGGCGTCCGAGGGCGTGCGGATCCCGCCCGTCAGCACGACCGTCTGGTCCGGCCGTCCGGCGTGGTAGAGCGTGTCGGCGACCGGGATCGAGTTGGTGACGATGGTCAGCCCGGGCACGTCGACCAGGTGCGCGGCGAGCGCCGCCGTGGTGGTGCCGGCCGACAGCGCGACCGCGGTGTGCGGCTCGATCAGCTTCGCCGCCCGCTCGGCGATGGCCGCCTTCTCGTTGCGCTGGCGCACCGACTTGGCGTCGAAGCCGGGCTCCTCGGTCGAGCCGGGCCCCGCGATGGTCGCGCCGCCGTGCACCTTGTCGACCAGCCCCCGGTCCGCGAGCGCCTCGAGGTCGCGCCGGATGGTCATGTCGGAGACGCCGAACTGGCGCACCAGCTGGCTCACGCGCACGCCGCCGTGCCGGCGGACCAGATCGAGGATGGCCGCCTGACGTTGCTGTGCGAGCATCACGCCGTTCCCTTCGCAGGCGCAGCTGGGGTGTTCACGGCTGCGCAAGTGGCCGAACCCACAACGGGTTCCAACGCAGACGTTACGTCTCCCGCACGCCGCTGCGCCCCGTCGGTCCGGTCGAAGTCTTCGGCCGCTCGCATGGCGTACAGCTTCGAACCTAGACGACCAGAAGTCAACAAACTCGAACAGTCAACTGCCGGGCACTCCGGCCCCTCCACTGCCCGCTGTTACCGACATGTGTCAATAAAGTTTCCGGACAAACTGCATCGATGCCCACAAATCGCGGCCGATCAGGGCCCGAGATCCATTGACAATGTCCGTTTATCCGGGGACCGTCGCCCTACTGGAGGTTCTCGTTTGGTTCTGTGGCTTGCTGAGGAGGAAGCGATGAACTTCTCCCGTCGTACCGTGCTGGGCGGTGCGCTCGCCGGTTTCGGAGGGGTCGCGGCGTCGTCGTTGCTGGCGGCGTGCGGCGACTCCGGGGGCGGTGGGAGCACCACCACGGACGTCACCTTCGGGTCCAACTACTCCGACAATGTGCCGAAGAGCGCGATGGCCGCGGTGCTGCAGGGGTATCCCGGCACCGATGCGGGCAAAACCGTCAAGATCAACACCGTTGACCACAACTCGTTCCAGGAGAACATCAACCGATACCTGCAGGGCAATCCGGACGACGTGTTCTGCTGGTTCGCCGGCTACCGGATGCAGTTCTTCGCCCAGCAGGGCCTGGCCGGCGACCTGTCCGACCTGTGGCAGGACGTCGTGTCCAACTTCTCCGACGCGCTCAAGGCGGCCTCGACGGGGCCGGACGGCAAGCAGTACTTCCTGCCGTTCTACAACTATCCGTGGGGCGTCTTCTACCGCAAGAGCGTCTTCCAGTCCAAGGGCTACGCCGAGCCCAAGACGCTGGACGAGTTCAAGGCCCTGTGCGAGCAGATGAAGAAGGACGGCCTGGTGCCGGTCGCCTTCGCCGACAAGGACGGCTGGCCGGCGATGGGCACCTTCGACTACCTCAACATGCGCATCAACGGCTACCAGTTCCACGTCGACCTGATGGCCGGCAAGCAGTCGTGGACCGACGCCAAGCTCAAGACGGTCTTCGACACCTGGCGCGGGCTGCTGCCCTACCACCAGCCGGGCGCCAACGGCCGCACCTGGCAGGAGGCGGCCCAGTCGCTGCTGAACAAGCAGACCGGCATGTACGTCGGCGGCACCTTCGTCGGCGAGCAGTTCACCGGTGCCGACCTCGCCGACCTCGACTTCTTCGCCTTCCCGGAGATCAACTCCGAGTTCGGCCAGGACTCCGTCGAGGCGCCGATCGACGGCTTCATGCTCGCCGCCAAGCCCAAGAATGCCGCCGGGGCGAAGGACCTGCTCAAGTACCTGTCCACCGGCCCCGCCGAGCTGGCCTACCTCAAGACCAACCCGACCAACATCGCCGCCAACAAGACCGCCGACACCAGCGGCTACAACGCGCTGCAGAAGAAGTCCGCTCAGCTGGTCAGCAGCGCCAAGCACATCTCGCAGTTCCTCGACCGCGACACCCGCCCCGACTTCGCCTCCCAGGTGATGATCCCCGCCCTGCAGACGTTCATCAACAAGCCCGACGACGTCGACGGCCTGCTGAAGAACATCGAGGCCCAGAAGAAGACCATCTTCACGCCGTGAAGATCCGCCGTTTCGGTATCGGCGACCGCGCCGTCATCGCGGTCGTGCTCGGCGTGGCGATCGTGCTGGACCTCGGGCTCATCTGGGGTCCCACGATTGCCTCGGTCGGGCTGTCCTTCACGTCCTGGAACGGCGTCACCGACCCGGTCTGGGTCGGCGGCCGCAACTACGACACGATCGTCAACGTCTACCCGCCGTTCTGGCCGGCGATGCGCCACAACCTGCTGTGGCTGGCGTTCCTGGGTTTCGTCGCCACGCCGTTAGGTTTGTTCTTCGCGGTACTGCTGGACAAGCGGCTGCGCCTGGGCCGCTTCTACCAGAGCGCGCTGTACATGCCGGTCGTGCTGTCCCTGGCGATCGTCGGGTTCATCGCGCAGCTGGTCTACTCGCGCGACTACGGCGCCCTGAACAACATCCTGGGCCGCACGTCGAATCCGATCGACTTCCTCGGCGACCCGTCGATCAACATCTGGGCCGTCCTGGTCGCCGTCGGCTGGCGGCACGTCGGCTACGTCATGATCCTCTACCTGGCCGGCCTCAAGGCGGTCGACCCCTCGCTCAAGGAGTCCGCGGCCCTGGACGGCGCCAACGAGGCCCAGACGTTCTTCCGGGTCACCTTCCCCACGCTGCGCCCGGTCAACATCATCGTCCTGGTCATCACCGTCATCGAGGGCCTGCGCGCGTTCGACATCGTCTACGCCATCAACCGCGGCCGCAACGGCCTGGAGCTGCTGTCCGTGCTCGTGACCGACAACATCATCGGCGAGGCCAGCCGGATCGGCTTCGGCTCGGCGATCGCCGTCATCCTGCTGCTCATCTCGCTCGGCTTCATCGTCACGTACCTGGTGCGCATCCTGCGGGAGGAACAGTGAGGCCGGCGCGCTACGTTCTCAACGCCTTCCTGATCCTCGTCTCGCTGGGCTGGCTGGCGCCGCTCGCCCTGGCCTTGTACGCCTCGCTGCGCCCCTACGAGGAGACTTCCCGCAAGGGGTACTTCTCCTGGCCCGACAAGCTCACGCTGCACTACTACGCGCAGGTGTGGGACACCGCGGAGCTGCCGAAGTACTTCACCAACTCGCTGATCGTGGCCGTGCCCGGAGTGGTGCTGACGCTGTTCCTGGCCTCGTTCGTGGCTTTCTGCATCGCCCGGCTGCGCATCCGCTTCGCGCTGCCCTTGCTGATCGTGTTCACCGCCGGCAACCTGCTGCCCCCGCAGGTGCTGGTGACGCCGCTGTACGAGATGTACAAGCAGATCCCGGTACCCGCCTTCGTCTCGGAGTCGGGCACCCTCTACGACTCCTACGCCGGCCTGATCGCGATTCACGTGGCCTTCCAGGTCGGCTTCTGCGTCTTCGTCCTGTCCAACTTCATGCGAACCTTGCCCCAGGAGATCACCGAGGCCGCCGTCGTCGACGGCGCGGGCGTGTGGCTGCAGTACTGGAAGGTGACGCTGCCCCTGTGCCGCCCGGCCCTGGCCGCCCTGGCGACGCTGCTGTTCACCTGGATCTACAACGACTTCCTCTACGCCCTGGTCCTGATCTCGACGGGCGACAAGCTCCCGGTGACCAGCGCCCTGAACAACCTCCGCGGCCAGTTCTTCACCGACTACAACCTCCTGGCCGCCGGCTCCCTCCTGGTCGCCCTCCCCACGTTGATCGTCTTCTTCGCCCTGCAACGTCAGTTCGTAGCGGGCCTGACCCTGGGCGCCGCCAAGGGCTGACCTCCCTCCCACCTGCCGTTTTTCCGTTAAGTCGGGCGCTCCGCGCCACGACTTAACGGATTTTTCGCCCGACGGGCCTTATGTCCGATCCAGCGCCGCCAGGTCCGTCGTGCCAGTCGACGCCGGCGGCGGCCACGCCGAGCGGGCCGTCGCCGTCGTGAGTGCTGCCGGCGGCCTGGGTGACCTCGGTCATGCCGCCACGCCGGCATGCCCCCGACCGCCGCGCACGCCGGCGCCGCGGGCTCGTCGACCTGCGCGAGCGCCGCGGACGTCGGTGGCCACGGCCCGTTCCGGCCGTCCAGTCACGCGCGACGGCCTGATCCCAGCGCGCGCCGGGCGTCGCGACCAGAACTCTCCGCGATCATGCTCAACGGCCCTGTGCACCACGAGTTTTTCGTGATCACGGAAGAATTATGTACACATAGGTACCGTATGTCTCCGCGATCATGAGAAACCCGGTGCGCCGCCGGCCGGAGTCGCATGATCGCGGAGACTTATGGTCGCCGAAACGGATATATGCCCCGTCAGGCGAAAAATCCGTTAAGTCGTGGCGCGGAGCGCCCGACTTAACGGAACAGCGACTCTCAGGGTTTGTTGAGGCCTGTGGGAGGTCGGTATGAGGTCAATTGGGAACACTGCGCCTCGGCACTAATCGGGCAAATGTCGTGGAGTGGATGTTGTGCGCGCTTTTCGTGTCCCTGGACGGTTCGTGTTCTGGCGCTCGCCCGAGGGGCAGCCGGCCTGGGCCCGGCCGGCCCTGCTGGCGGTGGCCGGCGTAGCGGCGGTGCTCTACGGCTGGCGGATCCGCGACAGCGGCTTCGCCACCTTCTACTCGGTCGCGGCCAAGAGCATGTCGGTGAGCTGGAAGGCGTTCTTCTACGGCGCGCTGGACCCCGGCGCCACGATCACGATCGACAAGCTGGCCGGCTCGTTCGCGCCGCAGGCGATCTCCGCCCGGATCTTCGGCTACCACGCCTGGTCGCTGACGCTGCCGCAGGTGATCGAGGGCGTCGTCGCGGTGCTCGTGATGTACCGCATCGGCCGCCGCTTCGCCGGGCCGGCCGCCGGGCTGCTGGCGGCCGGACTGTTCGGGCTCACCCCGGTGGTCGCCTCGATGTTCGGCCATCCCATGGAGGACGGGCTGCTCACCATGTGCCTGGTCCTCGCCGCCGACGCCTTCCAGCGCGCGGTGCTGGAAGGGCGGCTGCGCTCGCTGGTGTTCGCCGGCGTGTGGATCGGCGTGGGCTTCCAGGCCAAGATGATGCAGGCCTGGATGGTGCTGCCGGCGATGGCGGTGACGTACCTGGTCGCGGCGCCCGGGCCGGTGCGGCGCCGGCTGGGGCACCTCGGCGCCGCGGGGGCGGTGACGCTCGCCGTGTCGGTGTCCTGGATCGCGCTCTACGCGGTCACCCCGGCCGCGTACCGGCCGTACATCGACGGCAGCACGAACAACAGCGCGATCGCCATGGTGTTCGGGTACAACGGCTTCGACCGCTTCGGCCTGCACGTCCCCGGCGCGGTCGAGTCGATGTTCACGGGTGGCGGCCAGCCCCAGCGCGGTGGGCCGGGCGGTGGCGGCGAGGGCATCACGAAGCTCATCGGCTCGCGGTACGGCTCCCAGATCGGCTGGCTCTACCCGCTGGCGCTGCTCGGCCTGGTCTTCGGGCTGGTCGCCCGGGGCCGCGCGCCGCGCACCGATCCCGGGCGGGCCAACTACCTGTTCTGGGGGCTGTGGCTGGTCACGGTCGCGGGCGTGTTCAGCGCGATCATGATCCCGCACACCGCATACATGGCGTCGCTCGCGCCGCCGCTCGCCGCGCTGTCGGCGGCCGCGGTGGTGCAGGGCTGGCGCGGCCTGCGGGACCGGACCGCGCCGTGGCTGCTGCCGGCGCTCGTCGTGGCCGAGCTGGCCTGGACGGTGTACCTCAGCCGCGGCTTCGGCGACTTCCTGCCCTGGCTGCCGTGGGTGGCCGTGGCCGCCGCGGTGGTGGCCCTGCCGGTGCTTGTGGCCGCCGCGGTACCACGGGGACCCTCGCCCCGCCGGGCCGCGCTCGGCACCGCGATGGCGCTCGCGGTCGCGGCGATGGTGGCGGTACCGAGCGCCTGGGCCGCGTCGGTGCTCGACGCCCGCTACGGCGGCAGCGCCTTCGACGCCTCCGCCGGCCCGGCGTCGCGCGAGGATTTCGCCGGCGGCTTCGGGCCGGCGGCAGGCCGTGCGCCGGGCGGTGGGGCCGGTCCGGGCTTCCCGGGCTTCCCGGGCGGTGGCGCGCCGATGCCGGTGGCGGAGCGCCTCGGCGGTCCGGGCGGCGGCGGACCGTTCGGGGAGATGACCGGCACGCTCACCGCCGAGGAGCGCCGGCTCGACGACTACCTGGTCGCGCACCGCGGCGGCGCCCGGTACCTGGCCGCGATGACCTCGTGGAACACCGCCGGCCCGTACATCATGGCGACCGGCCGGCCGTACCTGCCGATGGGCGGCTTCAGCGGCGACGTGCCGCAGCCCACCCTCGCCGCCGCGCAGGCGCTGGTCGCGCGGGGCGAACTGCACTACTTCATGCTGTCCCCGGCCGGCGGTGGAGGCTTCGGCCGGGAGCGCGCCGGCGGCACGACGACCGCCATCGCCGACTGGGTGCGTTCCACCTGCGCCACGGTTCCGGACTTCGAAACGCTCTTCCGATGCGGGTGAGGCAGGATCAGAACGGGCTGGTGCCGACCGTGCTCAGGCGCTGGGTGGCGCGGGACAGGGCGACATACAGCGTGCGGAAGCCGGTCGGCGATTCGGCGCGGATGTCGGCCGGCTCGACGACCAGGACGCCGTCGTACTCCATGCCCTTCGAGTCCAGCGCGCCGACCGTCTGCAGGCGCTGCGGGTCCAGGCCCTCGACCCAGGCCGCGACCTCGGCCCGGCGGTCCGTCGGGGTGATCACGCCGACCGTGCCCTCGACCTGGTCCAGCAGCGTCTTCGCGGCCTGCCGCACCGCCGTCTCCAGGTCGTCGGTGACGGTCTCGACCGGGTCGACGCCGGAGGAGCGGACCGCGGTGGGCAGCTCGATGTCGGGCTGCGCCGCGCGGATCACCCGGGCGGCGACCGCGAAGATCTCGGCCGAGTTGCGGTAGTTGGTGGTCAGGGTGAACTGGGAGCGGCGCCGGGTGCCGACCGCGGCCTCCATCGCCCGGCCCGCCTCGGCGGCGTCGGCCCAGGCGGCCTGGGCCGGGTCGCCGACGATGGTCCAGGTGGCGTGCGGGCCACGGCGGCCGATCATGCGCCACTGCATCGGGGAGACGTCCTGCGACTCGTCGACGATGATGTGCGCGTAGTCGCGGTAGTCGTCCGGGCGCTCCACGGCCTGGGCCCGGGCGGCGGCCATGCGGTCGGCGTAGGTGGTCACCTCGCGCACGCCCTCGGCGACCTGGAACGGGTCGCGCTGCGGGCGCTTGCGGACCGGCGGCTCGCCGAGCAGCTCGTGCAGCTCGTCGAGCAGGGCCACGTCCTCGACCGAGAGGCTGCCGGGCAGCGTGTCCGGGTCGATGGAGGCGGCCAGGGTGGCGATCTCCCGGTTGCTCAGCACGCCGTTGGCCCAGCGCGACAGCCGCTGGCGGTCGGCGAGCCAGCCGAGCACCTCGATCGGGCGCAGCACCGGCCACCAGCCGCGCATGAACTGGATGAACTCCGGGCGCTCGGCGATGTCGGGGGCGAACTCCTCGCGCTTCTGCTGCCGACCGGCGGGCAGCAGCTCCACGCTCTGCCGCCACAGCGCGTCGAGCACGTAGCCGGCCGCCTTGGCCCGCGCGGCGTTGCGCCGCACGCCGAGGCCGAGCACCGTGCGGCGCAGCTCGTCGAGGGCGGGCTTGTCCAGGCTGAGCAGCTCCCCGCGGTACAACAGCCGGAATCGCTCGGGGGAATCGGGCACCGGGCTGCGGGCGGCCCGCCCGAGCACGCGCTGCATGCGCAGGGAGCCCTTGACGCCGGCGACCTCCGGCGGCTCGTGGCGGGTGGCCTGCGCGCCCTCGACCAGCTGGCCCAGCGAGCGCAGCGTCGCCGTGTCCTCACCCAGCGAGGGCAGCACGCGGGAGACGTACCCCACGAAGACGTCCGACGGCCCCACCACGAGCACGCCGCCGGACTCGTAGCGGTTGCGATCGGCATAGAGCAGATACGCCGCCCGGTGCAGGGCGACGGCCGTCTTGCCGGTGCCGGGGCCGCCCCGCACGATCGTGATGCCCGAGGCGGGGGAGCGGATCGCGTCGTCCTGCTCGCGCTGGATGGTGGCGACGATGTCCTTCATGCCCCGGCCGGTGGCCCGGGACAGGTTGGCCAGCAGCGCCCCGTCGCCGACCACGGCCATCGTGGACGGCGCGGCCGCCGGGTCGAGCAGGTCGTCCTCGATGCTGATGATTTTTTCGCCGGTACTGCGGATGCTCCGCCGCCGCACAACGCCCATCCGGTCGGCGGGCGTGGCCCGGTAGAACGGCGCCGCGGCGGGCGCCCGCCAGTCGACGACCAGCGACTCGTACTCCTCGTCGCGCAGCCCCAGCCGCCCGATGTATCGCGCCTCGCCGCCCGGCACCGCGGGCTCGACGGCGGCCGCGTCCGCGCCGGAGACCCCGTCCGGGCCGAGGTCGAGCCGGCCGAAGACCAGCCCGTCGTGCTCGCTCTCCAGGGCCCGGCGGCGCCGCGCCGCGTGGTACACCATCGCGTCGCGCTCGACGAGGGCGCCGAAGTTGCCGACCCGGGCCATGTTGTAGCCGGCCTTCTCCACCTCGGCGGCAGAGACCCGCAACTGGTCCAGGCGCACGTACACCCGGTCGAGATACGCCTGCTCGGCGGCTATCTCCGAGTCGCGAACCGCGTCGCTCAACTGCTTCTCTCCTGCCGCCCGGCTCAGAACAACCCCGAAAGCTTACTCGCGGGGCGGCACCGTCTACGGCGTGGCGGCGGGCTCCTTTTCGGCCTCGGCCCGCAGCGCCCGGGCCTCAGCCACCGCCCGGCGGCGCAGCAGCACGGTGGTGACCAGGCCGGCGACGACGGCGATGACCAGCGCCACCCACGAGAAGTCCTTCAACCACTTCTCGGCGACCTGGCCCAGCGAGTAGATCGCGAACACGGTGCCGAACGACCACGTTATCCCGCCCAGCGCGTTGGCGGCGAGGAACCTCGGGTACGGCACCCGGAGCGCTCCCGCGAGCGGCCCGGCGAGGATCCGCAGCAGGGCGATGAACCGGCCGAAGAACACCGCCCACACGCCCCAGCGCTGGAACGCCCGCTCGGCCTTGGCCAGGTGGGGCGGCCCGAAGTGCTTGGGGAAACGCCGGCCGACCCGCTCGAGCAGGTGCCGCCCGCCGCGGCGACCGATGAGGTACCCGAGGCTGTCGCCGCCGATCGCCCCGACCGACGCCGCCGTGGCCACCAGCCACGGGCTGACCGAGGTGGTCACCGACAGCAGCGAGGCGGTGACGAGGGCGACCTCACCCGGCAGCGGAATCCCCATGCTCTCGACCCCGATCACGGCGCCGACCAGCAGATAGACCCACACCGGGGAGAGCGTGCCGATCCACGCCTCGATGTCGTGCACCTGCGGGCTCCCTCCCCAGCGAGTCTTCCGTGCCTGCCCAGGGTCTCATAAGTTGGCTGAGCGCCGGCTGATACGCAACGTCACCGACGGATACCCGTCGCACGCCGGCCCCGTCAGCCTCCGAGCCTACGTGCGCTCCGCCCCCGCCGCCCGCACTCCTGCCGTGGCCGTGCTCACCCGAGCTCACGTCCGCCGGCATGGCGCATGACCAGGCGTTTCCGCCCCGCCCCGGCGCCGGCCCGGCCGTGCCGCACCGCGTGCGGTCCGAGGGCGGCCGGCCCGCAGCCACCGTGCTCCGCCCGCCCCGGGCGCGCACAGCGCAGCGACCGGAACTCTCCGCGATCATGCGCAACCGGCACCGACACCAACGGTTTTTCATGATCACGGAGTGCTGATGTACCCCTGTGTACCAAAAGGTTCCGCGATCATGGCAAACCCGGTGTGCGGCCACCGCAGGCATCATGATCACGGAGACTTTCATCCGCCCCTGGCCGAGCAGATCGGATGTCGCGCCCGGCGGGTGCGACCTCCGCACCGGTGCGCCGCGCCGCGCCGCCCGAGACGTCGGCGCCGATGACCGCTTGTGCCCCACCCGGCCTCGGCGGCCCCCACTTCCGGTGTCGCCATGCTCATTCGCCAGCCCAGCGCGGACATATCGTAAATATCCGTTTTGTCGGCTCACCGTGCGGCGATGGGTGGCGGCCGTGCAGGGCGGGCGTGAGGGGTGTCGTCGTGAGGGGTAGCTGCCCGCGAGCCCGCGGCCGCGAGGGTGCGGGCGTGGCGCGGCGGGCGTGGCGCGGCGGGCGTGGCGCGGCGGGCGTGGCGAGGAATGTGCGCTGGCTGAGGAGGGTGGGTCAGGCCGCGAGGGAAGGCGGGGCGAGCTGCTTCGGGATGCGGCGGCGGGTCTTGCGGGCGCGGCGGATGACCGAGACGATCGCGTCGGTCACCGCGTCCGGGCGCTCGATCGGCAGCATGTGCCCCGCGCCCTCGTAGACGGCGAGCTCCGCGTCCGGCAGCTCCTGGGCGATCGTCTCCGCGCAGGCCGGCGGGGTGAGCCGGTCGAGCGACCCCACGAGCACCGCCACCGGCAGCCCCCGCATCGAGGCCAGCGTCTCCACCCGGTGGTGCAGATCGACCGACGGCCGGAAGCCGCCGATCGCGCACAGCGGGGCGTTGCCGACCATGGAAGCGGTCAGCGCCACCCAGCTGGTGTCCACCCGGTGGCCGAAGACCAGCCAGCGCACGCCGGGGGCGAGCAGCGGCATCAGGCGCCGGTGTGGCCGCCAGGCGCCGGAGCGGGCCAGCAGGCCCGCGCCCTGGACCTCGAGCACGCGCATCACCCGGGCCAGCCTGGGGCTGAGGCCGTAGCTGGTGCGGGAGGAGCCCTCGGCGGAGGTGGAGACCAGCACGACGCCGACCACGCGGCGGGCGAACGAGGCCGGGTAGCGGTGGGCGTACTCCATGATGGCCATCCCGCCTAACGAGTGGCCCACCAGCACGACGGGGCCGCGCGGGACCAGCTGCTCGATCACCTCGGCGAGGTCGTCGCCGAGCTGCTCGAGCGTGGCGTCGGCGCCGTGGGTGGCCGATGAGCGGCCGTGGCCGCGCAGGTCGAAGGCGAGCAGTTGCACGGGCGCGCCGAGCCGGGCGGGGAGGTCGGCGATCTGCTGCCGCCAGAGGCGGTTGTCCAGCGTCCAGCCGTGCAGGAGGACCACCGTGACGGGGCGCTTGCCGGAGGCGGCGGGCGCGGCGGGGTGGAGCACGCTGTACAGGCGGGCGCCGTCCTTGAGCCTCACGGGCGGGGAGACGACGGTACCCATGGTCAATTGTTACCCCGGAATTACGCGGAAGTACCCCCCAGTACGTGAGGAGTAATCCGGTTGCAATGCGAGGGACGCCGCCGGGGTGAGTCCCGGCGGCGTCCTTTGTGGCTGTGTGTCCGGCTCAGGCGGCCTCGAACACGCCCGCTTCGATGAGGCGCTTCTCGGTGGCGTCCCAGCCGTCGGTCGGGGTCGCGGCGGCGAAGGCCTGCAGCTCCGCGCGAATCTTGGCGGCGTGACCGGCGTTGGCCAGCACCCGGATCTCCTCGACGAAGGCGTCGGAGGTGGTGCTGAGGTGGAGGGTCTTGCCGTTGGTCAGGTTGCGCACGTAGACGTGCTTGCCCTTGTTGAGCGGGATGAGGTACTTGAACTCACCCAGCACGCTGAGGGCGCCGGATGCTCCGGCCTGACCGGCGCGGACTGAAGCCCGCGCGGTCTTTGAGGTGTTGCTCGCCACGGCGGGAACTCCTTGTCGAGGCTCGTACTGACGGACAAGAAAGTGTAACAGCCCGGTGTGCCACCTCGTAAAAAGCCGTTTCCTGGTGGAAGCTCCTACCGTTGGACAAATCGCAGGACGGGTGTGACCGTTTCACTGGCGCACCTGGCACAACATCGTCATCATTGGTCCCAACAGTCACCGCCGACGCGCCGGCATGACCCACAGAGCACGAGGTCGTAGGGGAAGACGCACCTCGGTCTCCTGGAGGTCTTACGTGCCAACGCGTGGCGTCATATACGTTCACTCGACTCCGCTCGCCGTGTCGTCGCACGTGGAGTGGGCGATCGCGCGCGTCCTCGGCACGCCGGTCCGCCTCGAGTGGTCGGTGCAGCCTGTCGAGCCCTCGGCCCGCCGGGCCCAGTGCTCGTGGACCGGCGCGACCGGCACGGGAGGCGAGCTCGCGGCGGCGCTGCGGCAGTGGCCCATGATCCGTTTCGAGGTCACCGAGGAGCCCAGCCCCGGCGTCGACGGCGAGCGCTTCATGCACGTGCCCGGCCGCGGGCTGTTCCGCGGCTCGACCAGCGCCAACGGCGACATCGTGCTGTCCGAGGACCGGCTGCGCTCCTTGGTGGCGAGCGCCCGCGGCTACGACGCGCTCGCGCACACGCTGGAGAAGGCCCTCGGCGCCCCCTGGGACGCCGAGCTCGAGCCGTACCGTCACGCCGCCGACGGGGTGCCGCTGACCCTCCTCACCCGCGTCGGCTGACCGGCGGGCGTTGCGCCTGCATGATTGAGTGGCGGGGTGCTCCGTTCCCGCCGCCGCTCGCTGGCCTGCCTGGCCGCGCTCGCCACGCTGCTCGCCGCCTGCACCGACGGCGGCCCGCGGCCGGACGACCCGCGCTCGGCCGGGCCCGTGTCCGCGCTGGTGCCGGGCGCCGACCCGGCGGCGCAGGCGGCCGAGCTGGCCGGACGGCTGTCGGATGAGGAGCTCGTCGGGCAGCTGCTGATGCCGTACGCCTACGGCAACACCGCGGACAAGGTCTCCTCCGGCTCGGCGTCGGCCAACCGCACCTACGCGGGGGCGCCCACGCCGGCCGAGATCGTCAAGAAGTACCACCTGGGCGGCATCATCCTCGTCTCCTTCAGCGCCGACGATCCCACCGCCGGCACCAACAAGACCACCAACATCGAGTCCCCGGCCCAGGTGGCGAAGCTCACGGCCGGCCTGCAGCAGGCGGCGCTGAGCCTGCCCGCCCGGCTGCCGCTGCTGATCGGCACCGACCAGGAGTACGGGCAGGTGACCCGGATCCGCGACGGCATGCTCCAGCTGCCGTCCGCGCTCGCGTTCGGCGCGGCCGGCGACCCCTCGGTGACCGAGGCCGCGTGGCGGGCGGCCGGCACCGAACTGGCCGCGCTCGGCCTCAACGTCGACTTCGCCCCGGACGCCGACGTGCTGGGCACCCAGCCGGGCGGCGTGATCGGCTCCCGCTCCTTCGGCAGCGACCCGAACAAGGTCAAGGCCCAGGTCGCGGCCGCCGTGCGGGGCCTGCAGGCGGCCGGGGTGGGGGCGACAGTCAAGCACTTCCCGGGCCACGGCCACACCATCACCGACAGCCACAGCAGCCTGCCCGTGCTGAACCAGAACCTGGGCGCCCTGGAGTCCGGCGACCTCCCGCCGTTCACCGCCGCCCGGGACGCCGGCGTGGGCCTGATCATGTCCGGGCACCTCGACGTGAAGGCGGTGGACCCGGGCACGCCGGCGTCGTTCTCCGCGAAGGTACTGGTGGATCTGCTGCGGACGAAGCTGGGATACACCGGCGTCGTCGTCACCGACGCGCTGAACATGGCGCCGGCCGAGCGGTGGAGCGCGGGGGAGGCGGCGGTGCGCGCCATCCTGGCCGGCAACGACATCCTGCTCATGCCGCCGAACCTGGCGGTGGCCTATAACGCGCTCCTCGACGCCCTGCACGACGGCCGCCTCACCCGGTCGCGCCTGGTCGAGTCGGCGACCCGCATCCTGACGCTGAAGCTGCGGCTGGCCGCGGTACCCCGCCCCGAGCTGAGCGTCGTCGACGGCGACGCGGGCCGCGCGGCCGCCCGCACCGCGGCCGCCGCGGCGGTGACCGTGCTGCGCGGCCCGTGCAACGCCCCGCTGGTCACCGGCAAGATCCGCCTCACCGCCGCCGGCGCGGACACGGCCCGCGGCTGGCTGGCGGAGTCCCTGCGCGCGGCCGGCGCCGAGGTGGTAACGGAGGGCGGCACCGAGGTCCGCCTCATGGGCTACGACCACGGCTCGGCCGACCTGTCCCCGTCGGCGGGCGTCACCGTGGCCCTGGACACGCCCTATGTCCTCGGCCAGGCCAAGGGCACCCTGGTCGCGACCTACAGCGCGACCCGCGCCTCGATGTCGGCCCTGGCCGACGTGCTGCTCGGCAAGGCCAAGGCGCCGGGCCGCACCCCCGTCCCGGTCCAGGGCCTGCCCCCGACCGCCTGCACCTAGCCCCGCACCGGCCACGCACAACGCCGGGCCGTCGCCGCTGTTCCGTTAAGTCGGGCGCTCCGCGCCACGACTTAACGGATTTTTCGCCCGACAGGGCATATGTCCGGTCTAGCAGCCGTAAGTCTCCGTGATCATGCAGAACCCGCCGCGACACCAACGGTTTTTCATGATCACGGAGCGCTGATGTACCCCCGTGTACCACAAGTCTCCGGGATCATGAAAAACCCGCCGCGCGGCGACCGCGAGCATCATGACCACGGAGACATTCGTCCGCCCGCGACCACACCGTCAGACGCGGGTGAACACCAGTGCGGCGTTGTGCCCGCCGAAGCCGAACGAGTTGTTCAGCGCCGCCGGGATCTCCAGGTGGCGGGCCTTGTGCGCGGCCACGTCCAGGTCGAGCTCGTCGTCGGGGTCGTCGAGGTTGATGGTGGGCGGTACGACGCCGTGGTGCACGGCGAGGATCGTCGCGATCGACTCCACCGCGCCGGCCGCGCCGAGCAGGTGCCCGGTCATCGACTTGGTCGAGGTGATCACGGCGTGCTCGCCCAGCGCCCGGTGCAGCGCCTTGATCTCGGCCAGGTCGCCGACCGGTGTCGAGGTGGCGTGCGCGTTGACGTGCAGGATGTCGGCTTTGGCCACGCCCGCGTCGCGGAGCGCGAGCTCGATGGCCCGCACCGCGCCGTTGCCCTCGGGGTGGGGCTGGACGATGTCGTACCCGTCGGAGCTGATGCCGGCGCCGGCGATCCGGGCGTAGATGCGCGCGCCGCGGGCTCGGGCGTGGTCGGCCCGCTCCAGGACGATGACGCCGGCGCCCTCGCCGAGGACGAAGCCGTCGCGGCCCTTGTCCCAGGGGCGCGAGGCGCGCTCCGGGTCGTCGTTGCGCACGGACATGGCGCGCATCGAGGCGAAGCCGGCGATCGGCAGCGGGTGGACGACCGCCTCGGTACCGCCGGCCAGCACGACGTCGGCGCGGCCGAGCCGGATCAGGTCGAGAGCGTGCGCGATCGCCTCGGCGCCGGTGGCGCAGGCGCTGGCCACGCAGTGCACGCCGGCGCGCGCGCCGACCTCGAGGCCGACCCAGGCGGCCGGGCCGTTGGGCATGAGCATCGGCACGGTGTGCGGGGAGACCTTGCGGGGGCCGCTGGCCTCCAGGATGTCGTCCTGGTTGAGCAGGGTGGTCGCGCCGCCGATGCCGGTGCCGATGCTCACGGCGAGGCGGTCCTTGTCCACGTCGGGCGTGCCGGCGTCGGCCCAGGCCTCGCGGGCGGCCAGGATGGCGGTCATCTCGCTGCGGTCCAGGCGGCGCGCCTGGATCCGGTCGATCTTCTCCGTCGGCTCGACGGCGAGCTGCGCGGCGATCCGCACGGTGAGCTGTGCGGCCCACTCCTGGGTCAGCGCCGATACCCCGGACTTGCCGGCGAGCATGGCCTCCCAGGTGGACATAGCATCCCCGCCGAGCGGGGTGGTTGCACCCATGCCGGTGACGACAACCTCAACACTCACTGCACAACACTCCTCATGGCGGACCTAGCGGCGGGGTCCTGGGCCGCTTCGCGGGGTGGCCGTGCCTGCCCAGGACCCCGTTGGCGGACTTCAGGCCTGCGACTTCTCGATGTACGAAACGGCGTCGCCAACGGTCTTGAGGTTGGGGACCTCGTCATCCGGAATCTTCACGCCGAACTTCTCCTCGGCCGCCACGACGACCTCGACCATGGACAGCGAGTCGACGTCCAGATCGTCGGTGAACGACTTCTCCTCGGAGACGTCGCCCGGGTTGACTCCGGCGACCTCTTCGAGGATCTCGGCGAGGCCTCCGGCGATCTCTTCACGGGTGGACATAGAGCTTTCCTTCCTACGGTTGACGCACGTCGATACAGGATGAACAGAGACCGCTACGGGCAGTGGATGACCTGGCCCGCGTACGTGAGGCCGCCACCGAAGCCGAAGAGCAGCACGGGCGCACCGGAGGGGATCTCGCGCCGCTCGATCGCCTTGGACAGGGCCAGCGGGATGCTCGCCGCCGAGGTGTTGCCGGACTCGACCAGGTCCTTGACGATGATCGCGTTGGGCAGGTCGAGGCGCTTGACCACCCCGTCGATGATCCGGGCGTTGGCCTGGTGGGCGACGAAGGCGGCGATGTCCTTGCCCGCCACGCCCGCCCGGTCCAGGGCGGCCTGCGCGTAGGGGGCGATCGCGGTGGTGGCCCAGCGGAACACCGCCTGGCCTTCCTGCCGGATGTACGGCCGCCACCCCTCGATCTTGAGCACGTCGCCCCGCTCGGGCGCCGAGCCCCAGACGACCGGGCCGATGCCGGGCTGCTCGCCCTCGGCGACGCCGGTCACCACGGCCGCGCCCGCGCCGTCGCCGAAGAGCACGGCGGTGGAGCGGTCGGTCCAGTCGGTGAGGTCGGAGAGCTTCTCGGCGCCGATCACCAGCGCGTTGCGCGCCGCCCCGGCGCGGATCGCGTGGTCGGCGCTGGCCAGGCCGTAGCAGAAGCCGGAACAGGCGGTGTTGAGGTCGTAGGCGGCCGGCGCGTTGATGCCGAGCTTCGCCGCCACCCGGGTGGACACGTTCGGGCACCGGTCGACGGAGCTGCAGGTGGCCACGACCACCGTGTCGATGTCGGCGGCGGTCAGCCCGGAGGCGGCCAGCGCCTTGCCGGCCGCGGCGATCGCCATGTCGGCGACCGTCTCGGTGACGGCCACGCGCCGCTCGGCGATGCCGACCCGGTCGCGGATCCACGCGTCGTTGGTGTCGATGACCTTCGACAGGTCGTCGTTGGTGATGACCTGCGACGGCTGGTAGTGGCCGAACGCGAGGATCCTCGATCCTGCAGCCGGGCTCATATCTGGCCTCCTATGCGGGCGAGCGGCTGGCCCGGGGCGACCGGGTCGTCTGGGTGGGCGAGCCACTCGGTGAGCACCCCCGCGGCGTGCGCGGCCACCTCGACCGGGCCCTGCCGGGTCTGGATGGCCCCGATCGCCTGACCGGTGCTGATCCGGTCGCCCTCGGTCAGGTCGGCGGGCGTGAACGTGCCGGCGGTGGCGGCGACCACGACGCGGAACTCGGGGTGCGGCTCGTGGGTGGGTGCGGTGCCGTGGCGGGCGATCGCGTCGCGGGCGGCGGGCAGGTCTGCGGGTGTGTTGACGGTCACGATCTCGACGCCCTTGAAGGTGCGCTTGGCCAGCCCGGCCAGCGTGCCGGCCGGGGCCAGCTCGACGATCGCGGTGACGCCGAGGCCGGCGAGGGTTTCCATGCACAGGTCCCAGCGCACCGGGGCGGTGACCTGGCGGACCAGGCGCAGCAGCATCGTGTGGCCGTGATCGACCGCGGTGCCGTCAAGGTTGGAGAGCAGGATCTTCGCGGCGCGGCCGGGGGTGATGCCGGCCGCGATCCGGCCCAGCGCCTCCTCGGCGGGGGTCATGTAGGGGGTGTGGAACGCTCCGGCCACCTTCAGCCCGATGATCCGGGACCTGGCCGGCGGCGCGGCGGCCAGCTTCTCCAGCCCGGCGAGCGAGCCCGCGGCAACGATCTGGCCGGCACCGTTGCGGTTGGCCGGGTACAGCCCGGTGGCATCGAGCGCGGCGAGCACCTCGTCCTGGTCGCCGCCGAGCACCGCGCTCATGCCGGTCGGCTCGATCGCGCAGGCGGCGGCCATCTCCCGGCCGCGCACCCCGGCGAGGGTGATCGCGGCCTCGGGGCTGAGCACGCCGGCCAGGGCGGCCGCGGCCAGCTCGCCGACGCTGTGGCCGGCGACGACGGTGGCGTCGTGCATCGGCAGGTGCTCGGCGGTCAGCAGCGCCGCCGCCACGAGCAGCGGCTGGGTCTTGGCGGTGTCCTTGATCTCTTCGGCGCCGGCCGCGGTGCCCAGGTGCACCAGGTCAACCCCAGACAGGGCCGACCACCAGCGCAGACGGGCCTCGGCGCCGGGCAGCGCGAGCCATGGCGTCAGGAAGCCGGGCTTCTGTGAGCCTTGGCCAGGAGCGAGAACGGCGAGCACGTCTATGAGTTTCCGGATTCCCGACTGTCACGCGGGTAGCGCGACACACCAAAGTGAACCACCTCGTTTGTAGAAACCCTACAAAAGATCGCGTGGTGTTGTGCCAACAGATCCAGTCTGTTATGCGCCGAGGACCGTTGTTCACGCGGGGTGGCGCAAGCAGAATAATCGCCCAAACGGAGCAAAGCGGCGGAAATGGGAAATCAGCCGAGCGGCGCCGGGGGCGTGGCCGGCGCGAACGGGTCCAGCCGGCCGATGGTGAGCGCGATCCGCAGCGCGAACCCGTCCCGCGGCACCAGCGGCGCGAAGCCGGTCACTTCGCCGATGCGGCGCAGACGGTACCGCACCGTGTTGGGATGCACGAAGAGTCCCCGGGCGGCGCTCTCCAGCACCCCGCCGCCGGCGAAGAACGCGTCCAGCGTCTCCAGCAGCTCCCCGCCCGCCCGCACCAGCGCGCCGTACACCTCCTGCCGCAGGATCCGCCGCGCCTCCGCGTCGCCGGCGAGGGCCCGCTCCGGCAGCAAGTCGGCGGCGGCCACCGGGCGGGGCGCGGCCGGCCAGGCGGGCGCGGCCCGAAACCCGGCCAGGGCGGCGCGGGCCGACTCGGTCGCCTCGTCCAGCGACGGTACCGCCGGACCGACCACCACCGGGCCGTCGCCGAAGCCGACCAGCAGCCGCTCGGTCGCGGCCATCGGGTCCGCCGCCCCGCCGAGCACCACCACCAGCCGGTCGCCGTGCACCCCGCCGAGGATCTCCACCCCGATACGCCGCGCCGCCCGGTAGACGGTGTGCAGCACGGCCGCGGCCTCCCCGCCCGGCGAGCGGCCCACCGCCACCGCCACCGGCGGCGCGTCGGCCCAGCCCAGCGCGGCCGCCCGGCTGGCCAGCACGTCGGAGGAGTCCCCGCGCAGCAGCGCGTCGACCAGCAGGGCCTGCAGCCGGGCGTCCCACGCGCCGCGGGTCTCGGCCGCCCGGGCGTACACCCGCGCCGCGCCGAAGGCGACCTCCCGGCTGTAATACAGCACCGCCTCCCGGATGCCGGTCTCCTCGCCGGGCGCGGCGAGCAGCGGCAGCTGCTCCTCGACGACCTCGATGGTGACCCGGATCAGCTGGACCGTCTGGCCGAGGTTGATCGAGCGGGCCAGGGCGCGCGGGGCCGCGTCGAAGAACTCGTCGGAGTTGTCCGGCGGCGCCGGGCCGTCCTTCTCGCGCTTGCGCAGCCACTCCACCAGCGAGCGCACGCCGGCCTGGGCGACCAGCATGACCCACGCCCGCTGGTCGGCCGGCAGCTCCCGGAACCACGGCAGCGTCTCGTCCATACGCGCGACGCTGGCGGTGGCCAGCGCGCCGGCCGCCCGCTCGATCGAGCGCACGCTCGCCTCCAGCGAGACCGGCGCCGCCGGGGGCTGCTCCGCGCCCGCCAGTAGCTCCGGGAACCGGTCGAAGTCCGCCGCAGTCACACCTACAGCTTTTCATGCTTTCCGTCACCGGGCTGCCGCCAGCCACAGCCGTCCGTACACGCTCGCCGGCCGCGCCGTCGCCCGCAGCCCGTCGGGCCCGTCGACCAGCCGCCGTCCCCAGGGCGTCAACCGCCCCGGACGGTAACCGGAGACTACGTCCAGATAGTGGTACTCCGGGCTGTTGCCGCTCCACGACCAGCCCAGATAGCCCAGGCCGTACTCCTGGCAGTAGGCCATGATCGCGTCCTCGTCCGGGTCGCCGTACTCGTGCAGCGAGGAAAATTCGCCGACCACGATCGGCAGCCGCTGGCGCACGAAGCGGCCCAGATAGCCGGCCACCTTCTCCGCGGTGTCGAACGGCCCGTACATGTGTACGTCGAACACCACGTCGCGCTGCGGGTCGCTCGCGAAGACCTCGGCGGCGTGGTCGTACATCACCCGGAACGCGTCGTTGCCCCAGTTCGGCGCGTCGACCATGAGCGCGTGCGGGAAGCCGGCCGCGCGCAGCCGGGCGATCGCCGCCTTCGTGGTGCCCAGCCAGTCGGCGTCGACCGCGTGCCCGGACGGCTCGTTGGCGATGTCGATCACCACGTAGGCCTCCTGGTGGCGCAGCACGTCGCGCAGCGTGAGCCAGTAGTCGACCGCCTCGCCGATCGTGGCGGCGCCGGGCTGCGTGCCGTACCCCATCGTGTCGTGCACGTCGAGCACGCAGATCAGCCGGGCCGCCTTGCACCGCGCCACGATCGAGGCGACCTCCGACGGCCGGGTGGCCGGCCACTCGTGCCCGCTGGACAGCGCCACCCGCACCGCGTTCGCCCCGCCGGCCTGGATGTCGTCGAAGACCGACGCCGGTCCGTGACCGAAGGCGTACCCGTGATTGACCCCGCGCAGCACCAGCGGCTCGCCGTCGGACTCGACCAGCCGGCCGTCCGCCACCCGGATGCCCTCCGTCCCGCCCGCCCGCGCCGGTGAGACGTACGCCGCACCGAGCAACGACAGCAGCAACGCCGGAAACGCCATCCTGACGACCGTCCGTTTGACCACGGGTGAGCCGCTACCCGTGCCCCCGCCATTCACCCGTTGTCCGAGGGTGATTCGGCCGTGCCGGGATCGACCACGCTTCGGCCCGCAAGGTAGCGTGGTTCGAGTCCAGCGTGCCGGCTGGAGGGGAGGACCGTGGAGTCGAAGGCAGCCGAGATCGCCGCGGAGCAACAGCACTTCGACCACGCCCGCAAGCACCGCGAGCGGCTGCGCGCGGAGCTCGGCGAGCATCCCGACGCCGCCGCCAACCCCGGCGCCGGCCGCTGGCTGGCCGGCTTCCGCCGCAACCGCAAGGACGCCCTCGCCCCGCCGGAGCAGGAGGTCGCCTTCGGCCGCATCGACGCCGAGGGCAACGAGCGTTTCTACATCGGCCGCCAGATGATCGTCGACGACCAGCACCAGGTGCTCGTCGTCAACTGGCAGACCCCGGTCGGCGACCTGTATTACCAGGCCACCCCCGACGACCCGCGCGGGCTGTCCCGCAAGCGCACGTTCAGCTGCGAGGGCAACCAGATCCTCGACTTCGAGGACGTGGTCTTCGCCCAGCTCGCCGAGGCGATCGCGGAGCTGGAAGGCCCCGACTCGGCGCTGCTGGCCGAGCTCGACCGCGGCCGCACCGGCGCCATGCAGGACATCGTCGCCACCATCCAGGCCGCCCAGCACGAGCTCATCCGCGCCCCGCTCGACCAGCTGCTGATCATCGAGGGCGGCCCCGGCACCGGCAAGACCGCGGTCGCCCTGCACCGGGTCTCCTGGCTGCTCTACAACCACCGCGACCGGCTGCGCCCGCGCGACGTGCTCGTCGTCGGCCCCCACCCCGCCTTCACCCGCTACATCCGCTCGGTGCTGCCGAGCCTGGGCGACAGCGAGGTCGAGCAGGTCGACATCGACCAGCTCGGCCCGCCGGTGCAGCGCGGCCGCCCCGAGGAGCCCGCCACCCACCGGCTCAAGGGCGAGGCCCGGATGGCCGCCTTGCTCGCCCGCGCCCTCGAGGCCCGCATCGGCAGCCCCGAGCCCGCCGAGCGGATGCTCTTCGACGGCCGCTTCATCACCTTGGCCGCCCCCGAGATCACCACCGCCGTCGAGGAAGCCCGCCAGACCCCCGGCCCCTACGCCGTGCGCCGCCAGCGGCTGCGCGCCCGCCTCGCCGACCTGGTCCGCGAGCGCGGCGGCCCGATCGAGGCCGAGCGCCTCGGCCCGGTGGAGAACCTCCTGGAGCGGCTGTGGCCCCTGCAGAGCGCCGCGGCGTTCCTGCGCGCCCTGTTCGGCTCCCGCCCCCGCCTGAGCGCGGCGGCCGCCGGCGAGTTCACCGACGAGGAGCTTTCCCGGTTGTACCGCCGGGGCGCCGACCGGCTCTCCGAGCAGGTCTGGAGCGCCGCCGACGTGCCGCTGCTCGACGAGATCGACGACCTGCTCAACGGCACCCAGGGGCGGTACCGCCACATCGTCGTCGACGAGGCCCAGGACCTCTCGCCGATGCAGCTGCGCGCGATCGCCCGCCGCTCGGCGACCGGCTCACTCACCGTGGTCGGCGACCTGGCCCAGTCCACCGGAGCCTGGGCCCGCGACCACTGGGACGAGGTCACGCAGCACCTGCCGCAGACCTTCACCCGCGCGGTGGCCAGGCTGCGGTACGGCTACCGCGTGCCGCGCCAGGTCTACGAGCTCGCCGCCGAGCTGCTCCCGATCGCCGCCCCCGGCATCGAGCCCACCCGGGTCGTCCGCGACGGCCCCGCCGACCCCGGCGTCCACGTCGTGGAGCCGGGGGAGCGGGCCGGCCGGGTCGCCCAGATCGCCCGCGACCACCTGGAGGCCCAGCGCTTCGTCGGCATCGTGTGCCCCGCCGCCTGCCGGGCCGAGCTCGAGTTCGCCCTGCACGCCAACGACCTGCCGTGGGGCCGCGTCGACCAGGGCGAGATCGAGCGCTCCCTCAACCTGGTCTCCCCGCAGGAGGCCAAGGGCCTGGAGTTCGACGCGGTCATCGTGGTCGAGCCCGAGGAGATCGTCGCCGAGGACCCACGCGGCCACCGCCTGCTGTTCGTGGCCCTGACCCGCACGATCCGCTACCTGGACATCGTCAGCTGCGGCGACACGCTCCCGCTGGAGCCCGCGCGCGACGTCACCGACCGCATCCCCCGCCAGCGCGCGGTGATCGAGCCCGACCCGGACCCGACCGTCGAGCTGTCCCTGCTGGACCGCCTGGCCGAGAACCTGACCGCGATGATCGCCGGCAGCGCCCCGCCCGCGGTCTGGGACGAGGTCCTGCAGCGCACCGCGGCCCTGCTCGACGAGCGCTCAGGCCGCGACCGCCCCACAGGCCGCCACCACCGCTCCTGACTCCGCCCCGTCCCCTCACGCCCACCCCACCCGGCGGATAAGCCCAGCCCGCGGCACGCGGGAGCCCCGCCCCGCCCGCCGCGCTCCGATAAGTCGGGCGCTCCGCGCCACGACTTATCGGATTTTTCGCCTGACGGGGCATAAATCCGATACGCCGGATTCTAAGCCGACCCGCGCCGCTTCCGACCTCTTCGCGACAAGAAGTCTCCGCGATCATGCTCGATCCGCCGTGCACACCAAGCCTTTTCCATGATCGCGGAGTAAGAATGTACCCATAGGTACCATAAGTCTCCGTGATCATGGCAAACCGGCCATACCGCAGCGCGCACTGCATGATCACGGAGACTTTCGGTCGGTCCGAGCTGCTCGGTTCGCTGGGTCCGCTGGACGCGGTGGCAGGGTTGGCAACGTGGCTTCGGTTATTTACGCCGTCAGGGTATAAATCCGAAAAATCCGGTCGCGAAGCGGCTGGATTTTTCGTGCAAATCGGTCCGCCGCGCGCCGCGCGCCGCGCGCCGTTCGGCGCTCGGCGTTCGGCGTTCGGCGTTCGGCGTTCGGCGTTCGGCGCTCGGCGCTCGGCGCTCGGCGCTCGGTGGTGCTGGTTGCCGTGCGGTCAGGAGCCTTCGGCGGTGCGGATTTGTTCGGCCATGCCGGCGGGGGAGAGGTCGGCCCGCAGGAACTCCGGCGAGGCCTGCAGGCTCAGGTGCAGGTCGGTCGACTCGCTGACCTGGACGTCGCCGTGGGACAGGCGGAAGTCCAGGGCGTGGCCGCCGTGCCTGCGGTCGGCGGCGAGGAAGTGCAGGTGGTAGCCGGCGACCGAGATGCCCTGCTCGTACCGCGGCATCCGGAACCCGGCAAGCGTGCCCGCGACGCCGGTCAGGGTCGCCTCCGCCTGTCGCCTGGTCGCTTCGACCAGCGGGGGGTACGGCGGAGTCTGCGCCGCCACCGTCCGCGTGTGCACGGCGTCGAACACCCCGTCGACCCGGATCGCGTAGATCAGGTTCTCGGTGGGCAGCCGCGCGTCGATGGCGCCGGTAAGGGCGGCTCGGTCGGCGCGGGCCGGGGCCGCGAAGGCGAGGTCGGGGCGGAAGCGGGTCACCGCCGCGAACGGTGTCCGGTCGTCGCCGTCGGCGATGGCCGCGCTGCCGTCGGCGCGCAGGTGGTGGCAGATGCCGTCGAGGATGACCATCTCGCCGTCCAGGCGGTTGAAGGTGCCGAGGCCGAAGTCGCCGTGCCGCAGCAGCTCGTCGATCGTCACGATGCCGTCGTAGACGCCGCCGAGCAGCGCGCCCATCGTCGAGGACTGGTAGACCTCGCGGGCGAACCGGCCGATCCGCTCCGCCGCCGGGTCGGTCATACGAACGCGTCCTGGTGCAGCTGGGCGGCCAGGTCGACGTTGTGGCTGTAGTCGACCGGCACGTCCACGACGGACGGGCCCGGCTCGGCGAGCGCCTGGCGCAGCGCGGCGACGTACTCCTCCTCCGTCGACACCCGGTAACCGTGGGCGCCGAATGCCTCGGCGTACTTGACGATGTCGTAGTCGCCGAGCTCCACGCCGGACTTCCGGCCGTACTTCAGCAGCTCCTGGAAGCCGACCATGTCGTAACTGTTGTCGCGCAGGATGACGTGCGTGAAGGTCAGGCCCAGCCGGGTCGCGGTCTCCAGCTCCTGCGCGGAGTAGAGGAAACCGCCGTCGCCGGAGACGGACACCACCGGGCGGCCCGGGCGGACCAGGCAGGCGGCCATCGCCCACGGCAGGCCCACCCCGAGGGTCTGCTGGCCGTCGGAGAAGAGCAGATGGCGCGGCTCGTAGGTGCGGAAGTGCCGGGCCATGTAGATGTACATCGAGCCGACGTCGCAGGCGACGGTGGCGTCGTCGGTGAGCAGCTCCCGCAGCGTGAGCACCACGACCGCCGGGTTGAGGCCGGCCGCCGTGTGCGGGGTGCTCATCGCCCGCTCGTCGAGCTCCCGCAGCCGGCGCCGCTGCCGGTCGATCTCGGACCGGAAGGGCTCGGCCAGGCGCAGGCCCGACAGCGGGCCGGCCAGCGCGGCGAGGGTCGCGGCCACGTCGCCGCGCAGCTCGAGCGCGGGCTGGTAGTGCCGGTCGAGGGTGGCCGGGATCGCGTCGACGTGCACGATCCGGCGCGACCCGCCGCCGTTCCACAGCGCCGGGTCGTATTCGACCGGGTCGTACCCGACGGTCAGGACCAGGTCGGCGCCGGCCAGCACGGTGTCGCCGGGCTGGTTGCGAAACAGCCCGACCCGGCCCACGTAGTGCTCCTCCAGCGCCCGGGAGACGACCCCGGCGCCCTGGAACGTCTCGACCACCGGCAGTTCGGTGCCGGCGAGCAGCCCGCGCAGCGCGGCGCAGGCCTGCTCGCCCGCGCCGCGGACCCCGACCAGCAGCGCCGGGCGCTGGGCCGCGCGGATGGCCTCCACCGCCGCGCGGATGCCGTCGGCCGGCGCCGGGCCGAGCCGTGTCACGGGCGGCACGCGGGTGAACGCGGCGACGGCCGGCGCGGCGAGCACGTCGGTCGGCAGCACGACGGCGGCCGCGCCGCGCGGCTCGGTCATCGCGGTGCGGAAGGCCGCCGCGACCGCCTCCTGCGCGTTGGCCGGGTCGCTGACCTCGCCGCTCGCCTTGGTGACGCCGCGCAGCAGTGCGGTGGCGTCCATCGACTGGTGCGTGCGCTTCAGCCGGTCTTCCCGCGGTACCGCGCCACATAGAGCGACCACCGGGTCCTGCTCCGTCGTGGCGGTCAGCAGGCCGGTCGCGAGGTTGGCGGTGCCCGGCCCCGAGGTCACCAGCACGACGCCGGGGATCCCGGTCAGCCGCCCGACCGCGGCGGCCATGAACGCGGCGTTCTGCTCGTGGCGGCAGACCACCAGCCGCGGGCCCTCGTCGAGCAGGGCGTCGTACACCGCGTCGATCTTGGCGCCGGGCACCCCGAAGATGTACGGCACACCCTCGGCCCCGACGACCTCGACCACCCGCTGCGCGCTGCGCTCCAACTGCGCCGTCATGGCGCGCAGCTACCCCGTGGCGGTGCCTCTATGCCGTGTGATGATCGTGGGATGACCGACGAGCTGCTGGCGGGCCAACTCGACTACTACCGCCGCCGCGCCGCCGAGTACGACGAGACGGCGTACGGCGACGTCACGGCCGCCCGGGCCCGCATCGCCCGCCTGGTCGCGCGGATGCACCCGACCGGCCGCGTCCTGGAGATCGCCTGCGGCACCGGCCTGTGGACGGAGGCCCTCGCCCCGTTCGCCGACACGCTGACGGCGACCGACGCGGCTCCCGAGACGATAGCCATTGCCCGCCATCGGGTACCCGCGGCAAACGTCACGTTCGAGGTCGCCGACGCCTTCACCGGCCTCCCGGCCGCCCGCTTCGACGTGATCTTCTTCTCCGCCTGGCTCTCCCACGTGCCGGCGAGCCGCTTCGCCGAGTTCTGGCACGCGCTGCGCGACCGCCTGAGCGAGCACGGCCGGGTGCTGTTCCTCGACGAGCACGTCGACGTCCGCGCCAAGGAGTCGTACCTGGCGGGCCGCGACGACGTCGTCGAACGCACCTTGCGCGACGGCACCACGTTCCGCGTGGTCAAGAACTTCGTCGACCCGGCCGAGCTGCGGTCGCGACTGCAGCGCCTGGGCTGGACCTGCGCCATCCACCGCGACGGCGAGGACTGGATCCACGGCGAGGCCCGCCCCGGCTGATCGGCTACCACTCGACGGTGGCCGCGGTCACGGCCGTCTCCGGGTCCAGCTCCCAGCCTTCCGCGTACGCCGCGGCGAACTCCTCGGGGCCCAGCGCGGCCTGACCCCGGCGGGTGAGCTCGCGCACCTGCGGATCGGTGCGGTCGTGCGCGCCCCGCAGCCGGGCGGCGGCCCCGAGCAGCACGGCCGACTCGTGCTGCCGTCCGCGTCGCTCGGCGAGCGCGGCCGCGTGCACCGTCACCAGGGACAGGATCGGCAGTTCCCGGGTGGCCAGCGCGGCCGAGTACGCCTCCCGCAGCGCCTTGTCCGCGCCGGGCAGGTCGCCCAGCGCCAGGCAGAGCGCGGCCCGTGCGCTGCCGACCAGCGTCCGGGCCTGGTCCGCGGGGAACGCGGTGTCGCCGAGCAGGCCCCGTTCGGCGTCGTCGAGCAGGCCGGCCGCCCGGTCCAGGTCGCCGGCCCGCACCCGGAAGCCGGCCTCCCGCGCGTCGATCAGGACCAGCATGTCCGCCGCGGACGCGTGCAGCGCCCGCTCCCGGGCGGAGTCGATCATCGCCGCCGCCCGCTCGGTGTCGCCGCGCCGCAGGTACACGTCGATCCAGCGCAGGTCGCTGTAGAGCTGGTCGCCGAGGCTGAGCGCGCCGAACTCGCCGGCCAGCGCCCGGGCCTCGCGCAGGTCGGCCAGCGCGCCGTCGAGGTCGTCGTACCGCCGCAGCTGGGCACGCATCGGCAGCGTGGCGGCCTGGCCCCAGCGGTCCCCGGCCTGCCGGAAGCGGGCCAGGGACGCCTCCACGTGGACCCGCATCCGGTCGAGGGCGCCGGCGTTCTCGGCGATCTCGGCCTGGAACATGTGGGCCAGCCCGGACAGCCACACGTCGTCGCCGTCGGCCAGCCGCCGGAAGGTCGTGAGCGCGGCGTCGGGCTCCAGCAGGAAGAGCAGGACCGGGCCGAACACGCGGTAGTGGCTCGGCAGCTCCGGATGATCGAGCAGCCGGCCGGCCAGCTCGCGCATCTCCGCCCGGTCGTCCGCGGCTTCCCCGGCGGTGATCCCCGACCGGATGTCCGCCCGGTTGAGCAGGTAGACGGCGCGGGCGCAGTCGCGCTCGGGCGTCGGCCCGCCGCCGGGCACCGCCAGGGCCTCGCCCAGCCAGTAGGCACCGTCGGGCTGGCGGCCGGACATCTGCCAGTACCAGGTCAGGCTCAGGGCGAGCGCGATCGCGCCGGGGGAGTCGTGGGTGGCGCACCGGTGGCGCAGGGCGGCGAGCGTGTTGTCGTACTCGGCGCCGATGACCTTCATCGCGGACAGCTGGCCGGGCCCGCGCAGCCGGGGGTCGTGGCGGGCCATCAGCTCGGTGAAGTGGGCCGCGGCCAGGTCGCGGGCCGTGCCGAGGTCGCCGGTGCCGGTCAGGCGGTCGGTGCCGTACTCACGGATGGTTTCGAGCATGCGGTAGCGGCCGGTGCCGGCCGCGAGCTGCAGCAGCGACCGGTCGACGAGGGCGGCGAGCAGCTCGGGGACCTCGGCGGCGGGCACGGCGGTGCCGGCGCAGACGGCCGCGGCCGAGGCGGGGGTGACGCCGCCGGGGAGGATGGAGATCCGTTCCGCGACGGTGCGTTCGTGCTCGTTGAGCAGCTCCCAGCTCCAGGCGATGACCGCGCTCAGGGTGCGATGCCGGGGCGGTGCGGTGCGGCTGCCGGTGGTGAGCAGCCGGAACCGGTCGGAGAGCCCGTCGGCCAGGTCGGGCAGTGACAGGGTCCGCAGCCGGGCGGCGGCCAGCTCCAGGGCCAGCGGCATGCCGTCCAGGCCGCGCACCACGCGCACGATGTCGGGCAGCGTGGTCCCATCGACGTCGAAACCGGGTCGCACGGCGGCGGCCCGCTCGGTGAACAGCCGCACCGAGGCCGCCCTTCGGGCCTGTTCGACGCCGTCGTCCGGGCCGGGCAGCGCGAGCGGGGCCAGCGGCACGAGCGCCTCGCCGTCGACCGCGAGGGGTTCGCGGCTGGTGGCGAGCACGCGCAGCCCGGGGCAGCGGGGCAGCAGCGCCGCGACCAGGTGGGCCACGGCGTCGATCAGGTGCTCGCAGTTGTCGACCAGCAGCAGGCTCTCCCGGCCGCCGAGCTCGCCGACGAGGACGTCCAGCTCGTCGCCCTCGACCCGCTTGCGGGCGTCGAGCATCGCGCGGCCGCGCAGCCCGATCCCGGCGAGCACGGCCGTGGCGATCTTCGCCGGCTCGGTGACGGACGCGAGGTCGATGAGCCAGGCGCCGTCGCGGTATTCGTCGCGGTGGCGGCGGGCGGCCTCCAGCGCGAGCCGGGTCTTCCCGGCGCCGCCGGGGCCGAGGACGGTGACCAGGCGTCCGGCGGTGAGCAGGGTGCCGATCCGGGCCAGCTCGTCGTCGCGGCCGATGAAGCTGGTCAGCGGCGCGGGCAGGTTGGTCCGGGCGCCTCCGGCCGAGGCGTCCGGCGCCAGGACGGGCGGGTCGGGGCGCAGCAGGCGCAGGTGGCGTTCCCGCAGGGCGGTGCCCGGGTCGGCGCCGAGGACGTCGGCCAGGGTCTCGCGGACCCGCTCGTAGACGGCCAGCGCCTCGGCCTGATGCCCCTGCGCGGCGAGCGCGTCCATCAGCAGCGCGGCCGCGCGCTCGTGGACCGTCTGCCCGCCCGGCAACCCGGCCAGCAACCCGGTCAGCCGGGCCGCGGCCGCGTCGGGCCGCCCGAGCGACAACTCGGCGTCGGCGAGGTCGGCGACCGCGTCGATCGACACCTGCGCCAACCGGGTCGCGACCGTGGGCGCGACCGCGGCGATGACCGCGGGCTCGGCGCCGGGATGATCACCCCACAGCGCCACGGCCTCGGCGAGCGCGGCGCCCGCGGCCGCCGGGTCACCCGCCCGCAGCCGCTCCCGGCCGGCGGCGGCGAGCCGCTCGAAGCGCAGCGCGTCCACGTCGGCCGCGTCCACCGCCAGCCGGTAGCCGCCCGCGACCTGCGCGACCACGTCAGGCACCGGGCCGGCCGGGCCGAGGGCGCGGCGCAGCCGGGAGACGAGGGCGTGCAGGGCGGAGGCGGGGCCGGCCGGCGGCTCCTCCGCCCAGATCGCCTCGACCAGCACGCCCGGCTCGACCGCGCGGCCACCGGCCAGCGCCAGCCGGACGAGCAGGCCCTGCAACCGCGCGCCCGCAACGGGCAGGACGGCGTCACCGCGAGCCACCCGCAACGCGCCGAGCAGCGTGACGCGAAGCCGTGCACGCCCATCCATTCCCCGATTTTCGCGCGCTCAGCCACGAGCCCCCACATCAGGGCGGCCGTGTCAGCGCCGTGTCTGCCGCGTGCCAGCGACCCGCCGCAGTCTTTGCCTGCCGAACCCCCCCCAGACGATTCGAAGCACAGGAGGAGACCTTGAACGACATCAAGCCGCTTGAACGGTCCTCGGTCCCGCAGCGCCGCGCGGCCGGGGCGGCGCTCATCGCCAGCGGGGTCGTCTACTTCGTCGCCGAGTTCATCGCCGCGGCGGCGTGGACGGATCCGCCCTACAGCTACACGTACCACTTCATCAGCGATCTCGGGGTGCACGGCCCCTCAACCGCGTTCGAGCAGTTCATGTACTCGCCGCTCGCATGGGTGATGAACACCGGATTCTTCCTGTTCGGGCTCGCCGTGCTGGCCGGCGTTCTCATGCTGCGGGGACTGCCGAGGGGACGTCGCTGGGCGCTGGTCACGACGGCCGCGCTGCTGGCGGTCGGCAGCATCCTGGTGGCGCTGTTCCCGGGCTCCGGCGAAGCGTTCGACAACGGCACGGCCGCCTACCACGGGCTGGGCGCTTTCACGGCGTTCATCGGCGGCAACGTGCTCGCGATCCTCATCGGCCGGGCGCACCGGCTCCTCGGCGTCTCCCGCGGGCTGGGCAGGGCCCTGGTGGTGCTCGGGATCCTCGGCTTCGTCTCGCTGGTGGCCTTCATGGCCGTTCTCGGGTCGGCCGCCGGCGTCCTCATCGGCTTCTTCGAACGCGGCGTCATCTACCCGTTCCTGATCGGCTTCATCGTTCTGGGAGCCGCACTGCGGAAGCGCGAAGTTCCAACACAATAGACGTGGACCCGATCCCGAGACTGCGTGAGGAGCCGGTCGTGAGCGTGCCGATGCATCGCGGGCAGCGTGAGCCGTTCGTGTGGGAGGGCGGTGAGGTGCTCGCCTACAAGGAGAGTGACGGCACGTTCCGGTCGGTCACCCGGCAGGTGCTGAGCGACGCCGAGCACGGGCAGGGCACATCGCTGCGGTACTTCGAGGTCGGGCCCGGCGGGCACACGACGCTCGAGCACCACGAGCACACGCACGTGGTCGTGCCCATCCGGGGGCGGGGCAGCGCGCTGGTCGTGGACCGGATCGTGCCGCTGGCGCTGCACGACGTGGTGTTCGTGCCGAGCTGGGGGTGGCACCAGTTCCGGGCGGCCGACGACGAGCCGCTCGGGTTCCTGTGCGCGGTCACCGTCGAGCGGGACCGGCCGGTGCTGCCCACCGAGGAGGACCTCGGGGAGCTGCGCCGCGATCCGGCGATCGCGGCGTTCATCCGCGTGTGACCGCGAGCAGGCGTTCGGCGGCGCGCCGGGGGTTGCCGCCGCGCTGCAGGTCGGCGCCGATGAGGAACACGGTGTCGGGGCCGTAGGCGGCCAGGAGCTCGGGGGCGCGGTCGATCGACATGCCGCCGCCGGGCGCCGGCAGCATCGGCGGCAGGGCGTGCAGCGGGCGGCGGGCCGCCTCGGCGATGGCCAGGCACTGGTCGCGGGAGAGGCTGAACCGGCCGCCCCAGCTCGGGAAGACCGACACGTCCGCGCCGGCCAGCCGCAGCAGAGTGCCGAAGAGCACGTCGGGAGCGATGCCGTGGCTCGCCGAAGCGGTGAAGCCGCCCAGGAACGAGGGGTGGGCGAGCACGACGCCGCCGGGGAAGCACTCGGCGGCGCGGGCCAGGGCGGCGAAGCCCGCGATGCCGGGCATCACCAGGACGCCGTGCGCGCCGTGGTCGCGGGCGAAGCGGACCTGCTCGTCGAAGCGGGCGGCGGCGCCGTTGACGGCCGGCAGGTAGACGCCGCGGCCGCCGGTGTCCTCGTTCGCCCGGCGTACCGCCTCGGCGATCCTCGGCACCCGCTCGGCGAACGGCGCCCAGCGCTGGTCGGCCACGCCCTGGTCCTCCTTGAGCACGTGCAGGCCGCCGGCCGCGAGGTCGTAGGCGAGGGCGGCGAATTGCTCGATCGTCATGCCCACCGGCTTGAGGGCGGTGGCGAGCAGGGCGCGCTCGGGCTCGCCGACCAGCGCCCGGACGCCGGCCACGCCGAGCCGCGGGCCGGGCAGCGCCGCGGCGAGGTCGGCCGGCAGTTCGAGGTCGACCAGGCGTACCCCATCTTGGAGCGAGACATTGCCGAGCAGCAGCACCAGCAGCTGGCCGAGCTCGGCCCCGGCCAGGTCGGCCGGGTAGTCCACGGTGACCAGCGCCGGCCGGCCCGGCCGCGCCTCGACGGTGCGGACGCGGGCCAGCGAGTCGCGGACGGCGTTGTCCGGGGCGAGCTCGGTGGGCAGCTCGTGGCTCTGCTCGACCGCGACCAGCGCCGCGCGGGCGGCCGGGTCGTCCGCGGTGATCTCGTACACCGCGGTGATGACCTCGCTCATGCCTGCTCCGTGCGCAGCTCGTGGGCGCCGTCGGGGCGGGTGGCCTCGTAGTAGATGCGGCCCGGCACCGCCGTCAGGTAGCGCAGCCCGTGCGGGGCGTGCGGCGACTGGGCCGGCGGGGCGGCGGAGGCGGTGAAGGGGCCGAACGTGCCGTCGGGGAGCAGTTCGGCGCGGGCCGTGCCGGTGCGCTCCTCCCAGTTCTCCTCCGCCGTGGCGCGGCCGTCGTAGGTGGCGACCAGGCCGTCGCCGGCCGGGAAGACGGCGCTGACCCGCACCCCGCGGGCGTCCCAGGTGCCGGGGGTCGGCGCCAGGGCCACGCCGCGCCAGGTCCAGTCGAGGCCGTCGGGACTGGTGGCGTACCACGTGCTCATCCGGTCGGCGTGCTCGGCGGACTCGAGCGGATGCACCGAGGCCCACAGGTGCCAGCCGCGGCCGTCGAAGTGCAGCACCGGGTCCTTGACGCCCACCGTCGCGTCGCCGGGCAGGACGGTCAGGGCCGGGGCGGCGCCGAGCTTCTCCGGCTCGTCGGCCTCCAGCACGTCGACCCGCCAGTGCTTGGTGCCGGGGGTGGCGACGCTGACGTACAGCCGCCAGCGGCCGTCCGGGGTGACGGCGAGCGCGGGACGCTCCAGCGAGGCGCCGCCGAAGCGCTCCTTGCCGACCTCGGTGACCGGGGTGAACGAGACGCCGTCGCGGGAGCGCGCCACCACGTTGGCATAGCCGCGGCCCTCGCCGATCGGTCTGCGGAGGCGGTACGCCAGGTAGACCTCGTCGCCGGCGCGCAGCGCGCTCGGGGCGCCGGCCCAGGTGCCGGGGCCGGTGGCGGGCGGTTCGACGACGACGCGGGCGTCATCCCAGCGCGGCAGCGTCAGCAACGCGTTTCCTCCTATTGGTAGTTGCTCGCGTGGTGCAGGCTCAGCCAGTCGGAGTACGACTCCCCGGAAAGCTCCTGCAACAGCTCGATCTCCTCGACGAACCGGGGCAGCAGCGCGGCCCGCTGTTCCGGGGTGACTCTCGGTCGCCGCCCGGGCTCGCGGTGCAGCAGCGCCAGCAGCGGGCGGCTGAAGACCCGGCGCGCCGGGACGGGGAACCGATGCCCGATCCTGCCACCGGAGCGCAGCAGCAGCCGCAGCACCGCGTTCACCGGCGTGTCGGCCACATAGTGCCGCACGTTCTCCGGCGGGATCTCGCCGACGTGCCCGGTGGAAACCCCTAAAAACCCGCAAACCCGGTCGACGGTACCCCGGGGATCGTCGCGCAGATCGCGATAGCGCAGCAGCAGGATCCGCTCGCGCGGGAAGTACTCCAGCAGGTGGCGCAGCTGGCTGCCGTACCGCCCAAGATCGGTGTAATGCCAGAACGCCGCCCAGCCCTTGGCCTTGCGCACCGGCTCCAGCTCGACCGCGCGCAGGAAATCCGCCTCGGACTCCAGGCCCGCGCCCCACAGGTGGGACCAGTTGGAGTGGGCCCGGTCGACCGGGTCGCGCAGCAGCAGGATCAGTTTGACCTGCGGGATCAGCTTCGCGATCCGCGCGTGCGCGGCCAGGTCGTGCAGGTAGAACGGGGTCGCCTCGCCGAGCAGCGCGCCGGGCGGGGCCGGCGCGAACAGCGCCTCGTAGTCCTCCCGCCGCCACACGTGCTCCTGGTAGGTCTGCCGGTCGCCCGGCCCGCCGACGCGCGGCGGCGGCCCGTCGGTGAGGAAGAACTTCGGCTCCTTCACCGTGGGCAGGAAGAGCTGCGGATGGCGCACCAGCGCGGCGTGCAACGCCGACGTGCCGGCCTTCGGCACGCCGGCGACCAGGAAGTCGGGCAGCATCCCGGAGTACCCCTTCCCTATCGACACGATGGGAAATTCACCCTAGTGGGGGTACGGCCTCGCGACAAACGGTGGCACCGAATGGCATGCTGCTGCGCATGAGCGTCGTCTCCGTGATCAACTACAAGGGCGGCGTCGGCAAGACCACCGTGACCGCGAACCTCGGCGCCGACCTGGCCGCCCGCGGCCGCAAGGTGCTGCTCATCGACCTGGACCCGCAGGCGAGCCTGACGTACTCGTTCTACCGCCCGGCCGACTTCACCGAGCAGCCGACGATCCGCTCCTGGTTCGAGGCCTTCGTCGCCGCCGACGCGCCGGAGCCGCTGGGGAAGTACGTCCTGGCCCCGCTCGCGGTGAACGGGATCGTCCAGCCGCTCGGCGGCCAGCTCCACCTGATCGCCTCCCAACTGGGCCTGGTCGACGTCGACCTGGACCTGGCCGCGGGTCTCGGCGGTTCGCGCTTCCAGCGCAACAGCCCGCGCTACCTGCGGGTGTATCGCCTGCTCGCCGAGGCCCTCACAGACCAGGTCTTCAACGGCTACGACGCGGTGCTCATCGACTGCGCCCCGAACTTCAACCTGGTGACCCGCACCGCCCTGGTCGCGAGCGACCACGTGATCGTCCCGGCCCGCCCCGACTACCTGTCCACGCTCGGCATCGACCTGCTGCGCACGCGCCTGTCGACCCTGGTGGACGAATACAACTCGGTCGCGGAGCAGCCGATCAACCCGGAGATCATCGGCGTCGTCTACACGATGGTGCAGTACACCTCGACCGGGCCCCTGCTGACCCAGCGCACCTCGGTCGAGACGACGAGCGAGATCGAGATGCCGGTGTTCCGCCAGACGATCCGCGACAACAAGTCGGCGATCACCGAGGCCGGCCAGCGCGCGATCCCCGCCGTGCTGGCACCCCCGGGCAGTCCCGCGGTCGAGACCCTACGATACGAGCTGCAGCAGCTGACGAGCGAGTTCCTGGCGCGTACCCGAATCTGAGGAGACCTGCCGATGTCCGACCCGGCCGACCTTGCCTACGAGGTGCTCCAGCGCGTGGCCGCGTTCGTGAAGGCCCTCCCGGCCGACCAGCTCGCCGACCTCGCCTCCGGCGCCGCGAAGCTGGAGCTGGTCCCCAAGGGCGGCCGTCCGGCGAAGGCCGCTCCGGCCGCGCTCTCCCGTCCGGTGGACGAGATCCAGGACACGCTGCGGCAGCTCGGCACCCGGCCGGCCGCCGAGCAGTACCTCAACGACCTGCGCCTGACCTTGCCGCAGCTGAGGGAGCTGGCCAAGGCGCTCGGCGTGGCCGTGCCGGGGAGGGCGACGAAGACCGCGGCCGTCACGGCCATCGTCGAGGCTTTCGTCGGCCGCCGGCTGGACAGCCTGGCGCTGAGCCGGTAGGTCAGTCGAGGCAGAACTCGTTGCCCTCGGGGTCGGCCATCACGATGAAGCCGGCGCTCATCGGGGGCGCGGGCTCGTGGCGGCGGATTCGCTTCGCCCCCAGCCCGACCAGCCGGTCGCACTCCGCCTCCAGCGCCGCCATGCGTTCCTCGCCCTGCAGTCCGGGCGCCGCCCGGACGTCGAGGTGCACGCGGTTCTTGGCGACCTTGTCCTCCGGTACCCGCTGGAAGAAGAGCCGCGGCCCGGGCCCGTCCGGGTCCTCGATCGCCGATCGGGTGTTGCGCTGCTCCGGCGGCACGCCGACCCGCGCGAGGAAGTCGTCCCACGCGGCGAGCGGATCGGCGCCCGCGGGCACGTCGACGCCCGGCGGCCCCGGATGGACGTAGCCCAGCGCGTCGCGCCAGAAGGAGGACAGCGCCCGCGGGTCGTGGGCGTCGAACGTGACCTGGAAGTGACGACTCATAGGGCCACCCTGTCACGCCAGGCGGACAGTTCCGGTCCGCAACTCGCCGCTCGTCAGGCCTGATGCGCCGTTTGCCGAGCTCGCAGCTCCGCCTTGCGCTCGTGCCAGCGGCGCATCATCGCGCGGGTCTCGTCCCTGAGGAAGTGGATGAGCTCGAGCGTCTCGTGCAGCCGGTCGGCCGCCGGTGAGTCGCCGAGGATGGCGATGCCCTCGCGGAGGTCGGCCTCGCCCCGTTCGAGGAACGGGTTCGCGGTGACGGTGGCCTCATACCAGGAACCGTCGACGACGTAGGCGTGCCGGCGGGTTCCGGGATCCCGCTCGGTGCGGATGAGCCGGACCTGGACCAGATAGCGGACGGCGCCCGAGACCCCGCCGGTGCTGGCGTGCAACCGCTCCGCGAGCTCGGCCGCGGTCATGCGCCCGGTCTCGCTGACCAGGAGGGTCGCGAACACCCGGGCGGCGAGCCGTGGAAAGCCGGCATCAGCGAGCGTGGAGGCGAACCGTTCGACGAAGCTGCCGATCTCATCGATCTCGTCTGCGCGCACGGAGCTCCCCTCGGCTGTCCCTACGAGCCTACTCCTGTAGCATGAACTTTCAGTAATCACTGAAAGTTCATCCCGCCTGGAGGAGCGATGAACCAGCGAGCTAAAGATCGGACGTTCTGGCAACGGCTCGCCGACCAGCAGTGGTCGAAGTACGTTCGGCTCCCTGCTCCGACGAACAGCTACACCGCGACCCGAGACGTGCGGATCCCGATGCGGGACGGCGTCGAGCTGCTCGCCGATGTCTACGAGCCGAAGGGACCGGTGTCGGGAACGATTCTCGTGACGTCGCCGTACGGCTACAACTTGATCGGCACGGCGATGACGGGAGGGGTGTTCTTCTGCCATGGTTATCGGGTCGTGCTGGTCCGGTGCCGCGGGACGTTCGGGTCGGGGGGAACCTTCGAACCGTTCATGGGCGAGGCCGACGACGCGGCCGACATCGTCGCCTGGATGCGTGAGCAGCCGTGGTTCGACGGGCGCTTCGCCACGTACGGCTACTCGTATTGCGGCTTCACCCAGTGGGCGTTGCTGATGGATCCGCCTCCGGAGCTGGTGACCGCGGTCATCGCGTGCTCGCCGTACAACTGGGGCACGTCTGTCTACACCGGCGGGGCGTTCCTGCTCAGCACGATGGTCGAATGGTCCTTCGTCACGACCAAGCAGGAGGAGTCCCTCCTGCCTCGCATCGCCGGGGTTCTGTCTTCCCGGGCCCGGGTCCGCAATGCCATGGCGTCCCTGCCGCTGACCGGCGCCGCCGAGCAGCTGATGGACGGGAAGGCACCCTGGTACCACGAATGGGTCACCCGGCGGGACCTGGGCGACCCATGGTGGAAGGGCGCCGATCTGACCGACGCGCTGGAACGGGTGCGCGTCCCCGTGCTGCTGCAGGGCGGCTGGCAGGACGGCTTTCTCCGCCCGATCCTGGCCAGCTACACGCGGCTGGCCGACCGCGGCGTCGAGGCCGGACTCACCGTCGGCCCATGGACCCACGCTCAGGGCGGCGCCGTCGGCACCCGCGTCCTGCTGCCCGAAGCCCTGGCCTGGTTCGACCAGCACCTGGCCGGCTCAAGCGCCGGGCGCCGCCCCACGCCGGTCAAGGTCTTCGTCAGCGGCCCCGACGAGGGCTGGCGCGACCTGCCGACCTGGCCACCGGCGTCGGCGGAGCAGATCTTCTATCCACGCTCCGGCAAGACCCTGGCCGCGCTACCGGCCGACCCGGGCGAAGCCGGCACCTTCACCTACGACCCGGCGAACCCGACCCCCACCTACGGCGGCGCCTTCGTCTCACAGATTTCCCCGGGCATCACCGCCGGCTACACGGACGACAGCCCGCTCGCCACGCGTTCCGACGTGCTGGCATTCACGTCGGACCCGTTGACCACCCGGCTCGAGGTCATCGGCCGCCCGGTCGTGGAGGTAGGACACGCCTCCGACAACCCCTTCGCCGACCTGTTCGCCCGCCTCTCGGAAGTCGACGCGAACGGCCACTCCCGCAACATCAGCGACGGCTTCGTCCGCCTCGACCCTGCACAACCCCCGGGCGTGGTCCGCCTGGAACTCGACGGCGTTGCCCACTGCTTCGCGCCGGGCAACCGAATCCGGCTGATCATCGCCGGCGGATCGCATCCCCGCTGGGAACGCAACCTGGGAACACCCGACGACCCAGCCACCTCAACCGGCATGCAGCCGTCACGTCGAACAATCGACCTGTCGACCACGAGGCTCATCGTCCCGGTCACCCACCCACGGAACAACGCCTAGCTGATCTTGACCTCGACGGCTGGCGCACCTCCCGCGCCGACCGAATGGCGGAGGCGTCGCCCGCGCGTGGCGCCTCCGCCCCCGCCCGTTGCCGCCCGCCGCACCGTATGTCTCCGTGATCATGCTGCCCGCCGTGGCCGCACCACGGGTTTGCCATGATCCCGGAGACTTGCGGTACACGGGGGTACATCGCCACTCCGTGATCATGAAAAACCGTTGGTGTCGATGCCGGGTAGCGCATGATCACGGAGACTTCCGGCCGCTGCGCCGTGCATCGCGGGCGGGGGACCCGCGAACCGCGAGCCAGCGCCGTATCCTCGGCCCGCTCTGCAACACCGACGGTGTTGATCAGATACGCGAGCGGTGCGCGCCTCCTCGCCGTCACCGCGCTCCTTGCACCTGATGCAAGGTAATACGCAGGATGTGCAAGCTAGGTCTCGGCTCCTGCCCCTGCTGCGCTCGCCTCTGGACGGCATGATCGCGCGAGGCGAACTGGAGCGCATTCCGGCCGGCCGGGACCATGCCGACGTCTTGTTGTCCCAGGCACGCCGGCTCAGCCGGTGAGCATTTGCAGGAATGCCGCCGGGTGTACGACCGGGATGCCGTACCTGGCGGCCTTCTGAGCCTTGCCCGACATCGTGTCCGGGTCGGCCGCCACCAGGAGGCGGGTCTTCCGGGTGACGTTGTCCCCGACCACCAGCCCCGCGTCGCCGGCCCGCGCCGTCCACACGTCGCGTGGCTCGCCCATGTCGCCGGTGAAGACGACGATGTCGCCCGGGTCCAGGCAGAACCGACGGGCCGTCCCGGCGGCGCGGACGCCCACCAAGCTGGCCGCATGGCGGGCCATGCGGAGCATCTGGTCGACCCGTCCGCCGTCGAGACCGAGCAGCGCCGCGACGGTCTCCAGGTCGCGCTGCTCATCCGGGGTCACGACGCCGTCCGCCGCGGCGACTGCGGCGAGCGCCTGCAGGTAATGCTGGTGCAGCTCGACGACCTCCGCTCGGCCCAGTCCCAGTTGAGCCGCCACCGCGATCAGCGCGTCGGCCTCCGTCGCGGAGACGTGACGATCGAGCAGGGCACGGTCGAGCACGTCGAGGTAGGCGTCGGCGTCGGGCCGATGAGACCTCGGCAGCTGGTCGACAAGCCGGGACAGGAAGTGCTCGTCCACCTGACCGTCGGCCCGGCGGTTGACGAGGACGGCCTCGGTTCGCGGCAGCACTGGCCAAGCCGCCGAATCCACGGCGAATCGGTGTGCCCACGGCGGCGGCTGGCCGGCCACCCGCAGGAAGTGCGAGAGCAGCTGCGCCGCCGCCCGGGCGTCGTGCAGCGCCGAGTGGGCGTGCGTCAGACGAATGCCCGCGGCCGCACAGCAATCGGCGAGACCGCGCGACGTGGCCGGGAAGAACTGGCCGGCGAGCCGCATCGTGCAGAGCCCGGCCTCGTATTGGACCGGCGCCTTGACGCCGAGCCGCTCGAACTCCGCGGCGAGAAACTGCCCGTCGAAGGCCCAGTTGTGCGCCGCCGGAATCCGTCCGCGCAGCCGCCCGGCCACCAGGCCCGCCAATTGCTCGAACCGCGGCGCCCGCCGCGCCTCCGCGGCCGTGATGCCGTGGATGTGCTGCGGCCCGAGATCCCGCTCCGGATTCACCAGCGTGCACCATTCCGATTCGATGCGCCCGGCCGCATCGACGTGCACAATTGCGATTTCGACCACCCGGTCGTGCCAACCGGTCCGAAGCCCGGTCGTCTCGACATCGACAACGGCGTACATCTGCCGCACAGTAGCGACGACGTTTCCGCCCGGGTACGCCCGAACGGCCCCTCCACCGAATCAATCCGGATGAGTCATTCCGAGGTCGGGCGCAGCGGCAGTTCGCGTTGGCGCTGCCAGTGGCCATATAGGGCGCCCTGCCGGGACAGGCGGTCGACGGCGCGGATGGCGTGTTCGTGGCCGGGCGGGCAGCTTGACCCGGCCGACGTCGGACCGTCGGCCAACTGTTGTCCTGGCAGGATGTCGTTGTGAGTAACCCCGACCTCGTCCTGGTGCTGCGCTACCGCAAGGCCGTCACCTACGGCTTCCACGTGTTGCTCGGCGCGCTCGAAGAGCACGACACCGGTACCTCGTACGAGGTGGTCTTCGCCGAGACGCCCGAGGCGACCATCACCGAGATCGAGGCCGGGCTGAGCCGTGCAAAGCGGGTGCTGGTGTTGTGGTCGTTCTATTCCCCCGACGCTGAGGCGCTCGCCGTCGAGTTGGCGACCATCAAAGCGGCGGCCCCCGGCGCGCTGCACGTCGCAGGTGGTGTGCACGCCACCGCAGAACCGGTGCAGACGCTTGACGCCGGCTGGGATGTCGCGGCCATCGGCGAAGGTGAGACGACGCTACTCAACCTGGTCGACGCCGGCGGCGACCCGACCGGTGTGACCGGCCTGGCGTACCGCGACGCGGCCGGCAAGGTGGTCAAGACGGGGCGGCCGGAGCGCCTGCCGCTCGACACGTTCCGCGGGTTCTCGCTGCGCTGGCACCGGTTCAACGCCCTCGAAATCACGCGGGGATGTGCGTTTTCGTGCAGATTCTGCCAAACCCCCTTCATGTTCTCGGCCCGGTTCCGGCACCGGAGCGTGGAGAACGTCCGCTGGCACGTCGACCAGATGCGCGAGCGCGGGCTGCGGGACGTCCGCTTCATCACGCCGACCGCGTTGTCGTACGGCAGCCAGGACGAGTCGCCGAACCTGGAGGCCGTCGAGGAACTGCTGGCCACGTGCAAGGAGGGCATCGGGCCGGACGGCCGGGTCTTCTTCGGCTCGTTCCCCAGCGAGATCCGGCCTGAGCACGTCAGCCGGGAGGCCCTGAGGCTCGTCAAGCAGTACTGCTCGAACAACAACATCATCGTCGGCGCCCAGTCCGGCTCGGACCGCGTCCTCGAGGCGGCCAAGCGCGGCCACGGCGTCGAGGAGGTCAAGCGGGCCGTCCGCCTCGGCGTCGAGGAGGGTTTCCGGATTAACGTCGACATGATCTTCGGCATGCCCGGCGAAGACCAGGCCGACGTCGACGCGTCCCTCAGCCTCGCTCGCGAGCTGGCCGAGCTTGGCGCCCGCATCCACGCCCACACCTTCATGCCGCTGCCCGGCACCCCGTGGCGCGACGCCCCACCCGGCGATGTCGACCCGGAGACCATCCGAGCGGTGGACCGCCTGTCCCGGCAGGGTGCCCTGTACGGGCACTGGCAGCGCCAACGCGAACACGCAGCCCGGCTCGCCGCCGCCGCGGAGGCTTACCCGCGGCCCGGACGAAGCAAGACGCTATTGCCGATCCGCCCAACTTCGGGATAAGAGCACAGGGGCATGGCTACGGCAGAGGGCGACTGGCGACGACGGTCTGGCTAACAACCATGCGGAGAGCAACCAGTCGATCATTCAGGGGTCGACGCCGGCAACGTGGGCCGCGCCTGGGGCGGCCTGCTTGATGCCGGCGAGCGCGGCCGCGTCCGGCGAATAGAACGACCACAGGACCAACACCTTCGCCGCCTCGGCCGCGCGGATCGCCTCGACCGTGGCCGCCGCCGACTCCGCGAAGATCGCCTCGTACGCCGTCGAGGACTCGTGCTCCTCCAGCGCGGCGAGCAGCACGTGGAAGCCATAGGTCCGCAGGATCAGGACCAGGTCGGGACTGCTCATCCGCAATCTTGCCAGTGACGGCTTCACCCACGAGCACCAGCGACGGCAGGCGGTGGTGCCGGTACCCATCCGAGGCACGCTGCGTCCCAGGTCCGACCGGTTGCTTCCCCCAGGAGCACTGGATCAGCAAACCCGCGGATCGCTGTGAGGAGCAGGTCGAACTCCTGCGGGAACTGGTCCTCAAGACGCTGCTTACGAAGCCATGTCGCCCAGCGCCGCTGGGACTGCGTCGCGTAGTCGCCCAGCGCCTCCCCCAGTGGGGTCAGTCGCGCTCCGCGGTGTTCGGCAACCTGCGTTGTCGCGGATGTCAGTTCGTCCCCGTCGACGTCGTGACGGCGCGAAAGGGTGTAGATGTCCACGAAGTCGCGCCAACGCGTGTGCGCCGCGCCGCGTTGGACCGCGGTGACCAGTTTCTCGGCGTGCACCATGGCGAGCGGATAGCCGACGACCCGGATGGTCCCGTCAAGCAGGCGAGGCAGCGTCACCGGCTGGGGTGCCGGCCAGATCGGATCTCCGACGTTGATGTCGACGTGGAACGTCAGCTGTGCCGCCGCCAGCCGACCGGTGAGCGTGACTCGGACGCCGCTGTACTCGTCCTGATCACGGATGATCTCTGCGGTGGCGGTATCACGGGTTGGCCGATCACTCACAGCAAGATTTCCAATGCCTCACGCAGCGTCCGTTCGGCCTGCGGGAACTGGCGGGCCATCGCGAGCAACTCCGACGGCGACGACCCATGCCGCCGCAGCCAGCGTCGTAGCGCACCGTAGACCAGCTCGGAGCCCTCACGGTGACGCAGCCGGGCCGCGTCGATGATGCTCCGCTGCGCATCATAGAGACCTATAGATGTCTGTTCATCCAGTGGTACGGTGGTCCGTCCGATCCCGAACGTGTCGGGATCAAAGAGATGCCAGGTCACGGGCGCAGGAACGGTTGGGCGGTGCGCGCCTCGCGGAAGAGCCACGTCGATCGTCGTGGGAATCTCGTCGGTCAGTCCATGACGGGCCAACGCGCTGGTCAGGCACAGCGTGGCCATGGGCGCCCGCCGCGCGACGGTCAACAGATCAATATCGACAGGAGCGTCCGCATCCGTACGACGGAACAGCCCACGACCGATGACCTCGATGACACCCTCGTCCCTCAGCCGATACAGCCGGTACTCGGACAACCCGCTACGGCGCGCCTCCGAGTACGTGAACGTGGAGGGAAGCGCGAGGAGGATCATTTCGCTTCGAGAATCACGCCGAGCCTCCACGGAGGGAATTCTACACACCCATGGGCAACCTGTAGCTAGTTTCCCCGACAGTGGGACCGTCATCACGCCCGCTCCGACATGCCAGGCCCTATCGACCTGGCCGGGCTGTATGCCACCCATGTCGCACCCACGCAGCAGTCGCTGCCAGCGGGCACGACCCCGATCTTGAGCCCTGTCCACCTGCCCCCGGCGGGGCAGCCGTCGCGCTACCGTCACCGCGCGCCATAGCCCGGCGTCCGAGGATACTTCCCCGTCGAAGGTTCCGACCGCCTTGATTGTCGCCAGTTCCGTGGCGAGGGCCTCGGCGTCGGGGAGTAGAACGACCACAGCACCAGCACGCGACGAGACCGGCGCAGCCCGGCCTGGATCTCGGCGATCGTCGCCTCGGCCGTTTCCGTGAAGACCACCTCGTACGACGTGGCCGTGTCGTGCTCCTCGAGCGCACCGAGCAGCACGTGGAAGCCGTAGGTGGCGGCCTTGCGATACCGCAGCACCAGTCGCGTGGTTACACCTTGTCGAGCCAGAGGACGATGCCGGTCCAGCCGGTCAGCACGGCGGCGGCGCCGGCGCGGATGGCGGCCTCGCAGCGTTGCGGGGTGAAGGACGCGGCGTCGTAGGTCGAGGACATGCCCAGGCCCTCGCCGCGGTACGAGGCGCCGGACCAGTCGGCCGCCGTGACGTTCGCGGTGGGTTCGGCCAGTTCGGCGCCGACCACCAGGAACTGCTGCGACAGATGGCTGGCCGTCACCACGGCTAGCGGGTCGACCAAGGTGTTGCCGGCGCTCACGATCAGGTCCGGGTGCAGGTCGATGGCCTCGGTGATCCCGGAGACCAGATCGTTTGCGGGGGCGGTCACCGTCCGCAGGTCCACCCGCTCCGCCGCGGCCCAGTCCTGGACCGCCTTGACCAAGGCCCTGGTCGGGTCGTCGGTGCCCGCGGTGAGCAGCACCACCCGGTAGCCGGAGCCGGGATGCACGCCGTTCCACGAGCCGGGCGCCGGCGTGATCGTCCCCTCCGGGGTCGGGGAGGACCCGGGGTCGACGAAGCCGGGGCCGACGCTCCCCATCGCGGTGGGCGCCGGGCGCGGCTGTGACCAGTCGTCGCCGGCGGGGCCGCAGCCGCTGGCCAGCGCGGCCGCCGTGGCCAGCGCCAAGACGGCCCGAAGCGTGGAGCGCAAGGCGATCGTCCTCTCACAGGGGGTACCGGCATTGCATCTTGCGCCCGCGAACGCCGCCCCGGGTACCGCAACGGAAAGTTGTTCTTGAGCGGTTCGTCGGCGGGGCGGCTCGCGTTCACCAATGCCGTGCAACGTGCTGGGGCCGAACGAAGGAGCAGCATGTCGCGGACCATCGCCGTCACCATCACCGCGGTCGCGGCCGCGGTGCTCGGCCTCCTGCTGGTTCCGCGGGCGGCGTCCGCCCACGGGTTCACCTCCACCGTGTACATCGACGTCACCAAGAGTGACGGCGGTGGTGTGCGGACGAAGCTCGAGCTGGAGTACGACCTCTTCGTCGTCTCGGCGGCCGACGCCGGGCACGACGACCCGCTGTTCCAGGCCGGCACCACGGCGTTCGACGACCGCGACGCCGGCGCGGAGGCGGCGGCGCTCGACGCGCACGCGGAGACGGCGGTGCGCTACGTCACCGAGCGGTTCACGGTCGCCGCCGACGGCCGGGCCTGCGCGCCGAGCCGGGTGGGCGGCTTCACGATGGGCGAGCGGGAGGGCGTGCCGTACACGACGCTGCTGCTGGACTGGGCCTGCCCGGGCGAGGCCGACGCCCACGAGGTGCGGGCCGGGCTGTTCCCCGCGAGTGAGGGGTACATCAAAGGCACCAAGACGATCGTCACGTATGACATCGACGGCCGGCAGGGCAGCGCCGCGCTCGACGACCAGCACCCGTCGTTCACCACTTCCCAGGCGTGGTACGACCGGTTCTGGGAGTTCTTCCGGCTCGGCGCGGAGCATTTGCTGACCGGCATCGACCATATTCTCTTTTTGCTCGCGCTGATCGCCGGGTCGCGCCGCGTGCGCGAGATCGTGCTCGCCGCGACCAGCTTCACGCTGGCCCATTCGGTGACGTTCATGCTGGCCGCGCTGGGGCTGGTCGACGTGCCGGCGCGGGTGGTGGAGCCGATCATCGCGCTGTCGATCGCGGTGGTGGCCGCCTGGCACCTGTGGCGGATCTGGCGCAGCGGCGCGGGTGCCGGCGAGCTCAAAACCGAAGGACTGGACCGCGCCGGCTGGGTGCGGCTGGGCGTCGTGTTCTGCTTCGGCCTCGTGCACGGGCTGGGTTTCGCCGGTGCGCTCGGCATCGAGGCCGCCTGGTCGTGGACGCTGCTGTGGTCCCTTTTGGTGTTCAACGTCGGTATCGAGATCGTTCAGCTGACGATTATCGCCATCGTTTTCCCGCTGCTGATCCTGCTGCGCCGCCGCTCGCCGCGGGCCGGGCTGTGGACCACCGGAACGCTTGCGGCCGGAGTGTCCGTAATGGGGCTGATCTGGTTCGTGCAAAGGATCACCGGGTCCTGAGAGTGCAACTGGCCGACAGGCCGAATTCACGCTTGCGTCACCGAGCGGCGAAAGCGTGATCGAGCTTCACAAGTAACTCCATCGGAAAAAGGAAAAAGCCGATGAATCTCCGCACCTCCCGCGTGGCCGCAGCGGCCACCGCGGCGTTCGTGGGCCTGGCCGTGGCCCTCGGTAGTGGGCTGGCCACCCCGGCCGCCGCCGAGGACCCGGCCACGCTCTCGGGCATCATCCTCGGCGTCGGCGCGAACGAGACCCAGCGCATCGTGACCTGGTACTCGTCGGCCGACACCGCCCAGAAGGTCCAGCTCGCCCCCACCGCCGCGTTGGTCAACGGCGACTTTCCGGCGTCGGCGGCCACCTTCGCGGCCATCGGCGGGGCGAACATCGCCACCAGTGGCGGGTTCAACCGCCACGCGACTCTGACCGGCCTGCAGGAGCAGACCACCTACTCCTACCGGGTCGGCACCGACGGGAACTGGTCGCCGGCGTACTCCTTCAAGACCCAGTCCTTCGAGGGAGACTACGACTTCCTGTTCTACGGCGACCCGCAGATCGGTTCGTCCGGCGACGTCGCCAAGGACCAGGCCGGCTGGCAGGACACCCTCGACGTCTCGCTCGCGGCCAACCCCAACGCCGAGCTGCTGGTGTCGGGCGGCGACCAGGTCGAGACGGCCAACACCGAGGCCCAGTGGACCGCGTTCCTCGCCCCGGACAAGCTCCGGCAGTACCCGTGGGCGGCGACGATCGGTAACCACGACGTCGGCGGCAAGGCCTACGAGCAGCACCTGTTCACCCCGAACACGGACCGGTCGGCCCCGCTCTACGCCAACGGCCAGCCGGCGTCCAACACCTCGGGCGGTGACTACTGGTACATCTACAAGGATGTCCTGTTCATCGACCTGAACAGCAACAGCTACACCACCACCTCGGGTGGCGGCGGCGACCCGGCGCACATCGCCTACGTCACCGACGTCATCAACCAGCACGGCGCCGAGGCCAAGTGGACGGTGCTCGTCTACCACCACTCGATCTACTCGCCGGCCGACCACGCCAAGGACGGGGACAACAAGGTTCGCCGGGTGGACTTCCCGACGACCTTCTCCAACCTGGGCGTCGACGTGGTGCTGCAGGGCCACGACCACAGCTACTCCCGCAGCTACGAGATCAAGAACGGCCAGAAGGCGAACCCGGACGAGCAGCCCGGCGCCGCCGACGTGTTCCCGGGTCCCGGCGGCGTCATCTACGTGACGGGCAACTCCGCCTCGGGCTCGAAGTACTACGACATCACCGCTCCGGACAACAGCGGTACCAGTGGTGCCGGCAACGGCGCCGACCCGCTGAACCCGAGCAACTACTGGTACAACTCGGTCCAGAACCAGGAGCACGTGCGCTCCTACGTCAAGGTGCAGGTGCGCAGCGACAAGCTTGTCGTGCAGAACGTGCGCAGCGGCACCTGCGCGGCGCCGAACGCGGCGGTCGAGCTCGGCCGGGTCGCGTGGTGCAACAACACCACGCAGGACCAGCCGGTCGGCTCCATCGTCGACAAGGTGACGATCCACCCGTACAACGGCACCGGCCAGGCCCTCCAGGTCAGTGTGCCGACGCCGGCCCCGGGTGAGTTCGGCTGGACCATCGACGGCTACAACGGCCTGGTGGACCTCGGCACCGCCGAGGACCACAACGGCGACTACTTCCAGGCGAGCGGGCGCATCAACCCGATCGTCGTGGCGGACAGCCGCCGTTCCCGCGCGCCGTGGGCGATCTCGGCCAGCGTGAGCGACTTCAAGGACGCCGACAAGACGTTCTCGGGGAGCTACCTGGGCTGGACGCCGCGCGTCCTGCAGGACGGTGCCGGTGCCGAGGCGAGCCCGGCGGTGCCGTCCGGCTACGACGACCAGGGTCAGGGCCTGTCGGTGTCCCGCGGTCTCGGCTTCGCCGAGCAGGGTCACCCGAAGGGCAACGCCCGGCTCGGCGCCGACCTGGAGCTGAAGATTCCGGGCGACGTCGCCAAGGGCGGTTACCGCGCCACCCTTACGATCACCGCGTTGAGCAGCTGATCGAACCCGCTCCATCCGGCGGGGCGGGGGCCTTCGGGCCCCGGCCCCGCCGGCGTTCCGCGCAGACAATCAGAGGACTCCAGATGCAGCTCCGGAAGACATTCGTCCACTCCGCCGTCGTGGCGCTGGCCGCGGCCGTCGCGGTCGCCGGCCCGGGCGCCGGCCGGGCCCTGGCATACGAGGGCGAGGTGACCTGGACGGTCCGGACGGCCTCGAACAGCTACGGCGCCGACCGCTCGAGCTACAGCTACGCCGTCAACCCCGGCGGCCAGATCAAGGACGCGATGGTCGTCGCCAACCGCGGCAAGGACCCGCTCACCCTGGCCGTTTACGCCGGCGACGGCTACACCACCGGCACCGGCCAGCTCGACCTGCTCACCAAGGACAAGAAGTCGGTCGGCATCGGCGCCTGGCTGCACGCGGAGAACGCGACGGTCGCGGTGCCGCCCGGGCAGACCGTCGACGTCCCGTTCACCCTCGACGTGCCCAAGAACGCGACGCCCGGCGACTACGCCGGCGGCATCGTCACCTCGCTGACCGCGCCCGACGCGACGCAGACGATCAACGTCGAGCGGCGCCTCGGCATCAAGATCAAGCTGCGGGTCGGCGGCGACCTCAAGCCGGCCCTGGCGATCGAGGATCTCCACCTGGACCACGCCGGCAGCGACGCGACCGTGACGTACACCATCCACAACACGGGAAACGCGATCCTCTCGGGCGATCAGCAGGTGTCGATCGCCGGGCCGTTCGGCTGGCTGCGCGCCGACGCCGCCCAGGTGCCGACCCCGCCGGAGCTGCTGCCCGGCGAGCGCTGGAAGGTCACCGTGCCGGTGCACGGCGTCGACAGCGCGGGCCGGCTCACCGCGACCACGACGATCACCCCGAAGCTCACCGACGAGTCCGGCTCCACCACGTCGCTCAAGGAGGTGCGGGCCGAGGCGAGCGTCTGGGCCCTGCCGTGGCTGTGGCTGCTGCTCGTGGTCGTGGTGATCGCGCTGGTCGTCGTCGGCGTGCTGCTGCTGCGCCGGCTGCGCGCCCGGGGCAAGGCGCGCGAGGCGGAGCGCGTGCGGGCGGCCGTGGAAAAGGCGCTCAGCGACGAGAAGGCGAAGACCAGCTGAGCACCGGGGGCCTGCGGGGTCAGGCGGCGGGCGGGGTCACCGCGTAGACGGGCGCCGAGCGCGGCGACCGGGTGCCCAGCAGGCCGCGGGAGTAGACCGCGAAGGTGTACTCCGTGGAGCCGTGCAGCCCGCGCAGCGTCACGTCCCCGCGGGCGGTGGTCAGCAGCCGGGTCTCGCTCGCGCCGTTGACCGCCACCACCACGTAGGTCGTGCCGCTGGCGCCGCGCTTCCAGGTCAGCCGCGCGCTGTCGGACGTGACGTCGGTGACCCGGACCTGCTGCGGCGTGCCCCGGCCGGTGACCGTCGTCGCGGCGGTGTCGTTGCGGAAGACCGTTGCCTCGCGGGTGTCGGTCGAGATGCCGTTGGGGCCGGTCAGGAACCGGTTGCCCCAGGCCGTGCGGCTGGTGGGGTCGAAGTTCTGCACGAGGTCGAGGTAGCTGTACTCCTTCTCGTTGCCGCTCCACGACCAGCCGAAGTAGCCGACGTCGTGCGCCTCGGCGTAGGCCATGATGGCGTCCTCGTCCGGGTCGCCCCACTCGTGCTGGCCGGAGAACTCGCCGATGAGGATCGGCAGGTGGCGGCGGGTGAACGAGCTCAGGTACGAGTTCACCTTGGCGGCGGTGTCGAACTCGCCGTACATGTGGATGTCGAAGAGCGTGTTGCCGGTCGGGTCGGCGGCCTGGACCTTCGCGGCGTTGTCCCGCATCACGAACGCCTCGTCCTGGCCCCAGCCGGGCGCGTCGACCATGAGCGCGTGCCGGAAGCCGGCGGCCCGCAGCGCGCGCACCGCGTCGCTGGTCTGCTGCACCCACGGCCAGTCCGGGCCGACGCCGAACGGCTCGTTGGCCACGTTGATGATGATGTGGTCCTCCTGGCCGGCCAGCTCCGGGCGCAGCCCGATCCAGAACTTCACCGCCTCGGCGATGGTGAGGGCTTTCTTGTCCTGGCCCCAGCCGGTGGTGTCGTGCGCGTCGAGGATGCACACGAGCCGGTTCTGCCGGCACAGCGTCACGATGGTGCGCACCTCTGCCGATGTGGTACGGCGGAACAGGTGGCCCATGCCCAGCGGCACCCGCACGGCGTTGGCCCCGGCCGACTTGATCGCGGCGAACGAGCCGTTCTTGTCCGGGTACCAGATGACGTCGTGGTTCACCCCGCGCAGCACCAGGTCGCTGCCGTTGGCCTCGACCAGGCGGCCGTCGCGCACCCGGATCGCGTTGTCCGGCGCGGCGGCCCGCGCGGGCGCCGGGGGAGCGGTGACGGCGGCCGCGACGGCGACCAGGGCGGCTACGAGCAGGGCCAGCACGCTCCTCATGGCAGCGGCGGCTACCCGGGGGCGGGCGGGTGTACCCGGCGGCGGGGGTGAACCGGCGGGCCGGCGACGGCTACGGCAGTGGCAGGGGGCGGGGAGCGGGGAGCGGGGCGCTCGCCGCCCGCCGGGGCGTCGATGGCCGTCACGTCGACCCCCTGCTCGGCGGCCTCGGCGATGGCCGCCTCGGTCATGCGCTCCAGCACGACGGCGAGCATGCCGAGCGTCTCGTCGTCGAGGCGGTTGAGCATGCGCCGCTGCGCGCGGGCGCCGTTGTCGGTGATCTCCTCGAGCAACTCCCGCCCGGCGGGGGAGAGGTGGATGCGGCGCACGCGGCGGTCGTGCGGGTCCTCCGTGCGCGTGACATGACCCTGCGCGACCATCCGATCGATGATCCCGGACAGCGTGGCCAGTGTCACACCGAGGTGCCGGGTCAGCTCCTGCGACGACAGCCCGTCGTGCCGGGAGAGCAGCATTAGCACCTTGAGCTGCTGCATTGTGAGGTTTACTGAGAAGATCGGGTTGGTGTGGTCGTAGGCGAGCAGGGCGCGCATCCGCTCGCCGGCGGTCGTGACGCGGTCCAGGAGCGCTTCCCTGTGAGTCTTCACAGCATGGTTTTACCGCCTGGACAAATTTTGCGCGACCCTAACGGTTAGCATCACGCTAACTAACGTCTGTCTTAGCCGACCGGAAGAAGACTCCAGACATGTCGTTTCTCGCCCGGCTCAGTTTGGCGAACCGGGGGCTCGTCGCGATCATTGCGATCGTCGTGCTGGGCTTCGGCGCCGTCGCCATCCCGTCCCTGAAACAACAGCTGATCCCGTCGATCGACTTTCCGGCCGCATTCGTGGTCGCGTCCTACCCGGGCGTCTCGCCGGACATCGTCGAGGAGCAGGTGACCAAGCCGATCGAGGGCGCGCTGCAGGGTGTGCCCGGCCTGACCGACATCACCTCCACCAGCCGCGAGGGCATGGCGACGGTGCAGGTCTCGTTCGAGTTCGGCTCCTCGATCGACGACATCACCAACAAGATGAACACGGCCATCACCCGCATCCGCACGCAGTTGCCGTCGAGCGTCGAGCCGCAGGTCATCGCCGGCTCCACTGACGACCTGCCCGCCGTGCAGCTGGCCGCGTCCCGCTCCGGCGACCAGATCGCGTTCGCGCAGCAGCTCAACTCGATCGTGGTGCCGGCGCTGCAGGGCATCGAGGGCGTGCGCCAGGTCCAGGTGACCGGCGCCGAGACGCAGAACGTGCTCATCACCCTCAACCCGGCCAAGGCCGGCCCGGCCGGGGTCAACGCGCAGACGCTGACCGCCGCGCTCAAGTCCAACGGCGTGTCCTTCCCGGCCGGCACCCTGACCGAGGGCGACAAGTCGCTGGCGGTGCAGGTCGGCGGTACCCTCGCCACGATCGACGATCTGAAGAATCTCAACGTCACGCCGGCCGCCAAGCTCGGTGACGTGGCGACGGTCGAGCTCAAGACCGCCGACGCCACCTCGATCACCCGCACCGACGGCAAGCCCAGCCTCGGCATCTCGGTCACCGCGTCCCCCGACGGCAACGCCGTGAAGATCAGCCACGCGGTCCGCGACAAGCTCACCGACCTGCAGTCGCAGCTCGGCGGCGACACCAAGCTCACCCCGGTCTTCGACCAGGCGCCGGAGGTGGAGAAGTCCATCAAGGGCCTGTCCACCGAGGGCGGCCTGGGCCTGCTCTTCGCCGTCATCGTGATCCTCGTGTTCCTGGTGTCGCTGCGCTCGACGCTGGTCACCGCGGTGTCGATCCCGCTGTCGGTGGTCGTCGCGCTGATCGGCCTGTGGGTCGGCGACTACTCGCTCAACCTGCTCACCCTGGGCGCCCTCACCATCGCCGTCGGCCGCGTCGTGGACGACTCGATCGTGGTGCTCGAGAACATCAAGCGACATCTGGAGTACGGCGAGGCCAAGGTCGACGCCATCCTCACCGGCGTGAAGGAGGTGACCGGCGCGGTCGTCGCCTCGACGCTGACCACCGTCGCCGTGTTCCTGCCCATCGGCCTGGTCGGCGGGCTCGCCGGCGAGCTGTTCCGCCCGTTCGCGATCACCATCGCCGTCGCGCTGGTCGCCTCGCTGTTCGTCGCGCTCACCGTCGTGCCGGTGCTGGCGTACTGGTTCCTGCGCCCGCCGAAGGCGGTCAGCGCCGAGGCGCGCGCCGCGATCGAGGCCCGCGCCCTGGAGAAGGAGCGGCGCAGCCCGCTGCAGCGCGCCTACGTGCCGATCATCAAGTGGGTGACCGGCAGCCGCGGGCACCGCTGGATCACGATCGCGGTCGGCCTCGTCATCTTCGTCGTCACGATGGGCCTGACCAGCGCGCTGAAGACCAGCTTCATCGACCAGTCGGGGCAGAAGGAGTTCACCATCTCCCAGGAGCTGCCGGTCGGCTCCAGCCTGGCCACGACCGACGCCGCGGCCAAGAAGATCGAGGACCTGCTCGGCGCGCGCGGCGACATCGAGACCTTCCAGGCCACCATCGGCGCGTCGGCCGGCTTCGGCTTCGCCGGCGCCCAGTCGGTCAACACGGCGAACTTCTCCGTGACCGCCAAGGACGACGCGAAGATCGACACGGTCATCGACGAGCTGCGCACGCAGATCTCCGCGGCCGGTTCGAGCCTCGGCACGGTGAAGGTCACCGCGGGCGGTGGCGGTGGCGGCGGCTCCAGCGACCAGCTCGAGGTCATCGTCAAGGCCAACAACACCGACGACCTCAGCAAGGCCTCCGGCCAGGTCGAGGCCGCGATGAAGGGCATCGACGGCGTCGCCGACGTGGAGAGCAACCTCGCGGCCAGCAACCCGCGCATCGACGTGCACGTCAAGCGGGACGTGGCGGCGAAGTACGGGCTGTCCGACGCGGCGGTGGGCCAGATCGTCTCCGCGGCGTACCGCGGCCAGACGCTCACCCAGCTCAACGTCGACGGCGCCCAGCGCGACCTGGTGCTGCGCTCCGGCCCGGCGCCCGCCTCGCTGGACCAGCTCAAGGCACTGCCGATCCCGGTGCCGGGCAACCCGCCGTTCGTGCGCCTCGACCAGGTCGCCGACGTCGCGCAGGGCGCCGGCCCGGTGAGCATCACGCGCATCGACGGCAACCGCAGCGCCTCGGTCACCGGCCGGGCGACCGGCGACAACCTCGGCGCGGTCTCCACCAAGCTGCAGCAGCAGCTCGACGCGCTCAGCCTCCCGGCCGGCGCGTCGGTCTCCCTCGGCGGCGTCAGCCAGCAGCAGTCGGAGGCCTTCGGCCAGCTGGGCCTGGCGATGCTGGCCGCGATCGCGATCGTCTTCATCATCATGGTGGCGACGTTCCGCAGCCTGGCCCAGCCGCTGATCCTGCTGGTCTCCATCCCGTTCGCGGCCACCGGCGCGATCATCCTGCTGCTGGCCACCAACACGCCCCTCGGCCTGCCGGCCATGATCGGCGTGCTGATGCTCATCGGCATCGTGGTCACCAACGCGATCGTCCTGATGGACCTCATCAACCAATATCGCGAGCGCGGCATGAGCGTGCGCGAGGCGGTCGTCGAGGGCGGCCGGCGCCGGCTACGCCCGATCCTCATGACCGCCGTGGCGACGATCTGCGCCCTGCTGCCCATGGCGGTCGGCCTCACCGGCGAGGGCGGCTTCATCTCGCAGCCGCTCGCGATCGTGGTCATCGGCGGCCTGGTCACCTCGACGCTGCTGACCCTGGTGCTGGTCCCGACCCTGTACTCGATGGTCGAGACCACGAAGGAGCGCCGCCGGCAGCGCCGCGAGGGCAAGCACGCCTCGTCGCTGACCGCCCCGGAGCCGGACGGCGGCGAGCCCGACGGCCGCCACCGCGTCGACCCGCTGGCGCCCGCTCCATCCCTGTAACCATCGCCTACCACGAGGCGGCCGCCCACCCGGGCGGCCGCCTCGTCATGTCGCACCCGCTGGCCGCACCCATCTTGTCGGCGCGGCCCGGGGCGGCCGAAAGGTAACTATTCAGGTGGTTGGCGGCAGGGACTTGATCGTCTGGGTGGTTTAGGGCACGGTGTCCGTTGTGAGTGCCGGTCCGCGTCCCAGCTATGACGAGTTGGCGGCGTTGGTGGTGGTCCAGGCTGAGCAGATCGCGGTGTTGCGGGCGCGGGTGGCGGAGTTGGAGCGGCGGTTGGGGCTGGACTCGCACAACTCGTCGAAGCCGCCGTCCTCGGATGGGCTGGGGAAGCCGGCGCCGCGGTCGCAGCGGCGGGCGGCGGGCCGCCGGGCGGGCAAGCAGCCCGGCGCGCCGGGTGCGGCGTTGACACAGGTGGATGAGCCGGATGCGGTGGTGGATCACCGGCCGGTGGCGTGCGCCGGGTGCGGTGAGGTCCTGGCCGGTGTCGCGCCGGTCGGGTTCGAGGCGCGGCAGGTGTTCGACCTGCCGCCGATGCGCTTGGCGGTGACCGAGCACCGGCTGTGGCGGTGCGCCTGCGCGTGCGGGACGCACACCACAGCCGCGGCGCCGGTGGGGGTGGACGCGCCGGCGCAGTACGGGCCGTCGATCGCGGCCCTGACGGTCTATCTGCTGGTCGGCCATCACACGCCGGTGGACCGTACCGCGCAGATCCTGGCTGATCTGTTCGGTGCGGCGCCGTCGGCGGGGTGGATCGCCGGGCTGACCGGGCGCGCCGCGACCCGGCTGACCGGCTTCACGCAACGGCTGCGGCAGGTCCTGCGCACCGCGGCGGTGGTGCATTTCGACGAGACCGGGCTGCGGGTGGCCGGCCGGCTGCGGTGGCTGCACGTGGCCTGCACCCCGCTGGGCACCTTCTACCACCTGGACGACAAACGCGGCCGGGACGCCATCGACGTCATCGGTGTGCTCACCGCGCTGGGCGCGGGCCAGACCGCGGTCCACGACGGCTTCAAGTCGTACCTGCACCCCGCCTACGACACCGCCGGGCATGCCTTGTGCAACGCTCACCACCTGCGGGAACTGGACGGCTGGGCCGAACACGACCCGGCCCACACCTGGGCCGGGACCCTGGCCGGGCTGCTCCGCGAGGGCAAACACCAGGTCAACCAGGCCGTCGCCGCCGGCCGGGACCGTCTCGACCAGACCGTCCTGACCGATCTGCTGCACCGCTGGGACCAGGCCGTCCAGGCCGGCTACGCCGCCAACCCACCCCCACCAGCGGCGGCCGCGGCAAGATCCTCGCGCTGATCGACCGGATGCACGGATTCCGGCGCGAGATCTGGCGCTTCGCCCACACCTTCACCGTCCCGTTCGACAACAACCAAGCCGAACGCGACATCCGCATGGTCAAAATCCAGCAGAAGATCTCCGGCGGCTGGCGCACCCCCCACGGCGCCCAGCACTGGCTGACCGTGCGCAGCTACGTCTCCACCGTGCGCAAAAACGGCCTGCACGTCCTCACCGCCCTGCGCGACGCCCTCACCGGCAACGCCTGGCTCCCACCCCAACCTGAATAGTTACGCCGAAAGTCTCCGTGATCATGATGCTCGCGGTGGCGGTTGTCCGGGTTTGCCATGATCCCGGAGACTTGCGGTACACAGGCGTACCTCAGCACTCCGCGATCACGAAAAACCGTTGGTGTCCGCGCCGGTTTCGCGTGATCACGGAGACTTCCGGTCGCGGCGACGGCCGAGCCCGCCATGCGGAACGTGATCCCGGATCGTGGCCGCGCAGGCCGGGCCTGGCATAGCGGCCGAGTCCTTGGCCGGCGCCGCGACAGGGGCACCGGCCGCCCGGGCTGGCAGTGCCGCCTCCCACGGCGCAGGCGGAGCATGGTGCGCGCCGGCCGGTCACGCCGAACTGGCGGAACACGGTGGCCGCCGGTCGACTACGCCGACCACTCGCCGCATGACAGCCGAGCCGGCGCCGCGCCCTAATGGCGGGCAAAGAGGTTTGTCGCGTAAAGTTGTTTGTCATGACCCCCGTCGATGACGATGCCCCACCGGCCTCGGCCGCCGAGTCGCTCGAGCTCATCCGCAAGGAGCAGGCGGCCGCGGCGCGCACGATCGCGCTCAACCCGCTGCTCTACTACGTGCCCTGGGGCGGCGCCTGGCTGATCGGCTTCGGGCTGCTGTTCCTGCGGTTCGGCCCCGGCGGGCGGGTGCTGGTCGACCTGCCCGCCTGGCTGCCGCTGACCAGCCTCTTCCTGCTGATGGCGGTCGCCATGGCGAGCACGGCGGTGGTCTCCGCGGTGCGCGGGCGGGGCCTGGAGGGCCGCTCGTCGTGGCAGGGCACCGCCTACGGCTTCACCTGGTTCTTCGCGTTCGCCGGCGTCGGCACCACGACCAACCGCTTCGCCGGGCTGCTGCCCGAGCCCGAGCGCGGCCTGCTGTGGGCGAGCGCCTCGGTCGGGCTGGTCGGCGCGATGTACATGGCCGGCGCCGCCATCTGGCTGTCCCGGGACATGTTCATCTTCGGCGCCCTGCTGACGGTCATCAACATCGCCGGGGTGCTGGCCGGGCCCGGCTGGCACTCGCTGTTCATCTCGCTCGGCGGGGGCGGCGGGCTGTGCCTGCTCGGCATCGTCCTGCAGGTGCGCACCCGCAGATGACCGAACTCGACCCGGTGATCCACGCCCAGGCCCGCCTGCGCATCATGGCCGCGCTGTCGAGCCTCGGCGACGGTGACCGGATGACCTTTCCCAAGCTGCAGGAACTGCTCGGCATGACCGCCGGCAACCTCTCGGTGCACCTCACCAAGCTCGAGCAGGCCGGGTACGTCGAGGTGGCCAAGTCCTTCCGCGGCCGCACCCCGACCACCTCCGCCAGCCTGACCCATCGCGGCCGGGTCGCGTTCGACGACTACACCGCCGCCCTCCGCGCCCTGCTCGACCCCCCGAAGGAGTCCTGATGCTGGCTCGCACCGTCGAGGTCACCCGCCGCTACGGCGACACCCTCGCCCTGGACCGCGTCTCCCTCGACATCCCGCCCGGCGGCGTGCTCGGCCTGCTCGGCCCCAACGGCGCCGGCAAGTCCACGCTGCTCAACCTGCTCGTCGGCCTGCGCCGCCCGACGAGCGGCGCCGTCGAGCTCTTCGGCGGCGACCCCCGCGACCCGGCCCGCCGCCGGCAGATCGGCGTCACGCCGCAGGAGACGGGCCTGCCGTCGACCCTGCGCGTGCGCGAGTGCCTGGAGTTCGTCGCCGCGCACTTCCCGGATCCGGTACCGCCGGCCGAACTCCTCGACCGCTTCGGCCTGACCGAGGTGGCCCGCCGCCAGACCGGCGGCCTGTCCGGGGGCCAGAAGCGCCGCCTCGCCGTGGCCCTCGCCTTCGCCGGCCGCCCGCGCCTGGTCTTCCTCGACGAGCCGACCACCGGCCTCGACGTGGAGGCCCGCCGCGCCCTGTGGGACGCGGTGCGCGTCTTCGCCGCCGAGGGCGGCACGGTGGTGCTGACCAGCCACTACCTGGAGGAGATCGAGGCCCTCGCCGACCGGGTCGTGGTGCTCGGCGCCGGGCGCATCCTGGCCGACGACACGGTCGCGGCGATCCGCGCCATGGTCGGCATCCACCGGGTCACCCTGACCGCCCCCGACCTGCCCGACCTGCCCGGCGTCGTCGGCATCGAGCAGCTCGACGGCCGCACCTCCCTGCTCACCCCCGACGCCGACCAGCTGGTGCGCGACCTCGTGCGGGCCGAAGTCCCGTTCCAGGGTCTGCAGGTCAGCCCCACCACGCTCGAAGAAGCATTCCTCACCCTGACGGGACGGTAGACGCGATGCCCGCCCTGGCCCTGACCCACGCCCGCTTCAGAATCCTGGAGACCGTCCGCATCCCGATCGCCGTGGTCGGCGGCGCCTTCTTCCCGGCCGCGTCGATGCTCTTCTTCGTCGTACCGTTCGCCGGCCACGACCCGGCCGGCGCCACCTACGCGACCGCGTCGATGGTCATGTTCGCGGTCATGACCAGCTCCCTGTTCACCTACGGCGTCGGCGTGGCCGAGGACCGCTCCCAGCCCTGGGACCCCTACACCCGCACCCTCCCGGCCGGCCCGGGCGCGGCGTTCGCCGGCCGCATCCTGTGCGGCCTGACCTTCATGGCCCTCTCCCTGCTCCCGGTGGTGATCATCGGCTGGCTCTTCACCGCGGCGACCGTCACGCCGCTCGGCCTGCTGCTCGCCCTGGTCGCCGTGGTGGCCGGCGCGCTGCCGTTCACGTTCATGGGCCTGACCATCGGCTACGCCCTGCCGATGAAGGCGGCCCTGGCCGTGGCCCAGATCATCTTCTTCCCGATGGCCTTCGGGGGCGGCCTGCTCTCCGCCCCCGACCAGGCCCCGTCATTCGTCGAGACCATCGCCCCCTACCTGCCGACCCGCGGCGCGGTGGAGCTGGTCTGGGCCGCGGTCGGCGACTTCCGCGTCTCCCCGACCTCGATGATCTCGCTCGCCGCCTGGACCGTGGTCATGGCCGTCCTGGCCGCGTGGGCCTTCCGCCGCGACGAGGGGGCCCGCTTCAGCTGATCGGGCGGCCGAGGAGGGCGCGAATGTGACGTACAACTTCCGCGGGCTCTGCTTCGGCCATGAAGTGACCCATCGCGACCGTGTGATGGTCCAGGTCGTCCGCCCAGGCGCGCCACCGCGCGGCCGCGTCGAAGCCCAGGGCGGCGCCCCAGTCCTGCTGCAGCACCGTGACGGGCATCGACAGCCGGCGGCCGGCGGCGCGGTCGGCCCGGTCGTGCTCGACGTCGACGAAGGCGCTGGCCCGGTAGTCCGCGACGATGCTCGGGATCGCCGCCCGGGACGCGCGCAGGTACTCGGCCCGGACCTCCGCCGGAATCACCGCCGGGTCGCCGGCCCAGGCGTCGAGGAAGTGCCCGAAGAACGCGTCCGGCGCGCCGGCGATGAGCGTTTCCGGCAGCGGGGGAGGGGCGGCCATGAGGTACAGGTGGAAGCCGGCAACGCCGGCCGTGCCCCGCAGCACCTCCCACGAGTCCAGCGTCGGCAGCACGTCGAGCGAGGCCAGGTGCGTGATGCGCGCCGGGTGCTCGAGCCCGGCCCGGATCGCCACCAACGCCCCGCGATCATGCCCCACCAGCGCGAACCGCTCGTGGCCCAGCGCCCGCCCCAGCGCCACGACGTCGGCCGCCATGGTCCGTTTGGCGTAGGCGGTACCGTCCGGGTCGGCGGGCTTGTCGCTCGCCCCGTAGCCGCGCAGGTCGGGGCAGATCACCGTGTGGTCGCTCGCCAGCTCGACGGCGACGTGCCGCCACATGAGATGCGTCTGCGGAAAGCCGTGCAGCAACACGACCGGCGGCCCGGACCCGCCGACCGCCACGCTGAGCGCGACCCCCTCCGCGACGCCGACACGGTCATAAGCGAACCCGGGAATCGTGATTTCCATGCCGCGGACCCTGCTCCCGCCCGATCAGCATCCGATCAGCGGCGAATAATCGGGCGGGTGACCTCCTTCGGCGTCCTGGGCCCTCTGGAGGCTTTCCGAGATGCCGATCCGGTACCGCTACGAGGCCCCCGCCACCGCACCGTCCTCGCCCGCCTCCTGATCGCCCGCGGCCGCGTCGTCCCGATCGACGTGCTCGCCGACGACGTGTGGTCGGGCGCACCCCCGCCCGGCGCCGTGGCCGCCCTCCGCACGTTCGTCGCCGACCTGCGCCGCGCCCTGGAGCCCGGCCGCCCGCCCCGCACCCCGTCCCGCCTCCTGATCACCACCCCGCCCGGCTACGCCCTGGCGGCCACCCCGTCCGCGGTCGACGCGTGGCGCTTCGAGTCCCTCGCCACTCCGTCCGCCGCCCCGTCCCTCGCCGCCATGGAGACCGCGCTGGCCATGTGGCGCGGCCCCGCCTACGCGGAGTGGACCGACGAGGGCTGGGCCCGATCCGAGATCGACCGCCTGGAGGACCTGCGCATCCTCACGATCGAACGCCGTGCCGCGGCCCTGCTGGACCTGGACCGCGCCGCCGAGGCCGCCGCCGATCTGCGCGCCCACGCGACCGAGCACCCGCTGCGGGAGTCGGCCTGGCGCCTGCTCGCCCTGGCCCTGTACCGCGCCGACCGCCAGGCCGACGCCCTCGCCGCCCTCCGCGAGGCCCGCGCGACGCTCGCCGCCGAACTCGGCCTCGACCTCAGCCCGACCCTGCGCACCCTGGAGTCCGACATCCTGACCCAGGCCGCCCGGCTCGACGCCGCCCAGGCGCCCGTGCCCCGACCCGGCGCCTCGCCGCCCCGTTCCCCGCGGTCGTCCGCGTCTTCGCCCGACAGCGGCCCCGAGGCGCCCGTGCCGGGCCGCTCACCGCTGACGCCCTCGTCGATCGCCAGTTTGGCCGACATTTCCGACATATCAGAAATGTCGGAAATGTCGGGCTCGGCGAAGGCGGTGCGGGGGGCTGGGCAGGGATGGACGGGCGGGGCGGAGCGGCCGGCGTTGTTCGGGCGGGAGGACGAGCTGGCGGCGCTGCGCGGGGCGGCCGCCGGCGCGCGGCGATCGGGGCGGCCGGTGGTCGCGCTCGTCACGGGGGAGGCGGGGGCCGGGAAGACGGCGCTGGCCGAGGCGCTCGCCGCCGAGCTGGGCGCGGCCGGCTGGACCGTGGCGTGGGGACGCGCCGCCGAACACGAGGGAGCCTGGCCCTGGACGCAGATGGCCACCGCGCTGCGGGGCGGTGTCGAGCCCGCCGGACGGTTCGGGCTGCACCACGCCGCCGCCCGGCTCGTCGCCGAAGTCGCCGCGCAGGGCCCGGTCGCCCTCGTCGCCGATGACCTGCACTGGGCCGACGAGGACACGCTGGAGCTGCTGACGTACGTGGTCTCGGCCGTCGCCGGGCCGGTGCTGCTGCTCGGCACGGCCCGCGACGTCGAGTCAACTCCCCAGCTCACCGCCGCGCTCGCGCGACTGGCCCGGATGGAGCCGATCCGGGTGTACCTCCGCGGCTTGAACGAAACGGCGACCGCCGAACTCGCCCGCGCCGCCGCCGGCCGCGACCTCGGGCCGGCCGCGCTCGCGACGCTCCACCGCCGGGGCGGCGGCAACCCGTTCTTCACCCGCGAGCTGGCCCGCCTGGTCGCCGCCGAGGGGGAGGAGGCGCTGAGCAGCGTCCCGCCCGGCGTCCGCGACGTGATCCGGCACCGCCTCGACCGCCTCTCCGCGCCCGCGCGGGACGTGCTGCGCCGGGCGTCGGTCCTCGGCCGGGACGTCGACCCGGAGCTGCTGGCGGAGCTGCACGGCGGCCCGGTCCTCGAAGAGCTCGACGAGGCCATCGCCGCCGGTTTCCTGCCGGACGGGCGGAGGTTCGCGCACGTGCTGGTGCGCGACACGGTGTACGGCGACCTCTCCGCCCCGCGCCGCTCCGCCTGGCACGCCGCGGCCGGCGAGGCGCTGCAACGCCTGTCGCCCGACGACGCCGACGCCCTGGCCCACCACTTCACCGCCGCCGCCACCCGCGCCACCGCGCCGCGGGCCGCCCACTACTCCGCCGTCGCCGCCGAGCGCGCGGAGCGCCGCGCCAACCCCCACGAGGCCGCCCGGCTGTGGCGCCAGGCCCTGTCCGCCCTCGACCGCGCCGCCAACACCAGCCCAACCGCCACCGCCAACACCAGCCCCACCCGCGCGGCCAACGCCGCTCTCACCCGCGCCGCGGTCCGCGGTCCCGCCGCGCGAGGCGGCGACAGGCCGCAGGAGCGACTGGCGGCGATGATCGGGCTGGGCCGCGCGCTGGCCGTGGTCGGCAAGCTCGACGAGGCCCGCGAACTGCGCGCCCAAGGCCTGGCCGCCGCCGAGCGGCTCGGCGACGTGGAGAGTGTTGCGGAGGTGCTGGGCGCGTTCGACGTACCCGCAATCTGGCCGAAAAACGACGACGAGCGCCTCTCCGCCGAACTCGCCGCCGCCGCGACCCGCACCCTGGACCGCCTGCCCGGTGCCCCGCCAGCCCTGCGCGCCCGGCTGCTGGCCGTGCTCGCGCTGGAGCAGCGCGGCGCCCGGGACGACCGCGGTGCGCGGGCCGCCGCCGAGGCCGAGCGCCTGGCCCGGGCCGAGGCGGACCCGGCGCTGCTGGCCCTGGCCCTCAACGCCCGGTTCCTGCACGCGTTCGAGCGCGCCGGGCTGGCACCGCGACGGGCCGCGCTCGGCGCCGAGCTGGTCGACCTCGCCGCCCGGCACGACCTGGTCACGTTCGAGGTCCTGGGCCACCTGATCGGCCTGCAGGCCGCGTGCGCCCTCGACGACCGCCCGGCCGCCGACGCCCACGCCGAGGCCGCGGACCGCCTGGCCGAGCGCTTCGCCCTGCCGATGGTCGGCGTCTTCACGCAGTGGTACTCCGCGCTGCGCCTCGCCGCCGACGGCCGCCACGACGCCGCGGAGTCCGCCTACCGCGCCGCCGACGCCCGCCTGGCCACCGCCGCCATGCCCGGCGTGCGGGAGGGCCTGCTCGGCCTCGCGCTGCTCTCCGTCGACCGGTACACCCCGGGCGACGACCTGGGTCCGTACGAGCCGTGGGCGCGCCCCCTGCTGCTGCTCCGCGCGGACCGCCGCCCGGAGGCCGCCGCGGCGCTGCGCGCGCTGCCGCCCTCCCCGCGCGACCTGCTGCTGGAGGCGAGACTGTGCCTGGCCGCCAAGGCCGCCCGCACGCTCGGCGACCGGGAGACCGCCGCCCGCATCGCCGAAGAGCTGCGCCCGGCCGCGACCGAGCACGCGGCGGGTAGCGGCGTGCTGACCCTCGGTCCGGTCTCGGCCTATTTGTGAAAAGGCTGCGAAGATGGCGCCGTGGAAAAGTGGGTGGCGTTCCGCCGGTCGCGGCCCGAGCGGGTGGTCGAGCTCGTGCGGCAGGTCGCCGCGGCCAAGGACCCCGGCGAGCACGGCCACGGGGTCGAGGTGGTCGTCGAGGCGCCCCGGACCAAGTGGTGGAAGGCGCTGTTCAACCACGACGACCGGCTCGCCCAGGCGCGGATCGTCGTCACCCGGGAAGGGGGCGAGGTGCGGTACCCCTTCGACATCCAGCTCGTCACCGCATACGGCGGGAACGCGGCCCACCGGCTGGGCAGCCGCCCCGGCTGGGCGATGAGCAACTCGGCCGGCATGGCGTTCGTCATCCAGAAGGGGACGCACCGCACCGCGTTCGACTTCGAGGAGCTGACCGCCGGGGCCGTGGCCGCCCTGGCCAAGCTGCGCCGCAAACCCCAGGAGCGCGGCTGGCGGGCCAGGGTCGACCGTGCGGTCAAGCGGACCTAGAAGCCTGCGTCGATGGTGGCGATCTCGTCCGCGGTGAGCGAGAAGCCGAGGACGTCGAGGTTGTCCCGCATGCGGGCCTCGCGGGTGGACTTCGGGATGATCACGATGTCGTGGTGCAGCTGCCAGCGCAGCACGACCTGCGGCACCGTCACCTTGTGCGCCGAGGCGATCGCGACCAGCCGCGGGTCGTCCAGCGGCGTGTTCTTCAGCGACGAGTAGCCCTCCACCACGACCCGTCGTTGCCGCATGTCGTCGAGGAACTGCGGATCGTGCTGAGCCGGGCTCCAGGCGACCTGGTTCACCACGGGCGTCTCGCCGGTCTCCTTGACCAGCTCGTCGATCAGGGCCGTGTCGTAGTTGCTGACGCCCGCGGAGCGGATGCGCCCGGCGTCGCGCTGCTCCAGGAAGGAGATCCAGGTCGGCAGCGACCGGCCGCGCGCCGGCGGCCAGTGGATGAGCCACAGGTCGACGTAGTCGACGCCCAGGGCCTTGAGGCTCGCCTCGATGGTCTGCCGCTCCCGGCCCGACTGCGCCGGCGGCAGCTTGGTGGTGATGAAGATCTCGGTGCGCTCCACGCCGCTGTCGCGCAGCGCGCGGCCGATCTGTTCCTCGTTGCCGTACATCGTCGCCGTGTCGATGTGCCGGTAGCCGACGTCCAGCGCGGTGCGCGCCGACTCGTACGCCGACCGCCCGGTGATCTGCCACGTGCCGAAGCCGATGGTCGGCAGGTTCACGCCCGGGGCCAGTTCGACGACTGGGATCTGTAGTGCCATGCCCCCAATACTGCCCGACACTGGAGCGCATGGAGTGGGTGCGGGTGGCGGCCTCCGCCGAGGTGGGCACGGCACCGCGGGCCGTGTCGGTCGACGGGGTGCCGCTGGTCGTCCTGCGCCCGGCCGCCGACGCCCCGCCGGTCGCGTTCGCCGACCGCTGCCCGCACCGGCTGGTGCCCCTGTCGGCGGGGACGTTCGCCGGCGGCGCGCTGCAGTGCCCGTACCACGGCTGGCGCTTCGACCACAGTGGACGCTGCCTGGAGATCCCGTCCGGCGGCCCCGGCACCACCCCGCCGCCCCGCGCCGACCTGCCGCCCGGCCCGCCCGTCCGCGAGGCCGGCGGCGCGGTCTGGGTCGGCCGTGACGAGGCACGCCCGCCGGAGCCGATGCGCCTGTTGTCCAATGTGGATCCGGGCCTGGCCCACGCCTGGCATCCGGTGGCCCTGGCCGCGGAGCTACCCACCACCGCCCGCCTGCTCGATCAGGATTACACCATTTCCGTTTTCCAGGGTTTGGTACTCGTGGAGCCGGCGCCGTTCGCCGTCCAGCGGCGGTGGGGCCTCGTCTGGATCGCGCCGCTGGAGCCGCGCGAGCCGCTCTTCACCGACCCCGACGCCGAGGACGCGGCCTACGTGGGCGCCTGGCTCCCGCCCGCGCGGACCGCCATGAGCGCCGGCATCGTGGCCGACAACTTCCTCGACGTGGCCCACTTCCCGTTCGTCCACGCCGGCACGTTCGGCGCCGGCGAGGAGCGCTACGTCGAGGCCTACGAGGTGCAGGCCGAGCCCGGCGGGTGCCGCAGCGTGCAGGAACAGTGGTTCGACAACCCGGAGGACCCGGGCGTCGCGGCCGGCCTGCGCCCGGCCCGCCAGCGCCGCCGCGCCACCTACGTGCACCGGGCGCCGTTCCAGCTGATGCTGCGCTTGGAGGAGCTCGACGCGGGCGCGGTGAAGACGATCCTGTTCTTCGCCCAGCCCGAATCCGCGCACAGCACCCGCATCTACACGAAGATGCTCCTGCACGGCATCGGCGGCGTCGCCGACCCGGGCCCGGAGGTGGTGGCCCGCGAGGTCGCTTTCGAGGAGGCGGTACTCGCCGAAGACCTCGCCCTGCAGGCCCGCATGACCCTGCCCGGCCTGCCCCTCGACACCCGCGACGAGCTGCACGTCCGCGCCGACCGGCTGGGCGTCGCCCTGCGGCGCAGCCTCGTGCCGTACCGCACCTTGCCCTGAGGCGGTAGCGTGCGCCTATGTCGGATCAACCGCTGCCGGACCTCCCGCCGTTCCCGCCCGGCTTCCGCTTCGGCGTGTCCACCGCGGCCTACCAGATCGAGGGCGCCGTCGCCGAGGACGGCCGCGGACCGTCCATCTGGGACACCTTCGCCCACACCCCGGGCCGCATCCGCGACGGCCACACCGGCGACATCGCCTGCGACCACTACCACCGGTGGGAGTCCGACCTCGACCTGATCGCCCGGCTCGGCGCCGGGGCATACCGGTTCTCCATCGCCTGGCCGCGCATCCAGCCGACCGGCAGCGGCCCCGCCAACCAGGCCGGCCTCGACTTCTACGACCGCCTCGTCGACGGCCTCGCCGCCCGCGGCATCGACCAGGTCGTCACCCTGTTCCACTGGGACCTGCCCCAGGCCTTGCAGGACGAGGGCGGCTGGGCCAACCGCGACACCGCCATGCGCTTCGGCGAATACGCCGAGCTCGTCGGCGAGCGCCTCGGCGACCGGGTGAAGCTGTGGATCACCCTCAACGAGCCGTACATCCACTTCGCCCTGGGCCACGTGCAGGGCATCCACGCCCCCGGCCTGACGATGCTCACCGACCAGCTGCCGGTCGTGCACCACCTGCTGCTCGGCCACGGCCTGGCCGTGTCCGCCCTGCGCCGGACCTCCAGCGCCCCCGTCACCCTCGCGAACAACCACTCCCCGGTCTGGCCCGCCAGCGACTCGGAGGAGGACCGCACCGCCGCGATAATCTACGACATGGTGCAGAACCACCTGTTCGCCGACCCGGTCCTGCTCGGGGAGTACCCACCCGGCTACGAGCTCCTGACCACCGCCGACGTCGACTCCATCATCATGGAGGGCGACCTGGAGGTGATCTCCCAGCCGATCCAGGCCCTGGGCGTGAACTACTACAACCCGAGCCGCATCGCCGCCCCGCCCGAGGGCGACCCGTTGCCCTTCGTCCGCCTGCCCATCGACGGGTACCCGATGACGGCCTTCGACTGGCCGGTGGTCCCCGACGGCCTCCGCGAGCTGCTGGTGGGCCTGAAGGACCGCTACGGCGACAAGCTCCCGCCCATCTGGATCACCGAGAGCGGCTGCTCCTGGCCCGACCTGGACGACCGGTTCCGCATCGACTACATCGCCGGCGACCTGCGCGCCGTCCACAGCGCGATCCAGGCCGGGGTGGCGGTGCACGGCTACTGCACCTGGTCGCTGATGGACAACTTCGAGTGGGCGGAGGGCTTCCACCAGCGCTTCGGCCTGGTCCACGTCGACTTCGACACCCAGGCCCGCACCCCGCGGCGCTCCTTCGAGTGGTACCGCCAGATTTGCACCACAGCTGCACCCCGCCCGGACTTGCAGGGCGACCCGACCGGATGACACGGTGGCGCGGGCGGAATCCGTAGCGTTGCGCAGGTCAGTCGTGCGCAGTGTCGGGAGTTCGTCGTGGTCGAGCAGTACGCCGGAGCCCTCCTTTACCTGGTCCCCGTCCTGGTGGCGGCGGTGGTCGCGTTCATCGTGACCCGCCCGGATGCTTCGGCTACAGCGGACCTCGCGGACATTTCGGATATTTCGGTCACCCCGCCCGTTCGTCCTCACATCCCGGCGCAGCGCACCTACCAGCCACCGAACCGCCGCGCTGCAGCGCCGCCCGCGTCCCTGATGCATGCGGCCCTTTCGTCGCACCTGGCCGCGGTGTCACTCTCGCCGGCCACCCCCGCGGCCGTGAGCCCCACCCGCCTGGTCTCGATCCGCCGCCCCGCCCGCATCCCGCGCCGCCCGCTGTACCGCTGCCCCCACAAGCCCTGACCTGCGGTTTCCCGGCCGAAGCCTAGTTTGTGGCCACATGGCCCTAATCCTGCTACGCTGTCCGCCATGCTCGACCGCCGCTCCGGCCAGGCGCTGTACCGCCAACTCGCCGACACCTTGCGCGACCGCATCCTGGCCGGCGACCTACCGCCCGGCGGGGAACTGCCGAGCGAGGGAATCATCGCGAAGTCGTACAACATCAGCCGCGACGCCGTCCGCCAGGCCATAGCCGTCCTCCGCAGCGAGGGCCTGATCGTCACGGTCCGCGGCCGCCGCTCCTCGGTCCGCCGCCAAGCACCCCTGGAGGAGGTCCGCGCCCCCGCCGCCGCAAGAATCACGGCCCGAATGCCAACCTCGGCGGAACGCACCCACTTCGACGTCCCCGAGGGCGTCCCACTCTTGGTGGTCCAGTTCGGCGAGACCGAAGAGCTCTATGCCGCCGACCGCGTCGTAGTCTGCACCCCACCACCCCGCAAGCGGTAAGCCTCGCGGGCAGGATTCCCGAAGTGGTCAGCACGGGAAGCGAAGAACACCACCCCGTTCTCGATGTTCACGAAATACCGCGCGTCCTTACCGTAATGCTTCCCGACAAACTTCGCGTCGAGCTCATCGGTGCGCTGTTGATCCAGTCATCATCCAAGGTGCGGCTTCCCGGCGCGGGTCAGGTAGTGCTCGATCCGCATCCGCATGGACCGGTGCATCGGCAGCCGGTCGATGGCGTCCGGCGAGACCCACACGACTTCCCGCGACTCATCGCTCGGCGTCGGCTCGCCGCCCAGCGGGCGCGCGGTATAGACGATGGAGAACTCCTGCCGCACCTCATTGTTCGAGGTGTACACGATGACGTGCCTCGGGTCGGTGTAGATACCCACGAGCCCGGTAACCTCGACGTGGATCCCGGTCTCCTCGAACGTCTCCCGCACCGCGCAGTCGGTCATCGACTCACCCGGCTCCATCCCCCCGCCCGGCAGCGACCAGTTGTCGTTGTCCGCGCGATGTATCAACAACAACTCACCGGCGTCGTTGACCACCACAGCGTTGGCAGCCGGCACGACGCTGCCCGCCTTCGGAGCGGAAGGGTCGTCAAAGTAGTCAATGCGACGGCTCAAATCGGAACCTCGATCCAGTGGAATGGCGGGCCACGGCCAGTGCCGCCTCAGACACCGTAAACGCCGCCGAGGACCATTCGCGGCAGGCGGAGTGAGGTCGTGGTGTACGAGCTAGCGCCTGATCGTGCTAGCTGCTGTCAGCCGGCCGCCGCGGGCTGGGCGTCGGCGGCCAACCGGCGCGGCACCAGCGATCATCGACGCCGACCCCGGGGGCGGCGCGGCCGGCCGGTGCGAATATCGCACCCGCCGGGCGCAACCTGCGATCCGCGCGGCCGGGCCGGACGTATGTCTCCGTGATCATGATGCCCGCGCTGACCGCACACCGGGTTTGCCATGATCCCGGAGACTTGTGGTACACGGGGGTACATCAGCACTCCACGATCATGAAAAACCGTTGGTGTCGACGCCGAGTTTGCATGATCACGGAGACTTCCTGCCCCTGCGCCGGGCCCCGCGGCGTGCGGCCGCCCGACGTGTAGGACGTGATCGCCGATCGTGTCCACCCCGGGGCGACGGCCGGAAATGCAGGGGATCGCTGCGCGGTGTGCGGGGTGCCATACAGATCACCGTGCCGGCTCGAGGCGGGCACGGGGCATCGGCCGACAAGCGCTAAGCGGGTGGTCCGTGAGCATTGGGCGGTTCTTCTCCGGTGGAGGCTTACCGGCATTCGCCCAGGTCACGCCTGTTGTGTGGGCACGGTTGGGTTCGAACCAACGACCCCCCGCTTGTAAGGCGGGTGCTCTTCCACTGAGCTACGCGCCCCAAATCCCCTTGGTGAGGGATGGGTACCCAGATGTTACCCAAACCTCGCGCTCCGCCCCAGCCGGGCGTGGCCGCAGGCTACAGCGACCCGATGGCGGCGAGCCAGGCGGACTGGTCGCGGGCCCGGCTGGGCGGGGCCATCTCGGCGAAGCGGACCACCCCCGCGGTGTCGATCAGGAAGGTACCGCGGTTCGCATACCCCTTGGCCTCGTTCAGCACACCGTAAGCAGCGGCCACGGCGCCGTGGGGCCAGAAGTCGGACAGGAGGGGGAAGGTGTAGCCCTCGCGGTCGGCCCAGATCTTGTGGGCGTACGGTGAATCCACGCTCACCGTCAGTGTCGCCACGTGATCGTTCTGGAATGCCGGCAACATCTGCTGCAAGGCGGACAGCTCGCCCTGGCAGGTGCCGGTGAAGGCCAGCGGGTAGAAGACCAGCAGGACCGCCTTCTGGGGGCGGAAGGCGGCCAGCGAGACCTCCCGGTTGTTCTGGTCGCGCAGCAGGAAGTCCGGTGCCGGATCTCCGACATCCACTGTCATACCTCGACTATGCCAGCTGTCGTACGGGGGGCCTACACTCGCCCGCATGGCAGCAGGGCCGCGGCTCGGCATCGATTTCGGCACCTCCCACACCGTCGCGCTTCTGGCGTGGCCGGACGGGAGGGTGCGGCCGTTGCTGTTCGACGGGTCGCCGCTGCTGCCCTCCGCGGTGTACGCGCAGATAGACGGTGGACTACTCGTCGGGCGGGACGCATTGCACGCCGCGCGGGTCGATCCCTCCCGGTTTGAAGGTAGCCCCAAGCGGCGCATCGACGACGGTACCGTCCTGCTCGGCGATCGGGAGCTCAGCGTCCCGTCGCTCATCGGGGCCGTGCTCGGGCACGTGGCACAGGAGGCGACGCGGGTCGCGGGCGGGCCGGTGGCCGAGCTCACGCTGACCCACCCGGCCGCCTGGGGCGTGTCGCGCCGCCTCGCCCTGATCGAAGGCGCCAAACTGGCCGGGTTGCCCCAGCCCGCCCTCATGCCGGAGCCGGTCGCCGCCGCCCATTATTTCGCGGGGGTACTGCAAAAGCCGCTCACCGGCGATCAGGGTCTGCTGGTGTACGACTTCGGCGGCGGCACCTTCGACGCGAGCCTCGTCAGCCGGGCCGGAGACGGCTTCGACGTGCGGGCGGTCGACGGCATCGACGACCTCGGCGGGCTCGACCTCGACGCGCTGGTCGTGGACCACGCCCGCCAGCAGATCACCGACGCCGACGTCTGGACCCGGCTGGACAACCCGCAAAGCACCGAGGACCGCCGCCACCGCCGCATGCTCTGGGACGACGCGCGCATCGCCAAGGAGATGCTGTCGCGCAGCCAGACGGCGGCGCTGCACGTGCCCATCGCCGCGGCCGACGTGAGCATCACCCGCGAGGCGTTCGAGGAGAAGGCCCGCCCGATGCTCGATCAGACGGTGCGAACCACCGCCGCCGTCATGCGCTGGGCCAACCTCGACAAGGAGCGCCTGGCCGGCCTCTTCCTCGTCGGCGGCTCGAGCCGGGTACCACTCGTCTCCACCCTCCTGCAGCGCGAGCTCGGCCTCGCCCCGACCGTCATCGAGCAGCCCGAGCTCGTCGTCGCCGAGGGCAGCCTGCGCGCCTGGGTCAACGTCAGCCCAGCGCAGAACGCCGGCGCCCCGGCCGGACAAATCGCGCAGGCCCCGCCAAATGCCGCGGCAGGCGGCCCTGGAGCCTTCACCACCCCCGCCGCGGCGAGCGGGCTGGCCGCAGCGGCCGGGGGAGCAGCCGCCGGCGGGCCCGGCGCCTTCGGCACCCCAGCGGCAGCCGCCGGCACCCCCGGCGCCTTCAGTGCTCCTGCGGCGGCCGCTCCCGGAGCCTTCCCCGCCGGTGCGGGCGCGCCCGGAGCGTTCCCAGCGACGGGCCAGCCGCCACAGAACGCGGCCCCGCAGAACGCCCCGGCCGCCTTCCAGCAACCCCAGCCGCCACAGCACCCCCAGAACCCCCAGCAGCCGCCGCAGAACCCGCAGCAGGCCGTCCCGCAGGCCCCGGTGAGCGGCGTCCCGGTCAGCCCGGCCGCGTTCCAGCCGGGCGCCTACCCGGTCAGCGCCCCGCCCGGCACCACCCGCCCGGTGAGCGCCACCCCGGTCAGCCCCGGCGCATATCCGGGCGCTTATCCGGTCAGCGGCCCGCCCCAGGTCGCCGGCGGGCAGGCCACCCAGCCGCTGCGCCCCACGACCCCGCGGCCCGCCTACCAGCAGCCGCCGGTGTACCAGCAGCCGCAGGCCCCGCCGCCGCAGGCGTACGTCTCCCCGGCGGCCATGCCGGCCACATACGCGCCCCCGCCGCGCGAGGACCCGGTCGAGCCGCCCCGCCAGCGGCGCAGCATCGCCGTCCCGCTGCTGGTCGGCATCCTGGTCCTGGCGCTGGCCCTGGCCGGCTACGTGGTGTTCCAGAACCGCGACCACGGCGGCACCGACCAGCAGAACGCCGCCGGCTCGCCGACCCCGGCCGGCTCGGCGTCGTCGGCGGTGACCCAGCTGCCGCAGTACAGCCGCGAGTCGGTCCCGTCCTGGGTACCGTCCGGCTGGAAGGAACAGCCGGTCGGCAGCATCGACCAGCTGTGGATCTCCCGCGAGGAGTCCGAGGGCGGCCGCTGCGACGCCAACCGCGACCGGCTGCGGGTCACCACCAACGCGCTGACCGGCTGCACGCTGAAGGCCCCGCTGGACGTACCGATGCAGGACGGCAGCATCGAGGCCAAGGTCCACGTGACCTCCGGCTGCGGCGGCCTGTGGCTGCGCACCGGCGACCGCGGCTACATGCTCGGCCTGTGCGCCGACAACCATGCGCGCCTGTACAAGCTCAGCAATCGCCCCCCGGGCCAGGAAAACCTGCTCAAGGACTGGCTATTCAAACCGGCCGGCGACGACACCTACGTAGCCTTCGAGATCCAGGGCGCCGACCTGACCGTCTACCTCAACGGCAAGCAGCTAGGCCCGGTAACCGACGCCGACATCCGCAGCGGCAAGATCACCCTAGGCGCCTTCACCCTGGCCGGCGACAACACCGAGGCCGTCTTCTCCCAGGTCCGCGTCATCATGCCCGGCGACTGGCAGCCCGGCACCCAACAACAACCCACCAAAACCAAACAACCAACCCAAACCCCCTCCCCAACCAGCTCAGGTTGGTGGTCCAACACCCCCTCAGCCGCCCCCACCTCAAGACGCGCCACCCCTCTACCAACCGCCTAAAAACGCAACAGGCCGAAGGAGACCCACCCCTGCGCCGAAGGCGCCAAAAAGTTCGGCCCCACCGCGCCGAAGGCGCAACAGACAACCGCAACCCCTGCGCCGGAGGCGCAATAAGAGACCGCGACCAGGACGTCAGGGGCGCGCAGCGCGGAAAAGAGTGGCCGCGCAGCGGCCATGGGGGGTCTGGGGTGGGAACCCCCCAGGGTCAGCGCCGCGACGGAGTCGCGCGTGGCTAGCTTTCGGACCGCAACCACTGCGCCGAAGGCGCAACAAAAACCCCAGCCGCTGCGCCGAAGGCGCCATAAGGGGCCGTAACCACTGCGCCGGAGGCGCGACATGGGGGCGCGCCAACTGCGCCGGAGGCGCAATAAGAGACCTCGACCGGGACGTCAGGGGCGCGCAGCGCGGAAAAGAGTGGCCGCGGAGCGGTCATGGGGGGTCTGGGGTGGGAACCCCCCAGGCACAGCGCCGCGACGGAGTCGCGCGTGGCTAGCTTCCGGCCCCCAGCCCCTGCGCCGAAGGCGCAACAAGAAACCCCAGCCACCGCGCCGGAGGCGCATTAACACCGCAACCAAAGGCGCAAGCGTAAGCAGCGAAAGGCCGGCCGCGTCCCCAGGACGCGACCAAGCGATGTGCGGGCCGCGCCGAACAGCGCGGCCGGCAAAGCTAGCGGCGGGAGCGAGCGGCGCGAGGCGCGACCAGCCGCGCCGCGGTCCAGTCCTTGCCCGCGTTGACCGTGGAGGTCTGCTGCAACCCCGCGGTGGGCGCCGACTCGTTGATCTCGCTCGGCTCGACGTGCCCGGGACGGCCGGCCTTGGGGGTCAGCAACCACACCACGCCGTTGTCCGCCAGCGGGCCGAGCGCGTCGATGAGCGTCTCGACCAGATCGCCGTCGTCGTCGCGCCACCAGAGCAGCACCACGTCGACGACCTCGTCGGTCTCCTCGTCAACCAGGTCCCCGCACCGGTCGATCAGGACGTCGCGGAGATCCTGGTCGACGTCGTCGTCGTACCCCATCTCCATAACGACCATGCCCGGTTCGACTCCGAACCGGTCCGCCAGGCTCTTCACCTCGGCCTGACCCGCGGTCGCGTTCACTGTCCACTGCCTCCTGTCGCAACAACCACTGTTAGCGCGTAGTCCACACAGTACGGGCCGTCAACGCAAGTGGCGCACCGATGCGATCGAAAAACTCACGGCCGGAAGGTACTCGGCCGTTCAGATTACCTAGCTAGGAGCGACCTCGCTCCCTGGATGATCTGGTCCTCCGAGACCAGGACGTGGTTGGCGGCCGGGCCGAGCGGCACGAACGAGTCGACGGCGGCCACCCGGCGGGCGACACCCACATACCCGGCGTCGACCAGGGCGGCGATCACGCCCTCGCCGACGCCCCCGGAGCGGCGCGTCTCGTCGACGATGAGCACCCGGCCGGTGTCGGAGGCGTTCTTGATGATGTCGCCGACCGGCAGGGGTGACAGCCAGCGCAGGTCGACGACCCGGCAGGCGATGCCCTCGCCGGCCAGCCGGGCGGCGGCGCGCAGGGAGAGCCGCACCCCGTTGCCGAAGGTGATGATCGTCAGGTCGTCGTTCGGGCCGTTGCTGTACGCCCGGGCGCGGCCGATCGGCACGTGGATGGCCGGCCACTCGCTCGGCGGAGCGTAGTCGGAAAGCCACCAGTTGTCGTTCTCGGTGTGCAGGTCGCGGGTGTGGTACAGCGCGATCGGCTCGAGGAACACGCAGACGCTGCCGTCCACGATGGCGCTGGCCAGGCACGTGCGCAGCATGGGCGCGGCGTCCTCGGCGCGGGACGGGGCGGCCACCACCAGGCCCGGGACGTCCCGCAGCACCGCCAGGGCGTTGTCGTTGTGGAAGTGCCCGCCGAAGCCCAGCTGGTAGGCCAGCCCGGCCACCCGCACGACCATCGGGTTGTGGAAGGCGCCCTGCGAGAAGAACTGCATGGTCGCCGCCTCGCCGCGCAGCTGGTCCTCGGCGTTGTGCAGGTAGGCGAGGTACTGGATCTCGGGGACCGGCAGCATCCCGGCCAGGCCGGCGCCGAGACCCAGGCCCAGGATGCTGGTCTCGTCGAGCAGCGTGTCGAACACGCGCGTGCCGCCGAAACGGTCCCGCAGGCCCTTGGTCACCCCGTAGACGCCACCCTTCGCCGCGACGTCCTCGCCGAAGACGATCATTTGGGGGTACGCCAGCATCGCGTCGGTGAGCGTGGCGTTGATCGTCTGGGCCAGGGTCAGCGGGCCGGCCCGCTCGGGCAGCTTGCCGCCGAACGCGGCGGCGCGGGTGACCGGGTGGTGGCCGTTGGCCGTGTTGCGCGGCACGCCGGAGACCGGCCGGGCCTTCGGCTCCGACTCGGGCTCGTGCTCCCGCCCAGACTCCGCGGCCGGTGGCGGCGCCGGCTCGGGCCACTCCTCGGTGTCGGGCGGCTGCTCGGCGACCGCGACGGGGGAGCCGGGCGGCTCGGCGCCGGCCCACAGCGGCTCGCCGGGCGGCAGCGCGGGGCCGGCCGGGGTGAACTCCAGGTCGTCGTCCAGCTCGCCGTCGAGCTCCTCGGCCAGGTCGTCCGTGGCGAGGTGGGCGGCGGCGTCGCCGACCGCCCGGGAGACCCGCACCGGCCGGCGCGGGGCGAGCGGCGCGGTGACCTCCGAGGCGCTGCCGAGCTTGGGCTCGCCGAGCACCTCCTCGGCGATGCGGCGCACCTCCCAGCCGATCTCGTCGTAGCGGGTCATCAGCTCCGCCGGGGTGGCCACGCCCGCCTCCACGAGCAGCCGGGCGGTGCGCACCAGCGGGTCGTGGGCCAGGTCGCCGGCGATCTCGACGGGGGAGCGGTAGGCCATCTCGGCGTCGGCCCCGGCGTGCCCCATGAGCCGCACGGTGGTCAGGTGCAGCACGGCCGGCCGCCGGTACCGCCGGACCCACGCCGCCGCCTCCGCGGCCCGGTCGTAGGTGGCGGCGCTGTCGCAGCCGTCGGCGGCGTAGTAACGCAGGCCGGGTCGGCTGGACAGGCTGGCGGTGACCCAGCCCTCGGGGGAGCGCACGCTGATGCCCAGGCCGTTGTCCTCGCAGACGAACAGCAGCGGAAGTTTCAGCCCGATGTGGTCGCACCAGCCGGCGGTGTTGAAGGCGGCGGTGGCGGCCGCGTGGTTGATCGAGGCGTCGCCGAAGGAGCACACGACGACGGCGTCGGCGGGCCAGCCGTGGCCGCCGCCGGGCGGGTTGAGGCGCCGGCCGCGGCCCAGCGCGTAGGCCACCCCGACGGCCCGCGGCAGGTGCGAGGCGATGGTCGACGTGGTCGGGATCACGTGCAGGTCGGCGTGCCCGAAGACCTTGTGCCGGCCGCCGGCGATCGGCTCCTTCGCCGAGGCGACCACTCCGCGCAGCACGTCGCGGATCGGGTCGCTGCCGGCCACCTGGGCGGCCCGCATGCAGTAGAAACCGCCGGAGCGGTAGTGCAGCAGCGCCGGATCGGTCGGGCGCAGCGCCGCGGCGACCGCCGCGTTCCCCTCGTGGCCGGCCGAGCCGATCGTGTAGTACCCGGCGTCGAAGCTGCGCAGCCAGCGCGCGGCCAGGTCCAGGTGCCGGCTCGTCGACTGCGCGTCGTAGAGCGCGCGCGCCTGCTCCCCGGTGAGCGCGGTGTCCTCGCGGACGGGCTCGTCGATGTCGCGCGCGACCGTGGCGGCGACGAGCCCGGCGAGCTCGGCGCGGAACCGCTCGTCGAGATCCTGAGGGGTGGTCACGCTCGACAGCATGGCCGAAAACGGGCACCGGATGCCACTCAGGCCTGGTAGACCCGGCGAGTTCCGGGACTATCCGACAGCGCGGTGGGCGAGTTTCTGATACTCCTCCGAGGCCACGAACCGGGGCAGCAGCATGGCGGCGGTGACGCCGAGGTCCTTGGCGAGGCCGTCGGTGGGTGTGAGGAAGACCATGGCCTGGCCCTCGCCCAGCACCACGTCGGCCTGGGTGGCCTCGGTCGGGCCGTAGAAGACGTGCATCTCGACCTCGCCGTCGGCGGTGGTCACCGAGGGCCTGTTCTGGACGGTGTACGCCATGATCGGCCCCGCGTCCAGGCCGGTCTCCTCGAGCACCTCGCGCCGGGCCGCCTCCTCGGGCGACTCGCCCTCCTCGATCTTGCCGCCGGGCATCGACCACTGGTTGGGGGAGACCTTGGCGTGCCGGTCGCGGTGCTGCATGAGAATGCGGCCCTCGGGGTCGACGAGGAACACGACGGCGACACGACGCTCGATCACGACTCAATCCTCACGCGCGGTACCTCACAAAACACGACGACACACGGTTCACTCAGGTTCATCCCGGCAGGAAGCTGAACCTGACCTGGCGGGTGGCGTTGTCGCCGTTCGGGTCGACCAGGCACACCGACTGCCAGGTCCCCAGGGCGATCTTGCCGCCGACGACCGGCAGCGTGGCATACGGCGCGACGAACGCCGGCATCACGTGGTCGCGCCCGTGCCCGGGGGAGCCGTGCCGGTGCCCCCAGCGATCATCGGCGGGCAGCACGTCGTCGAGGGCGAGCAGCAGGTCGTCGTCGCTGCCGGCGCCGGTCTCGATGATCGCGATGCCGGCCGTGGCGTGCGGGACGAAGACGTGCAGCAGGCCGTCGCCCTCCTCGGCCACGAACCGCGCCGCCTCCTCGGTGATGTCCCGCACGGCCGGCCGGGAACCGGTCCGGACCGTGATGACCTCGGTGCGCATCCGCTCAGTCTCGCAGGCTCAGTCGGAGCTGTGGTGGTGGGACGAGCCCGAGTCCCCCGAAGAGCCCGGGTCGCTCCAGGTCGAGCTCGAGTCGCTCCAGGTCGGGCCCGGATCGTGGTGGTGGATCGGGTGCCCGTGGCTCTGCCAGTGCTCGTGCGAGCTATGGGTCGAATGTCCGGAGTCCGGGTTGGTCGCGGCGAAGGTACTGCCGTCCGGGGTCCAGTTCGCGTCGAGCGGGCTCGTGGAGTACCCCGGCGAAGAAGACGAACCGCCGGACCCGCCCTTGATCGTGGGCAGGGCGCCCCGCCGGATCACCAGCACCACGACCAGCACCACGGTGACGAGGGCGAGCGTGACGATCCCGCAGGGCAGCAGCAGCCACCAGGTCGAGTTCTCGGACACGGCCCGCACCGTAGCCGACGGCGGCAACTGAGATACTTGAACCGTCGCCCTCGCGTCAATGACGGGCCGCCACAGAGGTTACCGGCCGGTATCGTGTCGCGCGTCGCAGTTGGCGCCCCGTAGACGTGACGGACGGCACCGAAGGCAGGCAGGATGGGACATGGGCTCACCAACGGCCATGAACCATCCTGAGCCACACCCGAGGCCACCCAGACCGGTCGCAGCGCCCGACGCCATTCGCGGCGGCACCCCCGGTCGCTAGCAACCAGAAGGAACGCCTGTGTCCACCGAACGCAAGCGCCCGGTGATCAGCGACGGCCTACCGAGCCAGCTGCCCGACATCGACCCCGAAGAGACGAACGAGTGGGTCGAGTCACTGGACGGCGTGATCGACGAGCGCGGCCCCAAGCGCGCCCGTTACGTCATGCTGCGTCTGCTGGAGCGCGCGCGGGAGCGACAGGTCGGCGTCCCGCCGCTCACCACCACCGACTACATCAACACGATCCCGCCCGAGCGGGAGCCGTGGTTCCCCGGTAACGAGCACGTCGAGCGGCGGATCCGCGCCTACATCCGGTGGAACGCCGCGATGCTGGTGCAGCGGGCCCAGCGTCCCGACGTGGGCGTGGGCGGGCACATCTCGACCTTCGCCAGCGCCGCCAGCCTCTACGAGGTCGGCTTCAACCACTTCTTCCGGGGCAAGGACCACCCGGGCGGCGGCGACCAGGTGTTCTTCCAGGGCCACGCGTCCCCGGGCATGTATGCGCGGGCGTTCATGGAGGGCCGGCTGTCCGAGGCTCAGCTCGACGGCTTCCGCCAGGAGCTGTCGCACCGCGGCCTCGGCGGCGGCCTGCCGAGCTACCCGCACCCGCGGCTCATGCCGGGCTTCTGGGAGTTCCCGACGGTCTCCATGGGCCTCGGCGGCATCAACGCGATCTACCAGGCCCGGTTCAACCGCTACCTGCACAACCGCGGCTTCAAGGACACCAGCGACCAGCACGTATGGGCCTTCCTCGGCGACGGCGAGATGGACGAGCCCGAGTCGATCGGCGCGATCGGCGTCGCGGCCCGCGAGGAGCTTGACAACCTCACCTTCGTGATCAACTGCAACCTGCAGCGCCTCGACGGCCCGGTCCGCGGCAACGGCAAGGTCATGCAGGAGCTGGAGGCGTTCTTCCGCGGCGCCGGCTGGAACGTGATCAAGGTCGTCTGGGGCCGCGAGTGGGACCCGCTGCTCGCCGCCGACACCGACGGCGCCCTGGTCAACCTCATGAACGTCACGCCCGACGGCGACTACCAGACCTACAAGGCCGAGTCCGGCGCCTACGTGCGCGAGCACTTCTTCGGCCGCGACCCGCGCACCCGCAAGATGGTCGAGCACCTCACCGACGACGAGATCTGGAACCTCAAGCGCGGCGGGCACGACTACCGCAAGCTCTACGCGGCGTACAAGGCCGCCACCGAGCACACCGGGCAGCCGACGGTCATCCTGGCCAAGACCATCAAGGGCTGGACGCTCGGCTCCCACTTCGAGGGCCGCAACGCCACCCACCAGATGAAGAAGCTGACCCTGCAGGACGTCAAGGACTTCCGGGACCGGCTGTATCTCGACATCCCCGACAGCGCGATCGGCGAGAACCCGTACGCGGTGCCGTACTACCGCCCGGACGAGAAGTCCGACGAGATGGAGTACATGTTCGAGCGCCGCCGCGCCCTGGGCGGCCCGGTGCCCAACCGGCGCACCACCCACATCCCGCTGCAGCTGCCCGACAGCTCGGTCTACGGCGACATCAAGCGCGGCTCGGGCAAGCAGAAGGTCGCCACCACGATGGCCTTCGTGCGCATGCTCAAGGACCTCATGCGCGACAAGGGCATGGGCAGCCGCTGGGTGCCGGTCATCCCCGACGAGGCCCGCACCTTCGGCATGGACTCGCTCTTCCCGACCGCGAAGATCTACTCGCCGCACGGGCAGAACTACACGCCGGTCGACCGCGAGCTGTTCCTGTCCTACCGCGAGTCGACCAGCGGCCAGATCCTGCACGAGGGCATCAACGAGGCCGGCTCGGTGGCGTCGTTCACCGCCGCCGCGACCAGCTACGCCACGCACGGGCAGCCGATCATCCCGGTGTACATCTTCTACTCGATGTTCGGCTTCCAGCGCACCGCCGACGGCATCTGGGCCGCCGCCGACCAGATGTCGCGCGGCTTCATGCTCGGCGCCACCGCCGGCCGCACCACCCTCAACGGCGAGGGCCTGCAGCACGAGGACGGCCACTCGCTGCTCATCGCCGCGACCAACCCGGCCGTGGTGGCCTACGACCCGCCCTTCGCCTACGAGATCGCGCACATCACCGAGAACGCCGTCAACCGCATGTACGGCGAGGCCCCCGAGGACCTCATCTACTACCTGACGGTCTACAACGAGCCGATCTTCCAGCCGGCCGAGCCCGAGGGCGTCGACGTCGACGGCCTGCTCCGCGGCCTGTACCGCTACGCCCCAGCACCGATCGCCGAGGGCCCGAAGGCGCAGCTGCTGGCCTCGGGCACGGGCATGCAGTGGGCGCTCAAGGCCCAGAAGCTCCTCGCCGAGGAGTGGGGCGTGGCCGCCGACGTCTGGTCGGCCACGTCGTGGACGGAGCTGCGCCGCGACGCGGTCCGCGCCGAGGAGCACAACCTGCTCCACCCGGCCGACGAGCCCCAGATCCCCTACGTGACCCGCGTCCTGCAGGACACGCAGGGCCCGGTCGTCGCGGTGAGCGACTTCATGCGCGCGGTGCCGGACCTGATCGCCCGCTGGGTACCCAACGACTACACCTCGCTGGGCACCGACGGCTTCGGCCTGTCCGACACCCGCCACGCCCTGCGCCGCCACTTCCACGTGGACGCCGAGTCCATCGTGGTGGCCGCGCTGCGCCAACTCGCCCGCCGCGGCGAGGTCCCGCCCACCACCGCGGCCGAGGCCGCGAAGAAGTACGCCATCGACGACGTGAACGCCGCCCCGGTCGGCGAAACCGGCGGCGACTCGTAACCCAAACCCCCCAACCCGCCGCCCGGCCCGCTCATCAGGACCGGGCGGCGATTTTTGCTCCGGCCCGCGCAACTGACGACCGTTCCTGCCGTGAGCGCCTGCTCTGGGTCGGTTCTTGCGAAGCTCAACCGAGCCAGAGCGGGCGAGCCGGGCCGGGCGAGCCGGGCCGGGCGAGCCGGGCCGGGCGAGCCGGGCCGGGCGAACCGGGCCGGGCGAACCGGGCCGGGCGAACCGGGCCGGGGCCCAGCTTCGCTGGCCCCGGCCCTGCCAGGTCCGCGCTGCCAAGCCCGCAGCCTCCGCCCGCACGGCGTGGTGCACCTGCTCGGAGCCGCTCCGGCTGTCGCCGTGCTCATGTCGGCTGACGTCAGCCGCCCGGCCGCAACCGCCCGCCGCCCGGTCGTGCCTGCCCCGCCGCCAGCAGACCATCCGCGCCGCCCCCGGACGCCGCGGTGTCGCACCCGGCGGGCGCACCATCCGATCCGCGCGCCCGGCCGGACGTATGTCTCCGTGATCATGATGCTCGCGGTGACCGCACGCTGGGTTTGCCATGATCCCGGAGACTTGTGGTACACGGGGGTACATCAACCCTCCGTGATCATGAAAAACCGTTGGTGCCGGTGCCGGCTGCGGCATGATCACGGAGACTTCCGGTCGCCCTTTCGGCCGAATGGCCGGTCGAAACCCGGCGTGACATATCGCTGGTATTCTTCCCGGCCCGCAAAGCCTCCGGGCCGGCCCTGCCGAGAGCCCGGCGGATCGATCGGCCCCTATATTATGGCGCGCCGCGGCTACAGTGCCTCGCATGAGGCCATTGACGGTCACCGTGGTCGCGGCATTGCTACTGGCCACCGCCGGCTGCGCGACGGAGCAGCGGGCGCCGGGATGCGCGCCGCCGCCCAACGAGGACCGTTTGCTCGCCGAGTACGCGAGCGACCCGGTGCTGGCCGTGAAACCCGACGGCGCGACCCAGGTCGGCCAGGCGCACCGCAGCAAGGCGTGCGTCCAGCTGAGCAGGGAGGACGTCTCGGCGACGTCGGTAACGCTGCGGTTCCAGTCGTCCCGCGACTACGACGCGGCCGCATTGCGCCGCACCTACGAACCTGCGGCCCAGAAAAAGGGGTGGCTCGCCGACAAACCACCACCGGGCCCAGAACCGCCGCCGGGTGACGTCTATCTCCAGTACTGCCGCAGGGTCGAGAACGTCACCAGCGTGTTGGTCGTCCACTCACAGCCGGTCCGCCGGACAGACGTCCGCCCCAGCGGCCCAGACCGACCGGCGAGTCCGGTGTGGCACGAGGAGCCAGGCGGCATCTACCTCACCATCACGGCCGAGCCGGCTCGCCCCTCATGCCAGACCACGACACCGTAGGACCGGCGCCCGCTCGGCCGGCGAACTGGGCCCTGCGCGCCGTTGATGCCCAACGGCGAGCGCTACCCCGATCGGACGACGCGGACCGCGCGGTAGCCATAGCCGTCCTGCCCTGGTGATTCCCACTCCAGCTGTACCACTTCTCCCGGACGCAACGCCCGATAGCCCGGCATGTCGATGCCGCTGAAGTGCGTCCAGCAGCCACCGGGAGTGTCGGGCGAATCGAGGACGCCCCAGCCCTCCTCGTCGCGCCACTCGCGCACCGTCGCGGTCGTCGTGCCGGTGGCCCTGCGGCTTGTCATTCCCGCGCCCTCCGCTGCGGTCCGAGCCGAACCCATCGTTGCGAGGATATCTTCGTTACCGATATGTTCGTGCCTGCGACCGACATCGACGCCATGGCCGCGGAACTCGTTTCGACCACCGAGGCGGCTGCGGCAATCGGCAACACTGCGGCGGTGTCGCAGTGTCTCGTTGAGTGGCGGCACACGGCCGAGATCCACGCCGACCCTGACCTCTACCGAGCGCTGACAACACAGCCACTCGACGACTTCGGACCGGTGACCCGACCGGAGGAGCACTGAGCGCCAAGCGCGGCGACCGGGCAGCCCCGCCACCACGCCCCGGGGGCTACGCCCTGCGCTTCGCCTCCAACGACGCCGCCAAAGGTTGGGAAGACCTGTGCCGGCAGGCTGCCGCAAACACCCGCACGGCGTTCGACGCGATCGAAGCCGACCCGTGCCCCGCTGTGCCCACCGCGCGACAGCACCCCCTCAAAGGCAGCCTCTCCACCGACACGTACGGCGGAAAAACCCTGGCCCAATGGCAGTACGAAGTCACTTCCGGCGGCCGGGTCTGGTACTGGTCGACCACGAGACCCGCACGTGCTGGATCAAGCATGCCGGCACCGGCCATCCGAAAGCGACGGATTGACCCGCGCCAAGGGCTCCGAGATCGGGGCACGGAGTACGGGAACGACGGACGAGTCGACCTGTACGCCGGGTTCTGTCCCCGCCTTGCGGCAGGGGGCGGCCATCCATCTCGGCCTGCCGTTGCCGGCAGGCTCCAGCGGTCTACCCGCAGGCTCGGGCGGGCCGCCCTCAAGCGCCTGCGCAGGCCGGGCCCGTTTGGGCCGGCCCTTTTGACCTTGCTCCGGGTGGGGTTTACCGAGCCGCCCCGGTCGCCCGGGGCGCTGGTGGGCTCTTACCCCGCCGTTTCACCCTTACCCAGGCCGGCTGGCCTGGGCGGTTTGCTTTCTGTGGCACTGTCCCGCGGGTCGCCCCGGGTTGCCGTTAACAACCACCCTGCCCTGTGGAGCCCGGACGTTCCTCGGCGGCAACCCGTAGGTGCCGACGCGGCCGCCCGGTCGACTCGTCCGTCGTTCTGACTATGGTAGTCAAACCATGAACCTCCCCGACATCGCGCTCCTGTCCGTGGCCGGATTGGCGGCCGGGACCGTCAACGCGATCGCCGGGGGCGGGTCGCTCATCACGTTCCCGGCGCTGATCGCGACCGGGCTGCCGCCCGTGGCGGCGAACGTCACCAACACGACGTCGGTCTTTCCGGGGTACGCCGCGTCCGTCTACGGCAGCCGGACCGACCTGGCGGAACTGGCCCACGCGGGGCGGCGGCGGCTGTTGCTGAGCCTGCTGCCGACGGCCGTGGTCGCGGCCGCGCTCGGGTGCGCGCTGCTGCTGCTGACGCCGCCGGCGGCGTTCGACGTCGTGGTTCCCTTTCTGGTACTCGGGGCGGCCGCCGTGCTGGCCCTCCAGGATCGGCTGCGGCGGCTCGTGGGGCATCCGCGGGAGATGTCGGCCCGGCGGCAGCGGCTGAGCCTGCACGCGATGGTGTTCGCCGGGTCGGTGTACGGCGGGTACTTCGGCGCCGCGCTCGGTGTGATGCTGGTCGCGGCGCTGGGGCTGGTGCTGGACGAGTCCATGGCGCGGGTCAGCGCGCTCAAGAACGTCATCTCGGCGCTCGGCGGGCTCGTCGGGGTGCTCGCGTTCGCGCTGTTCGGGCCGGTCGACTGGGCCGACGTGGCGGTGGTGGCGCCGGCGGCGCTGGTCGGCGGCTACGTGGGCGCGCGGCTGGCCCGGCGGCTGCCCAGCGCCGTGCTCAAGGGGCTGATCGTCGTGTTCGGCGGGGTCGTCGGGCTGGTGCTGCTCTACCGCGCGTTCTTCTAGGCCAGGTGCGCCGTCTCGTTGACCACGCGGACCCCACGCCGCCGTCCGGCTAGGCCAGGTGGGCCGTCTCGTTGACCACGCGGACCGCCACGCCGCCGTCCGGCCACGAGTCGACCAGCGAGAGGCCGGCCGGGTCCAGATACAACCGATACAGGAACGAGTCGCTCGCCGCCAGCGCGTCGCGCAGCAGGAGCTTGATCGGCGTGACGTGGCTGACGACGGCGATCTGCCGCCCGGCATGCTGCTCCTGCAGCCGCCGCACGGCCCGCCGCACGCGCATCGCCACCTGCTGGAACGACTCGCCGCCGGGGGGCGCCACGGCGGTCGAGGCGAGCCAGCGGTCCTGCTCGGCGGCGTAACGCTCCCGGACCTCGGCGTAGGTGAGCCCCTCCCACTCGCCGAAGTCGCACTCGATGAGATCGTCTTCCACCTGAATTGGTACCTCACCGAAGGCGGCGGCCGTCTCGAGACAGCGCTTGAGCGGCGAGCTGATCACGGCGGCCAGATCCGGCGCGAGCTGCCGGGCCCGGGCGGCGGCCCGGGCGGCCTGCTCGTGGCCGGCGTCGGAGAGCGGGATGTCGCCGCGGCCGGAGTAGCGCTTCTCGGCGGTGTACGGCGTCTGCCCGTGCCGCAGCACCACCATCCGCAGCGGCGAGCCCGTCGACGGCGGCGACCAGGAGCGCACCTCGGCCGGCCTGGGCGGCGCCTCGGACGAGGCCGCCGTCGCGGACGGGTCGGCCACGGCCGGCGGGTCGAGCTTGCCGTCCATCGCCTCGTTCGCCAGCCGGTCGGCGTGCTTGTTCTGCTCGCGCGGGATCCAGGAGTACGAAATCCGGGAGAACGAACCGGCCAGGGAGCGGGCCTGCTCCGCCAAGGGGCGCAGGCCCGGGTGCTTGATCTGCCAGCGGCCCGACATCTGCTCGACGACGAGCTTGGAGTCCATCCGCACCTCGGCCTCGTCGGCGCCCAGCTCACGGGCGGCGCGCAGGCCGGCGATGAGGCCCGAGTACTCGGCCACGTTGTTCGTGGTCACGCCCAGCGCGCCGCAGCGCTCGGCGAGGACCTCGCCGGTCGCATCGCGCACCACGGCGCCGTAGCCGGCCGGGCCGGGATTGCCGCGCGAACCGCCGTCGGCCTCGACCACCACCCGCATCCGGCTACAGCCCCGACTCGGCGGTGCGGACCAGGATGCGGCGGCACTCCTCGCAGCGCACGACCTCGTCGGGCGCGGCCGCCTTCACCCGGGCCCGGTCGCCGCCGGACAGCTCGAGCCGGCAGCCCTCGCAGCGGCCGTGGCGCAGCATCGCGGCGCCGATCCCGCCGCTGCTCTCGCGGATCTTGTCGTAGAGGGTCACCAGGTCGGCGGGCAGGTCGGCGGCGAGCGGGCGGCGCCCGGCCCGGCGGAACTCCTCGTCCTTGGCGATCGCGGCGAGGGCCTCGGCGCGGCGCTGCTCGGCCTCGGCGCGGGTGGTCCGGCCGGCCGTCAGCTTGCCGACCACCTCGTCGAGCGACGCCTGCGCGGTCTCCCGCTGCTCCATGAGCTCGAGCTCGGCGTCCTCCAGTTCGGACTGGCGCCGGTTGAGGGTGGCGATCTCGTGCTGCAGGGCCTCCAGCTCGCGCGACGGGCCGCTGCCGGCGTCGAGGCGGCCCTGGTCCTTCTCCTTGCGGGCGCGGACCTGCTCGGCGTCGCGCTCCAGCCGCTCGATGTCGCGGTCGAGGTCGTCGACGGCGACCTGGGCGCGAACCCGCTGATCCTCCATCGTGGACAGCTCGCGGGCCAGCCGGTCGAGCTCGGCGTGCTCGGGCAGCGCCTTGCGCTTGTGCGCGAGCTGGGCCAGCGCGATGTCGATCGCCTGCAGGTCGAGCAGCCGGCGCTGCGCCTCCGGATCAGCCTTCACGAGTCGTTACCCTCCAACATAGGGCTCAGGGGTGGTTCCGTCAGTACCCAGGGTGACGTGTCCACATCGGACACGATGGTCGTCACGCCGGCCTCCGCGCGCAGGAACGCCGCCACGTCGTCCAGCCAGGGCCGCTCGGACGCCCAGTGGGTGACGTCGACGAGGGCCGGACCGCCGCCGGCGAGGTGCTCGTGCGCCGGATGGTGGCGCAGATCCGCGGTCAAGTATGCGTCAACGCCGGCCCGCGCGGCGTCGCCCAGGAACGCGTCGCCGGCGCCGCCGGACACCGCGACCGTCTCGACCCGGGCATCCGGGTCGCCGGCCGCGCGTACCCCCGCGGCGCTCCTGGGCAGTTGCCCGGCCGCATGGGCGGCGAATGCCGCCAGGGTCATCGGCGCGGGGAGCCGCCCGACGCGGCCGTGCCCCCGCTCGGGCACGCGCGGGTCGGGCCGCAGCGGCCGCACGTCGGTCAGGCCGAGCGTGGCCGCCAGCGCGTCGGAGACCCCCGGGCGGGCGACGTCGCCGTTGGTGTGGGCGGTGTACAGCGCCATCCCGCCCCGGATCATCCGGTGCACGATCCGCCCCTTGTAGGTGGTCGGCGCGACGCTGGAGACCCCGCGCAGCAGCAGCGGGTGGTGGGTGAACACGAACTGCGCCCCGGCCGCCTCCGCCTCGGCGACGACCGCGGGGTCGCAGTCGACCGCGAGCAGCACCGTGGTGACGGCCGCGTCCGGCTCACCCAGGACGAACCCGACCCGGTCCCAGTCCTCGGCCCACTCCGGCGGATACCGCTGCTCCAGCAGCGCGATGAGATCGGCGACGCGCACGGCGTAACGTTAGTCCCTCGAGAGTTGCCGCTCCAGCGCCTCCAGGGGCAGGTGCCACGGGAAGTCGGTGCGGTTCTCGCCCACCCCCGGCCGGTGCAGCTGGATGACGTCGTCGCCGTAGAGCACGGTGACGCCCCAGGAGCGCAGCCGCTCGATCGACTCGGCGAAGGCGGGGTGGGCGGCCATCGCCCGGTTGGTGTAGGGCACGGCCACGATCGGCAGGTCCAGGCCGATCCCCTCCACGAGGAGCCCGAGCGCCAGCGTGTCGGCGATGCCGGCCGACCACTTGTTCACGGTGTTGACGGTCGCCGGGGCGACGATCATCGCGTCGGCCCCGGGCAGCACGTCCGGGTCGCCGGGGTGCTTGTACCGGTGTCGTACCGGATGGCCCGTCTGCCGGGCGAGCGCGGGGACGTGCAGCCACTTGAGGGCGTCGGGCGTGGCGACCACGCAGACGTCCCAGCCCCGCTCCTGGGCGAGCGAGACCAGCGTGCCAACGCCCTGGGCGGCCGGTGAGCCGCACACGATGGCGTAAAGGACGGATCCGGACATGGCGGCATTGTGCACTGCGGATCAAAGCCGGGTGTCAAACTCCGACGCTCATGTGTTCGGCGAGTTCCGCCACCGGGGCCGACGGGGCGCCCCGGGTGCGCCGCAGCACGTCGCTGAGCACCTCCCGGGCCAGCGGCCGGCAGCGGATCTCCGAGGGCGCCAGCCGGTCGCCCTCCAGGAGCATCTCGCTGGCCTGGTCGATGTCGCCGATGAGGGCCTGCGCCCGGGCCTGGTCGAGGAAGTGGTGCGCGCGGCGCTCCGGCAGCAGGGCGTTGAAGCCGTCCGGATCGAGTTTGTCGTGTACCTCCACCGCCGCCCGGCCCTCGCCCAGCTCCACGAACGCGGCGGCCTTGTGCAGCGCGACGTTCGTCGGCCCGAAGCAGGTCCAGTAGAAGTTGGCGTCGCCCTCCAGGCCGCGGGCCGCCTCCTCGGCGCCGTCGAGCAGGTCGCGCACGGTCGCGTTGTCGCCGATGCGGGCGGCGGCCATGGCGCCCTGCAGCAGCAGCTGCCCGTAGACGGAGAGGCGCTCGGGCGCGCAGTCGTTGCCGTCGGTACCGGGGGCGAGCCGGTTGGCGATGTTGACGTTGATCTCCAGCGCGGCGCGGGACCGGCCCAGCGACAGCAGCGCGAGCGCGACCCGGGTGGTGGCGGTGCCGGCGAGCAGCTGGTCGTCGGCGCGCTGGGACACCGCGATCGAGCGGTCCGCGGCGAGCCAGGACAGCTCGTGCTCGCCCACCTTGCGCAGGGCCGAGGAGGCGATCTGGTACACCTGCCCGAGCAGGTGCGCGGCCTCCCTGGCCTGCGGGCCGCCGCTGTAGGCGGTGTCGGCGGCCTGGGCCTCGCGCAGCAGGCGGGGCAGGGTGCGGGTGAGCATGCCGTACTTCGCGTGCTGGTAGCTCATCCAGGCGTGGGTGATCGCCTTGCGCATCTCCGGCAGCGCCGGGGGCTCGGGCGGGGCGTAGAAGAACGCGCTGATCTGGTCGTAGCGCTCCAGCGCCGCCCGGATCTCCTCGACCTCGATCTGGTCGACGCAGTTGGCGCTGTCCGCCCGGCGCTCGGGGTCGCGGCCGAGCAGGATCTGCACGTCGAGCTGGAGCACGTCGGCGATCTCGTACACCACCGAGAACTTGTCCAGCCGCCGCACGCCGCGCTCGACCTTGTCGACCCAGCTCTTGGACTTACCCAGCCGGTCGGCGAAGACCTGCTGGGACATCTTGCGCCGGTTCCGCCAATAGGCCACCCGACGGCCGATGGGCAACTCATCCACGTCGCTCACCTCCGGAGGTCACCCGGCCGGTAGATATCGCACGATTTGTGCGGTACGCCCCGGTCGCCTGCTCATACGTTCCGATGTGCAAGTTGCAGCCCCCGTCGCGATGGTCAACGACGCACACAGAGTCCGGTGACGCGACGTGGTCCTCTGCGCACTTTCGAGTGATCTCGCCTGGCAGGAGACGGTCATGCTCTCGTGGGAACGATTGCGGCTGCGCCGCGCCGCCGTCCGGTACGCCGCGCACGGCTGGCCCGTCCGCCCCGGCGCCTTCCTGGCCGGCCGCCGCGCGGGCCGGCACTCCCGGGAGCGCCGCTTCGACTGCGGTACGCCCGGCTGCCGCACGGTCGCCTGCCACCCGACGGCGCTCCCCGTCGCCTTCGACCCGGACGCGGCGGCCGGGCTGTGGCGCGAGCACCCGTACTCGGTGCTGCTGCCCACCGGCTACGCCTTCGACGCCCTGGAGGTGCCCGCCGCGCTGGGCCGCGCCGCGCTGCTCGGCGACGGCTTCGTGGCCGCCCGAGGCCCGGTGGCGGTGGCGCCCGGCGACCGCTGGATGTTCCTGGTGCTGCCCGGGCACGGGGTGCTGCCGGAGCTGGCCGCGCACCCCGGGGTCATCCTGCACGGGCAGGACTCGTGGATCCCGGCGCCACCGAGCCCGCAGTTCGGCGGGCGGGTACGGTGGGAACTCGCCCCGGAGGTCCACGCGTGGCGCCCCGCCGAGCCCTACGCCGTGCAGGCGCTCATGCTCGACGCCATCGGGGCAGGCCCGCTGGCGACGGCGGGTAGGCGCACCACCTGGCGCACCGCGGCGTAGCGTCGAGATCTCCACAGGCTGGCTCTCTCACGGAAAGATTCACGTGCAGAATTCATGCCGGTGCCCAAGGTAGCTGTCGTGTAGCCCTAGGTCGACCCTTGTAATCCAAACGATGTACTCAAGGGTCGCGCAAATACTTACCCTTCGTTGAGTATTGATCTACTCAATTGATCATCTTCAACCGGATCGACCGAACTCGGGCGGACCGTTAGGCCCCTTGATTCCGGTTCGCCCAGCATTTATGTCTCCGACCGGCCCCGAAACCGCCGCCCGCGCCCCGGCACCCGGCCCGCGTCACCCGGGAACCGGCACCGCCGGCCGCTGCACGGCGCAGCGACCAGAAGTCTCCGTGATCATGCGCAACTGGCACCGGCACCAACGGTTTTTCATGATCGCGGAGTGGTGATGTACCCCTGTGTACCGAAAGGTTCCGGGATCATGGCAAATCCGGTGTGCGGCCACCGCGGCCATCATGATCACGGAGACTTTCAGCCGCGCTTCGCGCGAACCCGGCCAGGCGCGACGCCGGCCGTGCCCCGGGGCCGTGCCGCGGCCGGCGTCGTGCCGGCCCTCCCGCCGCCGCTTTGCGCGGGCCGCCGTGAATACACGCCCCCTCGCGATCACGCCTGCCAACCCGGCGCGAGCGGTGCGGAGGTCGCGGGCTCCTGGCGCCGCGGACCTGGCAGGGCCAGGGCCAGCGAATGCTGGGCCCCGGCCCGGTGTCTCACGGGAGGAACGGTCGTGCGTTGCACGGACCGGAGTCAAAAAATGCGGAACATTGCCCGTCGCTTTTGCGGTGAAGCGGGTGCTCAAGGGAAGGTTAAGATCGGCTTTGCCGTCTTGACCGGTTTCGATGGGGAGTCGAGCATTTCCGGCGGTGTGCGGCGGCGGGCGCCGCGCCCGGGCGGAAGGTGGAGCGGCGCGGTGGCACGCAAGGGGCTCGTGGTGGTGCTGGGGGCCGTCGTGGCGGCGCTCGTCGTCGCGCCGATCGCCATCGCGCGGGCCGGGGAGGGCGACCGGGCGGGGAAGGCCGGGCCGGTCGTCGCCAGCGCCGGCGCCGGTGGGCTGCGGGCCGATCGCATCGACATGACCGGGGCCACGCCCGCGACGGCGCCGGGGGATGCGGAGCTGGCGCTCGCGCCGACCACGGTGCCGGGGCTGTACTACTGCCGGCGCTACCACATCTGGAGCTACGTCGCCGGGCGCTACATCGCCGAGGAGCAGGGCTACACCGGGGCCGAGCAGAACATGCTGCGCGCCCGGACCGTGGCCGGGCAGCTGGGCGCCTGGGAGGAGTTCGACCTGTGCTCCAACGACGACGGGCACACCGTCTACCTGACCGCGGCGTCCGGGTACCTCGTCACCGCCGAGTACGGCTACACCGGCGCGAACTGGGGCATGCTGCGCGGGCGCGGCGAGTGGGTCGACGTGTGGGAGACGTTCGACGTGTGGAGCGACAACGGGCGCTACTACCTGCGCAACGTCGGCGAGGGGACGTACTTCACCTGCCGCGTCGACTACACCGGCCCGTCGTACCAGATGATGAAGGGCACCGGCGCCGCCCCCGGCAGCTGGGAGGCGCTGCGCTTCGACGCGGTCTGAACGGCGCCGGGCCCGGGTGGGTCACGCGCCGGCCAGGCGGGCCAGGTCGGCGAAGTACGTCGGGTAGGTCTTCGCCACGCAGCGCGGGTCGCGGATCTCGATGCCCGGCGCCCGCAGGCCCAGCAGCGCCAGGCTCATCGCCATGCGGTGGTCCTCGTAGGTGTCGAACGCGGTCGGCTGCGGCGGGCCCGGGTGGATCGTGAAGCCGTCCTCGTCCTCCTCCGCCTCGATGCCGGCCCGGCGCAGCTCCGTCACGACCGCGCCGATGCGGTCGGTCTCCTTGCCGCGGATGAAGCCGATGCCGCGCACGCTGGTGGGGGAGTCGGCGAAGACCGCGACCATGGCCAGGGTCTGCGCGGTGTCGGAGATGTCGGCCATGTCGACGTCGATGCCGTGGAGTTCGCCGGTACCGGTGACCGTGATGCGATCCGCGGACCGTTCCACCCGCGCGCCCATCCGCTCCAGCAGATCCGCGAAGCGCACGTCGCCCTGCAGGCTGCGGGTGCCCAGCCCCTCCACGGTGACCCGCCCGCCGGCGACGGCCGCCGCCGCCAGCAGGTACGAGGCGGCGCTCGCGTCGGGCTCGATGTCGAAGTCGGTCGGCCGGTACGCACCGGGCTGCACCGTGAGGCCCTCGACCGGCACTCCGAAGGCGGCCATGACGGCGGCGGTCGCCTCGACGTACGGCACCGATACCAGCGGCGAGGTGAGCTCGACGGTCAGCCCTTCCGCCATCAGCGGCCCGGCCATGAGCAGACCGGAGAGGTACTGACTGGAGATGTGCCCGGGCAGCGCGACCTTGCCGCCGGCGACCGGCCCGGTGACGGCGACCGGGAGGTACCCGGCCTCGCCGAGGTCCTCCACCGTCGCGCCGAGCTCGCGCAGGGCCACGACGAGCGCGGCGAACGGCCGGGCGCGCAGCTGCGGCGTGCCGTCGACGACGCCGCGGGCCGGGCGCAGGGCCGCCGCCGGCAGGATGAACCGCGACGTGGTGCCGGACTGGCGGGCGTCGATGCGGATCTCGCCGCTGGCGGTGCGCGGGTCGACGCCGTCGACGACGACCGTCCGCGCGGCCTCGTCGAGGGTGAGGTTCGCGCCCAGCGCCCGGACGGCGTCGAGCATCGCGCGCGTGTCGTCGGCGAACAGCACCCCGGTCAGCGTGCTGCGCCCGGGCGCGAGCGCCGCGCAGATCAGCGCGCGGTTGGTGATGCTCTTCGAGCCGGGCGGGCGCAGCGCCACGTCCGGCGGCGAGGTCAGCGGCGTGACGGCGAGGACGTCGGGCAGGTCATCGGCATGAAGGCTCACAACTCGATTGTCCCGCAGCCGGTACGCCTCACGACGCTCGGGCCCCGGCCTGCCCGCGGCCGGGCTTGCGAGGTTTTGAAGCCGGCGTCCGGCGGCCGCCGGCGCCGATGGTGTCCACCGTGGACGCTCTTCGTTCGATCTCGAACGAGCGCGGGAGCATCGACCGGACGACTCGATTGTGTTTCCTCCGTTCGGCTCACCCGCGGGTGATGGTGACCACAGGCGGCGGTCCCAATTCACGGCCCAGGGTGGGAATTCACGGGCCACCCTCGGCGGCGGAAGCGTTGCGGCACAAGAGATCCGGCCGTCTGAGTGGACCTGTCCGGGCGGCCGTTCGCGACCTTGCGCGTGTCTGCGACCGGTGTCGGCCGATTGCGTCTACTGTGGAATCTGAACCAGCTATTTGCCGGTTTCGGTGGCGCGTGTTTCATTTGCGGTGCACAGTGATGTCATGAGCAGCAGCGGTGCTGAGCGGTACTACTGGTGCCTTTCTCACCAGCGGGTCGAGTCCGAGGCCAACATGTGCCCGGGCAGGGATCGTCTCGGCCCTTATGATTCGGCGGCAGAAGCCGAGCAGGCCCTCGCCAAAGTCCGCGAACGCAACGACGCGTGGGACGCCGAGGACGAACGGTGGGAAGGCAAGCGCTAGCACGACGCCGGAGCACAGGGCGACCGCGAACCGCCCGGGGCCCCGGCCAGGAAGACCCGTTCCACCCGCACAACCCAACCGCGAACCTCCCGCAGGAAGCGGGAGAACTCCTCCAGGAGGACCACGATGGCCGCAGCTAAGAAGGCCACCACGAGATCGGCCGCAGCGCGCGCGGCCGCGACGACCGCGGCGGCTTCGGCCCCCGCGACGACCGAGTCGGCCCCCGCCAGGGCGCGCAAGACGGTAGCGGCAAGCTCGCCGCGTCGGACGGCCACGGCGGCGGTGACCTCGGCCCCGGCCGAGACTCCGGCCGAGACCCCGACCACCGCGCGCAGCGCGTCGGCCGCTGCATCCACCACGCCGGCCCGCAAGGCCACCGCCGGCAGGACGGCCACCCCGGCCGCCTCGACCGCGCGGAAGGCGTCCGCGAAGACCGCCACCCCGGCGGCTTCCGGTGCGAAGGCGTCGACGTCGTCGACGTCGAAGGCTTCGGCGAAGACCGCCCCGGCGGCTTCCACGTCGAAGGCGTCCACGACCGCGTCGAAGGCCACGACGACGACGCCGAAGGCGTCCACCACGGCGACGTCCACGACGGCGACCCCGGCCGCGCGCAAGCGGTCGGCGACGTCGACCGGGGCGGCGGCTCCGGCGGCGCGGAAGGCGGCGGCGACGTCGACTGGGGCGGCGACCCCGGCGGCGCGGAAGGCGGCGGCGACCAAGACCGCCACCCCGGCCACCAAGTCGACGACGACCGCGAAGGCGACCCGCCCCGCGGCGTCGAAGGCGACCGTGGCCGCTTCCGCCAGGAAGACGACCGCGGCGACGGCTCCGGCGTCGAAGGCCACCACCCAGGCGGCCCGGAAGACGACGGCGGCGGCTCCGGCGGCGCGGAAGACGACGGCGTCGAAGGCCGCCACCCCGCCGGCGCGGAAGACGACGGCGGCGTCGAAGGCGGCGGCTCCGGCGGCCAAGAAGACCACGGCCGCCACCAAGAGCACCGCGACGAAGAAGGCGGCGCCGGCGAAGAGCACGACGAAGGCGACGGCCGCGGCGGCCAAGAAGACGACCGCCACGAAGACGACCGCCACCGCGGCGAAGTCGGCGCCGGCGAAGAAGACGACGACGGCCAAGGCGACCCCGGCGAAGAAGACCGCGGCGTCGAAGGCGGCCCCGGCGAAGGCGGCGACCAAGGCCACGGCGGCGAAGTCCACGGCGGCGAAGAAGACCACGACCGCCAAGGCGACGCCGGCGAAGGCGGCGAAGGCGGCGACCAAGGCGACCGCGGCGAAGTCCACGGCGGCCAAGAAGACCGCCACGGCCAAGGCCACTCCGGCCAAGACGGCGACCAAGGCGGCGGCCGCGAAGAAGACGACCGCGGCCAAGGCGGCCCCGGCCAAGTCGGCGACCAAGGCGACCGCGACGAAGGCGGCGCCGGCCAAGTCGACCGCCGCGAAGTCGGCGGCGGCGAAGAAGACCGCGGCGTCGAAGGCGGCCCCGGCCAAGGCGGCCACCAAGGCCACCCCGGCCAAGTCGACGGCGAAGGCCACCAAGGCCCCAGCGAAGACCGCGACGAAGGCCGCCGCGAAGTCGACGCCGGCCAAGTCCGCCGCGAAGTCGACGGCGACCAAGGCGGCCCCGGCCAAGTCGGCGACCAAGGCGACCGCGACGAAGGCGGCCCCGGCCAAGTCGACCGCCGCGAAGTCGGCGGCGGCGAAGAAGACGGCCGCGTCGAAGGCGGCCCCGGCCAAGGCGGCCACCAAGGCCACCCCGGCCAAGACCGCCGCGACGAAGACGACCGGCACCAAGGCCGCGGCGGCGAAGTCCACCGCGACCAAGGCGACCACCGCCAAGGCAACGCCGGCGAAGACGGCGACCAAGGCCGCGGCGAAGTCCACGCCGGCGAAGTCGACGACCACCAGGGCGGCCGCGAAGTCGACCACGGCCAAGGCCGCCCCGGCCAAGGCGACGAAGACCGCGACCCCGGCCAAGACCGCCGCGACGAAGACGACCGGCACGAAGGCCACGGCCGCGGCGAAGTCCGCCCCGGCCAAGACCGCCGCGAGGAAGACGGCGACCCCGGCCAAGACGGCCACCCCGGCCAAGACGGCGACCCCGGCCAAGACGACGACGCCTCGCAAGGCGCCGGCCCGCAAGGCCACCAGCACCACCACGCCGCCGCCCGCCGCCGAGACCGCTCCCGCCGAGACCCCGGAGCCGCTGACCACCTCGACCCCGGCCGAGCCGGCCACGACCCCGGCCGCCGTCTCCGAGGGCGGCCTGGACACCGGTTCGGAGACCGCCACCGAGGACACGGCATCGGCGGCTACGTCGGGCGCGGCCGAGGAGCCCATCCCCGGCCGCGAGAACGGCAACAACCCGGAAGAGGCGGCGAACATGACCCAGGAGGACTGGGCCAGCCTCGCCCGCCCGTAACACGCCGCACGACCCCAGACGGCCGGTACGCCCCAGCGGCGCACCGGCCGTCCCCTTTCCACCCCCACCCGCCCCACCCGCCCCGCCCCGCCCGTGCCGTGCCCGTGCCCGTGCTCGCCCGCCTCGCCCTGGCCTCGCGTCGGCTCGGTCCCGCTTCGCCTCGGCCCCGCCTTGGCCGGCTCCGCCCCGACTTTCGCCTCATTGGCCCCAGCCGCGCGCCGCCTCCGTGCGTGGTGCGCCCGCGATTCCGCGGCGCGCCTCCGCGTGTGGGCCCGCGCCCCGCGCCCCTGCGCCTCCGCGCGCCCCGCCGCCCCTGGGCGGTGCGGCAGCTCTTTCGTTGCGGATGTCTCGCCCGTCGGGCAAACGTCCGATCGGCGTGGCCGGGGCGGACGTATGTCTCCGTGATCATGATGTCGGTCGTGGCCGTTTCATGGGTTTGCCATGATCCCGGAGACTTTTGGTACACGGGGGTACATCAGCGCTCCGTGATCATGAAAAACCGTTGGTGTCGGCGCCAGTTCGGCATGATCGCGGAGACTTCTGGTCGCTCCGCTGCGCTTCCGCCTCCGCGCGGCCCCGCCCCCGTGTCCGCGCGCGGCCCCGTCTCCGCGCCCGCGCGCGGCTTCGCGGGCGAGTCCGTGCGCTGCGCCCTCGCGCTTTGCATGTGCCTCCGCGCCTCCGCGCCTCCGCGCCTCCGCGCCTCCGCGCCTCCGCGCCTCCGCGCCTCCGCGCCTCCGCGCCTCCGCGCCTCCGCGCCTCCGCGCCTCCGCGCCTCCGCGCCTCCGCGCCTCCGCGCCTCCGCGCCTCCGCGCCTCCGCGCCTCCGCGCCTCCGCGCCTCCGCGCCTCCGCGCCTCCGCGCCTCCGCGCCTCCGCGCCTCCGCGCCCCCGCGCCCCCGCGCCCCCGCGCCTCCGCGCCCCCGCGCCCCCGCGCCCGCGCCCGCGCCCCCGCGCCCCCGCGCGTGGGCTCGTGGGCGGGTCCGTGCGCCGTGGGGAGGGAGCCGGTGTGGGTGGGGGTGGGGCCGTTCGTGTGAGCCGGAGGGTGAAGCGGGCTGGTATGACTGAGCCGTGACCGCACGCCGTGTTCTTGCGCCGCGTATCGACTTCAGTGCGCTGCGCCGCGAGCTCGAACTGCCCGAAAGGTTCTCCGGGGACGCCGCGCGGGAGGCTGAGGAGGCGGCCGGGCGAGGGTTCGGGGATCGGGTCGATCGGACGGAGCTCGAGTTCGTCACCATCGACCCGCCCACCTCCAAGGATCTCGATCAGGCGGTGCTGCTGCGGCGGCGCGACGGCGGGTACCGCGTGTATTACGCCATCGCCGACGTCGCGGCGTTCGTGGCGCCGGGTGGGGCGCTGGAGCGGGAGACGTGGGCGCGGGGGCAGACCGTGTACCTGCCCGACGGCAAGGTGCCGCTGCACCCGCCCGTGCTGAGCGAAGGGGCGGCCAGCCTGCTGCCGGGTGAAGTGCGGCCGGCGGTGCTGTGGACGATCGACCTCGACGACGGCGGGGCGAGTGTGGGGGTGGACGTCGCGCGGGCGCTGGTGCGCAGCCGGGCGAAGCTCGACTACGCGGGCGTGCAGCGCGACGCCGACGCGGGGCGGCTCCATCCGTCGGTGGGGCTGCTGCCGGAGGTCGGCAAGCTGCTCGTCGCGCGGGGGCTGGAGCGGGGGGCGGTGGACCTGCCGATGCCGGAGCAGGAGATCGAGCCCGACGGGGACGGGTGGCGGCTCACCCTGCGGGCGCCGGTGCCGGTGGAGGAGTACAACGCGCAAATCTCGCTCCTCACCGGGATGGCGGCGGCGCGCATCATGCTCGACGGCGGGGTCGGGCTGCTGCGGACCATGCCGCCGGCGCCGGCCGAGGCCGTTGAGGCGCTTCGGCTGGCCGCGCGAGCTTTGGGGGTACCGTGGCCGCAAGACGCGACGCCCGGGCAAGTGATTGCCGGCCTTGACCCCGCTCAGCCACGGGCGGCGGCGTTCATCGACCAGGCCGCCGAGATGATGCGCGGGGCCGGCTACACCGCGTTCGACGGGCCGCCTCCGGCGCAGCCCCTCCACGCCGCCGTCGCGGCGCCGTATGCCCACGTGACGGCCCCGCTGCGGCGCCTGGCCGACCGGTACGTCACCGAGGTCTGCCTCGCCCTCCACGCGGGCGCCACGGTGCCCGCCTGGGCGCGGGAGGCGCTGCTGAAGCTGCCCGACGTGATGACGCGGACCGACCGGGTCGCCGGGGCGGCCGAGCGGGGCGCGGTGGACCTCGTCGAGGCGGTGCTGCTGCAGGGGCGGGTCGGCGAGACGTTCGAGGCGGCCGTGGTCGACGTGGACCCGGCCAAGCACCGCGCCGACATCGCGCTGGACGAGCCGCCCGTGCGGGCGCGCTGCGAGGGTGAGCGGCTGCCGCTGGGTGAGCGCATTGCGGTGCGGCTCACCGAAGCCGACCCGGCCAAGCGGAAGGTGGTCTTCCAGGAGGTACAACTGGAGGCATGACCTACGACCAGAGCGTTCTGCCCGACGTGTCGGGCCTGTCCGTCGGCATCATCGGCGGCACCGGCCCCCAGGGCCGCGGCCTCGCCTACCGTTTCGCCCGCGCGGGGCAGCGGGTCCTTGTCGGGTCCCGCTCGATGGAGCGCGGTCAGCACGCGGCGCAGGAGTTGCGCGAGATGCCCGGCGTCGAGCCCGGCGTGGTGGACGGCGGCGACAACGCGTTCGCGGCGGCGGCCGACATCGTCATCGTCGCGGTGCCGTGGGAGGGCCACGCGGGCATCGTCTCCGAGCTGGCCCCGCTGCTGACCGACGGCAAGATCGTGGTGGACTGCGTCAACCCGCTCGGCTTCGACAAGCAGGGGCCGTATCCGCTGCGTGTCGAGGAGGGCAGCGCCGCCGAGCAGGCCGCCACGCTGCTGCCCGAGGCGCGGGTCTGCGCGGCGTTCCACCACGTCAGCGCCGTGCTGCTGGCCGACCCGGAGGTCGAGGCGATGGACCTCGACGTGCTCGTGCTCAGCGACGACCGGGAGGCGGCCGAGCAGGTGCAGGCGCTGGCCGGGCGGATCAGCGGGATGCGGGGCGTGTTCGCCGGGCGGCTGCGCAACGCCGGTCAGGTGGAGGCGCTCACCGCCAACCTCATCGCCATGAATCGGCGGTACAAGGCACACGCCGGCATCCGGGTGACCGACCTGTGAGCGACGACGTATTCGACCCGTGGTCGCCGGAGTTCGTCGCCGCGCCCTATCCGGCTTACGCGCGGTTGCGCGAGGAGTCGCCGGTGCTGTGGTACTCCAAAAGCCGGCAGTATGTCATCTCCCGCCACGAGGACGTCAACGCGCTGCTGCGGGACCGCCGGCTGGGCCGCAGCTACCTGCACGTGACGACGCACGAGGAGATGGGCCGCAGCGCACCGCCGGAGTACCAGGAGCCGTTCTGGACGCTCAACAACAACGGCATGCTCGACCGCGAGCCGCCCGACCACACCCGCCTGCGCCGGCTCGTCTCGCAGGCGTTCACCCCGCGCCGGGTCGAGGCGCTCCGCCCGGTCGTGCAGCGCCTCGCCGACGAGCTGGTCGACGCGTTCGTGGCCGAGGGCGGCGGCGACCTCATCTCCCAGGTGGCCGAGCCGCTGCCGGTGACGGTCATCGCCGAGCTGCTCGGCATCCCCGAGCCCGACCGGCACAACCTGCGCCCGTGGTCGGCGGCGATCTGCGGGATGTACGAGCTGAACCCGTCCCGCGAGACGGCCGAGGCCGCGGTGCGCGCGTCGGAGGAGTTCGCCGGGTACCTGCGCGGCCTGGCCCGCCGCCGCAAGGCCGATCCGCGCGACGACCTCGTGAGCGCCCTGGCCGCGGTCGAGGGCCTCAGCGAGGACGAGCTGATCGGCACGTGCGTGCTGCTGCTCAACGCCGGACACGAGGCGACGGTCAACGTCACCGGCAACGGCTGGCGCGCGCTGCTGCAGCATCCGGAGCAGCTCGCGAAGATTCGCGAAAATCCCGATTTGATGGGTACGGCCATCGAAGAGCTGATGCGCTTCGACACCCCGCTACAGTTGTTCGAGCGCTGGGTCCTCGAGGACATCGAGGTCGCCGGCGTGCCAATCCCGCGCGGCAGCGAGGTCGCCCTGCTGTTCGGCTCGGCCAACCACGACCCGGCCGCCTTCGCCGACCCCGAGCACCTCGACGTCACCCGCCGCGACAACCCGCACATCTCCTTCGGCGCGGGCATCCACTACTGCCTCGGCGCCCCGCTGGCCCGCATCGAGCTGACCGCGTCGTTCGGCTCCCTGCTGGCGAAGGCCCCCGGGCTGCACCTGGACCACGAACCGTCCTACAAGCCCGGCTTCGTCATCCGCGGCCTGCAAACCCTCGAAGTCTCCGTGTAGCCCTCCGCCCGGCGCCGCGCCCCGCCGCCCCGACGATGAGGCGGCGCGGGACGGCCCGGCCGGTCGGGCGGTGCGGGGACGCCCCGGCCGGACAGGTGGTGGGCGGACGGCCCGGCCGGTCGGGCGGCGCAGGGACGCCCCGGCCGGACAGGTGGTGGGCGGACGGCCCGGCCGGTCAGGTGGTGGGCGGACGGCCCGGCCGGTCAGGTGGTGGGCGGACGGCCTGGCCGGCGGAAAAGCAAGAGCCCGCGGCCCGGCGCGCAGGTGGGCGCTGCATGCCGCGAAGCACGGCGCAGCGACCGGAAGTCTCCGCGATCATGCACAACCCGGCACGACACCAACGGTTTTTCATGATCACGGAGTGTTGATGTACACCCGTGTACCAAATGTCTCCGGGATCATGAAAAACCCATAGCGCGGCAACCGCGGGCAGCATGATCACGGAGACATACAGTCGGCCCGGCGGTGGGGATGGGCCGGGGCGGCTGCGGGCCTCCGCCTGGCATCAAGCGGCACCGTCAGGAGCTGGCCTCATACGCCATGCCGGCGGACGTGACCCACGCTCGACCTCGGGACCGCCAAAATCCGACCGGAAAAATGATGATATGTCCGAAAAGTCCGGCGCTTGCGCCGGACTTTTCGGGACTTGGGGCAGAAACCGCGCGGGGCCCGGTGCGGGTGGCGGCGGATACCCGGGGCGGACGGTCAGTCGAAGGTGTGCTCCTGGGCCGGGAAGACGCCGGAGCGGACCTCCTCGGCGTAGGCCCGGGTGGCCTCGGTCAGCACGCCGGCCAGGTCGGCGTAGCGCTTCACGAAGCGGGGCGTCCGCCCCGTCCGCAGCCCGGCCATGTCCTGCCACACGAGCACCTGCGCGTCGGTGTCCGCGCCCGCGCCGATGCCGATGGTCGGGATGTGCAGCTCGTGCGTGATGCGCTTGGCGACCTCGCCCGGGACCATCTCCAGGACCACCGCGAAGGCGCCCGCCTCGGCGACCGCGTGCGCGTCGTCCACCACGTCGTCGGCGGCGTCGCCGCGGCCCTGGACGCGGAAGCCGCCGAGGGCGTGCTCGCTCTGCGGCGTGAACCCGATGTGCGCCATGACGGGGATGCCGGCGCTGGTCAGCGCGGCGATCTGGGGCGCGACCCGGCGGCCGCCCTCCAGCTTCACCGCGTGACAGCCGCCCTCCTTCATGAAGCGGACCGCGGTGCGCAACGCCTGCGCCGGGCCCTCCTCGTAGGAGCCGAACGGCAGGTCGCCCACGACGAGCGCGCGGCTGGTCGAGCGGACCACGGCGCGCACGAGGGGCAGCAGTTCGTCCTCGGTGACGGAGACCGTGGACTCGTAGCCGTAGACGTTGTTCGCGGCCGAGTCGCCCACCAGCAGGACGGGGATGCCGGCCTGGTCGAAGATGGCGGCGGTGTACTGGTCGTACGACGTGAGCATCGGCCAGCGCTCGCCGCGCTCCTTGGCGGCGATGAGGTCCCTGGTGCGCACCCGGCGGTTGGTGGCGCCACCGTACAGGGACGGAATTTCGGACATCAGCGTCCTCCTTCACTCCTCGAGGCCCCGTTCGGGGTCCCCGGGCTTACTCCCTGATGGTCGCACCGAAACCGCCCGATGCGCCCGATCGGATGCGGTTTTTCACAGGGGTACGTCACAGGGGATCGCCGCAGGTCGCCGCCCGCGGTGAGGGCGATGTCCACACGGCCGGCGCGAACCGGCCCGGCAGCCGGTCGCGGCCGGGGCATGCCTCCAGTGTCGCCCGGGCAGCCGGACCGCGCACGCGAGTAGCGTTCACTCCGGTGCCGAAGCATCTGTCCTGGTCCGGTAACTTGTGCGTAATACCGTCGGGCGAGACTTGCCCGAATTGGCCGTTGGAAAATCGCAGCTCGTGGGGGCATCGCCGTGGACCGTCAGCAGGAGTTCGTGCTCCGCACGCTCGAAGAGCGGGACATCCGCTTCGTCCGGCTGTGGTTCACCGATGTGCTGGGCACGCTGAAGAGCGTCTCGGTCGCGCCGGCCGAGCTCGAGTCGGCCTTCGAGGAGGGCATCGGCTTCGACGGCTCCGCCATCGAGGGCTTCGCCCGGGTCTACGAGTCCGACATGGTCGCCATGCCCGACCCCACGACGTTCCAGGTGTTCCCGTTCGAGGGCGGCATGTCCGGCGAGAGCGCCCGCATGTTCTGCGACATCACGCTGCCCGACGGCTCGCCGTCCTGGGCCGACCCGCGACACGTGCTGCGCCGCGCCCTGTCGAGGGCGGCCGAGAAGGGCTTCACCTTCTACACCCACCCCGAGATCGAGTTCTTCCTGCTCGAGTCGCTCGGCGAGGGCGGCTCGATCCCGGTCCCGGTCGACACCGGCGGCTACTTCGACCACACCACCCACGCCGTCGCCCGCGACTTCCGCCGCCAGGCGGTGCTCGCCCTGGAGCGGATCGGCATCTCGGTCGAGTTCAGCCACCACGAGGTCGCCCCCGGCCAGCAGGAGATCGACCTGCGCTACGCCGACGCCCTGACCACGGCCGACAACATCATGACGTTCCGGCACGTCATCAAGGAGGTCGCGCTGTCGCACGGGGTGCACGCGACCTTCATGCCCAAGCCGTTCACCGAGCAGCCGGGCAGCGGCATGCACACCCACCTGTCGCTCTTCGAGGGCGAGCGCAACGCGTTCCACGACGCGAGCGACCCGATGAAGCTGTCGAAGGTCGGCCAGGCGTTCATCGCCGGCCTGCTCGTGCACGCCCGGGAGTACACCGCCATCACGAACCAGTGGGTGAACTCCTACAAGCGCCTGTTCCCGGAGAACCTGCCCAACCGCATCACCGAGTCCCCGGCGTATGTCTGCTGGGGGCACAAGAACCGCTCCGCCCTGGTCCGCGTCCCGGCCTACGGCAAGCCCAACTCGGCCCGCGTCGAGGTCCGCTCGCTCGACTCGGCCTGCAACCCGTATCTGACCTACGCGGTGCTGCTGGGCGCCGGCCTGCGCGGCATCGAGCAGGGCTACGAGCTCCCGCCCGGCGCCGAGGACGACGTGTGGGCCCTGACCGACGGCGAGCGCCGCGCGGCCGGCTACGAGGCCCTGCCGGAGAACCTCTCCGAGGCCATCGAGGTCATGGCCGGCTCCGAGCTGGTCGCCGAGGTCCTCGGCGAGCACGTTTTCGACTTCTTCCTGAAGAACAAGCGCACCGAATGGGAGGAGTACCGCCGCGTGGTCACCCCGTTCGAGCGGGAGCGCTACCTCGGGATGATGTGACCGGCCGCCCGGCCCCGGTCAGCCGTAGCGCTCGGTCTTGATGCCCCTGGGTTCGTGGCCGAGCGCGACCATGATGTCGGCCACGGTCTCCACGAAGCCGGTCGGGCCGCAGATGTACACGCTCGGCGCGAAGTCCTTGGGCCACGCGTGCGTGTTCACGTCGGCGACGCCGATGCGGCTGCCGCGCACGCGCGTGTAGATGTACTGCACGTCCAAACCGCCGTCGTCGCGGGCGCGGCGGCGCAGTTCGTCGGCATAAATGATGTCTTCGGGCGTTCTCGCCGAATATATCAGCTTAAATGGTACCTTCACGCCGCGCTCGGCGCGCGAGCGGATCATCGCCATCAGCGGGACGACGCCGGAGCCGCCCGCGATCAGCTGGACCGGGGCCGGATCGGTGTGCCGCCACACGAACCAGCCGCCGATCGGTCCGCGCAGTTCGATCGGCTGGCCGATGTCGTAGATATCGGTCAGGTACGGCGAAACCTCGCCGTCCTGCAGGCGCTGCACCGTGATCTCCAGCCGGCCCGGCGCGGAGGCGATGGAGTAGCTGCGCTGGGCGGTGTAGCCGTCCTCCGCCGTCAGCCGCACGTCGACGTGCTGGCCGGGCAGGTGGCCCGGCCAGTCCGGCGCGTCGAACACGAGGGTCCGTGCGCTCGACGTCTCCCACCGGGCCTCGATGAGCGTGGCCTTGCGCCAGGCCAGCCGCCCTCCGCCTCGCTCCGGCCGCCCGGCCTCAGAGCTGTGTTTCATGCTGTGTGGCCCCTCCGCTGCGCTCCGGACCACTCAGTCGCCCTGGTACCGCTGCTCGCGCCATGGGTCTCCGTAGTTGTGGTAGCCGGCCTCCTCCCAGAAGCCCGGCTCGTCCTCCAGCATCATCCGCAGCCCGTGAATCCACTTGGCGGACTTCCAGAAGTACAGGTGCGGGACCAGCAGGCGTGCCGGTCCGCCGTGCTCGGCCTCCAGGGCCTCGCCCTCGTACCGGTACGCCACCCACGCCTTGCCGTCGAGCAGGTCCTCCAGGGGGAGATTGGTGGTGTACCCGTCGTAGGAGTGTGCCATGACGTAGTCGGCGGCGGTCTCGACGTCCTCCAGCAGCGTGTCGATCGGCACCCCGCGCCAGCCGGTGTGCAGCTTCGACCACTTGGTGACGCAGTGGATGTCGACCGTCACGTCGTCGTACGGCAGCGCGGTGAACTCACCCCACGTCCACTTCCGCTCCTCGCCCGTCTCGGCGGTGATGACGAACTCCCACCGGTCGGTGCGCACCCGGGGCGTCGGCCCGGCGGAGAGCACCGGGAAGTCGTGGGCGAGATACTGGCCGGGCGGGAGGTCCGGCTCCTGCTTGCGGCGGCGACCGCCGAATCCCGGCGTGATGATGCTCATGCCCCCCATCCTGCCCCGGCCGTGTTTCCGCGGGCACCCGTCAGGCGACCGGAGCGGCGCGGCTCACCAGGGTCCCGGCGGTGACGTCCAGCACGGCCGGCGCGCCGAGCACCACCGTCTCCTGGCCGGGGCCGTGCCCGACCGGCAGCCCGCCCAGCACCGGCACCCCCAGCGGGGCCAGCCGCTCCAGCAGCACGTCGGCGACCGACACGCCCCCGCGGCCGGCGCAGTTGGTGAACTGCCCGACCGCTACCGCCTGCACGCCGCGCAACCCGGACGAGCGCGACAGCTGCGTCAGCATGCGATCGACCCGGTAGGGCGCCTCGTCCACGTCCTCCAGCAGCAGGATCGCGCCCGCGAGGTCCGGCATGTCCGCGGTGCCGATCGTGCTGGTGAGCATCGTCAGGTTGCCGCCGAGGAGCACCCCCTCGACCGGGCCGCCCGGGACCACCACCGGGCCGGTCTCGGCGGCCGGGTCGCGCCGCAGCGGCAGCGGGGACGCGGTCATCAGCGCCCGGCGCAGCGAGTCCTCGGACGACAGCGGCAGGCGGGAGTCCAGCCAGGCCGCGCCCGGCCCGTGCACCGCCGGCCACCGGCCGAACCGCCAGGCCGCCAGCTGCAGGGCGGTGATGTCGGAGAACCCGACGATGTGCTTGGGCGCGCCGAACCGGACCCGGTCGACGATCCGCTGCACGCCGTAGCCGCCCCGGGTGCAGACCACGGCGCGCACCGAGGGGTCGGCCAGGGCGGCGTCGAGGTCGCGGAGGCGGGCATCATCGGTACCCCCGAAAAAACCATGACGACCCAGGACGCTCTCGCCCCGCTCGACCGTCAGGCCCCAGCCGGACAGCAGCTCCACGCCCCGCGTCACGCGCTCGGGCTCGGCCGGGCCGGAGGGCGAGACCAGCCGGACGATGTCGCCGGGCTCCAAGGGTCGCATGGTCGTTATTGTCGGGGCGTGACGATCGAAGGCGCCCCCCGGGGGAACGTGGCACTCGTCGTGGAGAACGACCCGTCCGACCCGCCCGGCCGGCTGGGCGACTGGCTCACCGGGGGCGGCCTGCGCCTCGAGGTGGTCCGCCCGCACGCCGGCGACGAGCTGCCGGCCGAGCTGGACGCCTACGCCGCGCTGGTCGTGCTCGGCGGCGAGCAGGACGCCTTCCCCGACACCGACGGCGAGCGCGCCGCGCCGTGGTTCGCGCGGCTCGACGGGCTGCTGCGCAAGGCCGTCCGGCACAGGGTGCCGACGCTGGCCATCTGCCTGGGCGCGCAGCTGCTCGCCCACGCGCACGGCGGCACCGTCGAGCGCAGCGCCGCCGGGCCCGAGATCGGGGTGAAGCTGGTCGCCCGGCGGGACGTCGCCGACAATGACCCGATTTTCGCGGCGGTGCCGTTCGCGCCCGACGTGCTGCAGTGGCACCACGACGAGATCGTCGAGCTGCCCATGAACGCCACGCTGCTGGCCGCCTCGACGCACTACCCGATCCAGGCGTACCGCATCGGCGGCGCCGCCTGGGGCCTGCAGTTCCACATCGAGTGCGACCTGGAGATGTTCGCCAGCTGGGCGATGGACGGCGTCGGCACGCTCGGCGAGCTCGGCATCGACGCCGTCGAGCTGCTGGAGCGGGTCGACGCCGCGCTCGACGACGTGGCCGAGGTCTGGAAGCCCTTCGCCGAGCGGTTCGCGGCCGTCGCCCTGGGCCGGGTGCCGCGGGCCGGCGAGGGCGGCCTGCGCTCCCTGCCGCTGATCGGCCCCCGCTGATGGACCCGATCGCCAAGCCCGGCACCGGCCACCTGGCCCGGTTCGGGTTCACCGACAACGAGCGCACCGAGGCCATGGCCGGCCCGGACGGGCTGCGCCTGTGGGACCCGGTCGCCCGCCGCCCGGCCGACGACGACGCCGCGGACGTGCTCGACGCGCTGTATTTCGCCGCCGACCCCGACCTGGCGCTGTTCCAGCTCAGCCGGCTGGCCGAGGCGGCCGGCGCGGAGGTGCTGGCCGAGGTACGCCGGGACAAGGCGCTGCGCCGTCGCCTCATCGGCGTCCTCGGCGTCTCCGCGACCCTCGGCGACCTGCTCGTGGCCAACCCCGACGAGTGGCGGGAGCTGCTCGGCGAGCAGAACCGGCGGCCGGCCGGCTACTCCACCCGCGACGTCTCCGGCGTTCCGCTCCTGCGCAGCGGGTACCGCCGGGAGCTGCTGCGCATCGTGGCGGCCGACCTCACCGGCGCCGCCGACGTCGAGGTGACCATGCGCCGGCTGACCGAGCTCGCCGACGCGACCCTGCAGGCGGCCCTGGACATCGCCGTCGCCGAGCAGGGCAGCGGCGCCTGTACCCTCGCCGTGATCGCGATGGGCAAGTGCGGCGGCCGGGAGCTCAACTACGTCAGCGACGTCGACGTGGTCTTCGTCGCCGAGCCCGACGGCGGCGCCGACACCGAGACCGCGATGCGGGCCGGCAGCGCGCTCGCCGCCCGGATGATGGAGATCTGCGGGTACGTCGCCTGGCCGGTCGACGCCGCGCTGCGCCCCGAGGGCAGCCGCGGCGCGCTGGTGCGCACCGTCGCCTCGCACCTGGCGTACTACCGGAAATGGGCCAAGACCTGGGAGTTCCAGGCGCTGCTGAAGGCCCGCCCGGCCGCGGGCGACCTGGCCCTGGGCGAGCGCTGGCTGGCCGAGCTGCAGCCGCTGATCTGGTCGGCGGCCGAGCGCCCGGAGGCCGTCGACGAGGTGCGCGCCATGCGCCGGCGGATCGTCGACGCCATCCCGCGGGCCGAGGTCGACCGCGAGATCAAGCGCGGCCCCGGCGGCCTGCGCGACATCGAGTTCGCCGTGCAGCTGCTGCAGCTCGTGCACGGCCGGGCCGACGAGTCGCTGCGCACCCCGAGCACCCTGGCCGGCCTGCGGGCGCTGATCGAGGGCGGCTACGTGGGCCTGGCCGACGGCGAGGCGCTGCTGCGCGCGTACCGGTTCCTGCGCGTCGTCGAGCACCGCCTGCAGCTGCAGCGGCTGCGCCGGACGCACACGGTCCCCGACGACCCGGCCGGCCTGCGCTGGCTCGCCCACGCCCTGGGCTTCCGCCCCAACGCCGCCCGGGACGCGGTCGAGTCGTTCCGGTCCGAGTGGGTGCGCCACGCCGGCGAGGTCCGCCGCCTGCACGCGAAGCTCTTCTACCGCCCGCTGCTGGAGGCCGTGGCCCGGGTACCCACCGAACAGCTGCGACTCACGCCCGACGCCGCCCGCGCGCGGCTCGACCTGCTCGGCTTCGCCGACCCGGTCGGCGCCCTGCGCCACATCCAGGCGCTCACCGGCGGCGTCTCCCGGACCGCGTCCATCCAGCGCCAGCTGCTCCCGGTGCTGCTCAGCGAGTTCGCCGACGCGCCCGAGCCCGACCGCGGCCTGCTCGCCTACCGGCAGGTGTCCGAGCGGGCCGGCAACACGCCGTGGTATCTGCGCCTGCTGCGCGACGAGGGCCCGGTCGCGCTGCGCCTGGCCCGGCTGCTCGCCCTCTCCCGCTACGTCACCGAGCTCCTGGTCCACGACCCCGAGGCCCTGCGCCTCCTCGCCGACGACGCCGAGCTGGTCCCGCGCACCGCCGAGGTCCTCACCGAGGGCTTCGCCGCCGCCGCGGCCCGCCACGGCGACCCGGAGACCGCGATCAACGCGGTCCGCGCCCTGCGCCGCCGCGAACTCTTCCGCATCGCCTGCGCGGACCTGCTCGGCCTGCTGGAGGTGACCGCGGTCGGCGACGCCCTGTCCGCGGTCACCGACGCCACCCTGCGCGCCACCTTGGGCGTCACCGCGGCGGGGGTACCGCTGGAGTTCACCATCATCGGCATGGGCCGCCTGGGCGGCCACGAGACCAGCTACCCCTCCGACGCCGATGTGCTGTTCGTCTACGAGCCCCCGCCCGGCATGGCCGACGACGCCGCCTCGGCCGCCGCCCTGACCATCGCCGAGGACCTGCGCCGCCTGCTGTCCCGCCCCGCCCACGACCCGCCGCTGGGCGTCGACGCGGACCTGCGCCCCGAGGGCCGCCAGGGCCCGCTGGTGCGCAGCCTGGGCGCCTACCAGCAGTACTACGCCCGCTGGTCGAAGGTGTGGGAGGCCCAGGCCCTGCTCCGCGCCCGCGTGGTCGCGGGCTCCGCGCCGCTGGGCGCCCGCTTCCTGGAACTGGCGGACGCGAAGCGCTACCCCTCGGGCGGCCTGGCCAAGGAGCAGATCCACGAGATCCGCCGCCTGAAGGCCCGCGTCGACAGCGAACGCCTCCCGCGCGGCGCCGACCCCGCCACCCACACCAAGCTGGGCCGCGGCGGCCTGGCCGATGTCGAGTGGACGGTGCAGCTGCTCCAGCTGCAGCACGGCTACGCGGTCCCGGCCCTGCGCACGCCGCGCACCCTGCGGGCGCTGGCCGCCGCCACCGAGGCTACGCTGATCGCCCCGCCGGACGCCGCCGCCCTGGAGGCCGCCTGGCGCCAGGCCTCCCGCGCCCGCAACCTGCTCACGCTGATCCGCGGCCGCGCCACCGACCAGCTCCCGCGCCAGGGCCCCGACCTGGCCGCGGTCGCCTCGGTCCTGGCCCCGAGCGCCGAGCCCCAGGAGTTCCTGGACGAGTACCTCCGCGTGGCCCGCCGCGCCCGCCAGACGGTGGAACGCATCTTCGGCGTCGCCTGACGCGCTTACCGGCCTCGCCCGCTTATCGGCCCCGCCCGCTTGCCGGCCTCGCCCGCTTGCCGGCCTCGCCCGTTTACCGGCCTCGCCCGCTTGCCGGCCTCGCCCGCTTGCCGGCCTCGCCCGTTTACCGGCCTCGCCCGTTTACCGGTCCCGCCCGTTTACCGGTCCCGCCCGTTTACCGGCCCTGCCCGCTTGCCGGCCCCGCCGGCTTATCGGCCCCGCCCGCGCGGCGATGGCCGCCGGTGGGGCCCGGCGGTCGCCGGCCCCGCCGGGCGCGGCCGGGACGGACGTATGTCTCCGCGATCATGCGCGGTGCCGCGGCCGCACCCCGGGTTTGCCATGATCCCGGAGACTTTCGGTACACGGGTGTACATGGTCGCTCCGCGATCATGAAAAACCGTTGGTGCCGGTGGCGGGTGCGGCATGATCGCGGAGACTTCCGGTCGCTGCGCTGCGCTGCGCCGCGCCGCGCCGGGCGCCGCGCCGCGCCGGGCGCCGCGCCGCGCCGGGCGCCGCGCCGCGCCGGGCGCCGCGCCGCGCTGGGCGCCGCGCGGCGTGCAGGGCCCGCTGCGCGCGCATCCACGAGCACCACTGGCGCCGCCCGCCGCGCCGCCCGCCGCGCCGCCCGCCGCGCCGCCCGCCGCGCCGCCCGCCGCGCCGCCCGCCGCGTGGCGTGCAGCGCCCGCTGCGCGGGGGCCTGCGCCGCGGATGGCGCTCGCGTGAACGCGGAGCGGCCCGCCCCGGGAAGCCGGGGCGGGCCGCTGCGGTGAAGCTGGGCGTGTGCAGGTCACACGTCGTAGTACATGGCGAACTCGTGCGGGGTCGGCCGCAGGCGGACCGGGTCGACCTCGCTGCTGCGCTTGTAGGAGACCCAGGTGTCGATCAGGTCCTGGGTGAAGACGCCGCCCTCGAGCAGGAAGCCGTGGTCGCCCTCCAGGGAGTCGAGCACCTCCGGCAGGGAGCCGGGGACCTGCTTGACGTTGGCGACCTCCTCCGGCGGGAGGTCGTAGAGGTCCTTGTCGATCGGCGCCGGGGGCTCGATCTTGTTCTTGATGCCGTCCAGGCCGGCCATCAGCATGGCCGAGAAGGCCAGGTAGACGTTGGCCGACGGGTCCGGCACGCGGAACTCGACGCGCTTGGCCTTGGCGTTGGTGCCGGTCACCGGGATGCGGGTGCAGGCGGAGCGGTTGCGCTGCGAGTACACCAGGTTGACCGGGGCCTCGTAGCCGGGCACCAGGCGGCGGTACGAGTTGACCGTCGGGTTGGTGAAGGCCAGCAGCGAGGGCGCGTGGTGCAGCAGGCCGCCGATGTACCACCGGGCCGTGTCCGACAGGCCGCCGTAGCCGGCCTCGTCGTAGAACAGCGGCTCGCCGCCCAGCCACAGCGACTGGTGGGTGTGCATGCCCGAGCCGTTGTCGCCGAACAGCGGCTTCGGCATGAACGTGGCGGTCTTGCCGTTCTCCCACGCGGTGTTCTTCACGATGTACTTGAACAGCTGGAGCTGGTCGCCGGCGTGCAGCAGGGTCGAGAACTTGTAGTTGATCTCGGCCTGGCCCGCGGTGCCGACCTCGTGGTGCGAGCGCTCGACGACGAACCCGGCGCCGATCAGCTTCTGCACGATCTGGTCACGCAGGTCGGCGTAGTGGTCGACCGGCGGGACGGGGAAGTAGCCGCCCTTGTAGGCGGTCTTGTAGCCCCGGTTGCCGCCCGGCTCGTCCTTGCCGGAGTTCCACCAGCCCTCGATCGAGTCGATGTAGTAATACGCCTGGTTCGCCGACGTCTCGTGGCGGATCGAGTCGAAGATGTAGAACTCCGCCTCGGGCCCGAAGTATGCGGTGTCGGCGACGCCGCTCGACTTGAGGTATGCCTCGGCCTTCTTCGCCACGTTGCGCGGGTCACGCGAGTAGGCCTCGCGGGTGAACGGGTCGTGGATGAAGAAGTTCAGCGCCAGGGTCTTCTCGACGCGGAACGGGTCGATGAACGCCGACGTCGCGTCCGGGAGCAGCAGCATGTCCGACTCGTGGATGGCCTGGAAGCCACGGATGGACGAGCCGTCGAAGGCCAGACCGTCGCTGAAGACCTTGTCGTCGAACGACTCGACCGGCACATTGAAGTGCTGCATGACGCCCGGCAGATCGCAGAAGCGAACGTCGACGAAGCGGACGCCCTCATCCTTCACGTATCGCAACAGCTCTTCAGAATTGGCGAACACTCGTCCTCCAGATCGCGGGCAGGCATGGCCAGTCTTGGTGATCACTTCAGTGTGAAGGTGGCTGGTTGGTCGCGACCGTAGAACCGCGCGATTGCCCCGGCGTGTCTCGATTGTTTCCGCTGTGTTTCACAGCGGGTGGCTCGGCCGATCATCGACGGGCACTCATTCGATAGTCTGACCCCCCGTGGAACCCGCTCCGGCCACCCTGGCCCGCCGTTTCGGCGCACTGCTCGTCGACTGGATATCGTGCCTGCTCATCGCGGGTGCTTTCGCGAAGCCGGCCGATGAACCGTGGCTCGCGCCGGGCATCTTCGTGGTGGTGTACGCGCTATTCCTGGGATTCTTCGGGCAGACCCTCGGCATGCGACTTTTCCGTATTCGTTGTGTGTCGCTGCGCACAGGCGGTCCTTTGGGGGTACCGCGGGCGCTGCTGCGGGCCTTGGTCATGCTCCCGCTGGTCACCGCGCTGATCATGGACCGGAACCAGCGCGGCCTGCACGACAGGGCCGCGGGCTCGGTCGTGCAGGCCGTCTGAATGCTGCCGGTCAGCGCCCGCGCATCGCCTTGAACTGGCCCTTCGGGGGCTTCATGTTCTTGGGCAGCGCGCCCCGCGGCATCTGCGGCCGGGCCGAGAGCGCGGTGAGCCGCTTGTCGAGGGCGTTGACGTCCTTGCCGGTGATCGTGCGCGGCAGGCGGATCAGCGTGCTGCGCAGCTTGGCGATCGGGATCTGGCCCTCTTCGTTGCCGACCATGAAGTCGCGCAGCTCGGCGTTGCCGATGACCTTGATCAGCCGGCGCCGCTCCTGGCCGATGAGGCCCTTGACCCGGCCCGGGTTGCCCTCGCCGATCAGGATCACGCCGGGCCGGCCGATGACCAGGTGCACCATGTCGAACTGCGTGGTCGAGGCGATCGCCGGGCTGACCCGCCAGTCACCGCGCATGTTCTCGATGATCGACGCGGCGGCACCGGGCTGGCCCTCGGCCTCTTTCATCATGGCTTTCTGCGAGCGCAGGTTGAGCACGATGACCGTGCCCAGCAGCGCGAGGAGGACGCCCAACGGCGCCCAGATCCACGACACGCCCAGCGCGATGGCGACGCCCACCGCGATCAGCGGCACGAGGACGACGATCACCACCAGCGGCACGAACAGGCGGTCGCGCTTGGCGGTGAACGAAAACACCATGCCGATCTGCTTGAGCCGCGTGAAGAAGGAGACCCTCTCCGGCTCCTGGGCCTTTGCCATGCCTTCGAGTCTAGATGGAGCGTGTCACGCCTTCAGCGCCCGGCTGTCCAGCGCTTGCCGGTACAGCCGGCCGGCCCGGTAGGACGAGCGCACCAGCGGCCCGCTGAGCACGCCGGCGAAGCCGATCCGCTCGGCCTCCTCGCGCAGCTCGACGAACTCCTCCGGCTTGACCCAGCGCTCCACCGGGTGGTGCCGCGGCGTCGGGCGAAGATACTGCGTGATGGTCACCAGCTCGCACCCGGCCGCATAGAGGTCGCGCAGCGCCTGCGACACCTCGGCCCGCTCCTCGCCCATGCCGAGGATCAGGTTGGACTTCGTCACCAGCCCGGCCTCGCGCGCCTTGGTCAGCACGGCCAGCGAGCGCTCGTAGCGAAACGCCGGCCGGATCCGCTTGAAGATCCGCGGCACGGTCTCCACGTTGTGCGCGAGCACCTCGGGCCGGGCCGCGAACACCTCGGCGAGCTGCTCGTCGTCGCCGTTGAAGTCGGGGATCAGCAGCTCCACCCCGCAGCCGTCGACCAGGCCGTGGATCTGCCGGACGGTCTCGGCATAGAGCCAGGCGCCGCCGTCGGGCAGGTCGTCGCGGGCCACGCCGGTCACGGTCGCGTACTTCAGCCCCATCGTCGCCACCGACTCGGCCACCCGGCGCGGCTCGTCCGCGTCGAACTCGGCCGGCTTGCCGGTGTCGATCTGGCAGAAGTCGCAGCGCCGCGTGCACTGGTCGCCGCCGATGAGGAAGGTCGCCTCGCGATCCTCCCAGCACTCGTAGATGTTGGGACAGCCGGCTTCCTGGCAGACCGTGTGGAGCCCCTCGCGCTGGACCAGCCCGCGCAAGTGCGAATACTCCGGACCCATCTTGGCCGAAACCTTGATCCACGACGGTTTGCGTTCGATGGGCGTCTCCGCGTTTCGCGCCTCGATGCGCAGCAGACGACGGCCTTCGGGAACAACGGCGGTCACGGTTCGAAGACTACGCCCGCCACCTGCCCAACCGCTGGGAACGCGATTGACGTCACGTTCCCGAGGTTTCCCAATGACCTGCGACGGCAATGAAGGCAGGCGTGGCGCTGAACGACACGTTGGTGGTGTTCGCCGACGGCAATCCGATCGATGTCCTGCGGTCGTACCCTGTGCTCGACAAGCCGGCCACCCGCGGGCTCGTCGAACGGCTCTTCCCCGGCGCGAGGGCCGAGGAGATCGGCGACGAGCTGCTCGTCGACGCGCTCAACCCGCCCGCCGACGTCGTCTGCGTGGGCTGCTTCGCCGGCCTCGACCTGGTCTGCGGCTGGGGGCTCACCCCGCGGCGCCCGTCCGAGCTCGACCCGATCGTCCTCAAGGCGTCGTCGCGGCGCAACGTGTACCTCCACGCCGCGCACGGCGACGCCGGCTGGTGCTGCTACGGCGTCTGGCGCGACGGCACCCGCCTGCGCGCCCGCTGCGTCTGCGCCGACCCCGGCATCGCGGAGGACGAGGGCGAGCCGCTCGGCTTCGAGGCCGGCGGCGACCCCGACGACCTGCCCTGCGCCGCGATGCAGGGGCTCTTCGGCTTCGCCTGCGACGACCACGACCGCCTCGACGACGTCGACCCGGAGCTGATCCCGGTCGTGGTCTACCGGATCAGTACAGCGTCGTGAGGTGCCGCTCGACGATCGGCTGGATCTCCTCGACGGTCACGTCCCGGCCGAGCTCCGCCGACAGCGACGTGACGCCGGCGTCGCGGATGCCGCAGGGGACGAAGATGTTGTACCGCGAAAGATCGCAATTCGCGTTGAGCGCGAATCCGTGCAGGGTCACCCCGCGCGCCACCCGGATGCCGATGGCCGCGACCTTGCGGTCGGGCCCGCGCTCGTCGGCGGCGACCCAGACCCCGCTGCGCCCCTCGACCCGGACCGTGGCCAGCCCCAGCTCCGCGCACACGTCGATGAGCAACTGCTCCATCCGCCGCACGTAGGCCACCACGTCCACCGGGTCGGGCAGCCGCACGATCGGGTAGCCGACCAGCTGCCCCGGCCCGTGCCAGGTGATCTTGCCGCCCCGGTCGACGTCGATGACGGGCGTGCCGTCGAACGGCCGGTCGCCGGGCTCGGTGCGCTTGCCGGCGGTGTAGACGCTGGGGTGCTCCAGCAGCAACACCGTGTCGGGCTCCGTGCCATCGGCGACGGCGGCGTGGGTGCGCCGCTGCTCAGCGAGGGCCGTCTCGTAGTCGACGAGTCCGGCCCGGACGATCCGCATACCTACCACGCTGGTCACCTAGGCAGCGTAGCCCCGCGCGAATTGTGTGGGACCCGGACATAGTGGTGCGTCGGACGTCACACCTAGCGTGGTGCTCCCCACACGAGGAAGGGCACCGCCATGCCCCGCATATTGCGCTTCATCCTGCCCGCGTTCGCGGCGCTCGCCGCCGCGGCCGGGCTCGTCACGGCCGGCTCGCCCGCCTACGCGGCGTCGCTGACCAGCGTGGCGAGCTTCGGTTCCAACCCCGGAAACCTGAGCATGTACTCCTACCGCCCCGACGGCATGGGATCGGGCGCGCCGCTGGTGGTGGCGATGCACGGGTGCACCCAGAGCGCGACCGACTACTTCACCAACGCCGGCTGGCGCAAGTACGCCGACCTGTGGCACTTCGCCTTGGTCCTGCCCGAGCAGAAGTCCGCCAACAACTCCACCACCTGCTTCAACTGGTTCGAGACCGGCGACACGGCGCGCGGCGGGGGAGAGGCGCTGTCGATCAAGCAGATGGTCGACTACGCCGTCGCCAACTACGGGGTGAACCCGGCCCGCGTCTACGTCACCGGGCTCTCGGCCGGCGGCGCGATGACCGCGGTGATGCTCGCCACCTACCCCGACGTGTTCGCCGGCGGCGCGATCATGGCCGGGCTGCCGTACCGCTGCGCGACCTCCAACCTCAACGCGTACACCTGCATGAACCCGGGCGTCGACAAGACCCCCGCGGCCTGGGGCGACCTGGTGCGGGCGGCGTATTCGGGCTACACCGGCGCCCGCCCGCGGGTCGCGATCTGGCAGGGCACGTCCGACACCACGGTCGCCCCGGCCAACGCCACCGAGCTGCGCGACCAGTGGACCAACGTGCTGGGCGTGTCGCAGACGCCGACCTCGACCACGTCCTTGCCCGGCGGTACCTCGCTGTCGAACTACGCGGACCAGGTGAAGGTGTACATGATCTCCGGCATGACCCACGCGACCCCGGTCGACCCGGGCAGCGCGACGGAGCAGTGCGGCACCGCGGGCACGTACTACAAGGACACCATCTGCTCGTCGTACTACCAGGCCGTCGACTGGGGCCTGGACAACGGCGCCGCCCCGACCGGCAGCCCGACCCCGAGCACCGGCCCGACCGCCAGCCCCACCCCGACCGCGAGCCCCACGCCCAGCCCGACCCCGAGCGCCGGCCCGTGCGTGCGGGCGACGAACTATGCGCACGTCAGCGCCGGCCGAGCGCACCAGTCGCTGGGGTACACCTACGCCAACGGCTCCAACCAGAACATGGGCCTCTACAACGTCTTCGTCACCCACGGCCTGCGCCAGACCGGCGCGAACTACTGGGTGATCGACGACACGGCCTGCTGAAGCGCCTCGTCCACGGTCTGGTGCGTGAACCGGAACCCCTCGCGCACCAGCACCGCGGGCATCACCCGCTGGCTCACCAGGGCCTCCCCGCCGAACTCGCCGACCGCGGCGCGCAGCGCGAACCCCGGCACCGGCACCAGGTTGGGCCGGTGCAGGGTGCGGGCCAGCGCGGCGGAGAACTCGGCATTCGTGACCGGCTCGGGCCCGGTGAGGTTGACCGGACCGCTGAGCTCCCGCTCGAGGGTGAACGACACGGCATCGAGCCAGTCCGGCACGGAGATCCAGGGCAGGTACTGCCGCCCGCTGCCCATCCGCCCGCCGGCGAAGAAGCGGAACTGCAGGTACAACGGCCGCAACAACCCGCCCTCGCGGTCCAGCGGCAGCCCGGTGCGCAGCAGCGCGACCCGCGTGCCGGCGTCCTCGGCCGGCCGGGTCGCGGCCTCCCACACCTTGCACAGGTCGGCGAGGAACCCCTCACCGGCCGGCGAGGTCTCGTCGACGGCCCGGTCCCCGGTGTCGCCGTAGTAGCCGACGGCCGAGGAGTTGAGCAGCACCTGCGGCTTCGTCGGCGCCGCGGCGATCGCCCGGGCCAGCGTCTGGGTGCTGTCCACCCGGCTGTCGAGGAGCACTTTCTTGTACTGCGCGGTCCAGCGCTTGTCCCCGACCCCGGCCCCGGCCAGGTTGACGACCGCGTCCGCGGCCGCGACGACGCTGCCGTCGAGCACGCCGGCCTCCGGGTCCCAGCGCACCTCACCCGGCCGCGGCGGGCGGCGCACCAGCGGGATCACCCGGTGGCCGGCCTGCCGCAGGTGCGGCACCAGCCGCCGGCCGAGAAACCCGGACGCCCCCGCGATCAGGATCTGCATACTGCCATCTTGCCCTCGGACGGTACCCACGGAACAAATCGACGCGGCGAGTTCTATATAGGTAGAGTTGGCGTGTGACCCGCAGCCGCCGCCCGTCGAGGCAGACCGCCGCCGTCCTGCGCGCGCTCGCCACCGCCCCCGAGGCCTGGCGGCACGGCTACGACCTGGGCCGGGAGGTCGGCCTGAAGGCCGGCTCGCTGTATCCGATCCTGATCCGGCTGGCGGACACCGGCCTGCTCGACGCCGAGTGGGAGCCCGGCCCGCCACGCGGTCGCCCGCCGCGCCACCTCTACCGCCTCACCCCCGCCGGCCTGGAGCTGGCCCGCTCCCTGCCGGCCCCCGCCCCGACTCCCGCCCCGAGGCCCCACCCAGCTCCAGCGCCCCACTCAGCTCCGGCGCGCCCGAAGGAGGCATGGTGACTCCCGAACGGCTTTTGGAGCTGCTGCTGCGGCCGTTGCCCGCGGACCGCGCCGCCTGGAAGGACGCCCTGCGCGCGGAACTGGCCGCCCTGGACGATCCCCGGGAGCGCTGGGCCTTCGCCCGCAGCTGCTGGCGGCTGCCGGTGCGCGCGCTGGCCGGCCCGCGCGCCGCCGGCCTAGGAGTGCTGACCGTGCTTGCCGGCGCGGAGGTCTTCGACGTCACCGCCCACCCCGACTGGCCCGGCAGCCGCCATCTGGCGCCGATCGTCGCGTGCTTGCTGCTGTGGTACCTCGCGGTGCTCCTGGCCGCCACCGCCCACCGCTCACCCTTGCCGCGCCGCGCGCTCGTCGTCGGCGGCCTGGCCGCCCTCGCCGCCGCGGCCGCGTGGCTCACCATCACCCTGCTGTCAGCCACCGTCGGCGGCGACCCGGCCTTCCCGGTGGCGACAGCGGCGATCGCGGCCCTGGCGGCGGCCTCCTTCGCCGACCCGGGCGCCCGGTCACGGGCCGGGGCCGCCCTGTGGGCAGCCGGCGGCGCCGCCCTGCTGATCCCGTCCGGCGCCTTCGTCACCCTCGACCTGAGCCCGCTGTGGGCCGCCCCCTCGGCCCGACCGCACCCGCTCGCCGCCGACCCGACCGCCGCCCGCGACGCCTACACGGCCTTGTTCCTGGTCGCGCTCCTGGCCGCAGCGACCCTCACCCCTCTGGTAATCCGCCGCCGACGCGCCTCCGCAAACCGCCCGCACCAAGACCCCGCTCCACTCACACCGTTCCCACAAGCGACAAGTCCCCGCCGCCCAGAACCCCGATAAAGTCCGGCGCCGGGCGGCCCTCGCTGACCGTCCGCGCCAAGACGCCGCTCCACTCGTGCCGTTCCCGCGGACGACAGCCCCCGCCGCCCGGAGCTCCGATAAGTCCGGCGCTGGCGCGCCTGACTTATCGGATTTATACGGCGACAGGCGAAATGTCGCTTTTAGTGCTGCGACCGGAACTCTCCGCGATCATGCCGAACCCACCCCGACACCACGCGTTTTCCATGATCACGGAATAAACATGTACACCCGTGTACCAAATGTCTCCACGATCATGGCAAACCCGCGGTGCGCCGCGGCGACACGCATGATCACGGAGACATCCGTCCGCCCAGCGGCCGCCGTGGGATACGGCGGTGATCCGCGGTGGCCCGGACGGTAGCGCGGTGACGGGGGTGCGGCTTAGCGTGATGCGGCCCGGCGGTGAGAGCGCCAGCACGGCGGCGGTGGGCGGGGGAGCGCCAGCACAGCGGCGGTCGGTGGGGGAGCGCCAGCACGGGGGCGTCGGTGGGGGAGCGCCAGCACAGGGGCGCCGGCGGGGGAAGCGCCAGCACGGCTGCACGGCTGCGGTCGGCGGGCGAGCGCCAGCGCGGGGGCGGCGGCGGGGGGAGCGCCGGCGTGGTCGCCCCGCGGTGAGATGCCGCAGGGGCGCCCCGCGTGCGGCGGGACGCCCCTGACCTTGGAACAAGCGGGCCTACAGGCCCAGGTCGGCCTCGAAGTTGCCGGACTCCAGGCGCTCCTTGATGGTGGTCAGGAAGCGCGCGGCGTCGGCGCCGTCGACGATGCGGTGGTCGTAGGACAGGGCCAGGTAGACCATCGAGCGCGGCGCGATGACCTCGCCCAGGTCCGGGTCGTTCACCACGACGGCCCGCTTGACGACCGCGCCCGTGCCCAGGATCGCCACCTGCGGCTGGTTGATGATCGGCGTGTCGAACAGCGCGCCGCGGCTGCCGGTGTTGGTCAGCGTGAAGGTGCCGCCGGTGATGTCGTCCGGGTTGAGCTTGTTGCTGCGGGTCCGCTCGGCCACGTCGGCGATCCGCTTGGCCAGGCCGGCCAGGTTGAGGTCGCCCGCGTTGTGGATGACCGGGACGATCAGGCCCTTCTCGCTGTCCACGGCCATGCCCAGGTGCTCGGCGTCGTGGTACGTGACGGTGCCCGCCTCCAGGTCGATGGACGAGTTCACCGCCGGGTGCACGCGCAGCGCCTCGACCGCGGCCAGGGCGAAGAACGGCAGGAACGACAGCTTCACGCCGTGCGTGGCGAGGAACTGCGCCTTGGCCTTGTCCCGCAGCTTCGCCACCCGGGTGACGTCGACCTCGACGACCGTGGTGAGCTGCGCCGAGATCTGCAGCGACTCGACCATGCGCCGGGCGATCAGCGCCCGCATGCGGGTGAGCTTCTGCGTCTGGCCGCGCAGCGGGCTCGGTGCCGCCTTCGGGGCGGCGACGGTGGTACCCGCAGCAGCCGGTGCGGCCGCGGGAGCCGCGGCGGGTGCCGGTGCGGCGGCGGCCGCCTTGGCCTTGGCGGCCGCGTCGAGCACGTCCTGCTTGCGGATCCGGCCGCCGACGCCGGTGCCGCTCAGCGTGGACAGGTTCACCCCGTGCTCGGTGGCGAGCTTGCGCACCAGCGGCGTGACGTAACCGACCTCGTCGCCCTCGACCTTGCCGTTGCCCCCGGCGGTGACGTTGGTCGCCGGACCGACCTCAACCGGCGCCGCGGCTGCGGGCTGCGGCGCAGGCGCCGCCGGAGCGGGAGCAGCGGGTGGGGCGGGTGCCGGAGCGGGCGCGGCGGGAGCAGGAGCGGGTGCGGGTGCGGCGGGAGCCGGAGCAGCGGGCGCGGCGCCGGCGACGCCGATGACGGCCAGGTCCGCGCCGACCTCCACCGTCTCGTCCTCGGCGACCTTGATCTCCAGCAGCGTGCCGGAGACCGGCGACGGGATCTCCGTGTCGACCTTGTCGGTGGAGACCTCGAGCAGCGGCTCGTCGGCCTCGACCGCGTCGCCGACCTGCTTGAGCCAGCGGGTGACGGTGCCCTCGGTGACGCTCTCGCCCAGCGCGGGCATCTTGACCGCGGTGCCCTCACCCACCGCGGCCGCGGCGGCCACTGGAGCCGCGGCCGGCTCCTCCTGGGCCTGCTCGGCGGGCTCCGCGGCCGGCTGAACGGCGACGGGCTCAGATTCGGGCTCCGCGGCGGCGGGCGCGGGAGCGGCGGCCTCCGAGCCGTCGCCGATGACGGCCAGCTCGGCGCCGACCTCGGCGGTCTCGTCCTCTTGCACGACGATGCGGGTCAGCACCCCGGCCGCCGGCGACGGGATCTCCGTGTCGACTTTGTCGGTGGAGACCTCGAGCAGCGGCTCGTCGGCCTCGACGTGTTCGCCCTCCGCCTTCAACCAGCGGGTGACGGTGCCCTCAGTGACGCTCTCGCCCAGCCGGGGCATGGTGACCGATACCGGCATGTGAAACGACTCCTCGAACTAGTGGACGTGAAGCGGCTTGCCGGCCAGCGCCAGGTGCGCCTCACCGAGAGCCTCGTTCTGCGTGGGGTGCATGTGCACGAGCGGGGCGACGTCGCCTGGGAACGCCTCCCAGTTGTAGATCAGCTGGGCCTCGCCGATGAGCTCGCTCACCCGCGCGCCCACCATGTGGACGCCGACGACCGGGCCGTCCTTGACCCGGATCAGCTTCACGAAGCCCGCGGTCTTGAGGATCTGGCTCTTGCCGTTGCCGGTGAGGTCGTACTGCAGGGTCTCGATCTTGTCGTCGCCGTACTGCTCCCGGGCCTTGCCCTCGTTGAGCCCGACGGAGGCGACCTCCGGCTCGGAGTAGGTGACCCGCGGGATGCCGGCCTCGTCGATCACCTGCGGGTGCTGGCCGGCGATCTCCTCGGCCACGAAGATGCCCTGCTGGAATCCGCGGTGCGCCAGCTGCACCCCCGGGACGATGTCGCCCACAGCGTAGATGCCGGGCACGGAGGTGCGCAGCCGCTCGTCGGTGATGACGAAGCCGCGCTCGACCTTCACGCCCTGCTGCTCATAGCCGAGGTTGGCCGTGGCCGGGCCGCGCCCGACCGCCACGAGCAGCAGCTCCGCCTCGATCGTCTCGCCGCCGGAGATGGTGACCTTGACGCCGTCGCCGCTGCGCTCGACGCGCTCGAACGGCTTGCCGACCTTGAACGCGATGCCCCGCTTGCGGAACGCCCGCTCCAGGGCCTTCGAGCTGGTCTCGTCCTCGACCGCGAGCAGCCGGGGCAGCGCCTCGACGATCGTCACGTCGACGCCGAAGGACTTCCAGGCGCTCGCGAACTCGCAGCCGATCACGCCGCCGCCGAGGATCACCGCGGAGGCGGGCACGTGGTCGAGGTTGAGCGCGTGCTCGCTGGTGATCACCCGCTCGCCGTCGACCTCGAGGCCGGGCAGGCTCTTGGAGTAGGAGCCGGTGGCCAGCACGATGTTGCGGGCGGAGTACCGCGTGCCGGCGACCTCCACCGCGTCGCGCGCCACCAGGCGCCCCTCGCCCTCGATCAGCCGCACCTTGCGCGCCTTGGCCAGGCCCTGCAGGCCCTTGTAGAGCTTGGTGACCACGCCGTCCTTGTAGGCGTTGACCGCCTTCATGTCGACGCCGCTGAAGGTGGCCTGGATGCCGAACTGGTCGGCCTCGCGGGCCGCGTCGGCCACCTCGCCGGCATGCAGGAGGGCCTTGGTGGGGATGCAGCCGCGATGCAGGCAGGTGCCGCCGAGCTTGTCCTTCTCGACCAGCGCCACGGACAGGCCGAGCTGCGCCGCGCGGAACGCCGCCGCGTAGCCGCCACTGCCGCCGCCCAGAATCAGGACGTCGAAGGAGTTGGCGTGTGGGTCGCTCACGAATTCTCCCAGGTGATGCACGGGCCAGCCGGCTCGTGACGGTGCGAATGCGGGGTTCGCCCTTCGCATGACCGAGCAGGCCGGACCCCACAGGTTCGACCTACCGATCCTTGGCCATCTTGTCACTTGCGCTGCTCGCTTGCGACGAGAGGTGCCCCGCAGCGGGACGTCGCGGGGTGCGTCGGCGTCGTACCCTGTGGACTGACGAGGGGGAGGAGCGGATCGTGGCGTGGTTCCGCCGACGCAAGCCGGCAGCAGGTGGACGCACCGCGAGCCGCGAAGACCTGGCCTACCTCGAGGAGTTCGTGCGCACCCGGCGGGGCGTGGAGGGGTTCATCGAGCCCCGCACGACCGTGACGGAGACGACACTGCTGCTCATCGCCCACGACGGGGAGTGGACCCGGCGCCGGATGGACAGCCCGCAGGCGGCGCGCCAGTTCGCACACCGCCTGAGCATGCCCATCTACGACATCGCGCTGGTCGGCTATCCGCAGCGCTGGCGCGACTACAACGCCCGCAACAAGAAGAGCTGAGCTGCTCCGCGGCGATCTCGTCGATCAGCGCTGCCCAGCCAGCCGGACCTTGTGGGTCCTCGCTGTTTCATTCGGCCGCGATCTCCTCGATCAGCTCGAATAGTGTCCGCACCGGCACGCCCGTGCCCCCCTTGGCCCAGTAGCCGAACGGCTCGCCGGAGTGGTAGCTGGGGCCGGCGATGTCGATGTGGGCCCACTGCACGCCCTCGGCGACGAACTCCGACAGGAAGATGCCGCCCTGCAGCATGTGGCCGGCCCGGTCCATGCTCGAGTTGACCTGTGAGATGTCCGCCACGTCGGAGTCCATGCCCTTGCGCACGTCCTCGGGCAGCGGCATCGGCCAGGCCGGCTCGCCGGTGCGCTCGCCCGCGTCGCGGACCCGCTCGCACAGCTCCGGCGTGCCCATGACGCCGGCGATGCGCTTGCCCAGCGCGATCACCTGCCCGCCGGTGAGCGTGGAGACCTCGAACAGGTAGTCGGGCTCGTCCTCGCAGGCCCGGGCGATCGCGTCGCCGAGGATCATCCGGCCCTCGGCGTCGGTGTTGAGCACCTCGACCTGCTCGCCGTTGTACATGCGGACCACGTCGCCGGGCCGGTACGCGCTGCCCGAGACCATGTTCTCGGCCATCGGCGCGTAGGCCACCACGGCGACCTTCGGCTTGAGCTGGGCGACCGCGAGCATCGTGGCGACCACCGCGGCCGCGCCGGACATGTCGGACTTCATCTCCCACATGCCCGCGGTCGGCTTGATCGACACGCCGCCGGTGTCGAACGTGATGCCCTTGCCGACGAGCGCGACCCGCCGGGTGGCGCCGGCCGGCTCGTAGGCGATGCGCACCAGGCGCGGCGCGGCCGCCGAGCCGAGGCCGACCGCCAGGATGCCGCCGTAGCCCTGCTTGGCCAGGGCCTTCTCGTCCAGTACCGACACCTCGAGCGACGCCTCGGTGGCGGCCGCGGCGACCTGGTCGGCGAACTGCGGCGGCCGCAGCTCGTTGGGGGCGGTGTTGATCCAGTCCCGGGTCCGCGCGACCACCCCGCCCAGCACGGTGGAGCGCTTCAGTGCCGCCCGCCCGGCCCGGCTGCCCGCGTCGGGCACGTGCACCAGCACCCGGCGCACCGGGTCGCGGGTGGCGGAGGGCTTCGAGCGGTACCCGGCGAATCGGTAGGCGCCCAGCAGCGCCCCCTCGCCGGCCGCGCGCACCCCGGCGACCAGCTCGGCGTCGGCCGGGGCGTCCCGGTCGGCCAGCGGCAGCACCAGCGCGATGGAGGCCGAGCCGGCCAGCGCCCGGGCCGCCGCGCCCGCGGCCCGGCGCAGCGACTCCGCGGCCGGCACCGCCCCGGCGGGCTCGGGGCCGAGGCCGACCGCCGCCACGAGCGGGGCCTTGACCGCGCCGAACGCGGCGAGCTTGGTCACCTCGCCGAGCGCGCCGGTCGCGCCGAGCATCCGCAGGGTCTCGGCCAGCCCACCGCCCGGCCGGTCGGTGAAGGCCGCCGCGACGGCCTCGCCGCCGGGGGCGAGCAGCAGCTTGGCGTCGCCGCCCTCATGCGCGTAGACGCCGATGACGACGGCATCGACGGCGAGCTCGGCGGGGTCGGTGTCGACCAGGGTCAGGGAGGTCACTGGTGCTCCACATCACTGATGGTTGCCGCGGGTTCTCCACGGCCTGCGTCACTGCCGGTATCCGGGCAGCTTAAGCATGCCGTCGAATCGGGTGCAGGACACCATAACCAACGCGATAGGTTGCGGTCATGACGCAACCCTTGCGGCACCCCGCGCTGTATCACCGCCATGTGGCGCTCGGTGCCAAGTTCGCGGCGTTCGGCGGCTGGGAGATGCCCCTGGAATACGCCGGCGGCGGCGTGCTGAAGGAGCACGCGGCCGTCCGCGAGGACGTGGGCGTGTTCGACGTGTCGCACCTGGGCAAGGCCCGGGTGCGGGGGCGCGGCGCGGCCGCGTTCGTCAACGCCTGCCTCAGCAACGACCTCGACCGCATCACCGCCGGCCAGGCGCAGTACACCTTGTGCCTGGCCGACAACGGGGGCGTGGTGGACGACCTCATCGCGTACCGGTTCGGCGACGACGACGTGTTCCTCATCCCCAACGCCGCCAACACCGCCGAGGTGGTCCGGCTGCTCACCGCCGCCGCCCCGACCGGGATCAGCGTGGTCGAGCAGCACGAGATCTTCGCCGTGCTGGCGGTGCAGGGCCCGCGCTCCGCGGCGCTGCTGGACGGGCTCGGCGTGCCCACCGACCACGACTACATGAGCTTCGCCGTCACCACCTACGCCGGCGCGGACGTCGTGGTGTGCCGCACCGGCTACACCGGCGAGCACGGATACGAACTGGTCGTACCGTCGCACGACGCACACACCCTCTGGGACGCCGTCGTCGAGGCGGGCGCCCGCCCCTGCGGCCTGGCCGCCCGGGACACCCTGCGCACGGAGATGGGCTATCCCCTGCACGGCCAGGACCTCTCGCTGGAGATCACGCCCGTCCAGGCCCGCTCGGGCTGGGCCGTCGGCTGGAACAAACCCGAGTTCTGGGGCCGCGAGGCGTTGCTGGCCGAGAAGGCCGCCGGCCCGCGCCGGCTGCTGTGGGGCATCGAGGCGCTCGACCGGGGCATTCCCCGCGCGCACATGACCGTGCTGCGGGGCGACACGCCGATCGGCGAGGTGACGAGCGGCACGTTCTCCCCGACCCGCCGGGTCGGCATCGGCCTGGCCCTGATCGACACCGCCTCCGGCGCCGGCGAGGGCGACGAGGTGGCGCTCGACGTCCGTGGCCGCCGCTCGGCGATCCGCCTGGTCAAGCCGCCGTTCGTGAAATCCTCGGTTCGATGATTTTTCCGAGCTACCGCGATGTCCGTCGTGGTCCGGACCGTAACTCCCGTGGCCTCACCGTCCGCCGGTAGTCACGGTCAGGCTGCCGCCGCGTGCTCCGAAGCCGATCAGCCGATCGACAGCACGATGAGGGCGGCCGCCGTCGACAGTTCGATCGCCGCGCCGATCACGTCGCCGGTCAGGCCGCCCAGCCGGCGGCGGGCGTGGGCGGTCAGCGCCCAGGACACCGCCACCGCCCCGGCCACGGCGAGCGGCCCGCGCCACGGGTCGGCCAGGGCGGTCAGCGCGGCCGTGATCAACGTCACCGCGGCGAGCCGCGACGGGCTCATCGTGCCGGCCACCAGCACGCCGAGGCCCTCCGGCCGGGCGGCCGGCACCCCCCGGCGGCAGGCGACGGTCGCGCCCAGGCGGCCCGCGGCGTAGGCGGCCGTGACCCCCGCCACGGCCGCCGGCCAGTCCCGGGACAGCAGCGAGGTCGCGGCGGCGGCGTCGACCAGCAGCACCGAGCCGATCGCCGCCACCCCGAACGGCCCGATGTCCGGCTGCTTCATGATCTCCAGCGCCCGCTCGGCCGTGGCGTAGGAGCCCAGCCCGTCCGCGGTATCGGCCAGCCCGTCGGCGTGCAGCCCGCGGGTCAGCAGCAGCCCCAGGGCGACCAGCACCGCGCCGCCCAGCAGCGGGGCCGCCCCCAACCAGACCAGCCCGCGGGCGGCCGCGGCCAGTACCAGGCCCAGCAGGGCCCCGGCCAGCGGCGCCAGGGCCATGGCCCGCCCGGCCACCGGGCGGTCGAACCGGTCGGCGCGCACCGGCGCGACCGTGAACAGGCTCAGCGCGAGCCTCAGTCCTCCCACGACGGTTTCACGTACGGCATCTCGGCGGTCGGGGAGTCCGCGACGACGCGCTGGATCTCCGACTCGATGTCGGCGTCCTCCGGGGCCGGCGCCTCCCGCTGCGGGGTCGCCGCGGCGATCGTCAGCGCGGTGTTGACCAGCGGCAGGGCGGTCAGCGCGGTGGCACCCTCGCCGAGGGCCAGGCGTAGCTGCAGGAACGGCGCCGCGCCGAGCACGTCGGCGGCCAGCTTGACCGTCGGGTTGTCGCCGTGGTCGGGCATGAGCAGCCAGTGCCGGGTCTGGGCGCCGTAGTCGCGGGCCACCAGGCCGGCCGCGACCCCGACCGGCCCGTCGATCATGACCGGCAGGCGGCGGGAGGCGGCGCCGAGCAGGACGCCGGTGGCCACCGCGATGTCGCCGCCGCCGACCATCGACAGCATGACGTGCGGCTCGCGGCTGCGGTCGCGGATGCGGTGGCGGGCGTCGCGGACCGCCCCGATCTTGCGGATCCAGGCCGCGTCGTCGACGAAGCCCGAGGCGTCCACGACCCGGCCGAGCAGCGCGGGCGGCTCGGCGCCGGTGAGCACCGCCACCACCGCGGCCGCGGCGGCGTCGGAGCCGGCCCCGCAGGCGGCCAGCACCAGCAGGTCGACGCCCTCGTTGGCGGCCGCGTCGGCGAGCCGCCAGCCCAGGGTCAGCGCCGCGTCGACCGCGCCGTCGTCGAGGGCGTCGTGCAGCTCGGCGGGGCCGGCGTCGGGGCAGTCGATCGCCTGGACGCTCGCGCCGGCGGTCGCGGCCAGCATGGCGATCGTGGCGGTGCCCTCGACGACCTCCTGCAGGCGCCGGTCGGCGGCGGCCGCCGAGTCCCCGGCCGCGAACCCGCCGGTGCGGTCGCCGCGCAGCACCAGCACGCGCGGCTGCTGGAACGGGCGCGGGTCGGCGCGGCCCTGCACGCCGCCGGCGAAGCGGACCACCGGGACCAGCCCGCCCAGCCCGGCGCCGTTGAGCCCCAGGGTGAGCAGCCGCTCGGTGGCCTCGTGGGCGGTCGACTCGTCGGGCAGCGGCAGCTCCATGCCGGGGGAGAACGACAGCGTGTCGCCGCTGTCGGCGGTCGACAGCACCGAGCCCGCGCCGGCCGCCTCGAAGACGAACGGCTCCGGCGGCGCCGCGGCGGGCACCCGCTCGGCCGGCGCCTGTTCGGCGGCGGCGACCCGGCCGCCGGCGTGACCGACCGCCGCGCCGCCGCGCAGCCACGACACCTCGCCCGCGACGACCATCGCCACGCCGTCGCAGGCGGCCGCGATGCGCTGGTTGAGCCGGCCGTTGGCGTCGGTGAACGTGCGGCCCGCCTGGGTGATCGGCAGCAGGGTCAGGCCCACCTCGGTACCCACGATCACCAGCAGCCCGGCCCCGCACCCGCGCACGGCGTCGGCGAGCGCGCCCACCGGCCCGTCGGCCGCGGCCGGGTCCGACCAGTCGCCGGTGCCGTCGTAGAGGGCGGTGAGCCAGCCGCCGAGGTCGTCGACGAGGATCGTGTCCTCGGCCTTCGCGCCGGTCAGCAGCTCGGCGAGGCGGTCAGGCGCGGTGCCGAGCTCCTCGGTCTGCCAGGTGTCGGGGCGGCGGGTCCGGTGGGCGGCGATGCGGGCCGCCCAGCCGTCATCGCCGACGCCCTCGGCCGCGGTCGCCAGGTATCGCACCCGGCCCGCGCCGGCGACGAGCGCCTCCGCCACTTCCGACTTCCCGGACCGGATTCCTCCGAGCACCAGCAACCGCATGCCCCGTACTTTAGAGGGACACCGGTGGCCGGAGTCGGCTCAGGGCCGCGGGGCCGATACGCTCGAAGTCTTCTACCTGGGACAGGAGTGTGACCATGGCGTGGACGTGGCAGTTCGAAGACGCTGAGAGCAGGGCGGTCGATGGCCCCAACGAGGCGTTTTCCAGCCAGTCCGACGCGGAGTCGTGGCTCGGCCAGACCTGGCGCGAGCTGGTGGCCAAGGGCGCGGCGACGGCGATCCTCAGCGAGGACGACCGCACGGAGTACAAGATGAGCCTGCTGCCGGCCGGGGGCTGAGGTGTCCTACGGCCAATACGGCAGCCGGACCGGCCGGCTGCCGCGGGAGGCGTTCCGGCCCAGTGCGATCTTCCTGGGGCTGGTCGCGCTGCTGGTCGTCAGCGGATGGATGGCGTGGTCGGGGTTCGGCAGCGCGAAGTTCAACGTCTTCCTCTTCGTCGCCGCGGGCTGGGCGATCTCGCTGTGCCTGCACGAGTACTCGCACGCGCTGGTCGCCTTCAAGGGCGGCGACATCGACGTGGCCCACCGCGGCTACCTGACGCTCAACCCGCTCAAGTACACCCACCCCCTGCTGTCGATCGTGATTCCGCTGATCTTCGTCATGATCGGCGGCATCGGCCTGCCCGGCGGTGCGGTCTGGGTCAACCACGGCGCGATCCGCAGCAAGTTCGTCGACAGCCTGATCAGCTTCGCCGGCCCGGCCACCAACATGGTGCTGGCGATCGTGCTGGTGCTGCCGTTCAGCCTCGGCCTGGACACCACCGGCCACCCAGCCTTCTGGGCGGCCCTGGCGTTCCTCGCGTTCCTGCAGCTCACCGCCAGCGTGCTGAACTTCGTGCCGATGCCGGGCGTCGACGGCGGCAACCTGATCTACCCGTGGCTGTCCCCGCAATGGCAGCGCGGTTTCGGCCACATGGCGCCCTACGGCATGCTCATCCTGATCGCGCTGCTGTGGTCGCCGAAGATCAACGCCTGGTTCTTCAACGTCGTGTACTGGATCGGCGACCTGATAGGACTGCCGTCCTACCAGGCCGCCGTCGGCTACGACCTGTTCCGGTTCTGGTCGTTCTAGCGGCCCCTACAACCCCTACGGCCGCTTGGCGGGGCTCTGCGTCAGCGCGGGGTCCCGCTGCACGACCGGCTCGAGCACCTCGTCGATGCTCTTGAGCAGGTCGGCGTCGAGCCGCTTCCCGGACGCCTTGACGTTGTCCTCCAGCTGCTCCGGCCGGGTCGCGCCGACGATCGCCGAGGACACGTTCGAGTTCTGCAGCACCCACGCTACGCCGAGCTGCGCCATCGACAGCCCGGCCTGCTCGGCGAGCGGGCGCAGCCGCTGCACCGCCTCCAGCACGTCGTCGCGCATCAGCCGGGAGATGAACGTGGCGCCCGACTTCTCGTCGGTGGCCCGCGACCCGGACGGCGGCGGCTGGCCCGGCTTGTACTTGCCGGACAGCACGCCCTGGGCCAGCGGCGAGAACACCACCTGGCCGATGCCGAGCTCCTCCGAGGCCGGGACCACCTCGGCCTCGATGACGCGGTACAGCGCCGAGTACTGCGGCTGGTTGGACACCAGCTGGATCTTGAGCTCCTTGGCCAGCGCCGCCCCGGCCCGGATCTCCTCGGCCCGCCACTCCGAGACGCCGATGTAGAGGGCCTTGCCGGCGCGCACCACATCGGCGAACGCCTCCATGGTCTCCTCCAGCGGCGTCGCATAGTCGTAGCGGTGCGCCTGGTAGAGGTCGACGTAGTCGGTCTGCAGCCGGCGCAGCGACCCGTCGATCGAGCGCATGATGTGCTTGCGCGACAGGCCGCGGTCGTTACGGCCGGGCCCGGTCGCCCAGAAGACCTTGGTGAAGATCTCCAGACCGTCGCGGGTCTGGCCCTTCAACGCGTCGCCGAGCACCACCTCGGCGCGGGTGCCGGCGTAGACGTCGGCGGTGTCGAACGTGGTGATGCCCAGGTCGAGCGCGGCGTGCACGCAGGTGGTGGCCTGCTCCGCCTCGATCTGGGAGCCGTGGGTGATCCAGTTGCCGTATGAGATCTCGCTGACGATCAACCCGGAACGGCCAAGGTGACGATATTCCATCCCTTGACCCTAATGGGCCGCCCCTTACATCACGGGACGGGTGTCGGCCAGCAGCCGGTCGATCTCGTCGGTGACCCCGGTCCGGCTGGAGAACGTGGCCTGGATGATCGCGCGGCCCCGCCGGTCGAGCGCGCCCCAGCGCTGCGCGTCGTCGACGATGAGGAACGCCACCGGGTGGATCATGATGGTGTGGTGCACCGGCGGCACCAGGACCCGCCCGGAGCGGTCCACCACGCCCTTGCGCCCGTCCAGCGACACCACGGCGAGGCCCTCGTCGCTGAAGCCGTCGATGTAGCGCCCGTCGAGCAGCGCGGTGGCGAAGCCGTCGTACTGGAACTGCACCACGACCCGGCCGACCCCGTCGACCGCGCCCCAGTGCCGGCCCCGCCGCACCGCCGCCACGCCCCGGCGGAACGGCCGGACGTCGTCGAAGCCGGTGGAGATGAGCACCGTGTTGTTCTTGTCGATGGCGATCCAGCGGGTGGTGCCGTCCTGCGACACCCAGGCGACGCCGTCGGAGAAGCTGCCGACGCCGATGTAGCCGGCCGACGGCTCGATGAGCACCCGGCCGGTGTCGTCGATGAGCTCCCAGGTCTGCGCGCCCTGCCGCTGCACCCAGGCGACGCCGTCGCGGAACGGCTGCACGTCGAGGTACCCCGGCCCGATGACGAAGTTGCCGTCGGCCTCGATGTAGCCCCAGCGCTGGGTCTGCTCGTCGAACGCGGGGGAGGGCGGCTTGCGGATCTGCAGGATCTCCTCGCGGGTGCGCGGGTAGGGCCCCCACCCCTTCTCGGCGACCCGCCGGAACACCGCGTCGAGCGCCAGCTCGGTCTGCGCGATGAGCTCCGGGTCCTCCTCCTTGCGCAGGTCGAGGGCCCGCTCGAAGTGGTTGCAGGCCTCCATGTAGCGGCCCTGGTCGTAGGCGCACCGCCCGGCGTGCTGGTGCATCGTGGCCCGCAGCCGGTCGGGCAGCTCGGAGGAGTTGGCCAGCGTGAACAGCCGGTCCGCCTCGTCGAACTCCTCCCGCCACTGCAGCACGTGCGCGAGCCGGGCCTGCGCGATCGCGATGCGCCGCAACTCGCCGGTGGCCTCGGCATGGGCCAGCGCGAGCTTGCCGTCGGCGACCGCCTTGGGCAGGTCGCCGAGGATCCGCGAGACCACCGCGCGCAGGCTCAGCAGCCGGGCCCGGGTGGGGTTGTCGGCGACCCCGTTGAGCTTGGCGGTCAGCTGGTCGCGGATGTCGGTGAGCTGCTCGACCTCTTCGCCCTCGATCTGCTCGCGCAGCGTGTCGGGGTCGAAGCGCCACATATACGCCGCCAGCACCTGCTCCGGGTCGGGCCCGGCCTCGGCGGGCTCCGCCCGTGGCCCGGGCGGCGAGGTGGGCGCGATCGCGGCCAGCTCCGGCGGGAAGCCCCCGGCACCGGGCCGCACGATCGGCAGGTATCCGGTGGCCTGCAGCCCGTCGACGCCCGCGCCGCCCACCGTCGCCGACCGGTAGGCGCCCATGGCCGTCCCGGACGCCACCGCCGGCGGCGGCTGGTCGCCCGCCTCGACGAACTCGACGTGGATCCCGCCGCCCCCGCTCACCGGCGCGCTGCTGACTGGCGCGCTGCTCACCGGTGCGCTGCTCACCGGCGCCGCGCTGATGGGCGCCTCGGGCATCGACTCGGCTCCGCCGTGCCTGGGCGCGGAGCTGACGGGTGCCTCGGGCAACGACTCAGGCCCGCCGTGCCTGGGTGCCGCGCTGACGGGCGCCTCGGGCAACGACTCAGGGCCGTGGTGCCTGGGCGCGGAGCTGACCGGCGCTTCGGGCAACGACTCGGGGCCGCCGTGCCTGGGTGCCGCGCTGACCGGCGCCTCGGGCATCGGCTCCGGCCCACCGTGCCTGGGCGCCGAACTGACGGGCGCGCTGCTCACCGGGATGCCGCTCACTGGGATGCCGCTCACGGGAGCGCTGCTGACCGGAGCGCTGCTCACCGGGGCATTACTGAGGGGTGCGCTGCTCACGGGTGCGCTGCTCACGGGGGCACCACTGACCGGGGCGCTGCTCACGGGGGCGCCGCTGATCGGGGCGTTGCGCTGGGTGCCGTAGACGCCCGGCGGGCCGCCCACCGCCGCCCGGCCCCGGCCCGAGGCGCGGGGCGGCTGGCTCTGGGGCGGCATGGTGGTGCGCGGGTGCCCGGCCTCGCTGCGGCGCACCCGCGGAACCTCGTCGGTCGGCTCGTCCAGGGCGCGGCTGCGCGGCCGGCCGTAGGCGGTGCCCTGCGGCGGCCGGCCGGGTCCGCCCTGGTCCCGGCGGTCGCGCGGATCGTCATGGCCCCGCGGATCCCGTCGGTCGTCGTAGCCGCGCTGGTCGCGGCGATCGTCGTAGCCGCGGGAGTCGCGGGAGTCCTCGTAACCGCGCGGATCGCGACGGTCGTCGTAGCCGCGCTGGTCGCGGCGGTCGTCATAGCCGCGCGGATCCCGTCGGTCGTCGTAGCCGCGGGGGTCGCGGCGATCGTCGTAACCGCGCTGGTCACGGCGGTCGTCGTAACCTCGGGGGTCGCGGCGGTCGTCATAGCCGCGCGGATCCCGGCGGTCGTCATAGCCATGGGGGTCGCGCCGGTCGTCATGGCCGCGCTGGTCACGGCGGTCGTCGTAACCCTGGGCGTCGCGCCGGTCGTCGTGGCCGCGCTGGTCGCGCCGGTCGTCGTAACCGCGCTGGTCCCGGCGGTCGTCATAGCCGCGGGGGTCGCGCCGGTCGTCGTGGCCTCGCTGGTCGGGGCCGGGGTAGCCGCGCTGCGGGTCGGCGTGGCCGCGGGCCTGCGGGCCCGGGCGGCCCTGGTGCTGCGGGTGGTCGCGCGGGTCGTGTCCGCCCTGGTCGGGGGCCGGCCGGCCACGGCCGGGGCGGTGCTGGTCGGCGTCGTCACGGCGCTGCTCGGGGACCCGGCCCCACGGCATCGTAGGCACGGCCGCCCAGGTGGGCGCGGCGGTTCCCGGCTCTTCTCCCGGGTACTCGTCGCTCACAGCTTCGCTCTCCTCGCCCCACTCCGGCACATTCATGCACCGGCGCCCGCCACGCGCCTACCCGGTGAAATCGTGGTCCGGTCGCGAAGGCAGGGTAAGGCTTCGAACCCTCCCACCGCCACCGCCGCCGCCGAAACGTGTCCGGCGCCGGCCGTCGCTCAGATGGCCTGCCCCACCTTGACCTGCGGCTTCGGGTTTCGGATGAACCGGAACGAAATGGAGCGCATGACGGCGTAGAGGTAGAGCGAGCCCATTCGATCCTTGGCGTCGGGGAACCGCTCGCGAACGAGCCGCTTCACCGTGCGGGAGATCATGAACCCGTCGACGGCGGTCGCCAGCAGCATGACGAAGAACAGGACGTTGGCCGCGGCGTAGATGCTCGAGTTGAGGCTGCGGTTGAACCCGACGATCATGACCAGGAACGTCGTGCCGAAGAAGAAGGTGCCGATCGTGCGGCGCGAGTCGACGATGTCGCGCACCAGCTTGCGCACCGGGCCCTTGTCGCGGGCCAGCAGGTATCGCTCGTCGCCGTTGGCCATGCCCTCGCGCGCCTCGACACGCTCCACCCGCTGTTTCTCGCGCAGCCGCTTGGCGGCCTCCCGGCGGTTGGCCGCCGGCGGCTCGGCCACGCGGCGGCCGGCCACGACCTGCTTGGGGGTCTTCTGACCCAGGTCGCGCTTGCTGGGCGTGTGGCCCCTCGGCCCTACCTCCGGCTCCGGCTCGGAGACGGCGACTGCGGCGGGCTCTTCTGACTTACGGCGAAACAGCGACGGCACGACACGAAGGGTAGCCGACGCGGCCGAAGATCAGCAGCGTCGGCCACCTCTCATCCGAAATTCCTCAGCCCAGCTCGACGTGGGCGCCGAGGTCGTTGAGCTTGCCCTCGAAGTCCTCGTACCCGCGCTGGATCAGCTTCACGCCGTAAACCCGGGAGGTGCCCTCCGCCGCGAGCGCGGCGATCAGGTGGCTGAACCCGGCCCGCAGGTCGGGGATCACCAGGTCGGCCGAGTGCAGCTTGGACGGGCCGGCGATGACGGCCGAGTGCATGAAGTTGCGGCGGCCGAACCGGCACGGGGTGCCACCCAGGCACTCACGGTAGGTCTGGATGGTCGCGCCCATCTGGTTGAGCGCCGCGGTGTAGCCCAGCCGCCGCTCGTAGACGGTCTCGTGGACGATCGACAGGCCGCGGGCCTGGGTCAGCGCGACGACCATCGGCTGCTGCCAGTCGGTCATGAAGCCCGGGTGGACGTCGGTCTCCATTGCCACGGCCTTGAGCTCGCCGCCGGGGTGCCAGAACCGGATGCCGCCCTCGCCGGGCGTGTCGTCGATCTCGAAGGCGCCGCCGACCGACGTGTAGAGGTTGAGGAAGGTCATCATGTCGGCCTGGCGGGCGCCCTTGACGAACACGTCGCCGCGGGTGGCCAGGGCGGCCGCGGCCCAGCTGGCCGCCTCGATGCGGTCCGGGATCGGCCGGTGGTTGTAGCCGGTCAGGCGCGGTACCCCCTGGATCTCGATGACCCGGTCGGTGTGCACCTTGATGATCGCGCCCATCTTCTGCAGCACGCAGATGAGATCGATGATCTCCGGCTCCACGGCCGCGTTGCGCAGCTCGGTGACGCCCTCGGCGCGCACCGCGGTGAGCAGGATCTGCTCGGTCGCGCCGACCGACGGATACGGCAGCTGCAGCTTGGCGCCCTTGAGCCCGTCCGGCGCGGTGATGTCCATGCCGGTCGGGGACTTGTCGACGACCGCGCCGAACTCGCGCAGCGCCTGGATGTGGAAGTCGATCGGCCGGCCGCCGATGTTGCAGCCGCCGAGGTCGGGGATGAACGCGTGACCGAGGCGGTGCAGCAGCGGGCCGCAGAACAGGATCGGGATGCGGCTGGAGCCGGCATGGACGTTGATCTCGTCGACGTTGGCCGACTCGACGTTGGACGGGTCGAAGAAGAACTCGCCGTCGAGCGGGCCGCGCGTGACCTTCACACCGTGCAGCTCCAGCAGGCCGGTGACCACCTCGACGTCACGGATCGCGGGGACGCCGTACATCCGGCTCGGCGTCTCACCGAGCAGAGCGGCGACCATCGCCTTGGAGACGAGGTTCTTGGCGCCGCGCACACGGATCTGTCCGTTGAGCGGCGTGCCGCCGTGCACGGTGAGCACGTCACCGGCGTCGTAGTTGGTCACGGAAAGCCTCCTGCAGGCAGGAACGAAGAAGCAGAACGCTGACGCAGCGTGACGAAAGCGCGGAAGCCGCACCGCGTCGCCCGCGCAGCATATCCACATCTACTGCATGCGGAAGTCGGCCGCACGTCACCCCTGGCACGAACTCGTGACTCCGGCCCGGATCACCACACAGGGTGAGCACTCACTGCCGCTACGGCAGCGCCAGCATGCGGTCCAGGGCCACGCGGGCGTAGTGCGCGGTCTCGGGGTCGACCGTGATCTGGTTGGGCACCCGCCCGGCGACGAGCTCCTCGAGCGCCCACACCAGGTGCGGCAGGTCGATGCGGTTCATCGTCGAGCAGTAGCAGACGTTGCGCTCCAGGAACGTGATCTGCTTGTCCGGGTGCGCCAGGGCGAGCCGGCGGACCAGGTTGAGCTCGGTGCCCACCGCCCACGCCGAGCCGGCCGGGGCGTTGTCGATCATGCGGATGATGTACTCCGTGGAGCCCACGTAGTCGGCGGCGGTGACCACCTCGTGCCGGCACTCCGGGTGGACCAGCACGTTGACCCCGGGCACCCGGGCCCGGACGTCCTCGACGGCGTCGAGGGAGAACCGGCCGTGCACCGAGCAGTGGCCCCGCCAGAGGATCATCTTCGCGGCGCGCAGTTGCTCGTCGGTCAGGCCGCCGCCCGGCTTGTGCGGGTCGTAGAGCACGCAGTCGGCGAGCTCGAAGCCGAGCTTGAGCACGGCGGTGTTGCGCCCGAGGTGCTGATCGGGCAGGAAGAAGACCTTGCTGCCCTGCTCGTAGGACCAGCGCAGCGCCGTCTCGGCGTTGGACGAGGTGCACACCACGCCGTCGTTGCGCCCGACGAAGCCCTTGATGTCGGCGGAGGAGTTCATGTAGGTCACCGGCACCACGTCGCCGGCGATGCCCAGCTCGACGAACCGCTCCCAGGCCTTCTCGACCTGCGGCAGCGCGGCCATGTCGGCCATCGAGCAGCCGGCGGCCAGGTCGGGCAGCACGACCCGCTGCGCGTCGGAGGTCAGGATGTCGGCGCTCTCGGCCATGAAGTGCACGCCGCAGAAGACGATGTACTCCGCGTCGGGCCGGGCGGCGGCCTCGCGCGCGAGCTTGAAGGAGTCGCCGGTCACGTCGGCGAACTGGATCACCTCGTCGCGCTGGTAGTGGTGGCCCAGCACGAAGACGCGGTCGCCGAGGGCGGCCTTGGCGGCGCGGGCGCGCTCGACCAGGTCGGGGTCGCTCGGGGCGGGCAGATCGCCGGGGCACTCGACGCCCTTCTCGGTGTCGGGGTCGGTGCCGCGGCCAAGGAGCAGCAGGGCGGTGGCGGTTGACGAAGGTTCGGCCCAGGTCACCCTCCGATCGTCCCACGCTGCGCCGACCGCACGACTGTGACGTGCACAATGGCCGGATGCGTGTGCTCGTGTGTCCGGACAAGTTCGCCGGCACCATCTCCGCGGCCGCCGCGGCCGAGGCCTTCGCGGCCGGCTGGCGGACCGAGAAACCCGGCGACGACCTCGTCCTCCGCCCGCTCTCCGACGGCGGCCCCGGCTTCGGCGAGGTGCTCGCCGCGGCGCTGCCCGGCGCGGCGCTGATCGCCGTGCCGACCACCGACCCGCTGGGCCGGCCGGTCCAGGGCCACGTGCTGGTCGACGGCGCGACCGCCTACGTCGAGAGCGCCGAGGCGTGCGGCCTGCACCTGCTCGCCGAGGAAGAGCGTGATCCCGCCCACACCACGACGTTCGGCCTCGGCCCGCTCGTGCTCGCCGCGGTGGAGGTCGGCGCCCGGGAGATCGTCATCGGCCTCGGCGGCAGCGCCACCAACGACGGCGGCGCCGGGCTGCTCGCCGCGCTGGGTGCCGCCCCGCTGGACGACGCCGGGTACGCGCTGCCCTACGGCGGGGCGGCCCTGGCCGGCTGCGCCTCGCTCGGCGGCGCGCCCCGGCTGCGCGAGGCGACCCTGGTCGCCGCCACCGACGTGAACAACCCCCTGCTCGGGCTGCACGGCGCCACCGCCGTCTACGGCCCGCAGAAGGGCGCGACCCGGGAGGACGTGTTCACCCTCGACGGCGCCCTGACCCGCTTCGCGAAGGTGCTGGAAACGCTCCCATCGGCCCCGCCGAACCTGGCGAACCTGCCCGGCGCGGGCGCGGCCGGCGGCCTGGGCGCCGCCATCCTCGCCCTCGGCGGGCGGGTCGAGTCGGGCATCGGCCTGGTCCGCCGCCTCACCCGCCTCGACGCGGAGATCGAGGCGTCCGGCCTGGTCGTGACCGGCGAGGGGGCATTCGACGAGCAGTCGCTGCGCGGCAAGGTCGTGGCCGGCGTGGCCACCGCCGCCCGCGACGCCGGCGTGCCCTGCGTGGTGGTGGCCGGCCGGGTCGACGCCGGCCGGCGGGAGGCCGCCGCGATCGGCGTCACCGAGTCCCACGCGCTCGTCGAGCACTTCGGCAGCGTCGCCGAGGCCCGCGCCCGCCCCGCCGACGGCCTGCGCGAACTCGGCCAACGCCTCGCGCGACAGTGGAGCAGGTAGCAGAAACCGTGTCACTATGAGATGGGAATGCCATCGGAAGCCGCGGTGTTGGCCCCGATGGAACTGTAGACATCACCGCAGGGAGCTTTGATCGTGACCGCTTCGCAGCTTGCCGAGCCCGTTCAGACGGACAACCCGGCCGGAATCGGCCTCACCGCGGATGCCGCTGTAAAGGTGAAGGGACTGCTCGACCAGGAGGGCCGGGACGACCTGCGGCTGCGCGTCGCGGTCCAGCCCGGCGGCTGTTCGGGCCTGCGCTACCAGCTCTTCTTCGACGAGCGCTCGCTCGACGGGGACAAGGTCAGCACCTACGAGGGCTTCGAGGTCGTCGTCGACCGCATGAGCGTGCCGTATCTCACCGGCGCGACGATCGACTTCGCCGACCGCATCGACGCCCAGGGCTTCACCATCGACAACCCCAACGCCCAGGGCTCGTGCGCCTGCGGCGACTCGTTCCACTGATCATCCGATCAGCCAACCGAACTTCGCGATTTCCGTTCGGCCGCCCACCGGTTTCAGGTGGGCGGCCGAACGGTGTCCGGGAGGTAATCTGATCCGGCTCCCTGCCCTGATCGCCCGCCCGACCCACCGAGGTTCTCCATGAAGATCGCCGTCACCGGCTCGATCGCGACCGACCACCTGATGCACTTCCCGGGCCGCTTCGCCGAGCAGCTGCTGGCCGACCAGTTGCACAAGGTGTCGCTGTCGTTCCTCGTCGACGACCTCACGGTCCGCCGCGGCGGGATCGCCGCCAACATCGCGTTCGGCATGGGCCTGCTCGGGCTCAGCCCGACGCTGGTCGGGGCGGTCGGCGCCGACTTCGACGACTACCGCAGCTGGCTCATCCGGCACGGCGTGGACTGCGACTCGATCTACGTGAGCGAGATCGCCCACACCGCCCGGTTCGTGTGCACCACCGACGACGACATGAACCAGATCGCGTCGTTCTACGCCGGCGCGATGGCCGAGGCGCGCAACATCGAGCTGTCCCCGGTGCAGCACCGCCTCGGCGGCCTCGACCTGGTGCTCATCGGCGCCAACGACCCGGTCGCCATGGTCCGCCACACGGAGGAGTGCCGCGAGCTGGGCATCCCGTTCGCCGCCGACAGCTCCCAGCAGCTGGCCCGCATGTCCGGCGAGGAGATCCGCAAGCTCGTCGACGACGCGGCGTACCTGCTCACCAACGACTACGAGAAGGAGCTGCTCGAGTCGAAGACCGGCCTCACCACCGAGCTGCTGCTGGACAAGGTCGGCATCCTGGTCACCACCCTGGGCAAGGACGGCGCGGTCATCCGCAGCCGCACGCTCGACGCGGAGATCCACGTCCCCGCGATCCGCGGCGTGCAGACGGTCGACCCGACCGGCGTCGGCGACGGCTTCCGCTCCGGCTTCTTCGCCGCCCTGTCGTGGGGGCTGGGCCTGGAGCGCGCCGCCCAGGTCGGCTCCATGGTGGCGGCGCTGGTCCTGGAGACGGTCGGCCCGCAGGAGTACTTCATCCAGCGCGACGAGTTCGCCAAGCGCGTCGCCGACAGCTACGGCGACGCCGCGGCCGACGAGATCCGCACCTACCTGCCCGCCTGATCACCCCCGGATTCCTATCCCTATCAAGTCGATAGGGATCGGAGTATCGTTGCCGCCGTGATGTATGTGGTGGTCCTGGCGGTCCTCGCCGTGGCGACCGTGGCCGGCCTGCTCTACCGGGCCCGCTACGGCCGCCTGCGCGCGGCCGGCGGCGACCTACCGCCCGGCCTGCTGCCACCCGCCGCGGCCGGCGGCTCCGTGGTCCTGCTGCACTTCTCCTCGGCGACCTGCGCGCCCTGCCGCCAGGTGCGCGCGGTCTGCGCCGACCTGGCCGGCGACCTCGACGGCGTCCGGCACGTCGAGGTCGACGCCGACGAGCACCTCGACGCCGTCCGGCGGCTCGACATCTGGCGCCTGCCCACCCTGCTCGTCGTCGACCGCCGCGGCCGGGTGGCCCGCCGCACGGTCGGCGTGCCCGACCGCGTCACCCTGCGCCAGACCGTCTCGGAGGTGCTCGCCTCATGACCAGCCCCGCGACCGCCAAGCCGGTCGGCCTCGACCCGCGCGGCCCCCGCTTCTCCGCCGTCCTGACCACGATCGTCTTCGTGGTGGTGCTGCTCACCGGCAGCGGCTGGCTCGCCCTCGCCCAGGCTGTGATCTTCGCCATCGGCACATACGACCCCCGCCGCACCCCGTATGGCCTGCTCTACCGCTACGCGGTCGCCCCGCGGCTGGGCCCGCCGGCCGAGCGCGAGGACCCGGCCCCGGTCCGCTTCGCCCAGACCGTCGGCCTGGTCTTCACCGTGGTCGCGGTCGCCGGCTACCTGAGCGGCGCCACCGCCCTGGGCGTCGTCTTCGCCGCGTTCGCGCTGGTCGCCGCGTTCCTCAACGGCTTCTTCGGCCTCTGCCTGGGCTGCGAGGCCTACCTGCTGATCCGCCGCCTCCGCAGCACCGGCACCCCGGCCTAGCCCTCCCGTCGCCGGCTGCCGGCCTAGCCCGCCGGTCGCCGGCCGGCGGCCCGGGCCTCCGGTCGCACGCTGACGGCCTAAGCCTCCGGCCGGCGACCGGCCGGCCTGGGCCTCCGGTCGCACGCTGGCGGCCTAGCCCTCCGGTCGGACGCCGGTGGCCTGGGCCTCCAGCCGCACGGTGTGGCGGTCGCCGTCGGTGGACAGGAAGGTGTGGCCGCGCAGCCGGCACCAGGCCGGAATGTCGATCGCGGCGGCCGGGTCGTCGGACAGCACCGCGATCTCGGTGCCCGCCGGCTGCCCCCCGGCGGCCTTGGCCAGCATGATGACCGGCAGCGGGCACTTCTTGCCCAGCGCGTCGATGACGAGGCTCACAGTCCGGCCTCCGCGCGGGCATCGGCGACCAGGCCGGGCAGGACGGCGAGGAAACGGCGCACGTCGTCGGCGGTGACCCCGCGGTGCAGCGACACGCGCACGTTGCCGTGGGTGAGCACGCCCATCGCGGCGAGCACGTGCGACGGCCGCAGCGTGTCCGAAGTACACGCGGAACCCGAGGAGACCGCGAACCCGGCGCGATCGAGAGCGTGCAACAGCACCTCGCCGTCGACGTAGAGGCACGAGAACGTCACGATGTGTGGCAGCCGCTCGTCGGGCTCGCCCACGAGCTCCACGTCGGGGACGGTCGCGGCCACCGTGCGGCGGATCTCGTCGACGAGGGCACGTTGGCGTACCCCCTCGGCATCAGCCTCCGCCGCGACGGCCCGCAGCGCGGCCGCGGCGGCGACCACCGCGGGCACGTCCGCCGCCGCGTCGTCCCAGGGCGGCTCCCACCGGGTGCCCTTGCGCACCGCCAGGACGCCGACGCCGGCCGGGCCGCCCCACTTACGGGCGCTGCCGGCCAGCAGCGACCAGCCCGCGGGCAGCGGCCCCCGGCCGATCGACTGCGCCGCGTCGACCAGCAGCGGCACCCCGGCGGCCGCACACAGCCGGGCCGCCTCGGCGACCGGTTGCACGGTCCCCACCTCATGATTCGCGCTCTGTACCGCCGCCAGGGCCACTTCCGCCGATTTCACCGCCGGCTCCAGCTCGGCGAGGTCCACCACCCCGGTCCGCGACACCGGCACCGCCACCGCGTCCGCGCCGGCCGCCTTGATCACCGCGGAGTGCTCCACCGCCGAGTGCACCACCACCCGCCGGTCCCGCGAGCGGCGAACGCCCTCGACCGCGCGCCGGATCGCGTCGGCGCCGCCGGAGGTGAAATGCAGCTCGTCGGGGCGCACGCCCAGCACCTCGGCGGCGGTCTCCCGGGCCGCGTCGAGCAGCTGCCGGGCCCGGCGGGAAGTCGCGTAGAGCCGGCCCGGATCGGCCCAGCCGTCCTCGGCCGCGGCCAGAAACGCTTGCCGGGCAACGGGATGCGGGGGAGCGGCGGTGGCCGAGTCCAAGTAGACGCCCACCCCCGCAACGGTATCGCGACCCGGACACGGCCACCCCAAGCCGGGCGGACCGAGCATGGTCGAGTACGCTCGCCAGCGTTGGAGAGGCTTGCCGCGCGGACCGCCTCCGAGGGGTCTCCGCGGCGCTGCTAAGGAGGCAGGAGCAGGTGGTCTCAAGAGGTTTGAGCCCCGCGCGCGCCATCGGGCTCGCCGTCTCGGCCGTCGGGGTGACGACCCTGCTCGCCGGTTGCTCCGTCGAGGACACGTTCCACGGTTTCGGTTGGCCGAAGGGCATCACCGAGCAGGGCGACCGGATGTACGACCTGTGGATCGGCTCGGTCGTCGCGGCGCTCGCCGTCGGCATCTTCGTCTGGGGCCTGATCTTCTGGTGCGTGGTCCGCTACCGCAAGCGCGGCGAGGAGCTGCCGCCGCAGACCCGCTACAACATGCCGTTCGAAATCCTCTACACGGTGGCGCCGTTCGTGGTCATCGCCGTGCTGTTCTTCTACACCGCGGTCATCCAGACCGACGTCGACCGGCTCTCCAAGAACCCGGACGTCACCGTCGACGTGGTCGCCTCGAAGTGGAACTGGCAGTTCAGCTACCCGGACACCAAGGGCCCCGACGGCAAGGCGATCACGACGGTCGGCTCCGACGACTACATCCCGGTCCTGGTCGTGCCCGCGGGCAAGACGGTCCAGTTCCACGAGAACTCCCGCGACGTCATCCACTCGTTCTGGGTGCCCGACATCCTGTTCAAGCGGGACGTCATCCCGGGCGTGGAGAACCGGTTCGAGATCAAGCTCAAGGACAACGCCGAGGGCGCCTACGTGGGCCGCTGCGCGGAGCTCTGCGGCACGTACCACTCGATGATGAACTTCGAGATGCGGGTCGTGTCGCCGGACCAGTTCTCGCAGTACCTGTCGCTGCGCACGGCGGGCCGGAGCACCCCCGAGGCGCTCGCCGCGCTGGGCTTCCCGAACCAGGGCTACGCGACCGTGACGCATCCGTTCGACACCGACCGCACCAAGCGGTCCTCGAGCTGAGAGAGGGCCCACGGCGATGAAGTCAGAGAACCGTCTCTTCTTCGTGCTCGCGCTGTTCGTGTTCGCCATGGCCGCGCTGTATGCCTGGTGGACCAGCAACGCCTCGGTCGAGCAGACCGGCCACCGCGGCATCGAGTGGATCGGCGTGATCGCGCTGGTCCTCTCGGGCCTGCTGCTGTCCATGATCGGCGGCGCCCTGGCCCTGATCGCCCGGCGCATCGAGCCGCGCCCGGAGGACCGCCCCGACGCGGAGATCGCCGACGGCGCCGGCGACCTGGGCTTCTTCAGCCCCGGCAGCTACTGGCCCTTCGGCCTGGCCCTCTCCGCGATGATCGCGAGCCTCGGCCTGGCGTTCGACCAGTGGTGGCTGGTGGCCGTCGGCCTCATCTCGGTGCTGTTCGCCACCTGCGGCCTGATGTTCGAGTACTACACCGGCAGCCGCCGCGGCGCCGAGCACTGAACCTGGCAAAGCCGAAGGGGGCCCCGCTCGTCGGGACCCCCTTCGTCGTCTTCGCTCAGCCCTGCCCGGACTTGGTCTCTGCTCAGCCCTGCCCGGACTTGGTCTCTGCTCAGCCCTGCCCGGACTTGGTCTCTGCTCAGCCCTGCCCGGACTTGGTCTCTGCTCAGCCCTGCCCGGACTTGGTCTCTGCTCAGCCCTCCCCGGACTTGGTCTCTGCTCAGGCCCGCTCGGACTTGGTCTCCGCTCAGGCCCGCTCGGACTTGGCGAGCGCGAGCTCGCCGCGCTCCTTGAGGTCCGCGGCCCGGTCGAGGTCGGCCGCGCTGACCGCGACGCTGCCGAACACCACTACGGCCTGGTAGTACGTCCAGGCCAGGCTCAGGCAGGCCGGCCGGACCAGCGAGTTGTACGTGGCACACTTCGCCTTCAGGTCGAAGTAGAACGAGTCGTCGATCCGGCTCTTGTTGGCCGAGAACGCGCCGATCGCTTTGTAGTTGCGATAGCCGAAGTCGTGGCGCGCGCACGGCATGCGGAAGTCGAAGCCCAGCGGCTGGTCCGGGCTGTCCGAGCAGTAGTCGGTCGACCAGTCGAAGGCGTACGCTGCCCAGCTGGCCTGGTGCTGGCGGGCGTTGTCCCAGGCGTTGTAGCTTGCCGTGGTCGGCTGCGACCAGGAGGCCATGACCGCCGGCTTGTCGGCGGGCACGGCGGCGTTGGCATCGGTGGCGACACCGATCGCGATGAACAGTGCGGCAACGGGGATGGCAAGGCGCCGAAGCTTCATGGCGCGGATTGTTCCGCGTCGATGTGACACTCGTCGGTGTCTTGCGCCAAGCGGTACTTGCCGGGAGCTGAACGGCCCCTAAGCCCACTAACCTCCTTTCGCAGCTTTCGCGGCCTTTCTCCCGTTTAGCCGTGTCGAACTACCCGGTCTCGCCCCGTTTCCGGCTGATCCTCAACGGCTGGCCGGCGACAAGGCCGGCCCAGCGCGCCGCGACCCGAACGGATGTCTCCGTGATCATGCCTGTCCCCACAGCCGCACCACGGGTTTTTCATGATCACGGAGACTTGTGGTACACGGGTGTACATGATTCTTCCGTGATCATGAGAAACCGGTGGTGCCGGTGTCGGCTCCGGCATGATCACGGAGACTTTCGGTCGCAGCAGCTGGGCGGGGGTGGTGCCCGTCACGATCGGATGCCGGCGCGACGGACTCCCACCGGATCCGTCCCAGCCGTGACGCCGAAGGCATGAGCGCGGAGCGTCCTGCCGATCACGGATCGTAGGCGTCGGTGCGCAGTCGGCGGCGTCCGCGCCCGCTTCGGGGGCCGGTCCCGGCCGGCTTCGCCACCGACGCCGACCTGTGCGAAGTAAAACTCCCCGTCTGCCCGGCTTCGCCCGATTTTTTCGCCTTTTATCGGGATATTTCGCGACTCAAGACGACTTGCGCCAATCGGAGCGGGGCTGCGCGGCCCTGGGCGGCGGCTGCGGGGCCGAGGGCCGGGCGCCGACCCGGGCGATGAGCCCTGGTCGCCGGGGCGCTGGCAGCTAGGCGGCGCGGCGGCCAGGCCGGACCCGGCGCAGCAGCACCCGCGGACGCCGATCCATGAGCAGGATCACCGGCGCGACCACGATCGCGGCACCGCAGGCCGTGCAGGCCCAGTCGGGACAAACCGCCCGCGGATGATCAACGCAAACCGGCTGCTCGAAGATCCGCACCTGGCCGCAGGTGTCGCAGTGCAGCTCCATGCCGCCACCATGCCACCGCCACCCCGCCCCGCGGCGGACGCCGCCCCGCGTGTCGGGTCACGGTTTGGGGGTCACTTCTTGGCAGCGGCGGCGGAGGCAGCGGCAGCGGCGCCGGCCTGCGGCGGCAGGAAGGCCTCGTCGCTCACGCTCGGCGTCGTGTACTGCAAGATCAGCTGCGTCGCCTTGCCGGCGTCGGTGGTGCCCTCGAAGTAGGCGAGCAGCCCCGCCGGGCTCACGCACGCGGTCTCGGTGCGAATCCCGGTCGCGGTGACCGACACGCACTGCGCGTCGCCGCGCTTCGACGCGCCGGCCCGCACCCCCTCGCCCTGGGCGATGGTCGCCAGCCGGCCCAGGGCCGCCTCCGGCGGCAGGAACTCGCCCCCGAACGCCGCGCTGATGGCCTTGGCCTGACTGGGGGACATGGTGTCCGCCCCCGGGCCCTCCTGGCACGTCACGGGCGGGGCGGTGGGCTTGCGGCCCTTGGCGGGCGACGGCGCCGGGCCGGTCGTGCACAGGAACGTGCCGTCCGGCGTCGAGATGTACGTCACGCCGGCGCTGCGGTAGGCCCGGCGGGGTGCGGACTGCGACACCGTGATGATCGCGCCGGACGGGGCCGCGTACTGCAGCGTCGTGTCCGACTCCAGGCCCAGCACCAGGCGCGAGGCGAGCGAGTCGACCATCTCCAGGGCCTGGTTGGCGGGTGCCGACTGCTGCTTGACCGGGGCGCCGCAGGACTTTGCCAGCATTCCCGCGAAGCCGAGGGCCAGGGCGCCGGCCACGACGGCGGAGAGTAGCGCCTGCTTCGGGTTGTTGCGCGGCAGTTCGGCCATGCCTGCTCAACGGGGGGCTCGGCCGGTCGGTTATGCGGTATTCGCCAGAGCTGTGGCCTCCGTGGTGCCGCTCGGCAGATTTCTGCACCATACAGCACCCGAAAAAATCCCTAGATGGCTCGGCGTAGTAAACCGGTTACTTGAACGCGGCCCAGCGCTCGACCAAGGTCGTCGCGGCGCCCGAGTCGACGGCCGTGGCGGCGCGCTTGAGGCCGGCCTTGAGTTGTTCGGGCAGGTCGGGCACGGACAGGCCGCTGCGGGCGGCGATCGCGGCGGCCGCGTTGAGCAGCACCGCGTCGCGGACCGGGCCGGGCTCGCCGGCGAACGTCCGGCGGGCGACGTCGGCGTTGTGGGCCGAATCACCGCCGCGGAGATCGCCGGGGGCGGAGCGGGGCAGGCCCAGGTCGACGCTGTCGATGACGGTCTCGGTGACCGTGTTGCCGCTGGCGATCCAGACCCGGGTCGGCGCGGCGGTGGTGAACTCGTCGAGGCCGTCCTCGCCGCGCACCAGCAGCACCGAATACCCCCGGCCGGCCATCACGTCGGCCATGACCGGGGCCATGCGCAGGTCGAAGCAGCCGATCGTGGCGGCGGTGGGCTGGGCCGGGTTGGTCAGCGGGCCGAGGAAGTTGAACACCGTCGGCACGCCCATCTCGCGGCGCGGCACGCCGGCGTGGCGCATGCCGGGGTGGAAGCGGGCGGCGAAGCAGAAGCCGATGCCGACCTCCTCGACGCACCGGGTGACGTCCTCCGGACCGAGGTCGATGGTGATGCCGAGCGCCTCGAGCAGGTCGGCGGCGCCGGTGGAGGAGGAGGCGGCCCGGTTGCCGTGCTTGACCACGGGGATGCCGGCGGCGGCCGTCACGACCGCGGCCATGGTGGAGATGTTGACCGTGTTGGCCCGGTCGCCGCCGGTGCCGACGATGTCGACGGCGGCGTTGCGCAGCTCGTCGGAGAGCGGCATCGGGGCCGCGTGGGCCAGCATCATCTCCGCGCAGCCGGCGACCTCGGCGGGCGTCTCGCCCTTGGCGCGCAGCGCGATCACGAAGGCGGCCGTCTGCACGGGCGTGGCCGTACCCGAGAAGATCTCACCCATCGCCCAGCGGGTGTCCTCGGTGGACAGATCCTCCCCGCGCAGCAGGGCGCTGAGCAGCGTCGGCCAGGTGCGGTCGCCCATGGCGGCCTCCAGAGAAGTCCTACTTACCGGCGGATGGCGGGGTATGCGCGGAGCAGGGCGGAGACGGTCTCCCCGGTGGTCACGGGGTCGAGCGGATACATGATCGTGCCCTCGACGCGCGCGTAGGACGCGAGCCAGCGGTCCGCGGCGCGGGCGATCGCGACCACGACCGGCGGCGCGTCGGTGACCTCGTCCTTGAGCTGCCGGGCGATGCCCAGGCCGCCGCCGGGGGTGGCCTCGCCGTCGAGCACCAGCAGGTCGACGTCGGTGTCGTCGACGAGCTTCACGACCTCGGCGTAGGTCGCGGCGTCGACGAAGCGCACCGTCAGGTCGGCCGCGGGGCGGGTGCCGATGGCCAGTCGCATGCGGTCGCGGACCTCGGCGTCGTCGCTGTACAGCAGGACAATGTGCTCGCTCATGTGCGCGCTGCTCCTCGTGTGGCGTCTGCCTCGGGGATCGTACCGTCCGCCGTAATCGCGATGCCGGTGCGGGCGGTCCACTCGGCCTCCTCGCGGCGCAGCCGCTCCTCGCGGTCCAGTGCGCGGTCGACCCGCTTGGCCTCGCGGTCGGACTGGCGCATCCACTGCACCACGAGCACGGCGAGCATGGTGACCGACACGATCTCGCCGCCGGCCCACAGGATGCCGCCGGCCACCTGCTGGTCGGCGAACGGGTCGGCCCAGCTCAGGTGCAGCGACGGGTACCAGTCCCCGCCCAGCAGCGTCTTGCTCTGCATGATGGTGAGGCCGAGCACGGTGTGGAACGGCGTGGACAGGAACATCAGCAGCGCCCGGGCCGGATACGGCCACCGGCCCGGCAGCGGGTCGAGCCCGATCAGCGGCCAGAAGAACAGGCAGCCCACGGCGATGAAGTGGGCGTGGGTGAGCTCGTGGATCCACTCGTGGCGCATGGTGAGGCCGTAGAGGCCGGAGAAGTACAGGATGAACGGCGTCACGACGAAGAAGCCGAACGCCACCAGTGGAAACGCCAGGACGCGGGCCGGCCGGGAGTGCACCACGGCCAGCAGCACCTTGCGGCCGCGCGGCGGCAGCGTGCGCAGCGCGAGCGTCACCGGCGCGCCCAGGGCCAGGAAGATCGGCGCGATCATGGACAGCATCATGTGCTGGACCATGTGAATCGACAGCAGGGTCGTGTCGTACTCCTCGATCCCGCTCATGGTGACCGCGGCGATCGCGCCCAGGCCCGGGAACAGGAACAACGCCGTGCGCGCCAGCGGCCATCGGTCGCCGCGGCGGTGCAGCTTCACCACGCCGGCCAGATAGAGCCCGGCCGCCGCCAGCAGCACGAGCGTCAGCCACGACACGTGGAACGAGCCGACCAGTGTTGCGGCCGACACGGGGCCCGGTTCACCTGCGGTTTCGAGTGCCTGGAACACGCACCCAGACTATGCCGTCGTGCGAATCGCCCCTCGGTGCGGACCCCGCGCAAACTCGATGATGATCGGGGGCAATAATGGCGACGTGACTGCGGCCCCAGCGATTGCCAAGAGCCAGATCCACTCACTGACCAGGCCCAACATGGTCAGTGTCGGGACGATCGTGTGGCTCTCCAGCGAACTGATGTTCTTCGCGGCGCTGTTCGCGATGTATTTCTCCATCCGCGCCGCCGCGCCCCAGCTCTGGGCGGAGCACACCGAGGCGCTGAAGATCCCGTATGCCCTGACCTTCACGGTCATCCTCGTGTTGTCGTCCATCACCTGCCAGATCGGCGTGTTCCGCGCCGAGCGCGGTGATGTCCACGGGCTGCGGCGCTGGTTCGCACTCACCTTCGTGATGGGGTTGACGTTCGTGCTCGGGCAGGTGAACGAGTACACCAACCTCGTCAAGGAGGGCATCAAGATCAACGGCGACGGCTACGGGTCGATGTTCTACCTGACCACCGGGTTCCACGGCCTGCACGTCACCGGCGGTCTCATCGCCTTCATCATCTACCTGATCCGCACGACGATGGGCCGGTTCACGCCGGCGCAGGCGACCGCGGCGATCGTCGTGTCGTACTACTGGCACTTCGTCGACGTCGTCTGGATCGCGCTGTTCGCGATGATCTACTTCCTCCAGTAAGCCGCTTGGCCGCGTCACACCGGGGATCACTTTGAGAAATGACAGACGACAAAGGTGAGGCCATGAGTTCTGAGCAGAGCAGGCGGCCGCTTGCCCGGTTGGTACCGGGTGGTGCGCGCGCGGCGCGGGGCAAGCTTCGCCGGCGGTTGTCGGCGGCCGTGCGCCTGGTCGCCGCGCTCACGCTGGTCGGCGGCCTCTACAGCGCCTACGCCCCCGGCGTCGGCCGTGCCGAGGAGACGCCGGCCCTGTCGGCGGCCGCGCAGCACGGCAAGGAGCTGTACGACACCAGCTGCATCACCTGCCACGGCACCAACGCGCAGGGCGTGCAGGACCGCGGCCCCAGCCTGATCGGCGTCGGTTCGGCGGCGGTCGAGTTCCAGGTCAACACCGGACGCATGCCGCTGGCCCGCCAGGAGGCCCAGGCGCAGCGCAAGGCTCCGATGTACAACGAGAAGGACGCCGCCGACATCGGCGCCTACATCCAGGAGCTGGGCGGCGGCCCGCAGCTGCCGAGCGCGGCCAGCCTCGACGCGGACGTGAAGCAGGCGCAGGCCAACCCCGAGACCGTCGCCCACGGCGGCGAGCTCTACCGGGTCAACTGCTCCTCCTGCCACGGGTTCTCCACCGGCGGCGGCGCGCTGTCCTCGGGCAAGTTCGCCCCGACGCTGCAGCACTCCACCAACCGCGACATCTACGGCGCCATGCTGACCGGCCCGCAGAACATGCCGGTGTTCGGCAACAACCAGCTGAGCCCGGACGACAAGGCCGCGATCATCGCGTACGTCCAGAACCTGAACAAGAACTCCCAGTCCGACCCCGGCGGCTGGAACATCGGCCGCTACGGCCCGGTCCCCGAGGGGCTCGTCATCTTCCTCGTCGGTATCGCGGCGCTCGTGTTCGCCACGCTGTGGATTGCAGGGAAGTCATGACCACCACCCACCACTCCGCCGCTCCGGCCGAGGAGACGTTCGACCCGAACGACCCCGCACTCACCCGGTTCGACCTCGTCAAGGAGGGCGCCCGCCGGGACGGCGTGGAGATCGTGCACTACGCGCCGCGGTTCCCGGTCCCGGGCACCAAGGCCGAGAAGCGCGTCGAGCGCGTGCTGGCGTTCCTGTTCCTGCTCACCGGGCTCATGGGCACGGCCTTCGTGGTGGCGTACATCGCCTGGCCGTGGCACTACGGGCACGGCGACGAGACCTACCAGAAGCTGTACCCGTTCTACAACCCGGTGCTCGGCGCGACGCTCGGCCTCGCGCTGCTCACCCTGGGCCTGGGCATCATCACCTGGTCGAAGAAGCTCCTGCCCGAGGAGGTCTCGATCCAGGAGCGCCACGACGGCCCCTCGGACAGCACCGAGCAGCGGCTCACCGCGGCGACCATCCTCAACATGGGCGACGAACTGGGCCTCAAGCGGCGCCGCTTCGTCGGCCTGGCGTTCCTGGCCGGCGCCGCCCCGTTGGGCGCGGTGGCCGGTGCCGTGCTGGTCGGCTCGCTGATCAAGGCGCCGAAGCAGAACGGCGAGAACATCTTCTTCACCACCGGGTGGAACCCGAACAACAACGGTGGCAAGCCGGTCCGCCTCACCCACGAGGACGGCACGCCGATCCGGCCGGCCGACGTCAGCGTCGGCGGCCAGATCACCGTCTTCCCCGGCATCCCCGGCGGCGCGACGAACAAGTTCGCCGACTCCCCGACGCTGCTGATCCACCTGCGCGAGGACGACGCCCTCACCACGCAGAAGAACGCCAAGCCGCTCAACCAGGGCTCGCAGTGGCAGAACTACGTGGCGTACTCCAAGATCTGCACCCACGCCGGCTGCCCGGCCAGCCTGTACGAGCAGCAGACCAACCGCCTGCTGTGCCCTTGTCACCAGTCGCAGTTCCAGATCACCGACAACGCGCGGCCGATCTTCGGCCCCGCCAGCCGGGCGCTGCCGCAACTGCCGATCACGGTCGACGATGAGGGATACTTCGTTGCGACGTCCGACTACAAGATTGCTATCGGACCGGCCTTCTGGGAGCGGCCATGAAACGGCGAAAGATCGACGTCCGGGCCCTCCCCGGGCAGTCCGCAGGGGCGATCGACGAGCGTTTCCAGGCGGCGACCCCGCTGCGCCGCCTGCTCAACAAGGTCTTCCCCGACCACTGGTCGTTCCTGCTGGGTGAGATCGCGCTCTACTCGTTCGTCGTGCTGCTGCTCAGCGGCATCTTCCTCGCGCTGTTCTTCGACCCGTCGATGCGCGAGACGGTGTACAACGGCAGCTACGCCCCGCTGCGCGGCGTGGAGATGTCGCAGGCGTACAACACCGCGCTGAACCTGTCGTTCGACATCCGCGGCGGCCTGTTCATGCGCCAGATGCACCACTGGGCGGCGCTGCTGTTCATGGCCGCGATCGTGGTGCACATGTTCCGGGTGTTCTTCACCGGCGCGTTCCGCAAGCCGCGCGAGGCCAACTGGATCGTCGGCGTGCTGCTGTTCTGGATGGGCTTCCTGGAGGGCTTCGGCGGCTACTCGCTGCCCGACGACGCGCTGTCCGGCACGGGCTTGCGCATCGCGAGCGCCATCATGCTGTCCATCCCGATCGTCGGCACCTGGGTCACCACATCGCTGTTCGGGGGCGAGTTCCCGGGTGAGGTCATCCTCGACCGGCTGTACATCGTCCACGTCCTGCTCGTCCCGGGTGCCCTGCTCGCGCTCATCAGCGTCCACATGGGCCTGCTGGTCAAGCAGAAGCACACCCAGTGGCCCGGCCCCGGCCGGACCAACGAGAACGTGGTCGGCGTGCGCATGTTCCCCGGCTTCGCGGCCAAGGCCGGCGGCTTCTTCATGATCGTGTTCGCCATGATCGCCGCGCTGGCCGGGCTCTTCCAGATCAACCCGATCTGGCTGTTCGGCCCCTACAAGGCCGCGGTCGTGTCGGCGGCGAGCCAGCCCGACTGGTATGTCATGTTCCTGGACGGCTCGACCCGTCTCTTCCCGGCCTGGGAGATCCGGTTCGACCTGTTCGGCTGGGGCGACGGCTACACCATCCCGCCGATCTTCTGGCCCACGGTGGTGCTGCCCGGCATCCTGACGATGCTGCCGATCTTCTATCCGTTCATCGAGGCCCGGTTCACCAAGGACAAGGCCGTCCACAACCTGCTCCAGCGCCCGCGGGACAACCCGCTGCGCACCGCGCTGGGCGCCATGGCGATCTCGTTCTACGTGGTGCTGCTGCTCTCCGGCGGCAACGACGTGCTGGCGGACAAGTTCCACATCAGCCTCAACGCGATGACCTGGGCGGGCCGCATCGGCATGCTGGTCGTGCCGCCGCTGGCCTACTACGTGGCGTATCGCCTCGCCCTGGGCCTGCAGCAGCACGACCGCGAGGTCCTGGCCCACGGCGTGGAGACGGGCATCATCCGCCGCCTGCCGGACGGCCGCTTCATCGAGGTCCACCAGCCGCTGCCGTCGGGCAACGGCCACGGCGTCGAGGGCGACGGCCACGGCCACGGCCTGGAGTACGCGGGCTGGGTCGTGCCGAAGAAGATGAACCGCATCGGCGCCCTGGCCCCGACGGTGAAGGGCTTCTTCTTCCCGATCGAGAAGTCCGTGCCCCCGGCCCCGCCGGCCCCGCGCGCGGTCGAGGACGCCGACCGCGAGGAGATCACCACGGGCCACTGAGGCCCCGCGACACAACGGCCCCCGGCGAACGCCGGGGGCCGTTTTCGCACCCTACGGCAGACCGGCGGCCCAGGAGGAGACGGTCGCCGCGAGCTCGGTGCCGTGCTTGGCCCAGCGGATGTGGTCGATCGGCGCGTCCGGGGCGTAGGGCAGGCGGGTCACCGGGGCCGAGGAGAGCTTCTCCAGCAGCTGCGAGACGGTGCCGGGCGGCGTGTACCGGTCGTTGGCCATGTCGACGGCCAGGACCGGGGTCGTCACCCGGGGCAGGGCCGCCTCCAGGTCCTGGCCCCGCAGGGTGGGGTAGCGGCCGTTGCGGGCCGTGTAGGCCCAGTCGCGGATCACGCCCCGGGCCTGGCGGCCGCCGAAGCCCCAGCCCGGCCACACCCGCAGCAGGCTCGCCGCGACGCCCATGGTCTGCGTCGACAGCAGGACCGGCAGGCGGGCCCGATCGGCGTAGCGGCGCCAGTAGGGCAGGCCGACCGCCAGCAGCGCCAGCCCGGCGACGTCGGTGGCCGGCTCGGCGGCCAGCTGCAGCGCGCAGGCCTGCCCGCCCAGCGAGTGGCCGATCAGGATCGTGCGGCGGCCGGCCCGGCGGGGCTTCAGGTGGTGCAGCACCGCGTCGACGTCGCCGACCAGGTCGGCCAGGCCGTAGCGGGACGCCCGGGACGGCGCGGGCGTGCTGGCGCCGGTGCCGCGCAGGTCGGCGACGGCCACCGCGAGGCCGGCGGCGGTCAGGTCGGCGGCGAACGTGCGGTAGTACCGCGCCGGAACCCCCATCGCCGGCCACAACACGGCCAGCGTCGGCGCGTCGTCGGGGCCGGATACACGTGCACGGCGATCCGGTCGGTCCCGCGGTCCACCAACTCCAGCGTCACGTCCATGCTCGCAGGGTAGGCGCCCGAACTTACCGGCTACTGTCGCTGGGTGAAACCGATCGATCTGCCCCGGATGCGCACGCCCGGCCCGCCGACGCTGAGCCCGGACGGCGCCACCGCCGTCGTGGCGGTGTCCCGGCCCGACCTCGACGCCGACGCGTACACCTCCCAGCTCTGGCTCGTGCCCACCGACGGCGGCGCCGAGGCGGTCCAGCTCACCCGGGGATGGCACGACAGCGCGCCGCGGTTCTCGCCGGACGGCCGGTGGCTGGCGTTCCTGCGCCGGGCGGACAAGCGCGCCAAGCCGCAGCTGTGGGTGCTGCCGGTCGCCGGGGGCGAGGCGCGGCAGCTCACCGACGAGCCGCTGGGCGTGGGCGAGCCGGCCTGGTCGCCCGACGCCACCAGGTTGGCATTTTCCGCTCGGGTACCGCACGAGGCCCGCTACGGCACCGGCCGTACCGCCGACGGCGAGTCCATCGGCCCGGAGGCGGAGCCGGCGCGGCGGATCACCACGCTCGCGTACCGGCTCGACGGCGTCGGCTTCACCCGGGACCGCCCCGCGCACCTGTTCACCGCCACCCTGGACGGCGTGGTCACCCGCATCACCGACGGCGAGCACGACCACGGCGACCCGCGCTGGAGCCCCGGCGGCGAGTGGCTCACGTTCGTCTCCGCCCGGCACGAGGGCTGGGCCGACGACCGGGCCGCCGACGTGTGCGTGATCCGCCCGGACGGCCGCGACCCGCGCCCGCTCACCGACACCACGCTGGTGCCGAGCCGCCCCCGGTTCACCCCCGACGGCTCCGCGGTCGTGTTCGCGGCCTCGCCGGCGGGGCAGGACCGGCGGGACCCGACGATGCGCAGCGAGTCGCTGTGGTCGGTGCCCGTGACGAGCGGCGGAGGCCCGGCGCGGCCGCTGCTCGACCCGGCCGAGTTCCACCTGGCGATGCCGGGCGGCACGCTCGAGGTCAGCCCGGACGGGGCGCTCTTCGCCAACGAGCGGCGCGGCGCGGTACAACTGCTGCTCGTGCCCTTCGACGGCGGGCCGCACCGGGTGCTGGTGGACGGCGAGCGGCAGGTCGCCGGCTTCGACTCGGCCGGGGGAGTGCTCGCCAGCACGATCGCGGGCACCGCCGATTGGGGCGAGGTGTACTGCGGGGACCGGCGGCTCACCGCGTTCAGCGCCGGCGTGGAGGCGCTCGGGCAGACCGAGATCACCGCGACCGCTCCCGACGGCTACCCGGTGCACGGCTGGATCGTCCGCCCGGCCGGCCCCGGCCCGCACCCGGTCCTGCTGATGATCCACGGCGGGCCCTACACGCAGTACGGCTGGCGCCTCTTCGACGAGCCCCAGGTCTACGCCGACGGCGGCTACGCGGTCGTCTACGGCAACCCGCGCGGCTCCTCCGGCTACGGCGAGGCGCACGGCCGCGCGATCCGCGGCGACGTCGGCGAGGTCAGCGCCGTCGACCTGCTGGCCCTGCTCGACGCCGCGCTGAAGGCCCCCGACCTCGACGCCGGCCGGGTGGGCGTGCTCGGCGGCTCGCACGGCGGCTTCATGACCACCTGGTTGTCCGCCCACCACGGGGAGCGCTTCCGGGCCGCCGTATCCGAGCGCGCGGTCAACGCCATCGACAGCTTCACCGGGTCGTCGGACATCGGGTGGTACTTCGCCGAGTCGCTCTACGTGGACGACTTCGCCCGGCAGAGCCCGCTGACCTACGCCGACCGCATCGACACGCCGATGCTGATCATCCACTCGGAGCAGGACTGGCGCTGCCCGGTCGAGCAGGCCCAGCGCCTGTTCGTGGCCCTCAAGCGCCGCGGCACCCCGGTCGAGCTGCTGCTGTTTCCGGGCGAGGGCCACGAACTGTCCCGCACCGGTCTGCCCTCGCACCGGGTACAGCGCTTCGAGGCGATCCTGGACTGGTTCGGCCGCTACCTGTAGTGCCCGTCAGGCGGCCAGCAGCTCGGCGATCTGGACGGCGTTGAGGGCGGCGCCCTTGCGCAGGTTGTCGTTGGCGACGAACAGGGCCAGGCCGTTGTCGACGGTCTCGTCGACGCGGATGCGCCCGACGTAGGACGGGTCGGCGCCGGCCGCCTGCAGGGGAGTGGGGATGTCGCTCAACGCCACGCCGGGCGCCGTGGCCAGCAGCTCCGTGGCCCGCTCGACGCCGATCGGGCCGGCGAAGCGGAGGTTGAGCTGCAGCGAGTGGCCGGTGTAGACGGGCACGCGCACGCAGGTGCCGGAGACCTTGAGGGCGGGAATCTCGAGGATCTTACGGCTCTCGTTGCGCAGCTTCTGCTCCTCGTCGGTCTCGAACGAGCCGTCGTCGACGATCGCGCCGGCCAGCGGCAGCACGTTGAAGGCGATCGGACGGGCGAACTTCTTCGGCTGCGGGAACTCGACCGCCGCGCCGTCGAAGGCGAGCGCGGCGGCGCCGTCGGCGACCTTGCGGACCTGCTCGTCGAGCTCGGCCACGCCGGCCAGCCCGGCGCCGGAGACGGCCTGGTAGGTGGCGGCAATCATGGCGACCAGCTCGGCCTCGGCGTGCAGCGGGCGCACGACCGGCATCGCGGCCATGGTGGTGCAGTTGGGGTTGGCGATGATGCCCTTGGGCCGCACGGCGGCGGCGTGCGGGTTGACCTCGGCGACGACCAGCGGCACGTCGGGGTCCATCCGCCAGGCGGAGGAGTTGTCGATCACGACCGCGCCGGCCGCGGCGACCTTCGGGGCGAGCTCCTTCGACGTGCCCTTGCCGGCCGAGAACAGCACGATGTCGAGCCCGGCGTAGTCCGCGGTGGCCGCGTCCTCCACCGTGACCTGCCCGTCCTGCCATTCGATGGGCCGCCCGGCCGAACGGGCGGAGGCGAACAGTCGCAACTGGTCTACCGGGAACCGCCGCTCGGCCAGGATGTGACGCATGACGCTGCCGACCTGCCCGGTGGCCCCTACGATGCCGATCCTCATGGCGGCGAGGGTACCCGGTGCGGCCCTCGCCCTCGATGCGATTTGCCGCACGCCCCGGGTCAGTCCGCGTCGGGCAGGCCGATCGCGAACGCCTCCTCCAGGTCGTGCTTCGAATAGGCCCGGAACGCGATGTGCGTGTCGGTGTCCATGACGCCGGGCACCTTGGAGATCCGGTTCGCGATCACCTCGGCGATTTCGTCGTACTGCCGGACGCGCACCATGGCGATCAGGTCGACGTTGCCGGCCACGGAGTACACCTCGCTGACCCCGTCGAGGTTGGCGAGGCTCTCCGCCACCTCCGGGATCGAGTCGGTCGCGCAGTCGATGAGGACGATCGCGGTGATCACCGGCGGTGCTCCTTCCAGATGCGGACAAGGTGATGTTAGTGCGCGGCCACGGTCAGCTCCCGGCCGACCCGGATCGCGTCCTCGAGCGCCTCGCCGGCCGCCACGACACCACCCGGCCACACCACCCCGCGGGTGACCGACCCAGCCACGACGGCGTCCGCGCCGACCACGGCCTCCTTGAGCCGCCCGGTGACCTCGGCGCTCTCCGCCACGAGGTTTCCGCCGTGTACCGCGTGCAGGTTGGCCCGCAGGTAGTCCGCCGGGGTGCCGGTGTCGAGGTAGGTGCCCGGATACTCGACCACCCGCAGCCGTCCGGCGCGCTCGGCCGGGCGCCAGACCAGCCGTACCAAATCGGATTGCTCTGGCTTCAAATTGGCGACCAGGTCCCAGGGCAGCAGCGAGAACCCCGCGAAACGGTGCGCGCCGAACTCGTGCGGCGGGCCGGGGACGCCCAGGATCCGCACCTCGCGCCCGTCCCACCCGGCCAGCAGGGCCGCGATGTCCGGCCCCGGCGGCGCGTCCGCGGCCAGGTAGGCGTCGGCGTTGCCGACCAGCACGCCCCGGCCGCCGATCCAGTCCCGCAGCAGGCCGAGCCCGCCGGCGGTACCGAGGGGATCGCCGGGCTCCACCGACAGGTGCGCCCGGTCGCCGACGTGCTCGACGACCTGCTGCCCGAGATAGCAGGCGTTCACGGCCGCGTCGAGCCCGAGCGCCGCGACCCGGTCCAGCGCCCGGTCGAGCAGCGGCACGTTGCCGACCGGGCACAGCGCCTTGGGCAGCTGCTCGGTGAGCGGCCGCAGGCGGCGCCCCTCGCCGGCGGCGAGCACGACCGCGCAGAGTTCCGTGCTCACGACTCCAGGACCTCGGGGTACTCCCGGTACGGCCCGATCCCGTAGTGCGCGAGCAGCCGCGAGGTCGGCACGGTCAGCGGCGGCAGCGCGTCGAGGGGGTGCCAGGCCGCCTCGAGCACCTCGGCGCCGTCGATGACGAACGGGTCGCCCGGCTCGATCTCGGCCTCGAACACCATGTCGATCCACCGGCCGTGCGTGTGCACGATGGCGTTGGGCGTGGCCGGGCGCAGTTGCTCCGGGGGTACCCGCAGGCCGGTCTCCTCGGCGAGCTCGCGGGCCGCGCACTGCACCGGCGTCTCGCCGCGGTCCATCAGCCCGGCCGGCAGCGACCAGCCGGCGCCGGGCGGCTGGCGCAGCAGCAGGATCCGGGTCCGCTGCGGGTCGCGGGCGATCACGACGCCGCCGAGGGTGTACATCGGCTGGAGCGTGCGCACGATCCGCCGCCGCCACCGGCCCGGCAGCCGATAGAACGTGCGGTACGCCAGAGCCCGCGCGCGGCCACGGAAGTCCGTCATCCGCGTAAGGCTAGTGACCTACTTCGGGGAGTGGTCGACGAGGGCGATCAGCTCGGCCACGACCTCATCCGCGGTGCGGGCGTGATCGGCGACCGCGACCAGCAGCGTCTCCAGGTCCGGGTAGCCCAGCCGCGCCGCCAGGCGCACCAGCGGCAGGTCGCTGGCCAGCCCGCGGCCCTGCTGGCGCAGCGCGAGGCCGATCGCGAGCCGGCCCAGGCGCACCTTGTTGGCGACCGTGATGGCCGGCGCCTCGTGCGCCTCGAACCAGCGGCTGATGTGCAGCCGCGCGTGCGGCGTCTTGACGAAGTCCAGCCATTCCGGCGACGGCCCCCGCGCCGGCGCGTCGGCGTCGAAGTCGAACTCGTCGCGCTGCCCCGCGCGGGTGATGATCTCCACCGTGTCGCCGTCGGCCAGCGGCGAGGAAACCGCGATCAGCCGGCCGTTCACCCGGGCGCCGATACATCGGTTGCCGACGTCCGCGCCGAGGATGTACGCGAGGTCGACCGGTGTCGCGTCGCACGGCAGCAGCACCGGCCGCCCGCCGCCCGCGGTCAGCACCAGGATCTGGTCCTCGGCCAGGTCGCAGCGCAGCGAGGCGATGAACTGCGCTGGGTCGGACGCCGCCGCCTCCCAGTCCAGCAGCCGGCGCAGCCAGTCCAGCTGCTCGGCCTTCGTCGCCGGGCCGAACCGGGCCGCAGCGGAGGGGTACCGGAAGTTCGCGACGATGCCGTACTCCGCCGACTGGTGCATCTCGACGGTCCGGATCAGCACCTCCAGCGAGCGCCCCTCCGGCCCGAGCACCGTCGTGTGCAGCGACCGGTAGTTGTTGTTCTTCGGCGTCGCGACGAAGTCCTTGAACCGCCCCGGCACCGGCCGCCACTTGCCGTGGACCGCTCCGAGCGCCGCGTAACAGTCGGTCTCCGGCCCGTCGACGACGATCACCACCCGCGGCAGGTCGTGCGGCTCGGCGTAGTCGCCGTCGACCGTGTCCTTCCAGATGGAGTACAGGTGCCGGGGCCGCGGCGACACCGTCGCGTCGAGGCCGAACTTCTTCAGGTCGGTGCCGACCGCCGAGATGACCTTGTCGAGGTACCCTTCCCAGCCCACCCGCTGCCGCACGTAGTCCGCGACGACCGCGTAGCCGCTGGGGGAGACCGCCCGCAGCACCCAGTCCTCGAGCTCCCGCTTGAGCGCCTGGATGCCGAGCCGTTCACACAGCGGGATCAGCACCTCCCGCGTCGCGGTGGCGATCCGCACCCGGCTCTTGACCGACCGCGCGTCGATCGTGCGCATGTTGTGCAGCCGGTCCGCGAGCTTGATGACCAGCACCCGCACGTCCCGCCCGGCCGCGACGATCATCTTGCGGATCGTCTCGGCCTCGGCGTCGGCGCCGTAGAACATCTTGTCGAACTTCGTCACGCCGTCGACCAGCAGCGCGACCTCACCGCCGAAGTCCCGCTCCAGCGCCCCGAGCGTGTATTCGGTGTCCTCGACCGTGTCGTGCAGCAGCGCCGCGACCAGCGTGGTCGTGTCCATCCCCAGGTCGGCGAGGATCTCGGTGACCTCGAGCGGGTGGCTGATGAACGCCTCACCGCTCTTGCGCATCTGTCCCCGGTGCATCTGCTCGGCGGTGGCATACGCCCGCCGCAACAGCGCGGTGTCCGCCGCCGCATGAATTTGCCGGTGTACCCGCAGAATCGGCGCCATCGGATCATCGCTGGACTGCCAGGGCAGCATGGCCCGCAGCCGCGACCCGATGATCGCCGTATACGTCGACGTCGGATCCCCGGGAACCAGCCCACCCACCTGCGCCGAGTAACTCGGCGGCGGCGGCACTTCGGGCGAGTCGTCGGCGGCGGGCGCCGTGAGCTTCTGCCGCGGCGCCGCATACCGATCGTCGAGCCGCGCCTCCCGCCCCGCCACCGGCCGCGGCCCGACCCGTTTCCGCTCGCCGTCCACCGGCCGCTCGCGCCGCTCCACCAGCGGCCCACCGTGCGCGTTCCGCGGCTTGTCGAGCCCCTCGCGCCCCACCGCCCACCGCTCGTTCTGCGCTGCCTCTACCCGCTCAACCCGCCGCGCCTCGCCCGCGCCTGCTTCCGCCCCACCCTCGCCCGCTCCGCCCTCGGCCGCATCCGCTTCTACCCGCCGCCGCGCCTCGCCCACTTCGCCCTCGGCCGCATCCGCTTCTACTCGCCGCCGAGCTTCGGCCGCTTTCGCTCCCCTCTCGGCCGTGCTGGCTTCTGCCCGCCGCCCTTCGGCGGCGCCCGCCTCCACCCCACGCTCGGCCGCCTCGCCGTCGCCGCCGTGTCTGGTCTCGATCGTCCGGTCATTCGCCGGCCAGTCGGTGGTCGCCCGGTCCGTCGCTGCCCGGTCTGTCGCCCGGTCGGCGGTTACCTGCGCGCTGTTGCCTGGGTTGGTGTTGCCTCGATCCCGGGCGGTCCGGCCGTCAGCATCCCGAGCCCGGTTGGCCGCGACCCGATCGTCGATGACCCGGTCGGCATGGTGCCCGCGGTCGGCCGGCTTCGTCCTGTCGGCCGGCGCCCGCTCCGGCGCACCGGCCGGCCGCCGCCGCGGAGGCGCCTGCGGGGTGTTGATCGCCGCCGTCGGCAGCCCCTTGGGCCCCAAGAACATCTCGCCGGCCCGCAGCCGCTCACCGCCGCCCGCCTCGCGATCACCGCCACCGACGGCCCCAGCGCCTGTCGCCCCGGTGCCAATGGCACCCGTGCCGGTTGCTCCCGTGCCCCCGGTCCCGATGCTCCCGGCGCCCGCGCTGCCAATGCTTCCTGTGCCCGCGCTGCCGATGGTGCCGCCGCCGATCGCTCCGGTGCTGCCTGCGCCGATTGCCCGGGTGCCGATCGGCCCGGTGCCGCCGCCCAGCGGTCCGGCGCCGACGCTCCCGAATCCGCCCGTACCGCCCAGCATCCGAGAGGTCCCGCCCAGCGGCTCGACCCGGATCGTCGCGGGGCCGAGCGGGCCCTCGGCGTCGAGACCGGCGACCGCCTCCTCGCGGAGCGCGTGGGCATCGTTGCTGGTAGCAAGCCCGGCGAGCCCGGCCCGGAAATTCGGAAACTGCGCGGGGTTGCCGTTCGACGCCGCTGGGTCCACCATGTACTCGCTGTGCGTCGCGCTCGCGTCCGAACCAGGGCCGTGCGAGGCGCCCTGCGCGCGAGCTACCTGCGCGCCGAGCGTCGACATCTCCGAGCCGCGACCATTCGGAGCCGCCGAGTGCCCGGCGCCCTGCCGCCTACCGGAACCGCCCGCCGCCAACTCGGAGGCCGCCGCGTCTGAGACCTGTAGTCCGTCTGCCGCCCCACGCCCAAGCTCCGCCACACCCCCGGACTCAGCGCCACGGGTCGCGCCTACCTCGGGCTCTGTCACCTCGGGCTCTGCCACACGCCCGGCGTCAGCTTCATCGGTGCCCGCCGCGGCGTCGAGCCCGAGCGCAGCGTCGCCGGTCGACCCGGCGTCATGGCCCGGCGGGGCGTCTGCGCCCGACGCGGTGTCGGAACCCGGCGGGGCGTCTGCGCCCGACGCAGCGTCGGGACCTGGCGGCGCATCTGCGCCCGGCGGAGTGTCGAAACCCAGCGGTGCGTCTGCGCCCGGCGGAGTGTCGAAACCCAGCGGTGCGTCTGCGCCCAGCGGAGTGTCGAGACCTGGCGGGGCATCGGGACCTGGCGGGGTGTCCACGCCTGGCCGGGTGTCGGCGCCGGGCGGGGTGTCGGCGCCGGGCGGGGTGTCGGCGCCGGGCGGGGCGTCGGGGCCTGGCGGACCCGCGCTCGGCCGATCCCGGCTGTCCGCTCCCGCGGCCCGGCCGTTGGAGCTGGAACCGCCGCCCTGCGCGATCCCGCTGGAACCGTTTTCGCGCGCGACCCCGTTGGAACCGTTTCCCTGCGCGACGCCGCTGGAGCCGTTCCCTTGCGAGGTGCCGTTGGACCCGTTGCCCTGCGGGACCGCCGCGACGTAGCCCGGGCCGTGGGCCGACGCGTGGCCGGCTGGCGGTTGGGCCGCGTGGTGCGGTTGGGCCGCGTGGTTCGGTGCCGGAGAATGGTTCGGTGCCGAGGAGGGGCCCGCGCTGAACGGCGCGCTTGACTGCAGACCGGGCTCCATGCGGCACCTCCTCACCGACGGGCCGGGCGGGCCGGGGTTTGGGTAGGTTCCAGCCTAGTTTCCTCTGTGGCATCCGATCGGTCATTTGAGTATGTGCGTTCGTCCGATGCGCCTACCCTCGCAAATCGATCTGAACCGTCGCGGCCGCCTCCGCGCGGGCCAGGAACGGCCGCCATCGGCCCGCCCCATCGGCCCGCGATGACCAGCCGACATCGGTCTTGACCAGCCGTGTTTCCGGACGCTCGAGCCAGGCGAGGATTCGCTCCGTCTCCTCCGGCGACGCACGCGGCGTCGGGCCCGGCCCGGGCTGGACGGTCTCCGCTGTGGCCAACACCACATCCAACGTCGGCTGTGGATGCACCCTCGGGGGTGAAATGCCCGCCGCGGCGAGTCGGCCGTGTCGCACCACCGCGATTTCCCAGCCCCCGGCCGCCGACGGACGGGCGGCGACGACCTCCGGCAGCATGGTCAGCGCGGCGAGCCGTTGCATCCGGATCGCTGTGCGTAAGAAGACGACGAGCCGGCCCCGGATCGCCGCCGCGTCCTCGTATCGCTCCGCCGCGGCGAGCGCCTCGATCCGCGCCATCAGCCCGCGCACGACCGGGCTGGGGTCGCCGGTGGTCGCGTCGCGGAACGGGGCCGCGGCTGTCGCCTCGTAGTCGTCGGCCGAGATCCGGTGCTCGCAGGGCGCCGGGCAGCGGCCCAGCTCGGCGAGCGCGCACGCCGGCGTGGTCGTGCGCAGCGACAGCTTGTGGGTGCACTGGCGGATCGGCAGCGCGTCGTAGACGCCGGCGGCGGCCAGCTCGGCGCCCCGCCGCGAGCCGAACGGCCCGAGATATGCCGCGCCGTCGGCGTGCAGCTCGCGCACGACCGACAGCCGCGGATACGCCTCGTTGGTGAGCTTCAGCCAGAGCACCCGCTCCGGGAACTTCGAGCGGCGGTTATACGGCGGCTTGTGCGCCGCGATCAGCCGCAGCTCACGGACCTCGGCCTCCAGCGAGTGCGCGCACGGGATCGCCTCGACCCGCTCGGCGGCGTTGAGCATCTCGTCGATGCGCGCCCGCTTCTCCGCGGCCGTGAAGTAGCTGCGCACCCGGGTCGCGATCGAGGAGCTCGTGCCGATGTACAGCGGCCGGTCCTTGTGCCCGCGGAACACATAGACCCCCGGGGCGTCGGGCAGCCCCTCGGCGAGATGCCGCTTGCGCCGCTGGGCCGGGCTGACCGCCTTCACGAACTCGATGACGTCGCCGACCGTGTGCACCTTGAGGCTGCCGAGCCGGGCGAACAGGCCGTGCAGCACGTCGACGGTGGCCCGCGCGTCCTCCAGCGCACGGTGGACCGGCTGCGTGGGGGACCGGAAGTGCCGGGCCAGGGTGGACAACTTGTGGTTGGGCACCTCGTCGGCGATGAGCGCCCGGCGGGCGATGGCGGCGGTGTCGAGCACGATCGGCTTGGGCCAGGCGTAGTCGTGCTTGGCGCAGGCCGCCTTCAGAAACCCGGTGTCATACGGCGCGTTGTGCGCGACCCAGACCGCTCCCTTCGCGAACTCCAGGAAGCTCGGCAGGACGGTGTCGAGCTTCGGCGCCTCCAGCAGCATCATCTCGGTGATGCCGGTGAGCACCGTGATGAACGCCGGGAGCCGCTCCTCGGGGTTGACCAGCGTGCCGAACTCACCGAGCACCTCGCCGCCGCGGACCTTGACGGCGCCGATCTCGGTGATGCCGCCGCCGTCGGGCGCGCCGCCGGTCGTCTCCAGGTCGACCACCACGAAGGTGGTCGCGAAGAGCGTCGCGGCGCGCGGGTCGTCGAACAGGGCGTCGAGCGTTTCCTGGTGGTACTCGGGCACGGGGGCACAGTACGACCGGGGTATGACAAAAAATCTCAGTGCGGCGGAAAGCGCAGCTCAAGGCGCACGTCGGGGGAGCCGACGATGGCGGAGGTGTCCAGCACCGTGGCGCCGTGGGCGCGCAGGATGCCGGCGACGGCCCGTGGTACCGGTTCGTCGGCCGGACGGATTCCGGCGAGGTCGGTGTGCCACTCGGGGCGGATGCTGCCCCCGGCGTGGCCGATCTCGACCGTGGGCACGGGCGAGCCCAGCACCCGCACCGCGACCCGCCCGCCGGCCGGGGCGACCTTCAGCGCGGTGAAGATCACGTAGTCCAGCGCCCGGGACAGCCTCGCCGGGTCGGCATGGATCGAGGTCGGGTCGGTGAGCCCCAGCGTGATCGCGACGTTGCGCGCGTCGGCGATCCCGCGCAGCTCGCGGATGCGGGCCTCGACGAGGTACGCCAGGTCGACCGAGCGCGGTTCGGGCTCGTCGATGACCACCAGCCGGCGCAGTTCCAGCAGCTCCGTCACCTGCCGGGCGAGGGCGCGCAGGGCGCGCATCTGGTCGAGGTTGAGCCGGTGCGGTGCGTGATCGACCACGCACAGCGTGCCGAGGGCGGCGCCGGTCTGGGTGAGCAGCGGCGCGCCGGCGTAGAACCGGATGCCATCGGCGCCCCCGACGAACGGGTTGTCGGCGAAGCGCGCGTCGGCGGTGGCGTCGGGTACCACCATCAGGTCCCGGCCCATGATCGCGTGCGCGCAGAAGGCCACCTCGCGCGGTGTTTCGTTCACGGGTACATCACCGATCTTGGCCTTGAACCACTGTCGCTCGGTGTCGACGAGTGTGACCAGGGAGATCGGCGCGCCGCAGACCTCGCTCGCGATCCGGACGATGTCGTCGAAGTCGGTCTCCGGCGGCGTGTCCAGAACGGCCATCGCGCGCAGGGCGGAGACCCGATCCGCCTCGTTGTGGGGTACCGGTGCAGCCATACCCGCCTCCCAGCCGTACGCCTAATCGGGTGAAATTATGATATGTCAGCTTTTAGCCGTTCGGGCTAAGGCGCCCGTCCTGGACACCATCCCGGGCGAATGTGGTCGACAATGCGACACTGGAGTGATGTCTGCGCATGACGCTCCGGACGGCCTCGAGGTCGAGGCCGCGGTTACGCCTGCGCAAACGGCGGATGACCAGGAGCCCGTCCTGCCCGAGGTGGTCCGGCAGCGGGTGATCTCCCTCGCCGCGGGCGCCATGACCAGCCTGCCGCTGGAGGAGCTGCCGATGCCCCTGCGGCGGGTCGCGAAGTTCGCGCCCAACCGCCGCGCGCGCCTCGGCGGGCCGGTGATCGCGCTGCAGCTCTCCGGCGACCCGCTGCTGCGCCAGCGGCTCGCCACGCGCGTCGTCGAGGACGCCGGTGACCTGGGCACCGCCATCCTCGAGGGCGGCGCGCCGACCACCGCCGACCCGGTGGAGGTGGCGGCGCTGGCGTATCTCGCCCGCCCCGACGGCTGGCGCACGCTGGTCGCCGACGCCACCGAGACCGTGCGGGCCGAGGCCGAGGGCGCGATCGCCTCCGAGCGGGTCCGCGACATCGAGCAGCGCCTCGCCCGCGCCGAGCACGATCGCGCGGTGGCCCGCGTCGAGGCCGACAAGCTGCGCGACGAGCTGGCCCGCCTGCGCGACGAGGCGGCCGGCCTGCGCGAGGAGGTCCGCGCGCTGGGCAAGGCACTGCGCGAGTCGCAGGCCAAGGAGCACAAGGCCACCGACATGCTCGCCGCGGAGAAGGGCCGGGCCACCAGGGCGAATGCCGACCACGACGCCGAGCTGCGCCGGCTGCGCGCCCGGCTCGCCGAGGCCGAGACCGCCGCCGGCGCGCAGCGGCAGAGCGCCAAGGACGCCCGCGCGGTCGACGACGCGCGGCTGTGGCTGCTGCTGGAGACGATCGGCCAGGCCGCCGTCGGGCTCCGCCGTGAGCTGGCCCTCGACCCCACCGACAAGCTGCCCGCGGACTTCGTCGCCGACACCGCCGCCGACCGCCCCGAGAACGCCTCCGGCGCGGCCTCGGCCCGCGCGCTGGACGCCGACGACCCGATCCGCCTCGACCAGCTGCTGAGCCTGCCCAAGGCGCACATGATCGTCGATGGTTACAACGTCACGAAGAAGGGGTACGCCGAGATCTCGCTCGAGCAGCAGCGCAACCGGCTGATCACGGGCGTGGGCGGGCTGGTGGCACAGACCAGGGCCGAGGTCACGGTCGTGTTCGACGGCGCCGAGCGGGTGCACGGGCTGCCGCCTGCTCCCCGGGGGGTACGTGTGCTGTTCTCGAAGAAGGGCGAGACCGCCGACGAGCTGATCCGGCGCCTGGTGCGGGCCGAGCCGGCCGGCCGGCCGATCGTGGTGATCTCCTCCGACAAGGAGGTCATCGACGGGGTGCGCCGCCACGGGGCGTACCCGCTGTCATCCGACACCCTCCTGCGCCGCCTATCACGGTCCTGACCTGGGCGTTTCCATTTTTTGTCGTACCCCACCGCTACCGTGAGTCCCATCGAGTTCACCCGGCTCCACGGATGGACACGGATGGATCGGTTTTGGAGGAGCGATGCTCGTCGACTGCGAAGGCTGCTCGGTGCGCGGCACCGCGTGCGGCGACTGCGTGGTGACCCTGCTGCTCGACACCCCGCCGGCGTTCCACCAGCTCGGCGCCGAGGAGGTGCGCGCCATCGAGGTGTTCGAGCTGGCCGGGTTCGAGGTCACGGTGATCGAGCCCACCCACTTCGAGACCCTGCCCGTCAGCCCCGCCCCGGCGCCCCGGCGCCGGCGCGGCCGGGCCGCATAGGCTGTCGCGATGACCCCTCGCCTCTGGGCCGCGATCACGCTCGTGGTGCTGCTCGTCGCGGCGGCCGCCGTCGCGCTGCTGCGGGTGCCGTGGACGGCGCCACCCGCACCGCGCCCCGACCAGCTCGCCGCGCTCGACACGCTGCCCCACGACGCCGTCGCCCAGGGGCGGGCGTTTCACGCGGCGCTGCGCCCCGGCACCTACCTGTCGCTGGGCCTGGGGCTCGTCATCGCGCTCCTGCTCGGCCTGACCCCGGCCGGCGCCTGGATCGTCGAGCAGGCCGGCCGCCCGTTCGGCGGCCACTGGCTGGCCCGGGCACTGCTCGGCGGCTTCGCCGTCACCCTGGTCGGCGAGGTGGTCGCGCTGCCGGTGTCGGCCTGGCGCCAGTCGATCCTGCGCCGCTACGGCCTGTCCACCCAGGGCTGGGGCGGCTGGACCGTCGACCTGCTCAAGGGCTATGCGGTCGGCGCCGTCATCGGCGCCATCGTCCTCGTCGGCTTCTTCACCATCACCCACTTCGCCCCGCGCTGGTGGTGGGCCTGGGCCGCCACCGGCGCGGCGGCGCTCGCCATCCTGCTCAGCTTCGTCTTCCCGGTTCTGGTCGAGCCGATCTTCAACAAGTTCACCCCGATGCCACCGGGCGAGCAGCGCACCCGCCTGATGGACCTGGCCGCCCGCGACGGCGTCCCGGTCCGCGATGTGCTGATCGCCGACGCCTCCCGCCGCACCCGCGCCGTCAACGCCTACGTCTCCGGCCTCGGCCCGACCCGCCGCATCGTCGTCTACGACACGCTGCTGGAGAAGGCCCCACCGGCCGAGGTCGAGTCGGTGGTCGCCCACGAGCTCGGCCACGCCAAGTCCGGCGACGTCCTGACCGGCACCCTCCTCGGCGCACTGGGCGCCGCGGCCGCGGTCTGCGCCCTCTACCTGCTGGGCGCCTGGTCCGCCCTGCTCCGCCTGGCCCGCGTCGACTCCATCGCCGAGCCCCGCGCCATCGCCCTGCTCCTAGCCCTGGCCACGGTCGCCGCCCTGCTGACTGGCCCGGCCCAGGCTCTGATCTCCCGCCGCGTCGAGGCCCGCGCCGACGAGCACGCCCTCCAACTCACCCACGACCCAGCCGAGTTCGAAGCCATGCAGGGCCGCCTGGCCCTGGTCAACCTAGGCGACCCAGACCCAAACCCCGTCGAACAGTTCCTGTTCGGCTCCCACCCCACCGCCGTCCAACGCATGGCCGCCGCCCGCGCCTGGTCCCGCACCCACCCCTAACCCCGCCCGCCCTCGCCCCAGCGCCGCTTCGCCCCGGCCTGCCCCCGCCCCGCCCCGCCCTCGCCTCGCCTGGCCCCGCTCCGCCCTCGGACTCGCCTCGCCCGGCCTGGCCCCGCTCCGCCCTCGGCTGGCCTCGCTCCGGCGCCGCCTCGCCCCCCGGCCCGGCCTGCTCCTCCGCCGGTCTCGCTTCGCCCGGGCGCCGGCTGGCCTGGCCCCGGCCCGGGCCGGCCCGTCTCGCCCCGGCCCAGTCCCGGCTGGCCTGGCCTCGCCTTGCCCGGCGGCCTGGCCCAGCCCCCCGCTCTTCCGCTGGCACCGTCTCGCCCCCGGCGCCGCCTGGCCCGGCCTCGGCCTCGCCTCATCACCGCCCGACCTGGCCTCGCCCTCGGCCCGGCCCCGCCCGGCCCCGCACCGGCCCCGCACCGGCCCCGCCCTGGCCCGGCCCCGCCCTGGCCCGGCCCCGCCCTGGCCCGGCCCCGCCCTGGCCCGGCCCCGCCCTGGCCCGGCCCCGCCCTGGCCCGGCCCCGCCCTGGCCCGGCCCCGCCCTGGCCCGGCCCCGCCCTGGCCCGGCCCCGCCCTGGCCCGGCCCCGCCCTGGCCCGGCCCCGCCCTGGCCCGGCCCCGCCCTGGCCCGGCCCCGCCCTGGCCCGGCCCCGCACCGGCCCCGCCCGGCCCCGCCCTGGCCCGGCCCCGCCCCGCACCGGCCCGGCCCCGCTTCGCGTCGGCCCCGCTTCGGCGCGGCGCGGCGGTGCGGGTGTCGCACCCGTTGGGCGCGTGCCATCCGATCTGCGCGGCCGGGCCGGACGTATGTCTCCGTGATCATGATGTCTGCGGTGACCGCACGCCGGGTTTGTCATGATCCCGGAGACTTGTGGTACACGGGGGTACATCAGCGCTCCGTGATCATGAAAAACCGTTGGTGTCGACGCCGGTTGTGCATGATCGCGGAGAGTTTCGGTCGCTGCGCCGTGCTGCGTGGCGTCCAGCCGCCCGGCGGGTGGGACGTGATTGCCGATCGCGCCCGCCCCACACGTGTTGGGACGCGAGGGCCGGGCACCACGTGGTGCTGGCGGGCATCATGCGGTGCCGGGCCGGTCTGTGCGGGACACGTCAGGCTCATACATCGCGCTGGCGGTCGTAAGTCTCCGGGATCATGCACGGGCCGGGTCGGTAACGCGCCGTTTTCATGATCGCGGAGTGGAAATGTACCTATAGGTACCATAAGTCTCCGTGGTTGTCGGAAACCTGGTGTAACGGGGCTGCGGGATGCATGATCGCGGAGAGTTTCGGTCGGCGACAGTCGTTGGCGAGCCGTGGGGGCTCCGGCGGCGGGCCGAGGGCCTGCTCACGGGGGCTGAACCGCGTCGGGTGCGTTGATCATTGGGAGTGGGAAGCGGGGGTGAGGGGTAAGGGCGGAACGGTCACCCCGTGGTTGAGCGGGGCGAAGAGGCGGCCAGGATGGACGGTATGAAGGCGCTGCTGATCACCAACGACTTCCCGCCGCGGCCCGGGGGGATTCAGCAGTTTGTCCATAATCTGGCGGTTCGAGTGCCGGCGAACCAGCTCGTCGTCTACGCGTCCAGCTGGGAAGGGGCGGCCGCGTTCGACGCCGCGCAGCCTTTCGAAGTGGTGCGGGAAGACACCGGGATGCTGTTGCCCACGCCGCAGGTGGCGTGGCGGGCGGCGCAGATCGCGCGGGAGCGTGAGTGTGACCGGGTGTGGTTCGGGGCGGCGGCGCCGCTCGGGCTGCTGGCCGACGGGCTGCGGCGGCGGGGCGGGGTGGAGCGGGTCGTTGCCATGACCCACGGGCACGAGGTGGGCTGGGCGGCGCTGCCGGGGGCGCGCGGTCTGCTGCGGCGGATCGGGCGGTCGACCGACGTCGTCACGTACCTGGGGGAGTACACCCGGGTCCGGCTCCAGCGGGCCATCGGCGAGCTGACCGCGCTGGAGCGGCTCGCGCCCGGAGTGGACGTGGACACCTACTCGCCCAAGGTCGACGGGGAGGAGATCCGGGAGCGGTACGGGCTGAAGGATCGCCCGGTGGTCGTGTGCGTGTCCCGGCTCGTGCCCCGAAAGGGACAAGACGCGCTGATCCTCGCATTTCGCGAAATTTCCCGAAAAATCCGAGATGCGGCGCTGCTCGTGGTCGGGGGCGGGCCGTACCGGGACCAGCTGGAGCGGCTCGTGCGCGAGGAACTGGCCGCGCGTGACGTCGTCTTCACCGGGTCCGTCGGCTGGGACGAACTGCCGGCACACTACGCGGCGGGCGACGTCTTCGCCATGCCGTGCCGGACCCGGCGCAACGGGCTCGACGTCGAGGGGCTCGGCATCGTGTACCTCGAGGCGTCCGCCACCGGGCTGCCGGTCGTGGCCGGGGACTCCGGCGGCGCGCCCGACGCGGTGCGCGAAGGGGAGACCGGGTTCGTGGTGAACGGGCGGGACCTCAAAGCCGTCGCCGACCGGGTCGTCACGCTGCTGCGGGACCGGCCGCTGGCCGCGCGAATGGGCGCCGCCGGGCGGGCCTGGGTCGAATCCGAGTGGCGCTGGGAAACGCAGGCGGCGAGATTGCACAGACTACTTGCACAGGAATGACCGATCAGCCCACGACAATACGGAAAACGGGCGACGCCATTCCGGGAATGGCGCGGCCGGCTGCCGGGGGTTAGTTCGGGAGCCGGCCGTTCCGCGCGATTCGGGTAAAACGTCGATCCGGGGGTAGAACGCCGATCCGGGCAGGAACAGCGCTCAAGGTCGTGGTGGGACCGATCCGCCCGTCGATCCGGGCGGAAACAATCAGAAGCAGAAGTAATCAGAAGTAGAAGCAATCAGAAGCGGAACAATCAGAAACTGGGGGCGTCGGGCGCCTCGAGCAGGCCCAGGCGCAGCGCCGTCATGAGGGCCTGGGCGCGGTTCGCCGCGCCGAGCTTCTCGTAGAGCTTCGAGATGTGCGTCTTCGCCGTGGACTCCGAGACGAACAGCTGCTTGGCGATGCCGGCCACGCTCATGCCGTCGGCGAGCAGGCGCAGGACCTGGCCCTCGCGCGGGGACAGCTGCGGGCCGCTCGGGGCCAGCCGGCGCTTCATCGCCTCGGCCAGGTCGGCCGCCGTGAACGCGCTCGGGGCCGAGGCCGCGTGCCGGGCGGCCGCAACGACCTCGTCGGCCGGGGCGGTCTTGGGCACGAAGGCCGAGGCGCCGGCCTCCAGCGCGCCGAAGAGCTGGTCGTCGCCGGCATACATGGTCAGCACGACGATGCCCATGCTGTTGCTCGTCTTGCGCAGGGCGCGGGTGGCCTCCAGCCCGCTGCCGTCGGGCAGTCGGAGGTCCATGATCACGACGTCGGGCTGCAGGGCGCCGGCCTGGCGGATCGCCTCCGCGGCCGTGGCGGCCTCGCCGACCACCTCGAACTGGCGGTCGCGCTCAAAGGCGTGCCGCAGTCCTCGGCGAATGAGATCGTGGTCGTCGACGAGCAGCACTTTGGTGCGTGCCGTCGGGCTCGCGGTAGTAGACATTCCCGGTGCTCTCTCCCTCTGGGTGCCTTCACGCTACCGCGCACGCGGTGCGGTTCCGAGCACAACCGCCACTGTGGTCCCATTCGGCACGCGCGGCGTGATCTCCAACCGGCCCCGGATACGTTCCGCCCTCTCGGCCATGATCGCAAGACCATAGCGCCCGTCCGGGCGGTTCTCACCGATGCCGCTGCCATCGTCGGAGATTTCAACCTGTGCGAACGGTGGATCGACCGCGCACGTTACCCAAAGATTCTCCGCGCCGGCATGTTTCCGCGCGTTTGTGATGGCTTCTTGGGCAATGCGCAACAGTTCCGCCTCGACCGCGGCGGGCAGCCGGGCGGTGGTCTCGTCGAGTGAGAGGTGTACCCGCAGGCCCGCGGAGGCGCCGACGGTGCGGGCATAGTCGGCGATGGCGGCGATCAGCCCGCCGTACCGGTCGACCTCGCTGCGCAGCTCGAACAGCGACAGCCGCAGCTCGGTGATGACCCGGGTGACCTCGGCCCGCAGGACGCGCAGCTCCTCCTCGGCGGCGTTGGCGTTGGGCAGGGCGGCGACGGCGTTGTCGATGCCGTAGCCGACCATGACCAGCTCCTGGGCGACGCCGTCGTGGATCTCACGGGCCAGCCGCTGCCGCTCCTCGGTGGTGGCCAGCGAGCGGACCTCCTCGAACAGCAGCGCGGCCTCCAGGCGCACCGCGGCGGGGCCGGTGAGCGACTGGACCTTGGCGACCATCGCCGCCGGGTACGCCCCGGACTCGTCGCTCTCGAGCACGATCAGCCCGACGGTGCGCACGCCGGCGATGAGCGGCACGACCATCGAGGAGATGCTCTGCCGGCTGCTCACCGAGCGGGCCTGGGAGCGGCCGGAGACGACCGGCTGCTGGGTGGCCCAGGAGTCGGCGACGGCGCTCTCGGTGTCCAGCGCGGTCTCCCAGTCCAGGCGCTCGACGCCGGCCTGGGCCAGCACGACGAGCCGGCCGCCGCCGCTGCCGGACAGCACCGCGCCGCGGGTCCCCGGTACCAGCGCGCGGACCTCGTCGAGCAGGTGCTCGGCCAGGCCGCCGGGGTCGAGGGTGGCGCCGGGCAGCTGCCGGGCCACGCTGCGCAGCTGGGTCAGCAGGCGGGTCGCCTCGGCGTAGGGCTGCGGCGTGTCGCTGGGGCGGCGGGCCAGCAGGAACCGCTGCAGGATCGTGAACTGGAACGCGGCCACCGCGCTCAGCACGAGCCACTCGGCGCCCGAGATCAGGTAGTCCCGGTCGTCCAGGCGCTTCCCGGCCGCGCCGCCGATGACCAGCAGCGCGGCGGCCGCGCCCAGGTACACCCCGGCCATCCGGCGGCCCTCGGTGAGCGCGGCGGCGACGATGGGCACCGGGAGGTACACCAGCATCGCCCGGGCGTCCCCGTTGAGCGTCGAGGCCGCGAACGCGGTGATCAGCACCTCCGCGGTGCGCCCCAGCCGGGCCACGTCGTGCGCGGGCGGCGCGGCGGTGGCGATGACCGCCGCCGCGAGCAGCAGCGCGAGCCAGAGCAGCTCGGCCAGGCGCACGCCGTCGCTGAGCAGCAGCACGGCGGCGAGGGCAAGCATGACCACGCGGACGGCGACGACGGTCTTTCGGGGGCGGGCACCCGGTGACTGCGGGGCCGGCAGGTCCGTCAACTGCGAATCCTTCAGCGCTCGTAGATCGCGGCGATGTCGCCGGAGTACTCCTTCATGACGACGTTCCGCTTCACCTTCAACGACGGAGTGAGCTCGCCGGTCGCCTCGGTGAAGTCCCGGGGCAGGATACGGAACACCTTGATGGCCTCGGCCTTGGACACGGCCAGGTTGGCCTCGTCGACCGCCTTCTGGATCTCGGCGCGCAGCTGCGCGTCGTCGACCAGGTCGGCGATGTCGGCGTCCTCGGGCTTGCCGTTGGCGCGCTTCCAGGCCGGCAGGGCGTCGGGGTCGATGGTGACCAGCGCGGCGATGAACGGCTTGCGGTCGCCGATGACCATGCACTGGCTGACCAGCGCGTGGGCCCGGACCGCGTCCTCCAGCACCGCCGGGGCGACGTTCTTGCCGCCGGCCGTGACGATGATCTCCTTCTTGCGGCCGGTGATGCGCAGGAAGCCGTCGTCGTCGAGCTCGCCGAGGTCGCCGGTGTGGAACCAGCCGTCGTCGTCGATCGCCTCGCGGGTGGCGTCGGGGTTGTTCCAGTACCCCTTGAACACGATGTCGCCCTGGACCAGGATCTCGCCGTCGTCGGCGATGCGGATCGTCACCCCGGGCAGCGGGCGGCCGACCGTGCCGATCTTCATGCCGCTCGCGCGGTTGACGTTGGTCGCCGGGGAGGTCTCGGTCAGCCCGTACCCCTCGTAGACCGTCACGCCGATGCCGCGGAAGAAGTGCGCCAGACGCTCGCCCAGCGGCGCCCCGCCGGAGATGGCGAGCCCGCACTGCCCGCCCAGCGCGGCCCGCAGCTTGCTGTACACCAGCCGGTCGAACAGCGCGTGCTGCGCCTTGAGCAGCAGGCCCGGCGAGGGCGACGCGCTGTAGTCGATCGCCACCCGCTCCGCGCGGTCGAAGATCGACCCCTTGCCGTCGGCCTGGGCGCGCTGCTTGGCGGTGTTGTACACCTTCTCGAACACCCGCGGCACGGACAGCACGAACGTCGGCCGGAAGCTCTGCAGCACCTCCGCCAGGTTCTTCGTGTCGGCGGTGTGGCCGAGCGTGGCCCGGGCCCCGATCACCCCGATCTGGATCAGCCGGGCGAAGGAGTGCGCCAGCGGCAGGAACAGCAGGGTGCGCGCGCCCGGGTTGAACAGCGCGCGCATCTCCGGGATGGCGTTGTCGATGTCGGAGAGCATGTTGCGGTGGGTGATCATGCAGCCCTTGGGGCGCCCGGTGGTACCGCTGGTGTAGATGACCGTCGCGAGATCCTCCGCCTTGGTGGCGGTACGCCGCCGGTCGACGTCCTCCCGGGGCACCGCCCCGCCCTCGGCGACGAGCTGCTCGATCGCGCCGCGCTCGCCCTCGATCTGCCACACGTGCGCCAGCGCCGGGGCCCGGTCGTGCACCTGCTGGACCGCCTCGCGGTGCGCTTCGGTCTCCACGAAGCACGCCACCGCGCCGGAGTCCTGCAGGATCCACGCCACCTGCTCGGGGCTGGAGGTCTCGTAGATCGGCACGGTGACCGCGCCGCAGGTCCAGATCGCGTAGTCGACGAGCGTCCACTCGTAGCGGGTCTTGCTCATCAGCGCCACCCGCTCGCCCGGCTCGATGCCGGCCGCCAGCAGGCCCCGGGCCAGGGCCACGACCTGCTCGAGGAACTGCGCGCAGGTGACGTCCTGCCACCGGCCGTCCACCAGGCGCTGGAACTGCACGTCGTCGGGGGCCTCGGCCGCGTTGTCCCAGACCGGGTCGGTCAGCGTGGCCGTCTCGGCGATGGTGACCGCGGCGGGTACGGAGAACTCGCGCACGTCCGGCTCCTTGCTCCTGAATGTTCCAGCTCTGTTTCCGTAACCGGCAACCTACCCGTAGGCATACCCGCTTCTGCGGGCGCCCGCCAGGCGGCGAGCCGACGCTCCGCGGTCCCGGCGGCAGAGGTAGCCTGCCACGCATGGCCGACACTTCGACCCAGTCGATCATCATTGCCGCGCCCCCGGACCGGGTCGCCGCGGTCATCGCCGACTTCCCGCGCTATCCGGAGTGGGTCGCGGCGGTGAAGTCGATCGAGGTGGTCGAGGAATACGAGGACGGTTACGCCAGTCAGGTCCACTTCGTGCTTGATTCGGGTCCGGTGTCTGATGAGTACACCTTGCAGTATGAATACGCCGAGGACCTGAGTCGCATCCAGTGGAGCCTCGTGGCACCGTCGAAGGTGCAGAAGCAGCAGGACGGCTCCTACGACATTACCGGCAACCCCGACGGGACCTCCACGGTCACCTATTCGCTATCGGTGGAGCTGGCGATCGGGATGCTCGGGATGTTCAAGCGCAAGGCCGAGAAGATGATCATGGAAGCGGCTCTCAAGGAGCTCAAGCGGCGGGTCGAGGGCTCGTGATGAGGGAACCGCGCGAGGAGGCCGAGCGCCTGGTCGCGGCCGCGCTCGCCGCGATGTCCATGGCCGCGCGCAGTACCACCGGATTCGCCACCGGCTCGGCCGAGTGCTGCGTCTGCCCCCTGTGCAAGGCCATCGCCGCCGCCCGGGACCCCGATCCCGACTTCGCCGAGCGGCTGGCCACCGGCGCCGGGGACCTCGCCGCCGGCGTAGCGTCGGTGCTGAGGGCGTTCGGTGAGCGCGCTTCCGCGAGTTTCAAGGCTCCGGGGGGTACCGCCGAAGCGCCGGCCTCCGCCGAGGGGCCGGACGTGTGGCACTCCGCCACCGCACAGCAAGCCGCCGACAGCGACGTCGCAGAGGATGACCCCGGCACCGGCGCGGGCCGGCAGGAGAGGAGCTAGCCGCAGTGGGGCTGACCATCGGCGTCGACATCGGCGGTACCAAGGTGCTCGGCGGTGTCGTCGACACCGCGGGCGACGTGCTCGTGGAGACGCGGCGCGACACCCCGGCGCAGGATCCGGGCGAGGTCGCCGACCGCATCGTCGACGTGATCAAGGAGCTGACCGCCGGACACGAGATCGCGGCCGTCGGCATCGGCGCGGCCGGCTGGGTCGACGAGACGCGCTCGATCGTGCAGTTCGCGCCCAACCTGGCCTGGCGCAACGAGCCCCTGCGGGAGAAGATCCAGGCCGCCGTGGGCCTGCCGGTGGTGGTGGAGAACGACGGCAACGCGGCGGCGTGGGCCGAGTTCCGCTTCGGCGCCGCGCACGACGCCGACGACTCGATGGTGCTGTACACCGTCGGCACCGGCATCGGCGGCGGGATCATCTTCGGCGGCCGGCTGCTGCGCGGCGCCCACGGCGTGGCCGGGGAGCTCGGCCACTCGATGATGGTGCCCGGCGGCCACCCGTGCGGCTGCGGCCGGCACGGCTGCCTGGAGCAGTACGCCAGCGGCAAGGCCCTGGTCCGCTTCGCCCGCGCCGACGCCACCGCCCGCCCCGAGGCCGCCGAGCAGCTGCTCGCGCTGGCCGGCGGCAAGCCGGAGGCGATCGACGGCCCGGCCATCACGCAGGCCGCCCGCCTCGGCGACCCGGTCGCGATGGGCGCCTTCGAGCAGATCGGCCGCTGGATCGGCGTCGCCTTCGCCGACATCGTCCAGACCCTGGACCCGCAGGTCATCGTGGTCGGCGGCGGCGTGATCGAGGCCGGCGACCTGCTGCTCAAGCCGGCCCGGGCGAGCTACGAGGAACAACTCGCCCAGCGCGGCCGTCTACCCGTGGCCGAGGTCCGGCCGGCCCTCATGGGCAACCGGGCCGGCGTGGCGGGCGCGGCGGATCTGGCTCGTACCTGAGGTTTGGCACATGACGAAGATCAGGATCCTGTCGTACAACGTGCACGGCGGCAAAGACGACCGGCGCGCCCTCGCCGAGGCCGTGCGCGAGGCCGCGCCCGACGTGGCCGTCCTGCAGGAGGCGCCGCGCCGCTTCCGGTGGCGGCAGAAATCGGCCGACCTGGCCCGCGACCTCGAGCTGGTCGTGGGCGGCGGCGGCCTGCCGGCGCTGGGCAACCTGATCCTGACCAACCTGCGGGTCCGCGCCCTCACCGACTGGAACCTGCGCTACCCGCTGACCCCCGGCCGGCACATGCGCGGCGCCGCCTTCGTGCGGTGCCGCGTGGCCCGCACGACGTTCGTCGTCGCCGGCTCCCACCTATCGACCGACGCCGCCGAGCGCCCCGCCCAGGCAGCGTTGCTCAAGCAGCATCTGGACGAGGTCCCCGACCCCCTCCTCTTCGCCGGCGACCTGAACGAAAACTCCGGCGGCGCCGCCTGGCGCATGATCGCCGACGGCCTCACCGACGCCGCCGGCCCCGACGAGCGCCCGACCTTCCCGTCCACGGCCCCCCGCGACCGCCTCGACGCGATCTTCGTCGACCCACGCATCACGGTCCTGCAGTACACCGTGATCGACACCCCGGCCACCCGCGCCGCCAGCGACCACCTCCCGATCGTCGCCGACCTGGAACTCGACGCCTAACCCGCGAACCGACGCCTAACCCGGGAACCGCTGCTCGATCTCGTCGGCCCAGGCGAGCATCCGCGCGGCGATCGCCTCGCCCTGCTCGTCCGACAGGTCGTACACCCGGTACGCCAGCTCTCCGAACCGGTCGATGGACCGCAGCGCCGCGGCGAACATCCGCGGGTCGAAGCCCCGGTCCTGCTCCGCGCCGAGCCGGAGCAGATCGTCGCCGCTGTAGCGCCCGTCGGTCAGCGCCGCGTGGACGTCGACGAAGTCACGGAACGCGGCCCGCCCGTACAGCGCTGTGACCTTGTTGGCCACCGCGTCGTCGGGGTGCAGCACCGGGCCGATGACCCAAGCCACCGGGTCCTGTGAGCGCCAGTCGGCGCCGAGCTCGAGGTGGGTGGTCTCGCCGGTGACCGGATCGGTCACGTCGAAGCGGGCGTACGTCTCGAACCGCCGGGTGATCTCGCTGGTCAGGCCCTCCTCGGCCAGCGCCTTGGTGACCGCCCGGACCGCTCTCGGGAAGTGCTTGGCCTGGGCCATGGTTGTGAACAGATCGACGTCATCGGAGTAGCGGTTGGTGAAGCCGTGCGCCTGCATGGCGTAGCCGCCGGCGAGGCAGAAACCCCAGGTGTCGATCGCGCGCAGCGCCGCCCGGGCCATCCGGGAATGCAGCGGCAGCATCCGCTATGCCACCGCGCGTAGGTCGTCGAAGCGGGCCTCCCACAGCGTGCGAACGGTGCGGGGCAGCCAGAGACGCCGCCAGATCCGACGCAGGGTCGCGGCGTCGAGGTAGCGATCCAGGTCGGCGGGTGTGGCGGCCTCACGGATGACGACCTCGTACATCACGCCGAGGTCCTTCGGGTCGTCCAGGTCGTAGACGCGCTGCTCCGACCAGTCCAGATGCTTGGGCAGGTGGACGACGCCGTGGGTGGGGCCGGTCAGCTCGTCCAGCGTCTCCGGGACTGTCCACGGGATGCGCTCCTCGTACGAGAGGCTCATGCCACACATTATGGCCACACGGTGGCGACTGGACAAAACGGTGGTTCGTGGAGAGGATCTGCGCGCGAGGGCGGCGGGGAGTGGAGGCTACGCGGTGAGTGTTGACGGCCGGTTCGACGATCTTGCCGGGAATGCCACGCACTGGCGGGACGGCGAGCCGGTGTACGACCGGGGCGACACCGTCTGCGTCATCGGGGCCGGTGGGACCGGGTTGGCCGCGATCAAGAACCTCCGCGAGGCCGGGTTCGGCGTGGACTGCTACGAGCGCGAGACCGGCGTCGGCGGCGGGTGGAACTGGCGGCACGACCGCAGCCCGGTGTACGCCAGCACCCATCTGATCTCGTCGAAGCCCTTCACCCAGTTCCCCGACTTCCCGATGCCCGACGACTGGCCCGACTACCCGCACCACACGCAGATGCTCGCCTACTTCGAGCGCTACGCGGACCACTTCGGGCTGCGGGAGCACATCTGGTTCGGCACCGAGGTGGCCCGGGTGGAGCCGGCCGACGACGCCGGGGGAGGGCCGCCGCGGTGGGACGTCACCGTGAAGGGCTCGCGGGGCGGTGCGCCGCGGACCATGCGGTACTCCGCGGTCGTCGCCGCCAACGGGCACAACTGGTCGCCGAAGATGCCCGACTACGACGGTCTGGCCGACTTCCGCGGCAAGGTCATCCACGCCAGTCAGTACAAGGACGCCGCCCAGCTGCGCGGGCGCAAGGTGCTGGTGATCGGGGCCGGCAACTCCGGCTGTGACATCGCCGTCGAGGCGGCGCAGCAGGCGGCCAAGTGCTGGCACTCGACCCGGCGCGGGTACTGGTTCGCCCCCAAATTCGCCCTCGGCCGCCCGTCCGACCAGGTCAACGACCGGCTGCTCGGGATGCGGCTGCCGACCGGGCTGCGCCAGTGGCTGCTGCACCGCACGATCAATATGACGGTGGGGGATCTGACCCGGTTCGGGCTGCCGAAGCCGGAGCACGGAGTCCTCGAGATGCACCCGCTGGTCAACAGTCAGCTGCCGTACTACCTCGGCCACGGCGACGTCACGGCCGTACCAGATGTCAAACACTTCGAGCCGCACGAGGTCGTGCTCGCCGACGGGCGGGTGATCGACCCCGACCTGGTCGTCATGGCCACCGGGTACCTGCCGCGCTTCGAGTTCCTGGCCCCCGAGTTGCTGTCCACCGACTCGGCCGGGCGCCCGCGGCTGGCCCTGCAGATGCTCTCCCGCACGCACCCGACGCTCGCCGTCGCGGGCCTGCTGCAGCCCGACTCGGCGCTGTTCACGCTGTCACACTGGCAGGCGGTGCTCATCGCCCAGTGGCTGCGCGTGCTCGACGCGGCGCCGGACCGGGCGCAGGCGATCTGGGCGCGGCTGCGCGCCGACGGCGACCGCCGCTACTCTGCTCGGAAGGTCACCGACTCGACCCGGCACTGGTTCGAGGTGAGCCACTTCGTGTACCTGCAGGAGCTGGAGAAGACCCTGCACGAGCTGGAGGCGGTCCGTTGACCACGCGCGTGATGCGAGCGGACGAGTGGTCCGACCCGCCCAAGCCGGTGCGCCGCGAGGTGCTCGACGCCGAGCCTTCCTCCGGCCGCGGTACCGCTTCCCCGGTGCTCTTCGTGCCCGGGTTCGGCCACGGCGCGTGGGCCTTTGCCGCGCACTGGCTGGAGCACGTGGCGGAGCGGGGCTTCCCGGCGTACGCCATGAGCCTGCGCGGCCTCGGCGGGAGTGAAGCCGCGCCGGACGCCCGGCTGCGCGACTACGTCCACGACGTCACCCAGGTCGCCGCCGCGCTACCCAGGCAGGCCGTCCTCATCGGGCACGGCGCGGGCGCGCTGGTCGTGGCGATGGCGATGGCCCGCTACCCGGTGCGCGCCGGCGTGCTGGTCGCCCCGGTCTTCGGCGGCCTCGGTACGGCGTTCGGCCTGCTCGGGCGCAACCCGATGGGCACCCTGCCGGGGGTGTTCGGCGGGCGGGTGGCGCTGCGGCGCGAGCAGCTGTTCAGCCGGGCGCTGCCGGACAACCAGGCCCAGGCATACACCCAGCGGCTGCAACGGGTCCCGCGGGGCGCCCAGCGGCAGCTGCTGCGCCGCCGCCAGCCGGAGGCGCCGGTCGGCAACCCGCCGGTGCTGGTCGTGGGCAGCCCGGACGACCGGGTGGTGTCCGGCTCGGCGCTGGAGTGGGTGGCCCGCCGCTACGGCGGCTCGCCGCTGCTCTTCCCGGGCATGGGCCACGACCTGATGCTCGACGCCCGCTGGCAGGAGCCGATCGACGCCATCGCGGACTGGCTGGAAAAACTCCCCCGCAACTCCTGACACCAGCCCGCCGCGCAAAGCGAACCGGATAAGTCCAGACACTCCGTGTCCGGACTTATCTGACTTTTCGCCTGACAGGCGAAATGTCCGGAACTCCATGACGAATGCGGCGCCCCTACTGACCAGTAGCCGCTGGAGCCGGACGAATCTCTCCGTGATCATGCGAGTCCCGCCGGCGCGCGGCCGATTTGCCATGATCGCGGAGACATATGGTACCCATAGGTACATAATTCTTCCGCGATCATCGAAAACCCGTGGTGCAGGCGGCGGCAGCAGCATGATCGCGGAGAGTTCCGGTCGCGATGCCCGGTGCCGGCTGGAATCGAGCCGATCGAGGCTCGCGAGAGGGTGCACGATGCGGCCGAGAATTGGCACGGATAAGTCCAGACACTTCGTGTCCGGACTTATCCGACTTATCGCCTGACGGGCGAAAAATGCGATAAGTCATGATGCTGCCAGGCGTCGTGACTTATCGGGCGCGGGCCAGAGCGACTGCAGCCAGCGGTATGGCCTCGGGCGGCGTTGGCAGTGCGGGCGTGCCAATGGTGGCCCTGTGGCCTATGAGGCGGCGCGAGGCGGCTGACGGTGGCCTGGGCGGAGCTGCGGGCGTGACCGACGGTGCGCGTTTGGCGGCAGTGTGGATGTGGGCGGCGATGCCGGCGTGGCTAACCGTGACGGTGTGGCCTATGGGGCGCTGCGGGCGTGACCGGCGGTGTGGGTCCTGGCAGCGGTGTGGCTGTGGACGGCGGCGCAGGCGTGGCAGGCGGTGTGGGGTCAGGCGGCGGCGCAGGGGCGGCGGGCGGTCGGCGGCGGGCTCGCGGGCGGTGGTGCAGGCGGCCGGCGGATGCGACGGGCGGTCGGCGGTGCGGCGGTGCGGTCGGCGGTGCGGCGGTGCGGTCGGCGGTGGGGGCGGTGCGGGGGCGGCCGGCGGTGGGCTCGCGGTCGGCGGTGGGCTCGCCGGGGCGGTGCGGACGGGCGGTGGTGCTGGGGCGGCGGGCGGTGGCGGCGGGGCGGTGGCGGCGGGGCGGTGGCGGCGGGGCGGGGAGCGGAGGAGGCGGGGCGGGGAGCGGAGGAGGCGGGGCGGGGAGCGGAGGAGGCGGGGCGGGGAGCGGAGGAGGCGGGGCGGGGAGCGGAGGAGGCGGGGCGGGGAGCGGAGGAGGCGGGGAGCGGAGGAGGCGGGGAGCGGAGGAGGCGGGGAGGGGCTAGACGCGGGCGCCGTTGTCGGGGTCGTCGTCCTCGTCGTCGCCGGGGCGGAGTCGCAGCACCAGCGTCACGAAGCCGGCCAGCACCCCGGCGAAGCCCAGGAACAGCGTCGTCTGCGAACCCAGCGGCAACAGGTCCGGCCAGAACAGCAGGACGAGGCCGGCGGCCAGGGCGACGATCGCCGCGATCGTGACCGGTGCGATCTTGGGTAGCGGCGGCGGAGGGGGTGGGGTGTACCCCTCGTCCTCGTCGTCGGGCAGGTCGGCGCCGAACGAATCGAGGCTGTCCAGCAGCGACCGGTCGACCACGTCGGCCGGGCGGCGCAGCGACGTGCGAGGGGCCGGCTCCGTGTCCATGTCCGCGGCGGCGGTGCTGGAGGAGTCCAGGTCCTCGGCGGCCGGCCACGGCACGGCGTCGGTCGGGTCGACGGTCGTGTGGAAGCCGGCCACGATCGCCGCGAACGTCTCGTCGTCCGACTTGCGGCCGGGCTTGGCGTCCCGCGAAGCGGCCTCGCGCGACGACGAGCCCTCCCGAGAAGGAGCAGGAGACGGCGCCGGCGTCTCCGTAGGCGGGGTGTGCTGCTCGGGCACGGCGGTGAGCTGCGCGAGGTAGTCGCGGGCGGTGGACAGGTGCTCCCGGTCGGCGTAGAGCCGGTCGGTCGGCCGTGCGGGCAGCGTCGTGGTGCGGGTTAGCGGATGCAGATCCGAGGCAGGCTGGAGGTATGCCGCGATGCCTCCCTCGGCCAGCATCTCCAGGAGATGCTCGCCGACCCGCGGGTCGACGTCGCCCACCACCGCGTACTCCTGCGCCACCAGCCCGTTGTCCCGCCGGCCGCGCCGCGCCCCACCCCCTGGCACAGCTCGCCCCTCCCCGCGGCTGCCATCGCGGCGACCGGGTGCGCCACGAAAAAACCGCTGACCGAAATCCTGACATGCCCGGCCGTCGTTCCGGGAGTGCGTTGTGGTGTGCCGTACTGGTTCGTACGCTCTTTGCGACGGTCATCACCGATTGTCGCGCGATCCCGAAAGGCAGGCCGTGCTCTACTGGCTCCTCAAGTACATCCTCCTCGGACCATGGCTGAGGCTGGTGTTCCGCCCGAAGGTGGAGGGGCGGGAGTACGTGCCTGACCACGGACCGGTGATCATCGCCAGCAACCACCTCTCGTTCGCCGACTCGATCTTCATGCCGCTCATGGTCAAGCGTCGCGTCACGTTCCCGGCCAAGGCGGAGTATTTCACCGGCAAGGGGATCAAGGGCTGGCTCAAGAAGATGTTCTTCGCCGGCACCGGCCAGGTGCCCATCGACCGCTCCGGTGGCAAGGCGGCCCGGGCGGCGCTGGAGGTGGGCCTGAAGATCCTGCGCGAGGGCGGCATCTTCGGCATCTACCCGGAGGGCACCCGCTCACCCGACGGGCGCCTCTACCGCGGCAAGACCGGCGTGGCCCGGCTCGCCCTGGAGTCCGGTGCGCCGGTGGTACCCGTGGCGATGATGAACATGGACAAAGTCCAACCGATCGGGCAGAAGCTACCGAATCTCAAACGGGTGCACATCAAGTTCGGCCCGCCGCTCGACTTCTCCCGCTATGCCGGAATGGCCGGGGATCGGTTCATCGAGCGGGCGGTCACCGACGAGATCATGTACGAGCTGATGACCCTCTCCGGCCGCGAGTACATCGACATGTACGCGCAGAAGGTCAAGAACGCCCGTCAGGAGCCGGTGGCGGCGTGAGGCCGGCCAGTTCGAGCAGGCGGGGGGTGCCCGCCTGCTCGGCGAAGGCGATCAGCTCCGAGCGCCAGGGCTCGATGCGCTCGTCGGCGCCCTGGCCGAGCGCCTGCACGGCCCAGGCCACCGACAGGATGCGGGCCGAGTTGTTCGGGATCTCGCCGTAGATCTCGGCCGCGGCCAGGTGCATGTCGGCGGCCCGCGCGTAGTCGCCGTCGACGAACGCGATCGCCCCGGTGATCGTGCGCAGCGCCGCCTCCACCCAGGGGGTGGGGTGCGGCACGTCGGCGAGCATGTCGCGGATCGCCATCATCGCCACCCGGCCCGAGCGCACCGCCGCGTGCGCGGTCGCGTCGATCCACTCGCCGCTGGCGATCGCCCGGACCTCGCGCCAGGTCTTGGCCAGCTCGACGATGAGCGCCTCGGCGTCGCGGTCGCGGCCCTGCAGGGCCCGGCACAGGGCGCCGTGGCCCAGCACCACCCACTGCAGCCGGTAGAAGCCGCTGCGCCGGCCGGCCGCGACCATCTCCTCGATCCCGTCGTCGCCGCAGTCCTCGCCGCGCAGGATGCGGATCCAGGCCTGCACGCCGCGCACCTGCAGGTCCCACTCGGAGCCGGGCTCGGCCATCGCCGCCTCGGCCGCGACCAGGTACGCCCGCCAGTCGCCGGTGAAGTACGCGGACTGGGCCACGTCGGAGTAGCCCGTGGCGAGCGTGTGGCTGCCGGGCACCGCATTGCGGCTGTCGTCCAGCAGCGCCGCCGCGGCGGTCCAGTCGCCGTCCTCCAGCAGGGCCCACGACACGTTGCGCAGGGCCCGGTGCTCCGACAGCAGCCGCCGCTCCCGGCTCACCTCCAGCGCCGACTGCAGCTCCACCAGCCCGGAGCGGTCGCCGGCCTGGAACAGCGCGGTGCCGATCGTGATCCGCGCGCCGGTGGCCACCTCGACCAGGCCCAGCCGGTCGGCGATCTCCGCCGCCGCGCTGGCCGCCGCGACCGCGGGCTCCACCTCGAAGTTCAGCATGTGCAGGCGGCCCAGTTCGGCATACGCGTCGGCCTTCTGCGGCCCGTCGGGCAGCTCGTCGAACAGCTCCACCGCCCGGTCCAGGCAGTTGAGCGCGTCGAGGCGGTCGGCCCGCAGCCACGCCGCCTGGCCGCGCACGGTCCAGGCCCGCGCCGCCCCGGCCTGGTCGCCGGCCGCGTAGAGCCGCTCGGCCAGCCCGACCAGGCGGTCGGCACCGCCCGTACCAAGGAAGGATTCGGGATTGGCGTAGAACGCGATCTCCGTGGACAGCTGCTCGACGCGCAGCCGCTCGAGCGGGTCGGTGCCCTCGTCGCACAGGGCCTGGGCCTTGCCCGCGTGGGCGGCCGCGGCCTCCAGGGCGTGCAGCGCGTAGGCGCGGCGGGCCGCGCGGTGCATCGCGTCGCGGGCCGGCACGCCGTAGCGGGTGGAGTCCAGGCCCAGCGACCGGGCGATCTCGTAGGCGGTGAACCGGTGGTTGGCCACCACCTCGGCCAGGTCGGTGTCCCGGTCGGCGGCCACGCCGTCGAGCCACTCGGCGGTCAGCTCGTGCCGGGCCACCCGCTCGGTGCGCGGCAGCCGCTGGTAGCACACGTCCCGGACCAGGACGTGGCCGAAGCGGTACTCCGTCTGGCCCTCCATCGTGGAGGCGGCCTGCTCGTGGATGAGGTCGCGCTGCTCCAGCCGGCGCAGGGAGCGCTCGATGCCGTCCGCGGGCCGGCTCATCGCCGCGGCGACCGCGCCGGGCCAGAAGTTCATGCCGACCACGGCGGCGGCCTGCAGTACCGCTCGATCGGCCGCATCCAGCAGGTCGACCCGGTTGGCGATGACCGCGTGCACGCTGTCGGGCATCGGCAGCTTGCGCCCCAGCGCATCGGTGGCCCGCAGGTTGCCCTGCTCGGCGAGCATGCGCGTGTATTCCAGCGCGTAGAGCGGGTTGCCGTCGGCGAGCTCGACCAGCGAGCTCAGCGACTGGGAGGGGAACGCGGCGGCGCCGAGCAGGTGGGCGTACATCGTCGCGATCTCGGTGTCGCGCAGCGGCGGCAGCGTGATCGACACCGCGCCGGCGACCGCCCCGGCCCAGCTCGGGTTGCGCTCCAGCAGCTCCGGGCGGGCCGTGCACAGCAGCAGCAGCGGCACGTCGCGCACGGAGGCGCCCAGCCGCTCCACGAACCGCACCATCGACTCGTCGGCCCAGTGCAGGTCCTCGAAGACCAGCACGGTGGGGCGGTGCGCGGCCAGCGCCACGACGAAGCGCCGCCACGCCGACTCGGTCTCGTCCGGGGCCAGCTTCGGCCCGGGCAGGCCCACCAGCGGGCTGAGCGCCTCGGCGAGCCGCTCCGCCTCCGACGGCCCGACGAACGCGGCCAGCGCCGTGTCGAGCCGCTCCCGGGTGGTCTCCGCGCTGTCGGTGTCCAGGATGCCGGCCTGCGCCTTGACGATGTCGGCGAGCGCGGCGTAGGTGACGTTCTCCCCGAACGGCGGGCACCGCCCGGTGCGCCAGGCCACCGGCGCGTCGAAGAGCCGCTCGGCGTGCAGGAACAGCTCGTGCACCAGCCGGCTCTTGCCGATGCCCGCGTGCCCGAGCACGGTCACCAGCTGCGGCGTGCGCTCGCGCAGGCCCCGGTGCAGCGCGTTGACCAGGAGGCTCAGCTCGTGGGTGCGGTTGACCAGCGGCGTCGAGCCCGCCTCGCGGTCCGGGTGGTTGCGCCGCAGCGGGGCGAGCGCGAGCCACACCTCGGTCGGCGTCGAGCGCCCGCGCAGCGTCGCCGGCGGCTGGGCCTCGTAGCGGATCGAGGACTTGGTCAGCGTGTACGTCGTGCCGCACACCAGCACCCCGCCGGGCGGCGCCAGCGACTGCAGCCGGGAGGCGGTGTTGACCACGTCGCCGGCCACGATCGCCTGGCCGCCGTCGCGGGCCGCGGCCACGTCGACGAGCGCCTCGCCGGTCGCCACGCCGACGCGGAAGCGCAGCTCGCGCTCGCCCTCGCCGGTGCTGGCATACCGCGCGAGCACCCGCTGCAGCTCCAGGCCCGCCCGCACGCAGCGCACCGCGTCGGTCTCGGTGGCCACCGGCGCGCCGAAGAGCGCCATCACCGCGTCGCCGATGTACTTCTCCACGACCCCGCCGTACTGCCCGATCACCTCGCGCGCGGTGGAGAAGAAGCTCTTCTGCAGCTCGCGGACCAGCTCGGGGTCGGCGCGTTCCACATAGGGCGTGAAGTCGATGAGGTCCACGAACAGGACGCTGATGCGCCGCCGGTCCTCGCTGCGCGCCGCCGGGATGGACGACACCGGGGCCCGCTCGACGCGGGTCAGCTTGCGCGCGGCGGCAGAGTCGGCCCGCGGTGTGCCACAACCGGTGCAGAACGCGGCGTCGGGCGCCAGCGTGCGCCCACAGACCGGGCACGGTGGGCTGAGCTCGGCGCCGCAACCGCCGCAGAACCGGTCACCCTCGCCCGCCTGACGGCCGCAGCGTGCGCACTGACTGGAAATCGCCGACACTCCCTTGCCCTGTGAGAACTCATCCTCACACGGCAGCGCCCGGACCGGCCAGGTGTCCGAAATGGCACCCCGGACCCCGGCCGTCCAGTCTCTTTTTTCTGTCCGAAAGGTTTAAGAGAACCTTTAGCGATCGATCATGCCCGCCCGGCGGCGCAGCGCGCTCAGGTCGGTCACCACGATCCGCCGGCCCTCGGTGCGCAGCCAGCCGCGGCTGGCGAACGATCCGATCGCCTGGTTGACGCTCTGCCGCGAGCCGCCGGCCATCTCGGCGAGCTGGCTCTGGTTGAGCTCGATGGTGACCATCGGCGCGTTGGTCTCGCCGGCCAGGCGGACCAGCGTCTTGGCGACCCGTCCGGGCAGGTCGAGGAAGACGTGGTCGGCGTTCTGCTCGGTGAGCCGCCGGATCAGCAGGCCCAGCGAGCGCATGACCGCGTCGAGGATCCGTGGGTTGGCGTGGACCAGCTCGATGAAGGCGTGCCGGGACAGCGCCAGCGCCTGACAGTCCTCGATGGCCTCGGCCGAGGCCGACCGGGCCGCGCCGTCGAGCAGCGAGACTTCGCCGAGCACGTCGGGCGGGCGTACGACGGAGAGGACCGCGCGTTCGCCGGTGGGTGCGGTCCGGAACACCATCACCGCACCGCGCTTGAGCACGATGAGCGACTCACCCGGATCGTTTTCGACGAACAGCAGCTGGCCTTTGCGGTATGTCCGTGGTACCGCCGCCTGGATGACCCGCTGCCGAACGTCGGGCTCCAGACCACTGAACATGTCCACACCGGTCAGTGCGTCGCCGGGATCTGGCAGTCGACCCTCCACGGTCAAACCCCTCCCGGTTCAGCGTTGATCGGACTGTTGATCACGGTATGTGATCACAAAGACAGTAGGGAACTTCTACCAGATCATGACTTGCGTGTCGGAGTCTGTACATCCCCCGCATCGGCTCACCGACAGCGCCGCTGGAGAGTACGCAGGCAGGCTAATGCCACCACGCAAACCGCCGGGGGGCGGGGGGCATGGACGGGTGCGGCCGGGCCGCGGGTGGTGCGAGCACCCGCGGTCCGGCCGCGAGTTCATCGATTCGCCTGCTGCCACGCGCAGTGACCGCGCATAATGCCGTGCGTGGCAGCCCCCGCCGCCGAGCAGGTGCACACGACGCTGCGCCGAAGCTGGCAGTGCACCCCCGGCCCGTGCGTCGCGCTGGGCCGCGGCGCCTGGCAGGTCGAGATCGACGGCGGCCAGTTCGTGATCAAGTGGGTGGCCGCGCCCGGCCGATCCCGCTTCGAGGCCGGCCTGCAGGCGGCCCAGCACGTCGATGCCGCCGGCATGGGCGCCGGCGCCCCGGTCCGCGCCGCCGACGGGGCCCTGACCGTGGTCGAGGGCGACGGCGTGGTGGCCCTGCTCCGCCTGGTCCCCGGCCGGCCGCTGCGGGCGGACGACCCGCTGGACCGGCAGTGGTGGGGCGACACGCTCGGCGCCGTCCATCGCGCGCTGCGCCGGTTCGCCCATCCGGCCCTCGGCGGGTTCGATCCGGCGGTGGTACGCCGGGAAGGCCCGCACCTCGGCCTCGAACCCTGGCTGCGCCCGGCGGTGCTCGACACCGCCGCCGCGGTGCGCCGGATCATGGTCACCGACCAGCTCACCTACGGCGTCCTGCACGGCGACCCGCGCGCCGCGAACTTCCGCCTCGACCCGTCCACCGGCAAGGTCGGCCTGGTCGGCTGGGCCGTCGCCGGCACCGGCCCGCTGCTGTCCGACCTGGCGGCGGCGGTGCTGGCCGCGGGCGGCCCGGCCCCGGCCGGCGGCCTGGTCGACGCCTACCTGCGCGCCTCCGTGGTCCCGCCCGACGAGTGCGACGCGGTGCTGCCCGCGCTGCTCTGCCTGCACACGGCGCTGGCCGCGGCGCGGGCGGCGGGCCGCATCTATGACGACGGCGGTACCCCGCGCGACCACGCCGAGCTGACCCGGCTCGCGGCCCTCTACGCGGAGCTGTCCGCCTCGCTGTGATCACCGCGCCCGGCATGGGGCAGGATGGACCCGGTGGCGGCATATCGGTACTTCTACGACTGCGAGTTCATCGAGGACGGCCGGCTGATCGACCTCGTCTCGATCGGCGTGGTCGACGAGCACGGCCGCGAGTATTACGCGGTGTCGACGGAGTTCGACGACTCGCGCGCGGTCTCCTGGGTGCGCCGCAACGTCCTGGACAAGCTGCCGTCCCCGGCCGACAAGGCGTGGCGCTCGCGCGAGCGGATCCGCGCCGAGCTGCTGGACTTCCTGACCGAGCCGCTGCGCGCGGGGGAGGCGGACGAGCTGGAGCTGTGGGCCTGGTACGCCGCCTACGACCACGTGGCGCTGGCCCAGCTGTGGGGCTCGATGCCGGCCCTGCCGCGCGAGATCCCCCGCTTCACCAAGGACCTGCGCCAGCTCTGGGACGACGCCGGCCGCCCGCCGCTGCCGGTGGCCGAGGGCCGCCACGACGCCCTGGTCGACGCCCGGCACAACCTGGCCCGCTGGCGCGTCATGCACGGGTGATGGATAGCGGATAGCCTCGCTGCCTACTATTGGGGCATGCGTATCGCGGAGCTGAGCCAGCAGACCGGCGTCCCCGTGCCGACGATCAAGTACTACCTGCGCGAGGGACTTCTCCCGGCCGGCGAACTGACCCGTCCAAATCAGGCGAACTATGACGATCGTCACGTTCAGCGGCTGCGGCTCGTGCGGGTGCTGCTCGACATCGGCCGCCTGCCGATCGCTACGATCCGTCAACTGCTGGCCGCCCTCGACGAGCCCGACCCGGACGTGCACACCGTGCTCGGCCGGGCCCTGCCCTCGGCGGCCGGCGGCAAGGACTCCATCGACCCCGAACGTGTGAGCGCCGCCCGTGTGCGGATCGACAAACTCGCCGCCGAGCGCGGCTGGCTGGTGGGGCGCAACGCGCCGGCCCGGCAGGCCGCGGCCGAGGTGCTCGCCGCGTTTGAGCTGGTCGGGGCCGACGCCTCGGCGCTGCTGGTGCGGTATGCCGACGTCGCCGAGGACATCGCCCGGTTTGATCTGAGCTTCGTCGGGCAGGCGAGCGACGCCGAGGGAATGCTGTACTCCGCCGTGGTCGGCTCCATCCTCGGCGACTCGCTGCTGGCCGCGCTGCGCCGCATGACGCAGGAACACGAGTCGGCGAAGAAGTTCGGGATCCGCGGGGACGACTGATGGCCGCCGGGCCGGAGCGACTACAGTGCGCTGTGAATCGGCAGCGTCGCCATGAGCGGGTACCTCCGGCTCGACCGCGCCCGTCCGCGCGCTCGGGCAGGCAACCAGGAAGGCAAGATCAAGCATGCGTATCGGCGTACTGACCGGGGGCGGCGACTGCCCCGGCCTCAACGCGGTCATCCGTGCCGTGGTCCGCAAGGGGATCTCGACCTACGGACACGAGTTCGTGGGCTTCCGTGACGGTTGGCGCGGTCCCCTCGAGGGCATCACCCGTGAGCTGGGCATCGCCCAGGTTCGCGGCATCCTGCCGCGCGGCGGCACCATCCTCGGCTCGTCGCGCACCAACCCGTTCAAGATCGAGGGTGGCGTCGAGAAGATCAAGTCGAACCTCGCCGAGATGGGCGTCGACGCGCTCGTCGCGATCGGCGGCGAGGACACCCTCGGCGTCGCCAGCAAGCTGACCGACCTCGGCGTCAACGTCGTCGGCGTGCCGAAGACGATCGACAACGACCTCGGCGCGACCGACTACACGTTCGGCTTCGACACCGCCGTGAACATCGCCATGGAGGCGATCGACCGGCTGCACACCACGGCCGAATCGCACCACCGCACCCTCGTCGTGGAGGTCATGGGCCGCCACGCGGGCTGGATCGCCCTGCACGCCGGCCTCGCCGGCGGCGCCAACGTGATCCTGCTGCCGGAGCGGCAGTTCGACGTCGACCAGGTCGCCGGCTACGTCGAGAAGCGGTTCCAGACGCAGTACAGCCCGATCGTCGTCGTCGCCGAGGGCGCCCAGCCGCTCGACGGCCAGATGGTCCTGCACAACCAGGCGCTCGACGCCTTCGGCCACGTCCGCCTCGGCGGCATCGGCCAGTGGCTCGCCGAGCAGCTGGAGGCGAAGACCGGCAAGGAGGCCCGCACCGTCGTGCTCGGCCACATCCAGCGCGGTGGCACGCCGACCGCGTTCGACCGGGTCCTGGCCACCCGCTTCGGCCTGCACGCGATCGACGCCGTCCACGAGGGCGACTTCGGCAAGATGGTGGCGCTCAAGTCGACCGACATCGTGCGCGTCCCGCTCGCCGACGCCACCCGCGAGCTCAAGACGGTCCCGGTCGAGCGGTACACCGAGGCCGAGGTCTTCTTCGGCTCCTGATCGTCGCTTTGATCTGGTACGCCCGGGGTCGCGGCTCGCCGGCCCCGGGCCTTCGAGAGGGTCAGCAGTTGCGCATCATCGCGGTCTTCGGCGCCGGCAAGCTCGGCGAGGTCCTGCTCTCCGGCCTGCTGCGGGCCGGCTGGCCGGCCGGGCGGCTCATCGCCACCGTGCGGCGGGCGGAGCGGGCCAAGGAGCTCACCGAGCGATACGGCATCCGGGTCGTCGACAACGAGACGGCGCTGCAGGAGGCCGACGTCATCACGGTCGCGGTGAAGCCGCAGGACGCGGGCTCCCTGCTGGCCGACATCGGCCCCAAGATGCCCGACGGCAAGATCGTCGTGTCGATGTGCGCCGGCCTGCCCACCGCCTTCTTCGCCCGGCACCTGCCCGAGGGCACGCCCGTGGTGCGGGTCATGACCAACACGCCGGCGCTCGTCGACGAGGCGATGACCGCGATCTCGGCCGGCGCCCACGCCACCGCCGAGCACCTCGCGGTGGCCGAGGAGATGTTCCGCCCGCTGGGCCGCACGATCCGCGTGCCCGAGTCGCAGCAGGACGCGGTGACCGCGCTGTCGGGCTCCGGCCCGGCGTACTTCTACTTCCTGGTCGAGGCGATGACCGACGCCGGCATCCTGCTCGGCCTGCCCCGGCAGGTGGCGCACGACCTCATCGTGCAGACCGCGATCGGCTCGGCGGTCATGCTGCGCGAGTCCGGCGAGCACCCGGTCAAGCTGCGGGAGGCGGTCACCTCGCCGGCCGGCACCACCGCCAGCGCCATCCGCGAGCTGGAGAAGCACGGCGTGCGCGCCGCGTTGCTGGACGCCCTGGAGGCCGCCCGCGACCGCGCCCGGGAGCTCGCCACGCCGAGCTGACCGGGGGACTACCATGCCGCGGTGACTGTTGTCTGTGAGTGCTGCGGCACGGAGCTCGGCGACGTCCCGACCGTGTGGGCGTTCTCCGAACCCGACTACTGGGGCGCGCCGGAGGCCGGCGGCGACTCGTTCCTCGAGGACGAGTTGTGCTGCATCGACGCGCCCGAGCTCGACGAGCTGCACTTCTTCATCCGGGGCCTGATCGAGATCCCGGTGCATGGCGGCGACGAGCACCTGACGTACAACGTCTGGGTCAGCCTGAGCCCGGCGAACTTCGAGCGCGCGGTCGAGCGGTGGGACGACCCCGCGCGCGTCGAGGAGAAGCCCTACTTCGGCTGGCTGTCCAACAACATTCCGGGGTACCCCGACACGATCCAGCTCAAGACCCGGGTGCATACTCGGGAACCGGGCCGTCGGCCACTGGTCGAGCTGGAGCCCACCGACCACCCGCTCTCGGTCGAGCAGCGCGACGGCATCGACGCGCATCGCCTCGCCGAGGTCGCCAAGGTCTGCGGCGGGTGAAGCCGCGTTCATTCAGGCATTCATGGTTGTTGACCTCTACTGTGAAGATCTACGTTATTACCACCAGTTAGCTGATGTGTACCCACGACGTATCCGGCAACCCCCCGTGCCTTCGTCGTGGGGCCCGCGCCCGGCGGCTTCCCCAGCCTCCCCCCGAGGTTCGCCCAGAGCGCGGCGTGAAGCCCGCCGTCGACCGCAGAGGTGGTCGGCGGCGGCTTTGCTCCCTCTCGCCGGCTTCCGGTCCCGGCTTTTCGCCTGCGGCTTCCGGTCTTGGGTCTGGATCTGGTCCGGTGATGGCGCCGGCGTTGCGGTCGCGACCTGCGCGCCGACGTGGCTGGGGCGTGACACGGCGGGCGGTTGAGGCAGAATGTTCCGGTGCGATTCGAAACGAGCCGAGCCCTTGACGCGATCGAGCGCCGCCTCACGGTCGACCCGCTCGCCGCGGGCGGCGTCATCGACCTGGTGGAGGCGGCCCGCAGCGTCGACCTCGACGGCGGCCGCCCGGCCGCGCTCCTGCGCCTCGGCCAGTTCATCGACGCGCTGAGCCGCCAGCTCGGCGACGGCAACACGGGCCTCTACGCGATCACCGAGCGCGGCTCGATGTCTGATACTGACTTCACCTCCAACGAGCGCATGGTGCTGCGCCGCTGGTCCGACGACAGCCTGATCGAGATGCTGCCGCCCGGCGCCCGGGTCAACGCCCGCGTGCGCGAGGTCGCCCACCTCACCGGCGTGCCCATCATCAGCCGCTCGCCCCTGCCCGGCCACCCCGGCCCGGTGTATCTCACGGTGGGCGCCCCCGGCGGCATGGAGCTGACCCTCGCCCCGTCGGCCGGCCCGACCCCGCGCCCGCACCCGGTGCTGGCCAGGTATTGGCGCTGCCCCGCCTCGGACTGCCCAACCTTGGGCCGCCCACCGGCCAACGGCGCCGGCCAGCCCCCACCGGCCCTGCCCAGCGGCGCCCCCATCTGCCCCCGCCACGGCGACCGCCTGCTCGACGCCGGCCCCCGCCCACCGGCGATGACCCTGGCGGTGCGCATCAACGGCAACGTCCGCTCGCGCTTCCCGGTCACCGCCCTCCGCCCGGTCGTCCTGGGCCGCGCCCCCGAAGACCCCAACGGCATCACCATCGGCAACTGGCTCGACGACGAGTCCAGCCGCCGCGTGAGCCGCAACCACCTCCGCTTCGAACTGCGCGACGGCATGCTCCTGGTCACCGACGTGAGCACCAACGGCGCCGCCATCCTCAACCGCACCGGCCCGTCGGCCCCGCTCCGCGAGATCGACCTGAACCGCGGCGAGCCCAAGGCCATGGGCGAGTGGGACGAGGTCGAGATCTACCCGGAAATCACCGTCGGCCGCGCCGACCGCCCCCCAGCCGACAAGCCCACCGGCGCCGCCCCCAGCTCCGTAATGGCCGACGCCCCCACCATCGCCCTCCGCCTCCCCCAACCTCCTCGCTAACCCCGGCCCCTCCCACCCCGTCTCCGTCCCTCCGTCTCCGTCTCCGTCCCCCGTCCCCGCCCCTCCGCTCCCGTCCCTCTGTCCCAGCCACCAGCGGCCCCGTCCCGCGCCATCCACGCCCCGGCGTCCCCGTTCCCCGCTGCCCGCATCCCTCCGCAGCCCATGCGCACGCCACCAGCGGCCCGCTGCCGGCGGCCCTTTCCACGGCCCATGCTCACGCCGCCAGCGGCCCCGTTCCCCGCTCAGGCCCGCTGCCTGCGTCCCCTCCCGCGACCCATGCGGCCGGCGGCCCTGTTCCCCAGCGGCTTAGGGCCCGCTGCTCGGTGGCTCATTCCCGAAGTCCGCAGGCCGTAGCTGCCGATGGCTCATTCCCGGGCCGCGTGGCCCTCTTTCCCCGCGCATCGGCCCCGCCGCGCTTCCCAGCTCATCAGCTCGACGACCCTAGGGCCAATTTGCCCGGATAAGTCCGGCGCTGGCGCGCCGGACTTATCCGACTTATACCCCGTCAGGCGAAATCCCAGCACAATCAGCTCTCACCCCCGCAATGCTCAGCATCGCACCGCGCCCCGCCATGCCGACACCGCCATAAGTCTCCGTGATCCGCACGCCCCCGCATCGACACCACCGCTTTCCCATGATCGCGGAGACTTAAGGTACCTATAGGTACATTTAGGCTCCACGATCACGAAAAAAGCGCGTAACGCACGGCGGCGCACGCATGATCGCGGAGACTTAATGACCACAGCCCCACCCACTCGCCGAACAAAAGCCCATTTACACCCCGTCAGGGTATAAATCCGATAAATCCGGACACGAAGTGTCTGGATTTATCGGCAGCACATCCAACCAGCACATACCCCCACGGGGTATGTGTCGAACGCCACAGGTAAATGCGTTGCCGGACGTAAAGGGGCGAGCTACGTTTTCGGCGTGATCGTGACGACCGCCCTTGTGGAGCACGGCCTGGTGGCCGGCTCGGCGGTCGCCTGGGCGCCTTCAGCGCTAGACGCGGCGCTAGAGGCCGGCCTGCGACGCTGACCCTCCTCCCGCAGCATCCTGCGGAACCGACGGAGGAGGGTGAGCCGGCCGAGCCGGACGCCCGTCTGTCAACCAAGACCGAGGCCCGGCTCGCCCCAGGGTTCTGCGCAAACCACAAATCCACTGTGGAGTGTCAGATGGCCAAGCAGGCGTTCACGAGGACCAAGCCTCATCTCAACATCGGCACGATGGGTCACGTCGACCACGGCAAGACGACCCTGACCGCCGCCATCACCAAGGTGCTCGCGGAGCGGTACCCGACGGTCAACCGGTACACCTCGTTCGAGGGAATCGACCGGGCGCCCGAGGAGATCCTCCGGGGCATCACCATCAACATCGCGCACGTCGAGTACGAGACGGCGACGCGGCACTACGCGCACGTCGACATGCCCGGGCACGCGGACTACGTCAAGAACATGATCACCGGAGCGGCACAGGTGGACGGGGCGATCCTCGTCGTCAGCGCCGTCGACGGGGTCATGCCCCAGACGCGCGAGCACGTGCTGCTGGCGCGGCGGATCGGCGTGCCGTACCTCGTCGTGGCCATGAACAAGGCCGACGCGGTCGACGACACCGAACTGCTCGACCTGGTCGAGCTCGAGGTGCGGGAGCTGCTGAGCGAGTACGGATTCCCCGGCGACGACATTCCCGTCGTGCGGGTCTCCGCGCTCAAGGCCCTCGCCGGCGAGCCCGAGTGGGTGCAGTCGGTCGCGGACCTGCTCGACGCCGTCGACGACTACGTGCCGCTGCCCGAGCGGGTGACCGGCGAGCCGTTCCTCATGCCCATCGAGAGCGTGCTCACCATCACCGGGCGGGGCACCGTCGTCACCGGGTCGGTCGAGCGCGGCGCGCTGGTGCTCAACACCCCCGTCGAGGTGGTCGGGCTGGGCCCCACCCAGTCCAGCGTGGTCACCGGGATGGAGATGTTCGGCAAGCAGCTCGACGCGGCCCAGGCCGGCGACAACGCGGCGCTGCTGCTGCGCGGCGTCCGGCGGGGCGAGGTGCAGCGGGGCCAGGTGGTCGCGCTGCCCGGCTCGGTCGCGCCGCACCGGCGGTTCAAGGCCCACGTCTACGCGCTCACCACGAAGGAGGGCGGCCGGCACACGCCGTTCTTCGCCAACTACCGGCCCCAGTTCTACTTCCGTACCACGGACGTGATGGGCTCGGTGGACCTCGGCGACGTCACGATGGTGATGCCCGGCGACACGGTCGACCTGACCGTCGAGCTCGGCAAGCCGATCGCGATGGACGTCGGCCTCGGCTTCGCCATCCGCGAGGGCGGCAAGACCGTCGGCGCCGGCACGGTGACCGAGCTGCTCGACTAGATCGTGCGGCCCCTTAGGGGAAATCCCCGAGGGGCCGCACGCGCGTCAGACGGTACCAAATGGGCAACATGCGGGGCATGTTGCAACTCCGCAGCGACGACCACGTGCAAGGCTCGCCCGGCGCGCCGCTCACTCTCGTGGAGTACGCCGACTACGCCGACCCGGCGGCCGCCCAGGCGTTCGGCGTCGTCGAGCGCCTCCAACTGCACTTCGGCGACCGGCTCCGCTTCGCCTTCCGGCACTTCCCGCTCGTCGACGCGCACCCCCGCGCCATGCCGGCGGCGCTGCTGGCCGAGGCGGCCGCCGACGCCGGAGCGTTCTGGAGCATGCACGCGCTGCTGCTCAGCCACACCGACCGCCTCGAGGACACCGACCTGGCCCGCTACGCCGAGCAGTTCGGCCTGCCCGACGCGGGCGGCACGCGCGCCCACCACGAACGGGTGGAGCGGGACATGGACAGCGGCCAGGCCGCGGGCGTGCGGGACACGCCGGCCTTCTTCGTCAACGGCGAACGGCACGAGGGCGCCTACGACTTCGACGCGCTCGGCGTCGCGCTGGGGCGCGCGCTCGGCGGGTGAGCAACGGGTGAACCCTTTCGATTGCCCACTCGGTTACGGTTCGCGCGCCCTAGGATCTTTGAGAAGAAACACAGCCAATTTTGAGGCGAAGAGCGGTTGCCCCTAAGGGTCTCAGGGCAACCTGTAGGGGATGCGGAACCGGTACGTAGACCTCCTGCGAGCCGTTGCGATCCTCCGCGTGGTGACGTACCACACGCTCGGGTTCGCATGGCTGACCGTCGTCTTCCCGGCTATGGGGCTCATGTTCGCGCTCGGTGGCTCGCTCATGGCCGCCTCGCTCGACCGCTCCGGCCCCAAGGCGATCGGCCGCCGCATCCGGCGAATCGTCATCCCCTTCTGGGTCCTGGGCGCGTTCGCCGTGGCGCTGATGTCACTGTGGGGCGGCATGGAGCACAGCTGGCGCACGCTGCTGTGGTTCATCCCCCTGGACGACCCGCCGACGACCGAGCGCGGCGGGTTCTGGTTCAGCCAGGTGTGGTACATCCGCTCGTACCTGTGGTTCATCATCGCCTCGCCGGCCCTGCTGTGGCTGTTCCGCCGCTGGCCGATCCCGAGCCTGCTGGTGCCGTTCACCGCACTCGTCGTGCTCTGGGAAACCGGCCACGGCACCGGCGGCACGGTCCGCGACTTCTTCATGTACGCCCCGGCCTGGATGCTCGGCTTCGCCCACCACGACGGCACCCTGCAGCGCATCTCCAAGAAGGTGCTCTGGCCGCTGTGCCTGGCCATGGGCGGCCTCGGCCTGACCATCCTCTACCACACCCCCGGCCCCCGCGGCTTCGACCTGAACGACGCCCCGGTCGCCGACACCCTGTGGTCGACCGCCTTCCTGCTGATCATGCTCAACGCCGCCCCCGCCGCCCTGTCCCTCGGCGTCGCCGAACCCGTGGTCGAGGCCATCAACCGCCGCGCCCTGACCATCTACCTGTGGCACGAGGCGGCCATCACCTTCGTGCGCATGGTCGGCGTGTGGTTCGGCATCACACTCGTGGGCGGGTACCACGACTTCGTCCAGCTGGGCCTGGTCGCCGTCCTGGTCGTGCTCGCGGTGCTAGGCCTGGGCTGGGTGGAGGACCTGGCCGCCCGCCGCCGCCCCCAGCTGATCCCGATGCCCACCCGCCGCCCCGCCCCCGTGCCGGCCGAGCAGCCCCAGCCCGTGCCAGCCTAAAAAGATCAAACGATGGACTCCGGCCCGTGCAACGCACGACCGTTGCTCCCGTCAGACACCGGGCCGGGGCCCAGCTTCGCTGGCCCTGGCCCTGCCAGCCCCGCGGTGCCAAGACCAAAACCCACGCGCCGACCCCACCGGCCAGAGGCCGAGCGACAAGAACCCTCCGCGATCATGCCGCACCCCCACCCAAACCAAGCGTTTCTCATGATCGCGGAGACATAAGGTACCTATAGGTACATAGAACTTCCGTGATCATGAGAAACTCGCCCCCCCACCCCCAAGACCCGCATGATCGCGGAGACATCCTGCACCCCACCCGCCCCGGCAAGCACAGCCGCTCAGCCACGCCGCCCGGCAGCATCACGACTGACCGGAAAATGACCTCAACCACTGCGGGCCTGGGCGTGTGGGATCGGCCCGGGATCCTCTCGGGGGTCCGGGCGGTGGGTGTTCGGTTTCGAGCTAGGCGGCGGGTTGCAGGGTGACGGTGTGGCCGAGGGCTTCGAGTTGGCGGATGAGGTTGCGGATCTTGCGGTCGGTGTTGACGCGGGTGGTGTGGTAGTCGGGGCCGAGGTCGTGGTAGCGGGCGGTGGGGTCGGCCAGGAGGTGCCAGACGATGACGAGGATGGAGCGGGCGACGGCGACGAGGGCTCGGCGTTTGCCGCGGCGTTTGACGATGCGGCGGTAGCGTTCGCCGAGGAAGGTGTGGGTTTTGGCGGCTGCGGCGGCGGCTTCGCCGAGGAGTCCTTTGAGGTAGGGGTTGCCTTTGCCGGTCCGGCCTGTGGTGTGGGTGGCCCCGGACTGGATGGTGCGGGGACACAGTTTGCTCCACGAGGCCAGGTGGCCGGGGGTGGGGAAGCGGGTCATGTCCAGGCCGATCTCGGCCAGGATGATCTGCGCCCCGCGGGGGCCGATGCCGGGGATCTCGACCAGCCGGTCCAGGGCACCCAGCCCGGCAGGGGCGGCCTGGCCGGGGCTGCCCGCGGGACTGTCGTGGCTGTCGTGGCTGTCGGGGCTGGCCGGGGTCGGGATCGCGGCGATCAGTTCCTCGATCCGGGTGGTGAGGGTTTCGATCTGCCGGTCGAGTGCGTCGATCTGGTCGAGCAGGATCCGGGCCAGCTCGCCGTGGTGGTCGTCGAACCGGCCGGTCAGCGCCTCGATCAGGGCGGCGTGCCGGGCCTTCATCTTGCCCCGGGCCAGCCCGGCCAAGGTCTGCGGGTCGCGTTCACCGGCGATCAGCGCCTCGAACATGTCCCGGGTCGACAGCGTGTCCAGTCTGCTGGCCACCGACGACACCTTGATCAGCGCGTCTTCGAGGAGCTTTTCCAGGCGCTGCCAGTGCCGGGTCCGTTCCTGGGTCAGGTCGATCCGCATCCGGGTGTAGTCCCGCAACACCCGGATCTCGCCGGGCGGCACGAACGAGGGCCGCAACAGCCCCTTCTCGGTCAGCTTGGCCAGCCACACCGCATCCAGCTTGTCGGTCTTGGGCCGGCCCGGCACGTTCTTCACGTCCCGGGCGTTGACCAGCTGCACGTCCAGCCCGGCCGCTTCCAGCAGATAGCACCAGATCCGCCAGTAGTCCGACGTCGACTCGACGGTCACCTTCTCAATCCCCGACCCCACCAGCTGGCCGGCGAGCTCGGCGACCGCCCGGGTGGTGGCCGGCACGTCCCACACCCGGCTGACCCGCCGGCCCGCTACGCCCGGGCCCGGCAGCCGGGTACACACCTTCCCGAACTCTTTGGCCACATCGATCGCGCAGACCCGCTCCACGAGCTGCTCGTACTCCTGATCGGCAATCTCTTCGGGCTCGTCGATCACCGCGGCCAGTCCTCCATCACCAGTACCGAGGGCAACAATGGCGGGCCGCCCGGGGGCCACGGTCGGGAACCGAAATGCTGACCGGCGTGCTCAAGGCAACAGTGCGTGACCCTTCAGGGTCGGGCCCCGACGTCAAACTTATCGACGGGCTCCTACGTCCCAGGTAACGGACCGACGTCAGCGGGCAACCCGGCACCATCCTCCCGCGGGCCCACCTACCAGACCGGCGACGGCGCGCAACCCGCCCCCGTTTTCACGCCTGCGCGGCGTCACCCGAAGGGACAGGAAAACTTAACGGATTTTTCTCCCGGCGGGGCATAAGTCCGAAAAGTCGCGGCGCGAAGCGCCCGACTTTTCGCTCCACAGCCAGCCCACCAGCCGGCGCCGGGCCGAAGGGGTGAGCCGGAGCCGCTCGGGCCGACAGCGCCGCCTTCGCCGGGGCCCTCGGCGGCCCGACGCCAGCGGCAGGCCTGCGGGCCGACGCCCGGCCAGGGCGCGTGACCCCGCCGAGCGGGCCCGGGCCCGCGGAGCCTGGCCAGAGCCCAGCGAACGCGCCGCGGTCGAGAGCGCCCGGTGAGGGGAGTGCCCGGCTGCGTTCGGCGGCGAGCGCGCTGGCCAGGGCCCGTGCCCCGCCGACCGCGCCCGGGCTCGCGGAGCCTGGCCTGAGCCCGGCGGACGCGCCGCAGCCAAGCGCGCAGGCCGATGCGCGCAGGCTCGCGGAGCCTAGGGCGAGCCCAGCGGACGCGCCGCGGCCAAGCGCGCACGGCGATGCTCGCGGGCTCGCGGAGCCTGGCCTGAGCCCGGCGGACGCGACGCGGTCAAGCGCGCCTGCCCAGGGCCCGTGACTGCGGCGAACGCGCGCGGGTTCGCGGAGCCTGGGCCAAGCCCGGCGAACGCGACGCGGTCAAGCGCGCAGGCCGAGCGGTCTGGCAGCGAAGCGCGGCCAGTGGCCGCGCAGCGGCCATGGGGGGTCCGGGGTGGGAACCCCCCGGCGCGCCCGAGCGAAGCGAGCGCCAAGCTAGGAAACTGCGACACGCCGACACTGGTCTTTGCTGGAAGTTGCTGGAAACGGCTACCGTGCCGAATGTGTCCGAATCGATCTCGGCCCAGGGCGAGGCGGCGGCCCGCGGTGAGCGGATCGAGCTGCTCGAACGCCGGATCGATCGGCTGCGCGCCGACCTGCGCCGTGCGGCCACCACCGGCGACCGGACACAGGCCCGGGAGCTGCGCGCGGAACTGCGCCGGGTCGAGCACGCCTGGGACGCGGCGCTGGCGGAGCTGGAGGAGCGGGCACCGGCCGTACCCCGGCAGCATCAAGCACCGCCGATCCTCTCCATCCGCGAACAGGTGCACCACGCGCTGACGCTGCTGACCGTGCCGGCCGCGCCGAAGCTCATCATCGCCGTCCACGACGCCTTCTTCCCCGGCGAACTGGTCGCGGCCAGGCTCACCAGCCTGCGCCGCGACGAGGAGCGCTCGTTCAAGGTCGCCCCGTACGGGCGGCCGTACTACCTCTGCCCGGCGCTGACCGCCGACCTGCTCTCCCCGGCGCGCGGGCTGCTGGCCATCTCCACCTGGCCGCTGCACACCCGCGTGGTCGGGCCGCTCAGCGCCCGGGTCGACTTCCTCATCGGCGCGATCAACGTGGCCCAGCGGGTGGCGCAGCTGCCCGACGACGCGCACGACGCGCGCCGGCTGCTGTGGCGCTTCGCCGCCGGCATCCCGGGCGCCACGGCGGCCGGCGGCGGTGGCGGCGCCGACCCCGAGACCGTGGCCGGCCAGGCCCGGGCCGAGCTCGACGTGCACGCCGAGGCCGACGCCGCGGACCGCGCCGCGGCGGCGGCCCGTGCCGACGAGCGGCTCGACGGCGCCGAGGTGCTCTTCGGCGCCCGGCTCCAGCGACTTCGCAGTACCGCGAACTGAGAAGAGATCCCCATGGACGCACTGGTAGACCGGTTGGACCGCATCCGCGGCACCGTGGCGCCGCGCAACCACAACGCCCGCACCATCGCCGCGCTCACCACCAACCCCGGCTGCGGCCGGCGGGGGCTGATGGACGCCGCCGGGGTGAACAAGGGCGCCGTCGCCGGGCAGCTCGGCTTCCCCGCCGCCTTCGGCCAGTCCCGGTTCGCGATCGCCCGCGGCAACGCGTTCGAGGCGCAGGTCAAGGCCGACGGCGCGGCCGAGCTGCTGCAGCTGCTGCGCGAGCGGCTCGGCCTGGCCATCCCCGAGGTGGCCTACGACGACCTGTCCAACGTGGGCGGCAACGCCAGCCGCGAGGTGCGCTACGCGCGTACCCGCAGCCTGCTGGCCCGGGCCGCGGCCGAGCGCGACGACGCCGGCACGCTGTTCGATCACCCGATGCTGCGGCTGGACATCGCCGGGTACTACGCCTACCTCGAGCCCGACCTCATCGCGTTCCGGGTCGGCGGGCGCTTCCACGTGGTCGAGATCAAGTCGTTCGCGGTGATCGACGAGCAGGCCGACCCGGGCAAGGCGGCCTCCGCGGCCAAGCAGTCGGCCGTCTACGTGCTGGCCATGCGCGAGCTGCTGGGCGAGCTCGGGTACCCGCCCGAGACCGTCTCGCACGACGTGGTCCTGGTCTGCCCGGAGAACTTCGCCAACCGGCCGACCGCCACGCTCGTCGACGTGCGTAAGCAGCTCACCGTGCTGCAGCGGCAGCTGTCCCGGCTCACCCGGCTCGACAAGATCCTCGACGCGCTGCCGGCCGGGCTCTCCTTCGACCTCGCCTACGACGCCGACCACCAGCCCACCCGGCCGCCGGACGAACTGCGCAAGGCGGTCAGCACCATCGACGCGCGGTACAGCCCGGACTGCCTCGGCAACTGCGAGATGGCGTTCTTCTGCCGCGACGAGTCGGCCGGCTCCACCTCGGCGCTGGGCCGCTCGATCCGCGACGACCTCGGCGGCGTGGAGAACGTCGGCACGGTGCTCGGCCTGGCCCGCGGCACGCTCACCCCGGGCGCCGGCCAGGAGGAGATTGCCGGCCTGCTGCGCCTCGCGCACCGGCTGCGCACCGAGTGCCTGCAAGAGGCCTGAGTTGAGCATCCTCACCGCGCTGGCCCGGGCGGAGGCCGTCGAGTCCGGGCGGGCGCAGCCGCTGACCACGGTGCGGCACACGCACATCGCGGCGAAGCCGCTGGTGCTGGTGCCGCTGGCGCTGGCCGGCGAGGCCGCCGCGCCGCTGGCCGCCATGGTCGGCACCGCCCCCGGCGCCGGACGGGTGCTGGTCGTGGCCAACCCGCGCGACCGCACCCAGCGCTTCGAGTTCGTCGCGCAGCTGGCCCGGGTGATGCTGGGGTACATCGACGGCTTCTCCCGCAGCGTCGACCCGGGCCAGACGTCGAAGATCCGCTACGCCGACGCCCCGCAGGTGCTGGTGCCCAACCGCGGCGGGGTCGAGTTCGTGCGGCTGCTGGGCCGCTCGACCCGCTTCCGCCGGACGTACGGCCCGCACCCCGTGCACCGCACCGTGCCGCTGCTCGGCCAGTGGCTCACCTTCCTGCGTGAACGCGCCGACCACCCCGGCTCGGCGACGCTGCTGGCGATGACCGAGGTGCTCGGCGAGCACTGGGCGACCGGGCAGAGCGGTCTGGAGGACGCCAACCTCGCCGCGCTGCTGGGCTGGATCGACCCGCCGGCGGGCCGGTCCGGCGCGAGCGCGGCGGCGCTGGCCGAGGACCCGCTGCGCTGGCCGCCGGCCGGGCCGAGCACCGACCCGACGTTCGACAACGAGATCCTGGCGCCGGCGCTGGCCGCCTGCGCGCGGGCGGCCGACCCGCAGGCCGGGAGCCGGGCCCTGGCCGCGCTGACCGCCGCCCTCACCGACCAGGTGGAGCCGACGTGGGGGCTGATGTGGCGGGCGGTGGACCTGCTGCGGGCCCGGCGGGCGGGGACTTCGGTGGAGTCGCGGTGGGCGGTGGACCGCGATGTTTTCACGGGGTACCACATGTCACTGGCCGAAGGCACCGCGCTGCCGCAGCCCAGGCGCGACAGTGCGGTCGCCGCGGCCGGCCGCCTCGACCGGCTGGAGCGGGAGCAGGCCCGCTACGAGGCCCAGCGCGCGCTGGACGATCCGCTGATCATGGCCGAGTTCCGGCTGTCGGGCGAGGCGTTCACCGGCACCGTCGTGTCCGCCTCGCCGAACCGGGTCGACACCTCGGGCAAGAAGGCGGCGCTGCGCCCGCACATCACCGTGCAGACCGAGGACCCGGTGCGCCTGGAGCCCGGCGCGCTGCTGGTCTCCCCGGCGCGGCTGGCCCAGCAGGCGATGGTGGTCTCGGTCTCCTCCGTCGACGTCGTGCTGGAGCTGAGCAAGGGCATGGGGCGCTCCACCAAGCAGCCGGCGCCGGGCTCGGTGCCGGAGGTGGGGGAGCGGGTGACCTACGGCCCGGTCAGCGACGCCTACCAGCCGCCCGGCCGGTTCCCCAGCCGCGAAGACACGCCGTGGACGCACGGCGGCCCGCCGCCGGAGTACCAGCCGAGCGACTCCGACGCCGGGGAGGACTGGTCGTGACCGTCATCGACGACATCCTGGCCGACTTCGGCTCGTCCGCCGGCCGCGGCGTGGTGGTGGACTCCCCGCCCGGGGCCGGGAAGTCCACGCTCGTGGTGCGGGCGGCGCGGACCATGGCCGAGGCCGGCGAGCGGCTGATGGTCGTGGCGCAGACCAACGAGCAGGTCGACGACCTCATCGACCGGCTGGCGAGCGCGGCGCCGGGGCTGGAGATCGGCCGGCTGTCGGCGTCGACCTACGTGCCGGCCCAGCGGGTGATCAAGCACGGCTCGGTGACCGTCAGCGGCGCCGTGTCCGACGTGCAGACCAGCGCCGTGGTCATCGGTACCGCCGCGAAATGGGCGACCGTGACCGACGGCACCTGGGAGCGGGCGATCGTCGACGAGGCCTACCAGATGCGCTCCGACATGCTGCTGCGCGTCGCCGGCCGGTTCTCCCGCGGGCTGTTCGTGGGCGATCCCGGGCAGCTCGACCCGTTCTCCGTCGTGGCCGTCGAGCGCTGGGCCGGGCTGTCCTGGGATCCGATGCAGAGTGCGGTGGCGGTACTGCTGCGGCACAACCCCGGCCTGCCCGTGCACCGCCTGCCGGTGTCGTGGCGGCTGCCGCCGTCGGCCGCGTCGGTCGTCTCCGCCGCGTTCTACCCGTTCACGCCGTTCGAGGCCGGCACCAAGCCGGCGGACCGGCGGCTGGAGTTCTCGGTGCGGGCCATCGGCGGCGACCCGCGCGTCGAGGACACCCTCGAGACCGCCCGGCGCACCGGCTGGGCGCTGCACGAGCTGCCCGCCCGGCACACCGTGCGCACCGACCGGGAGGCCGTGGCGGCGATCGCGGCGATCGTGGTGAGCCTGCTGCGCCGGGGGCCGGTGGCGTACTCCGAGCACGCCCCCGAGGGCCGTCCGGTCACCGCCGACCGGGTCGCCGTCGGCGCCGCCCACCGCGACCAGGTCGCCGCGATCCGGCAGGCCCTGGCCGACACCGTCGCCGCCGATGTGACCGTGGACACGGCGAACCGGCTGCAGGGCCGGGAGTACGACGTCACCGTGATCCTGCACCCGCTGTCCGGCCGCCGTGACGCGAGCGCGTTCCACCTCGAGGCCGGCCGCCTGTGCGTGCTGGCCTCCCGGCACCGCCACGCGTGCGTGGTCGTGGCCCGGGCCGGGATCGCCGAGCTGCTGGACAGCCACCCGTCGGCCGAGCCGGTCCACCTCAATGTGCCGGTGCGCTTCCCCGACGGCTGGGAGGCCAACCAGGCGATCCTCGCCCACCTGTCCGGCCTGTGAAACGCGACCGTGCCCCGCTCCCGTGCAGGGGGCGGGGCGCGGCCGGTCGAGAGGAAGTTACCGCTTGACCCGTTTCCGCACGCTCCTGCTGGTCCGCCGCCAGGCGTTGACGGCCCGCTGCCGTGGCGTGAGCCGCGCTCGGCGCCGGCGCACGACCGTCACCACCGCCACGACGGCGGTGGCCACCCCGGCCGCGGCGGCGGTCACCAGTGGAACGGCGCGACGACGTGCCACGTCCCGGGTCTGGCCGGCCAGTTCGGCCGCACCCCCCTTGGTCCGGGCGGACAGGTCGCCGACCGCGTTGCCGAGGTCCTTGCGGTTTTCGGTCACGCTGCCGTTCGCATGTGTCACGCTCATCGCTGCCCCTTTCTCTCGTGCCCACCGGTTTGCCCAGTCGCGGCGGTGCTCAACCACGCGCAGGGGCGACGGAGGTCACAAAAGGGACGGTCAGTCCTCCCGGACCACGACCTGGACGGCGGCGTCGTCGTCGAGGCGGTAGCCGACGCCGCGCACGGTGGCGATGATCCGGGCCGCGTCGCCCAGCTTCACCCGCAGCCGGCGCACGTGCACGTCGACGGTGCGCTCGGTGCCCACCATGTCGTAGCCCCACACCTGGCGCAGCAGCTGGGCGCGGCTGAACACGCGGCGCGGGTGCTCGCAGAGGAAGAGGAAGAGGTCGTACTCGCGGCGGGTCAGCGGCACCGGCGCGCCGTCCGACAGGACCAGCCGGGAGCCGGTGCACAGATACAGCGACGGGGCGTCGGGCGCGGCCCGGCCGATCCGCTTGACCTTCGCGTCCGCTCCCGGCCCGGGCGCCGCCGGGGCGGGGGAGTCCTCGCGGTCCGTGGCGTCGTTGCCCGGCGCGGGCTCCACGAGGCGCAGCGTGCGGCCCTGCGGCTGACCTGCGGTGGCGGTCCGCGTCAGCGCTGCGCTGCGCTGGATCTGCTGCCCGGCCTGGCTGGCGGCGAGCGCCTCGAGGTCGCTGAGGAGGCGGGAGGCCTCCGGCGGTAGCTCCTCGCCGTTGAGGGTGATGTGGACGGTGATGGTGACCACGGAGGGTGCGACGTCAGGCGCACCGACGACCGACACGGCCATTTTCAATCCTCTCGAAAACCTTCTGAGTGAACGCCGATTTCTGATTTCAACCGGGGGGCACTCGACAAAGGCCGTCGAAATGGTGCTCACGACGGGATATCCACATCGGATCAAGCTGCACCTCAGGGCACATGGCACCGACCTTACCAGGAGCGTCACGTGAAGCGACAGTCGTGTTACGTGCCGCACAGAATAGATCAATACTAATTCGTCTGACGTTTTGGGGCGGTATTCACCGGCAATTCACGAGAGCGGTGCCCCGATAACTTTGCGTGAGTCCGCGGCTGCGGTCAACTCGTTCCCAAATAATGGAAGATCACTGAGGATCGTTGCATTGCTAGGTGCGCATGCTGCGAATTCTTCGCCCGTAAATCCTATCGGCTAGGTAGAGTCGCGTCGTCCACCATATGGGATCGCGGCCCGGAGCTGTCCGGGGCTGACAATACTCGCCCCCAGCTCCGTGACCCTGTGGCGCAGGAGTCGGTCCGATGTCACTACGATGACAGGCCGGTTGCTCACATTGTCGCGCACGAGCCGCACAATATGATCGTCTCCCGATTGTGGGGCCGCCTCGACGGGCACCCCGTCGATGCCTCGCACCCCTCGGGCGGCGCCCTCCACCACGAGTGTGACGTCCCCCGGGAGGGCGGAGCGGTCCCGCTGGGCGAGGGCGTCGCGCAGCCGCGCCGCCGCGCCCGCGCGGTCGCGCCACCAGCCGTCGGGCACCGAGCCGACCACGTTCGCGCCATCGACGATGATCAGCGGTTCCACGATGACGCTCCTTACCCCGCGTCCGCCAGGCGGTAGGCGGCCAGCTGGGTGGCCTGCGCGACCGCCCGGCCGGTGCTGTCCCACACCTCGCAGACCTGGTCGACCAGGCTCTCGGTGAGCAGCCGGGCGCGCTGGCGCACCCGCAGCGGCCCCGGGGCCGGCCGGGCGCGGACGTACACGGTGAGCTCGAGCGTCGGCGTCCAGCCCCGTCCGCCGAGCGTGAACGTCGCCGGCGGGAACGAGTCGACCGCGAACAGCAGCGACAGCGGGTCGAACGGGGAGTCGTCGGCGAAGCTCAGCCAGCCGCGCAGGTCGCCCGGCCGGCGGAAGTCCACCCGCTGGTCGAGCAGCTCCAGCATGTCGATGCGCACCCCGGCGGCGGGAGGCTCGATCGGGGTGCGGGGCAGCTCCTCGCGCGGGGTGACCTCCGGCGGCTCCGCGTCACTCCACCGGGGCGAGCCGGCCACCGCCAGGTCACCCAGGGTGAACAGGGCCTCGACGCAGACCCGCTCCTTCTGCGTGAGCCGCACCCGGGCCTGGCTCGCCGATCGGCCCGCGCGCAGGGACTCGACCTCGACGTTCGCCGGGCCCGGCTCGGGCGGGGAGAGGTACACCGCGCTCGCGCTCAACGGGTCCGGGTGGGCCGCGGTGACCGCGGCCCGGGCCAGCAGCGCCAGGAGGTAGCCGCCGTTCGGCCGCCCGCCCACCGTCCACTGTGGATCCAGCTGGGCCTCGCCGTTCTCGACCGTCGTCGCCTGCTCGAACCCGGCCACCGGCGCCTCCTTCTGCTTTGATGGCGGTATGGCGCGTACGCGGCTCTACCGGCACGGGCGGCTGGAGGCCGAGGACTTCCCGCTCGACGATATCTCCGAGCATCTCAAGGACCCCGACGCGGTGGTGTGGCTGGACCTGACCGATCCGCGGCCGGACGACTACGACCGGGTGCAGGAGGAGTTCGGGCTGCACCGGCTGGCCATCGAGGACGCCTCCTCGCCGCACGAGCGGCCGAAGCTCACCCGCTACGCGAAGCACATGTTCTTCAACGCCTACGCGATCGACTTCGCCACCGGGGCCGGCGACCTCGACGTCCACGAGGTGTCCGCGTTCGCCACCCACCAGGCGCTGATCACCGTGCACGCCCCCGACTTCGACATGGACGCGGTGGTGAAGCGCTGGGACGCCACCCCCGACCTGGCCGGACACGGGGTCGCCTACCTGGCCCACGGGCTGCTCGACGTGATCGTCGACGGGCAGTTCGACGCCGTCCAGCGCCTCGACGAGGCGCTGGAGGCCCTGGAGGACCGGCTGTTCGAAGAGACGGCGCAGGCCATCCGGCAGGTGCAGCAGCGCAGCTTCCGGCTGCGCAAGAGCCTCGGCCGGATGCGCAAGGTCGTCCTGCCGATGCGCGAGCTGGTCAACAGCCTCATGCGGGCCCGGGAGCACATCGTCGACGACGAGATGCTGCCGTATTACCACGACCTCTACGACCACGTCCTGCGGGTGACGGAATTCACGGAGTCCCTGCGCGACTTCACCGCCACGATCCTGGAGTCCAACCTGGCGGTGCAGGGCAACCGGCAGAACACCATCATGAAGAAGGTCACCAGCTGGGCCGCCATCATCGCGGTGCCAACGGCCGTTACCGGTTACTACGGGCAGAACATTCCGTTTCCGGGCTATGAGAAGTTGTCGGGGTTCCTCACATCGGCGGTGCTCATCGTGCTGCTGTCCGTGGTGCTGTACGTCACCTTCAAACGCAGGGATTGGCTATGACTGAACACTTCGACGTCGTCGTGCTGGGCGCCGGCCCCGGCGGCTACACCGCCGCCGTACGCTCCGCGCAGCTCGGCCTGCGCACCGCCATCGTTGAGGACAAGTACTGGGGCGGCGTCTGCCTCAACGTCGGCTGCATCCCCTCCAAGGCGCTGCTGCGCAACGCGGAGCTGGCGCACATCTTCACCGCGGAGGCCAAGACCTTCGGCATCCAGGGCGAGGTGACCTTCGACTACTCCGCCGCCTTCCAGCGCAGCCGCAAGGTGGCCGACGGCCGGGTCAAGGGCGTGCACTACCTGATGAAGAAGAACGAGATCCGGCAGTACCAGACGAAAGGCAGCTTCCTCGACGACCACACCCTGCGGGTGGGCGACGAGACCATCACCTTCGCCAACTGCATCATCGCCACCGGCGCGACGACCCGCCTGCTGCCCGGCACGACGCTGTCGGAGCGGGTCGTGACCTACGAGGAGCAAATCCTGACCGAGGAGCTGCCGGCCTCGATCATCATCGCCGGCGCGGGCGCGATCGGCGTGGAGTTCGCCTACGTGCTGCACAACTACGGCGTCAAGGTCACCATCGTGGAGTTTCTCGACCGGATGGTACCGCTGGAAGACGCCGAAGTGTCCGCGGAGCTGTTCAAGCGGTACAAGCGGCTCGGCATCGACGTGCTGACCTCGACCCGGGTCGAGTCGGTCGAGGAGACCGGCGACGGCGTCAAGGTCACCGTGTCGGCCAAGGGCGGCACGCAGACCCTGCAGGCGGACAAGCTCCTGCAGGCCATCGGCTTCGCGCCCCGGGTGGACGGCTACGGGCTGGAGAAGACCGGCGTCAAGCTCACCGACCGCGGCGCGATCGCGGTCGACGGCCGGCTGCGCACCAACGTCCCGCACATCTACGCCATCGGCGACGTCACCGCGAAGCTGATGCTCGCGCACGCGGCCGAGTCGATGGGCATCGTCGCCGCCGAGACGATCGCCGGGGCCGAGACGATGGAGCTCGACTACGTCATGATCCCCCGGGCGACGTACTGCCAGCCGCAGATCGCCAGCTTCGGCTGGACCGAGGAGCAGGCCCGGGAGAAGGGCTTCGACGTCAAGGTCGCGAAGTTCCCGTTCACCGCCAACGGCAAGGCCCACGGCCTGGGCGACCCGACCGGGTTCGTGAAGCTCATCAGCGACGCGAAGTACGGCGAGCTGCTCGGCGCCCACCTGATCGGCCCCGAGGTCACCGAGCTGCTGCCCGAGCTGACCCTGGCCCAGCAGTGGGACCTGACCGTGCACGAGGTGGCCCGCAACGTGCACGCCCACCCGACCCTGGGCGAAGCGGTCAAGGAGGCCGTCCACGGCCTCTCCGGACACATGATCAATATGTAGTCCAGCCGGCGGGATCGGCGGGATGGCGACACCACCCGCCGATCCGGCGTCGGTACCCTTTCCTCATGCGCCAGGAGTGGCACCACTTCACCTACCCGGGCCCGGAGATCTCCCGCGTCGCCGTCCCGGGCAACTCCGATGACGACGAGTTCGGCCTCGACCGGTGGCGCACGCTGCCGCGGGCCCAGACCCCGCCGTGGCCCGACCAGGCCGTGGTCGACGAGGTCGGGCAGCTGCTGTCGTCCGTCCCGCCCATCGTGGCGCCGTATGAGGTCGACCAGCTGCGCGAGCGCCTCGCCCTGGTCGCCGACGGCAAGGCCTTCATGCTGCAGGGCGGCGACTGCGCCGAGACGTTCGCCGACAACACCGAGGCGCACGTGCTGGGCAACGCCCGCACGCTGCTGCAGATGGCGGTCGTGCTGACCTACGGCGCCTCGCTGCCGGTCGTGAAGATCGGCCGGGTCGCCGGCCAGTTCACCAAGCCGCGCTCCGCGGCCACCGACTCGCTGGGCCTGGCCGCCTACCGCGGCGACATGATCAACTCGCTGGACAAGGACCCGGCCGCCCGGGTCGCCGACCCCCAGCGCATGGTGCGCGCCTACGCCAACTCCTCCAGCGCGATGAACATGCTGCGCGCCTACCTCGGCGGCGGCATGGCCGACCTGCACGCCGTGCACGACTGGAACAAGGGCTTCGTGGTCAGCTCGCCGGCCGGCCAGCGGTATGAGGCGATCGCCCGCGAGATCGACCGCGCGCTGCGCTTCATGCAGGCCTGCGGCGTCAACGACGACGAGGCGCTGCGCACCGTCACGCTCTACTGCTCCCACGAGGCGCTCGCCCTGGAGTACGAGCGCCCCCTGGTGCGCATCGCGGGCGGCCGGCCCTACGGCCTGTCCGGGCACTTCCTGTGGATCGGCGAGCGCACCCGCCAGATCGACGGCGCGCACGTCGACTTCATGTCTCGCCTGGCCAACCCGATCGGCGTCAAGCTCGGCCCGACCACCTCGCCCGAGCAGGCCCTGGAGCTCTTCGAGCGGCTCAACCCGCAGAACATCCCCGGCCGGCTCACCTTCGTCGCCCGGATGGGCAGCACGAAGGTCCGCGACGCGCTCCCGCCGATCGTGGAGAAGGTGACCGCGGCCGGCTGCCGGGTCGTCTGGCAGTGCGACCCGATGCACGGCAACACGCACGAGTCGTCCAACGGCTACAAGACGCGCCACTTCGACCGCATCGTCGACGAGGTTCTGGGGTATTTCGAGGTCCACCGCGAGCTGGAGACCCACCCGGGCGGCCTGCACGTCGAGCTGACCGGCGAGGACGTCACCGAGTGCCTCGGCGGCGCCCAGGCCATCGTCGACGAGGACCTGCCGGACCGCTACGAGACCGCCTGCGACCCGCGCCTCAACACCCAGCAGTCGCTGGAGCTGGCCTTCCTCGTCGCGGAGATGCTGCGTGGCTGAGATCGTCGTGGACTTCCGGTCCGACACGCTCACCAAGCCCTCGGCCGCCATGCGCGCCGCCATGGCGGCGGCCGAGGTGGGCGACGACGTCTTCGACGAGGACCCGACGCTGCACGAGCTGCAGGACGAGGTCGCCGGCCGGTTCGGCCACGCGGCCGCGCTGTTCATGCCCAGCGGCACGATGGCCAACCAGATCGCGCTGCAGCTCGCCGTCCCCCGCGGCGAGGAGCTGCTCTGCGACGCCGCCGCCCACGTGGTCACCGACGAGATCGGCGCCGCCGCCGCGCTCGGCGGCGTCTCCACCCGCACCTGGCCCACGGCCGGCGCCGACCTCGACCCGGCCGTCGTGGCGGACATGATCCGCCCCGACGGCTTCGTCGCCGTCCCCACCCGCGCCATCGCCGTGGAGCAGACCCACAACCGCGCCGGCGGCGCCGTCCTACCGCTGCCGACCTTGCAGGCGCTGCGCACCACCGCCGACGAGCACGGCGTCCACCTGCACTGCGACGGCGCCCGCATCTGGCACGCCCACGTCGCCGACGGCGTGCCGCTGGACACCTACGGCCGCCTCTTCGACTCCCTGTCGGTGTGCCTGTCCAAGGGCCTGGGCGCCCCCGTCGGCTCCCTGGTCGTCGGCTCCACCGAACGCATCGCCGCCGCCCGCAAGCTGCGCAAACGCCTGGGCGGCGGCATGCGCCAGGCCGGCATCCTGGCCGCCGCGGGCCTCTACGCCCTGCGCAACAACATCCCGCGCCTGGCCGAGGACCACGCCCGCGCCCACCGCCTAGCCGAGGCCCTCGCCCCGGCCGGCGTGGTCGACCCGGCCCGCATCCGCACCAACATCGTCCCCCTCGACCTGACCGGCCTCCCGCTCGACGGCCCGGCCTTCGCCGCCGCCGCCCGCGAAAACGGCATCCTGGTCTCGGTGCTGGGCCGCCGCCTGGTCCGCCTGGTCACCCACCTCGACCAGACCGACGACGGCATCGACCACGCGGTCAAGGTGCTCCCAACCCTGCTCCCAGCCTGACCTTCACCACCGCCTCCCCGGCCCCGCCCGCCGCCGCCGGCGGCAGGGCGGGGCCGGGTTCGCGCGCACGGCGGGTTCGCGCGCACGGCGGGTTCGCGCGCGCGGCGGGTTCGCGCGCGCGGCGGGTTCGCGCGCGCGGCGGGTTCGCGCGCGCGATCTGCTCTGCGCGGCCAGGCCGGACGTATCTCTCCGTGATCATGATGTCCGCGGTAGCCGCACACCGGGTTTTTCATGATCGCGGAGCCTTTCGGTACACGGGGGTACATCAGCGCTCCGTGATCATGAAAAACCGTTGGTGTCGGTGGCGGGTGCGGCATGATCGCGGAGACTTCCGGTCGCTGCGCCGTGCCTCGGCGCCGGCTGCGACGGCGGCCAGCAGAGCGCCGGCTGCGACGGCGGCCAGGGCGCGGGCTGCGAAGGCGGCCAGGGCGCGGGCCGCGAAGGCGGTCAAGGTGCGGGCTGCGACGGCGGTTAAGGCGTCCGCCGCGACGGCGGTCAAGGCGCCGGTCGACCTCGCGGCGTGCAGCGCCCGCCGCGAGGGACGTGATCAGCAGCCCCGCCCCGCGCCGCGCTCCGATTGGTCCATATCAGCATTTATCCGGATAAGTCGTGACGACGGAGTTGTCATGACTTATCCGGATTCGGCGGAGAACGCCGCCCGAGGTCACGGGGTCTCGGTGGCGGGGCGTTCCTCGGGCTCGTCGCGGCGGGTCAAGGCCAGCGCGATGGCCGACGCGGCGCAGGTCAGCACGCCCGCGGTCAGCATGGCGCCGTCCGCGTGCAGGTAGGCGACCAGCGGCGACGCGGCCGCCGTGCCCAAGCCGATCGCCGTCTGCAGCAGCGCCCCCGCGGCGGCGAACGCGCGGCCGTGCTGGGCGGGCGGGGTGCGCCCGCTGATCAGCGCGCTCTGCGCCACGTTGGCCATGCCGTTGCCGATGCCGCCGAGAGCGGAGGCAGTGAAGGCCAGCGCCAGGTTCGGGGCCAGCCCGATGCCCGCGATCCCGGCCCCGGTCAGCAGGTTGCCCAGCGCCAGCCCGGCGCTGCCGCTGAGTGGCAGGCGGGGGAGCACCTGCGCGCCGACGAGGGCGCCGGCGCCCCACAGCGTGAGGTACAACCCGTATCCGAAATCGCTCGCGCCCAGCTGGTCGACGAACCGGAACGGCGCGGCCACGTTGTCGATGATGCCGCTGCTGATGGCGATCGCGCTGCCGATCAGGGCCGTGCGCAGCAGCCGATCGGCGAAGATCAGCCGGAGGCCGCCCGCGTTGGATTCCTTGGTACTCGCGGTTGCCGACGCTCGGCGGCGGGCGGACAGGGTCGCGCAGGCCAGGGTCAGCGCGGCGAACGTGCCGGCGTCGACCAGGATCGCCGTCGTCGGGCCGAACGCGCCGGTGAGCAGGCCCCCCGCGGCCGGACCGGCGATCCAGCCCAGCCCGCTGCCGGTGGCGAGCATGGAGTAGCCCTGCTTGGCCCGCTCCTCGCCGGTGATCGCGGGCACGAGGGCGGAGGTCGCCGGCCGTACGAACGCCGAAAGCGCGGTCACCCCGGCGAACAACGCGATGATCGCCCACAGCGGCGACGCGAACGCGAGCGGCACACACAGCACCGCCTGCCCGGCCAGCGCGACGAGCAGCACCGTCCGCGTCTCGAGCCGGTCCACCACCCGCCCGGTGAGCGGCGCCAGCACGACGTAGGGGATCAGCTCCGCCGCCAGCAGCCCGGCCACCCACCCGCTCCCGTGCGGCTGCAGCCGCAGCAGCAGCGCCACGAGCGCGGCCGCGTCCCCCGCGGTCGACACCGCCATCCCGGCGGCCAGCACGGTGAGGTCGCGGCGCTTCACGCGGACGCCTCGGGCAGCAGCGCCAGGATGGTCCGCACCGGCGCCGATCCCGGCGGCCGCTTCGACGGGTCGGTGACCCGCTCGAGGTAGGGCGCGAACACCTCGTCGACCCGCTCGTGCAGCGCCGTGAGCTCGTCCGGCGTCAGGTACAGCGTCTGGCGGCTCATGAACGCGTCCGACCCGGCCCGCATCAGCGCCGCGACGTCGCTCGCGACCACGGCGTCCAGCAGCGCCCGGCTCTCCGGGGTGTCGGTCTCGAACTGCAGCCCGGGTGCGGTCAGCCGCCACGGCCGCCGCCGTCCGCTCTTCTCGCCGGCCTCGGTCACGAACCCGTGCCGGGCCAGGATTTGCAGGTGCCACGACATGTTGCCGGGCCGCTGCCCGAGCCGCTCGCCGGCCTCGGTGGCGGTCAGCGGCCCCTCCCGCTTGAGCAGCTCGATGAGCTCGAGCCGCACCGGGTGGGCGAGCGCGCGCATGGCGGCGGGCTCGCCGCTGAGATCGCGGCGGTGTGCATCCATATGACAAGACTCCTTGTCACAAGAACTCTTGTCAAGAAATCTCTTGAACGACCATGGTCGTAACGACCATGGTCGTGCTAGCCTCATTCCATGAGCGAACGGCAGCCCCGCAGCCGGCGGGATCGACCGGCCAAGCCGGCCCTGAGCCGGCAGGGCATCATCGACGCGGCCCTGGCCATCCTGCACGACGAGGGCCTCGACAAGGTGACCATGCGGAGGGTCGCCGCCGCGGTGGACTCCGGTCACGCCTCGCTCTATGTGTACGTCCGCGACACCGAGGACCTGCACGCGCAGATCCTCGACGCGCTGCTGGGCGAGATCGCCCCGTCGGCGGGCGGGGAAGGCGGCTGGCGCGACCGGCTGAAGGCCCTGCTCACCGCCTACGGCAACCTGCTCGGCCGCCACCCGGGCATCGCCCGGATGGCGATGTCCACCCAGCCCAGCGGGCCCAACTACGCGGCCCTGGTCGAGGCGGTCCTCGCCCTGCTCCGCGAGGGCGGGGTCAGCGACCGGCAGGCGGCCTGGGGCGTCGACCTGCTCCTGCTCTACCCGACGGCGCTCGCCGTCGAGCACAGCAATCCGAAGGTCAACGCGCAGCGGGCCGATGCGCTGTCCGAGATGGCCACGCAACTGCCCACGGTCGACCCGGCCCAGTTTCCGAACATCGCCCGGCTCGGTACCGCCCTCGTCTCGGGCGACGGCGCCGCCCGCGCCCATTGGGCGCTCAACGTCATCCTCGACGGCCTGCTATCCGACTGATCCGACTCATCACACACAGACCGACAGAAAGGCCGACCGAAATGTCAGAGGTAGCCATCGTCGGCGCGGGGCTGTCCGGCCTCGTCCTGGCCCGCATCCTGCAGCAGCACGGCATCGAGTCCACCGTCTACGAGCGCGACGCCTCCCGCGACGTGCGCGGCCAAGGCGGCTCGCTGGACATCCACGAGGAGTCCGGCCAGGTCGCCCTGCGCGCGGCCGGGCTCCTCGACGAGTTCCGCCGCCACACCCACCCGCAGGGCGAGCACTTGCGCGTCCTGGACAAGTCGGCCCACGTCTTCATCGACGCCGGGGCGGAGGGCGGCCGGCCGGAGATCGACCGCACCGCGCTGCGTGACCTGCTCATCGACAGCCTCGACCCGGGCCGGATCGTCTGGGACAGCAAGGTCACCGCGGTCGCCGCGCTCGGCGACGGCCGGCACCGGCTGAGCCTCGCCGACGGCACCGAAGTGACGGCCGATCTGCTGGTCGGCGCGGACGGCACCTGGTCGAGGGTGCGCCCGCTGCTGTCGGCCGCGACCCCGGAGTACTGCGGCATCTCCCACATCGAGATCGGCGTCAGCGACGCCGTCACGCGCCACCCCGACCTGGCCGCGATCGTCGGCCCCGGCGTGCTCTTCGCGCTCTCCGACGGCAGGGGCATCCTCGGCCACGGCGGCGACAACCTGGGGCTCGGCATCTCGCTGCGCGTGCCGCAGGACTGGGTCGCCGCCACCGGCGTCGACTGGTCCGACGCGGTGGCCGCCCGGGCGTTCCTGCTGGCGGAGTTCGCCGACTGGGCGCCCGAGCTGACCGACCTCATCCGCCGGTGCGACGACACGATCACGCCCCGGCAGATCTTCGCCCTGCCGATCGGGCACCGCTGGGACCGGGTCCCGGGCGTGACGCTCGTCGGCGACGCCGCGCACGTCATGTCGCCCTACGCCGGCGAGGGCGCCAACCTCGCCATGCTCGACGCCGCCGAGCTGGCCCTCGCGATCATCGAGCACCCCGGCGACCTGGAGACGGCGCTGGGCAAGTACGAGGCCGCGATGTTCCCGCGGGCCGAGGGCGCCGCCGAGGGGTCCGCTCAGGGCCTGGAGATGTGCTTCAGCCCGGAGTCGCCGAAGGAGATCGTCCACTTCTTCAGCAGCATGGCGCCGGCGGACTAGGCCGGGACGGCGGCGCGGAGCAGGGCGATGTCCGCCGCATGGTCGGCGGCATCCGCCCCGCTCGGCGTCTCCACGATCAGCGGTACCCCGCGCACCGCCGGATGCCTGAGCAGCTCGGCGAACGCGGCCGCACCGATCGTGCCCTTGCCCAGCGACTCGTGCCGGTCGCGCAGCGAACCGCAGGTGTCCTTGGAGTCGTTGGCGTGCACCAGCCGCAGCCGGTCCGGCCCCACCGCGGCGACCAGCGCGTCCAGCGTCTCGGTCATCCCGCCCGGCCGGGCGAGGTCGTGCCCGGCCGCCCACGCGTGGCAGGTGTCGAAGCAGACGCCGAGGTGCGGGTGACCCTCGACCGCGGCCAGGTACTCGGCCAGGTGCTCCACCCGCGAGGCCAGGGACCGGCCGCCGCCCGCGCTCGGCTCGACGAGCAGCGGCGGCCAGCCCTCGCGGTCGGCGCGCTCGAGCAGGGGGAGGAGCACCCGGTGTACCGTCGCGAAGGCCTTATCGGCATGGCCTGCGTCCACCGCCGATCCCGCGTGGAACACCACGCCACGCGCGCCGATGTCGCGGCCCCGGCGCAGGGCGTGCTCCAGGGTCGCGGCGGAGCGCTCGACCGTCGCCTCCGTCGGCGAGCCGAGGTTGACCAGCAGCGCCGCGTGGATGTAAGCCGTCACCCCGCGGTCGGCGCAGCCCTTGAGGAAGGCGTCGTCCTGCTTGGCGTCGCCGGCGGCCAGGGCCCAGCCGCGGGGATTGGAGACGTAGACCTGCACCGCCGTCGCCGCGGTCTGCTCGACGTAGCGCAGCGCGGCCTTGGCCAGGCCCCCGGCGGCGGGCGCGTGCCCGCCGACCGGGGCGAAGCTGGAATCGGACATCAGAAGAACGCGAACAGTGAGACGTGCTGGCCGGGCGCGACCGGCGTGCCGGGCTGCGGGTTCTGCTGGCGGACGGTGCCGAAGCCCTGCGCGTCGACGACCAGGCCGAGCTGCTGCAACTGGGCGCGCGCCTGGTCGAGCGGCTGGTTGGTCACGTCGGGCATCGGGATCTGCGCCGGGCCCTTGGAGACCTGCAGGTCCATGACCATGCCGTCGGTGACGCTGTTGCCGTCGCCGATGCTCTGCGACACGACCTCGCCCTTCGGCTTGTCGCTGTCGACCTCCTCGATCTTGCCGACCCCGATCTTCACCTTGCTGAGGGCCTGCTGGGCCTGGTCGAGCTGCTTGCCGATGACCAGCGGCACCTTGACCGGGTTGGGGCCCTTGCTGACGAACACCGTGATCGTCTGCCCGGGCTTGACCTGGGTGCCGATCTTCGGGTCGGTCTCCATGACGTGGCCGACCGGCACGGCGTCGTCGAACTTGTCGGCGCGGTTGCCGACCAGCTTCATCGCCTGCAGGTCGACCTGGGCGAGGTCCCACTCCTTGCCGGCGATGTCCGGCACCAGGTAGATCTCCGGACCCTTCGACAGCGTGAGCGTGATCGTGCCGCCGTTGAGGATGCGCCCGCCGGCCGGCGGGTCCTGCTCCAGGACCTGGTCCTTGGGGACGGTCGCGTTGTATTGCGGCGGGTCGAACTTGACCTTGAACCCGGCCGTGGTGGCCAGGTGGATCGCCTGGTCCTTGGTCCTCGCGGTCAGCTCGGGCGCGGCGGTGTAGCGCCCGACGCCGAACCAGTAGCCGCCGACGGCGACGAGCAGGCCGAAGGTCAGCATCGCCGCGATCACCGCGATGCGGGTCCGCGGGTTGGCGTTGACCTGCGCGAGCATGCCCTCCAGGCCGCCACCGCCCTGGCCGGGGCGGTGCCGGCGGCCGACCGGCTGCGGGGGAGCCCCGCCGGGCAGGCGGGCCCAGGACGGGCGGCGGGTGGCCTGATACATCTGCGGCACCGCGCCCGTGCGCGGCACCGACTCCACCTGCGGCACCACGACGGTCGGCGGCGCGACCGGCCGGGCCCGCTGCGCCGTCGCCGTGCTGATGTCCTCGCGCACCGCCTGCACCTCGGCCAGCAGCGCGCCGGCGTCGGTCGGGCGCCCGCCCGGGTCGCGCCGGGTCGCCCGGGTCACCAGGTCGTCGAGCGCCGGGGGCAGGCCGGGCACATACCGCGACGGGAACGGCACGTCGCGATCCACGTGCTGCCAGGCCACCTCGACCGGGCGGTCGGCCTCGTAGGGCACCCGGCCGGTGAGCATCTCGAACAGCACGATGCCGGCCGAGTAGACGTCGGTGCGCGGGTCGGCGTGCCCGTCGGTGACCAGCTCGGGCGCCACGTAGGCGACGGTGGCCATCAGGTGCGAGCCGCTCTCGTCGGCGCTCGCCTCCACCGCCCGGGCCAGGCCGAAGTCGGCGACCTTGACCACGCCGTCGATGATGTTGTGCGTCTCGCCCGGCGACTCGGCGACCAGCACGTTCTCCGGCTTCACGTCGCGGTGGACCAGGCCCGCCCGGTGCGCGGCGGCGATCGCGGCGAGCATCTGCTCCATGATCGCGAGGGCCTCCTGCGGCTGCAGGCGGCGCCGCTCGGCGAGCAGCTCGCGCAGGGTGTGGCCGCGGACGTACTCCATCACCAGATACGGCATGCCGTGGTGCGTGCCCTGGTCGTAGACGGCGACGACGTTGGGATGCGTGAGCCGCGCGATCGTCTTGGCCTCGTCGGTGAACCGGTCGAGGAACTGCGGGTCGCGGGAGTGCGCCGGGTGAATGATCTTCAACGCGACGGTGCGCTCGAGCCGCTCGTCGAGCGCGGTGTAGACCGTCGCCATGCCGCCCTTGGCGACACGCGCGCGAACGCGGTAGCGCCCGTCGACAAGCGCACCGAGGAGTGGATCGGCGACCGTGGTATCCATTGGCTGCGAGTGTACGGCTGGCCGGGGCGAAAGCTCAGCGCCCGGCGCCGGTTTGCCCGGCCGGAGCGGGATCGGCGCCCGATCGTCCCCATTTCGAGTGCTTTGTCGGCGAGGGTGAGGGCGACGGCTCCGCCACGGAGGGTGATGCGCTCGGCGACTCCGAGGGCCCGGCACCGCTCGGCGACGGCGTCGGGGTGCTCTCGGGGTCGGTCGTCTGCTGCGTCGGTACCTCCACCGGCACCGGCACCGGCGGCAGGGCCAGCACCGGCGGGGGAGCGGACCGGCGCACCTGGGGCCGGGCCTGCGTCGGCACCGGCCCCGGCGGCTGGATCGCCGCCGGCGGAAACTCGGTGCTCGGCGCCGGGGCGGCCGGCGCCGCGATCGGCGCCTCGAACGGCTCGGCCCGCAGCGCCGTCAGGCTGCCCGCGACCGCCAGGTACGTGCCCGCCGCGCCGCCCGCGACCAGCAGCGCGACCCCGGTCGTGGCGGCCACCCGGCGGCGCTGCGGCCGGCGCGCGACGTGCCGCCCCCGATGCCCGCGCGGCCCGAACTCGGCCGTCTCCGCCATCCCCAGCCGCACGACCCGCCGCTGCAGCGCGTGCCGGGAAATGTCGTAGCACGCGGAGCGCCAGGCACCGGCGACCTCTCGGTGGACCTTGAGCCACAGCCCCACTGCCAAATCCTTCCTCGGTACCGCGCGAGCACTACTGTGACGATGTGACCGAACAACCCGCCGAACCCGCCGAATGGCTGACCATGCCCGAGGTCGCGCAGCGCCTCGGCATCCCGGTCAACCGGGCGCACCAGCTCATCCGCGACCACTCGCTGATCGCCGTCCGCGAGGGCGGCGTGCTGCGCGTCCCCGCCGACTTCGTCACCGAGACCGGCGTGCTCAAGCACCTTCCGGGCGTGCTGACGTTGTTGTACGACGCTGGGTACAACGACGCTGAGGCCCTGCGGTGGCTGTACACCCCGGACGACACCCTGCCCGGCACCCCCGCCGCGGCCCTGTCCGGCAACCGCGCCACCGAGGTCAAGCGCCGCGCGCAGGCGCTGGGCTTCTGACCGGTGCAGTGGACGTATCTGCTGGTCCTGGCCGGCTGCCTGGCCGGCGCCCTGTGGCTGGAGCCGCTGCTGAAGGTCGGCGTGCTGCGCCAGGTCCGCCGCCTGGCGCTCACCGTCACGCCGATCGCCGCGGCGTTCGTCGGCTGGGACCTGCTGGCGATCCACGCCGGACACTGGACGTTCGACCCGAGGCAGATCGCCGGGATCATCCTGCCCGGCGGCCTGCCCCTGGAGGAACTGCTGTTCTTCCTGGTCGTGCCCGTGTGCGCGATCCTGGGCTTCGAAGCCACCCGGCAGACGCTGCAGCGCTGGTCCCGCCGATGACCTACACCGCCGCCGCGGCCGTGGCTGTTTTCCTGGCAGTGGTACTCGACGTGCTATGCCTTCGCACGCGCCTGGTCCTCGGCCGCACGTTCTGGTGCACGTACCCGATCGTGTTCGTCTTCCAACTGGTCTCCAACGGCATCCTGACCGGCCGCGGCGTGGTCCGCTACAACCCGTCCGCCATCCTCGGCATCCGCTTGGTGCACGCCCCGATCGAGGACCTGGCCTTCGGCTTCGCCCTGATCCTGGCCACGCTGTCGCTGTGGACCTATCTCAGACCGCCCGCTGAATCGTCTCCCCGGTGATTTTGTGGGCTTTCAGGCCGCTTGCCGCGTCGTCTCCTCGGCGATTTTGCGGCGCTTTCAGACCGCGCGCTGGGTCGCCGCCCCGGCCAGGCCGATCAGCACCTCCCGCGCCTCCTCGGTGATCGCGGCGGTGTTCAAGGCCCGCAGCGCCGCCTCGGTCAGCCGCGCGATCCGCTCCTCGGTGCGCTCCAGCGCCCCACTCTCCACGATCGCCCGCCGCAACAACTCCACCCCCGCCTCGTCGAGCCCCCGATCCCCGAGCCGCGAGTCGAAGATCTCGCCCCCGGCCCGCTCGATCGCCGCCGCGATGAGATAGGTCCGCTTCCCCTCGCGCAGGTCATCCCCGGCGGGCTTCCCGGTCACCGCCGGATCCCCGAACACCCCGAGCACGTCGTCCCGCAGCTGAAAGGCTTCCCCGAGCGGCAACCCAAACGCGGAGTAGGCCTCGACCAGGTCGGCCCCGGCCCCCGCCAACGTGGCCCCGAACACCAACGGCTGCTCAATCGTGTACTTGGCGGACTTGAACCGAGCCACCAAACTCGCCCGCGCCGTGGACGTGTCCCCGGTAGCTTGCGTCTGCACATCGAGGTACTGCCCGATGGTGACCTCGGCCCGCATAGCGTCGAACACGGGCCGCGCCCGAGCCAGCGTCGCCGGGTCCAGCCCACTGGCGTGCAGCAACTCGTCCGACCACACAAGGCAGAGATCCCCAAGCAGAATCGCCGCCGACGTCCCGAACCCATCGGCCCCGCCCCGCCACCCACTGGCCGCATGCAACCCGGCGAACCGCCGATGCACGGCCGGCTCCCCCCGCCGCGTATCCGACGCATCCATCACGTCGTCATGAATGAGCGCACTGGCCTGCACGAGCTCCAGCGCCGCAACCGCCGCCACGACCGCATCGGCATCCGCACCACCGGCCCCCCGATACCCCCAGTACGCAAACGCCGGCCGCAGCCGCTTGCCACCCCCGAGCACCAGCCCCTCAATGGCATCCGACACGGGCCCAAGCGCCACGGGATCGATGTCGGCCAGCCAAGCCCGCCGCCGCCGCAGGAACTCATCGAGCGCCCGCCGAACCCGCACACGAAGCTCGGCCCGATCGAGAAAGGGGTGTGTCACGGCAGAGACGCTAGTCGGCACCCGACACCCCCGCCGAGCCGGTGCCCCGCGCCACCCCAACCCACACTCGCCCGCAAGCCCGATCCGGTCGGCCGCGGTGCGGGGCCGCAGGCGGGCCGCGTGGCTGCGGGTGGGCCGCGTGGCTGCGGGCGGGCCGCAGTGGTGCGGGCGGGCCGCCCGGGGGGTGCGCGCTGGTGGGGAGCGGAGTCGAGTGGGCAAACGCGGGCCTGCATGTGGAAGCCCGGCGCGGCGTCGGGCCAGTGTTCCGCCGCCACGCGCCGCCACGCGCGGCCGCGCTGTGCCGCCAGTTGCGAGCAAGGCCACGAAGAACTCGGTCACGTCCCACCCGTCGGGCGCCGGCCGCCATCGAGCGCGGCGCAGCGATCGGAACTCTCCGCGATCATGCGCAACCGGGCGTCGACACCAACGGTTTTTCATGATCACGGAGTGCTGATGTACCCCCGTGTACCGAAAGACTCCGGGATCATGACAAACCCGTGGTGCGGCCATCGCAGGCATCATGATCACGGAGACATCTGTCCGCCCTGGCCGCACAGATCGGCGGTTGCGCCCGGCAGGTGCGACATCCGCAATGTCCGCCCCGCCCTCGCGCACCACGCCAGCGGACGCGACCAAGAACTCGCGGCGAGGTGGTTAGTCGGCCAACCGCGACACCTCCGACCCGGTGCTGAGCGGCGCGGGCAACATTTCTCGCACGGACTCGTACATCTCGGCGAAGTTCCGAGACTCCACCCCCGGCCGCAGCTCGGCCCGGACCCGCTCCACCTCCTTGAGCACCCGCAACGACCCGCCGGCGATGCAGAAGCCGACGGCGGCCGACGCCGCCGCGCAGGCCGCATCGGCCTCTCCACTCCGCGCGAGGACCCGCGCCCGGGCCGCTTGAACCAGCCCGGCTGCCCGAAACCGCACCGTCCGCCCCGTCTCCGCCGCCCGCCCGGCTCGCGGCCGCGGCATCCTCCGGGGCCCGCGCTCAGCCGGCCGATCCGCCCCATCGGTGGGCCTTCCCGGCCGCAGCTCCGTCCCGGCGCCTAGCCTTCCCCGCCCCAGCCCCAGCCCCAGCTCCGTCCCGGCGCGCGGACTTTCCAGCCACTGCTCCGTCCCGGTGCCCAGCCTTCCCAGCCCCAGCTCCGTCCCGGCGCTTGGCATTCCCGGCCACTGCTCCGTCCCGGCGCCCAGCCTTCCCGGCCGCAGCTCCGTCCCGGCGCGCGGATTTTCCAGCCGCTGCTCCGTCCCGGCGCGTGGACGTTTCGGCCGGACCTCTGCCGCGGCGCTGTGCTCTCCGGGCCGAACATCGGCCGCGGCGCCGGAAGTCCCGGGCCTTCCCACCCGGTCCTCGGCCGCCGCGCGCGGCGCGAGCGGCGGCAGGTCGCCCATCGCCGACGCGAGCGCGGCATCCAGCAACGGCAGCGCGACCCGGGGCCGCCCCAGCGCCGCCTGACACCGCCCCGCCGCGGCGGCGAGGTGGGCGGCGTCGAACCAGTACAGCCAGGGCGGATCGTGCGCCCCGGTGCGCAGCCCGAACGCCCGCTCCGCCGCGGACAGCGCCGCGTCGCACCGTCGCCGCTCCCCGCCGGCCGCGGCCCCGGCCGCCTCCCGCAGCCACAGCAGCGCCAGGCTCCCGGCGTCGGCGGGCTCGGCCACCCGCCGCGCCGCCCGCGCCAGCCGCAGCGCCGCGGCCGCGTCGCCCTCCTCCGCGTGCAGTTGTGCCAGGCACCCGAGCAGATGCCCGGCCAGCGCCCGATGCCCACCGTCGAGCGCCGCCCGCAGCCCTTGCCGCGCCAGCCCCCGGACACCGCGCCCGCGAACCGGCGCCCCCGCGTCGACCCCGACCCAGATCGCCAGCTGGGCCAGCTCGGCGATCATGCCCAGCTGCCGAGGCCCGGGCCGCTCCCCGCCATCGCGAACCGCGGCGGCGAGCTCGTCGCGAACCCGGCGCACCACCGGAACCCCCGACACCAGGTCGTCCATCACCCGCAGCTCGGCGATCCGCTCGGCACTCACCGCGGCCCCGTCACCCCGCCGAGTCACCCCGCCGCCCCTGCCCATACCGCCCCTGCCCATATCGCCCCCGCCGTTCATCCCGCCCGTCCCGTCGCCCGGTGCCGCCGTGCCGCTGTCCTCGCCGCTCGTCGCGCCCGCCCCCGCCGCAGGCAGGCCACCGACCCGGGCCGTCGTGCGACGCGCCGGGTCCGCGGTCCCGCCCAGCCCGGCGGTGCCGCCCAGCCCGGCGGTGCCGCCCAGCCCGGCGGTCCCGCCGAACCCGGTCGGCGGCCGGGGAGGCGCCGGGAGCGGCCGGGCGTCGACGGCGCCCGGGGCGCGTGGCCGACGGCCGTTGGTCGCGGCCCGCACGAGATCGTCGAGCGGCACGTGGAGTACCAACGCAATCCAGGGCAACCACGCGCGCCCCGGTGTCCGCTCGCCCCGCTCCCACCGCGACACCTCGTGCCGTGTGACGGTCGGCACGCCGGCCGCCGCGCACAGCATCTCCGCCAGGTGCAGCTGCGAGCGCCCCCGCGCCAGTCGCAGCCGCGTGAGCAGGGCGCCGAACGGCTCGTCAGTGGCCGGGTCCCGACCCGGTCTGCCAGGCATTCCTCACCTCCTGGAACCAGCGACCCCCAAGCGCTGCTGACCAGGACCGGTGGCCATCGCGGCGGCCCCGGCCCAACCCCCATCCGCCCCCCTTTTCTACCCCAGGGGTACGACAGAATCCCCGCCATCGCACTTCAGCACTAGAGTCGGAGCGTGGCTCTCGGACTTCCCTCCGTCATCCCCGGTGGACCGCCGGCGATCGGCGACCTGATCGCGCACCACGGGCCGACCTTCTCGTTCGAGTTCTCCCCGCCGAAGACGCCGGAGGGGGAGCGGCAGCTGTGGCAGGCGATCCGCGAGCTGGAGTCGCTGCAGCCGTCGTTCGTCTCGATCACGTACGGCGCCGGCGGCAGCACCCGCGACACGACCGTGGCCGTCACCGAGCGCGTCGCGACCGAGACCACGCTGCTGCCGATGGCGCACCTCACCGCGGTCAACCACTCCGTCGCCGAGCTGCGCAACGTGATCGGCCAGCTGGCGGAGGCCGGCGTGCGCAACTTCCTGCTCGTGCGCGGCGACCCGCCGGGCGACCCGACGGGGGAGTGGGTCCGCCACCCGGAGGGCGTCCTGTATGCCGAGGACCTCGTCCGCCTGGTCCACGAGGCCGGCGACTTCAGCATCGGGGTGGCGGCGTTCCCGTACAAACACCCACGCTCGCCCGACGTCGAGTCCGACACCGCCAATTTCGTGCGCAAATGCCGGGCCGGCGCCGACTTCGCCATCACCCAGATGTTCTTCGAGGTCGACGACTACCTCCGGCTGCGCGACCGGGTCGCCGCGGCCGGCTGCGCCACCCCGATCGTCGCGGGCATCATGCCGGTCACCGCCATCGGTACCATCGCCCGCTCACAACAGCTGACCGGCGCCCCGTTCCCGCCGGCGCTGGCCGCCCAGTTCGAGCGGATCGCCGAGGACCCCCAGGCCGTCCGCCGCCTCGGCGTCGACCACTGCACCCGCATGTGCCAGCGCCTCCTCGACGAGGGCGTGCCGGGCATCCACTTCATCACGTTCAACCGCTCCACCGCGACCCGCGAGGTCTGGCAGCAGCTCGGCGTCGGTGCCCGGATCTGAACCGCTCGACTGGGACGGCTACTGCACCCGCTGGTCCGCGTCCCACGGCGGTTATGACCCCCGAAGCGCCTCCGCGCCGGCCCGCGCGTGGCTGCGCCTGTGCCACCGCCTGGGCACGGCCTTGGCCCGCAGCGGCGTCCAAAACCCCAACGCGATGACAACGGCAGGTCTTGTCATTTCCGCGGGGGTACCGTTCACAGCCGCCACCATCCCGCCCGGTCCCCTGGTGGCGGCGATCCTGGTCCTGCTCTCGGCGGTGGCCGACACCCTGGACGGCGTCCTGGCCCTGGTCACCGGCCGCGCCACCCGCCTGGGCCAGGTATACGACGCAACCGCCGACCGCCTGTCCGAAGCCGCCTGGCTGACCGCGTTCGCCCTGCTGGGCGCCCCCCTCTGGCTGGCCACGACGGCCGGCGCGGTGATGTGGCTGCACGAGTACGTCCGAGCCCGCGCCACACTCGCCGGCCTGCCCGACATCGGCACCGTCACGATCGCCGAACGCCCGACCCGCATCCTCCTCGTGATCTTTGGCCTCCTCGCCACCCAACTCGACCACCGCGCCGCGACACCGACCCTGGCCGTCGCCTTGGCCGTGTCCCTGCTCGGCCTGGGCCAACTGGCCCGAGCAGTCCACCAAACCCTCCGCTGAACCAACGCCCACGGCGGCTGTTCGTGGTGGTTGATGTCGCCGGCGGTTGATGTCGGCGCCGGCTCCCGCTCCGCGCGGCCGGCCGGGCGTTGCGGATGTCTCGGGCGTCCCCGGCCCGCCGCACGAGTTCGACACTTCGCGGGGCGCCGTCGAGGGCGAGCATCCGATCGGTGTGGCCGGGGCGGACGTATGTCTCCGTGATCATGCTGCCCACCGCGGACGCACCACGGGTTTGCCATGATCCCGGAGACTTCCGGTACACGGGTGTACATGATCACTCCGTGATCATGAAAAACCGTTGGTGTCGTGGCGGGTACAGCATGATCGCGGAGACTTCTGGTCGTGGACGTGGCCGCCCAGCCGGCAGCGCCACGCCGGGCGGGCGGACGCGTGCCGGCCCGGCTGCCGGACGGCTCTCGGCCGGCGTCGTGCCGCCCGCGCGTCGTGCTGCCCCCGCCCCGCGGCGCGCCGCGCCCGTGCCGCGCCCGCGCCCGTGCCGCGCCCGCGCCCGTGCCGCGCCCGCGCCCGTGCCGCGCCCGCGCCCGTGCCGCGCCCGTGCCGCGCCCGTGCCGCGCCCGTGCCGCGCCCGTGCCGCGCCCGCGCCCGCGCCCGTGCCGCGCCCGCGCCCGTGCCGCCCCCGCGCCCGTGCCGCCCCCGCGCCGCGCCCGCATCGTGCTGACCGCGCGCCGTGCTGGCCCCGCGCCGCCGGCCGTGGGGCGGCGTGGGCAACCCCGAAGTGCGCCGCTGAATCCGCCCGTGCCGCCCGACGCGACAAATATCATGAAATGTCGGATTTATCTGGCGCGCCAGCGCCGGATAAATCCGGAAAAACCGAATCGCCCCGACCTCACAAGTCTTCGGCGGCGCGCTCGTAGGCGAGCAGCGTGTCCACGAACAGCCGGCGCTGCTCGGGAGTCAAGGGTGACAGCGCCGCCCGCCAAGCCGCCGCCCCCCGCCCCAGCCAGCCGTCGATCGCCGCATGGTGCTCCGGCGCGATGCTCACGATCGTCCGCCGCCGGTCCGCCTCGTCCTCCCGCCGCAGCAAGATTCCCTGCCGGCTGAGATCCCCCACCATCAGGCTGACGGTCGCCGGTGCCACCTCCAGCCGCGAAGCCAGCTCGTTGACGCCCAGCCCGCCCTCGAACAGCAGGTACGCCAGCAGCGACAAATGCCGCGGCGCCAGGTTGAACCCGGCCAGTTCCGGCGGCGGCGGCTTCCGCTTCGCGCGGCCGATCAGCCGGGGCATCAGCAGCAGCAGGGTGCGGATGGCGTCGTCGACCGACGTTGACACTGCTTTCTCCTCAAAGTAGCTTTGCTTGCAAAGCAAATTCAAAGCGCACCCAGAGGATAGCCGTGGCCGACTTCAATCAGCAGGTCATCGACGAGTTCCGAGCCAATCGCGGGCAGGCCGGCCTGCTCCTGCTCACCACCACCGGCAGGCGCAGCGGCCGGCGTCACACGTCGCCCGTCGGGTGCGCCCGCGACGGCGACCGCATCCTGATCTTCGCCAGCAACGCCGGCCTGCCGCACCACCCCGCCTGGTACCACAACCTGCGCGCCGACCCGCGGGTCACCGTCGAGCTCGGCGCGGAGACGTTCGAGGCGCGCGCCGAGGTCCTGGGAGGCGAGGAGCGCGACCGCCGCTACGCCGAGCAGGGCCGCCGCGTGCCCGCGTACGCCGCCTACCAGGAGCGGACCGACCGCGTGATCCCCGTGGTGGCCCTGCACCGGGTGGACGAGCGAATCCAAGCCGTGGGCGAGGAACTGGTGCGCATCCACGCCATGCTGCGGCAGGATCTGGCGGCGGTACGAGCGGATCCCAGGCTCCACTGCCTGGCCTTCTGCGCGTCCCTGCGCGCCCACCACCGCAACGAGGACGGCGCCTTCCCGCGCCTCGAGCGCCAGTTCCCGCATATCGGCCCGGTGCTGGAGCGGCTGCGCGCCGAGCACGCCGACATCGCCCGCCGCATCGCCGCGCTGGAGCAAAGGTCCGGCGCCGTGCTGGAGCAAACGTCCGGCGCCGCGCTGCTGGACCGGCTGGCCGCCGAGCTGGAGGAGCACTTCGCGACCGAGGAGCGCGAGCTGGTACCGCTGCTCAACCGGCTCCGATGAGATCCGCCACGATCTTCGCGGAGAGCATCACGAGGGGCAGCCCCCCGCCCGGGTGCACCGAGCCGCCGACCAGGAACAGGCCCCGGACCGGGGCCCGGTTGGGCGGCCGGAGCAGCCCGCCGAGCCCGTGCGGGGCGGTGCCATAGATGGCGCCGCCGGGGGAGCGGGTCGCGGCCTCCAGGTCGGCCGGCGTGAGCACGTCACGGAAGAGCAGGCGATCCCGCACGTCCACACCCCGCTCGGCGAGCACGTCGAGCACCCGGCCGGCATACGAGGACGCGACGGCCGGCCAGTCGACCGAGCCCTGCGGGGCCGCGTTGACCAGCACGAACCAGGCCTCGTGCCCGTCCGGGCGGACCAGCGGGTCGTCGGGCACGGTGACGAAGACCGCCGGGTCGTCGGCCGGCCTGGGCACGGTACCGAAAATGGCATCGAACTCGGCGTCGTAGTCCCGCGGGAAGAACACCGTATGGTGCGCGAGCCCGGGCGTGTGGCCGCGAACCCCGAGCAGCAGCACGAACCCGCCGAGGCTGCGCGCGCCGAGCCGCCGGGCCCGCCCGGGCGCGGGCAGCAGGTCGCGGAAGACGTGCAGGGCGTCGGCGTTGGCGACGACGACGTCGGCGGCGACCGCGGTACCGTCGGCGAGCACCACCCCGGCGGCGCGCGAGCCGGTGACCGCGATCGAGCGGACCGCGGTGCCGGTGCGCACCCGCACGCCGAGCGCCTCGCACCGTGCGAGCAGCGCGTCGGCGAGCGTGCCCAGGCCGCCGCGCAGGTAGAAGCCGCCGAACTCCAGCTCCGCGTAGGGGACCGCCAGCAGCGCGGCCGGGGCGCGGCGCGGGTCGGCGCCGGTGTAGGTGGCGTAGCGGTCCAGCAGCATGCGCAGCCGCGGGTCGCGCAGGTGGGTGCGGCCCAGCGCGCGCAGCGTGCGGCCGGGCGCGATCGCGGCCAGGTCGCCCAGCCGCCAGGCGAGCCCGGCCAGCCGCAGCGGGCTGTCCACCGGGGACGTCAGCACGTGCCGCCACGACGCCGCCCAGACCCGCCCGGCCCGCCGCCACAGCCGGCGCCAGTCCGCGGCGGCCGGCGCGCCGAACGCCGCCGCGATCCGCTCGGCGAACGCGTCGCCGGCCGCCGAGTCGAGGGTGGAGCCGTCGGCGAAGCGGTGCCGCACGATCGGGTCGAGCGGCACGAGGTCCAGCCCGCCCCCGCCGGTGGCGGCGAACAGCTCCGCGGCGACCTGCGGCAGGGTGAACAGGCTCGGGCCGGTGTCGAACCGGAAGGTACCGGCGGGCGTGACGCGCTCGTGCCGGCCGAGCTTGCCGCCGACCGTTTCGGCCTGCTCGAAGACCGTCACCGCGTGCCCGGCCGCGGCGAGCCGGGCGGCGGCCGCCAGCCCACCTACGCCGGCGCCGACGACGATCACGGACGCCACGCCGGGCGCCCCTTCCACGTCGTCCGGCGTCTGCGGCGGTACGACCGGATCATCAACCACCCGAACAGCAGCACCGACACCGGATGCGCGAGGGCGTCGGGGAAGGCCCGGCCGCCGGTCGCGCGGGCGCTGACGACCCGCCCGGCCACCCCGAGGGCGTAGCCGAGCAGGCCGTACCACGCCCCGAACAGCGCGGTCGCGGGCAGCGCCACGTAGAGGGCCAGCAGGAGCCCGACCACGGCGGCGGCCCCGAGCGGCGAGCCGAAGGAGGCCCACAGCGACTTGGAGTAACCATCGGCCAGTTCGTTCCAGGAGGGGTACATTCGGCAGCGCGCGAGCCCGGAGCCGTCGGCGAGCGCGATGCGTCCACCGGCCCGCTTGACCGCCCGGGCCAGCTCGATGTCCTCCAGCACCCGGTCGCGCACGGCCGCGTGCCCGCCCGCCCGCTCGTAGGCGTCCCGCCGCACGACGAGGAACTGCCCGCCGGCCGCGGCCAGCGACGGGCGGGCCGAGCGCTCCATCGCCCGCAGCGGCAGGAACGTCAGCCACGACCACTGCAGCAGCGGCTGGACCAGCCGCTCGCCGGTGCTTACCGCCTCGATCCGCGGGTACGGGCTGAGCAGGTCCACCCCGGCCGACCGCAGCAGGGCGGTGGCCCGCCCGGCCGCGTCCGGTTCCAGAACCACGTCGGCGTCGACGAACACCAGCACGTCCGCGTCGCCGGCCGCCTCCGCCAACTGCTGGCAGGCGTGCGGCTTGCCCAGCCAGCCCTCCGGCAGCGGCCGCCCGGCCAGCAGCGTGACCCGTTCGCCCGCGATCCGCCGGACGAGCTCGGCGGTACCGTCCGTGGAGCCGTCGTCGAGCACCAGCACGCGCACCCGCGGCCGCAGCGCCAGCAGGGCCCGCAGGCACGGCTCGACCCGGTGCGCCTCGTCGCGCAGCGGCAGCAGCACCGCGACCGTCCCGGCTCCGTCGCCGGGCGCGGTGGCCGGCGGGCGGCGCAGCAGGCGGGCGTTGACCAGCGTGTGGGCCAGCAGCGCGAGCAGCGCCGCGCACCCGATCAGGGCCGCCACAGCCGCACCGCCAGCGGCACCGCGACCGGGCCCATGCCCACCGCTCCCCAGGCCGCCGAGGCGGGCAGGCCCAGGAAGACCCCGTGGGCCAGGATGCTCGAGGTGTACGTCCAGAGGTACACCGCGTACATCGGCGCGTCGTCCCGGGGCCGCGCGGGGTCGTCCCCGAGCGCGCCGCGCAGCAGGGCCATCAGCGCGACGGCCACACCGAGCCAGCCCAGGTAGTTGGTGACCGGGATGCCCGGCACGCCGGGGAGCGCGGGCGTGGTCGTGTGCCACAGCCAGTACCCCTGGGAAACCATCTGCGGGTCGAGAAAGAGGTCCCAGGCGGCGAGTCCGGCGCCGGCCACCCCGATGCGGGCGAGCGGTCCCGCGACCAGGCGACCCGCCGCCAGCCACGCCGGCCAGGCCATCCAGGTCCAGGCGAGCGGGATCACCAGCGGCACGCCGAGCAGCCGCGGCCCGAGCGCGCCGGTGTAGTCGTAGGCGCCGAACGGGTAGCCGGTCGCCCGCCCCACCGCCTCGACGGCGAACCCGCCGCCGGTCGTCACCAGCAGCAGCGCTCCGGCCGCCCGCACGCCCCTGGTGGAGTACGCGTGCAGCATCGACAGCGCGAAGCCCGCGCACACCGTCGCGACGACGAGCGCCGCGCGGGCCCGGCCGCCGGTGAGCGGGTACCCGATCTCGGCGAGCACCAGCGCGCCCAGGCCGAACCAGAGCCTCACAGGGGAAGCGTCCGGCCCAGCACCGCGAAGGGGCGGTCGTCGCCCGGGAAGTTGAAGTGGCGCAGGACGTCGACGAAGCCGAACCGGCGGTACAGTCGCCAGGCCCGCGACGTCGCCTCGGGCGCCTCCGGCGTGGACAGCAGCACGGTCTGGTGGTGCGCGGTGCTGAGGAGGTCGTGCAGCTGGCGCGCGCCGATGCCGTGCCCCTGCGCGTGCGGCCGGACGTGCAGCTCGACCAGCTCGAAGCAGTCGGCCAGCCAGAACTTGCGCGCGTCCCGGCGCAGCGCGTTGCGCACCTGGTCGTGCCACCATTGCCCGGTGGTACCGCGGTAGCCGTACCCGAACCCGAGCAGATTGTCCTCGTCGTCGAGCGTGGCGACCGCCTGGAACGACTCGCGCCGGGTGTGCCCGGCGACGTAGCCGCGGCGGGTCTGCAGCAGCTGCACGGAGTAGCCCATCGCCTCCCCGTACACGGCGATGACGTCGTCGAGGCGTTGCAGCAGGTCCTCCCCGCGCCACCGCACCAGCCTCACTGGCCGTCCCTCCACCCGATCACCTCTCGGTCGCCGTCGATGTCGAGCACGCGGAACCGGGCGAACAGCTCCTCCGCATACCAGCCCTGCCGAGCCGTGCGCTCCACGACCGCGGCATGCTCGGGCTGACGGTACGCGAATCGCACAATGTCCGCCGCGGAGCGCCAGACGCTCACCGTGCCCTGGAATCCTACGGGTGCCTCACCGATGCCGAAGGCGCAGTACAGCCCCTCGGCGCCGGCCAGGCTGCGCCCCACCGGATCGATGGCCCGCCAGAACGCCCACGCCTGCGTCGCCTTGAGCCGCGCCCTGGTCAGCACCGCTATCGGCTCCGCACCCCCCACCGCTTCTGCCATTTCACCGTGCGCGGCCGTCGTCGCACCGCCCGCCGCGTGCGTCGTTTCACCGTGCGCGGCCGCGATCTCACCGCACGCGGCCGCCAGCTCACCGCGCGCGCCGCCCGCGCCGCTGGCCGGACCGCCGTTCCGGCCGGTCGCCGGCCTGCGCGCCTTGCCCGCTGCGGCGCCGGTTCTCTCCCATGCCGGATTTTTCAGCTTTTCCGGGCTGAAGGGCGACTTGCCGGACCAGGCGCCACGGCTGGCGATCGGCTCCAGCGTGATCGTGCAGCTGCCGCACGCACCCCGCATCGGCGGCCGCACCGCCGTTTCCCCCACGACGATCGCCGCCCACCGGGTCAGATCGGCCGCGCCCACCCCGAACTCACTGCCGTTCCCGGTCCCGAGCAGCTTGGCGAAGTCCGCCTTTTTCCGGATTTTCCGCCGGTCGACGGCCATGGACCAGAACATCGCGGGCACCGCCCGGTGCGGCACCCGCCAGACATAGAGCCGCGCGATCACGCCACTTCTGCGGTGGTACCACTGGTGACGCGCACCAGCTCGGCGTACGTGATCGGGAAGACCGCCTGCGGGATGCCGCCCGCCGCCCACACCTCGTCATACTGCCCGAGGTCGACGTCCACGAGCGTGCGCAGCGGCTTCGGGTGCCCCAACGGCGAGACGCCACCGATGACCTGCCCGGTGTGCTCCCGCACGAATTCGGCGTCGGCCCGCTTGACCTTCGCCAGCCCGAGCAGCCCGGCGACCTTGCCGGTATCGACCCGGTGCGCGCCCGAGGTGAGCACGAGCAGCGGCTCCCCGTCGGCATTGAAGATCAGCGAGTTGGCGATCTGCCCGACCTCGATACCGATCGCCGCGGCCGCGGCCGCCGCGGTGTGCACCGGCTCGGCCAGCACCTTGACCCGGCAGGACCCACCGGCCGCGTCCCGCGCACCGGCAGCATCGAGCGCGTCCTGTACCGCCTGGACATTGGGATGAGGCTGCATGGTCCCCATCTTGCCCGCCGATCCTGGCAATCGGCCGAGCGGCCCCGGGGTCTGCTCGCTTACCCCCGCTGGTCGGCGTCGGCTCCTGGCCAGGCGTGTCACCCGGTCATGGGTTTTAGCCCATGTACCCCTTACCGTGTCCGTTTCGCCGGTTTGCCGCGGCGATTTTTTGTCGTCCCCTGGTTATGGTGCCGGGCATGAGCGCGAACCCGACCCCGGTGCGGCGGCTGCCGATGATCGTCCGAACGAATGTTCGAATTTTCTCCCCCAACCACTGCCGCTCCCCCCACCCCCCGGTGTAGTCTCAACCCATCGAACGAATGTTCGAAAGCTTCGGGAGGGCGATTCGCGGCGCCGATCCCGAGCGCGGTCCGCGACACCGCGGAGGCCGGATTTTCGCGGGTCTGGCCTCAGGCGGGGTCGCCGCTCGCCGCCCACGACCCCCGGGCGGCGGGCGGCGGCCCAGCCGGCCGGGTGTGGTGTGGGGAAGCTCCACGCCCGGCCGGCAACGCCGTCGCCCGTCGCGGGCCAGGCATTCGTTCGACCCGCGTGGCGCTGCGACTCCCCCCGCAGCGGCACCGTTCGCGCGCCAGCGCACCACAGGCACAGGTCCAGACCTGCCGACGCACCACCGAGGGAGAGCACCGATGCCGACGAACCGCTCAACCAGCTCGTCCAACATCAGCCGATTCCCGGCCCCCACGCCGGGCGGCGGTGCTGCGTCCCGCCAGCAGCTTTCGGTCCCCGCGCACGCGCTTCCCCACCGCACCCCGCGCGAGTTGCTGACCATGGCCCGCCACGGCCTGGAGGAGGCCGCGGAGATCCGCGCCGACGGCATGCGCTACGCGACCGCCCACCTGGCCGCCCTGCGCGCCGCCGCCGCGGTGCTCGCCGCCCGTGCCGTCCCCGCCGCCCCCGGCCGCCGCAGCCGCGTGACCAGCGTCTGGTCGCTGCTCGTGCTCGTCGCCCCGGAACTGACCGAGTGGGCCTCGTTCTTCGCCGCCGGCGCCAGCAAGCGCTCCGCCGCCGAGGCCGGCATCCCCCGCGTGGTCACCGCCCGCGAGGCCGACGACCTGATGCGCGCCGCAGAACAATTCATCGCCGTCGTCGAGGTCGCCCTCGGCTACTCATACCAGCCAAGGCTCGAGGGCCTGGCCAGCTGACCGCCCCGCCCGCCCTCACCACGGCCCACACCGTGCCCACACCCCCCAACCCCCGCGCCGCCCGGCCCGCCCGCCCCGCGCCCTCCGCCCGCCCCGCGTCCTCCGCCCGGCCCGCAGGCCCGGCGCTCTCCGCCCGCCCTGGCCGCCCTGCCGGCTCGGCCCGCCCTGCCGGCCCGGCGCTCTCCGCCCGACCTGCCTGCCCCGCGCCCTCCGCCCGCCCCGCGGGCCCGGCGCTCTCCGCCCGCCCTGTCGGCTCGGCCCGCCCCGCGGGCCCGGCGCTCTCCGCCCGGCCTGGCCGCCCCGCGTTCTCCGCCCGACCTGCCTGCCCTGTCGGCTCGGCGCTCTCCGCCCGGCCTGGCCGCCCTGTCGGCTCGGGCTGCCCAGCCGGACCGGCACAGCGCGTCGGCAGCCACCGGGTCGCGTCCGGATCCCTGCGCCGGCCTGCGCCAAGCCGCGCACCAGCACCGCCGGCCGCCGCGCCGGCCGACGAGCAGAGGCGCCCGGCCCGCGAGTCCCGATGTCGACGGCCGGCGCGATCCGCGACAAACCCCGCGCCACGGCGTTGCCCGCCAGAGAGCGCGGTGCAGCGACAGAAAGTCTCCACGATCATGCAGCACCGGCTACCGGCATCCATGGTTTTTCATGATCACGGAGTGTTGATGTACACCTGGGTACACCAACACTCCGTGATCATGAAAAACCCAGGGCGTGGTCATCGCGAGCAGCCTGATCACGGAGACTTGTGTCTGCCTTGGCCTGTGCCTACCGGAGTTCGGCGGTTCCCGCTGCCGTGTCCGCCCCCGGTCGCCTTCGCCAACTGCTGTGCCTCCGCGTTCGGTCTGGTCGGCGGCGAGCGTGGGGAGTTCCGGTCGCCGTAAGCCAAGGGCGGCCGGATCGCGAAGGGGGTGATTCTGTAAGTTCTTTCCGATTTGGGCGATTTATTCGCATTTGATGGTATGTGTCCTCCCGGGGGGGGTGGGGGACCGGCAGCGCGACAGTGGGGGGAGACAGGTGCCGTGGCTGGCATGTCGGCTTCGGCGGCCGCCGAGTTATACGACGAGGCGAACGACGATGTGCGTCCCGGGGACCTTGTCCAGGCGCCGGACCGGGGGGTCCGAGGGCTTGCCGGTGTGCCAGGTGCCGGCGCGGCGGGTGGGAGTGCGGCGCGGCGGGCGGCGGGGCTGCAGGTGGTGCGGGCCGCGGGGCTGGGTGGGCTGGTCCGGACGGCCGGGGAGCACGGCGCGGAGGGCGTGGGGAGCACCCGGACGCTGCCGGTGCTCTCGCAGTTACGGGCGCTGCTGCCGGGTGGCGGGCTGCGGCGCGGGGCGACGATCGCCGTGCACACCTCGTCGGTGCTGCTGGCCCTGATCGCCGCGGCGTCGCGGGCCGGGTCGTGGTGTGCGGTCGTGGGGCTGCCGGCGCTGAGTCCGATCGCCGCGGCCGAGATGGGGATCGCGCTGGAGCGGCTGGCATTGGTGCCGCATCCGGGGACCGAGTGGACGACCATCGTGGCCGCGCTGCTCGACGGGGTCGACATCGTCGTGGCGGCGCCGCCCGGGCCGGTCGCGCCCGTGGTGGCCGGGCGGCTGGCCGCGCGGGCCCGGCAGCGCGGCAGCGTGCTCATGCCGGCGGGGCCGTGGGCGGGGGCCGACCTGACCGTCGCGCCCGTGCGCGGGGCCTGGGGCGGGCTCGGCGCCGGCCGCGGCCGACTGCGCTGCCGCGAGATGACCATCCAGGCCCGCGGTCGCGGCGCCGCCTCCGCGCCGCGCCAGGTGACGCTCTGGCTGCCGGCCATGGAGGGCGTCCTGCCTCCGGTCACTCGGCCCCTCCCGTCCGCCGTTCCCGATACGGATGCGGGCTTCGGCGGGGCCGCCGCCCTCGGCGCGGCTGTGGACGCCGGTGGGGTGGAGAACGTCCGGGCGTTGCGCAGGGTGGGGTGAGGCGGATGCGGACGATCGTTGTGTGGTGTCCGGACTGGCCGGTGATCGCGGCCGAGATTGTGGACGGGTATCCGGCGCATGAGGCGGTGGCGGTCATGCACGCCAACCGGGTGCTGGTCGCCTCGCCGGCGGCGCGGGAAGAAGGGGTGCGGCGGGGATTGCGCAAGCGGGAGGCGCAAGGGCGGTGTCCGCAGCTCATTGTGCTCGAGCATGATCCGGGGCGGGACATGCGGGCGTTCGAGCCGGTGCTCGCGGCCGTCGAGGCGTTGGCGCCCGGGGTTGAGACGCTGCGGCCGGGGGCGTGTGCGGTGGGGGCGCGCGGGGTGGCGCGGTACTACGGCGGTGAGGCGGTCGCGGCCGAGCGGATCGTCGAGCAGATCGCCCAGGAGTGCGGCGTGGAGGCGCAGATCGGCATCGCCGAAGGGACGTTCGCGGCGGGGCTGGCGGCGCGGGCCGGGGTCATCGTGCCGGACGGGGAGACGCCGGCATTCCTGGCCGGGTTGAGCATCGCGGCGCTCGGGCGGCCGGGGCTGGTCGACCTGCTCCGGCGGCTCGGGATTCACACGCTCGGGGAGTTCGCGGCGCTGCCGGGGGCCGACGTGCTCGGGCGGTTCGGGTTCGACGCGGCGCTCGCGCATCGGCTCGCCGGGGGGCGGGACGAGCGGCCGCTCGCGCCGCGCCGGCCGCCGCCGGACCTGGACGTGGCCGAGGTGTTCGACGAGCCGATCGAGCGGGTCGACGCGGCGGCGTTCGCGGCCCGGGCGCTCGCCGAGCGGCTGCACGAGCGGCTCGGCTCGCACGGGCTGGCCTGCACCCGCCTGGCGATCGAGGCGGTCACCGAGACCGGCGAGGAACTGGTGCGCACCTGGCGCCACGACGGCCTCCTCACCGTGAACGCCATCGCCGACCGGCTCCGCTGGCAACTCGACGGCTGGCTCCGTAGCCGCAAAGGCCGAGAAAGCGCGAAATATCCGAAAAAAATGGAAGCAAAAGAGGGCGGCGCGGGGGAATGGGAGCCCCGCGCCGCAGAAGAAGGGCCGTCATGGGCGAACGGCCCGGCGCCGGAGCACGGCGCGGGAGCGGCCCGGCCGCCGGTCGGCCTCGGCGGCGATGGGGCGGCCCGGCCGTGGGAGGCGCCGGAGCGTGGCGTGGGGGCGGCCCGGCCGCCGGCCGCCCTTGGCGGTGCGGGGGCGGCCCGGCCGTGGGAGGCGTCGGAGCGTGGCGCGGGAGCGGCCCGGCTGTGGGAGGCATCGAGGGGCGGCGCGGGGGAGGGGCGGTCGCCGTCGGGCGGTGGTTGGGCGGATCGGAGGTGGGGGGAGAGGCCGCCGGCGTCGGGGATTGTGCGGTTGCGGCTCGTGCCGGAAGGGGTGGTGGAGCACCTCGGGCTGCAGCCGGGGCTGTGGGGTGAGGCCGGCGAGGAGCGGGACCGCGCGCATCGGGCGTTCACCCGGATCCAGGGCCTGCTCGGGCCCGACGCCGTGCTCACCGCCGTGCTCGACGGCGGGCGGGCCGATCGGAGCCGCATCCGGCTGGTGGCCTGGGGGGACGAGCGGGTCGCGCAAGGGGTCGAGGCGCCCTGGCCGGGGCGGCTGCCGGGGCCCAGCCCCGCCACCGTGTACGTCGAGCCGATCCCGGCCGAGGTGGTCGACGACGACGGGCGGCCGGTGCGCGTCGGCGGGCGGCTGGAGCTCAGCGGTGTACCCAGGAAGGCAAAGATCGCCAAGGAAGAACCATTCGTGGACATCGTCGGATGGGCGGGGCCCTGGCCGGTGGACGAGCGCTGGTGGGCCGAGGGCGAGGCGAGCCGGGTGGCCCGATTCCAGCTGCAGCTCGCCGACGACCGGGCCGTGCTGGCGGTACTGCGGGGCGGCGCCTGGTTCGTGGAAGGGCTGTACGACTGATGGGCTTCAACAACCCCGACGTGCCGTGGTCCGAGCTGGAGCGGCGGCTGTCCGGCCGGAAAAGCGACGCCAAGAGCTGGGAGGCGCCGGGGCCGGACTACCACCCCGACGTGCTGTCCGCCGACCACGGCGACGGCGGGGACTCGCCGGCCTGGACCCGCAAGCGCGCCGAGTACCGTCCGCCGGAGAAGGTCGAGCGGCCCGAGAGCAGCGTGCCGTACGCCGAGCTGCACTGCCACAGCAACTTCAGTTTCCTCGACGGGGCCAGCCACCCCGAGGAGCTGGCCGAGGCGGCGGCCCGGCTCGGGCTGTCCGCGATCGCGATCACCGACCACGACGGCTTCTACGGCGTGGTCCGCTTCGCCGAGGCGGCGCGGGCGCTCGAGCTGCGGACCGTGTTCGGCGCGGAGCTCTCGCTCGGGCTGCCCGGGCCGCAGAACGGCGAGCCGGACCCGCTCGGGCGGCACCTGCTGCTGCTCGCCCGGGGGCCCGAGGGGTACGCCCGGCTGTCCAGCCTCATCAGCGAGGCGCACCTGCGCGGCGGTGAGAAGGGGCGGCCGGTCTACGACCTGGAGGAGGCCGCCGCGCGGCTGCGTGGCCACGTGCTGGCGCTGACCGGGTGCCGCAAGGGGCACGTCCCGGCCGCGCTGCTGTCCGCGGGCGTGGACGCGGCGGGCGCCGAGCTGGACCGGCTGGTCGCGCTGTTCGGGGCGGACTCGGTGGCCGTCGAGCTGACCGCGCACGGCGACCCGCTCGACGACGAGCGCAACGACGCGCTCGCGGACCTCGCGCTGCCGCGGGGGCTGCCGGTCGTGGCGACGAACAACGTCCACTACGCCACGCCGGGCCGCCGCCGGCTGGCCACCGCGCTCGCCGCCGTGCGGGCCCGGCGCGGCCTCGACGAGATCGACGGCTGGCTGCCGGCGGCCGGGACCGCATACTTGCGCGGCGGCGCCGAGATGGCCGCCCGGTTTGCCGCGTTTCCGGATGCGGTACCGCGGGCCGCGGCGCTCGGTGACGAGCTGGCGTTCGACCTCAAGCTCGTGGCGCCGAGCCTGCCCGAGTATCCGGTGCCCGCCGCCGGGGTGTCGGAGATGCAGTGGCTGCGGCACCTCACGATGGAGGGTGCGGCCGAGCGGTACCACGGAAACCGGAAAGCCTACGAACAACTCGAGCACGAGTTGGCCATGATCGAGGAGCTCGATTTTCCGGGGTACTTCCTGGTGGTCCACGACATTGTGACGTTCTGCCGGGACAACGGCATCTACTGCCAGGGGCGCGGCTCGGCGGCCAACTCGGCGGTGTGCTACGCGCTGGGGATCACCAACGTCGACGCGGTGCGGTGGGGGCTGCTGTTCGAGCGGTTCCTGTCGCCGGAGCGCGACGGCCCGCCGGACATCGACATCGACATCGAGTCGGACCGGCGCGAGGCGGTCATCCAGCACGTCTATGGCAAGTACGGGCGCACCTTCACCGCCCAGGTGGCCAACGTCATCTCGTACCGCCCGAAATCGGCGATCCGCGACATGGCCAAGGCATTCGGTCACTCGCCGGGCCAGCAGGACGCGTGGAGCAAGCAGGTGGACCGCTGGGGCGCGCAAGCCGTGGTCGACCTGGAGGAGATCCCCGCGCCGGTGGTGAACTTCGCCAACGAGCTGCTCACGTTCCCGCGGCACCTGGGCATCCACTCCGGCGGCATGGTCATCTGCGACCGGCCGGTGATCGAGGTGTGCCCGGTCGAGCACGCCCGCATGGAGAACCGCACCGTGCTGCAGTGGGACAAGGACGACTGCGCCTCCGTCGGGCTGGTGAAGTTCGACCTGCTGGGCCTCGGCATGCTCTCGGCGCTGCGGTACGCCTTCGAGATGATCGACTCCGAGCTGGACATCGCCCACATGCCGCTGGACGACCCCGAGGTCTACGACATGCTCTGCCGCGCCGACTCGGTCGGCGTGTTCCAGGTGGAGAGCCGGGCGCAGATGGCCACCCTGCCGCGGCTCAAACCCCGCGAGTTCTACGACCTGGTGGTCGAGGTCGCCCTGATCCGCCCCGGCCCGATCCAGGGCGGATCGGTGCACCCCTACATCCGCCGGGCGAACGGCCTGGAGGAGGTCACCTACCCGCATCCGCTGCTGGAGGCGTCGCTGAAGAAGACGAAAGGCGTCCCGCTCTTCCAGGAGCAGCTCATGCAGATGGCCATCGACGTCGCCGGCTTCACCCCGGCCGAGTCCGACGAGCTGCGCCGGGCGATGGGCTCGAAGCGCTCGATGGAGCGGATGGGCGCGATCCGCGACCGGCTCTACGCGGGCATGGCTCACAACGGCATCACCGGCCCCCTGGCGGATGAGCTGTTCGACAAGCTGGCCGCGTTTGCGAACTATGGCTTTCCGGAGAGCCACGCGATGAGCTTCGCCTATCTGGTGTACGCCAGCGCCTGGCTCAAGCGCTACCACCCGGCCGCGTTCTGCGCCGCCTTGCTCAACGCCCAGCCGATGGGCTTCTACTCACCGCAGACCCTGGTCGACGACGCCCGCCGCCACGGCGTGACCGTCCGCCGCCCAGACGTAAACCTCAGCGCCGCCGCCGCAACCCTGGAGCCGCCACCCGACATTTCCGATTTAACGGAAATGTCAGCGCAAGATGGCCGCGCCGCAGCCGCGCCGCCGGCCGGCCGCGCGGCGGGGGCCGGCGGTGGCGAGGCGAGGGCAAGTGGCGAGGGGGCGGACGGTCCGCGCAGTTGGGGGCGCGGCGGGCCGATCGTCCGGCTCGGGCTGCAGTCGGTGCGGTCGCTGGGCGAGGCGGTGGCCAAGCGGATCGAAGAAGAACGGGGCGCGGGCGGGCCGTTCACCTCGATGAGCGACCTCGCCCGGCGGGCCGGCCTGACCACGGCCCACCTGGAGGCGCTGGCGACCGCGGACGCGTTCGCGAGCCTGGGGCTGAGCCGGCGGGAGGCGCTGTGGGCGGCCGGCGCGGCGGCGCAGGAGACGGCGGGCCGGCTGCCCGGGACGACCGGCGGCACGCAGGCGCCGATGCTGCCCGGCATGGACGCCGTCGAGCGGATGGTCGCCGACGTGTGGGCGACCGGCCTGGCGCCGGACGCGCACCCGGCCCAGTTCGCCCGGGCCTACCTCGACACGATCGGGGCGGTCTCGATCGAGAAGCTGCAGCGGGTCGAGCACGGCCGGCGGGTGTTCGTCGGCGGGATCGTCACCCACCGGCAGCGCCCGGCGACGGCCGGCGGGGTGACGTTCATCAACCTGGAGGACGAGACCGGCATGCTCAACGTGACCTGCACGCCCGGTCTCTGGCAGCGGTACCGCCGGGTCGCCCGCACGGCGAACGCCATGGTCGTGCGCGGGGTGCTGGAAAACGCCGAGGGTGTGCTCAACCTCCGGGCCGACCACCTGGCCGCGCTGACCCTGCCGATCCGTTCCGCCTCACGCGACTTCCGTTAGCCGGTCCCAGTCGGCGGCGAAGCGCCGGGGGTCGTGGGGGTCGGCCTTGATCGGGATCACGCCGCCGGGCTGCATGACCGAGACGCGCTCCAGCGGCACCGCGAACACCGCCGGGCCGGTCGCCGCCGGTCGGCCCGTGATCTGGATGTGCAGCTGCACGGAGTACAACGGCCGGCCCTGCTCGTCGAGGCTGCCCGCGAACTCCGCCGACAGCACCCGGGCGACCCCCGGAATGCCCGTGGCCAGGATCTGGGCCTTGATCCGCGCCTGCTCGGCGGGGTCGGCGGGTGCCACAGGTCCCGCGGCCGCCGCCGGAGCGGCGAACGGGGTGGCGAACGACCACTCCACGAGAATCCGCGTGCGGTCCTGCGGGTCGACGAGCACCGTCAGCGCCTGGCCGCTGGCGAGCATGCCCAGGGCGATGAGCGGCACGAACTCCTTGACGGTGGCGTCGTAGGTGCCGTGGCCGGGCGCGGTGATGCGCAGGTTCAGCGCCACCTGCGGCTGCTCGTTCAGGGTGACGCCGGTCTGCCGGGCCGCCAGCACCTGGGCCGTGCCCCGGACGCCGTTCGCGCGCAGGGCCTGCGCCATGAGGTACCGCCGGTTGAACCGGAAACCGATCAGCAGCAGCACCACGCCGCCGGCCGCGAGCAGCCCGCCGACCACGAGGAACGTCTCGTGGACCTCGGGCACGAGCGCCGAGCCGATGAGGAAGCCGACGCCGAGCAGGAACTCGAAGGCGGCGACGAGGAACATCGCGATGGCCGGGCCGCGGGATGAGGTCATGCCGCGAATGGTGGGGGAGTCAGTCCCGCGATGCAGTCGGCTCGGCGACGGGTTCGCGTCGGGAGGTGCGCCATAGCCAGAAGAGGCCGACGAACGGCAGCACCAGCGGCACGTATCCGTAGCCCTGGCCGAAATCCGACCACACCGTGGCGTCCGGGAACGCCGCCGCGTCGGCCAGGCTCGCCGTGCCGACCGCGAGCACGCCGACCAGCTCGAACCCGACCGCGGCGAACGCGATCCGGCGCGAGCGGGCGGTGGAGCGGGCTAGGGCGACGGTCGCCACGATGTACACGGCCGCGGCGAGGGCCGACAGGGAGTACGCCAGCGGTGCCTCGCGGAACTTCGTGGCGATCTGCACGCTCGCGCGGGCCCCGGCGGACAGCGCGAAGACGCCGTAGACGGCGACCAGGACCCGGCCGGGCCCGCGGTTGAGCGGTTTGGGGAGAGACTCAGGCATTCCAGATCTGTCCGATTCGCAGGATGAGCACCGGCACGATGACCGCGGCCGCCCCGATGAGCAGCGACCCCCAGCGGGTCGGCTCCATCCGGGCCAGCACCGCGCCGGCCGGGGGGAGCAGGGCCGCGGTGAGCAGGTACCCGATGAGCGTGACCTGGTCGCCCCCGGCGGCCGGGCCCTGGCCGCCGGCGAGGCGCACCACGAGCACGACGACCTGCACGAGCACGAGCAGCTCGACCACGCCGAGCCCGGCGAAGAGCGGCCGCTTCGGCTCCCGGTGCCGGAAGAACTCCACGAACGCCCAGGCGGCCAGCGCGAGGGACAGCACGTGGATGGTGACTACCAGCGGCCCGATCACGGCGGTCAGCGTAGCCCCGCGGCCCTGCTCACCCGCTGCCCGGGCCGGGCCGGCAGGTCCGAGCATGGTTCACTTCTGTCGGCTAGGCGCCACTGGCACGTTTCAGGGATTCACCGGCGCGAGGCTGGCCGTACCGTTCAACCCAACGCACCTGCTAGTACAAGGGGAAACAGCAATGAGCGACTTCGACGGCGGCACCGACTTCGGTCACTTCGAGACCGGGCACGAGGCCGACAGCCTGGACCAGCTGCACCAGGACCACGGCTCCGAGGCCGACTACAACAACCAGTTCGGCGTGTACGAGCAGGACCACCACGCGGCCGAGTCGACCGACTTCTCGCAGGGCCACCACGTCGAGTACGACCAGCCGGCGGCCGTGCACTACGAGTCGGACGACTTCACCAACTACAGCCACGACGCGTCGGTCGACGACCACGCCTTCGCGTCCGAGGGCTCGGAGAGCTCGCACGCGGCCGAGTTCGACAACCTCGACGCCCTGCAGCAGCGCTTCGAGGGCGACTTCGCCTCGGGCACCGAGATCCACGGCGGCTCCGCCGGGCTGGGCATCGCGTCGAGCTGACGTGGCGACTTCGCTGAGGGCCGGTCACTCCCGTCGGTGGCCGGCCCTTCGCATGTTCAGTGACCGAGCATGTTCAGTGACCGAGCATGTTCAGTGACCGAGCATGTTCAGTGACCGAGGATCCGGTGCGGGACGTAGGGCGCCTCGAGGCGCTCGATCTCCTTCTCGTCCAGGGTGAGCTCGGCCGCGGCGATCGCGTCCTCCAGGTGGTGCAGCTTGGTCGCCCCGACGATCGGGGCGGTCACCGCCGGCTTGGACAGCAGCCAGGCCAGCGCCACCTGGGCCGGGGTGACGCCGCGCTCGCCCGCTACCTCGGCGGTGACGTCCACGACCGCGAAGTCGTCGTCGGTGTACATCGCGTCGCCGAACGGGTCGTTGTTGGCCCGGGTCGTGCGCCGCTCGCCGCCCCGGCCCCGGCTGCCGGCCAGCAGGCCGCGGGCCAGCGGGCTCCACGGGATCACGCCGATGCCCTGGTCGACGCAGAGCGGGAGCATCTCGCGCTCCTCCTCGCGGTACACCAGGTTGTAGTGGTTCTGCATGGACACGAACGGCGTCCAGCCGGCCGAGCGCGCGACATACTGCGCCTTCGAGAACTGCCAGGCATACATGCTCGACGCCCCGATGTAGCGCGCCTTGCCGGCCCGCACGACGTCGTGCAGGGCCTCCATCGTCTCCTCGATCGGCGTGTCGGGGTCCCAGCGGTGGATCTGGTAGAGGTCGACGTAGTCGGTGCCGAGCCGGCGCAGCGAGTTGTCGATGCCGGCCAGGATGTGCTTGCGGGACAGGCCGGCGTCGTTGGGGCTGTCGCTCATCCGGCCGTGCACCTTGGTCGCGAGCACGTAGTCGTCGCGCCGGGTGAAGTACTTCGCCAGCAGCCGGCCGGTCACCTGCTCGCTCGCGCCGGTGGAGTAGACGTCGGCGGTGTCAAAGAACGTGATGCCGGCCTCGGCGGCGCGCCGCACGAAGGGATCGGCGTCCTGCTCGGCGAGCGCCCACGCGCGCAGGGCGGGGTCGCCGTAGCTCATCATGCCGAGACAGATTTCGGAGACCTGAAGGCCGGTCCGGCCCAGTCGTACCTGCTTCATGTCTGAAAAGCTATCGCGGTGCCAACCCTCGGACGACTGCATCTCATCACGGACACCCGGCCCGGGCGGGACACCCTCGGCGTCGTCGCGGCCGCCTTGCGCGCCGGCTTCGACGTGGTACAGGTGCGCCCCGAGGACGCCGTCACCGACCGCGAGGCCTTCGAGCTGACCGTCCGGGTCCTCGCCATGTGCCGCGAGCTGGGCCGCGCCTGCCTGGTCAACGACCGGCTGCACATCGCGCTCGCGGCCGGCGCCGACGGCGGGCACGTCGGCGCCGACGACCTGCCGGTGGCCGCCGCCCGGCGGATCCTCGGGCCGGGCGCGATCCTCGGCGCGACCGCCCGCGACCCGGCCACGGCCCGCCGCGCGGTCGCCGACGGCGCCTCCTACCTGGGCGTCGGGCCCGCGTTCGCGACCACGACGAAGGACGGGCTGCCGGCCGCGATCGGCCCGGCCGGGGTGCGCGCGGTCGCCGCGGCCGTCGACGTGCCGGTGGTCGCGATCGGCGGGGTGACCGCGGCCCGGGCCGGCGAGCTGTTCGCGGCCGGCGCGCACGGGGTCGCCGTGGTCGGCGCGGTGAGCGGCGCCGCCGACCCTTACGCTGCGGCGATGGAGTTCCTGGCATGAGTATCGGGATCGTCGGCGGCGGGGTGATCGGGCTCAGCATCGCGTTTGAGCTGCTGGAGCGGGGCGCGCAGGACATCACCGTCTACGACCCCGACCCGTCGCGCAGCGCCGGGCTGGTCGCGGCCGGGATGCTCGCGCCCACCGCCGAGGCGGTCTTCGGCGAGGAGGCCCTGCAGGCGCTGATGCTCGAGTCGGTGCGGCGCTGGCCCGGATTCGCCGGGCGCGTGCGGGCCCGCACCGGGCTGCCGGTCGGCCACCGCACCGAGGGCACGCTGCTGGTCGCGCTCACCGTCGACGACCAGGCCGAGATCGACCGGCTCATCGGCTACTACCGGCGGGCCGGCGCGGACATCGAGCCGCTGACCGGCCGGCAGCTGCGCGAGCGGGAGCCGCTGCTGTCCCCGCGGGTGCGCGGCGGCGCGTTCGCCCCGGGCGACCACCAGGCCGACCCGCGGCTGCTCCTGCGCGCCCTGCGGAGCCTGCCGCTGCGGTTCGAGTCGACCGCGATCGATGATCTTTCCACGGTACGGGACGATGTGATCATTGTCGCCAACGGCGTCGGGGCGGCGGGCCTGACCGGCCTGCCGATCCGGCCGGTGAAGGGCCAGGTGCTGCGGCTGCGCGGCGCCGAGCCCCTGGTGCGGCACGTGATCCGGGGCGTGGCCGGCGGCCGGCACGTGTACCTCGTGCCGCGCGCCGACGGCGAGCTCGTCGTCGGCGCCACGGAGGAGGAGCGCGGCGCGGACACCTCGGTCACCGCCGGCGGGGTGCTCGATCTGCTGCGCCCCGCCGCCGACCTGCTGCCCGGCGCGACCGAGCTGGTCCTCGCCGAGACCCTGGCCGGCCTGCGCCCCGGCACGCCGGACAACGCGCCGGTGCTCGGCCCGCTGCCCGGCACCCGGGCGCTGGTGGCCGCCGGGCACTACCGCCACGGCGTGCTGCTCGCCCCGGTCACCGCCGCGGCGATCGCCGGCCTGGCCCTGGACGGATCGACGGATATCGACATCGGCGCATTCGCGGCGGGCCGCTTTACCTGACCCGGTGGGCGGGTTATGGTCGAGGAGTACCCCACGGGAGTCCGGTGCGACCGGGCTGAGAGGGGGGCTGTCAGCCCCCGACCGTCGAACCTGATCCGGATCATGCCGGCGCAGGGAGGCAGGAGTGAGCCGTATGCACCTCGTGGTCAACGCCGTCGCATCGACCGTCGAAGACGGCACCACCGTCGCCGATGTGGTCCGCGCCCTTGCCGGAGACGATCCGCGCGGGATTGCGGTGGCCGTCAATGGTGATGTGGTACCGCGTTCCCGCTGGGCCTCCACCCATCCGGCCGACGGCGACCACGTCGAGGTGCTCACGGCGGTGCAAGGTGGCTGACGACCTCGACACCTTGGTCATCGCCGAGACCGAGCTGCCCTCGCGGCTGATCCTCGGCACCGGCGGGGCGACCAGCCACGCGGCGCTGGAGGCGGCGATCCGGGCCAGCGGCACGGCCCTGGTCACCGTGGCCCTGCGCCGGCTCGACCCGGCCGCGCCCTCGCTGCTCGGCGTCGTCGAGCGCTGCGGCGTGCGCGTGCTGCCCAACACCGCCGGCTGCTACACCGCGACGGAGGCGGTGAAGCTCGCGCACCTGGCCCGCGAGGCGTTCGGCACCGCCTGGGTGAAGCTGGAGGTGATCGGTGACGAGGACACGCTGCTGCCCGACGGGGTCGAGCTGGTCTCCGCCGCCGCGCAGCTGGTCGAGGACGGGTTCGTCGTCCTGCCGTACACCTCGGACGACCCGATCCTGGCGCAGCGCCTGGCCGACGCCGGGTGCGCCGCGGTGATGCCGCTGGGCGCGCCCATCGGCTCCGGCCTGGGCATTCGCAACCCGCACAACATCGCCCTCATCCGGCAGAAAGTGGCCGTCCCGGTCATTCTCGACGCCGGGATCGGGACGGCGTCCGACGCGGCCCTGGCCATGGAGCTCGGCTGCGACGGCGTGCTGCTCGCCTCCGCGGTCACCCGGGCCGAGCACCCGGCCCGCATGGCCGAGGCGATGCGCCTGGCGGTGCGGGCCGGCCGCCTCGCGCACCTGGCCGGGCGCATCCCGCGCCGGCTGCACGCGACCGCGTCCAGCCCGACCGGGGGACTGCCGTGGTAGCGCCGGGCCTGATCGTCTTCACCGACCGCGGGCAGGCCGAGCGGCCGCTGGAGGACGTGATCGCCGGCGCGATCGACGGCGGGGCCCGGGTGGTGGTAGTGCGCGAGCACGACCTGCCGCCGCGCCGTCGCCTGAAGCTCGCGTCGACCCTGCGCAACCTGCTGGACCGGGTCGGCGGCCGGCTCCTGCTGGAGGAGGACACCGCGCTGCGCAAGTGCCACGACCTCGAGTCGCTGGTCGCCGCCGCGCAGGACCCGGGCGTCGACTACGCCACCCTCTCGCCGATCTTCGCCTCGCGCAGCAAGCCCGGCTACGGCCCGCCGCTGGGCCTGGCCGCGTTGGCGCGCATGGCGACGGTCGTGTCCGTCCCGGTGTACGCGCTGGGCGGGGTCGAGACGCCGGCCCGGGTTCGCGACTGCCTCGACGAGGGCGCCGCCGGCGTGGCCGTCATGGGCGCGGTCATGCGCGCCGAGGACCCCGCCCGGCTCGTGAAGGAGCTGCTGAACGCATGAACCCGCCCGTCGCGCTCACCATCGCCGGCTCCGACTCGGGCGGCGGCGCCGGCATCCAGGCCGACCTGAAGACCTTCGCCGCGCACGGCGTCTTCGGCACCAGCGTGATCACCGCGCTGACCGCGCAGAACACCGCCGGCGTGCGGGCGATCTCGGCCGTCGACCCCGGCTTCGTCGCCGCACAGCTCGAGGCGGTCCTCGACGACCTGCCCGTCGCGGCCGTGAAGACCGGCATGCTGGCCACCCCGGAGACGGTCGCCCTGGTCGCCCGGTTCGCCGCGCGCCTGCCCGGCCTGGTCGTCGACCCGGTGCTGGTGGCCTCCTCCGGCGACCGGCTGTTCACCGCCGACGCCGAGCGCGCCTACCTCGACCTGCTCTTCCCGCACGCCGCCGTGGTCACGCCCAACCTGCGCGAGGCGTCGGTGCTGCTCGGCCGGGACGTGCTCGACGCCGACGACGCGGCCAAGGCCGCCGCCGACCTCGCCGCCTACGGCCCCAAGTGCGTCGTGGTCAAGGGCGGGCACCTGCGCGGCAGCGCCGAGGCGGTCGACGCCGTCTGGCACGACGGGCAGGTCACGCTGCTGACCGCGCCGTGGATCGACACCGCCAACAACCACGGCACCGGCTGCACCTTCGCCGCCTCCACCGCCGCCCGCCTGGCCGGCGGCGCATCGCTCACCGACGCGTTGTCCGGCGCCAAGTCGTATGTCCACGAGGCTCTGGTCCGCTCCGCTTCGTGGACGCTCGGCACCGGTCACGGCCCGCTCGCCTGGGGCCCGTTCAGCTAGCCGTTTCCCGATATCTCGGACATTTGCTGATCCCCGCGACCGCGGGGGTCGGCCGCGCCATGCCCTTGTTGAGGAGCGCCGATGAAACGCAAGGTGTACGTGCCCGGCTCCCGCCCCGACCTGCAAGTGCCGTTCGCCGAGGTGGAGCTCACCGGCGACAACCCGCCGGTCCGCCTCTACGACACGTCCGGCCCGCACAACGACCCGCCCACCGGCCTCGCGGCGCTGCGCGCACCGTGGATCGCCGAGCGCGGGCCGGTCGAGCGGACCCAGCTGTACTACGCCCGGCAGGGCATCGTCACCCCGGAGATGGAGTTCGTCGCCATCCGCGAGGGCGTCGAGCCCGCGCTGGTCCGCGACGAGATCGCGGCCGGCCGGGCGATCCTGCCCAACAACGTCAACCACCCGGAGAGCGAGCCGATGATCATCGGGTCGAGGTTCCTGGTGAAGGTCAACGCGAATATCGGTACCAGTGCCGTCTCATCGAACGTCGACGAGGAGGTCGCCAAGCTGACGTGGGCGACCCGCTGGGGCGCCGACACCGTGATGGACCTCTCGACCGGCAAGCACATCCACGCCACCCGCGAGGCGATCATCCGCAACGCCCCGGTGCCGATCGGCACGGTACCGATCTACCAGGCGCTGGAGAAGGTCGGGGGCGACCCGGTCCAGCTCACCTGGGAGGCCTACCGCGACACCATCGTCGAGCAGGCCGAGCAGGGCGTCGACTACATGACGGTGCACGCCGGCGTGCTGCTGCGCTACGTGCCGCTCACCGTCGGGCGGGTCACCGGCATCGTGTCGCGCGGCGGGTCGATCATGGCGGCCTGGTGCCTGGCGCACCACGAGGAGAACTTCCTGTACACCCACTTCGCCGAGCTGTGCGAGATCTTCGCCCGCTACGACGTGGCGTTCTCGCTCGGCGACGGCCTGCGCCCCGGCTCGATCGCCGACGCCAACGACGAAGCCCAGCTGGCCGAGCTGCGCACCCTCGGCGAGCTGACCACGATCGCCTGGGACCACGACGTCCAGGTCATGATCGAGGGCCCCGGCCACGTGCCCATGCACAAGATCAAGGAGAACGTCGACCTGCAGCGGGAGTGGTGCCACGAGGCGCCCTTCTACACCCTCGGCCCGCTGACCACCGACGTGGCGCCCGCCTACGACCACATCACCTCGGCCATCGGCGCCGCGATGATCGCCATGCACGGTACGGCGATGCTGTGCTACGTCACCCCGAAGGAGCACCTCGGCCTGCCCGACCGCGACGACGTCAAGGCCGGCGTCATCGCCTACAAGATCGCGGCGCACGCCGCCGACCTCGCCAAGGGCCACCCGGGCGCGCAGGCCTGGGACGACGCGCTGTCCAAGGCCCGGTTCGAGTTCCGCTGGGAGGACCAGTTCAACCTGGCCATGGACCCGGACACCGCGCGGGCCTACCACGACGAGACCCTGCCGGCCGCGCCGGCCAAGACCGCCCATTTCTGCTCGATGTGCGGCCCGAAGTTCTGCAGCATGAAGATCAGCCAGGACCTGCGCGAGTACGCGGAGCTCGGCATGCGCGAGAAGTCGGAGGAGTTCGCGGCGGCGGGCAATCAGGTGTACCTGCCGCTCTCCACTAAGGTCTGACATGTGGAGTCTTCTGCGCCCCGCACCGCGGTCGTATGGCAGGTGCTGCGCCGCGAGCTTGCCCGGGCCGGCCGTGCGCTGAGCGCCCTCGACGTCGGCGGCGGCACCGGCGGCTTCGCCGTGCCGCTGGCCCGGGCCGGCCACGCGGTGACGGTGGTCGACGCGAGCCCCGACGCGCTCGCCGCGCTGACCCGCCGGGCCGCGGAGGCTGGCGTGGGGGAGCGGGTCCGGGCCGTGCAGGGCGACGCCGACGGCCTGGCCGACCTGGTCGCGCCGGAGAGCGTCGACCTGGTGCTCTGCCACAGCCTGCTGGAGGTCGTGGACGACCCGCACAAGGTCGTCGCCGCGCTCGCCGGGACCTTGCGCCCCGGCGGCGCGGCGAGCGTCGTGGTCGCCAACCGCGCCGCGGCCGTCCTCGCCCGGGCGATCAGCGGCAACCTCGCCGCCGCCTCGCTGCTCGTGGCCAGCCCCGACGGCCGCGGCGACGCCCGCGACCGCCTGCGCCGGCGGTATTCGGCCGAGACGGCGTCGGCGCTGCTGGCCGACGAGGGCCTGACCGTCGAACAGATCCACGGCGTGCGGGTCGTGGCGGACCTGGTCCCCGGCACCGTGGCCGAGAGCGAGCCGGAGGCCCTGGCCGCCTTCGAGCTGGCCCTGGCCGGCACCTCCCCCTACCGCGACATCGCCACCCAGCTCCACCTGCTCGCCCGCCGTTCATGATCGATCTGCTGGCCCCGGTCGAGCCCCGCTACGGCCGGGGCAGCCTGGCCGACGTGCTGCCCAGCGCCCTGCACGTGCTCGGCGTGCCCGGCGAGCCGGATCTCCTGGGCCTGGCCCCGATGCTGCAGGGCGTCCGCCGCCTCGCCATCGTCCTGCTCGACGGCCTGGGCTGGCACCAGCTGCCGACCGCCGCCCCGTACACCCCCACCATCACCGACATCGCCGGCGGCCGCCTCGGCTCCGCCCGCCCGATCACCGCCGGCTTCCCCTCCACGACCCCGGTCAGCCTGGTCACCCTCGGCACCGGCGCCGCCCCTGGCCGGCACGGCATCGTCGGCTTCACCCTCAACCAGCCCGGCACCGACAAGGTCGTCAACCACCTGCACTGGATCGACGAGCCCGACCCGGCCGCCTGGCAGCCGCTGCCCACCGCCTTCACCCGCGCCCGCGCCGCCGGCCTTGACCCGGCCGTGGTCACCAACCCGGCCTTCACCGGCACGGGCTTGACCGCCTCGGCCTACCGCGGCGCGAGGTTCGGCCCCGGCGTGGCCGCCGACGCCGTGGCCGCCGAGATGCTCGCCATGCTGGCCGAGTCCCGCCTGGTCTACGGCTACCTGCCGGACGTGGACCGGGCCGGCCACGATTTCGGCATCGGTACCCCCGAATGGCGAGCCTCCGCCGCGGACGCCGACCGCCTGATCACCCGCCTGGTCGACGCTCTGCCGCCGGACGCGGCGCTGCTGGTCACCGCCGACCACGGCCAGCTCGACGTGCCCCCCGACCGCCGCCTCGACCTGGACACGGACCCGCGCCTGACCGCCGGCGTGGCGATCGTCGCCGGCGAACCCCGCGTCCGCTACCTGCACACCGTCCCCGGCGCCCAGCCGGACGTCCTGTCCGCATGGCGCGAAACCCTGGGCGACGGCGCCTGGGTCGCCACCCGCGAGGAGGCGGTCGCCACCGGCTGGTTCGGCCCGGTCCCGGAGCACCACCTGTCCCGCATCGGCGACGTGGTGGTGGCCTGCCGCGACCGCTGGATCGTCCTGGCCAGCGCCCACGAGCCCGCCCGCCTGGGCAAGATGATCGCCTTCCACGGCTCCAGCACCGCCGCCGAGATGCACATCCCCTTACTCGTAGTCCGCCCCTGACGCGCCCTCCTTGAACCGACAAATCCAGACTTCTCCGAAGTCCGGATTTGTCGGTTATTTCGTAATAAACCACGATTCACCAGCGATCGCCCCCATTTGCCCGGCGCACCAGCGCGAAAAGTCTCCGTGATCATGCCCGCCGCGCCTCCGTCACCCCGGCTTCCGCATGATCGCGGAGACATCTGGTACCCAGGCGTACATTTTGGCTCCACGATCATGAAAAACCCGTAGTGCACACCGCTCACCTGCATGATCACGGAGACTTTCTGCCGCGCAACGCCGCCCCGGACCCCGGCACCGGGCATTGACGGTCGCTCCGAGCAATCCGATGCTCACAGGGAGTGCGCCGTTAATGCCGCGGCCCATCAACGGCGCGCGTGGCGTCTCGGGTCGACTCCAATGAATGCAGCGCCGTGCTGGCGCGCACGCCGACGTGGCGCAGTGCGGGGGCGGGGCGTGCGTCGCGGCACGGTGCGCGCTTGGGACGCGGGGGCCGGGGGCCGGCGGAAGGGGCGTCGCACGCTGAGGGCCGAACCGGCGGCCGACCGCGTGAGCGCTAGCCGGAAAGGGCGTCGCAACGCTGGGGCTGGGGCCGGGGGCGTGGTGGGCGTCGTGCGCTGGGGAGTGCGGCCAGCGGTGGTGGGATGGGAGTGCGGCCGGCGGTGGCGGGGCGGGCGGCCGGCGGCGGGATGGGCGGGCGGCGGCGGGATGGGTGGCCGGCGGGGCGGTTGGGGCGGGCGGCCGGCGGGGCGGTTGGCGCGGGCGGCCGGCGGGGCGAGTGGCGCGGGCGGCTGGCGGGGCGGTTGGCGCGGGCGGCCGGCGGGGCGAGTGGCGCGGGCGGCCGGCGGGCGCGGGGCCGGCGGGGCGCGGTGGCGGTGGCGGTGGGAGGGCGTGGAGGAATGGGCGCCCGGCGTGGAGCGGGCGCCCCGGTGGCTACGCCGGCGTCAGAGGTCGCCCTCCGGGCGGCGGCGCCAGCGTTCCTCCAGGCGGTCGACCAAGCCGCCGCGTCGCTGGCGGGTGCGGCGCGAGGCCGTGCCGCCGACGGCGCGTAGGTCGGTTGACTGGCCGCGGCGGTATGCCTGCACGCCGAACGCCAAGGCGCAGAGCATGACCAGGAAGCCGCCCACACCCAGTAGTGGGATCGAGATGGCAACGCCGTAGACGAGCAGCGCCATGCCGGCCAGCAGCAGGATCCCTGCGGCGATCATCCGGCGCTTGGCATGGAACCGCGGGTCGGTGGCGCGCACCGCCGAAGCGAACTTGGGATCCTCGGCTAGCGACCGCTCGATCTGCTCGAACAGCCGCTGCTCGTGCTCCGAGAGCGGCACGGCACTCCTCCCCGGTCGCGAAGGCCGGCCCTTTGGGGACCGGCTGTCCGGCACAGCCGGACGGCTGCGTACTGGCAAGTTTACGAGGGGGTCAACGCGTCGGAAAGCGGGACGATGGTCCGGTCGTGCCGATTTTCCGACGAGTCTGGCTCCTATGTCCTTCCATTGTGTCGCTTCTGAGACTCTGCCGCCCCCTCCCCGGCCGGTGCGGCGCCGTTTCCGTCGGTGCGCATGCCGTCGCCGCGCAGCAGGCTGGCGGGCTTGACGAGGTCGGCGCCGAACCGTGCGGCGACCGCGTCGGCGGCCCGCTCGGCCTCGCGCCAGCCGTGGTCGCGCTCACCCAGCGTCATCTGCCGGGGCGCGCCGTCGGCCTGGGCGAGGCCCTCGACGCGCACGCCGATCAGGCGGATGCGCTCGCCCGGGCGTGTGGCCTGGAACAACGCCCAGGCGATCTCGAAGATCTCGCGGCTCACGTCGGTCGGCCGGTCTACGGTGCGTGACCGGCTCAGGGTCTGGAAGTCGGCCAGCCTGATCTTCACCGAGACCGTCCGGCCGGCCTGCCCGGCATGGCGCAGCCGGCCGGCGACCTTGCCGGAGAGGGCCAGCATGGTGCGCCGGATGGTCGCCGGGTCGCTCACGTCGACGTCGAAGGTCGTTTCGGCGCCGATCGACTTCTCGACATGGTCGGGAATCACCCGTCGGGGGTCGCGCGCCCAGGACAACTCGTGCAGGTGATGCGCCGCCGCGTCACCCACGGCGGCGCGGAGCATGCCGATCGGCGCGGCGGACAGCTCGCCGATGGTCTTGAGGCCCAGCCGCTGCAAAGTCTCGGCGGTGCGCTCGCCGACGCCCCAGAGCGCCTCGACCGGCAGCGGGTGCAGATACTCCAGCGACCGCTCCCGCGGGACCACCACCATCCCGTCGGGCTTGGCCCGCGTCGAACCGAGCTTCGCCAGGAACTTCGTCGCCGCCACCCCGACCGAGCAGGTCAGCCGCTGCTCCTGCGCGACCCGCCGCCGGATCAGCGCGGCGATCTCGGCCGGCCGCCCGAGCAGCCGCCGCGCCCCGGCCACGTCGAGGAACGCCTCGTCGAGCGAGAGCGGCTCGACCAGCGGCGTCACGTCGCGGAAGATCGACATCACGGCCCGGGACGCCTCGGTATAGGCGGCGAAGTCCGGCGGCAGGAACACCGCGTGCGGACACAGCCGCCTGGCCCGGCTGCCCGGCATGGCGCTGCGCACGCCGAACTTCCGCGCCTCGTAGCTCGCCGCCGACACCACCCCGCGCGGCCCCGCTCCGCCCACGATCACGGGTTTGCCGCGCAGCTCGGGCCGGCGCCGGATCTCGACCGACGCATAGAACGCATCCATGTCCACATGCAGCACCGTGCAGCCCGTGTCATCCGCATCGGGCCCGAACTCCCCGGCGTCACCGCGCGGCACTACCTGACTTCGCCCCACACCGCGAACCTTAGCGGGACCCTCTGACAAAATTGACGAAAACTTAGGTTTGCCTTACCTTCCAGGCATGGCCTCTCTCGCGATGACCTCGCCCCTGGCGCCCGTCGTCGCCGCCGTCGAGGGCCTTCGCCGCCGCCATCCGGCCCTGGTCTGCGGCGTCGCCCCCGGCGTGGTGATCACCCCCACGCCCGCTTGGTCGAAAGGCACAAACCCAGAAGCCGCGGCGGTACTCCTAGTGGCCGGCTGGACGCGAGCCCTCCGTGTCCCCTTGCTGACCCCGGGTGAAACCTACATCGATCGGGCCGGACGGCTGGGCATCAGCAGCGCGCGAGTGGCCGTCCTCGCCGGCGACCCGGCCGCCGGCTCCCTGGGCGTCGTGGTCGCCCGCGACCGCGCCGAACTCCTCGCCTTGGTCGCCGAGCACGCCGGCACCGGCCCCGCCGCGGCGGAACTCGCCCGCCACCTCCGCCGGCTGACCGCCATCCTGACCGCCCCACAACCCGTCCCGATCCCGGCCGGCGCCACCCTCTGACACCAGCCCCCCGCCCCGGCGCCGTCCCATCGAAAAGTCGGGCGCTCCGCGCCACGACTTTTCGGACTTATACCCCGTCAGGCGAAAAATCCGTTAAGCGCGACCATCGACCGGTTCATTCGAGGTGTGGGCCCTTTGTGGGTTAGTGCTGCGCGTGAAGGTGGTGGTAGAAGCCGATGATGGCTGGGCGGCGGGCATGCTGTGCCGCCCTCGGGCGGGCCCTCGATCGGCCTGACTCCAGCGGGCCTCGGGCCTCGGGCCTCGGGCCTCGCGGCCAGAACTCTCCGTGATCATGCCTGAGTCGCTGCCCGAACCACGCGTTTTCCAGGATCGTGGAAGGTCGATGTACCCATAGGTACCTTAAGGTTCCGCGATCATGGAAAACGCGCCGTCCGCCAGCGGGAGTCGCATGATCACGGAGAGATTCGTTCGCTCCAGCGCTGCGGCCGGCAAGTCACGATGCCCGGGTGGTTCACGATACAAGTCGCGGAGCGGAGCGTCCGGCTTCGCGAATGAGCGGGTCCGCGCGGCGTGGCCGGCCCCGCAGGGTGCGGGCTGGGGCGTGCTCGCGCGATCCCGATCCGACCCGCAGAGGGCGGACAACGCCGCGCGGAACGACCGAGGGACGTTCCGCGCGGCGCGACCAGGTCAGCCGTCGGCGCCGCCCGACCAGGTCAGCCGTCGGCGCGGCGTGACCGGGCCGGCGGTCGGCGCGGCGTGACCGGGCCGGCGGTCGGCGCGGCGTGACCGGGTCAGCGGTCGGCGCGGCGGGCCGCGAGGCGGCGGACGCTCAGCGTCCGCATCAGCTGGTCCCAGCCACGGCCGGTGGCCACGGACAGGGAGCCGGAGCGGTAGCTCAGGCCCGTGCGCCAGCGGCGCAGCACCGACGGCGGCAGGACGACGGCCAGGATGCGGACCTTGCGCGAGGCGTTGGCCGCGAAGGCCGACTGCACCGACGACAGCGCCGCGCGCAGCTCGCGTGCGGTGAGCGGCGTGCGGGCGTAACGGGCGTGCTCCTCGACCGTGCTGATCAGCCGGGCGCCGGACTCGGCCTTGTCGCGCAGCCGCTCCTTCTGCACCAGGCGGTCGACCGTCGCCCGCGGGGTCTCGGCCTCGTCGATCGGCACGCGGTAGTCCACCATCGTGTCGAGCAGCTCGTCCCACGCGCGGTGGGCGTCGGCGCGGGCGGACCCGTAGGCGCGGTCGTCCGTCGCCACCACCACCATCGTCGGGCCGTCGCCGGGCGGCGGGGTGCCCTGGGGTGCGAAGCTCAGCCGCCGGCGGCGGGTCCGGGCGCGGGCCAGTGACGGTGCGCCGAGGGCCAGGGCGATCACGAGGGTGATGAGGGTCGCGACGCCGAGGGTACTGCCGAAGAAGCTGAGCAGGGAGGAGAGCGGCGACCGGTCGGTCGTGCCGCCCTGGCCGGGGCTGGACGTGTTGCCGTGGTCCTGTGTGCCGACGTTCGGGTCCGCCGGGCCGGCCGAGGCGGCCGGGCCGCCCAGTCCGCCCGCGCGGTTGACCGGGTCGTCGCCGGTGACCGCGCCGGGGGCCGGCATGTACGTCGTGGTCACCGACCCGCCGATCGCCGTCGACGGCGTGGCGTCGAACGGCAGCCAGCCGAAGCCGGGGAAGTACACCTCGGTCCACGCGTGCAGGTTGAAGTTGGTCAGCGTCATCGTGTTGCCCGCGCGGGTGCCGCCCCGGGCGAAGCCGAAGGCGACCCGGGCCGGGATCTTCGCCTCCCGCAGCAGCCAGCCGAACGCGGCCGCGAACTGGGCGCAGAAGCCGCGCTTGTTCTGCAGGAAGTCGGCGATCTTCGTGCCGCTGGTGTCGGGGCCGGTCGTGATGTCGTAGACGAAGCCGTTGCTCGGCGAGAAGAAGTCGTAGATCGCCTTGACCTTGTCGTACTCCGTCGTCTTGCCCTGGATCAGCTTGTCGACCTGGGCCTTGACGACGGCGTTGGCCGGCGCCGTGGTGACGTCCTTGAGCTGCGGGTCGTTGATGTTGAGCGGCTTGGCGGTGCGCAGCTGCTCGGGCGTGATCTCGGGCCGGCTGTAGGTGACCGTGTAGGTGCGCTTGGCCGTGGTCTCCTTGCCGGAGTACACCACCGCGGTGCGCGGGTCGAAGGCCCAGCTGTTGTCGACCTTGTCGACCTTGGTCGGCCAGGTGTAGATGGGCAGGTAGCTGATCGCCAGCTCGTTGGTGACCTCGACGCGCGCCTGGTGGTTGGTGGACTTCACCGACGAGTCCCACTCGGGCCGGCCGAAGCCGTTGGCGACGGGCGCGCCGCCGGTGAACGGCCGGGCGCTGAAGCCCTTGGTGGTGAGGTCCTCGAGCACGTTGAAGCGCAGGTAGAACGGGTTGGTGTCGTCGATGTTGGTCACCTTGACCATGTCGAACGCCTTGTCCCGGTTGAGCTGGCCGGACAGCAGCGCGAACATGCTGACCGACCGGCCGTTGCGCCCGTTGCCGACGCCGGCGCCCCCGCTGCCGCCCGCACCCGCGCCCAGGCCCTCCAGCACCCCGCCCGGCATCGCGAACGGGATGAGCGGCAGCACGACGGCGAAGGCGACGCCGAGGACGCCCAGCCGCTGGCCGGCCGCGGCGAGCGGCGAGGGCTCCCACAGGTCGACGTCACGCCCGTCGCCGGTGAACCGGCGGCCGAAGCGGCGCACCCGGTCGACGTTGTCGGTGACCAGCAGCCAGAGGAAGCCGACCGCGCCGAGGGCGAACGCCAGCCAGTTGGTGGTCTCCGTGTCGACCGTGACCGGCACCGAGTAGATGGCGAGCATCGGCAGGCCGGCCAGGGCCGGGCGGCGCACGACGACGGCGAAGAAGTCCACCAGTAGCGCGACGGCGGCGACGCCGAGGGTGGCCAGGAAGAGGAAGCCTTCGCGGTCGCCGACCGGGGTGGCGTACTCGCTCATCTCCTCCGAAGCCGTGCTCAACAGCTGGCCGAAGTGCACGAACGTGCCGGGCGAGGGCAGGATGCCCAGGAACTCCTCGTGGCTGCGGTACAGCCAGGTCAGCGACAGCAGCCCGGCCAGCGCCATCGCGGCCGTCGGCGCCCACGCCGGGGCCCGCAGGCTGCGCACCAGCAACCCGACGCCGCACATGACGGCGACGACCAGAAATGCCCGGATCGCCCACGTGTAGTGCTCGAAGACGTTGATCAGCGGCAGCGAGGCGAGGAACGCCGAGCCGGCCGCGATCAGCGTCAGATGCTTGCGTTGGTTCACCGGACGCCCCCAGCGACGCTCTCCGCGGACGCGGCCCGCCAGGCGAAGCCCTGCGATCCGCGCCCGGTCTGCGGCCACAGCGCGGTCAGCTTGGCCCCGTGCGGTACCTCCACCACGCGCCACCCGCTGCGCAGCAGCGCGAGCGACGCGACGCCGTGCGCCTTGTCCGCCTCCTCGCGCGCCGCGGTCGGCAGGTTGAGCCAGGTGGAGGAGTCAATGAACAGCGCGACGCAGGTCGCGTTGTTGGAGCGGAACGACGCGAGCAGCTCCGCCTCGGCCGAGGACAGCAGGCCGAAGATGCCGATGATCAGCCCGCCGTCGCTGCGCCGGCGGACCCGCTCGATCAGCGCGGCGATGTCGCCGCGCTGGGCCAGCCGCACGTCGGCGAGCTGGTCGAGCAGCGGCCCGTCGCCGTCGACCTCGGTCGCGTCGACGTCGACGCCGGCGTCGGTGACCAGGCGCATCTTGTAACCGGCGTGGCGCAGGTGGACCGCGATGCTCGCGGCCGCGGAGACCGCCCACTCGAAGCTCGCCGTCGGGCCCTCGCCGCGGTGGGCGGCGGCCCGGGTGTCGAGCACGACCGTGGCCTTGCTCTCCCAGGGCTGCTCCTCGCGGCGGACCATGAGCTCGCCGGTGCGGGCGGTGGAGCGCCAGTGCACCCGGCGCAGGTCGTCGCCGTAGCGGTACTCCCGGGTGGCGGCGTCGTCCTCGCCGTGCACGGCCACCGACCGGGCGCGGCTGTCGCCGGACCCGGCGAACTCCCCGGCCAGGCGCACCGAGGGCAGCGGCACCACCTGCGGGATGACGGTGAGCCGATCGACGGACGGGAAGGCCCGGGTCAGCTCGCACAGCCCGAAGGGATCGGTCAGCCGCACGACCAGCGGGCCGACCTCGTAGCGGCCGCGCACGTCGGCGCGGACCGTGTAGGCGACCGAGCTGGCCTGGTGCGCGCCGAGCTTCTCCAGCACCAGCCGCGGCCGGCTGCCCAGCGCGTAGGGCAGCCGGTCCTCCAGCAGCATCGTGCCGGTGGGCAGCCGGGACAGGTTCTGCAGGCGCAGGATGACCCGGGCGCTCGCCCCGACCTGGACGCGGTGCGGGTCGAGCATGCGGCTGCATGACAGGCGATAGCGGGTGCGCCCGACGTACGCCGCGGAAAGCAACGGCAGCGCGGCGAGCAGGATCGCCACGCGCAGCAGGTCACGCTCGCCCAGGATCAGTGCGGCGATGAGGGCCGCCGCGGCGGCGGCCAGGAAGCTGCGACCCCTGGTGGTGAGCCCCCGCAGCGCCTCTCGCATGCTCAGCGGCCCCCGTACTGCTGGGGCCGCTGCGGGCGGGTGTCGTATGGCGATCGCTGCTGGCGGTCGGTCGGCAGCGGTAGCCGGTGCACGAGCTCGGCGATGATCGCATCGGTGGTCCGGCGGGACAGCTGCGCCTCGGCGGTGGGGATGACCCGGTGTGCGAGCACGGGCACGGCGAGCGCCTGCAGGTCGTCGGGGAGCACGAACTCGCGGCCCTCGATGGCGGCGACGGCCCGGGCGGTGCGCAGCAGTTGCAGTGTGGCGCGCGGGGAGGCGCCGAGGCGCAGCTCGCCCGACTCGCGGGTGGCGGTGACGATGTTGACCGCATACTGCTTGACCGCGTCGGCGACGTGCACGTCACGGACCGTGGCGATCATCCGGCGGATGATGATGGCGTCGGAGACGGGGGAGAGGTCGTCCAGCGCGTCGTGGCGGCCGTGGACGTCGAGCATGGCCAGCTCCGCACCCATGTCGGGGTAGCCCATCGCGATCCGGGCGGTGAACCGGTCGCGCTGCGCCTCGGGCAGCGGATAGGTGCCCTCCATCTCGATCGGGTTCTGCGTCGCGATGACCATGAACGGCACCTGCAGCGGATAGGTCGCGCCGTCGACGGTGACCTGCCGCTCCTCCATGCTCTCCAGCAGGGCGGACTGGGTCTTCGGCGAGGCCCGGTTGATCTCGTCGCCGACGACGATGTTGGCGAACACCGCGCCGGGCTTGAACTCGAAGTCGCGCGTCTCCTGGTTGTAGACGCTGACCCCGGTGACGTCGCTGGGGAGCAGGTCGGGAGTGAACTGGATGCGCCGCACCGAGCAGTCGATGGACCGCGCGAGGGCCTTGGCAAGTTTGGTCTTGCCCACGCCGGGAACATCTTCGATGAGGAGATGGCCCTCAGCGAGCAGCACCGCCAGGGCGAGCCGCACGGTCGCGGTCTTGCCCTCGATGACCTGTTCGATATTGGCGACGATCGCATCGGTCGCGGTGCGGAACTCGGGCGACGGGAGTGGGGCCCCGAGTTCCTCGAACGTGCGGTGCCTGGTCAACTGGCCTCCTCATGGTCGTGCCGTGGCCACCGTTAGGTGTAAGACCCGTAGGTGAACCGCTCGGTTGCGCAAGAACGTTGTCATCGGATTGCAACCTGAGCCGTCGTATCCCTCAGGCTAGCCGGGGAATCGACAGGCCGCCGCACTGGATTCCGTCATTGCGGACATCCCGCCCGGCCGGCCCCGGCGATTTTTCAAACGTCCCGACGTACCCGTGCGAAAACCCCCTAAACGATCGCCCAAGATGTCGGGGCGCGTCGATTGCGGCAGACTGTGGTCGTGGACGGCAAACACCTCCTGGGCGGCCGGTATCTCCTCGACGAGCGACTGGGCGAGGGTGGCATGTCGGTGGTGTGGCGCGCCCACGACCGCGTGCTCGGGCGCGAGGTCGCGGTCAAGGTGCTCGCGCCGGCGCTGGCCGGGGACGACGAGGCGCGCCACCGGATCCGGCTCGAGGCGCGGGCCGCGGCCCGGCTGTCGCACCCGAACATCACCAGCGTCTACGACTACGGCGAGACCGCCGAGCACGTGCCGTTTGTGGTCATGGAACTGCTGCGCGGCCCGACGCTCGCCGATCGGCTGCTGGCCGGGCCGCTGCCGCCGGCCGCCGCGGTGCGCATCTGCGCCGAGGTCGCCGCCGGCCTGGCCGCCGCCCACGCCGAGGACCTCGTGCACCGCGACGTCAAGCCGGCCAATGTCATTCTCACCCCGGATGCGGCAAAGGTGCTGGACTTCGGGATCGTCGGATTCGTCGGAATTCCCGATGTGCGCCACGATCCGGCGCTCGTCATCGGCACCCCCGCCTATCTCGCCCCCGAGCGGCTGGTCTCCGACGACGTCACGCCGGCGAGCGACGTCTATGCGTTCGGGCTGCTGCTCTACCGCTGCCTCACCGGCCGGCTGCCCTGGGACTCCGAAACCACGACCCAGATGGTCATGGCCCACATCACCGTCGCGCCGGAGCCGCTGCCGGAGTTGCCCGGCGTGCCGGCGGAGGTGCGCGAGCTGTGCATGAGCTGCCTGGCGAAGGAGCCCCGGGACCGGCCGGCCGCCGTGGCGGTCGCCGCCGGGCTGGCCCGGGCCGCCGGGATCGTTCCGCGTTTTTCGGTGGTACTGCAGGAGCCCGCGCCCGGCGCGCCGCCCCCGCCGGACCACACCACCCACCTGGTCGCGCCGCCCGCGCCGGATGAGCCGGATGAGCCGGAGGACTCGGACGAGCCGGACGAGCCGGGCGGGAGCCGCCGGCAGGTCCTGCTCGGCGTGGGCGTGCTGGCCGCGATCGCGGCGCTGCTGGTCGGCATCGCGCTGAGCCGGTCGCCGGCAGGCTCGCGGACCTCGGCGGAGGGGATGCCGGTGGGCGGCGGGGCTCCGGCGCCGACCGCCTCGCCGAGCGCGCCGTCGAGTGAGGCGCCACCACCCGCCGTCGATCCGACCACCACGACCGGTGACCCGGCGTCGGTGGCGGCGAGCAACCCGGGGGCGGGGGACGGCGAGCAGGGCGACCAGGACCAGCGGGGAAACCAGAACGGCCAGGGCGGCGACCCGGGCATGCCGACCGACGCCGGCGTGATCGTCGCCGTCTGCGTCGGGAAGAAGGTCAGCGTGCTGCACGTCGCGCCGGCCGACGGGGTGAAGCTGGTCGAGGTGGAGCCCGGCCTGCGCAGCAACACGCGGGTCGAGTTCGACCGCGACGGGCAGCGGCTGCGCTACGTCGTCACCTGCCGGGGCGGGGCCCCGGGCGTGGCCATCGCATAGCGGTGCGTGACGGCCCGGAAATCGCCTCGCCGGGCTGCGGTACACTGCCGTTATGGCCTCGGTGTTCCGGCTTCTTGATCGGCCGTGCTGACGCGATAACGCGACGGCACGGCGACCCCTCCTGTGCGAGGGGTTTTTTCATGCCCGGAGAATGCTTGAGGGATTCCGACAACTGAGGTGGGCGACAGTGATGAGCGAGGCAGTGACCGACGGAGCGGTCGACATCCCGCCGTACCGGTACACCGCGGCGATGGCGGCGGACATCGAGGCGTGCTGGCAGGACTACTGGTCCGAGCACGGCACCTTCCACGCGCCGAACCCGACCGGCCCGCTCAGCGACTCCGGCCACCCGCGCGCGGGCGCGCCGAAGCTGTACGTGATGGACATGTTCCCCTACCCGTCGGGCGCCGGCCTGCACGTCGGCCATCCGCTGGGGTACATCGGCACGGACTGCTACACGCGGTACTTCCGCATGGCCGGGTACAACGTGCTGCACCCGATGGGCTTCGACTCGTTCGGCCTGCCGGCCGAGCAGTATGCGGTGCAGACCGGAACCCACCCGCGGGTGACCACCGAGGCCAACATCGAGCGGTACCGCACGCAGCTGCGCCGCCTGGGCCTGGCCTACGACGACCGGCGCAGCGTGGCCACGACCGACACCGAGTTCTACCACTGGACCCAGTGGATCTTCCTGCAGATCTTCAACTCGTGGTACGACCCGCAGCAGCGCAAGGCGCGCCCGATCGAGGAGCTGATCGAGGAGTTCGACAGCGGCGAGCGTCCGGTGCCCGGCGGCCGGGCGTGGGCGGAGCTGTCCGCGGTCGAGCGGCGGCAGGCCGTCGACGACCACCGGCTGGCCTACATCTCCGAGGCCCCGGTCAACTGGTGTCCGGGCCTGGGCACGGTGCTGGCCAACGAGGAGGTCACCCCGGACGGGCGCAGCGAGCGGGGCAACTTCCCGGTCTTCAAGCGCAACCTGCGCCAGTGGATGATGCGGATCACGGCGTACGGCGACCGCCTGCTGGACGACCTGGACCGGCTGGACTGGCCGGAGAAGGTCAAGACCATGCAGCGCAACTGGATCGGCCGCTCCCGCGGCGCGCACGTGGACTTCGCCACCGACGAGGGCACGCCGATCCGGGTCTTCACCACCCGCCCCGACACCCTGTTCGGCGCGACCTACATGGTGCTGGCCCCGGAGCACGCGCTGGTCGACGCCATCGTGCCCGGCGCCTGGCCGGAGGGCACGCACGACAAGTGGACCGGCGGAGCGGCTACGCCGGCCGAGGCGGTCGCGGCCTACCGCGCCTTCGCGGCGGGCAAGACCGACGTGGAGCGGCAGGCCGACGCCAAGGAGAAGACCGGCGTCTTCACCGGCGCCTACGCGACCAACCCGGTCGACGGCCGCCGGATCCCGGTCTTCATCGCCGACTACGTGCTGGCCGGCTACGGCACCGGCGCCATCATGGCGGTGCCCGGCCAGGACGAGCGCGACTGGGAGTTCGCCGAGGTCTTCGAGCTGCCGATCATCCGCACGGTCCAGCCGAGCGAGGGTTTCGACGGCAAGGCGTACATCGGCGACGGCCCCGCCATCAACTCGGCCTTCCTGGACGGCCTGGGCGTCGCCGAGGCGAAGGCCAAGATGATCGACTGGCTGGAGGCCAACGGCCACGGCGTCGGTGCCATCACCTACCGGCTGCGCGACTGGCTGTTCAGCCGGCAGCGGTACTGGGGCGAGCCGTTCCCGATCGTCTACGACGAGACCGGCCTGCCCATCGCGCTGCCCGAGTCGATGCTGCCGGTCGTGCTGCCCGAGGTGGAGGACTTCTCGCCGCGCACCTTCGACATCGACGACGCCGAGAGCAACCCGGAGACGCCGCTGTCGCGGGCCAAGGAGTGGGTCGAGGTCACCCTGGACCTGGGCGACGGGCCGAAGACCTACACCCGCGAGACCAACGTGATGCCGCAGTGGGCCGGCTCGTCGTGGTACGAGCTGCGCTACCTGGACCCGGCCAACGCCGCGAAGCTGGTCGACCCGGCCAACGAGCGCTACTGGATGGGCCCGCAGCGGCCCGGCGACGTGGGCGGCGTGGACCTGTACGTGGGCGGCGTCGAGCACGCGGTGCTGCACCTGCTGTACGCCCGCTTCTGGCACAAGGTGCTGTTCGACCGCGGCTACGTCTCGTCGGAGGAGCCGTTCCGCAAGCTGTTCAACCAGGGCTACATCCAGGCGTACGCCTACAAGGACGCCCGCGGCGTGTACGTCGAGGCCGAGAAGGTGGAAGAGCGCCAGCCCGGCCGCTACTACTACGGCGCCCAGGAGGTCCAGCGCGAGTACGGCAAGATGGGCAAGTCGCTGAAGAACGTGGTGACGCCCGACGAGATGTGCGAGCGTTACGGCGCCGACACGTTCCGCGTCTACGAGATGTCGATGGGCCCGCTGGACGTCTCCCGCCCGTGGGAGACCCGCGCGGTCGTCGGCGCCCAGCGGTTCCTGCAGCGCGTCTGGCGGCTGATTGTCGACGAGCAGACCGACGGGATGCGGGTGACGGACGACCCGGTGGACGACGAGACCCGCCGCCTGCTGCACCGGGTCATCGACGGCGTCCGGGTCGACATCGAGGAGATGCGCTTCAACACCGCCATCGCCAAGATGATCGAGCTGACCAACCGGATCACCCAGGTCTCGGTCAAGGGCACCCCGCGCGAGGCGGCCGACCCGCTGGTGCGCATGATCGCCCCGTTCGCCCCGCACCTGGCCGAGGAGCTGTGGCAGCGGCTGGGCAACGAGTCCACGGTCGCCTACGCCGACTTCCCGCAGGCCGACCCGGCCTACCTGGTCGCCGAGTCGGTGACCTACCCGGTCCAGGTCAACGGCAAGGTCCGCGGCAAGATCGACATCTCCGCCGACGCCGACGACTCCGCGGTCCGCGACGCCGCCCTGGTCGCGGTGGCCGACCAGCTGGCCGGCAAGACCCCGAAGAAGGTCATCGTGGTCCCCGGCCGCATGGTCTCGGTCGTCGTCTAGCCCCGAGGGGGAGGGCCCGCCCGGCCCTCCCCTTCGCCCACGCAGCCCGCACTCTCCCGCCCGGCCGCAATCCGAAAAGTCGGGCGCTCCGCGCCACGACTTTTCGGACTTATACCCCGACGGGGCAAAAATCCGTTTCACCGAATCCCGCGCACTCCCGCATCGGATTTATCGCCCGACAGGGCATATATCCGATTTGGCAAGTCACACCCGCGCGCTAAGTCTCCGCGATCATGCAGGCCAGCACGCCGATTCGCGGGTTTCCCATGATCACGGAGAGATACGGTACCTGGGCGTACATCAAGACTCCGTGATCATGAAAAACTCGTGTGCACACCGCCAGTTGAGCATGATCACGGAGACTTAGAGCGTGCCAGGGGGCGACCTGTGGTGCCATCGGCCCTCAGCGGGCGGCTGCGGCCAAGCCCTTCGACCGCCGTCGGCGGCCAAGTGCTTTGACTGCCGTCAGCGGGCGACCGCAGCCGAGCGCAACGGCTGCCGCCAGCGGGCGAGAGCGGTGAGGTGCTATCCCACCGCCGTCGGCGGGCGAGCGCGCCGGCTGCCGTCAGTGGGCGAGCGCGGCCGAGCGCTCCGACCGCCGTCACCGGTGAGGTGCGCCCACTGCCGTCGCCGGCCGAGCGCTCCGGCTGCCGTCGGTGGGCGACCGCTTCGACCGCCGTCGGCGGGCGAGCGCGGCCGAGTGCGGCGGCTGCGGTTAGCGGGCGACGGCGGCCAGGCGCTCCGAGCGGAGGGCCGTCGGCCAGCGGTCGTCGATCGGCTCCAGGTTGGCGCCGGTGGCCCAGCGCAGGAGCAGGTCGGCGAGCGCGGGGTTGCGGGCCAGGGCCGGCCCGTGCGAGTAGGTGCCCAGCAGGCGGCCGTTCCAGGCGCCCTCGGACTGGCCGTCGTTGCCGATGCCCGTGGTCACCTTGGCCAGCGGCTTCACGCCCGGGCCGAGGTGGGTGCGGCCGCCGTGGTTCTCGAAGCCGGTCAGCGTCGGCAGGCCCAGCGCCGGGTGCATCTCGCCGGCCAGCTCGCCGACCGCCCGCGTCTCGCCGCGGTCCGAGTCTATGTCCAGCAGGCCCAGCCCGGGGTACTTCGCGCCCTTGGCGAAGAACGAGTGGCCCAGCAGCTGGTAGCCCGCGCACACGGCGAAAACCGTCGCGCCCCGCTCGACCGCGCGGTGCAGGCCGCCGTCGGTGGCGAGGCGCTGCGCGGCCAGTGCCTGCGGGCCGTCCTCGCCGCCGCCGAGCAGGTAGATGTCGCCGTCGGTCGGCACCGGGTGGCCGGCACGGACCTCGGCGCACGCCACCGGCAGGCCCCGCAGGTCGGCGCGGCGGGCCAGGATCAACAGGTTGCCGCGGTCGCCGTAGGTGGACAGCAGGTCCGGGTACAGCCAGATCAGGCGCAGGTGCGACTCAGTTGACACGGTCCAGCTCCGCTCGGATGTCCTGGAATGCGGTGTAGTTCGCGATCACCTCGAGCCGGCCCGGCGGCACCAGCGACACCGCCTGGCCGAACGAGCGCACGGGCTCGAACGGCACCTCGTTGACCTCCAGCCGGACGGCGAGGTCCATGGCCCGGTCGCCGGTGATCAGCACACGGCGGCCGCGCAGCGGGGAGAAGTCCACGTCGTAGAGCCACGAGGTGTCGAGGCCGTCTGGGTCCCGGGCGTTGATCGACAGCAGCGTCGGCACGTCTTCGGCCATGTCGAAGGACTCCAGCCAGCCGGCCGGGTTCTTGGCCAGCAGCAGCCGGATGGTGCGCCCGTCGCGGACCACGACGGCGTAGCGGCCGGCGACCGAGGCGACCTTCGACAGCTCCGGCACCGCCTTCGCGGGCGGCACGCCGAACTGCGCGGCCACGGCCAGCGCGGTCGCCGCGTTGGCCCGGTTCACCCGGCCCGGCAGTTGCAGTGTGATGTGGTGGTACGTCCCGGTGTTGTCGACCACGCCGTCCCCGCTGACGCTCCAGTGCGGTGCCGGGCGGCGCAGGTTGCCCTCGACGCAGGACCAGTCCTCGCCCATGCGCTCGATCGAGGCGCCGCACTCCGGGCACACCCACGAGTCGTCGTGGAAACGCTGGCCGGCCGCGACCCAGGTGACCCGGGTGCCGCCGGCGACCGCCTTGGACGCCGCCCAGACCACCATCGGGTCGTCGGCGTTGGCCACGATGTGCAGGCCGCGGCCGGGCAGCGCGTCGCGCCACAGGGCCGCCATCATGGCGACCTCCTTGGCCCGGTCGAGCTGGTCGCGGCTGAGGTTGAGCAGGGCCACCACCCTCGGGCGGGTCTGGTCGAGCACCTGCTTGAGGTAGTGCTCGTCGACCTCCAGCACCGCATACGGTGTCGCGCCGGCCTTGGCCAGCGCCGACGTGTGGCCGGTCGGCATGTTGGCGCCGAGGCTGTTGGTGGCGACCGGGCCGAGCACGCCCATCGCGGCGGCGGTCAGCCGGGTGGTGGTGGTCTTGCCGTTCGTGCCGGAGATCAGCGCGATCTCGCGACCGGCGGCGAGCTCGGCGAGCAGGTTGGGGTCGACCATCAGGCCGATCCGGCCGCCGATGACCGAGCCGTCCCCCCGGCCGGTGGCGCGTGACAGCGCGGCGGCACCGCGCGACAGTGAGGTGGCGAGCTTCGCCCGCATCGGCAGCTTGTTGTCCGTCATCTCGCTTCCACGGTGTTCGGCGATGCGCTGACCCTACCCGTAGCGCGCATCGCCCCCAACCGACCCACGGAGTCCCCGCGACTCCCCACTTTCCTCCACTGCGCCGGCCAAACCACGGCGGTCCGTGGAGAACCCTGCCTCGTTGACTGTTTTGTACCGATTTTCCCGCCCAAGAAATACACGGGGAACGCACTCCGCCGATCGGGCACGCCCGAGGTCCTCCACCCGACACCACCCCGTTTGACGTGGGAATTCTTCACAGCCACGCGCGTGGGACCGGGTGGTTTTCCGTTGACGGTGGAGGGAAGTGGAGTACAGTGGAGCGCGATGGCGGAGCCGGGGGGCTCGGCCGGCCCCGGGGGGACCGTTCGCGGTGGGAGGGGGTGGCTGCCGCATGTTTTTGGGCACCCACACTCCTCGCCTGGACGAAAAGGGCCGGTTGATCCTGCCGGCGAAGTTTCGGGACGAGCTGGCGGGAGGTGTCGTGATCACCAAGGGACAGGAGCGCTGTCTCTACGTGTTTCCCGGCGTCGAGTTCGCCCGGATCGCCGAGCAGCTTCGTGCCACGCCGATGACCAACAAGGCCGCCCGGGCCTACTCCCGGGTGTTCTTCGCCAGCGCTCACGACGAGGTTCCCGACCGTCAGGGCCGGGTCACCATCCCGCAGCATCTGCGCGAGTATGCCGGGCTGGACCGCGAGCTCGTCGTGATCGGGGCAAGCACCCGGGTCGAAATATGGGACCGCCAGGCGTGGGACACCTACCTCGCTGAAAGCGAGGAGGACTTCGCGGGCATCGAGGAGGGGGTGCTGCCGGGAGGGCTGTGAGGTCCAACTGCAGTCACCGACTTGAGCCGCCGTACCGGCAGCTCCTCAGCCGCTCAGAGTCTCTCGAAGTCCTGACGCCACTTCCCCGGCGCCAGGGCGGGGCGGATGGGGAGCTGGCGGTACGGCGCTCGCGCACTGAGCAGGGGTTCAGCACCACGGCGGGCCGCGAACCCGCCGCCGGCAGGGGGTCGACGATGGGGGAGCGGGACGTTCACGTGCCCGTGCTGCTCGAGCGCTGCCTCGAGCTGCTGGCCCCCGCGCTGCACCGGCCGGGCGCGCTGTATCTCGACGCCACGCTCGGTCTCGGCGGTCACGCCGAGGCGGTGCTGCTGGCACATCCGCAGGCCCGGCTGCTGGGCCTGGACCGCGACCCGCAGGCGCTGCGCCTGGCGGGGGAGCGGCTCGCGCCGTTCGCCGACCGGATCCGCCTCGTGCACGCCGTTTACGACGAGCTGCCCGAGGTGCTGGCCGGGGCGGAGATCGACGCCGGACTGTTCGACCTGGGCGTGTCGTCGATGCAGCTCGACGAGCCCGAGCGCGGGTTCGCCTACGCCCAGGACGCACCGCTGGACATGCGCATGGATCAGACGCGGGGCACGACCGCGGCCGAGGTGCTCAACACCTACAGCCACGCCGACCTCGCCCGGATCCTGCGGGTGTACGGGGAGGAGAAGTTCGCCTCCCGCATCGCCGCGTCGATCCTCCGGGAGCGGGAGAAGTCCCCGCTGGCGAGCTCGGCCCGCCTTGCCGAACTCGTTCGCGAGGCGATTCCCGCGCCGGCCCGGCGTACCGGCGGGCATCCGGCCAAACGCACCTTCCAGGCGCTGCGCATCGAGGTCAACCGCGAGCTCGCGGTGCTCGAGCGGGCGATACCGGCGGCGCTCGACGCGCTGGCGCCTGGTGGCCGGCTGGTCGTGCTGTCGTACCACTCGCTCGAGGACCGCCTGGTCAAACAGGCGATCGCCGAGCGGACCCGCTCGAAAGTACCGGTCGAGCTCCCGTTCGAGCCGCCCGGCAGCGAACCGGAGCTGCGGGCGCTCACCCGGGGGGCCGAGCTCCCCGGCGCGGCCGAAACAGCGGCCAACCCACGCGCGGCGTCAGTGCGGCTCCGTGCGGCGGAACGCAAGGAACGTCCCAACAGGACAGACACATCGGGGGAGGTGTGATGAACGTGACGACACTGCCGGCCAACCGGCAGCGCAGGGCTCAGCAGGGTGCATCGCGGTCGGGGGGCCGGACCGCGGCGCAGACCGCTGAGGAGATGGAGCAGCAGCGCCGGGACCACCCGATCGACGGTGCGACGGCACTGCAGCCGGAGCACGAGACCACGAAGCCGGACGCGGCGCCGGAGCGGCACGCGCCCGACACGCAGCAGCCGGCGTCCCCGCGACTGCGGGTGGCGCCGCCGGCGCCGGTCAGTGCGCCGCGGGCGCCCTTCGTGGCGCTCGTGCTCGTGCTGGTGCTCTCGGGCGTCGTGGGCATCCTGGTGCTCAACACGCGGATCGCCGAGAACGCCTTCAAGCTCGACGCGCTGAAGACCAAGCAGCAGGGGCTCGATCGCGACGAGGAGAAGGTTCGCAGCGACCTGGCCAGCAAGGAGTCGCCGGTGACACTGGCGTCGCGGGCGAAGCAGCTGGGCCTCGTGCCGTCGAGCACGCCGGCCTTCCTGGTGCTGCCCGACGGCACGAAGCTGGAGATGCCCGGGCCGAGCCGGTAACAGCGCCGAGCAGGAAACGTGAACGACGGATCCAAAGTCCATAGTGGACGGACGAACGGAAGTCGGGACGATGGCTGGCGACACGGGTGACCGGCGGGGTGGCGGCGAGCGGCGTGGGGGCGCCGAACGCAGGGATCCCACCGGTCACGGCGGTGACGCCGGCCCTCGTCGGACGGGCGGTCGCGCCGGCGCGGGGGGTGCCGGTGCCTCCGCCCGTTCGCGTGGTGGCGCGACGGGCGCCGCCGCCAAGAACGAAGAACGCCGCGGTGGTACGGCCGAGCCGGTGCTGCGCGGCACGATGTCAGAGGCCAAGCGGTACACACCGCGCGGGCGCTCGGTCCGCGACGCCTCAGTCGAGGCGGGCGGGCGCAAAGACCCGTTCCGCCCCGCGCTCGAGGTGATCCAGGGCGGCCGCAGCGAGCAGCCGCGCCGCACCGATCCCCGGCGCACCGATCCCAGCCGCACCGACCGGAATCGCACCGATCGGGGTCGCACCGATCCGGGTCGCGCGGACCGGGATCGCGCCACCGCGCGCCGCCCGCGCGAGGAGCAAGCGGGGCACGAAGACGCCACCCCCGCGGCACAGACCTTCCGACCGCCGGTGCGGCAACGGCCCGCGCCGCCGCGCGTCGCGCGGCCGAAGGGCGGCCCTCGCGCTCGAGTGGGCACAAAGGGTACCAAAGCCGCGAAAGCCACGCGAGGCGTCACGGCAAGATCCAGCCGGGTCCGGGTCCCCCGGCTGATCCGCCGCCGGCCGGGCCTGCCCAAGCTCGCCGAGCCGCGGCGCCGGCTGCGGCTGGCCACCGTGCTCGCGCTGCTCATGTTCGCCACCATCGGGGTGCGCCTGGTGCAGCTGCAGCTCACCGATGCGAGCGCCTACGCCGCCGCCGGCCTCCAGGACCGCCTGATCCACGCGGTGCTGCCGGCCTCGCGCGGCGCCATCCTGGACCGCGACGGCAAGATCCTCGTGCACTCGATCGAGACGCGCTACGTCGCCGTCGACCCGATGGCCGTGAAGGACCCGGAGGCGCTGGCCGACCAGCTCTTCGCCATCCTCGACAAGTACGGCGTGCTGCGCTCCGACCTGGTCCGCAAGATGACGCCGCACAAGACCGCCAACGGCAAGGGCAACGTGCGCTTCGAATACGTCGCGCACCAGATCGACGTGTCCGACGGCGACCGCATCGAGGCGTTGCACGTCGGCGCGCTCAAGGTGGCCCGCGACGAGCGGCGCGAGATCCCCGGCTACGACCTGGCCTCCAACATCATCGGCTACACCTCGCGCGAGAACCTCTCCGGCCAGATGGGCATCGAGCAGCAGTACGACTCGGTGCTGCGCGGCGTCGACGGGCTGCACACCTACGAGCACGGCGAGGGCGAGCTCGACAAGCCGCTGCCCTACGGCTACGAGGAGCTCAACCCGGCCCGCCCGGGCAGCTCGGTCGAGCTGACCATCAACGCCGATCTGCAGTACTCGATCCAGAGCGCCCTGGCCGCGCGGATGGAGCCGCTCAAGGCCGACTTCGCCTCCGCCATCGTGATCGACGTGCACACGGGCGAGATCATGGCGATGGCCAGCTACCCGTCCTTCGCCCCGGCCGACCTCGACCGCACGCCGCAGAGCCAGTGGAAGGACCAGTGCACGGCGACCGTCTTCGATCCCGGCTCGATCCACAAGGTGATCGTCATGGGCGCCGCGCTGCAGGAGGGCATCATCACGCCCGACACCGCCGTGACGGTGAACTCGAAGGTCCGCAAGGGCGACACGACCTACACCGACCACCCGCCGCAGAAGGACGGCACGAAGATGACCATCCCGGGCATCCTCGCGCTGTCGTCCAACGTCGGCACCATCGCCGTGGCCGACCAGCTGGGCAAGGACAGGCTCTACGAGTACCAGCGGAAGTTCGGCCTGGGTCAGCGCACCGGCGTCGGGCTGCCCAACGAGTCGCCGGGCCAGCTGCTGCCGCCGGACAAGTGGACCGGCTCCAGCCCGGGGTCGATCCCGATCGGCAACGGCGTGGCCACGACCGCGCTGCAGATGGCGATGGTGTACACCACGATCGCCAACGACGGGCTGTGGGTCCAGCCGACGCTGGTGCGCAAGATCATCGCACCCGACGGCACCGCCACCAAGCCGCCGGCCCCGGCGACCCGCCGGGTGCTCGACCCGAAGGTCGCGGCCGAGCTGCGGACCATGCTGGAGGGCGTGACCACGCTGGACGACGCCACCGGGCATCAGGCGGCGATCCCGGGGTACCGCATCGCCGGCAAGACCGGAACGTCGAAGCTGCCCCAGAACGGTGGGTACGCCGACGGCGACGTCGTGTCGTTCATCGGTATGGCGCCGGCGGAGGCGCCACGCTACGTGGTCGCGGTCAACGCGCACGTGCCGGGTGGCGCGGGCGGCTCGGTGGCCGCCCCGGCGTTCAAGGAGATGATGGCGCTGACGCTGTCCAGCTTCGGTGTCGTGCCGACCGGCACCGAGCCGCCGAAGCTCACGATCTACCCGTGACACCGGCTCCGGGGCCTTATGGCCGGGCGGGTAGGGTCTGACCCCGTGTCCGGCTATCCCCGTCCGCGGAATGTCCGCCCCGTGCTCATCGGTGAGCTGGGCGGCGAAGGAGACGTGGCCGTCACCGGCGTGACGCACAGTAGCTCGGCGGTCCGTCCGGGTGATCTGTATGCCGCGCTGCCCGGCGCGCGGGTCCACGGCGCCCAGTTCATCCCCGAGGCGCTGCGGCGCGGCGCGGTCGCCGTGCTCACCGACCCGGCCGGGGTCCGCCAGGACGCGGGCGTGCCGTTCATCGTGGCCGAGCGGCCGCGCGACGTGCTCGGCGACATCGCCTCCAAGGTCTACGGCGAGCCGACCCGGCGGCTGACCACGATCGGGATCACCGGCACCGCCGGCAAGACCTCCACGACGTACCTCATCGAGGCCGGCCTGCGCGCCGCCGGGCAGGTCACCGGGCTGATCGGCACCGTCGAGACCAGGCTGGGCGACCTGACCGTGCCGAGCATCCGCACCACGCCCGAGGCGACCGACCTGCACGCGCTGTTCGCCGCGGCGCTCGAGGAGGGCGTGCAGTCGGTGGCGATGGAGGTCTCCAGCCACGCGCTGGAGGTCGGCCGGGTGGGCGGGGTGCGCTTCGCCGCCGCCGGATTCACCAACTTCGGCCTGGATCACCTGGATTTTCACCCGTCGGTGGAGGCGTACTTCGCGGCCAAGGCCCGGCTGTTCGACGGCCGTGCCGCGATCGAGATCCTCAACCTCGACGACGTGTCGGTAATGCGACTGCGCAAGCCCGCCTCATGGACCTATTCCGTAGCACGTGAGGATGCGGACTTCGGTGTCTCCGGCGTGACCGCCGACGGCTACGGGCAGGTGTTCGACGTGCACTGGCGCGGCCGGACCGCCCGCTCCGGCGTGCGGCTGCCCGGCCGGCACAACGTGGCCAACGCGCTGCTGGCGATCGCCGCGCTGGTCGCGGTCGGCGTGGAGCTCGAGGTCGCGGCGCGGGCCGTGGCCGGCGCGCCCGGCTCGCCGGGGCGCATGGAGCGGGTCGACGCGCCCGGGGACGTGGTCGGGGTCGTCGACTACGCGCACAAGCCCGACGCCATGGTCGAGGTGCTCAAGGCGCTGCGGGCGCTCGCCGCCACCCGCGGTGGCCGGGTCGTCTGCGTGGTCGGCGCCGGCGGCGACCGGGACCGCGGCAAGCGCCCGCTCATGGGCCGGGCCGCCGCCGAGGGCGCCGACCTGGTCATCGTCACCGACGACAACCCCCGCACCGAGGATCCGGCCGCGATCCGGGCCGAGGTCCTGGCCGGCGCGGCCGGCGGACCGGCCGCCGTGGTCGAGGTCGGCGGCCGGCGGGCCGCGATCGCTCACGCCGTGGAGCAGGCCAAGCCCGGCGACGTCATCGCGCTGCTGGGCAAGGGGCACGAGAGCGGACAGGAGATCAACGGCGAGGTGCTGCCCTTCGACGACCGGGTCGAGCTGGCGGCGGCCCTGCGGGAGGCGGCGTGATCGCGACCAGCCTGGGCGAGATCGCCCGGATCGTCGGCGGCGTGCTGCACGACGGCGACCCGGAGGCCGTCGTCGACGGCCCCGTGGAGTACGACTCCCGCAAGATCGGCCCCGGCGGGCTCTTCGTCGCCTTCGCGGGCGCCAAGGTCGACGCGCACGAGTTCGGGCCCAAGGTGATGGCCGACGGCGCCGCCGGCGTCCTGGGCAGCCGCCCGATCCCGGGCGTGCCGACGATCGTCGTCCCCGACCCGCGCGACGCGCTCGGCCGGCTGGCCCGGGCGGTGCTGGACCGGCTGGCCATCACCGTCGTGGCGATCACCGGCTCCTCGGGCAAGACGAGCACCAAGGACCTCGTCGCCCGGCTGCTCGCCCTGCACGGGCCGACGGTGGCCACCTTCGGGTCGGAGAACAACGAGCTTGGCACGCCGTACACGGTGCTCAAGGCGACCACCCAGACCCGCTTCCTGGTGCTGGAGATGGGCGCGCGGGGCATCGGGCATCTGCGGTACCTCTGCGAGATCGCCCCGCCCGACGTCTCGGTCGTGATCAACGTGGGCGTCGCGCACATCGCCGAGTTCGGCTCCGTCGACGGCATCGCCCAGGCCAAGGGCGAGCTGGTCGAGGCGCTGGGCCCGGACGGCGTCGCGGTGCTCAACGCCGACGACGAGCGGGTGCGGGCCATGGCGGCCCGCACGAGCGCCCGGGTGGTGCTCACCGGCGAGGCCGCCGGCGCGCAGGTGCGGGCCACCGACGTGGTCGCGCTGGAGCGCGGGCGGTTCGGCTTCACGCTGCACCTGCCCGGCGCCGAGCCGGTCCCGGTGCGCCTCGACGTCGCCGGGCGGCACAGCGTCGGCAACGCCCTGCTCGCCGCCGCCGTCGCGGCGCTCGCCGGCCTCGACCCGGCCGCGATCGCCGCCGGACTCGGCGACCTGGAGGGACTGTCGACCCGAAGGATGGATGTCTTCGACCGTGCCGACGATGTCACGGTGATCGACGATTCGTTCAACGCCAACCCGGCGTCCATGGCGGCCGCGCTGCGCGCGCTCGTCGACGTGGCCGGCGGTCGGCGCAAGATCGCCGTGCTCGGCTTCATGGCGGAGCTCGGCGAGTACGAGCGGGCTGGACACGAGGACGTCGGACGCCTCGCCGCGGAACTCGGCGTCGACCGTATCGTGGCCGTCAGCGAGCAGGCCGCGCCGATCCTGGACGGGGCGGCCGCCGTGGCGAGTTGGGGAGGAGACTCGGTGCTCGTGACCGATCAGGAGGCCGCCGTGGCGCTGCTGCGCGCCGAGCTGCTTCCGCGCGACGTGGTCCTGGTCAAGGGATCGCGGTACCGGACCTGGGACGTCGCCGACGCCCTGCGCACGGAAGCCGCGAAGAAGTGAGGGCCGTCTTCGTCGCGGCCTTCGTGGCGTTTCTCATCTCGCTGTTCGGCACGCCGATCGCGATCCGGTACTTCACCCGCCTGAAGGCCGACCAGCCCATCCGCACCGAGGGCCCGAAGACCCACCTCGGCAAGAAGGGCACGCCCACCATGGGCGGCGTGACGTTCATCTTCGCCACGCTGGTGGCCTACACCGGCGGCCACATCGCGCTGACCACGCTGCCCGACAAGCAGCTGCGCCCGACCGGCCCGACCGCCACCGCCGTGGTGCTGCTCGGCCTGTTCGTCTTCACCGGCCTGCTGGGCTTCCTCGACGACTACCTCAAGGTCGCCAAGCGCAACAGCGACGGGCTCAACAAGCGCGGCAAGCTCATCGGCCAGGCCCTCATCGGCGCCATCTTCGGCGCGATCGCGCTCTACGTGCCGGCCACCCAGACCGGCCGCCAGGTGATCACGACGGTCGCCAGCCCGAAGCTGTCGTGGGTGGAAGACATCGACTGGCTCAACATCACCAAGATCGGCGCGGTCGTCTTCTTCGTCTTCATCGTCATGTCGATGTCCAACGCGGTGAACCTCACCGACGGCCTGGACGGCCTGGCCACCGGCACCTCGATCCTGGTGATCATCAGCTACATGGCGATCGCCTTCTGGCAGTACCGCCACTGGTGCGCCGACCCGTCGTACCAGGCCGGCTACTGCTACGACGTGCGCGACCCCCTGGAGGTAGCCCTGATCGCCGGCGCCGCGGCCGGCGCCCTGGTCGGCTTCCTGTGGTGGAACACCTCCCCGGCCCGCATCTTCATGGGCGACACCGGCTCGATGGCCCTAGGCTCCCTCATCGCCGGCTTCGCCGTGGCGACCAAGACCATCCTGCTGCTGCCGCTGCTCGGCCTGCTCTTCGTGATCATCGTGGTGACCTGGGTCATGCAGATCGGTTCGTACCGCACCACCGGCAAACGCATCTTCCGAATGGTCCCCCTCCAGCACCACTTCGAACTGGCCGGCTGGAGCGAAGTCAACATCGTGGTCCGCTTCTGGATCATCGCCGGCCTAGGCGTAGCCGCCGCCCTGGGCCTCTTCGCCACCGACTTCCTAAGAGTAATGAGCGGCGCCTCGTAGCAGCCCGAGCGACAGCACGGGGGTTCCGCCCCGGAACCCCCACCCGCAAGCCCCGGCGCGCCCGGGCCGCGGGCGCTAGGGACAGCGCCCGCGGCGCCGCAGGCGCGAGAGGGGACCGTGACCAGGACGTCAGGGGCGCGGAGCGCGACAGAGAGTGGTAGCGGAGCGGCCATGGGGGGGCTGGGGTGGGAACCCCCCAGGGTTAGCGCCGCGACGGAGTCGCGCGTGGCTAGCTTCCGCCCGCAACCAAATGCGCCGGAGGCGCAGCAAGAAACCCCAGCCACCGCGCCGGAGGCGCGACCAGGGGCAGCGCCCACCGCGCCGGAGGCGCGAGAGGGGACCGTGACCAGGACGTCAGGGGCGCGGAGCGCGGCAGAGAGTGGCCGCGCAGCGGCCATGGGGGGTCTGGGGTGGGAACCCCCCCAGGTGTAGCGCCGCGACGGAGTCGCGCGTGGCTAGCTTCCGGCCGCAACCAAATGCGCCGAAGGCGCAACAAGAAACCCCAACCACCGCGCCGGAGGCGCGACAGGGAGCAGCGCCCACTGCGCCGCAGGCGCGACAAGAGGCCGCAACCACTGCGCCGCAGGCGCCATAAGGGGCCGCAACCACCGGCGCCGAAGGCGCCAGAAGGGGCAGCGCCCGTTGTGCCGGAGGCGCGACAGGCGCCGGCGCCCGGCCGGACGTATGTCTCCGTGATCATGCTGCCCGTCATGGCCGCACCACGGGTTTGCCATGATCCCGGAGACTTTCGGTACACGGGTGTACATGGACACTCCGTGATCACGAAAAACCGATGGTGTCGGTGCCGGGTACAGCATGATCGCGGAGACTTCTTGCCGCTGCGCCGCGCAGCGCGGCGTGCAGCACCGGCCGTGTGGGATGGCTCACGCTCGCCGTGGGCGCCTGGACGCGCAGACCCAGGCACACACTCGCCGACGGGCACGGCCGCGCCGATGGTCCCGATTCGCGGGCGGCGCAGGCCGGCCGGGAGAGGCCATAAGGGGCCGCAACCGCTGCGCCGGAGGCGCCAGAAGGGGCAGCGCCCGCTGCGCCAGAGGCGCAACAAGCAACAGCGCGCACTGCGCCGCAGGCGCGATAGGGGACCGTAACCAGGACGTCAGGGGCGCGGAGCGCGGCAGAGAGTGGCCGCGCAGCGGCCATGGGGGGTCTGGGGTGGGAACCCCCCCCAGGTGTAGCGCCGCGACGGAGTCGCGCGTGGCTAGCTTCCGGCCGCAACCAAATGCGCCGAAGGCGCAGCAAAAAACCCCAACCACCGCGCCGCCAGCCCAGAAACAGCCAGGCAAGAACAGCGCGTCGTAGGCGGCCAGCCTGCGGGTAGCGGGAATGATGGGCGTCATGATGAGGAGCGATGGGGAGGAGGTTGCCGGCAGCGGCTGGGTCGGCAACTTCGTCGGCACGCTGCGGGGGCTGCTCGATCGTCCGCTCGCCTCGTACTACCTGCTGCTGTCCAGCGTCGGGCTGCTCGTGTTCATCGGTCTGGTCATGGTCTTCTCCGTGACCAGCGTCGGCAGCTACGCCACCACAGGTAGCCCGTTCACCCAGATCGCCAAGCAGACCGCCTCCGCCGTGGTCGGGCTGATCGTGTTCTGGGTGTGCCAGCGGCTGCCGGTGCGCACGTTCCGGGCCGTGGCGATCCCGCTGCTGCTGTCGGCGTTCACGCTCATGTGCTTCGTCGACCTGATGGGCTGGCTGGCGGCCCGGCGCGCCACCGGTGACGAGGTCACGTCGATCCACCTCGGGCCGATCTGGGTCGAGGACCTGTGGCTGCATGTGGGGAGCCTGCAGGTGCAGCCGGCCGAGCTGGCCAAGTTCGCGCTGGTGATCTGGGGGGCCGACCTGTTGGTGCGCAAAGGGCGCACCATCCTCGCCTGGCGGGAGCTGCTCACGCCGCTGTTCCCGGTCACGATCACGCTGCTGCTGCTGGTCGGCTACAACGACCTCGGGTCGGCCATCTGCATGATTGTGCTGTTCACCGGGCTGCTCTGGGCGGCCGGGGCGCGGCTCGCGGTCTTCGGCTGGCTCGGCGCGTTCTTCGTCAGCGGCATCGTCGCACTCATCCTGTTCCCGCCCGGCAAAGACTACCGGCTGGACCGGCTCAAGGTGTTCTTCGACCCGAGCATCGACCCTGAGGCGAAGGCCGGGCGGTACCAGTACCTGCGCGGGCTGTGGGCGGTCGCCGACGGCGGCTGGTTCGGCGTCGGGCTGGGGCAGGGGCAGCTCAAGTGGGGCCGGCTGCCCAACGCGCACAACGACTTCATCTTCGCCATCGTCGCCGAGGAGCTCGGCGTGGTCGGCTGCATGGTGGTGCTGCTGCTCTTCGGCATGCTGACGTACACCGGTCTGCGCATCGCCCGCCGGGTCGAGGATCCGTTCCGCCGGCTGGTGGCCGCGTCGATCACGATCTGGTTCGTCGGCCAGGCGATCATCAACATCGGCGGGGTCGTCGGGTTGATCCCGATCACCGGCCTGCCGTTGCCGTTCATCTCCGACGGCGGCAGCGCGCTCGTCGTCGCGCTGGGCGCGGCCGGCATCCTCACCTCGTCCGCCCGTGCCGAGCCCGACTGCGCCCGAGCCATGCACGCCCGTCCGCCGCGCAAGTGGGTGCGACTACTCTGGGCGCCGTTGCCGCCGCTCCCGCGCGTCCGCGCGGAGGGCGACGGCGCCGACCCCTCGACACGCACGACGGGCCGGCCCACCATGACCGGGCCGTCCCGCGGAAGGAGCACCTGATGGCAGCGCTGCGCTCGGTGGTGCTGGCCGGCGGAGGCACCGGCGGGCACATCTACCCGCTGCTCGCCTTCGCCGACTGCCTGCGCAGGCACGACCCCGGCGTCCGCATCACCTGCATCGGGTCGCCGAGCGGGATGGAGAACGACCTCATCCCGCAGCGCGGCTACGACCTGCGGCACGTCCCGGCGTACCAACTGCCCCGCTCGGTCAACATGAACCTGGTCCGCACCCCGGACCGGATGTGGAAGGCGGCGCGGGCCACCCGGGCGATCCTCGACGAGGTCGACGCCGACGTGGTGGTGGGCTTCGGCGGCTACGTGTCGGTGCCGGCCTACCTGGCCGCCTGGCGGCGCAAGACGCCGACCGTGATCCACGAGGTCAACGTGCCGATCGGCGTGGCCAACAAGATGGGCATGCGCTTCACCAAGCACCTCGTGCTCGGCTTCCCGCACCAGCGGGAGCAGATGCCGGCCGTGGCGGACGCCGAGGTGGTCGGCGTGCCGCTGCGGCAGAGCATCGCCAGGCTGGACCGGGCGGCGTTGCGGGCCGAGGCGCGGGCCCGCTTCGGGCTCGACCAGAACCTGCCGACGCTGTTCGTGTTCGGCGCGTCCTCGGGCGCCCGGTCGATCAACCAGGCGGTGGCCGGCGCGGCGAAGCAGATCACCGCGGCCGGGGTACAGGTGCTGCACATCATCGGGGCGCGCAACGAGGACTTCGAGGTCCCGGCCGGCCTCGCCGCGCCGTACGTGCGGATCAAGTTCCTCTCCGAGATGGAGCTCGGCTACGCCGCCGGCGACCTGGCCCTGTGCCGGGGTGGCGCGATGACCTGTGCCGAGACGGCGGCCATCGGGATGCCGGCGGTTTACGTCCCGCTGCCGTGGGGCAACGGCGAGCAGCGGCGCAACGCGCTGCCGGTGGTCGAGGCCGGCGGCGGGCTGATCGTCGAGGACGGCGACCTGTCGCCCGAGCTGATCGTCCAGACCGTGGTGCCGCTGGTGCGCGACGGCGCCCGGCTCGCCGCGATGAGCCGCGCGGCCGCCGGCTACGGCCGCCGCGACGGCGACGAGGCCCTGCGTCGGTACGTACTGAAGGTGGTCGGGGGATGAGCGAGCAGACTCTAACGGCGGAGGACCTGGGCAAGGTCCACCTGGTCGGCGTCGGCGGGGTCGGCATGAGCGGGCTGGCCCGCCTGCTGCTGACCCGCGGCATCCCGGTGTCGGGCAGCGAACTGAAGGAGTGGCCCCAGCTGACCGCCCTCAAGGCGCTCGGCGGGACGATCTACCGCACCCACGAGCCGTCCAACCTCGACGGGGTCGACACGGTGGTGTATTCCACCGCGATCCCGAAGGACCACATCGAGCTCGTCACCGCGCGCGAGCGGGGCCTGCGGCTGCTGCACCGCTCCGAGGCGCTGGCCGCGACGATGAACGGGCGGCGGGCGGTCGCGGTCGCCGGTACCCACGGCAAGACCACGACCACGTCGATGATCACGCTGATCCTCCAGCACGCCGGGCTCGACCCGTCCTTCGTCATCGGCGGCGAGATCTCCGCGATCGGCTCCAGCGCCCACCACGGCAGCGGGGACCTCTTCGTGGCCGAGGCCGACGAGAGCGACCGGTCCTTCCTGCTGTACACCCCGCACGTCGCCGTCGTCACGAACATCGACGCCGACCACCTCAACACCTACGGTGACCTGCAGGGCCTGGAGGACGCGTTCGTCGAGTTCTGCGCCCGGGTGGAGCCGGGCGGGTTCGTGGTGACCTGCGCCGACGACGCCGGGGCGATGCGCATGGCGGTGCGCGCCCGGGCCGCCGGCGCCGACATCGTCACCTACGGCACGGCGCCGGACGCCGACCTGCGCATCAGCGAGGTCCGCTCGTCGGTCAACGGCGTGCGCTACGTGGCCCACCACGACGGAGTGCCGCTCGGTGAGGTGTTCCTGCCGGTGCCCGGCGCCCATCTGGGGCTCAACTCGGCCGGCGCGATCCTCGCCGCGCTGCGGCTGGGTGTGCCGGCCGAGACCGCGATCGAGTCGCTGGCCACGTTCCCCGGGGTGCGCCGCCGCTTCGAGTTCAAGGGCGCCGAGGCGGGCGTGCGGGTCTACGACGAGTACGCCTACCACCCGGTGCCGATCGCCATGGCCCTGCGCACGCTGCGCGAGGTCGCCGGCGAGGGACGGCTGATCGTGGTCTTCCAGCCGTACCGGGTGTACCGCACCCGCGACTTCCAGGCCGAGATCGCGGCCGGGCTGTCGCTCGCCGACGAGGCGATCATCATGGAGGTCTTCGGCCCCGGCGAGGTGCGCGAGCCGGGGGAGGGCGGTGTGGCCCTCACCGCCGCGGTCGACCTGCCCGAGGACCGCAAGGTGTTCGTGCCGTCCTGGGAGGACGTGCCCGGCGAGGTCGCCGCCCGGGTCCGCGAGGGCGACGTGGTGGTCACCATGGGCGCGCCGCCGGTCTCGCTGATGGGCGACGAGCTGCTCGCCGCGCTCAAGGGCGACCCGGAGGCGGCCGGCTACGTGGGCCGCCACTCGCGGTCCGAGGACTGAGGGCTGATCCCGGTTGACCCAGACGCGCGGCTGGCGGCTCGTCCTGGCCCCTCGCGGCGCGCCGCAGTCGGTGCGGCGCTTCGCCCGGCGGGCCAGGCGGCACCGCCTCCGCGCGGCACTGCCCTGGCTGGTGGCGCTGGGCGTGGCCGCGCTGCTCGGCGGGGTGGCGGCGATCGTTTACCTGACCCCGGCGCTGGGCGTCGAGCGGATTGAGGTCACCGGCGCGTCCGTTTTGGATCCAGAGGTGGTACGTCGAACCGCCGCCGTCCGCCCCGGCACCCCGCTGCCCAGGCTGAACCTGGGCGCGGTCGAGCGGCGGGTCCGCGACCTCAAGCCGGTGAAGGCGGCGACCGTCGCCGCCCGCTACCCGCACACCCTGGCCATCACGGTGCAGGAGCGCACGGCGGTCGCGGTGGTGCCCAGGGTCCGCGGCTACACCCTGCTCGACGCCGACGGCGTGGCGTTCCTGGCGGTGGACGCCGCCCCGCCCGGCCTGCCGCAGGTCCGCATCGCCCAGCCCGAGCCCGGCGACGCCACCACCATGGGCGCGCTGACCGTGCTGGCCGCGTTGCCGCCGGTGATCCGCTCGCAGCTGGTGACGCTGGTCGCCGAGTCGCCGACCCGGATCCGGCTCGAGCTGACCGGCAATCGGCTGGTCGTGTGGGGGGACGCGACGCAGAACCCGGCGAAGGTCCGGGTGCTGGAGCTGACCCGGATCGAGCCGGGCCACACCCTGGACGTCAGCGCCCCCGGCGTGGTCGTGGAGAAGTAGCCGGCCCGGCCGTCACACGCGGTACCCCGGCCGCGTTAAGGAAATCGTCGGCGGCGCGGTGGGCGAATGGCCGACACGCCGGGCGTGGTCCTTGGATCACGACAGTCAGGCCCTTACCTTGCGATAAGGCATTAGTTGACATAACTATAAGCCTCTAGTAAAGGGTGAGGGTTTGCGGGACCCCCATCCGGTGCGTTCGCATTGGCGGACGCCGCCCGTCGCGGGGTCGGGCTCGGGACAGGTTCCCATCGGGGAACCGGACCGGGATTCGCATCGACGACCCCGGACAGGATCGGCGCTCGCCAACCTCGAAAGGAAAGGTGGTCCGATGACACATCCGCACAACTATCTCGCGGTCATCAAGGTCGTCGGCATCGGCGGCGGCGGTGTCAACGCCGTCAATCGCATGATCGAGGTTGGCCTGAAGGGCGTCGAGTTCATCGCGATCAACACCGACGCCCAGGCCCTCCTGATGAGCGACGCCGACGTCAAGCTCGACGTCGGCCGGGAACTGACCCGCGGGCTCGGTGCGGGCGCCAATCCCGATGTCGGCAAGAATGCGGCCGAGGACCACCGCGACGAGATCGAAGAGGTGCTCAAGGGCGCCGACATGGTCTTCGTCACCTGCGGCGAGGGTGGCGGCACCGGCACCGGCGGCGCTCCCGTCGTGGCCAACATCGCGCGGAAGCTCGGCGCGCTGACCATCGGCGTGGTCACCCGGCCGTTCTCGTTCGAAGGCAAGCGCCGGCAGGTGCAGGCCGAGGCGGGCATCGAGGAGCTGCGCAACCAGTGCGACACGCTCATCGTGATCCCCAACGACCGCCTGCTGGCCCTCGGCGATCGCGGCATCAGCATGATGGACGCGTTCCGCCAGGCCGACCAGGTCCTGCTCTCCGGTGTTCAGGGCATCACCGACCTGATCACCACGCCGGGCCTCATCAACCTCGACTTCGCCGACGTCAAGAGCGTCATGAGCGGCGCGGGCAGCGCGCTCATGGGCATCGGCAGCGCCCGCGGCGACAACCGCGCGGTCGAGGCCGCCGAGTCGGCGATCTCCAGCCCCCTGCTGGAGCAGAGCATGGACGGGGCGCGCGGCGTGCTGCTGTCCATCGCGGGCGGGTCCGACCTGGGCCTGTTCGAGATCAACGACGCGGCGCAGCTGGTCACCGACGCCGCGCACCCGGACGCCAACATCATCTTCGGCGCGGTCATCGACGACGCGCTCGGCGACGAGGTTCGCGTCACGGTCATCGCGGCGGGCTTCGACGGCGGCGCCCCGGCGTACCGCCCGGTCGAGGCACGGGCCCCGCGCACGCAGCACGGGCAGCACAGCCAGCCCAAGGAGCCCGCTCCCCAGGAGCGTCAGGCCCCGCCGCCGCCCCGGCGGGTGCTCTTCGACGACGTCGACGTGCCGGACTTCCTGAAGAACGGCGCCTGATCGACTTCTGCTTGAATGGGTGGGTCGCAATCGCGGCTCACCCGTTCGGCATTTTCGGAGGTCTTTCCCGGTGGACCCGCGCACGGCGCAGATCGCGGCCAATCTCGCGGCGGTCCGGGAGCGGATCGCGGCCGCCTGCCGCGCCGCCGGCCGGGAGCCGGAGTCGGTCACGCTGGTGGCGATCACCAAGACCTATCCGGCGGACGACGTCGCCCGGCTGGTCGAGCTGGGCGTGCGCGACGTGGGGGAGAACCGCGACCAGGAGGCCGCCCCGAAGGCGGCGGCGGTGCCCGACGTGCGCTGGCACTTCGTCGGGCAGCTGCAGCGCAACAAGGCCCGCTCGGTGGTGACCTACGCCGATGTCGTGCACTCCGTGGACAGCCTGCGCCTGGTCGACGCGCTCACCGACGCCGTGGTCCGATCCGGGCGCGAGACGCCGCTCGGCGCGCTGGTCCAGGTGAGCCTGGACGACGACGAGCGGCGCGGCGGCGCGGTCACCGGCGCCGTGGAGAAGGTCGCCGAGGCGATCGCGGCCAGCCCCGCGCTGCGGCTGCTCGGGGTCATGGCGGTGGCGCCGGTGGACTGGGCGCCCGACGACGCATTCGCCCGCCTGGCGGCGATCTCGGGCCGGATCAAGCAGCGCTTCACCGGGCCGGACGGCACGCCGGACTGGATTTCCGCGGGCATGAGCGGCGACCTGGAATCCGCGATTCTGCACGGCTCGACACATGTCCGTGTCGGCAGCGCATTGCTCGGAAAACGTACTCCACTGGGGTAGCCTGACCGCGGGAACGGAAAAACTACACGGGTGTGGTTCTGCGCCGGCGGGGCGGTGTCGCACGACGTGATCGGTGGCACCGAACGGGGGGAAGTGCCGCATGGCGGTGGACGGAGGAGCGCGGATGGGTGCTCTGCGCAGGGCGGGCGTCTGGCTCGGTCTCGTCGAGGACGAGGACGATCGCGGTTACGATGATCGTCATTACCGGTACGGCGACGACCTGCTTGACGACGAGGACGACGTCGACGAGGTGCCGGCGCCGCGCACCCGCTCGACCTCGGAGCGGCTTTCCGCTTCGGAGCGCCTCTCGGCGTCGGAGCGGCACTCGGCCTCCGAGCGGTTGTCCGCCTCCGAGCGCCTCTCGGCCTCGGAGCGCCTGTCGGCGTCCGAGCGGCTGTCCGCTTCGGAGCGCCTCTCGGCCGCGGACCGCACCAGCACCGTGCGCTCGATCACGCGCCCGACTTCGTCGATCAGCTACCCGACGCGCGACAATCTCGCCCTCACGCCGGCCGGCTCGGTCCGGGAGCGGCCCCAGGTGGAGGAAGACAGCGACGACCGCCGTTACGCGATCACCACGCTGCACCCCACGACGTATAACGAGGCGCGCACGATCGGTGAGCACTTCCGCGACGGCGTCCCGGTGATCATGAACCTCACCGAAATGGACGAGGCGGACGCCAAGCGATTGGTCGACTTCGCGGCGGGGCTGGTATTCGGCCTGCGTGGTAACTTCGAGCGGGTGACCAACCGAGTCTTCCTGCTCTCTCCGGCAAATGTCCAGGTCACCGCCGAGGACAAAGCTAAGATCGCCGAGGGCGGGTTCTTCAACCAGAGCTGATGCGAGGACTCAACGACCGTGGTGTCCATCACCTTGCAGATCGTGCATCTGCTGCTCTACCTCTTCCTGGTGGCGCTCCTCGCACGCTTCGTGATGGGCTACGTCATGCAGTTCGGACGCCGCTGGCAACCCCGCCGGGGTGCCGCGGCGGCGCTTGAAGTGGTGTGGAGCGTCACCGATCCGCCGCTCAAAGCGTTGAGGCGGGTGATTCGTCCGCTGCGTATTGGTACCGTGGCCGTGGACCTGTCTTCGCTTGTGCTGCTGGTTATCCTGTTCGTGCTGATGTACGTCGTGTTAGGGCGGCTGATCGCGGCGTTCTCGTGACACGCACCGCTCGGCGGCCGCGCGGCCGCAACTGACCCGAGGAGTTTCGATGCCGCTGACCCCGGCCGACGTTCACAACGTCGCCTTCAAGAAGCCCCCAATCGGCAAGCGGGGCTACGACGAGGAGGAGGTCGACGCCTTCCTCGACGAGGTCGAGCGTGAGCTCGCCCGGCTGATCGAAGAGAACAACGAGCTGCGCGCCCAGCTCGAGCGCGGCGGCGGTGCGCCGGCCCGCGTCTCCACCGGCGCCGGCGGCGACCCCCGCCTGGCCGCGGAGCTCGCCGACCTCAAGACGCAGTTCGAGCGCGTCCAGCGGGAGAAGTCGTCCGCGGAGTCGGCCGCGCGCAGCATGCAGCAGGAGCTCGACCAGATCCGCACCGGCGGAGGCGGCGGCGCCGTCTCCGGCGACGGCGAGCAGCAGGCGCTGCGGGTGCTGATGATGGCCCAGCGCACCGCCGACGACCACGTGTCCGACGCCCGCCGCGAGGCCGACAAGCTGCTCTCCGAGGCCCGCACCAAGGCCGAGGAGGTCACCCGCGACGCGCGGGCGAAGGCCGACGCGCTCGAGCGCGACGCCCGCCAGCGCCACCAGGAGGCCATGGGCGGCCTCGACGCGAAGCGCACCGCGCTGCAGAAGCACATCGAGGAGCTCAAGCAGTTCGAGCGCGAGTACCGCACGCGTCTCAAGGCCTACCTGGAGAGCCAGCTGCGCGACCTCACCGGCCGCGAGCAGAGCCTCGAGGCCGAGATGACGCAGCGCGGCGAGAACACGGGCTCCCGCCCGGCGGTCGGCGGCGGCCTGGCCACGGCCGGCCTCGCCGGCGGCTACGAGGGCGCCGGCCGCTGAGAGGCGACAGGCTGGGCTCATCCTGCTCGCAGCCCGTTCCGGGCTGCTCGCCGGGGAGCCTGTGCCTTCTTCGCGCTCGCTTCGCTCGCTCCGCAGTGGGGGCTTCGCCACCCACACCCCCGTGTTGGTGGTTGCGGTGGTCGGGGGCCGCGTAGTGCACCTGGTCCAACCCCCGGTGTCGGTGGCGGTCGGGGCCGCGAGCGCGGCTGGGCTCAGCGGCGGTCTTGGGTGAGGCGTAGTCAATGCGACACGCGGCGCTCCAGTCGAAATTCGGCTGGAGCGTCAGTCGTTTTGGGAGACTTCCGGCAGGTTCGGTCGTTGTACCGGCTGAGAGACACTCGCCCGGAGAGGCTCTGCACTCGACCCGGGACTCGCGCTGCGGAGGGACAGGGCCGTGATCGTCGGAAGCCTGCTGCTGATCGTGGTGGCCGTCGGCCTGCTCGTGCTGGGGCTGCTGCAGGGCTCGGACGCCCTGCTCGTAGCGTCCATCGGGGCGAGCCTGCTGGCCGCGGTGGCGCTCATCGTCGGCGGGCGCCAGGCCGCGGCCGCCCGCACCTCCTCGCGCGCCCGCACCGGGCGCCAGGTGCCCGTGGAGCGGTACGACCCGCTCGCCTCCCACCTCGGCGTCGAGGACCTCGACCTGGGCGGCTCGGGCGAGTTCGCCCGCCCGGCCGAGCGCCAGGCGGTCGGCGCCGGGGCCCGTGCCGGGACCACCTACGGCACCGCCACCGGCACCCGCTCCGCCGCCCGCGCCGAGCCGGCCGACGAGACCGCGATGATCGCGCCGGTGCGCGACGAGCCGGAGCCGCCGGTCACCGTCTCGCAACGCGAGACCGAGGATCGGCGGCACTACGAGGAGTACCCGGCCGACTACGCCGATGATGACGACGATGACGAGTACGACGACGAGGAGCCCGCGGACGAGCCGCCGATCCAGCACTCGTCCGCCGCCGACCTGGCCCGCATCGCCACGCTCGACACCGAGGTCCTGGTGATCGACGGCCGGCCCCGCTACCACGTGCCGAGCTGCCCCCACCTGCTGGGCCGGGAGAGCGAGGGGCTGCCCGCGCACGAGGCGGTGGAGCTGGGCTTCACCCCGTGCAGCGCCTGCAACCCCAACGACGTGCTCCTCGCCGCCCGCCGCTGACGACGCCCTCCCCGCCGCCGCGCCGGCCGTGTTCTTGGCACCGCGGACCTGGCAGGGCCCGGCCGCCCGTTCAGGGCAGGCCGGGCCCGGTGTCTGACGGGAGCAACGGTCGTAGGTTGTTGAGTAGAATACACACATGGGGATTTCACTCGGCGCGGGGTTTGTGCGGGTCAGCACTGGCAGCCAGGACGAGGCATCGCAGATCAAGGTGATTGATGCCGCCGCTGTTGAGCGCGGTGTGACGATCGTGAAGTGGTTCCGGCTGCATGGTTACTCGGCGAGTCATGGGACGCAGGAACCGGCGTTGCGTGAAGTGATCCGGGATATTGAGCGCGGGGACTACAGGACGTTGATGGTCACCGAGTCGTCTCGTCTTGACCGGCGGGAGGATTTGGACGCGCAGGCGGAGATTCTGCTGGAGATCCGGTCGGCGGGTGGGGATGTCGTTTCGATCAGTGAGCCGCAGTTCGGGCGTACCGACTTCGCTGGTCGTATCGTGACGCTGGTGGCGCAGCACGCGAACGCGGAGAAGTCCAGGACGGTGAAGAGTACGACGTATCGCGGGATCATGATGATCCGTGACAATAAGGCGCATCGCGGGCCGTTGCCGGCGTTCTGGACGAGGAGCGGTGTCCGGTACGCCAAGCAGGCGTCGTGTGCCAACCCCGCCGCTGTTGTGGATATTTACGAGCGTGTCGCGAATCTGGAACCGGTGAACAGCGTGGCGCGGGCGTACGACCTGTATCCGACTTCGGTGAAGAGCCTGATCAGGTTCGCTGCGAACCATACCGGTGTGGTGGAGTGCTCCTACACGCACGAGGGCCGGACGGAGACGTGGACCCATGCGGTTGAGCCCGTGGTCGAGTCGGCGTTGTGGTGGCGTGCGAACAAGGTCCTTGAGGCGAACAAGGACGAGAGCCGCGTGAACAAGGGTGGCCGACCTGTGGCCAGTCCAGTCACCTGGATTTCCGGCCTGCTGGACTGTCCCGAGTGTGCGGGGAAACTGCTGGTCCATGCTGGCCTGACCCCGGGGAAGGACGCGCGCACGGGCGAGCCGCGTGCGCAGAAGCCGCGTACCCCGACGCTGCGGTGTGCTGGTCGTGAGCGGCGGCGGCTGGCCTGTGGCAGGTTCAAGGGTGCCGAGGCGCAGCCGGTGATGGACGTGATTGCCGACATGTTCGCCAACGACACGACCGCCATCCTGGCCTTTCAGCGGGTGGCGGGCAACGCTCACGAGCTGGACGAGTTGAACGCCGAGCTCCGCAAGATTCAGGCCCGGTTGTCCGCTACCGAGGACGATGACGAGCTTGACGCGCTGATCGCCCAGCGGAAGGCGATGAAGGCGCGCATCGAGCGGTTCGTGATCGTTCCGGACAGTTTCGACTATGCGCCCACGGGGCAGACGGTTGCTGAGATGTGGCATGCGGGTGATGACACGGTCAAGCGGGGCATGGTCCGTGCGGTCAAGGCGTCGTGGGGCTTGGGTCTGGTGCACCACGGTGGACGGTGGGGGATCGCCATCGGCACGGCGGGCGCGGAGGACCCAGGCATGACCGGGATTGTCGACCTCGGTAACGGGCTGTGTTTCCGGCGGTAGGACCAGCAGCGGTAGAGGCTCACTCGGAGGTGTATCGAGTGAGCCTCGGCCGTTTCCGGCTGGACGGCTAGTCACGGCCGTCGTGCTGCGGCATGACGAGCACAATCTTTCCCGCCTCGATCTGCCGGAGCACGTCCGGAAGCCTGAAATCCTGCGGGTGGACGATCACGGTCAACGGTGCTGTGTCATCGGCCGGGTCAGCGGCCACCGCTTCCGGTTCGGTGAGCGTGTTGGTGGCGCGCCGTTGTGCTGGGTGGTTGTCGCGTGCCGCGCTCAACCTGGTGTCCACTCCCCACCTTCTCCCCCGTGGTGATCGTGCTCGTTGAGCCCAGTTGCCGAAACATTCCGCTGCACCGGCGCCGGATACTGCGCGGCCCGGTCCTTGGCAGCGTTGAGCGCCGCCCGCCACTGCATGCGCTGTGCCAAGGCGCGCAGGAGGCGGTGCCGCATCGGAGGTAGGTCGGGATCGTTCGGCCGAGCCAGTTCCCACGCGACCGGGGCGGGCGTTGGTGCCACCCACCCACCCCCGCCCCCCTCCGGGGGTCCGCCGTCCTCACCGTCCGTGACCGGGTCCTGGTCGATACCGGTCGACGTGGCCAGCAGCGCACGAACCCAGGCCCGCAGGTCGTAGCGGTGATCAGCCAGGGTCTTGCCGGACCAGTCCCGGGACACGAGGATGCGCCGCCCGCCGATGCCCAGCGTGGCGCGTTGGTGGACGCGGCTCTTGCAGTTGCCCGGCCGGAGCCGGCCGTGGGCCTGCTTCGGGGCGATGCTGTAGAGCAGCCAGTTTGCGCACCGGTCGGAGCACGGCGTCACGCGGAGTTGCTGCCAGAACCGTTCCAGGTGGTCACGTTGCCGGTCGGTGGTGATGGTGTGGCAGTCGGCCGCGGACTTGGTGATGTACTTGGTGATGTAGCCGATCGTGCGGTCCACGTTGTGGTGATCGGCGGTCAGGCCCTCCGCCCGCATCTGGACCCCGAACCGGGCCACGTGCGCCGGTGCCGCTGCAGGGTCAGCGTCGATCGCGTCCAACGCCGCATCCCAGGCCAGCAGCGCCGTCCCGGTATCGGGGTCCCGCCACACCTCCGTGTCGCTGTCCCACACCGGCAGCCGGTGCGGCGTGTAGACGGGTGTGTCGATGGCGGGCCACCACACCTGGTGGTAGGTCGCCGCCGCCACCTCGCGCAGCACCGTGCGGGGGATGGTGCCCCGGATGGCGAAGTGCGCGTGCGGCGCGAGCCGCCGTTGCGGCTCCACACAGCCGGCGTATTGGACGTTCCAGCCGACACAGCGGCGCAGGTTCTGCCAGAACCTGTCGAGGAGCCGGGGGAAGGCGATGGCGTCCCAGGCCGCGCGCCGGTAGTCGTACGTCGCGGGGTCCACCGGGGTGCCGTCGTCCCGCACGGCCCCGTACGAGTCCAGGGTGAGCGTGAGCCACATCGACGGCCGATACTCCGTGCCGTCCGGGGCCGTGTACACCCGCCCGACCGTGCGCGGGGCCACCTTCTGCCGGGGCAGCGCGGGCGCGTCCTGCCGCCGCCGGGTGGACCGTTGCCGCTTCGGCTCGCTCCGTACGTCGTGGCCGGGCGCCACTGTTCCCCGGAGCCCTTGCACGGCGATGGCTTCCTCCACCTCGCCGATCGCGTCGTCGACCTCGGCGACCTGGTCCCACTGTGCGGCGCGGACGGCTTGGTCCCGGCCGTGTTCGAGGTGGGCGCGGAGGCTGATCAGCGCCCGGTGCTCATCCGTCGCGGGTTTCGGGCCGGGGGCGGGTTCGTCGGTGCGGTGCCAGCCATCCCGGATCTGGACCTTGCGCAGGCGCTGTGCCCGCTTGGCGCAGGATGGGCATTTGTCTTCGCGGGTGGCGCCGCACGGCACGTCGATGATCTCGGTCTGGCCGGTGGTGAGGTCCGTGCGGCGCAGCCCGACCGGGCGCAGGCACACCCCGGCCTCGGCCGCCATGTCCTGGACGACTTTGGAGGCGAGGGGGAGGAGCATGCGGGCCGCGCGGGAGCCGGGGCGGGGTTCGTCGGCCGGGTCGCCCAGGCCCGGCAGCGCGTCGGCGGTGAGGGTCATCGGATCACCCCGGAGCGGATGCCGCCGGTGACCACCCGGGGCGGCGCGACGACCGCAATCTCGGTACCGGGCAACAACGGTTCCGGCGTCACCGGCGCGGGAGTGGGCGGGGTCGATACCTCTGGTACGGTCGGGGCGGTGCGGCCCGGCTCGCTGTGGGTCCCGAATGCGAGCAGGGCCGCCGCTGCCATCACCATCAGCCCGTCGACGGCGGCCGGTCCCGCGACGGCGGTCAACGGGTCTTCGCCGTAATGCCGCAGCAGTCCGGACAGGTGCCGGTACGACACGACGGCCGCGACCAGGGCGACGGGCAGCAGGCCGCCGAACCGGGCGAGGCGCCACCAGCCGCCAGCCGGCCACGGGGTGCGGACCAGGATCTCCACCGCGAGGAACAGGGCGAGGGGCCAGAACATCGCCGCGAGGACCGCGCCCGGCTCCGGTGCCCACCCCGCGCGGGCGTCGGACGGGGGGACGTAGCAGTGCGCCACGTTCGCGGCCAGGGACGCCAGGCCGCCCACGAGGGTGCCGAGGTAGGCCCAGACCCGGCCGGGCCGCTGCCGGATGCTGCTCACCAGTGTTCACCGGCCTTTCGGCACGACAGGGACACGAATCCACTCGGGAGGCTGGCCGGTCGAGGCGACGGCTTCGGACAGGCACCGCCACAACGCCCACGCCTCCGCGACGGTCAGGTACATGCGCCGCCGCCCCCCGCCGACCGCGACGTAGAGGTCGTCGCCGTCGGTGACCCGGACCGTGACCGCCGACGAGCCGTGTTCGGTGTCCGGGGCGCGGAGCCGGTAGAACCGGCGGTCAGGCTCGCCGCCGGTGGCCGGGGGTGGTGTCGTGCCGGTCATGCGGCATCCCGCCCGTCCCCGTCGCGTTCCTGGTGGCTGTCGCGGCCGAGGAACTCCGCCAGGCTGTCGGGCAGCAGCGGCCCGGCCGTCCGGGGCCGGGGCACCCGGCGCGGTGGCGTCGCCGGCGGTTCGGTCCGGGACGCCGGTTGCGGCTCGGACGGTTGGGGGCCGGGGGCGGTTGTGGCCGGGGCGGCGTAGCGGGTGGCCATCGCTCGCACGTCGGTGTCGGTGCAGTAGCCGAACCGGACCCGCATCGGCTCGGGCTGCCCGTCGAGGACCACGTATCCGATGCCGCGCAGGCCCGGATCAGGCGAGAGCAGGTCGCACAGTGCGCCTCGGGTGCGGGCGCCGTCGCCGAGCACCATGTCGACGTGGTTGCGTTCGGTCAGTCGCAGCCCGATGCGGGTGGGGAAGAAGTCGCGCAGTTCGATGATTTCCTTGCGCGGGTCCTGGGTCGCGCCGACGACGAGGACGCCCAGCCCGGCGCCTTGGGTGAGCAGCAGGGCGAGGGCGGAGCGTGCCCGGTTGCGCAGTTCCACGTCGAGCAGCAGCGCGACCAGGGCGATCATCTCGTCCACCATCAGCACGTACAGCGGCTCATCCAGGGTGGGCGTGTGGGCCCTGATGTGGCCCTGCATCCGGGCCTGCCGGTCGCGCATGATGCTCACGAGGTCTTCCAGCATGGCTACCATCGGCCCGGGGTCGGTGTATTCGAGGCGGGTGAACAGCGCTGCGCCGATCGACAGCTCGACCCCGCCTTTCGGGTCGATGCCCCACAGCCGCACCAGCCCCGAGCGGATCGCCGGGGCCATCGCGCGGACCAGGGACCATTGCACGGAGCCTTTGCCGGAGCGGGTGGCGCCGACGATGAGCACGTGTGTGGCGAGGAGGCGCAGCAGGAACGGGTGCAGGTCTTCCCGCAGCCCGAGGGGCAGCGCGGCGAAGTCGGGCATGGCCGGGACCGGCAGCGCGGGCACGATCGCGGACAGGGGGTCGCGGCGGACGACGACGAGGCGCACGAGGCGGGGCCGGTCGCGGTAGCGCACCCGATCCACCGCCCGCCAGATCGGGGCCAGACGGCCCGTGCGCAGCGGCGGGGTTCCGGCGGTGCCGGAGTAGACCCGGCAGACCCGGGCGTTGAACGAGTAGGCCAGATCGGTGGCGGCGCGGTGCCAGTCGTCGGGGTTCTGCCCGCGCGGCATGCGGACCGTCAACTCATCGGTGGCATGGGTGCAGCGCACCCGCAGCAGCTTCGGCACGGTCAGCGTCGCGTCGAAGCGCTGCGCGAGCCGGCACGTGGTCATCGCCTCGCGCCAGTGACGGCGGTAGAAGAACACCCTGAGCCGCCAGGCCCGGACCGGCAGCCGCACCCAGCGGGCGAACGACGCCGGGCGCCGCCACCACCACACGGTGAGGAGCCCGGCCGTGACGAGCAGGACCAGGACGAGGCCGAGCCAGCCGGAGCGGTGCCGCAGATAGAGCGCGCCCGCCACGATCAGCAGCGAGCACCAGTTCCGCCACGTGAACGGCAGCACCCGCACGAGCAGCACCCGGACGGTCTTGTACAGCAGGTATGGAATGAGCACCCAGATGATCAGCCACCACGGCAGCGGAATGGACATGCGCCGGGCGTGGACCAGGGGGAGATTGTTGCGGTACAACGGTTTCAGCCCTTTCTCACAGACACACCACGAGGGCCGCTGGCGGCCCGGCCGCCGGGCGTGGTGAACCGGCCGCGCGCGTCACGGCGGGTCGCGACCAACTGCACCGGCAGGCCGGGAGACCAGCGGGTGAACCGCCCGGAGGCGTCGCGCGCCACGGGCGTGAGCAGCTGCACTTGTCCCCGGCACACCGGCACGGGCCGGGTACGGCGGGGGTGCTGTTGTTGGCGAGGGCTGGAGTTGGGCATGATGGAGCCCGCCTTCCTTGCCTCAGCAGGGGCGTTGGGGAGCGAGCGGGGCGGTCCGATGCCGTAGGAAGCCGGACCGCCCCACCCCGGTTGTCAGGCCTGGTCACCGCCGGGCGTGGGGGTGCGGAAGCCGGTCGCGCGCAGCGAGTACGCGAGCCTGCCGTTCTGCGCCACGTACGGGGTCACCGACAGGCCCTCGAACTCGACCGGCGCGAACGGCGCCCCGTTGTCCGGGACCGGCTGTACCGGGGCGGAGATCTTCACCGCCACCTCATGGGACCGGCCGCCAAGCTCCGGGTCCAGGTCCACCACCCGCACCGTCCACACCCGCAGCCCGGACACCTTGTCAATCGATGGGGTCCGTGCCCCGTTGGCCGGGTTGTAGTCCTGCGCTTCCGTGATCGAGTCCGGCACCAGCGCACAGCCGGCCGGGAACACCGCCTCGAACGGGACCTCGAACCGGGTCCCACCTTTCAGCGCCATACCGTCGTTCCTCCTTCAGCCTGGGCCACCCGTCGACCAGTTCTCGGGGCGACCACTTAACGTGTCAAGTGCTTCGATTGTAGCTCGCCCCTGACACGTCCAGCAGTGATCGACGGTGACGAGACTCACGAACACCGATGCAACCCGGCAGGGGCGGCTACGCGTCCGACCGTACGCCGACCCCCGCCGCGACCACAGGTGTCAGCCCGCGTCATGGGGGTGTCACCAGGTGCCACGACGCAACGAGCCCCCGGGATGCCGACGCGGGCACCCGAGGGCCGTGGACTGTGGTGGATGCTGCTACCGCAGGGTGAAGGTGTCCTCAAGTTCATGCCGGGACGGCGGCATCACCACGTCGAGGGCGAGGACCGGGCGTTGCTGCCGGTCGTACACGGCCAGCAACGCCGTCAGCATGCACTCCCGCTTGCCGACCTCCAGCAACCGGGACTCTTCCACCGTCGCCGGACGGGCCGAAATCCGCTGCGTGGCGTGGTCCAGCTCCAACCCGGCCCGGTCCGCCAGATGCCGCGCCAGACCCTCCCGCAACGGCTCCACCGACCCGACACCGGTCCCCGCCGCCAGGTCGAGGGGCACATACGCGGTGCCCAGCTCCACCGGCCCGACCTCATCGACGCTCACCAGCCACCGCCGCACCATCACCGGGGCGCCCTCCTGCACGCCGAGCGCCCACGCCGCCCGCGTCGGGGCCGCAGCCTCCCGCGCGTCGAGCACCCGTACCCGCCCGTCGACCTCTGCCGCCAACAGCGCCGAAACGTGCTGCGGCACCCGCTGCGGTTCCGGGGGCTTGCCCTGGGAGAACCGGCCCTTGCCCTGCCGGGAGTAGATCCACCCGTCCTGGCGCAGCAGGTCGAGGGCGCGGACCACGATCGTCCGCGACGCGCCGAACTCTTCCATGAGTTCGGTCTCGCTGGGCAGCTTCGCGTCCGGCGGGTAGCTGCCGTCGCTGATGCGCTCCTGCAGCGTGTTCACGATGACCGCGTACATCGGCGGGGCGTACTCGATCGGCATCGCAACCACCATCCGGAAGGGTTGAACACTTGTCTGGTCAAGGACTTAAGTACGTACGGTTGCAGGTTTAGCCGGTCTGACACGTACGTGTCAACTCGACCTTGACACCCAACGCACGCCGCAGCCGGCACCCGCAGGTGCTCAGCCATCGGCAGCCACCGCTGCTGCCGTGCCGCGCTGGGGCGCAGGCGCGGGTGCTGGCCGCTCGGCGGCGAGGCACCGACCGTCCGCGCGGACGACGAGGTACCCCTGGCGGACCGCAGTCTGCTTGCCGCGCCGCACCGACGTACCCGACACCCGCCAGTGCCGCGCCAACACCCGGTCACCCGGCAACAGGTCACCCGCCCGCAGATACCCGGCATCCACCGCCAGCCGGATACTGCGCGCCACCTGCCACCACCGCAGATTGCCGTCATCGGGCAGCGGCCCCAGCACCCGCCACACCGGCTCAGCCACCCGCCGCACCGGCACGGCCACGTCATCCGCCACGGGCGCCCGCACCGTCGCCAGGTGGTCATGCACCGCGACCAGTTCCACCACCACCGGCACCAGCAACAGCCCGGCAGCGTCCATGCCCACCATGACGAACGCGTAGGACACCATGTCGGCCGGGATGCCGTAGCCAACCCCGCCCACCACCAGCGCGAGGTCGCACCCCAGCACGAACACCAGGGCGAGGTTGCACCCCAGCACGAGACCGACCGCGACACCCAGCCACCGCCCCCACCGGCGCACCACCGGCCCCGGCCACTCCTGCGAGTCGTACAGCGCCCACACCGCGCGGATCCGCGTCACACCGACCGAGAACAGCTCGCCGCGCACCCTCACTCCTCGCGCCTGCCGTTGTGTGGTGGGGGCGTCCTGGCCGGGGGACCAGGACGCCCCGTTCCCGACCCGGCGTCTGGCCTGCGCCGTGGTCGGGGTGTTGCCGGTGCCCCTGTCGGCAGTGGGCACCGCTTCCCGGCCCGAGGATCTGGCGAACTCGAACCGGGGGAGGTGAGCCGTTGCCGCTGCCAGCGGTCGGCAGTCGCCGCGCACAGCGCATCGCTGCACCGCGAACGCCATCACTTCGTTTCCCGCCATCTCGGCCACGGCACGCGCGCGGCGGGCGTCTGCGGCTGTTTGCTGCTGCGGCTGTAGCCGCCGCCTCGTGGCCGCAGTGTGGTGCCAGATGCGGTGAGTGCAGCGTGGACCGCGCCGTAGGACAGTCCGAGGGCAGCCCCGATCGTCCGGATCGACTGACCACCGTTGACGTACCGGTCAACGATCTCATCGATCTGCTGCTGCCCCAGTGGGCGGCCGCGCCGGGCCGCAGCGGCGGGGCGCTCGACCGGGGCCGGGACCGCGACGCCGCTGTTGTCTGCTGCCTGCTGTTGCCGCCTGTGCTTCGCCTCGGCCGCGCCGCGCTCGCTCAGGGCGAACCTGTGCTGCAACACCCGCGGGGCGCCGGGCGGGTGCTTGACCAGCCCGGCCGCCCGCAGCCCGTACAGGTCCCGGATGGAGAACTCGGCCGTGCCGACCCGCACTAGCGCCTGCTGAGGGTTGGCCAGCGCCTCCGACGAGGTGCCCATCGCCAGGAGCAGTGCCACCTGTCCGTCGGTCAACGCCAGTGCCATGTACCGCCTCCGATCTCACGTTTCGCCCGCCGGGCGACGGCGCGCAACGCCGCACCGGGCCTGGTCGTGCCTGCCGCTGTGTGGTTGGGGCGTCCTGGCCGGGGGACCAGGACGCCCCGTTCCCGACCCGGCGTCTGGCCTGCGCCGTGGTCGGGGTGTTGCCGGTGCCCTGTCCGGCACCGCTTCCCGGCCGAGGATCTGGCGAACTCAAGCCGGGGGAGGTGAGCCGTGGCCGCTGTGAGCGGTCGGCCGGCTCGGGTCTGCGGCCTGCGCGCCTGGCCGCCGTGGACTTGGTCGGGGGGATGGTCGTAACGCTCTCCAGTGCCCGGAGCGCTGGCCTGGTCGGGTGACCTGTGCCCGCGCTCCGGGCTTCCCTGAGGAGCCCTGCCCCGCCTCGCCCAGCCGGGCCTAGCCAGGACTTGCCAAGACATGCCACGGTTCGGCTTGTCGAGACCCTCGGCAGTCCGGCAGGAACTCCCGGTGACGAACCCGGGTGCCGGTGCCGAAGCTTGTGTGCCCGCCGGTGTTGCGCCGCCGCTGCGGCTGCGATGGCGTCGCTGCGGGTGTGCGTACGGTGTGCGGCCCGGTCGCCTACGGCGGCGCGGGTGGCTGCCGACCGGTGCGGGTGGTTTCCAGTTCGGCGAGCCGCTGCCGGAGCTGGGCGATCTCGGCCTCGTTGGCGTCGACCCGGTTCGAGGTCTGCGCGGCCTGTTCCGCCACCGTGTGGGTGGTGGCCGTCAGGGCGGCCATCGCCGTTTCCAGTCGTTGCTGGCGCACGTCGAACTGCCGCATGATGGCTTCCTGCCGGGCGAAGCCCATCGCGGTCGCCTCGACCAGCCGTCGCGTGGTCACGTCGAGCTGCCCGAGATCGATCGTGTCGACCTTGGCGTGGCCGGCCTGCACCTCGCCCACGGCCCGCGCCTGGTGCCGGTGGGCTGCGGCGAGGACCTGCCCCGGTTGGGCGAGCTGGTAGCCGTGGCCACGCACGATGATGAACACCTTGCGGTCGTGCTCGCGCAGCTGGTCGGCGGCCTTGCGGGCGGCGGCGAGGATGGCCTGTTTCCCGCGCAGGTTCTGGAAGTCCAGGCCCAGTACTTCACCCATGTCCTCGTACCGCAGCAGCGCGCCGGGAGCCAGACCGGCCATCGCCTGGTACAGCTGCTGCCAGCGGGGCAGCGCGCCGATGGGCTGGCCGGGCCTGCGCGGCACGATCTCGCCGCTGGCGGGCGGCGCCGCAGGGGCCGTCATTGGGCCGCCTCCAGCACCGCGGTGAACCGTCCGTACATGGGCCGCCCGTCGCCGATGCCGATCATCGCGCCCGCGACCGTCGCCGCCCTGCGCAGGCCCGACATGTCGATCACGCCGCTGTCGAACTGCCCCATCGCCGCCAATGTCCACTGCGGAAAGACCGGCCGGGTCCGCATCACCCGGGCTTTGCCGACCCCCACCGGGGAGCGGTGCACGAACCGTTTCGCCGCGTACAGCTGGTCCAGCTCCCGCGGACCGTCGTAGCCCAGCGGGATGACGATCGTCTCGATGAACACGCCACGCTCGACCTTCTTGCCGTCCCGGCTGAGCCGGCCGCCCTCCACCAGCGACTTCTGCAGGTTCGAGGCGGGCAGGAACGGCCCCACGTCCGGCTGGTAGTAGATGCCGCCGAGCCACTCCAGTTGCGCCATCTCCGCGTGGTCGTCGGCGGTCTTGACCCGCTTGGACGACACCTCTTTGATCTGCTGGGCCACGGTGTCCAGCGGATCGACCAGCCGTGCGTTGTGCATCAGCAGCGGTGCTGTGCCCTCACACACGATCCTGAACCTCGGCAACGATGTACTCCTCAATTGATCAACGTTCGGTGGATCGGCCGTGTCCCTGCACGGGCCTGCCGCAGCCCTAGCGGCGGGCCAGCACACAGGCCCTCACCCTGCGCCGGATGGTGGCCGCCACATCGGCAGCAGCTCCGGCCCGCCCGGGATGTCGACCGGGTACAGCAGCCGGAAGCCGTGCCGGTGGTACAGCGCCTTGCTGCGCGGGCCGGTCGCTTCCAGGTAGGCGGGCGTGCCCTCGGCGTCGAGACGCTCCAGCCGGTGGCGCAGCAGGGCCGAACCCAGGCCCTGCCACTGCCGGTCGGGCTGCACCGCCACGAACGCGAGGTAGTGATGCGGCTGGCCGTGCGGGTGGTGCATGTGCATGGCCATGTCCAGCGCGACGAACCGGCCGTAGGCTTCCCCGGTGATCTTGGAAAGCCGGGTCTCGTAGTCGGGGATGTCCAGGTCCAGGTGGTTACCGGCCGGCCACCACAGGGCCACCGCATCCGCGTCGTCGGTGGCGTCGACCTGGCCGTGCTGGAGGAAGTGTTCGGCCCACATCCGGAAGTAGTCGGCATACACGGTCTGGCGGGTGTTGCGGTCGGGGATCAGCCAGCCGGCCAGGTCGCCGCCGAGGAACGCCGTCGCGAGGGTGTCGGTCACGTCGTCGAGGTCGAGCGGCCTGGCCTGGCGGATACGGGTGCGGGTCACCGCACGCCATCCGTGCTCAGTTCGGCGGCGATGCGCGGTGCCGCCGTGGCGGTCGTCGCGCCCAGACCGATGCTGCGGTAGATGGCCGGGCGGGTCGTCTTGATGATGATCGCCCACACCGCGCCCGCGATCGCCGCGACCCCGAACAACGACGGCAGCACCACCGGCGCCCTGGAGGAGGGATCGGCGACGCCGAGCAGCACGTCATACTTGGCCAGCGTCAGCCACAGCATGGAGCCCAGCGCCAGCGAGGCGATGGTCGGCGCGATCGTCGTACTCCAGATGCTGGTACCGGCCTGCTGGTCTTCGCGGGCGAAGAACGCGACGACCGCAATCGACGTCGCGAACATCAGGATCAGCACCCCGAGACCGCCGAGCACGGTTAGCCAGAAGAACAGATAGACGATCGGGTCCAGGCCGGTGGCCGCGTAGACGGCCAGTGCCACCCCGGCGAGGACGGTCTGGCTGATCGAGCCCCACTTCGGCGCGTTATTCGCGCCCGTGCGCCCCAGCCACGCGGGCAGCACGCGTTCCCGGCCGAGGGCGAAGCTGTAGCGGGCGGCCGTGTTGTGGAAGGCCAGCAGTGCCGCGAACAGGCTGGTGACGAACAGGATGTGGCCGATGTCGAGCCAGACCCGGTGCAGGTGCGGCGAGACGAGGTTGAACATCAGCTCCGTGGACTCCGCCTTGGCCCGCGCCACGATCGTGTCCGGCCCGGCCGCGACCGACATCGCCCAGGAACTCCCCGCGTACAGCAGCCCGATCACCAGCAGCGCCAGGTAGGTGGCGCGCGGCACGGTGCGCCGAGGGTCCTTGGTCTCCTCGGCGTACACCGCCGTCGCCTCGAACCCGACGAAACCAGCCACAGCGACCGCCAGGCCAGCCCCGATGTCGCTGTTCCACAACCAGGACACGGCCAGGGAGTCATAGGTGACCCGGTGCCCGGCCGGGTGCGCCAGCTCCACGGCGGCGTAGACGAGGGCGATCGCGATCTCGGCGACCAGCAGCACCGCCAGGACCCAGCCGTTCACGTCGACCCGCAGCACCCCGAGCACGCCGATCACCGCCCAGGCGACGAACGCGTACAACCACCACGGCGCGTCGAACCCCAGCCGGTCACTGACCAGCCCCGCCAGCACCGGCCCGAAACCCCCGAACAGCCCGATTTGCATGCTGTTGTAGCTCAGCAGCGCCACGAACGCCGCCGCCACTCCCGGGATGCGGCCGAGCCCGCGGGTGATGTAGCTGTAGAACGCGCCCGCGTTGACAATCCTGCGGCTCATCGCCGTGTAGCCGACCGAGAAGACCGCGAGGACTACGGCGACCGCCAGGTACGAGATCGGGATGCCGAGCACCCCGGTCACCGCCCAGCCGGTCGTTGCCCCGCCGGCCACGACGGTCATGGGTGCGGCGGCGGCCAGGACGAAGAAGACCACGGCGAACACGCCGAGCCGGTTACGCGCGAGCGTCTGCGACACGATGTCGAACTGCGCACCCGCTGACGAATGGGCCACAACGAACCTCCTATATCGAGAGAGGTGGATGTCTTGGAATGGTTGGATGCCAGAACATCGGCATGCAGCGGGTGTTACCTGGGTGCGAGCGCCGCCCGGCCGACTGCGGCGTCGGCGTGCGTGACGATGGCCAGCAGTGACGCATCCAGGCGATCGACCGCCCACGGCAGGTAGGTCAACCCGGCCGTGTTGGTCTTCGGGTCCCACAGCACGTGCGGCAGTAGCCCGGTCGCCGCCACGATCCCGGCCAGGAACACATCGGCATGCCGCATCGGCGTGGCCGTGTTGAGCAGCCGTTCCAGCCGGACCGCCTGCCACGCCGCCTCGTTCGGGTCGGCCGGCACGAACACGCGACGCCAGCGCACCCAGCCGCGACGATCGACCGGCCGCAACCGACGGTCCCGCCGCAGCCGCTCGACCACCCACGGCTGCGCCGTCACCGCGAAATAGGCCAGCCACGTCGGCAGGTCCCGGTGCTGCGGCTGCGACACCAGCAACGCCGTCAACTCGCGCAGCAGCGGATCACGCGGCGGGTCGCGGCGCGCCACATACACGGTCCGGTCGTGCACATCGATGGCCCCGGCCAGGACCAGCTCACCGAGCAACCCGGCGGCAAGACCGATCCCCAGCACCCGCCCGTCCAGCCGATGCCGGCCCACCTGGAAGTCGTGCGCGATGAGGTAATAGCTGTCCGTCAACGGCATGCGCAGCGCCAGCGGTTCGGTCATGACGTAGTCCGCATCCGTGGGTCATGCAGCGCGCTGGTCCGCACCGCCACCTGGCGCTCACGACCGCGATCGCCGTTCCAGAGGATCTCGACCCCCGTGAGCGTCATCCACTCTGGATCCGGCGACTCGACCGGCGGTACGGTCACGCGCAGCGTCAGCTCGCCCGCGCCGTAGCGGTAATCCGGCTCTCGCAGGCTCAGCAGGTCACCGGCTTTGATCGGCGGGACCATCACAGCGTTCCCGTCCCCGCACGCCGCCGCACCGCGCCCAGCCCGGCACGGTCGTTGCCGTGCGCCCAACGGATCCGACCCTCTTCGAGTCGGCCCGAATCATCCGTCGTCACCCGCTCCGGGCGCGTGAACATGCGGCTGTTGATCGCGTCGGCGAACCACGCACCGGATGTCGCCGGTTCCGGTCCCGACGGGCCCGACGGCCCGAGCCGCGCCCGCCGCAGCGGATGACCCGGCTGCTGCCCCAACTCCGGTCCGCTCCCGGCCGCCGATCCAGCGCGCCCCGTCGTCGCCGCAGGGTGCGCCGCGCCAGCGGGACGGCCCGCACCCCGCGTCACCACTGCAAATCCTGACCAGCCAGCACGACCAAGCCGCCGACGCACCACAGCTTCCGGCACCACGGCGGATGCTCCTCGAACGTGACCCGGTCCACGTACACCACCATCCAGCTGACCGGACGGATCGGACCCCGCCGCCACAACCGCTCATCACGCGCCTTACGCCGCAGCACCCGCTCCAGGTCCCGGCTCAACCCGAAGAAGTCGTGCGTACCGTCCGGCCAGTCCCGACGCACCGCGAACCCGCCATCCCACGCCGACGACAGCACGAACTTGCCGGGCCGGGCCGCGCCACCGTGCCTGTGCCACGTGAGCTTCACCGCTGCCTCCCCAGGCATACGAAATGTCGCCGCATCTCTCCATCACCAGCCGCCGAACAGCCGGCCACACGCGCAGCGCGACAGCACACACGCGTGGAAAGGGACGTGCCGCACGACGCGAACCCGAACAGTCCGCACCGCCGTACCCCGCGCCGTACGGCACGTCCCATCACCTGCCGCCACTGGCACCGTCAGCACGCAGCAGCAGGGAGCCCTACAAACGGCCAGCCCGTCACCCAGCCCGGACCTAAGCCGCGCGGGCCCCGGTCCGGCCCAGACAATCCGGGCACACCTGTCGGACCAGCCGCGCCACGTCCTCCACCGGCACCACCCGGACCGAAGACGCCACTCGCCAGCCCCGATCATCACAGCCACGGCAGCGCTCCGGGCGCCGGAATACGACGACCGTCACCGTCAACCGCGTCCCTCCGACCACGCCCGGCCAGACCGGCGACACCCGCACCGCTGCCACCGGCCAGGCCCGACATCACCCCGTGCAGTCATACAGAGACCGTGACAGAGGACACGGCCCGTATTAACCCGTGCCGCCTATAAGCCGGACCGATAGGCCACCTGACCAGCCTGTACTCGCATGGCGGTCGCCCGTGTTCCGCGTCACTCGATAACGTGACGCACCCGGTCGGAACCGAGCAAATCGACCACCGTAGACGGCAACCCGACAGGCCAGTGGCTACCCTCGATGTATGGACCGCGTTCTCACGGGGGACGTCCTTCGCGGCCCGGACGTCGTCTTGCCCAAACCCACCAAACGCCGCCGCCGCTGGCCATGGATCATCGCCATCATCGCCACCGCCGTGGCCTGCTGCCTCGCCGTGCCCGTCGCCGTCATCGCCGTGCCGCTCATCCGCGACACCATCGCGGCCGGCCACGGCAGCAACGCACCCCAAGAAGCCCTGCTCAAATTCATGTACACCATGCAGCCACCCGCCGACGCCAAACGCGGCCAGGCCGAACCCCTCATCGTCCGCAACCACCGCACCGAACTGCTCCAGCAGCGCGCCGACTACCTCGGCGCCATCGACGCCACCAACCACGCCCACCCCGACCTGGCCGCCAAACTCGCCCTCGGCGACGACCCGAACCCCCAAGACGCCGTCACCATCCACGGCGACGACGCCACCGTCACCCAATACTGGCGCGCCGAATTCGACTTCGCCCAACCCCAGATTGGCGGAGCCCTCGGCTACACCAGCCAATCCCTACCCTGGACCGCTACCGCCCACCACGACCGCGACGGCTGGCGCCTCGTCACCATCACCATGCCGCCCTGGTGCGGCACCCTCCACGACGACGGCACCACCACCGGCTACGCCAAATGCGACTGAACCCCGGACATTGACCGGTCCCACCGCGCCGATACGCTCATTCCGACGACTTACAGCTTGCCCACATATGCAAGCAACCAGGTAGGCTGCACACAACCATTGCGCCAATTGCCCCCGGGGACGCAGCCATGCGCAACGATGTACTGGAACCCATCCGCCTACCCGCCGAGTTCTGGAACCGCGCCGACGTACACGCCGCCCTCCACGAGCGCGACATGGGCGCCCTCTTCCGACTCGTCAGCAAACACGGCGGAGCCAGCCAAACCCGCATCAGCATCGCCGTCGCCATGCCCCAAAGCAGCGTCAACGCCATCATGAGCACCAACCCCAAGGCGCCATGGGTGAAAGCGCTCGAAGTCTTCATCCGCATCGCTGACGGCCTCCACATGCCAGACCACGCCCGCAATCGCCTCGGACTCGCCAACCGCGTGCACGCCAGCACTCCATCGGTCACCGGCACCGGCGACGCGGACCCAGTCGGCAGCGCTACCTTCCAGCCCAACCTCACAGTAGCGTCGGACACTGTGGACCGACGAACTCTCGTGGCCTGGGGCGTTGCCGCAGCTGGTGTTGCCGCACTGGGCCCGCGACGTCGGACTGTTGGTCGGGTTGGCAGAGCCCAGATCCAGGAGCTCCAGCAGGGAGCCGCACGTTTGTACGCGCTCGACTACCAGCACGGCGGCGACACCCTGTGGCTTGCGGCACGCGCGATGGCGGCTGATGCACACCTGATGTTGGAGCAGGGCTCGTACACAGATGAAATCGAGCGGTCTCTGCTGAGCGCCATTGGACGGTTGCATCTGTGCGCTGGATGGTTGGCGTTCGATGCCGGCCAACATGATGACGCCCGCATCTGCTACAACGAGGCACTCTCGGTCGCCCACCAAGCCACAGATCCCGACGTTGAGGCACATGCTTTCGCGAACCTCGCATTTCAGAGCAACATCCTCGGCAAGCCCCGGGAAGGTTTGCGGTTCGCAAACGCGGCAGCACGGGCCGCCTCTGCGCCGAACGCACCAACTCGGCTCGCAGCCGTTCCGCAGCTCAGAATTGCGATGGCACTTTCTGCATCCAACGACAAGAATGGATCAAATGCCGCCATCAAACAAGCGCGGCATATAATCGACGGCGACGCCGACAAACCAACTACGGAGTGGTACTCCTTCCTTTCACCCATCGAACTCGACGGCGTCGAGGGGACCTGCGCTCTCAATCTAAATGATCCACGCCGGGCCGAGCCTTTGCTGATGCGAGCGATACAAGGACACTCTGACGCTTATGCCCGCAATCGGGCTCTCTATAGCGTCAGGCTTGCTCAAGCTCGGCTGGACAACAGCACCATCGACGGCGCAGCCGAGGCCGCCGCCAGTGCACTTGACGACCTTCGCGGCCAAGTGGCGAGCTGGCGAGTCAGCGCCGAGTTGGACCAGATCGCCCAACGACTGTCTAGTCATCGAGGGATCGATGGTGTCGACGAATTCCTACACCAATATGCCCTTTCCGCCACTCGCAGCGCATGACGGAGCCGACACAATGACTGAAACGCCCTTGCTTACCACCGAGCACCTGAACCAGCAAGGAATGCGCCAGCAGCGAGAAGACTTGCTCGACGTGTACAGCAAGGTCTATCAGGACAGCTTGTCTGACCCGTTCTTCTCGGTCGAACGCTATTGGGAACGCCTCGAAGCATACGCATCCCGCGACGGTTTTTCGCTTGTTCTTGGTCGAGTAAACGGCAGGCTTATTGGTTATACACTTGGCTACACTTTGCCAAAGGGCTCTGGCTGGTGGCGTGGTCTAGAGGCGGGCGTCCCTTCCGAATTTCTGGAGGAAGATGGACGCCGAACGTTTGCCCTCAACGAAATTATGGTGCTTGCCGAACATCGTCGCAAGGGATACGCCCGCATCCTCCATGACGCGTTGCTTAGCGGCAGGGCGGAGCTTCGAGCAACGCTTCTCGTTCTGCCTAACAACACGCCAGCCCGCACCGCGTATTTCTCCTGGGGATGGGAGATGGTGGGGCAACTTCGGCCGTTCGATGATGCACCCACCTATGATTCGCTGATTTTGGACCTGACTTCGTGGCGAGCGATACCCGTCGCCGATCAGCACTCTTCATAGGCCGTCGTGTTGCCGAATTAGCCTGTTCTTAGATCAAGGCGCCGCGCGTCGCACGGCGCATAGCCAGTCGGGTTCGGCGTAGCGTCGGGCTGCTGTTGAAGCTTTGAGCTACCGCGATGCCCGTCGTGCTTCTGACCGTTGCTCCCGCGGCCTCACCATTCGCGTGTAGTCGCGCTCTTGCCTCTGGCGGGACCTCTGGCTCCGGGGGGGGTCGCTGCGCTCTCCGCATGCCGCCGGCTGTCCGAGCCGAGCAGAACGGCACCGGGCGCGCCAGGCCAAGCCGCTACGCGGTCGCCTGACGGCGAGCCTGGCACACCCGGCGCCGCCCCGCTTGAGGCGAGGATGGCCGACGGCATACGGGGAGACTCCGCTCACGTAGCGGGCATACCTGCGGGTTTCTGGGGCGCGGGAGGCCGCTCCGCGCTGGAACCGGCTCCGGCGCTGGCGCGCCGGAGCCGTAAGCCGCGCGGGCGGGACACCGCGCCCAGCACGCCGACAGGCCGCGAACGATCAGGGCACATCGAGGTCCGGCGGTCCGGCATGACCGATCAATAAGCCGAGCGACCGAGGGGGCCGAGTCACCCGGCGACGCACACACGGTATCGACCACTCAGCTCAATCGCACGGCCAGCCCCGACGAGGTAGACGAATGTGCATCCATCGCTACGGCGGGCCTGAGAGCTGAGTCGCGAATTCAACAAAAGTACATATGCCACAACATATGATCACAATTGCCGACACAAGGCCGAGCACTGCCCACGTTCTCCAGCCATTCCATTTGGAGGGCACTGGCTTGCCTGGATATTGGTCGTATCCCGTTCCTTCGCATCTGGCGCACGGCGTCCATTCCTGGACGTACTCTCCGCGCCGCATGTGATGCTCCGACTTCGCGCCGAGGGTCTTTAGCCAGTAGCCTTGCATGCCACAATCTTGACATGGATATGCGGAATAAGGCGTGTCCCGCAAAGGCGGACGCGGTGGAGGAATACTCATCGACGGGAACCTCCGAGGCTAAAGCGTTTGCCGAGCATTTTCCCGGTCCGAGCCGGGAGGAACGCCCGAGGCTGCTGGAGCGATCGCCGAAAGTATATGCCGTATGGCGAACTAAAGGCTGTGAGGCGATGCGCCCGCTCGGGCAGCGTCCCATCGAGAGCGGCCCGTGCGGGCAGTGTCGAAGCACCGCGCAGCCCGGAAACGTGTGTCACTAACTCAGATCTGGCTTGCCGGTGCCCGCTGCCCCCCGGTAGACCCGCTAGATCAGACGGTCGCAAATAACGAAGCTGTGTGCGTACGACCCGACTTGCATGTCAGGAGGCACGCCCGCCCGCCGGTCCGATCTGACGCGACTATGGGTGCCGGGCAGCCACGGGGGAGCCGCCCGGCACCGGCAAACCGTATCGACCGGCAGCGTCCGGGACCAGTCGACCGTATGGCCAGGACCTGACACAACGGATGTACTCGCACCCTTGCAGTCGCAGTGTCCTGCCTGGTCATGGCGTTTCAGACTGTGCGAAAACAACCTAGACCGTGTGTGTACAACTCGGCTTGCTACGGACCGGAGTCCAAAAATAGGCCCGAAGTCCGAGGGATGGCCGAGCGGAGGATGGTCTCCGGTTCGCCGGACCGGCACAATGAAGCGTGGCCACGATCCCGATCCGCGTCCGGCCCGGTGCGTCGCGCCCGGCGGTCGGCGGGAGTCACCCCGGGCCGTATGGTCCCGCGGTGATCGTCGCGGTCGGCGCGCGGCCGGTCGACGGGCAGGCCACCGAGGCCGCCCTCAAGGCGCTCGCCGGCGCGATCGGAGTGCGCCCGTCGGCGCTGCGGCTCAAGGCCGGCGCCGCGAGCCGTGACAAGCTGGTCGAGCTCGACAACCCTCCCGAGGGCCTGCCGGAGCGGGTCGCGCAGCTGCTGGCGGGCCGCCGTTGAGCCATCAGCTCAACGTCGCGCTGCTGCTCGGCGCGGCGGTTCTGCTCGTGTGCGTCGGCGCGGTCCGGCTGTCCGTGCGCCTGGGGCTGCCCAGCCTGCTGGTGTACCTGCTGCTCGGCCTGGCCATCGGCGAGGCCGGCCTGGGCATCCAGTTCGCCGACGCCGAGCTGACCCGCACGCTGGGCATCTGCGCGCTGGTCGTGATCATCGCCGAGGGCGGGCTGACCGCGCGCTGGTCGACGCTGCGGCCCGTGCTCGGCCCGGCCCTGGTGCTCTCCACGCTCGGCGTGGCGGTCAGCGTCGCGGTGGTCGGCGTGGTCGTGCACCTGGCGCTCGGCGTGGGCTGGCAGCAGGCGCTGCTCTTCGGGGCGGTGCTGTCCTCCACCGACGCGGCGGCGGTCTTCTCCACCCTGCGCCGGGTACCCGTGCGGCCAAGACTCGCGGCCCTGCTGGAGGCCGAGTCCGGCATCAACGACGCGCCCGTGGTGATCCTGGTCGTGCTGCTGTCGGCGACGTCGGTCAGCGCCGAGGGGCCCTGGTTCGTCCAGCTCGGGTGGGTGGTGTACGAGCTGGTCGTCGGCGCGGCGATCGGCCTGGTGGCGGGCTTCGGCGGGGCCTGGGCGCTGCGCCGGGCGGCGCTGCCCTCGGCCGGGCTCTATCCCCTGGCGGCGATCGGGCTGACCGTGTTCGCCTACGCGGCCGGGGCGGTGGCGCACGCCTCGGGGTTCCTCGCCGTGTACGTGACCGGCGTGGTGCTCGGCAACGCCCGCCTGCCGCACCGCCGGGCCATGCTCGGCTTCGCCGACGGGCTGGCCTGGCTCGCCCAGATCGGCCTGTTCGTGCTGCTGGGATTGCTCGCCTCGCCGAGCGAGATGGGCGGCGCGGTGATCCCCGCGCTCGTGGTCGGCCTGGTGCTCGTGCTGCTGGCCCGCCCGCTGTCGGTGCTGCTCAGCCTGGCGCCGTTCGCCTGGAGCAGCACCGGCTTCGGCTGGCGCGACCAGGCTTTCCTGTCCTGGGCCGGGCTGCGCGGCGCGGTGCCGGTCGTGCTCGCCACCATCCCGCTCTCGGCCGGCGTGCCCGGCGCCCAGAACCTGTTCAACGTCGTGTTCGTGCTGGTCGTCATCTACACCGCGGCCCAGGGCGTCTCGCTGCCCCCGGCGGCCCGCCGGCTTGGAGTCACCGCGCCCGCCGAGCCGACCGACCTGCAGGTCGAGGCGGCCCCGCTGGAGCGCATGGGGGCGGATCTGCTGCAGGTCGAGGTGCCCGCGGGCTCGAAGCTCAACGGCGTGCACGTGGACGAGTTACGGTTGCCTGTCGGTGCGGTCGTGACGCTGGTGCTGCGCGACGGCGGGGCGTTCGTGCCGGCGCCCGAGACCCGCCTGAAAACCCGCGACAGCCTCCTGATCGTCACCACCGAGCAGGTGCGCGACATCGCGGAGCGGCGGCTGCGGGCGGTGAGCCGACGCGGAAGACTCGCCCGCTGGTTTGCCGAACATGGCGAGGATCGGCGCCAATAACCTGATCCAATTGGTGCGAATGCGTGTGGCGCGTTTGTCGGACGCGTGTACATTCCGTATTCTTGCCAGCCACTGGAGTGCGCGACGCAGGTCGCGCGCCCATTTTGCATCTGGGGGAGCGCCATGGCCGAGCGGGCTGGTGCCGGGCCGAAAGGCCGGTCAGCGAGCGGTGCCGGGCAAAACAAGGCCGCCGATGTGACGGGAGTGACCACTGTGACAACAGCACAGAAACCCCCCGCTCGGCAAGCCCGAACAAGCACGCGGGCCAAGGGGGGTTCCGCGGAGCCGGAGGTAACCGCGCCGGCAGGGAAGAAGGCCGCCCCGGCCAGGCGGGTGCGGACCACGGCCAGCCGGCCGCCGGCGTCGCCCGAGCCGGACACCAGCGCCGCGACACGACCGGCCGCGCCGGGCAGTAGCGCGGCGGGCAACAGCACCACCAGCACCGGAACAGCGCCGACCACGTCAATCGCCGCGCGTGCGGCCGAGGGAGCCACGATGGCCAAGACCGCCGAACCGAAGACCACCGCGGCCAAGACCGCCGGGGCCAAGCCCCGCGGCACGCGCACGGCAGCCGAGACCGAGAAGATCCGCGTCGCGCTCATCGAGCGCCGCGACGAGCTCAAGGCGGAGCACGACCAGACCCTGCTGGAGATCCACGAGCTGCAGCAGCACCGCCTGACCGACTCGGCCGGCGACGACCAGGCCGACACCGGCACCAAGACGGGCGAGCGCGAGCAGGAGATCACCATCGCCAACAACCTGGCCGAGCGCATCTCCCAGGTCGAGCGGGCGCTGGAGCGGCTCGACGAGGGCGGCTACGGCTGGTGCGAGAAGTGCGGCAACCCCATCCCGGTCGAGCGGCTGGCCGCATTCCCGTCGGCTACCCTGTGCGTCAGTTGCAAGCAGTTGGAGGAGCGGCGCTGACCACCCAGGATCCCACCCAGGACCGGACCGAGCCGGGCGCGCCGCCACGCGTCCGGGCCGGTGCGGTCTTCGGCCTCGTCGCCATCGCGATCGTCGCCATCGATCTCGTCGTCAAGCAGTGGGTCACCTCGTCGCTCGCGCACGGCGAGCCGCCGGTGAAGCTGCTCGGCGGGCTGATCTACGTCATCTACACCCGCAACAGCGGGGCCGCCTTCAGCATGCTGGAGGACCACACCTGGATCTTCCCGGTGATCGCGATCGGCGTGATCGGCTGGCTGTTCTGGATGATCACCCGGACCCGGTCGACGGCCTGGGCGGTCGCGCTGGGACTGATCCTCGGCGGCGCCGCCGGCAACCTGGGCGACCGGCTGTTCCGCGCGCCCGGGCCGTTCCGGGGGCACGTGGTGGACATGTTCAGCTTCCTGGACGACCACGCGGGCCACTTCGCGGTGTTCAACATCGCCGACTCGGCCCTGACGGTCGGGGTGATCCTGGCGGTCCTGCTGGAGTTCAGCGGCCTGCGGCGGGACGGGACGCGGGTCAAGCGCGATGCGTGAGGTCCGCTCGCTGCCGGTGCCCGACGGGCTCGACGGCACGCGGCTCGACCAGGCCCTGACCCGGCTCTTCGGGCTGAGCCGCACGGTCGCGGCCGACCTGGTCGAGGCCGGCGACGTCTCCGTCGACGGGCAGGTCCGGCCGAAGTCCGACAAGGTCCGGGCCGGCGCCTGGCTCGAGGTCACGCTGCCCGCCCCGCCTGGCGCGGTGGCCGTCGAGGCGGTGCCGGTCGCCGGGCTGAAGATCGTCTACAGCGACGACGACATCGTGGTGGTCGACAAGCCGGTCGGCGTGGCCGCCCACCCGAGCCCGGGCTGGACCGGCCCGACGGTGATCGGCGGGCTGGCCGCGATGGGCCAGACCGTGGCCACCAGCGGCGCGGCCGAGCGGCAGGGGGTCGTGCACCGCCTCGACGTCGGCACGACCGGGCTCATGGTCGTGGCCAAGAGCGAGAAGGCTTACAGCGCCCTCAAGCGTGCCTTCAAGGCCCGCGAGGTGGAGAAGCGGTACCACGCCGTCGTCCAGGGCCACCCCGACCCGCTGCGCGGCACCATCGACGCGCCGATCGACCGGCATCCGAGCCACGACTACAAGTTCGCCGTGGTCTCGGGCGGGCGGCCGAGCATCACGCACTACGACACGATCGAGGCGTTCCCCGCCGCCAGCCTGCTCGACATCCGGCTGGAGACGGGGCGCACGCACCAGATCCGGGTGCACTTCTCGGCCCTGCGCCACCCGTGCGTCGGCGACCTCACCTACGGCGCCGACCCGACGCTGGCCGCCCGGCTGGGGCTGTCCCGGCAGTGGCTGCACGCCCGCGAGCTGGGCTTCGAGCATCCGCGCACCGGGGAGTACATCTCCTTCGAAAGCGAGTATCCGCCCGACCTGGCGGCGGCGCTGGAGATCCTCAGCGCCGCCGCCTGAGCCGGCTACGCGAGCGTGACGTCGTCGACGTAGATGGTGCCGGTGCCGTACCAGCCGTGCACCCAGACCTTGATCGAGGTCGAGCTGCCGGTGGGTACGCTGACGGTCAGCTTCGTCCAGCCGGAGCCGCCCGGCGTCCAGTTGCTGACGTCGCCCGACGCCGTGGTGGCGCCCAGGAACGCGTAGCTGCCCTGCACCCAGGCGCTCAGGGTGTAGGTGTGGTTCGCCTGCACGGTGACCGTCTGGCTGCACTGCGCGTTGTCGGAGCTCGACGCGGCCGCCTTGAGGGCCTTGGTGCCGCCGTGGACGGGCGTGGAGACGATGCTGCACAGGCCGCCGGTCCATGGGGCCAGGCTGCCGGTCTCGAAGGTGCCGTTGATCAAACCGCCACCCGCGGGCGGGCTGGAGCTGGGGCTGCGGCTCGGGGTCGGGCTCGGGCTGCGCGACGGGCTGGGCGAGCCGGTGCCGCCGCCGGTGGTGAACGGCGCGAAGACGTGCGAGAAGGCCCAGGTGCTCTGCGAGACGCCGGAGCAGTTGTCCGCCGCCGCGCCGCCCGGGCAGCCGCCGTTGTCGCGCTGCAGCGCCCAGAACGACAGCTCCGCGATGCCCTGCTGGGTCGCCCAGCTGTAGACCGTGCTCGCGTCGGCGAGCGTGAACGTCTCGGCCGGGCCGAAGTCGTCGACGCCGATCATCTCGGTGACGCCGATCATGCTCCACAGCTGCGCGCTGGTCTTGCCCGGGTACAGCTGCTGCAGCTGGGTGTGCAGCCCGTTGGACGCCGTCTTGGTGTCGTTGGCCATCTGGTGCGACGCGTTGTCGTAGTAGTCGAAGGTCATCTGGTTGACGATGTCGACGCGCGCGTTGTTGGCCACCGCGTTCTGCAGGACCGCCAGGCCGCTCGGGGCGAGCCCGCTCGTGGTGGTCGGCAGCGTGTAGACGAACTGGATGGTCCGGCCGTTGGCCGCCGCCCAGTCCTCGACGATCTTGATGGCCTTGTTGCGCCGGTCGATGCCGGCGGTGTTGGTCAGCGAGTTGTCCTCGACGTCCAGGTCGATCCGGGTGACGTCGTAGGTGGTGATGACCTTCTCGAACTGCGCCGCGATCTGGTTGACGTCGGTGCAGCTGTCGGCGATCTCGGTGCCGCCGTTGTCGGCCGCGTAGCCGCCGAACGACGGGATGACGTCCCCGCCGCGGGAGCGGATCGCGGTGATGTCGCTGCCGAACGTCGAGTTCGCGATCGGCATGCCGGTGTCGCCGTTCCAGTACACGGTGCACGAGCCCCGGCCGGCGGTCTGGATGAACGCCAGCGTGAGGTACTTGTCGCCGGACTGCTGCGAGAGCCCGTTGAGGCTGTCGCCGTTGTACGCCTCGAAGTACGGGGCGAACACGTGGGCCGGGATGGCGGTCGCCGCCTGGGCGGACGGCGCGACCGCGAGGACGACCCCGGCCGCGGTGAGCGCGACCGCGGCGGCTCCGACCGCACGGATCGTGGTCGATCTGCGCATGGGACCTCTTTCCGGTGGGGGTGGGCGGCTTCTATTAGGAAACCTTCCTGATAGAAATCCTTCACTCGGGTGAATGTCAAGACCCCGTGCGTCACCCCCGCGGGGTCGCTGTGCGACCCTGGCGGGGCGATGAAGCGGCTCCAGCAACTCGACCAGCGCCTGCTCCCGCCGGTCGGCGACGTGCTCGCCCGGATCTTCCGGGGCGCCGTGCGGCTGCGCGTGTTCACCGCCGTCGTGGGGGTGCTCGCGGTGACCGCGACGCTGCTCGCCGTGCACCGGCCGGGCCCGCCGCGCAGCGACCCGTCGCTCGGCGACGTGGTGCGCGCCGGGGTGCCGCAGGGCGGGTCGATCCCGGCGTACGTGCAGGCCGGCCGGGACGAGCTGGCCGGGCTGACCGGCGACGCGCCGGTCTACGCGCTCGTGTCGTTCACCGCCTACCTGGCGCCCGATCGGCTCACTCCGGTGCTCGCGGACGTCTCCGTGTCGAGCGTCTTCGCCCGGGTACCCCTGCCAAAGACTCAGACGGAACTCGTGCGGCTCGGGGCATTTCGGGTGCCCGACGACGTGATCGCGGCGATGGACGACACCGCGCGGCGCAAGAGCGACGATGCGCAGCATTACCGCGACCTGCTCGCCCGGGCCGACGGCGCGCCGAGCGAGCAGCGCGACGTCTACCTCTCCGGGGCGATCGTGGCCGATCAGGAGGCCACCGCCTACCGCGAGCACTGCTCGTGCGTGTACGCCGCCGTCGTCTCTGCCGCCCCGGCCGCCCTGCGGGCCGTCGCCGCCCGGCCCGAGACCCGGGTTGTGGATCCGATCACCGATTTGCAACGCCTCGATCGCGCGGTGTTCCTCCCACCGCTGCCCGAGCAGGCCACGGTCGCCGCGCCGGTCGGGTCCTGAGCGATATCCCTTCGGCCTGTCGTGCAGTTGATGCAGGGGATGGGCTCGTAGGTGTGGTCCGAATACCGTTCGGTCCGTAGCCTGGAGCACGGGTGTCCGCGCGCAGGGGTGAGGGAGGGCCAGTCGTGGCTGAGCGGGCCGACGCCGGGTGGGACAGTTCGGCGGAGCCGGCTCCCCGCTGGCGCTCGCTACTCGATCGCGCGCTGCTGGGCCGGGCCAGCCCGGGTGATCTGGATTACGACGGCCGGTTCGGGCGCCCCACGGAGGCGTATCCGCCCGCCCGGCCTTACGATGACGAGCCAATGCAACCGAGCAACGGCATCCGACCCTTCGATGCGCCGCCCCGCTCCGACGGGCCCGCACGCCGCGGCCCGACCGTCGAGTATCAGCCGCGCACGGCCGACCCGACCGAGCAGATGGTGCAGGTCCTGCGCCAGGAGATCCCCACCCCGAAGGTCCTCGCCTTCGCCAACCCCAAGGGCGGCGTGCACAAGACGACCGCGACCGTGCTGACCGCCGCCACCATCGGCAGCGTCCGCGGCAAGGGCGTCATCGCGTGGGACGACAACGAGCTGCGCGGCACGCTCGGCCTGCGGGCCGGCAGCGCGCGGCACGCCCGCACGATCCGGCACCTGATCGCCGACCTGGTGCGGGTGGAGAACGCGAGCGGCTACGACCTCTACGACATGCTCGACGACTACCTGCGCCACGCCTCCGACGGCTCCTACGACGTGCTCGCCGGCGAGGAGAACCCGCGCTTCGCGCAGCGGCTCGACCCGCACACCGTGCGGCGCGTGCTGGAGCTGCTGCGTCGCACCCACGACGTGATCTGCGTCGACACCGGCAACAACGTCGAGAGCCCCAACTGGCAGACCGTCCTGCAGACCGCCGACCAGCTGGTCGTCACCAGCGTGCCGCGCGAGGACGCCGCGTTCACCGCCGACTGGATGCTCGACCTGCTCGACGAGGCCGGCATGGAGGAGCTGGTCGCCAACGCGGTGACGCTGCTGTCCTGCCCCACGCCCAACCCGACGCCGCTCATCGACGACCTGGCCGGGCACTTCCGCACCCGGACCCGGGCCGTGGTCGTCGTGCCCTATGACCCGGCGCTGGAGAGCGGCTCCAACATCGAGTATCCGATGCTGGCGCCGGCGACCAAGCGGGCCTGGCTGCGGGCGGCGGCCGTCATGATGGATCCGTATGCTCGGTGAGCTCCCCGACCGCGTCCGCGAACACCCGCTCGTGGTGCTCGATCTGCGCCGTCGTGGTCGCCGGTGACATGAGCGCCATGTTGTGGAACGGGGTGAGCAGGATGCCCCGGTTCGCCAGATATACGTGGAGATAATCCTCGAGTTCCGCGTCGGTTGCCTGGTTTGCTTCGGTACCCGTCCTGGGCGCCGGTTTCGCGAACCTGTACTCGACCCTTGCCCCTAGCCTGGTCACCGACCACTGCAGTTGGTTGGCGTCAATGATTTTTTGCGTGCCTTGCTGGAAATGTTGCGCTAGATCGGACATTTTGCGAAATGTCGGATCTGTGAGAACGTGCTCCAGGGTGGCGCGGGTGGCGGCGATCGACAGCGCGTTGCCGGCGAGGGTGCCGCCCACGCCGCCCATGTCGATGAGGTCGAGGCCCTCCATGCGCTCGATGGCCGTCGCCATCTCCTCCGACAGCCCGTAGGCCGCGGCCGGGATGCCGCCGCCGATCGCCTTGCCGATGGTCACCACGTCGGGCTCCAGGCCCCACGCGCCGGTGGCCCCGCCCGGGCCGGCGCAGAACGTGTGGGTCTCGTCGTTGACCAGGTACGTCCCGTATTGGCGGGTCAGCCGGCGTACCCCGGCCAGATAGCCGGGCTCGGGGAGCACGATGCCGATGTTGGTCAGGGCCGGCTCCATCACCACCGCGGCCACGTCGCCGTGGGCCAGTTCCCGCTCCAGCCCGTCCAGGTCGTTGTACTCGGCGACCCGGCTGGTCGTGGTCACGTCGACCGGCGCGCCGACGTTGCCCTCCCGGCTGCGTGCCTGGCCCGCTTCCAGGACGATCAGCGACTCGTCGACCGAGCCGTGGTAGCAGTAGCTGTTGAACAGGATCTTCGGCCGGCCGCTCAGCGCCCGCAGCAGGCGGATCGCCCAGCGGTTGGCGTCGGTCGCGGTCAGCGCGAAGCTCCACCGGGTCACCCCGAAGCGCCGGGTCAGCTCGGCGCCGACCCAGGCCGCGTCCGGCGTCGGCAGCATCGCGCAGGCCCCGCCGAGCGTGTCGAAGCGTTCCCGGACCGCGGCGACGACCGGCTCGGGGGAGTGACCGGCCATGGCGGCGGTGTCGCCGAGGCTGAAGTCGGTGTACTCGTGCCCGTCGAGATCGGTGACCAGCGCCCCGCGGGCCGCGGCCAGGTAGAGCGGGAAGCCGGCCGCGGCCTTGTTCATCCAGGTCATCGGTACCCGGCCGAAGAGGTGACCGGCCCGGTCGTACTCGGCCCGGGAGCGCGGGTTGCGCGCGGCGAAGGCGGCTCGCTCGCGGCGCAGCAGCGCGCCGAGCCGGTCACGATCGATCATGCGATGCAGTGTGCCGCAAAAATGTCGTACCCCGGAGATAGATTCGGGGCCGTGGGGGAGTCCTTCGTTCATCTGCACGTGCACACCGAGTATTCGATGCTCGACGGTGCGGCGCGGCTGGGCCCGCTGCTCGGCGAGGCGGCCCGGCTCGGCCAGCCCGCGCTGGCCATGACCGACCACGGCAACATGTTCGGCGCCCACGACTTCCACCACCAGGCCGTGCGGGCCGGCATCAAGCCGATCCTCGGCGTGGAGGCGTATCTGACCCCCGGCACCAACCGCTCCGATCGCACCCGCGTGCGCTGGGCCGACGGCGGGGAGAACGACGTCTCCGGCGGCGGCGCCTACACCCACCTCACGCTGCTCGCCGCCGACGCCGGCGGCCTGCGCAACCTGTTCCGGCTCTCGTCCCTGTCCAGCCTGGAGGGCTATTTCTACAAGCCGCGCGCCGACCGGGAGCTGCTGCAGCGCTTCGCCGGGGGCGTCATCGCCACCACCGGCTGCCCGTCCGGGGAGATCCAGACCTGGCTGCGCATCGGCGACTTCGAGCGGGCCTGCGCCGCGGCCGGCGAGCTGCGCGACATCTTCGGCGCCGGCAACCTCTATCTGGAGCTCATGGACCACGGCCTGGAGATCGAGCGGCGGGTCCGGGCCGACCTGCTGCGCCTGGGCCGGCGCCTCGGGCTGACCCCGGTGGCCACCAACGACCTGCACTACACGTTCGCCGGCGACGCCGACGCGCACGAGGCCCTGCTCGCGGTGCAGTCGGCCACCACGCTCGCCGACCCCAAGCGGTTCAAGTTCGACGCCCGCGACTTCTATCTCAAGTCCGCGACGGAGATGCGCCGCCTGTGGGACGCCGAGGTCCCCGGCGCCTGCGACGCCACCCTCGCCATCGCCGAGCGGATCGGCGACTATGCCGAGGTCTTCGCCCCGCGCAGCCTCATGCCGAGCTTCCCGGTCCCGGCCGGCGAGACCGAGGACTCGCACCTGCGCGCCGAGGTCGCCCAGGGCCTGGCCCGCCGCTATCCCGGCGGCGTGCCCGCCGAGCACGCCCGGCAGGCCGGCTACGAGCTGTCCGTGATCACCGGGGCCGGCCTCGCCGGCTACTTCCTCGTCGTGGCCGACCTGGTCGCGCACGCCCACCGGGAGGGCATCCGGGTCGGCCCGGGCCGCGGCTCGGCGGCCGGCTCGCTGGTCGCATACTCCCTCGGCATCACCGAGCTCGACCCGCTCGCGCACGGGCTGCTCTTCGAGCGCTTCCTCAATCCGGAGCGGCCGAGCATGCCCGACATCGACATGGACTTCGACGAGCGCCGGCGCGGCGAGATGATCCGCTACGCGACCGAGCAGTATGGCGCCGACCGGGTGTCGCAGATCATCACCTACGGCACGATCAAGGCCAAGGCCGCGATCAAGGACGCCGCCCGGGTGCTGGGCTTCCCGTTCTCCCTCGGCGAGCGGATCAGCAAGGCGGTGCCGCCGCCGGTGCTCGGGCGCGACATGCCGCTGTCGGGGGTGTTCGATCCGGCGCACTCGCGGTTCAAGGAAGGCGGCGAGCTGCGCCGGCTGTATGAGTCCGAGCCGGAGGTGCGCACCGTCGTCGACACCGCCCGCGGGCTGGAGGGGCTCAAGCGCCAGTGGGGCGTGCACGCCGCCGGGGTCATCCTGTCCCGCGAGCCGCTGCTCGACGTGCTGCCCATCCAGCGGCGCGAGCAGGACGGCGCGATCATCACGCAGTGGGACATGGGCGCGTGCGAGGCCATGGGCCTGCTCAAGATGGACTTCCTCGGCCTGCGCAACCTCACGATCCTCGACGACGCGCTCGAGGCCATCCAGCACAACCGCGGCATCGACGTGGTGATCGAGGACGCGCCGCTCGACGACCAGCCGACCTATGAGCTGCTCGCCCGCGGCGACACCCTCGGCGTCTTCCAGTTCGACGCGGCGCCGGTCCGCCAGTTGCTGCGCGCCATGGTGCCCGACAGCTTCGCCGACATCTCCGCGGTCGGCGCGCTCTATCGCCCGGGCCCGATCGCCGCGAACGCCCACAACGAGTATGCCGACCGCAAGAACGGCCGCCGCCCGGTCACCCCGATCCACCCGGAGCTGGCCGAGCCCCTGGCCGGCATCCTCGACGACACCTATGGCCTGATCGTCTACCAGGAGCAGGTCATGGCGATCGCCCAGCGGGTCGCCGGCTATACGCCGGGCGCCGCCGACCGGCTGCGCCGGGCCATGGGCAAGAAGAAGAAGGAGATCCTCGACGAGGAGTTCACGCTGTTCGCGCCGGCGATGCGCGAGCGCGGCTACTCCGACGGCGCGATCCGCACCCTGTGGGACATCCTGGTGCCGTTCTCCGACTACGCGTTCAACAAGGCGCACAGCGTGGCCTATGGGCTGGTCGCCTACTGGACGGCGTATCTCAAGGCCAACTTCCCCGCCGAGTACATGAGCGCTTTGCTCACCTCGGTCGGCGGCGACAAGGACCGCTCCGCCGTCTACCTCGCCGAGTGCCGGCACATGGGCATCCGGGTCCTGCCGCCCGACGTCAACTCCTCGCAGGGCCGCTTCGCCGCCGACGGCACCGACATCCGCTTCGGCCTCGGCGCCATCCGCAACGTCGGCCCCGCCGCCGTCGAGGCGATCATCCGGGCCCGCCGCGAGCGCGGCCCCTACACCGACTTCTACGACTTCCTGGCCAAGGTCGACCAGGTCGTCTGCAACCGCAAGACCATCGAGTCGCTGATCAAGGCCGGCGCCTTCGACTCCCTCGGCCACTCCCGCCGCGGCCTGCTCAGCGTCCACGCCGACGCCCTCGATGCGGTCATGAGCGTCAAGCGCAACGAGGCCATGGGCCAGTTCGACCTGTTCGGCGCGCCGCTCATGTCCGCCCCGCCGGTCCCGGCCATGGAGTGGGACAAGCCGGAGCGCTTAGCCTTCGAGCGCGAGATGCTCGGCCTCTACGTCTCCGACCACCCGCTGCGCGGCCTGGAGCACGTGCTGCGCGCCGCCGCCGACCGCCCGATCTCCGCCCTCGCCGAGGACGGCGCCGTCCCCGACGGCGCCGCGGTCCGCCTGGCCGGCATCCTCTCCGGCGTCCTGCGCCGCGTCACCCGCCAGGGCCGCCCCTGGGCCTCGGCCACCCTGGAGGACCTCGACGGCAGTGTCGAGGTGATGTTCTTCCCCGACACCTACGAGCTGGTCGACCAGTGGGTCGCCGAGGACGCCGTGGTGGCCGTGAAGGGCCGCGTCGACCGCCGCGAGGAGGCCCCCCGCCTGATGGCCACCGACCTGACCCTGCCCGACCTCACCCTCCCCCCACCTCCCTCACCGGTGGGCAGCCCTTTGCCCGCCTCGCCCGCGGGCGGCTCTTCGGATGAGTTGCCCGCGGCGGCGGCCGGCATCTTGGGCGCGTCCGCCGATCCACCCAACGGCCCGCCCGCTAAGGCAGCCGCCGCCGATCCGCCCGCAGACTCACCCACCACCGCGGCCGACGCATCTGTGGCGTCGGGTGGGTCGGCCGCCGCCCTGGCTTCGCCGCCGGCCGCGGCGGGGCCGCCGGGCGGGAGCGGCCCTGACTCGCTTGCCGGGATGGGCGCGACGCCTGGCAGGATGGGAGCGTGAGCATCGCCCCCACCTCGCCGGTCGAACAGCCGGAGGCTCCTCAGCCTGCCCGCGTGCCGATCGGGCGGGAGGTGCTGTTCGCCCTGATAGCGGCCGTGGTCGTGACCGCGCTGGGCGCGCCGCTGGGGCTGCTCTGGTCGCGGGTGGCGCCGCAGGTCGAGCTGGTCCAGACGCAGTATGGCCCGTATCCGATCGAGCCGGAGCCCGAGGGCTACTGGGCCGACGACGGCTGGTTCATCCTGATGTCGATCGGCATGGGCATCATCCTCGCGGTCGCCGCCTGGCTGCTGCTGCGCCGCTACCGCGGCCCGATCGTCCTGGCCGGCCTGGTCGTGGGCTCCGCCGCCGCCTCGGTCCTGGGCGCCTGGCTCGGCAACAAGATCGGCTACGCCCACTACCTCGACCTCGCCGCCCACGCCCCGGTCGACACCCACATCTTCCGCCCGGTGAAGCTCCGCACGGGCACGTCCAGCCTGGCCTTCGGCTTCCTGCCGTGGGTCCGCGGCACGATGCTGATCCAGGCCTTGGCCACCGCCGCCGTGTATACGGCCTTGGCCGGCTTCCACGCCTCCCCGACCCTGCGCTACGAAACGATGCCGCAGGACCTCCTCGACCCGCCGCCGCCCACCACCCCCGACCAAGCCCACCCCGACCAAGCCCACCCCGACGCTTCCGCGCCGCCGCGGGCCGACGCCGGCCCCGACACTTCCACCCCGCAGTGGGACGCGCGGCCCGACGCCTCCGCGCCGCAGTGGGAAGCTCGCCCGGATGCCTCCGCGCCCCGGCGGGATGCTCAGCCCGACGCGTCCGTGCCGCAGTGGGACGCTGGTCCTGACGCTTCCGCGCCGTGGCGGGGCGCCGACTCCGGCTCGCCCGTTCCCGGCCAGCCCGACGCGTCAGTCCCCGAATCTTCTGCCCGCGAATCTTCTGCGCCCGGATCTTCCGCGCCCGGTTACTCACCGCCTGGCTCGTCCGAGCCTGACTCCTCGGCGCCGGGTTCGGCCGGGCAGGGGCCCAATGGCCATTCCAAACCGGGTTCCATCTGGGCGGATCCCGGCGTAGCGCAGGCGTCCGACCAACCGCACTCCTGACGTCTTCGTTTCATCCGGAACCGCCGTTCCGGCGGGCTCCGCTGCGCTGCGCTGCCACCGATCATCGCCAGTGCCACCCCGGGCTCGGTGCGACCGAAAGTCTCCGTGATCATGCCCAACCCACCACCGCCACCACGGGTTTCTCATGATCACGGAGTGAACATGTACACCTGTGTACCAAATGTCTCCGCGATCATGCCGAACTCGTGGTGCGGCCGTGGCAACACGCATGATCACGGATACATCCTGCTCACCCGGGGCCACGACGGCCGCGGACACGCGCGGTGGTCACCGACGCCGCCAGCCGTCTGGCTCGGAGTGGTCGCCGGCAATGGCCACCGCGGCGCGCCGCCACTTCGGGCCTGGTCGCCGCCGGTCGCGCCCGCCGCGCATACCCACCCCGCCCGCCCGTGCCGCCCGCCTACCCCGCCCGCCCGTGCCGCCCGCCTACCTCGCCCGCGCGCGCTGCCCGCCTACCTCGCCCGCGCGCTGCCCGCCTACCTCGCCCGCGCGCTGCCCGCCTACCTCGCCCGCGCGCGCTGCCCGCCTACCTCGCCCGCCCGCCTGCGCCGTCGACGCCGCGGGGCTGCCGCACATCGGCGGCCTCGACCGTGGCGGCGTGGGCGGCGGGGTGGGGTGGGTCAGTTTGGGCTGGAGGGGACGGCCAGGTCGGTCAGGGCCACCGGGACGGCGCGGACCTGGGCGAGCAGGGCCGCCTCGCGGCGGAGGAGGGCGCGTTCGGCCTTCAGGCGGCTGGTCGTGTCCGGTTCGGCCAGCAGAGCCTGGCGGTCCTCCAAGGTGAGTGACGCGGTCGCCGCCACCAGGTGGGACAGGACCGTGGGGTCGTCGGGGAGCTGTTCGCCGTCGTTGTCGGCGCGGACCGCGCGCAAGTAGTCCTGGTAGGCGGCGAGCACCCCGGCGGCCAGCTCACCCTCGCGGTCTGGCTCGCCCTTGGGCTCGGGGAGCCACTCGATCTCGCCGGTCAGGTACGGGGTGTCGTTGCGGGCCAGGCCCAGCAGGCGGAACCGCCGGCGGCCGACCGTCATCAGGTCGAAGCGGCCGTCGGGGAGCTCCGTGATCTGGCGGATCTCCGCGGCGCAGCCGACCTCGTACAGGGACAGCGACTCGCCGGCCGTGATCGACGCGTCGGCCGCCTCGGTCTGCCGGCCCACCTCCCAGCCGCGGCGGATCGCCACCACCCCGAACTCGCGGGGCAGGCTCGCCGGGAGCTCGGTGAGGTGCTGCACGAGGGTGCGGTACCGCGGCTCGAACACGTGCAGCGGCAGCACCAAGCCGGGAAACAGCACCGTGCCCAGCGGAAAGAGCGGCAGGAGCGTCCGCGTGCGCTCCGGTTCGTTCGGTGCCTCCACGAGCCGAAGCGTAACCGAGCGCGGCGCGGCGGGCCCCTCAGGACAGGGTCCGGAAAAGGGAGCACGGCGAAGATCCGACAGCCCGCAAGGCGGGACGGCGACGCATAAGCGCTGGCGGCGCCGAATAGACTCGCAAGGGTGTTGAACCGGATCGACCTGCGCGGCTCCGCCGAGGACCCGCGCCGACTGCTGCCCCGCGCCGCGATCGACGTGTCCGTCGCCACCGAGCAGGTGCGCCCGACCGTCGAGGCCGTCCGTGAGCATGGCGCCGGCGCCATCCGCGAGGCCACGCGGCGTTTCGACGGCATCGACGTCAAACAGCTGCGGGTGCCCGCCGAGGAGATCGAGCGGGCCGAGGCCGAGCTCGACCCCGCGGTGCGGGCGGCCCTGATGGAGTCGATCGCGCGGGCCCGCAAGGTGCACGCCGACCAGCGGCGCGCCGAGGTCACCACGGTGCTCGCCGAGGGCGGCACGGTGACCCAGCGCTGGCTGCCGGTCGGCCGGGTCGGGCTGTATGTGCCGGGCGGCCTGGCCGTCTACCCCTCCAGCGTGGTGATGAACGTGGTGCCCGCGCAGGCGGCGGGGGTCGCCTCGATCGCCGTCACCAGCCCGCCGCAGAAGGACACCGGGCTGCCCAACCGCAACATCCTGGCGGCCTGCGCGCTGCTCGGGGTGGACGAGGTCTACGCGGCCGGCGGCGCCCAGGCGATCGCGATGTTCGGCTACGGCTTCAGCGACGAGGAGCCGGCCTGCGTGCCGGTCGACATGATCACCGGGCCGGGGAACATCTGGGTGACGGCGGCCAAGCGGATGCTGCGCGGGACCGTGGGCATCGACGCCGAGGCCGGGCCGACCGAGATCGCGATCCTCGCCGACGACAGCGCCGACCCGCGGCACGTGGCGGCCGACCTGATCAGCCAGGCCGAGCACGACCCCCTGGCGGCCAGCGTCCTCGTGACGACCTCGCCCGAGCTCGCCGACGCGGTCGACGCCGAGGTGGCCCGGCAGGTCGCCGCGACCAAGCACCTGGAGCGGGTGACCGACGCGCTGAGCGGGCCGCAGTCCGCGACGGTGCTGGTCGGCGACCTGGCGCAGGGGCTGCGGGTGGTCGACGCCTACGCGGCGGAGCACCTGGAGATCCAGACCCGCGATCCGCGGGCGGTGGCGGAGCGGGTGCGCAACGCCGGGGCGATCTTCGTCGGGGCCTGGTCGCCGGTGTCGCTCGGCGACTACTGCGCCGGCTCCAACCACGTGCTGCCGACCGGCGGCTGCGCGCGGCACTCGTCCGGGCTGTCGACGCAGACGTTCCTGCGCGGCGTGCAGCTGATCGAATACTCGCAGGACGCGCTCGAGCAGGTCGCCCCGCACGTGGTCGCGCTGTCCGACGCCGAGGACCTGCCCGCGCACGGCGCCGCGGTGAAGATCCGGTTCGGCGCATGACGACCCTCGACGACCTGCCGCTGCGCGACGAGCTGCGCGGGATGTCGCCTTACGGCGCGCCTCAGCTCGAGGTGGCCGTACGGCTGAACACCAACGAGAACTCGTATCCGGTGCCCGACGCCGCGGTCGCCGAGATGGAGAAGGCCCTCGCCGGGGTTCTGCGCGACCTCAACCGGTATCCGGACCGCGACGCGATGGCGCTGCGCACCGACCTGGCCGAGTATTTGAGCCGTGCGACAAACGGTCCCAGCCTGACCTGGCGCAGCCTCTGGGCGGCCAATGGCTCCAACGAGATCCAGCAGCAGCTGCTGCAGACCTTCGCCGGGCCGGGGCGCACCGCGCTGGGGTTCACGCCGTCGTATTCGATGCATCCGCTGCTGGCCGCCGGCACCGGCACCGCCTGGATCGACGGGCGGCGCGCCGACGACTACACGCTGAGCGCCGAGCACGCGGTCGCCAAGGTCCGCGAGCACCGGCCCGACCTGGTGTTCCTCTGCTCGCCGAACAACCCGACCGGCACCGCCCTGCCGCTGGAGGTGGTCGAGGCGGTCGCCGAGGCGGCCGAGGGCATCGTCGTGGTGGACGAGGCGTATGCCGAGTTCGCCCGCGAGGGGACCGTGTTCGCGCTGAGCCTGCTCGAGCGGTACCCCCGGCTGGTCGTGACCCGCACGATGAGCAAGGCGTTCGCGCTGGCCGGCGGGCGGGTCGGCTACCTGGCCGCGGATCCGGCCGTCGTCGACGCGGTGCAGCTGGTTCGCCTGCCGTACCATCTCAGCGCCATGACCCAGGCGGTCGCCCGGGCGGCGCTGGCGCACACCGACGCCCTGCTGTCCACCGTCGACGCGGTGAAGACCCAGCGCGACCGGATCGTGACGACGCTGCGCGGCTGGGGCCTGCCGGTCGCCGACAGCGACGCCAACTTCGTGTTCTTCGGCGCGCCGCGCGGCGACAGCAAGGGCGTCTGGCAGGCCCTGCTCGACCGGGGCGTGCTGATCCGCGACGTCGGCCTGCCCGGCCGGCTGCGCGTCACCGCCGGCACGCCGGAGGAGACCGACGCCTTCCTGAACGCACTCGAGGAGCTGCTGTGAGCCGTACCGCCCGAATCGAGCGCGTCACCAAGGAGACCAAGGTGCTCGTCGAGCTCGACCTCGACGGCACCGGGGTGGGCGAGATCTCCACCGGCGTGGGCTTCTACGACCACATGCTCAACCAGATCGCCAAGCACGGCGGGTTCGACCTGCGGGTGCACACCGTCGGCGACCTGGAGATCGACGCGCACCACACCGTCGAGGACACCGCGCTCGCGCTCGGCGCCGCGTTCGCCGAGGCGCTCGGGGACAAGGCCGGCGTGACGCGGTACGGCCACGCCCAGGTCCCGCTCGACGAGGTGCTCGCCTCGGCGGTGGTCGACCTGTCCGGCCGCCCGTATGTGGTGCACGACGAGCCGGCGAACATCGCCCCGCACATCGGCGGCAACTACCCGACCAGCCTGACCCGCCACATCTGGGAGTCGTTCGGACACGCGGCGCGGGTGACGCTGCACGTGAGCATCCTGCGGGCCGGCCGGGCCGGTGCCCAGCCCGACGCGCACCACATCGTGGAGGCGCAGTTCAAGGCGGTCGCCCGGGCCCTGCGCCAGGCGTGTGCGATCGACCCGCGCAATGCCGGCGCCGTGCCCAGCACCAAGGGCGCGCTGTGAGCATCGCCCTGCTCGCGCTCTCCGGCGTGCTGCTCGGCGGCGCGCTGTCGCTGCGGCAGCAGAGCAAGTCCAAGGTGCCGTTCGTGATCACGCTGCTGCTCGCCGCGCTGTCGGCGGCCGGCGGCCTGCTGTGGCTGTAAGGGGGTAACCGTGGCGAAACGGGTCGTGATTCTCGACTACGGCTCGGGCAACCTCCGCTCCGCGGAGCGGGCCGTCGCCCGGGTCGGCGCCGACGTCGAGGTCACCGCGGATCTGGGCAAGGCGGCGCGGGCCGACGGGCTGGTGGTGCCGGGCGTGGGCGCCTACGCGGCGTGCATGGCCGGCATCGAGGCGCTCGGGGCCGGTCCGGCGATCGCCGAGCGGGTCCGCTCGGGCGCGCCCGTGCTCGGCATCTGCGTCGGCATGCAGATCCTCTTCGCCTCCGGCGAGGAGCACGGCGTGGTCACCAAGGGCCTGGGCCTGGCGCCCGGCGCGGTGACCCGGCTGCAGGCCCCGGTGGTGCCGCACATGGGCTGGAACACGGTGACCTGGCCGCGGGACACGGTGCTCGGCGCCGGCCTGCCGGAGGGCACCCGGTTCTACTTCGTGCACTCGTATGCCCCGACCGTGACCGACGCGCAGGCGGAGGCCGGCGTGCGGGTGGCCACGACGGTGCACGGGGAGCCGTTCGTCGCGGCCTTCGAGACCGACGTGCTGCGCGCGACGCAGTTCCACCCGGAGAAGTCCGGCGACGCCGGAGCGACCTTGCTGGCCAACTGGCTCGGGACGCTGTGACGCGGTGAGCAAGGAACGGGCGAAGCGGCGCGCGCTCCTGGAGGCCGAGCGGGCCGCGCGCATGCGGCGCAACGAGCGTAAACGGGCCCGCCGGGCGGCGCTGCGGCGGCTGGTGCCGAAGGTGCGCGTCGGCCGCACCGGTAAGCTGTTCGCGCGCCGGTCCCGCGCGCAGCGGTCGGTGATCGTCACCCTCGTGCTGGTGGCCCTGGTTCTGGTGTGGCTGTTCATACCCTCGACGTCCGCCCGGATCGGCATCAGCGCCCTCATCATCGTCGCCACCCCGGCGCTCACCGTGCTCGTCCTCGATCGCCGTATTTGACCCGGAGGCTCCCGAACCATGGCTCTGCAGCTCCTGCCCGCCGTCGACGTCGCCGACGGCCAGGCGGTCCGTCTCGTCCAGGGCGCCGCCGGCAGCGAAACCACCTACGGCGACCCGCTCGAGGCGGCCCTGTCCTGGCAGCGGCAGGGCGCGGAGTGGATTCACCTCGTGGACCTCGACGCCGCCTTCGGCCGTGGCTCCAACGCGACGCTGCTCGCCGACGTGGTGCGCCGCCTCGACTGCCAGGTCGAGCTCTCCGGCGGCATCCGCGACGAGGCCTCGCTGAAGGCGGCGCTGTCCACCGGCGCGACCCGGGTCAACCTCGGCACCGCGGCGCTGGAGAACCCGGACTGGTGCGACCACGTCTGCGCCACCTACGGCGAGCAGGTCGCGGTCGGCCTCGACGTGCGCGGCCACCAGCTCGCCGCGCGCGGCTGGACGAAGGAGGGCGGCGACCTGTTCGAGGTCCTCGACCGCCTGGAGCGGGCCGGCTGCGCCCGCTACGTGGTCACCGACGTGATGCGCGACGGCACGCTGACCGGCCCCAACCTGACCCTGCTGCTGGAGGTGACCGGCCGGACCAAGCGGCCGGTGATCGCCAGCGGCGGCGTGTCGAAGCTCGACGACCTGCGCCAGCTGGGCTCGCTGCAGCCGGCCGGGGTCGAGGGCGTGATCGTGGGTAAGGCGCTGTACTCGGGGGCGTTCACCGTCGCGGAGGCGCTGCAGGCACTGAAGGAGTCGGAATGACGGTCGCGGTGCGGGTGATCCCCTGCCTGGACGTGGACGCCGGGCGGGTGGTCAAGGGCGTCAACTTCGCCAACCTGCGCGACGCCGGCGACCCGGTCGAGCTGGGCGCGGCCTACGACGCGGCCGGCGCCGACGAGCTGGTGTTCCTCGACGTCACCGCCTCCTCCGACGGGCGCGCCACGATGCTCGACGTGGTGCGGCGCACCGCCGAGACCGTGTTCATCCCGCTGACCGTCGGCGGCGGCGTGCGTACCGTGGCCGACGTCGACACGCTGCTGCGGGCCGGCGCGGACAAGGTCGGCGTCAACACCGCCGCGATCGCCCGGCCGGAGCTGATCGCGGAGATCGCGCAGCGCTTCGGCAACCAGGTGCTGACCCTGTCGCTGGACGTGCGCCGGGCGTCGGGGCAGCCGAGCGGCTTCGAGGTGACCACGCACGGCGGCCGGCGCGGCGCCGGGATCGACGCGGTGGAGTGGGCGGCCCGGGTGGCCGAGCTCGGCGCCGGGGAGATCCTGCTCAACTCGATGGACGCGGACGGTACCAAGGACGGCTTCGACCTGGAGCTCATCCAAGCGGTGCGGGCGGTCGTCACGATCCCGGTGATCGCCAGCGGCGGCGCCGGGAAGGTCGGGGACTTCGCCCCGGCGGTCGGGGCCGGCGCCGACGCGGTGCTCGCGGCCAGCGTCTTCCACTTCGGCGACCTGGCCATCGGCGACGTGAAGGTAGCGCTGCGCGAGGCCGGCTACCCGGTGCGGTAGGCGGCCGGCCTCACGACAGCATCAGAAACTCAGCCGGCGCCCTTGCCGGCCGCCACCGCGATGCCGACGAGCCAGCCCACGAACAGGCCGTAGCCGGACGCGTCGGCGGCGGCCGCCAGCGCACGCAGCATCGTCGGGTCGGAGATGATGAACTGGGTGGTGAAGGCGGCCAGCGCGGCGCCGAAGATCAGCGACGCCCAGCCCACGACGAACGCGCCGCCGCCGGACGCCGACTTGGCGGCGACGGACAGCACCAGGGCCACGAAGAGCACGAGCAGCAGCGCCCGCAGGTCGTTCGCGAGCAGCTCGCGAGCCGCGGCGCCGGAGTCGTCCCGGGGACTGACCCACCATCGCGGCCACGTGAGCATGCGCAGGAAAAACCCCCATACGGTCGAACCGTCGCTGTGCCGGTCGACCCATTCCGTGAAGATCTGGTTACCGAAGATGAGCACCAGGAGCAGCGCGGCCAGGATGCCTGCGCCGGTCGCCGTCCGGGAACGGAAGAGGGCCATAGCAATGAATGTAAGGGGTGGCCCGAAACCGCGCTCAAGTGAATACGATGAATGAACGCCTCGCGGTAACGGGCCCGGTCACGGCGTCTGTGCAGGTGGTCCCGGGTGGACACCCGGTCAGACCACGTGAACGACGTCGTGACCGGTCACCCAGTCGAGGCGGTCGGCGAAGGGGCCGGTCGAGGCCGCCCGGTGCCGCCACGCGTCCTGCAGCGCGGCGACCGTGGCGCCGATCGCGGGCCGGATGCCGGCCGCCGCGCGCCACGCGACGCTGACCCGGCGGGCCGCCTCCGGCGTGACCGGGCGGGCCACCACGCCGGCCGGCAGGGTGGTGCGGGCCAGCCGCGGCACGAAGGCCACGCCCAGCCCCTCGGCGACGAACGTCAGCTGCGTCTCGAACTCGTTGACCAGGATCGACGGCCGCAGCCCGGGCAGCATCCGCAGCAGCCACTCGTGGCAGACGGTGCCCGGCCCGGCACCGATCCACCGCTCGTCGCGGGCCTCGTCCAGGGTCACCGGCCCGGTGCCGAAGGCGAGCGGGTGCCCGACCGGCACGATCAGGTCGCCGACGTCGAGCCCGAGCTCGGCGCTGGCCACGCCGGGCGGATACGTGGCCGGCATGTCCAGCCACTCGTCGACGACGGCCACGTCGATCACGCCGCGCAGCACGCCGTCGAAGCTCGACTGCCGGTCGGACTCGAACAGCGTCGGCTCCAGGCTCGGGTGGTCGGCGGCCAGCCGGCGCAGCGCGTGCGGCAGCAGCCCCCGGCACGCGGTCGGGAAGGAGGCGATGCTCAGCCGGCCCGACACCGTGTCCTGGTGCGCGGCGAGCGCCGCCTCGGCCTCCTCGACCGCGGCGAGGACCCGGCTCGCGTGCTCGGCGAGGACCCGGCCCGCCTCGGTGAGCCGCAGCCGCCGGCCGTCCTTCTCCACGAGTGTGGCCTTGGTCTCCCGCTCGAGCTTCGCGATGTGCTGGGAGACCGCCGACGGCGTGAGGTGCAGCGCCGCGGCGGCGGCGGTGACCGTGCCGAACGTCTGCACCGCGTGCAACGCCTGGAGGCGGGGGAGGTCAAGCATGAAGCAATAGTAAAACCAGAATGCAGAATTTTTCGATGGTACTTCACGATCAGCGGGCCAATCATCGAAGCCATGAAACCTCGCGACCTGGCCCTGGCGATCCTGGTGACCGCGATCTGGGGCGTCAACTTCGTGGTCATCCACATCGGACTGGACAGCATGTCGCCGCTGCTGTTCTGCGCGCTGCGCTTCGGCGTCGCCGCGCTGCCGGCGGTGCTGCTCGTGGGGCGGCCCAAGGTGCCGTGGCGCTGGGTGATCGCCACCGGCGTGGCGCTCGGCGTGGTCAAGTTCTCGCTGCTCTTCGCCGGCATGGCGGCCGGGCTGCCGTCCGGTCTTTCCGCGTTGGTACTGCAGAGCCAGGTCGTCTTCACCCTCGTTTTCGCCACCGTCCTGCTGCACGACCGGCCGGGCCCGCGGCGCGTCGCCGGCGTGGTGCTGGCCGGCGCCGGGATCGTGCTGATCGCGACCCAGCTCGGCCTGGACCGCCCGCTCGGCGCGTTCCTGCTGGTCGTCGCCGCCGGCGCGGCCTGGGGCCTGGCCAACGTCGCCATGCGCAAGGCGTCCGCCACCGACATGCTGAACTTCATGGCCTGGGTCAGCGCCGTGGCCACCCCGCCGCTGATCGTGCTCACGCTGAGCATCGACGGCCCGGCGTACGTCTGGCACACCCTCAAGGGCCTTGACCTCACCGCCATCGGCGCGATCGCGTACATCGCCTACCTCAGCACGCTGCTCGGCTTCGGTGTCTGGGGCCGGCTCATCGCCCGCTACGGGGCCGGGACCGTCGCCCCGTTCGCCGCCCTCGCGCCCGTCTTCGCGATCCTGAGCTCGGCGGTCTTCCTGCAGGAGCGGATTCACTGGTACGACCTGGCCGGCGGCGCGGCGATCCTGGGCGGGGTGCTGCTCGGCGCGACGGGGGTGCGGAAGCCGGGCGTGGGATTGGACTTGCCTGCGGCCGCCGAGCATGCCAGCCTGAGGCCAATCAGCCGGGTGTGAAAGCCAATCGAGGGAGTGGCCTTGTCAGCGATCGTCCGTGGCGCCCAGATGGCCCGCATGCTCAACGCCTGGCAAGTCGCGGTCGGGGTGCGCGGCCCCGGCGGGCGCCGCCCGGAGTACGTGGTGCTCGCCAACGCCGTGCGCGGCCTGCTCATCGACGGGCGGCTGGCCCTGGGCGTGCGGCTGCCCGCCGAGCGGGAACTCGCGGCGGCGCTGGGCATCAGCCGTACCACCGTCACCGCCGCATATCGGGAACTGCGCGAGAGCGGGCACCTGTCCAGCCGCCGCGGCGCCGGCAGCTGGACCGAGCTGCCCGCCGGGCACCGGGTCGGCACCTCCGGACTGTGGACCCCCAGCGACGACGCCGACCTGATCGACCTGGGCTGCGCCGCGATGCCCGCCCCGCCCGAGTTCGCCGCGGCCGCCACCGAGGCCGTCGCCGACCTGGAGCCGTATCTGTGCGGCCCCGGCTACCAGCCGGCCGGGCTGCTCGTGCTGCGCGAGGCGGTCGCCCGCCGCTACTGCGAGCGCGGCCTGCCCACCGAGCCCGACCAGGTGATGATCACCGGCGGCGTGCAGCAGGCGCTCGACCTGCTGCTGCGGCTGCTCGTCGCGCCCGGGCAGCGGGCGCTGGTGGAGACGCCGACGTATCCGAACGCCCTGAGCGCCTTCCTGGCCGGCCGGGCGCGACTGAGCGCCTACGCGATCGGCCCCGACGGCTGGGACGCCGACCTGTTGCTGTCGACGGTGCGGGCGGCGCAGGCCCGGGTCGCCTACGTCATCCCCGAGTTCCACAACCCGACCGGCCACCTCATGCCGGCCTCGCTGCGCGAGCGGCTGCCCGCCGCCGCCCACGCCGCCGGCACCGACTTGATCGTCGACGAGTCGTTCGTCGACCTGCCCCTGGACCCCGACCTGACCGACGAGGCCATGCCGCCCGCGATCGCCGCGTTCGACCGTACCGCCCGGGTGCTGACCATCGGCGGGATGAGCAAGGCCTTCTGGGGCGGCCTGCGGATCGGCTGGGTGCGCGGCCCGGCGCCGCTCATCGCCCGGCTGGCCGCGGCCCGGGTCGGCGTGGACATGGCCTCGCCGGTGCTCGACCAGCTCGTCGCCGCCCGCCTGCTGCTGCGCCGCGACACGATCGTCGAGACGCGCCGCAAGCAGCTGCTGGTGCAGCGCGACACGCTCGTCGCGGCGCTGCGCGAGCACCTGCCGCAGTGGCGCTTCGCGCTGCCGCGCGGCGGGATGGTGCTGTGGGCCGAGCTCGACGCGCCGGTGTCCAGCGCCCTGGCCCGCTCGGCGGAGGAGCTGGGCGTGCGGGTCGCACCGGGGCCGCGTTTCGGGGCGGACGGGACGATGGAGCGGTTCATGCGGCTGCCGTACACGCTGCCCGAGGCCGACCTGGTCGAGGCGGTCCGCCGGCTCGCCGTCGCCCGCACCGACCTGGACCGCCCGCGCCGGCACCCCTGGTCCGCGCCGGCGGTGGTCGCCTGAGCGGGCCTCAGCCGAGGTGGTCGGGTGCCCGGCCCGCAGCCGCTGCGCTCCGCACTGGCGGTTGGCGGGCTGCGGTCACGTCCGCCGGCGCTTGGCGTGGTCGGCTGCGGGCCGGCGCTCGGCACGGCCGTGATGCGCCGCGTGCGGTCCGGGGGTGTCCGGCCCGCAGCCGCCGTGCTCTGCCCGGGGCGTGCTCTGCCCGGGGCGTGCTCCGTCCGGGGCGTGCTCTGCCCGGGGCGTGCTCTGCCCGGGCCGTGCTCCGTCCGGGCCGTGCTCCGTCCGGGCCGTGCTCCGTCCGGGCCGTGCTCCGTCCGGGCCGTGCTCCGTCCGGGCCGTGCTCCGTCCGGGCCCGGCGCTGGCCGGCGCCACTCTGGAGCCGGCGCCGCTGGCCCTGATGCCTGCCGGCGGCCACGTGGTGCCCGGTCTGCGCGTCCCAGGGTGGGCCGGGTCGGCGATCACGTCCCACCTGTTGGGCGCTGCGCGCCGCGGCGGCCGGAAGTCTCCGTGATCATGCGCGTCCGGGTGTCGACGCCAAGGGTTTTTCATGATCGTGGAGTGGTGATGTACCCCTGTGTACCGAAAGGCTCCGGGATCATGGCAAACCCGGTGTGCGGTCAGCGCGGGCATCATGATCACGGAGACTTACCGCGAGCCGCGCGGAGAGATCGCGCTTTATCGTGATATGTCCGATAAGTCGTGGCGCGGAGCGCCCGACTTATCGGGTTTGTGGCGGTGTGGACCGGCGCGGGTGCTGCTGATTCGTCCCTATCCGCGTCGTGGCCCCCGGGGATGGCGGTTCCCGGGGGCCACGACACTGTGGGGTGTGAATTGAGGTCTTGCCGCTCAGCCGATCTCGGCGAGTGTGCCCGTGTACAGCCGGTCGATGTCGGCGGCGAACGACTTCTCCACGACCCGGCGCTTGACCTTCAGTGAGGGCGTGAGCTCGCCGTCCTCGATGGACAGGTCGCGGGTCAGGATGGCGAACTTCTTCACCGTCTCCCAGCGGTTGAGCTTGGCGTTGAGCTCCTTGACGTAGCCCTCGACCAGCGCGTGGGCCTCGGGGGAGGCGGCGATCTCGGCGTACGACTTCCCGGACAGCGCGGTGCCCTCGGCCCAGCCCTTGATCGCGTCCGGGTCCAGCGTCACCAGCATGGTCACGAAGTTGCGGGCCTGGCCGACGACGATCGCCTGCGAGGTGTAGGGGCAGACCGACTTGAACAGGCCCTCGATGTAGCTCGGCGCGACGTACTTGCCGCCCGAGGTCTTGATCAGGTCCTTCTTGCGGTCCGTGATGCGCAGGTAGCCCTGGTCGTCGAACTCGCCGATGTCGCCGGTGCGGAACCAGCCGTCCTCGGTGAACGCCGCGGCCGTCTCGTCGGGCAGGTTGTGGTACCCGCGCATGACCGGCGTGCCCTTGATCAGCACCTCGCCGTCGGTGTCGAGCTTCGCCCGCAGGTCGCCGATGGGCTGGCCGACGGTGCCGATGCGGGGGCCGGCCTCGGGGTTGACGAAGTTGCCGGCGGAGGTCTCGGTCAGGCCGTACCCCTCCAGAATCGGCAATCCCGCGGCGAAGAAGAACTCGCCGATCTCCGGCGACAGCGGCGCCGAGCCGGAGACCATCACGCGCATCCGTCCGCCGAGGCGGGCCCGCAGCTTGCTGAACACCAGCCGGTCGGCGACCGCGTGCTGCAGCTTGAGCGGGCCGCCCGGCTCGCGCCCGGCCAGGCGGAGCGCGGAGGCCCGCTTGCCCACGCCGACCGACCAGGTGAAGATCTTCCACTTCGCGCCGCCGTCGGCCTGCGCGCCGGTCACCACGCGGTTGTAGACCTTCTCGAAGATCCGCGGGGCCGCGCACATCACCGTAGGCTTGATCTTGCCGAGGTTGTCGACCAGCTTGTCGACGCGGCCGTCGACATACGTCGGCAGGCCGACGTAGACGATGCCGCACAGCAGCGTCTTGCCGAACGAGTGCGACAGCGGCAGCCACAGATACTGCAGGTCATCGGCGCCGAGCAGGCCGGTCGAGCCTTGGGTGTACCCCTGCCAGACCCATCCGGCGTGCAACAGCTCGACGCCCTTGGGCCGGCCGGTCGTGCCCGACGTGTAGATGAGCGTCGCCAGCCGGTCGCCGTCGATGCCGGCCACGATCCGGTCGAGCAGTTCCGGGTCCGCGTCGATCGCGGCGCGTCCGGCCGCCTCCAGGTCCGCCAGGCTCATGGTCTTGATGGCTTCGGTACCGCTCGGAGCCCCGTCGATCAGCACGACCGCCCGCAGGTTCGGCAGGTCCGCGCCGTCGAGCTTGGCCGCCTGTGCGGCGTTTTCGGCGATGACGACCTTGGAGCCGGAGTCGGCGACGATGTACACCGCCTCTTCGGGCTCGGTCGTCGGGTAGACCGTGGTGGTCGCCGCGCCCGCCAGCATGATGCCGAGGTCGGCGACGACCCAGTCGACGCGCGTGTTGGCCAGCACGGCGACCCGGTCCTCGGGCTGGATGCCCAGCGTGGTGAGGCCGGCGCCGATCGCGCGGGCGCGCTCGTCGACCTGGCGCCAGGTCAGCCAGACCGGCTCGCCGGCGTCGTCGGGCGCGGGGCCACCGAGCGCGCGGCGGTCCGGCGTCTCGGCCACCCGGTGCAGGAACATCTCCGGGATCGAGCGGTACGGCAGTTCGATCCGCTGCGTCTCAGTCATGATCGGCCTCCAGGGGCGTGCGCCGTCGCCCGTGACTGCCGTCACGTCCGTCGGTTACGTGACCGTAAACCGTCGATCCCGTTACCGGCTAGACCCGAAACCGAAACGATGCCTAGATACCGAGTCTCGCGCCCCGCAGTTGCTCGGCAAGATCGTCCGGCCCGGTGATCTCCACGGCGGCCGCGCCCTGCCGGCCGGTGAAGAACATCAGCAGCTCGCCCGGAGCGCCCTCGATGGTCAGCGCCGGCTCGCCCTCGCCCGGGCCGACCGTCAGCGGCTCCGTGCCCGGCGTCTTGACCAGGATGCGGGCCGGGAAGCGGCGGGCGGAGCGTTTGGCCGAGCGCCCTGCCCACGACGCCAGCGCCCGCTCGTGGTCGGCCGGCAGCTCCCGCGGTGCCCAGTCACCCGACGCGCGCCGCACGTCCTCGGTGTGGATGAAGAACTCGACGAGGTTCATCGCCTCCTCCATGAACGCCGGCCGCAGCAACAGCGGCGGGGTCCGCACCCGGTCCACCAGCGCCGGGTAGTCGCCGGCCGCGAGCCGGTCCTGGACCCGCCGCATGTGCCCGGCCGCGGACTTGAGGGCGATGCCGGCCGCGGCGTCGGGCCGGCGCTCGCGCAGCACGATGTGCGCGGCGAGGTCGCGGGTGGCCCAGCCCTCGCAGAGGGTGGGCGCATCGGGGCCGGCGGCGAGCAGCGCGTCGGCCAGCACCGCGCGCTCGGCGCGGGCGAAGAACGTCATGCGCGTAACGCTAGCCCCGAAATTGTCGTAGGTCGTCGGTAAGGTAGGCGTGCCGCCGGGTTACTTACCGGCGCGAGGAAACTGGGGGCGGATGTGACCAGCGGCAAGGTGCTCATCAGGGGGTTACGGGTGCTGGGGCACGCCGTCCGTGACGAGCCTCACATGTTCGCGGTCTCCGTGGTCGCCAGCGTGCTGTTCAGCATCCTGACGATCGCGACGGCGTTCGTCTCCGGCGCCGTGGTGGGCCGGATCGTCGTGCCCGCCCTCGACCAGGGCCGCGTCGCGCTCGGCACGCTGCTGCTCGGCGGATGCGCGATCCTCGCGATCAGCCTGGGCAAGATCGTGGGCATCTTCGGTCGCCGCCTGGGCGCCGGCGCGATGCAGTTCAACCTTCAGGCGAAGTACCGCCGCGCCGTGACCCGCCGCTATCTGCGCCTGCCGCTGGCGTGGCACCAGCGCCACCCCACCGGCACGCTGCTGTCCAACGCCAATGCCGACGTCGAGTCCGCGTGGTATCCGATCGCGCCGTTCCCGTTCGCCGTCGGCACCGTGGTGATGCTCGTCGCCGCGGTCGTCTCGCTGTTCCTCACCGACTGGGCGATGGCCCTGGTCGGCGTCGCCATCTTCCCGGCGCTGCTCGGGGTCAACGTGGCCTATTCGCGCCGCATGTCGCCCCGGGTCGCCCGGGCCCAGCAGCTGCGGGCCGAGGTGAGCACGGTCGCGCACGAGAGCTTCGACGGCGCCCTGGTGGTCAAGACCATGGGGCGCGAGGCGTCGGAGACCGAGCGGTTCGCCGCCAAGGCGGTCGAGCTGCGCGACGCCACCATCCGGGTCGGCCGGGTCCGCGCCATGTTCGACCCGATCCTCGACGCGCTGCCCAGCCTCGGCACCCTCGCCGTGCTCGTGGTCGGCGGGTGGCGCTTCCGGCAGGGCGCCGTCCAGGTCGAGGAGGTCGTCAGCGTCGCCTTCCTGTTCACCGTCCTGGCCTTCCCGGTCCGGGCCATCGGCTGGGTCCTCGCCGAGCTGCCGCGCAGCGTGGTGGGCTGGGAGCGGATCCGGCACGTGCTCGACGCCGAGGGCGACACCGTCTACGGCACCACCGCCGCGACCGGCACCGGCCCGGCCGCGCTGCGCTTCGCCGACGTCGGCTTCGCCTACAGCGACGCCGAGGGCAACGCCGGCCCGCCCGTGCTCACCGGCGTCACGTTCGACGTGCCGGCCGGGCGCACCGTCGCGCTGGTCGGGCCGACCGGCTCCGGCAAGTCGACGATCGCCGCCCTCGCCGCCCGGCTGGTCGACCCGGCCACGGGCACCGTCACGCTCGACGGCGTCGACCTGCGCGACCTGACCCAGGACGCCCTGGTCGGCAGCACCGCGCTGGTCGCGCAGGTGCCGTTCGTCTTCGACGACACGATCCGCGGCAACATCACGCTCGACCGGCCGGGCATCGACGACGACGCGGCCTGGCGGGCCCTGCGACTGGCCCAGGCCGACGGGTTCGTCGGCCAGCTCGCCGGCGGCCTCGACACCACCGTCGGCGAGCGCGGCACGTCGCTGTCCGGCGGCCAGCGCCAGCGGCTCACCATCGCCCGTGCCCTGGCCGGCGCACCGCGCCTGCTCGTCCTCGACGACGCGACCAGCGCCGTCGACCCACGCGTGGAGGCAGCCATCCTGGCCGCCCTGCGCCGCACCGCCGCCGAGACCCTGCCCGCGCCGCGCCGCCCCGGCGGGGAGACCCAGACCGCCTCGATCCTCGTCGTCGCGTATCGCCGGGCCACCATCGCCCTCGCCGACGAGGTGGTCTACCTGGAGCGCGGCCGGGTCGTCGCCCGCGGCACGCACGCCGAGCTGCTCGAGACCGCCCCCGGCTACGCCGATCTGGTCACCGCCTACGAAAAGGCCGAGGAGGAGCGCGAGCGCGAGCACGCCTTCGACACCGACCGCCTCGACGGCCGTGTCGACGAGGAGAGTGTGAGCGCGTGAGTACCGCCACCACCACTGTCGAGGCGCCGCCGCGGGCCGGCATCCTGCGTCGCGGGCTCGCGCTGTCGCCGGAGCTGTTCACCGGGCTGGCCGGCACGCTCGGCCTGGCGGTGCTCGCCACCGCCGGGCGGGTCGCCGTCCCGGTCGCCATCCAGCAGGGCATCGACCGCGGCATCCGGGCGCCCGGCGGGCCCGACCTCGGCGTGCTCACCGAGATCGTGGCGGTCACGGCGGGCGTGCTCATGGTGACGATGGTCTGTTCGTATCTGATGAACGTGCGCCTGTTCATCGTCAGCGAGACCGCCCTGGCCGGCATCCGGGCCCGCACCTTCCGCCACATCCACGATCTGTCGATGCTGCACCAGCAGTCCGAGCGGCGCGGCGCGCTGGTCTCCCGGGTCACCAGCGACGTCGACCAGATCAGCCAGTTCCTGCAGTTCGGCGGCCTGCTGTTCGTGGTCAACCTGGGGCAGCTGCTGGTCACCACCGTCGTCATGCTGGTCTACTCCTGGCAGCTGACCCTGGTGGTCTTCGCCGCCTTCGCGCCGCTGGCCTTCGTCGTGCGGTTCTTCCAGCGCCGGCTCAGCGTGCTCTACCTCGAGGTCCGGGAGAGCGTCGGCGCCATGCTCGGCGTCATCGCCGAGAGCGTCGTCGGTGCCCCGGTCGTGCGCGCCTACGGCATCCAGCACCGCACCGGCGAGCGGCTCGACGCCTCGATCGAGCGCAGCCGCCGCAGCCAGTTCCGCGCCCAGACCAACAACGTGATCAGCATGAGCTTCGGCGAGCTCGCCGCCGGCCTGGCCCTGGGCGGCGTCGTGATCGTCGGCACGCTGGTCGGCATCGGCGGCCACCTCAGCGTCGGCCGGCTGACCGCGTTCCTGTTCCTGGCCACGCTGTTCGTCCAGCCGGTGCAGGTCGCCACCGAGGTGCTCAACGAGGCGCAGAACGCGATCGCCGGCTGGCGCCGCGTGCTCGACGTCGTCGAGACCGAGCCCGACGTCGCCGACCCGGGCCCGGCCGGCCGCGCCCTGCCCGACGGCCCGATCGGCGTCCGCTTCGAGCACGTCCACTTCGCCTACCCCGACGGCCCCGAGGTCCTCACCGACGTCGACCTGACCGTCGCCGCCCGCACCCGCGTCGCCGTCGTCGGCGAGACCGGCAGCGGCAAGACCACCTTCGCCAAGCTCCTGACCCGCCTGATGGACCCGTCCACCGGCCGCGTCCTGCTCTCCGGCGTCCCCCTGCCCGACGTCCGCTTCGACTCCCTGCGCAGCCGCGTCGTCATGGTCCCCCAGGACGGCTTCCTCTTCGACGCCTCCATCGCCGACAACGTCCGCTTCGCCCGCCCCACCCTCACCGACGCCGACCTCCACCGCGCCTTCACCGAGCTCGGCCTGGCCGACTGGCTCGACGCCCTGCCCGACGGCCTGCACACCCACGTCGGCGAGCGCGGCGAGGCCCTCTCCGTCGGCGAGCGCCAGCTGGTCGCCCTGGCCCGCGCCTACGTCGCCGACCCCGACCTCCTGGTCCTGGACGAGGCCACCAGCGCCGTCGACCCAGCCACCGAGGTCCGCCTCCAGCGCACCCTCGACGCCGTAACCCGCGGCCGCACCACCATCGCCATCGCCCACCGCCTCTCCACCGCCCAGTCCGCCGACGAGGTCATCGTCGTCGACCACGGCCGCATCGTCCAACGCGGCCCCCACTCCACCTTGCTCACCCAGCCCACCTCGATCTACGCCCGCCTGTACGCGTCCTGGCTCGAACAAACCCGCTAACCCGCCCCGCCCCCGCCCCCGCCCCCACGCGCCTTCCGCGCCGCGCCTTCCGCGCCGCGCCTTCCGCGCCGCGCCTTCCGCGCCGCGCCTTCCGCGCCGCGCCTTCCGCGCCGCGCCTTCCGCGCCGCGCCTTCCGCGCCGGGCTGTGCCGCGCCGGGCTGCGCCGTCCGTCGTTGGGCCTTCCCGCCCCGCACCCCCGCCCCGCGCGTCGGGGATCGCGCTGCCCGTCGGTGACCGGGCTGCCCCGCCTGCGCGTCCAGGCCGCGCGCGGCGAGTGCGATTCGCGATGCAGGTCTTCTCACACGGTGGGCCGCGATCAGGTTCCACACGGCCGGCGCTGCACGCTGCGGAGCACGGCGCAGCGAGCAGAAGTCTCCGCGATCATGCTGCACCTGCTGGTGACACCAACGGTTTTTCATGATCACGGAGTGCTGATGTACACCCGTGTGCCAGAAGTCTCCGGGATCATGGCAAACCCGTGGTTCGCCACGGCGTGCTTCATGATCACGGAGACATACATCCGGCCCGGTCGCGTCGATCGGCACGGGTCGTGGGTGTCCGGCCACGTGTTGTGGTTGCTCGGTGCTCGGTGCTCGGTGCTCGGTGCTCGGTGCTCGGTGCTCGGTGCTCGGTGCTCGGTGCGCGGTGCGCGGTGCGCGGTGCGCGGTGCGCGGTGCGCGGTGCGCGGGGTTGGGGTTGGGGTTGGGGCTGCGCGGTCGGTGGTTGGGTGGGGTGGGGCTGGGGTTTTGCGCGGCGTGCGCTTTCGGGTGCTCTGTGCGTTGCGGGCCAGGTGGGCCGCCATACGCTAACTTGTGCGCATGACAGCCGGGGGGCGGCGGTACGTGCCGATGTCGGTGCGGATCGCGGTGACGGGGTTCAATGCTGTCGGCGCTGTCATGTTGACGTTGGCGTTGACGGCGCTCGGGGTGTTGCTGTCCGGGATGCAGGTGGATCCCGTGGCGCAAGGGGGGACCGGGTACCTGGACTTCGTGCTGTTCTTCAACGCCGTCCTGTTTCTTTCGCCGCTTGCCGCTGCGCTGGTCTTTCTTGGCGTGCGGGTGCGGCGTGGTGAGCACTGGGCCTGGTTGGCGAGCCTGGTGTTCTGGGCGTTCGTCGGCGCGATGGCGCCGCTGCTGGCGTGGCTGTTGCCGGCGCCGACGCCGTTCGGGGTGGTGCCGGCCCTGGTCGCGGTCATGGTCTTCGGGCTGTTGATGACGCCCGAGGCGCGCACGTACTGCGCGGAACCGGAGGACGCGTGAGCCAGGAGCCGCTGCCCGTAGTGGGGGCCGGTGCGGGTTGCGCGGCTGTGAGGTGTCGGCGCGGGGTCGGCCGGTGGGCCGGGCGGGGCGTCGGGGGAGGATCTGCCGGTGGCCCTGTTGCGGGCCGCGGGCGGGGTCAGGGGAGAGGGTCGGCCAGGTAGCGCTGGATCGTTGGGCCGATGGTGCGGACCACCTCGTCCTGGGGCATGGAGGCCAGGGGTTCGAGCTTCAGGATGTAGCGGATCATGACGATGCCGATCACCTGGGAGGCGACCAAGGAGGCGCGTTTCGGGGCCTCGGCCGGGTCCAGGTTCAGGGCCTTTGTGGCGCGGCGGAGGATCTGGGCCACCAGGAACTCGCGCACCATGCGGGCCGACCACTCGTGCTGCATCGCGCTGCGGACCAGGGCGACCGCGGTGCTGCCGGCGGGGGAGTCCCAGATGCTGATGAAGGTGCGTACCAGACGTTCGCCGACGCCCTCCAGGCCTGGCTCGAAAATCTTGGGGATGATCTCCGTTGGGTTGAGCGGGACCGCCATCGACGCCAGGAACAGTTGCTCCTTTGCCCCGAAATAGTGGTGCACCAGCGCCGGGTCGACCCCGGCGCCGGTGGCGATCTGGCGGATGGACGCGCCGTCGTAGCCGCGTTCGGCGAAGGCCTGGCGGGCGGCGGTCAGGATGGCCTCTCGGGTGTCCTGGTTGCCGGGGCGTCGTCCGGTGCGGGCCATGAGCCTCTCTCTGTGAGCGGGACGGGTCAGGAGTGCGTGGCGGGTCGGGAGTGCGTGGCGGGTCGGGAGTGCGTGGCGGGTCGGGAGTGCGTGGCGGGTTAGGGGCGCGCGGCGGGTTAGGGGCGCGCGGCGGGTCAGGGGCGTGGCGGTGCTGCGGGGAGGGGCAGGTCAGGGGGTGCGGCGGCGCAGGGTGGCGGCGCCGAGCAAGAGTGCCACGATCACGCAGGCGATGATGATGATCAGGTCGCGCCACATGATCGAGGTTGGGTCGGTGTGGGTGCCTAGCTCGGTGAGGGCCTCTACGGCGTACGACATGGGGAGCACGTCGCTGATGGCGTGCATCCAGTCGGGCATCCGGTCGCGGGGCTGGAGGAGGCCGCAGAGGAGGACCTGGGGGAGTACCACCGCGGGCATGAACTGGACGGCCTGGAACTCGCTGTTGGCGAAGGCGCTGACGAGCAGGCCTAGGGCCATGCCGAGCACCGAGTTGCCGACGGCGATCACGCCGACCAGCCACGGCGGGCCCAGGGTGTCCAGGCCGAGCAGCCAGAACGCCAGTGCCGAGACGGCGGCCGCCTGTACCGCGGCGGCCACGGCGAATGCGATGCCGTAGCCCAGCAGGATGTCGACCTTGCCGATCGGGGTGGTCAGGAGGCGCTCCAGGGTGCCGCTGGTGCGCTCGCGCAGCATCGCGACGCTCGTCAGCAGGAACATGATGACCAGCGGGAACACGCCCAGCATGATGAGGCCGATGCGGTCGAACAGCAGCGGGTTGTCGTTGTAGAGGTACCGCAGCAGCGTGAGCAACACCGATGGGACCACGAGGATCATGGCGATCGTGCGGCGGTCGTGACGCAGTTGGCGCAGGATGCGGCCGGCGGTGCCGAGGGTCAGTCTCGGGGACATCTGCTCAGGCCACCTTTTCCGTGTCGCGGGCCTGCACGAGCCTGAGGAACGCTTCGTCGAGGTCGTCGGTGCCGGCGCTTTGGCGTACCGCCGCGGGGGTTTGATCGGCGATCAGGTCACCGTCCCTGATCAGCAGCAGGCGGTCGCAGCGGCCGGCCTCGTCCATCACGTGGCTCGACACGAGCAGCGTCGAGCCGGCCTTTGCCAGGGCGTGGAAATGCTGCCAGAGCTCGTTGCGCAGCACCGGGTCCTGGCCAACGGTGGGCTCGTCGAGCACCACCAGCGGGGGCTTGCTCACGATCGCGCAGGCGAGCGAGGCGCGGGCGCGCTGGCCGCCGGAGAGTTGGCCGACGAGCTGGTCCTTGGCGCTGGTCAGGCCGACATCGCTGATCACCGCGTCGGCCTCGTTGGCGGCGAGGCCGTAGAGGGAGGCGAAGTACCTCGTGTTCTCGCGGACGGTGAGATCGGAGTACACGCTCGGTGCCTGCGTGAGGTAGCCGACCTTGTCGCGCAGCTGCTTGGACCCGGCGGGGTGGCCGAGGACGGTGACGGTGCCGCTGATGATCTTCTGCACGCCGACGACGGCGCGCATGAACGTGGTCTTGCCGCTGCCGCTGGGGCCGAGCAGGCCGGTGACGCTGCCGCTGGGCACGGCGCAGGTGAAGTCGTGCAGCACTCGCCGCTTGCCGCGCGCGATGACGAGGTGCTCGACCTCGATCGCGTTGGTCATCGTGGCTCCTCACTCTCTCCGGGGGGGTGCCGTGGAGAAACTCAACGTCTGTTGAAATCAACGGTAGTTGAAATATCCGGGCCCGGTCAAACCCCGAAATGCGGCAGGGGGCGGGCCGGGTGTCCGGTCCGCCCCCTGCCGGGGTGTTACGCGACGATCAGAGCGAGAGGAGCCGCTCGAGGAAGTCCTTGTACTGCCGCAGCGCCACCCGCAGCGACTCGGTGTCGGGCTTCTTCGCCGTCTTGCTCGGGTTGAGGGCGTGCTGCTGCTCCTGCAGCTTCTCGGCGAGCGTCTCGATCGCGTCGCTGACCACAGCAGACGCGCGGGCGACCGCCTTGACCGGGTTGTCGACGAACTTGGACTCGGCCTTCACCAGCCGCTGCCGGAACTGGTCGGCCCGCTTCTGCTTCCACACGACGATGCGCTCTTCGACGATGTCCCCGGGCGCGAGCGCGGCGACCGCGTATTCGTCCTCGTCTTCGTCCTCTTCGTCCTCGTCCACGACGGCGATCGGCTCGTCCTCTTCGGAGTCGTCCTCCTCGTCGTCGGCTTCGGCGGCCGGAGCGTCCTCGTCGTCCTCGTCTTCGTCTTCGTCGTCCTCGGCCGTCGCGACGACGTCGTCTTCCTCGTCGTCTTCGTCCTCATCGTCCGCCGCGTCGGCGAGGGCCTCGGGCTCCTCGTCCTCGTCGGTGTCGGCCTCGACCACGGCAACGACCTCGTCCTCGTCGTCGTCGATCTCCTCGACCTCGACCTCGGCCACCGCGACGACAACGACCTCGTCGTCCTCGATCTCGACCACGGCCACCGCAACGACCTCGGGCTCTTCGTCGCCGGCCTCGGCGACCTCCTCAGCCTCCGCGGCGGGCTCGTCCTCGTCGCTCTCGGCCTCGGGCTCCGCGACCTCTTCGGCGTCCTCGGACTCTTCGGCCTCGGCGACCGCTTCCTCTTCGGCTTCGGCCTCCGCCTCCGCGGCGATCTCTTCCTCAACGGCCGCTTCCTCGGCGGCTTCCTCGGCTTCGGCGACGATCTCCTCGACGAGCTCCGCGGCCGCTTCCTCGATGGCGATTTCCTCCGCGGCGATCTCTTCGGCGGCCTCGGCGGCTGCTTCCTCGATGGCGATTTCTTCCACGAGTTCCGCGGCCGCTTCCTCGATGGCGATTTCTTCCGCGACCTCGGCGGCGATTTCTTCCGCTGCCTCTTCCGCTGCCTCTTCCGCGGCGATTTCCTCGGCGATCTCGGCGGCTGCTTCCTCTGCGGCGATTTCTTCTACGAGTTCCGCGGCTGCTTCCTCGATGGCGATTTCTTCCGCTGCCTCGGCGGCTGCCTCTTCGGCGGCGATTTCCTCGGCGGCCTCGATGACCGCTTCCTCGGCGGCTGCCTCCTCGGCCTCGGCGACCGTCTCCTCGGTCTCGGCGGCGGGCTCGTCGGCCTCCTCCGCCTCGCCGGCCGGCTCCTCGACGTCGTCCTCGGCCGCGGGCTCCTCGACCACGACGACGGCAACGATCTCCTCGGCCGGCTCATCGGCGGCGTCGGACTCGGACTCTTCGACCACGACGACGGCGACGATCTCAACATCCTCGTCGGCCTCGGCCTCGGCCTCGGGTTCCTCGGCCGACTCGGCCGCCGGCTCCTCGGCGACCGTCTCCTCGGCCTCGGCGGCCGGCTCCGCGTCCTCGGCGGGCTCCTCGTCGGTGGTGGCCTCCTCGGCTACCGCCTCGGGTTCGTCCTCAGCCGGGACGTCCTGCGCTTCCGCAGCCGGCTCGTCGCCGTCCGCTGCCTCGACCTCCGCGACCGGGTCGGCATCCTCATCCGTCTCGCTCTCTGCCGCCTCGGTCTCGCTCTCCGCGACCGGGCCTTCCTCGTCCTCGGCCGCGGCGGGCTCTTCCGCCTCGGGCTCCGCTGCCGTGTCGTCCGTCGCGGCCTCCTCGGCCACCGCCTCGGCGTCGACCTCGTCCGTCGCCGCCTCCTCCGCCGTTTCCGCGACGGCCTCGGGCTCCTCGTCGCCCGTTTCCGCGACCGCCTCGGGCTCCTCGTCGCCCGCCTCTGCCTCTTCGGCCGTCTCGGCCTCGGCCTCGACGTCCTCGCCCGCCTCGGCCTCGGGCTCAGCCTCCGCAGCTGCCTCCGCCTCCGCGTCGTCGGTGGCCTCGGGCTCGGCCGCGACTTCCGCCTCGGGCTCGGCCTCTTCGGTGGCTTCGGCCTCCACCTCAGCGTCGTCGGTGGCCTCGGGCTCGGCCGCGACTTCGGCCTCGGGCTCGGCCTCTTCGGTCGCTTCCGCCTCGGGCTCGGCGTCCTCGGTGGCTTCGGCTTCCGGCTCGACGGTCGCCTCGGCCTCGGCGGCGGGCTCCTCCTCGCCGGCCTCGGGCTCCCCGTTCTCCACGACCGCTTCGGGCTCGTCGCCGGCCTCCGCGTCCGGCTCGGCCTCCGCGGTCTCCTCGACAGCCTCGGGCGCCTCGGCTTCGGCAGCGTCGATGGTCTCGGCTTCCGCGGTCTCCTCGGCGGCGTCCTCGACAGCCTCGGCGGCGGCGTCGATGGTCTCGGCCTCCGCGGCCTCCGCGGCCTCCGCGGCCTCCGCGGCCTCCGCGGCCTCCGCGGCCTCCGCGGCCTCCGCGGCGTCCTCGACAGCGTCGGCGGCGGCGTCGACGGCCTCGGTCTCCTCGGCGGCGTCCTCCACAGCTTCGGTCTCGACGGCCTCGGCTTCGGGAGCGGCGGTCTCCTCCACGACCTCAGCGTCCGGAGCGGCTGCAGCCTCCGGAGCGTCAGCGTCCTCGGCGGTCGCGAGGACGGCCTCCGGCTCCGCGGCTGCGTCCTCGGTGGTCGGTTCGGAGGTTTCCGCTACAGCTTCCGTGTCCGCGGCCCCAGCGTCGGTCACCTCGGCGGTCGCCTCCTCCGCCTCCGGGGCGGCGGCCTCTTCCTCGGCAGCGGGGCCGACGATGCCCGAGATGTCGTCCGGCACGGCGACCGAGATGGCGGGGGTGTCGGCCAGGTGCTCGGCGGCGGCCGGGGCGACCTCGACCGGCGCCTCGGTCTCGGGCTCGGCGGCGGGGGCGGCCGGCGGCTCGGCGGCGGCCGCGGGGGCGTCGTCGAGCGGCTGGCGCGGCTCGGGCACCACGGCCTCGGCCGGGTGCTCCTCGGAAGTGGCGACTTCTGGGGACGGCTTCGACTGGTCGTTCGGCGGGGTGAAGTTGGGGTGCATGGTTGGTCCTCCGTCCGCTCGGTCCGAACGGGGGCAGCCACCCGTTCGGACTGCTGTTGGCTCAGCGCTGGGGGTCGCGGACGCCGGGAGGCCGAGCGGCGCCCGGGACCGACGACCGCTTGACCGGCGTTAGCGGATGCCCCCGGGGTAGACGGGTAGGGGGCGGCCGTCGGCAGGCGGGGAAGGGTGGGCGACCGCGCAGTTCTTCCGTGCGGCGCACCGCCAAGGTACCCCTTCCGCACCAGCTGCCATAGACCCAAAACCGCCGAGTGTCCGAGGTGCGCGAGAATTGCCGCTGTGGCATCGAACCTTGATCCGGAAATTGCCGGCCGCCTGCGGTGGAACGAGGCTGGGCTGGTGGCGGCCATCGTCCAGGAGTACGGCACGGGGGAGGTGCTGATGCTCGGCTGGATGGACGCCGAGGCGCTGCATCGCACCCTCACCACGGGGCGGGCCACCTACTGGTCGCGCAGCCGCCAGGAGTACTGGGTGAAGGGCGAGACCTCCGGCCACGCGCAACACGTCAAGGGCGTGGCCGTCGACTGCGACGGCGACGCGCTGCTGCTCACCGTCGAGCAGACCGGTGCGGCCTGTCATACCGGCAACCACACGTGCTTCTTCACCGCACTGGAGGTGACCGGATGACCACCGGCGCCGTGGCCCCGGACGAGGGGACCTTCCGCGAGCTGGCCCGCACCCGCCGGGTGGTGCCGGTGACCCGCCGCCTGCTGGCCGACGGCGAGACGCCCGTCGGCGTGTACCGCAAGCTCGCCGGCGGCCCGGGCACCTTCCTGCTCGAGTCCGCCGAGCAGGGCGCCGGGGCGGCGGGAGCGGTCTGGTCGCGGTACAGCTTCATCGGCGTCCGCAGCACCGCCACGCTCGTCGAGCGCGACGGGCGCGCGCACTGGCTGGGCGCGCCGCCGGCGAACGTGCCCACCGAGGGCGACCCGACCCAGGTGCTGCGGGCCACCATCGCGGCGCTGACCGCCGACGACGCCGACCTGCGCGCGCTGAACCTGCCGCCGCTGTCCGGCGGTCTCGTCGGGTTTCTGTCGTACGACGCCGTCCGCCGCTTCGAGCGCCTCCCCGAGTTGGCCCTCGACGACCTGCACCACCCCGAGCTGGGCATGATGCTCGCCACCGACCTGGTGGCGCTCGACCACTTCGAGGGCGCGGCGCTGCTGATCGCCAACGCGGTGCTGCCGGCGGCCGGGGCGGACGACGCGGTGGTGACGGCGGCGTACCACCAGGCGATCGGCCGGCTCGACGCGATGACCACCGCGCTGTCCCGCCCGACGCCCCCGCTGGTGTCCACTGTGGACGTCGTGCCGGTCGGCGAGGTGGTCAGCCGGACGCCGGTCGGGGAGTACCCGAAGGCGGTCGAGGTCGCCAAGGAGGCGATCCGGGCCGGGGAGTGCTTCCAGATCGTCGTCGCGCAGCGCTTCGAGCGGCCGTCCGACGCCGACCCGCTCGACGTCTACCGGGTGCTGCGGACCACCAACCCGAGCCCGTACATGTACCTGCTGCGCTTCGACGGGTTCGACGTAGTGGGATCCTCACCCGAGGTACACGTGAAGGTGGACGGGCGGCGGGCTCTGCTGCATCCCATCGCGGGCACGCGCTGGCGCGGGGCGACGCCGGAGGAGGACGCCGCGCTCGCCGCCGACCTGCTGGCCGACCCGAAGGAGCGCGCGGAGCACGTGATGCTCGTCGACCTGGCCCGCAACGACCTCGGCCGGGTGTGCAAACCGGGCACGGTCGAGGTGCCCGAGTTCATGACGGTTGAGCGGTACTCCCACGTCATGCACATCGTCTCGACCGTCGTCGGCGAGCTCTACGACGATCGCAGCGCCTTCGACACCCTCGCCGCGACCTTCCCGGCCGGCACGCTGTCGGGCGCGCCCAAGGTGCGCGCGATGGAGATCATCGAGGAGCTCGAGCCGACCCGCCGGGGGCTCTACGGCGGGGTCGTCGGCTACTTCGGCTTCGGCGGCGACATGGACACCGCCATCGCGATCCGCACCGCGCTGATCCGCGACCGGATGGCCTACGTCCAAGCCGGCGCCGGCATCGTCGCCGACTCCGACCCCGCGGCTGAGGAGACCGAGACCCGCAACAAGGCCGCCGCCGTGCTCGCCGCGATCGCGACCGCCGAGACGCTGCGGCCGGCGCGGTGAACCTCTCGGGGCGGCGGGGCCTGGCCATCACGGCCGTGGCCTGCGCCGCCGGCGCCGCGCTGGTCCTGATCGCCGCCACCCGGAGCTGGCAGGACGTGGTCACCGCGCGCCCGGCCCCGCTCGCGCCGACGGTCGAGCACCGCACCGGCGCCGACATCGCGCCGTGGCTGCCCGCGCTGGGCGTCGTGGCCCTGGCCGGCGCCGGCGCGCTCTTCGCCACCCGGGCCGCGGCCCGGCTCGTCGTGGGGATTCTGTTGCTGCTGTCCGGCGCCGGCGTGGTCGTCGCCGCGCTGCTCACCCTCGGCGACGGCGCCGGGGTGGCCTGGCCGCTGCTGTGCGTGCTGGGCGGCCTGCTGGTGCTCGGTGCCGGCGCGGTCACGGTGCGTGCCGGACGGTCGTGGCCGGGCATGGGCGCGCGCTACGAGCGGCCGGCCGCCCCGGCGAAGCGGCCGGACCGCCCGGTCTCGCAGGCGGAGCTGTGGGACGCCCTCGACCGCGGCGAGGACCCGACCGAGCGCGGCGACGGGCGGGATCGCGGCAAGGGCCCGACGAGCTAGGAGCACGGCGAAGGCCCGGCCGGCCAGGAGCGCCGCGGGTAGGGTCGGGCCCATGGCGAGCAGCACCGAGGAAGTGATCGAGGTCGCCGGGCGCGAGGTGACCGTCACGAATCCCGACAAGGTGTACTTCCCGAAGTCCGGCCGCACCAAGCTCGACGTCGTCCGCTACTACCTGGCCGTCGCCGACGGCGCCCTGCGCGGCGCGGGCGGCCGCCCGATGGCGCTGAAGCGCTACGTCAACGGCATCGAGGGCGAGGCCTTCTTCCAGAAGCGCGCGCCCGCCAAGCGCCCCGAGTGGATCGAGACGGCCGAGCTGCGCTACCCCTCCGGGCGCACCGCCGAGGAGGTCGTGCTGCGCGACGCCGCCCAGCTCGCCTGGGTCGTCAACCTCGGCTGCCTGGAGCTGCACACCCACTCCGTGCTGGCCGAGGACCTCGATCGCCCCGACGAGCTGCGTATCGACCTCGACCCGGTGCCGGGCGTGCCGTGGGGCCAGGTGGTGGACGTGGCGCTGATCGCCCGCGAGGTCCTGGAGGAATACGGCCTGGCCGCCTGGCCGAAGACGTCGGGCTCGCGCGGCTTCCACGTCTACGCCCGCATCGAGCCCCGCTGGACCTTCGCCGAGGTCCGCCGCGCCGCCGAGGGCTTCGCCCGCGAGGTCGCCCGCCGCGCGCCCGACCTGGCCACGGGCGCGTGGTGGAAGGAGGAGCGGCAGGGGGTGTTCGTCGACTACAACCAGAACGCCAAGGATCACACGACCGCCTCCGGTTATTCGGTGCGCCCGTCTGAGGAGGCCAGGGTCTCCGCCCCGCTCTCCTGGGACGAGGTGCCCGCCTGCGACCCGGCCGCCTACACGATGGAAACCGTCCCCGGCCGCCCGGACCCGTGGCAGGGCATCGAGGACGCCCGCGGCTCGCTGGAGCCGCTGCTGGAGCTGGCGGCCACCTTCAAGAAGCGCCCGCCGGCCAAGAAGGGCACCGGCCGCCGCCAGCCGAGCATGCCCCTCATCGAGATCACCCGCACCGCCACCCGCGAGGAGGCCCTGGCCGACCTCGACCGCTGGAAGGAGCGCCACCCCACGGTGTGGCCGCTGCTGGAGCCGGCCGACGTCCTGGTCGACTCGATGCGCGGGATCAATTCGGTGTGGTATCGCATCCGCATCAACCTGGTCCACGTCCCCGAGGCCGACCGCCCGCCGCAGGAGCCGCTGGAACACGACTTCGACCCCTTCGCCCGCTGGAAGGAAATGCAGGCCCGAGGCCAGATCCCGGCCCGCTGGCAACGCCCGAGCCCCACACCCCCAAAGCCCGACGCGGACGAAGATGACCCCTCGGGGCCACAGGGCCATTAGGGGTAGATTGCTCGGCGTGAGAGCCGGGGACGTTGGCCGTCGGGAGTTGAGCCAGCACGAGGGCCCGTGGACCGAGGCGGAATATTTTGCGCTGGGTGAGACGGCCGATCGGATCGAGCTGCTTGACGGGAGCCTGCTGATAAGCCCGGTTCCGAGCAAGCGGCACCAGCGCCTCGCCTCGTTGCTGTTCTTCGAGCTCGATGCCGCCGCCGCGAAGGCAGGCCTGCTCACCTGGAAGGCCGTCAACGTCCGCCTCCACACCGGACGGATCATGATTCCGGACCTGGTCGTGGCGGACGCCGACGAAGAGGGCGACGTGATCGAGGCCCGCGACGTGGCGCTGGTCGTCGAGGTGGTTTCGCCCGGCAACGCGGGCACGGACCGGCTGATCAAGACGCAGCTTTACGCGGCCGCCCGAATACCGCTGTATCTGCTCGTGGAACAGGAGCCGCCGGGCGAGGTGACGTTGCGGTTGCTGCGGCTCGAAGGCTCCGACTACGTCGAGCGCGCGGTGGCCGAACCAGGCGACGCGCTCAACACCGGTTCTCTGCGGCGCGGCCGTCCAGACCAGAACGGTCACCGGGCCTCCTCGGGGGCGTCGACCCAGCCGGCCAGGAGGACCAGGCCGGAGGGGCGGTCGACGGCTAAATAGCCGAACGGGGTGTCGAAGCGGGCCGTGACGCGCAGCCGCTGGGTGGTCGTGGCGGGGCGGGCCGGCACGGGGACGACCGGGGCGGGGGTCGTCGGCGCGGGGCGGAAGCCGGGAGCGGTGAAGGCGGCCGCGACGCTCTGGCCCGCCGCGCCGAGCCGCAGGCCCGGGGCGATGCCCGGGAAAGCGGCGGCGCGGGTGGCGGCGGTCAGGCCCAGGAGGTCGGCGAGGGGCAGCAGGTCGTGGGCGGCCGACGCGGCGAAGCGCGGCACCTTCACCACCAGCTCCGGCTCCGGGTCGTCGGCGGCGACCACGGTGGCGGTCACGCCGGGGCCGTCGGTGGACGCGGGCGGGGAGCCGGCGAGGGCGGTGACGGCCGAAGACAGCACGGCGCCCGGTGGGGCGGCGCCGGCCGTGGTGCACAGGACCACGTCCACGGGGCCGGTGCCGGGGACGGTGAGCAGCGTGAGCGGGCCCAGCGGCGTGGCGGCGACGCGCAGCGCCGACAGGTCGGAGCCGCGGCGGTGCAGCGACGCGAGGCGGCGGCCGGACCAGGGGCCCGCGGTGGGGCGCAGGATGCCGTCGGTGAACGGCTCACGCCAGTCGGCGACGACGGACAGGGCGCAGGCGAGTGTCAACGAGGTGTCGGCGGTCGTCAGCGGCAGCGGTGGGACGGGGGCGCCGGTCTGGGCGGCGGCCCAGGCGTCGAGCAGCGGGCGGTCGATGGCCGGGTCGCCGGTCAGGCGCGGGTCGCAGCGGGCCGCCCAGTCCAGGGTGAGCGCGGCGCCCTCGCGGGTCCAGACGCCCAGGGCGGCGCGGATTGGCAGCTCCAGCGGCGTGGGCGCGACCGCGCGCAGCTCGGCGCGGGCCGGGTCGGCGGCGACGGTGGCGAGCAGGGCCAGGAGCGGATAGACCGCGGCGGCCGAGAACACCCGCACGGGTGACACGGACGCCCAGCCGGCCGTCAATGTGTTCGCCCGCTCGACGCTCATGCGGGACACCCTAGAGCGGGGGTACGACAAAAACCGGCGGCGAGGCATTATGCCCTAGTCCCTCAGGTGACGTCGGCCATACCCCCGCGGCCTTCCACTGACCGGGGGCGACCTAGCATCGGTCGCATGACCACCGGAGAGGGGAGCTCCTTGATCAACGCGGAAAGCGGCCGGGTGCTCGAAGAGATCCTCGCCGGAGTGCGCGAGGACCTGGCGGTCCGCGAGACCCAGGTGCCCCTGGCAGACATCAAGCAGCGCGCCGCGCAGGCTCCGCCGCCGCTGGACGCCTACGCCAAGCTGCGCGCCCCCGGCGTCGGCGTGATCGCCGAGGTCAAACGCGCGTCGCCGTCGAAAGGGCAGCTCGCCGAGATCCCGGACCCGGCCGAGCTCGCCAAGGAGTATGCGGCCGGCGGTGCCCGCTGCGTCAGCGTGCTCACCGAGGGCCGATGGTTCGGCGGCAGCCTCGACGACTTCGCCGCGGTGCGGGCCGCGATCGACGTGCCGATGCTGCGCAAGGACTTCGTCGTGTCGTCGTACCAGGTGCACGAGGCCCGTGCCTACGGCGCCGACCTCGTCCTGCTCATCGTCGCCGCGCTCGACCAGAACACGCTCACCGGGCTGCTCGACCGGATCGAGAGCCTCGGGATGACGGCGCTGGTCGAGGTGCACGACGAGGAGGAGACCGACCGCGCGCTGGAGGCCGGCGCCCGGGTCATCGGCATCAACGCCCGCAACCTGCGCAACCTCGAGGTCGACCGCACGGTGTTCGAGCGGATCGCGCCCGGCCTGCCCGCCGAGGTCGTGAAGATCGCCGAGTCGGGCGTGCGCGGGCCGCACGACCTGATCCGCTACGCCTCCGCCGGCGCCGACGCGGTGCTGGTCGGCGAGGGCCTGGTCACGCAGAAGAGCCCCCGGGACGCGGTCGCCGAGCTGGTCACCGCCGGCAGCCACCCGGCGACGCCGCGGGCGGCCCGGTGAGTGCGTATCTCTCCGCCGCCGGCCTGATGCCCGACCCCGCCGGGCACTTCGGCACCTACGGCGGGCGGTTCGTCCCCGAGGCCCTCATCTCGGCGCTGGAGCAGCTCGACGCCGCCTACCGCCACGCGCAGGCCGACGAGGCGTTCCAGGCGGAGTTCGGCCGGCTGCTGCGCGACTACGCCAACACGCCCAGCCCGCTCTACCGGGCCGAGCGGCTCTCCCGCGGTACCGGCGCGAATTTCTTCTTGAAGCGCGAAGACCTCAACCACACCGGCGCCCACAAGGTGCGCAACGTGCTGGGGCAGGCGCTGCTGACCAAGCGGATGGGCAAGACGCGCGTGATCGCCGAGACCGGGGCCGGCCAGCACGGCGTGGCCAGCGCCACCGCCTGCGCGCTGCTCGACCTCGAGTGTGTCGTCTACATGGGCGAGGAGGACACCCGGCGGCAGGCGCTCAACGTGGCCCGGATGCGAATGCTGGGCGCCACCGTGATACCGGTCTCGACCGGCTCCAAGACGCTCAAGGACGCGATCAACGAGGCCCTGCGCGACTGGGTGACCAACGTCGACGACACCCACTACCTGCTCGGCACCGCCGCCGGCCCGCACCCGTTCCCGGCGATGGTGCGCGACTTCGTCGGCGGCATCAGCGTCGAGGCCCGCCGGCAGATCCTCGAGCAGACCGGCCGGCTGCCCGACGCGGTCGCGGCCTGCGTCGGCGGCGGATCCAACGCGATCGGCGCGTTCCACGCGTTCGTGCCCGACGAGGGCGTGCGGCTGTTCGGCTTCGAGGCCGGCGGCGACGGCGTGGAGACCGGCCGGCACGCGGCCAGCATCACCGGCGGGGCGACCGGTGTGCTGCACGGCGCCCGCACCTACCTGCTGCAGGACGAGGACGGCCAGACCGTCGAGTCGCACTCGATCTCGGCCGGCCTGGACTATCCCGCGGTCGGCCCCGAGCACGCCTACCTGCACGACACCGGCCGCGCCGAGTACGAGCCGGTCACCGACGCCGAGGCGATGGACGCCTTCAAGCTGCTGTGCCGCACCGAGGGGATCATCCCGGCCATCGAGAGCGCCCACGCCGTGGCCGGGGCGCTGCGGGTCGCCCCGCGGCTGGCCGCCGAGCTCGGCCGCGAGCCGACCGTGATCATCTGCCTGTCGGGCCGCGGCGACAAGGACATGGACACCGCGCGCGAATGGTTCGAGGTATGAGCGTCCTGACCGCGTTCGAGCGGGCCCGCGCCGAGGGCCGCAGCGCGCTGATCGGCTACCTGCCGGCCGGGTTCCCCGACTTCGCCACCGCGGTCGAGGCGGTCCGGGCCATGGTGGACAACGGCGTCGACGCGGTCGAGGTGGGCCTGCCCTACTCCGACCCGGTCATGGACGGCCCGGTCATCCAGCGCGCCACCGAGGCCGCCCTGGCCGGCGGGTTCCGGGTCCGCGACGGCCTGCGCACCGTCGAGGCCGCCGCCGGCGCGGGCGCGCCGATCCTCACCATGACCTACTGGAACCTCGTCGAGCGCTACGGCGTCGAGCGCTTCTCCGCCGACCTGGCCGCGGCCGGCGGCGCCGGGCTGATCACGCCCGATCTCATCCCCGACGAGGCCGAGCCGTGGCTGGCCGCCTCCGACAAGCACGGCCTCGACCGGGTCTTCCTGGTCTCGCCGTCCTCCACCGACGCGCGCATCGCCACGACGGCCGCCGCCTGCCGCGGCTTCGTGTATGCCACCAGCGTCATGGGCGTCACCGGCGCCCGCAGCACGACCAGCAGTGCCGCGCCCGCCCTGGTGGAGCGGGTCCGCCGGCTCGCGCCCGGCACGCCGGTCGCGGTCGGCCTCGGCGTCTCCACCGGCGCCCAGGCCGCCGAGGTGGGCGCCTTCGCCGACGGCGTGATCGTCGGCAGCGCCCTGGTCCGGTGCCTGCTCGACGCCGAGACGCCGGCGGCCGGGGTCGCCGCGGTCGCCAAGCTCAGCGCCGAGCTCTCCGAGGGCGTCCGCCGCCACTGAGCGCCCGCTGGGGCGTTGAGCCCTCCGTGGGTCTTTTTCCCGATTTGGTACTGCGGGTGCTCCCCCTCGTGGTGGTGCCCGCCCTGCTCGGATCGCCGGCCGACTCGGACTGGCGCCAGGACGGCGGTGATGCCGGGCGCTCCGGGCACCAGGCGATCACCGGTGGCCTGAACGCGGCGACCGCCCGGAACCTCCGCCTGACCTGGACCGCCCCGGCCACCCGCCCGGAGGAGCAGATCGGCGGGGCGGTGGTGGTCGACGGCACGCTGTTCCGGTCGGCGGGCGGCCCGTCCGGCCAGATCCGCCGCTACGACGCCGTCACCGGCAACGACCTCGGCCCGGTCGTGGACGTGCCGGGCCGCGCGTTCGGCGAACTGGCCGCCGCCGGGGACACGCTGGTCGTCGAGTCGATCGAGCGCCCCGGGCTGCGGCGGTTCCTCAGCGGGTACCACACCAATGGCGAACAACGCTGGGAGATCACCCTCGCCGATGCGGTGTCCGGCGGCTACACGCTGCGTGACGGGCTGATCCTGCGCAGCGCGGGCGCGACGCTCAGTGCCTACCGCGTCGCCGACGGCGGCCTGGCCTGGTCGGCGCCGCTGCGCGGGGAGCCCGGGTTTCATCCGCCGGTCGGCGCCGGGGACCTGGTCGTGCAGGCCGCCGAGCCCGACCGGCTCCAGGCCTTCGACGCCCGTACCGGCGCCCCGGCCTGGGAGGCCACCGCGAGCGGTGCGGAACTGGTCGCGGCGGTCGGCAGTGTGTTCTCGGTGGGTGAGCGGGGCGTGTGCGCTTTCGCCGCCCGTGACGGAGCGCGGCGGTGGTGTGACGCGGAGGCGCTCGAGTCGCCGGTATTCGCGAGCGTCTCGGCCCCGGACGGCGCGCTGTACGTGATCGACGGCCACGGCGGGCTGGCCGCGCTCGACCTCGCGACCGGCGCCCCGCGCTGGCGCACCGGCTACGGCCTGTATTCCGAGGTCGACGCCGCCTACTGGGCGCCCGTGAACGGCGGCGGGGTGGTCTACGCGGTGGTGTACCACTTCGCCATCCGTGACGGCGTGAGCACCCATCGGGTCGAGCTGATCGCCGCCGACGCCGCGACCGGGCGCCTGGTGCGCCGCCTGGACCTCGACGTCGACTCCCTGCACGGTGGCGAGCCGCTGCTGCTCTCCGGCGACCACGTCTACTTCGCCGCGCTGCGGAAGCTCTACGCCCTAGCGCCTGTTTCGTAGCTGGGGTGGGTGCGAGGCGGAGTCCAGGTTTCGTCCAGTGGTGGCCCGCGGAAGCCAGGCTACCGGTGTTGTAACCGGGCTTTCGTGGGACGCCGCTGGCGCCTTGGGCGACCCGGCCTGGCGCAGTGCGCCGGGTCGGCCTGGGCGAGAGACATGGGCCCGACGCAGCCCCGCCTCAGCTATGAAACAGGCGCTATCGGCGTAGGGCGGCGCGCCAGGTGTCGCGGATGGCCTGGGCGCCCCAGGCGTTGGGCTCGATGTGGCCGCACAACCACAGCTCGGGGTTTGCCGGGTGGGAGTCGGACCCGGTGATGTCGCCGGCCTGGGCGCCGTGGCCGAGGAACGCCGCGTGCAGGTCGGCCACGGCCGCGCCGTGGCGGGCCGCCGCCGCGCGGATCGCGTCGTTGAGCGCGGCCAGCACCACCGGGCCGTCGGCGACGTCGGGCAGCCCGGCCCAGGACAGGTCGCCGGTGCCGTCGGTGGGGTCGTAGACGGTGCTGACCACGATCCTGGCGCCGGTGGCGGCGAGGCTCGCGAGGGTGGCGTCGTAGTTGGCCGCGACCGTCTCGACCGCGCCGGAGACCTTGTCCGGATTCTCGACCATGGCCGTGAGCAGGTCGTTGCCGCCCATCGTCAGCGTGATCAAGGCTGGGCGGTCGCCGACCTGGCCGACCTGCCGGCGCAGCACGTCGTCGCTCGTCGCACCGTCGCGCGCGAGTAGCGCCAGCTCGATGCCGAGGTCGTCGGCGAGGAGGGAGGCGGCGCCCAGGCCGGGGCCGCCCGCGTAGTCGTCGATCGACATGGAGTCGCCGAGCGCGAAGTACCGCGGGGCCATGTAGCGATCATCGCCGATGCTGCCCCGGCGGGCCAAGAACATTCGGGGAAGTTTCAGGCCTCGACGATGTCCGGCTCGCTGTCGCGCTCGACCTCGCGGATCACGCCGGTGCGCCCGGCGGCCGCGTCGGCGATCGCGGTGCGGGTCGTGGCGGTGAGCGGCTCCGGCAGCGCGTCGGGGGAGTGCCAGGCCAGGCCGCTGATCCGGCCGGGGGCGTTGAGGGCCGGGCCGCCGCCGTCGAGCCGGCCGCGGAAGACGCTGACGAACAGGTCGGGCGTGGTCTGGCCACAGCCGTCGCCGGTCAGCTGATACATCCCGATCAGCTCGACCACCTCGGTCTCCAGGCCGGTCTCCTCGCGGATGTCCCGGATCACCGCGTGCACCGGGCTCTCCGCCGCGCGGATCTTCCCGCCGGGCAGGCCCCAGAGCCGGTGCCCGCCGGCCTGGCGGCACAACAGCACCCGGCCGGACGCGTCCTCGATGACGGCGGCCACCGCCGAGGTGACCTTGCTGCCGTTACTCAGCGTTGAGTAGCTCATGTTCGCACTTTAGGCGCCGCCGCTCAGCGTCGCGAGAGCTTCGCTGATGGTGATCTCTCTCCGTGGGCGCCGAGGCCGGGGCGGTCGTCGCATTCCGCCGGATCGGCGGTAGCGTGTGCACCCGTGGAAGCTCCCCTATCACCGCTGGCCGAGATCCCGAGCCCGACCCGTGGCGTCTGGGACCTGGGACCGATTCCCCTGCGTGCCTACGCACTCTGCATCGTGCTGGGCATCATTGCCGCCTGCTTCATCGCCGACCGGCGCCTGCGCTCCCGCGGCGCGCCGCCGTGGGTGATTCTCGATGTGGCAATCTGGGCGGTGCCCTTCGGCATCGTCGGCGCCCGGCTGTACCACGTGATCACCTCCCCGGAGGCGTACTTCGGCGAGAACGGCTCGCTGGTCGAGGCGCTGTACATCTGGAAGGGCGGCCTCGGCATCTGGGGCGGCGTCGCGGCCGGCGCGCTCGGCGCCTACATCGCCTGCCGCCGCATCGGCCTGCCCTTCGGCATGGCCGCCGACGCGCTGGCGGTCGGCCTGCCGGTGGCCCAGGCCATCGGGCGGTGGGGCAACTGGTTCAACAACGAGCTCTACGGCAAGGCGACGACCCTGCCGTGGGGCCTCAAGGTGTACAACTGGGACACCGAGCACGGCCGCGCGCTGGAGGCCGCCGGCCAGCCCATCGTGCTGGGCGTGTTCCACCCGACGTTCCTCTACGAGTCGCTGTGGTGCATCGGCGTGGCCGTGGCGGTCTGGCTGCTCGACCGGCGGTACAAGTTCGGCCGCGGCCGGGCCTTCGCGCTGTACGTCATGCTCTACACGGTCGGCCGGTTCTGGGTCGAGCTCCTGCGCGTCGACGACGCCCACCACGTGCTCGGCATGCGGCTGAACAACTGGACCTCGATCGTCGTGTTCCTCGGCGCGCTGGTCTACTTCCTGCGCGTCCGCGGCGCCCAGCAGCACGTGACCGTCGACGACGATGGCCACATCCAGCCGGTCGTCGCTTCGGACGGGTCCCCGGCGGAAGCGGAGCCGGCGGCAGCGGCCGAGGACGAAGCGCCGCAAGAGCAATCCGACGGGGAGCGCGAGAGCGAGAGCAGCGACGCGGCCGGTAAGGGCTGATGCGGACCGCGGTCGTGGTCGGCGCCGGCGTCGGCGGGCTCGCCGCCGCCGGCGCGCTGGCCCGGGCGGGCTGGAAGGTCACCCTGCTCGAGCGCGACGACCGGCTCCGCCCCGGCCGGGCCGCGCTCGTGCTGTGGCCCAACGGCATCCGCGCGCTGCGCGCCCTGGGCCTGGCCGGCGGCCTGGACGGCATCTCCACGCCGGTCCCGCCCGCCGGCATCCGCCGCCCGGACGGCACCTGGCTGGTCCAGCCCGGCGCCGCCGACCTGGAGTCGCCACCGGTGGTCGTGCACCGCGAGGACCTGCACGACGCGTTCATCGCCGGCCTCGGCGAGCAGGTTGACGTGCGCGGCGGCATCGAGGTGCAGTCGGCCCGGGTGCGCCGGGACCGCCCGGCCGTCGGCGACGGGCGGGTCACCTTCGAGGCCGACCTGGTCGTGGCCGCCGACGGGCCGGACAGCGCGATCCGCCGCCGGCTCGCCGCCGCGAGCACCTTCGCCAGCGCCGGGTTCGCCGCGTGGCGGGCCGTCATCCCGTGGTACCGCGCCCCGGAACTGCCCTCCGGCACCGCCCCGCACGGCGAGACGCTCGGCGAGGGGCGGCGCTTCGCCTTCGCCTCGCTGGGGGAGCGGGGCTCGGCCGGCGGCTCGACCCGCGGCGGCATCTACTGGGTGGCCACCGTGCCCGGCGCGCTGCGCCCCGAGCCGGCCGCCGGCCAGCTGACCCTGCTGCGCCGCTGGTTCGCCGGCTGGCACGCGCCGGTCGTGCAGCTGCTCGCCGCGACCGAGGCCGACGACCTGGTGCAGGAGCCGGTGGGCGAGCTGGCGCCGCTGCCGGAGACCTTCGGTGTGCCGGCCGGGCCGGGCGGCTACGCGCTGGTCGGCGACGCCGCGCACGTGATGCCGCACCACCTGGCGCAGGGCGCCTCGCTGGCCCTGGAGGACGTGGCCACGCTGCAGACCGTGCTCGTGAGCGGTGCGCTGGGGCCGGCCCTGCAGGAATACAACCGCCTGCGCCGCGCCCGGATCCTGCGAGTCCTGCAGCATTCTCATAAAGCGGCGGCGGTACTGCAGATGCGCGGCCGGCTGGCATCCTCCCTCGCCCGCGTCAACCCGCGCACGCTGGAGCGGGCCGCGGCGGCCGCGACCGAGTGGGCCGGGCCTACCGGCTGATCGTCCCGTGCTCCACGCACGCGGCCGTCCAGCCGGTCGGCATCACCTGCACCTTCATCCGGCGCCGGCACTGCGGGCAATACCGCGGCGGCTCCAGCTCCCGGGCCGCCGCGCACGCCGCGTGAGAGTCGCCGGCCAGCGGCTCCCCGCAGCGGTCGCAGTAGGTCAGCACGGCGTTCACAGCGTGGCCGAGAGCGCCTTGACCGGCATGCTGAGCTCGTCGAGCAGCGCCAGGTCCTGCGCCGGCGGGCGGCCCAGGGTGGTCAGGTAGTTGCCGACGATCATCGCGTTGACCCCGCCGAGCAGGCCGTCGCGGGTGCCCAGGTCGCCCAGCGTGATCTCCCGGCCGCCCGCGTAGCGCAGCAGCGTGTGCGGCAGCGCCAGGCGGAACGCGGCGATCGCGCGCAGCGCGTCCTTCGCCTCGAGCACCGGCTGCTCGGCCAGCGGCGTGCCCGGCCGCGGGGCGAGGAAGTTGAGCGGCACCTCGTGCGGGTCGAGCCGCTGCAACTGGACCGCGAACTCGGCGCGCTGCTCCAGGCTCTCGCCCAGGCCCAGGATGCCGCCGCAGCAGACCTCCATGCCGGCGTCGCGGACCATGCGCAGCGTGTCCCACCGCTCCTGCCAGGTGTGGGTGGTCACCACCTGCGGGAAGTAGGAGCGCGCGGTTTCCAGATTGTGGTTGTACCGATGAATGCCCAACTCGGCCAGGCGGTCCACCTGCGGCTGGCTGAGCATGCCCAGCGACGCGGCGATGTTGATGTCCACGGCCGCCCGGATCGCGGCGACCCCGTCGGCGAGCTGCGCCATGAGCCGCTCGTCGGGCCCGCGAACCGCCGCGACGATGCAGAACTCCGTCGCCCCGGTCGCCGCGGTCTGCCTCGCGGCCTCGACCAGCGCCGGGATGTCGAGCCACACCGCCCGCACCGGCGAGGCGAAGAGCCCCGACTGCGAGCAGAAGTGGCAGTCCTCGGGGCAGCCGCCGGTCTTGAGCGACACGATGCCCTCGACCTCGACCTCCGGCCCGCACCAGCGCATCCGCACCTCGTGCGCGAGCGCCAGATACTCCGGCAGCTCCTCGTCGGTGCAGCGCAGCACGGCGAGCACGCCGTCGGCGTCGAGGCCCACGCCGGTGTCCAACACGGCCTTGGCAGCAGCAAGCATGCTCGTACCTTACAAATCGTTTGGGTCGCCTGTCCGGTCCCCGACGGGCTCGGCTAGGTTGTGCACATCACACAACTGGCATCGTAGATGTTCTACAACACCTTCGGGAGGTTCGCGGTGGAGTGGCTGTCCGCGCTCGATGACGAGGCCGCCGCCCGGCGCGCCGCCGGCCTGCGCCGTGAGCTGCGGCCCCGCCCCGCGGGCGACGCCGATCCCGTGACCGACCTGGCGGGCAACGACTACCTCGGCCTGTCCCGCCACCCGCACGTGCTCGCCGCCGCCGTGCGCGCCCTGGAGGGCTTCGGCCTCGGCGCGACCGGCTCGCGCCTGGTCCGCGGCTCCACGGAGTTGCATCGCGATCTGGAGGACGGGCTGGCCGCCCTGCTGGGCATGCCGTCCGCCCTGGTGTACTCCTCCGGCTACCTCGCCAACCTCGGCGCCGTCCGGGCCCTGGTGCGCCCCGGCGCCCTGGTCGTCTCCGACGCGCACAACCACGCGTCCCTCGTGGACGGCTGCCGGCTGGCCTGCGCCGGCCGGTCCGGCCGGGAGGGCGCGGAGACCGTCGTCGCACCGCACGCCGACCCGGACGCGGTCGCCGCGCTCCTGGCCCGCCACCCGGGTCGCCCCGCCGTCGTGGTGACCGAGAGCATCTTCTCCGTCGACGGCGACCTCGCCCCGCTCCCGGAGCTCTACGCGGTCGCCCGGGCCCACGGCGCCCTCATGCTCGTCGACGACGCGCACGCCCTGGGCGTGCTCGGCCCGTCCGGCGCCGGCGGCGTGGCCGCCGCGGGCCTGGCGGGCGCCCCCGGCCTGGCACTGACCGCCACCCTGTCCAAGTCCCTGGGCGCCGCCGGCGGCGTGATCGCCGGCCCCGCACAGCTGCGCCGCGCCCTGGTCGACACCGGCCGGACGTTCATCTTCGACACGGCCCTCCCGCCCGCCGTGGCCGCCGGCGCCCTGGCCGCGCTGGACCTGCTCCGCGCCGGCGACGCCCTGCGGTCCGAGCTGCACGCCCGCGCCGGCCGCGCCGTCGCCCGCCTGCGCGCCGACGGCCTGGAGGTCTCCGAACCGGCCGGCGGCGTCATCTCGGTCGCCGCCCCCAGCCCCGACGAGGCGGTGGCCTGGGCGTCCGCCTGCCGCGACCGGGGCGTGGCGGTAGGCTGCTTCCGTCCACCGTCCACTCCGGACGGTCGCTCACGCCTGCGGCTCACCGTCAACGTGGGCGTGCCCGCCCCGGCCTTCGACCGCGCCATCGACATCATCCTGAAGGAACGCCCGTGACCGCCGCCTCCAACGGCTCACCCACCCCCGCCCGCGCCTCCTTCGGCCCCACCTACGCGTCCGGCCTCGGCTCGGTGTCTGCGTCCGGCTCGGGCTTTGGCGCGGTGTCTGCGTCCGGCTCCGGGTTCGGTCCGGGGTCCGGCACCGGTCTTGGACCTGGGTTTGGTTCCGGCGTCGGCTCTCGGGTCGGTGCCGGGTTCGGGTTCGACTTCAGCGAGGAGATTCCGGGGCCGGTCACCGGTCCCGTGGTGGTGACCGGGACGGACACCGGCGTGGGCAAGACGATCGTGACCGCCGCGATCGCCGCCGCCGCCACGGTCGCCGGCCTGAGCGTCGCGGTGGTCAAGCCCGCCCAGACCGGCACGGCGGAGGGCGACGAACCGGACGCGGTCACGGTCGCCCGCCTGGCCGAGCCGGCCAGCACCCGCACCCTGGCGAGCTTCCCCGACCCACTGGCCCCGCTCGCCGCCGCCCGCGTGGCCGGCGAGGATCCGCTCACGGCGGTGATGGCCCAGCTGGCGGTACGCTCCATCGCCGACAACCACGACATGACCCTGATCGAGGGCGCCGGCGGCCTGCTCGTGCCGCTGGGCGAGAACGGCTGGACCTTGCTGGACCTGGCCGCGGCCATCGGCGCGACGGCGATCGTGGTGGTCCGTCCCGGCCTCGGCACGCTGAACCACACCGCGCTGACGTTGGAGGCCCTGGCCCGCCGCGACATTCCGGCCCTGGTCGTCTTCGGCGCCTGGCCCGCCGACCCGGAGCTGGTGCACCGCACCAACCTCCACGACCTCCCCGGCGACCTGGCCGGCGCGATCCCCGAGGGCGCCGGCGCGATGACCCCACCACTGTTCCGCCGCGAGGCAGCTCACTGGCTGGACCCCCGCCTGCACGGCCGCTTCGACCCGGTCGCCTTCCGCTCCCACAGCCGCTGACCCGCCGATCCCGCCCCTGCACGCCCGCTTCGACCCGGTCGACCCGCTAGGCCCCGCGCGCGGGCTTGCCCTTGCCGGTCTCGCCCCTGCGCGGCCGCTTCGAGCTGGTCGCCTTCCGCTCCCACCGCCGCTGGCCCTGGCGCGCGCGGGTTGCCCTCGCGGGTCCGGTGCCTGCCCGGCCGCTTCGAGCTGGTCGCCTTCCGCTCCTATACCCGCCGACCTCGATGTGGCACGCCGCCGGTCGTCGCCGGGTCGGCACCCGCCACTGCCTCGCCCGGCCCGGCAGTGGCGGGCGCCGCGGTCCTGGCGTCCGGCGGCGGATGGTCCAGCGGCGCGCCGCCCGTTGCGCGTTATGTCTCCGTGATCATGCTCGACCGGCGGTGTGCACCGCGGGTTTTTCATGATCACGGAGACTCAATGTACGCCTGGGTACCGCATCTCTCCGGGATCATGAAAAACTCGCGCATCGGCGTAGCCGCCTGCATGATCACGGAGACTTGTGGTCGACGCGAAATATCCAGATGCTCCGCATCCGGATATTTCGGATTTATCGCCTGTCGGGGTATAAATCCGAAAAGTCGTGGCGCGGAGCGCCCGACTTTTCGGAGCGCGGACCGTGACCGGGCGCGGGGTCAGCGGGAGGTGGGGACGAGGGCGGAGGAGGGCAGGGTCAGGCGGAATGCGGCGTCGTCGAGGCGGATCTGGCCGCCGCAGAGGGCGGCGACCGCCTGGGCCACCCGGATTTCGGCGGTGGGGCGCGGTTGGTCCTCTGTCGGGCGGCGTTGCGGGGCGGCCGTCAGGTCCGTGTGGGGGACCACCCGGGCGTCGATCGTCGGTGCCGGGTCGCGGTGCAGGGTGATCTCCACGTGCGCGCGGGCCGGTGCCGCGACCGCGAGCCACAGCACCAGCTGCCCGACCAGGTGGCGGCAGATCATCTCGTCGACCGCGACCGGGGCCGAATCCGGCAGGTCCGCGTGGATGCTCACCGCGCCGGCCACCGCTACGCGGCGGGCCAGGTCGACCGCGTCGCGCAGTACCGCCACCAGATCGGTGGTGCCCTCGCGATCGGTCGGTGTGCCGGTGGCGGCGAGCGGGAGGACGACGCTGTCGACGTACCGCTCCAGCCGTTGCGCGTTGCGGTCGATCGCGTCCAGGCAGGCCGCGCCGTCGCCGACGACGCCCGGAGGCAGGTCGTCGCGCAGGAGGCGGGTGTAGGCCAGGATCGAGGTCAGCGGCGTGTGCAGCTCGTGCCGCATCCGGGCCGCCTGGTCATCACCGGTGGCGAACATGGTCGAACCCCCTCTCACGCCATCAAACCGGACAAGCGGCGCCGAAGGTATGTGGTGTCACTCGATCGCGTTCATAGCCAGCCGATTGGGACCAGGCACCCACCTCGCCGCAGGTGATCGCCGGCCTCACGACGCTGCTGGATACCGGCGCGCCGCTGACCGCGGCATATGAGGAGACGGCTCAGGGCAGCACGACCACGCTGGTGCCCGAGACGATCTGGCCGAGCAGGACCTTCTGCGCCGCGGGCGGCATCCGCACGCAGCCGTTGGACTTGCGATAGCCGAATTCGTTGCGGTACCACGCGTGAATCCCCGTGTGCGCGTCGGCGAGTCCGGCGGCGACCGCGTTCTTGTCGTCGGGCACGGCGCCGAGCGCCAGGACGTCGAGCCCGGCGTACACCTTGCTGGGCAGCGATGATCGCCCGAGCACGAACGTGCGGCCCAGCGGCGTCTCGGTGGCCGGCGCGCCCACCGTCACCGTCCAGGTCTGCTGTTCCACCCCGTCGCGGACCCAGGTCAGCGTGAACGCACCGCGGCGCACGATGAGCTGGTCGCGCAGCGGGCTGATGGTCCACCCGCCCGGCGGCAGCCAGCCGACGCTGCGATTCATGGACGGCAGCAGTACCGCGACCCAGCCGCTCTGCCGCGCGACGATCGGCATGACCAGGTCGACGCCGGAGATCTGCGGGGTGAGGTACGCCCGGGCCTGCCCGCCGGGCGCGTCGTAGACCGGGCTCTTCGCGGTCACCTGCAACGCCTCGGTGAGCGGCGCGGTCGAGGACTGGTCGGGGTCGGCGGGAAATCCGGTGGCCGCCTGCGTGTAGGTGATCGTCGGCAGCCCGGCGGCGGGTGCGGCGGCCGGCGGCGGGCTGCCCTGCGACGACGGCGATCCGCTCGGCGCCGCGGAGGCGCCGGCGGAAGCTCCGGCCGCGACCGCCGGGGGAGCGGGCTTCGGCGGCGCGTGCCGGCTTCCGCACGCCGTGAGCGGGGTAGCAAGGGTCGCCGCGAGCGCGACGAGGGCAGCGGCGCGGCGGACCTGCATGAGCAACACCGTAGCCGGTGCGGCCCGCGGGCGCTGTCATCATGACGGATCGCGGCCGCCGACCGCGTGGGCGGCTTCCGTGAGCCGATCGAGGGCCTCGGGCAGGCGATGCCGCCGTAGCCGATGACCAGGCCCGGGTCGGGCACCGGCGGCGGCGCCGCGTAGAAGCTGGACAGTGGTTCGAGCGCTACGTCGTCGGCGCGCAGCCGGTGTACCAGGGCGGGCACGTCCAGCGGGGCGGCGCGCTGCAGCGCCAGGTGCAGGCCGGCGCTGGACGGCACCGGGGCGAACCACCGGGCGAGCGGGTCAGCAGGCGCCGCCACGTCGCCAGCGGGAACAGCGCCGGATCCGGGTGGCCGACCCGCAGGTCGAAGCGGGCGGGCGGGGTCGGCGGCGGCTCGTCGGGCAGCGCGGCCCAGCGCTGGGCCGGCCGCAGCGGCCCGGCCGGCGCGCGCCGCGGCGACGCGGGCTCGCCGGCATAGGCCACGAACGTTCCGGCGCCGGCCCGGCCCCGCAGGAACCCGTCGCCGACCAGCCGGTCGTAGGCGGCGGCCACCGTGTTGCGCGCCACCGACAGGTCGCGGGCCAGCTCGCGGCTCGGCGGCACCCGCTCACCGGGGCGCAGCCGCCCGTCGAGGATCGCGTCGCGCAGCTGCCGGTAGATCCGGTCGGTACGGTCGCCCGGCCCCCCGATGCTGATGTGCAGGTCCACCGTCGGGATCCTGCCGCCTTCGCCGCCCCGGGTGGGCGCGGGGCCGGGCCTGCGGTTCGAGTCGCCGCAGGCCCGGGCCCGGGTCAGAGGGCGCGGTCGTCGACGATGTGCATGGCGGCCTCCTCGGCGGAGGCCGCGCCGCCGTCGATGCCGACGTCGGCGCCGATCTCGTCCTTCTCGTCGTCCTCGCCGAGGCCCTCGTCGGGCGCGACGATCCGGCCGGCCCGGCGGTCGCCGACCTCGTCGGAGTCGAAGAACTCGCCGGACTCCGTGGTCGAGCCGTAGTCGTCCAGGTCGGGCCGGGCCGACGGGTCCGGCTCCTCCTGGCGCAGCCGCTCGTCGAGCGACTCACCCTGCTCGGCCTCCGCCTGGGTGATGCCGAAGGCGTTGAGGCCGCGCGGCCTCTCTGGCGGCGAGTAGCCCTCGTCGAGGGAGTCCTCGAGGCCGCGGTCGGACAGGGTGTCCTCCGCGGACAGCTGACCCTCGTCGTCCGGATCCGGGTCCCAACTGCCGGTCTGCGTCATCCGTATGCCCCTTACTGTTTCTAGGCTGTTTCTAGTCTTTAGCTCTTCGCTTCGCTCGAGCGTTGGTGGGGGGTTCCCACCCCACACCCCCCATGCCCGCTTCGCGGGCACTTTTACCGGCGCTTCGCGCCCCCTGCGTCCCCTCGGCGTTCTTGGTCGGGCTTCGCGGGCGCTTTTTCCGGCGCTTCGCGCCCCCTGCGTCCCCTCGGCGTTTCTTGGCGGGGCGTGGGCTGTGCGCTCAAGCTGTGCGTTGTGAGCCTAGATCACGGGGTTTTTTGGCGTTTGTGTGTGGTGATTAGGTCGGCGTAGCGGTGGCCGCTGGCCTTGATGGTGCGGTGTTGGGTTTTGTAGTCGACGCGGATTAGGCCGAAGCGCTTGTCGTAGCCGTAGGCCCACTCGAAGTTGTCCAGCAGGGACCAGGCGAAGTAGCCGTCGACGGGGGCGCCGCGGAGCACGGCGTTGCGGACCGCCTCGAGGTGTTGCTCCAGGTAGTCGGTGCGCTCCTTGTCCTGGATCTCGCCGGTGGGCTCGACGGTGTCGTGCCAGGCCGAGCCGTTCTCGGTGACCAGGATGCTGCGCGGGGAGTACGTCTGGGCGACCGAGACCAGGATGTCCTCCAGGCCGCGGGCGTACACCTCCCACGGCATCGCCGTCTCGAGCGAGCCGGGCACCGGGATCTGCCGGGCGAACGGTGCCTGACCGGCCGGGTCGTCGACGACGAGCTGCCGGAAGTAGTAGTTGATGCCCAGGAACTCCGTCGGCGCGCCGATGACCGCCAGGTCGCCGTCGCGCACCGGTGGCTCCACGCCGTAGCACTCGATCATGTCGGCCGGGTAGCCGCGGCCGAAGACCGGGTCCAGCCACCAGCGGTTGGTATGCCCGTCGGCGCGCACCGCGGCGGCCGCGTCCTCGGGGCGGTCGGTGCCCGGCTCGATGGGGCTGAGGTTGAGCACGATCCCGACGTTGGGCGCGAGCGGGGCCACCGCGCGGATGGCCTGGTTGACCAGGCCGTGCCCGAGCAGCACGTGATGCGATGTGTGTACCGCCCGGGTCAGGTCCCGCTCGCCGGGCGCCATGCGGCCTTCGAGGTAGCCGATCCACGACACGCACAGCGGCTCGTTGACCGTGTTCCAGTCCGCGACCCGGTCGCCGAGCCGCCCGGCCACCACCGCCGCGTAGTCGGCGAACGCCTCGGCGGTGGCCCGGTTCGGCCAGCCGCCGGCGTCCTGCAGCGCCTGCGGCAGGTCCCAGTGGTACAGCGTCACGAACGGCCGGATCCCCTCGGCCAGCAGCCCGTCGACCAGCCGGTCGTAGAAGTCCAGGCCGGCCTGGTTGACCGCGCCGACGCCGTCGGGCAGCACCCGCGGCCAGGCCACCGAGAACCGGTACGCGTCCAGGTTGAGCCGGCGCATCAGCCCGATGTCCTCGGGCCAGCGGTGGTAGTGGTCACACGCCACGTCGCCGGTGTCGCCGTTGTCGACGGCTCCCGGGGAGTGGGAGAACGTGTCCCAGATCGACGGTTTCCGGCCGTCTTCGGCGACGGCGCCCTCGATCTGGTAGGCCGCCGTGGCGGCGCCCCAGATGAAACCGGGCGGTAGTGCGGACAGCTCCAGCACGGGGCGGTTCTCCTGTCGAGACGAGGTGGCGGTCGTCCCGGTCCAGCGAGGCCTGCGGGCCTCACCGAGACCGAATAGCCCATCGAGAACGGTGATTCTATCGAGACTTAATTAATGTCGTCATTAAAGTGCCGCGCCCCTTTTGCGTCAAGGGTCCGCAGTGACGGGGTGCCGAGGCATCGACGGTCGTGCTACAAAGCCGCCATGGGTGTTCGGCTCGGGATCGACTTCGGCACCTCCAGTACCGTCGCCGTCCTTGCATCGGCGGGCGGCCCGGCGCGATCGCTGCTGTTCGGCGAGACGCCCGTGCTGCCCTCGGCCGTGTGCGTCAACCCCGACGGCGAGCTGCTCGTCGGCCGCGACGCCCTGCACGCGGCCCGGGTCTGGCCGGAGGCGTTCGAGCCCAACCCGAAGCGGCGCATCGACGACGGCACGGTGCTGCTGGGCACCGCGGAGCTGCCGGTGCCCGAGCTCATCGGCGCCGTGCTGCGCCGGGTGCTCGACGAGGCGGCGCGCACCGCCGGCGAGCCGATCGGCGAGACGACGCTGACCCACCCGGCCGGCTGGGGTCCGCGGCGCACGGCGGTGCTGCGCCGGGCCGCCGAGCTCGCGCGGCTGCCCGCGGTCAGCCTGGTGGCGGAGCCGGTCGCGGCCGGCACGTATTTCGTCGACACCCTCGGCAACGAGGTGCCGGTGGGCAAGTGCCTGGCGGTCTACGACTTCGGCGCCGGCACGTTCGATGCTTCGGTACTGCGGGCCGGCCCGACCGGCTTCGAGGTCCTCGCCGCCGAGGGCCTGCTCGACGCGGGCGGGCTGGACGTCGACGCGGCCGTGTTCGCCTACCTCGGCGCCGTGCACGGCGGCGCCCGGCGCGAGGCCTGGGGCCGCCTGACCGCGCCGGTCAACGGCGGAGACCGGCGGGCCGCGCGCACGCTGTGGGACGACATCCGCGCCGGCAAGGAGATGCTGTCGCGCGCCTCGACCACCACTGTGTACCTCCCGCTGCTGGAAACCGAGGCGCTGCTGGGCCGCGAGCAGCTGGAGTCCCTGGCCCGGCCGCTGCTGGACCGCACGGTCGCGGCGACCCGCGCCGCGATCCGGGCCGCGGGCATCGCGCCCGACGACCTGACCGGCGTGTTCCTGGTCGGCGGCTCCAGCCGGATGCCGCTGTGCGCGACGGTGCTGCACCGGGCGCTGGGCGTCGCGCCGGTGGTCATCGAGCAGCCGGAGCTGGTGGTCGCCAGCGGCTGCCTGCAGGCCCTGCCCACGCCGACGGTCGCGCCGGTCCCGGCGACCGTTACCGCCCTCGTTGAGGTCGCGGCCGAGGCTCCGGCGGCGGCCCCGGTTGAGGTCCCGGCGCCGGTCGCCGCCCCGGCTCACGTTGCGGTGCCCACCCACGCCCCGGTCGCGCGGCCGGCGCTGGCGCCGCGGCCGGAGCGGTCGCCGGTCGAGCTGGGGCAGGAACCGTGGCACCTCGTGATGGCGGTACTGCTGCTGATCGGCTCGGTCGGGCTCACGTGGGGACTGGCGGCTTACATCGCCGATGACGTGTCCGCCAACCGCGGCGCGGCGGCCTGGATGTTCGTCGCGCTCCCGCTGGTGGCCGCCGCGGTGTCGTGGATCGGTCGGCTCTGCACCCGGTGGCGGGTCCGGATCGACGACGAAACCATGACCGTCACCGTCAACGACCCGGGCGGCCCGGACATCGTGCGCGGCCTCGGGCCCGTCGTCGCCGGGACGACCGCCTTCGTGCTGGGCGGCGTGCTGGACGGCAAGGCCGACCTGATGCTCTTCGGCATCGTCCTCGTGGTGCTGGGCGTGATCCTCATGGCCCGCCGGCGGGCCCGGCACTTCGCCTGGCTCACCCTCGCCTCCGAGGGCGAGCGGCGGGCGGTCGTGGGGCGGTACCGCTGGGCGGACGTGCGGGACGCCGGATTCGAGCAGGCCGGGCTCTTCCGCGTGCTCTTCGTGCGCACGGCGGAGGGCACCGGCCCGCAGCCGAACGCGCTGTGCCGCTTCGACGAGAAGCGCCAGGCCTACGCCGCGGCCGAGGTCGGCGCGGGCGGCCTGCCCCAGCGTGAGCTGGTCGCCGCGATCACCGCGCGCCGCGCCTGATCTCCCTGCCTGCTTGTCGCGGCCGACCCGCGCTCGCAGACAGACAATTTTTCTTGTCTTGACAGTTAAAGTTGTCGGCGGCTAGCGTCGGGGCATGTTCGAAGTGGGAGTCATCGAGGAGGCCGGGGCGGCGGAGGTCGCGCTCGATCCGGTGCGGGCGCGGCTGCTGGCCCTGCTCGCCGAGCCGCACTCGGCGACCGGCCTGGCGGCCATCGTCGGGCTGCCGCGGCAGAAGGTGAACTACCACCTCAAGACGCTCGAGGCGCACGGCCTCGTCGAGCTGGTCGAGGAGCGGCGCAAGGGCAACGTCACCGAGCGGGTGCTGCGGGCCGCCGCGGCGTCGTTCGTGATCTCACCCGTCGCGCTCGCCGCCGTGCAGCCCGATCCCGCGCGCTCGCCCGACCGGCTCTCCGCGCGCTGGCTGCTCGCCCTCGCCGCGCGGCTGGTGAAGGAGACCGGCCAGCTGATCACCGGCGCGGCCCGGGCGGGCAAGCCGGTGGCCACGTTCGCGCTCGACGGCACGGTGCGCTTCGCCTCCGCCGCCGACCGGGCCGCGTTCGCCCAGGAGCTGACCGCGGCCGTGACCGCGCTGGTCGGCCGTTACCACGACGAGAGCGCCCCCGGCGGCCGCGACCACCGGGTGATCGTCGCGATCCATCCGAGCAGCCGAAGCACCGAATCCAGTGGTACCGAAGCGAAAGGATCTTGAAATGTCCGAGGCGCACGAGTTTGAGCTGATCCATGACATCGACCTGGCCGCGACGCCGGAGCAGGTGTGGGACGCCATCGCCACCGGCCCGGGGATCGACTCGTGGTTCATGGGCCGCAACGAGGTCGAGGCCCGGGAGGGCGGCGCGCTGAGCATGGCGATGCCCGGGTTCACCGGCACGGCGACGGTCACCGCCTACGAGCCCGGCCGCCGCTTCGCCTACCGCAGCGACCCGGCCGAGGACGGTTCGTTCATGGCTTTCGAGTACCTCATCGAGGGCCGCGACGGCGCCTCCACCGCGCTGCGACTGGTGCACAGCGGCATCCTGACCGGCGACTGGGAGGGCGAGTACGACGCGCTGCGCAAGGGCAACCCGCTGTACCTGCGGACGCTCGCGCAGTACCTGGAGCACTTCGCCGGCCGCACCGGCGTGCCGGTCGCCGCGTTCGGCCCGCAGCAGAGCGACCAGGACGCCGTGTGGCTCGCCGTCACCGGCGCGCTGGGCCTGTCCAAGGACGTCGCCGAGGGCGACCCGGTCCGCCTGACCTTCGCCGACCGCGAGATCCACGGCGTGGTGGACACGGCGCTGGAGCCGAGCTTCCTGGGCGTGCGCACCGACGATGCGCTGCTGCGCTTCGTGGGCCGCGGCGGCGTGATCCTGACCGGCCACCACATCTTCGCCGACGTGGACCAGGCCGAGGCCGAGCGGGCCTGGACCGCCTGGCTCGCCGCCGTCTTCGCCTAGTCCCGCCGGGAGACGGCTGATGTCGGATAAGTCCGGCGCTGGCGCGCCTGACTTATCCGACATTTCGTATTTGTGCGGACTGCCAGCGCGGCGGTGGTGCTGTGGGGCGGCGGCAGAGGCGATGGCGGTGGAGGCGATCGTGGCAGGGCGCGGGGATGGCGGTGGCGGGGATGGCGGTGGCGGCGTGGTGGAGTGGCGCTCGGACCGGCGCGCGGAGTTGCTTAGGGTGGGGGCATGACCGTGGCGCAGTCGTTGGATCAGCTTTCGTACGGGCCGTATCTGCAGCGGCACGACGGTGAGCCGCTGCGGCCCGACGGTAACTACACCGAGGTGCACGTCGACGGCGGCGAGTACGAGGGTGGGGAGGCGACCAGCGCCAAGTTCATCGAGTCGGCGTTCACCGGTGTGACGCTGGTCGACGTGGGGCTCGAGCGGGCGCGGTTCAGTGAGGTGTGGTTGAGCCGCAACCGGTGGGTCGGGGTGCGGATCGTCGGGGGCGAGTGGCTCGATGTGTCCATGTTGGACAGTTCGCTGGCCGGCGTGCAGGCCTACGGGTCGCGGCTGCGGCGGGTCAACTTTCAGCGGTGCAAGATTGACACGCTGAACCTGCGCGGGGCGACCGTGGCCGACGTGGCGTTCGAGGACTGTGAGCTCAACGAGCTCGACTGTGCCGGAGCCACGCTGACCAACGTCTCGTTTCCGGGCACGGCCATCCGAAACGCGCGACTGTCGGGGGCCACCTGCAAGAAGGTCGACCTGCGCGGGGCGCGGGAGCTCGACGTCGCCGACGGGGCCGGCTCGCTGCGCGGGGCGGTGGTCGACGGGCGGCAGCTGATCGAGCTCGCGCCGGCGCTGGCCGCGGCGCTCGGCATCATCGTCAAGTAGAAGTCGAGTAAAAGGCGAGTAGCAGGCGAGCCGGACTCAGCTGAACAGGCGCAGCGCCTGGCGTACCGGAAAACGCTCAACAGTGTGCTCGAAAGCCGCCTCGCCGCGGCAGAACCGCTCGAACATTTGCCAGCCCGGCGGGGTACGCAGCAAATTGTGAAACAGGCTCGGATGGCGGTTGAAGGCGCCCAGCAGGCGGCGGCCCGCGCGCATGGCGGGGGTCAGGGTGGCGGCCACCTCGCGCTCGTAGCGGGGCAGGTCGCCGTCCGCGGCGGCGGCACCGGCGAGGGCGCCCGAGCGGACCGCGAAGCTGATGCCCTCCCGGGTCCACGGCTCGAGCAGGCCGGCGGCGTCCCCGGCCACAATGACCGTGCCGCGGCGCAGCGGTGAGGACTCGGTGCGGCAGCGGGTGAGGTGGCCGGAGTCCTGCACCGGCGTGATCCCGGAGAGGCCGAGCCGGTCGACGAACGCGCGCAGGTAGGCCTTGGTCGCCTCGCCCTGGCCCCGGGCCGCGATCACCCCGACCGTGAGCACGTCGCCCTTCGGGAAGACCCAGGCGTACGACCCGGGCAGCGGCCCCCAATCGATGAGCAGCCGCCCCCGCCAGTGCTCGCGCCGCGCCCCCTCGACCGGCAGCTCGACCTCCAGGCCCAGGTCCACCTGGTCATACTCGACGCCGACGTACCGCGCGGTGATCCCCGACGAGCCGTCGGCGCCGATCGCCACCCCGGCGGTGACCTCCTCGCCGTCGGCCAGCCGGACCCGCACGCCGTCGCCGGTCTGCCGCAGCGCGCGGGCGGCGGTGGCCTGACGTACCGTCGCACCGGCTTTCTCCGCGGCCTGCCGCAGCGCGTCGTCGAACTCGGGCCGGCGCACCATCGACAGCAGCGGGCCGCGCCGGGCGGTGCGGGTGAACGCGTGCCGCCCGTCCAGGGTGAACTCGGCACGCTCGATGCGGTCGTCCGCGGGGATCGTGATCCGGTCGGCGACCGCCCGCACCGTGAAACCGATCAAACCGCCGCCGCACGTTTTGTACCGCGGGTGCACCGCCTTCTCCAGGACGAGGGTCCGCGCCCCGTTGCGGGCGGACTCGTAGGCGGCCGACAGCCCGGCCGGCCCGCCACCGATGATCACCACGTCCCATGCAGCCACGGGAGAGACCTTAGTGGGCAGGTGAGATTGGACTCGTGTGACCAACGCATCAGCCGTTCGGATGACGGATCTGCTTCACTTCGGTTATGTCCGCGATCGACCACCTCATCCACGCGAACGGGCGGTACGCCGAGTCGTTCCCCGGACCGCGCCCGCTGCGGCCGAAGCTGCGCCTCGCCGTGGTCGCCTGCATGGACTCGCGGCTGGACCTCTTCGGCGCGCTCGGGCTGGAGATCGGCGACGCCCACCTGATCCGTAACGCCGGCGGCCTGCCCACCGAGGAGGTGCTGCGCTCGCTCGCGATCAGCCAGCGCAAGCTGGGGACCCGCGAGGTGGTGCTCATCCACCACACCGAGTGCGGCATGGAGGGCTTCGACGACCCGGAGTTCCGCGCCGAGCTGACCGCCGAGTCGGGCGTCGCGCCCGGCTGGGACGTGCCCGGCTTCACCGACCTGCACGACACCATGCGCCGCTCGATCCGCACCGTGCGCGAGTGCGCGTGGCTGCCGCACCGGGAGGACGTGCGGGGGTTCATCTTCGACGTGGCCACCGCGAAGATCGACGAGGTTGTCTGACCGTCGGTACATCCGTGGCATGCGGTGCGTGGCGAGCGCGCCGCAATTTGCATATGACGGGGGTTGCGCCGAGGGCGGCGGGTGGTCCTGCGCGGGTGGTTCATACGGCACGATCGGACCCATGCGATACGGGGGGCGTCTCAACCGCATCGAGTTCACGGCACTCATCGACCAGCAGGCCAACCGGACGCGCGCGAGCGCCGCGGCGCTGCCGCTCTACGGCCCGGCCGGCTGGACCGGTCCGTGCCGCATCGGGGCGTGGGGCTGGGAAGACGAGCGGCTGATGCATGCCGGGCTGCTCTACGGCGACACCGCCTCCGGTGCCTGGATCGAGGTGATCACGACGGCCGGACCGCCGATGCCGCTGCTGATCGACCTGCGGATGGCCGTGGCGATGGAGAAGGCCCCCGGCGACCGGCGGGCCGCCGAGCGCACCCTGCGCGCCGCGTCGACCCCGGCCGCGCAGCGGGTCGGCATCGCGGTCGACGGCGTGCCGCACCCATTCTCCCGCTGGCCGGACGAGCCGCTCGGCGACACCCTGGGCCGGGGCTGGTTAGCCATTTTGGATGAGGTACCGGGCCTGCTGCTGCGGGTGTGCGGGCTGACCCCGGCGGAGATCAGCCTGGCCCGGGTCGGCGACATCGAGCCGCACCTGACCGGCACGCGCGCCCACCTGCTCGCCGATTACGACGCTTTCGGTACCGACTGATCCTCCTCGTCTTCGTCCGGCTCGCCGAGCGCGTCCACGCACGCGGTGAGGTCCGCGCACAGGCGGCGCTCGGCGGCCGGGGTCAGCGCCGACAGCATCCGCCGCTCCACCGCGCCGACCACCTCGTTGGCCGCGGCCAGCTGCTCGCGACCGGCCGGGGTGAGCTCGGTCGGCAGCGCCTTGCCGTGCGCCGGTGCCGCCGGCCGGGTGAGCAGCCCGCGGCGCTCCAGCCCTTTGAGTACCAGATTCATCGACTGGCGGCTGACGAACACGGCCCGGGCCAGCTCGGAGCCGGTCAGGCCCGGCCGCTGCCGCAGCACCTCGAGGCAGGCGTACTGCGACACGGTCAGGTCGAGCGGGCGCAGTGCACTGTCCATCGCCGAGCGCAGCGCGGTGGCCGCCTTTTTCAGCATGTACCCCACCGACTCCTCGACCGGCTCGGGACTCCACCCTTGACTCATGTCAACATGATGACACACACTGGTCGTGTCAACGTACTGACATACCCGAGGGGAAGCGCCATGACTGTCACCGGACCGGACTTCATCGGCCTGCAGGTCCGCGACCTGGAGCAGGCCGCGAACTTCTACGAATCGCGGCTCGGCCTCAAGCGGGCGCCGGTGGCCCCGCCCCACGCGGTCGTTTTCGCCACCGAGCCCATCGCGTTCGCCGTCCGGGAACCGCAGCCCGGCGTCGACCTCGACGCCGTCACGCCGCACCCGGGAGCCGGCATCGTCCTATGGCTGCAGGCCGACGACGCTCAGGCCCTGCACGACCGGCTCGCCGCCGACGGCGTCCCGATCACCGTGCCGCCCTTCGACGGCCCGTTCGGCCGGACCTTCACCTTCACCGACCCCGACGGCTACGCCGTCACCATCCATGACCGTTAGCGGCTCGCCAGGGCCTGCGCGAAGTTGACCCGCTGCAGCGCCTCGGCGGCGTGCACCGGGGAGTAGACGATCTCCTGGGCCAGGTAGTGATACGGCCCGGACTGGATTGACACGATGAGCGGCCCCGACATCGTGCGCGTCTTGGCGGTCAGGAACAGCAGGCCGAGCAGCAGGAACAGGCTCAGCCCGCAGGTGAACGGGGTGAGCAGCACGGCGAAGATCGCGCAGGTGACGGCCAGCCCGACGCCCCAGCCGGCGGTCGTGGTGATGGGGATCGGCTGGGAGACCACCATCCAGCGGCTACCTTGGATCGGCCACACGCCCATCGGGGTGTAGATCGCGACGCCGTCGACACGAACGTCCCCGATCTGCACGTCGGGACCGTTGTACGCCGGGGCGCCGCTGTACGGGATCGGCAACGTCACCGATGCATTCTGGCCGGTTCCCGCCCCGCCGCGACACCCACCGGACGGCCGTAACCCCGCTCGGCGCCTTGGATGTCGGATATGTCGGGCCTCCTCCGTCGGCCCGACATATCCGACATTTCATGACATGAGGCGGTTCAGCTCGGCAAAGTCGTACGCGTCGGACAGCGCGCCGTAGGTGCCGCTCGTGTAGGCCTCCGTCGCCGCGCGGCGGGCCAGGGCGTAGGCCGCCTCGGCCACCCACGAGCCCAGGCTCACCCGGGCCACGCCCAGCGCGGCGAGCTCGGCCACCGTCGGCGTGCCCGGCTGGGCGAGCACGTTGAGCGGCGCCGGGATCGCCTTGGCCAGCGCGGCGATCGTGTCCGCGGCGGCGACGCCGGGGACGAAGATGCCGGAGGCGCCGGCCGCCAGGTACGCCTCCGCACGGACCACGGTCTCCTCCGGCGCCCCGCGGAAGTATGTGTCGACGCGCGCGTTGATGTACAGCTCCACGCCGGCGTCGTCGGCCGCCCCGCGGGCCGCGGCGATGCGGGCCTGCTGCTCGGCGACGTCGCGCAGGCCCACGGCCGTACCCCGCGCCTCGCGGACGCTGTCCTCCAGGTTGATGCCGACGGCGCCGGTCGCGAGCACGCCGCGGATCGTCTCCGCGACCGCGGCCGGCGTCTCGCCGAAGCCGGACTCGATGTCGGCGGTGACCGGTAGCTCGGCCGGCACGGCGCGCACGATGCGGGCCAGGTGCTCGAGCGCGGCGTCGCGGGGGAGCGAGTCGCCGTCGGGGGAGCCGAGCGTCCAGGCGACCCCGGCCGAGGTGGTCGCGACGGCGGGCGCTCCGGCCGCGGCGATGACCCGGGCCGAGGCGGCGTCCCAGGCGTTGACGAGCACGAGCGGTGCGGCGGTGGAGTGCAGGGCCCGGAAGCGGGCGGCGCGGGTCGTCATGCGGCCATTCTGTCGCCGCCGCCCCCGAACGGCGGGCGCCGCCCGCTGCGGAACCCACCCCACGCTTCGCGCGAGCCCGCAGCGACCGGAAGTCTCCGCGATCATGCCGCACCCGCCGCCGACACCAACGGTTTTTCATGATCACGGAGTGCTGATGTACACCCGTGTGCCAGAAGTCTCCGGGATCATGGAAAACCCGGTGTTCGGCCACGGCGGACTCATGATCACGGAGACATACGCCCCGGCCCGCGCAGGCGGGCATATACGAAATGTCGGATAAATCCGGCCACGGAGTGGCTGGATTTATCCGACATATACCGAATAGAGGGCCGGTCGGCGAAAGACGTCGACCGGCCCCGGGTGCTGGGGAACTGGTGGAGGGTCAGCTGCTGGCCGGGCCGAGCTCGGCCGTGCCGCCGTCCGTCTCGAGGACCGTGCCGCGGGCGAAAGCGGCGTCGAACTTCTGCTCCAGCGCGTCCAGCCGGTCGAACTCCGCCTCGTGCGAGCTCTCCGAGCCCTCGGCGGCGAACACGTGGTCGTCGGCCTCGGCGTTGTGGCTGTAGTTGGTGTAGTCGTCCGACTCGTAGTGCACCGCGGCCGGCTGGTCGTACTCGACGTGGTGGCCCTGCGAGAAGTCGGTCGACTCCGCCGCGTGGTGGTCCTGCTCGTACACGCCGTACTGCGACTGCGCGTCCGCCTCGGCGCCGTGCTCCTGGTGCAGCGCGTCGAGCTGGTCGCTCTCCTGGCCGGCCTCGTACTGGCCGTACTCGGTGCCGCCGTCGCCGGCCTCGTACCCGTCGCTCATGGTGGTCCTTTCCAAATGGTGCCGAGGTGATGGTCTATGTGGTGTCCGGCCGTTCACAGATGACGGTAAGCGCGGCCCGGCGGCGGGAAATCCCGGAAACGTGCCAGGCGCCCGGACGCGTTGTTCGAGCTTGTTGCGCGCAGCGTAACCCCTGCCACGGTGCCCGAACTATCCCCGACATGACACCTGATCAGCTACTTTTCGTCCCGGCGATGGGGCGGGTGCATACTCCTGCGGTGCTACGACATTGCTGCGACGGAATGCGCGCTCAGCTCGACCTCTCCGCTGTCGACGACGACGAAGAAGAAGATCCGTGGGACGACCCCGACGTGGTGGTCGTGTATCTGCCGAAATTCGACGAGTACGGGCTGCCCGTCCGCGACGGCGGCGCGTCGGTGATCGTGATCGGGTTCTGCCCGTGGTGCGGGGCCCGGCTGCCGCAGTCGCGGCGGGACGCCTGGTTCGACGAGATGGAGCGGCTCGGGCTTGACCCGTGGGAGGACGAGGTACCGGAGGAGTACCAGTCCGACGCCTGGTGGATCAAGGCGGCGGGCGCGGAGGGCTCGGCGCGCGAGTTCGTCGAACCCGAGAAGGTGATCAGCCCCGCCTAATCAGCCCGCCCAATCAGCCCGCCTCATCAGCCCGGCGGACGAGCTCGACGATCGGGATGCGGCGATCGATGCGGTTCTGGTGGTCGGTGAAGAACGGATACTGCTCGGCGATCCGCACGAACAACGCATCCCGGTCGGCGCCGGTCGCCGGCGTGGCCGTCGCTTTGTACTGCTCGCCGTCGACCTCCACGGTGACCGCCGGGTCGGCGACCAGGTTGCGATACCAGTCGGGGTGCTCGGGCGCGCCCGCCGCGGAGGCGATGACGAGCAGCCGGTCGTCGAGCCGGATGTACATCAGCGGCGTCGTGTAGGGCCGGCCGCTGCGCCGGCCCGTGGTGGTGAGCAGCAGCAGCGCGCGACCCCCCAACCGGCGGCCGGCGGCCCGGAACTCGGTGATGAGCCGGCGGTTGTACTCGCGGTGGTCGCTCGGCTGCTGCGTCATGCCGACTACTTTAGGCCGGACGCCTCGCCGACGACGCGGAGAGCAGCGCCTGCCACCCACGCCCGGCCTCCCGGGTCTCATGCTCGGCGCCGGCGGCGAGGAACTCCAGCAGGGCCGCGGCCTCGGCGGACACGTCGACCTGCAGCCCCACCAGGTGCTCGACCGCCTCGGCCACGCCGAGGCCGGACCGCGCGAGCAGCAGTTGCCGCGCGAGCGTGGCCCGGTTCAGCGAGCGGCGGTCGAGGACCTGCGGGGGCATGAGACCTACGCGGGCTCCAGCAGCTTCGACTTCTGCACGATGGGTACCGAGAGCGTCTTGTACCCGACCTCCTCGAACAGCACGACGACGCGGTCCTGCTCGTAGGCCATCACGGTGCCGGTGCCCCACGCGCTGTGCCGGACCTCGCTGGAGACCGGGAAGGGGCGATCCGCGTCGGCCGGCCTGGCCGTCCGGACGGTGACTTCCTCGGCGGCGACGGGCGCGGCCGGCTTGCGGAAGAACCGCTGGTACCACTTGAGGGCAGGCACGACCGGGTCGACCACGACGGTGCCGTTGGCGCAGTTGTCGCAGTGCCCGCAGGGCCGCTCCGCCTGCTCGCCGAAGTAGCCGAGCAGGGCGTTGCCGCGGCAGCCCGGGCTTTCGGCGTACCGCCGGATCATGTCGATGCGAGACTTGCGCAGCGTCTGGTGCCGCTCGAACTGCGCCAGCGCGAGCCGCGCCGCCTCGGCCGGCGTGGGCGCGTAGCGGGGCGCGGTGAGCTTGTTGCCGGGGCCCACGTCGACCGCGCCGACCTGCTCCAGCAGGCTCAGCAGCGACGTGATCCGCCGGGCCGTCAGCCCGCTGCGGGTGGCCAGGCCGGCGCGCGTGGCCGGGCCCTCGCGCAGCGCCGCGGCGAGCTGGGTGAGCTCCTTCGCGTCGGGCGCGCCGGTGGCGAAGAAGCGCTGCAGGGCCACGTCCTCCGGGCGGAAGAACAGGATCGTGCGGGCGGGCGCGCCGTCGCGGCCGGCCCGGCCGATCTCCTGCAGGTAGCTGTCCGGGGAGTCAGGCAGGGCGACGTGGTGTACCCAGCGGATGTTGGGCTTGTCCACGCCCATGCCGAAGGCGCTCGTGGCCACCATGACCGGGATCCGGTCGTCCATGAATTCGGTGTACCGCCGGCTGCGCTCGCCCGCGGACAGCCCGGCGTGGAACGCCACGGCCTCGATGCCGCGCTCGGCGAGCCGCTCCGCATACTGCTCGGCGATCGCCCGCGTCGGGGCGTAGACGATCCCGGGTTTTTCCTCGCGTTGTACCTGGGCGAGCAGGCGCTGCCAGCGCTGCTCGTCGCTCGTGCAGTGCACGGCGGCCAGCTCCAGGTTGGGCCGGTCGAGGCCGGCGACGAGGGTGAACGGGTCGCGCAGCCCGAGCGCGGCGGTGATGTCGGCGCGCACCGGCGGCGACGCGGTCGCCGTCAGCGCCACCACCGGCGGCCGTCCGAGCTCCCGGATCAGGTGTCCGAGCTGGAGATAGTCCGGTCGGAAGTCGTACCCCCAGGCAGAAACGCAATGCGCCTCGTCGACGGCCACGAGGGCGGGACGCAGCGCGCGGACCGCGGCGAGGCGCTCCGGGTTGCCCAGCTGCTCGGGGGTGATGAAGAGGAAGCGGGCGGTACCGGCGGCGACCGCCACCAGCGCGGCCTGCTGCTGGTTGGGCGTCTCGGCGGAGCTGACGCGCACCGCCTGGCCCGCCCGGCGCCGGTTGAGTCCGGCGATCTGGTCCTGCTGCAGCGCCAGCAGTGGTGAGATGACGAGCGTGGGCCCGGTCAGCAGCGTGGCCGGGACCTGATAGATGGCGGATTTCCCGCCGCCGGTGGGTAACACCACCAGGGCGTCGCGCTTCTTGAGCAGAGCGCGCATCGGCGGGAGCTGTCCGGGGCGGAGGGCCTCCCAGCCGAACTCTCGGCGGGCGGCGCGGCGCAGGCGGGGCGCGAGGGGCACAAGGTTCATCGGGCGCGACTGTACCGGTGTTCGATCTCCTCGGCGCGTTGTGCGACACGCCGAGCCTTGAGGACTCTCACCGTCTCGCAACCAAGAAGCACCCGAAAGTGACGGCGCCAGCACCCTTCGTAGTCGAATGTTCTTCGTGTCAGCAGGTGGACCGCCTGCGCGGGGTCCACTCCGACACGAGGGGGAACCGATGACAACGACCCTTGAGGGTGCCACGCTCAAGGTCCAGTTGGAAGGCCGCGAGCTCGAGGACCTCATCCGCGAGCACCTGCCGCTCGTCGGGCATCTGGTACGCCAGACGCTCGGCCGCCTGCCCGCCCACGTCAGCCGCGAGGACCTGGTCTCCGCCGGCATGGCGGCCCTGGCCGGCGCCGCGAAGGCGTTCGACCCGAGCCGGGGCATCCCGTTCGGCAGCTTCGCCACGACCAGGATCCGCGGCGCGATCCTCGACGAGCTGCGCGGCCTGGACTGGGCCAGCCGCTCGGTGCGGGCCCGCGCCCGCCAGGTCGACGCGATGCAGCAGGAGCTCATCGCGGCGCTGGGCCGCACGCCGACGAACCAGGAACTGGCCGAGGCGTTGGGCGTGAGCGTCGACGAGTTGCAGTCCATCGACGACGACGTCCAGCGGGCGGCGGTACTGTCACTGCAGGGCTTCGCCGCGGGCAGCGCCGAGGACATGGTCCCCGAGCGCGCCGCCGGCCCGGAGGACCTGATCCTGCACCGCGAGCGGATCGGCTACCTGCACAACGCCGTCGAGGCCCTCCCCGAGCGCCTGGGCAAGGTGGTCAAGGGGTACTTCTTCCAGGAGCGCCCGATGATGGAGATCGCCCACGAGCTCGGCGTGACCGAGTCCCGCGTCTCCCAGCTGCGCGCCGAGGCCCTGATGCTGCTGCGCGACGGCCTCAACACCCACCTCGACCCGGACCTGGTGCCCACGACGGACAAGCCCACCGGCTGCGTCGCCCGCCGCCGCGAGGCCTACCACGACAAGATCGCCAGCGCCGGCACCCTCAACAGCCGCCTGGCCCAGACCAACCACCACGGCATGCCCTTCACCCAGTCCGGCCGCCACGGCTAGGCCAGGCACGACCGGCCTCAGGGGATGGCGGGGTCCGGATGCTCGGCGAGCATGCGCTCGGCGGCCGGCCCGTCGATGACCTTGTTGTCGAGCAACCACTGCACTGCGCGGCGCGCGGCCCGCGCGTCGCGCAGTGCCAGGAAGACCGAGACGAGCTCCGGGTGGTCGCGGTGCAGCACGTCGCCGAACCGCCGGAACGCGCCCCGCCCCTCGATCGCCCGCTCCAGCGCCCGGCCCGCCCGCTCGTCGGAGAGCGCGGCGGCGAAGTCGACCATGTCGCGGTACCACACCCAGGACGGCAGCGGTTCGATCGGAATGAGCCCGAGGTCTTCCGGATCGGCCGGCGTCTCCCCGTCGATCCCGCCGTCGGACGTCCACAGCACCGTGCGCCCGGTCGCCGGATCGAGCACCACGCGGCTGTCGAAGTAGTCCGCGTCCTGGTCCTGCAGCGCCTGCGCGATCTCATCCAGGTCGAACATCTTCACCTCGTAGACTGCGCACCGGGATACGACTTGCGGAGTCGCATCCTACTTGACCAGCGGCTTCTACGCCGTCAGCGGCCACGCCGGCTGGGCCTGCCTACTCGGTGACGCGGGCGAGGTATTCCGGTGTGCCGTCCGGGCCGGTTATGGCCTCGTATGGCTTGCCGGTGGCGTACGGGACGGTGCGGTCGGCCAGGTGGGCCGGCGTGCCGCTGCGGTCGGCGAGCCACGCCGCCCAGGCGGGGAGCAGGGCCAGGACGTCGGCGGCGAAGTCGGCCTCGTAATAGTTGTCGATGTGGGCCGCGGTGAGGGCGACCCGGTGTGGTGAGCAGGTGTGGTAGAGGGAGGCCGGGCCTTCGATGTGCCAGGAATCGGCCAGCTCCGCGACGATCTCGTCGAGGTCGGCCGATGTGGACCGGTCGGGGTGGTGCTCCCGCAGCCAGGTGGTGAACGCGCCCGCGGCGACCGTCGCGTCGAGGGCGGGCCGCGCGGCGGTGCGGGGCCGGTCGAGCGTGTCGAGCACGACCTCGGCCAGGCGCCGGCTGCGGTGGTACTCGGCGAACTGCTCCGTGTTCTCTCCACCGGGCCGCGTAAGCCCCGGGTCGCGGGGCAGCAGCTCGTAGAGCAGCCGCAGGTCGTCGACCGGGGCGAGGACGGTCCCGTCGGCGGCCGGCGAGCCGACGCCCGCCTGCCAGTCGGCCAGTGCCTCGTCCGGGCCGGCGTGGTAGCGGCTGTGGACGGTGAAGGCCTCGTAACCGCAGGCGTCGATGTCCCACAGATACCACCGCTGCGGACCGTCGCCGGTGCGGAAGGGGGCGACAATGCCGAACCGGCTGCCGTAGGCGTCGCGGGTCCACAACACCGGGCCGGTCAGCGCCGCCCCGGGTGACCGCCGGCGGCCGGCCGGGCCGCCCAGCTCGGCGATCTGCGCCGCGGCCCGGTCGCGCAGCGGGCGGTGGACGATGCCGGCCACCGCGTGCAGCACGCGCCACGCGTCCGGCGAGGCGTCGGGCTCGGCGGTTTCGACGCCGTGAAGGGCGGCGCCGATGACGGCGGCGCCGCCGATGTGGGGACTGACATGATCATCGATCGGGGCTTCGTCGAACGTGGTCAGCATGCTGCCGATGCGGACGCACAGTTCGTCTTCGAGTTCGGCGTCGGACCGGGTCGCCGCGAGCTTGACCAGGTCCGCGACCATCGGCTCGGTGACCGCGGCCGCGAGGCCGGCCCGGTGCTCGTCCAACCGCCCGCCGTACGCGGCGAGCCCGGAGAAAGCCTCGGCCAGCTCCCGCTGCCCGCCGGACTGCTCCGGGGAGCGGCGCTGCGGTCGGGACGGCCGATTGGAGCCACGGCCCTTCTTGCGCTTCCGTGATACCGGCATTGCGACAGGATAGTCAGACGGCGCGGCCCCAGGTGAGTGCGGGCAGCGGTACGGGGTTGGCGTGCAGCAGGGTCGCAAGGCGGGGGGCGATCGCGCGGGCCTCGAGGTGGAGCCGGGCCACGTTCATGCCCTCGTCGCCGACGACCGCGAGGAGGGCCGTGTCGCCGACCGCGTACACGGTGAAGTAGCCGTGGTCGCTGTGGATGGTCGACTCGCGGTACACGCCCTGGCGCAGGGACTGGCTGCTCTGGCGGCCGACGCCGACCGCGGCGGCGGCGAGGGCGGCCAGCTCGTAGGGCTCCGGGCCCACGTCGGGGTCGAACATCAGCAGCAGTCCGTCCACGGCCGCGAGCACGCAGCCCAGGGCGCCGGTCACGCGGTCTCGCAGCGCCGACAGCTCCTGCATCATGGCGGCGACACCGGTGTCCTGCGCGACCGCGCCGCCCTCTTCCGTCACACCAACCTCCGCAACCCGGCCAGCACGCGGTCGAGTATCTCTTCGTCCATCTCAAAGGTCTCCCCGGCGAACTGCGCGAGCCACGCGGGGACCGCCGCCGTCGCGCTCCGGGCGGGCCGGGTCGCGGTGGCCTTTCTGGAGCTCCGGTGCGGCAGGCCCGGCTGCTGGGGGGCGGCCGGGAGCGCGCGGACCGGCTCCGGCGCGCTGGCCGCGGCGTCGACCAGGGTGCGCAGCTCGAGGCGGGCGAGCGCCAGGTTCGCGCTGCGCCGGTCCAGCAGGAGGTGGACGACGTGGGTATCGTCGCCTTGCGCTCCGGCGGTGCGCAGCACGTGGAACCAGGCCGGGCTGGTGATCACGAGGTCGTCCAGGACGTCCGCGCCGTCGGTCAGGCGTACCATCCGCGCGGCCACGCCGACCAGTTCGGTGAGCACGCCGACGACGTCGTCGGCGATCGGGTCCTCGGCCGTGACCGACCACACGACGGCCTCGGTCGCCACCGACACGACGGTGACCGACCGCGCTCCCTGGATCCGCATCGCCGAGCGAAGAGCGGAATGTTCCTCTGGCACGCTCCGCATACCTCCGGGGCTCTGACGTTCGCGCGGGCCTGGTTCCCGCCCGCTCAGCCCACCCCGCCGTCCAGCCTCTTCATCACCAGCCGGGCCTGTGCGAAGAGCATGCCGATGTTCACGGTACGGCGGCAGACGACGACCGCCACGATCTCGGAGTTGGTCGCGCTGCGCATGAACAGGTGCACCAGGTTCTGGCTGTTGACCAGGATCTCCTGGAAGTAGTGGCTCGTCGTGTTGATGCCGCGGCGCCGGTTGAAGACGTCCTCGATCATGACCACGTTGCGGCCCTGGAAGATGTCGAAGGTCGCCGCCGCGAGCAGGTCGAGCACCTCGTTCGGGTGGTTGTCGACGGTGTCGACGGCGAGCAGCATTCCGGTCGACATGTCGACGATGCCCGCGGCGACGCATTCGGGAACGGAGCCCCGGAAATCCTTGACCGCGTCCGTGACGACGTGGCTCATGCTTCTTTCGGACATAGCGCTCCCTCAAAACCTGAACTTGATCGATGCGCGCGCGGCGCGGGACACGGCGGCGGCGCGGTGTCGCGAACGCCGGTGGCGACGACTCAGCGGTGCAGCCCCGTCCGACTGCGGCGGAGCCGGTGGCGGGCGGCGACGATCGACCCCTCGACCGTCGTCGCGTCCCTGAGCACGGTGTTTAGGTCCACCATCGACTTGCCTCCGCAGTCCGTGTACTGCCGCCCGGGCCGGATGCCCGCAGCCGCGGCCCGGAAATGCGTGACCGGTCCGGCGCCGCACTGATCCCGGGCTGGAGCGTTGCACGCTGCTCGCCGATCGCACACAGGGCGATGGCGATAGTGCCCGATCGTCGGACGACCGAGTGATCCGAAGGCCAGATTCTGCGGCAACCCGGCCGATGCACATATGGGGACGGATCATGACCGAACGGCATCAGCTACGCGTCTTGCCGAGGCACCGTCAACGGCGGGACAACACACTACCCTGTGCCACCGCCCGACTCCAGCTTGTTGGGAAAGTTAAGCGCCTTATCCAGCTTCCGACAAAAAGATCCATAAATGGCCTTGAGGCCCTATGGCCCTCCTCGGTATTGTGGCGGCATGGTGAGTCGGGATGACGGAAGTAAGGCGCAGTACCACCAGGTGGCCGACGCGCTCCGCGAGCAGATCGCGCTCGGCCAGTACCGGGAGGGCCAGGCGCTGCCCTCCGAAAGCAGGCTCGTCGCGCTGCACGCGGTCAGCCTCATGACCATGCGGCGCGCGCTCGCGGTGCTCAGGGAGGAGGGGCTGGTCACCACCGCGCGGGGCCGGCAGGCCCGGGTACGGGCGCGCCCGCCCCGGCGGGCCGTGGCGCTGGAGGCCGGCAGCCGGTTGGTCAGCCGGATGCCGACGGCCGACGAGCGCACCGGGCTCGGGGTGGAGCACGGGGTGCCGGTACTGGAGATCCGCCGGGCCGACGGCACGATCGAGACGTTCGACGCGGAATCGGTCGAACTGGTCGTGCCTTTGCGCTGTCGCTAGTCTTTGGCTCTTCGCTTCGCTTGAGCGCTGGTGGGGGGTTCCCACCCCACACCCCCCATGGCCGCTGCGCGGCCACTTTTTTTGCGCTGTCACTAGTCTTTGGCTCTTCGCTTCGCTTGAGCGCTGGTGGGGGGTTCCCACCCCACACCCCCATGGCCGCTGCGCGGCCACTTTTTTTGCGCTGCGCGCCCCTGCCGTCCTGGGTGCGGTGGTTTGTTGCGCCTTCGGCGCAGTGGGCGCCGTTCTTGGTCCCGCCCCATGCCCCCTATGGCCGCTGTGCGCTGTTTTCTAGTCTTTGGCTCTTTGCTTCGCTTGAGCGCCGGTGGGAGGTTCCCACCCCACACCCCCCATGGCCGCTGCGCGGCCACTTTTTTTGCGCTGCGCGCCCCTGGCGTCCTGGTTGCGGTGGTTTGTTGCGCCTTCGGCGCAGTGGGCGCCGTTCTTTGTTCCCGCCCCACGCCGCCCATGGCCGCTGTGCGGCCACTTTTTTTTGCGCTGCGCGCCCCTGGCGTCCTGGTTGCTGGCCCCTATTGCGCCTCCGGCGCAGTCGTCGCCGGTCCCTGTTGCGCCTGCGGGGCGGTGGCTGGGTTTTTTGTTGCGCCTTTGGCGCGTTTGGTTGCGGTCGTGCCCGGGGTGCTGGCTCGGCGCGTGGTACGGAGGTGGGGCGGAGGTGGCGTGGGCGGGGCGGGGGAGGGGCGCGGTAGCGTCGGCGGGTGCTCATCCTGTTGCCGCCCTCCGAGGGTAAGGCTGACGCGCCCCGGCGGGGCAAGGCGCTTGACCTCGATCGGCTGACGTTGCCTGGGCTGCGTGAGGCTCGGGAGACCGTCCTCGACGAGCTGGTGAAGCTCGGCGCTGATCCCGCGGGGGCGTTGGAGACGCTGGGGATCGGGGCCGGGCAGGCTGGCGAGGTCGAGCGGAACACCCGGGTGTACACCGCACCGGCGATGCCGGCTGGGAAGGTCTATACGGGGGTTCTCTACGAGGCGCTCGCCCTCGACGAGCTCGACGCCGCGGCGAGGCGGCGGGCGGGGCGGCAGCTGCTGATCTTCTCCGGGCTGTGGGGCGTGGTCGGGGTCGGCGACCGGATCCCGCCGTACCGTTGCTCCATCGGCATTCGCCTGCCCTCCACCGGTCCGCTCACGGCGCACTGGCGGCGGGCCCTCGCCGCGCCGCTGGACGAGTTCGCCGGCGGTGAGCTGGTGCTGGACCTGCGCTCGTCGGCGTATGCGGCGATGTGGGCCCCGCGACACGGCGTCACCGTGCGGGTACTGCACGGCGGCAAGGTCGTCAGCCACTTCAACAAGGCCACCAAGGGCCGGATCGTGCGCGCGCTGCTGCAGTCCGGCGACCGCCCGCGCACCGCGGCGAAGCTCACCGAAACGCTGCGCGCGCTTGGATATCGGGTCGAGGAACCGAAAGCCGGCCAGCTCGACATTCATGTGGAGCAGCTTTAGGAAACGCCTGCGCGGGCCCGCCATGATCGGGGAGCGTCAGGGAATGTGGACCACACGCTGACCCGACGTACCCTGCTCGGCGCGGCCGGCGCCGCGCTCACCGCCGGCGCCGTCACGGTGCCCGAAACGCTGCAGCCGATCAGCATGGCGATGCACATTCACGGCCCGTTCAGCGAGGGTCTGGCGAGCTTCTCCGCGCACCTGGAACAGGCCCGCAAGTACGCCGTCGACGTCATCTGGTGGACCGACCACGACTTCCGCATCGCGGCATTCGGACACCGGCAGGCGGTGCATTTCGACGGGCCGTCCGAGCCGGAGAACGGCATGGACTGGAAATGGACGAAGGCCGTCGAGGGCACCGTCACCGCCGCCACGACCGAGTTCGTCGCCACGCCCCATTCACCGCGCGACGGCAGCGGCAAGGCGCTGCGGCTGTCCGCCAAGGGAAAGGGCCGGCTGTGGTACCGCGGGACGGCCTGGAATGCGATGGCCAATGCCTGCATCGCCGACACGACATTGACGCTCGACGTGCTGCCGGAGACCCTCGGCGGCGACGGTGCCCTGCTGCTGGACCTGCAACTGTCCAACCACCCCGGCAAGGGTTTGCTGCGGCTGCGGTACCAGATCGGGCCGCCCGGCGAACCGTCGCACTCGGCCACCGGCGCGAGCGGCACAGTGCGGGTACCGGTAAAACCGAAACAATGGCAGACATTGACGCTCTCCCTCGTCGACGACGTCGCGAAACTGTGGCCGGACATCGCCGCCGCCGACAATGCGCTCACCGGCCTCCAACTCGGCGTGCAGCGGGCCGGCTTCGTCGCCGACCGGCTCACGTTCCGCCGCGCCCGCCGCGCCGGCCCGGCCGCCGAGCAGCTGCGGGCCGAGGTCATCGCGGCCGCCGCCCGCCGCCACGGCGCCGGCGTGACGCATTTCCGGGCGATGGAGGTTTCATTGGTACGCCACCTGAACTGGTTCGGCGGCGACCAGACCTTCCCGGCGTTTCCGACCCCGCCGATCCGCGACAACGACCCGAAGCTCACCCAGTCGATGGTGCGCTACCTCAAATCGCACGGCGGCCTGGTCTGCTGGAACCACCCGATGGACGTCGCCAAGCGCGACGAACTCGTCCGCCTCATGCTGGAGCGCGACTTCCTCGGCGTCGACCTCGTCGAGATCGGCCGAAAACCGTACGCGGACCTGCTGTGGGTGCTCGACGTGGCGGCCCGCAACGCGCTGTTCTTCACCGCAGTCGGCAGCAGCGACGACCATGAAGCGACGGATTGGGCGGCGGCCGAAGAGCACCACATCACCTACGTCTGGGCCGCCTCGAAGTCGCCCACCGACCTGCTGGCCGCGCTGCAAAAGGGCGCGGCGTGGTTCGCTGATTTGGCCCGGTACCGCGGCCGACTCGACTTGCGCAGCGGCGGCGTTTCACAGCTCGGCGCCGTGCTGCTCACCAAAAGCCCGGTGAAGGTGGACGTGATCGCCACCGGGCTACCATCCGGGGCAACTGCGGAAGTGGTGCTAGGCCCGGCCGACGAGGCGGCGACGGTACCCCAAACGGAAACCACGAAAGCGAAAACACTCACCGTGCCGCCGGGCCACTATGCGCGAGTGCAGGTCCGCTCGGCCAATGGCGACGTGATAGGCGCGTCAAACCCCATGTGGGTGCTCGCATCACGACCGAAACGGCCAATTCCCTCAGTGCGAGAGCGGACGACGGGATTCGAACCCGCGACCCTCACCTTGGCAAGGTGATGCGCTACCAGCTGCGCTACGTCCGCACTGAGAAAACACTCTAGCGCATTGCGCACCGCGGCTCTCGGCCGGGTCCACCATCCACTCACGCGCCGCGCCAGCCCCTCGCCCGCCGCTCCGGTCGGCTCGAGTTTCTTTCGCGACCGCCGTTGCCCTATCGTCGCCCCCGGCCGAGCTGCGCCTGGCCTTCGCCGGCGAGGTCCACTTCTGGACTCGTCCTGCTCACGGCGCACCGGCCACCAAGCTCAGCCAGCCACACACAGGGTTGCGAGCCGGTGCCGGCCCGGCCGCTGCACCCGCGCGAAGCCCCAGGTAGACCCCTCGGACGCGCCGAATCGGGATACCGGTTTGGCATGGGGGATGACGGTCGGCTAAAGTTTGCATCCGTCGCCAGGTAGTGGATGGCGGTGCGGACGTAGCGCAGCTGGTAGCGCATCACCTTGCCAAGGTGAGGGTCGCGGGTTCGAATCCCGTCGTCCGCTCGGGAAGTCACCACGGTGGGGTGGCCGAGAGGCGAGGCAACGGCCTGCAAAGCCGTGTACACGGGTTCAAATCCCGTTCCCACCTCGAGAAGCCACACCACAGGTGGGGCAGCTCAGAGGGCGATTGGCGCAGTGGGAGCGCGCTTCCTTGACACGGAAGAGGTCACTGGTTCAAACCCAGTATCGCCCACGCAGCTCAGAGGGCCTGTCGAGATGATCGACAGGCTTTCTTGCATGCGCTGAGTGCCTACGCTGCCTGAGTGTCTTCGGGCTCCTCGAAGATCTGGTCCATGGCGACCGCGCCGCCGAGCAGGACGGGCCGGAGTTGGTGCCGGTAGACGGCCTCCGCGACGCGCGCGCCGGCGCGGCCCGTCAGGTCGGCGATCGCCTCTATACTCATCCCCTTCGCCGAGAGCAGCGACACGAAGCTGTGCCGTAGCTCGCGGAGTGTCCGGTTCTCCGCAATCGATGCCGGAGCGTCGTGCGACCGAGCGGAGGCCGCGACGGACGTTCGCCGCAGTCGTGCGGGGCAGGCGTTCAGCCCGGCTGAAGGGAGCACCCTGCCCGGTGGCGGGGTAGCGTTGCTTGGTTACCAGACTCGAACGATGGTAACCGATCATGATACAATGGTATCCGCTCAGAAGTTCGTGTTGGGAGGCAACGGTGACTGTGGCTACGACGACTTTGGGTGAGCGAGGTCTGCTGAGGCTACCGGCTTCGGCACGTGATCAGGCGGGAATCGGCAAGGGCGACGAGATGGTCGTGATCGTTGCTGGCCCAGGCCGGATCGTGCTGACCACGAGGACCGCGATCCAGGACGAGGTGTGGTCCTTGGCCCCGGTAAACGGGGCAGCCGCGGACGTGCGGGCCGAGCGGGATGCGGACAACGCCGCGGTCGCGGCGAAACGGCGGCGCACGGAGACCGGCACTGCGGCGATCGGCGAGGAGCAGTCAGACCGGATCGGGTCCGCTTTGCTGGCACAGTTCGGAGCCTGACATGTCGGATCGGCGAGTCGTCATGGACGCGTCGGCAATCGTGGCCTGGTTGCTGAACGAACGGGGGGCGGCGACGGTTGGCCGGCTCCTGCAGTTTGCCGTGCTGCCGGCGCCGAACGTGACCGAGTCGATTCGAACAGCACGGAAGCACGGCCATCGAATGACCAGCGACCAGCTGTACTCCAGACTGGAGGCATCGTGTGCTGTGGTTGAGCCGTTCATGGATGTGGATGCGCCGCGGGCCGCCGAGTTGCTCCTGTTCGCGGACCGGCAGGCCAATGCGCAGTTGTCGCTCGGCGACGCGTTGTGCATCGCCGTGGCGGAGCGGCTTCAGCTGCCGCTTGTGGGCGACGACGGCCTCTGGACCCAGCTTCCCCTGGAAGTCGACTTTCACCAGTTCCGATAGCCGACCGCTCCGGCTTCGATGCCGTTAGAAGGCCGACGCCTTACGGCCGAGTGTCGAACTGAGTGCTGACCAGTGCACACGGTGGCGGACGATCACGGACGCAGCAGGACCGTTCGGGCAGCTAGCGCTGCAGGTTGATCCTGCTCAGACCCTGCGCAGAGATCTTTGACACGGAAGAGGTCACTGGTTCAAACCCAGTATCGCCCACCACCGAGGGGTGGAGCCTGCTCAAGGGGCTTCGCCCCTTTTCGGCGTCTCGGTGGTGGATTCCTCGCGCGGCTTCGCCGCTCCCCAGTGGGGGCTTCGCCACCCACACCCCCATGTGCGGTCGCTGCGCTTCGCAAGCCCGTTACTTGCGGTCCTTGAGGTGGCTGGTGTCGGCGGTCGCCGGGGTGCGGTCGCTGCGCTTCGCGAGCCTGTGACTTGCGGTCCTTGAGGTGGCTGGTGTCGGCGGTCGCCGGGGTGCGGTCGCTGCGCTTCGCGAGCCTGTGACTTGCGGCCTTGAGGTGGCCGGTGATCGGCCACCGTCGCCTGCGCGGGTTAGCCTGCGAGGGTTTCGACGGGCTGGTTCGTGATGGCGGCGATCAGGTCGAAGTCCTTGTCGACGGCGAGGACCGTCAGGTCCGCCTTCTCGGCGGTGGCCGCGATCAGTAGGTCGGGGATGGATGGGGCGCGGTGTTGGCCGCGGTCGGCTAGGAGCATCTGGACCTCGAAGGCGCGGTCCTCGATGGCCGGCGTCAGATGCTCGATCGGCATCAGTGCCAGCGGGGGTAATGCGAACTGCCCCCGTCCTGCCTCTCCGGACCGAGCCGAATAGCCAAGCTCAAGCCGGGTGATCGTCGAGAGCCGGACCAGCCCCCGGCTGATGCGCGCGCTCCACTCGTCGCGGTCCGCCGCCTGGCCGAGTTGCAACCGCACGTAGGCGGACTTGTCGATGAGCCAGGATGTCACCGCCATGCGGCGTCCATCACTTCAGGGTCGGCCAGATCGGCGAACACCTCTGCTGACCGTTGCCAATCATCGGCGGTGACTGTCCGCTCACCGGTCGGGGCCGTGCCCTCCTCGAATCTGCGGCGCAGGTACTCGTTCCGGGAGAGGCCGAGTTTTCCTGCCGCAGCGTCGATGCGGTCGACGGCCTCCTGGCTGAGGTCGCGGATGAGAATATTTGGCATACGGCACCTCCAGGGCTGATGATATCACGATATCACTGAGGATCGTCGCGTGCTGGCTGGAGCCTGCCGACGTGGCTCAGGTGGACCCGCCGCGGACCTGCCAAGGACTTCGTGTCGCCGGGTCGGCTGGGTCGAACGCACGGACGAGGAGGAATCATGACCGCTCGCCGGTGGAGCGACATCAGGGCGGAGGCGATGGCACGGCAGCCGTGGCTGGCCAGCGACGAGGCCGAGGCTGGACGGGCAGATATCCGAGCCGAGAACCTCGGCCGCATCCGAGGGCATGGACTTGCAGAGATGCGCAAGTCCGCTGGCCTCACTCAGGCCGAGGTCGCCGCGATGCTCGAGTTCAGCCGGGCCCGTATCTCCCAGATCGAGCATGGACAGGTTGACAGCCTGGACACGTTGCGCGCCTACGCCGAAGCGCGGGCTGGCGCGACCCCAGACTTCCGAAGTAGTGTTGAAGTATGAGCGCTGCTCCTTTGGAGTCTGTACCTTTCTCTGAGCTGCTGCGTCAGCCGGTCGAGACGACCGACCGGCTGACCCGCGCCCGAGCTTTGCGTCTGCGCCGGCGCGACGCCGCCGACCTGGTCCTGATGTCCGCCGACCGGGCCGAGGCCGAGGCCGAGGTCATCGACGTCACCGCACGCCTGCTTGCCGGCGTCGCCCGCCGCGACGCGGGTCTCTTGCGTGAGGTTCTGCCGACCGCTCTGCCCTGGGTTCGGTTTCTGCCCGCGGCGGACATCGACGCCATGGTGGACGAGTTTGTGGCCACTACAGAAGCTGCCGCAGCGATCGGCAACACCGCGCCAGTGTCACAACTGCTGATCGAGTGGCGGCACACTGCCGAAATCCACGCCGACCCCGACCTACATCGGGCTCTGACAAGCCGACCACTCGGCGACTTCGGGCCGGTGCCGCGGCCGATCGACCAGTGAGCGCCAAACGAGGCGATCGAGCGGCACCACCACCTCGCCCCAGCGGCTACGTCCTGCGCTTCGCGTCCAACGACGCGGCCAAGGGCTGGGAAGAACTGTGCCGACAAGCTGCTACGAATACTCGTGCGGCATTCGACGCGATCGAAGCCGATCCCTGCCCCGCCGCACCTACCGGCCGGCAGCATCCGCTCAAGGGTACCTTGTCCACTGACGTGTACAGCGGAAAGGCGCTGCCGCAGTGGCAGTACGAAGTCACGGCCGGAGGCCGAATCTGGTATCTGGTCGACCAGGAGACCCGCACCTGCTGGATCAAGCACGCCGGCACCGGCCATCCCAAGAAGACTGACTGAGTGCCGGGCCGCCAATGCGGTTCGCGATCGAGGCCGTTCGAGGACGAGACAGTCGGTGGCCTGGTATACCTCCAGCAATCGCTCGGCGAGCGGCGTCATGAGCAGCTCTTATCGGGCGCAAGAACGAGGGGATGTCATGACCGTCCGCCAGTGCGACCTCAAAGCCGAAGCGATGACTCGACAGCCGTGGCTGACCACCGCCGAGGCCGAGCGGGCTGAGATCCGCGCTGAGGACCTCCGTCGCATCCGAGGATCGCAGCGACCTCGGAGTGAGCAAGGCTCGGGCTGGTCCGCACTTGGCCGCCGAGCTGCGGAGCGGCCGGAAGCCGGCCTCGCTTGACAGTGGCCCCGCAGGCCCGATGTGCCTAGACTGATATACGTGTACCGGACCGTATATCGCTGTGGAGGTGCCGAATGAGCCGAACCGTGGTTGACCTTGACGAAGCGAGCCTCGCATTGGCGCAGCGGCAACTGGGAACCAAAACCAAACGGGACACGATCAATCAGGCGTTGGTGATCGCGGCCGGCACCAACGGTGAAGACCGGGCCCGGGGGCTGGCCTGGTTGCAGGAAAATGCCGGGGACTATCTGGACTTCGAGGCACTGGAAGAGTACGAGCGCTCGGGCCGGTGACCGCCTATCTGGCCGACACCTCTGCGGTGTGGCGGCTGCTGCGCGGGCAGATCGGTGAGCCGTGGCCCCGGCTGGTCGCTCAGGGTGTCGTCGCGATTTGCCCGCCGGTCGAGGCCGAGCTCATGGTCGGCGTTCGGGCGGATCGTGACTTCGAGCCGTTCGCCGCGGTGCTGCGCCGCACGTTCGGCTGGGTACCTGCGCTGGATGACCCGTGGCGGCAGGTACTCGCAGTCCAGCGGGACTTGATCAAGATCGGCCATCACCGCGGGGCGTCGCCGATGGACCTCGTGATCGCGCTGACGGCCGAGTCACACGGCCTGACCATCGCGCACGTCGACGCCGACTTCGACGCGATCGCCAAGGTGCGCCCTGGCATCGCGATGGTCCGGATCGACCAGCCGACGACTCCTTGAACCCCTGCGAAGGGGTTGAACGCCGACGGCTTCGCGATGGCGTTCAGACCGGAACGCCCCGCGCTCGGCACAGCTACCAAGGCCCGCACCGCCGCCACACGTTGACACTTGTTCGGAGGAAGACCGGGGCGATCCGGTGAGGGATGCCTCGCTCGAAGTCCCCATTCCAGGCACGCGATTGACAGACCGAAGGCCGGCGTTACGGATGCGGTGATCGCCGGGCCGGACGCGGTCTTGACGAGGGCACCGTCGCTGATGATGTGGACGAGGTGCCCGGCGAGGCGGGCGGCGGCCGATCGTGGACCGGCCGGGAGGGGGAGCGCCCAGCGCGCGGGCCCGCCACCGGTGGCGGGCCCGCGCTGGATGTGCTGGAACGGTCACGTGCCGGAGTAGGTGTCCGCGATTTCTCGGTCGTTGAGGACGCCCTGGTACACGTGGACGTCATCGATGGCACCGCCGAGGGGATGGGGGTCCGGCTGGTTGCCGATCATGAGGCTGGTTGTCGACTCGTTGCCGACCGCGCCGTGGCCGATCGTGTTCTGTCGCACGCCGTTGACGTAGAGCCGCACGTCGCCCATCGCCGCGTCGAACACGCCCGTGAGGTGTACCCATTGCCCGGTCGTGGCGACGACGTTGGAGGTCGCCTCGATGTTGACGTATCCGCCGGAGCCGTTGGGCTGGCGAACGGTGACGCCCCACTTGTGATCCGAGCCGCGGAAGTACAGGTGGAACGGGCCCTGGTTGACCACGATCTGGTCGACATTGGTGATCGTGTCGAGCTTGGCCCAGGCGGTGACCGTCACCGACTGGTCGGTGCGAAGGACGGGCCGCTCGACGTCGTCGGCCGTGTCCCACGTGCCCTTGTCGTCCCGGGTGGAGACGTAGCCGGAGACGCCGTCGAGCTGGACGCCGCCGTTGCCGTCGTGGGAGTCGTCGGTGAACCACGCCGGAGTCGTGAGCGGGTCGCCGCTCCAGGCGGGGTCGAGGGTCCAGTTCGGCACCAGCGTCGCCCTGCGGCTGAACACGGAGCCGTCCGGGGTGTTGTCGCAGTAGCACTCGCCGTCGGGGAACCGCCACGAGCCGACCTCCAGCGGCCGGGTGAGGCCGGCTTGGGCCGGGACGCCGGCGGCCGGGTTGGCGTCGGTGCCGTTGATGTCGTCGCTGACCAGGACCCGGTTCCAGACGCGGGCGTCCGCGATCTCACCGTGGAAGCGGCCACCGTCGCCGTCGTTCCAGCGGTTGCGGCCCAGGACGACGGGCCCCGTCGCGCGCCAGCCAGCACCGTGCGACGACACCCACGCCGCCGAAGGGGTGGTGGTGCCGACCAGAGAACCATCCATCCACATGCTGATCTGGTTCTGCGCCTCGTCGTACGCGCCAACCAGGAGCGTCCATCGGCCCGGCACGGCGGTACCGCTGGCCGTCGACACACCGAAGTAGGCCGGCGTCGGGATATTCCGGTCGGCTACCTGGAATCCCCACAGCATGTGCTGGCAGTCGAGGTTGAGCGTGAACGCGCTGACGTGGTTGCTGGCGGCCACATCGCTCGCGTCCATCGACATGACGGTGTAGTTGCCGCTCGTGCACCAGGCCGGTGCCATCCGCACCCACACCGCGATGCTGAACGACCCGGAGGTGTCCAGGGCGGGTACCGGCTGGCTGGCCTCACCGGAGCCGGTGAACGTCGCCGCCTGGGCACCGATGTACCGCGCGTCGGCCGTCCAGGTCACGCCGGACGTGGTCAGCGGCGATCCGGAAACCTGGTCGGTGAAGCCATGGCTGTTGATGCTGTCCAGCGGCCAGTGCGCCAGCTGCGCCGACGGAGCACCGACCAGGATGTTGTAGACGGTGGTCGGGCTGGAGCGCCCGGTGCGGTCGACACTGTAAACGGTCAGCTTGTTGATGCCGTAGTGCGGCGGGGTCAGCATGATGGTCGGCGTGGCGGCCCCCGCCGGCACGGTCACGCTGGCCGACGGCGCGTCCCAGCCGTAGACATACTTGACGACGTGCCGCCCCGCGGGCCCGGCGGGCTCGCTGAACTTGAAGCCACCCGCCACGCCCGGGCCTCCTTGCGCGGTGCAGGCGCCGATGTTGCCCGGATCGCAGCCGGTGTACACGGGCGCCGATCCCGAGGCCGTCGAGGTCACCACCGGCGCGGGTAGCGCCCTGGTGCCGACGCCGCGTCCGGCCAGCGCCTCGGCTCGGCCCCCGCAGGACTTCGCCGCGGCCCGGGCATCGGGCTGCTCGGAGACGCACCGCGGTGCCGCCGACGCCGAAGCTGGCGCCGAAACGGCCACCACCAGCAGGCTGGCCAGGACCGTGAATACAAGGACGATGTTCGCGCGGATATTTCGCCCGAAATTGGACATGACCACGATGAACCCCCGTTCGCTGAAGTCAAATGCCCGCAGAGCGTAGGTCAAGTGATCGTTCAGCGGCAATATTAGATCCGTGACGAATGGGATTGCAGGATTCGCCGTATTGTCAGCGGTTTCCGGATAATCCGGACCAAAGCTCCGGCGCTTCGGCTGTCGCTATTGCGGCCCGCCGGAGTTGGCTATTGGCTATACAACCCGCATTGCTGCCCCAGTGTGCTGTGGTGTGCCGAATTGAGGGCCGGTATTGCGTTAGCAGCAGAAGGCTAGCGGCCTCGCCCCCTGCTCCAGTCATCTCCGAGGGGGGAGGACAGGGCCGCAGCGGACGGCTAAGCGGTCACAAAGTCGCGCCAACCACGGCGTCCCTCTGCGGGTGGCATGCTTGCGTCACGGGTTGCAGGCGCTCACCCATGGGTCAACCTTGCTCGAATCTGGTTGGTGTTGTGGCTATTACTGGTGCGGGGCCATCGGTCTCATGCGCTGGCCATACCATGGTATGGTAATTGTATGGCGACGAAGAAGGTGACGGTTACCCTCCCTGAGGAGCTCGTGGAGGCACTTGGGACGGCGGCCCGCGAGGACGGCGTCGCGCTGTCGCGGCTCGTGGCCAATGCGGCGGAGTGGGAGTTGCGGCGGCGGGCGGGGCGCCGGCTGGTCAGCGACTGGCAGGACGAGCACGGGGCGTTCACGGCCGAAGAGCTCGCCGCGGCCAGGGCGGAGATGGCTACGGCCGATGCCGAGTCGTTCAGCGGATACGGGTCGGCGGCCACGTGAGCATTCCGTATGTCTACGACGCCGGTGCGCTGATCGCGATCGACGACAACAACCGGCGGATGTGGGCAATCCATCACCTGGCGATCGAAGAGGGGCGACGGCTGCTCATCCCCGCCGTCGTGGTGGGACAGGCGTGGCGCGATCCCCGCCGTCAGGTCCAGCTCGGCAAATTCCTGCACAGCTGCGAGATCGTGCCGGTCGGACTCGAACTCGCGAAGGCGGCCGGCATCCTGTGCGGCAAGGCCGGCGCCAGTGACCTCGTCGATGCCGTCGTGGTCACGATCGCGCTGGCCCACGGCGCGATCGTCTTCACCAGCGATCCAGAAGACATCGCACACCTCTCTGCCGCCGCAGACATCAAGCCGGGACTCGTGATCCGCCGACTCTGACTGCGGCGATCTTCGGCGGTCATGGATTTGGCCCTTGGTCTGTTCAGGGGTCTACGGGCCGTAGTCGCCCCCGCGGACAAGCCGAACGTCCGGTGCATAGCCTCGGCGCTGCAGGGGGTGTGAGATGCCGCGCGGGCGGTGGCCCTTCCGTCCTGTCTCGACACCGTCGGGCGGCGGAAGCGTTGTGTCGATGACTGATGATGGGTTGATGAGAGCTCGGAAGAAGCCTCTTTCGATTCGCGGCTTGTTCGCGGTGATGGCACTGGCCTGGCTCGCCGGCGGGATCTTTCTGTTGGCGGCGTGGCGCAGTGGCGTCGAAGACCGCCGGATGAGCACCGCCCCCCAATGTGCGCAGAGCCAGGTGTTCACGCCGGAGAAGTGCCGGATCGAGCTCGACGGCACGCTCATCAGTCTCACCATAAGCCAGACGCAGGTGGACGTCGGCGGACATCACTTGATTATGGATACCGTGCCGTTCAAACACGACTATCCCGAATTGGCGGGCAGTCCGGTGCGGGTGACGATGTACCGGGGCAGGCCCATCCACATTGACATCGAGGGGCAACGCCTGAAGATCGATGCGCGGGACCTGCCCGACGAGGATCGCTCGAAGTTCGGCTACCTGGGCCTGTTCTTCGTCATCGCCGGGTCCGTCAACTTTGCCGTGGCGCTCCTCGGGCGCAGGAACCGGGCGTGACGGGCTCGCGGAGCCGTCAGGTCCCAGCCGAACAACGCAAACGGCTCTGGTCAATCTTTTCGGTGGAGCGCGGCGGCGAGGCGGTCGCTGAGCACGGTAACCCGAGGAAACGGCGGGCGTGCGTACCACGAGCTCTTGTGCTCGCGGAGCAGCCGCTCGCCGTCGGTCTCCCAGCGGAATGCGGGTTTGCCGAGGGCTGCCCGGAAGACCTGGTTCACGGTGTCGGGGTGGCGGGCGGCGAGCCGTTGGAGCGGGGTCGGGTCGACGCTGTCGTCGTCGAGGTAGGACTTGATCGTTTCCTTGTAGCGCCGCCTGCGCATGAGGCCGGGATTGTCGAACGCTTCCTGGGCGAGCGCGTAGTCGGCGTACATGCCCATGCCCGCGGACTCGTCGAAGATGATACCGACCGTCTCGGCGGAGAAGTGCAGCCAATCGGTGTCCATGTCAGGGCCCGTGCTGGCGCCGTCGGTATACGACTGCCAGAAACCAGCCATGACCGTCGGCATTTCGTCGACGGACACGGTGATCTCATCCGTGCCGAAGTGCCGCACGAACGCGGCCCGCTGGTCGCGTTGCTGCTGCCAGCCGGCCGTGACCTTGTCCGGGTTGTGGAAGACCAGCTCCGGGCAGGACGCGGCGACCTGTGCGGCGGCGTGGAGGATCTCGGCGCGGGCGGTGGCGGGAAATGTCTGCACCGGACCGCTGATGAGCCACTCGTCGTTGACCGGCACCACCCGTGCAGAGATGAACGACCCGGTCGGCATCTGGTCGAACACCCGGGGCCCGACGTTGGCCCGGATCCGGTACGGCATCTCGTCGATCAGGTTCTCGGCGAGCAGTGTATGGCCATCGCGTCCGATCACCTCGAACGCTCCGTGGCGTACCCTGCGCCAGCCGAGCAGAAAGGCGCGCTCGGCATCAGACAGGTTCCGCTGGGTCTCCAGGTAGCAGTCGATGAGGGTGCGTCCGTCGTGCAGCCGGAATTCCTGGATGAACCAGTCGTAGAAGGCGTACAGCTTCTCCTCATCCTCAATGACGACGAGCTTGCCGAACCGCTTGCGGACCTCCTGACGGAACTGCTTGTCAAAGCGCGGCTTCCGGGCGAAGTCCAGGAGCTGGCGTTTCAGGCTGCCGCTGCGTTCCACCAGTGCATCGGTCGAATCCACTTGGCGAGTGTAGGGCCGGCCGGCTGCGACGCGCCGGGCAGCCACGATGCTGGACCGCGGACGTCCCGGCGGGCGGAGATCCCGATGATCGTGACCGGGCCGGCCGATGGGGTGGCAAAGCGGGTGACAATCAGGGCGAATCGCCGGATGGCGGTGGCGCACGTGACGAATCAGATGCGCGAACCCGCGGCCGACAATCGGGGATTGGCGCTCATCGCGGCCGCCTACGACGGCATCAAGGGCTACGGCAGTTGAACCACCGCTGACCAGGATTGGGCCTCGCCGAACTGCCAGGCCGCGATCACCGGGCGGGGCGGCTCGAAGCCGGGATCGGTGCTGCCGAGGTACAGCGCGCCGTCGCTGCGGGCGCTGTCCTCCGTGCGGCAGAGGTGGCGGAGGTGGGCCTTGAGCTCGGGGTGGGCGACGGCGGCGAGGCGCTCCTCCCAGCTCGGCTCGACGCCCCAGTCGGGGGAGAGCGGAAACAGGCGATCCGGGCCGAGCATCGTCCCGGTGATCGTCCGCATCGCGTCGAACAGCGTGCCATCCGTGTGTACCCGGAAATCGATCTCCGGATAGGCGTCGCGGATATCGCCGGCGGAAAGGCCGCGCTCGGTGAGGATGTGGCCGAGGTCACTGCCCGGCAGTCCGGCGTCGAGTTCGGGCAGGCCGATCGCGGCGCCGTCGCCGGGGTCGCCGGCGCGGAAGAACGAGCGGCCCAGGTCGATGCTCCAGTGCGGGGCGATGAGGTCCCAGCCCTCCAGCAGCGTGCCGAGGATCGGGATGGCCGTGAAGGGCGGGGCGACGATCTCGCCGCGGGCCAGTGGCGCGACGTCGAAGCCGGCCTTGAACAGGTCGATCGCCAGGTCGCTGCAGCTGTAGTAGACGGCGTACGTCGCGTCCGGGGCGAATTCCTCCAGCGGGCGCCCGAGCAGGATGGCGAACGCGTCGGTGAGGGCGGCGGACCAATCGTCGGGCATCTGTACCTCCGAAGCGGACCAATACGGAAACCGCGCGGCACGATACCGCCCTCCGTTCAGGGATTCGTAGCCGACCGGTGGACCTCGGTTCGAGTGGCGCGGCGGGCCGGGGCGGCTAGGGTCGCATCGGTACCTACATCGGGAGGTAGCGATGGCATGGAGAGCCGCACGATCGCTGCTGGTCCTCCAGCAACAACTCAAGGCCGGGGCGCCGCGGGCGGCGCCGCCCGCGACCGGGGCCGATGAGTGGGGGCTGATCGGGGACGCGGCGCACGATCCGACCTCGGACCACACGCCGCACGATTTTCCCGGCTGGGGCAACGACATCGTCACCGCAGCCGACTTTCCCAATCGGCCCGATCTCGGGCTCGACGCGCACAAGGTGCTCGACGACATCCGCCGCTCGCACGACGCGCGGGTGAAGTACGGCATTTCTAACGGGCAGATGTTCTCCAGCTACGCGGTCAAGGGATTCGACCCGTGGACCTGGCGGCCGTACAACCCCAAGAACGGCGACAAGCACTTCACCCACGGCCACCTCAGCGTGGTCGGCGACAGCAGGGCCGACGGTACGCAGCCGTGGGCGACGATCGGTGCGTCCGCCACGGCGGGCGGGGAGGATGACGACGACATGGGTGCTTCGATCGGACCGATCCAGATCCAGCCCGACACGACCAGCCTCAGCATCCCGCCGGTGGAAGCCGGCGCGGCGGACCCGCGGCAGGCGTGGATCAACGTCTGCAACGACACCTACGGCACGCGCTACGCGCTGCGGGTCTGGTTCTCCAAGGGCGACAAGACCTTCCAGCCGCTCGGCGGCAAGGAGGGGCTGTTCGCGCTCGACTCCGGGGAGCGGCTGTCCGTGCAGCTGCCGGCCGGCACCGCCTGCCTCTCGATCTCGCGCAAGGCCGTGGACTCCACCGGGTCCATTGTCGACCCGAACGACGAATTCAAGCCGTACCTCGGCCACCTGACCTGCTGCATCGAGCGCGGCCCGGTCCTTCGCTGACCGCCCGGTGGCGGCCGGTGGCAGAGGCCGTGACGGCGGTCTCAGCCACCGGCGGCCCAGGGTTGCCATGATTAGCAGGTGAACTACCGCTCGATCTACGCACACGGGTTCGCCCGGGTGGCAGCCTGCACCGGGCGCACCGCCATCGCCGACCCGCCCGCCAACGCCGAGGCCGTGCTGCGCCAGGCGCGCGAGTGCGCGCGCGAAGGTGCGGTCCTGGCCATCTTCCCGGAGCTGGGCCTGAGCGGGTACAGCATCGAGGACCTGCTGCTGCAGGACGCCGTCCTCGACGGGGTCGAGGACGCGCTCGCCCAGGTCGTGGCCGGATCGGCCGACCTGCTGCCGGTGATCGTCCTCGGGGCGCCGCTGCGCCACCGCGGGCGCGTCTACAACTGCGCGGTCGTCGTGCACCGCGGGCGGATCCTCGGCGTCGCCCCGAAGTCGTATCTGCCCAACTACCGTGAGTTCTACGAGCGCCGGCAGTTGACGGCCGGCGACGAGCAGCGCGGTGGGACGATCCGGGTCGGCGGCGCCGACGTGCCGTTCGGGGTGGATCTGCTCTTCGCCGCCGAGGATATTCCGGATTTGGTACTGCATGTCGAGGTCTGCGAGGACATGTGGGTGCCCGTTCCGCCCTCTGCCGAGGCGGCGCTCGCGGGGGCCACGGTCCTGGCCAACCTGTCCGGCAGCCCGATCACGGTCGGCCGGGCGGAGGACCGCCGGCTGCTGTGCCGCTCGGCGTCGTCGCGCTGCCTGGCCGCCTACGTCTACGCCGCCGCGGGCCTGGGCGAGTCCACGACCGACCTGTCGTGGGACGGCCAGACCATGATTTACGAAAATGGGGTACTGCTCGCCGAGACCGAGCGTTTCCCCGACGGCGACCGGCGCTCGGTGGCCGACGTCGACCTCGACCTGCTGCGCCAGGAGCGGCAGCGGATGAACTCGTTCGACGACAACCGGCGCACGCACGCGGCGCGCACCCGGGACTTCCGCCGGATTCCCTTCACGGTCGCCGCGCCCGACACCGACCTGGGGCTGCGGCGCACCGTGGAGCGCTTCCCGTTCGTGCCGGCCGACGTCGAGCGGCTGGCCCTGGACTGCTACGAGGCGTACAACATCCAGGTGGCGGGCCTGCAGCAGCGCCTCGCCGCGATCGGCAACCCCAAGATCGTGATCGGCGTCTCCGGCGGCCTCGACTCCACGCAGGCGCTCATCGTCGCGGCGCGCGCCATGGACCGGGCCGGCCGCCCGCGCTCCGACATCCTGGCCTACACCATGCCGGGATTCGCCACTTCCAGCGGTACCCGGGACAATGCACACGCCCTCATGAACGCGCTCGGCGTGAGCGTGCACGAGCTGGACATCACCCCGACCGCGCGGCTGATGCTCGCCGAGCTCGGCCACCCGTTCGCCGAGGGCAAGCCCGTCTACGACGTCACGTTCGAGAACGTGCAGGCCGGTCTGCGGTACGACTACCTGTTCCGCATCGCCAACCACCGCGGCGGCATCGTGCTGGGCACCGGCGACCTGTCGGAGCTGGCGCTGGGCTGGTCGACCTACGGCGTGGGCGACCACATGAGCCACTACAACGTCAACGGCGGCGTCCCCAAGACGCTCATCCAGCACCTCATCCGCTGGGTGATGGGCAGCGGCCAGTTCGACGACGAGGTCGGCAAGATCCTCTCCGCGATCCTGGACCAGGAGATCAGCCCCGAGCTGGTGCCGGGCGACGCGCTGCAGTCCTCGGAGTCGAAGGTCGGCCCGTATGCCTTGCAGGACTTCACGCTGTTCCACGTCCTGCGCTACGGCATGCGCCCCTCGAAGATCGCCTTCCTGGCCTGGCACGCCTGGCGCGACGCCGACGCCGGCGCGTGGCCGCCCAACTTCCCGGAGGCCAAGCGGGTGTCGTACGACCTGCCGCAGATCCGCCACTGGCTGGAGGTGTTCGCGAAGCGGTTCTTCGGCTTCGCCCAGTTCAAGCGCTCGGCCCTGCCCAACGGCCCGAAGGTCTCGGCCGGCGGCTCCCTGTCCCCGCGCGGCGACTGGCGCGCCCCCTCCGACGGCAACCCCAACGCCTGGCTGCGCGACCTGGACCGCTTCACCTGGACCGACCCGCCCCGCCGCCGCCCCGCCAAGAGCACCCAGCCCCGCAAACACGTCCGCACCGCCTCCGGCGCAAGCTGACGCCAACGAGGAGTTCCAAAGCCAGCAACCCAAGCCGTGGTGTATGAGCTCGGCGTGTCCTCCTCGGACCGGCGCCGGTGCGGCCGTGCCGCGCCGCGTGCGGTCGGGGGGCGGCCCGCCGCGGCCGTGCGCCGCCCGCGCCCGGCACCGGCGCTCGGGAACCGGCGCAGCGACCGGAAGTCTCCGTGATCATGCGCAACCGGCATCGATACCAACGGTTTTTCATGATCGTGGAGTGGCGATGTACCCCTGTGTACCGGAAGTCTCCGGGATCATGGCAAACCCGTGGTGCGGTCACCGTGGGCATCGTGATCACGGAGACTTACGGCCGGCCCGGCCGCGCGGATCGGAGGCTGCGCCCGGCGGGTGCGACATCCGCACCGTTCCCGCCCCGGCCGCGCCGCCTCGAGGGTCGGCGCCGGTGACCGGCGCGCCCAACGGGTGGCCATCGACGCCCGGCCTGCGGCGGCGGTCCGTCAGCCGCGGCGGTCCGCCGACCAGGCCGCCCAGGCGCCGAGCCAGTCCTGGGTGGCGCCCCAGCGAGCCTCGGCCTCGGAGTGGTCGAGCGGCCCCGGTGCGAGGCCGCGCCGGGCCCGCCGGTCGGCGGTGTAGGCCTCCTGCGCGGCCCGGCTTGGCACCTCGCGGCCGAGCCCGGTCGCGAACAGCAGCGTCTCGGAGATGGCCCGGTCGCGCAGTCGCTCGTCGTCGCGGAACCAGGCCGCGTGCTGCTGGAGGTCGCTCACGTGGTCGACGACCTCCTGCACGGCCTCCCGTGCCGTCTCCGGCGGCACGTCGGCGAGATCCGCGTGCCGCTGGACGGCCGCTTTCCACAGCGTCGACCAGTACCGCGGCAGTTGCGGCACCGGCCCGCCGTCGGCCAGCCACGCCTGGTGCCGGGCCCGGTTCGCCAGGACCGTGTCCAGTAGCGCCCGATACGGCTCGCGCCGCAACTCCTCGGGCAGCGGCTCGGGCCCGGGCCGATCCCGCCCGGCCGCGGGCCGCTCCGGCCGCGGCGCGTCGAGCAGCGCCCGCAGGTCGTCGAGCGTGGTCACCGCTATCGCGTCGGGGTGCCAGTCGCGGGCCACGATGCTGATCTCGATCCCGTCCCGGGCACACCGGGCCGCCCACCACTGGCCCCCGGCGCGCACGATCCGGCCGGGGACCGGCTGCCCGTCGACCTGGATCGTCGCGTCGGCCTCGGTCCACTCCACCGCGGAGAGCCGCTCGCCGTGCAGCCGCATGTGGTGCTCGACCATCCGGCGCAGCGGGCCGGCGTCGACCCGGGTGCCGGCCCAGCGGGACGTTTCGACGCTGGCGAGGGGCTCGCCGTCCCGGGTGCCGCCGTAGCGGATCCGCACGTTGGTGACCTGGTCGTCGGACCGCTCGACGCCGGCGAGCCGCCCGGCGGGCAACCCGCCCGCGGCCAGCCCGACGACCGGAATACCGGAATCCAGCACGGCCTGCCGGATGGCCCGCGCCTGCTCCGCCGCCAGTTCCCGCACCTGCGGTGACGTGTCTTGTTCCATGGTGCGGCAACATTACTGACCGCCAATGTCCGCGGACAATGCGTCGCATTGCTGGTCCGGGAACGATCTCTACTCACGACAATGTGTCGCTAGAGCGTCGGCCAAGTAATCGATCAGGCGGCTGTCTGGTCGGGTTGGCGGGCGATGATGTGGAGGTTGTGGACCACGGCGGTGCGGCGGAGGTCGAAGAGGTTCTTGCGGGTGCCTCGGTAGCGGGCGCGGTGTCCTTGCCAGTGGCCGATGTGGGCCAGGGCGTGCTCGACAGCGACGCGTTCGCGGAGTTGCGCACGCCCGGCCGGGGTGGCCTGCCGCTCGCGGAGTTCGGCCAGGAGTGCCTCATCGGGGTGGACGGCGATGCTGCGTCCGCTGCTGCTGGTGGTGCACCGGCTCCGCAGCGGGCAGGCGGCGCAGGTGGCCTTCGGGAACGTGACGGTCTTGCCCGGGGTGAACGGGATGGTCGCCTGGTTGGGGCAGGTCAGCTGCCCGCGGTCGAAATCCAGCCGGAAGTCGGTCTTGGTGTAGCGGCCGTTGCTGTTGCGGACTCGCCACGCCTTGCAGAAGATCGCCAGGGTGTCGCCGCGGTCGCGGACCAGCGTGGAGGGCAGGTAGGCCCGGTCGATGTGCAACTCGGCCAGGGTGGTGTCCGCGGCGGCCAGGTCGGCGGTGATGGCGTCGGTGACCGTCGCCTCGGGCACGTTGGCCGGGGTGATCCCGACCGCGGCGATCAGACCGGTGTCCAGGTCGCGCAGCACGTGCCGCTTGTACCCGTCGAACAGCCTGGAGCGTGATTTGCGGCCGTGGCGCATGTCCGGGTCTTCCACGCTGATCCGCCGGTCCTTGGCCACCCCACGACGCAGCGTGCCGGCATCGGTGTCCACGTCCTGGTCGCGAACCTGCCGGGCCACCGCGACCGCGGCCACCGCGGCGGGTGCCGGCTGTGGCTGGGCGGCCACGAACCCGGCCACCGCCTCCAGCGCCCCCAGCACCGTGGCCAGGGCGTGGTCGCGGGCGGCCGGGTCGTCCCAGTCCAGGTCCAGGGCCGCCTTCAGACTCGACCCGGCCAGGACCGGCGCACCGGCCTGCCCGGCCAGCACCCCGATCCCCCCGGCGGTTCCTTCGGCCAGCCCCCACCCCTGCTGGACCGCGATCACACCCAGGGCCTTGCGCAGGGCGTGTCCCATCAAGTTCAACGTGTCCTCGACCCGGCCCACTCCCCACAACGGGCTGGAGTCCAACGCCGCCCGCAACGCCCGCCCCGCCGCCGGGGTAGCGGCCAGTTCCACGGTCCGTTCGATCAACCGCCGGTCCAGGTCCGCGCCGATCAGCCGGTTGCGGAAATTCTGCAACGTGCCCTTCGCGAACGGCGGTTCCTGCACGTCGAGGCAGTCCAGCACCAACTGCCAGCGCCGGTCCATCACCAGCGCCTCGATCACCTCGTCATCCGAGACACCGGTGTACGCCTGCAGGATCGTGGCCAGAGCCAACCGCGCGGGTGGTACCGGCGGCTGCCCCTTCACCCCCGGCCCGTACAACCCGGCCAGTTCCTCCTGGAACTGCTCGTCGAACAACTCATGGCGACGCTGCCGCAACATCACGAACAGCTTCGCCCGCCGCACCCGCCGAACGATCTGCGCCTCAGCCGCCGACAACTCCACCGCCGGACGCCACACCCCCGGCCGCATCAACCAACCCCACTCCCGGGTCCACACAGGCGCCTACCGCCCACCAACCCGGCCTACCACGTGCGCTGGCCACCTCAACAGCGCCACACCGAAGAGATCCGACGAATACTTGGCCGACGCTCTAGGAGAGGCGGGCGGCGCCGAGGAGGAGGCCGTCGTCGTCGGTGATCGTCACCGCGTCGACGTTGGCGAGCTGGATGGAGCTGGCGCCGGTCACCCGTGCCTGGGCCGTGCTGGTGCGGCCCCAGCACGCGGCCTGCTCGGCCTGGCCGCCGCGGCCCAGGACCTTCATGACAAAGGGGCCGTCGCCGGGCAGGCCGGTGAGCTCGAGGGAGACCGACACGCCCCACTGGCGGGGGGTCAGGGTGGCCCGGCCGGACAGGCCGCTGCCGCCGGCCGGGACGAACTGCACCACCGTGCCGGGCTGGGCCGTGGCGGAGGCGGAGGCGGGCGGGAGGGCCTGCGGGCGGGGCTGGGCGGCGGGGCGCAGCGCCAGCACGCCGGCGAGGACGGCGAGCACCACGCAGACGGCGGAGAGGACCATGACCGGCAGGCGGCGGGGGCGGGCCCGGCGCAGGAAGCTGTCCAGGCCGGCGCGCGAGGGCGGCTCGAGCGCGGCGGCGGGGCCGGTGGGCAGGCGTTGCAGCAGCTCCGGCACGGCGGCCAGGCGCCCGGCCTCGGCCCGGCACTCGGCGCACGTGCTCAGGTGGGCGTCGACCGCGGTCTGGTCGGCGTCGCCGAGGCCGCCCAGGACGTAGGCCCCGAGCAGCCGGCGCAGCGCCTCGTGGCCGGCGGTCACCGTAAGACCCCCATCTCCTCGAACACCGCCCGCAGCGTCCGCACCGCGTAGTACGCGCGCGACTTGACCGTGCCCTCCGGTACCGAAAGGCGCTTGGCGGTGTCGGCGACGCTGCGGCCGTCGTAGTACATCGAGCGGATGACGTCGCGGTGCTCGGCGGAGAGGCGGTCGAGCGCGGCGTGGATCAGCCAGCCCTCGACCATCTGGTCGACGTTGTCCGAGTCGGCGGCGGCGGCGACCGCGTCGGGGTCGGAGACCAGCTTCGGCCGGCGCTGGTCGGCCCGCCAGGCGTTGCTCACCACGTTGCGGGCGATGGTGAGCAGGTACGCGCGGGTCGTGTCCCGGCTGACGTCGATCCGCTCGATGTGCCGCCAGGCGCGCAGGAGCGTGTCCTGCACGAGGTCCTCGGCGCGGTGGCGGTCCCGCTCGTACCGGGAGACGAAGGCCAGCAACACACCGTAGTGTTCGGTGTACAGCGCGGTCATGAGCTCTTCGTCGCGCGTCACGCACAGCCCCTCTCGACGGCCTCCCATCGCTGGTCTACACCACGAGGCCGTTGCGGGTTCAACCAACCCGGGCTATTTGCCCGGGCGCCGCAGCTTGGCCCTCGCCTCGCGGACGGCGGCACGGTCGAGCTTCGCCATCCGCGCCGAGTACGACCGGCGCAGCTCCGGCAGGTCGACCTCGACGTAGGAGCGGTCGCCGGGCTCGTACCGCATCGGCAGGATGGACCCGACGACGTCCTGATCGCCGAGGTCGCGGTAGCGCACGACCCGGCTGACCGTCGCGCCGGCGCCGTCGGGGAAGCGCACCTCGAGCCGGAGACGGGCGTTGAGCGCGACCGGTCCGGCGGAGCCGTACCACGCGCGGGACTCCACGACGACCGCCTTGGCCCGCGCGCCGTCGCGCATGAGCCGGCGGTATCGCGGCAGCAGCCGCAGCACCCGGGGCCGGAAGAACACGGCTCGATGGTAGGGCCGCCCGGCAACGCTCTACAGTGCGGGCGTGAACCCGTATTTCGTCTGGGAGCCCTACGAGCCCGGCTCGGGCTGGCGGCCGTTCGCGCAGCTGCTGGAGCCGGACGTGGTGGCGGAGCGGGTCGGCGTGTCCCGGCAGGCATTGACCGCGATGTTCGGTCTTGCCGAGGCGGCGGTACCGGAGCGGGTGGTCGCCTCGGTGCTGTTCCTCGGCTGGGCCTCGCGCCTGGTCGCGCCGCCGCTGTCGGACGCGCTGGGCGGGCCGGTGCGCGGGGCCGGCCCGGCGGACCTGTGGTGGCGGCCGGTGCCCGGCGGGCCGCTGCCCGTCGCCGCCCGGGAGGTGCCGCCGCGGCCCGCCGCGGAGCTGTTCGACGTGGCGATCCTGGGCCTGGTCGCGCCGCTGGCGGAGGTGTTCGGCGCCCGGTTCCGGCTCTCGCCGCACGTGCTGTGGGGCAACGTGGCGTCGGCCCTGGGCGGGGCGGCCGGCCAGCTGGGCGCGGACGCCTGGCCGATCGTGGCGGGCCTGCTGACCCGGCCGCCGCTGGCCGGCATGGCGACCGTCGAGGGGCAGGCCCTGCGCCGGCACAACTGCTGCCTCTACTACCGCATCCCCGGCGCCGGCACCTGCGGCGACTGTGTGCTGCGCAGGGCGCCGGGGCCGGCGGACGGCTGACCGGGAGGGTCAGTGGCAGGGGAAGCCGAGGAAGTGGCGGCCGTCGTGGACGAACTCGTGCACGTGCGCGTCGTTGCCGAAGATCGACACGGCGCCCTGGTCGATGCCGATGAAGTAGTAGACCAGCAGGGCGAGCAGCGCGGTGCCGCCGAGCCAGAACAGCGAGCGGGAGATGGGCAGGACCAGCGGCGTGGTGGTCGCCTGGGGCGCCTCGGCGCCGGACATGGAGCTCATCGGTGGGCCTCCTTCAGGGATCGTGCGTCCCTCGCGTGGATGGGGCATCGTGACGGGGGAGTGACCTGACTCGCCGCGGGAGCGGCTCACAGTGGCGCGACCGTGCTGGACTTGCACCAGCTTCCCTCACACCGTCACACGTCAGACACTAGGAGTGCGGCACTCCTTACGTCAATCGGGCCGGCACCCGAAGGCACCGGCCCGTGCTCGCTCAGGCGTGCACGCCGGGCGGGATGACGCCGTAGATCAGCGCGGTCGAGCCCGATCCACGCTTGTTGATGAAACCGCCGCAGAGCACCGATCCGCCGGTGGTCGGGAAGGCCGCCAGCCCGGCGAGGATCTCCAGGCTGATCCGGTGCCGTTGGTAGATCAGCAGCGAGGCGAGGAAGTTCGGGTCGGTGCCCAGGTCCGGGCCGAACGTGTCGATGCCGGTGCCGCCGTTGCGCCCGATGCGGCCGGTGTCGATGAACCACTGGATCGTCTCGGGCGCGAAGCCGGGCTGGTGCAGCACGCCGTCGCTGTCGAAGTTCGGGAAGGCCGGGGTGCCCCACTTGTACTCCCAGCCGGTCCACATGATGATCATGGTCTCGTTCGGGATCCGGCCGTGCCGCTGCTCCCACTGCTTCACGTCGTTCACGGTCAGCGCGTAGTCGGCGTTGTGCGCGCACTTGTCCCGCACGTCGATCTTGACCGCCGGCAGGAACAGGTCCTCGGGGTCGAGGTCGTCGGCGAGGGGCTCGCCCGCGTTGAAGTGGCCCGGGGCGCCCCAGTGCGTGCCGGTCGCCTCGCCCTCGCGGACGTACTGTAAGTAGTACCCCTCGTTCGGGATGGTGGCGATGGTCTCGAGCGTGAACTCGGGATCGCCGGGATAGATGTTGGTCTTCGCGGGGTCGTTGACGTGGGACAGGCTGATGAGGCGGGTCTTGCCGGGGCGCAGCGCGTCCCCGGCGGCGGGTCCGGCCGAGGCCGTCCCGGCGAGCCCGGCCGCACCGGCCACGGCCCCGCCTGCGGCGGCGAGCAGGTGTCGTCTGTGCATGTTGTCCGAATCGCCCCTTCGCATCCGTGCGTGACGATGGTCCTGCTGACTGTAGGTCCTCTGCGACCTTGCCGCCGGGACCTTCGGCCCGGGGCCGCCACGTGGCGAATCACCTACCATGAGTCGCCGAAGGGTGATCTTTCGCCCGTTTCGGGGAACCCGACCGGCGTCGCGTGCGACTAACAGGAGTACTGACTTCCACGGAGGATGGCCGCGTGTCCAAACGGCAACGCGATTCGCGCGAATACGCGCGCCGGATGCGAGTGATCCAGGAGCGGGCCAACGCCCGGCGCGGCCGGTTGCGCACGGCGTATTCCGCCATTGCCGCCGTCCTGCTGATCTTCGTCGTGATGATCCTGGTCAAGGTCGGCAGCGCCGCGGGCGGCGGCGGGGAGGCCCCCTCGGCCGCGCCCACGGGCGCCGCGGCCGAGCAGGTCATCGCCACGGTGACGTCGATTCCGGCGGCCACCTTCGACGAAGTCGGCAACGGCGGCAACCCGGAGCCGCCGAAGGTGATCACCGGCCAGCCGGCCCTCACCGACGGCGGCAAGCCGCTGATCGTCTACATCGGCGCCGAGTACTGCCCGTTCTGCGCCGCCCAGCGCTGGCCGGTGGTGGTCGCGCTGTCGCGGTTCGGCACCTTCTCCGGCCTCGGCCTGAGCCGCTCGGCGGCCGACGACACCTACCCCAACACGCCGACGCTGTCCTTCCACGGCTCCACCTACACCAGCCAGTACCTGGCCTTCCAGGGCGTGGAGGAGACCACCAACGTGCGCAAGAACCGCCAGTACGAGCCGCTGGACAAGCTCACCGATCAGCAGCAGCAGATCGTGAAGAAATACAACGCGCCGCCGTACGTCGACCAGAACTCCGCCGGCGCGATCCCGTTCATGGACTTCGGCAACCGCGCCGTGCAGGCCGGCGCCTCGTTGAGCCCGCAGCTGCTGGCCAACCACACGCACGCCCAGGTGGCCGACGCCATCAAGGACCCGAACAGCCAGCTCGGCCGTACCATCAACGGAAACGCGAACGCGCTCACCGCCCTCTTCTGCAGGCTCACCGGCGCCCAGCCCGCCGACGTGTGCTCCAGCCCCGCCGTGACGGCCTTCCAGGGAGAGTTCGCCAATGTCGGCAAGTGAGATCGAGCTCGACCGTTCGCTGGTGCAGCCTTGGGTACCGCTGACGTCGCTGGTGCTCGCCATTGCCGGGCTGGGCGTCTCGGTGTACCTCACCATCGAACACTTCACCTCGTCCAGCACCCTGGCCTGCCCGGAGACCGGCGCACTCAACTGCGTCAAGGTGACCACCTCCGAGCAGTCGGCGGTGTTCGGGATCCCGGTGGCCGTGCTCGGCCTGGTCTATTTCGTGGCGATGCTGGTCCTGTCGCTGCCCGCGCTGTGGCGCTCGAGTCTGCCGTGGCTGCGGTACCTCCGGCTGGGCCTCTCCGCCGTCGGCGTCCTCTTCGTCTTCTACCTGGTCTTCGCCGAGCTGTTCACCCTCAACGCGATCTGCCTGTGGTGCACGGCGGTGCACGTGCTGGCGGTCGGGCTGTTCGGGGTGACGGCGATCGGCACGGCGTACGCCGATCCGGGGGACCTTCGGCTGGTTTCGGGAACTTCGCGGGGATAGCTGGCGACTATCCGCCTGACACATTCCCCGGTACCCGAGAGGAACCCCCCAGATGCGCCTGACCCACGTGGTCCGCGCCGGTGTCGCCGCCGCCGCGGCCGCCATCGCGGCGCTCGCCTTCCCCGCCATGGCGGGCGCGCACGTCACCGTCAACCCGAACACGGCCGTGCAGGGCGGCTACACGAAGGTGACGTTCCGCGTGCCGAACGAGCGCGACGACGCCAGCACGACCAAGCTGGAGGTGGCGATCCCGACCGACAAGCCGATCGCGTCGGTGTCGGTCAAGCCGGTGCAGGGCTGGACGGCGGCCACGGAGACCTCGAAGCTCGCCACCCCGATCAAGACCGACGACGGCGAGGTCACCGAGGCGATCTCGAAGGTCACCTGGACCGCGGACGCCAACTCGGCGATCAAGCCGGGCCAGTTCCAGGAGTTCGACGTGTCGCTGGGCCCCCTGCCGCAGACCGACCAGATCGTCTTCAAGGCGCTGCAGACCTACTCCAGCGGCGAGGTCGTCCGCTGGATCGACGAGCCCGCCGCCGGCGCCGAGGCCGAGCACCCGGCCCCCGTGCTGAAGCTGTCGAAGAAGGCCGACACGACCGCCGCGTCCACCACCTCCTCGGCCGCCCCGGCCCTCACCGCCGACTCCGGCTCGTCGTCGAACAACGGCACGGCGATCGGCCTTGGCATCGCCGGCCTGATCCTGGGCCTGGCCGGCCTGGTGGTCGGCGTGCTCGCCTACCGCCGCACCCCGTCCCCAACCGCCTGACCGCCCCCGCCCGCACTGCTTTTTCGGCGTGGCGCCGTCACGCCCGCTGGCGTTGACGGATGAGGCGCCCAGCGTCTGATCGCGGTGGCCGCTCCGGCGGCCACCGCAGCCCGGCCGTCGTGGGCGTCGCTCCGGTGGTAGCCGGCGGCCACCGCGGGCTGGCCGTCGCGCAGGCGGCCACTGCGGCCTGAGCGTCGTGGGCGTCCCTCCGGCGGCAGCTGGCGCCACCGCGGGCTGGCCGTCGTCGGCCGCCGCTTGGGCACGGCGGTCATCGACGCCGTCTTTCGGGCAGCCCGGGGCCCGGCGCGGGGCCCGGCGCGGGGCCCGGCGCGGCCCGGTCCGGCGCACATTTCGGATATTTCGCCCGGCGAGCGAAATATCCGATTGAGGCGGCATCGGGCGGACGAATGTCTCCGTGATCATGCGCGTCGCCGCAGCCGCGCAGCGGGTTTCCCATGATCCCGGAGACTTATGGTACGCGGGTGTACATCAACGCTCCGTGATCATGAAAAACCGTTGGTGTCGGCCGTCGGTGGGGCATGATCGCGGAGACTTCTGGTCGCTGCGCCACGCTCCAGGGCGTGCAGCGCCGGCTGTGTGGGGGCGGCGCGTTGTGGCGGATTGACGGCCGGCGCTGGCTTTCGTGTGGCCACTTGGCTACATTGGCGCGGTGGCCCGTTACCACGAGCTTGCTGATGCCTTGCGTGCGCGGATCGCGTCCGGTGCGCTTGCCCCGGGAGAGCCGGTGCCCAGTGCTGACCGGCTCGCCCGTGACCATGGTGCCGGGCGTGACACGGCGCTCAAGGCGCTGCGGCTGCTGCGCCGCGAAGGGTTGCTGTTCCTCGGGCGTGACAACGTCGTGCGGGTCGGGCCGGTCGAGCAGCGGCCGGCCCGCGGCGGCGACGCCGCGCCGCCGGAAGTGGTCGACGTGCCGGCGGAGGGCATCGTGGGAGCGCGGATGCCCACGCCCCGGGAGCGGGAAGAGCTTGGGCTGCCCGACGGGGTGCCCTTGCTCGTGGTGCGGATCGGCGAGAAGGAGGAGATCTACCCGGCCACCGGTGTCGGCATGCGCTGGCGCTAGGCCACGTGGTCCACGACGACGACGGTGACGTTGTCCCGGCCGCCGGCCTGGACCGCTCGGCGTACCAACTCCTCGGCCGCCCGCTCCGGATCCTCGACCGCGCCGAGGACCTCGGCGATCTCGTCGTCGCCGACCTCCAGCGGCAGGCCGTCGGAGCAGACCAGGAAGCGCTCGCCGGGCACCGCCGTGCGCACCCACAGGTCCGGCCGCGGGCCCGGCTCGGTGCCCAGTGCCCGGGTGATCACGCCGCGGCGCATGGTCACCGCCTCGGGGGCCACGTGGTCGACCGTGAGCTGGTCCAGAGCGCCGGTGGCATAGCGGTACACCCGGGAATCTCCGACATTGAAGACGATCCAGCACTCGTCGCCCTCGATCAGGCCCAGGCACAGGCCGGCCGCCGTGGTGCCCATGCCGCCCTGGGTCGGGTCGGCCACCGCCGCGGCCAGGATGTCGGCGTTGGCCTGCACGATCTCGTCGCGCACGTCGAGCGGGCCGGGGTTGGCCACCTCGTCGAGGCGCTCCAGCGCCGCCACCGCCAGCCGGCTCGCCACGTCGCCGGCCGCGTGGCCGCCCATCCCGTCGGCGACCGCGAACACACTGGTGCCGACGAGCGCGCTGTCCTCGTTGCGCCGCCGCACCTTGCCCACGTCCGTCGCCGCACCGGCCCGGATGTTCGCCATCAGCCCTCCACCGCGATTCAGATACCGACCGGTGCGCCATCACAACAGAGCAAGTCCAGCAGCCGGGCCACGACCGCGGCGCGGCCGATCGGGCGGCCCGGGTCCGGACGTTCCAACGAGTCGGACATGAACCAGGCGCCGGCCGCGCTGCGGGCCACCGCCACGCCCGCCTCCGCCCCATCGCCTGCTTGCGTGCGGACCAGCACCGTCGCCGCGGCGCCGCCGGCCGTGCACAGGTCGAGGAAGCGCAGCACCGGGCCGGACAGCGGCTCGGCGGCGTCGATGAGCTCGACCGAGAACAGACCGTACGACCCCGGGTAGACGGCGAGCCGCCCGGTGACGCCGCTGAACAGGTGCACCACGACCGGCCGCTCGTCGAGCCAGCCGGCCGCCTCGGTGGTCGTGTGCCGGGTCGACAGCGCCGCGATCGCGCACTGGACGAACTCGCCCGGCACGACGCGGCTGCCCTCCAACCGGCACAGCTCCCGCGCGACCAGCGACGCCACGCCGGCCGCGACCACGATATCGGTGGAGACGCCGGGCTGGAAGTTGAGCCGCCGCCGCACGCCGTCGACGTCGACACCCCGCTCCCCGGCAGAGCGCAGCACGAACTCCAGCTCGGCGAACGTCAGCACCACCGGTCCGCCGGCCGCGTCGCCGCCCGGCCGGTCCGCTCGCTCGTCGGCCATGGCCGCTGCATGCTCCCTCAAACCGCTGAGATTACCGGTGGCGGCGGTCCCGGCGCGAGCCGACCGTGCCCTTCACATTTCCCTCGCCCGGATCCGCCGCATCGCTCACACGGTGCAGATCGTCCGGAACCCGAGGAACCTGACAAAAATCCACAGATCTCCCCCCAGGCCGGTAGGGTTCCCGGTGTGGATGTCACGGGCGTCGCCGCGATCGCCGGCCGCGTCGGCGAGATCCGGGCGCGGATCGCCGCGTTCCGCCCGTCCCCGAGCGCCGGGCCCGCGTTCCAGCAGGTGCTGGAGGGCAGCCTCGCGACCGCGAAGACGGCCGACGGGGTGCCGGTCGAGCTGGCACGGTACGGCAACGGCCGCATCCCGGAGAGCGCGCTGCAGCCGGTGGGCGGCACCGGGCACCGGCTCTGGGCGCCCGCGGCCACCGCCCTCGATGCGCTCATGCGGGCGGCCCGTGAGGACGGCGTGAACATCGGCATCACCGACTCGTACCGCCCCTACGCCGAGCAGGTCGACCTCGCCCGCCGCAAGGGCCTCTACGCCCAGGGCGGCCTCGCCGCGCGCCCCGGCACCAGCGACCACGGCTGGGGACTCGCCGTCGACCTGGACCTCGACGCCCGCGCACAGTCCTGGATGCGGGCCAACGCCGGGCGCTTCGGCTTCGCCGAGACGACGCCCCGGGAGCCTTGGCACTGGTCCTACCGCCGATAACCCGAAAGGTCCGACTGCCCGGTTACCGCCGAAGTGATGAGCGCCTGCCGCCGTTCGCGCAGCAGGTCCAGCTGCCGGCGTACCGGCACGCGCAGGCGATCGGTGTCGCGGAACCGTGACTCGATGTGTTCGATCCGCTGCCGCATCTGCGCGTTGTCGAACGTCGGTATCGGCACCGACCTGAGGGTGTCGGCCTTGATGCCCAGGGCGGTGGAACCGGTCGCGCGCTTGAGCAGCTCGGACTTTCCCAGTGGGGATCGGAAATACCAGTAGATCCACTGTCCGGGGAGTTGCTCGCCGGTCCGCATCAGGATGATGCGCTGCGCCAGCGCTACGCCGGCGTCCTGCAGGATCGCGACTTCCCCGAGCGGGGCCTCGGTGGTCAGCAGCACGTCACCGGGGCGCGGCAGGCCGCGACGCATCCAGTCCCGGTAGTCGTCGGCGCTGATGTATTCCGGGGAGCGCTCGTGATCGATCCGCCCGCCGGACAGGTTTCTCGCGGTGATCAGTGGGACGCCGGTGCTGGTCTTGGTCGGCGTGGCGCCCCGATAGTCGATCCAGCGGGTCACGATCCGCCGGAGCTGCACCCGCCGGGCCGAGCCGGCAAATGCCGCGTCGCAGGTGGCCGCGTCGCGTTCCGTAAGGAGGGCGAGGACCGCGTGCAGGGAGTCTTGCAGCCGGTCGATGCGGGCCGTTTCGGCGTCGAGGAAGTCGGCGATCCGCCGCTGCTCCCCGGCGTCCGGGTAGGACCAGCGGGTCGCCAGGAACTCGTCCGTGTCGAGGTTCTGGATGCCCGTCGTCTGCTTGACGCTGCGCTCGGAGATGCCGAGGTAGTAGGCGGCCGCCAGCGAATAGTTGAGAAATCGCGGATCTATGTCATTCGCCGGCCGGAGCCGGGCGCAGAAGTTCGAGCACACCGCGGCAATGTCGAGGTCGAACAGGACGGCGGCGCCGACCGGCTGCCGTTCGCCGCCGCCCGACTTCTCCAGGATGAGATCTCCGGGAACGAGCCGGTGCGCGGCAAGCGCATTTCCGTCGACGTACCGGAACGGCAGGCCGTCGGCTTTGACTCGCAGGCGCTGGCGGTCGAAGTCGGCGGCTCTGACACACGCGACGTCCGATCCGTTCTCGTGCGGATCTTCGCCCCACACGCCGTTTCGGACGCGTTGCACCATGTGCTTGAGCCGTGCCGCCCTCCAGGCTCGGGTACTCACGAGACCACCTCGTTGAGCAGTGCCTGGATCTGGGACTCGAGCTCGCGCAGTTCCGCGTCGATCTGGGCGAGGGGCCGCGGGGGCTTGTAGACGTGGAAGTGGCGGGTGAAGGGAATCTCGTAGCCGACCTTCGTCTTGCTCGCCTCGATCCAGGCGTCCGGGACGTGGGGCCGGACTTCGCGGGTGAAGTACGCCTCGATGTCTTCGGTGAGAGGGACGTTTTCGTAGTCGCGGAGGTCCGGGTCCGGGAGGACGGCGCCTTTCGCCATTTGGACCTCGCCGCCGGGGTCGCTGATCGAGACGGCGTCCCAGATGCCCTTTTCGACCGCGGTGCCGGGCCATGAGGTACCGGCGGCTGCGGCCGCGGCGTGCAGGGCGCTCGTCGCCTCTGACTTTGTGGCCCAGGCAGTGCCGAGCAGAGGCTTGAAGGCGCCGATGAGGGCGTCGCGGTGGTCGTAGCGGGCCAGGGGCCTTGCCTCGGCCAGAGCGGCGAGGGTGTCTTCGGTGATCTCGAAGCGGAGCTTGAGCGGGCGTTCGACGGTGATGCGGCGGTAGCCGAAGTCCGTCGTGTCGATGACCTTCACCCGGGCGTGATCGCGGTCGGCGGTGCCGGCGGCTTCGGCGTAGAGGCGGGTGATGGAGGCGATCTGGTCGTCGGAGATCATTTTGCGCTTGTCGCCGAGGCTCTTGCGCATCTTGACCCACTGGTCGCGGGCGTCGAGGAGGATGACCTTGCCCTTGAGGGCGTCCGGCTTGCGGTTGGAGAGAATCCAGAAGTACGTCGAGATGCCGGTGTTGTAGAACAACTGGTCGGGCAGGCCGACGACGCCTTCGAGGTAGTCGTTCTCCAGAATCCAGCGGCGGATGCCGGATTCTCCGGATTCGGCGGCGCCGGTGAACAGCGGGGAGCCGTTGAAGACGATGGCAATGCGGGAGCCGCCCTTCTCCGGGGTTTCCATCTTCGACAGCATGTGCTGCAGGAACAGGAGGGAGCCGTCGTTGATGCGGGGCAGGCCGGCGCCGAAGCGGCCGGCGTGGCCGAGCTTCGCCTCCGCTTCGACGGCGTCCTTGACCTTCTTCCATTCCACGCCGAACGGCGGATTGGCGAGCATGTAGTCGAACGGGCCCGCGTGCCGGTCGTCGCTGAAGGAGTTGCCGAAGACGATGTTCGACGGGTCCTGGCCCTTGAGCATCATGTCGGAGCGGCAGATCGCGTAGGACTCCGCGTTGATCTCCTGGCCGAACAGCTTGACGTCGGCGTGCGGGTTGAGCGACGTGATGAGCTCCTCCGCGGCGGAGAGCATGCCGCCGGTACCGCAGGCGGGGTCGAGAATGGTGATGACGTCGCCCGGGCCGGTGCGGCGGTCGGCGTCCGGGCCGACCAGCAGGTGGACCATCAGCCGGATGACCTCGCGCGGGGTGAAGTGCTCACCGGCCGTCTCGTTGGAGATTTCCGAGAACCGCCGGATCAGCTCCTCGAAGACGTACCCCATCTGGTGGTTGTCGACCCGGGCCGGGCTCAGGTCGAGGTCGGCGAAACGCCGCACCACCGGATACAGCAGCTTGGCATTCGCGAGCCGGACGATCTGCGTCTCGAACTCGTACTTGTCGATGATTTCGCGGGCGTTGGCCGAGAAGCCGTTGATGTAGTCGCGCAGGTTCCGGGCCGCGTCGGGGGCGGAGGCGCCGATGGTGGCGAAGCTCTGCTTCGACGTGTTGGAGAACGACAGATCCTGGCGGGTCGGCTCCATCACGCAGTCGAGGCGGCGCAGCACGGTCAGCGGGAGGATCACCTTGCCGTACTCCGACTGTTTGTAGTCACCGCGCAGCAGGTCGGCGACCGACCAGATGAAGCCGGCCAACTCCTGATGGGCTTTCACCGTTCTGACGATAGCTGTGCACGGTTGAGTACAAGAAAGCGACAGCGCGGATCTCCCCGCCGCCGTTAGGGTCGGGTTTCCGCCATGACCTGGCGCAGCTGCTGTCAGGAGGTCCGCGAACCGGCGGGCCGGTTCCCCGACGTCGACCATCCGGCGCCGGGCCGCGCCAACTTGTCAGAGCGCGCTGCCCGTAGTTCCAGCGTCGTGAGCCATGTCCAGCCGAGCAGGTTGGTCAGGCGCTGCCAGATTCCCAGTGTCTCGGGGGCCGCAACGCCGATCATGAGCACGACCGGCATGGCGACGCCGACCAGGATGCAGTAGCCGCGCCACCGGGCGGTCGGGCGCCACCGGGCGGCTGTGAAACAGGCGATGATCAAGGCGGCCGAGCTGAGCGTCCCGACGATGTCGTGAATGATGCCGTGCCAGGTGTTCTGGTTGGTGGGCACCGGGTCGGACACGAAGACTCCGGCGAGGGTGAGACCCGCCCCGACCAGCGCCACGAGCCGGCCGGTCCAGCGGCTCACGGCCCGCGACACCGCGACCGAGGAGCCGGCGATGAGCAACCCGGAGACGATGAAGTTGGTGATCTGGAGCCAGCCGCCGCGACCGATCTCGGCCTCGCTGACGGCGTCCCGCACCGGGTCGTAGCCCGGCTTGACCACGTCGTTGACCAGGAACAGCAGGATGAACAGCGCCGCACCCGCGGCGCCTGCTACGAGCGTTCGCGGCCCATTGTTCTGATTGATCGGCACGACACGTCCCCATCTCCTCGGGTGCCCGCGGACCGGGCACCGTCGGAACAAGATGTCGGCAGCGCGGCCTTTCTGCGTCGTGCACCCAGTGATCCGGGTCTCACCCGCGCGCGGTGGTCCCGTAGGCGATGCCCAGGCGGGCGACCTTGCCGTCCCGCAGGCGTAGCAGCCACGCCGTCCGGGGCGGGCAGTGCTCGGGATCGTCGGGTGGATTGAGGAAGTCCTTCTCCCACACGATCACGTCCCGGCTGCCGACGGCGTCGTGCAGACGGGTTTCGACGCCTGCGTTACTCGTCGTCTCGATCTGTGACAGCAACGTCGAGCGGTCGCCGGCCAGGCCGCCGAGCACCACCACCGACATGTCGGGCCGGCACCAGTCCTCGATGACCCGGCGATGGCTTCCGTCGTGCAGCGTCGCGTCGAGGTGCTCGGCCTGCCGCCGGTACCACGCGGCCTCGGCGTCGGCCGAAGCGTACGCATCCCCGGCCGATTCCCGCAGGCTGCCGGCCAGCGCACGACGGCCGTCCCGCAAACGGCCGCCCACCGTGTCCACCCCGACGCCGCACAGCTGGGCGATGTGCTGGTAGGAGGAGAAGCGCGTGAAGTAGCGCAACACCATCGCCTCCCGGATCGGCGTGGAAAGCGCATTGAGGGCATGCCACATCCAGTCCCGGGTGGCGCCGCGGTCCACCGTCTCCTCCGGCCCGGGCTCCCCGGCGGACGGCAGCAACAACCGGGGTTCGGCCACCGGCACCGGCCGCTGGAGCCGCAACCACCCACGGCACACGTTGCGAATGATCGCCTTCAACCAGGCTCCGACCGACGCGGGGTCGCGCAACTGCGGCAGCCGCCGGAACGCGAGAAGCATGGCATCCTGCATCGCGTCATCGACCTCGTCGACGTAGCCGAGCAGCGCGACCGCCGTGGCGCGCATGGCCGCTCGATGCCGCTCGGTAAGCATGACGAACGCTGCCACGTCACCGGCCCGGGCCGCCCGCACCAGCTCCTCATCCGGCACGCCGACGATCGACAGATCCATGGGCACATCTAAGCGCGGGCCGCCAACCAGGCCAGCGCCTGACCCGGACCCCGTTCTGCGGCTGCGAAGAGCCACGATGGCCGACCGGTTCATCTGACTGGCGCGGACACGTCCCGGGTCAGGAAGTCCACGAATCGGCGGGGCGGCTGCCCGGTGCTGACGGGGTCGGCCCAGGTGGCTCGGAGGAGGCCGACCAGGCCGGTGCTCGCCGACCCGGATCGGCTGGAGGTCACCGTGGCGGTCGACGGAATGCTGTCGATCTATGGCTGGGCCGATGACGAGACCCTCGATGCACTGCTACACGGGCTAGGCCGGCGGGTGCGGTGACCGGTGAATCCCCACCGTACACCATGCAGACAAATCGCAACGTAGCGCAGTGTAGTAGTCGGGCTACCGAACCAGGAACACCACCAACGTTCGTGGTCCGTGGACGCCCTCGACGCGGCTCAGTTCGATGTCGCTGGTGGCTGACGGGCCGCTGACCAGGGTCAGCGGGCGGGTGGGGGTGAGGCGGGCCAGCAGGTCGGGGACGGTCTGCACGACCTGGTCGGCGCGGACCACGCAGTAGTGCCGGTCCGGCACCAGCGTGATGGCCCGCCGGCCCTGGTCGGGGGAGCCGTCCAGGGCGATCGTGCCGGTCTCCGCGACCGCCGCGGCGCAGCCGGTGACCACCCCGGCGAAGGCGTCCAGGGCGTGGGCGTCCAGCGTGCCGTCGTCGACGGTGGCGCCGGGCACCTCGAAGGGCAGGCCGGGCGGCACGATCAGCGGGGCGACGCCGTCGACGGCCTTGGCCAGGTCGGTCGCGAGCGACTCCGGTGTGGTGTGCACGACGGTGGCCTTGTAGTCCTCCAGCCGGTCGGCGAGCAGCGCGAGGTCGCCCGGCACCGACAGGTCCGCGCGGCGGTAGTCGCGGGGGACCTCGGGTGCGGTGGGGGAGGAGCCGAGGGCGGTGCGGATCCGGGCCAGCACCACGGACCGGGGATCGTCAGCCATTGCGGGACCGCCACCATTCGCGGAAGGTCTGGGCGGGAGGTCGGGGCAGGTCGCGGCTCGCCGTCCAGGCCGACAGCGGGGGCGGCAGGGCGGAGATCCGGTCGCGGCGGCGGCCCAGCAGCCGGCCGAGGCGCATGAGGCGCTCGCCGCCGCGGAAGCGGCCGGGGCCGGCCATCGCCCAGGAGACGGCGGCCATGGAGATCGCCTCGGGGGAGGGGCCGTGCTCCTCGACGTGCTTGGCGCGCAGGTGGACCAGCAGCGTCGGGATGTCGATGCGCACCGGGCAGGCGTCGAAGCAGGCCCCGCACAGGCTGGAGGCGAAGGGCAGCGACGCGTTGTCCTCGACGCCGGTGAGCTGGGGGCTGAGGACGGCGCCGATCGGGCCCGGGTACACCGAGCCGTAGGCGTGCCCGCCGGTCCGCTCGTACACCGGGCAGACGTTGAGGCAGGCGGCGCACCGGATGCAGTGCAGGGCGGAGCGGCCCACCTCGTCGGCGAGCACGGCCGTGCGGCCGTTGTCGAGCAGGACCAGGTGGAACTCCTGCGGGCCGTCGCCGGGGGTGACGCCTGTCCACAGCGACGTGTAGGGGTTCATCCGCTCGCCGGTCGCCGAGCGCGGCAGCAGCTGCAGGAACACCTCGAGGTCGGTCCAGGCCGGCACGACCTTCTCGATGCCCATCACGGTGATCAGCGTCTGCGGCAGGGTCAGGCACATGCGGGCGTTGCCCTCGGACTCCACCACGGCCAGGGTGCCGGTCTCGGCCACGGCGAAGTTGGCGCCGGAGACGGCCACCCGGGCGGAGAGGAACTTGCGGCGCAGGTGCTCGCGGGCGGCCATGGCCAGCCGGCGCGGCTCGTCGGTGAGGTCGGCGGGCGCGTCGGGCATCTCGCGCAGGAAGATGTCGCGGATCTCGGTGCGGTTGCGGTGGATCGCCGGGACCACGATGTGCGACGGGCGGTCGTGGCCGAGCTGGACGATGAGCTCGGCCAGGTCGGTCTCCCAGGCGGCGATGCCGGCGGCCTCGAGCGCCTCGTTGAGGCCGATCTCCTGGGTCACCATCGACTTGACCTTGACGACCTCGTCGGCGCCGGTGCGGCGGACCAAATCCGTGACAATGGCATTGGCCTCGTTGGCGTCGCGCGCCCAGTGCACGGTGCCGCCGCGGGCGGTGACCTGCTCCTCCAGCTGGACGAGCAGCTCGGGCAGGCGGGCCATGGCCGAGGCCTTGAGCGCCTCGCCGGCCCGGCGCAGCTCCTCCCAGTCGGGCACCTCGGCGACGACCGCGCCGCGCCGGGCGCGGATGGTGCGGGTGGCGTGGCCGAGGTTGCGCCGCAGCTGGTCGTTGGCCAGGGCGGTGCGGGCCGCGGCGGGGAAGGGCTCGTCGCCGCGGAGCCGGCCGACCCCGCGCGGGGCGACCGCCGGCATGCCGAGAAAGGTGCTCATGCCGTCGCCGCCAGGATTTCCGCGAGGTGTACCGGACGGGTGCCCACCGACAGCCGCGACAGCCCGCCGCCGATGTGCATCAGGCAGGAGGAGTCGCCGGCCGAGACGACGTCGGGGGAGGTGGACAGCACGTTGCGCAGCTTGTCGGCGAGCATCGCGGCCGAGGTGTCGGCGTTCTTCAGCGCGAACGTGCCGCCGAAGCCGCAGCACTGCTCGGCGTCGGGCAGCTCGGCCAGGTCGAGGCCGCGCACCGCGCGCAGCAGCCGCAGCGGGCGGTCGCCGACGCGCAGCATGCGCAGCGAGTGGCAGGTCGGGTGGTAGGTCACCCGGTGCGGGTAGTAGGCGCCGACGTCGGTCACGCCGAGCACGTCGACCAGGAACTCCGACAGCTCGTAGGTGCGCGCGGCCACCTCGTCGGCGCGCGCCGCGAGCTGGCGCTTGCCGGCCCGCTCGGCGACGGCCGCGTGCTGGTGGCGCACCGAGCCGACGCAGGAGCCCGACGGTGCGACGATCGCCTCGTAGGGCTCGAACGTGCGCATGTGGTGCTCGACGAGTTTCAAGGCCTGCCGCTGGTACCCCGTGTTGATGTGCATCTGCCCGCAACAGGTCTGCGCCTCGGGGAACACCACCTCGTGGCCCAGCCGCTCGAGCAGCTCCACCGTGGCCCGGCCGACCTGCGGGAACATCGCGTCGGCGAGGCACGTGACGAACAGCGCGACGCGCATCGGTCACTGCCCTTTCCGTCCGGCGGCCCGCCGGCCGCGGGGGCGGCCGCTGGACTCGCGGACGATCAGCTCGGGTTGGAAGACGACGTGCCGGTGCTCGTGCCGGCCGTCGTCCTCGATCTCGTCGAGCAGCAGGGCTGCCGCCGTGCGGCCGAGCTGTTCGCGGGGTTGACGAACGGAGGATAGCGGGACCGCGGCCGCCGCGGCGAACTCGATGTCGTCGTAGCCCACGATGGCGATGTCCTGGGGCACCCGGATGCCGCGCTGGGTCATCTCCTGCAGCACGCCGAGGGCGAGCAGGTCGTTGGCGCAGAAGATCGCGGTGGGGCGCTCGGCCGGGCTGCGCGAGGCGATTTCGGTGGCCGCGGCCCGCCCGGACGCGACAGTCAGGTTTGGCGTTGGCACGACCATGAGCCCGGCCCGCCGCTCCGCCGCCTCGGCCGCACCGGCGTGCCGGTCGCGGACCTGCGCGATGGTGTCCGGCCCGCCGACGAAGGCGATCTCCCGGTGCCCCTGCTCGACGAGGTGCTCGCCGGCGAGCCGCCCGCCGAGGACGTCGTCGACCGCGACCGAGCAGCGGCTGTGCCAGCCGGAGCCGCGGTCGACCAGGACCACCGGCGTGCCGCGCTGGATGAGCATCTCCAGCCGGGAGCCGGGCGACTCGTCCACCGGGGTGATGAGCACGCCGCGCACCCGCTGCTCCTCCAGCAGGTCGAGGTGGCGCTGCTCGCGGCCGGCGTCCTCGCCGCTGTTGCACACCACGACCATCACCCCGCGGTCCTCGGCCGCGGCCTCCGCGCCGCGGACCACGTCGGTGAAGAACGGGTTGGTCACGTCGAGGACCACCAGCGCGATCTGCCGGCTCTGCCCGGCCCGCAGCTGCCGCGCGGAGTCGTTGCGCACGTAGCCGAGCTCGGCGATCGCGTCGAGCACGCGCTGGCGGGTGGTCGTGGCGACGAGCTCGGGGCGGTTGAGGACGTTGCTGACCGTGCCGATGGAGACGCCGGCCCGGCGCGCAACCTCCTTGATGCCGGTGGTGGTGGACATCGATCTCCTGAAACGTGTCAAGGCCTGCGGCGCGGCGGCGCGCCCGATCCGGTGTATCAAAACGGTAACGCGTTCGAAACCCTTGACGTGGTCTCGGTCGGCTTCTACGGTCACTGTAACCAGCCCGTGAAACGTTTCACAAGGGAGGACGGGAGTGCTCGCTCTCGAGGGCGTGAGCAAGTCCTTCGGCGCCGTCGCCGCGCTCCGCGACGTGCGCCTGGAGCTGCGCGCCGGCGAGGCGCACGCGCTCGTCGGGGAGAACGGCGCCGGCAAGTCCACGCTGGTGAAGATCCTCGCCGGGGCGCACGCGCCGGACTCCGGCACGATCACTCTCGACGGTCGCCCGCTGGTGCTGAGCAACCCCGCCGACGCCCGCGCCGCCGGCATCGCGGTCATCTACCAGGAGCCCACGCTCTTCGCCGACCTGTCCGTCGCGGAGAACATCTTCATGGGCCGCCAGCCGCTGCGCGCCCTGCGCCGCATCGACGCCGGCGAGATGCGCCGCCGGGCCGCCGAGCTGTTCGCCCGCCTCGGCGTGCACCTCGATCCGGACCGGCCGGCCCGCGGCCTGTCCATCGCCGACCAGCAGCTGGTCGAGATCGCCAAGGCGCTGTCGTTCGACGCGCGGGTCCTGATCATGGACGAGCCGACCGCGGCGCTGTCCGGGGTCGAGGTCGAGCGGCTGTTCTCCGTCGCCCGCTCGCTGCGCGACGCCGGCGCCGCGGTGCTGTTCATCTCGCACCGCTTCGACGAGGTGTTCGCGCTGTGCCAGCGCATCACCGTCATGCGCGACGGGCGGTGGGTCTCCACCGACGCCGCCGCCGACCTCACCGTCGAAGAGGTGGTCCGGCGCATGGTCGGGCGCGAGGTGAGCACGCTGTTTCCGAAGGAGGAGGCCGAGATCGGCCCCGCCCGGCTGGAGGTGCGCGGCCTCACCCGCCAGGGTGCCTTCGCCGACGTGAGCTTCACCGTCCACAGCGGAGAGATCGTGGCCCTGGCCGGGCTCGTCGGCGCCGGGCGCTCCGAGGTCATCCGGGCCGTGTTCGGCGTCGACCGCTACGACGCGGGCGAGGTGCTCGTCGACGGCAAGCGGCTGCGCAAGGGCAGCGCGGCCGCGGCGATCGCGGCCGGCCTGGCGCTCGTGCCCGAGGACCGCCGCCAGCAGGGCCTGGTCATGGAGCTGTCGGTGGAGCGCAACGCGACCCTGCCGCGGCGCTGGAGCCTCGCCGCGCTCGGGCTGCTCTTCGGCGGCGCCGAGCGGCGCTCCGCCCGCGAGTGGGCGCAGCGGCTGCAGGTCAAGGCGGCCCGCATGGCCGACCCGGTCGCCACCCTCTCGGGCGGCAACCAGCAGAAAGTCGTGCTGGCCAAGTGGCTGGCGACCGCGCCGCGGGTGCTCATCGTGGACGAGCCGACCCGCGGCATCGACGTGGGCACCAAGGCCGAGGTGCACCGCCTGCTCAGTAGCCTCGCGAAGGAAGGCGTCGCCGTGTTGATGGTCTCCAGCGAGCTGCCGGAGGTGCTGGGCATGGCCGACCGGGTGCTGGTCATGCACGAGGGGCGGCTCGCCGCCGACATCCCCCGCACCACGGCCGACGAGGAGTCGGTCATGCTCGCCGCGACCGGGCAGGCCGCGCGATGACCGCCACCGCACAGGCCGCGCCCGCGCCGCCGCGGCAGCGCGCCGGCACCCGGCTCGCCCAGCGCGTGTTCGTCGTGCGAGAGCTGGGCATCCTCGTCGCGCTGGTGCTGCTCATCGGCGCCACCGCGATCACCAACCCGCGGTTCCTGGCCGCGCAGAGCGTCAAGGACCTGCTGCTCGGCTCGACGATCCTGGCGATCCTGGCCACCGGCCAGGCGATCGTCGTCATCACCCGCAACGTCGACCTCTCCGTCGGCTCCGTGCTCGGCCTGTCGGCGTTCCTGACCGGCACGCTGTTTCTCGACCACCCCGGCATCCCCATCCCGGTGGTGCTGGTGGCGGGCGCGGCGCTCGGCGCGGTGTGCGGCGCGGTCAACGGCGCCCTCATCGCCGCCGCCCGGGTGCCGGCGCTCGTGGTCACGCTCGGCACGCTGTATGTCTTCCGCGGCATCGACTACCAGTGGGCCACCGGCAAGCAGATCAACGCCAAGGACATCCCGGCGTCGTTCCTGCACATGGGCACCGACACCGTCCTCGGCGTGCCGGTGCTGACCCTGTTCGCCCTGGTCGTCGTGGTCTGCGCCGGGTTCTACCTGCGGTCCTACCGCAGCGGCCGCGAGCTCTACGCGATCGGCTCGGATCCGGCCGCCGCCCGGCTGTCCGGCATCGCGGTCGGCCGGCGGGTGTTCTCCGCGTTCACCGTCTGCGGTGCGCTCGCGGGGCTGGCCGGCACGCTCTACGTGGCCCGCTTCGGCACCCTGGACGCCAACGCCGGCCTCGGCCAGGAGCTCAACGTGGTCGCCGCGGTCGTGGTCGGCGGCGTGGCCATCTTCGGCGGCAGCGGCTCGGTCTACGGTGCGGCGCTCGGCGCGGTGCTGCTCACCACCATCGGCAGCGCGCTGCCGGTGCTCGGCGTCACCCCGTTCTGGCAGCGGGCCGCGGTCGGCGCGCTGATCCTGGCGGCGATCGGGCTGGACCGGGCGCTGTCGGTGCGAGTCACGAAGAGCCTGCAGCGAGGGGTACACCAGTGAAGAATGTCGTGCGGAGACTGGGCTCCTGGGACGTCATCGTCCTGCTCGCCCTGGTCCTCGTGGCGGTGATCGGGGCGGCCACCATCGACGGCGTCGGCACTCCCCGCTTCTGGCGCTTCGTCACGCTCGAGGTCATCCCGGTCGCGCTGGTCGCCCTGCCGCTCACCCTGGTCGTCATCACCGGCGAGATCGACCTGTCCGTCGCCAGCGTCATGGGGCTGACCTGCTCGGTGATGGGCGACCTGTGGGCGCACGGGGTCACCTCGCTGCCGCTGCTGATCGCGCTGTGCCTGGTGCTGGGCGCCGTGCTCGGCGCGGTCAACGGCCTGTTCGTCACCGTGTTCGGCCTGCCCTCGCTCGCCGTCACCATCGGCACCCTGGCGCTCTACCGCGGCCTGGCCTACGTGGTGCTGGGCGACAAGGCGGTCTCCGACTACCCGGCCGCCTGGACCAGCCGGACGATCAGCGCGATCCCCGGTCTGACCATCCCGTGGTTCATTCTCGTCGTCGCCGCGCTCGCGGTCGTCTTCGGCGTGGTCCTGCACGCCACCCCGATCGGCCGCGGCCTCTACGCCATGGGCAACAACGCCGAGGCGGCCCGCTTCGCCGGGATCGGCGTCGCCCGCACCAAGTTCTGGCTCTTCGTGACGACCGGGGCGATGTCGGCCCTGGCCGGCGTGTTCTGGACGTTCCGCTATGCCAGCGCCCGCGCCGACAACGCCAACGGCCTGGAGCTCGCGGTCGTCGCCGCGGTGCTGCTGGGCGGCGTGTCGATCTTCGGCGGGCGGGGCAGCCTGCTCGGCGTGCTCGGCGCGGTGGTGCTGCTGAGCACCCTGCGCAACGCGCTACAGCTGGCCTCCGTGCAGCCCAACACCCTCACCATCATCACCGGCTCGCTGCTGATCGCTGCGGTCGTCGGACCGAACGTCGCCGGCATGGCGCGCGAACGACTGCGCCGCCGGCGGCTGGCTTAACGCGCACAACCTGACACCCCCAACCCGCCCCGCACCTGACTGAAAGGATTCAACCCGAATGAGAGCTCAGCAGCTCATGGCGGTCGCGGTCGCCGCGGCGCTCGCGTTCACGACCGCCGCGTGCGCCGACGACTCCGGCACCGGATCCTCCGACGCCACCGCCGGTGGCGGCGGGAACGGCACCATCAAGAGTGGCCTCAAGGTCGCCTTCCTGCCCAAGCAGGTCAACAACCCGTATTTCGACACCTCCGACAACAAGGGCGGCAAGGTCGCCGTCGGAGAGTTCAAGGGCACCTACTCCGAGACCGGCCCGTCCGAGGCCAGCCCGTCGGCGCAGGTCAGCTACATCAACACGCTCTCCCAGCAGGGCGCCAACGTCATCGCCGTGTCGGCCAACGACAAGGACGCCATCTGCGGCGCGCTCAAGGAGGCCCGCCAGGCCGGCGCGAAGGTCGTCACCTACGACTCCGACACCAAGCCCGAGTGCCGCGACCTGTTCATCAACCAGGCCAGCACCGAGGGCATCGCGAAGATCCAGATCAAGCTGATCTCCGACGCGATCGGCCCGGACGGCGGCGAGATCGCGATCCTCTCCGCGACGGCCAACGCCACCAACCAGAACGCCTGGATCGACGCGATGAAGACCGAGCTGGCCAAGCCCGACTACAGCAAGCTCAAGCTCGTCGACACCGTCTACGGCGACGACGACGACCAGAAGTCGTTCCAGGAGGCGCAGGGCCTGCTGGCCAAGCACCCCAACCTCAAGGGCATCATCTCGCCGACCACGGTGGGCGTGGCGGCCGCCGCCCGCTACCTGTCCGGCTCGACCTACAAGGGCAAGGTGCAGCTGACCGGCCTGGGCACGCCCAACCAGATGAAGGCGTATGTCAAGGACGGCACCGTGAAGGCGTTCGCCCTGTGGAACCCGGCCGACCTGGGCTACCTGGCCGCCTACGCCGGCGCCGCGCTCGCCTCCGGCCTCATCACCGGCAAGGAGGGCGACAAGTTCACCGCCGGCAAGCTCGGCGAGTTCACGGTCGGCAAGGACGGCACCGTGCTGCTCGGCGACCCGTACACCTTCAAGGCCGACAACATCGACCAGTTCAACTTCTAGGCACCCACTCGCACGATCGCACGAAAAGGAGGGATGGCGTGCGCCGGGTCTGTTTCACGCTGCAGGTCAAGCCCGAGCTGCTGGAGGAGTACCGGCGCCGCCACGCCCGCGTCTGGCCGGAGATGCTGGTCGCGCTGCGCGACGCCGGCTGGCACGAGTACACCCTCTTCCTCCGCGACGACGGCCTGCTCGTCGGCACGCTGCTCACCGACGACCTCGCGGCCGCGCAGGCCGCCATGGACGCCACCGACGTGTCGGCGCGCTGGGAAGCGCAGATGGCGGAGTTCTTCACCAACGGGCGGCAGCTGGTCGTCCTTGACGAGGTGTTCAACCTGGAGCACCAGCTTGGAGAGTTGCAATGACTGAGTTCGCGCCGCAGACGCGGGCGCGTGTCGCGGCGGGGCTGCGCGACCAGCGGATCGAGACGGCCTCCTGGGCATATGCGAACTCGGGCACGCGGTTCAAGGTGTTCCCGCAGGAGGGCGTGCCCCGCGATCCGTATGAGAAGCTGGCCGACGCCGCCGTCGTGCACCGCTACACCGGCGTCGCGCCCACGGTCGCGCTGCACATCCCGTGGGACCTCGTCGAGGACTACGCCGACCTCGCCCGGCACGCGTCCGAGCTGGGCGTGCAGGTCGGCACCATCAACGCCAACGTGTTCCAGGACAACGACTACATGCTCGGCAGCGTCACCAACCCCGACCCGGGCGTGCGGCGCAAGGCCATCGGGCACCTCATCGAGTGCGTCGACGTCATGGACCGCACCGGTTCGCGCGACCTCAAGCTGTGGTTCTCCGACGGCACCAACTACCCCGGGCAGGACGACGTGCGCACCCGGCAGGACCGGCTCGCCGCCGCCCTGGCCGAGACCTACGACCGGCTCGGGCCCGACCAGCGGATGCTGCTGGAGTACAAGCTCTTCGAGCCCGCGTTCTACATGACCGACGTGCCGGACTGGGGCACCGCCTACGCCCACTGCATCGCCCTCGGCGAGCGGGCCCAGGTCGTCATCGACACCGGCCACCACGCGCCGGGCACCAACATCGAGTTCATCGTGGCGGTGCTGCTGCGGGCCGGCAAACTCGGCGGCTTCGACTTCAACTCCCGCTTCTACGCCGACGACGACCTCATAGTCGGCGCCGCGGACCCGTTCCAGCTGTTCCGCATCATGCACGAGATCGTCCTCGCCGACGCCCTGTCCGGGCAGGGCATCGCCTTCATGCTCGACCAGTGCCACAACATCGAACCGAAGATCCAGGCGGTGATCCGTTCCGTGCTCAACGTGCAGGAGGCGACGGCGAAGGCGCTGCTCGTCGACCACGCCGCGCTCAAGGCGGCCCAGGACGACGGCGACGTCCTCGGCGCCAACGCGGTCCTGATGGACGCCTACAACAGCGACGTGCGGCCGCTGCTGCGTTCGGTGCGCGAGGACATGGGGCTCGACCCCGACCCGATCGCGGCGTACAAGCGCTCCGGCTACCTGGAGAAGATCCGCGCCGAGCGGGTCGGCGGCACGCAGGCCGGGTGGGGCGCGTGACGGCCGAGCTGATCGCCCGGTCCAACCGGCTGGGCGCCGACCCGCGCAACACCAACTACGCCGGCGGCAACACCTCGGCGAAGGCCACTGCGGAGGATCCGGTCACCGGCGGCCCGGTGGAGCTGCTGTGGGTCAAGGGGTCCGGCGGCGACCTGGGCACCCTCAAGCCCGAGGGGCTGGCGGTGCTGCGGCTGGACCGGCTGCGGGCGCTCGTCGACGTGTATCCGGGCGTGGAGCGCGAGGACGAGATGGTCGCCGCGTTCGACTATTGCCTGCACGGCCGGGGCGGGGCGGCGCCGTCCATCGACACCGCCATGCACGGGCTGGTCGAGGCGGCGCACGTCGACCACCTGCACCCCGACGCCGGGATCGCGCTGGCCACGGCCGCGGACGGGCCGGCGCTGACCAAGGAGTGCTTCGGCGACCGGGTGGTGTGGGTGCCCTGGCGGCGGCCCGGCTTCCAGCTCGGGCTCGACATCGCGGCCGTGCAGCGGGCCAATCCGCAGGCCATCGGCGTGATCCTGGGCGGGCACGGCATCACCGCCTGGGGCTCCACCTCCACGGAGTGTGAACGCAACTCGCTTGAGATCATCAACACCGCGGCCGCGTTCCTGGCCGCGCGTGGCAAGGCGGATCCCTTCGGGGCGACGGTGCATCCGCCGCTGGATCGGGCCGCGCGCCGCGAACGAGCCGCGGCCTTGATGCCGCTTTTGCGCGGACTTGTGTCGACGGACCGGCGACAAGTCGGACATTTCCGTGATGATGATGTGGTACTCGGCTTTGCCGGATCGGCGGAGCTGCCCCGGCTGGCGGCGCTCGGCACCTCGTGCCCCGACCACTTCCTGCGCACCAAGGTCCGGCCGCTCGTGCTGGACCCGGGCGGCGGCACCGAGGAGCGCATCCGCGAGCTGCACGAGGCGTACCGGGCCGACTACGCCGCCTACTACCAGCGCCACGCCGCCCCGGACTCGCCGCCGATGCGCGGCGCCGACCCGGCGATCGTGCTCGTCCCCGGCGTCGGCATGTTCAGCTTCGGCGCCAACAAGCAGACCGCGCGGGTGGCGGGGGAGTTCTACGTCAACGCGATCAACGTGATGCGCGGCGCCGAGTCGGTGTCCACGTATGCGCCGATCGACGAGGCGGAGAAGTTCCGCATCGAGTACTGGGCCCTCGAAGAGGCCAAGCTGCGGCGCCTGCCCAGGCCCAAGCCCCTGGCCACCCGGATCGCGCTGGTCACCGGCGGCGGCTCGGGCATCGGGCGGGCCATCGCGCACCGGCTGGCCGCCGAGGGCGCGTGCGTGGTCGTGGCCGACCGCGACGCCTCCTCCGCCGCGACCGTCGCCGGGGAGATCGGCGGGGCCGACGTGGCCGTACCCGTGACGGTGGACGTCACCGACGAGGAGCAGGTCCGGGCCGCCGTGGACGCCGCCGTGCTCGCCTTCGGCGGGCTCGACCTGGTCGTCAACAATGCCGGCCTGTCCGTGTCCAAGCCGCTGCTGGAGACCACGGTCGCCGACTGGGACCTGCAGCACGACGTGATGGCCCGCGGGTCGTTCCTCGTCGCCCGCGAGGCGGCCCGGGCGATGATCCGGCAGGGCATCGGCGGCGACATCGTCTACATCGCCAGCAAGAACGCGGTCTTCGCCGGCCCCAACAACGTCGCCTACGGCGCCACCAAGGCCGATCAGGCGCACCAGGTGCGGCTGCTCGCCGCCGAGCTCGGCGGGCACGGCATCCGGGTCAACGGCGTCAACCCCGACGGGGTCGTGCGCGGCTCCGGCATCTTCGCCTCCGGCTGGGGCGCGCAGCGGGCCGCGGTCTACGGCGTGCCCGAGTCCGAGCTCGGCGCCTTCTACGCGCAGCGCACGATCCTCAAGCGCGAGGTGCTGCCCGAGCACGTGGCCAACGCCGTCTTCGCCCTCACCGGCGGCGACCTGTCGCATACCACCGGCCTGCACATTCCCGTGGACGCCGGCGTGGCGGCCGCCTTCCTGCGATGAGAATCGCGGCCGTCGACCTCGGGGCCTCGTCCGGGCGGGTGATCGTCGCGGACGTGGCCCCCGGGTCGATCACGTTCGCCGAGGCGGCGCGGTTCGCCAATTCGCCGGTGCGGATCCGGGGCACCCTGCATTGGGACATTTTGGCGTTGTACCGCGGGATCCTCTCCGGCCTCGCCGCCGCCGGCCCCGTCGCGTCCATCGGCGTCGACTCCTGGGCCGTGGACTACGGCCTGCTCGATGCCGACGGCGTGCTGCTCGGCAACCCGGTGCATTACCGGGACTCGCGCACCGACGGGGTGAGCGCCCGATTCGACGGGTACTCCGTGTTCGCCGCGTCGGGCATCGCGCTGCAGCCCTTCAACACCGTGTTCCAGCTGGTGGCGGCGGCCGGGACGGCCCAGCTGGCCGCGGCCCGCACGCTGCTGCTCATGCCCGACCTGATCTCCTACTGGCTGACCGGCGTCGCGGGCACCGAGGTCACCAACGCCTCCACCACCGGGCTGCTGGCGGCCGGGGGCGGCGCATGGTCGCCCGGCATGCTGGCGCTGGCCGGGGTCTCCGCCGAGCTGTTCCCGCCCCTGCGTTCCCCCGGGACGCCGGCGGGGGTCGTGCAGCCCTCCGCCGGGGTCGCGGCCGGGACGCCGGTCACCGTCGTGGCGTCGCACGACACGGCCTCCGCCGTGGCCGGTGTGCCCGGCGCCGGCAACTTCGCGTACATCTCGTGCGGGACATGGTCGCTGGTCGGCGTCGAGCTGCCCGGCCCGGTGCTGACGGAGGAGTCGTACCGGGCCGGGTTCACCAACGAGATCGGCGTCGACGGGACGGTGCGGTTCCTGCGCAACGTCATGGGGCTCTGGCTGCTGCAGGAGTGCCAGCGGGAGTGGGACCTTCCGCTGCCGCCGCTGCTGGCCGGGGCGGCCGCCGCGCCCGCGGGCCGCAGCGTGATCGACGCGACCGATCCGATCTTTCTCCCGCCGGGCGATATGCCGGCCCGGATCGCCGCGGCGTGCGCGGCGGCCGGCCAGCCCGTCCCCGGCTCGCCGGTCGCGATGACCCGCTGCATCCTCGACTCGCTGGCCCTGGCCTACTTCCGGGCGGTCGAGGACGCCGAGCGGCTCGCGGGCGTCACCGTCGACGTGGTGCACATGGTCGGCGGCGGCGCCCGAAACGAGCTGCTCTGCCAGCTCACCGCCGACGCGTGCGGCCGTCCGGTCCTGGCCGGCCCGGTCGAGGCCGGCGCTTTGGGCAACATCCTGATCCAGGCCCGTGCCCTGGGCGCCGCCGGCCCCGACCTGGCCGCGCTGCGCACCCTGCTGCGCGAGACCCAGCCGCTCGTGCGATACGAACCGCGCGCCTGATCACTTCGTCGCGGCGGACGGGATACCGATGCCCTTCATCTCCAGGAACTCCTCGAATCCCCAGGTGCCGACCTCACGCCCGAGGCCGCTCTGCTTGTATCCGCCGAACGGGGCGTGGCCGAAGACGCTCGCGCCGTTCACCATGACCGAGCCGGTCCGCATCCGCCTGGCAACGCTCAGCGCACGGTCCTCGTCCGCGCTGAACACGGCGCCGAAGAGCCCGAAGATGCTGTTGTTGGCGATGCGCACGGCGTCGTCGTCGTCCTCGTAGGGGATCACGACCAGCACGGGGCCGAAGACCTCCTGCTGGGCGATGGTCGAGTCCGGGTCGACGTCGGCGAAGAGCGTCTGCCGGACGTAGAAGCCGCGCTCGAGGTCGGCGGCGCCCCCGCCCACCACGAGGCGCGCGCCTTCCTCCTTCGCCCGTTCGATGAGGCCGAGGACGCGGTCCCGGTGCGCCGCCGTGATCTGCGGGCCCTGGACGGTGGCCGGGTCCCACGGGTCGCCCGGCTCGACCGCGCCTATCATGCCGGCCGCGAGCTCGATGCCCTCCTCGTACCGGGAACGGGGCAGCAGCAGCCGGCTGAGCATGCCGCACGCCTCGCCGGACACCGCACACGACAGGCCGACGGACATGCTGACGGCCGAGCGCAGGTCGCCGTCGTCGAGCACGATGTTGGCGGACTTGCCGCCGAGCTCGAGCAGCACCTTCTTGATCGTGCCGGAGGCCTGGGCCATGATCTGCCGGCCCACCGCCGTCGACCCGGTGAACGAGACCATGTCCACCCGTGCGTCCTGGGTCAGTTGCACCGCGACGGCCGGGTCGCTGGAGGTCACGATGTTCACGACGCCCGCCGGGATGTCCGTCCGCTCGGCGATCAGGCGCCCGATGAAGGTGGAGCCCCAGGGCGTCTCCGGGGCGGGGCGCACGACGACGGTGTTACCGGCGGCGAGCGCCGGCAGTACCTTCGTGCTCCACAGCATGAAGCCGCAGTTCCAGGTGAGGACCGCCGCGACCACACCCACGGCCTCGCGCTGCAGGATGCCGGCGCCGTCGGGCAGCGGCTGCTCGTAGTCGTAGGAGCCGGCGAGCGCGGCCATCTCCCCGAAGCGCGGCAGGTTCGGGTCGATGGTCATCTTCAGGCTGGACACCGGGAACCCGATCTCGGCGACGTCGATGCGCCGGATGTCCTCCATTGCCGCGGTGACCGCTTCGGTGAGCTGCTCGAGGCAGTGGCGCCGGAACGCGTGGTTCGTGGACCAGTCGGTCTCGTCGAAGGCACGCCGGGCGGCGGCGATCGCCGCGTCCGTGTCCTCCGCGGTGCCGTCCGCCGTGTACCCGAGCACCTCCTCGGTGGCGGGGTCGATGTTCGGGAACCGCCGTCCGGAGCCGGCCTCGACGAGCTTTCCGTCGATCAGCATTCGACGCTCGCCGTCGACGTTCTGGGTCATTGTTGATGCCATGACCCGATCCTGGCGACGGCGGGTGCCGCCCGGCAGGCCGCGTTGTTCCGGGGAGAAAAAGGGCCACCCCACCGCCGGTGACCAGGGATTACCGTTGTCCCATGGACAACGCCCTCGGTGACTTCCTCCGGGCCCGCCGGGAGCTGGTCACACCCGCCGAGGTGGGCCTGCCACCCGGCAACGGCCCGCGCCGCGTGCCCGGGCTGCGCCGCGAGGAAGTGGCCATGCTCGCCGGCATCAGCATCGACTACTACCTGCGCCTCGAACGCGGCCGCGACCGCAGCCCGTCCGCCCAGGTGATCCACGCGCTCGCCGAGGTGCTCCAGCTCGACCCGGAAGGCACGGCGTACCTGATGGCCCTCGCCGGCCGCCGGTCCCGCCGCCACCCCATCCGGCCTCAGGACGCCGTGCCGGCCGGCCTCGACCTGCTGCTGAACACGATCAACGTGCCCGGAGTCGTGTGCGACAAGTACGGCGACGTGCTCGCCGCCAACCGGCTCGCCCGCGAGCTCTCGCCGGACCTGGTGCCCGGCGTCAACCGGCTACGGTCGCTGTTCGTCGACGTGACCTTCCGCGCCTACCACCCCGACTGGGAACGGTCCACGGCCGGTGCCGTCGCCCATCTCCGCGCCCAGATCGGCACCGACACCGACGACGAGCGCCTGCACGCCCTGATCGGCGAGCTGTCGCTCAAGAGCGACCGGTTCCGGCAGCTGTGGGCCCGCCACGACGTGCACGCGGCGCGCAGCGGCAACATCATCCTGATCCGGCATCCCCGCGTCGGCGACCTGGAGCTGCTCGTCGAGAAGTTCACCATGGCGAGCCCCGCGGGCCTGGAGACACTCCTGCTCCACGCCGAGCCCGGCACGCGCTCCGCCGAGGCCCTGGCCTCGCTGGCCGCACGCATCGCCGCGGACTGAGCCCCGCGCGCCTGACGCGGTTTTGTCATACCTGTGCGGTACGGTGGCCTCATGGTTAGAACGGATGTTCTAGATCATGGATTAGGTGCCGACCGGGAATCGGGCCTGGAAGGCGAGCCGTTCGTCCGCGTCCCCGGCGATGCGGGTCAGCTCGTCGTCGAGCCGCATGAAGACCGCCCAGACCGGCTCCCCGGTGGCCCCGGCGATGACCTGGGCGACCTGCTCCTCCAGGCCGGCCTCGCGCCGCCCCTTCCAGACCTTGTCGGCGAGCGTGACGAGCAGCTCCTCCAGGGTCGCCCCGTCCCGCTCCCAGCGCCCGTGCAGCGCGGCGAAGCGCGCGAGCCGCTCCTCGACGCCGAGGGAGCGCAGCAGGGCCTCCCCGGCCGCCTCGTGCTCTGTGCCGGCCCCGGAGAGTTCCCCGGGGAAGCGGACCTTGCCGATGTCGTGAGTCGCCGCCCCGAAGAGCACGGCCTCCCGATCGACGCGCAGCTCCCGATCGACGCGCAGCTCCCGCTCGATCCAGTCGACGAGCTCTACGGCCACGTGGTGCACGGCCCGCAGATGGGCACCGAGCCGCGGCGGCGCGTCCACAGCCCGCAACAGCCCGACGGCCGCCTCCGGCAGCGGCCGTAGCCCTGGCTCGGCAAATGCTCGCTCCAGCAGGTTCGCTGTCACGCGGTCACGTAGCCGGCGCTGCGGACCAAGGCGGGTGCGACGTGGAAGCGTCCCCGGAAGACCTCGGGCGTGCCGGGCGGCGATTTTGCCAGGCGGTCCCGGGAGATGCGCGCCTCGAATTCGCCGGCCGCCACGTCGAGGGTGAGCCGCGCATCGTGGAAGTCGAGCCAGGTGCCGACGATCGGCGACCAGAGCTTGTAGACGACCTCCTTGGCCGAGAAGTGCACGGCCGGCCACCAGTCCTCGTCCGGGCGCTGCGCGCACCAGGCCAGCTCCTCGGGCAGGCAGATCGTGTCCCGCACGTTGTGCGGGAGGATGGTCCGCGACTCGGCGTCGATCCCGACCGCCCGCACCTCGGCCCGCAGCCCGACGGCCGCCGCGCAGTAGCCGGCGGTGTGCGTGATGCTGCCGGTGGTCCCCTCGGGCCAGGCCGGCGCCCGGCTCTGCGTGGTCGGGACGGGCCGGCCGTGCACCCCGAGCCGCCCCAGCGCCCGCCGCGCACACGCCCGCCCGGCCTTGAACTCCCGGCGCCGGCTCTCCACGGCCCGCTCGCTCAGCCCGGCCGCCTCATCGGGCAGCAACTCGGCGATGTAGTCGTCTTCGGCGGCAACCTCCACCGCCACCCACTCCGGCAACAGCTCCCGCACGCCAGTGACTCTAGCCCGCCCCAGCGCCATGCGTCGATCTTGTGTCCGGCCGGCCGAGGCAGAGACCGCCCGCGACGGCGCCGGCCAGGGTGGTCAGGACGACGGCGCCGCCCCGCAGTTCGGGGGACCAGATGATGCCGATGGAGAGTTCGACGCCGATGAGGTGCGTCAGCCAGACGAGCAGCGGAATCAGGGCGCCGGCGGCCACCGGCAGCAGGCGCGGGCCCGCCGCCGCCAGCCACCGCAGGGCGGCGTCGGCCACGACCGCGCCGGCCAGCGGCCAGAGCTGGGCCGGCAGGTGCTCGAAGTCGTTGAATACGTCGTTGGGGACCGAGGCCGCCGCCACGACCGCGGTGACGATGCCACCCGGCAGGCGCCCGAGCCGCGTCCAGACGAACAGCACCGCGCCGACGACCAGCGCCGTGAAGGCGAAGTATTCGCCCACTCCCAGGATCTGGCCGTCCTCGCTGCCGTATGCGCCGGCCGGAGCGTCGATGAACGGCGAGAGGTAGTCGAGGAAGAACGCCGCCACGGCCGTCGCGGACAGGGCGCTGACGAGCACCGGCACGTCCCGGAATGCGGCGGTCGCGGTGGCACGCTCGGCCACGGCGTCCGCTTCCCGGACGGGCCTGTTGCCGGGGCCGCCCTTGGCGGCCGCTTCCCGCGTCGGCCCGCCCGCGTCGGCCCGCCCGCGTCGGCCCGCCCGCGTCGGCCCGCTCGGCTCGGCCGGCTCGGCTCGGCCGGCTCGGCTCGGCCGGCTCGGCTCGGCCGGCTCGGCTCGGCCGGCTCGGCTCGGCCGGCTCGGCTCGGCCGGCTCGGCTCGGCCGGCTCGGCCGGCTCGGCCCGTTCCGGCCGGCCTTGGCCCGTTCCGCCAAGGGCGGATGTATGTCTCCGTGATCTGTGAAGGGTTTTGTCAAGCGTCGACGGCGTTGGCTTCCAGGAAGCGGTAGAGCTGGCGGATGGCGTAGCGTTTGAGGCATCGAAGGATTTCTTTGTTGGAGAGGCCTTCGGTGGTGCGGCGGGTGATGTAGTCGCTGGTTGGTGGGTGTTTCATCCGCCGGCGGGCGGTGACGATGGTGTGCAGGGCGGTGTTGAGGGCGCGGTCACCGCCGCGGTTGAGCCGGTGCCGGACGACCCGGCCGGAGCTGGCTGGTAGGGGGCTGATCCCGCCGATCGCGGCGAACGCGGCCTCGCTGTGGATACGGCCGTGGTGGGACCAGACGGTGAGCAGGGTCGCGGCGGTGACCGGGCCGACGCCGGGCTGGTCGAGCAGGCCGGGACAGGCCTGCTTGACCAGCCCGGCGAGCTGTTTCTCGGCCGCGGCGATGGCCCGGTCCAGCTCGGCGATGGTGGCCGCGGCCCGGCGCAGGGCCTGCAGCCGGACCCGGGTCTCCAGGTCGGCGGCCGGGTCGTCGGGCAGGCCCGCCACGGCGCGGACCTGCCGGGTGGTAGTCAGCCCGCGCAGCGTCTCGCGCAGCTGCCCGGCGCCGAGCAGCAGCGATTTGAACAGGTTGACCGTGGCGGTGCGCACGTCGGAGTCGTGCCGGCGGGTGACCAGCAGCATCCGCAGCGCCTCCCGCCGGCCGTCGGCGCGGGGTTCGGCGTGCCGGGCGGCGGGGTCCCGCTCCACGGCCTGCGCGGCCAGGGCGGCGTGGGTGGCGTCCATCGGGTCGGACTTGCCCCGCCGCCGGCGGGCCGGCTCGGGTTTCACGGCCTCCACGACCCGGTACCCGGCGGCCTGCAGGTGCCGGGTCAGGCCGTGCCCGTGCGAACGGGTGCCCTCCACCGCCCAGAACATCCGCTGCCCGGCCGGGATCTGCCGCTGCGCCCAGGCCTGCACCTGCGCGTAGCCGGCCGGGGTGGCCGGGACCTCGGTCTGGGCCAGGACCGCACTCACCTCGTCGACCAGGGTCGCGGTGTGGGTGTCGGTGTGCGTGTCGACCCCGACCACCCACGCGGTGGACACAGCCCGGCCGCCCTGCCCGGCGGGCGCTGCCCGGCGACGCCGGCCCCGACGATCTGTCACCATGGTCATTACGGTGGTTCCTTCCATGAGCGCTGCCGTTGCAACGGCGTCGGCCCGGGAACACGGTGCTGACCATGGCACATCTGTGATGAGTCACGTGGTTGAGCACGGACAGGCTTCTGATCAGGCCAAGGGACAGCGAGCTGGGCCGACGCCGGTGACCTTGTCGACACGTCATGCGAAAGACACACCACACGGTGGTCAGATCACGGAAGAGTCATCCAAGATCACCGGCATCGAACCTAGCGGATCACGAACCCCGGGCCCGATCACCTTCCCTATAGAAGCGTCATGATGCCTGCGGTGACCGCACACCGGGTTTGTCATGATCCCGGAGACTTTCGGTACACGGGTGTACATCAGCGCTCCGTGATCATGAAAAACCGTTGGTGTCGACGCCCGGTTGTGCATGATCGCGGAGACTTCCGGTCGTTGCGCCGTGCTGCGCGGCGTGCGGCGCTCGATGGGTCGGACGTGGCCGCCCCGGAGTGTTGGGGCGCGCGGGCCGGCGGGGATGGCGCCCGGCCGTGCCGGTTCCCGGGTGGCGCTGGCCGGTGCGGGGTGTGGGCGGTGCGGGGTGTGGGCGGAGCGGGGTGTGGGCGGAGCGGGCGCCGAGACAGGGTGCCGCGGTGGGCGGCGCGGGCGTCAGGGCTGGAGGCGGCGCAGCAGGTGGGTGCGGGCCTCGGCGTCCAGGGGGCCGGAGCGGTCGGCGAGGTGGGCGGCCAGGTCCTGGCGGTGCTCGGGGGTGCGGTTGCCGCCGTACTTGAACTTGCCCGCCACCGCGGTCACTGTCAGTTCGATGCCGCGGATGCCGGGCAGCTGGCGGTCGTCGGGCAGGATCGGCTCGCGGTCCGTGGTGGGCTGGAACTGGGCGAGCTGGCGCTGCAGGATCGCGGCCTTCTCGGCCGGGTCGTCGACGATGCGGACGTCGCAGGAGAGCTGGACCGACGCATAGTAGGAGGTTGGCACGCCCGCGCGGGGGTCGGTGCCGGGCTTGGCGTTCCAGTCCGACGGGACGTAGACGTAGTCGCCGATCACCGTGAGCAGGGCGCGCGGGTGCTCCTCCAGGGCGGCCCACACCGGGTTGGGGCGGGCCAGGTGCAGCCAGACGGCCGTGTCGCCGTCGAAGGAGAAGTGGGTTGGGACGACGACCGGCAGGTCGCGGGCGCGGCCGGGGGCGATGAGCTGGCCGAAGTCGTGGGCGGCGAGCCACTGCCGCCACTCGGCGTCGTCGGTCGGGGCGTCCCAGGGGTGTACCAGCACGTGCACCAGGGTGCGGCACACACGGTACCGCTGCCAAACCGGCAATCACATCGGCAAGCTTGCGCCCTGTGCCCGCAGGACCCGCTGGACCTGTGCGGCGGGGACCTCTCGCGGTGGCTTGCCGATGCGCGCCGCCAAGGCCGCGCAGACGCCGGCCGCTTGGCCGGTCGCCATCGAGATGGGCATGATGCGGTACGAGCTGTGCGCCACGTGATCGCCGGAGATGCACCGGCCGGCGACCAGCAGGCCGTCGACGTCGCGGGGGAGCAGCGCGCGGAGCGGGATGTCGTAGGAGCGGCCCTGTGGCAGGCGGCGCAGGATCGTGCCGGGGCCGTTGGGGTTGTGGATGTCCACCGGGTAGGCGCCGCGAGCGATCACGTCGTCGAACGAGCGGGCGCTCAGCACGTCCTCGCCGGTCAGCTGGTAGTCGCCGAGAATTCGCCGGGTCTCGCGGACGCCGACCTGCACGCCGCTCTGCAAGACGTACGACTCGGCGAAACCCGGGACCCGGTGCTGGAAGAACCGCGCGATCTGCTCCAGCTGGCGGTGGGTGGTGAGCTCCGCGCGGGTCAGGTCCCACACGCTGATGCCGAGGCCGCCGATGCGGGTCGAGTTGACCGAGACCTCGTCCGGGTGCGGCGTGGCGAAGAACAGGATGTCCTCGCGCGGCAGCTCGAGCTCGCCGGCGTCGCGGGCGGCCCGGATCAGGTCCCACAGGCCGTGCACGCCGCGCCACTGGTCGGGGTGTTCGTGCGCGTACGTCAGGAACGCCTCCCGGTCGACGTTGCCCATGCGGAACATGAGCGTCATCGGCTGGGTCAGCCCGTCGCCGGGGCGGCCGATCTCGTAGGGCGCGCCGGCCGCCGCGGCCAGGTCGCCGTCGCCGGTGCAGTCGACCACGACGTCGGCGTCGAGCACGACCGGGCCGGACTTGGTCTCGAACACGCCGCGCTGGCCGCCCTCGGGCAGGGCGATGAGGTCGGAGGCGAACGAGTGCAGCAGCAGCCGGACGCCGGAGCCGTCCAGCAGCTCGTACGTGGTGAGCTTGAAGACCTCGGGGTCGAACGGCACGGTGTAGCCGGTGCCCAGATCCGGCGCGATGGCGCCCTGCGCGCGGACCAGGCGATCGAGGAGCGTCCACAGCACGCCCGCGACGACCGGCTCGCCCTCCCCATGGTCCGTCGGTAACAGCCGGTTGTCCTCGCCGGCCACGGCCTGCCGGATCTCGTTGTGGAAGCTCATCAGCGGCATGACCAGCGCGGCGGTCGCGTTGCCGCCGAGGAAGCCGTACCGCTCGGCGAGCACCACGTCGGCGCCGGCCGCGGCCGCGCCCATCGCCGCGCCGAAGCCGGCCGGGCCGCCGCCCACGACGAGGACCTCGGTGCGCCCGCCGTTGACGGCGGTTCGTGGCGGCAGTTGTACCGGAGGCAGGCCGCTCGGCCGCTCCAGCCAACTCATGCGGAGACCACGGGTTCGCGGTCGCCGACCGGAACCAGGCGGTCCAGTTGTGCGCCCAGCCGCCGGCCCGTCTCGGTGGCCCGCTGGCGCAGCCCGGCGACCCGCGCGGTGATCTCCTCCTGGCGCTGCGGCCGCTCGTCCCACAGCCGGTCGACCTGCGCGATCAGCGGCCCGGCCGCTTCCCGCACCACCCCCAGCGGCACCGGCGCGCCGATCCGCTGGGCGAAGTCGAAGACTTTTCCGGCGTACGGCAGCGCCAGCAGCGGTACCCCCGAAAGCGCGGCAAAGATCAGGAAGTGCAGTCGCATGCCGACCGCGAGGTCGAGGTGCCGCATCAGATCGAGGATTTGACCCGGGCGGTACTGCCCGTGCAGCACCCGGCAGTGCTCGGCGGCCGTCATCCGGGACAGCACGGCGTGGGAATGGCGGATGTCGGAGCGCTCCATCGGCACGAACAGCAGCGCCGCGTCGAGCCGGTGCACGATGAAGTCCCCGACCTGGGCGAGCAACTGGTGGTACTCGTCGGCGGCCAGGTGCTGCGCGGCCCGGCCCGGCTCGCGCACGCTCATCCCGACCACCCGGCGCCCCGGCGGCAGCGAGTCGCGCAGGATGCCGGCGTCGAACTCCTCCGGCTGCAGCAGCAGGGCCGGGTCGGCGGTCACGGTGACCGGCGCGGTCAGCCCGGCCTCCTCCAGCGCGACCCGTGACTCCTCGTCGCGGACGGTCACCTCGGTCGCCGCGCCGAGCACGTCGCGGACCATCGTGCAGTCGAGTTCCTCGGTGAGCGGTCCGGCGCCCACCGCGTAGGTGAACACCGGCACGCGCTGCTCCTGCGCCATGCGCACGATCCGCAGGTAGCGGCGCGCCTCGGTGTCGTAGAGGATGCCGCCGCCGCCGAGGACCAGCAGGTCGAGGCGGGCCAGCGCCTCGGCGGTACGGTCGCGGCCCATGCCCTCCCAGCGCGTGACGGTGACGCCCGGATGCTCGCGCGCGGTGTGCTGCGGGTCGCGCGAGAACACCAGCACCTCGGCGTCGGGGCGTCTGGCCCTCAGGTCGGACAGCAGGCTGGCGAGGATCGCCTCGTCGCCCAGGTTGTAGCCGCCGTACGAGCCAAGCACGCCCACGCGGGGAGCATGTGGGGTCATGACGAGCCTCCTGTCCGCCGGAGGCCCCCGTCTACCCACCCGGCGAACTGTCACACCCGACCCTTATGGTGGATTTCGTGATCCACCTTCCGGCCGTACGGCGGGGGCCGCTGCGCGCCATCAGCTCCCGCCTTGGCCTCGCCGTGGGGCTGGTGTTCGCCATCGTGGGCGTCATTTTCATTGATCGAGGTGGATATCGCGACGTCAACAACGACGGCCTGTCGCTGCTGGACTGCTTCTACTACGCGGTCGTGACGCTGTCCACGACCGGCTACGGTGACATCACCCCGGTGTCGGAGTCGGCCCGGCTGGTGAACGTGTTGGTCATCACTCCGGCCCGCGTGCTGTTCCTGATCATCCTGGTGGGCACCACCCTCGAAGTCCTGACCGACCAGTACCGCACCAACCTGAGATTGGGACGGTGGAGGAAGCGCGTGAAGAATCACGTCATCGTCTGCGGCTACGGCACCAAGGGCCGTGCGGCCGTCGGCACCCTGCTGGAGAACGGTTTCGAAAAGTCCCAGGTGGTGGTCGTCGAGAGCGACCGCACCGCGCTGCGCCAGGCCACCTCCGACGGCCTGGTCGCGGTCGAGGGTTCGGCGACCCGCTCCGGCGTGCTGATCGAGGCCCGGGTGCAGGACGCCAAGGCGGTCATCATCGCCACCGACAGCGACGACGCGTCGGTCCTGGTCACCCTGACCGTGCGCCAGCTGACCTCGGGCAAGGTGTCGATCATCGCGGCCGCCCGCGAGGCGGAGAACGCTCCGCTGCTGCGCCAGTCCGGCGCCCACCACGTCATCGTCTCCTCGGCGACGGCCGGCCGGCTGCTGGGCCTGTCGACCACCGCGCCGCCGCTCATCGAGGTCGTCGAGGACCTGCTCACCCCCGGCCAGGGCATGGCCCTGGCGATGCGCTCCGCCCGCCGCGACGAGGTCGGCGCGTCACCGCGCGAGCTCACCGAGCTGGTGATCGCCCTGTTCCGCCGCGGCAAGGTGCTCTCCCTGGCCGAGCCCGAGGGCACCACCATCCAGACCGGCGACATGATCGTCTACGTCCGCGACGACCGCGCGGAGTCCCTTCCCGCAATGCCGTAGCGGTCCCGTGTCCGCGGTTGCCGTAGGGTTCCCCGCGTGGCGGCGCGTATCGGTGCAGTGATCGCCGCTGCCGTCGTGCTCGTGCTGGCGCTCGGCACGCCCGCATCGGCACACGGCGGCGCCGCGGTCACCATCCGTTCCGACGGCCGCGGCTCCGTCTGGATCACCGCCCAGTGGCAGGACGGCCACCCCATCAGCGAACCGACGACGGTCACGCTGACCGCTGCCGCGGGCGATGCTTCAATCGCTCCGGCGGTACTCCACCAGACGGGCGACGAGCGCGGCACCCAGACGTACACGGGCACCCTGGCCCCCGGCTCCTGGCACGTCTCGATCGACCTGGGCCCTCCGGTGACCGGCCACTGCCAGGCCCTGATCCAGGTCACCACGGCGTCCGCCACCCCCCTCCCGGCCGAGGTGGCCTGCCTGATCCCCGCCACCGCCCCATCGACCTCAACCTCGGCCGGCGGCAGCCTGACTCCACTGTGGCTGACCTTGGCCGCTCTGGCCGTCGCGGCCGCGGCCATCGCCACCGTCCGCCTGCGCCGCCGAGCCTGATTTTTTGTCGTACCCCTGTTCTAATCTGTCCCCATGCCTGGCCCCCCGACACCGCAAACCTCGACCTGTTCCGTCTCCACGACTCCTGCTGTGGTGCCTTTGTCCGCAGCTGGCGTGGCTTCGTCTGCGGCTTGCGTGGCGGCTTCGTCTGCGGCTTTTGGGGCAGGTTTGTCCGCGGTTTCTCCAGCGGCTGCTGCGGCGGCTTCTGCGGCGGCCGACGCCGCGGAGTGGCAGGCCCGGCTCGATGCGATGCTGGCGGAGCACCGCCGCCGCCACGCCCGCCGCGCGGCGACCCGCGCCGAGTTCGCCGCCGCCCGCCGCCACGGCCTGGAGATGCGCCACGCGGAGCGCCTCGCCCGCCTGGACCGGGAGGCCCGCACGTCCGAGATCACGGCTCACTGGGCCGAGCGCGACGCCCGCCACCGCCACCGAGACGCCCACCGGGCGCCGGCCACAACGCCCCTATCAGCCGGCGCCGCCCGGCGGGCCCCGGCCGCAGCGCCCGCAGCGCAGCGCGACGCCCGGCACCCCCGCAGCCCCCAGCCGGCGGAGATTCCAGCGTCCAGACCTGCGGCGTCGCCAAGCCCGACATCCCCGGCAACATCCCATGACACCGCCAGCCACCGTGCGGAACCGCGGGCGGCGGTCACATCCCGGCGCTCGACCACTTCGTCAGCCCCGATCCGGCCGCCGTCTCCACCGGCCCCACCTCGTGGCGTCCCCGCTGCGGCGCCACCCACTCCGGCCCCCGCCGCCACGCCTGTTCCGGATTCGTCTACCGCTACGCGACCGTCTCCTGCCGGCCCGCCACCTGCTCGTGCCCGGTCCTCTCCAGTCGGGCCGCCCTCTCCTCGTGGCCGGCCGTCTCTTTCCAGCCGGCCGTCTCCTCCCGGCCGGTCGACTGCCGCCGGTCCTCGACTTGCTGGTGTTCCTGCGCGCCGGTTGCCTGGTCGGTCGCCTTTCGTCTACCAGTCGCCGTATGGCTGGTCGTCGCTTTCCGACCGGTCGGCCGCGGCCGGTGCTCGACTTGCTGGTGTTTTTTCGCGGCGGTTGCCTGGTCGGTGGTCCTTCGGCCGCGAGTCGTCGTGTGGCCGGGTCCTGGTCGGCGGTGGCGCGGGTCGGGGCGCGCCGGTGGCGGGGTGGAGTCGCGCGCCTCCGCGGTGAGCGGTGGTGTCGTCGCCATCGCCGCGTCCGGGTGAGGTGGAAGGGAGGTCGTCAGCCCGGGGCGCTAGGCTCGCTGCCGTGACTGGTGAGGCCGACGGCGAGGTTGATGCGGCAACCGCGGCGCTGCTGGCCGCGCGGGCCGGCGACGAGCGGGCTGCGGCCGCCTTCGTGCGGGCCACGCAGGCGGAGGTCTGGCGGTTCGTCGCCGCGCTGGTCGGCGTGGCGCACGCGGACGACGTGACGCAGGATACCTACCTGCGCGCGTTCCGTGCGCTGCCCGAGTTCGCGGGGCGGTCGACGGCGCGCACGTGGGTGCTGGCCATCGCCCGGCGCGCGTGCGCCGACCAGGTGCGGGCGGCCGTGCGCGCGCGGCGGCTGGAGGCGCGGGTCGTGGCCGAGCCGGCGTCGCTGAGCGAGGGCGACCACGCGGGCCTGCACGCCACGAGCGCGCTGGTCGCGGCCCTGCCGGCCGAGCGCCGTGTGGCGTTCGTCCTGACGCAGGTCCTCGGGGTGTCGTACGCCGAGGCCGCCGAGATCGAGGACGTCCCGGTCGGCACCATCCGCTCGCGCGTGGCCCGGGCCCGAGCCGACCTCGTCGCCGCGATCGCCGCCGCCCGCGCCGGATGACCCAGACCTGCCCGGCCCGGACCCGCTCCTCCCGGACCCGCTCGGCCCGTTGGCCCGGCTCGGCTCGGTCCCGCTCGGCCCGTCTGCTCGGCTCGGCCCGGACCAACTCGGCCCGTTCCTCGGCTCGGTCCTGCCCGCCCGGGTCCTGCCCGCCCGGGTCCTGCCCGCCCCGGTTCTGCCCGCCCCGGTCCTGTTCGGCCCGGTCCGGCTCGACTCGGGCCCGGATGGCCTGCTCGGCGCGGTCCTCGGCTCGGGCCTGTTTGGCTCGGTCTCGGACGACCTGGTCCTGTTCGGCTCGGGCCCGGATGGTCTGGTCCCCCTCGGCCCGGGGTTGGATGGCTCGGCCAGCGCGATCGACCCGGCCAACGCTGGACGGGGCCGCGGCGGTGTTGTGTGGGCCGTTCGGGCTGACGCTCGGTCGGTTTGTGCATCGGTGAGGGTGGTGCGGGTCGGGTGGGAGGGGTTGTGAGCGGGCGTATGTGGGGGCGGCTGGGGCTGCGGGTTGGGGCGGTCGTCGCGGCTGGGGTTGCGGGTGTCTTGCTGTATGCGACGCCGGCGGCGGCGCATGGGGCCGATGCGCCGGTTGCCGTGCCGTATGTCGTGCGGGTGTGGTCGGTGTCGGTGCCGGGGGTTGAGGTGCGGGCCGTTGAGGGGGGTGCGCGGCTCGAGCTTGTCAATCGGTCCGGGCGCGAAGTGGTTGTGCTTGGGCTGCAAGGGGAGCCGTTTCTTCGGGTTTCGGCGGATGGGGTTGACGAGAATCGGGAGTCGCCTACCTGGTTTGCCAGTCGGGCGTTGCGTGGGGGTGCTGTGGGAGGGGATGCCGCCGCGGCGGCGGAGTGGCATCGGGTTGCCGGGGTGCCTGTGGTGCGGTGGCATGACGAGCGGGCGCGGGAGCTGCCGGTGCGGGAGTGGAGCGTGCCGTTGCTGGTGGATGGGCTTGAGCCGGGGATTGTGCGGGGGAGCGTTGAGGCGGCCACGGTGCCGCGGACCGGGTGGTGGTGGGCCGGGAGCGTGCTCGGGGCGGTGGTCGTCGGGCTCCTGTGGCGGTGGCGGGCGGTGCTGGGGGTTGTGGCCGTCGTCGGGGGAGTCACGGCAGCCTGGTGGGTTGTCGGGTCGGCCGCGCTGGCGGCCTCGCCGGCCGATGGAGTGGTGGTGCAGCTCCTCGCGCGGGTTTGGGCGCTCGTGGTGGGCGGTGGGGTGGTAGCGGCTGGAGTGCTCTTGTTGTTCAAGAAGGTTGATCTCGTGCTCGGCATCGCGGGGGCCTGTTTGGCGGTCGTGATCGGGATGGGGGATTCCGGGGTGTTTCGGTACGGGACGTTGGCCGGGCCGGCGTGGGGGCGGTGGGCGGTGGCCGTCGCGTTCGCCGTGGGAGTGGGGCTGACCTGTGCCGGGGGCGTGCGGTGGTATCGGGCGGTCGGGCCGAGTGAGGGGGAGAGCGCACAAGGAACGCGGGGCAGTTAAACAAAAACCAACGAGTTCTTTCACGAACGACCGTTTTTCTGCATAATCGGGCATCGATGTTCCTCCGCCAGGAGCAAAGGAGTCCGAGCGCCGTGGACCGTAGGACGTTTGTTGTTCGTGGAGCGGTTGTTGCCGGCGGTGCCGTTGCCGGGGCCGCCGCTGTGGGTGGGGTGGCCGCGGCCGCGGTGCGGACCGTCAAGACGGTCACTGCCGGAGGGCGCGGCGGGCAGTACACGCCGAATCTCGCGCCGCTCAAGGCGACCCCGTTCCTGAAGCTGCCGCCGGGGGCGGTGCAGCCGCGGGGGTGGATCCGCAACCAGCTCAACATCGAGGCCGATGGGCTGTGCGGGCGGATGACCGACGTGTCGGACTACCTGGTGTACAGCAACTGCGGCTGGGTGGATCGGACCAAGGACGGGTGGGAGGAACTGCCCTACTGGCTGCGCGGGTTCGGGGATCTCGGGTACGTCACCGGCAACACGCGCATCCTGACCCTCGCCAAGCAATGGGTTGACGGGATCATCGCCAATCAGGGGTCCGATGGGTTCTTCGGGCCGGATCGGCATCGGACCAGTCTTGAGGGCGGGCCGGACTTCTGGCCGCACATGCCGGTGCTCGACGCGGTGCGCTCCTACGCGGAGTACAGCGGCGACACGCGGATCGTGCCGTTCATGCGCAAGTACTTCCAGTTCCAGAACGCCCAGCCGGCCGCGGTGTTCAACCGCAGCTGGGCGGCGCTGCGCTGGGGCGACAACATCGACAGCATCTACTGGCTCTACAACCGGATCGGGGAGAGCTGGCTGCTCGACCTGGTGCGGAAGATCCACGCGGGGTCGGCCGACTACACCAGCGGCATCCCGAACTGGCACAACGTCAACCTCGCGCAGGGGTTCCGGGAGCCCGCGCAGTACGGCCTGCTCGACCCCGACCCGAAGTACCCCCAGGCGACCTACAACGACTACGCCACGGTCATGGGGCTGTACGGCAACTTCCCCGGCGGAGGGTTCGCCGGGGACGAGAACTGCCGCACCGGGTACACCGACCCCCGCCAAGGCTTCGAGACCTGCGGGATCGTCGAGTTCATGCACTCGCACCAGATGCTGGCCCGGATGACCGGCGACTCCGTCTGGCTGGACCGCTGCGAGGACCTGGCGTTCAACTCCCTGCCGGCCGCGCTCGACCCCGCCCAGCAGGGGCTCCACTACATCACCAGCGCGAACAGCATCGCGCTCACCAACGCGACGCTGACCCAGGGGCAGTTCCAGAACGGGTTCCCGATGCTCGCCTACATGCTGGGCATCCACAACTACCGCTGCTGCCCGCACAACTACGGCATGGGCTGGCCCTACTATGCCCAGGAGCTGTGGTTCGGTACCTGGGACAACGGGCTGTGCGCGGGGATGTACGGCGCCTCGCAGGTCACCGCCAAGGTCGGCGCGGCCGGCACCACGGTCACGATTGTCGAGGACACCGACTACCCGTTCTCCGAAACCGTGACGCTGACCGTGAGCACGCCGGGGCCGGTGAGCTTCCCGCTGTACCTCCGAATCCCGGGCTGGTGCACCGCCGCGCAGGTGCGGGTGAACGGCGTGCTGGTCACCGGCACGGTGCAGTCCGGCTCGTTCGTGATCGTCGACCAGACCTTCAACAACGGTGACGTCGTCACGGTCACGCTGCCGATGCGCACCACCGTGCGGACCTGGGCCAAGAACGGCAACGCGGTCAGCGTCGACAACGGGCCGCTGAGCTTCTCGCTGTCCATCGCGGAGCGCTGGGCGCGCATCGGTGGCACCGACGCCTGGCCCTCCAATGAGGTGTACGCCAACTCCGCCTGGAACTACGGGCTGCTGATCGACCCGAACAACCCGGGCGTCACCGTCACCCGCAAGGCCGGGCCGCTGGCCGCGAACCCGTTCACCCGCGACGGCGCGCCGATCTCGCTCGCCGTCACCGGCCGGCGGATCCCCAACTGGCAGGCCGACGCGGAGGGGATCGTGCGCACCCTGCAGCAGAGCCCGGCCCGCTCCACCCAGCCGAACGAGACGCTGACCCTGCTGCCGATGGGCGCGCAGCGGGTCCGGATCACCACGTTCCCCCGGATCAGCGACGGCGCCGACGCGATCGACTGGTCGATCCCGGCCACCGCCACGGCGTCGTGGTGCTGGGGCGGCGACAGCGTCGGCGCGATCAACGACGGCAAGGTGCCCAGCAGCTCCGCCGACCAGAGCATCCCGCGGCTGACCTGGTGGGACCACCTCGGGACCAGCGAGTGGGCCCAACTGTCGTACTCGACGCCGATCAACACGGGTGCGGTGTCGCTGTACTGGTTCGACGACACCGGCGCGGGACAGTGCCGGGTGCCGCAGTCGTGGCAGCTGCAGTATCTCAACGCCACCGGCCAGTGGACCGCGGTGAGCGGGGCGTCGGCGTACGGCACCGCCCTCAACACCTTCAACCGGGTCACCTTCAACGCCGTGACGACGTCGGCGCTGCGCGTGGTCGTGCAGCTCAAGGCCGGTGTCTCCGGCGGCATCCTGGAGTGGCGGGTCGAAGGCACCACGGCGCCGATCCAGTGGCTTCGGATCCAGAACAAGAACAGCCTCAAGGTGCTCGGCGTCTCCGGCATGTCGACGGCGAACAGCGCGAACGTCGTGCAGTACGACGACAACGGCACCGCCGATCACAACTGGCGGCTCATCGACGCCGGCTCCGGATGGTACAAGATCCAGAACCAGAACAGCGGGAAGCTGCTCGCGGTGCAGGACATGTCGACGGCCAACGGCGCGTTCGTGCAGCAGTTCGACGACAACGGCAGCGCCGACCACCTGTGGCGGCTCGTCGACAACGGCGACGGGTGGTACCGCATTCAGGTGCAGCACAGCCTGAAGGTGCTGGGCGTCTCCGGAATGTCCACCGCCAACAGCGCCCAGGTCGTGCAGTTCGACGACAACGGCACGGCCGATCACCTGTGGAAGTTGCTTTAGTTTTGGCGGTACCGTTCTAGCTTTTGCGGTATCTGGGGCGTGGCAACAGCCGGGTGGTGGGCAGCGGCGGCGCGGGCAGCGGCGGCTCGCCACCCGGCACGGCGGCGAAGCGGTCCGCGCCGTTCATCCAGTCCTCGCGGGCTTCGGCGATGTCCTCGTGGGAGCGGCCGACGAAGTTCCACCACATGACCAGCTCCTCCTCGAACGGCACGCCGCCGAGCAGGAACAGGCGGGCGGGACGGTCGGCGGCGAAGGTCAGGCGGTCGCGGTGGGCGCCGAGGTACAACAGGGATCCCGGCCGCACGTCGACGCCGTCGACGGTGGCCGTGCCCTCGGTGACCACGACGGCGTGCTCGAAGTCCGCTCTGACCCGCAGCTCGAGCCGCCCGTCGAGCTCGACATCGGCGCCGAGCAGCTCGCTGTACACCTGAGCCGGCGACGTCTGCCCCTCCAGCGCACCGACGGCGATCCGGATTTTTGCGGATTTGTCCGAAAATTCGGGTAGTTCCGGGATGTGCTGGAAGGCCGGCGGGCGGTGGCGTTCGGCGTCCGGCAGGGCGACCCACAGCTGCAGGCCGTGCAGGATCGGCGGCTTGTCCGTCGGCGAGTTCTCCGAGTGCGCGATGCCCCGCCCGGAGGTCATGATGTTGAGCTGGCCGGGGTAGATGACCTGGTCGGAGCCGAGGCTGTCGCGGTGGCGCACCTCCCCGCCGAGCAGCCAGCTCACCGTCTGCAGCCCGATGTGCGGATGCGGCGGCACCCGCATGCCGGGCCCGCCGGTCACGTCCTCGGGTCCGAAGTGGTCGAGGAAGCACCAGGCCCCGACGGTCCGCCGGGTCTTGTTGGGCAGGCTGCGCCGGACAACCGTGTACCGCCCGAGCGGCACGTCCCGGCCCTCCAGCAGCTCGGCCCGGGCGCCGGTGTCGGTCTCGACGGGCAGTCCCGCCTCGGCGGCTTGCGCCTCCAGATTGCTCACCCCCCGATTCTGCACGCTCGCGACCGACCCGTTGACGCGCCCGGCTGGCTGCCGGTCGGGTCGTCCCGTCCCGGCTGCGCGAACCGGGCATCGCCGCCGAGCCCTGGGGTGGGGCACGACGGTCATTTTGCGGGCGGCGCAGTGGGTCGAAGTTTCGGACATTTCGCCTGGCAGGCGAAATGTCCGATCGGCGCGTGGCCGGGGTGGGCGGAATGTCTCCGTGATCATGATGCCCGTCGTGGCTGCACCACGGGTTTGCCATGATCCCGGAGACTTCTGGTACACGGGAGTACATGTTCGCTCCGTGATCATGAAAAACCGTTGGTGTCGGTGCCGGATGCGCATGATCGTGGAGACTTCTGGTCGGTGCGCGGTGCGCGGTGCGCGGTGCGCGGTGCGGCGGGCGTGGGCGTGCGGCGGAAGCCAAGGGCTGGCCACCTCATGCGCCACGCCGGCGGACGTGACCGACTGGCCTGCTCGTGGCACCGCCGGCCTGGTCGGGACAATCGTTCTGGATGATGATAAATCGTGATATGTCCGATAAGTCGTGGCGCGCCAGCGCCCGACTTATCGGACATATCGGGGGTCGAGGTGGGTGCGGCGGGAGAAGCGGGCGCGGCAGCGCCCGGTCCTTTTGTTCTTGGCGCCGCGGAGCTGGCAGGGCCAGGGCCAGCGAATGCTGGGCCCCGGCCCGGTGTCTGACGGGAGCAACGGTCGTCAGTTGCGCGGGCCGGAGCAATAGCTCGGATAAGTCATGACACCTCCGGCGTCACGACTTATCCGACATTTCGTATATGCGGCGTTAGGTCGGCGCGGTAATTTGTCCGATGTGGTGGGACTTGTCGCCGCGGTCCTCGCCGTGCTCGTGGCCGGGGCGGGGGTGTATGTGGCGTGGCGCGCGCTGCAGGCGGTCCGGCAAGGGGCGGCGGCGGTGGCCGAGCTCGTCGCGGGCTATCGGGAGGCCGAAGACCGGGGCGACGCCGAGCGGGTGTGCGCGTGGGCGGTCAGCGAGCGCGAGACGTTCGAGCGGATCATCACGCGCGGTGTCGTCGGGGCGGCGGTGCGCAATGCGGGGCAGGTGCCGGTGTACGACATGGAGATCGTCTTCCGCGATCCGCCCGCCGCGTGGACGGCGGTCCGGCGGGTCAGGATCGTGCCGCCGGCGCAGGACCCCGAGGTGTACGCCGGGTTTGACCAGGAGGAGACGAACGGGCCCGTCGACCGCGACCGGATCAACGACGACGGCACGATCCGGCTCGCCCCGTCCGCCGACATGCTCGTCGAGCTGCGGTTCACCGACCCGCGCGGGCGGCGGTGGCAGCGCGACGACCAGGGGCGGCTGAGCCTGCTCGCGGAGAACGTGGCGCGGGCGCCGGCGCCGGTCGAGGCCGGCTGAGCCTCAGATCACCACGGTGCCGGCGGCGGCGATCGCGGCGCCCCGGGCGCCGGCCATGTCCAGCTCCGGGACCAGCGCGAACTGCGCCACCTTGACCTGCTCGTCGCGCAGCAGCGTGTGCGCGCGGACGCGGGACAGGAACCAGTCGCGGAAGTGCGGGGCCGCCTCGACCACGCCGCCGCCGACGAAGTAGCAGTCCGGGTCGGTGAAGTTGGCCGCGATCGTGAACAGCCGGCCGAGGCCCATCGCCTGCTGCTCGAAGATCTTCAGGGCCAGCCCGTCGCCCTGCTCGCCGAAGCCGCGGACCTGCTTGGCCGCCGCCTTGATGGTGTCGGCCTTGTGCAGCGGGTGGTCCGGGAAGCGGGTCAGCCAGTAAGGCAGCAGGTTGCGCACGATGCCGGTCAGCGACGAGACGCTCTCCACATCGCCGAGGAAGCCGCAGCCGCAGCTGGGCAGCGGCTGGCCCTCCTCCAGCAGGCCGTGCATCGGGATGTGCACGTGGCCGAGCTCGCCGGCCATGCCGGCCGCGCCCTTGATGACCTTGCCCTGCTCGATGACGCCGCCGCCGAGGCCGGTGCCCACGATCGCGGAGACCGACGAGCGGGCGTGGGCGTTGGCGCCGAAGTACTCGTGGTGGGCGTAGAGGGCGGCCGCGTTGCCGTCGTTGTTGTACACCACCGGGAGCCCGAGCCGCTCCTCCAGCGCGCCGCGGAAGTCGAAGCCCCACCAGGCGGGCTGCGAGAAGTTGGTCGCGCCCTTGGAGGAGATGACGCCTTCGGCGCTGGCCGGGCCCGGCGTGTCGAGCCCGACGGCGACCACCCGGGAGCGGTCCACCTTGGTCACGGCCAGGATGTTGTCGAACGCGCCGGCGAGGGACTCGACGGCCGCCGCGGGCCCGTCGAGGACCCGGCTGGGCACTTCCACCAGGCCGTCCACGAGGAACGCGCCCTCGTGATCGAGCACCGTGGCGTTGTTCGCCGTGCCACCGTTGTCGAGGCCGACAACGACCCAGTCCTTCGCCATCACCATCGTCCGACTCCCTGTGAACCAATCACGCGGCATGCACGCTACCGCGCGGGTGGAGCTGACTCCACACCGCGCGGCTGTGCGCGCTCACAGCTGGGCGGTGAACTCCGCCGCCGGCATCGGGGTCGAGAACATCGGGAAGTCGTACTTCAGGGCGTTGTCGTGCTCCTCCTGCGAGGTCGCGGCCACGCAGTCACTCAGCGTGATTACCTGGTAGCCGTGCTCGTAGCCGGTGCGCATGGTCGACTCAACGCAGCAGTTGGTCAGGAACCCGCCGATCGCGATCGTCGTGATCCCCTTGCTGCGCAGGATGAAGTCGAGGTTGGTGCTGGCGAACGTGTCGAGGCCGCGCTTGCCCTCCACGACGATGTCGCCCGGCTGCGGGGCGAGGTCGTCGGCGATCTGGGCACCCCACTCGCCCTTGACGAACGCGTTGCCGTCGACGACGCCCTTGAGGATGCCGTACGGGTGCGAGGTGATCTCGTTGTACCCCGGGGCGAACATGATCGGCGCGTGGATGATCGTCACGCCGGCCGCCCGGGCGGCGGCGACGGCCTTGCGGGTGTTGGCGAGCATGTCGGTCTTCTCCATGACGGCTTCCACGGCGCCGTGGAAGGCGCCGCCGTCGGAGACGAAATCGTTCTGGTACTCGATGAGCACGAGGGCGGTCTTGGCGGGTTCGATGGTCATGGCGGTCCTCCTCGTGAACAGGGTGACGCAGCTCACCCTACGCCGCCCGGATAGGCTGACCGGCGTGGAACTGCTGCACTCCGGCAAGGTCCGGGACGTCTATGCCGACGGCGACGACCTGATCCTGGTCGCCTCGGACCGCATCTCCGTCTACGACGTGGTGCTGCCGACGCCGATCCCGGACAAGGGCGCCGTGCTCACCCGGCTGTCGCTGTGGTGGTTCGAGCAGCTCGCCGACCTCGTGCCCAACCACGTGATCTCGGCGACCGACGTGCCCGCGCGGTTCGCCGGCCGGGCCATCCGCTGCCGGCGGCTGGCCATGCTGCCGGTCGAGTGCATCGCCCGCGGCTACCTGGCCGGGCTGGGCCTGGCCGAGTACAACGCGCACGGCGAGGTGTCCGGAGTGCCGCTGCCGCCGGGGCTGGTGGAGGGCTCCCGGCTGCCCGAGCCGGTCTTCACCCCGACCACCAAGGCGCCGGTGGGCGAGCACGACGAGTTCGTGACCCTCGATGAGGTGCGCGGGCAACTCGGCAAGGATCTGGCCGACGAGCTGCGCGAGTTGACGTTGAAGGTGTACTCGCGCGGAGCCGCCCTCGCCGCCGAGCGGGGGATCGTGGTGGCCGACACGAAGCTGGAGTTCGGCCGGGCGCCCGACGGCACGGTGGTCCTCGCCGACGAGGTGCTCACCCCCGACTCGTCGCGCTTCTGGCCGCTGGAGCAGTGGGAGCCGGGCCGCGCCCAGTTCTCGTTCGACAAGCAGCTGGTCCGCGACTGGTCGCTGCGCAGCGGGTGGGACAAGACCGCACCCGGGCCCGAGGTCCCGGACGACGTCGTCGCCCTGACCCGGGCCCGCTACGTGGAGGTCTACGAGCGGCTCACCGGCACCGCCTGGTGACTCAGCCGCCGAGGGGAGGCTCATCCCCGCGGGTGTGTTCGGCGAGGAAGCGCTCGAGCTCGGCGCCGATCTCGTCGGCGGTCGGCAGCGGTGCCGGCGACTCGGCCAGCAGATTGTTGTTGCCGGCCCGGCCGCGGGTGTAGGCGTCGTACTGCTCTTCCAGCGCCCGCACCAGCGAGGCGGCCTCGTCGGCCTGGGCGATCTGCATGTCGATCTCGGCCCGCACCGACTCGGCCGCGCCGCGCAGCTCGTCGAGCGGCACCTGCAGGCCGGTCGCCTCGGACAGGCAGGACAGCAGCTTCTCCGCGGCGGCCGGGAACTCCGCCTGGGCCACGTAGTGCGGCACGTGCACGGCGAAGCCGAACGCGTCGCGGTCCTGCTGGCCGATGCGGAACTCGAGCAGGTGGCCGGCGCTGGCGGGCACCTGGACCCGCTGCAGCCACGGCTCGAAGCCCGCGATCAGGTCGCGGCTGGTGCCGTGCGCGGTCACGCCGGTCGGGCGGGTGTGCGGCACGGCCATCGGGATCGCGTTGAGCCCGACCGTGGCCCGCACGTCGAAGCGCTCGATCAGCTCGAGCACCGCCCCGGTGAACCGCTCCCACTGCAGATCCGGCTCGGGGCCGTCGAGCAGCAGGAACTCGGTGCCGGTCGCGTCGCGCAGCACCCGCAGCAGCAGCTGGGGCTGCTCGTAGTGCTCCCAGTGGTCCTCGATGAACAGCATCGCCGGGCGCCGGCTGCGGTAGTCGTAGAGCTGGTCGAGGTCGAAGGTCGCGATCGTGCGCGGCGAGCCGACGGTGAGCAGGTGCTCGCGGGCGAGGCGGCTGGCGTTGCCGGCGTCGACGAAGCCCGTCAGCGCGTGCACGAGCACCGGCCGGTCGACCGCCGGCGGGTCGTCTGTGAGCTCGTAAAGTTCGCTGGGGTTCAGCACCGCAACGAGTCCCTTCCTCTTTTTAGTCGTGCAACCCGTCCGTACGTCCGATCATTCCATCTGACTTTTCCACGGGTTTGTGAGGATCGCGTATACCAGCTCGTCCACGGCCGGAGTGAGTGAGGTGAATGATTGTCCGGCGCCGGTGTACGGATCGCAGACCTGCATCATCATCTCGTGCACGCCGCCCACCAGCGCGATGGCCAGCAGCGGCGCGAGCGGCGGGATCGACGGGTCGGCGGCGCGCGCCCCCTCGACGACCTCGACCAGTGTGTCGGCGAAGCGGCGCTGCATGCGCTGGTGCAGCCGGAACGCCTTCGGCCCGGCCGCCTGGATCTCGACCAGCAGTGTGCGGGTCGTCGCGGGCATGCCCTCCATCGCCGTGAGGTACGCGGTGACGCCGTCGTTGACCATCTCCCGCCACGGCCGCCCACCGGCGCCCGCGGCACCGCGCACGACCTCCAGCAGTTGCTCGCAGCCCTGCTCGTACAGGGCCATGAGACACGCCTCCTTGTCGGCGAAGTGCTCGTAGAAGGTGCGCTTGGACACCCGCGCGTGCATGACGATGTCGGCGATCGTCGTGGCCGCGTAACCCTTCGCGGCGATCGCCTCGGCCAGCCCGCCGGTGAGGTCGTGCCGTAGCTCCTCGGCGGTCCTGGTGCTCGTCATGCGGTTTCCCCCGCCTTTCGCCACAATGCGTACGGGTGTAGTTTGCCTGGTACTGGACGGTACCGCCGATGGGAGGACCGCGGTGAAGCACAGCTTGTCGGGGCAGGTGGTGCTCGTCACGGGGGCCGCCCGCGGCATCGGGGAACACACCGCCCGCCAGGCCGCCGCCCGAGGCGCCCGGCTCGCGCTGGTCGGCCTCGAGCCCGAACGCCTGGAACGGCTCGCCGGCGAGATCGGCGCGGTCTGGTTCGCCGCCGACGTGACCGACCAGACCAGTATGGCCGCCGCCGTCGAGGGCGTCCTCGCCGCCTACGGCCGCATCGACGCCGTCGTGGCCAACGCGGGCGTGGCCAGCCGCGGCACGGTTTCGGCCGGTGACGTCGAGGCTTTGGTACGTACCGTCGAGGTGAACCTGATCGGCGTCATGCGCACGGCCGCGGCGTGCCTGCCGCACCTGATCGCCGCGCGCGGGTACCTGCTCATCGTCGCCTCGGCCGCGTCGTTCGCCGCGCTGCCCGGGATGGCGGCGTACTGCGCGTCGAAGGCCGGCGTCGAGCACTTCGGCAACGCGCTGCGCCTGGAGGTCGCCCACCACGGCGTCGCGGTCGGCACCGCGCACCCGTCGTGGGTCGACACCGACCTGGTCCGCGACGCCAGGGACGACCTACCGGCCTTCAAGGACACCCTGACCCGCCTGCCGCCGCCACTGGGCTCGACCACGTCGGTGGAGCGCTGCGCGGCCGCTTTCACCGACGCTTTGGAACGCCGCCGCCGCAAGGTCTTCGTGCCCCGCAGCGTGATGCTGGTGTACTGGCTGCGCACCTTCTTCAACAGCCGCCTGGTGGAGAAGCAGGTGGAGCGCCAGGCCCGGCGGGGCGTGCCGCTCATGGAGGAGCAGGTCCGGACGCTGGGCCGCGGCTTCGGCACCCACACTGCCGCTCCGCTGCCGGCCCGCCCCGAACCGCCGTCCCCCGGCTTCATCGCCCACCGCTACCACCGCTGAACGCTCCGATCGTCGGCCGCGTGTGTGGGCCTGTGTTGGGGGTTGATCGCGGACCGTTTGTGTGGGGTTTGCATGCGGGCCGTTTGTGTGGGGTTTGCATGCGGGCCGTTTGTGTGGGGCTTGAATGCGGACCGCTGTCACCGTCGAGCCTGATCGTGCGTCAGACTACGGACATGTCCGCGTCCCGGCCGCCGATCTGGGCACGCCCGGAGCCCAGCGCCCGGGCCCCCCGCTTCAGCCGCGAGCGCATCGCCGCCGCCGCCCTGCAGATCGCCGACGCCGAGGGCATCGAGGCGGTGTCGATGCGCAACGTCGCCGCCCGCCTGGGCGCCGGCACGATGACCCTCTACAACTACGTGGAGACCAAGGACGAACTGCTGGCCCTCATGGACGACGCCCTCATGGCCGAGGCCGTCGTGCCCGAGGGCGACCTCCCACCCGACTGGCGCGAGGCGGTCGCCACCATCGCGAGGCGCACCTGGTCATTGCTGGCCCGCCACCCGTGGGCGATCACCGTGGGCCAGGGCCCGTCCGTCGGCCCGAACGCCATGCTGCACTTCGAACAGAGCCTGGCCGCCCTGTCCGGCACGGGCCTGTCCACCGAGGCCAAGCTCGACCTGCTCGCGGTAGTCGACGCCTACGTCTTCGGCAGCGCCCAGCGCGCCGCCGACGCCCACGACCGCACCGAGACCGACCCGGCGGTGGTCGAGGGCATCGTCGCCTACGGCCTGGCCCAACTGGCGACGGGCCGCTACCCCCACACCGCCGCCCTACTCGGCGACCGCGACCCCCGCGACCCCGACGCCCCCGGCCCCCCGACCACCGCCGACGCGTTGGCCGCCCAGTTCGAACGCGGCCTGCAGGTAGTCCTGGACGGCGCCGCCGCCCGCTGGTTCACCACAACCCACTGACCACCCGCCCGCTTCCTCCCGACATCGGCGTGCCCCACGCGGCTGGCATGTGCGCGCCCCGGCGCAACTCGACTTGAGGCGCGGCTTGGTGTGGCCCGGCCCGGCCCGGTGTGGTTGGCCTGGCCTAGTTTGCCGCGGCCCGGCCCGGCCCGGCCTGGCCTGGCCTGGCCTGGCCTGGCCTGGCCTGGCCCGGCGCGGTGTGGCACGGCCCGGCGCGGTGTGGCGTTGCCCCGGCGCGGTCCGGCCCCGGTGTCGCGCCGCGCGTGGTGCGGTGGGCGCGCTGGCCGCTGCGGAGCACGGCGTAGCGACCGGAAGTCTCCGTGATCATGCGCAACTGGCACTGACACCAACGGTTTTTCATGATCACGGAGTGTTGATGTACCCCCGTGTACCGAAAGTCTCCGGGATCATGGAAAACCCGGTGTGCGGTCACCGCGGGCATCATGATCACGGAGACATATGTCCGCAAGATGTCCGACCCGGCAGCGCAGATCGGATGGTCCGCCCGACGGGGTGCGACACCCGCAACGCCCACCCGACCGCGCCACACCAGGCCAGGCCAGGCCCCGGGCCAGGCCGCACGTCAGGCCGGGCTGCGCCGGGCTGCGCCGGGCTGCGCCGGGCTGCGCCGGGTCGCGCAAATGCAAACCGCGCGGGCCGGGAGGGGCGGGGCGGGGGGTCAGGTGGGGCTGGTGGAGTGGCTGGGTGTGTCGGTGATGTGGATGGCCTCGATCCAGGGTGGGGGTTGGGGCGGGTTCGCGCCGACCAGGCCGGCGATCAGGCGGCAGCCGGTTGGTTCGGCCGGCCAGGGGGTGGCGCCGTCGGTGAGGACGACGATGATGGTTGGGGGGTCGGGCGCGGAGCGGGCGCGGGTGATGCCGACTCGCATGTCGGTGCCGCCGCCGCCGGCGAGCTGGACCTGGGCGGTGTTGGTCACGCGGGTTACGGCGTGCACGTCGGCGTCGCAGGCCAGGACCGTCACGCGGTTGCCGCGGATGCCGACGGCGCGGAGGACGCCGGTCACCTCGGCCAGGGCGGCGGCCAGGTCGCCGGCGCCCATCGAACCCGACGTGTCGATCACGATGGCCACGCGCGGCAGTGGGCGGCGCAGGCTGGGCAGGATCACGCCGCGCAGGGCGGCGCTGCGGCGGCCGGGGCGGGCGTAGGTGTAGTCGACCGCGCCGCTGGCCCACGTCACGGCCTGGCGTAGCGCGCCGGTGAGCAGGCGGCGCCAGTCGATGACCGGCTCGGCGATCTCGTCGGCCCAGCGGAGCCAGCCGGCCGGCACGTTGCCGCGGGCTCGCTGGTGGGCGCGGACCGCGTCGGCGGTCTGCCGGCGGATGGCGTCGGCCTCGACCTCGCGCACCCCGGGCGCGCCGTCCAAGCCGCCGAGCTCGCCCGCCACCGCCGCGCCGTGGGCGCCCGACCCGCACTGCAGGTGCAGGATGGTCGAGCGGGGGATGCCGGTCAGATACTCCTCGAACAGCCGGCCGCCCGGCAGCCCGAACGTCTTGGGCTCGACCCGGTCCGCCGGCAGGGCGAGGCCGTCGGTGACCAGGTCGTCGTTGATTTCGCAGTCCTGCGCGAGGTTGACCCGATGGTGGTCGTGCCGGTCCGCCTGCGGCAGCCGGTCGGCCCGGCCGTGATGGTCGCGCAGCAGGTGTGCCACCTCGTGGATCCAGACCCCGCCCAGCTCGTCAACGGGGTGGCCGGCGACGAAGTCAGGGTTGACGTAGAGGCGCCAGTGCCGGTCGACGCCCATCGTCGGCAGGTGCCACGACGGGACGACCGACAGCGCATACAGCGCCGACGCCAGATACGGCCGGTTCCCCGCGGCCTGATACCGCGCCGCGAGCAGCTTCGTCCGATCCAGCGCCTCCCTGGCCGCAGAGGCCGGCGATCCGGGCGATCCCGGCGCGGCGGGCGGTCCCGGTGGTCCGGGCGGGGCGGGCGGTCCGGGCGGGGCGGGCGGTCCGGGCGGTCCGGGCGGTCCGGGGGTGGCGGGCGCGGCGGGCGGTCCGGGGGTGGGGGGTGGTGGGGAGGTCATCGCAGGGCGCCGGAGAGGCGGAGGATGTCGATGAAGGCGTCGATGGTGGGCGGGACCGGCCAGGTGCGCTCGCGCATGGTGGCCAGGTCGGTGGCGGCGCGGGCGGCCACGTCGGGCACGCCGGCCTCGACGGCCTTGGCCAGGACCGTCCAGGCGGCCTCCCAGCGGGCGCGGCTGGTGTCGGACTGGACCGCGGAGACGACCGCGGTGAGGAAGGCGAGCTGCCGGTCGCCGCGCTCGGGGAGGGCGAAGGCGTCGGGGTTGGCCAGGACGCGGTTGGGGTCGGGCAGGTCGAGCTCGTCGAGATAGTTGATCAGCTCCAGGCCGGTGCCGTCGCCGATCGCGCCGATCAGGGCGGTGGACAGTGCCTCGCGGGTGGCGTCGCTGGCCAGGGCGAAGGTGAGCAGGCGCAGCGCCATCTCCCAGGTGCGCGGGGACGGCCAGGCGCCGCCGCGGCCCTCGGCGTCGGCGGGGAGGTGGTGGGTGAGGCCGGGGCGGGCGGTCAGGAAGCCCGACAGCGTGCCGCGGGCCCGGGCCAGCGCGGAGCCGGCGCGGCGCGGGTCGATGCGGGGGATGTCGGCGGTGGGCCAGGTGCCGGCGAGGCCGCGGGCGACGATCGCCGGGTCGTGGGTCCAGTGCAGGTGGACGAACCGGTTGGCCAGCGGCGGGCTGAGGTGCCAGCCGTCGGCGGCGCTGGCCGGCGGGTTGGCGGCGGCGACGACCCGGATCGCGGGCGGCAGCTGCAGGCTGCCGACCCGCCGCTCCAGCACGACCCGCAGCAGGGCGGCCTGCACGGCCGGCGGGGCGGAGGACAGCTCGTCGAAGAAGACCAGGCCCACGCCGTGGCGGGTCAGGCGGACGGCCCAGTCGGGCGGGGCCATCGGCACGCCCTGGGTGGCCGGGTCGTCGCCGACGACCGGCAGGCCGGCGAAGTCGGACGGCTCGTGGATGCTGGCGATGACCGTCTCCATCGGCACCTCGAGGCGGCCGGCGAGCTGCTGCAGGGCCGCCGACTTGCCGATGCCGGGCTCGCCCCACAGCAGCACCGGCAGGTTTGCCGACACGGCCAGCGCGAGGGCCTCGAGCTGGGTGTTGTCGCGCCGCTCGACCCGGGTCGCGCGGGTCGCGGCGAGCAGCTCGTCGGCCGCCGCCAGCAAGGTCACTGCCTCGGTCATGCCGCAGAGATTAGCCCGGGGGTACGACGAAAAATCAGCCCGGCAGCAGCTCGTCCAGGAACGGCAGGTCGTCGCGGCGGTGGCGGGTGTAGGCGTCGGCGATCGAGTCGAAGACGTTGTCCTCCGCCGTGACCAGGGCGCCGGCCGCGAGCAGCGCCCGGACGAGGTCCGGCGAACCGTCGCCGTGCACGGCGGTGTGCAGCGGCGTGCGGCCGCGCCGGTCGCGGTCCTCCAGGTCCAGGCCGGCGGCGAGGAGCCGGTCTAGCAGCGCGAGCGCGCCGCCCGGGTCGTGCGCGAAGCAGGGCAGCAGGTGCAGCAGCGTGCGGCCGTGCGGGTCGCGGGCGTGCGGGTCCACGCCCGCGTCGAGCAGCGCCACGACGCCCGCCAGGTCGCCGTGCACGGCGCGCATCATGAGGTCGGTGCGCTGCGCCTCCAGCCGCCGCGGCAGCGGGACGGACCGGTCGCGCCAGCCGGCCGCCGCGGCGAAGCAGCCGTGCAGCTCGCCGCCGAGGGCGCGCAGGGCGTCCTCGCGGCGGCGCTCCTCGTCGTCGTGCGGGATGTGCAGCCGACCGGCCGCCCAGCCGACCTCGTGCCACCGGCCGCCGCAGCGCACCCGCACCGGCGCCGGATCGGCGTCAGGGCGGCGCGGGGGCACGGGCGCGGCGAACGGTTCCAGCAGCGGGCCGATCAGCGGGTGCAGGTCGGCGGGGGAGAGCAGGCCGAGCCGGACCAGATGCAGATCGACCGGCCGCAGCAGCGCCCCGATCGCGACGCCGGGCTCGGCGCGCCGGTCGGTGCGCAGCCACTCGCCGCGCGGCCGATCGGTGTCCAGGTCGCGCAGGCGCAGCTCGTAGTAGTAGTACCCGAGCGGGATCGACGCCTCCGTCCGGCCGGTGGCCCGCGCGGCGGCGAGCAACCGGTCCGGGTCCGCGTCCAGGGCCGCGGCGTTCGGCCGCAGAGTGCTCTCCGGAAAGCGCTCGCCCGTGGGCGGCATCGGCACGTCGACGCCCGCGGTGGCCCACGCCTCGTCGATGCGCCCGGCGTCCTGCAGCGCGAGCACCTCGGCCGCGCGCGGGCCGCAGGTACGCCGGATCAGCTCGCCGGCCTCGCGCGCGTCCCACCGTTCGCGGCTGGCCGACCAGTCGTACTCGCCGTGGAAGTACTCCTCGTCGGCCGGCCCCTCGCCGGCGAACAGCGCCATCCGGGACACGGCCAGGCCGACCCGCGGCGTGGCGACGGCGAGCATCCGGTCGCCGCGGCGGGCCAGGACGATCAGCTGCCGGGGCTCCGGGGTGGTGTCGCCGCGGGCCGGGCTGCGCGGCAGGTGCCAGCGGACCAGGTCGGGCGCGAGGTGGGCCAGGTCGTCGGCGAACTCGGCGAAGTCCTCGGCCGGGCCGCGCACCTCGATGCCGGCCGCGGTGCAGGCGGCGCGCCAGTCGCCGGCCAGCCGGGCCGCGGTCGCGGCGGCGATCATGGCCGGGGGTACGTCGTAGCGGCGCACCCGCCGCCACACCCCCAGTTCGCTGCGGGACACCAGCGCGCTGGTCACCGGTAGACGCTCACGATCTCGCTGGCCAGCGGCGGCTCGCCGGCGGGCAGCAGCTCGGCGAGGGCGCGCTTGACCCGCCGCGGCACGTCGGGGCCGAGGGTGAGCCGGCGCAGCGCGGTCCGGCCGCCCTCGACCGCGGCGAGCAGCAGCTTGGCGCCGCGGCCGCGCACGCCGGTGTGGCGCAGGTCGAGGCGGCGCAGGCCGGTGCCGGGCAGGGCCGCGGCGAGCAGTGCCGCGCCGGGGTCGCAGACCGTGTTGTCGAGCGCGCCGAGCACGCGCAGCGACTGGGGCCGGCTCAGGTCGAGGCTGTCCAGCAGGGGAAGCCGCTCGGCCACCGGTCCGATGTCGGTCAGGCCGTTGCCGCCCAGGCCCAGGGTCGTACCCCCAAGGGATAAATCCGACAGAATCGCGGAAATTCCGTTATCTCCCAACCGATTGGCCGCGAGGAACAACCCCGTCACGCCGCACGATGCCAGCAGGCGGCCGAGCAGCGGGGCGGACGACGGACCCAGCCCGTTGCCGCCGAGGAAGACCCGGGTCACCGGCACCGGGCGGGCAGCCAAGGCGTCCACCAGCAACGACAGTCCGGAATCGGACAGGCCGGTGTTGACCAGGTCGAGCGTTGAGATGCCGGTGTTGGTGCGCAGCATCGCGGCCAGGGACGCCACGCCCGCGTCGCCGAGCGGGTTGCGCTTGAGCCACAGCGCGGTCACGGTCGAGTCCTCGGCGAGCCGCTCGAACAGCGGCTCCGCGCCGCCCGCGTCGATGGCGTTGCAGCCGAGGTACAGCGTCTCGACCCGGTGCCCGGGCCGCAGCGACGCGGCGAGCGCGGCGGCACCGGGCGCGCCGAGGCCGTTGGTGCCCAGCAGCAGGTGCACGGCGTGCGGCGAGCCGACCACGCGGTCCAGCACGCGGGTCACGCCGTCCGCGCCAAGGCCCTGTTTGCACAGGTCGAGCCGCCCGTCCGGCTGGAGGGTGCCGAGCGGGAAACGCTCGGTGCCGGCCACCCCGGCGGGGTCGGCCAGCCGCGTCAGGAGAGGCTCCAGCAGCGTCAGATCCGCCGGTGGTACGGCCGGTGCCGACACGACCGGGCACGCGATCTCTACCACTGCACCTCCCGGTAGTCCTTGAGGAACACACCGTGCACCGGGTCGCCGTGCACGCCGCGGACGATCGGGTCGTAGACCCGGGCCGCGCCGTCGACGACGTCCAGCGGTACCCGGAAGCCCTGCTCGTGCAGCGCCTGCCGGGCCGCCTGCGGCCGCTCGTCGGTGACCCAGCCGGTGTCGACGCTGGTGACGTGGATGCCCTCGGCCGCGTACTCGCCCGCGACGGTCCGGGTGAGCATGTTCAGCCCGGCCTTGGCCATGTTGGTGTGCGGATGGTTGGCGGTCTTGTTCTCCCGGCTGAAGCTGCCTTCCATCGCCGAGACGTTGACCACATACCGGTCGGGAAACGGCGAGGCGCGCAGCAGCGGCCGCAGCCGGGCGACCAGCAGGAACGGCACGAAGGCGTTGATGACCTGCACCTCCATCCACTCCCGCGGGGTCACCTCGTGCAGCTTGAGCATCCAGCTGTTGACCGGGCGCAGGTCGAGCGGCTGGCCGGTCTCGTCGAGCGCGCCGGCCGGGAAGAGCAGCTCGGCGGCCGACGACGGCAGGGCGGGGCGGCCCTCGGCGGCGTTGAGCTCGCGGTAGTACGACGCGGGCCGCTGGATCGTCTGCGCGGCGTTGTTGATCAGGATGTCGAGGTGGTCCCAGCGCTCGGCGACCGCGTCGACCAGCCCGACCACGCCGGGCAGGTCGAGAAAGTCGACGCCGTGGACGTGCAGCCGGGGCAGCCAGCCGGCGGCGTCGGGAACTCCCGCGAACCGGCGCCGCGCGTCGCGCGGGAACCGGGTGGTGACGATCACTTCGGCGCCGTCGCGCAGCAGCTTCAGCGCCGTCTCGAAGCCGATCTTGATCCGGCCGCCGGTGACCAGGGCGCGCCGGCCGGTCAGGTCGCACCGGGCGGTGCGCCGGGCGAGGCTGCCCGCCGCGCACTCGGCGCACAGCTGCGGGTAGGCCGCGGGCACCGTGCGATAGGGGGACTTGCACACGTAGCAGCGTCGTGGACGTACCAACTCGGCATCATCGGCGGCAGGGTCGGTCAGCAGCCGCCGGTCGTGCGTGCCGGCCGCCGCGCGCCGAGTGCTCTTCTGGCGTTTCTTGCGGCCTTTGTACGCCACGGAGACGGCCTCGTGCACCGCCCTCGCCCCGTCGTCCCCGGGATCGGCGTCGCCGACGGCGGCCAGCACCCGAAGGCACGCCTCGACGTCGGCGGGGTCCAGTTGCGGCACCGCAGCATGGTATCCCCGCCCCGCACGCCGGCCCGGCGGGGTTTTCGCGGTGCGGGCCGGCCGGAATCGAACCGGCGTCCTCGCGAATTATGAGTCCGCGCGCGACGACCTCTGCGCTACAACCCGCAACAGGCAGGTTACAGGCAGGCTGACCCAGCGAGTGAAAAGGCCGTGCCAGGGGTCCGAGCGAAGCGACGGTGTGCCGAGCGCAGCGAAGGCATGGGGGGTAGCGGGGTGGGAACCCCCCGCCCAGCGAGCGAAGCGAGTGGCAAGCATCCGGTGAGCCCAGGCGAGCAGCCCCAGCTGCGAGCAGGGTGCACCGCGGAACCGGTCAAGGTCGGTCGGAATCGAACCGACGTCCTCCAGCCTGCTGCGCCGGCGCGACGACCTCTGCGCTACGACCTTGCCGGGGCGTAGTTTACGGGTCGGGTCCGCGGGTGGTAGAGCTGGTGCAGCACGAAGGTGTTGCCGTCGGGATCGGCGAAGCTGGTGGTGCGGGAGAACGGGCTCTCCTCGATCGGCGAGTCGAAGACGATCCCGCGTTCGGCCAGCTCGTCGTAGGTCTTCTCGATGTCGTCGGTGTCCAGCACGATGCCGTGCATCGAGCCGGGCGGCATGGTGGGAAACCAGGTCACGAGCGTGAACGACGTCTGACCGTGCCGGGGCGCCACCTCGACCCAGCGCTGCTCGCCCTCGGCGTTGTCACTGACGAGCTCCCAGTCCAGCGCGTTGACGTAGAAGTCGCGGGCCCGGTCCTGGTCGCTCACCGGGATGGACACGATCTGCACGTGGTCGATGGGCATGGCCGGCTCCTCGCGACGTCGCGGCACGTTTCTCGCACGGTACCGCGACCGCGCCGGAGCTTTGCGGCGATCTCTACAATTGCACCCATTCTGTCCGGACCGGCACGAATGCCCCGGCAACCGCCGGCTCGCACCGCAGCCGCACCGGCCCCGGCGCGACGTCGCCGACCCGGAACCGGCCCTCGGCGTCCGGCCGCGCCTCCAGCGAGCCGCCCGGCCACTCCACCACGACCCGGGCCGCGACCGCCGGGCTGAGCTCGCCGACCACGTCCAGCACGCCCCCGCGGGCGGTGACCCCCATGGTGATCGTGACCGGAGCGCCACCGAACGTCAGCATCCGCGGCCGCCCGCCCCGCACCGTGGTCAGCTCCTGCTCCAGGGAGTCGCGGACCAGCTCGGCGAGGGCCGCGTCGGGATCGCGCCAGGCGAGGCTCGCCCGCGCGGCGGCGAGGACGGCGGGTGGCACCGGGTCGCGCCGGCCGGCGATCTCACGCAATGAGCTCAGCACCTCTTCCTCCCCGATCATCGGGTCGGCCCAGCCCAGCGGCAGCGGGTCATATCGAAGCAGCCAATCGTCGGCGCAGCGTGCCCAGGCAGCGCTTGCGGGTCGGACCGATACTGCCGATCGGCACGTCGAGCGCGGCCGAGACCTCGGCGTAGCTCGGCGGCGGATCGGCGATGAGCACGCGCAGCAACTGCTGGCACTGGCCGGACAGCGCGCGGAACTCCTGCCAGAGCACGGCGTCGCGCTCGTCGCGCAGCACGCCGGCGTCCGGCTCGTCCTCGGCGGGGGCGAGGCCGATCTGGATCCCCAGGTGGCCGACGAAGTCGCCGGCCGCGCCCGCGGGCACGTCGCGGCCGCCCTTGCGCAGCAGCGCGATCGCCTCGCGCCGGGCGGTGGTGGCCAGCCACGAGCCGAGCTTGTCGGCCTCGCGGATGTCGTCGATGTGCTCGACGAGCCGCAGCCAGGTCGCCTGGCTCACGTCGGCGGCGTCGGTCTGGCCGAGCTGGAAGCTGCGCGCCACCGACCAGACGAGGTTGGCGAATTTGTCCACAATGGACTCCCACGCCGCCTGGTCGCCGTCGGCGGCGGCCCGCAGAAGTGCTGCGTTCGGGTGCTCACCGGGACTTTCGGGCTCGGCCATGGCTTCGAAGAGTAGCATCGTGACTGCGGGGCGACCGGGTGCGGCGACCAGCGCGCCGCACCCCATCACCCCCCTCCCCCCGGCGTAATACATGGCCCTACGCCACCCCCGCGTAGCGGCCGTACCGCAGGTGGGCCCCCCGGATGACCGCCTCCGCCGCGAGCCGGGCCGAGCCGGCCTCCCCCAGCGCATCGGCGATCATCGCTGCTACGAACGGCGCGGCGAACGAGGTACCACTCCACCGCGCCCAACCGTCGGGAAAGTCCTCGTGGTGCACGAACGTGCTCACCACCTCCGCACCCGGCGCGGCGAGCGTCACCCAGGCGCCGGTGTTGCTCCACTCGCAGACGCGCCGGCCGTCGTGGGCGGCGACCGCCACCACGCGCCGCCGCCACGGCGCGTTGGTCCCCGCGTAGGCGGCCGGCCAGAACGGCCGGTCGTGCTGGCCGTCGTTGCCGGCCGCCGCGACCACGACCCGGTCGCCGCTGCTCAGCAGCGCCCCCAGGGCGGCGGTGAGCAGCACCGGCGGCCGGTCGTCGAGCGTGTAGCCACCCAGCGACAGGTTGATGACCGGATCGTCGCCCGCCTGCTGGAGGGCCGCGACCAGGTCGCTCTCCCGGCACACCCCGTGCGGGCCGACGATCCGGACCAACCTCGGCCGCACCCGCCGGGACCGGCCGAGCATGACGCCCGCGACGAAGTTCGCGTGCGCGGCGTCGCCGTCGCGGATGCCGCCGTTGTCCACGTCGGCGTCGGACTCGTAGTCCTCGGTGACGTAGCGGTCCTTCGGCAGCGGACTGTTCAGCCAGACGCCCGAATCGAGCACGAGCACCCGAACCCCGTCGGTGCCGTCCGGCTCCGGCAGCCGGCCGGGCGCCGCGGGCCGGGGCGGTCCGTAGGGCCCGGCGTGCTCGAACGCCGTCGACCCGAACACGTGGTTGGGCCCGGCCGCCACGCGGGTGTCGCCGGCCGCCTCCGCCTGCACGCGCACGCGGCGGGCGGCGCGGGCGACGTCGAGACCGGCGAGGCGAACCCGGCGGAAGCCGTCCGGGACATCCCCCTCCTCCACGATGTCCCGGGCGGCGAGGCCCTGCTCGGCGAACGCCTGGCGCGCGGTGGCGAAGTGCTCGTCGAGCACCAGCAGCTCATCGGCGACGAAGCGCACCGGCGTGCCGTCCGCGCGGTCTTCGCGGCGCACCCACGGCAGGCCGGCCAAGCGCCGGGCGCGCCGCGAGCGCCACTCGTCCGTACGGGCGTCCGCCGCCATGGGTCTCCTCCTCACGTGGTCTCGACACACATGAGGGGCCGCGTCGGGTTCCTGATACAAAGACCCCCACTGTTTCTTGTCGTACCCCCACGGCATGATGAGGCGCGTGGCGAGCAGCGATCAGCAGACGGTCACCCGGGAGCTCACGGTGCTCCAGGTGACCAGCGGCGACAAGCAGGCGATCGTCCGGCCGGACGACACGGTGACCATCGGCCGCGACGCCGCCAACGACCTCATGGTCGAGGGCAACCTCATCTCCCGGCGGCACGCCGAGGTGATCTACAGCGACGACAGCTGGTTCCTGCGGGACCTCGACAGCCGCAACGGCACGTTCGTCAATGGGGAGAAGGCCGCGTTCATCGCCGCCACCGACGGCGGCGAGGTCCACCTCGGCGCCGCCGACGGCCCGGCGGTCACCTTCAAAGTGATCACGATCACCGAGCAGCTGCCGGTCGAGCCGGCGCCGCCGCGCGAGGCGACCCAGCACGAGTTCGGCGCCGCCCGCATCCGCATCGGCCGCGACCCGGGCAACGACATCGTGCTGAGCGACCTGCGCAGCTCACGCAACCACGCCGAGCTGCGCCGCACCGCCACCGGCTACGAGGTCGTCGACCTGGGCAGCCGCAACGGCACCTATCACAACGGCCAGCAGGTCACCCGCCAGGAGCTCAGCGCCGGCGACCTGATCTCGATCGGCAAGCACGAGTTCATCTTCGACGGCGCCAAGCTGCACGAGTTCGAGGACGCGGGCCCCTCCTCGCTCATCGCCGACGACCTCACCGTGCGGATCAAGGACGCGATCCTGCTCGACGACGTCAGCTTCGCCCTGGCCGAGGGCAGCCTGCTGGCCGTCATCGGCCCCTCCGGCTGCGGCAAGTCCACGCTGATCAAAGCGGTCGCCGGGCTGCGCCCCGCCACCCAGGGCCGGGTCCGCTACGACGGCCGCGACCTCTATGCCGACTACGCCGAGCTGCGCTACCGCATCGGCATGGTCCCGCAGGACGACGTGCTGCACCGCCAGCTCACCGTGCGCCGGGCGCTGCGCTTCGCCGCCGCCCTGCGCTTCGCCGACGACGTGCCCCGCAAGGAGCGCAGCGCCCGGGTCGCCGAGGTGCTCAAGACGCTCAACCTCACCGAGCGGGCCAAGATGCGCATCGACAGCCTCTCCGGCGGCCAGCGCAAGCGGGTCTCGGTCGCGCTGGAGCTGCTCACCGAGCCGTCGCTGCTCTTCCTTGACGAGCCGACCTCCGGGCTCGACCCCGCCCTCGACAAGGAGGTCATGGAGGAGCTGCGCGACCTGGCCGACAAGGGCCGCACCGTGGCCGTGGTCACGCACAACGTGATGCACCTCGACCTGGCGGATCGGGTCCTCGTGCTCACCGTCGGCGGCCGGATGGGGTATTTCGGGCCGCCCGGCGAGCTGCTGTCGTTCTTCGGCGCCGAGGACTACGCGGAGGTGTTCCGCGAGGTCACCAACAACGCCGCGCACTGGGTGGGCAAGTATCGCGGCTCCGAGCTCTACGCGCGCTACGTCACCGAGCAGATCGCCGAGGCGCCCCCGCCGAAGCCGGAGGCCCTCGAGCTGGCCTCCGCCTCCGCCTCCGTCCCCGCGCAGCGCCCCGCCCAGCGCCCAGCCCCGGCGGCGGCCGGTGTCCCGGGCGAGTCCACCGCCGAGCAGGCCATGCCCACGCGGCCGGTCGAAACCACGGAGTCCGCGACCGCCGAGCAGCGGCTGCCGGCCCGGCCGGACACCCCGGCTTCCGGCGGCTCGGCCCCCGCCGGCTCGGGCCCCGCCGCGTCGTCGCCCGCGGTCGGCCGTGCCCGGGTCCGGCTCGGCGGCGGCCTGCGCAGCCGGGCGCTGCACCCGGCCGCCCCGATCCGGCAGTTCCTCACGCTGTGCCTGCGGATGCTGTGGGTCATCGGCGCCGACCGCGGCCTGAGCGTGTTCATGATCGGCCTGCCGCTCGCCCTGGCCCTGCTCACCCGGACGGTGCCGGGCGAGAACGGCCTCGCGCCCGGCCTGCTGCGCTACAGCCTGGAGGCCCAGCGGCTGCTGGTCGTGCTGGCCGTCGGCGCCGCCTTCCTGGGCACCGCGGCGGCCATCCGCGAGCTGGTCAACGAGTCGACGATCTACAAGCGCGAGCGCGCCGTCGGCCTCTCCGCCGGCGCCTACCTCGCCTCGAAGGTGGTCGTCTTCGCCCTGATCATCATCATCCAGACGATCCTGTTCACCTGGCTCGCCCTGCTGGACAAGAAGCCGCCGAAGGACCCGCTGATCTTCGCCGATCACTGGCTGATCGAGATCATCATCCCGGTCGCGCTCATCGCCCTGGCCTCGATGGCGTTCGGCCTGCTGATCAGCGCCCTGGTGAAGACCACCGAGCAGACCACGCCGGTCCTCGTCGTCGCGGTGATGGCCCAGCTGGTGCTGTCCGGCGGCATGTTCGAGCTCCAGGGGCAAAACGTCCTGCAGCAGATCTCCTGGCTCTTCCCGACCCGCTGGGGCCTGGCCGCCGGCGGCTCGACGGTCGACCTGCAGTCGATGGTCCCCTTCAAGGACTCCTTGTGGGTCCACACCACGGGCGCCTGGTGGCGCTCGGTCCTCATCCTGATCCTGCAGATCGCCATCCTCGTCGGCCTGGCCCGCCTCGCCCTGCGCCGCTCGGAGCCCGGCCGCCAGTAACCCCGCCTCGCGGCGCGGGCCAGCTCAGTCCCCCCGCCGCGGACGCCGCCCCACCCCGCCGGCGCGGTGCCCTTCGAGCCCCGCCCGCCAGCGTGGTGTTTGTTCGGGTCGCGTCCGCCGGCGTGGTGCTCTTGGGCGGCGTCCGTCGGGGTGGTGTTGTTCGGGTCGCGCCCATCGGCGTGGTGTGAGGCCGGCGCCTGATCGTGCTGGTTGACGTCGGGCGGCCGCTGGCGGTCGCTGTGTGCCGGGCGTGGATGGCCACCGGCGGGGGCATGGCCGGCGTATGCGTTGGAGCGTGGACCCGGCGGTGGTGGGGCCGGGTGGCGGTGGGGCCGGGTGGCGGTGGGGCCGGGCGGCGGTGGGGCCGGGTGCGGGCTTCGTGGACGGGCGGTGGCGGTCATCGGCGCCGGCCCCGAGGCGGCACGGGGCGGCGGACGGTGCGGATGCCGCATCCGTCGGGTGCATCATCCGGTCTGCACGGCCCAGGGCGGACGTATGTCTCCGTGATCATGATGTGCGCGGTGGCCGCGCTACGGGTTTGTCATGATCTCGGAGACTTGTGGTACACGGGGGTACATCAGCACTCCGTGATCATGAAAAACCGTTGGTGCCGGTGGCGGGTTCGGCATGATCGCGGAGACATTTGGTCGCTGCGCCGTGGTCCGCGGCGTGCAGCGTGCGTCAGGCGCCAGCGCACGGGCGGGGCAGCGCCGCTGGACCGTCTGCCGCGGCACCTCAACCGTCGCGACCGATCGGTGGCCCACCTCGCGCACCGCGCCGGCGGGCGTGGTGGTGGCGGGGGTCGGTGTGGTGAACCGGTGGGCCGGTGGTGGGGTAGTCCTACCCGGGTTTAGCGGTGATCGCGCCGGGGATATTGTTTGCCCGGCTAAGGAAAAAGTGCCGCGAGCAACGACGGAGAAGACGATGTCAGACGCTATCCGGGCCGAGACCGTGTTCATCGGTGACGAGCAGATTCAGGCATATCAGGCCCGCCCGCTCGACCCCGGGCCGTTCCCCGGGGTCGTGCTGATCCACCACCTGCCCGGGTGGGACGAGGCCAACAAGGAGATGGTCCGCAAGTTCGCCGCGCACGGGTACTCGGCGATCTGCCCCAACCTGTTCTGGCGCGAGGCCCCGAATGCCTCGCCCGACGACGCCTCGGCCTTCGTGCGCGGCCAGGGCGGCGTCCCCGACGAGCAGGTCATCAAGGACGTCGCCACCGCGGCCGCCGCGCTGCGGGCGCTCGACAACGCCAACGGCAAAGTCGGCGCGATCGGCCACTGCTCCGGCGGCCGCCAGACGCTGCTGGTCTCCACGGCGGTCGACCTCGACGCCGCGGTGGACTGCTACGGCGCGTTCGCGCTGGAGGCCCCGCCGTCCGGGTCGGGCCTGAACTTCACGCCGATCAAGGATCGCCTGCCCGACGTGCGCTGCCCGGTCCTGGGCCTCTTCGGCGACGACGACAAGTTCCCGGCGCCGGATGAGGTCGGCCGGCTGGCCGAGTTGATGGCCCAGCACGGCAAGAGCTTCGAGTACCACAGCTACGAGGGGGCCGGCCACGCGTTCTTCGCCGTCGACCGCCCGTCCTACCGCCCGCAGGCCGCCGTGGACGGCTGGCAGCGGGTCTTCGCGTTCTTCGGCAAGCACCTGGCGGCCTGATATGTGCACGTACGACACGGAAATCACGGATCTCGAGGGCAGCGGCAAGGGCCCGGACGGCTGGTTCGAGCTGACCCGCGCGGCGGTCTACGTCGACCACCCGCAGCACGCCCCGTTCGCCCACACGGTGAACATCGACTTCGCCAACCCGTCCCAGGGCCCGTCGGCGCGGGTGGCGGTGGAGCTGACCGAGGAGGCCGCCCTGGCCCTGGTGGCCGCGATCCAGCGCGCCCTGGCCAACGCCCCGGCCGGCCTGGCCAGCGCGAACGCTCCCGTGTAGGGACCTGACCGATGGGGCCGTGTGAAAAAACGGCCCCATCGGCTAGGCGGCGCGAGCGGCCTTCGCCAGCGGCGCCACCAGCGGGGTGATGATGTCCGTCAGGCGCCCGCTCGCCTCGGCCTCCGCCTCGGTGTCGCCGCGGTGCCGGGCGTCCCACACCGCCGCCTTCACCCGCAGGTAGGACAGGCGGGCCTGCTGGGCGACCATCTCGGCCTCGATGTGCTCGGCGTGGCGCAGCAGCAGGTCCCGCTGCTCGGCCGCCGCCGCCCGGCCGCGCTTACGGTTGGCCAGGTAGGCGCGCATCTCCTCGATGCCGACGCCGACCGCGCGCAGGCAGGTCAGCACCTCGATCGCGTTGAGGTCGTCGGTGCCGTAGCGGCGGTGCCCGCTGCGCTGGTCCCGGGCGATCGGGCCGATCAGGCCGACCTCCTCGTAATACCGCAGCGTCGGCTCGCTCAGCCCGCAGTACCGGGAGACCTCCTGGATGGTCAAGGTCGTCATACCTCCAGCCAACCAGACTTCAAGCGCTTGAAGTCAAGGAACCGGAAACTCATTTCCGGGTTGTTTCGCGGGGGATCTACCGCGGCCGGGCGGGGCGGAGCAGGATCGGGGGATGGGCGCGTACCGTGACACCTACCGGCGGAGTCTCGACGACCCGGAGTGGTTCTGGCGGGACGCCGCCTCGGGTGTGGCGTGGGACCGGATCCCCATCCGGGTGCTCGACCGCGACCGGCCGCCGTTCTTCCGGTGGTTTCCCGACGCCGAGCTCAACACCTGCTACAACGCGCTCGACCGGCACGTCGCCGGCGGCCGGGGCGAGGCCCTCGCGCTGGTCTACGACAGCCCCGTCACCGGGACCGTCCGGCGGTACACCTACCGCGAGCTGCTCGACGAGGTCGCGCTGTTCGCCGGGGCGCTGCGCAACCTCGGCGTCGGCAAGGGCGACCGGGTCGTCGTGTACATGGCCATGGTGCCCGAGGCCGTCGTCGCCATGCTGGCCTGCGCGCGGATCGGGGCCGTCCACTCGGTCGTGTTCGGGGGCTTCGGGCCCAAGGAGCTCGCCGCCCGGATCGACGACGCCAAGCCCAAGGTGATCATCGCCACGTCGTGCGGCATCGAGCCGAGCCGTGTCGTGGAGTACAAACCCCTCCTCGACGCCGCCCTCGACGAGGCCACGCACCGGCCCGAGCACTGCGTGATCCTGCAGCGCGAACAGCGCACCGCCGGGCTGCGGGCCGGCGAGCTGACCTGGGAGCAGGCGCTGGAAGGGGCGGCGCCCGCCGGGTGCGTGCCGGTCGAGGCCACCGACCCGCTGTATGTCCTCTACACCTCCGGCACGACCGGGCGGCCGAAGGGCATCGTGCGGGACAACGGCGGGCACGCGGTCGCGCTCACCTGGTCGATGGCCAACCTCTTCGGCTGCGGGGCCGGCGACGTGTTCTGGGCCGCCTCCGACGTCGGGTGGGTGGTCGGCCACTCCTACATCGTCTACGCGCCGCTGTTCGCCGGCGCGACGACCGTGCTCTACGAGGGCAAGCCGGTCGGCACCCCGGACGCGGGCGCGTTCTGGCGGGTCATCGCCGAGCACGGGGTAAACGTGCTGTTCACCGCGCCGACCGCGATCCGGGCGATCCGCAAGGAGGACCCGCGGGGCGAGCTGATCGACCGGGACCGCCTCAAGTCGCTGCGGACGCTGTTCCTGGCCGGGGAGCGGCTGGACCCGGAGACCTACGCGTGGGCGGGGGAGCGGCTCGGCGTGCCGGTGGTGGACAACTGGTGGCAGACCGAGACCGGGTGGCCGATCGCGGCGAGCCCGCGCGGACTGGAGGAGCTGCCGACCAAGCCGGGTTCGCCGTCGGTACCCGTGCCGGGCTTCGACGTGCGGGTGCTGTTGCCGGACGGCTCGGACGCGCCCACCGGCACCGAGGGGCCGATCGTCATCCGGCTGCCGCTGCCGCCCGGGTGCCTGCCCACGCTGTGGGGCGACGACGAGCGGTATGTCGCCTCCTATCTCAGCGCGTTCCCCGGCCACTACCTGACCGGCGACGGCGGGCGGTTCGACGAGGACGGGTACCTCTTCGTCATGGGCCGCACCGACGACGTCATCAACGTCGCCGGGCACCGGCTGTCGACCGGGGCGATGGAGGAGGTCCTGGCCGCCCACCCGGCGGTCGCCGAGTGCGCCGTCATTGGGGTCGACGACGCGCTCAAGGGGCAGGTGCCGCGCGGGTTCGTGGTGCTCAAGGCCGGTGTCACCGAGGCCGCCGAGACGATCGCCGGCGAGCTGGTGCAGCTGGTGCGCGACCGGATCGGCGCGGTGGCCAGCCTGCGCAGCGTGGAGGTGGTGGCGGCGCTGCCGAAGACCCGGTCGGGCAAGATCCTGCGCCGGACCATGCGCGGCATCGCGGCCGGGCGCGACGAGCCGGTCCCGTCGACGATCGAGGACCCGGCCGTGCTCGACGCGCTCACGCCGGTGCTGCGCAACGAGCTGCCACGCTGAGAGCGAACACGCTCACGGCGAACGGGGGGTCTCAGGAGGGGTCCGCCGCCATACCGTCGAGGCATGGCTGACCTTGACATCCCCTTCGACAGCGCCGTCTTCGAGCGGCTCCTCTCCAAACGCATCATCGTGCTGGGCACCGAGGTCAACGAGGAGAGCGCCAACCGCATCTGCGGCCAGCTGATCCTGCTCGCCGCCGAGGACTCCGACAAGGACATCAGCTTCTGGATCAACTCGCCGGGCGGGGCCGTGCACGCCGGCCTGGCCATCTACGACACCATGAAGTTCATCCGCAACGACGTGTCGACCGTGGTCATGGGCATGGCCGCCTCGATGGGCCAGTTCCTGTTGAGCGCCGGTACTCCGGGCAAGCGTTACGCCCTGCCGCACTCCCGGGTCATGATGCACCAGCCGTCCGGCGGCATCGGCGGCACGGCGGCCGACATCGCGATCCAGGCCGAGCAGATGCTCTTCACCAAGAAGACGATCCAGCGGCTCATCGCCGAGCACACCGGCCAGACGAACGAGCAGATCGAGGAGGACTCCGACCGCGACCGCTGGTTCACCGCGCCCGAGGCGGTGGAGTACGGCTTCGTCGACCGCGTCGTGCAGGGCGCCGACCAGCTCGCCCTTTCCTAGCCGGACGATCTACCCTGCCGATGTGAGCAACGACGGTTTCGACGCGGGGCGGCTGGCCCGCCTGGATGCCCATTTCGCGCGGTACGTCGACGACGGCCGTCTCGCCGGTTGGCAGCTGATGATCGCGCGGGACGGCCGGGTCGTGCACAGCAGCGTCCACGGCCACCGCGACGCCGAGGCGGCCCTGCCGGTCGAGCCCGACACGCTGTGGCGGATCTACTCGATGACCAAGCCGATCACCTCGGTCGCCGCGATGCTGCTGTGGGAGGAGGGCCGCTTCGAGCTGACCGACCCGATCAGCCGGTGGCTGCCCGAGTTCGCCGAGCCGCGGGTGTACGACAAGGGCTCCTCCAGCCAGCCCTTCACCGTCCCGGCGGTGGAGCCCATCCGTGTATGGCACCTGCTCACCCACACGTCCGGGCTGACGTACGGCTTCCTCAACACCTCGGTCGTCGACGCGCTCTACCGCAAGGCGGGCTACGACATCTACCCGAAGGAGGGCGTCGACCTCGCCGAGACCTCCCGCGACTACGCGGCGCTGCCGCTGCTGTTCCAGCCGGGCACCGCCTGGGGCTACGGGGTGAGCACCGACGTGCTCGGCCGGCTCGTGGAGGTGATCGCCGGGGTGCCGTTCACCGAGTTCGTGAACACCCGGATCCTGCAGCCGCTGGGCATGAGCGACACCGTCTGGTCGGTGGAGCCGGACGAGCCCAGGCTGGCGGCGTTGTACGTCCCGGGCCCGGACGGCCGGCGGGTGCGCTTCGACCCGATCGGCAAGTACGCCTACGAGGAGCCGAAGGCGCCGTCCGGCGGCGGCGGGCTGATCTCCACCGCCGCCGACTACCAGCGGTTCATGACCATGCTGCTGCGCGGCGGCGACGGCCTGCTCGCCCCGCGCACGGTCGGCTTCATGACCCGCAATCACCTGCCCGGCGACGTCGACCTGTCAGCGCTGCAGACCGGCGGGTTCGCCGAGACCACCTTCGAGGGCATCGGCTTCGGCCTGGGCTTCGCCGTGGTCCGCGACCCGGTGCCGGCCCGGGTGTTCAGCACCCCGGGCACGTACTACTGGGGCGGCGCGGCGAGCACGGCCTTCTGGATCGACCCCGCCGAGCGGCTCACCGTCGGGTTCTACACCCAGCTGATGCCGTCCAGCACGTACCCGCTGCGCCCGCAGCTGCGTCAGCTGATCTACAGCGCCCTCATCGACTAGATGAAGGTCAGGTTGCCGCCGCCGGTCACCACGTGCACCTTGTGCACCGAGCCGGCGTCGGCCTTGACCGTGCCGGTCTGCTTGCCGCCGTCGAGCTCGGCCTGCAGCGCGTAGCCGTCGCTGGTCAGCCGCAGGTTCACGTTGCCGCCGCCGCTGTCGATGTCGATCCGGTCCGGCGCCTGGGTGACCTTCAGGTCGACCGGGCCGCCGCCGGTGCGGGCGGTGAGCTCCGGCGGGGCCAGCCCGTCGCCGGACAGCACGCCACCGTCGGACTGCACGTCGATGATGCCGGTGAGCGCGGTCAGCGTGATCATCCCGCCCGAGCTGTCCAGCCGCGCGGTCAGCGTCGAGGGCATCTCGACCTCGTAGGAGATCGAGCAGTCGTTGTTCTTGCAGCCGGTCGAGGCCAGCACGAGCTCGCCGCCGTCGAGGCTCTGCTGGCGGCCGGGTTTGTCGCTCTTGTACCGCTGAATCTCCGTCACCTTGATCGTCGGCCCGCTGCCGGCCTTGATCGTGATCGCGCCGCCCTCGCTGTCCACCTCGACGACGCTGACGTCGTCCTTGACCTCGTACGAGCTGGTGGCGGTCTGCTCGGACGCGTTGTCGCCCGGGGCCGGCGGCGCGGTCGAGGGGGAGCTGCTGCACGCGCCGAGGGCCAGCAGGGCAACGGCGGGGGTGAGCACCCGCAAAGGCAGTGACTTCACGGCGGACAGCTTCGCACGCGGATTCCCGCGGCCGTGCGTAGGGTCGCACCCTTGGTTCGGCTTCCCGCGGTCGTGCGTAGGGTCGCATCCTCGGTTCGGCTTCCCGCGGCCGTGCGCAGGGTCGCACCCTCGGTTCGGCGGAGTGGATCGGCGGATGTCGACCCCGGCACGGCTGAACGGCCCCGCCGGGGGTCGGCCGATGGACGGCTGACGCTCGACGCTCCCGCTCGGTACCGTCGTCACCGATGAGTGCGGTCGTGCTGGCCCTGCACGGGCTGCTGGTGGACGGGACGGTGGCGACGATCGAGCCGGTGCTCGCCGGGCTCCTGGTCGCCGACGAGCCCCGGCTGGTGCTCGACGTCTCCCAGGTGACGGTGTGCGACACCACCGGCGCGGCGCTGCTGGTCAGCGTCGCCGGCACGGCCCGCGAGCGCGGCGGCGAGCTGCGCCTGGCCGCGCCGTCGCCGGCGATCCGCTCGTGGCTGCACGTGGCGGCCGGGATGAGCGCGATCGCCACGTTCGCCACGGTCGAGGGCGCCGTCGACGCCGACCCGCGCGACCTGCTGGGCACGGCCCAGCCGCTGGCCGCCTGCGTCGACGAGCCGCCGGGCCGGCCCGTGTCGCGCGGCCGGCCGCGCTGGCGGGTCAACCCTTCGGGCCGCGCACGATCACGCCGAGGTCCCGCATCACCGCGTCGGTGAGCCCGGGCAGCTGAGCCGGCTCGATCGTGACCCCGCGCAGGCTGCTCATCCCGCTGACCTCCGACAGCTGGTTGCCGCGCAGGTCGGCCCCGCGCAGGTCGCAGCTCTCGAACGACATCTGGCGCAGCCGGCAGCCCTGCATCGCCGCGTACGGCAGCACGCAGTCGCGCAGGTTGGTGTTGACCAGCACGCAGCCGACGAACCCGGTCGGCCCGGCCGTGCTCACGTCGTCGAGGGAGGCGCCGTCGAGCCGGCACCCCTCGAACAGCACGTCGGACAGCCGCGTCTCGGCCAGGTTGGCCCACGTGAGCTTGCAGTTGACGAAATGCACCCGTTCGAGGGTGAGTCCGGTCAGCCGCGCGGCCGTGAAGTCGACCTTCTCGAACCGGCAGCCGCTGACCGCCACGTCCTCCCACACGACGCCGTTGAGGTCGAGGTTCTCCAGGTGGGAGCGGCGCAGCCGGGCGTCGATGAGGGTGGTGCGGATGGCGCGGCCGGTCTGCACGTGCGCCTCGTTGAGGTTTCCACCCCAGGGCGCGCTGACCGGCTCGAGCTCGCCCGGGTTGAAGACCGGCAGCTCGATGTCGATGTCGTGCACGGTGCGCAATGCCACGTACCTCACCGTAAAGGGTCGCGCCTCCGGGCGGCACGTAGGCTTCGTCTCGTGAACGAAGTCGTGGCGCGGCCGCGGGTCGTAGGCTTCGCTTCGTGCACGAGGTGAGGGTCCGGCCCCGGGTCGTAGGCTTCGTCTCGTGAACGAAGTGGAGGTCCGGTCGCGGGTCGACGGGCGGACCCTGCGGGCCGAGCGGACCCGGCAGGCCATCACCGACGCGCACCTCGCGCTGCTGGAGGAGGGCGACCTGCGCCCCACCGCCGAGCGCATCGCCGAGCGGGCCGGGGTGTCGCTGCGCGCCCTGTGGAGCAACTTCAAGGACACCGAAGGCCTGTTCGCGGCGGCCGGGGAGCGGCTCATGCAGCGGCAGCTGGCCGAGTTCCGGGCGGTCCCGCCGCAGCTGCCGCTGCCGGAGCGGATCGAGCGGTACTGCGCTCAGCGCGCCCGGATGCTGGAGATCATTGCCCCGGCCACCCGCGCCGCCCGCATCCGCGAACCGTTCTCGCCCCAATTGCGCAAGAACCGGCAGTGGTACCTCGACGTCGACCGCCAGGAGATCGAGACCCTGTTCGCCGCCGAGCTCGCCGGCGCCGGCCCAAACCGCGGCGAGATCCTCGACGCGCTCAGCGCGGCCGCGACCTTCTCCGGCTGGTCGGTGTGGCGCGACGATCTGGGGCTGGACGTGCCGGCCGCGACCGCGGTGCTCCGCCGCGTGGTGAGCGCGCTGCTGCCGCCCGTAGCATCGGCATAAGTTTCGCTTATTCCGTCGTTAAATCGGCTTTCCTGCGTGCGTCGCGCGACTATCGCCTTCTAGTGTCTGTGACGGCGACGACGAGACGCGCTCATGGAGGACCCGGTGTCAGCGTTCGGTGACGGCTATCCGGACCGGTACGACCCGTATGGCTCTTCCGCGTATCCGGGCGTCGACGACCCGCAGTCCCACCGGCGCGGTTCCCGGATGCTGCTCGTGGCGGCGATCGGCGCGCTCGCCCTGATCGTGGTCGGTGCCATCGCCTTCGCCGGCTCGCTGGTCATGACCCGCACGTCGACGCCCGCGCCGCAGTCCAACAACATCGCCGGCGCCGTGTCGAGCGACCCGTCCGGCGCGCCCGGCGGCCCGTCCGCGGAGCCGCCCTCCGCCCCGGCCGAAAATGCCACCGCCTCCGCGAGCCCGGCGCCGACCGCCGCCGCGACCACGCCCGCGACCCGCAAGACGACCCCGGCCGGGAAGCCGAAGACGACCGCCCCGCAGGCCGGCGGCAACACCGCCTATGAGGCCCAGGTCCTCGCCATCGTCAACACCGAACGGGCCAAGGCGGGCTGCCAGCCCCTGGCCTTCAACGCGAAGCTGCGCGCCGCCGCCTACAAGCACTCGGCCGACATGGCGACCCGCAACTACTTCTCGCACGACACCCCGGACGGCGTCTCCTTCGCGACCCGGATCACCAACGAGGGGTACCGCTGGTCGATGGCGGCGGAGAACATCGCCAAGGGGCAGCGCACCCCCGAGGACGTCATGAAGGCGTGGATGAACAGCTCCGGGCACCGTGCCAACATCCTCAACTGCAAGCTCAAGGACCTGGGCGTGGGCCTGGCCTACCAGGGCAAGAGCCCCATCTGGACGCAGGACTTCGGCACCCTGATGTAGGGGTGGCCGGCGGAGGCATCGACCGGTACCGACGGGTAGTTTGTCTCACCCGTCCGGTGGTTGCGCCGTGGCGCAGCGTTGGGCCTACTTAGTGGGCCCGTGCGGATTACTTATGCTCCTCCCCGCGGGTACATAGAACCCACAGCAGGGGGGTACCAACGTGTTCGCTGCTCCGCACCGGCGGCTCGCGGCGTTGGCCGCCGCGGCGCTGCTCGGCCTGGGCCTGACGACGGTGGACGCGTCGCCGGCCGCGGCGGCCGGGGTCGGCTATGTCCGCCTCGCCCACCTTTCGCCGGACACGCCGGCGGTCGACGTCTATCTGAGCTCCGTCACCGGCGCCATCCCGCAGCAGAAGTTCGACGCCGTCGGCTACGGGACCGTTTCGAAGTACCTGGCGCTGCCGCCCGGTACCTACGCGGTGTCGATGCGCAAGCAGGGCGACCCGGCCTCGGCCGCCCCGGTGCTGAGCACCCAGGCCACCATCGAGGAGGGCAAGGCCTACACGGTCGCCGGCACCGGCAAGTTCGCCGACCTGGGCCTGCGCGTCATCGTCGACGACCTCGGCCTGCCCGACTCCGGCAAGGCGAAGGTGCGCGTCATTCAGGCCTCGGTCAAGGAGCCGATCCTCGACGTCGCCGTCGCCGGCGGGTCGAAGATCGCCTCCGGCGTGCAGTTCGCGACCACCACCGGCTACGAGACGGTCGACCCCGGCCGCTGGACGCTGCGGCTCACCCAGCCCAGCTCGACGGGGGCCGCGACGACGGTGACCGCGCCGCTCAAGGCCGGTGCGGTGTACTCGCTGATCATCCTCGACGGCACCGGCGGCCTGACCGCGCAGCTGCGCACCGACGCCGCGGCCGGCGGGGTGCCCGAGGGCGGCGTCGACACCGGCGGGGGTGGCACGGCCGGGCGCGGCGGGACGAGCCCGCTGCTGCCGATCACCGGCGGGGTCGCGGTGGCGGTGCTGGCGGTGGCCGGCGGGCTGCTCTGGCGCCGGGCCCGGGTCCGGGCGGCGGCCTAGTTCGCAGGCTGCACCTCATGGCCGGTTCGGCGCGGGTGGTCAGACATCGGCGGCGGCGGGGCCGCACGCTTGCCCTGATCGGGTGCGTGCTGGCCCTCGCCGCGCCGGTGTACGTCGGGGCGGCCGTGCTCGTCGGGCGCCGGGTCGACATCGACGCCGGCCGGGCGACGTGGATCGTGCCGCACCGCATCGACCTCGCCGACCTGGCCGGCCCCGACCCGGCGGGCGAGGCGCCGCCGACCCGGCTGCGGATCGCCGCCCTCGGCGTCGACACGCCGCTGGAGGACCTGGAGATGGGCGGCTCCGGGGCGCTGGCCAGCCCGAAGGAGTACGGGGAGGCGGGCTGGTTCGCCGGCGGCACCGTGCCCGGCGACCCTGGGCCGGCCGTGCTCGCCGGCCACGTGGACTCGAAGACCGGGCCGGCGGTGTTCTACCGGCTGCACGAGCTCAAGCCCGGCGACACCGTGTCGGTGCTGCGCGGTTCGGGCTGGCTCACCTTCCGGGTGACGGCGAGCGAGCACTACGCGAAGGCGCAGTTTCCCAGCGCCAAGGTCTACGGCCCTACGCCGGTGCCGGAGCTTCGGCTGATCACGTGCGGTGGCAGCTTCGATCAGAGCCGGCATTCGTACCGCGACAATCTGGTCGTCTACGCGGTGCTCGTTTGATCTCGTGGTTGAGCGCTTTGGAGCCGGTGTGCCATTCGCGGCCGGCGTGGCAGGTGCGCTCGCGATGAGTGCTTTGCGGCTGGCGTGCCAGGCGCGCTTGCGGTAAGGGCTTTGGGGTCGGTGTGCCAGGTCGCCTCGCGGCGATAGGCGCGACACGGCTCCAGCCGAACGGTATTCCGTGAAGGCAGTGTGGTGAGGCCCGGGGACACACAGCACACCGACTCCATGAACAGTAGCGCGCCGCTCACGGCTCGTCCTGCGTTCCGGCGATGGGAGAAATCACAGCCCCGATGGGATTACCTGGGCCGTTACGGCGTCGGGCGCCACGCTCGGACCTGGATCCTCGCGGCTGGCGGGTCGCGTGGAGGATCGGTCGTTGCGTGGCGCCCGGTGTCGCCCGTCCTGGTGGTGGGGTGGCGCTTTGGTTTGACTGCTGTCGGGCTTGGGTTTGACTGCTGTCGGGCCGCGCCGGGCCGGGGTCAGCGCCCGGCGAGCAGCCGATTCACGGCATTGTCGACATCGAGGTGGTCGGTCTCGTGCCCACGTGGTACCACGCTGTAGGTGCGGCGCAGGAAGCGCACCAGCACGCTGCGCGGCACCTCGAACAGTGCGTTGCCGTCCGGCGAGGACAGCGCCAGGGCGACGAAGTCCCCGCGCGGCCCGTTCCACGGCCAGACCCGCACGTCGCCGATGCCCGCCGGCTCATCCAGCCCGGTGAACAGCAACTCGCGGGCGAACGACCAGCTCACCGGCTCGCCCCCGGCCGACTCGGCGTGGAAGAGCACGTGGACGGCGTACGGGTCGTTCGGGTCGTAGCGCAGGCTGGCTCGCACCGGCAGCGCGGTCGCGTCGGGCGCGACGAGTCGTAGGGATGTCTCGACCTCGACGGTCGATGGTCGGATAGCGCTCATGTCGTACTCCCCCCGGCACCGCGCGGAGCATCCTGTGTTCCTGCCCCGCCTCTCCTATGTTGAGGCGATTCCCAGTGTTACGCGTAGTGATTCTACGATCTCACTCTGTAGTGTTTCTGGGCCCGATTTGCCGTCAACCGAACATCCTGCGTGCGATGTCCAGTTTTCTGGGCGCATCCGGTGTCCTTGGCGCGACGTGTGGGCCGTACGCCAATTCATTCCGGTAACGTCCAGTGGTCCATGGGAGTGACGGGTTATCGAGTGATGGGAACGAGAATTGCGCGGCAGTGAGGCGGACGGGTCCGGCGTTACGCCTGATTCCGGGCGTTCCGCCGCCCGCGAGGGTGACTCTCGGCGTGTCGCTGCCGCTCCGGATTCCTCCTCTCAGCCCGGTTTTAGTGGTGATGCTGGGCATTCGTCCGATAATGTCCGGAATTCTTCGCCCACGGACGCTTCGCCGCGGCTTCCGCTGTACGTGGACCCTTCGGTCGCTTTGCTCCGTCCTTTGCCTTTGCCCCAGGCCTCCCAGCCCGACGCTTCCGTTTTGCCCGAGGCCTCTGAGGCTGACGCTGCCGTTTCGCCGCAGGCATCCCGGCCTGACGCTGCCGTTTTGCCCCAGGGCTCCCGGCCTGACGCTGCCGTTTCGCCGCAGGACTCTCGGCCCGACGCTTCCGTTTTGCCCCAGGTCAAGGCTTTGCGTTCGCCGGAGGCCGGTGCTTCGGGGTCGGTCAGTCCGGGTTCGCGGCTCGATGCGTGGCGGGCGCGGGCCGAGCGGGTGCGGGATGCGGCCCTGCGGCTGCGCGGGCGCGCCTACGCGACCCCGCTGGGCCGCCTCGGCGTGAAGATCGCGGTCGCCGTCACCGGCGCGCTGATCATCGCCATCGGCATCGTGCTGCTGCCGCTGCCCGGCCCCGGCTGGGTGATCATCCTGGCCGGCCTGGCGTTGCTGGCTATGGAGTTCGTGTGGGCCCGGCGACTGCTGCACTTCACCCGCGAACAGCTGTTGCGCTGGACCCGACTCGTGCGCGAGGGCTCGTGGCTGGTGCGGATCGTCTCCGTCGGCGGCCTGCTCCTGCTGGTCGGTGGGGCGCTGCTGCTGTCGCTGCGGATGCTCGCCTGACTCCACATCTGCGATCTTCTGGATCGCCGGGGTGAGTTCTCCCCATCCGGCCCGGGTGGCTCTCTAGCCGCGTGATCGCACCCGGATATCTGGCCGTTGCCTTTACCGATCGTGTGCGTTTCGTGTTGTATGCGTTTCGTGACATGCTGATTTCGGTACCCGGCGCGCGAAAGCGCTACCGTAGAGGTATTCTCGCCCGAGTCCCGGCGTAGCATGTCGGCAAGTATCTTGTTTGCATCCGAATGATACGGCCGGTGCACTCAGTGCCGAGGTTCCGGATCGGTTCCGTATGCATCGGTTCTGTACACCTGGGTACCACCGAGGAAAGGCCACTCATGGCAAAACGCGTCATCCACGAGCTGATCGATGACATCGACGGCAAGCCCGCCGCCGAGAGCATCGTGTTCGCGCTCGACGGCGTGCAGTACGAGATCGACCTGTCCGCGGCCAACGCAGCGAAGCTGCGCGACGCAGTGGCCCCCTTCGTCGCCGCCGCGACGAAGATCGGCCGCGGTGGAGTGGTCGCGACTTCGCGCGGCCGCGAGGCCCGCGGGCGCACGGTGACCCGCGGCGATCGCGACCAGAACCGCGCGATTCGCGAATGGGCCCAGGCGAAGGGCATCGACGTGTCCGACCGGGGCCGCATCAAGCAGGACATCGTCGACCGCTACCACGCCGAGGCGGGTCGCTGATCCATCCGGTTTGCGGTTGACCGCCGCCCGGCGGATTCCGTTCACCGCCCGTTTCCGGCGGAGTTCACCGCCACTCACGGGTGGCGTTGACCCGCTATGTCGGGTGGCGTTGACCCGCCATCTCGGGCGTGTCCGCCGCCCTCTCGGGTGGGTGTCCGCCGCTCTCGGGCGGCGCGCACCCGCCGCTGCACGGCGCTGTTCGCGGACCACTGCGTTGCGGTGTTCGCCTGCAGTTACGTGACGGAGCTCATCCGCCGGTGCACGGCGGTCCTTGCCGGCCGAGCCGCCGCCGAGACCCTTGTTGGTCGCGGCGGCGGCTCGTTTTCGCGGCCGCATGTTCTGCCCCGCGGCTTGTCGACTCCTTGTCGACTCCGCCGCCGCATGTTCGGCGGTTGGCTTGTAACGGCAGCTTGTCGTCCACCGCTTGTTCTTATGCGGGTTTTACGATCACGTCGGGGCCCGTCGCTTGTCGGTTCTCCTTCTCCGGTCACCTTGTCCGATCACCTGCGATCGACTTGACCGCCCCTGATCGGCCCTGGACCGGCAGCGCATTCCCGCCGAGCACCGTTTCGCGACCCCGAGGATGCGCCGAAAGCCTACGGCCACACGTCCCATCGGCTGCGGAAATGCCCCCGCATTTATATGCCGGGGTGCAACGGTTTGTGCCCGATCCCGCCGCGCTTTGCGTCGCCCCGACCGCCGGCGCCGCGCATCCGGGGCCTTTGCGTCGCCCATGCGCGGCACCTTTGCCCGGCCCGGCGAACCCGCTTTGCCCCTTGCCTTTGCCCCGGATCTTGCCGCACTTTCCCGTCCGCCGGGACACCACCGCCGCACACTTTGCTTTGCCGCCGTCAGGCCCCCGCAATGTCTACCGAAACGGTCCGGTTTTCGGCACTCCGCACTCGCCTTCGGCCAGCCATTGCCTGCGGCCCCCGCCCCGCCTGGAACCCACCTCGAAGCGACCACCGATCGCCGGTCGGCATGCCATTTCGCACAAGCAATTTCGATACATGATCACGCCGGGCGCTCCGAGAATAACCCACCGTGCCGACGTCGATCGATTGAGAATGCCTGGCAGAAACGCGACGGGCCGTGCCCCGCGGTTCGGGTTGGCGCGGCCGCGTCGGTCCGTTGTCGTTGCGCAGAGGTTCTGCCTCCCGCTAACGCGACGGGCCGCGCCCCGGTTCGGGGGCGCGGCCCGTTCGGGTCCGTGTCGTTACGCGGTGGCCAGCTCGCGCTGGGTGGTGCTGATCTCGATCTTCCGCGGCCGGGCCTTCTCGATCACCGGAATGCTCACCGTGAGCACGCCGGCGTCGTAGCTGGCCGCGAGGCGCTCGGTGTCGAGGCTGTCGCCCAGGACCAGGCGGCGGGTGATGGTGCCGGTCGGACGCTCGGTGATGACGCGGCGAACGCCCTCACGCTCGGTGCGGGTGCGCTCGGCGCGCACGGTCAGCACGTTGCGGTCGACGGTCGCGTCGATCGTGGCCGGGTCCACCCCGGGCAGGTCGATCTCGACGAAGAACGTGTCCCCGTCGCGGTACGCGTCCAGCGGCGCCCCGGCCCCCGGCCGAACGGCGTTCCCGCCGAAGAACTGGTCGAACGCGTCAAAGCTCCGGAACGGTGCGGTACGCAGCAGCATGATGGTCAGTCCCTCCAAGGTTGAGCCCGTGTCGCTCAACTCCTACAACCGGAAGCCCGCCCGCACCCTTCCACTCTCCCCCGTGACCTGCGTCACCAAGACTCAACTCTCGCCTAGCGTGTAGCGACAACTACAAGGTATTTCGGACAATCGGTCCGATCTGTGCATAAGCGACGCGACACGGAAGTCGGCGCGCCGCCCATCGGGCACGTGAGCTGTCGACTGCAGCCGGAGCGAACGAATCTCTCCGTGATCATGCCCGTCCCGCCAGCGCACGGCGGGTTTCTCATGATCGCGGAACCTTAAGGTATCTATGAGTACATCGACCTTCCACGATCATGGAAAACACGTGGTGCGGGCGGCGGGACGGGCATGATCGCGGAGAGTTCTGGTCGTAACGCCCAGCCCTGCGACGCCCTAACGGGCTGTCTTGCGCGGGCGAAGATGGGGCGTCGACGCGACGCGGCGCGGGCTGTCCGGCGTGGGGCCGGGGCGGCCTCGCGGGCGGGCAGCGCGGGGTGAGGCAGCGCAGGGCGAGCGGTCTCGCGCCGGGCGGGGCGGGGCGGTCTCGCGCGAGGCGGGGCCGTGCGGGGCCGTGCGGGGTGGGGCCGTGCGGGGTGGGGCCGTGCGAGGCGGGGCCGTGCGAGGCGGGGCCGTGCGGGGTGGGGCCGTGCGGGGTGGGGCTGAACGGGAAGGCGACCGTGTTCGCCGAGTCGGTTGGGGTCGGCGCCGGTCAGAGCCAGCCGTTGGACTGGGCTACGCCGACGGCCTCGATGCGGTTGCGGGTGCCGGTCTTGGTGATCGCGGCCGACAGGTAGTTGCGGACGGTGCTCTCCGACAGGTGTAGTCGCGCCGCGATGTCGGCGACCGTTGAGCCGTCGGCCGCCTGGCGGAGCACGTCGCGCTCGCGGTCGGTGAGCGGGTCGGGGCCGACCGCCAAGGCGGCCGCGGCCAGTGCCGGGTCGACGACCCGCTCGCCGCCGATCACCCGGCGCACGGCCGCTGCCAGGGACTCGACCGGGCCGTCCTTGACCATGAAGCCGCTGGCCCCTGCCTCCATGGCTCGCCGCAGGTATCCGGGCCGCCCGAATGTGGTCAGGATCAGCACCCGGCACCCGGGGAGCCGCCGCCGCAACTCCACCGTCGCGCTGATCCCGTCGCCGCCCGGCATCTCGATGTCGAGCAGCGCCACGTCGGGCCGCACCTCCAGCGCCGTCGGCACGATCTGGTCGCCGGAGCCCACCTGCGCGACCACCTCGAGATCGGGCTCGAGGTCGAGCAGCAGGGCCAATGCCCCGCGCATCATGCCCTGGTCTTCGGCGAGCAGCACCCGGATGGTCACGCCCCCACCTCACCAACCGCGATGCCGCCGACAAGGACCCTCGCCGCCCCGCGATCGGCCGGCGAGACGTGAGCCAGGCCGACGGGAGGAGAGACGGGAGGAGCGATGGGCCGCGGTGTGCCGACCGCGTGAATGCCGGCCGCCCAGGCGCCTCGCGCGGCCGGAGGGTGGCGCCGCGATCGGGCGGCGGCCGCGGCGTGCGCCGGTCGCGGCGGGTGGGCTCGGTCCGGTGAGCCGGCGGCGCATCGTGAGCGCCCGCGGGCCGACATGTCGGCCGGGTGCCGTGCGCTCCCCCCGGCGGAGCGCGGCCGGATGCCGGGGCGGGGTGGGCAGGCGGGGTGTGGTGGGCGGGCGGCGTGGGGTGGGGGAGTGCGGGTCATATCGGGAGCCTTGCGGTCAGGGTGAAGCCGCCGTCTGGGTGCGGGCCGGTTTCCAGCGTGCCGCCGGCGGCGGTGAGGCGCTCGGTCAGGCCGCGTAGGCCGTTGCCGTGGGGCGGGGGTGGGGCTGCGGGGGCGAAGTCGCCGTCGTCGGTGACGGCCAGGTGGGCGGTGCCGTCGGTGGTGGTCAGGGCGATCCGGCAGCGGCTCGCGCCGCTGTGGCGGACCACGTTGGTGGTGGCCTCGCGCAGGACCCAGGCCAGCAGGCGGTCGGCGGGGTCGGGGAGTGGGTCGGCGGTGCGCAGGACGTCGGCGGTGATGCCGGCCGCGGACAGGGCACCCTTGGCGCGGGTGAGCTCGGCGGTGAGGCCGGACTCGCGGTATCCGGTCACGGCCTCCCTGATCTCCACCAGCGCCCGGCGGCCGACCTGCTCGATGTCGGCGGCCTGGGCGGCCGCCGCGGACGGGTCGCGCTCGGCCAGGCGGCGCACCGCCTCGGCCTTGACCACGATCACCGACAGGGTGTGGCCGAGCAGGTCGTGCAGGTCGCGGGAGAACCGCAGCCGCTCCTCGGCGACCGCGGCCTCCGCGAGGGCCTCCCGGGTGCGGTGCAGCTCGCCGATCAGCCGGCTCATCTGCCGCACCGAGCCGACCAGCAGCGAGGACAGGATCGTGCCGACGAAGACGCTGCCGGCCGTCCACGGCCCGGCGCGGTGCACCAGGGCGGCGACGGGGATGGTGGCGAGCGTCCCGAGCAGGACCAGCGCGGCGGTGACCGGGCGCTCCTCGCCGGCGAACACCGCCATGCCGCAGACGGAGACGAAGAGCAGCAGGACGAGCCAGTGCTCGCCGTAGGCGAACGTCAGGGCCAGGCCCAGCGCCGCCACCACGCCGAACAAGGACTGCCGGTATCGCGGCGGGCCGGCGGCGTCGAAGCCGGCCGCCGCGGCGAAGACATAGATCAGCTCGAAGGCGACCAGGCCCGCCACCGCGAGCCCGGAGGTGGCCGCGCTCAACGGCTCCAGCAGCGGGAACGTCCAGACCGCGGTCCAGACCATGCCCGCGATCGACGGTCGCAGGCGGCGGGTCACGGCGTCCACCCTTTCACAGCGCCGCGACGCTGCGGACGGACCGGCGGAACCCCAGCACCGCGAGGGCCGCGAACGCGACCAGCCACACCGCGAGCGTCACCACGTCTCCGGTGCTCGGCGCGCCGCCGAAGGCCACCCGCCACGACATGTCGGCATAGGCGTGGGTCGGCAGGAGCCGCCCGACCGCGGCCACCCAGCCGGGCAGCAGGTCGAGCGGGAGCCAGAGACCGCCGACGATGGAGAACCCGAGGTACACCAGGAAATTCAGCGGCTGCACTGTCTGGCTGGTGGCGAGATAGCCCAGCGCCAGCCCGAGCAGCGCGAACGGCAGCGCGCCCAGCCAGAGCAGCGGCAGGATGGCCAGCCACTGCCAGGGCCGCAGCTGCACCCCGTTGATCAGCACGGCGGCGCCGCACAGCGCGAGCACCGGCAGCAGCGCCGCGGCCATCCCGGCCAGGCCCTTGCCCAGCACCACCTTGACCGGCGGGAGCGGGGTCAGCCGCAGCTGGCGCAGCCAGCCGATGGAGCGGTCGATGACGAGGCCGGAGGCGTAGTTGAGCAGCGCGCCGATCGCGCCGTAGCCGGCCATGGAGACCATCGTGTAAGTCGCGGCGACGCTCTTGTCCTGGCCGGTGATCGTGGTGATGTTGGTGAACAGCAGATAGCTCATCAGCGGCATGAGCACCGTGAAGATCAGCAGCCCGGGCATGCGGGCGAGCCGGCGCAGCTCCAGGCGGAGGTAGGGCAGCACGGTCAGGCCTCCAAACGGGTCAGGGTGAGATAGGCCTCCTCGAGGCCGACGCCGGTGACCTCCAGGTCGCACAGCAGCCGCGCCTCGGCCAGGGCCAGCACGGTCGCGTCGGAGTCGGTGCTGGTCAGCACGGCGCGTCCCTGGTGCCGGGCGAACGCGACGACTCCGGGAAGTACCGAATAATCGTGGTTTTGATCGGCAACGATCACGGTGCGCACCTGCACCCGCCGTTTCACGTCGGCGGCGGTGCCGTCGGCGATGACCCGGCCGCGGTCCAGCACGACGATGCGGTCGGCGTTGGCGTCGGCCTCCTCGAGGTAGTGCGTCGAGAACAGCACGGTGCGACCCTGCCCGGCGTAGCCGCGCATCGCCGCCCAGAACGCGCGCCGGGACTCCACGTCGAGCGCCGCCGTCGGCTCGTCGAGGATGAGCAGGTCGGGCCGGCCGATGACGGCCATCGCGAAGCGCAGCCGCTGCGCCTGGCCGCCGGAGAGGCGCTCGACCGTCCGCCCGGCCAGCCCGGTCAGCTCGGCGAGCTCGAGCGCCTCGGCGACGGGCATCGGGTGTGGGTACACCTGATGCAGAAACGTCAGCAGATCACCAACGGTCGATCGGGGCAGGAGCCCGCCGGCCTGCGGCATCGCCCCGATCCGGCCCGCCGCCGCGGCCGCCTGCGGGCTGCCGCCGAAGAGCCGCACGGTGCCGGTGCGCGGCGGCAGCAGCCCCAGCAGCATGAGCAGGGTCGTCGACTTGCCCGCGCCGTTGGGCCCGAGGACGGCGACGACCTCCCCGGCGCCGACGGTGAGCGTGATGTCGTGCACGGCTTGGAGGCTGCCATAGGAGTACGACAAGTTTTGGAGCTCGACGGCGGTCATGCACGCAACGTTATGGTCGCGGTGACGGTGGGTGCAGATTCGTGCATCTCGATTGCGCGGTGACAAATGTCCTGTGAATCTTGGTACGACTACCATCGCGGACATGGCACCGACTCCGCAGCCGGGTATTTTCGCCGCCGCTCTGGCCGAGCACACCTACATGGAGTTCGATCTGCGGCCGGGGGTGCCGCTGCGCGACCTGGTGGCGGCGCTGACCGCGGTCGGCGAGCCGATGCCGGCGACCGGCGCGATCAATGTGGTGATCGGGGTGCGGCCGTCGCTGTGGGAGCCGATCCTGGCCGAGGACTTTACCGACCCGGTGGTGGGCCCGGACGGGTTCACGATGCCGGCCACGCAACACGACGCGTGGCTGTGGCTGTCGGGCGCGGACCGCACGGCGCTGTTCGACTACACCCGCTCCGCGCTGACGCTCTTGGAGCCGGTCGCGACGTGCGTTTTCGACGTTTCCGGCTGGGTGTACCACCAGGATCGGGACCTGACCGGGTTCATCGACGGCACCGAGAACCCGCCGCGCAGCCTGGCCCCGACGGTCGCCGCCGCCGCGGACGGCCCGGGTGCGGGCTACAGCATCGCGCTGCTGCAGCAGTGGCGGCACGACTCGGCCGCGTTCGAGTCGCTCACCGTCGCCGAGCAGGAGCTGGTCATCGGCCGCACGAAGGCGGACTCGATCGAGCTCGACGACGCCCACAAGCCGGCGACGTCGCACGTCGCCCGCACCGTCGTCGAGGAGGGCGGCAAGGAGCTGAAGATCTTCCGCCGCAACACGGCCTACGGCACGGTCCGCGACCACGGCACGATGTTCGTCGGCTTCTGCGCCACGCAGCACCCGCTCGCGGAGATGCTGAGCCGCATGGCCGGCGTCGGCGACGGCGTGCGCGACGCCCTGACCCTTTACACGGCGCCGCTCACCGGCGCCTACTACGTCATCCCGCCGGTCGAGGTGCTGGCCCGGTACGCCCCGGCGCCAGAGGACTGACGCCGGGGCCGCATTCGCTCACCGCCCGCCGATGGCCGGCTCCTTGATGCCGTAACCGAGGTCGAGCAGCCCCTCGGCGGACTTGCTGGGTCTTCGCCGGATCGCGGCCAGCAGCTGGATGTCGTGGTACGTCGTCCGCGACCGTTCGAGGGTCAGTTTGCTGTCGGCCTTGGCCTCGACGAGCCGCTCGTCGATGAGGAACTCGATGAGGTCCTCCAGCGCCGGCCGGAACCGCCGGCCGCCGACCGGCAGATGCAGATGGTGCAGCCGCGACCGCTTGCGGCCGGCGGCGGCAAGCAGTTCCTCCAGGCTCGGGTTGTGGCCGTAGACCTGGAGATAGGCCTCCGGGTAGCCGTCCTTGCCGCGTTCGTAGTCGTAGTGCAGCACCTCGTCCGCGGCTTGCGGACCGGCCAGCAGCGCCCACGTCGATTTCTGGACCGTGAGGTGGCCGTCGTCGTCCGCGAACAGCAGTGCCTCGACATCGAGCCACAGATGCAGGCCGCGGGCGGTGCGGAGCCGGATCGGGCTTCTCCCGCGGGCCTGGCGCTGGACCTCGGCGCCGAGCACGACGGTGCCGGTGCGGATGAGCAGGGTTCGGATGCTGGCGCCGTCCGTCACCGTCGAGTTCAGCAGCTTGGTCAGGCGTTCTGCGAAGTCGGCGCTCGACCGTTCGAGAGCGGTTCTAGACATCGCCGTACCGGATGATCGTCCATAGCTTGCGGGCCCGCCAGTTCTGGAAGTCGTCCTCTGCGGCCTGGCGAGCCAGCTCCTCACGGGTCAGGCCGAGCTCGTCGAGGTCCGCCTGGACCGCGGCGGCGAGTTCTTCGCGGGTCGGTCGCCACATCTCGTCGTCTTGGTCGTCCGGCTCGGTTTCTGGTGGGTGTTGGTTGGAAATGGTGGTCGTCATGCCGCCATCCTGGCAAGGTATTGTCCCTGGTTGCAACCGGTTAGGGCCACACGTTACAGAAATGTGGCGGGGGTCATGGGGAGGGTTCGGATGCGGCGGCCGGTGGCGTGGTAGACGGCGTTGGCGACCGCGGCCGCCGTGCCCACGATGCCCAGCTCGCCGACACCCTTCGAGCCCATCGGGTTGAGGTGCGGGTCCTCCTCGGCGACGAACTCGACGTCGATGTGCGGCACGTCGGCGTTCACGGCGACGTGGTACGAGGCCAGGTCGTCCGTCACGAAGTCGCCCGACCGCGGATCCATGACGCTCTGCTCGAGCAGCGCCATCGACACCCCCATCGTCATCGCCCCCAGCAGCTGCGAGCGGGCCGTCGTCGGGTTGACGATGCGGCCCGCGGCGAAGACGCCCAGCAGCCGGTCCAGGCGTACCTCGCCGGTGGCCGGGTCGGCCCGCACCGCGCAGAACTGGGCGCCGAAGGAGTGCCGGGCGTAGTCGGGCCGGGCCGCGACGTCCGCGGTGGTGTCGGCGGCCGCGGCCACGCCTTCGGGCGGTACCCGGCCCTGGTGCAGCCGCTCGATGCGCTCGCGCAGCAGCCGGCACGCCTTGGTCACCGCCCAGCCCCAGGACGAGGTGCCCATCGAGCCGCCGGCGACCGGTGCCATGCCGATCTCGCTGTCGCCGACCCGGATGTCGACGCAGCTCGGGTCGGTGCGCAGGGCGTCGGCGGCGATCTGGCGCAGCACGGTGCGGGCGCCGGTGCCGATGTCGGCCGCGTTCACCGCGACCTCGAAGTGGTCGTCGGCGGTGGCCCGCGCGGTCGCGGTCGACGGCCAGGTCAGCGCCGGGAACGTGGTGGCCGCGACGCCGGTGCCGAGCAGCCACCGGCCCTCGCGGCGCGCCGCCGGTCGCGGGTCGCGTCCGGCCCAGCCGAACCGCTCCGCGCCCAGGCGCAGGCACTCGACCAGGTGGCGGCTGCTGAACAGCCGACCCTCGGCGTCGGTGGCGGTGTCGTTGTCGATGCGCAGCTGCACCGGGTCCCAGCCGCCGGCGACCGCGAGCTCGTCGATGGCCGACTCCAGCGCGAACGCGCCGGGGCACTCGCCCGGGGCCCGCATCCAGGTCGGCGGCGGCACGTCGAGCGCGACGACCCGGTGCGAGGTGCGCAGGTTCGGCGCGCCGTAGAGGATTCGGCTGATCACGGCGGTCTGCTCGACGTACTCCGCCAGCCGCGACGCCTGGCTCGCCGCCTCGTGGGCGAGCGCGGTCAGCCGCCCGTCCGCGGAGGCGCCGAGCCGCACGCGCTGGATGGTCGGGGTGCGGTACCCCGCGAGCGAGAACAGCATCGACCGGGTCAGCGACAGCTTCACCGGCCGGCCGACCAGGCGGGCGGCCATGGCGGCCAGGACCACGTTGGGCCGCGGCCCGCCCTTGGACCCGAAGCCCCCGCCCACGTGCTCGTTGTGCACCCGCACGAGCTGTGGCGGCAGCTCGAAGAGGGCCGCGAGGGTGTCCCGTACCGTCGTGGACGACTGCGTCGAGTCGTAGACGACGAGCCGCCCGCGCTCCCAGAACGCCGTCGTCGCGTGCGGCTCCATCGGGTTGTGGTGCTCGGCCGGCGTGCGGTACGTCGCGTCGAGGCGCACCTGCGCGACGGCGAACGCCGCGTCGAAGTCCCCGGTGTCCAGCCGGCCGGGGTAGCCGCCGTTGACGATCGCGGGCTCGTAGAGGTCCGGGTGGTCGGGGCGCAGCTCGGTGTCCGGCGGCTGCGCCTCCGCGCGGACCTTCACCGCCGCCGCGCCTTCCTGCGCGCTCTCCAGCGTCATGGCCACGACCAGCGCGACCACCTGCCCGTGGTACCGGATCTCGGGCGACTGCAGCACCAGCACGACCGGATCGCCGGCCGGCTGCAGCCGCGGCGCGTTGCCGTGCCACAGCACCGCGAGGACGCCGTCGACGGCCAGCGCGTCGGCGGTGTCCACAGCGGAGATCCGGCCGCGGGCGAACGTGGAGAGCACCGGCCAGGCGTGGACCGCACCGGGCACCGGCCGGTCCGCGGCGTAGAGCGCCTGCCCGGTGACCTTTTCCCGCGCCTCGAGCCGGGGCCGCGCCGCGCCGACCTGCGTGAGGCTCACCGTCATGACGTCATCTCCCGCAGTACCTCGACGGTCAGGTTGCGCAGCAGCGGCACCTTGTAGGCGTTGTCGCGCAGCGGGCGGGCGGCGGACAGCTCCTCGTCGGCGGCCCGCGCGAAGCTGTCCACAGTGGCCGGTGCGCCGCGCAGCGCGCGCTCGGCCGCCCATGCGCGCCACGGCAGGTGCGCGACCGCGCCCCAGGCCAGCCGGACGTCCCGCACGACGCCGTCGCGCACCTCGACGGCGGCCGCGACCGAGCCGGCGGCGAACGCGAACGACGCCCGGTCGCGGACCTTCCGGTAGACCGACGTCGCGGCGATCGGCAGCTCCGGCAGTACCACCGCGGTGATCAACGCGCCGCGGGGCAGGTTGGTGTCGCGGTCCGGCCGCTCGCCGGGGCGGCGGAACAGGTCGTGCACGCTGACCGCGGCCGCGCCGTGCGGCCCCGCGTAGTGCACCGAAGCGTCCATGATGGACAGTGCCACGGCGAGGTCGGACGGGTTCGTGGCGATGCACTGCGGGGAGGCGCCCAGGATGGCCAGGTCGTGGTGCTCGCCGTCGCGGGCCGCGCAGCCGGTGCCCGGAGCGCGCTTGTTGCAGGGCTTGGCGACGTCCTGAAAATAGCGGCAGCGGGTGCGCTGCAACAGGTTGCCGCCGACGGTCGCACGGTTGCGCAGCTGCCCGGACGCGCCGGCCAGCAGCGCCTGCGAGACCGCCGGGTAGGCGGCCTGCACCGCGGAGTGCGCCGCCAGGTCGCTGTTGGCCACCAGCGCGCCGACCCGCAGGCCGCCCTCCGGCAGCTCCTCGACGTCGCGGTACGGCAGCCCGCTCACGTCGACCAGGATGTCCGGGGCGCTCACGCCGAGCTTCATCAGGTCCACGAGGTTGGTCCCGCCGGCCAGGAACGCCGCGTTCGGGCGCACCATCGTGGCCAGGGCGCCCGCCTCGTCCTCCGGCCGTTCGTACACGAAAGGTCTCATGACGCCGACGCCGTCTCGTAAACGGCCGCGGCGATGTTCACGTAGGCGCCGCAGCGGCAGATGTTGCCGCTCATCGCCTCCCGGACGTCGGCCAGGGAGCGGGTCTCGGCCGGGGTGAGCCCGACCGCCGAGCAGATCTGGCCCGGTGTGCAGAACCCGCACTGCAGCGCGTCGTGCCGGATGAACGCCTCCTGGACCGGGTGCAGGCCGTCCCCGGCGCTGAGCCCCTCGACCGTGGTCACCTCCGACCCGTCCGCGCTGGCGGCGAAGATGAGGCAGCTGACCACCCGGCGGCCGTCCAGCAGCACCGTGCAGGCGCCGCACTGGCCGTGGTCGCAGCCCTTCTTCGCGCCCACCAGGTCCAGTTGCTCGCGCAGCACGTCCAGCAGCGTCGCGCGGTTGTCCAGGCGCAGCCGGAACGCGTGGCCGTTGACCAGCAGCGTCACGTCGCTCGTGTGTCGTGTCTCCACCACCGCGCTGCTGCCCGCGCGGCGCCCGGACTAACCACCTCGTTGACATGAAGCGCGCTTGAGGTTGAAGGGTGGTGGCATGCGTGCGATCGAGGTGGCCCGGTTCGGCGGGCCCGAAGTGCTCGTGCCGGTCGAGGTGCCCGAGCCGGAGCCGGGCCCGGGCGGGGTGCTCGTCGCGGTCGAGGTGGCCGACACCCTGTGGCTGGAGACCGCGGTCCGGTCCGGGCGCGGCGGTCCGGTCTTTCCGGTCAGCCTGCCGTACCGCCCGGGCGTCGGCGTGGCCGGCACGGTGTCCACTGTGGGCAGTGGCGTCGATCCACAGTGGATCGGCCGGCGGGTCGTCGCGCCGACCGGCCACGCGGGCGGCGGCTACGCGACCCGGGCCGCCGCCCCGGCCGGCGCCCTGGTGCCGATCCCCGACGCGGTCGAGTCCCTCGACGCCGCGGCCGTGCTGCACGACGGCGTCACCGCGCTCGCTCTGAGTGAGGTGGTACCGGTCGCGCCGGGCGACCGGGTGCTGATCACCGCCGCCGCCGGCGGCCTGGGCGCGATCCTGGTGCAGCTGGCCCGAGCGGCCGGGGCGACCGTGGTGGCGGCGGCCCGCGGCGCGGCCAAGCTCGAGGCGCTGCGCGGGCTCGGCGCCCATCAGGTCGTCGACTACTCCGCGCCGGACTGGACGGCCGGGATCGGGCCGGTCGACGCCGTGCTCGACGGCGCCGGTGGCGACTACGGACGGGCCGCGTTCGCCCTGGTCAGGGACGGCGGCCGGTTCTCCGGGCACGGCACGCCGGCGGGCGGCTTCGCCGCGCCCGACCCCGAGGCCGCCCGGGCCCGCGGGATCACCGTGACCGGCATCGGGGACGTGCGGCTGCGCCCGGAGCGCTTCCGCGCGCTGCTCGGCCGGGCTCTCGCCGCGGTCGCCGAGCGGCGCTTCACGCCGCTGATCGGGCAGGTGTACCAGCTCGACGAGGCCGCCGCGGCGCACCGCGCGATCGAGGAGCGCACCGCGCTCGGCAAGACCCTGCTAGCAGTCGCATGACACCGCCCAGCGCGGCGCGGTGAGCTCGTCCGCGGGCCGGCGCGTGAGGCCCGCGGAGGTCTCGAAGTCCAGGCCCTCGCGGACCCAGTACTCGAAACCGCCGAGCATCTCCCGCACCCGGTAGCCGAGCCGGGCGAACTCCAGCGCCGCCCGGGTGGCGCCGTTGCAGCCGGGGCCCCAGCAGTAGGTGACCACGTCCGCCCCGGCCGGCACCAGCCCGGCGGCGCGCGCCGCGATCTCGGCCGTGGGCAGGTGCACGGCGCCCGGGACGTGCCCCTGCGTCCACGCCTGCGCGCCGCGCGAGTCGACGACGATCAGGTCTTCGGTGCCGGCGGCCAGCGCCGCGTGCACGTCGCTGACGTCGGTTTCGAAGGTGAGGCGGGCGGTGAAGTGCTCGATGGCATTGGTCATGCCGTTGAGCATGATTCGGCGGGGGTACTCCGGGACAGTGGCGCGAACGACGCCGTTCGCTAATATTTCGCCATGCGCGTCCACGTCGGCGGCCCGACCGTGTCGGTGCTCGCGTTCGCCGGGATGTCCCTGTTCGAGACCGGGATCGTCACCGAGGTCTTCGGGCTGGCCCGGCCGGAGCTCGACGTCCCGTGGTACCGCCTGGAGATCTGCGGCCCCGCTCCCGGCCCGATCCCGGTGCTCGGCGGGGCAACGCTGCACGCCGCCGGCGACCTGGCCCGGCTGGCCGCCGCGGACACGGTCATCGTCCCCGGCGTCGAGAGCGTCTACGCCGATCCCGCGCCCGAGGTCCTCGACGCCCTGCGCGCCGCACATGCCCGGGGCGCGCGGATCCTGTCCATCTGCTCGGGCGCGTTCGCGCTCGCGGCCGCGGGCCTGCTCGACGGCCGCCGCGCCACCACCCACTGGCAATACGCGGCCGTGTTCCGCGACCGGTTCCCGGCGGTCGAGCTGGACCCGGACGTGCTCTACCTCGCCGACGGCCCGGTGTGGACCAGCGCCGGCAGCGCCGCCGGCCTCGACCTGTGCCTGCACGTGGTGCGCACCGACCACGGCGCCGCGGTCGCCAACGCGGTCGCCCGCCGCCTGGTCGTGCAGCCCCACCGCGACGGCGGCCAGGCCCAGTTCATCGAGGCCCCGGTGCCCGCCGGCCCGGCCGACGACCGGATCGCCGCCAGCCTGGACTGGGCCCTGTCCCACCTGACCGAGCCGCTCACGCTACATGCGCTGGCGGGCCAGGCGCACATGTCGCCGCGCACGTACCTGCGCCACTTCACCCGCGCGACCGGCACCAGCCCGATCCGCTGGCTGCTGCGCCAGCGCGTCCAGGCCAGCCTCGCCCTGCTGGAGACGACCGACGCCCCGATCGAGCGGATCGCGAGCACCGTCGGTTTCGAGACCCCGGTGACGTACCGTCACCACTTCACCAACCTCATGCACACCTCCCCGTCGGCCTACCGCAACGCGTTCCGCAACGGTCGCTAAACCCGCCTCACGTTCCGGCCCCCTCACGCGTCTACCCGGCAGAGACGAAAGGAGACGCGGATGAGGACCCGGCACACGGTCGTCGACAGCGAGCTCGGGGCGATCACCCTCGTCGCGAGGGACGAGGCGGTCAGCGGGCTGTATTTCCGCCACCATGTCCGGCGCCCGGCGCACGAGACGTTCGGGCCCGAGGTGGTCGCCGCCGCGGATCCGCAGCTGGGGGAGGCGGCCCGGCAGCTGCTCGAATACATCGCCGGGCAGCGGCGGGAGTTCGACCTGCCGCTGGTGGCCGACGGCGACGAGTTCCAGCGGGCGGTCTGGGGCATCGTGCGGGAGATCCCGTTCGGGGAGACGACCACCTACCGGCGGATAGCCGAGCGGCTCGGCGACCGGACGCTGGCCCAGAAGGTCGGGCAGGCCGTCGGGGCAAACCCGCTGTGCGTCTTCGTGCCGTGCCATCGCGTCGTCGGCTCCGACGGGTCGCTGACCGGCTATGCCGGCGGGCTCAAGCGCAAGCGGGCGCTGCTGGAGCTCGAGGAGCCGGCCGAGGTCAGCGCCGGCCGCCTGTTCTGAGCGGGGAGACTCGAGAAGGATATGAAGCAGCCGTTCGAGAAGGTCGTCGCACAGCACGGGAGCACCGTGCTGCGGGTCTGCCGCGTCCTGCTCGCGCCGCACGACGCCGACGACGCGTGGTCGGAGACGTTCCTCTCGGCGATGCGGGCGTATCCGGGCCTCCCCGAGACGGCAAACGTGGAGGCCTGGCTGGTGACGATCGCGCACCGCAAGGCGATCGACGTGCTGCGGGCGGCGAGGCGCAACCCCGTGCCGGTGGAGGAGCTGCCGGAGGAGCCGACGGCGCTGGGCATACCCGGGGCCGGGGATGCGGACCTGTGGGCCGCCGTGAGCGGGCTGCCGGCCAAGCAGCGCCAGGCGGTCGCCTATCGCTATGTCGCCGGCCTGGCGTATGCCGAGATCGCGCAGATCCTCGAGGGGACCGTCGACGCGGCGCGAAGAGCGGCGGCCGACGGCATCAGGAACCTCAGAAAGCAGTATTCGGGAGCGTCATCATGACGGACATCACCGCCCGGCTGTCGGCGCCGGTGGACGCCGCGACCCTCGACCGGCTGCACCGCCGCCTGGAGCGGGAGGCCGAGCAGGCGGGGCTCGTGGACGTCGCCTACACGATCGTCGACTCGCCGGTGGGGAAGCTGCTGCTGGCGGCCACGCCGCGGGGGCTGGTCCGGGTGGCCTACGCTAGCGAGGACCACGACCGGGTGCTGGACACCCTCGGCCGGCAGCTGAGCCTGCGGATCCTGCGCGCGCCGGGGCGCCTGGCGAGCGCCGCCCGCGAGCTCGACGAGTATTTCGCCAGGCGCCGCCAAGCGTTCGACGTCGAGCTCGATCTGTCGCTGTGCCACGGATTCCGGCAGCTGGTGCAGCGGCATCTGCCGCAGATCGGCTACGGGCAGACCCGCAGCTACCGGCAGGTCGCCGAGCTCGTCGGCAACCCGAGAGCGGTCCGCGCGGTCGGCACGGCCTGCGCGACCAACCCGCTGCCCGTCGTCGTCCCCTGCCACCGGGTGCTGCGCGCCGACGGCACCCTCGGCGGCTACATCGGCGGCCCGGAAGCCAAGACCGCCCTGCTCGCCCTGGAGGCCACCTGATCACCGCGAGCGCCGAGCGGGACCGTCGCCTCGGTTCCGGCTCGCACCGCCCGGTGTCGCTGCTCGTCGCGGGGTGCCTGCCCCGGAGGCCCCGCCCGCCGGTGTGGTGCGAGCTTGGCGGGGTCCGCCACGGAGCGGCCACCGGCGCGGCCGTGATGCGCTTCGCGGGGTCCATGGGCGGCCGACCCGCAATGGCCGTGCTCCGGCCGTGCTCCGGCCGTGCTCCGGCCGTGCTCCGGCCGTGCTCCGGCCGTGCTCCGCCCGCGCCTCGGCACCGGCTGGTGCCGCGCGGGAACCGGCGCCCCTCATACACGACACCAGCGGACGTGACCGCGACGCGTCGGCGCCCTCGATCGGGGTCATGCCCGGCTGGCGGCGTGGACGTGTCGGCCCGGCCGCTGATGTCGCTGCGGACCCTCGCCCCGGAGCCGGAGGAGATCTCCGCCTGCACCGGCGCAGACCGAGTGCCGCTGGACGCGGTGCCTGCCGGCGGCTTCGTGGTGTCCGGTCTGCGCGTCCCGACCATCCGGGGCGGGTGCGATCGGCGATCACGTCCCACCCGTCGGGCGCTGCGCGGTGCAGCCGTGTGGTGCGGCCCAGCGCGGTGTGGCGTTGCCCCGGCGCGGCCCGGCCCCGGTGTCGCGCCACGCGTGGTGCGGTGGGCGCGCTGGCCGCTGCGGAGCGCGGCGTAGCGACCGGAAGTCTCCGTGATCATGCGCAACCGGCACTGACACCAACGGTTTTTCCATGATCCCGGAGTGTTGTAGTACACGGGGGTACTACAACACTCCGGGATCATGGAAAACCCGGTGTGCGGTCAGCGCGGGCATCATGATCACGGAGACATACGTCCGCCTCTGGCCGCGCGGATCGGAGGTTGCGCCCGGCGGGTGCGACATTCGCACCGGTCCGTCGCGCTGCCCCGGGGTTGGCGTCGATGATCGCTCGTGCCTCCACCGGTGGGCCGCCGACGCCCGGCCTGCGGCGGTGTCGCCTTGGCGGCGGCGGTCGCCATGCCGGCCGGGCTCGCCGGGCGGACCTGATCGTGTTCGTCACGTCCGGTGTCTTTGTCGTCACGCTGCTGTTCGGGCCGCCGCTGCTGTCGGTGGTCCGCTGGGCGAGCGGATGATCCGGCACATGCGGGCGACGGTCGTCCGGCTGTGCGCGATGAGCGACGGATTGACGACGTAGTGCTCCAGGCGGTTGCAGGGCAAGTTGAACATTGACGAGGTTCGTATCGCCGGGAGCTATCCGGCAGACTAAGACGGTCCGTTTTACCGACCGCGTCGGTGGTGGCGGGCGTGCTGGGATGTCCTTTTAACGGCAATGGGCGGGGTCTGATCTTGAAGACGCTGGTGGACCGGTACCGGCTGGAGTACGCGATCGGCGCGGGCGGCATGGGCATCGTGTGGCGCGCCCGTGACCTGCACCTGCAGCGGCTGGTGGCGATCAAGGAGGTGCGCCTCCTGGACACCCTGAGCGACGAGGAACGCACCGCCATCGTCGATGTGGTGGTGAACCAGGCCGGTGCCGTGGCCCGGCTTGTCCACGCGCACATCGTCGCCGTCCACGACGTGGTGGTCGACGAGGGCACGCCGTGGATCGTGATGCGGTTCGTCGAGGGGCGCTCGCTCGACGAGCGGGTGCGCGCCGACGGTCCGGTCTCTCCGACCGAGACGGCCCGGATCGGCCTGGCGCTGCTCGACGCGCTGCGGACCGCGCACGCCGCCGGCATCGTCCACGGCGACGTCAAGCCGGCCAACGTCCTGCTGCAGCCCGACGGCCACGTGCTGCTGGCCGACTTCGCCCTGGCCGCCACCATCGGCCACGGCGTGCCGCTCGGCCGGCCCGCGTACATCTCTCCGGAGCGGATGCACACCGGCGAGGCGGGCCCGCCCGGCGACTACTACTCGCTCGGCGCCACGCTCGCCTTCGCCGCGACCGGCGGCGATCCGTCCAACACGAGCGGCAAACCCCTGCCGGCGTCGCTGGTCGGGGCGCTCACCGCCCTGCAGGCCGCCGATCCGCAGGACCGTCCGATGGGCGACGCCGCCCGCCAGGCGCTCGTCGGGGTGATTCGCCCGCCCGCGGAGGCGCCACCGGCCCCGGCCGTCCCGGCATCCCCGCCCGTGCCACTGCCACTGCCACTGCCGGTGCCGGTGCCACTGCCGGTGGCAGCGCCAGTGCCGCCGCCTCCGCCGCCACCGCCGGCCGAAGTGGACGAAATGCCTGCGGAAGCGGCGCCGGTGGACGTACCAGACAATCCAGCACCGCCGCGGAAGGGCTGGTCGCAGCGCAAGACCGCGGCCCTGGTCGGTGCCGCCGTGCTGGCCCTGCTGGTGGCGATCGGCGTGCTCGGCCACGGCGGTCCGAAGGAGACGGCGGCGCAGGAGGGCCCGGTCGTGCCGGGGCCGTCGCGGCAGAGCCAGACCCTGCCGCCGAGCCCGGAGCCGAGCCCGACGCCGAGCGAGTCGCCGTCGGTGTCCGCCTCGGCCTCGCCGTCCGGCAAGCCGGCCAAGACCAAGAGCTCGGGGTCGCCGTCCGCGAAGCCGGCGGTACTATCCGCGAAAATCGAAACGAACCCGGACTACTATGACGGCCCGTGCCGGCGGGGCGGCCTCGACGTCACGGTCACGGTCACGATCACCGTGAACCAGCCCGGGACGAAGGTCACATACACCGTGACCGGTCAGCCACCACGGACCGTGACGGCGACGAACGGAACGTACACCACAAGCTTCCATGTCCCGGTTGACAACACGCGCAAAAACACATTTACCTACGCGCTTGGTGTGACCGCCCCGAGCGCGGCGAGCTCATCGGCGACCTTCACGAACGACTGCTCCCGCTGAAGACTCGCTACGATGCCGGGGTGCCGAGGAGCCCAGCATGAACGACGACGTCACGCGCGACGGCCTGCCGCGGTTCATCTACGGTGAGTACACCGGCGAGATCCGCCTGCCCGAGCGCCCCGAGCCGGCCGAGACCGGCGGCCCGATGGACCGCAAGACGATGATGCTGCTGGCCGGCGGTGGCCTCGCGCTGGTGTTCATCATCGGCCTCGTGATCGCCGCGCTGAGCACCGGCGGCGGGGTCGACTCGCCGGCGGTCGCCAACGAGCAGCCCTCCAGCGCCGCGAGCTCGTCCGGCGGGCCGTCGCCGACCGGCGAGCCGTCGGCGTCGCCGACCTGGGCGATGGCGCCGTCGGGCTTCGACGGCCGGGCGGGCGGGTCGAGCGGCAAGCCGAGCAAGAGCGGCAAGCCGCCGACCACGATCCAGCCGCCGCCGGCGACCACCACGCCGCCGGACACGCATCCGACCACGCGGAAGCCGCCGTTCTCGTTGAAGCCGCCGACGCTGACCAAACACCCGGAATGACGGATCTGTTCGGCGGCGACGACGAGCGGCCCGGGCTACCGGAGCCGCCGCCGGACGGGCCGGGTCCGCGCACCCTCGCCCTGCTGGTCGGCGGCGGGGTGGCGCTGATCGCGATCGTCGGCCTCGTGGTCGCGGCGCTGAACACCGGCGGCGGCAGCGACCCGGGCGACCGGCCGGTCGCCGCCCGCGCGACGCCGGCGCCGGTGGTGCCGGAGAGCAGCGCCTCGCCGACGCCGGTCCGGCCGAGCGCGATCCGGTCGTCGGCGTCCGTCCGCCCGTCGGCGTCGAAGACCTCGGCCCGGCCGAGCTCGCCCGTTCCGTCGACCCCGTCCGGGCCGCGGGTGGTGTCGGTGACGGTCGCCGCCGACCCGGCCGCATTCAGCACCTGCCGCGGCACGCTGACCGCGCGGCTCACGGTGCGGATGGTGCTGAGCCAGCCGGGGCTTCCCGTGCGGTACACCATCAACGAGACACTGGCCGTGCGCAAGACCGCGACCGACACCACGTTCACCGAGACGACGAGGGTCACCGTCAACCCGACGACCGGCCAGCACCAGGTGCGCATCGCCGTCAGCTCGCCGAGCGCCGCGACCGCGCAGACCTCCATCGAGGTCGACTGCGGAAGATGAATGTTCGTGAATCCCGCACGATTGGTTACGATCGATGTACCCAACGTGACGGGGACGGTCGGTCATGCTCACCGGGCGCAGCCTGCTCGTACACTGTGCGGCGAACCAGGCATTGCGCTGCGCACCGATCGGCCGGAGGCCGCACGGCGGGCTGGTGATCTCGCCGTATGCCCACGACGAGGCCGGCCTGCTGGCCACCGCCGCCTACCTGCGCCGCCAGGGCGGCTTCGACGCGCCGCTGCTGCTCGACGCCGCGCGCTACGCGGGGCGCAACCGCCTGCCGGCCAGCGCGCCGTTCAACCCGCGCTGGCTGCGCCGGCAGCGGGAGCTGGGCCTGCCCGTGCTCACCGACTCGGGGTACATCGCCGACGGTGACGAGCCCGGCCTGGTCAGCATCCTGCGCCGCACCGCCGCGGTGCCGGACGGGATCGCGGTGCTGCCGCTGCACCCGGCGTGGCTGCGCGACCGGCTGCACCTGACCCTGCTCACCGGCCACGTCCGCGACGCCGGGGTGCCGGTGGCCCTGGTCCTGGAGGCGCGCAGCGACCCGTTCGCCCTGGTCGGCTGCGTGAGCGGGCTGCTGGAGGTGCTCGGCTGCGGGGTGCCGGTCCTGCTGCTGCGCTGCGACCTCTCCGCGCTGGGCGCCCTGTGTCACGGCGCGGTCGCCGCCGCCGTCGGCACGGTCGGGGCGCTGCGGCACCTCGCGCCCCGCGAGGCCGGGGGTGGCCGGCCGCCGCCGGGGCCTCGCCCGCCGTCGACGATTTTCAAACCCACGATGTCGTACCGCCGGATCAGTGCGATTTCGCGCGCCCGCCGCGGGCATCCTGATGCCCGGCTGTGGGCCTGCGACTGCCCGGTTTGCGAGGGCCGGGACCTGGACTGGATGGCGACGCTGCCGGAGCGCGAGCGCGAGGTGCCGGCCTTCGAGCACGCCGCCGCCGTGCTGTACGCCTTGCGCGACGAACTGCTCGGCGGCGACGTCCCGCTGCCGAGGGCGGCGCGCAGCTGGTCCGCCCGCTGCGCCGACGCCGCCTACCGCGAGCGAGAGCTGCGCTGGACCCCGACGCCGATGCTCCGCCAATGGCGCGAGGCCGGCCCCGCGACGGCCCCGCTGCCCCTGGCCGGCTGAGCCAGCCTGCTAGCGTCGGCGGGGTGACGATGAACGGCAGCGACGTCCTGCACGCGGTCGGACGGGTCCGCGAGGCATTCGGCGACGTTCCCGACGACGGCTGGGACCGCCCGGCCGGCACGCTGTCGTGGAGCTGCTGGGAGACGGTCGAGCACATGGCCGACGACCTGTTCGCCTACGCCGCCCAGATTGCCCCGGCGGATGCCCCGCAGGAGGCGTACCTCCCGTTCGTCTGGCGCACCATGCGCGACGGCGGCCCGTCGTCGACCATCTTCGTCGAGCGCAAGGCCGGCACCCTGGGCCTGCTACGCGCCTTGGACGCGTGCGCAGCGATGCTGGCCGGCGTGATCGACGCCGCCCCGCCGTCGCGCCGCGGCTGGCACCCGGACGGCCTCAGCGACCCGGAGGGCTTCGCCGCGATGGGCGTGCTGGAGGTACTGGTGCACGCCTGGGACGTGGCGGACACGGTCGAGCGACCGTGGGATCCGCCGGCGCGGCTGTGCCAGGCCGTCCTGGACCGCCTGTTCGTGGATCTCCCGCCCCACCAGAACCCGTGGGAGACCCTGCTCTGGGCGACGGGCCGCACCGCCCTGCCCGGTCACTCCCCACGCACCTCCTGGCGCTGGGACGGCCGCCCCCTCGCCGAACGCTCCTAGCTTTCACCGCACCGCCGCCAGCATGGCCAGCCCTTCGGCGGCCTTCGCGGGTCTTCGCCGGATCGCCGCCAGCAGCTGCACGTCGTGGTAGGCGCCGCGGGACCGCTCCAGGGCCTGCTTGCTGCCCGGCTTGGCCTCGACGAGCCGCTCGTCGATAAGAAACTCGATGAGATCTTCCAACGCCGGCCGGAACCGCCGCCCACCAACCGGCAGATGCAACTGATGCAGCCGCGCCCGCTTGCGACCGACGGACTCGAGCACCTCCTCGAGGTCGGCATTGCGCCCGTAGACCTGGAGATGCGCCTCCGGGTAACCATCCTTGCCGCGCTCGTAGTCGTAGTGCAGCACGTCCGTATCGGCGTTCCGCCCGGTCAAGAGTCCCCAGGTTGACTTGAGCACCGTCAGGTGACCGTCGTCGTCAGCGAAAAGAAACGCCGAGACGCCGAGCCACAGCCGCGTGCCGCCCTGCGCGGCGATCGGGACGGGCCGGCCCGGCGCGCCGTGGCGCCCCGGGCCGGTGCCGAGAGCTACGACGCCGGGGTCGGTCGTCCTCGAACGGATGGTCGCCCCGTCGGTCACCGTGGCGTTGAGCAGCCTGGTCATGTCCGCGGCCAAGGCGGCGCAGCCCTCTTCGAGCCGAGATCTAGGCACCGGAGACCTCGATCATCATCCAGAGGCTCTTGGCCGACCAGGACTGGAAGTCGTTCTCCGCCGCCTGACGGGCTAGTTCCTCACGGGTCAGGCCGAACTCGTCGAGGTCCGCTTGGATCGCGGCGGTGAGTTCTTCGCGGGTCGGCCGCCAGATATCGTCGTCGTCCTGCTCGTCCGGCTGAGGTTCTGGCAAGCGTTGGCTGGGGATGGTGGTAGTCATCGCGGCGCTCCTCCCGTGTCTGCGAACCGCGTCGAGACCATGCTTCCACACCTAGTTGATTGTGCGCAACCAGATAGGGCCCTACGTAGGATCCTTAGTGAGGAACGCATGACGGTATGCGGAACCACTGTCACGGTCGGCGGTCAGCGGCGGCGGGCGTAGGTGGCGCCGGCGGCCAGGGCGGCCAAGGCGGCGCCGGCGGCTGCGGCCAGCAGGCCGTGGTGGTGTGAGGCCCACAGCTGGGGGGCGCGGCTGGTCGAGCGGTCGTCGAAGTCGCCGTGGGCGCCGAAGTCGGTGTTCTCGTCGGCGGGTTCCCACAGGTTGCGGGGCTGGCGCGGGTTGCGCGGCTGCGAGGTCTGCTGCGAGTCGTACCCGGTGCGGGCGAGGTACCGGTCGAGCAGGCCCGGCGCGAACTTGTCGGCGATGAGCGTGCCGACCGTCGAGGCGCCGACCCAGTACTCGCGGCGCTTGGGGTGGTCGGCGGCGTACATCACGGCGCGGGCGGCGATCTCCGGCTGGTAGATCGGCGGTACCGGCTGGGCGTGCCGGCCCAGGCGGGACAGCACCCAGTCGAACTGCGGCGTGTTCACGGCCGGCATCTGGACCATCGTGACGTGGACGTTGCTCTTGTCGTGCATCAGCTCCGTGCGCAACGATTCGTTGAAGCCCTGGACGGCGTGCTTGGCGCCGCAGTAGGCGCTCTGCAGCGGGATGCCGCGGTACGCCAGGGCCGAGCCGACCTGCACGATGGCGCCGCGGTCGCGGGGCAGCATGCGGTCGAGGGCGGCGCGGGTGCCGTAGACGTAGCCCAGGTAGGTCACCTCGGTGACGCGGCGGAACTCCTCCGGGCCGATCTCCATGAACGGGGCGAACACCGACGTGAACGCGTCGTTGACCCACACGTCGATCGCGCCGAGTTCGTCCTCGACGCGGCTCGCGGCGGCGTCGACCTGGCGGTGGTCGGCGACGTCGACCTCGATCGGCAGCGCGGTGCCACCCAGCGCCTCCACGTCCTCGGCCGCGGCCTTGAGCCCGGCGTCCCCGCGCGCGAGCAGCGCCACCGCGGCGCCCCGTCGCGCGAACCGCCGCGCGGTGGCTCGGCCGATCCCGCCGGTGGCCCCGGTGACGACAACGACCTGACGGACCCCCTGATGCCTCATGCCTGACGCATACCCCGCGCACCCGCCCGCGAACCGCCGCCACGCACCCCCGTCAATGCCCCGCGCTGATCAGGGTGAGCCATCGGCCGGGTGGGCGCAGCACCGCTCCAACACATCGCGGCGGGCAGCGCGGTCAAGTGGGCGCTCACCCGGGTCACACATCCCACATGTCGGACGCTGCCCGCCGCGGCGACCGGAAGTCTCCGTGATCATGCGCAATCCGCACCGGCACCAACGGTTTTTCATGATCACGGAGTGCTGACGTACACCCGTGTACCACAAGTCTCCGGGATCATGGAAAACCCGGTGTGCGGTCACCGTAGACATCATGATCACGGAGACATACGTCCGGCCCGGCCGCACAAATCGGATGCTGCACCCGACGGGTGCGACATGCGCAACAACCGCCCCGCCCCGGGGGCATGCGCCGATGACCCGTCGTCTCCTACCGGTGGCGGTCGGCGCCCCGCGTGGGGCGGCCTCGTGATCCGCCCCCGGCCCCGCCCCCGGCGACCTCCAGACGGGGAGCGCGGGTGAGGGCCCAGGGGACGAGCGACCGGCCGACGACCTATGCGCCGAGCGGCCGCGACAGGCGAAGGGGCGGCGGCGGGAAGAGCGGGCGGTCGGCGGCCTGTGCGCCGGGGCGATGACCTGCGCGTCGGGCGATGACCTGCGCGTCGGGCGATGACCTGCGCGTCGGGCGATGACCTGCGCGTCGGGCGATGACCTGCGCGTCGGGCGATGACCTGCGCGTCGGGCGATGAGCTGTGCGTCGGGCGGCGAGCTATGCGCCGAGGGGCCGTGGTGGGGGGAGGGGTGGTGGTGGGGAGGGTGGTGGCGGGGAGGAGACGGAGGGGCCGGGTGGGAGAGGGGCGGCCGGGCGGCGGTGGGCGGGGCGGGAGCCAGGGCGGGGGCTGGGGCGGCGGTGCAGGGAGAGGAGCGTGGCGGCGGTGATGAGGGCGGCGCCGAGCACGGTGGTGGCGGCCGGGAGGTAGGTGGGGATGCCGAGGTACACCGTGATGCCGAGGATGCGGGACAAGCCCCACGGCAGCAGGGCCATCTGGTCGTTCCACAAGGTCAGGGCGCGCTCCAGGCCCAGCGCGGTGATCAGGCCGCCCAGCGCGGTCAGTGGCACGCCGGTCGCGGCGAGGAGGGTGGCGGCCGTGCGGCGGCGGGGGAGGGCGTGGCGGTCGCGCAGGACCAGGGCGACCGCCACGAACAGCCAGGCGAAGGCGGCGAAGGCCAGGCAGACGTAGGCCGAGCGGCGGGCCGGGTCGGTCCAGAAGGCGAACCAGTAGCCGCCGGGGCCGCGGAGGGCCAGGGCCGCGAGCAGGATGACGGTGCGCAGCAGGGCGACGCCGCCGATCGCGGCCCACAGGTGGAACGGGTCGCGGCGGCCGAGCAGGGCGCGGGCGGTGGCGGCGAAGAGCAGCCAGGCGCCGAGGGAGAGGAGCAGGTGGGCGGGGGCGGCGAACCAGGTGTAGATCAGGCGCGAGGCGACCAGGGCGGCGGCGGGGATCGTGACGACCAGCACGCGGTCCAGGAGGGCGGGCGGCGGGGCGAGGTCGGCCAGGCGCCACGGGCGGGTCGCGCCGAGCCACAGCGCGCGCAGGCCGGGTGAGCGGCCGACGGCGCCCATGAGCAGCAGCAGGACCAGGGCGGCGAGCAGGGCGCGGGCGAGCACGGCCATCGCCGGGTCGCGGTCGGCGCGGGCCGCGCCCAGGTCGGCGGCGGCGAAGTTGTAGGCGGGCAGGTCGACGTCGCCGCCGTAGCGGGCCACGTGCGCGGCGTGGGCCGCGCGGTAATCGGCCTCGGCCTGCTGCCAGGCGGCGCGGGCGGCGGACGAGCCGGTGTCGAGCCACTGGGCGTGGCGGAGGAACATCGTGCGATACGCGCCGAGGGTGCGCAGGAGGTCGGTCTCGTAGGCGAGGGTGTCCAGGAGCCGGGCGCGCAGGGTCGCGTCGCGCCAGGCGGCCGGGTCGGTGGCGGCGATCGTCCCGCGCATCGAGGCGGCCAGGGCCACCGCGCGGTCGCCCTCGGCGATGGTCTCGTCGATGTGGTCGCGGCTGACCGCGTAGATGCTGTCGAGGGCGGCGGAGTCGCCGGTGACGATGTCCCACTCGAAGATCCACATCATCGGCGGCGGTTCGAGGCCGAGGGCCTGGACCTTCTCGTCGGCATACGGACCGAGGTAGAGGCCCTTGGTGATCGCCTCCCGGGACATCGCCATCATGCGGCAGATCGCGGTGACGGTGGCCGGGTCGTCGGAGAACGTCTGCCGGGCCCAGTCGGCGGTGATCCGCGCGGGCGGGGTCGCCGGGTCCCAGGCCAGCCGGCCGAGGGCGTAGGAATTGAGGTCATACAGCTGCCAGAACCCGGACCGCAGCAGCAGCGTCATCGGCCCGGCGCGCAGCGGCCCGCCGTCCTGCGTCCACGTCCAGATGCCCTCGACGTGCGGGTTGGCGGCCAGGAAGCGTTGCAGCGCCTGCTGGTGCAGCCCGGTGAGGTCGTTGGGCAGCGACCCGAACCCCTCGAACTCGCGCCGCGACTGGAACTCCACGATCCGCCGCTGGTCGCCGACCTCGAGCGTCGAGTTGAACGGCAGATGGCTGTAGAAGTCGCCGAGGGAGTACTTCGTCGACACGATCAGGTGCGGGTCGTCGAGGCCGCCGAGGACCTCCCGGTAGGCGTCGGGGTCGGTGTGCAGGTCGCCGACGGCGCCGACGCCGACGGTCCAGGTGCGGAAGATGACGTCTCGGCCCCCCGCGCCGGCGGTGCCCAGCAGCGCGCCGAGCATCGTGCGCACCGCCTCGGGCGTGGTGACGGCGATCCGCGACTCGTAGTCCCAGCCGGGCAGCTTGTAGACGCCGCCGCCCTCGCCGATGCGCACCATCAGGCCGCTGGCGAACGGCAGCCGCTGGAACAGCTCCGCCAGACCCGCGGAATACACCTGCCAGAACGCGGGGTCGGAGACCCGCAGGCCGCCATAGGTGTGCTCCAGATATCGCCGCAGGGGCGGCGACAGCGCCAGCATGTCGGTGAGCAGGTAGACCCGCATGCCCATGTCGGCGGCATAGCGGAACACCGGCGCGAACGCCTCGGTCAGCGCTTCGGCGCGGGCGATGTGCGGGTCGCCGGCCGGATAGACGGCGTGCCCGTCGCCGACGCCGGAGAACGTCACATACTCCAGGAACCCCGGCAGCACCACGCCGTTGTACCCCTGGGCCAGGGCATGGTCGACGAACTGGTGGAACTGGCGGGAGATCCGCTCCACGGCGGACCGGTCCACCCACGGCGCCTCCGGCAGCAGCGCCCCGCCGACGACGTCGGTGTTGAGCGAGTAGTCGGTGCCGGCGGCGAACGCGGTCACGTCGGGCTCCCGGCCGACCGAGCCGGCGTCGGTGAGCCGCAGCCCGAGCCGGGGCTTGACCACCGTGCCGCGCTGGTCGTCGGGCAGCAGCGGCGCGCCGGAGCGGATCCGGTCGGCGAGCGCATAGAGCCCGGAGGCGGCACCGGCCTCGTCGCTGGCGGTGAGTGCCAGCGGCGGGTCGAGGCGATAGGCGGTGGCCGGGAGGGACGGATCGAGCCGTACCACCAAATCGGCCGGCTCATCGGATCCCACCAAGGGGCGCGGGGAACCGCGCGCGGCCACGGCGTCGGCCACCGCGCCGGCCGCGAGCGTGAGGCGGGGCGACGCCGGGACGGAGATCGAGGCGAGCGAGACCGGCGCCGCCGGGAGCACGTCGGCGACGGACGGGCGCTCGACCGGCACCGCGACCCGGGTGAACCGCAGGCCGAGCGCCCCGCCGAGCGCCCAGGCCACCAACGCGCCCAGCCCGAGCAGCACCACCAGGGTGGCGAGCGGGAGGCGGGCGCGTCGTCGGGTCACGAGCGCCATCGTAGGACCGGGGTGTGACAAGAATCCGGGTCGATCAACCCGCGCCGAAGCAGACGAAACTGTCCGTGCTCGCGCGGTCACCGGGGTCCGCGCAAGCCTGCGCCGCGGCGAGCGCGGCGGCCGGAGCGAGCCCCTTGCCCAGGTGCGCGTAGAACGACCGCATGAGGTGCCGGGTCGCGCCGTCGTCGACCGGCCCGGTCGAGGCGATCACCGTCGCCGTCCCCATGTTCAGCAGCGCCGCGACCAGCCCCATCAGCTCGTCGCCGGGGTGCACGTCGGCCAGGCCGGTGTCGCAGCCGGACAGCACCAGCAGCCCCGGCGGCCGGCGCAGCGCGGTGAGGTCGTACACCGTGAGGGGCCCGTCGGCGAGCATCAGGAACGAGAACAGCGGATTGTCGACCCGGAACTCGCCGTGCGAGGCGATGTGCCCGATCGCCGCCCCGTCCAGCGCGGTCAGCGCCGGCGCCACCCGGGCCTGCTCGCCGGACAGCACCACGGCGCCGGGCCGGTCCGCCGCGATCTCCCGCACCTCGTCCTTCGCCTGCTCCGCCGACGGCGCGCCGACCAGCACCAGCTTGCCGTCCACAGTGGACGTGCTGACGCGGCGCAACCATATCGTCGCCGACGGTGCGACGGTCAGCGAGCGGCCCCGCAGCCGCGGTAGCATCCCCCAAGGCAGCGCGTGGAGGGCCCCGGTCGGCACCAGCACCAGCGGCCCCTCGCCGAGCAGGTCGGCGAGGGGGTCCAGCAGGAGCCGGTCGAGTGCCTCGGCGCGCCGCTCGAGTCGCTCGCCGCCGGCGGCATGCCCGAGCACCTGGTTGTGCAGGGCAAACCTGAGCGACTCCAGCTCGGCTCGCACCGCGTCGATCTCCCCGACGATGCGATGCGTGACCTTGCGCCCGCGCACCACCAGGGCGTGCAGGAGCCCGTCGATGTCGAGCAGTTCGACGAGCACCCGCTCACCCAGGGCCGCCGCGAGCGCCGGGATCGACAACTCAATAGCCTGAGCGGAGGAGCCGGGCGCGCGCCAGGAGCGGCGGCGGATCTCGGCCTCCAGCACCCGCTGCCGGCGCAGCAGCCGACCGGTGCGCTGCGGGCCGGCCGGCGCCGCGGCCAGCTCGGCGTTGATCCGCCGCAGCTCGGTCAGGTGCCGGGCCACCACCGGGTCGGTCGACGGGTGGGTCGGCGGCAGTGACAGCGCGGCCGAGCGGCAGCGCTGGGCCCAGGTGAGCGCCGACGCGGGGCCGCCGTGCACGAGCGCCAGCCGCAGCCGCAGCCCGGCGAGGGCCGCCGTCTCCGCGCTGCCGCGCACCCGCAGCTCGGTGGCGCCGAGGCTGGCCCGGTAGGTGTCGGCCTGGCGCAGGCCGGCCGTGGCCGCGCGCACCGACTCGGTGACCGCGCCGGAGGCGAGCTCCACCCGGGCCCGGATGTGCCACCAGCGCACCCGCACCGGGGCCGGCCCGAGCTTCGCCGCCCCGCCGGCCTCGGTGAGCAGCTCCCGGGCGGTGTAAAGCTCGCCGAGGTCGACCGCCAGCTGTGCCGCGTCGAGCAGCGCGTCCCAGCCCGGCTGCAGCCAGCCCGCCTCGAGCAGGTGCGCGGCGACCGACCGCAGCTCGCGCAGCGTGCCCCGGTTGGCCTTGCGCAGCGCCACCACCGCGGCCAGCTCCGCCACCCGGGCCCGGGCGCTCCACACGGTGCGGTTCTGGCGCTGAAACACCCGCCGCGCGGCCGCTGCCGCCTCCTTCGACTCCTGCGCCGCGCCGGCGGCCAGGCCGTGCCGGGCCAGCGTCAGGTGCGCCTGGCCGAGCACCGAGTCCAGGTGCCCGTCCGTGCACGCGTCGATCGCGGCCCGGATCGCGGCGTGCGCCTCCGGCAGCAGCCGCACCGACAGCAGCAGGTCGGCCCGGTCCAGCAGGCTGACCGCGTCGACCCCGGTGCTCCACAGCCGGTCGTGCGCCCGGTCGTAGCGGGCCAGCGCCGTCGGCACGTCGCCGGCCTGTGCCGCGACGAAGCCGAGGTTGTGCTCCACCTGCGCGGCCGCCGTCGCCATGCCGAGGCGGTTGTAGAGCACCTGGGCGGCGCGCAGATCGCTCTCGGCCTGTTTGAGGTTTCCGCGGTACCCGTGCAGAACGCCCCGGTTGGTCAGCGTCCGCGCCTCCCACACCTGATCGCCGGAGGTGCGGAAGGCGCGCAGTGCCCCGCGGTAGAGCTCCATCGCCTGCCGGTCGAAACCCAGCCGGCGCAGGATGAGCGCCCGCTGCATGCTCGCCCGGGCCCGCCGGTGCCCCTGCAGCTCGGCGACCGCCCGGTCGATCTCCTTCAGCGCCGCGCTCGGCCGCCCGAGGTCGTCGAGGATCAGCGCGTGGCTCATCCGCGCCTCCGCCTCGTGCACCCGCAGCCCGTGCCGGCGCGCCACGTTGATCGAGGCCCGCAGGTGCGTCGCCGCGCCGGCCGCGTCGTGCCGTGCCCGGGCCACCAGCCCCAGCGCCCGCAGCGCCACCGCCTCGCGGCCGGGGTCGCCGTCGCGGCGGGCGTCGTGCAGCGCCGTCTCGGCGAGGTGCTTGGCCTTGCCGGGGTCGGCCATCACAATCGGTAGCAGCCGCTGCGCCAGATCGTCATCGGCGGCGGGGAGTACGGGCGCTGCCGTCATGGTTGCATCCTGCCAAAGGCTCGGATGTGTATCACGGGGTCCGGGGCGCGACTCATGTCACCGGCCTCATCATTGAATTGTTATGGGGGGAAGCAAACATGTCCGTACCGAATGATCGTCTCGGGCGGTGGGAGCAGGCCCGCGGCGCGCGTCTGTCCACATTGCCGTGGCTGCGCAGCGAAGTACAGTCCGGGCGCACCGTGCGCTTCGTCGCCGACGAGATCCTGGTCTCCGACCGCGGCGTCGGCATCGCGCACCGCACCCTGACCGGCCTCGGCCACCGCGCGAGCGAGATCGTCGAGGACGAGCCGCACACCGGCCTGCGCCGGCTCAAGGCCCGCGGCCTCGACGTCAGCTCGGCCGTGCGCCAGCTGCGCGGCCAGCTGCCCGACGCCGTCGTCGGCCCGAACCACGTGTTCCTGTCCACGCCGCACGAGCACGGCGGCCCGTTCGGCCCGCCGCTGCCGGCCGACGCTCCGCCGGCCAAACTCGCCCCTTCGGCCACGGGGGCATCCTCCGTCCGGGTCGTCGTCCTGGACACCGGCGTCTGGACCGACAGCCCGTTGCCGGCCGGCTGCTACACCGCCGCCGCCGAGAACCACGAAACCGTCCTCGACGGCGACAACAACGGCGAGCTCGACTCCGACGTCGGCCACGCCAACTTCATCGCCGGTGTCGTGGTCCAGGGCACCGACGCCGCCCAGGTCCGCATCGTCAAGGTCCTGGACAGCTTCGGCGTGTGCACCGAGGCGGACCTGGCCGCCGCCATCACCGCGCTCACCGACGTCGACGTGCTGAACCTTTCGCTGGGCGGCTTCTCCGTCGGCGACCAGCCACCGGCCATCCTGTCCGCGGCTCTGGCCGGCTTCCTGTCCGGCACCGGCCGGGTCGTCGTCGCCGCCGCGGGCAACGACGGCATCGACGGCCGCCCGTTCTGGCCGGCCGCGTTTTCCTTGAGTGGTACGGCATGGGCCGGTCAGATCCTGGCCGTCGCCGCCCACGACGGGAGTACCGTCTGCGAGTGGAGCAACCGTGGCCCGTGGGTGACCCTGGCCGCACCCGGCGCCGACGTCGTGAGCACGTTCATCCACCACCCGAGCTTCGCCTCGGGCTGGGCCGCCTGGAGCGGCACCTCCTTCGCCGCGCCGCGCGTGGTGGCGGCGGTGGTGGAGCGCGTGGCCGCGGCCGGTTCGGTCGCGGCCGCCGCCGAGCAGGTCCGCCAGGAAGCCGCCGCCCAGCCCCTGGGCGGCTTCCCGTCCCTGCGCTGAACCGGCGCTTCCGTCCGCGAAACCGCCGCGGCGCCGTGCCCCCGGGCGCGCCGCCGCGGCACCCACCCGGCCGCACGGACGGCGGCCGGGGGCACCCTTCGGGCCGGCCGTCGATGGCTGTCATCGGCGCCGCCCCCGGGGCGGCGCGGCGGTGCGGACGTATGTCTCCGTGATCATGATGTGCGCGGTGGCCGCACCGCGGGTTTGCCATGATCCCGGAGACTCTCGGTACACAGGGGTACATCGCCGCTCCGTGATCATGAAAAACGTTGGTGTCGGCGGCGGGTTGCGCATGATCGCGGAGACTTCCGGTCGCTACGCGTGCTCCGTGGCCCCCCGAAAGACTTGGCTCGCGACGCGCGAGGCCGGCGCGGTGGGAGAGCGCTCTCCCAATCGATTGTGTTCGTTCTCTTGACAGACGAGGGAGTGCGGGGGAAGTCTTCAGAGAGCGCTCTCTCACCCGAAGGGCGTTGGCTCCTCTCCGCCAAGAGGTCTGCATGCTGCGTGCCCGAAATATCCGACAAATTCGGCTCAGGCGCTGGCGGCTGGTGCCGCTGGGCGTCGTGGCCCTGCTCGCCACGGGGTATCTCGCCGTCACCACGCTCAGCGCGTCCGCGGCCACCCAGCTGCTGTCGCAGGGCAAGCCGGCCACCGCCTCCTCGACCGAGAACGCCGGGACGCCGGCCGCCGGCGCCGTGGACGGCGACGCCGGGACCCGGTGGTCCAGCGCGTTCGCCGACCCGCAGTGGCTGCAGGTCGACCTGGGCTCCAGCGCCACCATCAGCCAGGTGGTGCTGCAGTGGGAGACCGCCTACGCCTCCGCCTTCCAGATCCAGGTCTCCGCCGACGCCGCCGCCTGGACCACCGTCTACAGCACGACCACCGGCACCGGCGGTACCCAGACGCTCAACGTGAGCGGCGCCGGGCGCTACGTCCGGCTGTACGGCACCGCCAGGGGCACGCCGTACGGGTACTCGCTGTGGGAGTTCCAGGTCTACGGCGAGACCGGGACCGGCACCTGTGGCACCACGAACGCCGCGCTCAACCGCGCCGCCACCGCCTCCTCGACGGAGAACGCGGGCACGCCGGCCGCCGGCGCCGTGGACGGCAACGCCGGGACCCGGTGGTCCAGCGCGTTCTCCGACCCGCAGTGGCTGCAGGTGGACCTCGGCGCGAGCGCGCAGGTGTGCCAGGTCGTGCTGCAGTGGGAGACCGCGTATGCCACCGCCTTCCAGATCCAGCTGTCCGCCAACGGCTCGACGTGGACGAACGCGTACTCCACCACGACCGGCACCGGCGGTACCCAGACGATCACCGTGACCGGCAGTGCGCGCTATGTGCGGATGAACGGCACCGCGCGGGCCACGCCGTACGGGTACTCCCTGTGGGAGCTGGAGGTGCACGTGATCGGCTCGGTGCCGACCACCGGCCCGCCGACCACGTCCCCGCCGGCCGGCTGCCCGTGGGTGGGGTCGACGGCGCCGGTCGCGACCCGGGTGAGCCAGCTGCTGAGCCGCATGACCACCGACCAGAAGATCTCGATCCTGCACGGCAACGGGGCCTCGTCGCCGTACATCGGCAACCTGACCGGCATCCCGTCGCTCTGCATCCCGAACATGGGCTTGCAGGACGGCCCGGGCGGGGTCGGTGACGGGATGGGCGGCGTGACTCAGATGCCGTCGGCGGTGACCTCGGCGGCGACCTTCGACCCGGCGCTGGAGCAGGAGTACGGCGCGGCGATCGGCGCCGAGTTCGCCGGCAAGGGGGCGAACGTGGCGCTCGGGCCGACGCTGAACATCGTGCGGGACCCGCGCTGGGGCCGGGCGTTCGAGACGTTCAGCGAGGACCCCTACCTGACCTCCCAGATGACCGTGGCCGACGTGCGCGGCATCCAGAGCCAGGGTGTGATGGCCCAGGCCAAGCATGCCGCCGTGTACAACCAGGAGACCAACCGCAACGGGCCGGCCGACAACGCCATCGTCGACGACCGCACCCTGCAGGAGATCTACCTGCCGGGCTTCCAGGCGGCGGTGACGCAGGGCGCGACCGCGTCGATCATGTGTGGGTACGCCACCGTCAACGGCACCTACGACTGTGACCACCCGTACCTGCTCAACACGGCGCTCTACCAGCAGGCCGGCTTCGGCGGGTTCGTCACGTCCGACTGGGGCGCGGCGCACTCGACGGTCCCGGCGGCCAACAACGGCATGACGATGGAGATGCCGGGCGGGTACTTCTACGCCGACTTCCTGCGCCAGGCCGTCGCCAACGGCCAGGTCAGCGCGGCGCAGCTGGACCTCATGGTGACCCGCGTGCTCACCCCGATGTTCGCGTTCGGGCTGTTCGACAAGGCGCCCACCGGCTCGCCCAGCGCGAACGTGAGCACCGCCGCGCACGCCGACGTGGCCCGCCGCGGCGCCGAGGAGGGCACGGTCCTGCTGAAGAACACCGGGATCCTGCCGCTGTCGACCGCGACCACCCACTCGATCGCCGTGCTCGGCGTCGACGGCGGCGCGGGCGTGCAGAGCGTCGGCGGGGGCAGCGCCACCGCGACGAGCTCGGGCACGGTGTGGCCGCTGACCGGCATCCAGAACCGGGTGGCCGGCACGAGTACCACCGTCACCTACAACGACGGCACGAACCTGACCAACGCCGTCAACCTCGCCCGCGGCTCCGACGTGGCGATCGTGTTCGCCAGCAACAACTACGGCAACGAGGGCAGCGACCAGACCACGATCGACCTGCCGGGCAGCCAGAACCAGCTGATCAGCCAGGTCGCCGCGGCCAACCCGCGCACGATCGTGGTGCTGCACACCAACTCGGCGACCACCATGCCGTGGCTGGACCAGGTGGCCGGGGTCTTCGAGGGCTTCTACGCTGGCCAGCAGGTCGGCACGGCGACGGCGGCGCTGCTGTTCGGCGACGCCAACCCGTCGGGCAAGCTGCCGGTCAGCTTCCCGAAGAGCCTCGCCGACGTGCCGGCGCACACCGCCGCGCAGTGGCCCGGCGCGAACAACCAGGTGCAGTACTCCGAGGCGCTCAAGGTCGGCTACCGCTGGTACGACAGCCAGAACATCGCGCCGCTGTTCCCGTTCGGCTACGGTCTGTCCTACACCAGCTTCGGCTTCAGCAACCTGCAGGTCGGGGCGCTGAACAACGGCAAGGCCACGGTCACCGCGACGGTGAGCAACACCGGCAGCCGGGCCGGCACCGAGGTCGTGCAGTTGTACGTCGGGGCGCCGGCCGCCGCCGGCGAGCCCCCGCGGTCGCTGAAGGGCTTCCAGCGGGTGACGCTGAACGCCGGCCAGTCCACGACGGTGACGTTCACGGTCACGGCCAAGGACCTGGCCTACTGGAACACGTCGAGCAACGCCTGGACGACCGCGTCCGGGACGTACCAGATCTCGGTCGGCAACTCCTCGCGGAGCCTGCCGCTGACCGGGAACCTGGCCGTGACCGCGGCGACCGTGCCGTCCAACCTGCTGCCGAACCCGTACGGGATGAGCAGCCCGGTCGGCCGGCCCGTCTCGTGGGCGTTCGGCGCGGCCGGGGCGACCTACACGGCGACCGGCCTGCCGGCCGGGCTGTCAATCAGCGCGGCCGGGGTCATCTCGGGCACGGCCACCTCGGCCGGGACCAGCACCGTGACCGTCACCGCGAGCACCGGGGCGAGCGCCACCTTCGTGTGGACGACCACCCCGTAGACCCCCTGAGGGCGGGGGAGGCGGGCCGCGCACACCGGTTGGCGGAGTGCGCGGCCCGCTCTACGTTCAGTAGCGCTGCTGCTGCGGCAGCGGCTGGCCGCCGTACTGCAGGGCCTGGACGAAGCGGTCGTCGGGCTTGTGCACCTCGACGAACTGCCCGTCCTGCGACACGAACGCGCTGGTGACCGCCTGATAGCCGCCGCGCGCCGCGACGATGATGCCCACGAGCAGCACGATCAGGCCGAGCAGGAACAGCATCGCGCCCGAGTCGTTGCTGCCCATCACCGCGATGCCGATGACGAACAGCAGCGCGCCGAGGCCCACCAGGCCCCAGCCGATGCCGAGCAGGCGCGAGCGCTGGGCCTTGCACTGCGCGCACCACGGCCAGGCCGGCGCGTCGACCTTCTTGCGCATGACGGCGACCACGATGGCGTAGGTGATGACGCCCACGAGGATCAGCACCGGCGCCCAGGACGGCGGCTTCGAGATCAGCTTGATGCGCTTGCTCTCGATCGGCGCTTCGCCGTGGCGCGGACAGACGGGCGGCAGGTGACCGGCCGCGACTTGTCCGGCGGGAATCGTGATCATACTGGAGTGGCTCCCCGTCGTATTGAAGAAATGTGACGCGGGAGATTCTCACAGGCGTCGAAGCATCGTCAATTGGCCAACCGGCTACAAGGCGGCCCGGTCGGCGGCCTCCCGGCCGGACTCCCAGCCCTCCCGGCTGTCGACCCGGCTGCCGCGGCCGCGCACGGTGCGCGGGAACACCCGTTGCATCGTCTCGCGGACCTGCTCGTCGCGGGAGCGCAGCACCGGCAGCAGGTCCGCCGCCTCCGGCGCCGCATCCAGCGCCGCCTCGGCGGCCCGGCCCAGCCGCTCGCCGATGCGCACCGCGTAGGCGACGAGGAACGACTGGCGGAACGCCTTGAGCCGGGCCCGCCCCGCCTTGCCGCCCGGCGGCTCGTCGCGGGCCATTGCCCGGCCCGCCTGCACCAGCAGCGACGTGTAGAGCAGATCGACCGCGTCGATGTCGGCGTCGAACCCGAACACGGTGGTGAACCCGTAGTCCGGCGACCAGACCGTGTGGCAGCGGTTCGCCGCCGCGACCGCGCTCAGCAGCGACGCCTTCTCGCTCTCGTACGGGTGGTCGACGCCGATCCGGCGGGCGAAGGGCACCACCGCGGCGTCCGGCCCGTCCCGGCGGGCCACCAGCGCCTCGTCGATCGAGTGCCGGGCGATGAGCTCCTGCGCCTTCGCGGTGTAGGTCTCCGCCTCGGCCGGGTAGCCGGTCGACTCGGCCTTGGCCAGCAGCGCCCTGACCCGTTCGAGCAGTTTCTCGTCGACCGCGGTACCGCCGGCCTGCCTGCCGCCCGCCCGTGGCCGCGGCGCCGTGCCCGGCGGCGGCACCAGCACCTCGATCGGCGGCAGCTCGGCGAGCACCACGAGCAGGCTCAGCAGGTCGTCGAGCGCGGAGACCCGGTCCAGCCGGTGCCGGGCGGCCAGCTCCGACGCGTAGGTGGCGTCGGCCCGCCACCACACCGTCGCGTCGAGCGCCTCGGCCTGGGCACACCAGCGCTCGTCGACGTCCCGGCGGGCGAAGCCGCGCAGGTGCGCGGCGACCGCGTCGGTCACGACCCGGCCGAGCACCGGCCGGTCGGTGCCGCCCCGGCGGACCACCACCCGGTGCAGCTCGGCCGGCTGCCAGCCGCCTCGCCACAGCCGGGCGCCGGCCTCGGTCACCGCGGCGAACAGGGCCGGGTCGACCTCGCCGGCCGGCGCGACGGCCAGCGCGTCCAACCCCTGCTCGTAGGGGACCGCACCCCGGACGACGGCCTCGATCTGCCCGCGGCGCTCACTGCTCACCCGCCAAGGTTAGTGGGTCATATGCGTAGAGCCAGGCGGTCGCCCGCTCGTAGAACAGCGGCACGAAGAGCCGCATCGCCACCGCCTGGGCCCGGCGCCGCACCGGCCCGGCCCGCTTGACGCCCCGGTTCTCCTCGGCTGCGCCGAGCATCTTGGCGATCCGCGGGCGGCGGGCCGTCTCGTATGCCCGCAGCGCCGCCGGCACCGCCGGCTCGGCCGCCACCGCCGCGGCGAGGGCGAGCGCGTCCTCGAGGGCCATCGAGGCGCCCTGCCCGGCGCCGACCGGGTGGGCGGCGTCGCCGACGAGCACGGTCCGCTCGCCGCGCCAGACCGGCACCGGGTCGAGGGCGTGCATGAGCACGGTGCGGTCCAGCCGGGTGCTGGCCGCGATCACCGCCGCCGGGACCGCCTCGGCGCGGTAGAGCTCCGCGGCCCGGCGAAGCCAGCCGGCCTCGTCGACGTCGTCGCGCTCCGGCGCCCGCGGGTCGGCGACCTGCGCCGACCACCACACCTCGCCGCCGGCGAGCAGGTGGATGAAGGCGCCGTTGCGCCCGAACGTCAGGTTGAACACGCCCGGCTCGACGCCGTCGAGGCGGGACGCGCCGGAGATCGCGTAGAGCCCGGCGTAGCGGGGGCGGGGCGCGGCCGGGTCGAGCCGCCCGCGGACCGCCGACCACAGCCCGTCGGCGCCGACGAGCAGGTCGGCGCGGTCCTCCCGGCCGCTCGCCAGCTCGGCGGTGACCCCGGCCGCCGTCTCGGCCGCGCCGGTGAGCCGCTCGCCGGTGACGATCCGGGCCCCGGCCTCGGCGGCGGCCGCCCGCAGCGCCGCCACCAGCCGCCCGCGGGCCAGCGTGACGCTCGGCCGCGGGTCGCTCGCGGGCCGGCCCCGGGCCACGTCGCCGAGCAGCCGCCCACCGGCCGACCACATCCGCTGCCGGGGCACCGCCACACCGGCGGCCTGCACCGGCGCCAGGCAGCCGAGCGCCTCCAGGCAGCGCAGCCCGTTGGCGGCGAGGCTGACGAACGAGCCGACGTCGCCGGCCGGGTCGTCGTACGCCTCGTACACCGTCACCTCGGCACCCACCCGGCGCAGCGCCACCGCCGTCGCCGCGCCGGCCACCCCGCCCCCGATCACGATCGCGCGCATCCCAACCACTCCCTGAATCTCGATTCACTGAATCAAAGTTCGGTGAAAGTATGTTCGGTTACGATGGGGCCCGTGCGCAAGGTCCGTGCCGCCCAGACCAGGGCGGCCCTGCTGGAGGCGGCCCGGGCGTTGTTCGCCGAGCGCGGCTACCTCAACACCAAGATCACCGACATCACCGCGGCGGCCGGCCGCGCCACCGGCTCCTTCTACGAGCACTTCGCCGACAAGGAGGAGCTGCTGCGGGCGCTGCTCGCCGACCTGGAGGAGGCCGCCGACGCGCACCTCGCCGCCGGCGACCACCCGGCCGACCACGACCTGACCGACCGGGCGCAGCTGCGCGACCACGTCGGCGTCGCCTGGGCGGTGATGCGCCAGCACCGGCCGGTGCAGATCGCGCTGTTCCAGTCGATGGTCGCCGACGACCCCGCCTCGGGCCGGGCCTGGCGCGAGCTGACCGGGCAGACGGCGGTGCTGCGGGAGCACCTGGACTACCTGCGGGACCGGGGCCGGTCGCTGCCCGGCGAGCCCGAGCTGGTCGCCGCGGCGATGGGGGCGATGCTGGCCTTGCTGAGCTACGCGCTGCCGCCCGGCGGGGAGCACCCCGACGACCGGGTCGTCGATACGCTCACCGACCTGCTGCACTCCGGGCTACTGCAAGTTGGTAGAAATGCGGCGTGAAGGTCGTTCTGGCCGGGGGATCCGGGGCGCTCGGCAGGCGGATCGCGGCCGATCTCGCCGGCCGTGGGGACGAGATCGTGATCCTGACCCGCCGGATCCGCGACGACCTGCCGTACCGTCAGGTGCTCTGGGACGGCGCCACGGTCGAGGACTGGGCCGCCGAGCTGGCCGGCGCCGCCGTGATCAACCTGGCCGGTGAGCTGGTCGACCGCCGCCCGACCCGGGCCAACGTCGAGCTGCTGCGGCTGTCCCGGGTCCGGCCGACCTGCGCCCTGGTGGAGGCGGCCGCGGTGCTCGCCGAGCCGCCGCCGGTGTGGCTGCAGGCCAGCACCCTGGCCATCTACGGCGACGCCGGCGAGGCCGAGCTCGACGAGTCGGCGCCGCCCGCCGACGGCCCGCCGCAGATGGCGGGCGTGGCGCGGCCCTGGGAGGCGGCCGCGGCGCTGGAGGAGGCGGCCACCTTCCAGCGCGCGATCGTGGAGCACACCCGCCAGGTCGTGCTGCGGATGGGCATCGTGCTCGACCGCGGCGGCCCGGCCCTGGACCGGCTCGCCGGCCTGGTCCGCTGGGGGCTCGGCGGCCCGGTCGGCGGCGGCCGGCAGTGGGTCAGCTGGATCCACATCGCCGACCTGCTCGCCGCGGTCCGCCGCGGGCTCGACGACCCGGAGCTCTGCGGGGTCGTCCACGTCACCGCACCCAACCCGGTCCGCAACGCCGAGCTGATGGCCGCCCTGCGCACCGTCCTGCGCCGCCCGCCCGCCCCGCCGACCCCGGCCGCCCTGGCCCGGCTGGGCGCCGTTGTCCTGCGCACCGACCCGGCCCTCGCCCTCACCGGCCGCCGCTGCGTGCCCCGCCGGCTGCTCGACGCCGGCTTCGAGTTCGCACATCCCGACCTGCTGCCGGCCTTGCGGGACCTGCTTTCTTAGGAGCGTCACCCGTTCGGGTACCGCCCGCCTGAGGCTCTGCTGAAATCCACCTTTGCTCGGCGGCGCGCCCACCACGTCGCGTGATCCGATTCGCGCATGCGCTTATCTCGCAGGCTGCTCGCCTCGCTCGCCGGTGTCACCGCGCTGATCGCCGTGCCGCTGGCCGTGTGGGCCCACACCGGCGCCGAGGCCGCCACGGACGCGCTGCTGTCGCAGGGCCGGCCGGTGGCGGCGTCCTCGATCGAGGCGCCGGAGCTCGCGCCCGGCAACGTCACCGACGGCAACGGGCGGACCCGCTGGGGCAGCGAGGAGGGCGTCGACCCGCAGTGGATCGCCGTCGACCTCGGCGGCCCGCGCACCGTGAGCCGGGTCCGGCTGCGCTGGGAGACCGCCTACGGCCGGGAGTACAAGATCCAGACCTCGCCCGACGGCGCCGCCTGGACGACCATCTACAGCACCGGGGCCGGCAACGGCGGCACCGACGACCTGACCGGCTTGTCGGGCTCCGGGCGGTACGTCCGGCTCTACGGCACCGCCCGCGGGACGAAATGGGGATATTCGTTGTACGAGCTCGAGGTCTACGGCACCGGCAGCGGCGAGGCACCGCCGCCGCCACCTTCGTCCGCGGTGCGCGCACCCGGCCGCGCCACACAGCCCGCCCCGTCGGCCCCCTCCGCCACGGCCGCCGCGCCCCCGCAGGCCACCGCCAAATCACCGGCATCCGCGGATTTGGACGACCCGCGCAAGAAGGACATCGCGATGCAGCTGGTCTCGTCCGCGGAGAACTCGTCGCTGGACTGGAAGTCCCAGTACCGCTATATCGAGGACATCGGCGACGGCCGCGGTTACACCGCCGGGATCATCGGCTTCTGCTCCGGCACCGGCGACATGCTGGAACTCGTCGAGGCCTACACGCGCAGCGCCCCCGGCAACGTCCTGGCCAAGTATCTGCCGGCCCTGCGCCGCGTCAACGGCACGGCTTCGCATGCCGGCCTCGACCCGGGCTTCGCTGCCGACTGGCGCACCGCCGCGGCCGACCCGAAATTCACCAAGGCCCAGGACGACGAGCGCGACCGCGTCTACTTCAACCCGGCCGTGAACCAGGCCAAGGCCGACGGCCTGGGCGCGCTGGGCCAGTTCATCTACTACGACGCCATGGTCATGCACGGCCCGGGCCCGGACGCGGACAGCTTCGGCGGCATCCGCCGGGCCGCCCTGTCCCGGGCGAAGCCGCCGGCCCAGGGCGGCAACGAGGCAACCTACCTCAACGCCTTCCTGGACGCCCGCGCCACCGCGATGCGCACGGAGGCGGCGCACAGCGACACCAGCCGCGTCGACACGGCCCAGCGACAATTCCTCCAGGCCGGCAACCTGACCCTGAACCCCCCACTGACCTGGAAGGTCTACGGAGAAACCTTCAAAGTCCAGTGACTGCCTGACGACCGCCCGCGCCGCCAAGGGCAAAACGATATGTCGGGCGCTCCGCGCCACGACATATCGGACTTATATCCTGACGGCCGACATGTCACCTTAAACCGTGTTCTGCACCGCCATAAGTCTCCGTGATCATGCGCGTTGCCCCGGCCGCACCACGGGTTCGCCATGATCGCGGAGACTTATGGTACTCAGGTGTGCACGTTCGCTCCGTGATCATGAGAAACCGCTGGTGCCGGCGGCGAGTCCGGCATGATCGCGGAGACTTCCCGCCGCGGCGGCGCCGGCGTCGTCGATCCGATCGAACCGGACGCGCGGAGAACCCGGCAGGCCCTTGCGCGCGTCAGTACGATCGGCGGCGTGGCGCTGGCGATCTTCGATTTCGACCCCCCGCTCACCGACCGGACCTCGGCATTCCGGCGCGGGGCGGCGGACCGCCGCGCCCTGCCGAGCCTCGTCCGGCCCGCCGCCGTGGGGTTACCGAGGTGACCACCCCGCTCGAGCTGTGCGTCGAGGCCCTGGCCACCGCCCGGGTCCACGGCCTCGGCGCCGACGCGCCGCTGCACGCCCTCGCCGCGACCCTCGGCGCCGAGTACACCGAGCACGCCGCCGACGACAGCATGCACCGCGACTTCGGCCTGGTGGAGTGCCACTACGAGCGGCTGGGCCCGGACGAGCCGTGGCAGGGCCGCTTCCTGGTGATCCGCGCCGACCGCCTCGACGCCCCCGTGCGCCTCGACGAGGTGCAGGAGGAGCTGCGGCGGGTGGGCCAGAGCCTGGTACCGCTGCCGGCACCGCGACACGGCGCCGCCGAGCCGACCCTGCGCGCCCCGCTGACCGGCGCCACGGTGACCGCCACCGCCGCCGGCGACACGGTGGCGATCGCCGCCCCGCAGTGGCCCATCCCGGAGCAGAAACCGCTGCCCGAGGCGAGATGGCGGGCGGTCTGCGACAGCCTGCGCGAACTGCTCCCGCTGACCCGCACCGAGCGCGCCGAGTGGCTCGCCGCCCGCGTCCCCGACACGGCCGAGGCCGCCGACTGGTGGCTGGCGCTGCTGCACCCGCTGCCCGCCCTGCGCTTCGACGACCCGGCCCGCGCCCCGCAGTGGGCCGCTCTGGAGCTGTGGCTGCTCGACCGCGCCGCCGACGCCGCCGCCTGGTCGCGCGAGGAGTGGGTGTGGCGCTGGATCTGGTTCGTGCGCAGCCTGACCACCCGCGCCGCCACCCCGCTGGCCGCCGACCTGACCCGGCTGAGCCTGGCCGCCCTGCCGATGACCGTCGCCCAGCTCCACGCCCTGCCCACCGACTGGCGCGCGCTGACCCCGAACGACCTGCGCCGTTCCCGCACCGCCCGCGCCCTGCTCTGGGTCGCCACCTCCTACGGCGCCCGGGTCATGGGCTGACCCCCGCCTTCCGTCGCGCTCCGCGCGACCCCCACGGCGCCCGGGTCATGGGCTGATCCCCGCTCTGCGACAATCGTTGCGACAAAGGGGGTACGGGATGATCGTCATCGACGCGGCGTCGGCCGTGCCGCCGTACGAGCAGCTGCGGGTCCAGCTCGCCCGCCAGATCCAGGATCACTCGCTCGCCGTGGGCACGAGGCTGCCGACCGTCCGCGCCCTCGCCACCGAGCTCGGCCTGGCCGCCAACACGGTCGCCCGGGCCTATCGCGAGCTGGAGGAGGCCGGTCTCATCGAGACCCGGGGCCGGGCCGGCTCGTTCGTCTCCGCCGCCGGCGAGGCCGCCCGCGAGCGTGCCCGCCGCGCCGCGGCCGACTACGCGGCGGTCGCCGCCGCCGCCGGCCTGGACAAGGCCGAAGCCATCCGGATCGTCGAGGCGGCCCTGGCCACGACCGTTCGCGGCTGACCGGCGCCGCAACGGCGGCGGCCGGGACGGAGAGCTCCGTCCCGGCCGCCGGGTGCGCTTCGACAGGCGTCGCTCAGGAAGCGACCGCCATCGAGGGCAGCATGAGCTTCATCTGGATAGCGGCCGCGTCGGGCTCCATCCCGGTGTACATGAAAGCGAGCAACGCGCTGTTGCCGACCCACGCGCAGATGGCCAGCGTGACGCCGGTGCCGCCGTCGGTCTTCTGGCACTCGGCCTTGCCGCCCAGCTTGCCCGGGTCGACGTTGACCGGGGTGCTGCCGCTGCCGCCCAGCTCCTTGAACGCGCCCGAGAAGAACTCGTCGAGCTGCTTCTGCGGGCCGCCGGCGCTGAAGGCCGAGCCGACGCCGCCCCAGACCACGGCCACCTGGGAGGTCTTCGCCGAGTTCTGGTACTGCGCGGCGAACGGATCCTTGATGCCCGCGTCCGAGAGCTGCTGGCTGAGCTCCTTGGCCTGGTCCTGGTTGGCCATCTTCTTCCAGGTGCTGATCGTGGCCGGGGCGGTCAGCGTCACCTTCGGGCCGGCCGCGGCCGTCGGGGTCTTCGACGCGCCGGCCGCGCTGGACGGGCCATGCGACGGGCCCGGGCCGGACGACGCCGAGGCATCGGGCTTGTCGTCGGAGGTGACGACATACGCCGCCACGCCGATGCCACCGCAGAGCACGATCGCGATGGCGCCGAAGATGAGGCTCAGCATGAGCGCGTTGCTCTTCTTCTTCGGCGGCGGGGTCGGGGCGCCGGACCACGCCGGATACTCCGGCTGCGGCGCGCCATAGGCCGGCTGGCCGTAAGCGGGCTGACCGTAGCCGCCGCCCGAGGCCGGCATGGCCGACGTCGGCTGGGCGTAGCCCGGGTCCTGCCCGTAGGCCGGCTGGCCGTAGGCGGGGTCCTGGCCGTACGCCGGATCCTGACCGTACGACGGCTGCTGCCCATACCCGGGGTCGTTGCCGTAGGGGGGTGGCTGCTGGCCATACGGCGGCGGCTGCTGCCCGTAGGACGGCGGCTGCTGCCCGTACGGCGGGGGCTGTTGCCCATACGGCGAAGGCTGCTGCTGGCCGTAGGGGTCGTATGGAGGTTGTTGTGCGTACGGGTCAGACATGAAAGCTCCTCGGCACGGGAAGACCCGGGGCAGCATAATCCCTTCCGGCGCGTGGCGGTGTCCGGTTCCCGGCGATGCGCATCACTGTCCCACCCGCGTTTGCTCAGCTTCGCGCCCTGCCCGCCGATCGACGGTGGGTGTGGCGCGCGCCGGCTCGGCCCCTGATCCACGCGCGCGACTGGGTGGCCGCGACGCGGGCGGTGGCCTACTTCCTCATCGTCGGCGGCTCGGTCGTCGGCGCATGCGCCCTGCTGGTGCCGGGTTTCGCGGGCGGACCGGCCGGCGTGCCCGCCACCACGGCGACCGCCGGCGCGATGGTACTGGCCGGTGCCGCGTGCCGGTTGCGACCGCGGCGTATACCCGCGCTGTTCTGGGCGCTGGTGCCCTTCCTCGCGGTCCTGCTGATCGGCGGCCTGAACCTGCTCACCCGTGACGTCAGCGTCAGCGCGCACCTCTATTTCCTCTGGCCTCTGCTGTACTCCGCGACCTTCCTCCGCCGCGACGTGGCGTACCTAGTGCTGGCAGCGGTCAGCGTCACGGACGCCGCGGTGACGATCACCCTGCAACCGGGCAGTGTGGCGGTCACCGACGTGGCCGCGCTGGTGACCGCCTACACGGTCTCCATGGTCGTCGTGGCGAAGCTGCGCGACCGCGCGGAGGCGCTGGTGGCCCGCCTCGAGGAGCAGGCGCTGACCGACCCGCTCACCGCGCTGCCGAACCGCCGCGCCTTCGACCGCGACCTGACCCGCGCGCTGGCCACCGGTACCGAGCGCTGCCTGCTCATCGTCGACGTCGACCACTTCAAGACGATCAACGACACCTGGGGCCACGGCACGGGCGACGCCGTCCTCACCCGCGTCGGCGCCGCCCTGCGCGCGGCCGCCGGCCCGTCCGACACCGCCGCCCGCCTGGGCGGCGACGAGTTCGCCCTGGTCGTCGACGGCCCGCCGGAGCGCGCCCGCGCGGTCGCCGCCCGGGTCCGCGCCGCGGTCGCGAGCGGCAGCGACCTGCCGGACGGCCTGCCCACGCTGAGCATCGGCCTCGCCTCCACGCACGCCGGCCCCCCGCTCGGCCCGGAGGCTCTCCTGGCCGCCGCCGACCGCGCCCTGTACGACGCCAAGCTCCGCGGTCGCAACCGCGTCGCCATCGCCCCCGGCACGGCTTTCGCACCGACCCCCGCGTCCGCCCCCGCCCAGGCCGCCGTTCCGTCGCCCGGAGCCGATGCCGAGGCGACGAGAACCGGCAATCGGCGTGGCAACCGTTAAATCGTGAAATGTCGGATAAGTCCGGACACGAAGTATCTGGACTTATCTGTACCTAACCCGCCGCCAGGGGGCCGCGACTCGCCGGCCGGCGGCTGGAGCGAACGAATCTCTCCGCGATCATGCGACTCCCGCCAGCGCACGGCGGGTTTCCCGTGATCGCGGAACCATAAGGTGCCCATGGGTACATCGACCTTCCGCGATCATGAGAAACGCGTGATACGGGGGCGGCTGCGGCATGATCGCGGAGAGTTCTGGTCGTGATGCCCGGTGCCCGCACAAAGCGGCATACACGATAAGTCCGGAAAAATCTCGAAAACCGGGGTTTTAGGGCCGTTCGGCGGAGCCAGGGGTGAACATGAGGGTGACTGCTGTCGAGACCAACGGGGGTTTCACCCAATGCCTGCGAGCAAGAGCAAGCGGCGCGTACCGATCGCCGTGGGGGCGGCGAGCTTCCTGGCCGCGCTGACCGCCGGCCTCACCTACCAGACCGTCGCCGGCGCGCAGACCGTCGGCGCCGAGGACCGGGCGCGGCCCGCGGAGACCGTGACCCCGGACCCGTGGGGCGCATACCCGACCACGCCCGGCCCGACCACGCCTGGCCCATCCACGCCCGGCCCATCCACGCCCGGCCCATCCACGTCGGCCGAGCCGACGCCCACCGGCGGACCGTTCGGGGACCCGTGCGCCACCTCGTCGCCCGAGCCGGGCGGCACGATCATCATGCCGCCGAGCACGCCCGCCCCGGGCGCGTCGATCATCATCCCGCCGGGCGCATTCGACACAACCAGCCCGACGCCGGCCGAAACGCCCAGCGCCGCGCCGGCCGAGACACCGACCGTCGCGCCGTCTGAAACGCCGACCGAAACGCCGACCGTGGCGCCGACCGAGACACCAACCGAGACGCCGACCGCGGCGCCCAGCGAGACGCCGAGCACCACGCCGACCTTCGGCGGCTCCGAGACGCCCGCACCGACCTGCACCGCGTCGCCGACGCCGACCGACACCTTCGGCGCGCCCGCGCCGGTGCCGACCGACACGTTCGGCGCGCCGCTGCCCACCGACACATTCGGGGCGCCGGCACCGAGCGAGACCGTGAACCCGATGCCGACGATGACCTTCACCGAGCGGAGGCGCTGAAACCGGGAAGCAGGGGCGCTGAAACCGGGAAGCAGGGGCGCTGAAACCGGGAAGCAGGGGCGCTGAAACCCGGAAGCGGGGGCGCTGAGACACGGAAGCGGGGCGCGGGGGACTCGGACGGCTGGGTCTCCCGCCGCCGCGCGTAGGACGGCGGCGCGGCGCTGATATTGTCACGCGATGTTGACGGGTACGGCCGGCCCCGACGAATCGACCGCACCTGCCACCGGCAGGATCGTCACGCAACGGGGTTCCGGCGCGACGCGGCGTACGAGCGAGGAACCGGACAGCATCGCCGAGGACAGCGACACCGCCGTCGGGCAGCGGCCCGGCCGCCGGGCCGACCTGCTGTCGCTCGGCAGCTACGTGCTGGGCGCGCTGTTCATCATCTCCCCGCTGCTGGCGCACTACGGGCGCCGCACGCCGGTGAGCCCGGGCGACCGGGCGCTGGCCGAATACTTCCTGGGCTACTCGGCCCGGATCGTCGCGCACGGCGACAACCCGCTGCACATCATGCAGGTCAACGTGCCGTTCGGCATCAACGGCATGGCCAACACGAGCATCCTCGGCCTGGGCCTGCCGCTGTCGCCGATCACCCTGCTGTTCGGCACCCAGGTCACCTTCGACCTCCTGATCGTGATCGGCATCGCCGGCACCGCCTCGGCCTGGTACTGGCTGCTCTCCCGCCACGTCGTCACCAGCCGCACCGCCGCGTGGGTGGGCGGGCTGGTCGGCGGGTTCGCGCCCGCCGTCGCCTCGCACGCGTCGTACCACCCGAATCTCGTGGCGCAGTTCCTCGTGCCGCTGCTGGCCTGGCGGACGATCAAGCTGCTGGAGGGGCGCCCGCTGCGCAACGGGCTGCTGCTCGCCGCCGTCGTGGTGTACCAGGTGTTCATCAACGAGGAGACGCTGTTCCTGGCCGCCCTGGCCATCGGCGCGTTCCTGCTGATCTACGCGGTGCAGCGGCGGGAGCTGGTGCGGGCCGCGCTCAAGCCGCTGATCCTGGGGCTCGGGGTGACCGCCGTCGCGTCGGTGGCGGTGCTCGCCTACCCGCTGTGGTTCCAGTTCTACGGGCCGGGCAGCTATCAGGGCGGCGAGGCCTACATGACCACGTTCCGCATGGACGTGCTCGGCCTCACCTCCTACGGCAGCAACAGCGTCGCCGAGCGCCTGGGCCGCTTCGGCGAGCCCCGGCCGCCGCTGGGCGCCGAGGAGCACGGCTTCTTCGGCTGGTCGCTGTGCCTGCTGCTGCTCACCCTGATCGTCTGGCAGTGGCGCGACGTGCTCGTCCGCACCCTGGCGATCACCGGCCTGGGCTTCGCGGTGCTCGCCTGGGGCAGCCCGCTGCAGTTCCAGGGCCGCGACACGCACGTGCCGGGTCCCTACGGGCTGATCATGCACCTGCCGCTGTTCGACACGCTGCTGCCGACCCGGCTGGGCGAGGTGACCAACTGGGCGGTCGTGCCGATCGTCGCCATCGGCCTGCAGCGGCTGATGCGGCTGCGCGGCCTGGACGCGCGCACCCGGCGGCTGTTCCTGATCGGTGCCTTTGCCGCCGCGTTGGTACCGGGGGCGCCGATGCCGATCAAGGTTGAGCTGCGCCCGCAGACGCCGGCGTTCATCGCCTCGGGCGCGTGGAAGCCCTACGTCGGCCCGGGGCAGTCGGTGCTGATCGTGCCGCTGCCGCAGTGGGACTTCCAGATCGCGACCTTCTGGGCCGACGCGACGAACACCGACCTGCCGCTGTCCCACGGGTACTTCCTCGGCCCCGCCGACGGGATCAAGGGGCATCACGCGTTCGTCGGCCCGGTGCCGCGCCCGACCGACAAGCTGTTCAGCGATGCGATGTACAAGCGCGCCGTGCCCACGGTGACCGACGCCGACCGCGAGCAGGCCAAGGTCGACCTGCGGTACTGGCACACCGCGCTGATCCTGTGCCCCGAGGGGCCGAAGTTCGTCGCCGGCTGCCAGACGATCAGCGAGCTCGTCGGCCCCGGCACCTTCACCGGCGGCCTGTGGATGTGGGACGTCCGCGGCATCTGACCCGCAACCCGTCACCGAAGAGAGCGGCGCACTAGCGCCGCTCTTTTTTGTGCAAGTCGGGCCAATGACGCGCGCCCGGATGGAGTTCGGATGCCGAACGTTGACATCGCGGGTCCTGCACATTGCGGCGCAGAAGCCGGTCAAAGTTCAAGCATCGAAACGTATCTAGCGTCAGCCGAACATTTCTAGTACGTTTCCTGGCATCGCAACTCCCCGCTATGGAGTGGCGACGCAATGTCCCCAACACCTCACTCGGCAACAGACAGGGGATGACGCAATGAGACACACCAAGGGATCGGCGGCGACGCTGGCGGTCCTGTTAGCCGGCATGGGGCTGACCCTGCTGGCCCCGCCCACGGCCGCGGCCGCGGCGGATCCGGGCGCGCCGGTCACGGTCGACGCGCTGGCCCGCGACGTGTCACGGGCCGAGTCGGTCCGCGAGATCAAGGACCTGCAGCGCACCTATGCCCAGCTGGCGCAGTACGGCCGGTTCGGCGACATGGCCGGGCTGTTCTCCGGCACCGGCACCCTGCAGTGGGGCGCGGAGACCTCGACCGGCCCGGCAGCGATCGAGACCTGGCTGCGCACCGACGCCGGCGCCATGGACGGCGTCCGCCCCGGCTCGCTGAACACCTCGGTGATCGAGATGCCGCTGGTGAACCTCTCCGTCGACGGGCTCACCGCCAAGGCCCGCTTCGACGGGCTGCGCTTCATGGGCGACGGCGCCGGCAACACCCGGATCGAGGGCGGCATCTACGAGAACGAGTACGTGTTCGACGGCGGCCGCTGGAAGATCTCGCTGCTGCACTACTACCCGTACTACGCCGGCCCCTACGTCGGCGGCTGGCGCAACGTCGGCGGCGCCCTGCCGATCATCCCCTACCACTTCACCCCCGAGACCGCCGGCATCCCGATCCCGCCGGCCGAGGGCGCCGCGCCGCCCACCACCGCGACCGCCGCAGAGCTGGCGCACCGGATCAGCCGGATGAACGACGAGGACGAGGTCCGCAACCTGCAGGACGCCTACGGCTACTACGTCGACCAGCGCATGTGGACCGACGTGGTCGACCTGTTCGTCCCCGGCTCCACCGTCCGGATCGACGGCGTCGGCACCTACACCGGGGCCGCCGGCGTGCGCCAGGCGATGGAGCGGATGGGGCCGGAGAACCTGACCCAGGGCATCCTCAACGACCACCCGCTGTTCGACACGATCGTCCAGGTCGACCCCAACGGCCGGGACGCGATCGCGCGCGGCATCGAGATCGGCATGATCGGCGACGCCAACACCCGCGCCGCGTCGTGGGAGTTCAACACCTTCCGCAACCACTTCGTCAAGGACAACGGGGTGTGGAAGCTCAAGGAGCTGAACATCACCCCGCTGATGGTCGCCAACTACGCCACCGGCTGGGGCAACGGCGGCACCGCCGCGCCGGCCGGCGTCGTGCCGGCGTTCCTCGACGTCGCCGCGCGCAGCGCCCAGCCGGTCGGGCCGGACGGGTCGAGCACCGACCCGGCCGACCTGCAGCGGCGGCTCCTGCGCTCGGAGGCCTACGACGGCACGGAGAACGTCTCGGCGGCCTACGGCTACTACCTCGACGACCTGCGATGCGACGAGATGGGCACGATCCACGCGACCGCCGGCCACAAGAACTCGCCGTTCGCCGGCTGGTTCCAGGGCCCCGACCGCATCGCCCGGGCGTGCCACGTCGTCTACGGGGCCAACCCGTCCACGATGCGCTCCAGCATCTCCTTCCACTGGCGCCCGCAGCCGGTGATCGAGGCGTCGCAGGACGGCCGGTCGACCACGCTGCGCGCGCGGCTGCTGCAGCCCTCCACGTCGACGTTCTCCGCCGGCAGCTTCAACGGCGCGATGTACCACGACCAGGTGGTGCTGGAGAACGGCACGTGGAAGCTGTGGAGCCTGACCATCGACGAGTTCTACTGGCAGTCGCCCAACTGGGTCGGCGGCTGGGCCGCGGCGAACCCGCGCAGCCCGACCGCGCCCAACCCGCCGCCGAGCTCGCTGATCACCCAGTACCGGCCGGACGTGCTGCTGACCGACGTCGGCGTGCGCGAGGAGGGCTTCCAGGGCGGCAGCGGCCGGTTCATCGCGTGGCCCGAGATCGTGCCGATGTGGTTCGAGTACCGCAACCCGGTCAGCGGCCGGGTGCCGCCGAAGTACTGGCCGGACTGCGTGCCATGCGAGTTCCGGCCCGACTGGAAGCTCACGTCCAACGGCTACCAGCTGCCGCCGAGCGGTCCGTCGCTGGTGACGGCGACGTCGGCGCCGGTCGCGTGGGGTACCCCCGCAACGGTGACGGTCACCGTGACGGCGGGCCCGGGCGAGCCGGTGGCCGGCACGGTGGAGCTGCGCGAGGGCACCACTCCGCGCGGGTCGGCGGCGCTGAACGCCGGCGGCACCGCGTCGATCGCGCTGCCGCCCGGCCTGTCCGGCGGCACGCACACGCTGACCGTCGCCTACCAGGGCAGCGATCGGCTGGCCCCGGGGCAGACCGGTGTCACGGTGACGGTGAATCTGCCGCCGGCCTGGAACGCCTCGACGGTCTACAACAGCCCGGACCGGGTGACCTACAACGGCAAGGTCTTCGTCGCGAATTGGTACAACCGCAACCAGAAGCCGGGCGACCCCTACGGCGCCTGGCAGGAGCTGGCGATGACCGAGGCCGGCGTGACGATCTGGACCGCGTCGCGGATCTTCGACACCGGTGACCGGGTGACCTACAACGGCCACCTCTACGAGGCCAAGTGGTGGACCCGCAACCAGGCCCCCGGCGACCAGTACGGCCCCTGGAAGCTCATCGGCTGAGGAACACGGCGGCCCGGGATCGCGAGATCCCGGGCCGCTCGCATTGCAGGCTCCGACAACGCAACGGATCAGGGAGGAACGATGCGGGTTGCGAGAGCAATGACAGCGATCCTGGTGGTGGCGGCCGGCGTGGGCATCGGCGTGCAGGCGCCGCCGCCGCACCGGGCCGCGGCCGACCCGGCGCCGGTGACGATCGACTCGCTGGCCCGGGACGTGTCCCGGCTCGAGTCGCTGCGCGAGGTCAAGGACGTGCAGCGCAGCTACACCCAGCTCAGCCAGTTCGGCCGGTGGGGTGACATGGCGGCCCTGTTCGCCGCCGACGGCACCCTGCAGTGGGGCACCCAGACCGCGACCGGGCGCGGCGCGATCGAGTCGTGGTTCGCCACCACGGCCGGCGCCATGGACGGCGTGTCGCCCGGCTCGCTGCACACCGAGATCATCGACGAGCCGCTGGTGAACCTCTCCGTCGACGGGCTCAGCGCCAAGTCGCGGTGGATGGGCATGCGCTTCCTCGGCGACGGCCACGGCACGGCCCGGATCGAGGGCGGCGTCTACGAGAACGAGTACGTGCTGCGCGACGGCCGCTGGCAGATCTCGCTGCTGCACTACTACCCGCAGTACGAGGGCGACTATGCCACCGGCTGGCGCAACGTCGGCGGCCAGCGGCTGCCGATCGTGCCGTTCCACTTCACCTCCGACGAGACCGGCATCCCGATCCCGCCGGCCGAGGGCGCCGCGCCGCCCACCACGGCGACCGCCGCCGAGCTGACCACCCGGATCGCCAAGCTCAACAACGAGGACGAGGTCCGCAACCTGCAGGACGCCTACGGCTACTACGTCGACCGCAAGATGTGGACGGACGTCGTCGACCTCTTCGCGGCCGGGGCCACGGTGACCATCGACGGCGTCGGCACCTACACCGGCTCCGCCGGCGCGCGCCAGGCGATGGAGCGGATGGGCGCGGAGGGCCTCACCCACGGCCAGCTCAACGACCGTCCCATCTTCGACCTCATCGTCGACGTGAACCCCGACGGGCGCGAGGCGACCACCCGCGGCGTCGAGGTCGGCATGCTCGGTAACGCCGACACGCACGAGGGCGGCTGGGAGTTCTCCGCCTTCCGCAACCACTTCGTCAAGGAGGACGGGTTGTGGAAGCTCAAGGACCTCGCCATCACCCCGCTGCTCAGCAGCCCCTACGCGGGGGGCTGGGGTAACGGCGGCACGGCACCGCACGCGAGCGTCGCGCCCGCGTTCCTCGACGTGGCCGGGCGCAGCGCGCGACCGGCGACGGGCCAGGCGGCCAACCCCAGCCTGACCGACCTCAAGCGGCGGCTCGACCGCTCCCAGGCCTACGACGGCACCGAGAACGTCTCGGCGGCCTACGGCTACTACATCGACGACTCGCAGTGGCAGGGCATGGCGGCGATCTTCGCGACCGAGGGCAGCAAGGCGTTCGCGTTCGCCGGCTACTACTTCGGCCGCGACCGCATCCAGGCGGCCGGCACGGCCAGCTACGGCGCGCCGCTGCCGCTCACCGCGCTGCGGACCAGCATCTCCTATCACTGGCGTACCCAGTCGGTGATCCTGGTGTCGCAGGACGGCCGGTCGGCGACCCTGCGCACCCGGCTGTTCCAGCCGCGCACGTCCACGAACGTGGTGAACGGCTCCACCGGCTACTGGGCCGGCATGTACCCGAACGACTCGGCGGTGCTCGAGGACGGCATCTGGCGGATCTGGATGCTGGAGATCGACGAGTCGTACTTCTCCACGCCGAACTGGGCCGGCGGCTGGGCCGCCGCGGTGGACCCGACGAGCACCACCAACCCGCCGGGCAGCCCGCTGCTGACCCGCTACCCGCCGGACATCAAGCTCACCGAGATGCCCGTGCGCCAGGAGGGCTTCACCGGCGGCACCGGCCGGACGATCGTGTGGCCGGGCATCCTGCCGATGTGGTTCCACTACCGCAACCTGGTGACCGGCCGGGTGCCCCAGAAGTACTGGCCGGACTGCCCTCCGTGCGACGTGCGGCCCGACGCGAGCATGCTGGCGCACGGCTACCAGCTGCCGCCGAGCGGGCCGACGTCGGTGACGGCGACGTCGGCGCCGGTCTCCTGGGGTACCGCCGCCACCGTGACGGTCTCGATCGCGGCCGGACCCGACGAGCCCCTCGCGGGCTCGGTGGAGCTGTGGGAGGGCAGCACCCCGCGCGGCTCGGGTGCGATCTCCACCCCGATCGCGCTGCCGCCGGGCCTGTCCGGTGGCACGCACACCCTCACGGTGCTCTATCAGGGCAGCGATCGGCTCGCCCCCGGGCAGACGACGGTGAGCGTGACGGTGAATCTGCCGCCGGCGTGGAACAGCTCGACGGTCTACAACAGCCCGGACCGGGTGACCTACAACGGCAAGGTCTACGTCGCGAATTGGTACAACCGCAACCAGAAGCCGGGCGACCCCTACGGCGCCTGGCAGGAGCTGGCGATGACCGACGCCGGCGTGACCATCTGGACGCCGTCGCGGATCTTCGACACCGGTGACCGGGTGACGTACAACGGCCACCTCTACGAGGCCAAGTGGTGGACCCGAAACCAGGCCCCGGGGGACCGGAACGGCCCTTGGCGGCCCGTCGGCTGAACCGGCACAGCGAGCGGCCCGCAACCTTGGTTGCGGGCCGCTCCCGTTCACGCCGTCAGCGCGATGTACTTCTCCTCCAGGAACTCCAGGATGCCCTCGGAGCTGCCCTCCCGGCCCAGCCCGCTCTGCTTGACCCCGCCGAACGGCGCGGCCGGGTCGCTGACCACGCCCCGGTTGATCGCGACCATGCCGGCCTCGAGGCGGCGCCCGACGGCGATCGCCTCCCGCTCCTCGCCGAAGACGTAGGCCATGAGCCCGTAGACGGTGTCGTTGGCCATCCGGATCGCCTCGTCGACGTCGTCGAAGCGGACCACCGCGGTCACCGGGCCGAAGATCTCCGTCGCGTTGATCTGCGAGCCGTGCTTGATGTCGGTGAGCAGCGTCGCGTCGTAGAACGCGCCGTCGGCCGACGCGTGGCCGCCGCGCACCACCGTCGCCCCGTCCGCGACGGCGGAGTCGACGAGGGCCGCCACCTTGTCGCGCTCGGCCACCGACACGAGGGCGCCGAGGTCGTTGGTGCGCTCCAGCCCCGGCCCGACCGCGAGGGCCGCGAGCGCGGCGTCCATGCGGGCGACGAACTCGTCGTGCAGGGAGCTGTGGACGTAGAAGCGGTTCGCCGCGGTGCACGCCGAGCCGCCGTTGCGCATCTTCGCCAGCAGCGCGCCGGCGATCGTCTCGTCCAGGTCGGCGCCCTGCAGCACGATGAGCGGGGCGTTGCCGCCGAGCTCCATCGAGGCGCTCACCACGCTGTCCGCGCACGCGTGCAGCAGCTCCCGGCCGACCTCGGTGGAGCCGGTGAAGGAGAGCTTGCGCACCTCGGGCCGGTCGATCATCCGCTTCACCAGCGGCCCGGTGGGCACGGGGGTGACCAGGTTGACCACGCCGCGCGGCACCCCGACCCGGCGCAGGACGTCGACGACGTAGGCGGCGGTCAGCGGCGTCTCGCGGGCCGGTTTGAGGATGGTGGTACATCCGGCGGCCAGGGCCGGGCCGAGCTTGCGGGTCGCCATCGCGGCGGGGAAGTTCCACGGCGTGATGAGCAGCGACACCCCGATCGGCTGCCGGTCCACGATGATCCGCTTGTCGCCGGCGGGGGAGAGGCGATAGTCGCCCGGTACGCGTACCGCCTCCTCGGCAAACCAGCGGAAGAACTCCTTGGCGTAGTTGGCCTCGCCGATGGCGTCGGCCCAGGACTTGCCGTTCTCCCGGACCATGATCTCGGCGAACAGCTCGACCTCGTCGGTGAGGATCTCGTAGGCGGCGCGCAGCAGCTCGCCGCGCTCCCGCGGGGCGGTCGCCGCCCAGCCGGGCTGCGCGGCGGCCGCCGCGTCGACCGCGTCCATGCAGTCCTGCTCGGTCGCGACCGCGAATTGGCCGATCGTGGACAGGTCGGCGGGGTCGACGACGTCGAAGCGCCGGCCGTCCGAGCCGGGCCGCCACTGCCCGTCGATGAAGAGATCGGTGTACAACGTCATGCGACGGCTCCTTCGTAGGCATGCTCGAGGATGTCCAGCAGCGCGTCGTGGGACGGCTCGATCGGCGCGATCGCGACGAGCCGCTTCGACACCAGCGCCAGGTCGGCGATGCGGGGCAGTTGGTCGCGCTCGACGCCGATCTCGGCGAGCGTCGCGGGCACGCCGATCGCCCGGTTGATCTCGACCACCCGCGCGATGGTCCGCGCGGCCGAGGCCTCGCCCGCGGGGATGCCCTCCATCGCCGCGCCCAGTGTCGCGATCCGCTCGGCGACCTCGCCGTCGGCCCGCAGCGCGTCGAGCACGTAGGGCAGCATGAGCCCGGTGCCGAGGCCGTGCGGGGTCTTGGTCAGCGCGCCGATCGGATACTGCAGCGCGTGGCACAGGTGCGTGCCGGTCGAGCCGAACGCCACCCCGCCGAGCAGCGCGCCCAGCGCGACCTCCTGGCGGGCCTGCCGGTCGGCGGGCTCGCGCACCGCGACCTCCAGCCACGGCCCCAGGTGGCGGGCGGCCTGCAGCGCGATCGGCTCGATGAGCGCGTTGCGCCCGGTGAACACCGGCAGCGGCGCGGACCAGGCGAAGTCGAGCGGGCGGGCGGTGTACGACTCGACCGCGTGCACCAGCGCGTCGATGCCCGAGTAGGCGGTCACGGTGGCCGGGGAGCCCAGGGTGAGCTCCGGGTCGACGACCGCGGCGGCCGGCACCAGGAACGGGCTGGAGATGCCGACCTTGAGCTCCCGGTCCGGGTCCGAGACGACCGCGACCGGCGTGACCTCCGAGCCGGTGCCGGCCGTCGTCGGCACGGCCACGATCGGCACGACCGGGCCGGGCACCAGGTTCTCGCCGTAGTAGCGGCTGAGCGGCCCGTCGTGCGCGGACAGCAGCGCGATCAGCTTGGCCGCGTCCAGGGCGCTGCCCCCGCCGATGGCCAGCACGACGTCGGCGCCGTAGTCCCGGGCGATCGCGCCGGCCGCGTCGAGCGTGCCGACCGGCAGCTCGGGCGTGATGTCCGAGTAGACCCGCACCTCGGCCCCGGCCGCGGACAGCGCGCCGGTCGTCTCGGCGAGGAAAGGGGTACCGGTGAGGAAGGGGTCGACGACGGCGAGCACCCGCCGGCCGTGGACCCGCACGATCTCGGGCAGCTGGGCGCGGGTGCCGTAGCCGAAGTGCACCCGGGCGGGCAGGCGGAGGCTGCCGATGTCAGGCAACGAACCCACCGTCCACCGGCAGGATGACCCCGTTGACGTGGCTGGCCCGGTCGCTGAGCAGGAAGGAGGCCACGGCGCCGACCTCCGCCCCGGTGCCCGCCTTGCGCAGCGGCGTCGCGGCGATGCGCGCCTCCACGCCGCCGGGGATGTTCCGCCGGGTCTGGTCGAGCATGGGCGACTCGGTCGGGCCGGGCGCGATCACGTTGACCCGGATGCCCAGCGGCCCGAAGTCGTGGGCGGCGGTGCGGGTCAGCCCGATGACGGCGTGTTTGCTCGCTTGGTACGCCCCCATGCCGGAGCTGCCGCGCAGGCCGCCGATGCTGCTCATGTTGACGATGGCGCCGGCACCCTGCGGGATCATGACCCGCACCTCTTCCCGGATGCACAGCCAGGTGCCCTTGATGTTGACCGCCATGATCCGGTCGAAGTCCTCCTCCGGCACCGTGTCGAGGCGGCCCGCCTGCGTCATCGCGGCGTTGTTGTAGGCCCCGTCGAGCCGGCCGAACCGCTCGACCGTCGCGTCGACGAACCGGGCGACGTCCGCCGCGCTGGACACGTCGCCGGTCGTGTAGGCCACGTCGTGCCCGGCCTTCTCCAGCTCCGCGGCGAGCTCGGCGAGCAGCGGCTCGGTGCGGGCGACGAGCATCAGCGCGGCGCCGTCCGCGGCCAGCACGCGGGCCGCGTCGGCGCCGATGCCGATGCTCGCCCCGACGACGAGGACGACCTTGCCGGCGAGCGGCGGGGTGATCTGGTCAGGCATGGTGCTCCGTCCTCATTGTTCCGGCTTTATTGTTCTGGCTTGACTGTCCGGGCGGCCTCGACGGCGGCCTTGGCGGCGGCGCCGAAGATGCTCGCGTCGTTGCTCAGCATGGTGAACGTGAAGCCGGCGTCGACGGCGGCGCGCACCGAGGCGACGGTGGCGCCGCCGGCGTTGCCGACCGGCACGCCCGCCGCCCGGCCCTGCTTGACCGCGTGCGCGATCAGCTCGACCACCTCCGGGTCGGACTCGGTCCGCCCTTCGCTGACCGACAGGTCGGCGGCGCCGACGAGCAGCGCGTCCACCCCGTCGAGCGCGGCGATGGCGCCCGCGTTGCGCACGCCTTCGGCGCTCTCGATCTGGGCGATGAGCACGGCCTCCTCCTGGCCGTAGCGCAGGTAGTCCGCCCGTGACAGCGCACCCCAGGCGCCGGCCCGGCTGGTCGAGCCCACGCCCCGGGCGCCCAGCGGCGGGAAGCGCACCGCGGAGACCGCCGCGCGGGCCTGCTCGACGGTGTCGACGTGCGGGACCATGACGCCCTCGGCGCCCGCGTCGAGGATCCGCGCCACGATGCCCGCGTCGAGGCCGGGCACGCGCACCAGCGGGGCGACGCCCGTGTGGAGGGCGGTGCCGATGAGGTGGTACGCCGACTCGAGGCCGATCGGCGAGTGCTCCAGGTCGATCACGACGAAGTCGAAGCCGGCCAGTGCGACCAGCTCCATGATCTCCATGGCGGGAATCTTGATCCAGGTCCCGAGCGCCGGCCCGCCGGCGCGGGAGACGGCCGCCCGGAACCGGCTGGAGCGGCTCATTTCGCCGGGTAGTCGTCGGCGTTGAGCACCCAGCCGGACGCGGAGAAGTCCGTGCGCGGCGGCCCGAAGATGTCGATGAGCTGCTGGTGATCGCCGACGCCCTGGGTCGTGTGCACGGTCGGCGGCGGGATCACGCAGATCGACGGGGTGGCGATCTCGCGGTTCTCGTCGGGCCGCCACCGCGTCGAGTCGGGGCCCCACGGGTAGCGGATGTGGTGCTTGAAGCGGCCTTTCACCGCGAGGGAGATCTGCTCAAAGTCGTCGTGGTGGTGCGGGGAGAGCTTGTGCACGTTGCGGGGCGCGGGCTCCTCCGCCAGGAAGTTGACCATGACGGTGGTGGTGCGGAAGATGCGCCCGAACCGGCCTTCCGCGATCGGCGTGTCGGCCAGGCGGTAGACGCGCAGCCGGAACCCGCCGACCGGGTCGGGCCAGGGCTCGAGCGGCGCCACGCGTTCGTCCGGCTCGGCGTAGGCGGCGGCGTTCACCGCGGCGGCGCGCAGGTCCTCGGCGACGGTGGAGAACAGGCGGATGAGCGTGCCGTCGCCGTCGACGCGGATCTCGCTGTCGCCGGGCGGCACGACCACGAATGCCTCTTCGGCGACGGACTCGGTCGCGCTGCCGGCGCTCACCGTCACCGGGGCGCTGCCGGAATACATGAGGACGGTGTACTCGTCGGGCTGCGCGGTGCGGGCGAACACGTCGCCGGCCTTGGCATCGGTGTAGGCGATGACGAGGTTGGCGGCGCGGGCGAGCCAGGTGCGGCTGCCGTTCGGCGCGACCTCGGACGGCTCGAGTTCGTGGAACTCGATCCACTGCGCCGGCCGGATGGGCGTCGCGGCGTCGACCACCTTGGTGGGCGCGGCCGTCGCCAGCTTCGAGCGGATGTCCTCCGCCGCGTACATGGTCATTGCGGTGTGCTCCCGTCGGTCGTGCCGGCGCCGCGCAGCGCCAGCATGGCGCGGGCGTCGGCCGGTGTGGCGATCTCCTTGCCGAGGTCCTCGATCACCTCGCGGATCTTGCTGACCTGCTGGGCGTTGCTCTTGGCCAGGCGGCCCTTGCCGATCCACAGGCTGTCCTCGAGCCCGACCCGCACGTGCCCGCCGAGCCAGGCGCTGTGCGTGCCGAACTGCATCTGGTCGCGTCCGGCGGCGAACGCGGAGAACCAGTAGTCGTCGCCGAAGAGCTTGTCGGCGATGCGCACCATGTGCTCGAGGTTCTCGTGGTCGGCGCCGATGCCGCCGAGGATGCCGAACACGCCCTGGATCAGCAGCGGGGGCTTGGCCAGGCCCTTGTCGACGAAGTAGGCGAGCGAATACAGGTGGCCGATGTCGTAGCACTCGAACTCGAAGCGGGTGCCGGTCGCCCCGAGCGTGCGCAGGGTGTGCTCGATGCGGTCGAAGGTGTTGATGAACGGATGGGAGTAGGTGTTGAGCACGTAGGGCTGTTCCCAGTCGTGCTTCCACTCCTTCACCCGGTCGGCGATCCCCGAGTACACGAAATTCATCGAGCCCATGTTCATCGACGCGATCTCCGGCTGCAGGTGCATCGCCCCGGCCAGCCGCTGGTCCATCGTCATCGCCGACGACCCGCCGGTGGTGATGTTGATGACCGCGTCGGTGCGCTCGGTGATGCGCGGGACGATCTGCTCGAAGATCTCCGGCTCGAACGCCGGCCGCCCGTCCGGGTGCCGGGCGTGCAGGTGCACGATGGCCGATCCGGCCTCGACCGCCTCGATGGCGGCATTCGCCACCTCTTGCGCGGACAGGGGCAGGTAGGGGCTCTGCGACGGGATGTTCACCGAGCCCGTCACCGCGGTCGTGATGATGACCTTCTCGGCCTTGCGCATCAGTTCGTCTCCTCCAGCCCGAGTAGATAGGCGGTGTTGCGGCAGATCATCTGCCGCACGTCGGCCTCGGCGATGCCGTGGTCGAGCAGCTGCTGGACGATGAAGATGTAGGCGTCGACCGGCAGCGGGTTGCCCTGCTGACCGAGGTCGGAGTTGAGCACGGTGCGCTCCGGCCCGATCTTGTTGATCCAGTTCACCAGCCGCTCGATCGGCCACTGCGGCGCCGGCACCTGCGGGTGGTACATCGACAGCGCGTGCTCGACGAACGCGCCGTAGCCGACCATCTCCTCGATGTCGGCGTCGGTGGCGTTCACGATGAAGTCGGGGTGGTGCAGCATGATCCGCCTGACCCCGTTGCCGCTGGCCGTCTTGAAGAACGCCTTCATCGACTCGCCGTCGAGGTGGCCGCCGGTCATCATGATCCCGGCGTCGGCGATCAGGCGGGTGACGAGGTGCGTCTCCTCGGACACGTCGCCGGCGGCGTTGAAGATGGACTCTTCCTTCTCGTAGAGGTTGCCCGACGCGCTGGGGAAGCCGTCGTCGTGGCTGTGCGCGCGCATGTGCTGCCCGGCGGACACCGTGGGACCCCAGACGCACTTGCCGCCCATGTTGATGGCCACCGCGACCGCGGACGGGTTGACGCCGCCGACCTCGGAGTTGAGCGCGACCCCGCCGAACATCGGCGTGGGCGCGTTCACCAGCTGCGACTTCATGGCCAGCAGGTCCATGACCGTGTTGTGGTGGTGCGACTTGCACAGGATGGCGCGCATGTTGATCCGGGCGCCGTCGTGCGAGGCCTCCACGTGGTCGAACCGCCGGGGGAACGGGCTCGGGCCGGAGTGGCAATGGAGGTCGACGGCGCCGTCCAGCACCTTCAGCAGTGCGGGCGACGGCGTGAGCCCCTCCTCGGCGGCGATGGACATCCGCGTTCCTCCCTGTGTGCTGTTCGGATTGTGTATTGGAAGTTCATCCTACGGATCATGTCAGCGAGTGTCCACCGCAGATCATGCCGTCCCGGGCCCTTCGGCTGGCCTCCTCTGTTCACAATGCGAAGCGTTGGGGTTGCATCATGAACTTTCGACTGATCTACTGGCAGGGCGCGGACCGGACGCGACCTCGGCGAGGGGGTGTGAGATGGGCGTCGATCAGCACGGCCGGCGCGCCGCTCCCGCCGGCCGCAACCCGCTGTCCGTGGCCCGCTCCGCCGCGCCGGTCGGCGCCGCGGCGGCCGAGGCCGACGCGGACCGCGCGACGATCCAGTCGATCGATCGCGCCGCCAACGTCCTCGCGCTGCTCGACCAGGACACGCGACGCCTCACCCCGGCACTCGTGGCCGAGCGGCTGGGCCTCAACCGCACGACCGCCCACCGCTATCTGCAGTCGCTGCAGCGGGCCGGGTTCCTCAACGCGTCGTTCGGCCCGGGGCCGCTGCTCGATCAGCTCTCCGCGCTGGCGCCGGAGCGCCGGCAGATCCTCATGTCGGCCCCGGCGATCATGCGCCAGCTCTCCGACGCGACGGGCCTCACGGCCGTGCTGAGCCTCCTCGGCCGCACGGGCGCGGTGGTGACGCTCGTCGAGGAGGCCAACCAGAGCGCCATCGTGATCACCGTGCGGGTCGGCACGGTGCTGGGGTTCGAGGCGGCCCAGACCCGCGTGCTGCTCGCGTTCCAGTCCGATCCGGCCGCGGTGACCCGCGCGCACGCGACGCTGAACGCGGCGCAGGCGGCCGCGGAGCGCGAGGCGCTGCGGGGGGTCCGCCGCCACCGGATCGCCTGGGCCGACCTCGACGGCGCGGGCTTCACCTCGGTCGCCGTGCCGGTCCTCACCACCCATGACGTGCGGGCCGCCATGGCGCTGCTCGGCACGACCGCCACGCTGAGTCCCTCGGGCCCCTCGACGGATCACGTCCGGGCCCTCGAGCGGGCGGCGCAGACCCTCGGGTCCATGGTCGCCAGTTAGCCCATCCCCGACAGGCCAGCCCGCTGCGACGGGCGGAAGACGGATGTGAGATGCCAGGTTCCGCAAAGCGGCGCACCCCGAGCCCGCATTGGCTGCTGGTCGTGCCGGCGCTCGTGCTGCTCGCCGCGATCCTGCTCCTGCCGCTGTGGCAGAGCTTCCTGCGCAGCGTCGGTTCTCCCGACGAGTGGACGGCCGAGCACTACCGGCAGCTCTTCACCGACGGCGTGACGCTGAAGGTGCTCGGCCGCACCGCGCTGACGGCGCTGCTGGTCACCGTCGTCGCCCTGCTGCTGGGGTATCCGTATGCCTACCTCATGACCCGGGTCGGGCCGCGCGCCCGCGGCATCCTGCTGGTCGTCGTGCTGGTGCCGTTCTGGACCTCGGTCATGGCCCGCAACTTCGCGTGGATCATCATCCTGCAGCGCGACGGGCCGGTGAACTCGTTCTTCAAGCTCTTCGGTCTCGACATCGTGCTCTACGGCTCGGTGGCCGGCGTGACCGTGGCGATGAGCCAGGTGCTGCTGCCGTTCATGGTGCTGCCGCTGTTCAGCGCGCTGAGTGGCATCGACCGCCGGCTGCTGCTGGCCGCGCGCGGCCTCGGCTCGCACCCGATCGTGGCGTTCTGGAAGATCTACTGGCCGCTGTCGCGCAGCGGCGTGGTGGCCGGGCTGATCCTCGTGTTCACCCTCAGCCTCGGCTTCTACGTCACGCCGGCGCTGCTCGGCTCGCCGCAGGAGTCGCTCATCGCGCAGCTGCTCGGCCAGCGCACGACCCAGCTGCTGGACTTCTCCGGCGCCGGGGCGCTGGGCATGGTCGTGCTCGTCGTCACCCTCGTGCTCGTGGCCTGGGCCAACCGCCTGGGCGGCACGATCTCGGCCATCGGCGTCGTCGCCACCACCCGGACGAAGGAGCAGGCATGACCACCACGCTCGCCGAGCTGGAGGCCGAGACGCCCGACCAGGCGCCGGTCCCGGGCAAGGCCCGGGCCGCGCGCCGGCGCGGCGTCGACCCGATCCCGTGGTGGCTGTGGCTGATCGGCGGGGCCGTCGCGGTCTACTTCATCCTGCCGACGCTGTTCGTCATCCCGATGAGCTTCAGCTCGGCCTCGACGTTCGAGTTCCCGCCGCGGGGCTTCTCGCTGCGGCTCTACGAGAACTTCTTCACCCACGAGATCTGGCTCACCTCGCTGCGCAACTCGGTGCTGGTGGCCGTGCTCGCGGCGCTGCTGGCCACGGTGGTGGGCACCGCCGCCGCGATCGGGCTGCACAACCTCAAGGGCCGCCTGGCGCGGTTCGTGCGCACGCTGCTCATGGTCTCGATGGTCACGCCCGCGATCGTGCTGGCGGTGGCGGTGTACATCTCGTTCCTGACCTGGCACCTGGTCGGCACCGCCACCGGATACGTGCTCGCCCACGCCGCGATCGGCGTGCCGTTCGTGCTCGTGTCGGTGACGAGCGCCCTGGGCGGGTTCGACCCGAAGCTGCTGCGGGCCTCGGCGTCGCTGGGCGCCTCACCGCTGCGGACCTTCCTGCGCGTGACGATGCCGCTGATCAGCCGGGGCATCGTCACCGGCGCCATCTTCGCCTTCGTCACGTCGTTCGACGAGGTGGTGATCGCGCTCTTCCTGCGCTCGCCGCTGTTCCAGACGCTGCCCGTGCAGATGTACAACAGCGTCACCGTCGAGGTCGACCCCACCATCGCCGCGTCATCCAGCCTCGTGGTCACCGCGGTCACCGTCATTTGCCTCGTGCTGCAGTTCGTCGGTAGCCGCAGAAAGACCCGTTAGGAGCCTCCCGCCATGTCCCCAACCGCCTCTCGCACCGCCGCGCCCGCGCCCGTGTCCGTGTCACCGCGAGCCGGGACCCAGATCCGCCTCACCGGCGTCACGAAGGACTACGGGCTGGCGGTTCCGGCCGTCGACAACGTCTCGCTGACGATCGAGCCGGGCGAGTTCATGACGCTGCTCGGCCCGAGCGGCTCGGGCAAGACCACGACGCTCAACCTCATCGCGGGCTTCGAGACGCTCACCGCCGGCACCATCGCGTTCAACGGCTCCGACGTGAGCGCGCTGCCGCCGCACAAGCGCAACCTGGGCATGCTGTTCCAGAACTACGCGCTGTTCCCGCACATGACGGTCGCGCAGAACGTCGCCTACCCGCTGCGCGAGCGCCGGCTGCCCAGGGCCGAGATCGCCCGCAAGGTCGCCGACGTGCTGGAGCTGGTGCAGCTGACCGGCCGGGACGACAACTATCCGGCCCAGCTCTCCGGCGGCCAGCAGCAGCGGGTGGCGCTCGCCCGCGCCATCGTGTTCGACCCCAACGCGCTGCTGCTCGACGAGCCGCTCGGCGCGCTGGACCGCAACCTGCGCGGCCTGCTGCAGCAGGAGATCCACCGCATCCACAGCGAGGTGGGCTCGACGTTCGTGTTCGTGACCCACGACCAGGAGGAGGCGATGAGCCTGTCCGACCGCATCGCCCTGTTCAACAACGGGCGCATCGAGCAGGTCGGCACCCCCGAGGCGCTCTACCGGGAGCCGGAGACCCTGTTCACGGCCCGGTTCCTGGGCGACTCCAACGTCTTCGAGGCGACACACACCGCCGAGGGCAAGGTCAGCTGGGAGGACCGGGTCTGGGCGGTGGACCCCGCCACCGTCTCGGCCCGGGTGAGCGCCGGCGAGCGGGCCGCGCTCATGGTGCGGCCCGAGGACGTGCGCATCGCGGGCAGTGCGGACGCGGTGCCGCCCGGCGCCAACGCGGTGACCGCGACCGTCGTCGACCTCGAGTACCTGGGCGCCTACCGCACCGCCGCGCTCGCCCTCGGGCCGCGCGGACTGGCCGGCCGGGCCCGGCTCGACGCCGCGGAGACCGACCTGCACCCCGGTCAGGCGGCGGTAGCGTGGTGGCGCGTCGACCGGCAGCGCCTGGTCGCCGCGTAGTTGTTCGGCATACGCACTCCCCAAGCCGTATAGCGCACATTTTCGTAACGGTACCCGTTCGCGCTCTTGCACGCCCGCCCACGTCTCACTAGCGTGCGGATCGTGAATTCCAACTACATATTTTGAACACCCGGCTGGTGCCACACCCCGCAACCAGAGGAAGTGACATGGTGTTAACCCGCAACCGCACCCGTGCCGTCAAGGCCCTCAGTGCGATCGCCCTCATCTCGACGCTGGCCGCCTGTGGCGGCGGCAGCTCGGGCGGTCAGGACGGCGACTCGAACGTGACGCTGACGTTCGTCGCCTACGGGGGCGTCGGCCAGGACGCGATGATCAAGTACTACCAGAAGCCCTACACCGCGGCGCACCCCAACGTCAGTTTCGTCAACACCTCGCCCGCCGACGTTGCCCAGGTGAAGGCCCAGGTCCAGAGCAACTCGGTGCTCTGGGACGTGGTCGCGGTCGCGCCCTACGCCGCCCAGCAGAACTGCGGCACGCTCTTCGAGCCGCTGGACCTCTCCAAGGTCGACCAGACGAACCTGGTCAAGGGCACGGTCGGCAAGTGCTACATCGGCAACTTCATCAATACCACGCCGTTCGCCTACCGCACCGACGCCTTCCCGGACCCGAGCAAGGCGCCGAAGACCATCAAGGACTTCTTCGACGTGCAGAAGTTCCCGGGCCAGCGCGGCATCCTCACCAACCTGCAGAACGGCATCCTGGAGTACCCGCTGCTCGCCGACGGCGTGGCCCCGGACAAGCTCTACCCGCTCGACGTCGACCGGGCGCTGAAGAAGCTCGACACGATCCGCAAGGTCACCACCTTCGCCCCCAACGTCGGCGCGCTGCAGCAGGCGGTCGGCTCCAAGCAGGTCGACATGTTCCTGCTGGCCGACTCGCGGCTGGTCCCGCTGATGGACCAGGGCGTCAACATCACGGTCGTCTGGGACGTGACCGTGACCTCGCTCAACGCCTTCGCGGTGCCGAAGGGGTCGAAGAAGGTGAAGACCGCGACCGAGTTCCTGCCCACCGTGACCTCCCCGGAGGCGGTGGCCGGCATCTCCGAGACCCTCGGCACCGCGCCGGTGAACAAGGCGGCCAAGTCCAACCTGTCCGAGCATGCGAAGAAGGTCGAGGTCTACGGCCCGGTCAACACCGGCCAGACCGTGATGCAGGACGTCGACTGGTATGCCGCCAACTTCAACGCGGTGACGACGAAGCTCACCAATTGGCTCGCCGGATGAGTGGGCCCGGTCGGCGATGTCTGCCACAGCTCAACGTTCTCCATGTGAACTATAGTTAGGACATGGCGAACTTTGATCCGACCGAGGCCGCGAACTCGGACATCCGGGCGGTCGCACGCGTCGGCCAGATCTGCGCGCTGTTCGGTCCTCGGGTCCTCGAGCTCACGGCGGCGGACGTCGCCGAGCGCACCGGGCTGAATCGCACTACGGCGTATCGGTACTGCGCATCGATGGTTGCCGCCGGCATCCTCGAGCGCGGTACCCGCCGGGGGACCTTCGCGCTCGGCGGGCTGATGCTCGAGCTGGGGATCCAGGCGATCGGCCGCCAGCGGATCGTGGAGATCGCCCCGCCGTATCTGCGGAAGCTGAGCACCGTCGTGAGCATGACGGCGGTGCTCAGCATCCGCGGCGCGCAGGGCCCGGTGGTCGCCCTCGCCGAGGAGGACACCAGCCGGATGGTGGTCGTCACGGTGCGGGCCGGCACGAAGCTCGACTCGACCGCGGCGCAGACCTACGTGTTCCTCGCCTACGGCGATGCCGCCGCGATGGACGCCATGGCCGAGGGCATGACCCCGGCCGAGCGGGCCCGGCTGGAGTCGGAGGTCTACTCCGCCCGCCGGCAGGGCTTCAGCTTCGTGCGCCGCGCGGGCGGCGTGTTCGTGGTGGCCGCGCCCGTCTTCGACGAGAAGGGGCTGTGCGCCACCGTCGGAATCCTGGGCGCCGGCGAGCTCGCCGACCTGCCGCCCGTGCTCGAACCGCTGCTGGCCACCGCCAACGCGCTGACCGACGAGATGTCAGGAGTATCGGGTGAACGAACGCCCCCGGCCGACGTATGACGAGCTCGCCAATGCCAAGCCGGCCCACTCCAGCTGGGACGTCTTCGGCGCCGGCGACGAGCTGGGCACCGTCAACCTGCTGACGCCGCAGCGCGTCGCCGCGGCCGCCCGGCTGATCCGCACCGGCGAGCGGTTCAGCCTCGACTATCCGGTCAACGCCTTCGAGCCGTATCCGACCGGCACCCGCCCGGCCACCCGGCACCACGTGTTCGCCAACAACGAGTTCCACCGCGACGACTGGCTCGACTCCTTCTATCTGCAGTCGACCTCGCAGCTGGACTCCCTGCGCCACATCGGCCACCCCGAGCACGGCTTCTACAACGGGCTCGCGGCCGCCGACAACACCGCCGAGTCGACCCGGCTGGGCATCCACAACTGGGCCGAGTCCGGCATCGCCGGCCGCGGCGTCCTGCTCGACGTGCCGCGCTTCTTCGCCGCGCGAGGCCGGGAGTACAACTGCGAGACGACGATCGCGATCGAGGCCCGGACGCTGTCGGAGATCGCGGACTTCCAGGGTGTCGAGTTTCACGGCGGCGACATGCTGCTGCTGCGCACCGGCTGGGCCGGCAACTACGTCGCCAAGTCCCGCGAGCAGCGCATCGAGTTCAACTCCCGCAACAAGTCCCCGGGCCTGGCCCAGCGCGAGACCTCGCTGCGCTGGCTCTGGGACCACGAGATCGCCCTGGTCGCGAGCGACACCCCGGCCGTGGAGGCCGACCCGGTCATCGACTCCGACTTCCGCCTGGCCGGGGCCCGCCCGCCGGAGCGCGGCGTCAACCACGACGGCATGCTGCACCGCCCGCTGATCGCCCTGCTGGGCATGGCCATGGGCGAGCTGTGGAAGCTCGACGAGCTCGCCGCGAGCTGCGCGGCGGACGGGCGCTACGACTGCTTCCTGACCTGCAAGCCGCTGAACATCCCCGGCGGCGTGGGCTCGCCGCCCAACGCCCTGGCCATCAAGTAGCCGTCAGGCTCCGGCGGGGGTCAGGCGGCCCTGGGCGACGCCGGCGAAGAAGGTGCGGCCGCCCATGGTCATCGCCGGCTGGAACTCGCTCATCAGCTGCTGGCGGATGGGCGAGGCGGCGAAGCGCGGCTCGAGCTGGAACTCGGCGGCGATCGACCACCAGGTGACCGGGACGATGCCGGACATCTCCATCCGCCGGATGGCCATGTCGTGCGCCTCCTTGCTGGTCGAGGCGCTCGCGTCGGCCACCACGTAGGTCTCGTAGCCGTGCCGCAGCGCGCCCAGCGCCGTCTGCAGCACGCAACCGTCGGTGGCGATGCCGCCGATGATCAGCCGGCGCCGGCCGGTGGCCTCGACCGCCGCGGTGAAGTCGGCGTCGAGGAACGAGTCGAACGCGGTGGTGCGCTCGATCACCGGCTGGTCGCCGATCGCGGCGAGCAGCTCCGGGTAGAGCGGGCCGGACGGTTTGGCCGGCTCGCCGTTGGTGACCACCAGGCCGGCGCCGTAGAGCTTCGCGGTCTTGGCCAGGCCCACCGCGTTGGCGACGTGCTCGCGCAGGTCGTGCGAGCGCAGCAGGTTGGCGAAGCCGACCGCGTAGTCGACCAGCACGACGGTGGCGTTGTCGGGGGAGAGCGGCTCGAGGTTCATGGTGAACTCCTTCGCTAATGACCACTTGGACATTAAGGTAGCGCCGCTACTGACCGCGTGTACAGTACGGTCATGGTGTCTCCCGCCTCACCGGCGACGGACCGGCCCCGCCGCACCCGCGACCCCGAGGCCAAGCGCGCGGCGATCCTCGCCGCCGCCCGCGCCGTCTTCGCCGAGCGGGGCTTCGCGAAGGCCACGATCCGGGAGATCGCCCGGCGCGCGGGGGTGACCCACGGCCTGGTGATGCTGCACTTCGCGTCGAAGGAGCGGCTGTTCCTGGCCGCCGTGCCGGGCACCCGCGACCTCGCGGTCAGCGTCTCCGGCGACCGGGCCGGGCTGCCCGCCCGGATCGCGCGGGCCTACGTCGCCCGGATGGAGTCGGCGGACAGCGCCGACCCGTTCATCGCGGTGGTGCGCAGCGCGGCCGCCGACCAGGACGCGGCCAAGGCCCTGCTGCGGGCCATGACCGAGGCGAGCGTCGCCGCCTACGCCACGGTGCTCGACGGGCCCGACGTGGCCGCGCGGGTCGAGCTGGTCGGTGCGCACCTGATCGGCGTCACGTTCAGCCGGTACCTGCTCGCCGAGGGCGCGCTGGCCACCATGCCCACCGAAGCGCTGCAGCGGTACCTCACCGCGAGCCTGACCGGCATCCTGCTCGGTCCGCTCGCATAACCTGAGCGGTGTGACCGTCCCCGCACACTCCGTCGTTCCCGCTCCGGTCGAGGTGATCCCCGCGCCCGGGGTCGCCTTCGCGCTGCGGCCCGACGCCGTCATCGAGGCCCCCACCGCGTTCCTCGGCTCGTACCTCGCCGACGTGCTGCGCCCGCCGACCGGCTTCGCGCTCCCGGTCGTCACCGCCGGCGCCGGCCCCGGCGACATCGCGCTCGTCCTCGCCGACGTCGCCGGCCTGCCCGACGACGGCTACGAGCTCGAGGCCACGGCCGACCGGGTGACCATCCGGTCCCGAACCGAGACCGGCCTGTTCCACGGCGTGCAGACGCTGCGCCAGCTGCTGCCGTCCACCGTGGAGGCGCGGACCGTCCACGCCGGACCGTGGACCGTCCCGGGTGGACGGATCCGCGACTATCCCCGCTACGGGTACCGCGGCGCGATGCTCGACGTGGCCAGGCACTTCTTCGGCGTCGAGGTGGTCAAGCGGTTCGTCGACCAGATCTCGCGGTACAAGCTCAATGTCCTGCACCTGCACCTGAGCGACGACCAGGGCTGGCGGCTCGCCGTCGACGCGTGGCCGCGGCTGGCCGAGGTGGGCGGCGCGACGCAGGCCGGCGGCGGCCCGGGCGGCCACTACACCAAGGCGCAGTATGCCGAGCTGGTCGCCTACGCCGCCGCCCGGCACGTCACGCTGGTGCCCGAGCTCGACATGCCGGGCCACGTCAACGCCGCGCTCACCGCGTATCCGGAACTCACCTGCGACGGCGCCGCCCCGCCGCCGTACACCGGCGTCGACGTCGGCTTCAGCACGCTGTGCGTGGGCAAGGACGTGACCTACGCTTTCGTCCGCCAGGTGCTGGCCGAGGTCGCCGCGCTGACCCCCGGCCCGTATCTGCACATCGGCGGCGACGAGGCGCACAGCACCCCGGCCGCGGACTACCGCGAGTTCCTGCGCCGCGTCCAGCCCCTCGTCACCGCCACCGGCAAGACGGTCCTCGGCTGGCACCAGATCGGCCCGGCCGATCCGGTACCCGGCCGGACCGTGCAGTACTGGGGCAGAACGCCGGAGCCGGACGAGGACGCGCGCGCCGCCATCGCCAACGGCGACCGGCTGCTGCTGTCGCCGGCGAACCGGGTTTACCTCGACATGAAGTACGACCCGCAAACCCCGATCGGCCTGGACTGGGCCGGCCACATCACCGTGCGCACCGCCTACGACTGGGACCCCGCCACCCTGCTGCCCGGCACCCCCGACGTCATCGGCGTCGAAGCCCCACTCTGGACGGAAACGGTGGCCACGCCCGCCGACATCGACCTGCTCACCTTCCCCCGCCTGCCCGCGGTCGCCGAGCTGGCCTGGTCACCACAGTCCCGCCGCGACTGGACCGAATTCCGGTCCCGGCTGGCCGCCCACGGTCCACGATGGACACTGCAGGGCATCGGCTTCCACCCCGACCCGGAGATCCCCTGGACCTAGGCATCCAGCCCGCCAGTCACCCGGTTGCCACCGGTTCCACGGCAAGGGCTCGAACCGCGGCCTCGAGTTCGGTGCGGGTGACTTTGCGGCGAGCGACGGCGGCTACGTTGCCGGCCCGGTCAACGACGACGGTGTTTGGCAGCGTGCGGGGCGAGATCGCGGGAAAGATCAGCGGAATCTCACCGCCGGGATCGAACAGGCTCGGGTAGGTCAAGTGATAGGCGTCGACAAACTTCCTGGCCGCGTCGCGGTCATCGTTGACGTTCACGCCAAGCAGCCGCACGCTGAGGCCGGCCGTGGCGTCGGCGACGGCCTGCAGGTCCGGTGCTTCGTCACCGCAGGGCGCACACCAGGACGCCCAGAAGTTGACCACCACAACGGAACCGCGCCAGTCAGCGAGTCGAAACGCGCTGGCGTCGAGGAGCTGCCCGGTCAACGCCGGCGCGGCCTGACGGCTCGCCGGCGGAAATTGGAGGATGGCGGTAGCGGAGGGACGCGCCGCGCCGTCCTCCGGTCCGGATGCGGCAGCCGTGTGCTGCAAGTACCACGCCGCCACCAGGCCGACTGCGACGATCGTGCATGCAGCAACGCGACGACGTGCGGACACCGTGCCCCACCTCTCGAAATCTGTGTAGACCGTAGCCCACCCCCTGTGTCTCATCCCGCGCCGCGGCGCCGGCCGCCTTGCCCGCTGACGACCACGTGGTGCCCGGCCCGCGCGTCCCGACGCCCCGGGGCGATCACATCGCACGCGTCGGGCGCTGCACGCCGCGGAGCGCAGCGGCTGTAGGTCTCCGTGATCATGCCGCGCCCGCTGCCGACACCAACGGTTTTTCATGATCGCGGAGTGCTGATGTACACCCGTGTACCAGAAGTCTCCGGGATCATGGCAAACCCGTGGTGCGGCCACGGCGGGCAACATGATCACGGAGACATACGTCCGCCCCGCGCTGTGCGGGCCGGGCGTTCTGCACGGCAGAATTTCGGGTTCTACTGGGCGCGTGGGTAGGCACTATGTCTGGCATGAGCGACCTGGATGCGCGTGATGTGTCGCGGGTGAGCGGGCACCACCATGAGCACTGAACAACCGAATCGCTTCGACGTCCTGGTGGTCGGGGGCGGCATCGGCGGATTGTCGGCCGCGCTTGCCTTGAGCCGCAAGGGACTGCGGGTGCGGGTCTACGAGCGTGCCCCGGAGTTCGGGGAGGTCGGCGCCGGGCTCCAGCTGGCCCCGAACTGCACCCGCATCCTGAACGAGTACGGCCTGCTGGGCCGGGCCAAGGCGCTCGGGGTGCTGCCCGAGCACATGATCATGAAGGACGCGCTCGACGCCGCGGAACTGACCCGGCTCGATCTCGCCGACGTCCAGCGGCGGTACGGGTACCCGTACCTGGTGCTGCACCGCAGCGATCTGCACGGCATCTTCCACCAGGCCTGCCGGCGAGCGGGCGTCGACCTGGTCACCGACGCCGACTGCACCGGATATGAGAACACCGGCCGGGGCGCGCGGGTGTCGTTCGCCGATGGACGCGTCGACGAGGCCGAGGCGGTGATCGCGGCCGACGGTCTCCACTCGGTCGCGCGGCGGCTGCTCGTGGACGACGAACCGGTCAACTCGGCCTACGTGGCCTATCGCGGTGCCGTTCCCTTCGAGCGGGTGCGTGGCCACGACGTGCACGACAAGGCCGTCGTCGTCTACATCGGACCGAAGTGCCACCTCGTGCAGTACCCGTTGCGCGGTGGGGAGATGTTCAACCAGGTCGCCGTGTTCGAATCACCCAAGGCGGTCGCCGGCCGGCCGGACTGGGGCACTCCGGACGAGCTGGATCGGGCGTTCGAGGGCACGTGCGCGCAGGTCCAGGCCGGGCTTCCGCTCGTGTGGCGCGACCGCTGGTGGCGGATGTTCGACCGTGACCCGATCGCCACGTGGGTGCGGGGCAGGATCGCGTTGCTCGGTGACGCGGCGCATCCGCCGTTGCAGTACCTGGCGCAGGGCGCGGTGATGGCCATCGAGGACGGCTGGGTGCTGGCCGAACACGTCGGTGCCCAGCGGGCCGGACGGTCGACGGAGTCGTCCGGTGTGGACTGGGAACGGGCATTCGCCGCCTATGAGGCCGTGCGGACCGAGCACTGCCGCCGGATCGTCCTCACCGCACGGTCGTGGGGCCGGCTGTGGCATCTCGACGGCCGCGCGCGCCAGCAGCGGAACACGGTGTTGCGGGACAGGGATGTCTACGACTATTCGTTCACCGACTGGGTCTTCGGTCCGACCGCCCTGCGCCCCGAGGACGAGCCGGAGCTCTACCGGCCCATCCCGCTGGACACCGAGACCTCGTGACGACTCTGCCGTGAAGAACAAGCCGCCGTACGCGATCGAATCGGTGGACCATGCGCTCTACCTGGCGGCGCTGTTGCAGCAGGAGGGCCCGCTCAGTGTGTCGCAAGCGGCCGACCGGCTCGGCGTCTCCCGCTCGACCGCGCACCGGCTGCTGGCGATGCTGGTCTACCGCGATTTCGCCGAGCAGGGCGACGACCGCCGCTATCAGGCGGGTCCGTTGCTGCGCCCGGCCGGCACCACCGACGCGCCGGTCGCGCTGCTGCGGCGGGCCGCACTGCCCCACATGCGGCACCTGGTCGCACGGGTGCGGGAGACCGCGAACCTGATGGTCCGGGTGGAGGCGAGTGTTCGGTTCGTGGCCACGGTGGAGTCCGACCATGTGCTGCGCGTGGGCGACCGGGCGGGCCGGGCCTTGCCCGCGCACCTGACGTCCGGGGGCAAGGCGCTGCTGGCCGCGCTGTCGTCGCACGACCTGGCGGAGCTCTACCCGGACCCGGAGGCCGCCGGGGTGAACCTGGCGAAGCTCCGCCGCGAGGTCGGGCTGGTGCGCCGACGGGGGTTCGCGATCAACGACCAGCTCACCGAAACGGGCCTCACCGCGGTGGGTGTGGTGATCCCGGATCCGGACGGGCGCCCGATGGCCGCGCTGTCGATCGCCATGCCCACGGCGCGGTTCGACCGGGACCTGCTGCCCGCCTGGGTGAGCGCGCTGTCCGCGGCCGCCACCGCGACCGGCCGCGATCTCGCGGCGGCGCCCGGGTGGACAGGGCGGGTCGGTGTCACGGGTGCCGCGAGGTGATGGCGCGGGCCAGCAGCGTGCGCAGTCGCGCGGCCTCATCGGCGCTCAGGCCGGCGCAGAACTCGTCTTCCAGGCTTCGCATCCGGGTGAGGTTGCGCTCCCAGAACGCCTGCCCTGCCTCGGTGACGATGATGATCCTGTCCCGTTTGGACTCCGGGTCCGGCACGAGCTCGAGCATCCCGGACTCGATCAGCTCCCGCAGCGCGGTGTGCACGTGCTGCCGGCTTACCCCCATCGTCCGGGCGATGTCCTTCGGCCGGCGGCGTTCGGGCGCCAGGTACGCGAGCACCGTCGCCGCGCTGACGCTCAGCCGGACCTCACCATCGGCAAGCGCCATCTCATTGAGCCGTTCGTTGAACCAACGGAACCCCTCACGCATCAGGGATGCCAGCAGCGGCGGCCCGTCCGCCGCGGAACGGCCCCGTGCGGGAGCTCGTTGTCCAGCGCGTTTCACGATGCTACCCTAAATGTCATGTCAGTTGACAATCAAGCCTCCGGAGATCGGATCGCCGCGGACGAGAACGCGGTCCGTCTCGCCTCGGAGCACTGGGCTCGCGCGCACCGCGAGCACGACGAGGCGTCGGCGGCGCGACTGATGGCGGAGGAGTTCCGCGCCTCGCAGTGGCAGTCGGTCGACGGCGCGCTATACCTCACGTTGCATTTCGGTGGTTCGATCCGCATCGACGATTATGTTACGTCGGTCGAGTCCGTCGCCGTGCGCGCGGACGCGGCGGTCGTCACCGGGCGACGCCACCTCGTCGGCGCCCGCGCCGGGCGCGAAGTCGACACCGAGCAACTGGTGACCGAGACGTGGGTGCGCGCCGGGGCGGGATGGCGGCTGCTCGCACTGCACGCGTCCGAGCGCGTCGAGGAGCCGAGGCGCGCGTAAGAGGTCCACGAAACCGGCGCGAGCCCGCGTGTCACTGGGCTCGCGCCGGTTTCGGTTCGGCCTTGGTCGATACGAGCCGTGCCTGCTCCTCAGGGTCCGATGTTCGTTGCGCCCTTGGGGTCGAAGGTGATCGTCCCGAAGCCGTCGAGCACGCCGAGCTCGTCGCCGATGCCCCAGAATGTGGCCATCCTGCCGTCGCGGAAGGTCATGATTCCGGCCTCGGCCATGTGCAGCTTCCGGCCGGTCGCCGCAATGCCGAGGAACTCGCCCTGGTGGGTCCCGGTCGCCAGCCACGACCCGGCGACCCGGTCGCCCTCGATCACCAGTTCCTCGATGTCGTTGCGGTAGTCGGGGAACGCCGTGCGGATCATGGTCAGGCCCTTGCGGAATCCGTCCCGCCCGGATGAGCCCTCCCGGCGCAGCGGTGCGTTGGCGGCGCCGGCCGCGAGCGTGGCGGCGCTGTCGAGGGCGGTCCGGGTATTGGTGAAATCCTCCGTCATGAGGTCATCGATGAGCTCCAGGCGCCCGTTGTTGATGATTTCCTCGAAGAATGTGTACATGATGTCGCGGAGCGAGGATGCCATGGAATGAGCCCTTTCTTGGTAGGTGCGGTCGTCGATCAGGCCCCTGCGCCGGGTGCCAGGTAGAGGCCGAGTGGCCGGCCGGCCTCGGCCAGGCGCTGCAGACCCGTGCGGCGGCTGCTCGAGGCGGACGCCCGCAGAATGCGTTCCAGGCCGGCCGGAGCGGAGACGACCAGCGCGGTCGCGCCGCCGGAACCCGCCCGCAGGCTGGCCGTCACGCCGCGGGGCAGGCTGAGCGACTGCCCGGATCGTGCGGTCACCTCGGTGCCGTTGTGGTCGGCGACCAATGCGCCGTCGATCACATGGGCGACCAGCTCGAAGACGTCACTGGACAGGCCGGGCAGCTCCGCGCCGGGCTCCACCCGCAACTCCATCGCCGTGTACGTGCCGGCGGTCTCCTCGGTGCCCACCTTGATGGTGAAGGAGAACCCGCCCAGATTGCGAAGGTCTCCCTCGCCGGGAGCGACCACGGTGGGGTGCCGGCCGCGCGCATAGTCCAAAGTGGACTCCTTCAGGTCCGCCCCGGGCGGGAGGATCTCGACGCCGTACTTGGCGGCCACCTCCCGGGGGGAGAGCCGGGAAGCCGGCGGCGGGCCGGCCACCGGGGACTGCTCCACGAGCAGCTGCTCGCCGCCCGCGGGAGCGAACGTCCCGAGCATCGACGCCGGCGCCGACTTCGAGGCGTTGACGAAGCCGTGAGCGAGCCCCCGGGGCAGGCACAGGAACGTGCCCGCCTCGGCGTGGAAACGCTCGCCGGCCGCCGTCGCGTCGAGGGAACCCTCAAGGAGGTAGAAGAACTCCTCCTCCCGGCTGTGCACATGTGGTGGCGGTCCTCCGCCGGGCAGCACCTGGCCGAGGCTCAGGCTGAAGGCCCCCTGGGTGTCCTCGCTGCCCACGATGACGTCCAACGGCGCACCGCCCACGAGGATCGTCCTGGCCGGGTCCCGCTCCAGGGATCGGGGAAACCGGCTCATGCCAGTCCGCCCTGGTGGATGTCCTCCTCGGACACGTCCTTCACGTGGGTGGCCACCACCCAGAGGTGACCGTCCGGATCGGCGATCTTGCATATCCGGTCACCCCAGAACATGGTGGCCGGTTCCAGGAGCACCTTGGCCCCGGCGGCCTTCGCGCGTTGGCAGACGGCGTCGGTGTCGGGGACGTAGAGGAACAGGGTCACGGGCGAGGTGACGCCGCTCATGGCCGGTGACGCGTCCGCTCCACCGGGGGAACCGGCCGGTGCCACCATCACCTTCTGGTCGTGCACGACGAGTTCACCGTGCTCGATCTCGCCGGTCCTGCCCCGGCGCACGAAACCCTGCTCGAATGCGAACACCTGGCGGTACCAGCCCATGGCCCGCTCGGGATCGGCGACCGTCAGGTACGGCGCGAGCCAGGGCGTGTCCGGCGGACGTCCCGGCCCTTGATTGTCAACTGACATGACGGTTACGGTAACGGCATGCGACGGGATGGGCAATCGCCGAACACGGGTTCGGCCGGGCCATTCTGGTGTGCAGAACGTTCGTGACGTCAGTGGGAACCAGCATCAACGATTGGCCGAGGCAAGCGCCGCCGTCCATGCAGGACTCCGCCGAGCGCCGCGCTCGCCCGCCACCGGACACACAGGAGTGTCAGCTATGAAGGCCGAGGCGCCGAAGAACCTGCCGAGCGAGCCGGAGCCCGGGTGGGGCAGTGACGCGATGGCAGCGGTACTGCGATCGCTGGATCTCACCTACATCGCGCTCAATCCCGGTTCGAGCTATCGGGGCCTGCATGACAGCCTGGTCAACTTCGCGGGCAACACCGAACCGCAGATGCTGCTCTGCCTGCATGAGGACGCGGCCGTGGCGATCGCGCACGGCTGGGCCAAGGTCACCGGCCGGCCGATGGCGGTCGCCGTTCACGCCAACGTCGGCTTGATGCATGCCAGCATGGCGCTCTACAACGCCTACTGCGACCGGGTGCCGATGCTGGTGCTCGGTGCGACCGGGCCGCTGGACGCGCGGGCCCGGCGGCCCTGGATCGACTGGATTCACACCTCCGCCGATCAGGGTGCGCTGATCCGGCCGTACACCAAATGGGACGACCAGCCGGGCTCCGTCCAGGCCGCCCTGGACTCCCTGGCGCAGGCGCACCGGGTGACGCGCATGGCGCCGTCCGCGCCGACCTATGTCTGCCTGGACATCGCCTTGCAGGAGCAGCGGCTCACGTCGCCGCCCAAGCTGCCCGATACCCGCCGGGACCGGACGCCCCGAGCACCCGGACCGGACGTCGCGTCGGTCGACGCCGTCCACGCGGCGCTCGCGGGCGCGCGGCGTCCCGTGTTCCTGATGGGCAGGGTCAGCCGCGATCCTGCGGACTGGGACCGGCGGGTGGCCCTGGCCGAACGGTACGGCGCGCGGGTGGTGACCGACCTCAAGGTCGGCGCGGCCTTCCCGACCGCACACCCGCTGCACGCCGGCCCTCCCGCGATGTTCCTGCCGGAGGCGTCGGCCCGGCTGCTCGCCGACGCCGACCTGATCCTCAGCCTGGACTGGATCGACCTGCCGGGCGTGATCGCCGCGGCCGGCGCGGCGCGGGTGATCTCCTGCACGCTCGAGGGTGCCCTGCGCAACGGGTGGGCCAAGGATTCCTACGGCCACGCCGACCTCGATCTGGAGGTCCGGGCCGATCCCGATCGACTGGTCGCGGCGTTGCTCGACCGGGAAGCGCCGCCGTCACGCGCGCCCGCCGTAGTGCGGACCGCGGCGGCGACGGCCCGGGATGCTGCCGACCGGCACCCGGACACCGATGACATCTTCATGGCCGACCTCGCCGAGGAACTGGCCGCGGCGACGGCGGGCGGGCCGACGTGCCTGATCCGGCTCCCGCTGGGCTGGCGGGGCGCCGACCTGCACGTCGACCATCCGCTGGACTACCTCGGTGGCGACGGCGGGGCCGGGATCGGCTCCGGGCCGGGCATGGCGGTCGGGGCGGCGCTGGCGCTGGAGAACAGCGGGCGGCTGCCGGTGGCCGTCCTGGGAGACGGCGACCTGCTGATGGGCGGAACGGCGCTGTGGACCGCGGCGCACTACGAGATTCCGCTCCTCGTCGTCGTGGCCAACAACGCCTTCTACTACAACGACGTGATTCACCAGGACCGGGTGGCCGCCCGACGCGGTCGCCCGGCGGAGAACCGCTGGATCGGGCAGGCGATCGACGATCCGCGGCCGGACCTGGCGGGATTCGCCCGGTCCCTCGGCCTGCGTGGCATCGGTCCGGTGCGCCGCCGCGCCGACCTGTTCGAGGCGCTGGCGGAGGGCGTCAAGGCCGCACGTGCCGGCGAAAGCGTCCTCGTCGACGTCGGAGTCCGGCCCGACGGCTACACCATTCAGACCCACTGACCGCTTCGGCGGCGAAGTTGTTGATCAAGAACAGGAGGGACACATGACCGGAGACGATCCCGATGTACTGATCGTCGGCGCCGGTCCGGTCGGTCTCTGGCTCGCCAGTGAGCTCGCCCTGGCCGGGATCGCGACGACGGTCGTCGAGAAGCGCGCGCGGCGCACCAACTGGTCCCGGGCGCTCACCGTGCATGCGCGGACCCTGGAGGTGTTCGCGATGCGCGGCGCCGTCGAACCATGGCTCGCCGAGGGCGTTCCCGTGCCCACCACGCACTTCGGAATGCTCAACAGCCGGATCGATCTGCGTGGGCTCGACAGCGACTTCCCGTTCACCCTGTTCATTCCCCAGCTGCGGACCGAGGAACTGCTCGAGGCCCGGGCCCGGGACCTGGGCGTCACGATCTGGCGCCCCTGCGAGGTCACGGATCTGGGCGCCGATCCCGGCGGCGTGTGGGTGGATGTCACGGAGCCGGCCGGTTCGTCCCGGATGCACGTCCGCTACGTCGTCGGCTGCGACGGAAAGCACAGTGTCGTGCGGGCCTCGGCCGGGATCGCCTACGACGGGGCGCAGGACGCCGCGGGCTGCCTGCTCGGGGACGTCAAGATCTCGCCGGCCGCCGGGGACCCCGATCCGCACGCGCTCACCCTGCACGCCGAGGCCGGCTCGTTCTACGGCGTGCGGATGTCCGGTGAGCAGTACCGTCTGATCATCGTCGAGCACGGGCCCGCGCTGGTCCCGGCGGATACGCCGCTGGACCTCGACGAGTTCCGTACCCGCGTCAAGGACGTGATGGGCACGGACTTCGGGATGCGCGACCCGGCCTGGCTGACCCGGCTGAGCAGCGCCACCTATCAGGTGGACCGCTACCGCGCCGGCCGGGTCCTGCTCGCGGGCGACGCCGCACACGTGCACTTCCCGATGGGCGGGCAGGGGCTCAACCTCGGTGTCCAGGACGCGATGAACCTCGGGTGGAAGCTGGCGGCCGTGCTGCACGGCACCGCACCGGAAGAGATCCTGGAGAGCTATCACGACGAGCGGCACGCCGCGGGCGCCCTCGTCATCGAGAACACGCTGAGTCAGACGGCCGTCGTCGCCGCGCCCGGCCGTCCGGGTGAGGCGCTGCGTGACTGGCTGGATGTCCTGCTCGCCCGGTACCCCGCCGTCAACGCCGAGTTCGCGCGGCTGCTTTCCGGGCTGGGCATTTCCTACACCGATCGGGTCCGTGCCGAGGCCGGAACCCGGGTGCCCAACCACGCGCTCACCGACGGCAGCCACCTGTTCGATCATCTGCACGACGGCCGGTTCGTGGCCTACGGGGTACCCCGGGAGGGGCTGGAACGCGGCCTGGGGCCGTCGTGGTCCCGTGCGGTGACGGCGACGGCCGCACCGTCGGCCGAGGGCTGGCACGGCGGCGGTCTGGTGCGACCGGACGGGTACCTCGCCGCGGCGGCCGGCCCGGAGCAGGTCCTCGACGTCGTCGTCCAGACCCTTCGCCGCTGGCTGCCAAGTCATGAGAGGAAACAGTGATGACCGATTCGATGTCCGCGCCGCCACGAACCGCCGTATCGGTCGGCGTGGTCGCGCCCATCTTCAACAACATGCCGCTCTGGGTGGGCCAGCATTTCGGCTGGTTCGCCGAGGCCGGGCTCGACGTCGACGCCGAGGTGCTGTACGGCGTCGGGCGGGTGACCGACGCCGTCCGCGAGGGGCGGATGGCCATCGGCATCGGCACTCCGGAGAGCGTGCTGAGCGACACCACGCCGGTGAGTGAGGGAAGCTCCCTGCGGATCGTGGCCGCCAACGCCGGCGCGGTGTCGAACGTGCTGATCGCCCGCCGCGGCATCACCTCGATCGAAGACCTGCGCGGCGGGACGATCGGGGTCTCCCACCCCCGTGAGGGCACCGCGCTGCTGGCCACCGAGGTCCTGGCGCGGCACGGGCTGGTCGCCGGCCGGGACGTCCAGCTCGCCGCCGTCGGCGTCGCCGAGCAGCGCTGGGACATGATCCGCAACGGTGACATCGACGCCGGCCTCCAGACGCCGCCGCACGCCTACATCGCCGACGACGAGGGATTCCCGAACCTCGGAGCCATCGCCGACGTCATTCCGCACTACCAGTTCACCACCCTGAACGCCCGGCGCGACTGGGTCGCCGGCCACGGCGCGGCCCTGGACGCGTTCCTGGACGTCCTCGCGCGCGGCACCCGCTGGATGTACGACGAGGCCGACGCCACGATCGCGCTCGCCGCCGAGGTCATGGAGACGTCGGTGGACTATGCGACCCGGGACTACACCCGCTTCGTCAGCGCACGGACGCTCGATCCCGAGCTCGAACTCTCCGGCCCCGGCATGGCCAAGGTGGTCGAGGTGATGACCGCGGCGGGCACGCTGACGGCCACCTCGGAGCGGGATCGCCGGGATCGCATCGATCTGAGTCACCTGCCGTCCCGGCGCCCCGTGCCGCGGTCCTGAGCGCCGGGCCGACGGAAGGAACCCCATGGCACATGGCAACGACGCCCACGATCTCGTGGCCGCCAATCGGATCCTTGTCGATCAAGGAGTCCTCGACGCGTTCGGTCACGTCAGCGTGCGGCTCGGTCCCGGTTCGGACCGCTTTCTGCTGTCGCGCAACCTCGCTCCCGGCTTGGTGACGGCGGCCGATCTGCTCGTGCACGATCTCGACGGCACCCCGGAGGGGGACCAGCGGCCGTATCTGGAACGCTTCATCCACGCGGAGATCTACCGCGCCCGGCCGGACGTGCTGGCCGTCGTGCACAGCCATTCCCCGGCGGTGGTGCCGTTCAGCGTCGTCGACGTGCCGCTGCGAGCGGTCCTGCACATGGCGGGTTTCCTGGCCGCGCGTCCGACCCCGGTCTTCGAGATCCGGGAGTACGCCGGTGACGCCAGCGACCTGTTGATCACCTCCGCCGAGCTCGGCCGGGGCCTCGCCCGGACCTTGGACACCGGCGCGGTCGCGCTGATGCGCGGGCACGGATCGGTGGCGGTCGGCGCATCGCTGCGGGAGGCGGTCTACCGAGCCGTCTACACCGAGATCAACGCCCGGGCCCAGGCCGAGGCCATGGCGCTGGGCACGCCCACCTACCTGACCCCCGGCGAGGGCGCGTCGGCCGACGCGACGGTCGGCTCCCAGGTCGACCGGGCCTGGGGCGTGTGGCGGGATCGGGTATCCACCCCTGCGACACCGGAGGCAGGTTCGGCGCGATGAGCAGCGAGCTGACCGTGACGGCCGGTGAACGTGCCCGGCGGGCGGATGAGATCGCCGCCGTCGGCGATCATTCGTTCCGGCTGCTGATCGACGGGCGGCTGCGGCCGGCGTCGGGCGGCCGGGCTTTCGACAGCATCGATCCCTTCAGCCAGCGGCCGCTGGCGCGGGTTCCGGACGCGACGGCCGAGGACGTCGACGCCGCCGCGGACGCCGCCGACCGGGCCCGGCGCGACTGGCGCCGGACCCCGGCCCGGCAACGGGCCCGGATGGTGGAGGCGTTCGCCGACGCCGTCGAAGCCAACGCCGAGGAGCTGGCCCTGCTGGACTGCCTCGACGTCGGTTCGCCGATCTCGAACGCCCGCAACGACGTCCGGATGGCGCTCGACCAGATGCGGCTGTACGCCGGCCTGGCACTGGAACTGAAGGGACAGACGATCCCCGGCGCCGGTGCGCTGCACCTCTCGGTGCGCGAGCCCGAAGGGGTCGTCGCCAAGATTTTTCCGTTCAACCATCCGTTGATGTTCGCCTGCCGCGTGGCCGCGCCGCTGGTGGCCGGCAACACCTGCGTCATCAAGCCACCGGAAGCCGGCCCGCTGTCGACGCTGCGCCTCGGCGAGCTGGCCAACGACATCTTCCCGGCCGGCGTGCTGAACGTGATCGTCGGCATCGGGCCGGCGGTTCCCGACCGGCTGGTCCGCCATCGCGCGGTACGCCGGATCGGGTTCATCGGTTCCGAGGCGACCGGCCGGTCGATCCAGCGCGCCGCCGCCGAGAGCGGGGTCAAGCACGTCACCCTGGAACTCGGCGGCAAGAACGCGCTGGTGGTCTTCGACGACGTGGACGTCGACCAGGCCGCCGCCGGCGCCGTCAGCGGCATGAACTTCACCTGGGCCGGTCAGTCCTGCGGATCGACCTCGCGACTGCTGGTGCACGAGTCCATCCACGACCGGGTCGTCGCCCGCGTGGTCGAGCTCGTCCGGGCGATCCGGCTCGGCGACCCGCTGGAGGAGACCACCGGCCAGGGGACGATGGTGCATCGCGGTGCGCAACAGCAGGCACTGGGCTACATCCGGTCGGCGATCGAGGACGGCGCGACGATCGTCACCGGCGGTGGCATCCCCGCCGATCCCGAGCTGGCGCGGGCCGCGTTCGTCGAGCCGACCGTCGTGACCGGACTGACGCCGCACGCACGGCTGGCACAGGAGGAGGTCTTCGGTCCGGTCCTGACCGTCCTGCCGTTCACCGACGAGGCCGAGGCGATCCGGATCGCCAACGACGTACGGTACGGACTGACCGGCGGGGTGTGGACCAACGATCTCGATCGCGCCTTCCGGGTGATCGGCGAGCTCGAGGCCGGGCACACCTGGATCAACGGGGCCGGGCCGCACTTCCCGAACGTCCCCTACGGCGGGGTGAAGGCGTCCGGCGTGGGCGGCAAGGAGGAATGCCTGGCCGAGCTGCTGTCGTACACCGAAGAGAAGGTGATCAACGTGATGCTGCGCCAATGACCTCCTACGGCCCGGCGACGTTGACCGCGATGTACTTGGTGTCGAGGTACTCGTCGATGCCCGTGTCGCCGCCCTCGCGCCCTGTCCCCGACTGCTTGATGCCGCCGAACGGGGCGCTGGGGTCGGAGATGTAGCCCCGATTGAGCCCGACCATGCCGGACTCCAGGCGCTCGCTCAGCCGGATCGCCCGCTCGATGTCCCGCGTGAACAGGTAACCGACCAGTCCGAACTCGGTGTCGTTGGCGGCGTGTATCGCCTCGTCGTCGGTGGTGAACGTCTGAACGGCCGCGACGGGGCCGAAGATCTCCTCCTTGACGATCCTCGAGTCCCGGGCGACGTCACGCAGCACCGTCGGCGGATAGAAGTAGCCGGCGCCGCCGGGAACCGCGCCGCCGGTGCGGATCCGGGCGCCCCGGTCGACGGCGTCGCCGACGAGCATGGCGACCTTGTCGCGCTGGGCGGCATCGATCAGCGGTCCGACGTCGGTCCCGGGGTCGGTGCCGTTGCCGACTCGAAGCCGGCTCATCCGGGCGGTAAGTCGCTCCGTGAACTCCTCCGCGACGCCGGCGTGCACGTAGAACCGGTTGGCCGCGATGCAGGCCTCGCCGATGTTGCGCATCTTGGCGACCATCGCACCCTCGACGGCGGCGTCCAGGTCGGCGTCGGCGCACACGATGAACGGCGCGTTCCCACCCAGCTCCATCGAGGTGCGCATCACGTTCTGCGCCGCCTGGCGCAGGAGGATGCGGCCGACCTCGGTAGAGCCGGTGAACGAAATCTTGCGGAGCCGCCGGTCTTCCATCAGCGGCCGGGTCGCGGCACTCGCCGAGGTCGTCGGAATGACGTTGAGCACGCCGGGCGGGAGGCCGGCCTCGGCCAGCAGCGACGCGAGCATCAACATCGTCAGCGGTGTCTGGGGCGCCGGCTTGACGATCATCGTGCAGCCCGCGGCCGCGGCGGCCGCGACCTTGCGGGCCGGCATCGCCAGGGGGACATTCCAGGGCGTGATGAGCAAGGCGGTACCCACCGGCTGGTGCGTCACCAGGATACGGCCGGTCCCGGCCTCGTTGATCTTCCACGATCCGTTGATGCGGACCGCCTCCTCGCCGAACCAGCGGAAGAATTCGGCACTGTAGATGACCTCCGAGCGCGACTCCGCGAGCGACTTGCCCATCTCCAGGGTGATGAGCAGAGCGATTTCGTCGATGCGTGCCATCAGCAATTCGTAGGTACGCCGCAGGATCTCGGCCCGTTCTCTCGGCGGGGTCGCCGCCCATGACCGCTGGGCGGCGACGGCGGCGTCGAGGGCCGCCATGGCGTCCGCCGGCGTGGCGTCGGCGACCTCGCACAGCACCTCGCCGGTAGCCGGATTCTCGACGCCGAAGGTCGACCCTCCGGCTGCCTCAAGGACCTTCCCGCCGAACATCAGGCCCTTGTCGACCCCGCCGATCACCATTTCAGCGGTACGAGCGCCGCTCATCGTCCTGCTCCCTCGCCGTCTGCCGGGTCCAGTGGACGTCGGGTCTTCGATACGGGATCGAAGACGACGGCACGAGTGTTGATCAGGGCACGGGCGCAACGGAAGCACGCCGGTGGTGCCCGGCGTCGCGACGCGGTCCGCCGCCCACTCGATTTCCTGCGGATATGCAGAATCGGCGGTCGCGTTTTCACAACCGTGTGGCCTGGCCGACGCGGCGCCCGCCGCGCTCCCGCGTGCCTAGGATGTCGGTGTGGCTCCCTCGACGACGGTCGTCTCCAGCCTGATGCCCCGGCTCAGGCTGCTGGTCGCCTTGCAGGAGCATGGCCATCTCAGCGCTGCCGCCCAGGCGATCGGCATTCCGCAGTCGACCGCGACCAGATGGGTGACGGCGCTGACCAAGACCGCCGGCGTCACGCTGACCGACCGCGAGGACTCCCGGGTCACGCTCACCCCGGCCGGACTGGCGCTGGCCGCCGCGGTGGCGATGGCCGAGCAGTCGCTCACCGACGGGATGGCTCGGGCGTATGCGGCCGGCGATCCCGAGCATGGTGAGGTGACGTTCGGCTTCGTCCGCACGGTCGGCGCCACCAAGGCCCCGCGGCTCGTGGCCGCCTACCGGCGCGAGCATCCCGGCGTGCGCGTGGGCCTGGTGCAGGCGGCGCACGAGGAGCTCCTCGCGCATCTTCACGGCGGTTCTGTCGACGTGGCGTTGACCGTCATCCGGGATACCGATGCCGGCGTGCGGGCCGTGGAACTGTTCCGGGAACCGTTCGTCCTGGTGATCCCCGCGGATCATCGACTTTCGCGGCAGGACTACGTGCGCGTCAGGGACTTCCGTGACGCGACCGCCGTCGGACTGTCTTCCGGCATCGCCCTGCGTCGCAGCGTCGACGAGCTGTACCGGGCCGCGGGTTCCCGGCCGCGTTACGGGTTCGTCACCGACGAAGTCGCCACCGTCCGTGGCCTGGCCGCCGCCGGTGCCGGCGTGGCCGTGCTCCCGGCTCGCGATGGTGGCCCGCTCCCGGGCTCGGTGGAGGTACCGATCGTGCCGCGAACGTACCGCCGCATGGGCTTGCTGGTGTGGGCACAGCGGCAACTCGAGCCTGCCGCCGAAGGCTTTCAGCGCTGGGCCGCACGGTACGCCCAAAGCGCCTTTCGGCGGGCCTGAGTCAACGGCGCCGGCGGCGCCGCAACCGGCTATGAAATCGCGCCGAACCTTCTCGCATATCCGCAGGTGGAGGGCGAGCGCCGAGCGCAGGACGCGGCAACTTGGCGTCAGCCTGCGTGACAGGGCCGGCCCGGCTCCCGATAGTGCTCACTGACAGGCGTACACGGAACCCTCCGGAGCGATGATGGGCAGCACGGTCTTCGACAGTTTCCTGTTCCGCGATGCGTTCGGTACCGCCGCCATGCGTGAGGTCTTCAGCGATTCCGGGTTCGTGGAGCGAATCGTGCGTGCGGAGGTGGCGCTCGCCGGCGCCGAGGCGACAGTTGGCGTCATTCCCCGGCCGGCGGCGATGCTCATCGCGGAGCGGGCCGATGCCACCAGGCTGGATCACGACCGGCTGCGCCGCGACACCGAAAACGTGGGCTACCCGATCCTGCCGGTCGTCACGCAGCTCGTCGAGCAGTGCGGCGACGCGGGACGCTACATCCACTGGGGCGCGACGACCCAGGACATCATGGACACGGCCACGGTCCTGCAGTGCGCCGACGGACTGGATCTGATCTCCGCGTCGCTCGATCGCGTCCGCACGGCGCTTCGCCGCATGGCCGCCGAGCACATCGACACGGTGGCCGCCGGCCGGACACATCTCCAGCAGGCGGTTCCGATCACCTTCGGATACCGGGTGGCGGTCTGGCTCTCCGCGCTCGACCGGCACGCCGAGCGGCTCCTCGAGGTCCGGGCGCGTGACCTCATGGTGCAGTTCGGTGGCGCCGCGGGGACGCTGGCGTCCCTGGGCGGCGGGACGGAGGGGACGGCGATTCGGGCCGCTCTCGCCGACGAGCTCGGGCTGCGTGATCCGGAGATCACCTGGCACGTGGCCCGTGACGGGTTGGTCGCGATCGTCGGGCTCCTGGCGTCGATCGGCGGCTCGATCGGCAAGATCGCGCTCGACATCTCCATCATGTGTGCCGACGAGTTCGGAGAGGTCGCCGAGCCGTTTGTTCCCGGTCGCGGCGCCAGCTCGACGATGCCGCAGAAGCGCAACCCGATCTCGAGCGAGTTGATGATCGCGGCCGCCAAGCTCCTGCGCGACAAGTCCGCGGCGATGCTGGACGCGATGATGCAGGACTTCGAGCGGGCCACCGGCCCGTGGCAGGTGGAGTGGGCGGCGCTCCCGGAGGCCTTCCTGCTGCTCTCGAGCTCCCTGCATCAGGCCGACTTCGTGCTGTCCGGCCTTCAGGTGGACACGGCACGGATGCGCTCGAATCTCGAACTCAGCCACGGCCTGATCGTGGCCGAGGCCGTGATGATGGCGCTGGCGCCGATGCTGGGCCGGCACGAGGCGCACCACGCGGTCTACGAGGCGTGCCGGCGAGCGATCGACGCGGGCACGGATCTGGCGGGCGAGCTGCAGCGGCACGCCGAGATCGCGGCGCGGCTCGGCACCGACAAGATCGAGGCGTTGTGCGATCCCACCGGGTACCTCGGGAGCGCACGGCGTATGACCCAGGCCGTCCTGGACCGGGATGTCACGACGCCCGCATCGTGGAACGCACCCAGTTCAGGAAGCGCTCGGCGGCCGGCGAGAGAGGATGCAGCGTCGAGGTGACGAGGCCGATGCGCCGGTATCGGCGGGGCAGGATCGGGATCTCCACGCTGCCCGCCGCCGCCTCCCCGGCACTGGCGGGCAGTACGGCCACACCGACGCCGGCCGCCACGAGGCCGCGGGCCGTGTCGAGCTCGTCCGCCTCGAAGCCGTATCCCGCGTCGATCCCGGCCTCGGTCAGCATCTCGTTTACCTGCCCGCGCAGCGCCGTTCCCATGGCCAGGCCGACCATCGTCTCCGCCCGGCAATCGGTCAGCCGCACCGCCTGCCGGCCGGCGAGACGATGGTCCTCGGGTACGACGAGCACGAACGGTTCGCGGAACAACTCGACTCGATCGACAGCCGTATCGGCGTCGCGCAGCACGCTGAGCGCGATGTCGACGGTGGCGTTGTGAAGCTTCTCGACCAGGAGCTCGTGAGAGCCCTGGACCAGGGTGAATCCGATGCCCGGATGCGCGGCGCGGTACGAGCGGAGCAATCTCGGGGCATGGATGGCGCCCAGGCTCCGGGGGAAGGCGAACACGATGTGACCGTGGCGGGGATCGCCGGCCTCGACGGCCCGCGCGACGCCGACGGCCAGCGCCGTGTTCGCGTCTGCGGCCGCCCGGGCAAGTTCCACGCCCGCGGCAGTGAGCTCGACGTGCCGGCCGGTCCGGACCGACAAGGCGATCCCGGCGGCCTCGTTCAGCGCGGCCAACCAGCGCACCGCCGTCGGGCTCGGCACCCCGACCGACTCCGCCGCCGCGCCGAGGCTCGGTGCGTCGAGCATCGCGCGGAGCAGCGCCAACCGCGGGGCGAGTGCCGTCGCGACGACTGCCGACGACCTCAGCATCAGTGGACGTTCATTTGCGCGGTTCACTGAAGCCCCTTTCTGAATACCGCCAGAACATTTTGCGCAATACCGCTGTATCACAGATCCAAGCCTGGGGCGTACCGATGTTTCGGGGCGCGACCAGGCACCAGCGCAGGGCAAACGCCCCTTTGCCGGCCGATCGGGCGCATGTTGGCGTCGAATCCGCAACTGGGCGGCCGCGGCTCTCGTTGACACCGCCGATGTGACGCACAACACTGACATTTGGCCGGACAAATCGCGCTGGAAACGTCGCCGAGTACATCCGTGAGGAGATCCGCAGTGGCATTCTTTGAGCTTCCACCCGAGGAACGCCTTGTGGCCGGCGACCTGATCGCCGAGATGCTGATGAAGGCTCCCTCGGTCGGCCCGAACGAGACCGGGTGGCCGGGCCTGACCACGTACCGCTTCGAGCACCCGCAGGCGGCTCAGTGGGCCGAGGTGCACTCCCTGGCGATCTGCTGTGTGGTCCAAGGCCGCAAGCGGTTTGTCGTCGAGGACGACGAGTACCGGTGCGACCCGTTCAACTACCTGCTGTTCACCCGCGGCATGCGGTTCGCCGCGGAGATTCTCGAGGCGACCGTCGAACGTCCCTACCTGTCGTTCGTCCTGCAGATCGACCCGGCGATCGTCCGATCGGTCACCGCCGACATGGCAGACCGGCACACGACGACCTTTTCCCGATCCTCCGTGGAGGTCGCCCCGCCGCCGGCGCACCTGTCCAGCGTGAACCAGAACCTGCTGGGGGCGGTCCTGCGGTTTCTCCGCTCGATCGGCGCCGGTGCCGACCAGCGTGTCCTCGCTCCGATGTACTTACGTGAGATCGCCTATCGGCTGCTGCAGGCCGAGCAGGTGTCCCGTCTGTTACACGTCGCCGCCACCGACCATGAGCGCAACCCGGTGTCCGACGTCATCCGCTTCGCGAAGCGACACATGGCGGAGCCGCTCACGGTCGCGGACCTCGCGCACCATGTCGGGATGAGCCCGTCGGCCCTGACGACCGTCTTCGCGGACGCGGTGGGGATCGGACCGTATCAGTTCCTCAAGCGCATGCGGCTCGATCGGGCCAGTGCTCTGCTCATGGAGGAGGACCTGAACGTCAGCGAGGTGGCCCGGCAGGTCGGATACACGAGCCTGTCGCACTTCATCAACGAGTTCAAACGCTTCTTCGGTACCACACCCCGGGGATACGCCGAGACCCAGCGACACGTCGTCGCGATGCGGGTCGACGAAGCGACGCATCCGATCGCCGCCCGCGGCTGACCAGTCCCGCCCTTCGCGCTACCCCCCGCCGTCGGAGTCGGTATGACCTCGCCGGACGCTCCATCGTGGACAGACATCGCCCGGTGGAATCGGCAACTTTCGGGTTGGAACCGGGCTAGGACCGGCGGTGTGTGGCTTCTACCGTCCTCTCAGAGCCCGCAGTTCAGATGAGCCCGAGAGGAGTTGCGATGCCAAGACTGATGTTCCTCGTTTCGAGTGCGCGGGTGCTGCCGCTCGACGACGGCACGACCTACGAGACCGGTACCTTCGCCGAGGAGGCGCTGACGCCGTACGAGCGCTTCGTCGCGGCCGGTCTCGACTTCGATGTCGTCACGCCCGACGGCCGGTCGCCGAACATCGACCCGTACGGCCTCGAGCCGATCTTCCACTACCCCGACGAGGACGAGGACTTCCTCGGAACCGTCACGCGCACGTTCGCGCACGACGTCGACGACATCCGGCTCAGCCTGCGCCACATCACCGAACTCGGTCTGATCGGGGCGCGCCGCGTGTTCCACGCCCTGCGGGCCACGGGCATGTCGCCGGCCGACGCGCGCGGCATCATCGGCGAGGCCGCGAAGGCGGCGTGGGAGCAGGACCGCCAGTTCGCCGACACGCTCGCCGACCCGGAGTTGGCCTGTCCGCTGACAACGGCGGAGGTGCGGGCGTGCATCGACGAGGTCGTCGCCGAAAGTGAGGCCGAGTCCGCACGCGTCGCCCGCACGCTGACGGAGCTTCCGGGATTCCAGCACCCGCTCGACCTGAGCCGGATGTCCGATGACGAGATGCGGGCCTACGACGCGGTCTTCGCCCCCGGCGGGCACGGGCCGATGGTCGACCTGGCCGACAACCCCGACGTACGCCGCCTGCTCTCGATTTTGCACGAGAAGGAGGCGCCCATCGCGTCGCTGTGCCACGGCCCCGCGATGCTCCTTTCGGCCGGTGCCAACGTCGACGGCACCTGGCTCTTCGACGGCTACCGGGTCACCTCCATCACCAATGAGGAGGAGTACCAGACGGAGCCGTCCGCGAGGCCGATCCGCGAGGGCGTCGCGCGTCCCACCGGCAACGTGGAGTGGCAGATCGAGTCGGCGCTTCGCAACGCGGGTGCCGTGTTCGACGACGCGCGGGCGCCCTGGACCTCGCACGTGGTTGTGGACCGCAACCTCATCACCGGTCAGAACCCGAACTCGTCCGAGGCGACGGCCGACGCCGTGCTCAAGGCGCTGCACGTCCTCTGATCGGCCCGGACCTTAGCGGAAAGGACGAAAGCCATCGTGGTACCAACTGACAGCGGTTCGCTCGCGCAGGCCTTCTGGTCGAGCCTCAACGAGCGAGACATCGACTCCGCGTTCGCCAACGTCGCCGAGGCTGCGCAGGTCACCATCACGCCCGCCGGCATCCTCGGCTCGCGGCAGCACGCTCGCGCGTTCTTCGAGCACACCATCCACGCGTTCCCCGACGTGCGGTTCAACGTCGGCAAGTCGTTCACCACCCGCGACGGTGTCACCGTCACGGAGCTGTCGATGGAAGGCACGCAGGGCGCGGAGTACCTCGGCGTCATCAACCAGGAGAAGCACTGCGACGTCGACCAGGTCTGGCTGCTGGAGACGCGTGACGGACTCATCCGCGCGATCACCGGCTACTGGTGCCAGAACCAGCTGTACCGCCGCCTTGCCGTCAAGCGGCTCGATCAGGTCGCGCTCGTCTGAGGAGCACCGATGACTCTCACCACCAACGAAGCCGTCTCCGGCCGCGCTGTCGAGGTCGCCGCCGCGTTCTTCGACGCCTACCGCCGCCAGGACGTGGATGCGATGGTCGGCCTGTGCTCCGACACCGCCGTGTTCGAGTACATCCCCTTCGAGATGTGGGGACGGCAGCGGGTCATGCGCGGCGCCGGCAAGGTCGCCACGATCGGCAAGCCGCTGTGGTCCGGCTTCATCGCGGCCTTCCCCGACCTGACCAACACCGTCCAGCGGATCACCGCGGACGACAACGGCAACATCGCCGCCCAGGTCGTCTTGTCCGGAACCCAGTCCGAACCGTGGGGCACCATCGCCAACGCGTGGCAGCACTTTTCCGAACCCCACCTGTTCGTCATGCACGTCGGCGGGGACGGCCTGATCGACTCCATCACCGCCTACTGGGACTGCGCCAGCGTCTCGCGGCAGCTCGGCCATTACGAAGTCGACTAGCCAGTCGACGAGGAAGAAGAGGAATACCACCGTGACGCTGTTGAAACGCGAGGAATGGCAGCACATTGTCCGCGACGTCGACTGGACCTTCACCTACGTCGACGACGACGCGGTCTACCCCGATTGGCAGTCGGGCACCGGCAAGATCCCCCGCGCGGCGTGGTCGAAGTGGGAGGAGAGCTACAAGGTCAGCTACCCCGACTACGTCGCCACGCAGCGGGAGAAGGAGAGCTCCGCCTACGCCGTCAAGGCCGCGCTGCAGCGCTCCAAGACCTTCGAGAGCCTCGACGAGGGTTGGAAGTCGGCCACCAAGATGCACTTCGGTGGCGTCTCCCTGGTGGAGTACGCCGGCCTGCTCGGCGAGCTCAAGATGGCCCGGTTCGGGCTGAGTCCGGCGTGGCGCAACATGGCCGTCTTCGGTGCCCTCGACGAGCTGCGGCACGCGCAGATCACGCTCTTCTTCGGCCATGAGTTCGTCGCCAAGGACCCGCAGTACGACTGGTCGCAGAAGGCCTTCCACACCAACGATTGGGCCTCGATTTCACTGCGCACCCTGTTCGACGGCATGATCATTGGTCCCGATGTCGTCGACCTGGCGGTCCAGTTGCCGATGACCTTCGAGACCGGCTTCACCAACCTCCAGTTCGTCGCGCTCTCGTCCGACGCTTTGGAGGCCGGTGACATCAACTTCGCCAACATGATCAGTTCCATCCAGACGGACGAGGCCCGGCACGCGCAGCAGGGCGGGCCGACCCTCGAACTGCTCGTCGCGCACGACCCCGTCCGCGCCCAGTGGACCATCGACAAGTACTTCTGGTTCTCGGCCCGAGCCTTCGCCGCGCTCACCGGCCCGGTCATGGACTACTACACGCCGGTCGAGCACCGCCGGCAGTCCTACCGCGAGTTCATGGAAGAGTGGATCATCGATCAGTTCGTCCGCACGCTGGAGGACTACGGGCTGCGCAAGCCCTGGTACTGGGACGAGTTCATGCAGGGCCTCGACACGTGGCACCACTCGCTGCACCTCGGCTTCTGGAACTACCGTCCCACCGTCTGGTGGAAGCCCGCCGGCGGTGTCGACGCCGAGTCCCGCGAATGGCTTCGCGAGAAGTACCCCGACTGGGACAAGTTCTATCTCGACAAGTGGACCGTCATCGCCGAGAACATCAACGCCGGCAACGTCGAGGCGACGCTCCCCGACACGCTCCCGTGGCTGTGCAGCATGTGCCATCTGCCGAACATCAATCCGGTCTACGGCCGGGACGGCAAGTGGAAGGTGCGCAACTACCCGCTCAAACACAACCGGACGACCTACTACTTCTGCACCAAGGGCTGCCGCCAGATCTGGTGGGAGGACCGGGACGCGGTCAACCACACCACCGTGGTCGACCGGTTCCTCGCCGGCGAGATCCAGCCCATGGACCTGCCCGGAGTCCTCAGCTGGATGGGCCTGACTCCCGACGTGATGGGCGACGACGCCCACGGCTACGCCTGGGCCAAGTCCTTCGCCGAGCCCTCGACCACCGAGTCCGGCCTGCTGGTGGGGGCGCGCTGACATGACGGAGACGAAGACCGAAGAGCCGCTGCTCGTCCCGCTGAACGCGATCTTTTCCGACGACTACAGCGAACTGTTGCTACCGATCATGTCCAACAGCACGATCGGCGAGCTTGCCGAGGCGGTCGCCGCCCACAGCGAAGGCAAGCGGGTCCGCAAGCAGGACAAGCCGAAAGTCGTCTTCCACAACGGCCGCATCGTGCCCGCGCACCTGACGGTCGCCGAAGCGGGCATCGTCGCGCTGGACCACGTCCGTGTCGAGTACCAGGACTGAGAGCCGAGCCATGGACAATCCTGTCGGACCGATCCTGCGCATGTGCGACGAGGTCGACCTGATCGCCGCGGCCATCGAGGACGACAATCCGGATCGCGAGATCGAGGTCATCGACCGCGGCGCTTACGTCCGCATCCACGCTTCCGACCGCCTCCGGGTGACCGCGGAGTCCCTCAAACGGCACCTCGGAGAGAGCTTCGAGATCCGTTCGCTGGAGGCGATCATGTCGTCGTTCTCCGGCCGCATCCACACCAGCAGCGACGCTGTCGAATGGTCGCTGGGCGCGCGCCCGGCGGCCAAGGCCGGCGGAAGGAGAACATCGTGACCGAGATGCGGACCACGCCGCCCGCGCCGAAGCCCAGGCTGCGCACGTGGAGCGCCTTCGGGGACATCAAGAAGCGGCCCAGCGAGTACGAGATCGTCACCCACGGCACCAACTGGACCCTGCGTGAGGGCCGCAAAGCGCCGCTCGAAGGCAACCCGTCGTCGCCCGGGAACCTGTGGATCAGCACCTACCGCGACCGCTCCCCGCTCCGGGCCGCCGACTGGCACGGGTTCCGCGACCCCGACGCGCACACGTACCGCACGTACGTGGTAATGCAGGACGAGCAGGAAACGCAGGTCAACGGCCTGCTCGTGCAGTACGCCTCGGCGAACGCGGACGCGTCGCTCCCGGCGGCGTGGCGGCACACCCTCGCGCAGCTCTACACGCCGTCGCGCTACCCGCTGCACGGTGCGCAGCAGGTCGAGGCGTACATCGGATACATCGCACCGTCGTCCTACATCACGAACGCCGCCGCGCTCTCCGCCGCCGACCTGCTCCGCCGGGTAACGCAGGTCGCCTACCGCACCCGTGAGCTCGAGCTGCTCGACCCGAGCCTCGGATTCGCCAGCCACGAGCGTCACGTATGGGAGACATCGGCCGCCTGGCAGCCGATGCGAAAGACCATCGAGTTGGCGCTCATCGCCTACGACTGGGCCGAGGCGTTCACGGCACTGAATCTCGTGCTGATGCCGACGATCGACGACGTGCTCCTGCGCCAGTTCGGCGAGGTCGCACGCGACAACGGCGACGAGCTGACCTGGCTGCTCAGCTCCTACCTGGCGAAGGACGCCGACCGGCGGGCCCGCTGGTCGGGTGCGCTGGCCCGGTATGCGGTCGCGCAGCGCGTCGAGAACACCGACGTGCTGCACAAGTGGATCGAAAAGTGGTCATCGCGCGCCGATGCCGCGGCCGAGGGCCTCGGCACCCTGTTCGAGTCGCTCCCCGGCAACGCGCGGCCGGCGAAGCGCGTGGCCGAACAGGCACGGGCCGCCCGGGGAAGCTTCCTCGCCGGCGCCGGACTCGATCCGGCGGTCACCGCGGGCTGACCGCCACCTCGATCCTGCCGGGGCCGACGGTCGGCCCCGGCAGGGGAGACCGCACGATTCCGTGGCCCGGCGCCGGCCAACGATCCAAATCCGCATGGAAGGCCGAAAGCATGTCCGCTGTGAACGACGTCCCCGCCACCGCAACCGAGTGGACGCCCGCGCTTGCCGAGGACGATCTCTGGGAGGGCGACATGACCCGCGTCGTCGTCGGCGGTACCAACATTCTCCTGATGAACGTCGACGGCCAGGTTCGGGCCTACCTGAATCGCTGCCCGCACCAGGAGTGGGCCCTCGACGAGGGAGCATTCGAGGACGGCAAGCTCACCTGTTCACGCCACCTGTGGGAGTTCGACGCCCTCTCCGGCAAGGGCCTCAACCCCGACGACTGCGCCTTGGGCGCCTTTCCGGCCAAGGTCGAGGACGGCACCATCTGGGTCGCGGTGTCGTGATGACCATCGCCAACTGTGTCATCGTCGGTGGCGGTCCCGCCGCCTCCGCCGCGGCGGCCGCGCTCCGCTCTGCCGGATACGACGGCGCACTCACCCTGATCAGCGCCGAGCACGTCGCTCCCTACGAGCGCCCCCCGCTGTCCAAGGACTTCCTGACCGGAGCCACGACCGCGGCCGACCTGCAGCTGCGCCGACCGGACTGGTATGCCGAGCAGGGCGTCGTACTCCGGCTGGGCACCAGGGTGGCCGCGATCGACACCGCCGGGCAGGCGGTCGTGCTGGGGGACGGGGAGCGGGTCGGCTACGACCGCGTCCTGATCGCGACGGGCGGGCGACCGCGGCGACTGCCCGGCATCGAGAGCGACCGCATCCTCTACCTCCGCGATCTGGCGGACGCCCAGGCTCTCGCCGAGCGCCTGACGCCCGGCGAGCCGCTGGTGGTCATGGGCGCGGGCTTCATCGGCTGCGAAGTCGCCGCCGCGGCCCGCAAGCTGGGCGTCGACGTGACGGTGCTCGAGCAGGCCGAGGTGCCGCTCCAGCGCATCGTGGGCAAGGAGGTGGGTGAGGTCGTCGCGGCCATCCACCGCGATCACGGCGTCGCGTTGCGGACGGGAGAGACCGTCGAATCCGTCGACGCGACCGGCGACCGCGTCCTCGTGACCACGGACCGTGGTCGCCTGGAATGCGCCAGCCTCGTCGTCGCCATCGGCCTCGTGCCGGCCACGGATCTCGCCGTGGGCACGGACATCGCTGTCGACGGCGCCAACGGTGGGATAGCGGTCGACGGCTGCTGCCGAACGTCCGCCCCGAACGTCTACGCCGCCGGGGACGTCGCGTCGCAGCACTACCTTCGCTACGACCGGCGGATCCGCGTCGAGCATCACGACAACGCGGTCAAGCAGGGCGCCGCCGCGGCCCGCAACATGCTCGGATCGGGGGAGACCTACGACGACCCGCACTGGTTCTGGTCGGACCAGTACGAACACAGTCTCCAGTCGATCGGGCGCGGCGACGGTTGCGATCAGACGGTTGTCCGCGGCTCGCTGGCCGACCGCAGCTTCTCCGTGTTCTCCCTGGCCTCGGGCCGGGTGCGCGGTGTCTTCGCGATCGACCGCGGCACAGACATCCTGGCCGGCAAGCGGCTGATCCAGTCCGGTGCGGCGGTCGACCCGCGGTTGCTGGCCGACGAGTCGGTCAACCTCAAGCGCCTCGTCGTCGCCGAGCGGAGCCGGTGATGGGCGCCGCCCCCGCCATTGTCGTTGGTACCCGAACCGCCCGTGTCAGTCGGACCGAAGCCGCCCGGGTGCTCGACCGGGTTCGCCACCTGACCGCCGTCGAGGCCCTGTTCGCCCTGCGGTTCGCCGCGGGCACCATCTGCCCCCAGGTCGCGCGCGTGCTCCAAGACGCCATGGCCGTCGCCGACCGCACGCTCGAGCCGGGCGGATATGTGCTCGTGATCTCGGCCTACACGGTCGATGCGGGCGATCCGGTCACTCGCGTGCGCCGGCTCGCCCACGGCAGCGCCGACTGGATCACCACGCAGACAACCGCGATCACGATCGAGCTGAGCCCCCTCCCGAATGCCGTGCGGAAGGACTGAGTCATGACCACTGCCACCGGTGCCGCGCTTCGCGAGGGGCGGATCCAGGACGCGCTTCGCGAGGTGCTCGACCCCGACCTCGGTGTCAACGTGATCGACCTCGGTTTCGTATACGCCGTCGAGCTCGACGACCGGGGATCCGCGACACTGCGGATGACGCTCACCTCCCCGGCCTGCCCGTTGACCAAGATCATCGAGGACCAGATCCAGACGGCGCTCGTTGCCGGCGGCCTGGCGACCGCGGTACGCGTCGACTGGGTCTTCTCTCCGGTGTGGACACCCGACCGCATCACCGAGGAAGGGCGCGAGCAGCTTCGCGCTATCGGATTCTCGATGTGAGCCGGAGGTGAGTCGTGACGGTTGCCTACCGGTCGCTCGCGCAGGAACTGCGCTCGGCGATCCTCGCCAACCGGTTCGCGGACGGAGTGAGGCTGCCGACCGAGGAGCAGCTGAGCCGGGAACGTGGGCTCAGCCGGCAGACCGTCCGTCGCGCGTATCAGGATCTCGTGGGCGAAGGCCTGGTCTACCGGGTCCCCGGCCGCGGCACCTTCGCCAGCGCGCACGACAGCAGATACCTGCGTCAGTCCGGCTCGATCGAGGAGCTGATGGGCTTCGCCATCGACACCGAGTTCGAGTTGTTGCTGCCGCTGCACGACGTCGTCGACGCCGCGGCCGCAAGCCGCCTCGGACTTGGTGCCGACCACGTCACGACGGCCACCTTCCGGCGCATCCACAATGGACGCACGTTCTGCTCGACGCGCGTCTTTCTGCCGGTCGACGTCGGACGCCTCATGTCCGGCCTGCCGGAGCTGACGGAGCAAGGGGTTATCCGCCGGGCAACCATCGTCGGGCTGCTCGACCGGGTTGCCGAGCAGCCGATCACGGAGGCGGAGCAGGTCATCACGGTCGCGCCCTTGCCGGGCGAAATCGCGGGCCACTTCGCCGTGCCGGCGCGGACACCGATGCTGCGGATTGACCGCACCTACTACGACGCCACCGGCCGCGCGGTCGAGCTCGCCGTCAACCACTACCTCCCGGAGCACTACAGCTACCGGGTGCGCCTGTATCGCACGCCCGTCGCCGGACCGTCGAGATGAGCCTGGGTCGCCCAAGGTGGTCCTGCCGTACCCAGGTTGGTTCGGCCTAGGTACGAGCGGGCCGGTTACGCGGGCCCGCGTGACGGTCCGCGGTGGTTTTGTTGGCCCGGACGGACACGCAATCACGTAACGAGAGGATCAGTTATGACGCAGATGAAGGCTGCCGTCATCGCCGGGGCCAACGCCCCGTGGGTGCTGGAGGACCGGCCTGTTCCCGAGGTCGGGCCGAACGACGTGCTGGTGCGGATCCGCGCGTGTGGAATCTGCGGTACCGACGTCTGGATGGCGAACGGCACCCTGTCGTTTCACGAGTTCCCCCTGGTGCTCGGGCACGAGGGCGTCGGTGAGGTCGTCGCCGTGGGCGAGGGCGTGACGAAGCGCAAGGTCGGCGATCGCGTCGGCATCCCGATGGCCCAGAAGGTCTGCGGCGTGTGCGACTTCTGCCACCAGGAGCACCCGATCAGCTTCGTCAGCGGCGTGAACTGCGCCAGCCCGACGTTGACCGGCGTCACGGTCAACGGCGCGTTCGCCGAGTACATCGCCGCGGACGCGAACGGCACCGTGCTGCTGCCCGACGGGATCACGTACGAGGACGCCGCGCCGACGATGTGTGCCGGATACACGGTGTGGGCCGCGCTGCGCAAGGTCGACCCGAAGCCGGGCGCGAGGATCGCTGTTGTGGGTGTCGGCGGCCTCGGCCACCTCGCGATCCAGTACGCGAAGGCGGCGGGCTACCACGTCACGGCGGTGACGCGGACGCCGGACAAGCACGAGCTCGCGCGTCAGCTCGGCGCCGACGTGGTCGTCGCCGACGGCGAAGCGTTGCGGGCGTCGGGCGGTGCCGACGTCCTCATGCACACCGGCAGCTCGCACGCCGTCGTCGTCGACGCCATGGCCGGCCTCAAGCCGTGGGGCAAGGTCGTGGTGATGGGCGTCGCCACCGACGAGATGGTACTGCCGGCGGGCCCGCTGGCCTTCCAGGGTTACGAGGTCATCGGCTCCGCGCACAACGGCATGGAGTACCTCGTCGAGGCGCTCGGCTTCGTCGCGCGCGGCGAGGTCAAGCCGATGGTCGAGATCTTCCCGAAGGAGCGGGTCGGCGAGGCGTACGAGGCCGCGAGCACCGGCAAGGCGCGCTTCAAGGCCGTGGTGACGTTCTGACCTACCAGGGTCTCGACCGCGTGCGGAGGTGCGACCCGGCGTTGTGCCTCCGCACGCCGTGGGGCCCGGCCGGCGGCGGAGTCCGTGGCTCAGGCTCGCCGTAGCGCCGCGACGAGCCTGACGATCAACTCGTTGCCGGTGACGCTCCACTTTTCCTTGGCCAGGTGACCGCTCAGCTCCATCCCGGCGATGCCGTGCGCGCTCGACATCAGCAGCGCGCCCTGCGCGCGGACGTCCTCGGCGCCGACGACCGGTCGCACGATCGCGAGGAACGCCTGCTGGGACCGTTCCGCCGCGCGCACGACGGCCTGCGGGTCACCCGTGGGAGTGCGGAACATCTGGGCGTACAGGTGCGGCTGGTGACGGGCCACGTCGATGAACGCGATGAGGGCCTGCTCCAGCCGTTCGGTGGCGCTGAGGCCGGCGTCGGCGCCGAGTCGTTCCAATGCGTCGGCGACCGCGGTCCAGCCGTCGACCGCGATCTGGGTGAGCAGCGCCTCCTTGTCCTCGAAGTGGCCGTAGGCGGCGCCGCGGGACACGCCGGCCAGTGCCCCTACGGCGCGTAGCGTGACGGCCTCCGGCCCGCCTTCGGCAAGCAACTGCGCGGCGGCGCGGACGAGAGCGGCTCGTGTGGCGGCGGCGGACTCTGTGCGGGTGACCATGTTCGCAGTCTAGTTGACAGCGTCAGATCAACGGCTACAGTGTTTCATGTGACAACGTCAAATGAAACCGAGCTGGTCGTCGTCTCCGGAGCCTCCACGGGTATGGGCGCGGCCACCGCACGAGAACTCGCCGGCCGGGGCTTCCACGTCCTCGCCTGCCCCGCATCCTGCCCGACCGCGTCCTCGACCGTATTCTCGCCGCCAACCTGCGCCCGCACTACCCGGCCGCGCGCTGATCAGGCGGCAGCCAGCCGAGGATGCTCTTGACCCATCGCCGGTCGTCCGTGCCGATCGCGATGGTGCTCCGGCGGCCGCTCGCGAGGTCGTGCAGCGCGATCTTGTTCCGCAAGGTCCGGACCGAGCCGTCGCGCGCGTACGACCCGCCCCACGCGAATACCGTGGCCCCGGGTTGCCACGCCGTGAAGCGAGGATCGAGCCGGGGTGGCGCTCCGGCGTCCGCGCCGATCGCGGGCAGCTCGGTCAGGGCGCCCGTCGTCACGCCGTAGCGCCGTGCCGGGTGCGTGTCGTGGCCGGCGGCCTCGTCGATCAGCAGGACATCACAGGTCCCCGGGATGAATCCGTGCTCGGTGGCCTTGGGCAGCGCGCCACCGGCCGGCGTCGCGGCGTCGGGGCCGGTGAGCGCGGCGCTGTTCACGAGGAAGCGGGCGTTGTCGGTGTTGTGGGTGATCAGCCGGTCGCCGCAGGTGCCGGAGACGCCCCACCGCGACTGCGTGTCGGAAAGTCGGACCGGGCCCGCGGAGAGATCGGCGATGGTGGTGGTGTCGGTGGACACGTGGGCCCCGGCGCGTTCACTTTCGGTGATCTGCTCCGGCATCGCGGCCACGCGGTCGAAGACCAGCCGCCGGGCATCCAGCCAGGCCGGGCAGGTGATCTCCGAGGTGACCTGGACGCCGGGGTCGGCCGGGTCGGGACGCAGGAAGATCTTGTTCTCAACTTTGACGTACCGGGCGCTCTTGGGCGCGTCCACCATGGTCGCGGCCCCGTCCGTGGCGATGACGTACAACGCGTTGTCGCCGGCGAAGGCGGCCAGCCGCTGGCTGTCCGGCGACCAGGCCATACAGGCGTTCTCCGGCGTCAGCGGCTGGCCGGCGGACTGAACGGCCAGCGGCTTGTCGGTCCCGCCGGCCACGTCCCGGAGCAGCAGGCGACCGGTGCCGCTCACGTACGCGAGCGTGCGAAGGTCCGGGCTCAGGGCGGCGGATCGGACGTCGCTGGCAATGGTGGTCACCACCGGACGCTCGGCGGTCCCGGTCACGGTGACGACTTCGCTCTCCACGTAGACCAGGAGGGTGCCGCGCAACGCGGGGCCCGGCTGGCTCGGATCAGCACCGGCGGGCTTCGCGGGCGGCTCACCGCTGCACGACGCCGCGGTCAGCGTGAGCGCCGCCGTGACCGCCACGGCGCCACGCGCGATGACGCCCCAGCTGTGCGCTCTCATGGCAGGTTCCACGGTGGACGGACACCCCAAGTCACGTATGCACCTCTCTCGTGACCGCCAACTCGCATTCCGCCGCCCGGCAGCTCTGCGACAATTGCACCACACGGGGGCAATCCGAAAGAGTGACCTTCGCGCTCGCCGGATCGGACGCCGAGAATGTCCGCCATGGACTCCGCGTTGATCCTGGGCAGCTTGCCGTTCGCCCTCGGCATCGTCATGTTCGGCCTGGGCCTCGGCCTGACCCTGGACGACTTCCGGCGGGTGGGCCAGCATCCGAGGGCGGCCGTGGTCGCGCTGCTGTGCCAGGTCGTGCTGCTGCCGGCGATCTGCTTCGGCCTGGTGCTCGCCTTCCGGCTCCCGCCGGAGCTGGCGGTCGGGATGATCCTGGTCGCGGCGTCGCCGGGTGGCCCCACCGCCAACCTGTACAGCCACCTGTTCGGCGGGAATGTCGCGCTGAACATCACGCTGACCGCGACCAACTCGGTGCTGGTCGTGGTCACCCTGCCGATCGTGGTGAACCTCTCGGCCGGGTACCTCCTGGCCGGCGAGGCCAAGCTCGGGCTGCAGTTCGACAAGATGGTGCAGGTCTTCGTCATCGTGCTCGTGCCGGTCGCGATCGGGATGCTCGTGCGCGCGCGGGCGCCGGAGGCGGCGCAGCGGCTCAACCGCCCCGTGCGGGTGCTGTCGGTCGTGGTCCTCGTCGCGGTCATCTCCGCCGTGCTGTTCGGGGAGCGGGAGAACCTCGCCGACTATTTCGTCTCGGTCGGGCTGGCCGTGCTGGTCTTCAACCTCGTGAGCCTGCTGATCGGCTACGGCGTGCCGCGCCTGGCCGGCGTCGAGCACCGCGCGGCCATCGCGGCCGGGTTCGAGATCGGCATACACAACACCGCACTCGCCATCACGATCGCGCTGAGCCCCGCACTGCTGGACAGCGCCGAGATGGCCATCCCGGGCGCGGTGTACGGCATCGTCATGTTCTTCACAGCGGCCGGGTTCGGCTGGTTGCTCACCCGTCGGGCTCGGCTGAACCCGACGCCGTGACGTCACAGCTCGGCGAGGAACCGCTCGGCCCGGCGGGCGAAAAGGTAGGATTCGCGCTCGTTGGACCGGTCGCGGGCCTTCTCGGCGGCGGCTCGCACGGCGTCGGCGGGCTCGCCGCGGTCGCGGAGCAGGTGCGCTCGCAGTAGCAGGACGAGTCCTTCGGCGTAGCGTTGGCCGTAGGCTTCGAGGGCCTGGTCCGCCCGGTCGAGGGCGTTGCTCGCCGCGTCCGGCATCCCGGCGGCCAGCCACATCTCGGCGACCAGTCCGTGGTGGTATGCGACGCCCCACCGCGGCGGGTCGACCAGCGTCCCGGCCAGGAGCTGTTCGGCCTCCGCCGCGATACCGGCCGGGTCGTCGCCGGTGAGGGCGCGGCCCCAGTACCAGTTCAGCCGCAAATAGTGCTCCTGCTGGACCGCGGTGCGGCCGGTGCCGACGGTCATCCACCGCTCGATCGTGCGCATCACCCAGCCCGCGTCGCCGGCCATCGACGCGATGTTGGTGATGTAGTAGGCCCAGGCCGTGACCGCATACGGGTCGTCGGGGCCGTTCCACTCGTCGACGATGGTCTCCGCCGTCCCGACGTCGCCGTGGAGCGCGGTCACGACGGCCAGCCAGCCGGGCCACTCACCCGAGACGTCACGCCGGATCGGGGTGTCGCTGTGCGCGGAGACGACCCCGTCGAGCAGGGCGGGGTTGTTCTCGCTGAAGCATCGGTACGCCTCGCCGATGTTGCCGCTGTCCCACTGGTGCAGGCCCCGGGCTTGCCGGCCGTACACCTGGACGACCGGATCGGAGGTCGCTTCCCCTCGCTCGGACAGCCGGCGGACCAGACGTTCGCGGTCCCACTCCAGGAAGGTGTAGGCCCCGAACAGGCGGGCGAAGAGCAGGCCGGCGGCGTCCACCTCCCGGCCGAGCTGGCGCGCCAGCTGTTCCGCGCGCTCCAGCAGATCGAACGTCGTGCCGCCGTAGCCGGCCTGCCGGCGCGGGGCGATGGCGAGCAGCGAGAGGGCGGAGAGCTCGAGCTCCGGCATCCCGGCGGCCCGCGCGATCCGGGCGGCCGATTCCAGGTGCCGGTCGGCGGCGGCGAACGCGAGCTTGGTCGCGGCGCGGCGGCCGGCGCGCTTCAGCGCCTCCGCGGTGCGAACCGGGTCGGCGAGCGGGCCGGCGGCCCACAGGTGGTAGGCGAGGCGTTCGGTGATCGACTCGTCGTCCGCATGACGTGCTTCGAGTGCGTCCGCGACGCGCAGGTGCAGCCGGATGGCCTGCTGGTGGGCCGTCGTCTCGGTGACCGACTCGCGAACGATGTCGTGCGCGAAGCGCCACGAGAACGGGTCCTCCGGCCCCGTTTCGAGTAGGCCGAGCGCACGCAGCGGTTCGAGGCGTGCGAGGCAGTCGGCGACGTCGACGCCGGCGGCGCGGGCGAGCAGGCCGAGGTCGAGGTCGCGGCCGATGAGCGCGGCGACCCGCAGCAGGTCGCGGGCGCCGTCGTCGAGGCCCGCCATCCGATCGCGGACGACGTCCCGCACCGTGGACGGCACCCCGACGCGGTCCGAGGCGTCGCCGTCGCCGATCGCGCCGCGGTCGCTGAGGAGCCGCGACAGTTCACGGACGAAGAACGGATTGCCGGCGGTACGAACGTGGATGTCGCGGGCGACGTCCGCGCCGGGTTCGTGGCCGGTCTCGCGGCGGATGAGCTCGGCAACGTCGGTCAGGCCGAGCGGGCCGAGCCGGATCCGGCGGTGGCCGGGCAGCCGGCTGGCGGCGGCCAGTACCCGCGAAAGGTCGGAGCCCGGTGTGGGCGCGCGGTCGCGCAGGGCGCCGATGATCGCGGTGCCGGCGGGCAGCCGGCCCGCCAGATGGCCGAACAGCTGCAGCGAGGCGGCATCGGCCCACTGAAGATCGTCCAGAATGACCAGCATCGGCCGTTCCGCGGCGGCCTGGCCGATAGCGGTGACGACCTGCTCGAACAGGCGAAACTGGGCGCGGCCGCCGGAAGCCGGCGGCGCGGCGTCGTCGTGCCGAGATTCGAGGAGGCTACCGAGCTCGCCGGCCAGCCACTTCTCGCGCGCCGACGCCGGCAGGCTGTCGAGGACCACGGTGAGCGCCTGCTCCCAGGGCCACATCGATGGTGTTCCGTCGCCTTCCAGGCAGGAGGCCCAGACGACGACCGCGCCGCGCCGGTCCGCGACGGCGGCGGCCTCCTCCAGCAGGCGCGTCTTGCCCGCGCCCGGTTCGCCTTCGACGATGCCGAGCCCGGTGCCGCCGGTGAGCGCCGCCTCGATGGCTTGCCGCAGCACGCCGAGTTCCTCGTCCCGGCCGACCAGGCCGGCTCCCCGCCTCGCCGGCGCGCGGTCACCCTCACCCGCCGTGCCCGCCACCGCGAGCGACCTCGGGGTTTGCGTCAGCACTCGCAGGTGCGCGGCCTGCAGCGCCGGGCCGGGGTCGATGCCGAGCTCCTCGGCGAGGCGGTACCGGACCGCGTGAAACGCTGCCAGCGCCTCCGCCTGGCGCCCGGCGGCGCCGAGGGCGGCGATGAGGCCGGCCTGTACCGGTTCGTGGAACGGCGCCATCGACGCGGCCAGGTGCAATGCCGGCAGTACCCATTCCGCTCGGCGCAGCGACACCGCGAGTTCGGCCGCTTCCGCGCACGCGGCGTGGAACTCGCGGTCGAGAGCGGCGAAGATCGACGTCGCGGCCGGCCCATGCGTGAATCCGCCGCCGGCGTGCCCCTGCCAGAGGCCGAGCGCCTCGACATAGTGCTCAAGCGCCGCTTCGTGGCGCTGCTGCGAGAGGTCGGCCTTGGCGGCCTCGACGAGTTCCCGGAAGGCGACGAGGTCCACCGTGCCGAGGGCGACGGTGAACAGGTAGGCATTGCCGTGGCGATGCAGGTACGAGCCGGTTTCCCGGGCGGGGACCGCGGGTTCGAGCAGCCGCCGCAATGCGCCGATGTACTTGTGGATGACGTTGAGCGCGCTGGTGGGGGGCTCGTCGCCCCAGATCAGGTCGATCAGCTCGCCCGTGCTGATCGGCTTGCCCACCCGGGCCAGCAGCAAGGCCAGCAGGTAAGCCTGTTGCCGGGGCCCGGCGTCCAGTTCGACCCCGTCGCGCCACACCCGCAACGGGCCGAGCACCTGTAGGCGGAGGGAGACGCCGCCGGGCGGGACGGATTGGATGGGCAAGGCCACGCTTGTCCCCCCTGGACGGACATTTCAGATTGCCGGCGGGCAAACCGCCGAACCGTTCTCGTGCCGCAGCGCGCAGATTCTACCGGCCCAGCGCCCGTCCAGAAACCGCCGGTCGCGCGGCTACTGCGCGCATCAGGCGGACGCCGCGAGGTGGATGGCCTCGACCTGGCCGTCCAGGAGGACCGGGCCGGCGGCGTAGGGAACCAGCAGCGTGTCGCCCCGCCGGAGCGGCACGTCGTCCTGCTCGCCGGTCAGCCGGCCCGCTCCGGCCACCACGACCAGCACGCCGAAGCCGCGCTCCAGACGGTCGCCGCCGTGCAGGCGGCGGGCGGCGAAGAACTCGTCCGCGGCCTCGGGCAGCAGCCGGGCCGCAGTGCCGCGCAGTTCGCCGAGGCGCGATGGCGTCCAGGCGCCGCGGTCAACGCACTGCAGGGCCAGGTCGTAGCCGAGGCCCAGGTGGCCGTCGGCGAGGCCGGTGCCCTCGTACTCCAGCAGTACCGAGAAGTCGGTCGGCTCCTGGACCTCGACCAGCAGGATGCCGTCGCCGATCGCGTGCGGCAGGCCGGCGGGGCAGAGGATCGCGTCGCCGGGCGTGACCGGGATCTTGTTGGTGGCGGCGAGCATCGCCTCGGTCCGCTGCCCGTCCACCCAGCCGGCCAGCTCGGCGGCGTCCACGTCACGGGCGAAGCCCAGGTGGACGTACGCGTCGGGCCGTGCGGAGACGATGACCCAGGCCTCGGTTTTCCCGTAGGGCGAGGCGAGGTGCGCGGTGGCGAAGCGGCGGTCGGGGTGCACGTGCAACGGCAGCCGCTGCCCGGCGTCGAGCAGCTTCACCAGCACGCCGGTGTCGGCGCGCTCCGGGCCGAGCCACCAGCGCGGGTCCGCGGCGATCGCCTCGGCCAGCACGCGGCCGTCGGCCAGGGTGGACAGCCCGGCCGGGGCGAGCCCGAACCGGCTGGTCACCGAGCCCACCCAGTCCTCGGGGCGGTCGGGCAGCGCCGGCAGGGTGCGGAACTCGGCGATCCGGCCGGCGCCGCGATAGAACGTCTCGGGCTGGTTGGCGGGCAGTACCTGGACGGTCATCGGTGTCCCTTCAGCGCTAGCTCGGCGAGAAAGCCGCCGACGAACGTGTCGCCGAGCCCGACAGTAGTGGGGTTCTGGACGTCGAGCGCGAAGCCGGGGACACATTCGACGGCCTCGCCCATGCGCGAGCGCAGCGCCGCGGCGAAGGCGACGGACTCGGGCCGCCGCGGCAGCCGGCGCAGGCGCTCGACGTCCTCGCCGGTGAAATTGTCGCCGTGGCAGTAGCGGGTGGCGGCCATGACGGTGCCGGTGTCGAGGGCGTCGGCGTAGACGCCTGCGCCGAGCGACACGGCCCAGTACTTCGTGTGCAGCACCAGCGTCGGCACCGGGATGAGCGAGTGCACCGCCGTGAGCGCGTCCGCGACGTCCTCGGCCGAGAGCAGGTCGACCGGGCGGCCGAGGTACGACTGCAGTTCGTCCTCGTTCAGCCCGTACACGTCGATCTTGTCGAGCAGGGCGTCCCGGACCCGGCGGCTGAAGGCGGGCTCGTGGTACGCCGCGTCCTCGAAATAGGTCACCGCACCGTGCGGCAGCTGCCGCATGTGTGCCCTGAGGGCGGCGAGCCGCTCGTCGAGTTCCGCCTCGTCGAGCATGGCGTTGAATCCGGAGATCAGGAAGACGTCCGCCTTGGCCAGCCGGTCGCCGAGGTCGTGGGTGAGCAGCATGGCACCGTTCGCCGGGTCGTTGACGTAGATCAGGCGGTTCGGGAACGGCGCGGTGATGTCGATGTCGCTCGCCCGGACGCGCAGGCCCTTGTCGTACTGCACGATCAGGTGCGGATAGAAGGTGTCGCCGGTACCGCTGTTGATGTACTCGCTGTCCGCCGGCAGCAGCCGCCGGAAGGTGTCGTTGACGCTGACCAGGTGCAGCGTCGACGGCACGCCGAGCCGGCTCATCAGGATCCCGGCCCGCACGGAGGTACCGCCCAGGGTCTCCCGATGCGGGAACCGGTTCGCGAAGGCCGACAGCGCCGGGGCGGAGGCGACGAAGTGCTCGCCGCCTCCGCCCCGGGCCACGTACGCGAGGATCGACACCACGAGGTCCCGCTCGCTGGTCACCCTGGCCGGCGACGTCAGTTCCGCGGCGACGATGCCGTGCTCGGCGACAAGCTGCTCCAGCACGCCGGCGGTCAGCTTCAACTCGTAGTCGACGCAACCGCCGAGGCCCAGGAGTACACGGGACGCGTCGGCCATGTCAGTAGAGCGAGCCCTTGCCGATGGCGCCGAACAGCTCGATCTTCTGGGCGGCGACCACCTTCATGGCCTCGATGCAGGCGGGCTGGATGGCGTTGGGCTCGCGCACCTTCGGGTCGTTGCCCAGCACCTCGCGCATCTTGTTGTGGTAGGCGACCTTGATGTCGGTGGAGATGTTGATCTTGTTGATACCGATCCGCGCGGCCTCGCGGATCTCGTCGTCCGGGTTGCCGGAGCCGCCGTGCAGTACCAGCGGGATCTGCACCCGGCTCTTGATCTCCTTGAGCAGGTCGAGCTTCAGCTCCGGCTTGAGGTGGGCCGGGTAGAGGCCGTGGAACGTGCCGATCGCCACGGCGAGGCTGTCCACGCCGGTCTGCTCGACGAACGTGACCGCGTCGTCGGGGTCGGTGTAGATGATCTCGGCGGCGCCCGCCTCGGCGTAGGTGTCGTTCCCGCCGATCGTGCCGAGCTCGCCCTCCACGGACACGCCGACGGCGTGCGCGGCGTCGGTGACCTGCTTGGTGATCGCGATGTTGTCCTCGAACGGCCTCAGTGAGCCGTCGATCATCACGGAGGTGAAGCGGTACTGGATCGCCTGCAGGATCTGCTCGTAGGTGGCGCCGTGGTCCCAGTGGATCGCGATCGGGACGCTCGAGTTGTGCGACCGCTCGACGATGCCGGTGATCATCTCGCGGCCGATGTGCCGGACCTCATCAGGGTGGATCCCGACGATCAGCGGGGCGTTCGTCTCCTCGCTGATCTCCACGATCCCCTTGAACATCGCCCAGTCGCTGATGTTGAAGGCGGGCACGGCGAAGCTGTGCTCGTTGGCGACGTCCAGGATCGCCTTGCCGGTCGTCAGCATGTCGGTGTTTCTCCTTCTGGGTGACTGCCTTATTACGTTGCTGGAAGGTGTCAGGCCTTGACAGCGCCGGCGGTGAGCCCGCCGATGAACCGTCGCTGGAACAGCAGGAAGAGGACGAGGACCGGAATGGACCCGAGGATGCTCATCGCCATCATCTGGTTCCACTCGTACGAGTGCTGGCCCATGAGCAGCTGGATGCCGATCGGCACGGTGCGCATGTCGTCGGTACGGGTGAGCGTGAGCGCGAAGAGGTACTCGTTCCACGAGATCATGAACGTGTAGATCCCGACCGCGATCAGACCGGGCACCGAGATCGGCACCAGGATCCGCCACAGCGCGGTCCAGCTGGTGCCGCCGTCGACCTTGACGGACTCGTCCAGTTCTCGAGGCAGCGTGTTCAGGTACGCGGTGACCATGATGATCGCGTACGGCAGGGTGAACACCATGTGCGTGAGGATCAGGCCGGGATAGGTGTTGTACAGCCCGAGCGCGACGACGAGCCCGAAGTACGGAATGACGAGCGTGATCGGCGGCACGGCCTGGACGCTGACGATCACGGCGTTGATGGTCTTCTGGAGCGGAAACGTGAAGCGGCTGAACGCGAACCCGGCCAGGACGGCCACCAGCAGCGTCAGGATGGTCACCGCGAAGGCGACGATGTAGCTGTTGAGGAAGAACCGCAGCTGGGCACCGTTGCCCAGGATCTCCCGGTAGGCGTCGAACGAGAAGCTCTTGGTGATGAGCTTCGGCGGGTTCTGGAAGACCTCCCCGTTGCTCTTGAACGAGGTGGACAGCATCCACAGGACCGGCAGGCCGGCGAACAGCCCGCCGATGACGAGCCCGGTGATGACGCCGGCCTTGGCGAGGGTGCGACGGGTCTTGACCGTGACGGCCATGTGTCTCACCGCTCCCGCTGCTGGCGTACGTAGAAGAAGGCCAGGACCATCGTCAGCAGCAGCACGATCACGGCGGCGGCGGACGCGGTCGCGAACTCGTACTCGCTGAAGGCTTGCTTGTAGGTGTAGGTGCTGAGCATCTCGGTGGCGTGCAGCGGCCCGCCGCCGGTCGTCATCCAGATCAGTGCGAACTGCTGGGACGTCCAGATCAGGTCGAGTACCGCCATGCTGACGATCACCGGCCGCAGCTGGGGCAGCGTCACGTGCAGGAACCGCTGGAACCAGTTCGTCCCGTCCACGGCGGCCGCTTCGTACAGATCGTTGGGGATGCTCTGCAGCCCGGCGAGCAAGCTGATCATGAAGAACGGGTAGCCGGACCAGATGTTGACGAACGTGACCGCCCAGAGCGCCTTGCCGGGGTCGCCGAGCCAGTTCACGCCCTCCTGAATCAGGCCCAGCGTGCGCAGCACGGAGTTGACCACACCGGACGGGTCGAGCAGCAGCCGCCAGATGACGGCGATCACCGCGATCGTGAACAGCCAGGGCAGGATGTAGACGATCCGGAAGATGGCCTTGGTGACCCCGCTCAGCAACTGGGTGTTGAGCATCATCGCGAAGGCCAGGCCGAGGGCCAGGTGGGCGACGGTGCTGACCGAGATGAAGACGGCGGTGTTCTTCAGCGCGGCCAGGAAGTCCGGGTCGGTGAGCACCTTGGTGTAGTTGGCGAACCCGGCGAACACCGAGTTCTCCTGGACGATCACGTTGTCCCGGAACGAGTAGCTGATCACCATGACGATGGGGACCACCATCAGGACCACGACCAACAGCACCGTGGGGGACAGATAGCCGTACGGGATCAGGCGCCGGGCCAGAGCGGAGCGGTTGCGGCCCGGCGTGTCCTGCTCCTCGATGGGCGCCGCGGTTTTCGGCGCCGTCATGGATGTCATCGCTGTCTCCTTGATCGGGCGCCGCGCCGGTGGACCGGCACGGCGCCCGGGCGGGCTACTCGATCACCGAGGACCAGGACTCCTGCGCCTTGGCGAGGGCATCGTCGACCGTGGTCTTGCCGGTCAGCACGAGTTGGAGTTGCTCGTCGAAACTGCGCATCAGGTCCTCGGACTTGGGCAGGCCGACGAACTCGTTGGCCGGGTACCCCTGCTGGTAGATGTCGAAGGCGGTCTTGAACAGCGGGTCACTGTTGCCGAAGTCGGGCTTGGCGTTCTTGTTGCCCGGGAAGCCGTTCGCGATCGTGCTCAGCTTCGCGTTGGTGTCCTGGCTGAGCAGGTAGGACACGAACTTGAACGCCTCGGCCTTGTGCTTGGTGGAGTTGGAGATGCCGATGCCCCACGACGCGTACGGGATGCCGCGCTTGCCGGTGTAGCCGTCCTCGGCCGGCAGGGCCGCCACCTCGAACTTCAGGTCCGGCTTGTTCTTCTTGATCAGGTTGATGTGCGCGAGCGAGTCGATCATCATGCCGACCTGGCCGTTGGTGAACTTCTCGACCTTGTCCTGCTCTTTCATGGTGAGCGAGCCGGGGGCGATGACGCCGGCGTCGTTCAGGCTCTTGACGTACTCGACCGTGCTCTTGACCGGCGCGCTGTTCAGGTTGGGCTTGCCGTCGGTCAGCATGCTGCCGCCGGACGCCCAGAGCCAGGACATGACGTCGTTCTGGATGCCGTTGGGGACGGCGGTGTCGAGCGGGAGCGCCCAGCCCTTCACGTCGCCGCCGGTCGCGCTGATCTTCTTGGCCGCGTCGAGGAACTGGGTGCGCGTGGCGGGCACCTCGGCGACGCCGGCCTTGGCGAGCAGGTCCTTGTTGACGAAGAGCGGGTAGACGAAGTTGACCACGGGGATCATGTAGGTCTTGCCCTTGATCTGCACCTGGCTGGCGAGCTGGCCGGTGTCGTAGTTCGCGTCGGTCATCAGCTTGGACAGGTCGGTGATCGCGCCCTGCTTGGCGAAGTCGTTGACCCAGGCGCCGTCGAGCCCCACCACGTCGGGCAGGGTCTTCGACGCGGCGCCGGTGATCAGCTGCTGTTTGGTGGAAGCGTACGGCGCGCTCAGCAGCTTGATCTTGATGTTCGGGTTCTGCGCGGTGAAATCGTTGACGATCTTGTCGAACTCCCCGGCCGGAAGCTCGGCCCCCCACCACTGGGCGAACTCCAGCGTCACGCTGCCGTCCGAGGCGGTGCCGCCCGAGCCGCCCGAGCCGCACGCCGCCACGAACGCGACCGTCGCGGCCGCTGTCACCGCCCCTATCACTCGCTTCAGCCGGGTTGCACGAACCGCCATGACGGACTCCTTCTATATCGAGATCTTTCTGTTCTGTGCCGTGTTGGCGTCACGTTAGCAGCGTGTTACGGATTAGAACAAGAGAAGAACAGCAGAAAACTGCGGAGTACGGCATACTCTTGCGCTATGAAGCAGAGCCTGGCATCCCGTCGCCACCCTCCGGGCTGGAGTTTGCCCGGTTGGTACCGGTCCTCGGTGGACCCTGCCCATCCTTGCAGCTCTTCGCGGCTCTACGCAGCGATGTGCTCAGTGTGCACGCAGGTGTGGCATACTGCCGCACGGACAAAGGGGGAACAGTGAGCGTTGGCAGGGACGAGCGGCAGCGCCATCTACCTGCTGGACGCAAGGCTCAGCTGGCCGCGTATGTTGCCGACACCGGCCAGGTCACGGTGGGCGAGCTGGCCGAACGCTTCGGCGTCTCCATCGATACCGTGCGACGCGATCTCGATCAGCTGGCCGCCGAGGGCATCCTGGTGCGCACGTACGGCGGCGCCGTCAGCCTGTCCACGGTCTTCCGCACCGACCGCACCGTCGACCAGCGGCTCACCGTGCAGGAGCAGGAGAAGGAGAAGATCGCGGCGCTGGCCGCGGCACTGGTCAAGGACGGCTCGACCATCATGATCAACGGCGGGACGACGACCCTCGCGCTCGCCCGCAACCTCGGCCAGCACCGCGACCTCACGGTTGCGACCAACAATCTGCTGGTGCCGGGCGCGCTCCCGCCCACCGCCATCCGCGACATCTACGTCTTCGGCGGCGCGGTGCGCGCGCTCACCCTCGCCACGATCGGCCCGGTCAGCTTCCGCGCCAACACCGGCGCCGAGCTGGACATCAGCTGCGATCTGGCGCTGATCGGCGTCGGCGCGGTCGCCGCCGACGCCGGCTACACGACGAGCAACCTCGCCGAGGCCGCGATGATGCAGGAAATGATCTCCCGGGCGACCCGCGTGGCGATCCTCGCCGACTCCTCCAAGTTCGGCCGCCGCCTGTTCGCCCAGGTGTCGGAGCTCGGCGCCGCCGACTACCTGATCACCGACACCGCACCGCCACCCGACCTGCGCGACGCCCTCAAGGCGAGCGGCGTCGAGCTGCTCACCCCCGGGGCCAAGGCCCTAGCTCCACGGCAGGCGTGACCGTTCCTGCCAATACCGGGTCGCCGGCATCGCCAGGCCTTCCCACCGCGCGGCCCGCCGCAACCGCAGTAGGCGCGCGGGCCCGGCGACGGCACCTACTACTTCTGGTCCCCGATCCGCTGAGCGACCCCAACGGCTGACGGAACGCCGGCGGTTGTGGTCAGGGCGTCGATCAGACCGGGGAAGCGGGCGTCGAGCTCGTCGCGGCGCAGCTCGATGGTGTGCGTGCGGCCGGCCACGACGGTGCGGGTCAGGCCCGCCTGCCGCAGCGTGCGGAAGTGGTGCGTCATGGTCGATTTGTGCACGCCGAAGTCCCAGTGCGTGCCGCATTTGCCGTGCGGCAGGCCGTCGGCGAGCGTCTGCACGATGCGCAGGCGGATCGGGTCGGCGACCGCCCGCAGCACGTCGACCATCGTCACGTCGGCGATGTCCGGCATCGCGTCGTCCTCCCGGGCCATGCCTCCACCATACAGTTGGACATCCGTCATACCGTCGCCTATGTTAACGGTATGACGGATGTCCAACAATCCGGTTCGGCGCGCTGGTCCTGGGACGCCGACGGCGTCGTCACCGTGACCCTCGACGACCCCGGCCGCACCGCGAACATGCTCAACCGGCGCCACTACGACGGGCTCGGCGCGTGCCTCGACGACCTCACCCGGCAGCTCGGCCGGCTGCGCGGCGTGGTGCTCACCTCGGCGAAACGCTCCTTCATCGCCGGCCCCGACTTCGTGCCGGGCGAGATCACCCCGGACGAGGCGGCCGGCACCTACGACCTGCTGACGCCCCTGCGCGACCAGGCGCGCCGCCTGGAGACCCTGGGCCGGCCGGTCGCCGCCGCGCTCAACGGCTCCGCGCTCGGCGGCGGCTTCGAGCTGGCGCTGGCCTGCCACTACCGGGTCGGCCCGAACGACCCGTCGGTCGTGTGGGCGCTCGCCGAGACCGGAATGGGCATCATTCCCGGAGGCGGCGGGACGGTCCGGGCGACGCGGATGTTCGGGATCGCCGCGACGGTGCTGGAGATCGTCGGGCCGGGCACGGCGTATCACCCGGCCCGGGCGCTGGCCGCCGGCTTGGTGGACGAGCTGGCCGACGACGTGGTCGCCGCGGCGCGGGCCTGGGTGCTGGCGCAGCCGGCCGGGCATTTCGTGCAGCGGTGGGAGCGGCCCGGCTATGAGATTCCCGGGGGTACCGCGGAGCCGCCGGGTCTTGCCGAGGAGGTGAGCCGCCGCTCCGAGGGGTCGCCGGTGCGTGCGCTCGCCGCGGTGCTGCAGGTGGCGGTGCGGAGCGCGGCGGCGCCGCTGGACGAGGCTTTCGAGATCGAGACGGCGGCTTGCCGGGCGTTGCTGAGCGCGCCCGAGTTCCCGGATCTGGCGCATCTCTTTTATGCGATGCGTACGGTCGCCACGGTGCCCGCCGACCTTCCGCCGACCGGCGCGCACGCCGGCCTGCGTGAGTTCCCGCAGATCGCCGCCAACCCCCTGGCCGCGGTGTTCTTCGCCCCCGACGCCCCGATCGTCGAGATCACCGACGCTGCCCTCATCCCCGAGGTCCGCGCGAAGGGCGGCATCCCCGTGCTGATCCACGGCGGCCACGTCTCCTTCGTGCAGACCCTGCTGGACGCCGGCCCCGACCCCGCCGCCATGGCCGCCGCCGCCCGCCGCGCCCTCGACAACGGCCTGCGGATCGACCCAGCCGGGGCCGACGTCGCCTCGGTCCTCGCGACCGGCTTCCCCTCCTGGACCGGCGGCGTCCTGCACGCCGGAGACGCCCGGTGAGGTATTCGCTCGTCGAACTGGCCCCGGTCGCGCCCGGCGGCACCAAGCGGGAAGCCCTCGACCGGGCCCTCGCCGCCGCCGAAGAGGCCGAACACCTCGGCTTTCACCGGTTCTGGTTCGCCGAGCACCACCACGTGCGGGGATACGCCGCACAGGACCCGGCCCCGCTGATCGCGGCGGCCGCCCAGCGGACCCGGAGAATCCGCCTCGGCTCGGGTGCCGTCCTCCTCAACCACTACAGCGCCTTCAGCGTCGCCGAACGCTTCCTGATGCTCGAATCGCTCGCGCCCGGCCGCATCGACCTGGGGCTCGGCCGCGCCACGGCCACACCGCTCATCGACTACGCGCTGCGCCGTGACCGAAACAGCCAACCGGCCGACGATTTCCACGACCAGGTGCAGGAGATCATCGGGTACCTCCACAAGGCATTCGACCGCGCCCACCCCTTCGCGGCGATCGACCTCACGGCCGGAATCGACGGCATTCCCGAGGTCTGGGTGCTCGGCTCCTCCGGCGCGAGCGCCGGCCTCGCTGCCCGGCTCGGCATCGGCTACACCTTCGGCGGCCATATCAACCCGGACCTGACTTCCCGCGCGCTCCGCCATTACCGCGAAGCCTTCACGAAAACACCATTCGGAACCGGCGGCCCACAGCCGATGCTCGCGCTCAACATCGTCGCCGCCGACGACGAGGAGCAGGCACACCAGCTGACCTGGCCCGCGCGAGCCCTGCGGGCCGGTGGACGGGACCGGCCCATCCCCACCCTGGAACAGGCCAGGGCGGAGCTGAGCGCCGCGGCGAAAGCGCAGCCGAGCACGATCGCCGGCGGCGTCATTCCGCCGCAGATTTCCGGGACTCCGGCAACCCTGCGGGCTCAGCTCGAACCGATGATCCGGGAATCGGGTGCGACCGAGGTCATGGTCCAGGACATGTTGACCGATTCCGCGGCGCGAACCCGGTCACGCCAGATTATCGCGGAGGCCCTCCAGTCCATCACCATCTAAGCCGGCCGGCCGTCGCGCTCAGCCGGGGCCAGCGTCTGCTCAAAGCCACGCGTGCGTCGTGCACAGCCCTAGGACCAGTGAGGCCTTCACAGCTCGATGGTGCCGTGGATTGAGGTCGCGGCGGTGTCACGGTCGACGACCGTCGAGTTGAGGTCCACCGCGGGTAGTCGGCGGCGTCCACGGTGTCCGCCGCGCAGCCGAGCGAGCCGGCACTGATCGTCGACCGGCGTTCGGAGCCCGGCGCGGCCGAAGCCGGCCCGGCGACCGCGACCGCGGCCAGCGATGCGATCGCAGCCGTGATGAGCATGCGATGTATGTCTCCGTGATCATGCTGCCCACAGTGGCCGCACCACGGGTTTGCCATGATCCCGGAGACTTGTGGCACACGGGGGTACATCAGCGCTCCGTGATCATGAAAAACCGTTGGTGTCGGGGCCAGTTGCGCATGATCGCGGAGACTTCCGGCCGCTACGCCGAAGTTTGCCTGCGAGGGAACCGGTGGGTCGGCTCGGGGGTGGTAGTAGGTATGAGCCGGTCGCCGAATGACGCTGTCGCGGATCTCTACTCGGCGTCCTATGGCCGGCTCGTGGGCGTCGTCGCTCTCGTCGCGGAGAGCCGGGCGGACGCCGAGGAGTGCGTTCAGGAGGCGTTCGTCAGGCTGCTCGGCCGATGGGACCGTGTGTCACCGGCACGCTCCTACAGGTGGGCGGCCGTCTGGAGCTCACGTCGGGCACCCCCAGGACACCGGTTCGGGGGATCCCAGGCATTGTGCGGTTCAGAGGGCAGGGCGGCAGCGTCGTCGAGACGGTTGCCGGCCGGAGCGGCGAGTTCACGCTGACCGTTGCACCGGGCCGGTACGACGTCACTGGTTTCCCGTCGTACCTGGGGGCCAGTAGCCCGCCAGGATCTGCGGCAGGCGCGCGTGAGGTCCCGCCCGTGGTCTCGGCAAGCGACGATCCGAGCACCCCTGGCACCAGGCCGCCCGTCAGCGATTTCGCACCGTGCCGGGTTGATGTCCCGGTCACCGTGCCGACGGGGGGTCTCAGCGACGTTCAGGTGGTGTGCGACAGGCGGTGAACCAAGGCCGGCGCGCTGAAGCTCCCACGCCGATGGGGCTGACGGAGGCCCGCCCGTCGCGCGCGCTCGGCGCGGATCGACGCTCGGCGATCAGAGGTTGATTTCTGGAGCGTTGGCGGTAACATCATCGACACATTCAAACTAATCTCATCATACCCCACCACTCAGTGCGCGAGATTCTGCTCGTTTGCGGGTGATGCTGTTCGAGGTTGCCCGCGTAGGCCCTTGTCCCGCCCGCGCCACAGCGATGCGCCCCCGCCTGGCGCGGGATCGACCTGGAAAGGTCCGCCTCGATGCCCCCGAGCCCCCGCCGCCGCTCGAGCCTGCGCGCTTGGCGGCTGATCCGCCCCGAGCCCACCAAACCCGCCGCACACCGCACCGACCTCGGACCCGTCGGGCTGGGCCGACGCGGCCGGAACCGCCGGCGCTCGCTGCGGGCACTCACCCGCGCCGCCGTGGTCGCGATGGTGCTCGCGCTCGCCGTCGGCCTGCCGTCCGCTGCCGGCGCCGCCCCGGACCCGGCCCGTGCGGGCCGGTCGCACACGGTCGGCTACGACGGCTACTCGTACCTGATCGACGGGAAGCGTGTGTACCTGTGGTCCGGTGAGTTCCACTACTTCCGGCTGCCGAACCAGGACCTGTGGGTCGACGTGCTGCAGAAGATGAAGGCGGCCGGCTTCAACGCGGTGTCGCTCTACTTCGACTGGGGCTACCACTCGCCGGCGCCCGGAGTCTACGACTTCACCGGCGTGCGTGACGTGGACAAGCTGCTGGACATCGCTGACCGGCTCGGCATCTACGTCATCGCCCGGCCCGGACCGTACATCAATGCGGAGGTCGACGGCGGCGGCTTCCCGGGCTGGCTGTCCACCAAGCCGGGCACGACCCGCACCAGCGACCCCGACTACCTCAGGTACTCCGACGAGTGGCAGACCCGGATCGACCGGATCCTGGCCCGGCACCTGCTGACCAACGGCACCGGCTCGATCATCGAGTACCAGGTGGAGAACGAGTACTACCGCGGCGACGCCGCGGGTCGCGTGTACATGCGGCACCTGGAGGACAAGGCGCGCGCCGACGGCATCACCGTGCCGCTGGTCGGCAACAACAACGGTACGTTCAGCACCGGCGACGCGGCCCTGGACGTGGATGGCATGGACGCCTACCCGCAGGGCTTCGACTGCGGCAACCCGGCCCGGTGGAGCGGCGTGCCGAACATCAGCGGCGGCAAGGCGGCCGGCAAGCCGCTGGAGACCGCCGAGTACCAGGGTGGTGCCTTCGACCCGTGGGGTGGCCCCGGGTACGACAACTGCGCACGACTCATCAACGACCAGTTCGCCAGCGTCTTCTACAAGCAGAACATCGCCGTCGGCGCCACCTCGCAGAGCTTCTACATGCTCTACGGCGGCACCAACTGGGGCTGGCTCGGCGAGCCGGAGAACTACACCTCCTACGACTACGGTGCGGCGATCCGCGAGACCCGCGAGCTGGACCCGAAGTACTACCAGGACAAGCTCATCGGCTACCTGACCCAGGCGGCGGCGCCGCTGGCCAAGACCGACGCGATCCCGGCCGCGAAGCCGGACAACACCCGGATCGTGGACACCGCGCGGCGCAACCCCGACACCGGTACCCAGTTCCACGTGCTGCGCCACGGCGACTCCACGTCGACGTCGGCCGACAGCACGCACATCGCGATCGACTTCAACGCGAGGCCGGTGGTCAGCTACACGTACGACGACAACGACCCCGCGCTGCAGTACACCGGGACCTGGTCGCACGTGGCCGACCAGAGCTATACCGGCGGCGACTACAAGAACACCGAGTCCTTCTCCAACCGTGCCGGCGATGCAGTGACAATTCCCTTCACGGGTACGGCGATCCGGTGGATCGGTTCGCAGACCGACAACCACGGCTTCGCCGACGTGTACCTCGACGGCGAGCTGCAGGCCACTGTGGACGATTCCGGCAGCGCCAACCAGGCGGTGCTGTTCGAGCGCGGCGGGCTGACCGACGGCCCGCACACCCTGCGGATCGTCGTGGACGGCCGGCACGGCTCCGGCTCGACCGACAACTACGTGGCCATCGACGCCGTCGACCTGTCGGTACCCGGGCCGGCGACCTACCCGCTCGTGCCGCAGGAGCCGGGCACCGGGATCACCCTGAACGGCCGCGACTCGAAGATCATCGTCGCCGGCTACAGCCTGGGCGGCAACGAGCTCCGGTACTCCACCTCGGAGCTGATGACCGACGCCACCATCGGCGGCCGGGACATCGCGGTGCTCTACGGCGACGCCGGCTCGGCCGGCGAGACCGTGCTTAACTACCCGACCCGGCCAACCGTCGCCGCCACCGGCGGCACGGTGACGTCCACCTGGGACCCGGCGACCGGCGACCTGCGGCTGAACTACACGCACGGCGGCCTGATCCGGGTGACGGTGGGCGGCGGGGAGCACCCGCTCCTGCTGCTGCTGGCCGACAAGGACACCGCGGAGACCTTCTGGCGGCAGGACACCGCGGCCGGCCCGGTGCTCGTCCGCGGCACCCACCTGCTGCGCGGCGCGACCAGCCGGGCGTCCACTGCCGACCTGACCGGGGACGTCGGCACCGACGGTTCGCTCGAGGTGTTCACCGCCGCGCACCAGCTGACCTGGAACGGTGCGCCGGTACGGGCCACCAGGTCGCCATCCGGGAGCCTGGTCGGGCAGTTGCCGACCGCCCGGCCGGTCGCCCTGCCGGCGCTGACCAACTGGGTGCACACCGAGGAGTCGCCCGAGGCGCGACCCGGGTTCGACGACTCGACCTGGACGGTCGCCGACAAGATGACCAGCAACAGCATCACCGGCCCGGGTTCGCTGCCGGTGCTGTTCGCCGACGACTACGGCTTCCACACCGGCAGCACCTGGTACCGCGGCCGGTTCACCGGTACCGGTGCGGAGACGGGCATCACGCTGACCGCGCAAAGCGGTGGTGGCGCCGCCGCCTCGTCGGTCTGGTTGAACGGCACGTTCCTGGGCAGCGCCACGTCCGACGGGACCACGACCTACCCGCTCCCGGCCGGAGTGGTCCACAGTGGACCCGACAACGTGCTGTCCGTGCTGACCGTGAACATGGGCCACGAGGAGGACTACAACCAGTCCAGCGGCAACAAAGCGGCCCGCGGGCTGGTCGGCGCGTCGCTGGCCGGCGCACCGCTGAACACCATCACCTGGCGGCTGCAGGGCGTCCGCGGCGGCGAGACCCCGCTCGACACGGTGCGCGGCCCGCTGAGCGTCGGCGGCCTGTGGGGCGAGCGGGCCGGCTGGTACCTGCCGGGCTATCCGACCAGCACCTGGAAGCCGGTCACCCTGCCGGTCGGCGACACCACGCCGGGCGTGTCCTGGTATGCCACCCGCGTGTCGCTGAACCTGCCGCACGGGCAGGACACGTCGCTCGGCCTGACCATCACCGACGACCCGTCCCGCCGGTACCGGGCGCAGCTGTTCGTCAACGGCTGGGACATCGGTCACTACGTCAACGACGTCGGGCCGCAGCACAGCTTCCCGATCCCGACCGGCGTCCTCAACCCGAACGGCGTCAACGACGTCAAGATCGCGGTGTGGAACCTGGACGGCTCCACCGGTGGCCTGGGCACCGTGGCACTGACCAACTACGGCGGCTACGCGTCCTCGCTGAGCGTCGCGGGCAACGACGGCCCGCGCTACAACGGTGCGCAGTACCGGATGCCGAAGACGCCGACCGCCGCCGTCGCGCTCCAGGTTCCCGGCTCGGTCAGCGCTGGCGAGCAGTTCACCGCGACGGCGACGGTCAGCGTCCACGGCGCTGCGGCCACGAACATCACCACGGCGCTCGCCCTGCCCGACGGCTGGACGGCGAGCGCGCCGAGCCCGGCCCGGATCGACAAGCTCACCAACGGCCGGTCGGCCGAGGTCACGTTCACGGTTACCGCCGGCCCGACGCTCGCGAAGCAGAGCCCGATCACCGCCACCGCGACGCTGACCCAGGAGGGCAGGCGGCGCAGCGTCGGTGACGAGCGGATCGTCGGCGCCGTGCCGCCGCTGCCGCCCGCCGGCCAGGACCAGGTCGGCGACCTGCCGTGGCTGTCGGCGACCAACGGCTGGGGACCGGTGGAGCGGGACACCAGCGTGGGCGAGCAGGCCGCCGGTGACGGGCACCCGATCACCATCAACGGCACCGTGTACCCGAAGGGTCTGGGCACCAACTCGGTCAGCGACGTCGCCGTCTACCTCGGCGGCACCTGCAGCCGGTTCACCGCGACCGTGGGCATGGACGACGAGAAGGGCAACGTCGGAACGGTGACGTTCAGCGTGGTCCTCGACGGCGTCACGCTGGTCACCACGCCGACCGTCAACGGCTCCACACCGGCGGCGACCATCGACGTCCCGGTCACCGGTGGCCAGGTGGTCGACCTGGTCGTCGGGGATGCCGGCGACGGCAACGGCAACGACCACGGCGACTGGGCCAACCCGGTGCTCACGTGCGCCGGGTGACCGATGTACAGAAAGGTTCAGCCATGCGAACACCCCCGAAGTTGGTCCTGTCCGCGGTGCTCATGATTGGTGTCGCCTTCGGCGGGCTGGCCGTGGACTCCGTCCGGTCCACCCCGGCCCAGGCCCTCAACAACGGACTGGTACGCACGCCGCCGATGGGCTTCAACGACTGGAACGCCTTCGGCTGCGACGTCAGCGAGCAGCTCATCAAGCAGACCGCCGACTCCTTCGTCTCCTCCGGTCTCAAGGCCGCCGGGTACCAGTACGTCAACATCGACGACTGCTGGATGACCCACTCCCGCGACCCGCAGACCGGCCGGCTGGTGCCCGATCCGGCGAAGTTCCCGGACGGCATCGACGGCACCGCCGACTACGTGCACTCGCTGGGCCTGAAGCTGGGCATCTACGAGGACGCCGGCACGGCGACCTGCGCGGGGTACCCGGGCAGTCTCGGACACGAGACCGTCGACGCGCAGACGTTCGCCGACTGGGGCGTCGACTACCTCAAGTACGACAACTGCAACAACGCCGGCAGCACCACCACGCAGCAGTACATCGACCGGTATTCGGCGATGCGCGACGCGCTGGCGGCCACTGGCCGGCCGATCGTCTACTCCATCTGCGAGTGGGGCGTGAACTCGCCGTGGCTGTGGGCGCCCAGTGTGGGCAACCTGTGGCGTACCACCGGTGACATCAGCGACGGCTGGAACAGCCTGAAGTCCATCATCCGGGAGAACCTTCCGCTGTACCCGTACGCCGGTGCCGGCGCGTTCAACGACCCGGACATGCTGGAAATCGGCAACGGCGGGATGACCGACACCGAGTACCGCACGCACTTCGCCGTGTGGTCGATGTTCGCCGCGCCGCTGCTGATCGGCAGCGACCTGCGCCAGGCGACGCCCGCGACGATGAACATCCTGCTGAACAAGGACATCATCGCGATCGACCAGGACCCGTTGAGCAAGCAGGCCAAGCCGATCAGCGACAGCAACGGGCACGTCGTGCTCGCCAAGCCGCTGCAGGGCGGGGACGTCGCGGTCGCGCTGTACAACGAGTCGGACACGGCGGCGCGGATCAGCACCACCGTCGGCGCCGCCGGCCTGCCGAAGGCCACCGCCTACCGCCAGAAGGACCTGTGGACCGGTACCTCCACGGAGACCGCCGGCACCATCAGCGCCGTCGTGCCGCCGCACGGCACCGCGATCTACCGGCTGTCCAAGGACAGCAAGTGGGCGAATCTCCCGCCGTCGGCCGACCTGTCGGTGACCCTGCCGGGAGCGGCCGCGACCGGCTCGCAGCCAGTGGTGAATCCGAACACGCCGGTCGACGTGCAGACCGCGCTGACCGACAACGGGCGCGCCCCGCTGATCAGCGCGGCGGTCACACTCACCGCCCCGGCCGGTTGGACCGTCACCGTCAAGTCCAGCCCGATCGGCGTCGCGATCCAGAGCGGTAAGCCGTTCAAGTCACAGTGGACGATCGCGCCGCCGGCCGGCGCCGGTCCCGGCAGCTACCAGGTGTCCGCGTCGGCGGTCTACAACTGGACCGGCGGCAGCTGGCAGACCATCACGACCACGACCGCCTTCGTGGTCGCCAAGCCGCCGCCGTCCGGGGTCAGCTACCTGTCCGACCTGGACTGGCTGTCGGCGTCCAACGACTGGGGACCGGTGGAGAAGGACCGCAGCAACGGCGAGACCGGTGCCGCGGACGGCCACACCATCACCATCAACGGAGTCACCTACGCCAAGGGCCTCGGTACCAACGCCCCGGCCGAGATCGACTACTACCTCGACGGCAGGTGCAGCACCGTCAGCACCGACGTCGGCATCGACGACGAGAAGAACGGCAGCCCCGCCAACGCCACCTTCATCATCTACGCCGACGGTACCGAGGTGGCCAACAGCGGCGCGATGACCGCCGCCGACCCGGCCAAGCACCTGTCCGGCAGCCTCGCCGGCGCGCAGGTGCTGCGGTTGGTCGCGGACGACAACGGCAGCCCGGACAGCGACCACACCGACTGGGCAGGCGCGCAGATCACCTGCTGAGCCGCGGATCACGGACGCGGCCGGTGCCCAGAGGCCCGGTCGCGTCCGGTCCCTTGTCGGTGGACTGTCGACGGATCGTCGACGTCCGCTGTCACCGTTGCCTCGTTGCCGACCGAGGCGGTGGAGATGGCGTCGTTCAGGGACCGGGCCCTGCTGGCCCTCAGTGACCCCACGCAGCTCGGTGCTGCCCTGCTCCCGGACGGGGACACCTTCGGGGCCCGGGTGCGCACCGCGCTCGGGGCCGTCTACGACCTGACCGCCGCCCGGGTGGACCAGATCCGGTCCGTCGCCGTCCAGGAGGTGCTGGTCGAGCGGCCGCTGCTGCCGGTGAGCCACCAGGTCGGCGCGTGGACGCAGACGGTGCCGAGCTTCACCCGCACCGAGTTCACCCTCGACCGGCCGGCCCCGGCCAGCCCGGTCTGGATCGACCTGCTCGCCCAGGTCGCCGTGACCGTGGTGACCGAGATCGCCCCGGGCGGGGCCGAGTCGGTGCTCAGCCGCAGCTTCGACGACTTCACCACCCTCGACGAGTTCCGGCGACGGTTCCAGTTCATCGACCTCGACGGGTTCATGGCCCGCCACCACCTGCAAACCGTCGACGATCTGCGCAACGCGTTCGACTACCTCGTCACCGAGGTGCGGCTGCGGGTCCCGCCGCCGTTCAACGCGAACGACCCGGCGAATGTCCACACACTCACCGTCCGGCTGGCCGTCGCGGTCGTCGACCCGTTCGACGTGGCCGACGGACTGCGCGCCGCCCGGCTCATCCGCGACACCGCCCGCGACCTCACCGCACCGGCACCGGCAGGCATCCCGGCCGACTCGATCGCCGCCTACGCCACCGCCGTCGTGTTTGCGGATCCAGCCGACGCCAGCCTGGTCACCGCCGTCGAGCAGCTCTACGCCCGCGAGGGCGTGGTCACCCTGTTCCAGAACCCCGGTTGAGGAGCCTCATGCAATCCGACGACCCGTACGGCTACCGGCAGGGTGGCCACGATGCCGGTGCCGAGCGGCCGACCGAGAACTTCGCGGCGGTCGCGACCGGGGCGGACGCCGCGCCGGCAGCCCCGGGCGAGCCCGTCGAGACCGGCAACCCCACGGTCCGTCCGCTCACCCCCGCGGCGGCGGAGCGGCTGCGGTCCCGGCTCGTCCGTAAGTACCACTGACCCGGCTCGATCGAGCCCGAGAGAAAAGGAGGAGCCGGTGACCGTTCGGTACATCCGCGTGAACCCGATCGTCGATCTGTTCGCGCCGGCCGTCCGCGCATTCGGCAGCATCGCCATCGTCGGCAAGGTCAAGCCGCCGACAACACTCCCGGCCGGAGTGACCATCCCGGACGTGAACATCCCGGTCGCCTTCACCGACCCCAACGACGCCAAGCTGCGCGTTCCCGGTGAACTCGGCGACGCCATCGCCCTCGCCTTCGCCCAGTCGCCCGGCCCGACGCTGATCTACGGCGTCCGGGTGGACGCCACGGCCCCCGACTTCGGCGCCGCCCTGGCCGTGGTGGACACCCTCAACGTGCAGCTCGTCGTGCTGGCTCACACGCCGCTCGACACGAACACCGGCGGCACCAACGGGGCGGTCACCACCCTGGTCAACCACATCGCGGCGATCTCCAACACCGGGACCGACGGGATGGAGCGGATGGGCGTGGCCATGCTGCCCAAGGGCGTGAGCAACCCGTCCATCGTCACCGGGACGCTGGCCAGCGAGCGGATGGTCTACATCGCTCACAACAGCGACGAGGACGCGGCCGCGGCGGTCGCCGGCACCATCGCCGGCTATCAGCCCCACGTGTCGCTGCTGCTCAAGCAGGTGAACATCACCAGCCCGAACTTCACGGCCGCCCAGGTCGACCAGCTCAACGGCCAGCCCGAGACGTTCGACTCCGGCCCGACCGGAGCCGGCGTGAACTGGCTGACCAGCCCGGCGCTGATCCCGGGCTCGAGCGTCTTCATGGGGGAGGGCTACACCGGCGCTCCTGGTGGCAAGAAGTACATCGACATGGTCCGGTTCACCGACGACCTTTCCTTCCGGCTCAAGGCCCAGCTGATCAAGACGATCGGCAACGTGCGGATCAGCCGCTCCGGCCTGCGCACGCTCATCGCTCAGATGGAGTCGGTCCTCACCCCGTTCCTCCAGGCCGACATCCTGGACGGCTTCGAGGTCGTGGTGCCGCTGCTCGCTCTGCTGGACAAGGACCCGGCGACCCTCACCGCCACCGAACTGGCGCAGATCAACAACGCGCAGTCGCAGCGGTTGGTCCAGATCCTCACCGCCGTCGAGTACGCCGGCGCCATCCACCGCCTCGCGATCACCCTGAAGTTCGACTAGGAGTAGCACGATGGCCGACTGGAACACCCGCCTCGAGGTCAAGCTCGGGGACGCCACCATCACCCCGATCTCGTCGTTCACACCGACGTTCAACGTGCCGCACACCGTGCTTCACAGCATCGAGGCGGACAACGTCGGGTTCGTCCGGCAGCCGTTCACCTTCACCTTCACCATGGCCGTTCCGGCCGTGGCGACGGCCGTGGCCGACCTGACCGAGCTGGCCACCAACGGCACCGAGTTCTCCATCGTGGTGGCCGAGAAGAAGGGCACCGACTGGGCCTTCAACTCGTTCAAGTTCTCCCGCTGCGTCGTCACCTCGGCCAACCCGAGCAATGTGGTCATCGACGGCGTGCCGCAGGCGAGCTTCAACTGCATGGCGCTGGCCGTCGGCATCGAGGCGGTGTAACCACAGTGGACGGTGAGGACAGCTACGGTCTGGAGCTACCGGCGTACGCCGCCGGCGGCCGCGTGGAGCGCACCGGCATCGCGCTCGTCCACGAGGGCGAGTACATCGTCCCGGCGGCCGGCAGCGAGGCGATGATCTCCTCCGGCGCCGCCGAGGGCACCGTGGTCAACTTCTACTTCCCGGTCCAGGTGGAGGTGGTGGGCTGCCTGCCGGACGAGGAGGTCCAGCGGGTCGCCGAGCACGTCTTCGCCGAACTGGACCGGGAACTGGCGACCCGGGTGTAGCGCGGTGGCCGTCAACGTCCCGGTGCTCGTCGGACCGGTTCAGCTGCTCTACGTGCAGAGCATGACCATGACCGAGGGGTACCGGATCGAGCGGATCAAGGGCAGCCGGTTCTCCCAGGCCACCCAGCCGACCGTCAAGACCATCGCGATCGAGGCGGTGCTGCTGGGGCCGCGGCGGCTGGAGCAGAAGAAAGCGCTCGAGACGCTGGCCCTCACCTCGCGGCTGCTCGTCGCGACCGAGGCGCCGGCGCTGGCCACCACCGGTATCCCGGTCGTGTCCGGGCTGACCATCAGCCTGGACATGCAGATCACCGACCTGCGCTTCACCGCCAGCGTCGCCAAGCGCGACGCGCTGGATGTGTCGATGACCCTGCAGCACGTGCCGCGGGCGAGCCTGTCGGCGGTCGTGAGTGAGGTCGCCGACTTCGCGCTCGCCGCCGGCACCGCCGGCATCCCGGCACTACCGTCCCCCAACCCGATCCCGCGTCAGCTCGGCGCGCTGTTCTGACGAGGCAGGTGAGCATGGCGGACTTCCGGCAGTTGCCGATCGACCCGGCGGAGGGCTTCCCGCAGACGTTCCGGCTGAGCCTGGCCGGGCGGACCTACCAGTTCGCCCTGCACGCCAACGTGGCCGAGGAGATCGCCACGGCCGCGCCCGACGGCCTGCTCGACCTGCCGGCGCCCGGGGCGTTCCTCGTGCTCGCGGTCGGCCGGGAGGAGCCGGGCGGCCTGGTGCCGTTGCTGCGGCGCAAGCTCGTCCCGGGCGTGGAGTACCGCGCGGCGGAGTTGGCGCTGATGTTCCGGACCATGCGGGTGGACCGGCGCAACCTCAACGGGATCGGCTCGTTCGGTTCCCAGATCCTGGGCGGGGTGGCCCTGCGATGAGTGTGCGCCATCAGCGAGCCGGTGCCGGCGGGCGTGAGCGGCGGGTCGCGCCATGAGCTTCGTCATCTGGTACAAGGTCGAGATCTCCGACGACAGCGACGGCGGCGGCCTGCTGGGCACGCTCTCGGCGCTGGCCGGGTCCGGGCTGCCGGTGACCATCTCCAACGACATGCTCAACGGGGCGTTCATCCTCGACGCCGACATCACGGTCACCATGCGCGAGGAGGCGGCCGCCGACACGTTCGACGTCAAGCTCATCAACCTGCCGACCCGCGTCACCGAGCTCATCCGGGCCGCTCAGGCCGCCCGCCCGCTGCGGATGACGGTCCGGCTGGGCTACTTCGACGAGCCCGAGACCACGAGCACCGACATCGGAGTGGTCCTGGTCGGGCGGGTGACGAAGGTTGCCTCCGGCGTCGGGACGGACGGGCTGGCCGTGACCGTCCTGTCCGGACAGGAGGAGGCCGGCTGGCGGTTGCGCAACGTCGAGGCGCTGATCGGCCCGCCCAGCGACACACCGGCGCTGCAATACATGTCCGACCTCGTCGGCATTGCGGACCTCGAACTCGCCGCCGGGTCGTCCATGCCCGGCACCCTGCCGGCCGTCACCACCCGCTTCAGCACACTGCTCGCCGCCCTGCGCGAACTGACCAAGCCGCAGCAGGTGCCGCTGCTGGTCCGGGACGGCAAGGTGTTCCTGGGCGACGCGGTCGGAGCGCTCAGCGACCGGGCGCCGGTGGCGTTCGACCCGGACGTCAACATCGTGGAGCTGGAAGCGGTCGACGGCGAGGACACCGCCCTGCAGCTCAAGCCGCCCGTGCGCAGCACGCTGAACCTGACCGTGCTGGGCCATCCCCAGCTGCGGGTGGGTCAGATCGCCACGGTCAAGGGACTCTCCGGGCTGCCCGACGGCCCGCTGCGGCTGTCGCGGGTGGTGCACTGTTTCAAGAGCACGCAGGGGTACACCACGGAGGTCTCCCTCATCGTCGCCCAGCCGGGCGTGCGGGTCCAGGCGACCGACGGTGTGCGGGCGGTCGTCGACCGCCTGGCGAACACGGTCGACCGGTCCCGCGACGATCACCCCGCCATCGACGTGGGCGAGGTGGCGGAATACGCCCCGGGTGCGGACGGCAGCCACCTCGCGACCATGCACTATGGACAGACGCCCGAGCCCGGCGTGGTCTCGCCGAGTGTGGCGAGCGAGGTCGACTCCACCGTGGACCTCGTCAGCAAGCCGATCGCGTCGGTGTTCGCGTTCGCGAACACCGGGCTGATGGTGCCCGTCTACCCGAAGATGCGCGCACTGCTGGCGCACAACCAGGGCCGGGTCAACGACGCGGTGGTCACCGGCTTCCTGTGGCCGGACAACCCGCGGCTGGACCCTCCGCCCAACGAGGCCGGCGACTACTGGCTGGCCCTGCCGACCGAGCTGGACAACGACGGTCTGCCGCAGAACAAGGGCGTCAACGACCTCACCGACAAGGGCGGCTTCCGGGTCATCCAGGCGGCCGGACTGCACATCCTCGTCGGCGCCGACAAGCTCCCGGACGTGGGGACACGGCCGGACCCGCCGACCGACGCCTCGATCACCATCGAGCATCACAGCGGTACCACCATCACCATCGACGCCGGCGGGGCGGTCACCATCACCACCAGCAACAAGACGATCGAGCTCACCAACGGCTCGGTCAACCTGAAGCTCGACGGCTCCAACGTGGCGGTGTCGTGATGCCCGCCGTGCTCACCGTCGGCTCGAGCGTGATCTGCTCGCACAGCGGCACGTTCACCTTCACCGCCGGCCACAAGCTGCTCACCGTGGACGGTCAGGCGGTCGTGCGCCAGTCGGAGCTGCAGAACGCGGTGATCACAGGCTGCAAGAACACGGTCGCGAACCTGGGTCAGAAGCCGTGCCTGGCGATCGCGTCGATCATCGCGGGCCTGGCGCACAAGCTGACGGTGGGGGGCGAGGCGGCGGCCCTCGACACCGCGACCGGACTCACCAACTCGACGCCGCCGGGGACCTGGTCCGTGACCTCGGCCGGACAGACCAAGCTGGAGGCATTATGAGCGACCCGTTCGGCCGGGCGTTGCGGCTCGACGACGGTGACCTGGTGCTCGTGGGCGGGCGGCTGCAGGAGGTCGAGGGCACCGCGAACCTGACCCAGGCCCTGACGCTGCGGGTGCTGACGCCGTTCGGTTCCGACCCGTTCAACACCGGCTACGGATTGAACCTCAAGCAGGTCTTCACCGAGCCGAGCGGGCTGCGGATGGTCCGCGAGCTGGTCAAGCTCAACCTGGTCAGCACGCTCGGTCAGGATCCCCGGATCCGCGAGGTCCGCCAGGTCGTCTTCGACGACGACCCCGACCGCCTCGCCGCCGATCCCAACGCCGCCGCGGTGGTGCGCGCGGCCCACCGCCGTCGCGCGTGGACGGTGCAGGTCGAGCTGGAGACGGTGACCGACACCCCGGTGACCCTGCAAGTGAACGTGGAGGTGTGACAGCGGTGACCGACTTCGGAGTGACCACCGACGGTTTCGTGGTCAAGCCCGTGGACGTGATCCTCAGCGAGTCGTTCGACCGCGCCAGGGCGGTCTTCGACTCGGTCGACCTGACCAGTACCAGCCCGCTGCGGAAGATCCTGGAGACGACCGCGGTCGAGGACGGCGAGGTGTGGAAGCGGCTGGAGGATCTGTACTTCGGCAACTTCGTTTCGACCGCCATCGGCGACGCGCTCGACCAGCTCGGTGAGGACGCGGGCCTGGCCCGGGCCAACCTCGCCAGCGCCGGAACCGTCCACTTCGAGCTGACCAACGCCGCCATCGGCCGGCAGTACGTGCTGCCGGAGGGGACCGTGGTCACGACGGCGAGCGGGGTCACCTTCGGCACGGCGGCGCCGGTGATCCTCGCCACGGGCTCGACCAAGGCCGACGTGGGGGTGGTGGCGTTCGTGCCCGGCCCGGGCGGCGACGTGCCGGACGGGGCCATCGCGAGCATCGATCCGGCGTATCAGGCCATCTTCCTGGCCGACTTCGGTACCGCCAAGGTGACCGTCACCAACAAGGCGGCTACCACCGGGGGCACCGCCGCCGAGACCGATGACGTCTACCGGGCGAAGCTGCTCGGCGTGCCACGCAACCTGTGGACGGTCGACTCGGTGGCGCAGGCGGCGCTGAACGTGCGGGGCGTGCTCGACGTGGTGCTGAGCGACCCGCTCGGCGGCGTCGACGTCTCGCAGAGCATCTTCGACCTGTTCAACTTCGACCAGCGCGCGTTCAGCAGCGAGCGCCGCGTCGGGCAGCCGTACCCGTTCAGCGTGGTGGTGGCGCACGAGTTCCGCGCGCCGTGGCGCACGATCGGGTCGGTCACCGGCATCTTCGAGCAGGTGACCGCGGCGGTGGACAAGGTGCGCCCGATCGGCGTGCACGCGAACATCGTCGAGGCCGACCACATCGAGGTCAGCGTGCGAGCCACCGTCGTGATCCAGGCCGGCTCGGACGGACCGGCGCTGCTCGAATCGGTGCGGCAGCGACTCGCCTCCGACATCGGAGCGCTGCGCCTGGGCGGGGACGTGCTCTACTCCCAGGTGGTGCGGGCCTTCGTGGAGCAGCCCGGGGTGCTCGACGTGCAGGGGCTGCACCTGCGCCGCGCGCCGGCCGCGTTCGGGCGGATCACCTTCGGCGCCGTGCCGCAGCAGACCGTGCTGGCCGAGGCGGCGGTCGGCGAGAACCTCGTGATGGGCCCGACCGAACTGGCCGTCCTCGCCGCCGGTCCGGATGCCTTCGACCTGACGGTGGTGACGCAGTGACCCCGCCCCAGCCGGCGCCGCCCGTTGCGCTGGCACCGCAGGCTCCCGCCCCGGAGCCGACGCCGTTCCCGAGCCCCGGGCCCGACCCGCAGCCGGTTCCGCTGCCCGACCCCGGCCCCGATCCGGTGCCGCCGCCGCCACCGGATCCGATCCCGCCGGTGACGCCCGGCATCGACCCGCCGCCGGGGGGCGATCCGGCCTTCGTCTCGGGGCTCGCCGGCGCGCGGATGGGGCGGCGCCTCACCGCCCCGTTCCAGCGCGGCGCGGGCGTGCAGGCCCTGCGGTTGAACCCGGCCGACGCGTCGGGTGTGTCCATGGTGGACGCCTACGACTTCGCCGAGTACACGGCCCGGTTCGAGCACGCGCCGCAGCCGCGGTACGTGATCGCGGCACAGGCCGACATACCGGGCCCGACCACGGTGACCGTCACCTACCAGGATGTGGGCGGCGGCCCGGCCCTGACCGCGATGCTGCCCCTGCCCAACGGCGCGCTGGCCGGCGAGTCGTTCGCGGTCGGCGTCCCGGAGAGTCCCACCGTTCGCGTCACCCGGGTCAGCGCCACGCCGGCCCCCGCGGCCGGCGTCGACCGGGCGTGGAGTGTCACCGCGCTGCTGGGCACGATGGCCAAGCTGCTGTGGGTGATCGGCGCCGAGCGGGACGCGCTGCGCGGTCACGCCCGCCGTACCGTGGCCCAGCGCCACCTGCTGACCGCGATCGGGCCGAGCCTCGACCTGATCGGCTCCGACCTCGGCGTGCCGCGCTTCCCGCCGCTGCCGCACGGGTTCGACGCCGACACCGTCGCGCTGTACCACCTCGACGAGGACGCGGCCACCGCCGCCACGGGGGTCCTCGACGTGACGGGTGCCTTTCCGGGCCGGACCGGGCATCCGGGTGTGCTCGTCGGGGCGGTGCAGGCCGGTCGGCCCGGCCGGTTCGGCACGGCCATGGGGTTCGCCGGTAACGGGGCGACCATCCGGATCGCCAGCAGCCCGGCCTTCGATCTGCCGGGCACGGCCAGCACCACCGTGGAGTGTTTCGTCCGCCCGGATGCGTCGACCGGTCAGGGCTCCATCCTGATCCGCCAGTCGGCTCCGGGAGCCTCCGACGCGGGGTGGGACCTCTCGGTGGGCGACTTCGGCCGGGGCCTGGCCCGCAATGTGCGGCTGTCCTTCTTCGACGGCCACACCCTGGTGCAGGTCTTCGCCGACACGACCCTGCCCACCGACGCCTTCACCCACCTTGCCGGTGTGCTGGACCGGACCGGCCAACGGGTCGCTCTTTATGTCAACGGGGTACTGCACGCAAGCGCCCGGTTCGACAGCACCTTCGGCGCGATCTCCGGCACGCAGCCGCTGAGCATCGGTCATGCCACCGGCCAGTTCCGGGGCATCATCGACGAAGTGCGCCTCTCATCGGTGGTCCGTCCGGACTTCGCGCCGGTGCTGGGTGAGGCCGACGAGCACTACCGGCGCCGGCTGCGGCTGTTCCGCCGCTGGTCGCTGCCCACGCCGGCCAACCTGGCGGCCGCACTGAACCAGGCCGTGGGGAAGATCGCGGATACGGACCACCCGCTCGTCGTCGACGACGTCAACGCCACACTGGTGCGGGGAACCCGGCTCGTGCACGTCCGGCCGGTCACGCTGCTGCCGGGCGAGTGCATCGACTTCACCGGGCGGCGGGACGGCACCGAAGCCGAGGCGGTCGGGACCGCCGCCGCGGAGGACAGCTTCGACCCGGCGTTCCTGCTGAGCAACACCCAGACCACCATCGACTTCGGGACGCCGCCGCCGAGGGTGCTCGGCCCCGGTGAGCCGCCGCCCGACCCGCACCGCATGCAGATCGGGGTAGCCAACCGGCTCGCGCAGCTGGTCACCCTGTCCGCGGCCGAGACCGACCCGCCCGGCCGGCTGTTCGTGGCGTCGGCGTTCGACCCGCGCGCCGACGACCTGCGCGCCACCGGCCGGGCGGTTGTGCTCGGCCACAGCACGGTCGGGCCCGGCCGGCTGGCGGCGCTGGCTCACCGGGCCGGCTTCGAGTTCGTCTGCTACCGGCCCGGCCTGGGCAGTGAGGCTCAGGTCTATGCGGCGGCCGCGCTCGGCGACTACCTCGAGATCCTGCTCGACCCGGAGAACGGAGACGGCCGTTTCGAGGTGGGAAAGGGCGTGGACAAGGCTCTCGCGGTGCTGGCGCCGAGGCTGCCGGTCGATGCGTTCGTCCGCTGGGTCACCGTGCCCGGTGGAACGGGAGCAGCGATCGTGACGCCGGAGGGCGCACCGGGATCGACCCAGCAGAAGGCCACCGTACAGGTGACGGCGGCCGGCCAGATCGTGCTCAAGGCCGACGTGACGTTCGGCCGCCACACGGTCTCGGCCACCCGGGCGTTCCGGATCGGCTTCACCGCCCTGGCCGACCAGCAGTCCATCGCCGCCGACGGCACGCACGGGGTGGCGGCGAGCGTGGTCGAGCGGCCGGACACGTTCTTCGACCCGGTGTTCCTGGCGCAGAGCACCAACCCGGCCGTCAACTACGGCGCCGCGGTCAACAACCACCTGATGCAGCCGGCCGTGGCCGAGCTGCTCGACGCACTCGTCACCGAGGTGGCCGGCCGCCCCAACGGGAGCGGGCAGCTCAGCGTGCTCGCCGCGGTCGACCCGGCCGGGGACGCGGCCACGGCGCAGGGCCGGCGGTTGCTGCTGACCCACCCGATCGGGGCCGGTCTGCTCGCTTCCGCCGCGTTCGCGGTGGGCTTCGGCTACGTGGCGCGCCAAGGCGACAACGTCGAGGTGCGCCAGCCTCCGGGTCAGCTCGTCGCGGTGCGGGGCCCATCCCCTGCGGATACGGGTGCGATCATCGAACTCGATGAGGGCGACACCATGGACGTGGTCGCCGCCCCGGCGCCGAGCGCGGTCGCGGCGACCACGCTGGTGGGCCCGCCACCGGGCGGACCACCGCGGCTCGCCTGGTCGTCCGGCACTCTCGATCAGGGCGGCATCGCCCTCTCGTCCAGCACCCAGCCGACCGTGCGGGTCACCGCGACGGCGGCCGGGACGGCGTGGGTGCAGGCCAGCTACCAGGTGGGTGGCGAGCAGTTCCCGTACACATTCCAGGTGCGGTTGCGCCCCGAGTTGGACGTGGCGACGACCAGCATCTCCAAGGACCAGTACGACCTCATCATGAACATCCTCAACACGCTCCACCCGATCAGCGTCGAGGTGAACACGGCGGCCATCCGCAGCCATGTGGTCGAGATCCGGGGCGATCTGCGGCAGGCCAACCCCGAGTTCACCTTCCCGAAGTTCCGGGTGCGCCGGCCGCTGCCGCGGGCGGGAAAGGGAGGCACCAGTGGGTGACATCAGCTTCGCGCCCACGTTCGAGCACCGCGACTGGGTGGACGACGTGGACCGGGTGGAGGCAGCCGGGCCGAACGGCTTCAACGTGCGGTTCCGCGCGATCGGCAGCGACCTGCGGCAGATGTCCACCGTGGTCGGCCGGGTGGGCGCGTCGCTCGACGCCATCGCGGCCAACCCGCCCTTGCCCGTGCAGCGCCTGACCTTGGCCCCGCTGCTCGTCCGGGGCGCGGTCGGGACGATCCCGTGGACCATCACCAGCGGCGCCGGTGCCCAGGCAGTTGCCGACCCGGCCGGCGCGCCGACGGCCGGCAACCTCGCTCTGCCACTGACCGACGGCGTCCGGCTCGTCTCGCTGCGCGCCGTCGGGCAGGCGACGAACCTGACGATCGGCATCAACCTGGTCCGGCTCGCATTCGGCGCGTCCAATCCGGACCCGCCGCTGGCGTCGATCGTCGGCGATACCGATCCGTTCGACAAGACGGTCACGGTGGACTCCAGCCGGGCGGTGGTCGACCTTTCCACCTTCCGTTACTTCATCACCGCCACCACGTCCGGGGTGGTGACCCAACGGGCCCTGTCGCTGGGCGGGCTCCAGGTCGCCTACATCCCCATCTGATCCGGGAGACCGCTGTGTCCGACCTGAGCTACACGCCGACATTCGTCCACACCGACTGGATCGACAACGTCGACCGGGTGGTGCCCGGTGGTCCGCGCGGCCTCAACGCGCGGATGCGTGCGATCCAGGACGACCTGCACCGCGTAGGGGCCGTGGTCGACCAGATCAACAATGAGATCGGGCAGATCGCGCTGCCGCAGCCGGCGGCGCTGGTGCGGCGGATCGCGCTCGTCCCGCGCTTCCTGCCGTCCGGCTCGACCACGGCCCTGCAGTGGAACACCGACGCGAACGGCGCGCCGGCCGGCAACGCCAGCCCGTCCGCGCACCCCGAAGGCATCGCCTCGATCGCTCCGCCCGACCGGGTGCGACTCATCACCTTGCGGATCCGCGGACTGCTGCAGAACAGCAACGGGCAGGACGGCCTCAGCCTCGCGGTGACCCTGCTGCGGGCCCCGTTCGTGCCCGCCGCCCAGCCCAGCCCGGAGCCGCTGGCCAGCACGACCGTGACGACCCGGGGGCCGATGGACGTGACCATTCCGGTCGCGGCCGACCTGGCGCTGGTCGACCTGGCCGCCTTCCGGTACTTCCTGTCGGCGACGTTCACCAGCACCGTCGCGGGTTCCACCGCGAACATCAACGCCATCGAGTTCGACTTCCGGTCCGCGTAGAGGGAGAGCTGGAGTGAGCGACATCCACTACACGCCGACGTTCCGGCACACCGACTGGATCGACAACGTCGACCGGATCGTGGCCGGCGGCCCCACCGGGTTCAACGTGCGGCTCAACGCGATCCAGGACGACCTGCACCAACTGTCCACCGTGGTCGTCGCGCTCGACTCGGCCCTCGACGAGATCAAGGCCGCCGTCCCGGTGCCACCCCCGGGCGAGCAGCGCGTGGCCGTGCCGCTGGTCCCGTTCTTCACCGGTGGACCGGCGCTCCGCCAGGGGTTCCCGTTCATCGACACCGCCGGCGAACTCCACTTCACCCGGGGCACCGTGCCCGACACCGCCGTGTTCGCGCTGACCCTGCCCGAACGGACCCGGATCACGTCGCTGCGGGTGACCGGACGCTACCCGTTCGGCGCGCCGGGAAGCCTCACGGTGTCCGTGGCCCGCTCGCCCCTCACGGACGTCACCAGCCCCGGCGACACCATCGCGCTCGTGCCCGTGAGCCAGCTGGTCACCGCGCCGGCGGGCCCGTTCGATCTCACGTCGCCGGCCAACCGGACCGTGGCGACGGTCGACCTGAACGCGTTCCGGTACTTCGTCTCGGCCAGCGGCGCGATCGGCGCGGATCCCGCCACGATGAGCATCGCCGGCATCCAGGTCGGGTTCGTCGCGGTCTGAGCGGCCGAGCAGAGGAGGGTTCCGCCCATGGGCAACATCAAGTACACGCCGACGTTCCAGCACACCGACTGGGTCGACGATGTCGACCGGGTCGCGGCGGACGGGACGACCGGGTTCAACGGCCGCTTCCGGGCCATCAACAATGACCTGCTGCAGCTGTCCACCGTGGTCGGCCAGATCGGGGCGTCGATCGACGACCTCGTGGCGAACCCGCCGGGGCCGCCACTCGTGCTGACCCTCGCCCCGCTCTTCGCGCGGCCGGAGTCCAGCCCGGCGTGGTTCATCAACGCGACCGGAGCCGCCCAGGCCGTCGGCTCCTTCTCCGGCGCGATCCCGCCGCCGGCCCAGCCTCAGGGCGTGCTGGATCCGATTCTGCCGGACCGGTGCCGGCTGATCTCGCTGCGGGCCATCGGGCAGGCGACCGGTACCACGGTCACCATCACGCTCTCTCGCGCGACCGGAACCCTCGGGACGCCGGATGTGCTGGCGTCGGTCACCGGCGATGCCACCACCTACGACAAGACCGCCGCCGTCGACCCCGCCCGCACGCTGGTGGACCTGTCGACCTTCCGGTACTTCATCACCGCCACCACGGCCGCGCCCGCGGGACCGCTGGTGACGATCGGCTCGCTCCAGATCGCCTATTTCCTTCGTTGAGACCGAGGCTCACATGACCGACCTCAGCTACACACCGTCGTTCGTCCACGCGGACTGGCTCGGCGGCGTCGACCGGGTCGAGGCCGGAGGCCCGGGCGGTCTCAACGCCCGCCTGCACGCCATCGAGAGCGACCTTCGGCAGGCGTCGGCCGTGATCGGCCGGATCAACACCGAGCTCGGTCAGCTCGGCCCGGCCACGAGCCAGGCCCAGCAGATAACGTTTACGCCGATGCCCGGGGCGATGGACTCCGACCAGGCATGGTTCTTCGACGCGCGGGGCGGGACGAAGGCGTCCAGCTCGGACATCACCCAGTTTCGGGGGCTGGTCAACCTGGACCTGCCCCACGGTGCGCGCCTCGCCTCGGTGCGGGTGCAGTCGTTCATGCTGCACTTCTCGTCCGACATCACGGCCTTCACGCTGACGCTCTCCCGGGGCCCCATCCGCCTCGCCGCACCGCCCGCGAGCGCCCAGGCGCTGGCCACCATCAACACCACGGGCTTCGTCGTGGACGCCGCCGCACCGGTCGCCCCGGACCTCGCCGTGGTTGATCGCACCGCGTTCCGCTACTTCGTCACCCTGACGTTTTCCGTCCAGACCGATCTGGGCAACGAAATCATGATCATCAACTCCGTCGCGATCAATCTGCAGACTACCTAGAAGGTACCGCCGTGACCGACATCCGCTACGACCCGACATTCCAGCACACCGACTGGGTCGACAACGTCGACCGGATCGTGGCCGGTGGCCCGAAGGGATTCAATGTCCGGCTCCACGCGATCGAGAGCGACCTGCAACAACTGTCCACAGTGGTCGCGCAGATCGACAAAGCTCTGGACCAGATCAGGAACGGCACGGTCCCGGTCGGCACGGGCGATCAGCAGCTCGTTCTCCCGGTGACGCTCGTCTCACTGCCGGGGTTCAGCGGCGGCAACGGCATCTTCTACGACGTCAACGGCGAGGCGCACCCGAGGGGCGGCTCGGGTGGCGGGGCCGGCGTGATGGGGGTGGATCTGCCGCAGGGCGCCCGGGTCACCTCGTTTCGCGCGGTAGGACGATTCGGGGGCCCGCATGACTTCTCCGTCACGCTCGGCCGAGCGTCGCTGGTCGATGTCACGAAGGCATCCGACACACTGGCCGTCGTCGCGCAGAACACGCCCGGGTTCACCAACCCGTATGACCTGACGGTCCCGGTCAACGCCGCCTTCGCCACGGTGAATCAAAACGCCTTCCGGTACTTCGTGTTCTATCTCTCGACGTTCGTCGGCGACCCCAACGGGACGAGCGTCTCCACGGTGCAGATCAACTACACGCTCTCCTGAGGCCTCTATGCGGACCAACATGCGGATCAACTGTTACGTGCCGGTGACCCTGCGGATCGTGGGCAGACCGTCCGACGACCAGCTCGCCGCCGCCGGCCGGGCCGTGGTGCGGGCGGTCACCGCACGGCTGGCCGAGGCCGAGCGCGCGCTGGCCGACCGATACGGCGTGACCGCCGCCGGCCCGGTCGAGCTCCGCGAGGCGTACGATCCGCGGCGCCAGACCGGTGACGGCTACTCGGTGCCGTCCTACCAGAAGGACGGCGACCCGGTGGTGGTACCGGTCGCCGGTGGCGGCCCGGGCGGACCGGGTGGCCCGCTGCCGCCGGAGCGGCCGCTGCACCCCGACGCGATGACCTTTCTCGAGTCGAAGCTGCGCCAGTTCTACGAGCGGCTGCCGCTGAACGAGCGGATCGCACTCAAGCGCAACGGCACGCTCGCCATCGGCGCGGTGACCATCGACGGCGATCCGCGGCTGGTGTTCACCGTCAACAACAACCGCATCTCCAAGGCGATGCGGGCGGTGGGCGACGAACTCGCCATCACCCCCTGGGTGGCGCGGGGACGTGCCTCGGGCCGGGGCGCGGCCGGTGCGCCCAACGACGCCGAGCAGCTGATGGAGGACGCGGCCGACGCCAACGACGCTGTGATCGACGGCATGGTCGTCTCCCGCCGGCTGTGCCTGGACTGCTCGGAGTGGGTGGTGCAGCGCAACCCGGACGGCACGGTCCGGGCCCGGTACAGCGTGCGGGAGGTCCTCGACCCGGTGGTGGTACCCCGCCCGCCCCGGCCACCCCGGCCAGCGGCCGCGACGCCCCGCCCGCCCGAGGCGCCGGCCGGCCGGCGGCGCGGCGCCGGACCGGCGACGGCGGAACCGGCCGCCCCGCCCGCCGATGCCGCAGCGCGTCCAGCTCCGGCCGGCCCGCCCGCTGAAGCGGCGGCGCGCGCGGCTTCGGCCGCTCCGTCCGCCGATGCCGCGGCGCGTCCAGTTCCGGCTGCCCCGCCCGCTGAGGCGGCAGCGCCCCGTGTTCCGGCCGCTCCGTCCGTCGCGGCCGCGGCGCGTCCGGCTTCGGCCGCTCCGTCCGCTGAGCCGGCGGCGCGCCCGGCTCCGGCCGGCCCGCCGGCGGTGAGCGAGCCGGTCGCCCCGCCCGCGCCGGTCCGTCCGGCGCCGGTCCGTCCGGCCGAGACCACCGCCGCGGCCGAGGTGGCCCGATCCGCTGCCGCGCCGCCGGTGGAGCCACCGGCCCGGCTGACCGTCGAGGGCCGCGGCCTAGCGGCCGGACCGATCGAGGCCCCGCCGGACAGCGCGCGCGGCGGCGTCGAAGGTGCGGCACAGATGATCAACAGCGCCCTCTTCCGCCACGGGGAGGAGCTGCAGAACGAGCAGGCCCAGGAGGCCTTCGACAAGCTCTACCGGGAGCAGGTCGCCCGGTTGCTGAACGAGGGGCTGGCCGTCACGATCGTCGAAGTATGGGAGGTGCCCGCGTCGGTCAACCTCGCCAACGAGATCACCGGTGTCCACGACGCCGGCGACACGCAAACGTTCCGCGACATGTGGGTGCTGAGCGCCGCGCCGTACCACCCGGACAAGGTTGACGACAAGCCACAGCCGGCCTTCAACGCCGACTACGCGCCGGACTCGCACCGCGGCGCCTGGTACGAGTACGAGAACCGCCCCGGCATCCGGGCCCGCACCGGCTTCAAGCTGGCCTACCGCCGCCGTACGCTGCTCCCTCGACCGCCGGCGATGATCACGACGTTCCGTCCGGTCGCGATGCGCCACCTGGGTGGTGACCCGGCGCAGGCGCAGCGGTACGGGATGGGGCGCATCATGCAGCTGGAGCGGCGACCGATGATGCCGGACGCGTATGTCGGATGGAGCACGGTCGAGAACCGCCTCTTCACGCTCGGCCCGCTCGTCGCCGTCGGGTTGCCGGACGCCTGGTATCTGGGCGACCTCGCCAAGCCGGAATACGTCATCCGCAGCCACATGTCCTATGTGGATTCGCAGCACACGATCATCCTCGAGACGGCGCACGGTGAGGATCCCGATCCACAGTTCCACCACGAGTGGCGGGCCGAGTTCTACTGGGTGAAGCAACCATGACGCGCCGGAACTACCATCTGCCGTCCGATGTGGATATTCGGGGTGACCTGCCGGCCGACACCCGCAGTGTGGTGACCGCGGCCCTGGTGCGGGCCGTGGCCCAGGCCGTGGGCAACGCGGCCCCGGGCGACGTGGCGATGGCCGTCGCCGCTCGGCCGGTGGCCCGGGAGATGTGGAGCCGGGCTCGGGAGCGGGACTCCGACGACACGTACTCGGTGCCCAGCTACGACAACCAGGGCGAGCCCACCGGGATCCCGCAGAACCGCCCCGCCCGCGCGAGCGGCGCTCCCCTCGGTAGTCCCAACCGGGACGAGATCGACCTGGAGCAGGCGAAGATCGATCTGTTCGGGCTGGAGCACCTCTTCGACCGCTACAAGGCGTGGCGCAGCCGGCGCACCAGGCTGGAGGCCCAGCTCGCGCCGGCGAAGGTCGACTTCAACGTCCATGCCTACGGGCCGGCGGAGCCCCGCGGCGTGGCCGCCGACTTCCAGGCGGCGCTCGCGGAAAACGCGATCATGACGTCCGACGAGTTCGAGGCTCTGCTCCGTCGTTTTCTCACCGCGTTCGAACGCGAGGCGGTCAAGGCCGGGCTCGAGCTGCTCCACCAGTACGAGCAGTTCCTCAACGAGGAATTCGCCCGGTGGGGACAGCCGGGCGCGAGCGCCGGCTTCGCCGAGGTCGGGCCGGGCGCGGCGGTGCTCTACGAGCGGGCCGAGCATGACGAGCGGGCGGCGCCCTTCCACGACGTGTCGCTGACCGGACCGCTGCCCCTCCACCAGCGCCTCAAGCCGGGTGAGCGACCGGCACCGCACAAGACCATCGGCGACCAGCTGCGCGAGCAGGCCAAGGCGATGCGCACCGCCGCCGACATCCTGATCAACAATGTGGCCAGGAGCAAGGTGGTGGCGGCCGAGGACTTCGACCGGGCCGCGCTGGCCCGCGCCGCCTGGAACGATGTCCCGGGCCTGATCCGCGACTACATCGCTGAGCACCGCAAGAGCGTCGCCGAAACGCGGGGCCACCTCGTCAACGACCACGCCTTCGTCTACCAGCTGCCCGACCTGATCGAGGTGGCGGCGAAACGGCTCGGCCTGGCCGACGGGAGTATCTACCGCCGGATCATCGAGGACCGCATCGCGCGGTACCACATGCAGAACGCCGTCAAGCAGATCGCCTTGGCGGTGCTGACCCTGGCGATCGCCTTCGCCACCGCCGGCACCGGCCTGGTGGCCGTCCTCGGCGCCGCCGCCGTCGCCGGCCTCGGCACCTACCAGGCGATCGACGCCTACGCGGAGTACAGCCGCATGCATGCGGCGTACCAGGCCCGGATGATCGCCGCCGACCCGTCGATCGCCTGGGTGATCGTGGCCGCGATCGGCGCCCTGATCGACCTGGGGGCCGTGGGCGGGACGCTGGCCAGGCTGGACGCGGCCCTCACCAAGGATGTCCGCGAGGCGATCAGGACGTTCAACACGTCGAAGGCCCCCAACAAGGTCGAGACGCTGACGAAGGCGTTGGTAGAGCAGGGCGTGCCGGAGGACATCGTGGCCGCGATCGTCCCCGCGGCCCGGGTGGAGGCCCGGCAAGGCGCGTCGGTGGCGGCACGGACGGTCGACGCGCTCACCGCGTTCGACGCCGGCGCGCCGGAGGGGCTGGCCAAGATGGTGCGGCTGGTCTGGGTGGCCGACCGGCGCGGTGTCACCACCCTCGATCGCTTCGTGGCCCAGCTGCAGGCCGACCGGCTGATCGCCGAGGGCGAGCTGTCCGCGGGCGAGGCGGCGGTGTTGCGCGACGCGTTCGGCCAGGCACGCGCCGCGGTGGTCCGGCTCAACGAGGCCGCCCGCGCCGCCTACCTGACCGACAGCCGCCTGGCCGACCTGCTCGACGCGTGGGTGCAGACCCCGGGCCGGACGCTGGCGGAGGTGGAGCAACTCGTGCTGACCAACGGCAGTCCGTCGATCGCCAGGCTGGAGGCGATGTCGCTGGACGAGGTGCGGCAGCTGGCGAAACAGCACCCGGACGCGGTGGCCGAGCTGGAGGCCCGGTACCGCCGGATGAGCTCCGAGGAGCTCGATGCGCAGGTCCGGCAGAGCAGCGACGGGCTGGCCCGCCGGGTGCGCGAGGAGCGCGAGCTCGCCCAGAAGGCCGGCAAGCGGGCCGAGAAGCAGGTGAAGGAGCTGGAGAAGTACTCGAAGGACCGGCACTGGCTGCGCCACGAGGCGACGGCGAAGGTCGTCGGCCGGGACGGCGGGCTGCGCCCGATCGGGCGGGGCGAGCAGGCGCGTCCGATCGCGCGGTACACCAGCGAGACCGAGATCCCGGAGGCCGAGGCGCTCCCCACGAGTCAATGGCGGGAGGCGAACTGGTACAAGCACACCGAGCGGCAAGCGGTCCTGGAAGCGGAGTTGCGGCCGGGCGAGACGTTGCAGATCGGCGGCACGTTCGACCCGTGCTCGCGCTGCATGGGCTTCATGCGGGAGATGTCGCGGGGCGGCCGGCGGATCGTGTACGAGTGGCAGGGCGGGAAGTTCATCGCATACGACGGAGTGGTGGTGCAGCCGGAGTAGCAGGTCACTCGGCGGACCGGGACCCGCCGAGGCTGCAGGTGGCGGCGTACTGGCGCAGCAGGTCGTGGCAGGCGTAGTAGCCGGGGCGCTCTTCGGCCAGCAGGTTGGCCTCGACCAGCTCCTCGATGGCGGCCCGCGCCTGTGGCCGGGCCACCCCGAGCAGGTAGGCGGCCAGCGTCTCGGTGAGCCGCGGGTCTGACTGGTACCCCAGCACCCGCAACAGGCGGGCGGCCGGCTCGCTCAGCGCGTCGCACGACCAGGAGAAGGCGCCGGTGATGCCGGTGGCGTCGTCGGGCACCTCGAACGGGTCCGGCGCGCTGTCCTGGAAGGACGCGGCGAGCTGGGTCAGGGTGGCGTCGGTGCGGGAGGAGGCGATGGCCAGGGCGAGCGGCAGCCGCGCGCAGCGGGCGATGACCGCCTCGGCGGCGGCGGCCTCGACGGCGACCCGCTCGGCGCCGAGCCGGCGGGCCAGCAGCTCGCGGGCCTCGTCCCGGCTGAGCGCGCCGAGGACGCGGCGGCGGGCCCCGGTGGCGACCAGGCCGGCCAGGCTGGAGCGGCTGGTGACGACGGCGACCGCGCCGGCCGATCCAGGCAGCAACGGGCGGGCGTGGTCGGAGTCGCGTGCGTTGTCGATGACGACGAGGACCCGTTTGCCGGCGAGCACGGTCCGGTAGAGCGCGGCCCGAGCCTCCACATCGGACGGTATCCGCTCCGCCGGAATCCCGAATGCCTCCAGGAACCAGTGCAGCGCGGCGGCGGGGTCGAGCACGGCACCGGCCGGGGCGAAGCCGCGCAGGTCGACGTAGAGCTGACCGTCGGGGAACTGGTCGACCGCCCGGTGGGCCCAGCGCAGGGCGAGCGCGGTCTTGCCGACCCCGGCCGTGCCGCTGAGGGCGGCGACGACGGCTCCGCCGGCGCGGTGATCGAGCAGACCGTCCAGATCGGACAGCTCCCGCCGCCGGCCGACGAAGTCGTGCACCGCCCCGGGCAGTTGGGCCGGAACGGGTACGGGTGCGGCGAGGTTCACGACCCGGACCGGGCGGGTGAGCGACGGGTCGTGGTTGAGGATCTTGCGATGGATGTCGATGAGGTCCGGGGACGGCTCCACCCCGTGCCCGTCGATGAGGGCGGCGCGGGCGTCGCGGAAGGCGGCCAGCGCCTCGGCCTGGCGGCCGGAGCGGTAGAGCGCGGTCATCAGCTGGCCCCACAGGCGTTCCCGCAGCGGGTAGGCCCGTGCGAGCGCTTCGAGGTTGTCCACCGCGACCTCGTCGGAGCCGGTGGCGAGCAGCGCCGACATGTGATCCTCGACGGCGGCCAGGCGCAGCCGGTCCAGCCGGGTCCCTTCGGCCAGCAGGGTCGGGGAGTCGGCGAACTCGGCGTAGGCGTCGCCGCGCCACAGGGCGAGGGCCTCGCCGAGCAGGCGGACGGCCACTGCGGGCGCACCCTGGTCGAGGGCGCGGTGTCCGGCCGCGGCCAGCTCCTCGAACCGGGCCGCGTCCACCGCGCCGGTGCCGGCCCGCAGTTCGTACCCGCCGGGGAGAGTAACCAGCAGGTCCTCCACGTCGGGGGGCGCGGCCTTGCGCAATGTGCGGCGCAGGCGGGAAACGTAGGTGCGGGCGGTCCGGTCGGCGTCGGCCGGCGGGAAGTGCGCCCACAGCTCGTCGACGAGGGCGGACACGCTCACCCGGTGCGGGGCGTCGACCAGCAGCCGGGCCAGCACGATGCGCACCTGCGGTCCGCCGATGTGGGCCGGCTCACCGTCGAGGGCGAGGGTGAGCGGGCCCAGCACTCCGAACCGCACCGATCGACGATCCATATCGGACTTGACCCAGTCAGTCACCGGCTGCTCCGCCTGCGTTCGGGGTTGGGGTGGTACCGCGTTCCAGCTCGCCCACGGGATCTCCGCCTGGCCGGCATCCGGAAGTGTCCATAGTGGACTTCCGGGCCGGCCGTGCCGGGCCACACCGCGGACCGGGAGAACGGGCCGGCCTTGTGTACCCCATAGTGGACCGGCCGCAGCCCGGCGAGCCTGACGGCGCAACCGCCGAGCACGCGGTCACCACCTGGGTCATCAACCCGACGCATCCCCCCGCGCCTTGAGGATATACACCGCCTTATCCGCTGCGATGTAGTGAATCCGACCGATCTCTATGCATCTGAAGGCCCCGCTCGTACGTCGATGCCCGGCTCGGTCATGGCCGGGTAGTGGCGGTGTGACGTCTTGGGCACTGCCGGTTGCGGTCGTAGCGGCGGCGGGCTATTCGTCGGGTGATTGGGCCGGGCCGGCACACACGCCGCCGGGACTTCGGCGCGGCAACGGCTCACGGCCGGCGGCACGATGGCGGCATGGAAGAGTATCGGGAGATCGTGTCGGACGTCGTCACGACCGCTGGCGGCGCGCAGGCGTGGATCGAGATGAACCTCTCCGGGTACCTCACCAAACGCTGCACCGGTTGCGGCCTCGACGCGGACGCCCCCGCCATCGCGTCCGCACTGGAGTGGCTCACCGATCACGCCGCCACCTGCACCGCCCGCGGCTGAGCAGCCGCGGCCGGGCCGGACGTATGTCTCCGTGATCATGATGCCCGCGGTGTCCGCACCCCGGGTTTGCCATGATCCCGGAGACTTTCGGTACACGGGGGTACATCAGCACTCCGTGATCATGAAAAACCGTTGGTGTCGACGCCGGGCTGTGCATGATCACGGAGACTTCCGGTCCCTGCACCGCGCTGCGCGGGTGCAGCGCCCGCCGTCTGGGACATGATCGCGAAGCGGCCGGCGCGGCGAGCTCATTGTGGCGGGGCCGGCGTGAGCTGCGACTGGATGAGGCGCTCGACGGTGCCTTCGAGGGTTGCCGGGATTTCCCGGTTGACGCTGAGGTACCGGCGTACAGCGGCGTAGGGCAGGTCGACGACGATGAGGAGCACTTCCGCTGTCTGGAGCCCGGTCGCGGTCTTGAGGTCGGTCACCAGGCGGCGGATGCGCTGCTCCCAGCGCGCCTGGTCGGCCTCCCGCCAACGTCGACTCTCCGCGGGCCACGCGGCGGGCTCGAAGGAGCCGAGGCCGGCCAGCAGCACCCGGGCGTCGGCCGGGTTGGCGCGGCACCAGGACACGGTCCGGCGCCCGAGCGCGGCCGCCGCGGCCACCGGTTCATCGGCGAACAACGGATACAGCTCGGTGTGGAAGCGCTGCGCAGCCCGGTTCCAGACGGCGGCGAGCAGTGCCGCGCGGTTGGGGAAGCGGTGGTACACGGAGCCACTGGACACCCCCGCTTCCCGCATCACGCTGGCGATGGTGATGGCGTCCGCGCTCCCCGCCGTGAGCAGTCGTGCCGCCGCGTCGAGAATCGCCGACGTGTCGTGGACGAGGCGCGGCATGGGTTGAAGATACCGAACGCGCCCTCTAGAGTCGTCTCTCTAGAGAGAGTCATCTATTCCATGTCGAAATGCCAGCAAACACAGAAGGGTTCATCGTCTCGATGAAACTGGGCGTCAGCCTGCCTCAGGGCACCGACTACGACCTGACCACCGATGTGGTCGACGCGGCGCGGGCCGCGGAGCGGATCGGATACGACAGCGTGTGGACGACCGAGCGGATCCTCAAGCCGCACGACCAGAGCGGCCCGCACGGCGCCTACGGCATCCCCGACCTGCCCTGGCCCCCGGTGTACGGCATCATCGCCTATCCGCTGATCACCCTGACGGCCGCGGCCGCGGTGACCAGCCGGGTCGAACTGGGCACCGGCGTGCTGGTCCCCGGTGTCCACCTTCCGCTCCGCCTGGCCAAATCGCTGGCCAGTCTCGACGCGATCAGCGGCGGCCGGGTCGTGGCCGGTCTCGGTTCCGGCTGGTCGATCGACGAGTTCGACGCCGCGGCGCCGCGGCCGTTCGCCGAGCGCGGTGCCGCCCTCGACGAGTTCCTCGACGTCGCCGCCGCCGTATGGGGACCGGACCCGGTCACCGTGGACACCGGCCGATACCGGATCGCCCGGGCGGACGTGAATCCCAAACCCGCCCGCAAGCTGCCGGTCTACCTGGCCGGAACGACCGGCAAGGCGTTCCGGCGGATCGCCCGGCGCGCCGACGGCTGGCTGCCGACCGGCATCACACCCGAGCAGACGGTCGCCGGACTCGCCCGGATCCGCGAACTCGCCGCCATCGAAGGACGCGACCCCCAGGAACTGGGCTGTGTGGTCCAGGTCGGCCTGTCCGCGCCGCTGATCGAAGCGCCGGCCGCCGGCCGGGCGCCCTTCACCGGCAGCGCCGCCCAGATCGTCGAGGACATGGCCCAACTGGCTGAGGGCGGCGTCGGTCATGCCTACGTCACCATCCCATACGTCACCGCCGGCCGCGGCGAGTACTTCGACCGGATGGCCGAGTTCCACGCCGAGTTCCACGCCGCCAAGCTGTAACCCGGAGACCGGCCGGGTCAGGGGGTCGGCTCGGGTAAGCGGACCTCGATGCGCAGGCCGCCGGTGCCGAGGGCGGTCGCGGTGATGGTGCCGCCGTGTGCGCGGGTGATCGACCGGGCGATGGCCAGCCCGAGACCGGCGCCGCCACTGTGGTCGATGCGGTCGCCGGTGAGGCGTTTGAAGGGTTCGAACAGTTCCGTCACGGCTTCGGGGGGTACCGGCTGGCCCGTGTTGGTCACGGTGACGGCAGGAGTCTGGCCGACGGCGACGTGGATCGTGCCGTGCGGGTGGTTGTACTTGACGGCGTTCTGGACCAGGTTCGTGATCAGCCGCTCCAGGAGGACCTGCTCGCCGTTGACGGTCCGTGGCTTCAGGTCGGTGGTGAGCTGGATCGCGGTGGCGGCCGCCGGTCCATGGTGCGCGGCGACGACCGCGGCGGCGATCTCGTCGAGGCGGACCGGCAGCCGGGCGGCCAGGCCCTGGTCGACCTCGCTGAGGACGAGCAGCCCCTCGATGAGGCGTTCGTTGCGCTGGTTGGTCTGCAGCAGCTGGGTGGTGAGCAGGGCTGTCTGCTCGGGGGTGAGCGGCTGCGCCATACCGACCTCGATCAGGATCCGCTGCACCGCGAGCGGGGTGCGCAGCTCGTGCGAGGCGTTGGCGGCGAAGCGGCGTTGCCCCTCGTAGCCTGCCATGATCCGGTCCATCATGTCGTTGATGGCGCGGGACAGCGCGGCGAGTTCGTCCCGGCTGCCGCCGACCGGTTCGATGCGGTGGCCGAGGTTCTGCGGGCCGACCTGCTCGACGACCGGTACCAGGTCACGCAGCGGTCGCAGCACCCAGGAGGTGACCGGGCGCAGCAGCACGAGCAGCCCGGCGACGGCGAACGCGACCAGCAGATCCGGAAGCAGCGAGTACTGCAGGCTCTTCGCGACACCGCAGGCGCCGGTCGCGCCGGTGCAGAACAGGTCGAACCGGTTGATGATCGCGCCGAACAGGGTCGCGATCAGCGGTTGGATGGCGTTGCCGGCGAGCAGGACGGCCGCGGCGACGAGGAAGAAGCGGCGTCGCGGGGTGGCCAGGTTCATCCGGGCTCCGAACCGATGCGGTAGCCGGTGCCGCGGAGTGTCTCGATCACCTGTGGGTCGCCGAGCTTGCGGCGCAGGGTCATCACGGTGACCCGTACCGTGTGGGTGAACGGGTCGACGTGTTCGTCCCATGCCTGTTCGAGCAGCTCTTCGCTGCTGACCACCTGCCCGGCGCGGCGCAGCAGGACCTGGAGCACCGCGAACTCCTTGTTGGTCAGGTGCAGCAGCCGCCCGTCGCGGGAGGCGACGTGCCGGCCGGCGTCGAGGACCAGGCCGGCATGCTCCAGGATCGGCGGGAGGGCGGGGCTGGAGCGGCGGCCGAGTGCCTGGACCCGGGCGACCAGTTCGGCGAACGCGAACGGCTTGGTCAGGTAGTCGTCGGCGCCGAGGCCGAGCCCTTCCACCCGGTCCCGGATCCCGCCGGCGGCGGTCAGCATCAGGATCCGAGTGGCCGGCCGGGTCTGCAGCAGCCAGCGGCACACCTCGTCTCCGCTGCGGCCGGGCATGTCCCGGTCCAGCAGGGCCACGTCGTACCGGTTCACGCCCAGCCGCTCCATGGCGCCGTCGCCGTCGTAGCAGACGTCGACCGCCATCGACTGCTGACGCAGGCCGGTCGCGACCATGTCGGCCAGCAACCGTTCGTCGTCGGCCACGAGTACGCGCACGCCGTCCCTCCCTGCCGGGCCGCCCGAACCGGTTCCGAGGCCGCCCCACCGCGAGTATGCCAGCGCGAACGTCAGGATTCCGTCAGCGATCGGCTCACCGTCGCCGGATCAGCCGCCCGGAAGACTGCTGCCGCGTTCACGTGCAGCCCGGGATTGGAGCGTTCATGAGACATACCCGCAGCCGTCTGTTGCGAACGGTGGCGGTGCCGCTGATCGGAGCCGGCCTGCTGATCGGCGGCGGAGCCTGTGGCGGCCCGGCCGGCCCGGCCGCCCCCTCGTCGGCCACCGGGGCGCCGCAGGCCGAGGCCGGGGGAGCCGGCGGAGCGTTGACGGAGACGGATCCGCAGCGGTGGAAGGTGTACGACGCGAAGGGCGAGACCTGGGCGGCGTGCCTGCGGGAGCACGGCCTGCCGAACGTGAAGTTCCGCTTCCATCTCGACAACGCCGAAACCGCGATCATGGAGCTGGACGGCTACGACCACGTCACCGACGTGAACAGCCCGGCGCTGGAGCAGTGCAAGTCCCTCCAGCCGACCGACAGTGACCGGCCGAAGCCGTTCATGAAGCCGTACACCATGGATCCGGAACAGGTGAAGCAGCAGCTGGCGCTCGCCAAGTGCATGCGGGAGAACGGGTTTCCCGACTATCCCGATCCGGTCACGGACTCGAGCCATCCGCGGAAGCCCAGCAAGTACGACGACAACAAGGCCGGTGTGGAACAGCCGTGGTCGAAGGTGATGCGCGACTGCGTGAAGCAGGTGGGCATCCCGGATTCGCAGCCCGGCGGATGACCCGCCAAGGGTCGTCCGCGGTCCGCGCCATCGCGGTCGGGGTGGTGGTGATCGCCGTCGCCGGCGCCGCCGCCGCGGCGTTCGGACTGGACGGGCGCGGCGCGGACTCCGGCAAGCCCCGGCCCCCGGCGGCGAAGACCACCACCGTGACCCGCCGGACCCTGGTCGACGCGAGCACCGCGGCCGGCCGGATCGCCTACCGGGATCCGGCGCCGGTGATCTCGTCGGCGACCGGCGTCGTGACCTGGCTGCCCGCGGTCGGCACCGTGGTGTTGCGGGGGGATCCGCTGCTGCGCGTCAACGACCAGCCCGTGGTGCTGCTGATCGGCGCGTTGCCGATGTACCGGCAGCTGACCACGGGTACCAAGGGCGAGGACGTCAAGCAGTTGAAGCAGAACCTCAAGCAGCTCGGCTACGCCGGGTTCACCGTGAGCACCGAGTACGACGCCGCGACCGCGACCGCCGTCAAGCGCTGGCAGCAGAAGCTGCAGCGGGAGCCGACCGGCAACGTGGAGATCGCCGACGTGATCTACTCGGCCGGCCCGCTGCGGGTGGCGCGGCAGTCGGTGCGGGTCGGTGCCAGCGCCCCGGGAGAGGTGCTCACCGCGACCGGCACCACCAAGATGGTGATCGCCGCCGTGGCCAAGCCGGACGTGCGGCTGGCCCGGGCGGGCAACGCCGTCACCCTCCAGGTCCCGGGGGGCCGGGAGTTGCCGGGGAAGGTGGTGGCCGTGGGCGCCGACGCCGACCGGATCGTCGCTCTCGACCATGCCGGCGGTGGGGGTGGTACCGCGGACAAGGACTCCGGGAGCACCCTCACCGCCCTGGGCGGCGACCAGGACTCGACCCTGGTGGCGGTGAGCCTGGTGGACGGCGCGGTGCTCGACCTGCCGGACGACGCATCGGTGACGATCCGCTACGTGGCCGCCTCCCGCGCCGACGTGCTGACGGTGCCGGTGCAGGCGCTGCTCGCGCTCACCGGCGGCGGGTACGGGCTGGAGATCCGCGACGCCGCCGGCATCCGGGTCGTGCCGGTCCGGACCGGGCTGTTCGCCGACGGTCAGGTGGAGGTCAGCGGCGAGGGCATCGCCGAGGGGACGACGGTTGGGATGGCGGGATGAGGCAGCAGACGCCGACCGGCGCGGGCACCCGCCCGCCCGTGGTCGAGCTCGAGAACGTCGTGCGCGAGTACCCCGGCGGCGTGCGGGCGCTGGCCGGCGTGTCGTTGGTGATCGGCCCCGGCGAGGCGGTGGCCGTCGTAGGGCGCTCCGGGTCCGGCAAGTCCACGCTGCTCAACCTCATCGGTACCCTCGACCGGCCGTCGTCCGGCCGGGTCAGCATCGACGGGTATCGCGTCGACGAGCTCACCGACCGGCAGCTGGCGGCGCTGCGCGGGCGTACCATCGGGTTCGTCTTCCAGCAGTTCCACCTCACCGCCGGAGTCCAGATCCAGGACGCGGTGGCCGACGGGCTGCTCTACGCCGGGGTCGGTGCCCGGTCGCGGCGGCAGCGCGCCGCGCAGGCCCTGGAACGGGTGGGGCTCGGCCACCGGATGCATCACCGGCCTCACGAGCTCTCCGGCGGCGAGCAGCAACGGGCGGCCGTCGCCCGCGCGCTGGTCGGCGAGCCGAAGCTGCTGCTGGCCGACGAGCCGACCGGCAACCTGGACTCCGGCTCCGGAGCCACCGTCATGGAGCTGCTCACGGCGCTCAACGCCGCGGGTACCACCGTCGTGGTCGTCACGCACGACTGGGAACTCGCCGCGGCCCTGCCCCGGCAGGTGGAGATCGCCGACGGCACCGTGCGGTCCGACCGTGCCCACGGCCACGGCCCGGGGCGGACGCCATGACCGCCGGCCAGCCGCCCGCCGCACGGCTGCGTCCGTCCCGGCTCCGCCCGGGCGACGTGCTCCGGGTCGGGTCCAGCGGTCTGCGCACCCGGCGCACCCGGGTGGTCCTCTCCGCGCTCGGCATCGCCATCGGCATCGCCGCGATGATCAGTGTGGTCGGCATCTCCGCATCCAGCCGGGCCGACCTCGAGCGCCAGCTGGCCGCCCTGGGCACCAACACGCTCACGGCCACACCGACGCCGAGCGCGAACACCGCCACGCCCAGGTTCCCACCGACCGCGGTGCCCATGGTCGCCAGGATCGAGGCGGTGGAATCGGTCTCGGCGGTCGGGCGGCTGCCGGAGGTCGGTGTCTACCGCAACGAGCACATCCTGGCCGCGGAGACCAACGCCATCACGGCCTACGCCGCCGACCTGAGCCTGGCGGATACGCTGCGCATCACCGTGACCTCCGGTCACTGGCTCGCCGAGCCGGGTAATCAGTTCCCGACCGTGGTGCTCGGCGTCGATGCCGCCCAGCGCCTCGGCTTCGACGAGGTCACCGGGAACACCAATGTCGTGATCGGCGACCGGCGTTTCACGGTGGTCGGCATCCTCGGCCAAGTGCCGCTCGCGCCGGAGCTCGACTCGGCCGCGCTCGTCGGCTGGCCCGTGGCCGAGCAGGTCTTCGGCCTGGATTCCGCACCGACCAGCGTCTACACCCGGGTCCGGCCCGACATGGTCCTGCAAGTGCGGGCGCTGCTCGCCAGGACGATCGACCCGGCCGCGCCCTCCTCGGTCAACGTGACCCGCCCGTCGGACGCGTTGACCGCGAAGGCGATCACCGACCGGACCTTCCAGAGCCTCATGCTCGGCCTCGGCGCGGTGGCGCTGCTCGTCGGCGGCATCGGGGTGGCCAACACGATGGTGATCTCGGTGCTGGAGCGCCGTGCCGAGATCGGGCTGCGCCGGGCACTCGGCGCCACCCGCGGGCAGATACGGCTGCAGTTCCTGGCCGAGTCGCTGCTCCTGTCGGCCATCGGCGGCATCGCCGGGGTACTCCTCGGCATCATCGCCACCAGCGGGTACGCCTTCTCCCAGCGATGGATCACCGTGGTACCGCTGTGGGCCACGGCCGGAGGGCTGGCCGCGACCGTCGTCGTAGGTGCGATGGCCGGCCTGTATCCGGCGGTACGCGCGGCACGGATGACACCGACCCAGGCGCTCGCCGCCACCTGATGGGGGCTACCGCAGGATGCCGGTGTGGCCGAGTGAGTAGCGGCCCGGCTGCGGCCACACGCACAGGCCGTGCGGCTGCGTGCCGACCTTGATCCGGGCCAGGAGGTGGCCGTCGGTGGTCGACAGCGCGTAAACCTCGCCGTTGTAGCGGCCCGACAGCCACAGTACGGTGCCGTCGGCCGAGACGCCGCCCATGTCGGGGCTGCCACCGCCGGGGATCTGCCACTTGGCCACGAGCCGGCCGGTGGCGAACTCCAGCAGCGACACCGAGCCCTCGCCGCGATTGGCGATGTAGAGGTACTTCGAGTCGCGGCTGACGTACAGGCCGTGCGCGCCGGCGCCGGTCGGCAGGAACGTGCGCACCGTGAACTGGTCGCCGTCGAGCACCCACACGCCCGAGGTGTGCATGTCGGCGACGTACCAGGTACCACCGTCCGGGGCGATCTTGACGTCCTGCGGCATCGCGTGGTCGCCGGGCAGGTGGAGCCGGCCGATGACCCGCTGCCGCTCGACGTCGACCTTGATCAGGTCGCCGGAGAACTCGCAGGTGGCGATGAAGTACCGGCCGTCGGGGGAGAAGTCGGCGTGGTTCACGCCGGAGCAGTCGACGGTGAGCGAGTTGACGATCGCCATCGTGCGCGGGTCGCGGAAGACGATCTTGTGGCGTGCCTCGGACATCACCATGGCGTAGCGGCCGTCGGGGGTGAAGTAGAGGTTGTACGGGTCGTCGACCGCGATCGGTTTGCCGAACGCGCCGGTCGCCGGGTCGATCGGCGTGAGCGAGTTGCCGGTGTTGTCGTTCACCCACAGGGTGCGCAGGTCCCACGACGGCACGACGTGCTGCGGGCCGCCGCCGACGCGCACGGTCTGGATGATCTTGTACGTCGAGGGGTCGATCACGGTGACGGTGTCGCTGCCGAGGTTCGGCACGTACACGCGGGAGGGGTCGTTCTGCACCGCCGCGGCGAAGGCGTTGGGCCGGTCGGCCGCGTAGATGTCGTGCGGGTCGAGCAGCGGGGGCATCCCGGGCAGGCCGGGCCCGGGGCTGGTGCTCGCCTGGCCGGAGATCGCCGGCGACCCGCCCATGCCCGGCATGTCCGACATGTTGGCGGGCGCGTTGTCGTCGCCGGGGCCGGCGGGATGCGTGTCGCCGGCCGTGCCGCTCGAACAGCCGGCCAGCAGCAGCACCCCGGCGAGCAGCGCGCCGAGCGGTCGGGCGGTCACGTCAGCAGCTCCGAGGCGGTGACCGGGCGCAGGCCGCGGTCGCGCAGGCCGGCAAGGAGCTTCGGCATCGCGGCGACGGTGCCGGCGTGGCCGAAGTGGAGGCTGATGATCGAGCCGTTCCGTACGCCCTGCAGCGTGGTGCGCACGATCGCGTCGGCGCCAGGGTCGGTGTAGTCCAACGAGTCGACATCATAGGACAGGCACGTCGGATAGCCGGCCCGGGCCGCCTGGGTCTGGATTCGCGCGGTGCTGTGCTGGGTTTGCGACGGGCGGAACCAGCGGCCGATCGAGCCGCCGACGGCGCGCAGGGCGGTCGCGCAGCCGTCGATCTCGGCGAATGCCTGCGCCTCGGACATGCTCGTGATGTCGGCGTGGTGCAGGGTGTGGTTGCCCAGCTCGTGGCCGTCGTCGAGGACCCGCTTGGCCAGCTCCGGCTGCTGCTGAAGCCAGACGCCGACGGCCAGGACGGTGACCTTCGTGTGCGCGGCGACGAGCGCGTCGAGCAGGCCGCCGACGACGCCGGGCTCGCCCTGGCCGTGGAAGGTGAGCGCGACGGCCGGAGCGTCGCGCGGGCCGTTGGCCACCTCCGCCGGCAGCGCTCGGGGCGCCACGCTGGGCGACGGAGCCGGTGAAACGGCCGGCGCCGCGGGCGGCGCCGGCGGGGCCTCGGCCTTGGGGGCCGGGCCGTCGCAGCCGCCGAGGGCCGCCGCGCCCGCGGCCAGGAGGAGAGTCCGCCGGTGCATGGAGGTCAGCCTTTCCGGCGGTACCTGAGGGAATCCTGAAGACCATGGAGGGCGACGGCCGCGTCGATCGCGATCTTCCAATGACGACGCGTGGATGTCTGTCGATCCCATACATCGACATTGGTGATATCGTGAAGCCCGCCCTCGCCCTGTCCCGGCTCACCGAAAGGCCACCAAATGCGGCGACTGGCTACCGTCACGGCTTTGGCTCTCGCGCTCGCGGCCCTGCCCCTTGCGCCCGCGTCGGCAAGCGCGACCCCCTCGAGCCCCGCACCGAGCGTGGCTCAGCGCACCGTGCTTCCCCCGCCATGGGTCTACTACTCCGACTTCCCGCTGCTGTGGATCTGCCAGTACGTCGGCAACCAGCTCGTGGCCGCGCAGACCGCCAGGTCCTACACCTGCACCGACGGCGCGCCCGGTCAGCTCGCGCTGTGGTATTTGCCCTACTGATGTAGTCAAGCCCGGCCGCGCGAGGCACGCTGCGTCGCGCGGCAGTTGTATGTGACCGTTCGGCCACAGGGCTCGTACCGCGGCTCATGAAAACCGTTGGTGTCGACGCCGGGTTGCGCATGATCACGGAGACTTCCGGTCCCTGCGCGGTGTGCAGTGCCCGACGGGTGGGACGTGATCGCCGACCGCGAGAGTGCAGGCGTGATCACTCTTGACAGCAAAGTTATGAGGCGTAACCTTTTAGCTGTTCCTCGTAACTAGAGGATGGCGGAGCATGATCATCCTGGCGTTCCTCGCCGAGCACACCCATGCCTAGAGCGGGCCTGAACACCGCCGAGGTGGTGGCCGCCGGTGCTGAGCTCGCCGACGAGGCCGGCATCGGATCGGTGAGCCTCGCTGCTCTTGCCGAGCGACTGGGTGTCAAGGCGCCGGCGCTGTACAAGCACGTCGATGGCATCGGCGACCTGCGGCACCGCATCGCGACCCTGGCGATGACCGAATTGGGCGACGCGGTGCGAGACGCGCTTCAGGGCAAGTCAGGGGCGGACGCGATCGGCGCGCTGTTCACGACGCTGCAGTCCTACATTGCCGAACACCCGGGCCGCTATCGCGCCACCACGGGCGCGCAGTTTCAGGGTGACGACGACCCGTTGCTCGTTGCCGGCACCCGGGTGATCAAGTCGATCCGGGCCGCCTTGTCCGGCTACGGCATTCGACCCGACGAACTCGACCACGCGATCCGCATGCTGCGTTGCATCATCCACGGTTACGCGCTGCTCCAGGCCGCCAACGGCTTTCAGTGGGGCAACGACCCGGATGAGAGCGTTGCCTGGATGATCCGGTTCGTCAACGCCGGGCTGACCGCAGTCGGGACAATGCCCCCTGATCGCTGGATCGTGAGATGAGTTCTTCTGACCGGGACCTGGCCGTGCTCGCCCAGTCGGGCGACATGGCGGCCTTGGGTTCGCTGTTCGCCCTGCACCGGGCCGGCATGCTCCGGGTCGCGCTGAGTGTGCTGCGCCGGCCGGACGACGCCGAGGATGTGGTGCAGGATGCCGCGCTGACCGCGTTGGGCCGGATCGGCGAGCTGCGTGATCCGGCTGCGGTAGGCCCGTGGTTGCGAGTGATCGTACGGAACGCTTGCCGGATGCGGCTGCGCGGCCCGTCGGCGACACTGGCGGAGTCGTTGCCGCGTACTCTGGCCGCTTCGGCCGACCCGCAGCAGGTGCTCGACCGCCATGCGATGCGGGATGGTGTGTGGTATGCGATCGGCCGTCTCGCACCACACTTGCGGACGGTCACCATGCTCCGCTATTTCTCAGCCGTCACCCGCTATGACGAGATCGCGGCGCTCTGCGGCATCCCGGTCGGCACCGTGCGTAGCCGGCTGAACGAGGCGCGCCGGCAACTCGCGGGTCATCTGCTGGCGGTTCGGCACAGCGCGTACGACGGGACGGCCGCGATCATCGAGACACGCCGGCGCGAGGCGGAGCAGGCGGTCGCGGCGGGGCACGCGGGCACGTTCGCGGAGCTGCTGCGTGACGGATGGCGGCGGGATGTCGACGCGACCTGGGCGGATGGCCGGCGCCTGCGGGGCATCGAGGCGATTGCCCGGCACATGGACGGGAGCATGGCGGTCGGCATCAAGCAACGCCTGGCCGGCGTCGTGGCGAGCGAGGGCGTGACGATCTGGGAGATGGACGTGCTGAACCCGCTGGGTGCCGAACGGCCCTGCCCGTCGTACACCGTCTGGCTGTTGTCCTACGACGCGGGGCGGATCGACCGCTTGCGGCTCTACTCCCGGCCGGTCTGAAAAGAATTTCTGGGATACGGCGAACTTTCTGGTTCTCCCGCGCATCTTGGTCGTGACCATCTCCGACCGAAGGGTCCACCGGCAATGTCTTCTCATCCGCTCACGTTCGTTCTCGTACCAGGCGCCTACCAAGGCGGTTGGTCCTGGCAGCCGGTTGCGCAACGGTTGCGGGCCGCCGGCCACGCCGCGGTGGTTCTGACGCTTCCCGGGCTGGCCGACGGCGACCCGCGCACCGGCTGGCACCTGTCGGACGCGGTCGACCACGTCGTGGACGAGGTCGAGCGGCGCGACCTTCGTTCCGTCGTGCTGGTCGCGCAGAGCTGGGGCGGTTATCCGGTCACCGGCGCCGCCCACCGGCTGGGCGGCCGGATCGCGGCAGTCGTCTATTACAACGCCATCGTGCCGGCCAGGGGCGTGCCACTCATCGCCGAGAACCCGGACTACCGGGAGATGCTGCGCGCCGCGATCGAGGCGTCGCCGGACGGCAGTGTGGCGGTCACGCCGGACCAGATGCCGCTGCTGGCGCCGGAGTGGGACGACCCGGCCCGGCAGTTTCTGTACGAGCTCCTCGTCCCGCAACCGGGCGCCTACTACACCGAGGCACTCGACGTGGATCCGGTCACCGAGCTCGGTCTGCCTGTGGCGTACATCGCCAGCGAGAACGATCTGGTTCTGGCCCGGCCCGGACCCGAGTACGCGGCCCGGCTCGGGATTCTCCCGGTCACTGTGCCGGGGGGTCACGAGTCCATGCTGACCCGCCCCGACGATGCGGCCGCCGCGCTGCTGGCGATCTCCGAGAAGTGGCCGGCCGAGGCCGAGGAGACCGCTGGATAAGCTGAACGTCGCCGTCCGGCTATGGGCGGGGCTGTCGCGGCAGTTCTGCGGTGACCTTCGCGAGCAACGCTTGCAGGGCCGCTCGCTCGGGTTGGCTCAGCGGGCGGAGGATGGTCTCCTGGACGTCGTCCATGGCGGTATCGACCCCGGCGATCAGGTCGATACCGGTCGGCGTCGCGTACAGGCGCTTGCTGCGATCATCACCGGGTTCCATGCGGCGCTCGACGAGGCCACGGCGCTCGAGTCCCTGCAGCAGGCTCGAAACCGCTCCCGCGGTGGTACGGGTCATCCGGGCCAGGTCGCGTTGAATCACGCCGGGATTCTGGACGAGGAACGTGAGTGCGAATCCCTGCTCGAAGCTCAGCTCGCGCGCCCGGAACACGTCCTCGGCCGCCTTGCGCTGAGCCCATCCGATCCAGCGCATCGACTCCAGCAGACTTTGCGACGTGTTCTCCGGCTGGATCATGACCAACAACTGTAAATCATCGGTCTCAGCGTGCCTGCGTGGTGGCGTGCTTGGCAGTGCACACCTGGTCCAGGAGCGCGACCAGGCCGTCGGGCGCGTCGATCATCGCGTCATGGCCGCTGCGCAGCTCGAACGAGCGCCAGCCGGCAGCCGGGTCGACCCGGGACAGGTAGGGCATGGGCTCGTCGTGCGGCCCGGTGACGCAGCGGATGTAGACCTGTTCGACGTTGTCGTTCCAGCCGTCCGGCAGGTGCAGCGGCGTGGTGACCGTGGCGTACGGGTGCGGGGTCAACCGGCGCTGCACCCAGGCGAGGTCGTCGCCGTGGACACCCATCGGCGTCGCGTCGTGGACCGGCAGCACGGCGACGCCGTCGATCACGGTGCGCCCCTCGGGGATGAGGTGGCCCGCAGGATGCACGGTGGTGATGCTGTCGCCGTCGACCGGCACCGGGCTGTCGAGATAGACCAGGCGGAGTACGGCCGGGTGCCGCAGGCGGGCGGTGACGCCGGCCGCGACCATGCCACCGTAGCTGTGCCCGACCAGCGTCACGGCGGTCAGTTCCTCCGCCTCGATCATCGCGAGCACGTCGGTGATGTGCGTGTTCAGGTCGACGTCCGGGGTCATCAGGTGGGCTCGCTCGCCGAGGCCGGTGAGGGTGATCGCGTGGACGTCGTAGCCCAGGGCTCGCAGTGGTTCGACCGTTTTGCGCCAGCACCAGCCGCCGTGCTGCGCGCCGTGGATGAGGATCACAGCGTTGCCGGTCATGGGTTGTCCTCCATCGTCAGTGTGGTGTGGTGTTGCCGCGGAGCGGGACGTGCCGGATGAACCAGGAGAGCAGGAAGCCGGTCGCGGCCACCATCGCGGCGCAGAGGAAGACCGCGCCGATGCCGTTGGTGACGGCCTGCTGGAAGAGGTGGCGGGTGGCGTCCGGCAGCGCCTTGACGGCAGCCGGGGTGAAGCCCGCGGCGTCGTGGCCGTCCGGGAAGTCGTTCAGGCGGCTGGTGTAGAGGGAGCCGAGGATCGACACGCCGAGCGATCCGCCCAGGTTGCGCAGGAGCGTGGCGGCGCCGGTGGCGGCGCCGATCTCGCGCATCGAAACGCTGTTCTGGGCGATGAGCGTGGTCGTCTGCAGGCCGCCGAGGCCGGCACCGAGAATCACCAGGTACAGCGTGGTGGTGGTCCGTGAGGTATGCAGCCCCATGGTGCTCACCAGCAACAGGCCCGCGGTCAGTAGTGCGGCACCGGCGATGGGCAGGGCGCGGTACCGGCCGGTTTTGGTGATGAGCTGGCCACCGGCGATGGACACCGCCATCGCGGCGATCATCATCGGCATCAGCAGCAGGCCGCTGCTGGTGGCCGAGGCACCCTGCACGAACTGCTGGAACTGCGGCAAGAACGTCACCCCGCCGAACATCGCGAAGCCGGCGATGAGGCCGAGCGCGCCGGCCAGGCTGAAGTTGGCGGTGGCGAACACGTTGAGCGGCATGATCGGTTCGGCGGCCCGCCGTTCCACGGCCACGAACGTGGCGAAGGCCAGCACGGTCAACCCGCCCAGGCCGATGATCTGCCAGGAACTCCACCGGTATTGGCTGCCACCCCAACTGGTGATCAGCACGAGCGCCGAGATCCAGATCGTGAGCAGCGCAGCGCCGGCCCAATCGATGACCGTCTTGCCCGTGCCCCGGGGCAGCTTGAGCGTCGCCCCGATGACGGCCAGCGCGATCACGCCGAGCGGCACGTTGACGTAGAACGCCCAGCGCCAGGTCAGGTGGTCGGTGATGAAGCCGCCGATCAGGGGGCCGCCGATCATCGCGACCGGCATGACGGCCATCATGACCCCTTGGTAGCGGCCCCGCTCCCGGGGCGGAATCAGCTCGCCGATAATCGCCAGGACGCCGACGATCAGGCCGCCGCCGCCGAGGCCTTGCAGCGCACGGAAGCCGATCAGCTCCGCGATGTTCTGCGCCATGCCGCACAACGCCGAACCGATCAGGAACAGCACGATCGCCGTGACGAACGTGCGCTTCCGGCCGAACAGGTCGCCGAGCTTGCCCCAGATCGGCGTGGAGACCGTGGACGCCAGGATGTAGCCGGTCGTCACCCACGCAAGGTGCCGCAGGCCCCCCAATTCGCCCACGATCGTCGGCAGCGCCGGAGCCGCGATCATGTTGTCGAGCATGGCCAGCAGCATCGCGATGACCAGGCCGCTCATCGCGATCAGGATCTCGCGGTGAGTCGGCTGCGGGCGCGGAACCTCCGCCGGGGGCGCAGCAGCATCAATCCGGTACTCGCTCGTCATCAACAGCTCCTCGCACGCGGCGGCCAGCCTCGAGACCGGACGGCCCCAACCGCATTCGAAAGGTAAACTGTTTAGGCTTATACCGTCAAGTAGTAAACCGTTTGGCCTAGGCGGTCACCGTTCCGCTGGCTGGTCCGGCTGGGGCGTGATGCCGCTGAGCAGGATGTCCAGTGAGGAGAGGAGTTCTTCGGTGAGGTCGAACGGGATGGGTTCTTCGACCACCCAGGCGGTGAGTGTGGCGAAGTAGGTCGCGGCCAGCAGCAGCCCCACGCGCCGGGGGCTGGTCTGCGGATCGAGCTCGCCGGCGTCTCGGGCGTGTGCGACGAAGCGGCTGAGTTCTGTGGCGAGTTCGGGGCGTCCGAGCACGTTGGTCTGGTGCACGGCGGCACTCATGAACGCGACTGTTTCGGCGCGGCTGGCGGTGCTGATCCGGCCGAGTTCGGTGAAGTAGGTGACGAGCACGGTCCGGAGCGGTGTGTCGGTGAACTTGTCGGCAGGCAGCGCCTCGAACGCGCGCTTGCGCCGTCGGGCACTCCACTCATCGACGAAGTCGGTCTTGCGGCGGAAGTGGTTGAAGACGGTGGCGCGCGCGACGTCGGCCCGTTCCGCGATGTCGTCCACCGTCGTGTTGTCGAAGCCTCGCTCGACGAACAGCGTGGCGGCCGCGGCGTAGAGCGCGTCGCGTCGTCGTTCCCGTCCACGCGTGCGACGGTCAGGGCGTCGCTCGATGTCGCTGGAAGGGCCGGAAGACGGCATGTTCAAGTCGGGCCAACCTTAGCGTCCGTTCGATCTGGACTTCAGTCCAAACGAGGACTGTCATCCAAATTCCACCACAGCCTAACAAAGGTGCTAGCCCCGGCTGCGGCATGCCGGCGTTCGGTGCGTCGACCGTGAGGGCATGCTCCGCCGGCGGCCGAAAGGCGATGGTCAGCGTCACGCGCTGTTGTCGTTGCCGCGGCGGGCGAAGACAGTGCCGACGCCGGCGTTGGCGGTCAGCGTTGGGGCGGACCTGGCGGCGGCATGATGCCCCTGAGCTGGAGGTCCAGCGTCGCAACCATTTCCTCGGCCAGGTCGAACGGAGCGGGTTCCGCGCTGATCCACGCGGTCAGCACGGCGACGTAGGACGCGACCAGCAGCCTCCCGACGCGCATCGGGGCGATCCGCGCGGCGATCTCGCCGCGGGCGCGAGCGCGGTCCACGAATTGGCTGATCTCCGTGACGAGCTCCGAACGGGCGAGCACGTTGATCGAGTGCACGGCGGCGCTCATGAGCGCAACCGTCTCGAGTCGGCTCGCGGCGCTGGTCTGGCTGATCTGGCAGAGCTCCGTGAAGTAGCGGGTGAGCACGTTTCGCAGTGGCGCACCTTCGAGGTCGTCGGCGTGGGCCGCCGCTGACGCGCGCTTGCGTCGCCGGGTGGCCCACTCGTCGAGGAAGGCGGCCTTGCGCGGGAAGTGATTGAAGACCGTGGCGCGCGCGACGTCGGCGCGCTCGGCGATGTCGTCCATCGTCGTGCTGTCGAAGCCCCGTTCGACGAACAGGTCGACCGCCGTGGCGTAGAGCGCGTCGCGCCGTCGTTGCCGTCCGCGTGTGCGGCGGTCAGCGGTCTTCACGTCGGGGCCGGGGTCGGAAGACGGTGTCCCCAAAAGTCACTCACCCATTTCTGTGCATCGCTCTTGACGCTGCCGGAACTCGTACCCTACCTTCAATCCAACGTTGGACTTCAGTCCAAGTCTAGATCGAGGTTCTACATCGTACTTCAGATCAGTATAGGACCTTGGTTCAATCTTAGATTTCAGGCCAGGCAGAGGGTGGTCGTGCGGGCGGCCACCAGCCTCCCCGTGCGGGTCCACCAGGGCGGTCCCGCCCCGCGCCATCGATGCATGTACGCAGCTGAACCACTCGGCCATCCGGCCGAGTGCCGAGTCGACATCGAGAGGAAAAGATCATGACCAACACCCTCAACAACACGGCCTATGTGGACGTCTCGGGTGGGCGCGTCGCCTACGAGGTGATCGGGGATGGGCCGCTGGTGGTGCTGTCTCCCGGCATGGCTGACACCCGCAGTTCCTACCGTTTCCTGGCGCCGCTGATCGCCCGGGCCGGCTACCGCGTCGCCAGTGTCGATCTGCGGGGGCACGGTGAGTCCAGCACCGGCTTCGGCTCGTACAGCCACGCGGACACCGCCGGTGACCTGGTCGAGGTCGTCCGCGTGCTGGGTGGCCCGGCGGTGCTGGTGGGTCAGTCCTTCTCGGGCGGGGCGGTGACGATCGCGGCGGCGACGAACCCTGATCTGGTCAGCGCGGTCGTGGAGATCGACCCCTTCACCCGCCCCCCGAGCTACAGCGTGGCCGCGTTTGTGCGGGATGGCCGGTACCGCCGTGGTGCGCTCCTGCTGGGGTGGTTCGCCCTCACCGGAAGTGTCAAGACCTGGTCGAAGTACCTCGACATGGCATACCCGGGGCGTAAGCCGGCCGACTGGGACGCCTGGCTGGCGGCGCTGCAAGCGAACCTGCGTGAACCCGGCCGGGTGAAGGCGGCACAGCGGATGGTGAGCTCGTCGGCGACCCTGAAGCAGGCCGCCGCGCAGCTGGCCGACGTCCGATGCCCGGCGCTGGTGGTGATGGGCCGCGAGGACTCGGACTTCCCGGACCCCGAGGCCGAGGCCGCCGGGATCGTCGGCCGGCTACCGGCCGGGCTGGGCCGCTACCAGATGATCGCGAACGCGGGCCACTACCCCCACGCCGAATACCCGCAGCAGGTCGCCGACATCGTCCTGGCGTTCCTCGCCGAACACACCCACGTCTAGAACAGGCCTGAGCACCTCGCCCCGCCGCGCCCACTGATCGGCCGGCACCCCACATGCCGGCGGTGACCAAGCGCCGGCAGCGCAGGTCCGCACGGTTCACGGCTCGCCCGTTCGACGACACGACGGCCCCGGGCCGTGAGCCCTTGCGGGCGGCTCCGCCATCTATCCGACTTGCACAGCATGGACATCAGGAGAAGACGTTGAACGACACGGGGGCATCATTTCCCACGAACTGGGGACGCTGGGGCGACTCGGACGAGCTCGGCGCGATCAACTTCATCACAGCCCGAGCCCGGGTGCGCGGTGTCGCTGAGGCCCGCACCGGCGTATCGGTGTCGATCGCGCGGACCACTCGCCCCGCTGCGTTGATCCCCGGTCCCATGGCGCCCACGCAGGCGTCCTCGACGGCCGTGCAGACCGCCATGATGTTCACCGGCAATCCGCCGGTCGCCATGGCAGAACTCATGGTCATCACCACGCACCACCCGGAGGTCACACACCTGGACGCCATGGCGCACATGGTTCTCGACGGGCACGTCTACCCGGGCGTCCCGCAGGCCGACAGCTCCGGTCCGGCGGGTGTACGCCACGGCGCGACCGACGCGTACGCCGATGGCATCCTCACCCGTGGCGTCCTGCTCGACCTCGCCCCGGGCGGCCGTCTGCCGGCGGCGTATCCGGTGACCGCCGCGGACCTGGATGCGGCAGCGGCACGGGAAGGCGTTTCCGTGCAGTCGGGAGACGCACTCATCGTCCGCGGCGGCTGGGACTGGGTCACCGAACGCGACCGCCCCTTGCCCGGCATCACCGAGGACGCGGTCCGCTGGATGTCCGACCACGAGATCGCGATCTACGCCGGGGACATCGGAGACGCCCGCCCCCCGATCAAAGGACACATACCAGGCGCGTTGCACATGCTCGCACTGGGCCGCCTGGGCATCCCGCTGATCGACGGCGCCGACCCCAGCGCGCTGGCCGACATGTGCGCCCGGCAGGGGCGCCACACGTTTCTGTTCGTGGCCGCCACGCCACGCATCTTCGGCATGACGGGACTGCCTGTCAATCCGTTGGCCATCTTCTAGCTCCTCGCTGGCCGGCCCATCCCGAAAGCCATTGATGGTACTAAATGGCCATCTGTCAAAGCCCCGGGATCAACCACGTCTCGGGCCCCATGAGACTCGACCCCCATCAGTCCCGCAGCGGCAACACCATGGCCGCCGGACGCGACTCAGGAGGACTGTCATGACCACTGCGATGGACACCACACACGAACGCCGGGCCAAGGCCCGGCGCGGACTGCTGCTGTTTCTCTCCCTGGTGGCGATCTTCAACCTCATCTTCGTCGCCGTCGTCGTCAAGACCGGCGACACCCGATGGTTCCTCGGGCTGATGTGGTCGGTCGCGCTCGCCTCGGTGATCTGCCGGCTCGTCCTGCACGAAGGATTCCGCGACGTGTCGTTCCGGTTCGGCGGGCGGCGTACCCTCGCGATCCTCCTCGCCGCGATCGCGTATCCGATCGCGATCGGGCTGGTCGCCTACGGCATCGCCTGGGCCACCGGGCTGGCCGAATACACGTCACCCCCCAACGGCTTCCTCACCGGCCTGCTCCTCGGGGCGACCGTGACCACGGCGGTCGCCTGCATCTCCACGACCGGCGAGGAGATCGGCTGGCGCGGCTACATGCTGACCCGGCTCATCGAGGCCGGCGTCCCCCGCCCGGTGCTGGCCAGCGGAGTGATCTGGGCCCTCTGGCACGCGCCGCTGATCATCACGGGCTCCTACGTGGTGAACAGCGGCGGATCCAAGATCATGGGGCTGGCCGGCTTCGCCATGACCACCATCTCCTCCGCCTACGTGATCGCCCGCGTCCGCCTCGAAACCGGCAGCATCTGGCCCGCGATCGTCCTGCACGCCGCCTGGAACAGCATCATCCAGAGCGCATTCGACCCCGCCACGACCGGCGACGGCGCACGCGTATGGCTCGGCGAAGGCGGCATGCTCGTCGCGATCGTCGCCGTCGTCGCCGCGACGCTGGCATCCCGGGGCCGATGGACGAAACTGCGATCGCCGGGCACGCCCCTCATGCTGCCGGCGGATGCCCCCGAGCCGGCGGCCCCCCGAACAAGCTGAGCCGCACCAAGCAGGCCGCCGCGGCCGGCGCCTCGCGGACACTTCGCTGCCGGATGCTTCGTCACTAGATACTTCGCTGCAAAAGTGTTACCGTCGTCGACATGGTCGTCGTCTGGTGGGCGGCAGGAAAGGACGGATCATGGATCAGTGGCAGACGGGTTGGGCGCAGGCCGTCGCGGACGTCCGGAGCTTCAAGAACTCGTTCTCGAACACCACGTTCCGAGCGCGCGTCGTGACGGCGTTGAGCGGGGATCGTGTTCGGCTGGAGCTGAGCAATCGGTTCGGGGATGCCCCTGTGAAGATCGGGGCCTGCGCCGTCGCCGCCGGCGGGGGCCATGCGGTCGCGCTGTTCGCAGGGCACGCCGATGTCACGATCCCGGCCGGGGAGACTCGTCGCACGGATCCGGTGGCCCTGACCGTGGATCGCGGCGACGAGGTGCAGGTCGATGTGTATCTCCCCGAGGAAACGTTGCACTCGGCCGGAAACTTCGCGCGCACTCCGGTAGAGGTGTCCACCCCTGGAAACCATGCCGGGTCGCAGGGCTTCCCGGCGATCGAGACGCCGACGATTCCAGCGCCGGACGGGAGCGAAATGCCGATTCCCGTGCCGTTCCTGCGAAGCCTGGACGTGTCCGGACGTCCGGCCGAAGCGGTCATGGTGTGTCTGGGCGATTCGATCACCGCCGGCGGCTGGCCGGAGGCCGCCGCCGCGCTGCTCGCGGGTCGTGTCGAGGTGTCCATCGTGAACAGAGGCATCGCCGGGAACCGGCTCCGTATCGATCCTGATCCGTCGATCGCCTCCTTCGGCCTGTCGGGCTTGTCACGCTTCGAGGAAGACGTGCTGGGCACCGCCGGAGCAACCGACGTCGTCATCGCGCTGGGCACGAATGATCTGGGCCTTCCGGGTGCGGTGGCCCCCATTTCCGAGCTGCCCTCACGGGAACAACTGATCGACGCCTACGAGCAGCTCATCGAGCGGGCCGCCGCTGCGGGGCTGGGCGCGACGATCGCGACCATCACGCCGTTTCTCCCCGCCGAGGGGTACGACAGCAGCCGCGAGCAGATCAGGGCGGCCGTGAACGATTGGATCAGGTCCTCGGCTCCGAACGTGGTCGACTTCGACAAAGCCGTGCGCTCCGCAACGAAACCCGAGCGGCTGTCCACGGCGCTCGACTCGGGCGATCACCTGCACCCCAACGAGGCCGGCGAAGAGCTTCTCGCGCGTGCCATGGCGGACCTCGTCGCCCGCCGCTACGGCGTCACCGACGAATAGGACTCGAATACAAGTACGAGCCAACAGGAGATTCAGGTGAAAGAGCAGCAGCCAGGCATGGTGCTCAGGCTCAAGGCGAAGCCTGGCATGGGCGACGAACTGTTCAAGGTCTGCAACGAGCTGCACTTCAACGGCGACCCGGACGGCCCGGTGGACTGGGTGCTCAGCCGCTCGGACGAGGACCCCGACATCATGTGGGCGTTCGAGTTCTACCGCGACGACGATTCCTTCAACCGTCACTACTCCAACCCCGACCTCGACAAGGGCCACCAGAGGGTCGTCGACCTCGTCGCCGACCACGTGGAGGACTGGGGTGTGCGAGAGTCCGTCCACATCGTCTCCTCCAGCTGAAGCCTCAGCGCGACGATCGCGGATCCCGGACGCCGCCGCTCCTGCTCGCCGAGCACGTCGCTTTGTTCCTCAGCGCGAACGAAGTGGCGCGGCTGTTCGCCGCCCTGTCCGGCCGAGCCGCGACGGGAAGCACCCTGGGGCTCACCGTCGAGGTGCACCCCGCCGGGGTCGACTCGAACCTGGTGCTCTCAACGGCCGACCGGATCATGTTCGGCGGCACCAGCCCGCTGCACGCCATCATGTCCCGCGAGAGCTGGACGGGACTGCTGGGCGACGCCGGCTGGACAGTGCAGAACCTATACGATCGTCCTCGAACCAGGGATCGGGCCATCCTCGCGGCCCAGGCGGACGCCCGAAGGTGCACAGGCGGGCGTTCGTCGGTACCGCGAACGGTGCAGGCAAGACCGTCTGACAACCCAACGCCGGCAACCTGGCCGGAAAACAGCATCACTTTCGGCGAGGGCTCACGGAGACCATGGACCTAGAACGCGATCGCAGTTTCGAACTCATGCGGCAGATCATCACCGCCCAGATGCGAGCCGGCGAGAAATGGATCCGCGAACGCGATATCAGCCTCGAGCAAGGCTTCATCCTCGGCTACCTGCGGGACAACCCCGGATCGATCCAACGAGACATCGCACGAGAGGTACGCCGCGGCGAGGCCAACGTGTCGAGCATGCTGCAGAAGCTCGAGAAACGACACCTTGTCGAGCGGCGACTGGACGCAGGCAACGATCGCATCAAACGGGTCTACGCCACCCCGGCCGGAGTTGCCTTGATCGACGGACTCGACCTGGCGATGGCGGCAGTCGACGAGGACATACTCGCGCCCATCACGCGCAGTGAGCGAGAAGCGCTCACCCTCGTGCTGGACAGGATCGCGGCCCGGCTCCCGAATTACCCCCGATGGTGACCAACGACAATCGGTAGCCTCTCCGGAGCTTCCGAGCCTGCGGCCCTCAGCAACCACACCAGACGCCGCCGCGCACCACTCCGGGCCGTCGAACTTGTCCGACATCGTAATCACCGTAAGCGAGACAACGCACCGCTATACACGACGGGTATACACAGCATGTATACCTGTCGTGTCGAGTGCTCGGCATGTCCATCGGTCAGGCTTTCCTCGGGCTGCTCGAGGCCCGGCCCCGCCACGGTTACGACCTGAAGCGGGCCTATGACGAGCGCTTCGGCACCGATCGCCCGCTCGCCTACGGGCAGGTCTATGCGACCCTGTCCCGGCTGCTCAAGCACGGCCTGGTCAGCGTCGACAGCGTCGAGTCGGGCGAGGGGCCCGACCGCAAGCGCTACGCGATCACCGACGCCGGGGTCGCCGATGTCGAGCGCTGGCTGGCCCAGCCGGAGAAGCCCGAGCCGAGAACGCCGAGTTCAACGTGTATCAAGTCGGCGGCGGCGTCATCCTGCTCCTCATCGGCGTCTCCACGATGCTGCCCTGGATCTTCGACCGCATCGTGGCACGCCTCGGCGGCGGCTCCCTGTCCTGGCAACTCGCCCTGCGCCGTCTCCAGCTCTCGGGCGACAGCGCCGTGCGGGCCGTTAACGCCGTCGCCGTCGCCGCGGCCGGCACCATCGCGCTACAGATGCTCTTCGCCGCCGCCCAGCACAACTACATCACCGGCACCGACCAGGACGTGACCCGCGTCCAGGCCGCCATCCTCACCCAGGCCACCGCGGACTCGCACGCCCGCACCGCCGTCGACATCGACGCCACCGTCCGCGCCACCCCGATCGTCACCGGCACCTACACGCTGCGCACCGACGCCGGCGGCCTCGGCGACGCCGACGACACGACGTTCGCGGTCATCGTCGCCGACTGCGACACGCTGCGGCTGCTCGCCGACCTGACCTCCTGCGCCGACGGCGACGTGTTCGGCCTCGGCTCGATCAGCCCGGCGACCCCCGATGGCACCCCGCCCGCGCTGGCCAGTCTCGCCGGGAAACAGATAACCATCGGCGAAGACAACGCGGTTTGGACGGTGCCCGGCCCGGTCAAGGAGGCCACGGTCCGCCGCGACCCCAGCGGGCAGGAATACGCCGGCCTGCTGGTCACACCGTCGCGGGCGCCGGCGGCGCAGCCCTACGAGCGGTTCATGACCTTCGTGCGATACAACACCGCCGCCCCGGACGCCGACGAGCAGATCCGCAACGCGGGCGCCCGCATCGACCCCGTCGTCGACGTGTCCATCCTGCGCACGACCCGCACCGACACCACGTTCGCCAGCATTCAGCGCGGCCTGTATGCCGGCGCCGCCGTAGTGCTCCTGCTGGTCGGCCTGAGCCTGCTGGTCGCGACCATCGAACAGCTCCGCGACCGCCGCCGCATCCTGGCCGCGCTCGTCGCGTTCGGCACCCGGCGCGGCACGATGGGCCTGTCGATCCTCTGGCAGACAGCAGTACCGGTCGTGCTCGGCCTGCTCGTCGCCGCCACCCTCGGCGTGGCGGTCGGCGCGGTCCTGCTGAAGATCGTCTCCGTCCCCGTGCGGCTCGACTGGGCCAGCATCGGGGCGGTCAGCGGCATCGCCGCCGGCGTGGTCCTCCTGGTCGCCGCTGCCAGCCTTCCACCGTTGTTCCGTCTCATGCGGCCCGAGGGCCTACGGTTCGAGTAACGGTAGTCGCGCGCACGAGGGCAACCGAATCACTCGACCAGGATCTGCGGGAACACCCGTGACAAACAGGGAGGGCAGTCATCACCGTGGTCGACCGCGGCTTCTCCGGCGCGGACAACCTGGCCTGCCCCGGACAGGCAACCGGTCCCGCTGGCGGCCGTGCCAGGACGGCCGATCGGCTCCTGTCAAGCCCCGGGTTTGACGGAGACTGCCTATCTGATTTTCAGGTGTCCGCGCTGCCGCTGGCGAGGGTCGTGCCGTCGGGGCTGAAGGCGACGTCATTGACGATGTCGGTGTGGCCGGTCAGCGTCGGACCGGCGGTGGCACCCGTAATGACGCCTGCGCTCCAGGGGCTCCAGGTGAACACGGTCACCGCAGCGGCGGCGACGAGCACTGCCGCCGGAACGATCCACCGCAGTCGCAATGCATTCACGCCGACCACTGTATACGAGAACATTGCCGCGGCGGGCGCGGGCCGGGCGCGCAGGGCGGTCAGGTGGTCGCCGACGACGCTCCCCAGCGGGCACCGGAACCACGTTCGACGATGCCCACATCGTCGAACACCTGGAGTGCGCGCTCAGCGGCTGGTCGACACCGTGCTTTCGGTCGCCTGGAGCCCGCCCGATACGAACCGGCGACACGTCGGGAGCCACCCGAGCGCGCATTGACGCGGCGACGCGTGCCGACCGGCGTCAGGCGCAGACCGTCTCCGGGCCGGAGGGCCGGCGAGGTGGACACGACTCAGTTCCGCATGAACTGACCGAACCGCGGCTCCGCGCGTCGATGGGCCGAGCCGTCTCCTGCTACGACAACGCCGTCGCCGAGTCGTTCCTCGCCAGCATCAAGGCCGGACTCGGCACCGCATCTTCGCCACCCGCGCCGACGCCCGCCGAGCCGTCGTTCAGCCGATGGACCGGCAGGTGACGGGTGGCGGATCGACAGGGCGCCAGACCGGTGTGATCCGAGTCATCCAGATTCTTGACACCGGCGGATTTTATATGATCTCCTATTCGAAATGGAGGTCGGGGCGCTCCGACCAGGGCTGCGACCTGCCAGGCGCTGATGTTCGGAGCGCTTCGCCGCGTCGGTGCTGATAGGAGCAACTGTCCACCACGACGCATACCCAAGTCCACGCCGCACGTGAGCTGAAGGACCCACATGGATGAGATGGCCCAGGCTGCGGGAATCTCCCGGCGACTCGAAGGCCAGGGCAGTGTCGTCCCGACAGACTGGCAGGGTCAGTACCATCTGCTGCAGACGACCGCGCCGAATGCTGACGTCACCGTCTGCACGTTGACGCTGAACCCTGACACCAGGTTCAGCGACGGCACTCCGTTGAGCGCGGAGGCCATCATGTTCAATTCCCAGCGGATCGCCGACCCCGCCCCCGGTTCGTTCTGCGGTCCGCTGACGCAGCAGTTCAAGATCAAGGTCATCGACGAGCTCAAGGGCGGTTGAGGAAACTGCGACCGGGGTTCACCGTCGAGGAGGCCATGTCCTGACCGGTCTGCCCAGCACCGCCGCCGAGGACGTGCGGGCGACCGAGTCCGGCGTGACCTATCGCGCCCGACAGTTTGCTGTCTGCGTGCTGGCGGCCTTGCCGCCGGGCCAGTCGCAATCGTCTGACGGGTCTTGCGGTCTTGTGAAGACGACACCACTAACTACACGAACGCCGTCCGTACCCAACGTGGCCAAGTACAGCCACTCCCGTACGAGAGGAACCCGATGCGAACACCCCACACGCTCGGCTTGCGGATCAGACACCCGTACCGGCTGCGTCACGCCGTGGCGTTGTTCAGCGCCCTCGCCGTGGTTGCCACCGGGGCGGTGGCGTGCGGCACCAGCTCCGGTACCGGCGCGGACAACGTGCCGAGCTCGTCGGCATCACTGGCGACCGGAAACACCAAGAAGGGCGGCGAGGTCACCATGCTGGTGACCGGCCTGAACGGACGCCTCGACCCGGTGGCGGCGAACGCCTTCGCCTTCACCACCGGCGGTCCGATGAACGCCATCTACGGCAACCTGACGTACCTCGACTCGGCGACCAACAAAATCAAGATGGGCTTCCTGCAGTCGTTGACGCCGAACGGCGACTACACGGTGTGGACGGGCAAGCTCACGCCGGGCCTGAAGTTCAGCGACGACACGCCATTCGACGCCGAAGCCGTGGTCTTCAACCTGCAGCGCCACGCCGATCCGACCAACGGCTCGCTGTTCCTCACCAATGCCAAGTCGCTCACCCCGAAAGCCGTCGACGCCACCACGTTCACCATGACGCTGCAGTCGCCCAACGTGCACTTCGACGCCGTCTTCACCGAGGACTTCAGCTACATCGGCTCCCCAACCGCCATCCGCGCCGCGGGCTCCAACTTCGGCACCCGGCCGGTCGGTGCCGGGCCGTTCAAGGTGCAGAACATCGACGGGGCCAACGCCGTCACGCTGGTGCCCAACCCGAACTACGCGCTGTTCGCCAAGGACGAGCCCCGGCTGGACAAGCTGACCTTCCAGGCGGTGGCCGACTTCCCGAAGGAGTCGCAGGCGCTGGCGGCCAACCAGGCGCAGATCGCCGCACCCTACGGCGGTGACGCGATCAAAATGTTCCAGACCCTGCCGAACACGAACGTGTTGATCAACCAGACCGGCGCCGGCTCCAACGTGCAGATGAGCCACAAGCGTGCGCCGTTCAACGACCCGCGGGCGCGGGAGGCGATCGACCTGGCGCTGGACCGCACTGCGGTCGCCAACGCCTTCCAGCCCGGCACCCCGCCGCAGACGAACCTGTTCGCGCCGAACTCGCCCTACTACGACACGAAATACGACTACCCGAAGCAGAACCGCGAACGCGCGCAGCAGCTGTTCGACGAGCTCGCGGCCGAGGGCAAGCCGGTGGTCTTCGAGTACCTCGCGGCCGACCAGACGCAGATTCAGATCTGTGCCCAGCTGATCTTCAGCCAGCTGAAGGCGTACAAGAACGTTACGATGACGATCAAGACTGTGACCACCGCCGACTACATCAAGCAGCAGCGCGCCGGCAACTACCAGATGGTGCCGAACGGGCTTTACCTGGTCAACCCGATCCCCGAGCTGGAGGACTACTACGTCACCGGCGGCTTCCTGAACAGCATGGGCTACAGCAACCCGAAGGTCGACGCGGCCTTCAAGGACCTGCACACCCAGGCGGATGCCGCGAAGCAGAAAGAGGACTACGCGATCATCCAGGAGGAAGTCAACAAGGACCACGTCGCCTACTGGGCCGGCCAGGGTCTTATCGGCTTCGTGGCCAACAAGGACCTGGTGAACATCACCCGGGTCAACTACGGCAACGCCCCGCTGTGGGGACCGCTCGGATACAAGGCCTGACGTAGCCGGACAGACCAAGGCAGTCGGGAGTGGCGGCACGCGGTGCGCGTGCGGACTGTGCCGCCACTCCCGGCGCTCGGGTTTCCGGCCAAACCGGCGACGGCACGGCGCCGTCGCGGACGACACGGCGCGGAGGTGCGCAGGTGCGATTCATCGCCCAGAAGATCGGTATGGCAGTGGTAATCCTCGTCGTGGTCAGCCTGGCCGTCGCCTGGTTGGTCGAGCTGATACCGGGAACGCCGGCTGCGCTCGTGCTCGGCGACACGTCGGCCCCGGGCGCGCTCGAGCGGTTCAACCACGAGCACGGATACGACCAGCCGTTCCTCGTCCGGTACTGGAACTGGATGCTCAACGCGCTGCACGGCGACCTCGGCACTTCGGTGCACAACAACCAGAAGGTGACGGACCTGCTCGCCGGGCACGTCTCGGTGAGCGTCGAGATCGCCATCCTGGCGATGGCGATCTCGTTGCTCATCGCGCTCCCCCTGGCGCTGTACTGCGGGGCGAGGGAGGACGGCATCGTCGACCGCGTCGTCACCGCGATCTCCTCGGGGTTCTTCTCGCTTCCCTCCTTCGTCACCGCGGTGTTCCTTTCGGAGATCTTCGCCGCGCGCTACCAACTGCTGCCGACCTACGGCTGGAGCCCGATCGAACAGGGCCTCGGCGAGAATCTGCGGTTCGCCGCCATGCCGGTATTGTCGCTGTGCGCCGGCGTCACCCCGCTGTTCCTGCGGGTGCTGCGCGCCGATGTCGTCGGCGTGCTGCGCGAGGACTTCGTGCTCAGCGCCCGCGCCCGCGGATTGCCGGACCGGTACATCCTGCTTCGGCACGTGCTACGTCCGGCGAGCGTCTCGCTGTTCACGATCAGCGCCTTGGTGTTCGGCTTCCTGCTCGGCGGCTCGATCGTGATCGAGACCTACTTCTCCCTGCCGGGTATCGGCCTGGTCGTGAGCCAGGCCGTGACCGGCAAGGACCTTCCCGTGATCCAAGGAGTGGTCGTGCTCGTCGCTCTGATATACCTGGTGCTCAACACCCTTGTCGATCTCATCCACGCAGTGATCGACCCGCGCGTGGCGGCGAAGCAGTGACCCGCTCGACCGTCGACACCCCCGTCGAGCCGCCCGCCGTCACCCTGGATCCGGCCGACCGCCGCCGCCGCGGCCGGCTGCTCGCCCGTCTGGTCGCCCCGCGGCGCCCCCGCAGGCGCAGCAAGACCCTGGTGGTGCTGGCCGGCGTCTGGGTCGGGCTGGTGGTGGTCGTTGCCCTCGTCGTGCAGTGGCTTCCTCTGGCCGACCCCGATGTCGGCGTCGGCAGCCCGAACGCGCCCCTGGGCTGGACCCGCGAATTCCTGGGCCTGGACGGGATCGGTCGCAGCGAGTTGTCCCGGCTCGCCTACGGTGCCCGGGCCTCGCTGGGCATCAGCGTGATGGCCTGTGCCCTGGCCGTCGTGGTGGGGGCGCTGCTCGGCATCCTGACCGCCTACTTCGGCTCCTGGCTGACGGTGCTCGTCGACATTGTCACGAACGCGGTGCTGGCCGTCCCGGCGTTGTTGTTGCTGCTGGCGATCGTGCTCGCGCTGCGGCCGTCGGTGTTCACCCTGACGATGGCCCTCGGGCTGATCTTCGTTCCCGCGTTCGCCCGGCTCACCCGGGCCCATGCCAAGACGCAGTTGGTCCGCGACTACGTGATAGCGGCCCAGATGATGGGCGCGAGCAGGCTACGGCTGATGTTCCGTGAGGTGCTCCCCAACATCATCAGCCCACTGATCTCCTACATGGCGCTGGCGATCCCGAGCTTGATCGTCACCGAAGGATCGCTCAGCTTCCTGGGGCACGGCATCCCACCGCCCACCCCGAGTTGGGGCGCGATGATCGCGGCGGCGCAGCCGTTCCTCGCGCAGTACCCGGCGCCGGTGCTGGTTCCGTGCGTCGTGCTGTTCGCCACGGTGCTGGCACTCAACATCCTCGGCGACGCGTTGCGGGTCCGGCTCGACGTGCGGGAGGCCCAGCTGTGACCGGGCCGGCGTGAGCCGGTGAAGCGCCCCGCGGCGGCGGCCGCGGGCTGTCGCCGCCGCAACGGCGGTCTTCGCCCGCGGGCATCGGGGTGTCTTGACCGCCCCGCCCCGCAACGAGTGGTGGCCCCGACGGCAAGCTGCTGATGACCCTCGGCACGCCGGGTTCGGACTCACCGTGACCCGATGGTCCACAGTGTTGAGACCGCGAACCCGGACGACATCGCTGTGGACCAGTGCGGACGCGTCTTCGTCGCCTCCGCCGTCAGTACGGATGGTGCGGCGCTTCGCGCCGCGCCCGGCCCGGTGCCGGCAGCCGCTGACCAGCGGTGGACCCTGGACAGCGCGCGCCAGAATCAGATATAACTAAATATCAGATCTGTTGAGATGGTGCGGCGTGCGTTGGAGGCCGCGGCGTGCGGGACGTCGTGTCCGAGATGAGACACCCCTGCTCAACGTGTTGCGGGCTTTCGAAGCGCCCGTATGCCTGGTCCCGCTGACCGCAGCGGTGCACCGTCCGTAGTCGCTAGTCAGGAGGAGTCAGCGATGGTCAGTCCAGGGGCGCTCGACGGCATTCGAGTCCTTGGCGTGGAACACTTCATCTCCGGGCCGTTCTGCACCCAGATCCTCGCCGACCAGGGCGCTGATGTCATCAAGGTGGAGTCACCGCACCACGACCAGCGCAACGGCTACTTCCACACGCTCAACCGCAACAAACGCAGCATCATTCTGGACCTGCGCACCGACCGCGGCCGGCAGATCATGCGCGCGCTGGTCGCGACGGCGGACGTGCTGGTCACCAACTTCGGCGCGGGTGTACCGGACAAGCTCGGCTTCGGGTACTCCGAGTTGCGTGAGATCAACCCCCGGCTGGTCTACGTACACATCACCGGATTCGGCCGGGACACGCCGTACGAGGACCGCCCGGCGTTCGACGGGGTCATCCAGGCGATGTCGGGCCTGATGCACCTGACGGGCGAGCCGGACGGGCCGCCGATGCTCGGCGGCATCTTCATCCCCGACCACCTCGCCGGCCTGTACGCCGCCCTGGCGACATCCTTCGGGCTGCAGCGCCGCGCGCTGACGGGCGAGGGGTCGTTCACGGACCTGGCGATGCTCGACTGCCTGATGTCGTTCCAGGCATCCTCCTTCCAGGAGGTGTTGAACTGGCACGAGAGCCCGCAACGCATCGGCAGCCGGGTACGGGGTTCGTTCGCCAGCACCTACCAAGCCTCCGACGGCTACCTGTATCTCGCCCCGTTGACCGCGAAGATGTGGGAAGGAGTCGCCGCGGTGATCGGCCAACCCTGGATCCTGGAGTACTTCTCGACCGGCTCCAACGGGGTCGACACCCGGTTGGAGCACCGGCAACCGCTGGACGCGGCGATCGAAACCTGGACCCGGGCGCACACCGTCGCGGAGGCGACCGCGGCGATGCAGGCGGCGGGCGTCGCCGCCAGCCCGATCCTGAGCATCGAGGACATCGTGGCCGACCCACACGTCCAGGCCCGCCGGCTGATCCGGCAGGTGCCCGACATCAATGGCGTCGACTCGGTCTACGTGCCCGCCTCACCGCTGCCGGTCATCGACAAGGCGTACGACATCGCACCCCCGGACGCCGGGGAGGACACGGAAGCCATCATCGCCGAGCTCGGCCTGGCGGATTCGACCGGGCCCGGGGTGACCGTTGACTGAGTCGCCCAACGTGTCCGACGCCACCGGCCAGGTGCGCGTCGGGCTGGAGGCCGCGGTCGGCCACGTGGAGATCTGCCGGCCGGAGAAGAAGAACGCGATGACCACAGCCATCGGGGCGCAGCTGTGGCACGCCGTCGACCGGCTGGGGGCAGACCCCGGCTGTCACGCGATCGTGCTGTACGGCCGCGGTGGCGACCTGTCCTCCGGCGCGGATCTCAGTGAGCGGCTCGATCCCGTCGAGGCCAGCCGGCCCTGGGCCAGCCAACCGCACGCGCAGTTGTTCCGTGCGTTGTCGGCTGCGCCGGTACCGGTCATCGCGGTCATCGACGGCTGGGCGATCGGTATGGGCCTCGCGCTCGTCGGCGCGGCGACCTACGCCGTCGCGGGCGTGGACTCGCGCTTCTGGCTGCCGGAGATCCGGTCGCAGTACCTGCCGCACGCGGTGCTGCCACACCTGCTGCACCGGGTGCCCGCCGAGGTGGCGGTCGTCTGGGCGGTGGCCGGCACGGTATTCACCAGCGCCGAGGCGGTGGCCGCCCGCCTGGTGACCCACACGGCGGAGGCCGGACAGGCGCTGACGGCCGCGCTGGAGGTGGCCGCGCCCTTCGTCGCGGCGCCTCGTCCGCAGGTCGAGCAGGCGATGGGCTTCCTGCGCGCCAGTCGGGACACCCGAGGCACGGCCCAGGTGACCGACTGGTGCGACCAGCAGATGGACCTGATGCTGCGAGGGGGAGGGGAGATGGATGAGTGACGAGGACGGGATCCGGCGCACGCTCGCCCAGATCTGTGTGTTGGTGGACGGGCGGCGGTTCCGGGAACTGCTGGCGAAAGGCAAGGCGTGACATGTCAGTTGACCAGGCGAGTGCGAAGGCGGACTTCCCGCCCAAGTTCTGGGCCACCCAACAGGGGCTGATCGACCTCAAGCCGTTGGGCGCGGTGCCGTTCCCGCCCGAACAGATCCGCGACCGCATGCTGATCCACGAGGCGTTCTACCGCTTCGCGATGGGGCACGACGAGAACCGGCCCGACGTGGTGCTGTCCTGCATGACCGAGGACATCCAGTTCGAGGGGTCGCTGGGGTCGGCCACCCCGTTCAACGCGTTCTACGGCTACGCGGCGCTGGAGAAGCAACTGTCCACCGGCATCGGTGAGATGTACGGCCAGCGGCGGCACTGCATGACCAACATCATCATCGACGAGCTGACCGACACCACGGCCAAGGCGTACGCCAACAGCGTGGTGACCCGCGCCGCGCAGGGCCTGATCCTGCAGGCCGCCGTGATGTACGACACGCGGTTGCGCAAGGAGGCGGACGGCTTCTGGCGGTTCACCCGTTTCTTCATCGGCATGGACGAGTACGCCGAGGACCCTGGCCTGACCATCCCGAAGCCGGTGCAGCGGTGACGGCGACCGAGCGGGCCGTGCTCGGCCGGCCGCTGCCGCCGGACGCGGCCGCCGAGGATGTCGTCGTCGGCATGCGGCAGATCGGCGCCGAAACCCTGTTGGGCCCGGCCGACGGCACGACCCGGATGGGAGTGGTGCTCGGCCTGGTGTCGGCCGCCGTGCCCTGCCGGGGGGCGCAACTGGTCGCGCTGGACTGGGCCGAACAGTCAGCGGCTACGCCGGAGGACCGGGTGCACCTGGTCTCGACGGTGGTGCGGCACGGCCCCGAGGGCCGCGACGCCGCCCGTCTCGTCACCGACCTGCGCCTGGTGGACGCGGCCGGTGTCGAGGTGCAGCGCGGCCGGGCCCGCTGGCGGGTACCGTCGGTGAACCTGGCCGGGCAGGACGACCGGGCAAGGGTCGCCTTCGAACTCGGCTCGGTCGCCTGGGGCCGCCGTATCGGCGAGCGGCTCGCCGGCAACGCGGCGTTCCGCTCCACGACCACCCCGTTCGATGGGGCCATCGGCTTCTCCTGCGGTACGGACGAGGTGAACTTCCGCGTCTACCGGGGTTCCATCGTCGAGGTGGCGCGCAAGGCGGTGGACGGACCGACCTTCACCATCGACGCGCCGGAGCTGACCTGGCTGGAGCTGCTGACCGTGCCGACCAACGATTACTTCCGCCGGACCATGACCGGCTCCTTCAAGGTGCGGGGCAATGGTTTCCAGTACGTACGAATGATCAAGGCGGTCATGCTCATCCTGGATGAGGCGCGCGCCGAGGTGGCGGAGGTGCTGCATGCATGAGGCTCACTACCTGACCATCGACGGGCGACTGTCCTTTGTGGAAGTCTTCGGCGAGGGCGGGCCGGACGTGCTCTGCGTGCACAGCGCTGGGCAGAGCGGCGTGCAGTACCGCTACGCCGCACCGGAGATCGCGCGGCTGGGCTACCGGGTGATTGTCGCGGACATGCCGGGGCACGGTCGCACCGAGCCGGCCGCCGATGGGCCGGTGGCCGACCTGGGGATGTACAGTGACTGGTCCCTGCGCGTGCTCGACCTGTTCGGTGCCACGCGTCCGTACCTGATCGGCTGCTCCATCGGCGGCGCGATCGTGATGGACATGGCGGTGAAGGCGCACACCCGGCTGGCCGGCGTGGTCGCCATGGCGGCGGCCGACTCGCGCATCGTGCATCCGAATGGGGTGCGCCCGCTGGTGTTGGAGGACAGCGGCGCGCCGAGCATCCGCGACCGCACGTACTACGGCGGCCTGGTGTCGTCGGGCCGGCTCGTCCCGCCCGACCGGGCTGAGTTGATCGCGCTGATGCACTGCCGTGAGGACTGGCACGTGACCTTCGCCGACGGCACCGCGCAGGGCCGTCTGGACCTGTGGGACCAGTTGCCGTCCATCACCTGCCCCGTGGTCGTGGTCGCGGGCGAGGACGACCCGTTCATCCCGCACCACCTGATCCGGCAGACGGCGCAGCGCATCCCGACCGCCACCTACGAACTGCTCGAGGGGTACGGCCACTACCCGATGGAGGAGTTGCCGGACTTCGCGCAGCGGTTCGACGGCTGGGTCAAGCACATGTCGGCGCGTGGCGAGACGGTGATGCCATGAGCCTGCGCGGGAAGGTCCACATCGCCGGCGCGTACGAGCACCCGGGTCGGCGCATTCCGGACCGCACCGTGCCGCAGCTGCATGCGGAGGTGGCGCTGGGCGCGCTGGCCGACGCCGGACTCTCGCTGTCCGATGTCGACGCGTACTTCTGTGACTTCTCGGCCCCCGGCGTGGGGCCGCTGTCGATGATCGAGTATCTGGGGCTGCGGTGCTCGCATGCGGACACCACCGAGATCGGAGGCTCGTCGTACCTGTCGCATGTCGGGCATGCCGCGATGGCGGTGGCCGCCGGCAAGTGTCACGTCGCGTTGGTGACCATGGCCGACCGGCCGCTGACCGGCCCCCCGCTGCCGCGCGGCGACAGCCAGGGGCCGGAGCGTAGCTTCGACAACCTCTGGGGAATCACCGAGACCGTGCACAACTACGCCATGGTCGCGATGCGCCACATGTACGAGTTCGGCACGACCAGCGAGCAGCTCGCCGAGGTGAAGGTGGCCGCGTCGTGGCACGCGCAGCACAACCCGAACGCGCTGCTGCCCGGTGCGGTCACGGTGGCGGATGTGCTGTCATCGCCGATGATCAGCGATCCGCTGCACCGGCTCGACTGCTGTATCACGACCGACGGTGGCGGCGCGATCGTGTTGGTCAGCCCGGAAGTGGCGCGGACCCTGCCGCGAGCGACGGTCGCCCTGCTCGGCCACGCTGAGCGGTACAAGTACAACGACAACGGCCGGCTCGACCTGTCGCACACCGGCGCCATCTGGTCGGGTCCGGCAGCGTTCGAGGAGGCCGGTGTGGCGCCCGGCGACATCGATTACGCCGGCATCTACGACTCCTTCACCATCACCGTCGTCGAGACCCTGGAGGATCTCGGCTTCTGTGCCAAGGGCGCGGGCGGCGCGTTCGTCAGCGACGGCACGCTGGTGGCCCCGCACGGCCGGCTGCCGATCAACACCGACGGTGGCAGCCTGTGCAACAACCATCCGGGTGGCCGGGGTGGCATGCCGAAGATCATCGAGGCGGTGCGCCAGTTGCGTGGCGAGGCTCATGGGGCGGTACAGGTGCCTGACTGCGAACTCGCGCTGGTGCACGGCACCGGTGGGCGGTTGGGCACGCGCAGCAGCGCGGCGACGCTGATCCTGGGGGCGGCGGCATGAGCGGTCCGCAGCCGTCGCCGGCGTCCGGGAACGACCCGTTGCCGGTGCCGCAGCCGCAGGTCGATCCCGACAACGAGCCCTTCTGGGCAGCGACCGCCCGCGGCGTCCTGCTGCTACCGCGCTGCACGGGTTGCGGCACGGTTGTGTGGTACCCGAGGTTCTTCTGCCCGGCCTGCGGCGGCACGCAACTGACGTGGTTCGAGGCTAGCGGCAAGGGCGTGGTCTACACCTTCACCGTCGTGCGCAAGTCGCGGCGGGAGGGCTACACGACCGCGGTGCCGTACGTCGTCGCGAGTGTGGAGCTGGCGGAGGGCCCGCGGATCTTCACCAACATTGTCGGTTGCTCGCCCGAGGCGGTCCGGATCGGCATGCCGGTCGAGGTCACCTTCGTGCCCACCGCGGACGGCACGGCGCTGTACCGGTTCCGGCCGGCCGGTTAGGTGGGTCCGGATGAACGCGACCGGCATCGCCACCGCGAAATACGCGCTCGCCGCCCCGCGCGCAAGGCGGAGGGCCCCTGACCCGCGCCGTGGCACACCAGTATCCCGTGCCTCGATCATGTTCGCAACCGTGCTTGCGTTGCATACGATCGGTGACTACTTTCGCGTGCGGATGGACGCGCGCGAGGGCCGGCGGGAGCCGGAGTGGCGCCGGTGATGCCCCGCCCGAACCGTACCTCGCCGTGCGGGACGGCCGTGTCGTGACACGGAGGCACTGGCCTCGCACGTAACACGCTCTTAGTATCACGGTGACACGGGCGTAACCGGCGACGCGGTCCGTCATGTTGCTGCGCCGGCCACCCTGAGCGTGTCTGCGGCGAGGCTATGGAGGGCGGATGATTTTGACCGACATGGCAGTGGAGGCACTGGCCGTGCTGGAGGAGAACGCCACGGCGCTGAGCGTTCCGTTGCTGACCGATGAGGACCTCGCCATCGCTCGCAGACTCAATGCCGAGATGTCCGAATGTGTCATTGCCGGAAACGGGGAGCGATACGGAGAATTAGGACACGAACTGCATGAAGTGCTCTACTCCCGGTGCCCCAACAGGCACCTGCTCGAACTGGTGCGCAGCCACGCGGCCCAGATCCGCGCCATCGCGAAGGTCCACCCGGTCTTCTCCATGGCCGCGGCCCGCCAGTCGGTCCGCGAGCATGACGTCCTCTTCGACCTCATCGAGGCCGGGCCCATCCCCGCGGCGGAGATCGCGAGCCGCTGCCGCGCGCACCGGCTACGGACCGTCCGCACCATCCTCGACGACGTCGGATCGCGGATCGGGGACTTCATCGACGACCCGGGCCCGCTCTTCCCGGACCGGATCGCCGAGCCGTAGGAACTGCGGGTCGGAGCGCGGATGACGACGCGCACGGTCGCCACGGTGTCCGGCGAGGTGCGGATCGACGCGCTCGGCCTGACGCTCATGCACGAGCACGTCGTCCTGCTCGACGCCGAGGTCGAGGTGAACCGGCTCGGCCGCTGGCGTGACGAGGTCGAGATCCCCGCGGCCACGGCGAGCCTGATCGCGACCAGGGTGGCCGGCGTCGACACCATCGTCGACCTGACCGCGTTCGGAATGGGCCGCAACGTCGAGCGGGTGCGCCGGATCGCCGAAGGTACCGGCATGAACGTCGTGGTGGCGACCGGGATCTACGCCTTCGAGCGATTGCCCCGCTTCTTCGCCGCCCGTGGCCCGCAAACCGTCAACGGTGGCCCCGATCCGGTCGAGGCTTTCCTGGTCCGCGAGATCCTGGAAGGCATCGCCGGGACGGGGATCCGCGCCGGTATCATCAAGTGCGGCACCGACGTCGCGGGCCTGACCCCCGACGTGACACACATGCTACGCGCCGCGGCCCGCGCGCACCGGCGCACCGGCGTGCCGATCAGCACGCACACCGATGCGGCGAGTTTCGGCGGCCGCGACCAGCAGGCGTTGTTCCGGGCCGAGGGCGTGGACCTGAGCCGCGTGGTGATCGGCCACTGCGGTGACTCGACGGACCTCGCGTACCTCACCGAGCTGATGGACGCGGGTTCCTACATCGGCATGGACCGCTTCGGCTACGACGCGCGGCTGGCGCCCGAACGGCGGCTGGAGGTGGTGGCCGAGCTCGTCAGGCGCGGATACGCCGGGCGGATGCTGCTATCCCACGACGCGCCGTGCTACTCGGACACGCTGGAGCCGGACACCCGGAAGCGGCTGTGGCCGAACTGCTCACACACCTACATACCGACCGTGGTGCTGCCCGCGCTGCGGGGACTGGGCGTCGGCGACGACGACATCGACCGCATGACGGTACGCAACCCGCGCGACGTGTTCAGCCGGAACGAGCCGTACTGAGCGCTTGACCTAGGCATCGCGACGTATATGATTTCAGATACGTAACGAGCCCGGGGAGTGACCGATGACCGACGCGAAGGACGTTGTCCGCGTGCTGTACGCGGGCCTTGCCGCTGGGGACGTGCCGGGGGCGCTCGCCGCCCTGTCGGCCGACGTGGTCTGGACGGAGGCGGCCGGCTTCCCGTATGCCGGCACGTATCACGGCCAGCAGGCGGTGCTGGAGCATGTCTTCGCGCGACTCGGCACGGAATGGGACGGGTTCAAGGCGGTTCCCGACACGATCGTGGGCGACGGCGACGTCGCCGCCGCGATCGGCTGGTACTCGGGCACCTACAAGGCGACCGGCAAGGCATTCAAGGCCCGGTATGTGCACTGGTTCACCGTGACCGACGGCCGCATCAGCCGGTTCGAACAGGTCACCGACACGATCCCGGTCGCCGCGGCGCTCAGCTGACCCACCCCGGATCCACCTGCGAAATCCATCGCGAGTCTTGGAACGAGGCTGATGACCGAACATCGTGGCATCGACATCGGCGGTGGCAAGCCGCTGCCGATGGTCGGCCTGGGGACGTGGAACGTGACCGGCGAGGATGTGGGGCGGTCGGTCCGCGCGGCGCTGGCGGCAGGATACCGGCACATCGACACCGCGTACGGCTACCAGAACGAGGCCGAGATCGGCAAAGCGCTCGCGGACTGCGGCGTCGACCGCGAGGAGATCTTCCTGACCTCGAAGATCCCGCCCCGGCGCGTCGGCTTCGAGCGGGAGACCCTCGAGCGCAGCCTCCGGCAGCTACGCACCGATTACCTCGATCTCTGGCTCATCCACGCACCGCCGGCGCCGGAGCAGTCCGTGCCACTGTGGAAGTTCCTGACCGCCGCGCGGGAGGAGGGCAAGGTCCGCGCCGTCGGTGTGAGCAACTACAGCACGGCGCAGATCGACGAGCTCGTCGACGCCACCGGCATCGTGCCGGCGGTCAACCAGATCAAGTGGACGCCGGAGCTGTTCGACCGGCGGCGGATGGAGGAGTCGCATGAGCGCGGCATCGTCCTGGAGGGCTTCAGTGCCATCCGGCTGACCGACCTGAACGACCCGACGCTGGTGAAGGTCGCGAACGCGCACTCGGTGACGCCGGCCCAGGTTATCCTGCGCTGGCACATCCAGCACGACGTCGTCTGCCTGCCCCGGTCGGTGCGGGAAGAACGCATCCGGGAGAACATCGACATCTGGGACTTCGAGCTCAGCGCCGACGAACTGCTGCTCGTCGACGTGATGAGCACGGTCGTCTGACGGCACCATGCGGCCCTGTCGCCCGGCACGCGCCGACGCGGTGAGCCGCCACGCTTGCCCTCAACGATACAAACCATATATGATTTTGTACATGAGTTCGTTCGTGGCTGCCGAAAAGGACCATTTGGTGAACCCACCGGCCGGCGTCCCCACCTTGATCCAGCACTACATCGACGGCAAGCATGTCGACAGCCTCGACGGTGGGAAGTTCGCCCTCGGCGACCCGGTCGGCAACGCCACTTACGCGCAGGTGGCCGCCGGTTCGGCCGCGGACGTCGACCGGGCGGTCGCGGCCGCCCGCCGCGCGTTCACCGAGGGGCCGTGGGCGCGCGCCACGGCAGGCGAGCGGGCCAGGGTACTGACACGCTTGGCGGAGCTGATCGAGGCGTCGGCGGATCAGCTCGCCGGCTTCGAGACGTTCGACACCGGCCTGCCGATCACGCAGGCCCGAGGTCAGGCCGCCCGCGCGGCGGAGAACTTCCGCTTCTTCGCCGGCCTGATCGCCGGCATGCACGAGGACGCGTTCCGCACCGGCGACTCCCAGCTGGGGTACGTCATCCGGCGCCCGGTCGGCGTGGCCGGGCTGATCACGCCGTGGAACACGCCGTTCATGCTCGAGTCGTGGAAGCTGGCCCCGGCGCTGGCCGCAGGCTGCTCCGTCGTCCTCAAGCCCGCCGAGTGGACACCGCTGTCGGCGAGCCTGCTTCCCTCGTTGATGGAGCGCGCCGGCGTCCCGGACGGTGTGTTCAACATCGTCCACGGTATCGGGGAGGTGGCCGGTGCCGCCCTGGTGGCCCACCCCGACGTGCCGCTGATCTCGTTCACCGGCGAGACGACCACCGGCAAGATCATCATGCGCAGCGCCGCCGACCACCTCAAGGGACTGTCGATGGAACTCGGCGGCAAGAGCCCGGTGGTGGTGTTCGCCGACGCCGACCTCGACGCGGCCCTCGACAGCGCGCTGTTCGGCGTCTTCTCGCTCAACGGCGAGCGGTGCACCGCCGGCTCGCGCATCCTCGTCGAGCACACGATCTACGACCGGTTCGTCGAGCGCTTCGCCGAGCGCGCCGCCCGGATCAGGGTCGGGGACCCAGCCCAGGACGCGACCGAGATCGGCGCGCTGGTCCATGCCGAGCACTACGCGCGGGTCAGCGAGTACGTCGAAATCGGCATCGCCGAGGGCGCGCGGCTCGTGGCCGGCGGCGGCCGCCCGGCCGGCCTCGGGTCGGGCAACTTCCTCGCCGCCACCGTCTTCGCCGACGTCACGCCGGCGATGCGCATCTTCCAGGAGGAGATCTTCGGCCCGGTGGTCTGCATCACGCCCTTCGCCGACGAGGCCGAGGCGGTGCGCCTCGCCAACGACACACGATACGGGCTGGCCTCGTACATCTGGACCACCGACCTGCGGCGCGGGCATCGTGTCGCGGACGCCGTGTCGGCCGGCATGGTCTGGCTGAACTCGCACAACATCCGCGACCTGCGTACGCCGTTCGGCGGGATCAAGGCGAGCGGCGTCGGTCACGAGGGCGGGACGCACAGCATCGACTTCTACACCGAGTCCAAGATCGTGCACGTCGCTCTGGGCGATGTGCGTGTGCCTCGCTTCGGCGCCCGCCCGGCCTGAGCGCACGCCGGGACGGGACGCAGCGACTCTGCGCGCCGGCGCGTTGGCCCGCAACCGCGGCGCCACACCCTGACGACGTTCGGCCGGCACCCGGCCCGGGTGGCGGCTCCGTAGACGAACCACAGGAGAACGAGGATCCATGACCCGAACCGCACCCGTCCCGGTCGTGCGGGACACCAACTCGGAGACCGTGCTCGAGGTGGAGAACCTCAGCTGTTCGATCGACACCGACGACGGCCCTGTGAAGCTCGTCGACAACGTCTCGTTCGCCATCCGCCGGGGCGAGACCCTCGGCGTGGTGGGCGAGTCCGGCTCCGGCAAGACCATGCTCGTACGGACCATCATGGGCATCAACCCGAGCGCCGCGACCGTGACCGGGCGGGTCATGCTCGACGGCGTCGACGTGCTCACGTTGCCGAAGAAGGAGCGGCGCCGACGTCTCGGTGCCGGTATCGGGATGGTGTTTCAGAACCCGATGACCTCCCTCAACCCGGTCGTTCCCGTCGGACGACAGATCACCGAGGGACTGCGCTACCACCGCCGGATCGGCAGCCGCGAGGCGCGTGCGCGGGCGCTGGAACTGCTCGGCCTGGTCGGGATTTCGGAACCGGCGGCGCGGCTCAAGCAGTACCCGCACCAGCTCTCCGGCGGTATGCGCCAGCGCGTGATGATCGCCGCCGCGCTGGCCTGCGACCCGGACGTGCTCATCGCCGACGAGGCGACGACGGCGCTGGACGTGACGGTGCAGAAGCAGATCCTCGATCTGGTCAAGGAGATCCAGACGAGCCGGAACATGTCGGCGATCATCATCAGCCACGACCTGGGTGTCGTCGCGGGCCGCACCGACCAGCTCGCGGTCATGTACTCCAGCCAGGTCGTGGAGACCGGACCGACCGCCGAGCTGTTCCGGCACAATCGCCACCAGTACACCTCCGCCCTGCTGCGTTCCATCCCGGACATCGAGGCGGAGATCCACACGAAACTGGCCACGATTCCGGGCAGCCCGCGACGCAACACCCGGGACGTCGTCGGCTGCCGGTTCGCGCCCCGCTGCCGCGCCGCGACCGACAAGTGCCACACGACCGAGCCGGCGCCGGAGTTCAACGAGGGCTCGGCGACGCATTGGTATCGCTGCTTCTGGCCCACCCCGCTGCCGGACGACTCGACCGGCACGCCGCTCGCGAAGGCAGGCCGATGATGACCACGGCCGCCACGCAGCAGCCGCCCGTCGACTCGGCACCCGCCGAGCCGCTGCTCACCGTCGACCACCTGGTGCTGCGCTACCCCGTGCGGGGCGGGCACCTGGAGGCTGTGTCCGACGTGTCGTTCCAGGTCGCCCGCGGCGAGACGCTCGGCCTGGTCGGAGAGTCCGGCTGCGGGAAGTCGTCCACCGGCCGCGCAGTGATGCACCTGCCGCCGCCCACCTCGGGCACCGTGACGCTCGGCGGCCAGAACCTGACCAGCCTGCCGCCCGGCGAGTTGCGCGCCGCCCGGCGCCGGATGCAGCTGATCTTCCAGGACCCCGTGTCGGCACTCAACCCGCGCCGGCGGGTCAAGGACATCGTCGCGGAGGGGCTCACGATCGCGGGCGTGTCGCATGCCGAGGCCCAGCGCAAGGTCGCCGAGATCCTCGAACTGGTCGGCATGAACATCGACATCGCCGGCGAACGCCGCCCGCACCAGCTCTCCGGCGGGCAGTGCCAGCGAGTGGCGATCGCGCGCGCCCTGATCCTGCGGCCGGAGCTGCTGGTCTGCGACGAGCCGGTGGCGTCGCTGGATGTCTCGATCCAGGGCCAGGTGCTCAACCTGCTGGAGGACATGCGGTCCGAGCTGGGCCTGTCGATGCTGTTCATCTCGCACGACCTGTCGGTGGTGCACAACATCTCCGATCGGATCGCGGTGATGTACCTCGGCAAGCTGGTGGAGCTGGCCGCGTCCGACACGGTCACCCGCAGCCCGGCACACCCCTACACCCGGGCGCTGCTCGACGCCGTCCCGTCGCACCGGGACACGACCGAGGGGAACGTCACGGCGCTGCGGGGCGAGATCCCGTCGCCGATGAACCCGCCGAGCGGCTGCCGGTTCCGCACCAGGTGCCCGCTCGTGCGGGAGAAGTGTGCGCGTGTGGTGCCCGAACTGCGCGAGATCGCTCCGGGGCAGCGCGTGGCATGTCACTTCCCGCTCCACGGGGAACAAGACGCCGCCTGAGGCGGCCTTCACCGGAAGGCAGGTCGAGGAACACCGTGGCCGAGCGTGCACTCGAGGGCATCAGGGTCATTGAAATCGCCGACGAGCAGGCCGAGTACGCCGGCCTGCTGCTGGCCGGCCTGGGAGCTGAGGTCATCAAGATCGAGCCGCCCGAGGGCAACCCGACGCGGCGGATCGGTCCGTATTACGAAGACGTCGTCGACCCCGAGCGGTCGTTGTACTTCTGGCAGTACAACCGCGGGAAGCACTCCGTCGTGCTCGACCTGACGCAGGAGCGGGACAGGGCGCGGCTGAGCGAGCTGATCGCCGGAGCCGACGTCGTCCTCGACTCGATGCCCCGCGGCCACCTCGCCGATGCCGGGCTCGGTTACGAAGACCTGTCCGCACGCAGCCCGGGCCTGGTCTACGCGCGGATGAGCCCGTTCGGCGACACCGGCCCATGGGCCGGCTACAAGGGCTCGGACCTGGTGCACCTGGCGCTCGGTGGCGAGATGTCGAACTGCGGCTACGACCCGCAGCCCGACGGCACCTACGACACGCCGCCGATCGCGCCGCAGATGTGGCAGGCGTACCACATCGCCGGCGAACAGGTCGTGATGGGCATTCTGGCCGCGTTGTACCACCGCGGCGCGACCGGCGAGGGCCAGTACCTCTCGTGCGCGGTCCACGAGGCCGCGGCGAAGAACACCGAGCTCGACCTCATGAGCTGGGTGATGCGGCGCGTGCCGCTGTACCGCCAGACCTGCCGGCACGCGATGGAGGTGGTGACCCTCGCGCCGACGATCAGCCAGACCAAGGACGGGCGGTGGTTCATCGGCGTGATCGCGGGCGGCAAGGACGAGCAGAACCTGGCCGCGTTCATGAAGCAGCAGAATATGGAGTACCCGCTCAACGTCGACGAGGCCGCCGGTCCGCAGCCGCGCGCGATCCCGGGCAGCACCACCGGCGGCCTTGAGGAGGCGGCGCGCCCACTGGAGATCTTCCAGCGGGTGACCCGCAAGTTCACCTGGCGCTCGTTCCCCTGGGAGAAGGCCCAGGAGGCCGGCCTGTTCTGCGCTCCGCTGCGCCGCCCGGAGGACAACGTCGCCGATCCGCACTGGCGGCGTCGCGGCACCTACAGCGAGGTCGACCACCCGGAGCACGGCCGGTCGTTCACGTATCCGACGAGCAAGTGGATCTCCACCGAGACTGCCTGGGTGGCCGGGCGGCGGGCACCGCTGCTCGGCGAGGACACCGCGACGATCGCGCCCCGCGCTGCGGCGGCGGCCGAGCCGCGCGCCCTGGCCACGCCCCGGCGCCCGCGGCTGTCGGGCCGGTCCGCCGGGCGCGACAAGCCCTTCGCGCTCGACGACGTACGGATCCTCGACTTCTCCTGGTTCCTTGCCTCGGCCGGCGGTACCCGCTTCCTGTCCGCGTTCGGCGCGCAGTGCATCAAGGTGGAGTGGGCCGCGCATCCGGACACCCGGATGGGTGCGATGGCCCCGGTCGGCGGCAGGGCCGCGCGGGAGGGGGCGCGCGGCCCGCTGCCCGGCGTCACCGACCCGGACATGGGCGGCCAGTTCAACAACAAGAACGCCGGCAAGCTCGGCATCTCGCTCAACGTCCGCCATCCCGAGGGGCTGGCCATCGCGCGGCGGCTCGTTCAGCTGTCCGACGTCGTCGCCGAAGGCTTCTCGCCGGGCGTGATGGACCGGTGGGGCCTGGGCTACGAGCAGCTGCGTGAGCTGCGGCCCGACGTCATCTACGCCCAGCAGTCGGGGATGGGCGCCCACGGCACGTACGGCCGCTTCCGGGCCATCGGGCCGGTGGCGGCGGCACTGGCCGGTACCGCGGAGATGTCGGGCCTGCCGGACCCGGCGATGCCGGCCGGCTGGGGCTACTCGTACCTCGACTGGATCGGCGCCTACAGCTTCGCCAGCGCGATCCTCGCCGCGTTGATGCACCGGCAGCGCACCGGGCGCGGCCAGTGGATCGACGCCTCGCAGACCGAGGCCGGCATCTTCGTCGGCGGAACCTCGGTGCTCGACTGGTCGGCCAACGGGCGCGCCTGGTCGCGCATCGGCAACCGCTCGCCGTACAAGCCGGCTGCGCCGCACGGGGCCTACCGGTGCGCGGGCGGCGACCGCTGGGTGGCGATCGCCTGCTTCACCGAGGCGGACTGGCGGGCCCTCGCCGATGTCGCCGGTCGGCCGCAGTGGCTGGCGGACCCGCGGTTCGCCACCCTGGCGGACCGCCTCGCTCACCAGGACGAACTGGACGAACTCGTGACGGCGTGGACCGTCGGCGAGGACCGCTACGACGTGATGCACCGGCTGCAAGGCGCGGGCGTTCCCGCCGGCGTCTGCCAGGACGCGAGCGACCGCTACGAGATCGATCCCCAACTCGCGCACCTGGAGTGGCTCACCGAGGTCACCGGCACCAAGATCGGCCGCTGGCCGGTCGCCGAGGTGCCCGTGCGGCTCGACCGGACCCCGGCCTACATCGGGGGCCGCCCGGATCGGGGTGCGCCGGTCTACGGGGAGGACAACGAGTACGTGTACGGCGAGCTGCTGGGGATGTCGACCAGCCAGATCGCCAAGCTTGCCGAGGACCACGTCATCTGAGCGGCGCGGCTCACGCTTCCTCTGCGGCCGTATCAGATATAAGATCTGATCATATCTGGTCGAGCGATGTGCGCTCGGGGCCGGTCGGCTCGGCCGGCGGGACTCAGGCAGATGATGATCAGAAAGCGACAATCATGGATGTTGCCGGCAGGGTGGCGATCGTCGGGATCGGGCACACGGTCCAGGGCGAACTGCCAGGTCGGTCCGTCGAGGAGAACGCGGTCGACGCCGTCACGGCCGCCCTGGCCGACGCCGGACTGGAGAAGGAGGACCTGGACGGGCTGATCGCCTGCAAGTCCGCACAGGGACTCGGCAACGACGTGGCCGTCGGCGAGCTGCTGGGCATCAACCCGCCCTACGCGCAGTGCCTGGACTACGGCACCTGCAACTTCTCGCTGCACCTGGCGGTCATGGCGATCCTCTCCGGGATGGCCGAGACGATCGTGATGTGCTACGGGGCGAACGCCCGGACCGGCAAGGTCGACTTCGGTGCCCCCCTGGGCCGGGTCGACCTCGCCACGGCGTCGGGCCTCGTGCACATCGCGGGGCCCGCGGCCCTGGCGCTGCAGCGGCACAAGCACCTCTACGGGACCACGGACGAGCAGTTCGGCTGGATAGCTGTCGGCCAGCGCGAGTGGGCGCAACGCAATCCCAACGCCATCTTCCGCACGCCGTTGTCCATGCCGGAGTACCTCGCCACGCCGTATCTCGTCGAGCCGCTGCGCCGCCCGGACGTCACGATGATCTCCGACGGCGGCGTGGCCGTCGTGGTCACCACTGCCGAGCGCGCCCGCGACCTGCCCAACCGGCCGGTCTACGTGTCGGGCATCGCCGAGCAGTCCGGGGTGCGCGGCGCGTACAACCCGGACAACCTGCTGCGGCCGTGGCTGCGCGACGCCGCGCGGTCCATCTGGAGCAGGACGGGGCTGAGCACGTCGGACGTTGACGTGCTCTTCATCCAGGACCCGACGGCGGTGTGGAGCCTGCAGATGCTCGAGTACTACGGCTTCTGCGGCCTCGGCGAGGCCGGACCGTTTCTCGCCGAGGGACACACCAGGCCGGGAGGCCGTCTGCCGCTGAACACCCACGGCGGCCAACTCTCGGAAAGCTACGCATGGGGATGGATGCACATGGTGGAGGCGGTACGGCAGTTGCGTGGCGAGGCGGGCGAGCGGCAGGTCGGCGACGCGCGGGTGGCGATGTACTGCTCGAGTCAGGCGTTCTCGAAGGCGGCGGCGTCGATCCTGTCCACCGACCCGGCGGTGGCCGCGTGAGCCCGGCGTCCGGCGAGCGGCCGGCGCCGTTGCTGCCCGACGTGGACGACCCGGTCGCCGGGCCGTTCTGGGCGGCCGCGCGGGAGGGGCGCATCGCCGTCCAGCGGTGCCTGACCTGCGGGCTGCTGCGCTATCCGCCGCTGGTCGGCTGCCCGGACTGCCTCGGGCGGACGTTCGAGTGGCAGGACCTGCGGCCGACCGGCACGGTGTGGAGCTTCGCCGTGTACCACCGGGCGCTGCACGCCGCCTTCACCGGCCAGGCGCCGTACACGGTGGCCGTCGTGGAGCTCGACGACGGCCCGCGGATCACCGCCCGGATGGTGCCGGGGCAGCGCCAGGTGGCGGTGGGCGACCGGGTGCGGGCCACGTTCGAGCCGGTGACCGCCGAGGTGACCCTCATCCGGTGGCAGTCGCTGTGAGGACCGCGCGGCCGGTCCGGCCGCAGCCGCGGATGAGAAGTGTCGGATTGAGAAGGGGAGCGCGATGACGACAGAGACGACACCGGTGCGTCCGGACCCGGCCCGGACCAAGGGCCGCAAGGCGGGCTTCGTGGGGCTGGGCAACATGGGCTGGCCGATGGCGCACAACCTGGCCGAGGCCGGTTTCGAACTTGTGGTGCACGACGCCGCACCCGAGCTGTCGCGGCGCTTCGCTGCCGAGCATCCGAACGCGACGGCCGCGACCGGGCCGGCGTCGTTCCATGGCGTGCCGGTCGTGGTGACGATGCTGCCCAACGGTGTGATCGTGCGGGAGGTCGTGCTCACGTGGGACGGCGGCATCGCCTCCGCTCTCGGCCCGGGGGCCATCGTGCTCGACATGAGCTCGTCCAACCCGTCGGACACCCTGGAGCTCGGCACCGCGCTGGAGGCCGGCGGCGTGCACGTGGTCGACGCGCCGGTCTCGGGTGGCGTGCCCCGGGCGGTCACCGGCGAGCTGTCCATCATGGTCGGCGGCAGGGACGAGGACGTCGCCGCGGTCCAGCCCGAGCTGCAGGTCATGGGCGACGCGGCCCGTCAGTTCCGCGCCGGCGGGCCGGGCAGCGGGCACGTGTTGAAGGCGCTGAACAACTTCGTCGCGGCCGCGACCTACTGTGCGACGGCGGAAGCGCTCGTGGTCGGCAAGACCTTCGGCCTGGACACGGGCGTCATCGTCGACACCATCAACACCTCGACCGGGCGCAGTTTCGTCAGCGAGCTGGTCTTCGGCGGCCACGCGGTGACCGGCAAGTACGCGACGGGCTTCCAGCTGGGCTTGCTGGCCAAGGACGTGCACATCGCCGCCGACATCGCGGCGAGCCTGGGCATCGACGCGCCGGTCACCGCGCTGACCGACGAGCGGTGGGCGCAGGCGTTGTCCGCCGTCGGCCCCGCCGCCGACCACTCCGCGGCGCACAAGGCCTGGTCCGAAGTGGATCTGACGCGCGACTGAATCGCCGTCCGTGCGTGCCGCGTATGGTTGACAGCTACGATTGCTTATATACGATCATATACGGAAGCGCCCCGTCGATCGCACACGCCCCTCGGCCGGCAGTTCCGGTATGGCACCCCTTCCTACGAGTGGAGAGACGATGGACATTCGTACGCGGCTGCTGATTGGTGGCCGGTGGCTCGAGTCGGGTTCCGGTGGTGAGTTCAAGACCTACGACCCGGCGACGAACGAGGTGATCGGGGTCTGTCCCGAGGCCGGCCCGGCGGAGGTCGACGCCGCCGTGGAGGCCGCGCGGGCCGCCCTGTCCAACCCCGAGTGGCGGGACATGACGCCCGCGGCGCGGGGCAAGCTGCTGTGGCGGATCGCCGACCTCATCGACGAGCACGGCGACGAGCTGGGCGAGATCGAGAGCCGCGACCAGGGTCAGCCGTGGTTCGTCGCGCGGCACGTGAACGTCGGCGGCGCGGCGGAGCACTTCCGGTACTTCGCCGGTTGGTGCACGAAGATCGAGGGCGCGACCTCGGCGCTGTCGTGGCCGAACGTCATGAACTACACGCGGCGCGAGCCGGTCGGCGTGTGCGCACTGATCACGCCGTGGAACTTCCCGATCATGATCGCGGCGTTCAAGCTGGCCCCGGCGCTGGCGTGCGGGAACACGGCCATCCTGAAGCCGGCCGAGCAGACGCCGCTGAGCACCTACCGGCTGGCGGAGATCTGCGAGGAGGCCGGGGTGCCGGCCGGTGTGGTGAACCTGCTGACCGGCGGGCCCGAGGTGGGCAAGGCGCTGGTCGCGCACGACGACGTGGACAAGGTGTCCTTCACCGGGTCGACGGAGGTCGGACGGCACATCGTGGCCGCGTCCGCGGGCAACCTCAAGCGGGTCACGCTGGAGCTGGGCGGCAAGGCGCCGAGCATCATCGCCCGCGACGCGAACATCGACGCGGCGGTGGCGGGCAACCTGCAGGGCGCCTTCTTCAACAGCGGCCAGGTCTGCGGCGCCCTGACCCGCTTCTACGTGGACGAGAAGCGGGCCGACGAGTTCGCCGAGAAGTTCTCCGCCGGCGCCAAGGCGATGCGGCTCGGCCGAGGTCTGGACAAGGCCACCGACCTCGGTCCGCTCGTCTCACCCCAGCAGCTGGACAGCGTCAGCAACTACGTGCAGGGCGCGGTCGCACAGGGCGCTCAGGTGCTGACGGGCGGCGACCGGGCCGGCGGCGAGCTGGCGCGGGGCAACTTCTACGAGCCAACCGTGCTGACGAACCTCAACGACGAGATGACGATCATCAAGGAAGAGGTGTTCGGCCCGGTCATTCCCGTGCTGACCTACAGCGACCCGGACGAGCTCACGGCCCGCGCGAACGCCACGCAGTACGGCCTCGTGGCCGGCATCTGGACCCGCGACCTGGTCACCGCGCACACGCTCGCGGCGCAGATCCACGCGGCGAACGTGTACATCAACCACCCGCCGGTGCTCGACCCCGCCGCTCCCTGGGGCGGGTACAAGGCCAGCGGCTACGGCCAGGAGATGGGCCGGTACGCGATCGACGCGTACAGCGAGGTCAAGAGCATCTGGGTGAACCTCGCCGCCTGAGCGGCCATCGCCCCGGACCCGTCTGTTACAAGAGAGGCAGCGCAACCCGCATGTTGGAAGACAGCACGTTCGACGCCGGTATCGAGCTTCGCCGGCAGATGTTCGGCGAGGCCGGTGCCGACGGGCAGATCTACGCGACGACCGAGCTGAACGACAAGCTCCAGGAGATCGTCACCCGCTGGTGCTTCGGCGAGATGTGGGTGCGCGAAGAGCTGCCCCTCAAGACCCGCAGCATGATCACGGTCGCGATGCTCCTCGCCCTCGGGCGCGGCCCGGAGCTGAACATCCACATGCGGGGCGCGCTGGCCAACGGCGTCACCGACGTCGAGCTCCGCGAGATCGCCCTGCACTCGATCCTGTACTGCGGCATCCCGGCAGGGGTCGAGGGAATCCGTACCCTCGACGGTATCCTCGCCGACGTCGCGCCGGGCTCCGCGCTGCGCGAGGACGCCGCGCGCTCGGGACGCGCCCGGCCCCGCAAGACGCGGGCCAAGGATGTCGCCGCGGCGTCCGGCGGCGACTGATGCCCTGATGGAGCACTGTTGAGCAGCATCCTGCGACTGGTGTTCTCGACGCCGCCCGACGGCGTCGAGGACGCCTCGTATCACGCATGGTACGAGGAGCACGTCCGTGACGTGCTCCTCGTACCCGGCTTCGTCGGCGCCCGGCGGTACCGGGTGAACCCGTCCCCGCACAGCCGCCCGCCGGCCGGTTACCGTTTCCTGACCGTGTACGAGATGCGCCCGGGGCACGGCAGCATCCGGCAGCACCTGGCCGCTATCGGCCGCGGGCAGGAGCCCGCGTGGTTCGACCGGTTGGACTTCGCCAGCTGGGACTGCGTGCTCGAGCCCGAATACGACGAGCCCGAACTCACCGGCGCGATGTTCCTGGCGCTCAGCTCGCAGCCCGAGGGCATGGACCTGGCCGCCTATGGCGAGTACTACCGCGGTCACCTGCTGGAGAACGTCGCGATCGACGGCATCGACAGCGGCTGCCGGTGGGCTGTGACGCCCGTCGGCGGTAACGCGCCGCGGAACGGCCCACTGACCCATCTGGCGCTGTACCAGCTCGGCCGGCCGTGGCCGGAGGCACGGGCAGAGATACGGGCCGCCCGCGAGGACGGAACGATGGTGCTGCCGCCATGGTTCGGCGACATCCGGTTCGCCTCGGTCGACGTCATCGCACTGGGCGGCCGCGTCACCGGCGATTCACAGGAGGAACGGACATGACGGACGCCGGCGGTTACCGCGGTGTGTACGTGAACGGTTCGTGGCAAGCCGGGGCCGGCGAGCCGGTGCGCGTGCTCGACCCCAGCAACGAACGCGTGATCGCCGACATCGCCTCGGCGTCTCCCGACCAGGTCCGTGCCGCGCTGGCAGCGGCGCGGGCGGCGGCACCGGGCTGGTCGCGCACCTCGGCCGGCGAGCGCGGCCGGCTTCTGCGCCGGATGGCGGACGTGATCCGCATGCACGCCGACCTGCTGGCCGAGACGCTGGTGCGCGAGGTCGGCAAGCGGGCGGCCGAGGCTGCGGGCGAGGTGGCGTTCGCGGAGTCCTTCCTGCGCTACAACGCCGAGTGGGACCTGCGCCTGGAGGGCGAGATCCTGCCGGGCGACGTGCCGGGGGAGCAGGTCCACCTGTTGCGCGTGCCGGTCGGCGTGGTCGCGGCGATCTGCCCGTGGAACTTCCCGCTGGCGGTGCTGTGCCGAAAGCTCGGGCCGGCGCTGGTGACCGGCAACACCGTAGTGGTCAAGCCCAGCGAGGTGACCCCGATCGGCACGGTCGTGCTGTTCCGGCTCTTCGACGAGCTGCTCGACGTCCCGCCCGGCGTGCTGAACCTTGTGGTCGGCGGGCCCGTCGTCGGCCGGCAGATCGTCGAGTCCGGCGAGGCCGACCTGGTGACCTTCACCGGTCACCGGGACACCGGCAAGGCTGTGATGGCGGCCGGGTCGCGACACCTGACCCGCGTCTCGCTCGAACTCGGCGGCAAGGCGCCGGCGATCGTGTGGCGCGACGCCGACCTGGACCGCGCCGTGCCGGCGATCCTCGAGGCGCGGCACACGAACTGCGGCCAGGTGTGTACCAGTGCCGAGCGCGTGCTCGTACACCGCGACGTGCTGGACGAGTTCACCGAGCGCTACGTCCAGGCCGTGCGTGGAATGCGGCTCGGCGACCCGGCCGGCGGCGCCGACCTGGGCCCGCTGGTGAGCCAGGCCCAGCTGAACAAGGTCGAGGCCGCGGTGGGGCTCGCCGTGCAGGAAGGCGCGAAGGTGCTGACCGGCGGGCGGCGCCCGGCTGGCGACGCGTTCGCCAGCGGGTACTGGTACGAGCCCACCGTGTTCGGCGGCGTGTCGCCACAGATGAGCGTCATGCGCGAGGAGACCTTCGGGCCCGTGACCCCGATCCTCGGCTTCGACGATCTCGCGGACGCCCTGTCGATTGCCAACAACAGCCGCTACGGGCTGTCCGCGTACGTGTTCAGCCGGGACTACTCGACCGTCATGCGGACGGTCGACGAGCTGGAGTTCGGCGAGATCTACGTCAACCGGACGCTGGGCGAGTCGGTGCACGCGCACCATGCCGGCTGGAAGGAATCCGGCATGGGTGGCGAGGACGGGAAGTGGGGCGTGCTGCGTTACACGCAGCTGAAGACTGCCTACCATCGGTTCGCCTGACGCTCGGCGCCAGCGTCGAGAACGCTGATCGGCTGTCGTCCATGGGCCGTTCGTGTAGGTCTTGTTATATGATATTGTCGTAGGAGGGAGGTTGGGTGGCAATACTCGAAGATCGCGCGCCGGGCAAGGTGGTCGCGGTTCATCTGAGCTATCGCAGCCGGGCCGCCGAGCGCGGCAGGACCCCGCCTTTTCCTTCCTATTTCCTCAAGCCGCCGACGTCGGTCGCGCGGAGCGGGCAGTGTGTGATTCGGCCGGACGGCTGTGAGCTGCTGGCTTTCGAGGGCGAGGTCGCGCTGATCATCGGCACGCGGGCCAAGCGCGTGCCGATGGAGCAAGCCTGGTCGCACGTCGCGTGGGTCACCGCGGCCAACGACTTCGGCGTCTACGACCTGCGCTACGCCGACCTCGGTTCGAACGTGCGCTCCAAGGGGGCCGACGGATTCACGCCGCTCGGCCCGCAGCTGCTCGACGCCGCGACGATCGATCCGGCCCGGCTGCACCTGCGCACCTGGGTCAACGGCGTCGTGGTGCAGGACGCCCGCGTCGGCGACGAGCTGATCTTCGGCTTCGACCGGATCGTGGCCGACCTGTCCAGACTGATGACGCTGGAGCCCGGTGACGTCATCCTGACTGGCACTCCGGCGGGATCGGGCGTCGTCGCGCCCGGCGACACGGTGGAGGTCGAGGTCTGGGACGGCAGCGCGGACGGACCGGCGGACGGGCGGACCTCCGGACGGCTCGTGAGCCCGATAGTGCAGGACGAGACGCCCATGGCGCCGATCGGCGCCATGCCCAAGGTGGACGACGAGACGCGCCGGCTCGCCCGCGGCGGGCCGCGGGAGCCACGCGACACGGGCACGGCCACCAGCGCCGTCGACGCCGAACTCCTGCGGCTGCTCAAGGGCGTGTCGACCGCGACCATCTCCTCCCAGCTGCGCAAGCGCGGCCTGCACAGCTGCACGCTGGACGGGCTGCGCGCCACCCGGCCCGAGCTGAAGATGATCGGCTTCGCCAAGACCCTTGAGTACCTGCCGCTGCGGGAGGACCTGTTCGCAGAATTCGGCGGCGGCTACAACGCCCAGAAGCGGGTCGTCGACGAGATCGCTCCCGGCGAGGTGCTGGTGATCGGCGCCCGCGGGCAGTCCAATGCCGGCACCATCGGCGACATCCTCGCTCTGCGCGCCCAGCTGCGCGGCGCCGCGGGGATCGTGACCGACGGGGCGCTGCGTGACTACCACGCGATCGCGGCGATGGAGCTGCCCGTGTACACCGGCGGCGCCCATCCTGCGGTCCTGGGTCGTCGGCACGTACCCTGGCAGTGCGACGTGGCGGTGTCGTGCGGCGAGACGCTGGTATGTCCGGGTGATCTGATCGTCGGCGATGGTGACGGGGTGGTCGTCGTGCCGCGGTCGGTCGCGTCGGAGGTGGCACGCGACGCGGTCGAGCAGGAGCGCGAGGAGCGCTTCATCCTCGAGCGTGTCGCCGCCGGAGACGCGGTGCAAGGGCTCTATCCGCTGACGAAGAAGTGGCGCCCGGTCTACGAGGCCTGGAGCGCGAGAACGGAGCAGTCATGACATCCACGGCGGGGCGTGTTGCGCAGGGCTCCAAGGCGGAAGTTGCCTACGAAAGCATCCGCGAGCGGATCCTCGACGGCACGTACGGTCCGGGCTATCGGCTGGTGCTGGACCGTCTGGCCGCGGAGATCGGGGTCAGCGCGGTGCCGGTGCGCGAGGCGTTGCGGCGACTGGAGGCCGAGGGCTACGTGGACTTCAAGCGGAACGTGGGCGCCACGGTCGCCAGCATCGACGCGACCGCCTACGGCGAGACCATGGAGACGCTGGCCATCCTCGAGGCCACCGCCACGGCGCTCGCCGCGCCGCACCTGGGCAAGAAGGAGATCAAGGCGGCGCGCAAGGTCAACGAGTCGATGGGGCGCAGTCTGGAGCGGCTGGATCCGGTCGGCTTCAGCAACCTCAACAAGGAGTTCCACGAGACGCTGTACCGCGCCTGCCCCAACACCTACCTGCTCGGCATGGTGGAGCGCGAGTGGGACCGCCTGCGCGGCATCCGCAACTCCAGCTTCGCGTTCATCCCCGAGCGGGCCCAGCAGGCGGTCGCCGAGCACACGCGGCTCGTCGACCTGATCGAGGGCCAGTCGACGCCGGCCAAGATCGAGGACTACGCGCGGGTGCACCGGATGCGCACCGCGCACCGCTTCCTCGAGCGCCACGCGGGTAACGCGCAGCCGGGGGAGGGCCGTCGGTGAGGTTCCGATCGGATCCGTCGACGATTCGCGGGTCCATCGCGCCGGTCGTCACGCCGTTCACCGCCGACGGGGGGCTCGATACCGAGGGGCTGCGGCGCCTTGTCCGGTGGCAGCGGGCCAACGGCTCGCATGGCATCTCCATCGGCGGCTCCACCGGCGAGCCGAGCTCGCTCAGCGTCGACGAGCGGATCACGGCGATGCGGGTGGTCGGCGAGGAGACCGCGGACGAGCTGCCGTTCGTGCCCGGCACGGGCGCGGCGAAGCTGGAGGAGACGCTGCGGCTGACCGCCGCCGCGCAGGACCTCGGAGCCGATGCGGTGCTGGTCATCACGCCGTACTACGCACGCCCGACCCAGCGCGGCCTCTACTCGTGGTACGCGACCGTCGCCCGGGAGTTCCCCGACCTGCCGATCGTCGTCTACAACGTCCCGAGCCGCACCGCGGTCGACATCGCGCCCGAGACGATCGCCCGGCTGCGGCGCGACTTCGCCAACGTCGTCGGCGTCAAGGAGACGACCAAGGACTTCGAGCACTTCTCCCGGGTGTTCCACGCCGCCGGTCGGGACACCCTGGTCTGGTCCGGCATCGAGCTGCTGTGCCTGCCGCTGCTGACGCTCGGCGGCATCGGCTTCGTGAGCGCGGTCGCCAACATCGCGCCGGGCGCGGTGGCGCGGATGTTCGAGGCGGCCGATGCCGGCGATCTGCGCACCGCGCAGGACCTGCACTACGGGCTGCACCCCCTCGTCGACCTGATCTTCGTGGAGACCAATCCGGCGCCGGCGAAGTGGGTGCTGGAGCAGGCCGGCCTGCTCGGATCCGGATTCGTGCGGCCGCCGCTGGTGACGCCGTCGCCGGCCGGTATCGAGCAGATCTCGCGGCTGCTCGCGCAGGGTGCGGCACTGCTGGACGACACGGTGGGGGCCCTGGCGGCACGTCTGGCGGATGTCGTACCGCAGCCTGTGGGCTGAACCGCTCGTTCCCGCACGGCGTATCGCGGGGCGCAAACACCGAGTGCCCGGGCCGTCAACGGCCCGGGCACTCGCACGCTGATCGATGGTCAGCCGAGGATGTCGTCGACCGCCTCGTAGGCGGCATAGAGGCCCTCGAAGCCGGTGAAGTACATCGCCGTGTTGGTGATCGCCCGGACGATCAGATCCGAGTCAACCCCCCATGCCTTGGCCAGCAGCGCGGACTCGCGCAGGCCGTCCACGGACTGGGTGATGGTGTGGTGGCGGAGCATGAGGTACGGGGCGAGCTGCTTCGGTACCGTCTTGAGCGTGACCTCCCAGCGGGCCCGGTTCAGCTTGACGAACTTGGGGTTGCGCTTGATGCCGAACTGGATCGACTTCGGCACGTAGCCGATGGTGTTCTCGTACCAGGTGGTGAGGTTCGCGACGTCCTTGTCCGTCAGCTCGCGGCTGCTGAGGTCCAGGCCGCACTTGAACGCCTCGGGGTCGGCGTCCCAGCCTTCCGGGAACATCACGTCCTGCTTGGGCGGCGACCAGGTCGGCAGGAAGTCGCCGATGGCGTGGTAGACGTGACCCAGCCCGCGCATGCCGGCATAGAGCTGGGAGAACATCGTCAGCTCGAGGATGTTCTCCTTCGACATCCCGTTGCGCCACAGCGTGACGAACTCGTTGCGGATACCCGTCTCCCAGCCCAGCATCATGTAGCTGTGGATGTTCTGGCAACTCTGCAGCACCACGGCCCGCTCGCCGGCCGGACGGCCGAAGAGGTCCGAGGCCCACCGGGAGATCTTGGCGAAGTCCGGTGCGTGATCCAGCTGCAGGCTCGTCGCGTACATCTCGTACAGCGGGCCCCGCCAGCTCCACACGTGGATCAGCGCGTCGTCGATCTCCTCGGCACTCGTCTCGGTGATGTTGTTCAGGTCGAGGCCCTCGCTTCTGGCCATCAACTTTCTCCTTCTGTCAGGTGCTCGAGACGGGCGGATGCCTCGCCGCGACGATGCCGAGCCGTCACTTGTCCCAGTTCTCGAGGATGTCCTCCAGCGCCTCTTCGACCGCGTAGAGCCCTTCGAAGTGGGTGAAGTACATCGCCGTGTTCGTGACGGCGCGCACGACGAGGTCCGGGGTGATGCCCCACGCCTTGGCCAGCAGCGCGGACTCGCGCAGGCCGTCCACGGACTGGGTGATGGTGTGGTGGCGGAGCATGAGGTACGGGGCGAGCTGCTTCGGTACCGTCTTGAGCGTGACCTCCCAGCGGGCCCGGTTCAGCTTGACGAACTTGGGGTTGCGCTTGATGCCGAACTGGATCGACTTCGGCACGTAGCCGATCGTCCGCTCGTACCACTCGGTGAGGTTGGCGATGTCGGCAGCGGTCAGGTCACGGGTGGACAGGTCCAGGCCGCACTTGAACGCCTCCGGGTCGGCCGCCCAGCCTTCCGGGTAGGTGGCCGCCTCCTTCGGCGGCGCGAACGTCGGCAGGAGGTCGCCGACGGCGTGGTACACGTGACCCAGTCCCCGCATGCCCGCGTACAGCTGGGAGAACATGACCAGCTCGAGCACGTCCTCCTTCGACATCCCGTTGCGCCAGAGCACGTAGAACTCGTTGCGGATGCCCGTCTCCCAGCCCAGCATCATGTAACTGTGGATGTTCTGGGCACTGGCCAGGATGACGTTGCGCGAGCCGGAGCGCCGGCCGAAGACGTCGCCGCTCCACCGGGACAGTTTGCCGAAGTCCGGTGCGTAGTCGATGTAGAGGCTCATCGCGTACGTCTCGTAGAGCGGGCCGCGCCAGCTCCAGACGTGCGCGAGGTTCTGCTGGACCTCTTCGGGCGAGATCGAGTCGATGTTTGACAGATCAAGACCTTCGCTCAACTCGGTCATGGCGCGGCCTCCCGGGCGTCAGGTGAGGGATTGGTGGTCGATCCGGTGCGTCGCGCGACCGGCCGATGAGGGCACGGCTGTGCCGGTACCGAAATCTACAATACAAAATCGTATCAAGTCTAGATGTTACCCGGCGGCGTCCGGCCCAGAATCTATTGACTGACCTATCGAAAATCCTATACGATCTGTGCGGATTGGTATATGACCGCGACAACCTGCCGAGGCGCCGGCCGATCTTCGTTTGACCTGTTCCAACGGGCCTTCAAGGCTGTCGATCCCGTACTCGAGAAATGGAGCTGACCCGGGTCGGGCCCGGGCACCACCACATGCGCAAGTTTCTCAACAATCCGGAACGCTTCGCCGACGAGGCCCTGGAGGGCCTGCTGCTGGCGCATCCCGGCCGGGCCCGCCGGTTGCCCGAGGAGCCCAGGGCGGTGGTCCGCGCCGACGGCTCGCAGCGGGGGAGGGTGGCGATCGCGACCGGCGGCGGCTCCGGCCACCTGCCGCTGTTCGTCGGGTACGTGGTGCGCGGGCTGGCCGACGGGTGTGCGGTCGGCAACATGTTCGCCTCGCCGAGCACCGAGGTCATGCTGGCCGTCACCAGGGCGATCGACTCCGGCAAGGGTGTGCTGTACCTGTACGGCAACTACGGCGGGGACCGGATCAACTTCGAGGCCGCGGCGGATCTCGCCGGTGACCACGGCATCGCCGTCGAGTCGGTCCGCGCCGCCGACGACATCCTCTCCGCGCCGGCGGAGCAGGCCGCGCAGCGGCGTGGCATCGCCGGCATCTTCTTCGGCTACGCGGTTGCGGCCGGCGCCGCGCACGAGGGCCGTGATCTGGCCGAGGTCGCCGCGCTGACCCGGTACGCGCTCTCGCGCACGCGCAGCATCGGCGTCGCCCTGTCCGGCGCGATCCTGCCCACGGTCGGCGCCCCCAATTTCGAGCTGGGGCCGGACGAGATGGAGATCGGCACCGGAATCCACGGTGAGCCGGGGACCCGGCGCGGCCCCCTGGTCACCGCCGACGAGCTGGTCGAGGAGATGGTGCCGCAGCTGATCACCGAACTCGGCCTGTCCGCCGGCGACGAGGTCGCGGTGCTCGTCAACGGTCTCGGGGCCACGCCGCGTGAGGAGCTGTACCTCATCTACCGCGGGGTACACCAGTTGCTGGAGAAGGCACAGGTCACGCCGCGCCACGTGTTCGTCGGGGAGTACGCGACCTCGCTGGAGATGGCCGGCGCGTCGATCAGCCTGCTGCACCTGGACGAGACCGTCGAGCCGCTGATCGCCGCTGCGGCAGCTGCCCAGGCGCCGGCATGAGCGGTTCCGGAGCGCAGCGGAGGAGGCCGTTCATCATGAACTCGAGGTGGAGCTCGTGCGGCCGGAGCGGAGCGGAGGGCGCATGAGCGGTCCGCAGCGAAGCGGAGCGACGGTGGACGCCGCGCGGCTGCGCGCCGGTATGCTCTCGGCGTGCGCACGGGTGCGCGACGCCCGGGCCGAGCTGACCGCGCTCGACGCCGCGGCCGGCGACGGCGATCTCGGCGAGAGCCTGGTGATCGGGTTCGCCGCGGTGGAGCGGGAGCTCGCCGGCGACGTGCCGAGCGACGCCGGCGCCGTCCTGCTGCGCGCCGGCACGGCCTTGAGCCGCAGCGCGCCGTCCACGTTCGGCACGCTGCTCGGCATGGCGTGGCGCGACGCGGGGCGCGCGCTCGCCGGCCGGCCGGCCTTGACGGGAGCGGAGGTCACCGAGATGTTCGATGTGATGGCCGCCGGCGTGGCGCGCCGCGGCGAGGTCAGCGCCGGACAGCGTACCGTGCTCGACGCCCTGCTCGCCTCCCGTGACCGGGCGCGTGATGCCGGTGGGGACGGGTTCACCGCGCTTCGGGCGGCCGCTGACGGCGCCCGCGCCGGCGCTGAGGCGACGGCGTCGATGCGTCCCCAGGTCGGGCGGGCCGGCTGGATCGGCGAGCGGGCACAGGGCCGGCCGGACGCCGGTGCGAGCGCGTAGGCCGTCATCGCCGACGCCATCGCCGCGGGCGCGGGGCAGGACTGACCCAGGTCTCCGCCCGATCGACTGGGCCTGTCCGGTCCCCCGGACGGGCCCAGTCACCTTCGCAGCCCCCCCGTCACAGGCGGCAGGTGTGCCCGCGGTGGGTGCGCAGCATGTATGGCATGGTGGATGCCGCGGGGTCGGCCTCGATCTGGTTGACGATGTCCTCGTGCTCCTCGACGATCCGGCGCAGCCGGGCCGAGGACAGTGGTGCGGCGCCCGCGTCGAGGGCCCGCAGCAGCGTCATCTCCTCGCCGAGCAGCTCGACCATCCGCGCGTTGGCACACCGCAGGGAGAGCCGCTCGTGGAACGCATTGATGAGCGTGCTGGCCTCGGCCGCGGTATCCGCCACGCCGCGTTCGACCACCTCGGCCAACTGCCGGTTCGTGTGACGCGCCGCCTGCAGGTCGGCCGGTGTGAGCGATGGGGCGCTCAGTGCGGTCACCGCGGACTCCAGCACCGCGACCGTCTCGGCGATCCGGTCCCGGGAGGCCCGGTCGCCCCGCCACTCGGCCAGGCTGCCGGCGGACCCGCCCGGGCCTTCCGGCTGGTCCTCGACCATCGTCGCGGACGGCAGCGACTGCTCGCCGGGCCGGAGTGTGCGGGTATTCAAGTTGTGGGGTGTCATCTTCTCCTCCAGGATCACGGTCTCGCCCGGTCCGATACCGCTGCCGGCCCAGGTCAGTGGTGCTGGTCGAGCTCGTTGAGGAAGCGGCCGGTGAGGCGGTTGAACGCGTCGGGCTGCTCAAGATTCACCAGGTGGCCGGCGCCGGCGATCTCGTGGTGCTCGGCATGGGGTGCCTGCCGGTGGATGGCCCGGCCGATCTCGCGGTACCCGTCGAGATCCTGCTCGCCGTTGATGACCAGCATCGGAGCCGTCACCGCGCCGAGCCGGTCGTTCAGCGGGGCGAGCGGTTCGACGGCCGCCTGGTCCCGCCACGGCTCGCCGGCGAACCGCTCGACCATCGACACCAACGTCCGGTAGGCCGAGGGGTGGGCGCGGGTGGGCTCGAAGAGCGGATGCTGGAGCCAGAAGGTCCTGGCGGCCGGTATGCCCTCACGACGGGCGATATCCGCCGCCTCGTCGGGCGGCCGGGGCGTGGTCCATCGGTGTCCCGGCAGTCCTGGCGAGCACAGCACCACCCCGGCGACGCGGTCGGGGGCTTCGACGGCCGCGGCGAGCGCGACGTTGCCACCGAGGGACAAGCCGACCAGATGCGCCCGCGCGATGCCGAGCGCGTCGAGGACGGCGAGCAGATCGGCCACGTGGCCGGCGCCGGCGATCGGTGCGGCGGAGGCGCCGAAGCCGCGCATGTCGTAGCGGACCGGCCGGTGCCGTCCGGCGAACGCGGTGAACTGCGGATCCCACATGGACCGGTCACAGCCGAAAGCATGCAGCAGGACCACGGCCGCGCCGGCGCCGGTCGCCTCGCCGTGCAGGCGGCCTCCTGGCACGTCGACAGAGAACGTGTCGATGAGCAACGGCTCCGGCGCCGTCACGCCGGCCCGCTCACCGGCGCGAGCGACGGTTCCCGGAACACCTCGACGATGGTGCGTTCGGCAATCCGCCACGTCGCGTCATCGCAGTAGGTCAGGCGGTCGATGAAGTCGGCGACCAGGTACACCGCGGCGCGTTGCACCGGCGCCGGCTCGTTCGCCGCGTAGCAGGTCCAGGTGCTCGTCGCCCGGACCGACGCCGCGGTGACCTCGGTGAGGCGCAGCCCGCTGTAGACGTGGCGGGTGGAGCGGGCGCCGAAGCGGGTGCGGGCTCGGTACCGCGCGGCGATCTCGTCCTTGCCGTGCAGGCTGGCGCTGCCGGCGACGTACCGCGCGTCCGCGGTGAACAGGTCCATCAGCGCGTCGACATCGTCGTGGTCGATGTAGTACGCCCAGTCGGCCATGACCGCGTCGATGTCGGCCCGCAGCCCGGCTGTCATCGCATCTCCACCGGGTTGCTCAGCGTGCCGATGCCGGAGATGCTGACGTCGATCGGGCCGCCGAGCGCGGTGAGGTCGACGTTCTGCACCGCGGAGCCACCCGCGGCCGACGCCTTCAGCGCGGTACCCATGGCGATGATGTCCGCGGTCTCCAGCGCCGTGTACCGCGACACGAACGCGATGACGTCCGCTACCGAGTGCAGCAGGTTCGCGGTGTTGTCGGCGGTCACCACCCGGCCCTGGTGGACGCACTGGATGGTCAGGTCGTGCGGGTCCGGGATCTCGTCCGTCGTGGCAACCCACGGCCCGATCGGGCCGAACGTGTCGGACCCCTTGTACCGCATCGGGTACGTGACCCAGGTGTCGACATAGGACAGGCCGGACGAGCCGTCGGAGGCAGGATGGATGGCGCGGTAGTGGAACGTGTCCTCGCCCCGCATGGTGGGGGACGTGAGGTCGTTCATGATGGTGTACCCGAACACGTGGTCCAGCGCCGTGTCGTGGGAAATGTCGACGCCGCCCCGGCCGATGACCACGGCGAGTTCCGGCTCCGGGTGGACCCGGCCGTAGTCGGCGCGCAGGCGGATGGACTGGCCGTGGCCGATCAGGGAGGACGCCGGCTTCAGGAACATCGCGGGATGCTTCGGCCCGCTCATGATGCGGTCGGTGTTGGCGCTGTTGTTGAGCGCGACGCAGATGACCTTGCCCGGCCGGGGGATCGGCGGGAGCCAGTCGAACTGGTCGACATGGCGGGCGCCCGCCCGGTCGGTGGCGAGGGCCTGCTTCACCACCGGCTCCGCGGCCGGCCAGTCCGCGATGATCTGCGCGAGGCTCGGCACACCCTCGAGCAGCAGCCCGTGCTGTTCATCGAGCGCGGCGACCACGCGTTCCCGGCCGTTCGAGCGAACCGTTCCGAACCTCATCGTGTCGTCTCCTTGGTGTCCTCGGCGAGGTCGTCGTCGACTGCCACGCCGGGTTCGAGCATCACCAGAGCTCCGCAGCCGGTGATCGCCGGAAAGGTCTGGAACCGGTAGACGGCCCGCGCGTCGGCCGACAACGCCGACCGCATGGCGAACCACAGCGACAGTTCGGCGGCCTCCGTCCCGCCATACCGCATGTACTCCCGCACCGGAATGGCCATCAGCTGGTCGAGATGGTCGGGGAGCATGTCCAGGAACCACCGGTCCAGGCCCTCGTTCGCGATCCCGAACCGCGCGCCGCTGATCTGGTGGGACATGCCTCCGGTGGCGATGACCACGACCCGCTCGTCGGCCGCGAACGACTCGACGCCGGTGCGCAGCGCCCGCCCGAGCGCGTGCAGCCTGCGCGCCGTCGGCAGCGGGTGGCGGATCATGTTCACCGCGATCGGTGTGACGGTGACCGGCCACGGCCGCTCCAGCAGGTACGGCAGCCACGAGAAGATGCCGTGGTCGACCGCCAGGTCCTGGCTGACGGTCATGTCGAACTCGCTGGTGACCAGGTGCTCGGTCAGGTGCAGGCCCCACCGGACGTCGCCGTTGAGGTCCGGCAGGTGCCGCAGGCCCCAGCCCTCGTCGGCCTGACGGAACCGTTCGCCGACCCCGATGGCCAGCGTCGGGTAGTTGTCCAGGTCGAAGTAGTTGAGGTGGTCGTTGTACACCACGACGAGGTGGTCCGGCGCCAGGGCGCGCAGTAGCCGCTCGATCCGCCGGGTGCCGTCGTACCAGGGCTGCCAGCGCTGGCTGAAGCCGGTGCCCCCGGCCGTGCCACGGTCGAACTCGATCCCCATCGACGGGGTGTGGGAGATGCCGATCCCGGCGACGACGCAGGCCATCAGCCGTCACTCCCCGGAATCCCGCTGACCCGGCGGGGGCACGCGGCGAGCAGTTCGTCCCGGGTGCAGCCGACGTTGTGGGCGCCGACGTGCCACAGGTCCTGCCCCACCGTCGCGGCCAGCTTGAGGACGGCCTGCAGGTGGCCGCCGACCTGCATGAGGCCGGTCCAGTCCCGCCGCCGCACCAGGTCGATCTCGGCGTCGCTCAGGCCCGCGGCGCGCAGATAGCCGGTCTCGTCGGCGAGGAACGCGGCGCGGTTGCCGGGCTTGCGCAGGCTGAGCGCGAACCGGTTCAGCGCCTGTCCCTGCAGCGCCCGCAGCGCGGTGAACTCGATGGTGCCGGGCTCGTCGAGGCTGAACGGTGGCAGCTCGATCATCGCTCACACCGTCCAGCTGACCGGAAGGTTGAGCAAGCCCCGGAATACCCAGCCGCCGAGCCGGACCTCCTCGGTGTCGCTCAGCCGCAGGCCGGGCAGCCGCCGGAACAGCGTCGGCAGCGCGACCTGGGCCACCTGTGCCCGGGCGACCCAGGTGCCCAGGCAGAAGTGCGGTCCGCCGCCGAACGCGATGTGCGCCTTGTTGGCGCGGTTGATGTCGAACTCGTCGGGGCGCTCGAAGACGGTCTCGTCGCGGTTGGCCGAGCCGAGGCAGACTCCGATGCGAGAGCCGGGCTCGAGGGTCACGCCGCCCAGCTCGACGGTCCGCGTGACCTCCCGCGGGTACATGCCGATCGGCGCGACCCAGCGGATGGCTTCCTCGAACACCGCCCGCCACCGGGCCGGGTCGGCCTCGACCTCGGCGCGGATCGTGGGGTGGGTCAGCACCGCCCAGGTCGCGACGCAGATCGAGTCGCGTGGCTCGTTCAGGCCGCCGCCGACGAACACCTTCACGTTGGCGCGGATCTCGTCGATGGTCAGCGGGTCGGGCGCGTGCACCATGGCCGAGATGACGGACTCGTCGGGCTGCCGGCGCGCATGCCGGACCGCCGCGTAGACGGCGTCATCGATCTCGGCCGCCGCCGTGTCGGCACGCTGCCAGACGACCGGATCGTCGGCGTAGTTCCCGCCGCCGTCCATCATGGCCTGCGACCAGCGCTGCATATCCGTGTCGAGGGCGTCGCGCAGGCCCAGCACCAGGGCGAGGTTGCGCGCCGCGAGCGGGCCGGCGAACTGCTGGAACAGGTCGGCCGTACCGTCGCCGGCGAACTCGTCGATCAGGTCGTCGGCGTTGCGCTGGAACAACGGCAGCCAGTGGTGCTTGACCGTGCGCGGCCGCATCGGTGCCTCGGCCGCGGCCCGTTCCCGCCGGTGGGCGTCGCCGTCCTTGCGCAGCAGCGTGTGCCCCATGATGCGGGTCATCAGCGAGCCGTGCTCGTTGGCGCTGAAGATCTCCGGGTTCCGCTCCAGATGGACGATGTCGTCGTAGCGGGTCACCAGGTACCGGTTGGCGGCCGGGACCCAGGCCACGGGCGCCTGCGCCCGGAGCCGTCGATAGATCGGGTACGGATCGTTATACAAATCGGACAAGAGGATTTCGTCGAGGACCGTCTGCTGGTCTGCAGGCACTGTTCACCTCACCGCGGGACCGTCCGCCGCGGCCTGCGGTGGCCGGTGCGGAGACGTAGTACCGGCAGCGTAGGAACGCCCGAGAACGAGCGTCAAACATGCATTCCCGGCGTTGTTCCTCGGTTTCCGCGATGAACGCGCCGTCTCACCCGTCGTCGTCGTGCGGTGCCGGCGACGCGGGGGCGAAGACCTCGAGCGCGAGGGCGAGGGTGCCGTAGTAGCCGACGAGCCAGGTGAGCTCCGCGAGCGTGGCCGTGCCGAGGGTCCGCTGCGCGGCGGCGTACTCGGCGTCGTCCAGCCGTCGCCGGCGGGACAGCGCGAGGCTGACCCCGGCGGCCTCCCGCTCGGCGTCGCTCAGCCCGTCGGGCACGGCACCGTCCAGGATGGACTGCAGCTGCTCGACGGTCAGGCCGGCGGCCAGGGCGGCCTGTTCGTGCGCCCACCACTCGAACTCGCAGCCGGCGGCGACGGCCACGGTGAGGATGGCCAACTCGCGGACGCGCGGGCTCAGCCCGCTGCGGAAGCGCAGCGCCGCCCCGAGCTGCTGGACGGCATCACCCACCTCGGGGGCGATCAGCATGAGCCCGAACGGGCCGAGCAGCCGGCCGGACCCATCGGTGATCGGCACCTGGCTCTGCTTCTGCCGGCGTGGGCCGCCGGTGATGGCGTCGTACAGCGCGCGTTGCGCGCCGGCGAGCGTCTCGGGTTCGATCGGCTCGACCCGCTGCCGCCGCGCCGATCTGGGCCGGCCGCGTAGCTCGCTTCGACCCGCTGCCGCCGCGCCGATCTGGGCCGGCCGCGTAGCTCGCTCACCGGCCGGTCCCTTCGCCGGCCGGGCGGTGCGGCTCGACCGTCGTCGCGGTGTCTGTGCCGAAGGTGGCGATCGTGAATTCGGCGAACCGGTGCGCGCGGGCGGTCAGGTTCGTGCGGGACGGGTAGGCCAGCACGAGCCGGATCGGCGGGACACTCTCCTCGATGGGCCGAGCCACGACCCGCCGTCCCTCGTAGGTCAGGTCCACCGGCGGGCGTTGGAACAGCATCGCATATCCGAGCCCGCGGCCTACCAGGCACCGGGTGAGCTCGAAGTTGTGGGTGCGGTGCCCGATCATCGGCTCGATGCCGATAGCGTTCATCATGCGCTCCCAGTTCTCCCGGCTGGGCGGCACGTCGAAGAGGATCATCGGCTCGTTCGCCAGCGCGGTGAGGCTCACCGTCGCGTCGTTGGCGAAGCGGTGATCCTCCGACATCAGCACGTGCGGGTACAGCGTCTGCACCTCGATGTACTCCAGGTCCGCGTCGAGTTGGAAGTCGTACAGCAGCGCCAGTTCCAGCACTGCCTCGTGCAGGTCCCGCTGCAGTTCCGGCTGGGCGTACTCGGCGAGCTCCAGGACGATGTCCGGACACTCCTCCTTGAACCCGGTCAGCAGCGGCGGGACGTAGATCGGGGCGAGCGTCGTGTAGCAGCCCACCGCCAGGGTCCCGGACAGCGCGCCGCCGCGCTCGACGCCGGCCTTCGTCTGCAGATCGGCCGCCTGGGCGAGCAGCGACTCCGCGAGCGCCAGCAGCCGGGTCCCGGCCGGGGTGAGCTCGACGCCCTTGGCCCGGTGCCGGACCAGCAGCTTGACCCCCAGGCCGCGCTCCAGCTGGGAGACCGCCAGCGACAGCGCTGACTGCGACACATGGACGCGGCTGGCGGCGGCGCTGATCGTGCCGGTCTGCGCGACCGCCGCGAAGTACTGCAGCTGGCGGATGGTGTAGTTGACGTCCACGGCGCGTACCCATCCCGGTGCGAGAGCCATCGGCGGCGCGCACCCGACGGGCGGTGGCGGGGTGGTGGCGGGAGCGGGACGCCGCTCGCGGCCGGCGCAGCCGCGATACGACATTATATCGGATTTCCGACGAAATCCCAGCCCTGTCGCCTGCGTCGGCCGTCCACGGTCGAGTGGATGTCACCGGCCTTGTCCGGGCGGACCGGGCGACTCCGCGGGATCGGGCACCGCGGCAGCGGACCGCCGCCGGCGTGCGGACGGGGCGACCTCGATCACGTACGCCGGCCGGCGCGGCAGCGGCACCCGGATCCGGACCCCGACCGCGCGGGCCAGCTGGATCGCGACGAGCACCGTCACGAGCCCGGCGGCGATGCCGTTGACCAGCATGCCGGCGCGCGGCCCGTAATGCTCGGCGACGGCGCCGATGATCGGCCCGCCGGCCGCGCCGCCGCCGAGGAAGACCAGGATGTACAGCCCCATCACCCGCCCGCGGATATGGTCCTCGGCGCTGGTCTGCACCGTGGAGTTGGCGGCCGTCACGAGCGTCATCGTCATCATGCCGATGGCGGCCGCGACGATCGCGTAGCCGATGAGCCCGGGCACGACACCGGCGAGCACGTAGAGCGCCGACAGGCACATCGCCGCGATGACGCTGGTGCGCAGCCGCGGGCGGTCCCGGGAGGCGGCGAACAGCGCGCCGACCAACGAGCCGACCGCGACCACCGAGCTGAGCATTCCGTAGCCCGCCGCTCCGCTGTTGAAAACCATCCGGGCGAAGGCGGCGTTGGTCACCGGGATGCTCGCGATGAAGGTGCCGAACGTGCCGATCAACACGGTGGTCCACAGGATGTCCGGCCGTTGCGCGACGTAGCGCAGGCCGTCGACGAGCTGGCGACCGGCCCGTTCGGTGACCGACGGGCGGGGTGGCTGGCGCAACGCGTCCTGCCGCATCCACAGCAGTGCGGCCATCGGTACGAGGTACGAGCCGGCGTTGATGGCGAAGGAGTAGCCCGGGCCGACCGCGTGGACGAGGTACCCGCTGATCGCCGGCCCGATCAGCGCGCCCAGCTGGAAGATCGCGGCATTGAGGCTGATCGCGTTGCGCAGCTGGGAGGGAGGGACCAGTTCGTTGACGAACGAGTGCCGGGTCGGGATCTCCAGGGCGGCCGCGACGCCGAGCCCGAACGCGATGACGAAGACGTGCCACACCTGTACCTGGTGGGTGAGTGTTAGGACGGCCAGCAGGGCGGACAGCAGCGCCGCCACGATCTGCGTGTACAGCAGGAGGCGCCGCTTCGGATATCGGTCGGCCAGCACGCCGCTGAGCAGTCCGAACAGCAGGGTCGGCAGGAACTGCAGTGTCGTGGTGATGCCGACCGCCGTGACGCTGCCGGTGAGGGTCAGCACCAGCCAGTCCTGACCGATGCGCTGAATCCACAGGCCGGTGCTGGAGAAGAACTGCCCGACGGCGAAGAGCCGGTAGTTGCGGGTGCGCAGTGAGACGAACGCGCGGCGCAGGCCGGCGCGGCCGCCGACCGGAGCGGCGAGAGGGATCTCGGCTTCCGCTGGTCCGCTCAACAGTCCTCCAGAGTCGTCGCGGCGCGCGTCGGCGCCGAGGTGGTGCCGCGCCGGCGCGGCGCCCGGCGACTTCGGCGCGCGTTGATCACCTTTGATCGTCGATCTTATTTTCTATACGATTGATCGCTATAAAGAACCTACCTGACTACCACTGGCGGCAATCCTGTGACGCTTCACACTGGATCGTGCACATCGGCGAGACGCCCAACGAGATGGCCGATGGGCCGACGCCGGATCAGGCGCTGGACGTGGCCGCGGCGCCGTCCTGCGCGGGGATGCTCCTGACCCGCGCGGGAGTCACGCCGCGCGGGTCAGGATCCGGCCGAGCCGGAGCTCGGGGAAGTGACAGCCGACCGCGCCGCCGCCGTGCGCCGCCAGGTCGGCGTGCAGCCGGTCGCGGGTCTGCCTCGCCAGCACCGGGTCGACGTCGAACGTGATCTGCCAGTCCAGGTGGTCCAGCTGCTGCGGGCAGTGCATGGCGTCGCCGAGCACCAGCACCCGCACGCCGTGGTCGTGGACCGCATAGACGGTGTGGCCGGGTGTGTGGCCGGGCGCCGAGATCGACCGGAGGCCGGCGGCGATGTTCTGCTCGCCGTCGGTCAGGGTGATCTGTCCGCGCCGTTCGAGCTCCAGCAGGGCGGCCCGGGTGTGCGGCGCGATCGGGACCGGGGCCAGCTCCCGCTCGACGAAGTACTCCCAGTCGCCGCGACCGACGAACGTCTGCGCGTTGGCGAACACCGGCCGGCCGGTCACCGGGTCGCCGATCGTGCCCGAGTGGTCGGCGTGCAGGTGGCTCAGCGCCAGCACGGCGACGTCGTCCGGCCGTACGCCCTGCCGCGCGAGCTGCGACAGCAGGTTGCCGCCGACGAGGGTGTCGCGTTGCTCGAAGTCGTGAGCGCCGAGCCCGGTGTCGATGAGCGCTGCCCGGTCGCCGGGCAGCAGGAAGCAGCCGAGCGGCAGCCGCACCTCGCCGTAGCGGCGACGCAGCGTGTCGTGCCCGGCCGTGGGCGCCTCCGGGGTACCGAGGAAACCCGGCGACATCAGCAGGAAGCCGTCGGACAGCCCGACCAGCGTCCGGTGGCCGACCGGGATCGCGTGCACCGCGGCGACGGAGACCGGGTCGTCCAGCAGCCGGTGTCCGTGCAGCGGACCGGCCACGTGCGCGTGCCCGGAATGCGTGTGCATGCCATCTCCTCGTGTGCGCGCCCGGGAAGGCCGGTTAGCGTGCCGCGACGACCCGGGAGCGGGCCAGTGCCTTGAGATCGGTGTCGGGGTCGGCGGCCTCGTCGGGGGAGAGGCCGGCACCGGCCTCCAGCAGCCGCCGCGCGGCGCGGTGGTCGCCGGGCCGCCCGACCGACTCGACCCAGGTGAGCCGGTCGCCGTCGAAGTGGAAGACGGAGAAGGTGAGCGACTCCGGCCGGCCGCGCACGACGAACCTGTCGCGTGCGCCCGGGACGCCGACCATCTGCAGTTTCCCGACGCCCTGGTCGGTCCAGAACCAGGGCACCGCTGCGTACGGGCGGACCGTCCCGGCGAGCCGCGCCGCCACGCAGCGGGCCTGGTCGGTGGCGTTCTGCACCGACTCCAGCCGGCGCGTGCCGCCGTCCACCCGCCAGCGGGCACAGTCACCAATGGCGGAGATGGCCGGATCCGAGGTACGCAACCATGCGTCGACCAGGATGCCGTCGCCGACGGCGAGGCCGGCGGCGCGGGCCAGCGCGGTGTTGGGGGTCGCGCCGATCGACACCATGACGAGGTCCGCCGGGATGCGCCGGCCGGAGGCGGTGTCGACCGCGACGACGCGCCCCTCGGCGGAGCGGATCCGCGTGACGCTCTCAGCGGTCAGTACCTCGATGCCTGCGTCGCGGTGCAGCCGGGCGAACGTGTCCGCCACCGGTGCCGACACCGCCCGCCCCATCAACGCCGGCGCGGACTCGACAACGGTGACGGCCGCGCCGCGGGCGGCGGCGACCGAGGCGAACTCGAGGCCGAGGAAGCCCCCACCGACGACGACCACCCGGATGCCGGACGCCAGCCGGCCGCGCAGCTCGTCGCTGTCGTGGACCGTTCGCAGGTATCGCACCCCGTCCGGGTACGGTTCGGCGAGCGGCAGCGGCCGGGGCAGCGCGCCCAGAGCGAGGATCAGGTGGTCGTACCCGATGGGTGCGCCCGCCCGCGAAACCAGCCGCCGCGCCGCACGGTCGATGCCGGTGACCCGCTGCCCGGTGCGCAGCTCGATGTCCTGGCCGGCGTAGAACCCTTCGCCCCGTAGCGGTAGGGGCGCGTCCTGTGTGCCGGCCAGGTAGTCCTTCGACAGCGGCGGGCGTTGGTACGGCAGCGCGTCCTCGTCGCCGACCAGCGTCACCGCCCCGCCGAACCCCGCCTTGCGCAGGGCCGCGGCCGCTTCCACCCCGGCGTGCCCGGCGCCCAGTACAACCACCCGGGAATCCATCGTCAGACCTGGTCCGGCGGCACGTCGACGGTCATCCCGGCCAGTTCCTCGGTGACCACGAGCTGACAGCTCAGGCGGCTGAGCCCGGTGCGGGGGCTGGCCGTTCCGTCGAGCATCTCGTCCTCCTCCTCGGCCATCGCCGGAAGCCGGTCGGCGAACGCCGGCTCGACGTACACGTGGCACGTCGCGCACATCGCGTTGCCGCCGCACTCGGCGATGATCCCGTCGACCGGATGCTTGATGGCCGCGGACATCAACGAGTTGTTCAGCGAGGCGTCCACGACGTCGATGGAGCCGTCCGGGTGGCGGAAGTTGACGATTGGCACTATGGGATACCTCTCGAAGAGGGGGCGGGATTCGGGGCGATGCTCGCGGGCGGCTGGGATCCGTTCACGGGTCCCAGCGGACCGGCAGGTTCAGCACGCCGCGGAACACCCAGCCACCCCACCGGACCGGTCTGTCCGGGTCGAGGCGCAGGTTGCGCAGCCGTCGGAAGAGCGTCGGCCAGGCGACCTGGCTCACCTCGGCGCGGGCGGCGAACGAGCCGAGGCAGTAGTGCGGCCCGCCGCCGAAGCTGATGTGGTGGTTCGCGGCGCGGCGGACATCGAAGCTGTCCGGGTCGTCGAACACGTCCTCGTCGCGGTTGGCGGACGCCAGGACGATGCCCAGCTTCGCCCGGGCCGGCAGGACGGTGCCGCCGAGCTCGACCTCGCGGGTGGTCTGCCTCGGGTACATACCGATCGGGGCGACCCATCGGACGGTCTCCTCGAACGCCCGCCGCCACAGCCCCGGGTCGTCGATGCACGCCTGAGCCTGATCGGGATTGCTCAGCAGCGCGTACAGCCCGGTGGCAAGCGAGTCGCGGGGCTCGTTGAGGCCACCGCCGATGAACATCTTGACGTTCGCCCGGATCTCGTCGACGCCGAGCGGATCCTCGGCATGCAGCATGGCGGAGATCAGGGACTGACGCGGGTGGGACCGGAGCCGTTCCACCGCGCGCAGCACCGCGGCGTCCACGCCGGCGGCGGCCGCTTCCGCCCGCTGCCACACGGCCTCGACGTCGCCGTAGTTGCCGGTGCCGTCCATCATCGCCTGCGACCACTCCTGCAGGTCCGCGGCGTCGACGTCATCGAAACCGAGCATCATCGCGAGGTTGACGGCGGCGAACGGGCCGGCGAAGTCGCGGAACAGGTCGGCCTCGCCGCGCCCGGCGAAGCCGTCGATCAGGTCGTCGGCCACCCGCTGGAACAGCGGGGTCCAGTGGTCGCGGACCCGCCGCGGCCGCATCGACGGCTCGGCGCCAGTCCGTTCGCGGTCGTGCGCCGGGCCGTCCTTGCGCAGCATGGTGTGGCCCATCACGCGCTTCATCAACGAGCCGGTCTCGTCCGCGCTGAAGACCTCGGGGCGGCGCTCCAGGTCCACGATGTCACGGTGCCTGGTGACGAGGTACCGGTTCACCGCCGGCACCCAGGCGACCGGCTCGTGCCGGCGCAGCATGGCATATGTCGGATACGGGTCGGCCCAGAGTTCAGTGAGCGTGACGTCATCGCCGGCGCCGATCGCTCGGGTCATCCTCACCACCGCCTGCATTCGGTCCTTGTGCTCCGCGTCCCCGTCGTGCGGTGACGCCCGCGGCCGGGTGTCCGGCCGGTCGTCTCGACCGGCCGCTCGTCAGGTAAGCATGAGCAAGTCCAATATGGCTGTCCAGCAAAAGAATCTGTGCAACAACCTCGATTGACCCGAGGAAGCCGCGGCTCGACCAGGTGCACGGTATCAGATATGATTCCGTGTAGAATAGGCTCCGACCGCGCGGGCGCCACAACGTCGCGGTCCAGGTGAGGGGATGTTGCGATGCCTGCCCCGCAGACACGGCTCGACGGGATCGTCCCGCCGGACATCGTCCGCTCCGCGTACGCCGAACTGGTTGTCACCGACCTGGCTCGATCGCGGTGGTTCTGGGTCGACATGCTCGGCATGGTCGTGCAGCACGAGGAGCGCGACGCCTTGTACCTGCGGGGCTTCGACGAGCTGACGCACCACAGCCTGGTGCTGCGCCGCGGCGACACGGCCGCGGCCGACCGGCTGGCGTTCCGCGTGCGCAGCCCCGCCGACCTGGACCGGGCCGAGCGGTTCTTCGGCGCGCGGGGCTGTCCGGTCAAGCGCTTCCCGGCCGGCGCAACGGTCGGGGTGGGCGAGAGCGTGCGGGTCGAGGACCCGCTGGGATTCGTGGTCGAATTCTTCCACGACATCGATCCGGTCGAGCGGCTGCATCAGCGCTACGACCTGCGCCGCGGCGCGGAGATCGCCCGGCTGGACCACTTCAATATCGTGGTGCCGGACATCCCCGCGGCCTTCGCCCACTACGAGTCGCTCGGGTTCAGCTGCTCCGAGACGATCGAGGACGGCGAGAAGCTGTACGCCGCCTGGATGTACCGCAAGCAGACCGTGCACGACGTGGCCTTCACCGGCGGCGCCGGCCCGCGTCTGCACCATCTCGGCTTCTTCGCCCATGAGTCGGCGCAGGTGCTGCGCACCTGCGACATCTTCGGCTCCCTCGGGCTGGAGCAGCACATCGAGAGGGGGCCCGGCCGGCACGGCGTCTCCAACGCGTTCTACGTCTACCTGCGCGACCCGGACGGCCACCGGCTCGAGGTGTACACCAGTGACTACTTCACCGGCGACCCGGACCACCCGGTGCTGCGCTGGAACGTCCGTGACCCGCGCCGCCGGGACTTCTGGGGCAACGCCGTCATCGAGTCCTGGTACAAGGAGGCCAGCCCCGTGCTCGGGCTGGACGCTACGATACAGCCGTTGCGCGAGGCGAACGTCGACGAGTCGGCGGTGCGGGTGGGCGCCGACGGCCTCGGCGTCGTCACGAGCTGACCGGGTCCACGGCGAACCGGCCGCCCACGGGCGGCCGGCACCCCGGTGCCAATGTGGAGCGGACTGGCGCGGGAGCGGCTCGCGGCGGTCCGGGTGCCTTTCGGTGAACGGCCGGTTTCCGGTACCGCTGCCCGGCCGGTCTGGTCCGCCCACCCTGGCGTGGCTAGGCATACGCACCCCCGAGGCGCGGGGGAGTCACTCGGGATCTGCCCTGCCGGCGGCCTCCCGGCGGGCGCGGTCGATCGCCTCGGCGATCGGCAGTCCCAAGCCCGCCGCAGCCACCTTCGCGTCGTCGTACTCCGGCTGCAGCCGGACCGTCCCGTCACCCAGATAAGCGCGCTTGACGTCGACCTGGTACCCGTCGACGAGCACCCGCACCACGTCTCGCCGTAGCCGCCGTCGCGATACCGGCGAAAGGCGGAGCCCTAACGTCGTCGTCTGCGTGAACACCATCGCACACGCGGCGTCGACGAGATCGGGGTCGACCAGCACCGTGAGCACCTGGCCGGGCCGGCCCTTGTGGGTCAGCGCCGGGACACACCAGGCGTCAGCCGCGCCGATGCCGCGCAACTGCGATATCACGTCCGGCCACAGTCGTGGGTCCATGTCGTCGATGGTGGCCTCGATCTGCATCATCGACGTCGTCAGCGTGTCTGCGCCGGCCCCGGCGGTGCCGACCACGACCCGCACCGCGTTGGGGTGGGTGTCCGGATCCCTGGTGCCGCCGCCGACGCCGACTACAAAACCGGTGAGTGCCGGCGGGGGCCCCCACGACGTGGCCAGGTTGACCAGGAGGGCCGCCCCCGTCGGTGTGCACAGTTCGGTCGGTGAGGGATGGGATGTGATCGGGGCACCGGCGGCGCTGAGCAGTTCGAGCACGGCCGGCACCGGCACCGGCAGCCGGCCGTGGGCGGTGAGTGCGGTGCCCGAGCCGACCGCCACCGGTCCGACCACACGCCGCGCGCCGCGCAGCAACGACAGCTCATGGAGCGCGACCGCACAGCCGACCACGTCGGCGATCGCGTCCAGCGCGCCGACCTCGTGGAAGTGCACCTCATGCTCGGCAACGCCGTGCACGCGGGCCTCGGCCCGGGCGAGAAGCTGGAACGTCGACAGTGCGAAGTCGGTCGCCGGCGCGGCCAGGCCCGCGCTGGTGATGACGCGCCGGATGTCTTCGATCCCGCGGCGGGCCGCCGCCTCTGGCGCGAGCACTTCGGCCCGCAGCGCCCGCAGTCCATGGCGGCGTACGGACGTGGTTCGCAAGGTGATCGTCTCTACCGGCAGCCGTCCCAGTGCGGCACGCACCGCCTGCTCACTCGCGCCGGCATCGAGCAACGCCGCCAGCAGCATGTCGCCGGCCACGCCGTTGGATGCGTCCACCCACATCGCCCTCACGACCGGCTCCCCCGTGGCGTCGCCGCACGGCGGGCGATCCGTGCAGCGGCAACGCCCGCGCCGAAGCCGTTGTCCACATTTACTCCCAACACGCCCGGCGCGCAGCTGTTGAGCACGGACAGCCACGCGGCAAGGCCGTCCATGTGCCAGCCGTAGCCGACGCTGGTGGGCACCGCGATCAGCGGCGCCCCGATCAGGCCGCCCAGCACCGATGGCAGCGCCGCCTCCATGCCGGCGACCGCGACGACAACATCGGCGCGGCCGATGCGGTCGCGCTGATCGAGCAGGCGGTGCAGACCCGCCACGCCGACATCGAGCACCGTGTCGACCGCCGCGCCGAAAACCCGGACCGTCACCGCGCACTCGCGAACCACCGGCAGGTCGCTCGTGCCGGCGGCCACGATCGTCACCGAGCCCTTGGGCTGCGGATACCGGCCGACAACCGCTACCCCGGCGAGGTCGTCCACCTCCGCGTCGGGCAGCTGGGCGCGGCAGTGTGCCGCCGCCTCGGGACTGAGCCTGGTCGCCATCACCGCTCGGTCAGGATGTGCGTCGTGCAGCACGCTCAGCAGCTCGGCGATCTGCTGCGGAGTCTTGCCGGCCCCGAACACGACTTCTGGGTCGCCGGTGCGCTGCTCGCGCTGCAGGTCCAGCCGTGCGAACCCAAGATCCTCTGTCACCCTGACCCTCATCTTGATATCATTTCTCATACGCCAGTGTGATACGACAGGCCAGGAGAGAATACGTGGGTACCGTGCCGGACATCCAGGTGCTCGCGGGCCGCCTGCTTGACGAGGTTGCCGGATATGGCCGTACCCTGGTGGCGTTCTCCGGCGGCGTCGACTCAAGTCTGGTCGTGGTGGCTGCGGCGCGTGCACTGGGCACGCACAACGTCGTCGCGGCCACAGCGGTTTCGCCCGCGGTGCCCGGCGAGGAGGTCAGCGCCGCTCGCGAGTTCTGCCGGCAGCACGCCGTAGAGCACCGCCTCATTGCGACCGGGGAGATGGACGTCGCCGGCTATCGGGAGAACGGGCCGATGCGGTGCTACTTCTGCAAGGACACGCTGGCGGGCGCGGCGCGCGCCTTCGCCGGCACCCACGGGTTCGTCACAGTGGCGACCGGGACGAACGCCTCCGACGTCGCGGGCGGCTTCCGGCCCGGCATCAGGGCCGCCGCCAGGCACGGCGTGCGCACCCCACTCGCCGACCTGGGCTTCGCGAAGGACCAGGTTCGGCAACTTGCCCGGCATTGGGGACTCGCCACGTGGCGCAAGCCGGCGACGCCCTGCCTGTCCAGCCGGATCGCGTTCGGCGTCGTCATCTCCACGCAACGCCTGTCGCGGGTCCACCGGGCCGAGACGGCCGTGCGTGCCGCGCTGGCCGGTGCCGGGCTGAACGACCTGCGGGTCCGCGATCTCGGTGATGAGGTCCGCCTCGAAGTCGACGCCCATCTCGTCGGCCCGGCCGGGGCCGACCCCGCCGTCGCCCGGGCGGTCGCCGACGCCGGCTTCGGCGACGCCCGGCTGCACGTCGCCGCATTCCGATCCGGTGCGATGAACGACCTGCTCCCGGATGCACAGCGCTGGCGCCATGCCTAGCCCGAAACGCCCGCCGTGGCCGCTCGAGAACCGCTGACAAGGAGCCCCTCGGAGTTGGAAGTCAAGCTCGCCTACGGCACCGACGGCATCTGGGTGGACGTTCCGGACGGACGTACCACTGTCATCACGCCGGATCATCCACCGGCGGCGCCCGATCCGATGCAGGCTTTGCGGGCGGCGCTGCGCACGCCCGTCGGCGGGCCGCCGCTGCGGGAACGGGTCCGGCGCGGCCAGACCGTGGCCATCTCGGCCTGCGACGGCACCCGGCCTCAGCCCCGCGAGCTGATGATCCCGGCAATCCTCGACGAGCTCGACGGCGTCATTGCTCCGGACGACATCGTGGTACTGGTGGCCACCGGCACCCACCGCGGGAACAGCCCTGCCGAACTGCGCGTGATGTTCGGCGACGCGGTGGACCGGGTCCGCATCGTCAACCACGACGCGCGGGCCGCGGACTCGTTGCGCTGGATCGGCCGGTTCGGCGACAACGTGCCCGTGTGGCTCAACCGCGAATGGGCGGAGGCCGATGTCAGAATCACCACGGGCTTCGTCGAGCCGCACTTCTTCGCCGGCTTCTCGGGCGGACCGAAGCTGGTCGCGCCCGGCCTGGCCGCCCTGGAGACCGTCCTGACCCTGCACGACGCGCGCAGAATCGGCCATCCCAAGGCGGTGTGGGGAATCACGCGCGGCAATCCCGTCCACGACGACGTGCGGGCGATCGCCGCGGGCACCGGGGTCGACTTCGGGCTCGACGTCGTGCTCGACCGCAACCAGCGCATCGTGTCGGCATTCGGCGGCGACCTGCTCGACATGCACGGCGCCGCGACCGATGTCGCCCGCCGCGTCTCGATGCGGCCCGTAACCGGCCGCTTCGACGTCGTCATCACCACCAACGCCGGCTTCCCGCTCGACCAGAACCTCTACCAGGCGGTGAAGGGAATGTCGGCAGCGCACCAGGTGGTGCGCCCCGGCGGCACCATCATCTGTGCGGCCGAGTGCCGCGACGGGTTCCCCGACCATGGCTCGTACCGGGAGGTGCTCACCTCGCAGTCGTCGCCGCAAGCGCTGATGGCAGAGATCGAGGCGCGCACGCACACGGTGCCGGACCAGTGGCAGGTGCAGATCCAGGCCCGCATCCAGGCCACCGCGAGGGTGGTGATGCACACGTCGTACCTGTCCGACGAGGAACTCGCCGCGGCACACCTGGAGCAGACGGCCGACATCGGCGAGTTCGTGCGCCGCCTGGACTCCGCGGCGTCCATCTGCGTGCTGCCGGAAGGGCCGCAGACGATTCCGTATGTCGTCGGCAGGTCGCGCGTTCACCAGGCGTGGCCCGTGGAACCGTGACAACCCCCGTTCGGCGAACGCGACGTCGTACTCGGCGAGGCGGCTGCGCAGCCCGAGCGGCAGGAGCCCGAGGACGAGCAGACCGGCGACGGCGGGGATCACCGTCCAGTAGCGCATCGCCGACACGCTGATCGACGAGGCCGACCTTCTGCTCGTGATCGGCTGCAAGCTCGGGGAGATCGCCACCAAGCGCTACACGCTGCCCGGCCCGGGCGCGGTGATCGTCCAGCTGGACATCGTGGCCGAGGAATTCGGCCGCACCGTCCAACCGGATGTGCTGCTGTGGGGCGACGCGCTGCTCGGCGTGCAGGACCTGCGGGCCGGGCTCGAACCGGCGGCGGCCATTGGGGCGCGACTGGCCCCGCGCGCGGCGGACGTCGCCCGCCGGATGGCCCGGTGGTGGGAGAGCGTGGCCGACCGGCTCCACTGCGACGAGTCACCGGTCAGCGTCGCCCGCCTGATGACCGAGTCCGACCTCAACTACGCCGACATCGCCCGGTCCCTGGGCTGCCACGGGGTACGGGTCGACCACCCGGCCGAGCTGGGCCCGGCGCTGCGGCAGGCGCTGCGCACCCCCGGCCCGACCGTGCTCGACGTCGCGGTCACCCGTGACCCGGCCGCGATGCTGCCGGGCGTCGACAACCGAGCCCGCCCGGTGACCGCCGGCGACCGGATCGCCTGAGCGCCGTCCCGCCGCCCGCTGTTGCAGGCAACGGCGGGCGCCGGGCGGTCAGGGGCGGCCGGTCCGGCTCATCCGGCGACGTAGGCGCCGGTCAACTGCGGGACACCGGATCCGCGGTCCGTGCTGACGAGTTCGGGCCAGTGCGCCTGGGCGAGGGCGGGGAGCACCTTACGCTGGGTCAATCCATTGGAGCATTTCAGGTACCACCCGCGTGCGCGGGGAGCACACTTCTCGACCTGCGGGTCTGCAGGTCAACAGGCGGGATCTTGATTAGTCGTCCGCGACAGCGCGATCTTCCAGACGGTCATCGATATGCCAAGCGAAGATACATCGATAGCTTCTCGCGCACGCGTGTGGTGTATCGCGTCGTCTCCGGTTTCCGGGCTGGGCGAACCGGTACGAGTTGGTGCCGGTCTCGACGATGTTCCCTGTCAAGTCGGCGTGTTGTCGGCGTACTAGAAAAGTGCGCAGTCGTAGGGCCGGGGCGACGCCCTTGCCGGCCGTGGCGGTGTCCGCGGGTGTCCATGACTCGCTGGCGGTCTGAGCCTGGAGCGCGCGGGCGTAGGCTCTCAGGGATGCGGATCGGCGAGCTGTCCAAGCGCACGGGCGTGAGTCCGCGCTCACTGCGGTACTACGAAGAGCAGGGCCTGCTGACCAGCTCACGCTCCGACGCGGGGCAGCGTCACTATTCCGATGCCGAGGTCCTGCGTGTGTCGCTCATCCGGCAGTTGTTCGACGCGGGTATGTCCAGCCGGGTGATCGCGACTGTGCTGCCGTGTGTGGACGTCCCGGGTGACCTGGGCGTTGCCGAGGAGACGTTCACGGCGATGATGCGCGAGCGCGACCGGATCGACGCCGACATCGCGCACCTGATCGAGACCCGGGATGCGCTCGACGTGCTGATCAGGGCCAACAGCCGGCACCGGGCGAAGCTGTCCACGACCCCGGAACCGGCGGCACTGTCGGCCTGATGCTGTGACCTGTACCTCAGCCGCTTGCCCTTTACACCGATGTGAGCGGTGAGGATGGCGACAGCGCCCGGAATCACCGGGGCGGTCACACGGGAGGCGGCAGAGAATGGGACAGGCGTGGGGTTTCGGCAGGTATGGCGGGCCCGAGGTGCAGGAGTTCTTCGATCGTCCCGATCCCGTCCCCGGTCGCGGCGAGGTGCTGATCCAGGTCGCCGTGGCCGGCGTGAATCCCCTCGATCACATTCTTCGCTCGGGTCTGGTCTCCGGGCTCGACGGCGGGCGTCCGTTTCCCCGCGTGCTGGGCATGGAGGCGGCGGGAACCGTTCTCGCCCTGGGCGAGGACGTCGACGGGCTCGAGGTGGGTGACGCGGTCTTCGGCTTCGCCCTCACCGGTGGCGGCACCTACGCCGAGACGACGGTGCTGTCCGCGCCGAACACCGCGCGCATTCCGGCGGGTCTGTCCACGACCGTGGCGGCGACGCTGCCAGTGGCCGGGACGACCGCGGTGGACGCGCTCGACCAGCTCGGCCTCCCGGCCGGTGCCACGGTCCTGGTCAACGGGGTCGGGGGCGGGGTCGGCCTCGCCGTCGGCCGGCTGGCTATCGGTCGCGAGTTGCGGGTGATCGGCACCGGGAGTACCGCCAAACGCGAGCACGCCGAAGCCATCGGGGTGCGGTTCATCGACTACACCACCGAGGACGTCGTCACCGCGGCACGCGAGCTGGTTCCGGACGGCTTCGACGGGATCGTCGACCTGGCCGGAGGCAGCTCGCTGCGGACGGTCGCTCCGCTGGCCCGGGATCCCCGCAACGTCATCGCAGTGGGTGATAGGTCTGTGCCTGATCTGGGCGGGCGTCTCGTCGAGCGTCGCATCGACCGCAAGAACCTGGAACGGGCCGCCCGGCTGGCCCTCGACGGAGTCCTCGCACCCGTGATCACCGCGGTCCATCCGCTCTCCGACGCCCCGGCTGCCCTCGCCACCGTCGAGAATGGTCACACTGCGGGCAAGGTTGTTATCAAGGTGGCATGAGAAGTGCCCGGCCGCGACAACCGGAACCGCCCTGACCCGCGAAATCAGCGACGGCCTGACCTCGGGCACCCTCACCGTCGACACCGACCAACACCCCCACCCCGCTGAATCGCCAGGGCCGTCCCACGCAAGCAACCACGACAGGCGGGCGCAACCTGCGATCTGCGCGGCCGGGCCGGACGTATGTCTCCGTGATCATGATGTCCGCGGTGACCGTACACCGGGTTTGCCATGATCCCGGAGACTTGTGGTACACGGGGGTACATCAGCGCTCCGTGATCATGAAAAACCGTTGGTGCCGGCGCCGGGTTGTGCATGATCACGGAGACTTCCGGTCCCTGCACCGCGCTGCGCGGGTGCAGCGCCTAGCCGCTTTGGGACGTGATCGCGCCGCCGTCGGACGTGGGCCTCGTCGGCCACGCCTGCATCCGGCGACAGGTCATGTACCTGCGGCAGCACGTGGACGGGTGCCCGCTGCTACACGGTTCTTGAAGCGCAGCGGCGCTTCGCCGACCTCGCGTTTGAACGCTGTGCTGAACGCGGCCTCCGACGCGTAGCCCAGCTCCGCCGCGAGCGACGCGATCCGGACGTCGCCGTCGCGCAGGGCCCGCTGGGCGAGCAGCATGCGCCACTGGGTGAGGTACGTCAGCGGTGGCGCACCTGCCACCTCGCGGAAGCGCACGGCGAACGTGGTGCGCGACATGGCGGCGGCGTGGGCGAGTTCTTGCAGGCTCCATGCGCGGTCCGGGCGGTCGTGCATGAGGTCGAGGGCCGGTCTGAGGCGTTCGTCGCCCAGTGCTGCGAGCCAGCCCGGCGGCAGATCCGTGGTGCTCATGAAGGCGCGCAGGACTTCGAGCAGCAGGAGCTGACCGTGCTGGCGGATCGCGAAGGCGGCCCCCGGCTTGCCGCTGGTCATCTCGTCGACGATGCGGTGCACGCAGCCGCGCAGCGAGTTCGTGGCTGGGATCGACGGCCCGACGTGCACCACCGGCGGGAGCGCGTTGAGCAGGAGCGCCCGGCCGGCCGGGGTGAGATCGATGCGGCCGCCCACGACCACGTCGTCTCGTTCACGGTCGACGGCGAACGAGAAGTGCTCGTCCGGCACGACTTCGCGCGGTGGCTCGTCGCCTGTGCCGCCGTCGAGCCGTAGCCACGACCGGTCGTTGAGAATCGCGACGTCGCCGGGCTCGAGAGTCAGCGGCGCGTCGAGGCCGTCGGTGGTCAGGCGGACCTGCCCGTACGGGACGGCGAGGAACTTGAGCGGGAGGTGCACCTCGCCGCGCGTGAACCACCGCCCCCGGGCGGCGAACCCGCCGGACAGCACTCCACGAACCTCGACCAGATCGAACACCTCGGACAGGCGATCAACTGCCACGCCCGTACCCTCGCACAAGAATTGCGAACGGACAACCATTCAACGTTCAGCATTCGGCGCGCAGGCTGGAGGCATGCGACACCCCCGATCAGCAATGCACGCGGAATAGGAGTTGAGTGCCATGAGCTCCGCCTTCACCGAAACCGCCGGCTTCGGAGTCAACCAGGCCAGTCCCGTCATCGCCTACGGCCCAATGACCATCCCCGTCCCCGGCCGCGCCGTCGACCTGCAGATCAAGGTCTCCGTGCCCGAGGCCGGCGAGGAACTGCCGGTCATCGTGCTGTCCCACGGGAACGGCCCCTCCAACTTCGTTTCGTCTCTGCACGGGTACGGTCCGGTCGCGCACTTCTGGGCCGCGCACGGTTTCGTCGTCATCCAACCCACGCACCTGGACTCGATGACGCTCGGGCTGCGCGAGGCCGACAGTTTCGAGGCGCCGCTGTACTGGCGTACCCGGGTCGAAGACGTGCGCACGATCCTCGACCACCTCGACCGGATCGAGTCGACCGTGCCCGGTCTGAGCGGGCGTATCGACCGTAGCCGCATCGCCGCGGTCGGCCACTCGATGGGCGGGCACACCGTGGGGATGCTCTGCGGCTCGACGGTCACCGACCCGGTCAACGGCTCGCAGGTTTACCTCCCCGACCAGAGAATCAAGGCGGGCGTGCTCCTCGGCGCGCCCGGCCTGGGCGAGGACCTCGCGCCGTACGCGACCGAGCACTGGCCGATCCTGCGCACCACCCGCTTCGACCGGATGACGACGCCGGCGCTGGTCGTCACCAGCGACGAAGACACGAACACGTATTTCAGCGAACGCAAGGACTGGCGTGCCGACGCCTACCGCCTGGGCCCGGGCCGCAAGAGCCTGCTGTGGCTGTACGAAGCCGGACACAGCTTCGGCGGCATCAGCACCTACGACGCGGCGGAAACCACCGACGAGAACCCCGAGCGGGTCGCCGCGCTCCGCGCACTGGTGTGGGCGTACCTGCGCAGCGAGCTTTATCCGGACGACAAGTCCTGGAATGAGGCGGTGACCATGCTGCAAAGCATGGACACCCCGTGGGGCCGAACCGAAACCAAACCCTGACCTCGGCAAAGCGCCCAGGGCGGCGGAGCGTGCGATCATCGGGTACCGATCGGGCCGGAGGAGGCTGCGCTGGACGAGGATGCGGACGACCCGTACCTGTGGCTCGAGGAACTGGACTCACCACGCGCGGTGCGGTGGGTGACGGACCGCAACACCGAGACGCTGGCCGCGTTCGCCGATGAGGGGTTCGTCCGGGCGAAGGACGCGATCCGGGAGGTGCTCGACAGCAAGGACCGGATCCCGTACCCGGACTGGGGCCGCGATGGCCTCTACTACGACTTCTGGCAGGACGCGGACCACCCGCGAGGGTTGTGGCGGCGGACCACAGTGGAGCAGTACCGGCGCGACGAGCCGGAGTGGGACGTCCTGTTCGATGTCGACGCGCTGAACGTGGCCGAGGGTGAGAACTGGGTGTGGGGCGGCGCGACGGTGCTGCAGCCCGGTTACGACCGCTGCCTGGTCAGCCTCTCCCGGGGTGGCGCCGACGCCGTGGTGGTCCGCGAGTTCGACCTGCGCGGCCGGGTCTTCGTCGAGGACGGGTTCGCGCTGCCCGAGGCGAAGAGCGACGTGGACTGGATCGACGCCGACCACATCTACGTCGCGACCGACTTCGGGCCCGGTACCCTGACGGCCTCCGGTTACCCGCGTGTGGTGAAGCGGTGGCGGCGCGGCACCCCGCTGTCGGAGGCGGAGCTCGTTTACGAAGGGCACGTCGACGACATCTCGGTCAGCGCGGGCCACGACCCGACGCCCGGCTACGAGCGCGACTTCGTCAGCCGGTCCCTGGACTTCTACCGCAGCGAGCTGTACCTGCGCCGCCCGGCCGGCGACCTCGTCAAGATCGACCTGCCGGACGACGCCGACTGCGGCATCCAGCGGGACTGGCTGCTGATCTGGCTCCGGTCACCGTGGACGGTCCGCGGTGTGACGTATCCGGCCGACGTCCTGCTGGCTGCCCCGTTCGGCGCGTACCTCGACGGCCGGCGGGACTTGAGCGTCCTGTTTCAGCCCGACGAGCGCACGTCGCTCGGCTCGTACGTGTGGACGCGCAACCACCTGATCCTCACCACGATGACCGACGTCCGGACCCAGCTGCACGTGCTGACCCCGGGCGCCTCGGGCTGGCGCCGGCGGCCATTTCCCGGGGCCGGCGAACTCGACGACACGTGGATCGTCGACACCGATCCCGACCACGACGACTCGTACCTGACCGCCTCGGCCGGGTTTCTGCGGCCGGAGACCCTGAGCCTGGGCACCGTCGGCGGCGGCGTCGAGGTGCTCAAGCGGGCGCCCGCGTTCTTCGACCCGGACGGCATGGAGGTACGCCAGTACTTCGCCGCCTCCGCCGACGGCACGCGCGTGCCGTACTTCGTCGTGGGCGGGGCCACCGCCGCGCCGACGCTCCTGACCGGGTACGGCGGCTTCGAGATCTCACAGACTCCGTACTACGACGGCGTCATCGGGCGTGGCTGGCTCGCGCGGGGCGGCACCTACGTCGTGGCGAACATCCGTGGCGGCGGCGAGTTCGGTCCGGCGTGGCACCAGGCGGCGCTGCGCGAGAAGCGGGTCAAGGCGTTCGAGGACTTCGCCGCGGTCGCGGCCGATCTGGTGACCCGCGGGATCACCACCCCGGCACAGCTGGGTATCGAAGGCGGCAGCAACGGCGGACTGCTCATGGGTGTCATGCTGACCCGCTATCCCGCGCTGTTCGGGGCGATCGTCGCCACGGTGCCGCTGCTCGACATGCGCCGCTACACCAAACTGTTCGCCGGCGCCTCATGGATCGCCGAGTACGGCGACCCCGACGACGAGGCCGACTGGTCCTACCTGCGCGAATTTTCGCCGTACCACAATGTCCGGCCGGACCGGTCGTACCCCCCGGCCCTGTTCATGACCTCGACCCGCGACGACCGCGTCCATCCTGGACACGCGCGCAAGATGGTGGCCCTGCTGCGCGAGCACGGCTACGACGTCTCCTACTACGAGAACATGGAGGGCGGGCACGGCGCGGCCGCGGACAACGAGCAGGCCGCCACCCTCTGGGCACTGACCCTGGAGTACCTCTGGCGCCAGCTGCGCGGCACCGCGGGCTCTCCACCACACGGGTGAAAGGCCCGCGGCGGCACGATCCTGGCCGCCGGAGGTGCTGTCTCTGAGGGTCGTCGCTCTGTTTCCTCGTCGAGCACCGCACGGCCGCGCGGTGGCTTCCACCGAGCGGGCACGTCGAACCGGGTGAGCCGCCGCGGGAAACGTCATCGGGTGTCGGCTCGGCCCTCGATGCGAACTGTCGGTCCGATGATCCCGTGAGGGCTCGTCCGAGGTCAGCCGGTGTGTTTCGGTCCGGCGTCGTCCGGTCCGGTGGCGTCGGCTGCAGTACTTTGTTGCTGTACAGGCGTGGTGGACAGCCCCGGTGGGCGTGTTCGTGGCGACCTCTGCAACATGCCGGCGCCCCAGGCTACGAACTTCTTCGCCCTGCGATCCGGGCGGCCGAAGTAGAACGCCGGAGTCAGAAAGACCAGTCCAGCCGTGATAAAGACGATGAAGGTACGGAGCAGCGATCCACCTTCGACGACGTAATGTGCAGCGGCCAGAATGACGCCCCACGCGAGGGCAAAACCCAGTGCCATTGCCGCCCGTTTTTGTCGCACCGTAGTCCTCTGCTCGGCTTCTGCCGATGACCCTACTCGCTGGCTGGCCGCCGCGGGCAATGGAACTCGCTCGATCAGCGACTCGCAGATGTGCACGTCCCGCCGGGAGTCGTCCTTCGGCGGGCAGCGCTCGCACGTGACGGCGCGGATGGTCGCCGGTCTCGTGGACGGCCTGACGGAGGCGTGGGAGCCAGCCCTCCGGACTCGGCGGGAGATGGCGCCCGGCTCGCCCGTGCGGGTGCTCGACCACCTGCTGGGCGGGCGCTGGCGTGGCCGGATACGGAGACTCTCCGTGATCATGATGCCCGCGCTGGCCGCACCACGCGTTTGCCATGATCCCGGAACCTTTCGGTACACAGGGGTACATCACCACTCCGTGATCATGAAAAACCCTTGGTGTCGACGCCGGGTTGCGCATGATCACGGAGACTTCCGGCCGCTACCGACGGTCAGCGGTGCGACTGACGCGGGTCGGTGGCCTCATCGTCGTCCACCGCCTGGATCCGATGAACCGAGCCGAGGGCCAGCCGGTGCAAGGGACAGAAACGGCCAAGCCGGAAGGTGCGCCAGACATCGCGGTCAAGATTCCACGCCGCAAGCATCGATACCGAACAAGGCCGGTGGAGCCAGAGCCGAAACGACCGGCACCAGGTACACCGGCCCGCAGGCGCGATGCGGCAGGACCTCCGCATCGCGCGCCACGACGAGAGATGTCCCTTCGCTCAGGGTGTTTCTGGCAGCACCACAAGTCCGGTTCGCTGCACGATGTCCATGACCTGCTCCACTCTGGCCATGTCCCAGGGAACCGGCTGTTCGCCGGGACGTGGGTCGTCGCCGCCCTCGATGAACAGATCCTCTGGGCCGGCCGGTGTGAAGAGGAACAGCGTCTTGGTCGGTACCTCGGTGATGTTTTTGAACCGGTGCCGACGATGGCGCGGGATGAAGACGAAGTCTCCCTGGCGGCCGACGAACGTGCGGTCCCCGTCGAGAAATTCCAGTTCGCCGTCGAGGATATAGAACGCTTCGTCCTCATCGGTGTGTGCATGGGCGATCGGTCCGCTGCCCGGTGGCACGATCGCTTCGACGAAACCGAGCGAGCCGCAAGTCTCAGCCTTGGTCGACTTCATCGTGTAGATGTCCCCGGACACCCACTTTGTGAGCCCCGTACCAGCAGGCACGTGCAGCAATCCCTGCCGGTTGTCTGGTGCAAAGCTCATGACACTCACCTCTCCTGTATCGTCCCTGGTAAATAACTTACTTGTACAAGCATTTTTTTGTCAAGGTCGGGTACACTGTCGTCGTGGCCAGCCCGTTGACCAGCGATGAGGAAGCCGCCTGGCGTGCGCTCGCGAGGGTCGTGATCGTTCTGCCTCGGTTGATCGACGCCGAACTCCTCCGGGTCGACAATCTGACGCTCAACGAATACACGGTGTTGATGGTCCTGTCGGAGGCACCGAACCACGCGCGGCGCATGGCGGACCTCACCAACGACGTGCCGATCACCCCCAGCGGACTCACTCGTCTGATGGAACGGCTCGAACGGCAGGGGATGGTGACGAAGATGAGGGCGGACACGGACGGACGCGGACAGCTGGCCATGCTCACCGAGAAAGGCATGGAACGCCTCCACAATGCATGGCCCGGCCATTCCGACAGCGTTCGTCGGATCGTCCTGGAGAATCTCAGCGGCCTCGATCTACCCACACTGACGCGGGCACTCAACGGGATCGCGTCCTACCAAGTGGATCCGGGCACGAACCGGCGCCGGGGCTGATCGAAGAATGGCGTTAGCTCCATAGTCGGCACTCGTCCAGGGACCAACGGTGATGGGCTCGTTTGATTGGCCCTTGGGATCGGAGTCAGCCTCCTTGGTCGCGTCGGCGAGCAGCCAGCCTGCCGACCGAGTGCAGTTGGCGCGGTCAGCCGCCAAGCCCTCCGAGGCCGTAGGCCAGCCACGTGACGAGGTCCGCTGCCAGGTCAGGACCCCGCCAACCAGCGAGCCGGCCGACATCGCCCCGAGGAAGAATCCGTAGACGGCGACGTCGGTGGCCCCCTCCTGGTGGAGGAGCAGCAGCGTGGGCAGGCTCGTGCCGACCAAAGCGGCGGCCGTGGCGGCGGCGACCACGGCGGACATCTCACGGTTGCGCAGCAGGCCGGCCAGCACTTGCCGGATGGTGACCTGGCCCGACCAGCATGGACGACTTGCGCAAGGCCGTTGGTCCGATCGCCGACGTCCTAGTGTTCTGAGTCGTTGCGGCGGGTGAGTTCGGCGAACCGAACTTGGCAGAATAAGAACCGCGTCTTCCCTGTTGAGGGGCCGGATGTGACCGTGGTCCCGGTTCGGCGTCGTGCTCGGGCCCGAGGTTGACACGGCCTCGGCGATGGTTGGCGGCCAGCTGCGTGGGAGCTCTTCGAGGGGATCTCGTTGTGGCGCACTCCAGGTCCATCCTCGGGTGCGCGGGGAGCACCGACGGAAGCCGTACGGCACGGGGGCCAACTGGGGGACCACCCCCGCGTGTGCGGGGAGCACAAGGTGGCGCGGAGGGTCCGCCGCTACGTGACCGGACCACCCCCGCGTGCGCGGGGAGCACGAACGCCCGACCGTTCGGGGCGGCGGCAGGGGACCACCCCGCGTGTGCGGGGAGCACTCCATGCGGACGGCAATGACAAGTGGTCGCTCGGGACCACCCCCGCGTGCGCGGGGAGCACGAGGGCCCGGCTCCGCTCGCCGTACTCGTCTGGGGACCACCCCCGCGTGCGCGGGGAGCACCAGGGCCGGTGCGCCTGGATCGCGTCGGTCAGCGGACCACCCCCGCGTGCGCGGGGAGCACCTGTGGCTGCACGGGTGCGGTGGTTGCTGGCAGGGACCACCCCCGCGTGCGTGGGGAGCACATATACCCGGCAGCGTCGATGGCCTGAGCGAAAGGACCACCCCCGCGTGCGTGGGGAGCACGCCGGGCAGCCCTCAACCGCCCGTGGTGTCGGGGGACCACCCCCGCGTGCGTGGGGAGCACAGGTAGTCACCCAGCTGGATCGCGGCGAACGGGGGACCACCCCCGCGTGCGTGGGGAGCACAACCGCTTGCTGGAGGCGCTCGTCGTCACGTGCGGACCACCCCCGCGTGCGTGGGGAGCACCTTCGGCTGTTCTGTCCACAGTGGAGCCGGTCAGGACCACCCCCGCGTGCGTGGGGAGCACGGATTGTTGTCCGGGGGCGGCGTCGACGCGGTAGGACCACCCCCGCGTGCGTGGGGAGCACAGTTCCATTGCTTGAAGGTCATCATTTATCCAGGGACCACCCCCGCGTACGTGGGGAGCACGCGACATCCTCGCGCCGAATCGTGACCAGCCCAGGACCACCCCCGCGTACGTGGGGAGCACGCCTTTCTGCGGAGCCATGACGGTCCCTCTTTCGGACCACCCCCGCGTACGTGGGGAGCACCGAACATGTTCATCCTCGGATGCGGGACAATCAGGACCACCCCCGCGTACGTGGGGAGCACACTTCCTAACCTGCAGGTCCGTAGATCAACAGGCGGAATTTTGATTAGTCGTCGGCGACAGCGCGATCTTCCAAACGGTCATCGACTGCCAAGCGAAGATCTTCGATAGCTTCTCCAGCACGCGAGTACTCTATCTCGTCGTCTCCGGTCTCCAGGCTGGGCGAACTGGTACGAGTCGGTGTTGGTCTCGACGATGTTGCCGCCGAAGGTGAGCCGGGCCGCGATCGCGGCGCGGGACCGCAGGTCGTGAACGTGCTGATCCACTGGAGCGCGACTTGTTGGAGGCGATTGCGGCGGACGCTGTCTTTCGTCGCGTGGGGTGTGGACCCAAAGTGGGGCGGGGAGCACGATCAGGCGCCGGCATTGTCGCCGCTCGGCCTGGGACCATCCCCGCGTGCGCGGGGAGCACTACTCGCCCTTGATCGTCCACCCGCCATCCACGGGACCATCCCCGCGTGCGCGGGGAGCACGAGGCGGCGATCAAGCTGCACGACGCGACCGGTGGACCATCCCCGCGTGCGCGGGGAGCACCTGAAGATCGGCGTCTCCACGGTCGCAGCAGCGGGACCATCCCCGCGTGCGCGGGGAGCACGTCTTTTCCGTGTCCGCGTACCACTTGATGTTGGGACCATCCCCGCGTGCGCGGGGAGCACGCACAAGCCGAGCGGAACGCCAAACGTGAGTGGGGACCATCCCCGCGTGCGCGGGGAGCACACGCGAGGGGTCGAACGAATTCCCCCGCATCACGGACCATCCCCGCGTGCGCGGGGAGCACACGGTTGGATGGAGAGTCAGCGTGCGGTAGACGGGACCATCCCCGCGTGCGCGGGGAGCACGATTGCCTGAGTCTTCATCAGTCGCTCGAACAGGGACCATCCCCGCGTGCGCGGGGAGCACGAATGTTGGTCAGACCGCGTCCCGTCCGCACCAGGACCATCCCCGCGTGCGCGGGGAGCACAGGCTCCCTTTCTTCTGGACTATCGCTTGAAGCGGACCATCCCCGCGTGCGCGGGGAGCACCGGTTCAGCAGGCGCACCGTCGTACACGACGGGGGACCATCCCCGCGTGCGCGGGGAGCACGCCTTCCCGCGGATGAGGGTCGTCGTCAGCGTGGGACCATCCCCGCGTGCGCGGGGAGCACCGCTCTTTGTCATTGACGAGAGCCCGTAGCTCAGGACCATCCCCGCGTGCGCGGGGAGCACTGCAGACTCTCCCGTTCGTCAGATGTAAGCACTGGACCATCCCCGCGTGCGCGGGGAGCACACTTCTTGACCTGCAGGTCCGTAGATCAACAGACAGAGTTTTGATTAGTTGTCCGCAACGGCGGCGGTTGCTTGGATGGTCAGCAAGGCGCCTCGCGGGTGCGCTCTGGCAGTTCTTCGGGTGCGGGCGTGCCACCCATCTTGCGACGTTGGGAATGGCACGTGTGTCCATGTGACTGGTTAGGGCCACGTTCGCGGGCGGGAGGCATTTCTCATCCGAGTGTTCAGCGGTCTGCTGCGTGGGATGATCCGGCACGGGAGGGGCGGTACGTGCGTCGGCGGTGGGCCTTTGCGGAGGGTTTTCGCGAGTGCCGTGAGGAACGCTTGAGGGGCGGCAGGTTGGGGATCGAGGGTCAGGGTTCGTCGGTTGGGGTCTGGTTGGGGCTGTTTGGGCGGGGTCGGCGGCCGAACCTGCGGCGGCGGGATGCTTTGCTCCAGCCGGTTGGTAGGGCGGCGTTGAAGAGGGGCTTGGCGGGGCGGCGCATCAGGGTGATGCCGTCGAGGTCGGTGGGTGTCCAATGGTGGTCGTGGACCTCGAAGGAGAGCCGCTGTTCTCCGTTGACCTGGTAGACCATCAGTGCGCGGCCGGGGCCGGCCATGTCGACCACGCGGGCCCACAGTCGGCGGCGAACGCGAGTGCTGACGTGTCCGACGTAGACGCCGGCGGAGAGTTCGATGAGCCACTGTGTGAGGTGGCCGCGCAGGCCGGGTGGGCAGGCGGTGAGGATGACGACTGTCATCAGAAATCGACGTCTTCTGCGGCGTTGGTGTAGTTTCGGCCGGCTGGCACTTCGTAGCCGCTGTCGTCCCACAGGCTGAGGCTGTCTTCTTCGTCGATCTCGCCGGAGGGCTGCGGCTGAAGCAGCAGCGTTCGGATGTCGCGGACGCAGCGGTTGAGGATGCTGCCGTCGTGCATTCGGTCGCGCATGGCTCGGCGGGTGTCGGCGCCGATGTCCGTGGAGTCCGCGGCGGCTATGTCGAAGGCGACGGGGATGGTCATCTCTGCCTTGTACAGGTCGGCGATGTCGTAGACGAATGCTCGTTCGTGTCCGGTGTGGACGAAGCCGAGGCCGGGTGCGGCGCCGAGTGCGACGATGACGGCGTGTACGACGCCGTAGAGGCAGGCGTGGGCGGCTGACAGCGCCTGGTTGACGGCGTCGCCGGCGACGAAGTTGTCGGGGTCGTATTCGCGCTGGTTCCAGCGCACGCCGGTCCGTGCGGCGTGTTCGCGGTAGGTTCGGCGGACCCGGGCGCCTTCCTTGCCGCGCAGCTGTTGCATGGTGAGGTTGGCGGTGTCCTCTCCGGGGAAGCGCATGGCGTACATGGCGCGGGCTACGGCGAGGCGGCGGCCGCGATGGCTCACTGCTGCGGCCTGGGCTGTGAGCAGCCGGCTGGAGGAGGCGAGCGAGCGGCCGTGGGCGTAGTAGCGCACGCCTCGCTCGCCGACCCAGACGGCGGTGGCGCCGTGGTCGGCGAGCAGGGCGATGGCCTGGTGCGTCATGCTGGTGCCGGGTCCGAGGAGCAGCACGCCGACGGACGCCGCCGGGATGTGCACGACGCCTCGGTCGTCGGTGGCGGTGATGGCGTTGCTGTCGCGGTGGATGACGCTGCGCTCGAGATAGATGAAGCTGATCCGGTCCTCGGCCCGGGTCAGGTCGGGCAGTTCAGATGGTGGTACACCAGGGATCTGCATCAGTGGGCCGCGGCGATGGTCAGCAGACCGCAGCCGTAGGCCTTGGCGTGGCCGATGCCCTGGACCAGTGCCTGGCGGAAGGCGTCCGCGTCGGTCACGTCGAGGACACCGTCGTAAGTGGCCGTGGTGAGGGTGACGGAATGCATGCCGCGGCTGAAAATCAGGGTCTGGCGGTGCCGCAGCATGAGGTTCGGTTCGCCGTCCTGCTGGACGGCGACGGAGAAGCCGTAGCGAGCGGATCGGTCGGTCAGCCATTTGGTCTGGTCGGCCGGTCGCAGGTGGCCGAAGCGCTGCGTGTCTTTGGCGTCGGCGTTCTTGCGGCCGCTGTGGCTGGGGTTGGCGGTGAGGCGGAACGCCCACCGCTGCCCGGGGCGCAGCGAGGCGAGCAGCCCGTCGTAGTCGCGGGTGGTCCATGCCTCGGCGGTGGTCTGGCTGTGGTTGCCGGCCTGGTGGACGAGGTGGGTGAGGTCGGGCCGTCCCGGGCTGACGATGTAGAGCTGCACGGTGCCGTTGGTCGCGGTGTCGAGGCGCCACAGGGTGCGGGCGCCGGGCCGGTCGTGGTCTTCGGGTACGGCGAACGCGGCCCGCACGGCGGCGTGCATGGCCTGTGGTGAGGCCAGCAGTTTCCGGGCGCCGCGGCGGGCGGTGTCGATCGTGAACCGGGTGAGGAACATGTTCAGCCTCCCAGCAGGCTCAACGGGTCGTGTTCGGCGACGCCGGCGCGTTCGGCGAGGTCGTTGGCGACGGTGACGTGTTCGCGGTGCACGGCGCGCCAGGTGTGGCGGCGGTGCTCGGGGTCGAAGCTGACCGGCACGTCGGGAACGGTTTCGTCGATCGGTTCGCCGGGCCGGGCGTCGCGGATGATTTCGAGCCGGACGGTACCGGCGGCCTTGCGCCGCCACCACGTGGCGGCGATCCACGGCCACGTCCTCAGCGCGTCGTCAAGGCCGCCCTCGTGTACGCCGAGGCTGACCGCGCCGGCGGGTGGGCAGCTTCGGCGGCCCAGATAGAGCGGGAAGTGCGGGCGCCGCAGCGCCTCGTCGAGCCCGCTGAGCACCTCGTGGTCTCCGCTGACGGCGGCGAGGAACGCGGCGTCGGCGAGGTAGAACCGGTAGGTCAGCGGGATGCTGACCCGCGGGTCCGCGGCCCGTGCGGTGTGGAAGTCGCGCATGAGCTGGCCGGGCTGGTCCAGGCGTACCCCGAATTCCAGGCCGAGCAGTTCGGTGAGCGGCTCGGTGCGGCGGATGCCCTTGGCCGCGGCGAGCAGGCCGATGACGCCGCTCTTGGTGGGTGCGACCTCGGTGGTTCGGCGGGTGAAGCGGCTGGTGGCTCCCCAGGCCTGCATCGGTCCGGCCAGCCGCAGCAGCAGCACGCTCATGCGGATCGGCCGAGCGCCGCGCCGACCTGTTCCCCGACGCCGCTGACCAGTTCGCCGAACGGTACGGCCGGGGCCAGTTCGGCGAGGACGGCGGTGCGTTCGCCGACCTGGGTCACCCAGCTGCGGACCGGCTGCTCGCCGTAGGCGTCTTCGACCTCGCGGGTGTACTTCGCGAGGGCGGCCGCGGCCTGGCCGATCCGGCCGGCGGTGTCGGTTTCCCGGATCGCCTCCTCGAACGCGCCGACGAGGTTGATCGGCTGGGTGTCGCGGACCCGGACCAGCACGGCGTCGGGCAGTGTCCGGTGGGCGAAGGTGTTCTGCTTGCCGGTCGGTACGCTGCGGGCGAAGGCGGTCAGGAATGCCTCCACGGCCGCCCGGGTGGCCTTCGGGTCGCCGAGGGTTTCGTGCAGCGCGTCGACGTTGATGGTGGCGTACCGGTACAGGGTGGAGGAGTTGAACTCGATGGTGCCGATCATGCCGGCGCCGGTCTCGTCGGCGTCCTCCTTGCGGTCGTCGACGGCGGTGAAGTAGTCGAACTCGTTGTCGACCGCGTGCACGCTGATGGCGTGGGCGACCTGGCAGGCGGCGTCGACGTTGATGTCGGTCATGTCGGCGACCATCCGGCCGAACATGGCGATGTCCACGGAGTGCTCGGTGTTGGCCAGGGCCTTGAACCGGTTCTTGTCCAGGGTGGTGCCGGTGCGGGCCGTGTCTACCGCCGCGGCCGCGATGTTGTCCAGCTGGCGGCGGCTGAGGAACAGCAGGTAGCCCGATTCGGCGTCTTTGAGCTCGCCCTTCTTCTTGTCGGCCTTGGCCACGCCGGCCGCGACGAGCACGTCGGTCGCCAGCTGGGAGGCGGCCTCGCCGGCGAGGCTCGGCTCCAGCTCCGCGATGCGCTCGGCGAGCGACTCGCCGACCCGTTTGGTCCGCTCGCCGAGCTGGGATCGGTCCAGCAGGTCCTTGAACGCCAGCCGGACGGCGCGTTTCCATGCCTGGCTGGACACGCGGGCGCGGCGTACGCCGCCGTAGACGGCGGTCTTCGGCGAGCCGGTGTCGTCGCGGTTGAGGTTGCTCGGCGGGACGGTCTGCAGCACGTACACGTCCACGATGGTGCGGTTCATGTGGTGGTCTCCTCTGGGGCGTCGGTCTGGGCGGGGCGGGCCCGGAAGAACTGCCGGCCCCATTTGGCCTGGATGGTGGCCCGGTATTCGGGCCGGCGCAGGGTCCGCAGGTCGTCGGCGAGCAGGCCGTAGTCCAGCGGGATCTGGTGCTCGCGCAGCATGGTGGTGAGGCTGCGCAGGTGGTAGATGCTCTCTGCGTAGCTGCTCGCGGTGCCCAGGGCCGCGAAGCGGCGGCGCACGCCGTCCGGCCCGCTCACGGCGCGCACCAGGTCGCCCAGCGCGTCGCCGAGTCCCCGGCCGGGCACGTGCATCCGTTCCCGGCGGGATTGTTGGTGCAGCGCGTAGAGGGTGACCGCGTCGTGCACGGCGTACTCGGTGTCGGTGGCCTGGGTGTCGTCGGCGGGCCGGCGGCCGAGCAGTTCGTCGGGCACCCACAGGTAGTCCTGGAGCGTGTAGTCGAACCCGGGCGTGCGTCCGATCCCGCGGCGCAGCCGGGCCAGCGCGCTCACCGCCTCCGGATGGGGTGGCTCCCGCAGGGCCCGGCTCTGCAGCTTCGCGACGATGCCGGCGACGTGTTCGCCGAGCTCGCGCCGCCGATGTCTCGGCCGGTCCCGCGACGGCGCGCCGGGTTGTTCTGTTGCCGCTGTTGTCATGGCTGTTGTACCTCCTGTGTCTGCCTGCCGTCCTGCGGTGCTGCGGCGGCGCCAGCCATCGGTAGCGTCCTGGCCAGGCCGCGGCGGAACCACGCCTCGGCCTGGGAGCTGCAGTAGTGCACCGGCTTTCCGGGGCGGTCCTCGATGAGGCGGCCGGCCCACGCGGCCGGGCCGGCGTCGGCGACGAGCTCGCGGCCGAGCCGGTCGATCGCCCGCCACACGAGCCGCTGCCAGGCGGCCCGTTCCGCGGCCGGGTCGGCGGTCGGGCCGAGGGCGGCCAGCCAGCCGCGGAACGCCCGATCGAGCAGGGCGTATCCGCGCTCGGCGGCCCGTTCGGTCGCGCCGTCCTCGGCGGAACCGCCGGCCGCCCGGGCGAGGTTGCCGGCGAGGCGGCGCAGCTCCTTGACCGCCGCGTCCGCGTCGGCGGCGGCGTCGATCACGGTGGTACGCAGCGACGAATGCTCCACGAGCACGAGGACGTTCATGGTCAGTGCGTCGCTGTAGACCTCGTCGACGACCGACATCTGGTTGCCGTACGCGACACTGGTGGCGCGCGGCCGGACCCGGAAGTCGTTGCCGATCACGTTCCGCACGGCGAGGTGGGCGAGCCACTCCACGACCCGCGGCGACAGTCGCTGAGACGGTTCGTTACCCGGTGGAGGGGGCGGCAGCAGCGTTTGCAGCCCGCGCCACAGCGCCCGCGTGTGGTCGTGCGGCCTGGGCAGGTACACCGGAGTCCGTTTCTGCTGCTTCTCGCGGGGACCGCTGCGGCCCCAGACGCTCATCGGCTCCAGCAGGTGCCGGTCCTGCCACTCCAGCTGATCGCCGTAGGAGATCATGGCGCCCGTGATCGCGGCGCGATCGCCGAAGAGCCGGATGCGCCGCGACTGCCAGGTGTAGAGGCCGAGCAGGCCGTAGGGACCGCGGGTCGAGGCGGGCTCCTCCGCGGCGGTCTGCGACGGCCGTTCCCACGCAGGGAAATCCCGTTCGTCGGCGACCTGCCAGCCGGGCGCCACCGGCAGCAGGTTGAGCAGCAGCGTCTCGCGCAGGGTCGCGCCCTCGACGTGCACGCCGCCGAGCGCGCCGACCGAAGCCACCCCGAGCGGGTACCCCCGGCCGCCTTTCACGCGCGGGTCGCCGAGCGCGCCCGTCTTGATGCCCGAGGTGTCGAAGGCATGGCAGTGCACCAGCCAGCGGGCCGCCTCGGCCGGCGGCATCGACGCCATCCCGAGACCGGCCCGGCTGGTCAGGAACGGCGTGCCGTTGGGCACGTCGGCGATGAGCCTCTCCAGACCGAACGCGTTGTCGTTGCCCGCACGCAGATCGGCGACCTGGTAGAAGGGGTGCTTCGGATGGAGCAGATCGAACCGCTCCCGGACGTCGTCGAGATAGGCCTCGACGTCGCCCGTCGGCAGCCGGCGGTCGCGCCACAGGGCCAGCCAGGCGGCCTCGCCGTCCGGTCCGTCGGTGGCCCGGTGCAGGACCGCCAGCGCCAGGCGCAGCAGCGCAAACGTCTGGGTGGGCAGCTCGCAGGCGATCATGCGCAGGTCGTGCGCCTGCGCGAACAGCTCCAGCAGGCCGACGTCGCGCCGCTGCCCGTTGGTGTCCAGCACCGGAATCCACGCCTCGTCGACGAGTGAATAGCTCGTCACGGGCGGCACCTCCTTCTGGTCGATCGGGCAGGTCAGGCGGCGCGCTCCGCCCGCAGCCCTTCCTCGGGGTCGTAGTGCAGGTCGAAACCGGCGACGGTGGCGCGCCCGTCGGCGTCGATGTCGAGGACCAGTTCGCCGGCCAGCCACGAGCTGGTCTGCCAGGCGCTCACGTCGATCCGGTGCTCCAGGTCCGCGATGACCTCGTCGATCACGTCTGGGGCGGTCATCGAGCGGGGCAGCGGCAGGGTGCACCGGGCGATCTGCCGGGGCAGGGGCCAGGCCGGCTCGTCGGCGGTGGGGACGACTACCCCACCCCCGTCGATCCATGGGGGCAATACCAGTCCCTCGGGGGTACGGACGAGGAGTAGCACTTCGAGTGACTCGCCGTCGGTGTCGCGGACGTGGCCCTGTGCCACGCGCTCGTCGGTGTTGCCGACGCCGCCGGAGAGCCAGCCGATCAGCGCGGTGCCGGGCTCGGCGAGCTCGGCCAGCAGGAAGCTCCTGGCGCGCTGCTCCTTCGCGTCGGCGGCTTCGCGCTGCCGCAGTGCGGCCTCGGCCAGTGTGGGCTGCCACGACGGCGGGCCGACCGGCGCGTCGCCGTAGGCGGCCTGGGTGAGCGTGGCGATGTCGGCCGGCAGGCGTAGCGGCTGTCCGTCGAGGTGCGGCAGCAGGACGGCGGCGGCGCGCAGGAGGGTCGACACGTGGTACACGCGGCGGGAGCCCGGCACCGGCTGCGGGGGCGTCTCGGCCCAGTCGGCGCCGGTGACGTAGCAGGTCGGTGTCGCGAGCGCGGCCGGGCGGGCCGGGCGCGGGTGGCGGTGGAGCCGGCCGATGCGCTGGAGCACGAGGTCGACCGGGGCCAGGTCGGTGACGAGCAGGTCGAAGTCGATGTCCAACGACTGCTCGGCGACCTGGCTGGCCACGACGACGTGCCGGTCCGGGCGGCGGGCGGTGCCGGGCGGCCCGAACGTCTCGCGGAGCCATTGGTCCTTCGCGGCCCGGTCGACGGCCATGAACCGGGAGTGGGCCACGGACACCGGTGTCTGCGGGCCGAGCGCCGCGCGCAGCGCCGCGGCCGTCTGCTGGACCCGCGCGACCGTGTTGCGGACCACCAGCGCGCAGCCGCCGTCGGCCAGCCGCGTGCGGAGCAGCTCCGCCAGCGCCGCCGGGTCGTCGTCCAGGCGCCGGAGCCGGACCTGGATGCCGCGACCGGAGTCCGCGCACGCGGTGGTGGTGGCGCCGCGGTCCGGGCCGGAGGCGCTGACGAGGGGGTAGCGCAGGTCGGTGCGCAGGTCGGCGTACGGGTCGGTGGCGGGTTTGCCACGGTCGCGCCAGCTGCGCTTGGGCGGCGGGCCGAGCCGGCCGCGGTCGTAGGCGGCCATCAGGTCGGCCCGCCGGCCGGCGGGCAGGGTCGCCGACAGCACGACGACCGGGACGCCGTAGCCGCCGAGCCACTGCAGCGCCCGATCCAGGAACTGGCTCATGAAGACGTCGTAGGCGTGGGCCTCGTCGACAACCACGATCTTGCCGGCGAGGCCGAGGTGGCGCAGCGCCAAATGCCTGCCGCGCAACGCCGCGAACAGGAGTTGATCGATGGTACCCACGACAAAACTGGACAGCATCGTGCGCTTCGGGCCGGCCAGCCAGGCGTGCACACCGATGTCGGCGCCGCCCGCGTCCTGGGCGATGCCGCTGGGCAGTGAGGTGAGCCGGAGCTTGTCGTACTCGGGATTGAAGGCCGCTTTGCCGTGTGCCAGCCGCACATCGCGGTCACCGCGCCCGGTTCTGGCGTCCGGCAGCCGGCGCAGCCAGGACAGCATGCGGCCGAACATGGCGTCGCTGGTCGCGCGGGTGGGCAGCGCCAGGTAGCAGCCGGACGCGCCGGTGCGCCGGGCCAGGATCTCCACCGCGGCGAGGGCCGCCTCCGTCTTGCCCTCGCCCATGGCGGCCTCGACGATGATGATGCCCGGCACGGGCATTGTCGCCGCCAGCTCGGCGACGGTCCGCTGCACCGGGCGCGGGGCGGCGCCGGCCGGCAACTGGAACCGTGCGGCGAACAGGTCGTCGACGCCGGTGGGTGGTTCGGCCGCCAGCCAGGGCTCCGGCAGGTCCAGCAGTTCCCAGCCGGCGTGGAGCCGGTCGGCGTCGGTGCCGTCCACAATGTACGGGAAGAACGTCTCGTTGCTGGCGATCCAGTCCGCGACGATGACGAGGCCGGTGAGGGCGGCCTGGACCGGTTGGGACAGCGGCCGGTCGCGCCAGTCGCCGAGCCGGTCGCCGGCGCCGGACCGGTCGCTCATCCAGGCGAGCAGTTCACGCTGGACGTTGCGCCACGCGGGATCACCGAGGAGATGGCCGCGGAAGCGCGCGTCGTTGAGCTGCTGGTCGGTCGGCGGCACGCCGTGGTGGCCGCCGACGACCACGGCATACGGGTGCGGGTCGGTCCAGCCCTGCTCCTGCAGCCAGTCGGCGAGCACGAGGTGGCCGGCGGTGGCGTGCGGGGCGTGGTGCCGGTCGGCCTTGATCTGCCCGAAGTCGTAGGTGAGGCCGTGGTCGCGCATGCGGCCGGCCGGGCCGGGGGCTTGGATGGCGAAGGCCGGCGTGGCCTTGCCGACGTCATGGATGCCGGCGAGCCAGATGGCGAGGGTGCGGCCGTCGGTGTCGCCGCGCGGCAGCTCGCGCGCGACCAAGCGGCGCACGGCGGGGCTGAGCCAGTCGTCCCACAGCCGGGCGGCGACGTCGGCGGTGTCGGCGAGGTGGCGCCACAGCGGCAGCCAACCCACCGGCGAAGTGTTGGTGCGATCGGTCTTGCCCCACGCCGACCGTGCCGCTGCACTGAGCTGCGGCCCGAGGTTCGCCGCCCGGGCGTTCATTGGACGGCCGCCGGCAGCAGTGTGCTCGGCGTGCCGGAGTGCGACAGATACAGCGCGTCCCGGGCCCGGGTCAGGGCGACGAACAGCAGGCAGCGCTCCCGCTGCAGGTCCTGTCGATGGGCGTGCGGATCCTCGGCCGGCGAGGTCACCGCGTTCGGCGCGGGCAGGACGCCGGCGTCGAGCCCGGCCACGGCGAGGCACTGGAACTCCAGGCCTTTCATCCGGTGCATGGTGGCGACCCGCACGCCGTCGATGCCCCGCCGTTCGTCGGCCACGTCGATGCCGGCCTCGCGCAGGGTCTCGCCGATGGTGGTGACCAACCCATTGGTACGGGCGGCGACGCCGATCGCGTGCGGTTCGACGCCCTGGTCCAGCCAGGTGCCCACCTGTTCGACCAGTGCGTCGAGCTCGCCGTCGCGGCCGGGATGCCCGGCCAGAGCCGGGGCGGCGCCGTGCGTGACCGAGTGGTAGCCGCGCAGGGTGTCGTCCTCGTCGTCCAGGCCGACGGTCGGCTGTCCATTGAGGACTCGCACGGAGTAGTCGAGGATCTCGTGGGTGGTGCGGTAGTTGACGGTCAGCCTCCGGGTCCGGCCCCGCACGTGGATGCCGAGCTGGGCCAGGGACACCCGGTTGTCGTAGATCCGCTGGTACGGGTCGGCCAGCAGGAACATGTCGTTGGGCCCGGCCGGGATCAGTGCGCGCAGCAGGCGCCACTGGGCAGGGTGCAGGTCCTGCGCCTCGTCCACCACGACGTGCCGGTACGGCGCGGGCGTGCGCCGGGCGATCTCGGCCGCCTCGTCGGCGAGCTGGGTATGGGTGTACAGGCCGCGTTTGGCGAGCTGGTCCACGACGTGCTGGATCGCGGTCCAGACCTGGTCGCGTTGCGCCGCACCGAGTCCCTCGCCGCGCCCGGCCCGCTGGGCGTCGCGATACGCCTCGACGCTGCTCAACCGCTGCGCGAGCACCACCTGTTCCCACTCACGACGCAGAAAGGTGCCGCTGAACCGGGTCGGCCGGTCGGCCGCGGCAGCTTCCCACAGCGAATCCAGGATGTCGTCGCCGGCCACGCCGATCTTCCGGCCGCGCCGCACGATCTCGTAGGCCAGCTTGTCGATGCTGATCACCTCGATGCGGGAGCGGACCGCCGGGTCCTCGGCGAGCCGGAACAGCTGCCGGCCGAGCGCGTCGGCGAGCGCCCGGGTGAACGTGGTGAGCAGCACCTTGCTGCCGTCGGCGGGTAGCCGGCCGGCGAGGAACACGGCCCGGTGCAGCCCGGTGACGGTCTTGCCGGTGCCCGCGCTACCGGTGACCAGGGCCGGGCCGGTGTAGATCTCGCGGTAGGCCACGTCACGCTGCGTCGGGTGCAGGAACGTGCGCCACAGATCGAAGGGGTGCGCCAGGATCGCGGCGAGCTCCACCGGGCCGGAGACGAACGCGATCCGGTCCGGGGTCCGGCGGGCCGCGGCGGCAAGGTCGCGCGGGTCGGTGTCGGCGGGCTCTCTGCCGGCGAGGATCTGATCGGCCAGCTCGGCCCAGACCTCCTCGGTGGGCATGCCTGAGGCCAAGCCGCTCAGGACGCTGGCCTGCACCTCCGGCAGCAACGTGCAGAGGCTGTCCAGCTGCGGCTCGGTATTGACCCGCCGCAGCAGTGGCACCAGTCCCGGATCGATGCCGAGACGCCGCAGGTCGGCGCTGGAGACCCGGTCGAACAGCCCGTCCGTGGACGGGTCGTCGGGCAGCGTCCGCTCGAACGCCTCGATGCCGGCCTGGTCGCGGACCTCCAGCACGCCGAGCCGCTGGTTGACCGAGAAGACCCGCCGCACCGCGTAGTCATTGGCGTCGTCGTGCGGCAGCACGTCCGTGAGCAGGTAGGAGGCCCCGCCGAGCGCGACGACGATGCCGCGCCAGAAGTCCGAGATCCTGATCGTGCGGACGTTCGGGTCACGCGCCCCGGCCAGCTTCTCCAGGTGCAGCCCGGCATGGGTGTGCTCGGCGAACTTCCCGATCGCCGCGTCGACCAGGCGCTGCACCGGGCGCGGCAGGCCGGCGTATCGGCGCAGGAACTCCCGATCGATGGCCAGGTCGGCCATGTCGCTTCCCCTCCTGGTCGGCTCGCGGTCCATCGGCAACCGTCAGAGTATTGTGAATAGTGACTTCAAGCAAATCAATAATAGATACGGTTCACGAACGGACGGTGGATGGTGGTCCGGCCGATCGGCCCACCGAATCCGGTTGCCGTGTCCGCGGCTCGGTAGACTGGCCGCCGTGCTGGCGGATGCGCGGCTCAAGCAGCGGTACGTGGTGGCCCGCCATCCGTTGGCCCACAACGGGATGAGTGAGGTCTGGCCGGCCCGCGACACGGCGCTGGACCGCGACGTGATCGTCAAGGCGATCAATGTCGCCGGCCTGGACGTGGACGCGGTGCGGCGGTTCCGCCGGGAGGCGCTGCTGACCGCCCGGCTCAGCCACCCCGGCGTGCCTGCGGTCTTCGATCTGGGCGAGCACGAGGGGCGCCCCTACCTCGTCCTGGAGAAGATCGACGGCGTTGACCTGACCGATCTGACCGCCGAGCGGCATCCGTTGCCCATCCCGTGGGTGTGTGCGATCGGCGCGCAGATCAGCAGCGTGCTCATCGCGGCGGAGCGGCTGCGCCTCGTGCACCGCGACCTGAAACCCAGCAATGTCATGCTCGAGCCGAGCGGCGCGGTCAAGGTGCTCGACTTCGGCTTGGCCGTGATCCCCGGCGACGAGCGGTACTCCCGCATCACCGGAACGGGCCAGAGCCTGGGTACCGTCGGATACATGGCCCCCGAGCAGGTCCGCGGCGAGCCCACCGACCATCGCACCGACCTGTACGGGCTGGGCGGCGTCCTGTTCCACCTGCTCACCGCCGAGCCCCCGTTCGACCGTGACACCACGGTGAGCACGCTGTACCACCAATTGAGCACCCCGCCGCCACACCCGGTGGCGTTGCGCGCCGAGACACCGGACGTCCTTGACGATCTGGTGCACGCGCTGCTGTCTGCCCGGCCCGAGGACCGTCCGGGCGACGCGGCCGAGGTCTACGCCGCGCTCGCGCCGCTGGCCGCCCCGCTGCCGCCCCTGCCCGGGCTGGTTACCGACGGCATCGATCCGGTCCGCGCCTACGCCGCCGTCGTCGGCCGGCAACCGGGCTGGTCCACCGGTCCGCGTGCCGCGCCGGACCAGCCGGTCGTGCCGGACGCCGACGAGGCCGAGCGGCTCGCCGGCGCCGGACAGTTCCGGGCGGCCGCACGCCTCTGGCGGCAGCTCGCCGATCGGCAGGAGCGGGAGCACGGTCCCGCGGACCCGCTGGCGTTCGAGTATCGGGTGCGCGTCGCCCTCGCTCACGCCTCGCTGCATGAGCACGAACGTGCGCTGCGGCTGCTCAATGGGATGGTCGAGCAGTGGACGCGGCTGGGCGATGCCGGGCAGGCCCAGGTGCGGCGGCTGCGGGCGGAGATTGAGCGGCTGCAGGGCGGGGCTGACCCGGCCGATTGAGCGTAGCCACGGGCCCGCGGTCGATACGCACCGACCGCGGGTCGCCGAACCGTACCGGCAGCAGGACCGCCTTTTGCTCGGGAAACCGGCCCCCGCCCCGGAAGACCAGCGCGCAGCTCTGCCCGCGCAGCTCCGTGGCCAGCGCCCGCCGGGCCAGCGGCGAGTACATGGTGCGCTGCTTGAGCCACGCGGCCTCCTCGCCGTGCGGGTCGAAGCCACGCCCGCTGGCCGCATGACCGAACGCGTCGTGCACCGCACGGAACATGTCGTTCTCCCCGTCGCTGAGATATGGGTGCGGATTGTGGCTGGCCGCACTGGCGAACACCCGCAACCGCCGGGTGCTGACGTCCTCGACCAGCGCCTCGGCGTCCGGATACGGGTCGGTGTCGACGACCTGGACCGTCACGCCGAGCCCACCGAACTCGACCCTGCCGATGAGGAAGTGGTACTGCCGAACCGTCTCGGCGCTCAGGGCCGCATACGCCGCGAAGGCGCGCTCGTCACGGCCGGGAGCCGCCATGTAGGCATCCGCGATGGCAGTGCCCAGCACCGGATCCAGCCGCACCCGTTGGTACTGCACCGGGTCTCTGTGCTGCCCGCTGAGGCGGCGCGCACCATCACGCAGATACGCAACCGGCTCGAAGAACGGCGAAGCCGAAGACAACGTGGGTACGAACAACCGTGTTCATGGTCCTCCTTCAGTCGTGGGAACAAGATGGCTAGTCGTCGGAAGCCGGGCCGGTCCGGTCGGCCGGCACGGCGTGCTGCTCGCGGCGCAGCAGCTCGCCGAGTATCCGGATCTCCGAGACCCGCCGGTCCAGCTCGATCTTGGCAAACTTGCCGATAGTGGTGCTGCGCCCGCGCCGCGCCATGACCCCTCCACGCCGTGTGAACCTCTCGCGTACGAACACCATACGCCTGTGAACTCATACCACAAACAGAATTCCGAGTGCTAATGTTCACGCGTGACGAACGAGCAGGACACCGCCCTCGGCGCCGCCACCCTGACCGCCAGCGGCATCGCGCAACTCGCCGGTGTCGGCCGCGCGGCGGTGAGCAACTGGCGCCGCCGATACGCCGACTTCCCCGCCCCGGTCGGCGGCACTCCGGCAAGCCCCACCTTCAACGCGCGTGCCGTCGAGCAATGGCTGCGCAGCCAGGGCAAGCTCCACCACGCCGCCACCGAACAGTGGGCGTGGCGGCACATCGAGAGCTACCAGCCGGCGACCCAGATCGGCGACGCACTCGTCATCGCCGGCGCCTACCTGCTCGCCTTCACCGCACGACCCAGCCAAACCCCGGCAATCCTGACCCCGAAACAGCTCACGAGCCGGCTCAAAACGATCGACACCGGACTCGCCGCCATGCTCGGTCGCATCCTGCCCGAGCAATGGGGACCGCCACTGACCCCCATGCTGCGCACCGTCGACCAACTCGCGCGCGAACAGGACGCCGAGACCGCCTTCGAATACCTGCACGGCCAGTACGTCACATCGGCACAATCCATGTCCGGCCTGGCCAGCACACCGGACACCGTGGCCGACGTCATGCTGAGCCTCGCCGGCCACGGCGCGGTCACGCTGGACTTCACCTGCGGCACCGGATCACTGCTCCGCCAGGCCGTCGACCGAGCGACCCGGACCGCCACCCCCACCGCATGCCTCGGCCAGGAAATCAAACCGCAGTACGCGCTGATCGCCCTCATCCGGCTGTGGTTCGTCCACCGCCGCGCCCAGCAGGCCGGCCTCGACATGCCCCCACCCGTGCTGCACGTCGGCGACAGCATGCTCGCCGACGCCTACACCGACGTCCGCGCCGACATCGTCGTGGCGAACTTCCCCTTTGGCATCCACGACTGGGGCCACGACCGCCTCGCCTACGACCCCCGCTGGCGATACGGACTGCCGCCCCGCACCGAACCGGAACTGGCCTGGGTCCAGCACGCCCTGGCCCACCTCTCCCCGGGCGGGACCGCCGTCGTACTCATGCCACCGGCCGCCGCCCTACGCCCGGCAGGCCGCCGCATCCGTGCCGAACTCATCCGCCGCGGCGCGCTGCGAGCCGTTGTCGCACTCCCCGCCGGCCTCATGCCTCCAGCCGGCGTCGGCCTGCAGATCTGGGCCCTCACCCAGCCTGACGAGCACCACGAACCCGACGACCGGCTGCTCTTCGTCGACGCCACCAACGCCGCGCAAACCCTCACCGAAACGGTCACAGCGGCCTGGCGCGATTACCGATCCGGCCGACGAACCGAGACACCCGGCGTCCACCGCACCGTCCCGGCCATCGACGTCCTCAACGACCAGGTGGACCTCACACCGCAGCGCTACGTCCGGCCGCACGACAGCGAAAGCGTCGACCCCGCCCAGACCATCGCCGGCATCGCCGCGATCGACCGGCTGCTCACCGAGATCCGCCACCTGCTCCCCGCCGTCCGGCCAGCAACGACCGGCGGCCTGCGTACCGCTCCTCAAGCCAGCCTCGCCGACCTGGTCCGCTCCGGAAGCATGTCCATCCTGCGGACGTCGCCCCGCACCCGCCCCGCCGACCACACAGTGCTCACGTCCGCGGACATCCTGGCCGACAGCCCCCCAACCGGCCCCACCAGCGGAACCGCCACCGACGGCACCCCCAGGATCCACACCGGAGACATCCTCATCCCCGTCATCGGCCGCGAAATCATTGCCCGCGTCGCCACCAACGACCAGGTCGGCGCCGAACCGGGCCCCGGCGTCCAAATCCTGCGCGTCGACCCAGACCGCTTCGACCCATGGTTCGTCGCCGGCGCCCTCACCAGCAGCGGCAACATACGCTCCGCCACCCGCCCCTCCACCACCAGCGGCGCCCTCCGCATCGACCTCAAGCGTCTGACCATCCCTGTGCTCAAACTCCACGAACAACAGGAGTACGGCCGGACCTACCGACAACTCATCGAACTCCGAACCGCCCTCCAACAAGCCGCCACAACCGGAACCGCCCTGACCCGCGAAATCGGCGACGGCCTAACCTCCGGCACCCTCACCATCGACACCGACCAACACCCCCACCACCGTTGAACCGCCAGGGTCGTCCCACCCAAGCGCGAAAACGACGTCCCCGTCGCGACAACTCCAGCAACCACGACACGATGGCCAGCGGAGCACGCAGGGCCAGCAACGCTCGACACCCTCCCCAGCAACACACAGAGGCCGGATCACCGCCTGCACCGGACAGCGCTGACGTGCGAACCTCGACATGCTCCCGCGTGCACAGGGACCGCTGTATGCGCTCGTCCGCGGCAGCGAGCCGCGGTAGACCATCCCCAAGTGCGCGGGAAGCACGGGTCGGCGGCCGGGCGGCTCGAGCCAACTCCCGGGACCACCCCCGCGTGCGCGGAGAGCGCACGGCGCCGGCCCGAGTGGGGTGGCACACCTTGGGACCACCCCCGCGTGCGCGGGGAGCACCTGTTCGGGCCGGGCAGCATGCCGGTGGACCGAGGACCACCCCCGCGTGCGCGGGGAGCACGGCGACCTCTTGGGCCGGGTAGTCGGTGCCGTAGGACCACCCCCCGCGTGCGCGGGGAGCACCCACCCTCCCGAGAGAGATCCCAGCATGAAGCAGGACCACCCCCGCGTGCGCGGGGAGCACTCACGCTCACAGTAGAGGCAAAGCCGTTTCGGGGACCACCCCCGCGTGCGCGGGGAGCACGTCCCGAAGAACTTCATGAACGGGCACAAGTGGGGACCACCCCCGCGTGCGCGGGGAGCACGTTCCTTAGGAATGACGGGGGCGCCAGTAGAAGGGACCACCCCCGCGTGCGCGGGGAGCACGAGGAGCTGGACTTCACCCTCGCCGTCGAGGTGGGACCACCCCCGCGTGCGCGGGGAGCACCCACAGCGGGTTGCCCCGGTCCAGGCCGACGTTGGACCACCCCCGCGTGCGCGGGGAGCACCCCAGTAATACATCCACCCGACCACCCGAACCGGGACCACCCCCGCGTGCGCGGGGAGCACCATGCTCTCTGTGGTTGATCGATTCGACGCGTAGGACCACCCCCGCGTGCGCGGGGAGCACATGCCGGCGGCGGACAGCATCCGGATGTGCGCCGGACCACCCCCGCGTGCGCGGGGAGCACCATGTGGGTGCGCTCCTGGCCGGTCGCCGACATGGACCACCCCCGCGTGCGCGGGGAGCACCTTTTCGATTTCGTGCAGGAGATCGACCTGTCGGGACCACCCCCGCGTGCGCGGGGAGCACACGTCACGCTTCGCCATCAAGCACTCCTTGTCGGGACCACCCCCGCGTGCGCGGGGAGCACACGCGTTCATGATCGAAGTTCGTGGATCTTCGGGGACCACCCCCGCGTGCGCGGGGAGCACGCTACTAGTCCACGTCTGCTTACCGGCGAGCTGGGACCACCCCCGCGTGCGCGGGGAGCACCTGATGCGGATGTGAGGCGGATTGCCGCTGAGCGGACCACCCCCGCGTGCGCGGGGAGCACTGGGGGTACAACGCTGACATCTATCAACACTACGGACCACCCCCGCGTGCGCGGGGAGCACCAGCCGCCTTCCGGCCAGCCGCAGGGCGGCCAGGGACCACCCCCGCGTGCGCGGGGAGCACGCATTCGTTGCCCGCCGCCTCGCCGGCTCGGCAGGACCACCCCCGCGTGCGCGGGGAGCACGCTGCCGATCCTGGCCGGACGCCGCACCTGTCGGGACCACCCCCGCGTGCGCGGGGAGCACCCAAATCAGGGCTCGGCTAGGTTTCGATCCCAAGGACCACCCCCGCGTGCGCGGGGAGCACTCGTCCTACCAGCCGGCGCAAAACGTGGTGCCGGGACCACCCCCGCGTGCGCGGGGAGCACTCTTTGTGCCACTGTCCCCGCCTAAAAGAGTGGGGACCACCCCCGCGTGCGCGGGGAGCACGCTCCCTTCCCCAGGAGCGGGACCGTTCGGTCTGGACCACCCCCGCGTGCGCGGGGAGCACCCATTCTCTGAGGTGGTTCCGGGAGATGAGGTGGGACCACCCCCGCGTGCGCGGGGAGCACCCAAAGCATTGCTCAGGCTTTTGGACTCACCGGGGACCACCCCCGCGTGCGCGGGGAGCACACTTCCTGACCTGCAGGTCCGTAGATCAACAGACGGAGTTTTCATTAGTCGTCCGCGGCGGCAGCGCGGTCTTCCAGGCGGTCATCGACATGTCTGGCGAAGACGCATCGATAGCTTCTCGAGCACGCGTGTATCGTATCGCGTCGCGTTCGGTCTTCGGGCTGGGCGAACTGGTGCGCGTCGGTGTCGGTCTCGAGGATGTTGCCGGTGAAGGTGAGCTGGTCCACGATCGCGGCGCGGGCCCGTGGGTCGGTGTACGTGCTGATCCGCTGGAGAACGACTTGTTGGAGGCGATTGCGGCGGGCGCCTCCTTACCTCCGGGTGAGGATCTGCAGTAAGGCCGGCGCTGCGGCGGTTGTGTTCCGCGCGAGTGTGTGTGGAGCGTGCCGTTGATGCGGCGCCCGCAGCTGGGTTGCCTGCGGGGGCCCTTGGCGTTCGGGTCTGGTCTGCAGCGAGCGGATTCAGCCCCGCGGCGAAGTAACCGCACCGCGGCCCAGGTGGTCGTGGCCGACCGAACCGGTTCGGCCTGGACTCAGTGTGAGCCGCGAGGGCCTCTTCGCGGACCTTGATCGTCAGTGCGTCTATCCAGATGAGGTGTCGTGGCGCTGTCCGGGGGTCGGCTGCGGAACGCCTCGACCTGCGCGTCCAGGTGTCGGGTCATCTCCGACATCCGTGACTCCGACAGCGCGGTGATGCCCAGTTGTTCGATGAGCTTCTCCACTTGGGGTCTGGCGCGTCGGCGGGCGGATCGGACCATCCCCGCATGCGCGGGGAGCACGCAGTCCTCTGCGACACCGAGACGACCGACCCGGGACCACCCCCGCATGCGCGGGGAGCACGACGGCGACCGTCCGGCGCTAGGGCAAGGGACGGGACCACCCCCGCATGCGCGGGGAGCACACTTTCTGACTTGCAGGTCCGTAGATCAACTGGCGGAATTTTGGCCTACCTCGGCGGCCACATCTTTCAAGGAGACGGCTCGGATGCCACGCTGCTGAAATAGTTGTGCAGCTGCGTCTCGTATCTCGCGTCTCATCAGATCCTGCCGGGCAGCCAGGGTCCAACCTAGCATTGCGGTGATGGCGCACGATGCCGCTCTGTGGTGCAGAACGCGCGCGCCGCGAGCACTACAGGCAGATCCCACGCACCCGGCGGCGCGACTTCCGGTCCGGGGCGGTCGACACGCGGACGTGCGACTGGACGGTCGCGTTCAGTCCGGATCCCGGTCTCCGACCTGGTGAGCGTGATGGACTGGTTCAACGCCGCATCCCCGGACGAACTGCGGGCCGCCCTGCGCGCGTGCTGCGCCGCCGACGCCCGGGCCGATCGGCTGATCGCCGGACGCCCGTATCCGGACGAGGAGGCTGGGACGCCCGCCCGGGATATCGCGGTCACGCTGGAGAGTTGCGTCGAGGAAAAGTGGCAGCTGGTGGCGTCCGGCCGCACCGATGTCGACGGCCGCATCCGCGAGCTCGGTGCGCCCGGTGCCGGTACGCACCGCATCCGATTCGCAACCGGCGAGTACTTCCGCGCCCGTGCGGTAACCACGTTCTACCCCGAGGTGAGCGTGACGTTCGAGATCGTCAACGATCAGACACACCACCACGTCCCACCGTCTACACCCGCACGTCGGGCTGGATCGACCGGCGCGTGGCCGCTGGGCTCAGACGATGGCGTGACACGTCACGCAGCCGCTGGTCCGACGCCCTCTACATCAACGTCTTGGCGGCATTCATGATGCGCACGGACAACGTGACCGTGAGGCCCGCGTGGCGGCGCGCCATCGGCATGACCGCGGCCGTCGTAACTATCACACTCACGCTGATCATCGTCCGCGCTGCCACACCGGCAATTTCCGAGGCCGCAGCCGGCTCAGCCACGGACGCACTGCACCGCTTCAGCCAGCGTATGCAAGCGTCGCCTCGGTCGTGGCGCTCGTGGGCTGCATCTGCTTCGTCGGCTACGTGCTGCACCTCGGCTTGTGCGGCCTGCGCAGCCATACTCCGTGAACCCACGCCGCATACATGGCGTGCAACAAACGCGACGGTGATCCCCTTAGCCACAGAAGCCGCCGTCCGTGGCGGCGAGCGGGATCTCCACCTGCAGGCGGGTCCCTGCCCCGCGCGGGCTATGCAGAAATATCCGCCCGCCGATCGCCTCCACGCGGTCTTTGAGGCCGAGCAAACCTGTGCCCCGGGTGAAGTCTGCGCCGCCAACGCCGTCATCGTGGACTGCTACGTGCAGGACGGCGTCGGCAGGGTCTGTTTCGACGGTGACTGTGACCGTCGAGGCCCGCGCGTGTTTGGCTGCGTTGGTGAGCGCTTCGGCGACGACGTAGTAGGCGCTGACCTCGACGTGCTCCGGCGCACGCCCCTCCGTGTGCAGGTCGAGGCGGACCGGGATCGGGGATCGGCGGGCGAGTGCGCGCAGCGCTGGGCTCAGGCCGCCGTCGGTGAGGACCGCTGGATGGATGCCGCGGGCGATCTCGCGTAGCTCGTCCAGCGCGTCGGCTGCTGTTGCGATGGCATGGTCGAGCTGTGCGCGGAGCGCGGCGAGTTCGGGTGGCAGCGCCGCTTGGGCCGCACGGAGCTGTAGCGCCAGGGAGACCAGTCGCTGCTGGGCGCCGTCGTGCAGGTCGCGCTCGACGCGGCGGCGGGTTTGGTCGGCGGTGGCTACGATCCGGGCGCGGGAGGTGGTGAGTTCGGCGTACAGGTGGGTGTTGTCGAGGGAGACGGCGAGTTGGCCGGCGATGAGTTTGACGGCGTCGAGTCGTTCGGTGGTGAAGGCGGCTCGGATGAGCCGGTTTTCCAGCAGCAGTACCGCCCGCAGCGTACCGCGGCTGAGGATGGGTACAGCCATGAGTGAGCAGCAGGAGAGGTCGGTGAAGTAGGGGTCTCGGGCGAAGCGGTCGTCGCGGGTGGCGTCGGCCACGACCAGTGCCTCGCCGACGCGTTGGGCGTATCGCAGCACTGACATCGGGACCGCGTGTTCCGTGCCGCGGATTGGAGTGGGCAGCAGCCAGTCGTGCCGTTCGTCGCTCCACAGCGGCAGGTGAACGTCGGTGGCGCCAGTCATCGCGCTGACCACCCGGACCACGCGGGCGTGCAGCCGTTCGATGCTGGTCTCGGAGCTCAGTGCCTGCGAGGCGGACAAGATGCCGAGCATGTCGAGCGCTCCAGTGGTGACAGCGGCCCGTTGGTGCGGGACATCCCTGGTCTGGCTGCCGCTCTCGTCAGCGCGCTGCGCGACGGTGGTGCCGGGTTGTGGGCGCAGAGTCGGGTAAGCCCAGTCGAGTTGGTCGATTTTTGCGGTGGCGCCCCATGCGAGGTACTCCTGGCGTGCTTCGATAAGCAGGTTGTAGCCGAGATATTCGAGCCCGTGTGCGAGGTGAAAGCGGGCCGCATGCTCGGTGATCAGGGCTCGGTGCCATGGCCGCTGAGGCTGGGCGGCCTCGCGCAGGGCGGCGTCGAAGGCGAGGGCGGCGGCATGGAAGTCACCGACCGCCCACGCCCGCTCCGCCTCGAGCAACCGGAGCAGGTGCTGGAAGTTCGCCGGTGCGTCCGCAGTGCGGGCGGCCAGCCACTGCGTCACCTCGTCCAGTTCCGACAGGAGACCGTCGCGCTCGCCACCGTGGCTGGCTTGGGCCTGCCCGGCGATGGCCAGCCCATGCACCAGGTACGCCGTGCCGATTATGTAGTTGCCCAGCACAGCCGGCCGCAGCGACATCGCCGCCGCAGCGTGCCGCGTCAGGCCAGCCGGATCACCGAGGATGGCGGCGGCGATCGCCCTGGTGACGTGCGCGTGGAAGAGCGCTGCCGGTTTGTCGGCGTACCGGTCGATGGAGGCGGCTTCACCTGATACGGCGGAGCTTTCGCCGCGCAGCACACCGGCGAGCCACCGGAACGAGTCGAGCCATAGGGTGATCTGTTCGTTGCCGGTACGGTGCACGAAGGCCAGCCCCGCCTCCACCTGGGCGACGTAGACGTCCAGCGATGGCGCGCAGTCCAGCAGGCTCGCCGCGGTCGGGGAGTAGCTGTATCCGGCGTTGGCCAGGTCGCCGCCGGCGATCAACCCTTCGCGGGCCAGCTGAGCCGCTGGGACACTGTTTTCGATCGGTTCGAACCAGCAGCTCACGAGCGCGGACAGGAAACGCGCCTCTGAGGTGTCGGGCTCGTAGCCGCGCGCCTCGCTGAAGGCCAGGACCCGCTGTGCTGCTTGATACGCGGCGTGGTCATGGCGTAGGCCCACCGCGGCGAAGGCGGCGGTAGCGGCCGGGCCGATCAGGCTACGGGCAGGGCCGTGCTCGATCCATATTCGCAACCCTTCCAGGCTCAGCCACGCATAGAGGGGGAGGCTGGTGTAGTAGGCGGCCGGGAAGAGCGCATCGAGCAGACGGGTCGCGGCGAGCAGCATCGGCTCGGTGATGTCCGGACGGGCCAGTTCGGCGGCGTTGTCGGTGTGGTCGAGCCATCGATACAGATAGTAGAGTTGGTGGTCGAGTTCCAGCGGGAGCCGGTCCGCGGGTGGTACGGCGATGCCCAGCTCGTGCAGCGACTCCAGGCCGACCCTCAGCGCCTCCGCCAAGCGGTGCTGGTGGGTCAGGCTGCGCACCTGGATGCACGTCGCGTCGGCACGCTGCATGACGGTGGTGCACAGCCGGTCGATCGTGCGGTACTCCTCGTTAGCTTCCTCGAGGCGTCCCATGCTGTAGAGCGCGGTGTGGTGGGCGGTGCGCACCTTGACCAGCGTGGCAGTCTCGCCCGGGTCGACGAGCCGCAGTGCGGCGGCTAGGAGCCCTTTCACCAGCGCGTAGTCCCCGATCAACGCAGCCTGGTCGGCGGCGCGCCGCAGCAGCGTCGCCACTCGACGCTGCTCCGCGGAGTCGTCGATCGCGTCGACCACCGGTAGGTATTGCTCCGCCGCGACCGCGTACAACTCCGCCGCCGCCAGCCGCCGCGCCATGGCCAGGTGCAGGGTCCGTCGCTGCTCGGGATGGAGCCCGCGCAGGATCACCTCACGGGTCCGGTCGTGGCGAAACCGTACCGCCTCATGTGCGCCCGGCTCCACCACCAAGAGACCCTCGTCGAGGGCATGCGACAGCCGCCGTTCCACCACGCTCGCCGGCTCTGCGGTGGCGGTCTGCAGCAGGCTCACCTCGGCTCGCCCGCCGAGACACGCCATCGCCTGTACGATCTGCCGCGACGCCGGCGGCATCGCCTGAACACCGGCCGCCAGCAGCCCCCCAACCTCGCAATGACCTAGGCGAGCCCGCACAGCCGTCGCGTCCCACCGCCACCCCGCGGCCGTCGCGGCCAGCGCGCCGTCACGTCGTAGCGCGTTGAGCAACTCCACGATCTCGTACGGATTGCCGGACGGTTTGATCTCGTCGACCAGACCTGCCGCCGTGGCCCGGTCCACACGCAGCATCTCGGCCACCATGGCGACGGAGCCGGACACCGGCAGATTGACCAGCCGGAGGTGCTGTACTCCGGCGAGTTCACGCCATCGGGACAGCGGCGCCGCCACCGGATGCGCCGGATCGATGTCGTCCTCGCGGTACGCGCCCACCAGCAACAGACCGTCGATCTGCTCTTCGCTCAGCAGGAGGTCGGCGAAGCCGAGTGGCGTGCGCCCCGCCCACTGCAGATCATCGAGAAAGAGAACCACTGGCCGTTTGCGCGAAGCGACCGCGCGCAACACGTCCGCACCCACCCGCTGCGCCCGAACCTGTGCGGTCAGCGGATCTCCCGCATCGGGCGGCACCGCCAGCAGGGTAGCGAATTCCGGCACTGTCGCAGTCATCAGGCCCGCATTCGGGCCGGTCGCCTCCAAGATCCGTTCGCGGACCTTGATCAGCTCGTCTTCCGGCTCGGCCAGCAACAGCCGACCCAACGCGCGAAACGCCTGATAAGGCCCGTTGAACTCCAGATCCCGCCGGTACTGGTCGAACTTACCCACCACGAACCAGCCATCGCTGCCCGTCACCACCGGCCGCAATTCGTCGACCAACGCCGTCTTGCCCACGCCCGGCGCCCCGCCGACCAGCATCCCGCGGCATCGGCCCGCCAGCGCATCTTCAAACGCCGCCTCCAGCGCCGCGACCTCGCCGTCGCGCCCGACCGGCCGCGACGGGGGCAGCAGCCGCAGCGGAAAGTCGCGCTCGCCGACCCGCAGCGCAGCCGCTTCTGGACGCATGGCAGTGTCCCGAAACCGCTCAAGGTCGTAGACCACGCCCTCGGCGGTCTGGTACCGGTTGTCCGGTTCCTTCTCCAGCAGATGCATGATGATCTCGGACAACGGATTCGGCACCGAGTGGTTCACCTGCGCTGGCGGCACCGCCACCCGCGCCAGATGGTCATGTGTGAGCCGCAACGGATCCCCGGCACCGAACGGTGGCGCGCCGGTGGCCAGCTCGTACAGCGTCGCACCCAACGCGTACAGATCGGCACGCTGATCCACAGACCGGCCGGTCCGGCCGGTCTGCTCCGGTGCCAGATACGCCAACGTGCCCACGATCTCGGTGTGATGCGTGAACTCGGGACGGATCTCGGCGAATGATGTCGCCAGCGCGAAATCCACCAGGCACGGTGCACCATTGCTGGAGACCACAATGTTCGCTGGCGCGATGTCCCGGTGCAGCACCCCGCGCCGGTGCATCCCCGCCACCGCCCGGGCCAGTCCCACTGCCAGCCCGACCAAATCACCTACCGCGAGCGGCTTCGCCAACCCGGCCAGGCTCACCTCACCGGCGTCCGCAAGCACGATCGACCCCCGGTGCCCCGAGGCCTCCACCAACCGCGCAACCCCGTTGACGCCGCGCACGCGCTTGAGCATCGCCAACTCGTGTCGCACCCGCCGCTGGGCATCCGGTCCCAACGGCTCCTTGCAGACAACCATCTGCCCAGCGACACACATCCGAGTGACGCGAGTCTGCTCGCTCTCATGCACCACTTCGCCCCGGACAGGCGAATCCTGCCAAGCCATTGCTCCAACGCCCCCCACTCGACAGCCCCACACATAGTCGGAGCCGCCTTATGCCCTGTTTACCCCGATCCGAGATCAACGGCGAGGGACCCCAAGGACCCGACGTGAGCCGTGAGGAACGCTCGCCGCTACCTGCACCACTGCCCTCTGCCCGGCATGGATGCCATCCGCACCCTCGAACCCCTCGTCAACCTCGCCCGCCTGCACATCCGCGCCGGCCGCGGCCACCGCGGCCACGACCTCCTGCTGCGCCTCGAGCAGGCCGGCTTGATCGCCGAGTCGCTCATGAACACCGGGTCGCGCTGACCCGCAACGATCCCAAGGCCGCAGCAGCTCGCGCGCTGCTCTCCTATATCGCGACCGGGCGGGCGAGCTGGTCTCTACGCTGAGCGGGTCGACGCCTACCAGGTACCTATGGGGCATGGCCGACCCGGTCTCCGGCCGGTTGGTCGCGGAAGGCCTTCGCACCCGACTCCCCGCACCGGATCTCATCGAATATCCGACGATCGGACATGCACCTCATCTGGAGATCCCTGACGTGATCGCCGACGAACTCGTGCGCGGATAGTCGAGGCCGGCTGGCTAGCCCGGCGGCAGGGTGCGTCGCGTTGCATGGAGTTGCTTCGCTGAAGCACGGCCTCTCCGACGCCGGTCTGATCGACCGCTACCTGCTGCCCGGCGCCGGCAAGCGCCGGTTCAGGACCACGGACAAGGACGCGCGGCAGCTGAAGCTGGTCGAGCACGACGTCTACGCCAACGGTCTGCAGAAGCAGTCTTCGACGTGGTCCGCTGAGCGCTCATTCCAGGACGCGCCGGACCTGTTCGCGAACGGACGGGGTGTCGTGGCCACGGACGGTGAGTGTCGTATGCCGCCGCATGACGTCATCGACCGTGACCGCCCACTCCCGGTCACGGGCGAAGGCGACCTGCGCCCAGATGTCGGGACCGTCGGGATGGACGCGCTCGGCGAGCGCCGGATCGGCGCGGATCAGCTGCGCGAGGTCGAACGCCAGGGAACCGTAGTGGGAGGCGAGGTGGCCGGCGATGTCGGGGGTGAGGGTGACGCCCGGTTCGCGCTCGACCTGCAGGCGCCGGGTGACGGCGTCGGCGTTGGCGAGGCCGGGCAGCGGGACCACGCGCGGCCCTCGGGCGATCGTGGCGCCGAGCGGGTGGCCGGGGAGCCGGGTGAGCGTGTCGAAGACGACCTTGCCGATGTGGCGGTACGTGGTCCACTTGCCGCCGGCGACCGACAGCATGCCGCCGCGGCCCCGGGTGAGCACGGTTTCCCGCCTGGCCTCGCTGACCTCGCCCGGGCCGCCCGGCAGCACCCGCAGGCCGGCGAACGCATAGGTGATGTCCTCGCGCCGCAGTTGGTGGCCGGCGACCGCGTGGCCGGCCTCGTCGAGGATCTGGCCGATGTCGGCGTCGGTCACCGCGAGCGCGGCCGGGTCGTCGTCGTACGGCTCGTCGGTGGTTCCCAGCAGCAGGTGGTCCTCCCACGGGATCGCGAACGAGACGCGATACTTGTCGATCGGTATCGTCAGCGCCGCCCGCCACGGGTCGGCCCGGCGCAGCACCAGGTGCGCGCCCTTGGACAGCCGCACGCTCGGGGACACCGCCGGGTCCTCCATCCGGCGCAGGTGGTCGACCCAGGGACCGGTCGCGTTGAGCACCAGCCGGGCGTCGACTCCGAACTCTGCGCCGTCGACCTGGTCGCGCACGTCGGCGCCGGTGACCCGGCCCCGGGTGGTGCGCAGGCCGACGACCCGGGCGTGGTTGAGCATGTCGGCGCCGGCCTCGACCGCCGCGCGCACGGTCATGATGGCGACCCGGCTGTCGTTCATCTGGTGGTCGCCGTAGACGGTGGCGGCCTTGAGGCCGGTGGTCCGCAGCGCCGGCACCCGGTCGGCCGCCTGGCGGGGCGTGATGACCCGGCCGAGGCCGTCGCCGAACGCCGACAGGGCCGAGTACAGCAGCACGCCGGCGCCGAGCTTCGCCGCGCCGTGCGGGCCGCCGCGGTAGATCGGCACCACGAAGGTCAGCGGCTTGACCAGGTGGGGTGCGATGTCGGAGGCGAGGGCGCGCCGTTCGCGATGGTTCTCGGCGACCAGTTTGACGTTGCCGGTCTGCAGGTACCGCAGGCCGCCGTGGACGAGTTTGCTCGAGGCGCTCGACGTCGCGCCGGCGAAGTCGTCGGCGTCGATCATCGCCACCCGCAGCCCCGACTGCGCCGCCATCCAGGTGACGGCGGTGCCGAGGATGCCTCCTCCGATGACGAGCAGGTCGTAGGTGCTCCGCGACAGTTCCTCGCGGGTCTGTGCGCGTCCGGCGAGCGCGGCAACGGGCATGGTGGTCTCCTTTACGCGTCGGTCCAGTCGAGGGTGCGCCGCACCGCCTTGCGCCAGTTGTCCAGTTCCCGGCGGCGGGTTTCGGCGGTGATGCCGGTCGGACAGCACGGTGCGCACCGACCGCCAGATCTGCCCCGCGTCGTGCTCGACCCAGCCCGGCCGGGGATAGATCTGCCGGTGCTCGCGCTGCGCGACGGAGACGATGTTGCCCCGGCGGTCGAACACGATGCACCGGCTCGACGCCGTGCCCTGGTCGATTGCCGCGATGAAGGCTGGCAAGAGGTACCCCTCACAGGAATCTGTTCGGCAATGCCGAACGACAAGCGGATCGGATGCGCTTGTCTCCCGGCGTCACAAGCTCGTATGACCGCGATCTCGTCGCGAGCGAACTTCAGCGGGTGAAGTCGCGCGAGATGGCCCGGGCGGCGTCGCGGACGTACGACAGCGCCGTGAGATGCAGGATGCCGCCGGTGGCCAGCCGCTCGACCGCGCCGCGGATGCCGATGGCGCCGACGATCACGCCGCGCTGGTCCTTGATCGGGGCGGCGATGCCGACCTCGCCCTCCTCGATCTCGGCGGCCCAGCCGCGGCCGCGGACCAGTTCGAGCTCGGCGTCGAGGATCTCGGCGTCGACGACGGTGGCCTTGGTGAAGGCGGGCAGCGGTACGGTGATCTCCCGATACGGGTCGAAGGCGAGCAGCACCTTGCCCACCGCCGTGGCGTGGGCGGGCAGCAGCGCCCCGATCTGCAGCGTCTGCAGGGAATCGTCGGGCCGCAAGACGTGGTGGATGACCAGCACCTGCCCCTCGTGCAGCGTGCCGATCCAGACGCTCTCGCCGCTTCGGCCCGCCAGGGCGTCGGCCCAGTTCGTCGAGCGGGCACGCAGCTCGTTGACGTCCAGGTAGCTGCTGCCCAGGTGCAGCAGCGTGGCGCCGAGCCGGTACTTGCCGGTGGTGGCGTCCTGCTCCACGAAGCCGACGTGCACGAGCGTGCGCAGGATGCCGTGCAGGGTGCCCTTCGGCAGATCCATCGCGCGAGCCAGCTCGACGACGCCCAGCTGGCGCCCGCCCGACGCGAGCAGCCGCAGGATCGCCGCGGCGCGCTCCACCGACTGAATCGTCTCACCCACACCAACAGGCTACCCACCGTTCGGAATGGCCGAACTCGGGGCCGGCGCCGGTCCGGTCGACTCCCGGACGAGCAGGCGCGGCTCGTCCGGGATCGTCAGGTCGCGCGGCGGCGCCCCGTCGAGCTGGGCGACGAGCTCGTCGACGGCCGCGGCGCCGAGCTCCAGCAGGGGCAGGGCGATCGTGGTGATCGTGGGCACGGTGAAGCCGGCAGACGGAAAGTCGCCGTATGCGATCACCGACATCTCGCCCGGGACGCGGATCCCCGCGCTGGTCAGGTATCGGATGACACCGATCGCCTGGCCCGGGGAGCTGGTGAAGATCGCGGTCGGCCCCGCGTCGAGCAGCGCCCGCGCGGCGGCGAAGCCGGTCGCCTCGGTGAAGTCGCCAAACTGCGGCGGCAGCACCGGGAGGCCACGCGCGGCGACCGCGCGCTCGAACGCGGCGACCCGGTCGGCGGCACCCTCCACCTCGGCCGGCCCGGCCAGGTGGGCGACGCGCCGGTGCCCGAGGCCGGCCAGGTGCTCCACCGCCAGTTCGCCGGCCCGGCCGACGTTCATGGTGACGTTGCGACCGGAGCCGGCCACCGCGCGGTTGACAAACACGTGCGGGAACGACGACTCGCGCAGGCCGTCCACGAGCGGATGGCCCGGCACGGCGGAACCCATGAGCAGCCCGTCGACCCGGCCGCCGTCGAGCAGCGAGCGCCCGGCCGGCTGCTCGGCGAAGTCCTCGGCGAGCAGCGCCAGATACCCGTGCTCGGCGGCGCGGCGGTAGGCGCCACGGGCGATGGTGATGTATGGCGGGTTGTCGATGGAGGGCGCGATGAGCGCCAGCGCCATGGTCCGCGACCTCGCCAAGGCACGGGCACCGGCGTGCGGCTCGTAGCCGAGCTCCGCCGCCGCCTCGATGATGCGCCGACGCGTCTCCGGGCGCACCGCCACCGTCGGATCGCCGTTGAGCACCCTCGAGACGATGCTCTTGGTGACGTCCGCGGCCATCGCGACGTCGATGAGGCGTACCCGCTCAGGCTGGGCCCCCTTCACCTGCCTTCTCCTCCACACGCCGGCGTCCTGATCAGGTTGAGAGGTTAGCGTAGCTACGGCGGCACCTGCAGGGCGTCCAGGCCGCCGTCGATGACGATCCGCGCGCCCGTGAGGGTCGGGGCGGAACCGGACGTGAGGAAGCTGACCAGCCGCCCGATCTCCTCCTGCGCCGTCGGCTCGCCGGCGGGGATCCGCGCCCTGCGCGCCGCCGCCTCCTGGTCGCTGATCGAGTTCCAGCGGTCGCTCCAGATGAAGCCGGGAGCGATGGCGTTGACCCGGATGCCCAGCGGCGCCAGGTCGACCGCCAGGCTGCGGGTGAGGCCGTCGACCGCGGCCTTGCTGGCGTTGTACGCAGTCCGGCCGAGGATGGCCCGTTCGCCGGCGAGCGAGGAGATGTTCACGATGACGCCGCCGCCGGCGCGCGCCATCTCCCGCGCGGCGAGCACCGAGCACAGGTGTGTGGCGAAGACGTTGACCTCGAAGACCTCGCGCAGGAAGCGCGGCCGCTCCCGCAGCACGTCCTCGTCGCCGACGCCGAGGTGCGCGGCGTTGTTCACCAGGATCACCGGGGCGAGCCCGCGCGCGACGAGCCCGGCGAAACCGGCCTCGATCGCCTCAGGGTCGGCGAGGTCGAACCCGACGGAATGGAGCACCGCGCCCGGGACGTCGCGGGCGATCCGGGCCGCGGCCGCCGCCGCGACCGTTTCGTCGATCCCGTGCACGACCACGGCCACCCCGTCCGAGGCGAGCCGCCTGGCGATGGTCTGCCCAAGGTTCTGGGTGGCGCCGGTGACGAGGGCGATCCGGGTCATCCTTGCTCCTTCGCGTGCAGCGGCACTTCGTCGTCCGGGCGGATGTCGGTGAGGGCGCCGCTGTAGTGCCGCAGGTCGTGGCGGACGTACGGGTACCGGGCGACCGCCTCGGTGTCGATGCGCACCCCGAGGCCGGGCGCGTCGGGAATCTCGGCCACGCCGCCGTTGACGACCGAGCTCTCGGCGGCGATCTCCGCCCGCCACGGCACGTCGGTCGCCATCGTCTCCAGGTAGGTGAAGTTCGGCGTGCACGCGGCGAGCTGCAGCGTCGCCGCGTTCGCCACAGGGCCCGAGGGGTTGTGCGGTGCGAACCCGACCTGCCACAGCTCGGCCAGTGCCGCGGTGGTGCGGGCCTCCCAGATGCCGCCGACGTGGGAGACGTCGGGCTGCACGACGTCGGCGCAGCCGCGCTCGAACACCTCGCGGAAGTCCCAGCGGGTGTAGAGGCGCTCGCCGAGCGAGATCGGCGTCGACGTGTGCTCCCGCAGCCAGGCGTAGTTGGCCAGGTTGCCGGGGATGAGCGGCTCTTCCAGCCACAGCACGCCGAGCGGCTCCAGGGCGCGGGCGACCTGCCGGGCCGCCGCGAGCTCGAAGCGGCCGTGTGCCTCGACGATGATGTCGGCCTTGCCGTCGACGGCCTCGGCCACCGCCTCGACGACCGCCATCGCGGTGCGCAGCGCGGCGGGCGTCAGGGTGCGGAAGGCCGACCCGAAGGGGTCCCACTTGAGCGCCCGGTACCCCCACCCGACGGCCTCGCGCGCCTTCTCGGCGAACTCCTGCGGCAGCTTGGCGCCGGCGAACCAGCCGTTGGCGTAGCACTCGACCGAGCCGCGCAGCTTGCCGCCGAGCAGTTCGTATACGGGTACACCCAGTGCCTTGCCCTTGATGTCCCACAGCGCCATCTCGACGGCGGAGAGCGCGCTGGTCAGCACGGGGCCGCCGCGCCAGTACGCGTCGCGGTAGGCGTCCTGCCACCACCCTTGGATGCTGCCGATCTCGCGCCCGGCCAGCCCGTGGCGCAGCGCCAGGACCGCCGCCTCGACGGTGTGCTCCCGGTATTCGAGCGTCGCCTCGCCCCAGCCCTCGATCCCCTCGTCGGTGTCGAGCCGCACCAGGACCCAGTTCGTGCGGTACGCGTCGCAGATGTACGTCGTCAGGGACCGCAGCTTCATCGGTACCGCCACGACCCGTCGAGCTCTTCGACGACCGACGCGTCGGTGAGCACGACCGGATAGTCCGTCAGCGGCAGCGAATACCTGACGCCGCGGGTGCGCCAGTCGGTGCGGTCCGGCACGCCGGTGGGGTCCGCCGGCGGGTCGATGCAATACACCTCGCCGGTGAGCAGGTCCAGCAGCACCGGCCGCCGCAGGGTGAGCCGGTCGTCCCACCACAGCTCCACGTCGATCGTGGCCTGGCGCGCCCGCTGCTGCGGGTCCTCGGCGAGCCAGTAGACGAACAGCGGGGCGCCGCCGCGCTCGAACGTGGCGACGTGCGGCGCCGCCAGCAGCGTCGAGCGCTGTGGTGTGGCGGGATCGGGCTCGGTGAACAGGCACATGAGCTCGGTGCGCCGGGTCCGCTCGTCGAAGAGGTGGCACACGCGCCGGGCGACGTCGAACGAGTACTTGGGCTCGTAGCTGCCGCCGTGGATCAGGCCCATCATCACCGGGGCGTTGACCTTGTCGCCGGCCTGACGGTACGGGCGCTCAATGAGATCGACGGCGTGGAAGTAGAAGATCCTGTCGAAGCCCACCTTGAGGTCGGCCAGGAATCTGCGGGCGATCCACTTGGCCTGCACGACCTGGTCCATCGAGTACATCCCGAGCCAGTCGTCGTGGTGGCCGGACAGTTGCGAGGGGCAGCCGTTCTCGCCCTGGTACAGCGCGATGCGCCGGTGCGGCGAGTGCTCGTCGAGGAGGCGGCGCAGCAGGTCGTGCATGTTCTGCAGGTTGTGCTCCGGGACCATCTGATACGGATGGAACGAGAACGCGTCGATCGAGTCGGCGAGCCCGGCGCGCAGCGCATCGACGAGGAAGGCGGGGTCGGCGAGCGAGGTGGCGCCGCCAACGATCGTGGCGTCGGGGATCCCGGCCCGCACGGCGCCGGTGGTGATGCGGACGAGCTCGGCGTAGTCGCGACCGCTGACCGCCGCGGGCTGCCAGAACTGCGGGATGTCGGGCTCGTTCCACACCTCCCAGCAGGTGACCCGGCCGCGGTAGTGCGCGGCCAGGGCCTCGACGTACGCGGTCCAGGCCGCGACCGCCCCGTCGTAGTAGAGGGGCACGTAGCCGACCGCGGACTCGTGCGGCACGCCGGGCATGTAGAGCTCGTTGCCGAACGTGACGCTGAACATCGTGGAGACCCCGGCCGCGGCGAGGCCGTCGACGATGTCGTCGAGCCAGGTGAAGTCGTACCGGCCCGGCTCGGTCTCGCAGCGGCTCCATCCCGTCTGCACCCGAGCCCACTTCGCGCCGAGCCGTGACAGGTGCGGATACACCGGCTCGGCGGTGAACATCCTGCGGTCGAGGGTTTCGAAGCCGATGCCGAGCCTGGAAGAGCCGATCGCCGTCGTGGGTCGCGAGATCTCGATGCGGCCGGCGGGGCGGACCCCGGCGAGCGGCGGGAGCTGCTCGCGCACGAGCGCGGCGACGTCCTGGACCTCGATCTGTGCGGCTGGTGTCGTCATGGAACCTTTCGTTTCCTTCGGTGTGCGGTGCGCCGGCTACTTGCCGATGCCGGCGGTGAGGCCCTGGATGATCTGGCGGGTCGCGAGGATGAACAGGACCAGCAGCGGAAGCGTGGTGATGACCAGCCCGGCGAACAGCGACGCCCAGTTGTTCTGGTACTCCCCGAAAAAGGTCGTGAGGCCGACGCCGAGCGTGTAGTTCTCCCGGGAGCGGAGCATGACCAGCGGCATCAGGAAGTCGTTCCAGATCGGCACGAACCGGAAGACCACCACCGTCGCGATCGCGGGCCGCACGAGCGGCACCATGACCCGTAGGAAGACGGTGAAGTGGCCGCCGCCGTCGAGCAGGGCCGCCTCCTCCAGCTCGCCGGGCAACTGCCGGAAGAACGAGACGAGGACGAACGTGGTGAACGGGATGCCGTTGGCGGAGTAGATCAGCACGAGGCTGAGCGGCGAGTCGATCAGCCGCAGGCCGTCCATGAGGTAGAACAGCGGCAGGATCGCGAGCATGAACGGGATGAGCAGCCCGGACATGAACAGCCCCTCCAGCGCGTTGCGCCCGGGGAACCGCCATCTGGCGATCGCGTACGCCGCTGGTAGTGACACGGCCGTGGAGATCGCGACGGAGCAGACCGTGATCAGGACCGAGTTCAGCGCGTAGCGCCCGAAGGACGCCTCCGTCCACGCGCTCACGTAGTTGGCCACCGTCGGGTCGCTCGGCAACGGCCACGGGTCGGTCGCGATCTCCAGGTGCGTGCGGAACGAGTTGAGCACCATGGTGAGCAGCGGCAGGACGCAGATGGCGGCGTACACCCAGAGCAGGATGCCGACGGCGAGCGTCTGCGCGTTCCACCGCCTGCGCCGCGGGCGCGACGGCGACGGGACTGCCGACGGCGTGGATTCGACGGCGTCGGCCGTGAGTGCCGTTCCGGTCACGAGAGCCTCTCCTCCTGCGCGCGGATCAGGCGCCGGCCGAGGACCGCGCCGCCCAGGATGAACACGAACAGCAGCGTCGCCAGCGCCGAGGAGACCCCGAGCGCGTTGCTCGCGCCCGACTCGAACGAGACGCGGAAGAACAGCAGGCTCACGACGTCGGTAGCCCCGGCCGGCGAACCGGTCGCGCCGCCGAAGGCGTACGGCAGCGTGAACGTCTCCATCGCCCCGATGAACGTCAGGATCGATACGGTGCCGATCACCGGGGTGAGCAGCGGCAGCGTGACGTGGCGGAAGCGGCGCCAGCCACCGGCCCCGTCGACGCTCGCGGCGTCGCCGAGCTCGGGCGGGATCGCCCCGAGCGCGGCGCCGTAGAGCAGGACGGGGAAGCCGATCCACTGCCACACGCTGACGAGGATGAGCACCGGCAGGGCTGTGGACGGCTCGCCGAGCCACGACAGCGCGAGCGGCTCGAGGCCGGCCGCCTTGAGCGCGGCGTTGATCGGGCCGAAGTTCGGCGAGAGCAGCAGGGTCCACAGGTAGCCGACGACGAGCGGGCTCACCAGATACGGGGTGGTGTAGAGGACCTGCAGCACCCGCCGGACCGGCCCGAGCTTGTGCAGCTGCACCGCGAGGAACAGCCCGATCGAGTTCTGCAGCACCAGCGTGCCGACGAAGACGGCCAGGTTGTGCAGGAAGGCGCGGGGCAGCTGCTCGACGAACGGCTGCTCGGTGAAGAGCACGACGAAGTTGTGGAACCAGTTGAACCGCACCAGGTTCGTGCCGCCTTGCCACTCGAACAGCGAGTAGCCCAGCGCGCTCGCCATCGGGTAGAGCAGGACCACCCCGAACAGTGCCAGCGCGGGAAGGACGAAGAGCACCACGGCGACCGCCGGCGGTCGCCGCACGCTTCGTTGTGTCTTTGCCATGGAGGGCTTCTCCTGTGGTGGGCGGAACCCGGCCCGGCGGTCGCTGCCACCGGGCCGGGGTGCGGGGTGCGTGGGTGGGCTGTGTGGTGCATGGGGTGTGTGGTGCGTGGGTGTGTGGTGCTATTCCTGCTTGAAGTCGCCCGGCTTGAACCAGGCGTCGATGCCGGTCTGGACGCTCTGCGCCGCGGCGGCGGGTGTGGCCTTGCCGAGCCAGATCTTCTGGACCTGTTCGCCCAGCAGGTCGGTGCCCGACGGCGAGCCGTAGCGCAGGTACGCCGCGCCGAGATACGTCGACGGGGTGCTCTGGTACCGCTGGTACATCTCGGCCAGCAACGGATTCTTGAGGGTGACGCCGTCGCGGGCGGGGATGGTGCCCATGGCGTTGGCGTAGAGGTTGCCGAACTCCGTGCCGGCGAGCCAGTTCAGCAGCGCCGCCGCCTCGGTCGGGTGTGCGCTGCGCTTCGCCAGGGCCCAGCCGCCGTCGGCGTAGCTGACGGTGACGCTCTTCGACGGCCAGTCGGCGTTGGCCGGCACGTTGAACGTCCCGTAGTCCATCTTCGCCCCGAGGTTGGCGAACGTGGTGACCTGCCAGGTGCCCGACGGGAACATGGCGGCCTTGCCGGTCGCGAACAGGGTGACCGCCTCGTCGAGGGTGACCGACGTGACGTTGTCGACCAGATACGGCTTGACCTGGTCCATCAGGCCGATGGCGGCCACGTCGTCCGGGTCGGTCAGGTTCTTCTGGCCCGCCAGGAACGCCTGCTGGAACCCGCCGGCGCCGCGGCGGGCGTTGCCGAGGATCTCGGCCGCCAGCGAGATCTGCGCGGCGACGGCGCCCGGGACGACGATAGGCGCGATCCCGGCGCCCTTGATCTTCTGGGCGGCCGCGATGAACTCGTCCCAGGTCTTCGGCACCCCGAGACCCAGGTCGGCGAATATCTTCTTGTTGTAGTACACCTGGGCGGTCTGGATGCCCTGCGGCACCGCGTAGACCTTGCCGTCGGACTTGCGCTTGGCGCCGGCGAGCGCCGACTTGCTGAAGCCGGTCCAGTCCTTCACGACGTCGTCGAGCGGCACGATGTTGCCGCTGTCGGCGAAGCTGGACAGCACGCCGTAGGACCGCAACGCCACCACGTCGGGGCTGCCGGAGCCGGCCAGCCCGGTGGTGAGCAGTGTTTCGTAGTTCTTGTCGAGCTGCGCGACCACCTCGAGGTCGACGCCCGGGTTGGCCTTCTTGAAGGCATCGATGATGCCGCCCTTCTTGAAGGCGGTCGCGGCCTCGTTGCTCCACGTCCACACCGTGAGGCGCACGGTATTGCTCGATGCTCCCGTCCCGCCGCCGCAGGCGCTCATGAGCACCGCCAAGCTCATCGCGAGCGCGAGCCCCACGATGGACCTGCTATGCCGCATAGCCCGCGCCGTGGATCGCTGTGCCGTCACGTAAACCCCCTGTCGGGTGATGACCTCCGAAGTTGCCCTAGAAAACCGATTTTCTAAAGGGATGCGGACACGCTAACCGGTCCGCGAATCTTGGTCAACCCGTAACGCGGAAGAAACACGGCGACCGTTCGGCGCGCCATGCACGGTGACGGCCGGGGTCATCCGCGGAGGGCGAGGGCCTGCGCGGGCGGGGTGCGCAGCGCGTGCCGGGCCGGGATCTCGGTGGCCAGAAAGGCGATCGCGGCGACCGTGGCGGCGGCCGGCAGCAGCCACGCCGGGCCGGCGGCCCAGAGGCGGCCGAGGAAGGCGACGCCGAGCAGGACGAGCGGCGTGGCGGACAGCGCGGTGGCTGCGCCGAGCGCGTAGGCGTTGACGGGGGCGGCCTCGCGGCGCAGCATCGCGCGGATCTGCCGCGGGGCGGTGCCGATGAGCCGCAGCGCGTCCAGTTCGGTGCGGCGGGCGGCGGTGGCGGCGATCAGCTTGTTCGCGATGCCGGGCAGCGGGTAGCCGATCAGCACGCCGACGAGGGCCAGGTTCACCCAGACCTGCGGCGGCGTGCCGCCGAGGCCGGCCGTGTCGCCGGTGAGGCCGCCGAGAGTGCCGGAGCGGACCCAGCGGTCCAGTGTGGACGGTGCGGCCGCGGTGAGGCCCAACCTGCCACCAGACGGTGAAACCGTTACGCCGCAACAACAATCGACGAACCTAACAAAGCACTACTAGGTGCGTTTCCGGGACACGACCCCGACAGCCGGGATCGATAGGGTGTACCGGTTGTCGCCTGCACCTGGCCGCGGGCGGGTGCAGGGTCAGGTGCGGTCGCGTTCTGCGTTGATGCGTAGCGCTTCCTCGAGCTGGTCTTCGAGGATGATGATCCGGCAGGCGGCCTCGATGGCGGTGCCTTGGTCGACCATTTCCCGGGCGCGGGCGGCGAGGCGCAACTGGTAGCGGGAGTAGCGGCGGTGTCCGCCGGCGGAGCGTTGCGGGGTGATGAGTTTGAGCTCGTCGAGGCGGCGGAGGAAGTCCTGTGAAGTGCCGACGATGTCCGCGGCGCGGCCCATCGTGTAGGCGGGGTAGTCCTCGTCGCCGAACAGGTCATCGGGTTGGGCCATAGTGCCTCCGCGTCGAGGGCCCCGGCGCTGCCGCGCCGGGGCCCAAGGTTATGGGTCAAACACCATCTACCGACATGTCCGTCGGCTTGTCTTTTCCGCCCCGAACGCCACAGACAGCGTCGGATGCGAGGATCGCGTAAGCGTGACCGGTGACCACCTCTCGTTCGATGGAAACAGCGGTGTCCGCCCAGCTGAACTGCGGCCGGTGCGGGCGATCCAACGGTGTAGAGCCCTCCCTTTCCTCTGCTTCTCTTCGTGTTGCCGTGTGGTGCTCTGTGCTGCACTCCGCCAGTGCTGAGGGTCCACGTAACTTCACGACCCACCGGCGGCGAACTGCCCTCCGGGCGATGCCACCAACGAAAACCATGGCTCGCCCACCTGCACCCCGGACCTCCGGGGCTTCCATCTCGTACTGCCGTGCTGAGCGAACCGTGGTGTTACCGGCTCAGCTCGCCGCCCAACTGTCGGGGCGGCTCGTCAGCGTCTCTCATACTCCCTGTTCTCGACTTGAGAAAGATTAGTCGGCGATGGAAAGCATGTCTAGTGTCTTCAGCATAGATTCTCTGGGTGATCCACCGGAGCCCCTGGGCAGGGCTGATCGCGCGGGGCCGGTCATCGGCCGTCGCGCCGCACCGGCTGGCGGGGCATGGGGCCATCGGTAACCTCTGGCTCCGAGGACACGGAGAGGGTTAGACGGACGATGGACTTTCTCGGCCGAGGTTCAGACACAGCCCGACGATCAGATCGTCATGGTGCTCCGCGGTGAGCTGCAGCAGGCCACCGCCGTCCAGTTCCGTCACGCAGTCACCGACGACTCGCGTCTGCGCGGGGAGCGCCTTCGGCCTGGGCTAGCTGCCGGGAGTTGGTCTGGACCCCCACGTGCTGGGGGAGCACGCATGCGCGAAGGCAATGCTGCGCACGCAGAAGGGACCACCCCGCGTGCGCGGGGAGCACGCAGCGGTGTTGACCGCCCCCGCCCGCACCACGGGACCACCCCCGCGTGCGCGGGGAGCACAGCCGATCCGCTAGTTGGGCGAGTGTGCGTTCCGGTCTGGCTACGTAGCCGGCGCAGAGGTGTGCCGAGAGGCGGCGCACGTACCACGCTGGTCCGTGTACACAGCAGCTGTCCGCACTGGCCAGTTGCGTGACTCCGTCGAAGACGGCGACCAGGTCGCCGATGGCGAGCGCATAGTCTTCGTTCGGCCGGCCCGGTGCGGCAGCGGTCGCGAATCGCACTTTCATCAACGATGTGTCGGTGGCCAGTTCGTCATCCCGATCCGCCTCGACTTGCAATGGGTGCTGCTCAGCGTCGTTGGGCAGCCGAACGGTCACGTCCTCCGTGAACCGCACGGGGGCGTAGCCAAGGGCTGCAAGGCGTGAGCACGACCCTCCTTTACCGGCGTCCTCGCGCTGCAGGCTCTGGTCAAGTGTGTCCTCGCCGCTACGAAGGGTTCTTCGGACCGGCCGGTCGTGTCCGAGGCAGCCGATGCGAAGTGAGGCCGGGTCCGGGCAAGCGAAGCGAAGCCAGTGCCGATGCGAAGCGAGGCATCGGGGGGTGCAGGGGTGGCGCAGCCCCCCGCCATGAGCGAGCGAAGCGAGCGGGAGGAATCCACCGCCGATACGACGAAAGAGGGCGAAGCCCTATGAGTAGGCTCCGCCCTCGGCGGTGGGCGATACTGGGATCGAACCAGTGACCTCTTCGGTGTGAACGAAGCGCGCTCCCGCTGCGCCAATCGCCCGCGGAGTTGAACTGTACCCTACTGACCCCGGGGGTCGCATCTGGGTATGAGGCGTGTCGGTAGGGTGGGAGCCCTATGGCGCAATATGCACTGCTCATCCTGCCCTCCGCCAACCGTGTCTACGCCGACTCGGCGGTCGAGTTGACCGTGGCCGAGCTCATGGCGTTCGAGCGGGGGGTACTGCGCAAGGGCGTGGCCGAGGTCGGCACGCGGTCGGTCGGCGGGGTGCCGTATGTCACCTTCGAGGCCGGTGAGCTGGACGAACGCGACTTGGCGGTGCTGGGGAACCTGTCGGCGGTGTATGCGCTGTTCGAGGTGGTGGGGGAACTGCTGCGGCCGGTTGAGCTGCGGCGGCTCGACCGGTTCGACGACGACCTGATCACGATCCAGAAGTACCCCGGCAAAACCAACGAACAATTCACCAAGCTGCTGCTGAACGTGACGCTGCTGGCCTCGGGATTTGGCGGCGAGCTGCTGGAGCGGCGGTTTCGGGTGCTCGACCCGCTGTGTGGGCGGGGGACCACGCTCAATCAGGCGCTCATGTACGGGTTCGACGCGGCCGGCGTGGATCGGGATCAGAAGGATTTCGAGGCGTACTCCGCGTTCATCCAGACGTGGCTCAAGCGGAAGCGGATCAAGCACAAGGCCGAGTTCGGGCCGGTGCGGCGGGAGCGGCAGGTCGTGGCGAAGCGGCTGCGGATCGAGCTGGCGGCGGAGAAGGGCGACTACAAGGCGGGGGAAACGCAGCTCCTCGACGTCGTCAACACCGATACCGTGCGGGCCCGGGAGTTCTTCAAGGACGGCTCGTTCGACCTGATCATGACCGATGCGCCCTACGGCGTGCAGCACGGCAGCCGTACCGCCGGGAAAGGTCTTGTCCGCAGCCCGGAGGACCTGCTCGCGGAGGCGGCGCCGGTGTGGGCGCGGCTGCTGCGCGGCGGCGGGGCGCTCGGGATCGCGTGGAACACGTTCGTGGTCAAGCGGGAGCTGGCCGCCGGGCTGCTGGAGCGGGCGGGGCTGGAGGTGGTGGACGAGGAGCCCTATCGCTCGTTCCGCCACCGGGTGGACCAGGCCATCATGCGAGACGTCCTGGTGGCCCGGAAGCCGGCCTAGAGGCGCGCGCGCATGGCCTCATGATTTGAAATTGGCTCATATCGGATAATCGCTGCCATATCCGACATGAGTGGCGGCCGGTGACGCAGGTCATAACCATGCCCGCCGGCGGGTGGCATCTAGGCTAAACAATTGCTGAACCTGTTCAGCATCGCCGTCTCGTGCTTGCCTGCCCCAGGATCTCCTCGCTGCCGCCGTCGGAGTAGATGTTGGCGGTGTCGAAGAAGGTGACGCCGGCCTCCAGCGCCTGCCGGATCAGGGCCCGGCTCGCCGCTGCCGGTAGCGTCCATCAATCGGCGCCCCGGCCTGGGTCGCCGAAGCTCATGCCGCCGAGGCAGAGCCGGGACACCACCAGGCCGGTGCTGCCTAATCGGGTGTACCGCATAGTCGCTCCTCTGTGCCGTGCCGCCGGCTCACCCGGCGGCGCGGGGCAGCGTGAACAGCAGGGCGGCGGAGCCGGCCGCGATGACGGCCAGCGTGAGCGCGAGGACGGCGAGCCCGGGTGCGACCGCCACGCCGACGGCGAACAGCGAGTACCCACAGCCGGAAATGACGGTGGCGAGCAACTCGCTGCTGCGCTGTCGGGTTCATCGTGCACGAGCCGCTGGAGTACCTGTTCGAGGATGCCGCGGCCCGGCTCACGATGACCGGCGTGGCGCAGGCGTGCGGGGAGGTCGGCTCGTCGCTGGTGCTCGTGCCGCGGGCCGAGCCGGGCCGGCCGGACGTGGTCACCTCGGCGCTGGTCGACGGTTTCGTCGCGTTCTGCGACCCGCTGGACCGGGCGCGGCTGGAGTCCCTGCGCACCCGCCGGCTGCCGGTCGTCGGCCTGGACGTGCCGATCGAGCCCGGCCGGCCGTATGTCGGCATCGACGACCGCGCGGCGGCCCGCCTGGCGGCGGCCCACGTCGCGGCGCTCGGCCACCGCCGGCCGCGACCGCCGCACCGCCGCGCTGAGCTACCCGCCGGGCGCCGGGTATGGTGCGGCGATGGATCGCACCGCGCTGGTCACCGGGGCATCGTCGGGCATCGGGAAGGCGACGGCGGCGGCGCTGGTCGCGCGGGGCTACCGGGTCCTGGGCACCAGCCGCCATCCGGAGTCGCTCACCGCCGAGCAACAGGCGGAAGGGGTCGAGTACCTCCCGCTCGACCTCGGCGACGAGGCGTCGATCGAGGAGCTCGCCGGGGTGGCCGGCCCCGTCGACGTGCTGGTGAACAACGCGGGGGAGAGCCAGTCCGGGCCGTTCGAGGAACTGCCCGGCGACGCGCTGCGCCGGTTGTTCCAGGTCAACGTGTTCGCGCCGGTCCGGCTCACCCAGCTGATCGTGCCCGGCATGCGCGAGCGTCGTCGCGGCCGGGTGGTCATGGTCGGGTCGATGCTGGCGTCGTTTCCGCTGGCGTACCGCTCGTCGTACGTCGCGTCGAAGGCCGCGCTGAAGGGCTTCAGCGACGGGGCCCGGCACGAGTACTCCCCGTTCGGCGTCTGGCTGACCACCGTCGAGCCCGGATCGATCAGCACCGGGCTCAGCGCCCGCCGCACGAAGTACACCTCGGAAAACTCGCCACACCGAGGAGACTTCGAGCGGATGCTGGCCGCGCTCGACCGCAACGAGCGGGCCGGGGTGTCGGCGGAGCGGGTGGCCGCGACCATCGTCAAGGCGATCGAGGCCCCCCGGCCCAAAGCGCACTACGCGGTGGGCAGCAACGCCGCGCTCGTCTTCCCGCTGCGCCGGCTGTTGCCCTCAGGGCTGGTGGAGAAGGCCACCCACCGCCGGCACGACCTGCGCCGCTGAGCGGCTACCTGGTCGGGACGTGCAGCTTGTCGACCTTGATGGTGAGCACGACGCGCTGTTCGCCGCCGTAGCCGGGGTAGGGGCGGCCCAGGTACTTCTGCGACAGCTCGTCGATGTGCTCCCGCGCGTTGTCCGTCGTCGCGGTCACCACGCTGCCGCGCAGTGCCCAGGATCGCAGCGGTGCGGCGGGGTCCGCGATGCCGACGGCGACGCGTGGGTCGCGCTCGATGTTGCGGATCTTCTGGTGGGTGGCCACCGTGTTGATCAGGACGTGCTCGCCGTCGGTGTCGACCCAGGTCTGGCTGACATGGGGTGAGCCGTCCGGCATGAGCGTCGTCACGAAGCAGATGGCCGGCGAGGTGAGGACGTCCTGCAGGTCGTGGGGGAGTGGCATGGTGGTGGGACCTTCACTTCGTGTCGTTGATGTAGAGGCGTTCGATGATCTCGTCGCCGGGCGGGGTGCCGGGCAGGTCCGCGTGGCGCAGTCCGGCCAGGGCGACGGCCAGGGCTCGGCGCCAGAGGTGCGGCGCGAACCCCCGGGCGGCGTCCATGACGCTGCCGACCATCAGGTGCACGGCGACGAAGTCGCCAGGGGTGACGCCGGCCGGTAGTTGCCCCTCGCGGACGGCTCGTGCGATCAGCTCCGCCACCAGCGGGGTCATCCGGGCGTGCGCCTGCTTGACGAGCGTGGAGGACTGCTGGTGGCCGCGGAGCAGCTGCCCGAGTCCACGGTTGTCCGCTTCGAGCTCGAGTTGCCGCTCGAGGAACCAGGTGAGCGCGGCCCAGGGATCGCCGTGCCGCGCGGCCTGTTCCGCGAGGCTCGTCACCGTGTCGATGTGCTCGCTGAACAGAGCGTCGACGAGATCCTGCCGCTGTGGAAAGCGGCGATACATGGTGCCGGTCCCCGTGCCGGCCGCGCGGGCGATCTCCTCGTACGACACGTCGAGCCCGTCGCGCGCCATGAGCTCGTAGGCGGTGCGCAGCAGGAGCTGGCGGTTGCGCTCGGCGTCGCGACGCAGCGGCTGGGGCGGGTCGGGCACGCCGTGATCATAGCGAAGTGGAAACCCGGTTCTCAAGTTGAATTTTCATTCCATTTATGCCCCGAACCGGGCGCGCCGCAGGGCGAGCAGGCCGCCGATGATCGGGACGGCGGCGAGCAGCGTCGTGGACCTCGAGCGGGTGAGGTGCAGCGCGGTGCCGATCACGAGCAGGTAGGCGCAGCCGTGGATCGGGCCGAAGAGGGGCACCACCGCCGGGATGTGGACGGTCGCCAGGTTCGTCAGGAGTACGGCGAGGCTGAGCAGCTCGACGACCGCGGCGACGCGCAACAGGGTAATGGGCACGTCACACCCCCGTGGTCGAGCCCGGGCGGACGATCATCAGGACGACCACGACCGCCCACAGCAGGTTGAAGACGCCGGTGAGCATGCCCAGGCGCGCCGCCGACCGATCGCCGGGCGGTGCGGTGGCGCCGGCGGATACCCTGGCCAGCAGGGCCTGCTGGCGCGGCAGGATGGCCAGGCCCAGCAGCCCGGCCGCCAGGACCGTCAGGGCGATCGAGGTCAGCAGCCAGGCGTCGCCGAGCACGCCGAGGCTGCTCGCCGTCGCCAGGCCGAAGACGGGAACCGCGACGCCGATGACGGCATAGACCGTGCAGACGCGGTACAGCAGGCGCAGCGCGTCGGCGTCGCCGCGGCGGGCGGCGGCGGGGAACATGCTCGCGGCCACCGCGACCGGGCCGATGGCGATGATCGCGGCCAGGACATGCAGGCTCAACAGGACCTTTGTCACGGAACCCGAAGGTAGGCGGCCGCCGGTTCGCGAGACAGTGGCGAGAACGCCACATACCACCGGATTTCGGCCAGGCCGGTCAACGACCAAGAACCGTAAGGGGCCCCGGCGGCGCTTTCTTTCCGTGATCATGCCGAGGAGCGTCCCGAATGGCGGGATCTCCATGATCGTGGAGCGACGATGTACCAGGAGCGGCACCATCACTCCACGATCATGAGGATCCCAGCCAGTGGACGCCTCCGGTGCATGATCGCGGAAGCAAAACGCCGCACCGGCCGCAGGGGTCACCAGCGCCGCGCGCGGCGGGCGGGGCCGCTGCGGTTGAGCCGGTCGCCGGATGGGCGCGCGCCGGGGCCGGAGGCGGCCGGCCGCCGCCGTCGAATCCCGGTGAAAGCGCGCAAACGCTGCCATGAGTGCCGCTCGATCTGCCGCTCGGGGCCGTGTGCCGGTGATGCCATGGAGTCACCGATGACAACGGGAGTGGCGATGCACAGGCCGTTGAGCCCGGCCCAACTGCGGGTGTGGGAGGCGGGGCGGGAGCGTCCCGGCTTGAGCATGGCGGTCCGCCTGGACCTCGACGGGCCGCTCGACGCCGAGGCGCTGTGCGCGGCCATCGGCCGGGCGGTCCGGGAGGACGAGGCGCTGCGGCTGCGGTTCCGGGAGAGCGCCGCCGGGCCCGTGCAGGAGTTCGGGCCGCCGGTGGACTACGCGCCGGAGTTCGTCGAGACGACCGACGAGGGTGTCGAGCGGCTGATCCGGCAAGATGCCGGCGCCGCCGTCGACGTGCTGCGCGGGCCGCTGTTCCGGCACGTCGTGTTCCGGGTCGGGCCGCGGCGGCACGTCTGGTACCTGCGGGTGCACCACATCGTCCACGACGGACAGTCGCTGCTGCTGGTGCAGAACCGCGTCGCCGCCCTCTACGGCGGCTCCGCCGAAGCGGGCTTCGGCTCGTTCTCCCGGCTGCTCGACGACCAGGTCGCCTATGCCGGGTCCGCGGCGTGGCGGCGGGATGCCGAGCACTGGCGGCAGACGCTCGACGGCGCGCGCGAACCCGTCCACACGGCGCCGCTGGAGCGGGCGGCCGGCTCGGTCGCGCTCGACGGTCAGTGGGAGCCGGTCGTCGTCGCCGCGGTGGCCGTCGACCAGTGGCGGCGGACCGGGCCGGCGGACGTGGTGCTGAACCTGCCGCTGCCCGGGCGGGTCGGGGCCGCGGCCCGCAACGTGCCCGGGATGCTGGTCAACGTCGTGCCGCTGCGGATCCGGGTCGGTCCCGGCCGGACGGTCGACGAGGTCGTCGGCGATGTGCGGTCGGCGATGCGCAAAGCCCAGTGGCACCAGCGTTTTCCCCACCCGTACCGGCCGCGGCCCTATGTGACGGTCCTCGGTGACGAGCGGGTCCTGCGCTTCGGCGAGGCGACGGCCACCGCCACCCTGCTCTGCACCGGCAGCCCGCCGGACTCGCCGGTCGTCACCGCCGTGCGGCGGGGCGGCCGGGTCTCGCTCGACATCGTCGCCGACGGTGCCGCGCACTTCACCACCCTGCTCACCGCCGTGGCCGAAGGCGGCCCGGCCCGACTGGAGGACATAATCCGATGAAGGCGCTGGTAGTGGGTTGTGGGATCGCCGGATCGGTGACGGCGGTGGCGCTGCAGCGCGCCGGGATCGCCGTCACCGTGTGCGAGGCGTACGACCGGTCGGCCGACGGGGTCGGTGCGTACCTGAGCCTCACGACCAACGGACTGTCCATTCTCGACGAGCTGGGACTGCTCCGCGAGGTGGTGGCCCGCGGGTTCACCACGCCGAGGCTGGTGGTGTCCACGTTCGACGGCAAGGAGCTCGGCACGCTCAGCTACGGCGCCCCGCTGCGGGACGGGACCGCGGCGCAGACCCTCCGGCGCGCGGACCTGTACCAGGTGCTGCGCGACGCATGTGCGCGGACGGGCGCGCAGGTGGTGTACGGCAAGCGCCTGGTCGGCGCCGAGACCGGCGCGGACGGGGTGGTCGCCCGATTCGCGGACGGCTCCACCGAGCACGCCGACGTCCTGATCGGCGCGGACGGGCTGCGGTCGGTGGCGCGGCGGATCATCGACCCGGACGCGCCCGCGCTGCGCTACACCGGGGTGACCGAGACCGGCGGCTACGCCCGCGGCCTGCGGCTGGACGCCGAGCCCGGCGTGCTGCGGCTGATCTACGGCAGGGGCGGGCTGTTCTGCTACATCCCGCACCCCGACGGCGAGGTGTGGTGGTTCACACAGCCGCCGTCGAAGGCGGAGCCGGACCGCGACGAGCTGGCCGCGACCCCGCAGGACGTGCTGCGGGCCCGGATACTGGCCCAGGTCGCGGGCGACCGGGGGCCGGCCGCCCGGATCATCGAGGCCACCGAGGAGATCCTGCGCCCGTGGGCCGGCTACGACATGCCGTCGCTGCGGACCTGGCGCCGCGGCCGGATGGTGCTGGTGGGCGACGCCGCGCACGCCGCGTCGCCCGCGTCCGGGCAGGGCGCGTCGATGGCGCTGGAGGACGCGCTGGTCCTGGCGAAGTGCCTGCGCGACGTGGACGGCGTGCCGCAGGCGCTGGCGGAGTTCGAGACGCGCCGGCGCGACCGCGTCGAGCGGGTCGTCGCGCACGGCAAGCGCAACGGTGATCTCGGCGTCGTCGGCCGGATCGCCGCGCCCCTGGTGTTTCGGCACATGATCGACGTGCGGTGGATGACCGAGTTCCGGGAAACCTGGGCGGCACCGGCCCGTAGGTAAGGGCGATGAACGAACGACGATCATCAAGGACGACGGGCCGTCAGCGCAACCCCCCGCACGGCCCTAATCGATCACCCTTTGCGTGAATAGACAGCGACCGATCATACGGCCACGGTAGACAAAAGATACCTCAATTCTTTGAAGGTGCCGGCCTTGGAGGTTCTAACCGGTGTCCGTCGATGGCCAAGAGATCGATTCGTCACCGATCGTGTTCAGAGTCCTCGGTCCCCTCGAAGTCCACGGAACGGCCGGCCCGGTCCGCGTGCCGCCCGGCCGGCAGGAGATCATCCTTGCCGCGCTGCTGATGGACGCCAACCGCGTGGTCGGCAGCAACCACCTCGTGGACCTCGTCTGGGACGAGGATCCGCCGGACACCGCCCGCACCCAGGTGCAGATCTGCGTCTCCCGGCTGCGCAAGAGCTTCGCCGACGCGGGCGTCGACGCACCGATCGCCACCAGGCCGCCGGGGTACCTCATGCACGCCCCCGACGACCTCATCGACCTGCAGGTGTTCAACCGTCACGTGGCCCGGTCGCGCGCCCTGGTCAAGGAGGGCCGCCGCGCCGAGGCCGCCGAGCTGTTACGCGGCGCGGTCGCGCTCTGGCGCGGCCCATGCCTGAGCGGCATCCCGAGCGAAGCCCTGCGGACCAAGGCGCTGCGCATCGACGAGGAGCGGCTCTCCGCCGTCGAAACATATCTCGACCTCGAGCTGGAGCTCGGCCGTCATCACGAGCTGGTGGGCGAGATCGGGCGGCTGGTGCACGACTATCCCCTGCGGGAACGCCTGCGCGGCCAGCTCATGCTCGCGCTGCACCGATCCGGCCGGCAGGCCGAGGCGCTCGAAAGCTACCGTACCGGCCGGGACCTGCTGATCCAGGAACTCGGCCTGGAGCCGGGGGAGGACCTGCGCCGGCTGGAGATGGCGATCCTCTCCGGCAACGCCGCGCTCCTGCCGGAGGCCGGCCTGCCGCCGATCCGCGTCGCCGCCCGCGTCGCCTCGACCGTGATGGTGGACCCGGACCCCGAGCGACCGGCCCGCGCGCCGGCCGCCGCCTATCGCGTGGAGAAACCCCGGCAGCTGCCGGCCGACACCGCCGACTTCGTCGGGCGGCAGGACCTCGTCGCCGCCGCGGAGGCGGCGCTCACCGGCCCCGACCTGCCGCACCGCCCGGTCGGGGTGGTGGTGATCGTCGGGATGCCCGGCGTCGGCAAGAGCACGCTCGCGACGCACATCGCGCACCGGCTGGGCCGCGATCACTTCCCCGACGGGCAGCTCTACTGCGACCTGCGGGGCACCCGCGCCGAACCGGTCGAGGCGATGGAGGTGCTCGGCCGGTTCCTGCGGGCCCTCGGCATCCCCGGTGCGATGATCCCGGACGACGTCGACGAGCGCGCCGAGATGTACCGCAACCTGCTGGCCCAGCGGCGCACCCTGGTCGTGCTCGACGACGCGGCGTCGGAGAGCCAGATCGGTCCGCTGTTACCCGGCAGCGGGAGCTGCGCGGTGCTGGTCACCAGCCGCGCGCGGCTCACCGCACTGCCCGGCGCGCACCGCCTGGAGCTGGACATCCTCGACACCGCGCAGGCCCTCGAACTGCTCGGCCGGGTGATCGGCGAAGGCCGGGTGGCCCGGGAGCCGCAGGCCGCCGCGGCGCTGGTCGGCACGGTGGGCGGCCTCCCGCTGGCGTTACGGATCATCGCGGCCCGGCTGGCCGCCCGCCCGCACTGGACGCTGGCGTCCATGGTGCACCGGCTGGCCAACGAACGGCACCGGCTGGACGAGCTGACCCACGGCGAGATGACGATGCGCGCCAGCCTCTCCCTCACCCACGACGGGCTGGGCCGCACCGAACGGCAGCTCCTGCGCCTGCTGAGCCTCGCCGAGGGCGCGTCCCTGCCGGGCTGGCTGGCCGGCGCGCTGCTCGACGACCGCCGCGCGTTCCCGTCCGACCTGATGGAGCCGCTCGTCGACGTGCAGATGCTCGACGTCGTGGCGGTCGAGACGACCGGTGAGTTCCGGTACCGCTTCCACGAGATCATCCGGGTCTTCGCCCGGGAGCAGCTCGTCGTGCACGACAGCGAGGAGGTGCGGCGCTCGGCGCTGGAGCGGATGACCGGCGGCTGGCTCGCGCTGGCCGAGCAGGCCCACCGCCGCGTCTACGGCGGCGACTACACGATCCTGCACGGCACCGCCCCGCGCTGGCAGCCGCCGCCGACCTACGTCGAGCAGGTGCTCGCCGACCCGCTGGAGTGGCTCGACGGCGAGCACGCCAACCTCTGCGCCGCCGTCGAGCAGGCCGCCACGGCGGGCCTGGACGAGGTCTCGTGGGACCTCGCCGCGACGCTGGTGACGCTGTTCGAGGCGCGGGGCTACCTGGACCAGTGGGAGAAGACGCACCGGCAGGCGCTCGAGGCGGTCCGCCGGGCCGGCAACACCCGCGGCACCGCCGTGCTGCTCGGCTCGCTCGGCACGCTGTACAGCAGCCGCCGCCAGCCCCGGGAGTCCAGGGAGGCGCTGGAGTCCGCCCGGGCGCTGTTCGAGCGGCTGGGCGACCGGCACGGGCTGGCGCTGTGCCGGCGCGACCTGGCGTTGCTGGAGCGCCAGTACGGCGCCGACGAGGAGGCGTTACGGCTGTACGGGCTGGCGATCGACGACTTCGACACCGTCGGCGACGTGGTGGGCCGGGCGACCGTGCTGACCCAGCGGGCCCACATCAGGATGCGCCGCGGCGAGGGCGCGATCGCCCATACCGAGCTGGAGGAGGCGCTGGAGATCTACCGATCCGCCGGGTACGTCGGCGGTGAGGCGCAGGCGCTGCGCCGGGTCGGTCAGGTGCTGACCCAGCGCGGGGAGTCCGCGGAAGCGGAGCGGATCCTGGACAAGGTGCTCGGGATGGTCCGCCAGAGCGGCGACGTCATCGGGGAGGGCCATCTCCTGCGGAACCTCGGCGAGGTCAACGCCGACATGGGGCGTTTCCAGGAGGCGAAGGACCTGTTCGTGCGGGCACTGGCCATCCGCGAACAGGTCATGGATCACGGGGGTGCCGCGGTGGTACGGCTGGATCTCGCCCGGCTGATGGACCGGGCCGGCGAACCGGAGCCGGCCGCCGGGCTGCTGGAGCAGGCGATCGCGACGTTCCGGGAGCGGAGCATGCATCGCGAGATGAACGAGGCGGAGCAACTGCTGGCGGCGGTCACCGCCGCGCGGGGGCCGGCGGCCTGAGCCACCCCGGGCCGGCGTCAGTCCCAGGGGTTGTTCTGCGGCCGCTCGCCGCCCTGCGTCGGGGTGGGGACCGGCGCCGGCGAGCCGGTGGCGGCCGGGGCGGGGGTGCCCTCGGCCGGGGGCGTGGTGTCGGCGAACGCCGCACCGGCGCCGATCGCGAGGCCCGCGGCGACCGCACCGGTGGCAATGGCAATCTTGAGGGCGTCGACAGCGCGCATCTCGGTTGTCCCTTCATCCGTTTCCGTTCGGCTTGGAAACGACAGTAGGAACGGCGGCCTACCCGGGACTATCGCCGCTGCTATCCCGCGACTATCACCGCCGGCTATCTCCGGCGGGTTGGCGTCGCGATGGTGGGCTGATAACGGCCTCCGGACGATCGTAGGTGATCGGGACCGGCCGGAGAGGCAGCTATGACGGCTCTCGGCTACGCATCCCCCGGTCGACACCGCGACGAAGGAGATGCAAACAATGACCGTCGATGTAGTGGCCGGTGACGACCTCCCGAAGTTCGGGCGGCTGGTCCGGCAGCATCGGATCCGCATCGGGATGACGCAGCGGCAGCTCGCCGACTTCTCCACGATCAGCGTCCGGGCGATCCGCGATCTGGAGCAGGGCCGGGCGCGGCGCCCCCGCGAGGACACGGTACGGCTGCTCGCCGACGCGCTGCGGCTGGGCCCGCGGGCGCGCGCCGACCTCACCAGCGCCGCGTCCGCGGGCCGGCTGGTCTTCGGGCTGGGCTCCGGGTACGGCGACGAGACGCCCGCCCCGCCGGTCGCCGCCGACCCGATCGTCGCCCGCGAGTCGGAGCTCGCGGTCCTGCAGGGCGAGCTCGGCTCCGGCGCCGAGCGGCTGGTCAACGTCGTCGGGTTCAGCGGCGTCGGCAAGACCCGCCTGGTGCTCGAGGTGGCCACCAGGTTGCACGCCGCCGGCATGGCGGTGCTGTGGCACGCCATGCCGGGCGCCGTCGCCGACCACCGCCACCAGCCCGCCGAGCCGATCGCCGAGGTGGTACGGACCGCGGTCGAGGACCTGTTCGACATCCGGGACGACGGCCTCGCCGGGCTGGTGGACGTGGTGGGCGAGTCCGCGGCGTTACTCGTGGTCGACGGGGCCGACGGGTACGTCCCCCGCCCGGAGCGCCTGGACCTGCTGCTGCGGGACTGCCCCGGGCTGCGGATCGTCGTCACCAGTGACCGCCCGTGGGGGCTGCCGCAGGAGCGGCTGTACCTGCTGGGGCCGCTGGAGCTGCCGCACGTGCGGGACGAGCGCGACGCGCAGACCCTGGCGCAGGTGGCCGCCGTGCGGCTGTTCCTCGACCGGGTGCGGCGGGTCCGGCCGCAGTACACGCTGACGGACGCGGACGTGCCGGCCGTGGCGGAGATCTGCCGGCAGGTCGACGGCCTCCCGGTCGCGCTGCGGGCGGCCGCGTCCTGGCTCGTGGTGTACGAGCTGGACGTGCTGTACCGCTGCCTCGACGGCGACCCGGAGGGCCTGCTCGGCCACGTCGCCGGACCGGACGGCGGCCAAGGCTACCGCGACGACCTGACCCGCCGCCTCGACCGGCTCCCGGCCGGCGACCGGGACCTCCTCGGGCGGCTGTGCGAGCTCGGCGGGGAGTTCGAGCTCGACGACGTGGTGACGCTGACCGGGCTGCGGCTGCCCGACGCCGGCCGGCTGGTGCGCGGCCTGCTGCTGCACGGCGTCGTGCGGCCGTGGTACGAGGCGGGCCGCTGCCGGTTCGAGGTGCTCAACCTCGTGCTGGCCTGCCACCTGACCGCGCCGTCGACGCAAGTGCGGCCCTGACCGGCGATGGAAGCTGCTGCGCGAGTGCCGGGCGAACTGCCGCCCGGCCGCTCACGCCGGGTGTTCGATGGTCAAGCGGGTGACGCGGGCCCCGGAGCGGGCCGTGAAGGAGGAGCGATGTCCACGGTTGAACTGTCCACATCGGGCACCCCGGCGGCGGTCGTCACGGGCATCGGCGCCTGCCTGCCGGAGCGTGTGATCAAGAACGACGAGATCGCGGAACGGCTTGACGTCACCACCGACTGGATCCGCGAGCGCACCGGCATCGAGCAGCGGCACGTCCTCGAGCCGGGAGCGTCCACATCGGACCTCGCGACGGAGGCGGCCCGGCGGGCGCTGGAGTCCGCCGGCCTCGACCGGGTCGGCTTCCTCGTCATCGCCACCTGCACGCCCGACCACTCGATCCCGGGCACCGCGCCGGTCGTGGCGGCCCGGCTGGGTCTGGGCGGCATCCCCGCGTTCGACGTCAACGCCGCCTGCTCCGGCTTCCTGTACGCGCTGACCATCGGCGCCGGGCTGCTGGCGGCCGGGACGTACACCACGGGCCTGGTGATCGGCGCGGAGGCGATGAGCACCGTCCCCGACCCCGACGACCGGATGACCGCGCCGCTGTTCGGCGACGGCGCCGGTGCCGTCGTCATCCGGGCCGGCCGTCCCGACGAGCCGGGCGCACTCGCCGCCCGGCTGCTCGGCAGCGACGGCGAGCAGGCCGACCTGCTCGTGGTGCCCGCCGGCGGGGCGCGGCAGCGGGTGGCCGGCACCGTCCCCGAGCGCGCCGAGCAGTACCTGCAAATGCAGGGCCGGGTCGTCTACCGCAACGCGGTGGCCCGGATGACCGAGGCGTCGCAGGCCGTCATGAACGAGATGGGCTGGTCCGTCGAGGAGGTCGACTGGCTCGTCGGGCACCAGGCCAACAAGCGCATCCTCGACGCCACCGCGGCGGCGATCGGCATCCCGCCCGAGCGCGCGATCGTCAACGTCGACCGGGTCGCGAACACCTCGGCCGCCTCCATCCCGCTCGCCCTCGCCGACGCGGCGGAGAGCGGCCTGCTGCACCCGGGCGACCGGATCGTGCTCACCGCCTTCGGCGCCGGCCTCACCTGGGCCGCCGCCGCCATCACCTGGCCGGAACTCGGCTGAACCGTCCAGCCAACCCGTCACTCCCACCTGCGCTCGCCGAGCGCGCCGAACGAGAGGAACCGCGCCATGACCACCACGATCACCACCCTGGAGCACATCTCCGACATCGTCGTCGAGGTCGTGCCGGACCTGGAGGGCCGGATCCAGCCGACCGCGCGGCTCGGCGCCGAGCTCGGCGTCGACTCACTGTCCATTGTGAACATCGTGATGAAGATCGAGCAGGTGTTCGGCATCGCTATCGACGACAACGAGTTCGACCAGCTCCAGTCCGTGCAGGACATCTTCGACCTGGTGCTGCAGCGGCAGTGACCGGCTGACGGCGAACACCGACGAAACGAAGGGGCTCCCATGTCAGGTCTGCCAGCCGGTGCGCGGCAGCTCAACCCGGCCCAGCTGGGCGTCTGGTACGCCCAGCGGATCGACCCGGACAACCCGGTCTTCAACATGGGCGGATACCTGGAGATCCGGGGCGCGGTCGACCCGGATGTGCTGGGAGCCACGCTGCTGGCCACGGTCGCCGAGGACGAGACGCTGCGGCTGCGCTTCGTCGAGGCCGACGGCGTGCCGTGGCAGTACGTCGGGCCGGCGCCCGAGATCGACGCGAGCATCGTCGACCTCAGCGGCGAGCCCGACCCGGAGGCGGAGGCCGGTCGGCGGATGCGCGCCGACATGGCCGTCGTCCCCGACCTGGAGGCCGGTCCGCTGTTCAACCACATCCTGTTCCGGCTCGGCCCGGAGCATTTCCTCTGGTACGACCGGGCGCATCACCTGATCCGCGACGGGTACACCACGACGATCGTGCGGCGCCGGGCGGCCGAGATCTACGGCAGTCTCGCCGATGCCGGCGCGGTGAGCGGCACGCCGTTCGGCGCGTTCACCCGGCTGCTGGACGAGCAGGCGGCGTACGCAGGCTCGTCGGCCCAGCGCCGCGACGCCGCGTACTGGCAGAAGGTCATGGACGGGGCGACGTACCCCTCGGCGCTCTCGACGGCCGGGCCGCCCACCAACCGGATCGTGCGGGAGACCGCGCACCTGCCGGAGGACGTCTTCACCGCGCTGAACGGATTCGCGGAGCGCGCCGGCGTGACCTGGCAGCAGGCGCTCGTCGCCGCCGCCGTGGTGCACCGGCACCTGTGGACCGGCGACACCGACGTCGTGCTGAGCCTGCCGATGACCGGCCGGGTCAGCACACACGGCCGGGACACCCCCGGCATGACGGCCAACGTCCTGCCGCTGCGCTGCCGGGTCGAGCCGGCCGACACCGGCGAGGCGCTGGCCGCACGGGTCGCCGCCCAGTCGCTGCGCGCCCAGTGGCACCAGCGCTACGACGCGGCGGACCTGCTGCGCGACCTGAACTGGCCGGCCAACGGGCGGCGGCTGTTCGGCCCGGTGATGAACATCGTCGCGGCGGAGCAGGAGCCGCACTTCTTCGACATGTCGGCGCGGGCACACCTGTTCTCCACCGGCGGCACCGCCGAGGACCTGTCGACCACGGTGTACCGCACGGCCGCCGGCTCCCTGCGCGTCGACTGCTCGATCGACGGCGCCTACGTGTCCACCGTGGACCTCGGCGCCTACCTGCACAGCTTCCTGCGGCTGGTGGCCGCGCTGACCGCAGGCCCCGGCGTGCGGATCGGCGACCTGGAGCTGGTCTCCCCGCAGGAGCGGGACCTCGTCGTGCACAGGTGGAACGACACCACCGTCGCGGTCGCCGACCGCGACCTCGGCGCGCTGGTCGCCGAGCAGGCCGCGCGCGCACCCGGCCGGACGGCCGTGGTCTGCGGCGCCGACCGGCTCACCTACGGCGAACTGGACGAGCGCGCCAACCGGCTCGCCCGGCACCTGCACACCGTGGGCGTGCGCCGCGGCGACGTGGTCGGGGTGCTGCTGCCCCGCGGTACCGCGATGGCCACGGCGGTGCTCGCGGTCGTCAAGTCCGGCGCGGCCTACGCGATGCTCGACCCGGAGTTCCCCGACGAACGGCTGGCGGGGCTGATCGCCGACGCCGGCGTGGCGGTCGTGGTGACCGAGCACGCCTTGGCCGGGCGGGCCGCCGGCACGACCGTGTGCGTGGACCGGCCGGCCTGGGACGGGCTGCCCGGCGACGACCCGCGCCTGCCCGTCGACCCGGGCGACGCCGCCTGCGTCATGTTCACCTCCGGCTCCACCGGCCGGCCCAAGGGCGTCCTCTCCCCGCACCGGGCGCTCGTCGGCACGCTGCTCGGCCAGCGGTACGCCACGTTCGGCCCGGACGAGGTGTTCCTGCAGTGCTCGCCCGTCTCCTGGGACGCGTTCTCGCTGGAGTTCTGGGGCGCCCTCGCGTTCGGCGGGGTCTGCGTACTGCAGCCCGGCCAGCGGCCGGAGCCGGCGCTCATCGCCGGGCTCGTGCCCGCGCACGGCGTCACAATGCTGCAGCTCTCCTCCAGCCTCTTCAACTTCCTCGTCGACGAGCACCCCGAGGCGTTCGCCGGGGTGCGGCTGGCGTTCACCGGCGGCGAGCCCGCCTCCGCCACGCACGTGGCCCGCATCCTCGAGCGCTACGGCGACACGCTGACCGTCCGCAACGGCTACGGCCCGGCCGAGTCGATGGGCTTCACGACGACGTACGACGTGCCCGCCGGCCCGCCGGAGGGCACCGGGGTGCCGATCGGGCGCGGCATCGCCAACAAGCGCGCCTACCTGCTCGACGCCCGGCTCCGCCCGGTCCCCGCCGGCGCGGTCGGCGAGGTGTACCTGGCCGGGACCGGCCTCGCGCACGGCTACCTCGGCCGGCCCGGCCTGACCGCGGAGCGGTTCGTCGCCGACCCGTTCGGCGCGCCCGGCGAGCGGCTCTACCGCACCGGCGACCTGGCCCGCTGGAGCGCCGGCGGGCAGCTGGAGTTCTGCGGGCGGGCCGACGCCCAGGTGAAGGTCCGCGGGTTCCGGGTCGAGCCGGGCGAGGTCGAGGCCGTCCTGCTCGGCCACGACGCGGTCGCGCAGGCCGCCGTGGTCGCCGCGGCCGACGGCACGGGCGAGGTGCGCCTGGTCGGCTACGCCGTGGGCGAGCCCGGCACCACCCCCGACGGCCGGGAGCTGCGGTCCTGGCTGCGCACCCGGCTCCCCGAGCACCTGGTGCCGGCCGCGGTCGTCGTGCTGGACCGGCTGCCGCTCACCGCGAACGGCAAGCTCGACCGCCGCGCCCTGCCGGCGCCGGAGTTCGCCGCCGCACCCGCCGGGCGGGCACCCCGCGACGCCCGCGAGGAACTGCTCTGCGGCCTGTTCGCCGAGGTCCTCGACGTGCCGTCGGTCGGCGTCGACGACGGCTTCTTCGAGCTCGGCGGCCACTCGCTGACCGCCGCCCGGCTGGTCAGCCGGATCCGGCACGCGCTCGGCGCGGAGCTGAGCATCCGCGACGTCTTCCAGGCCCCGACCGTGGCGGCGCTCGCCGCCCGGCTGGCCACCGGCGGCGGTCCCGCGCGGCTGCCGCTGACGGCCGCGGCGCTGCCGGAGCGGCTGCCGCTGTCGTACGCCCAGCGCCGCCTCTGGTTCCTCGACGGCGTCACCGGCCCGGCCGCCACCTACCACGTGCCGCTGTCGTTCCGGTTCACCGAGCCGGTGGACGCCGACGCGCTGCGGGCCGCCTGCGCCGACCTGGCGCAGCGGCACGACGTGCTGCGCACCGTGTACCGGTCGGCGGACGGCGAGCCGTACCAGGTGATGCTGGACGGGCGCGACGTGGCGTTCGCGGTGCGGCGGTGCGACCCGGCCGAGGCCGGCGCCCGGCTCGCCGCGGCGGCGCGGCAACCGTTCGACCTGGCCGTGGAGCCGCCGTTCCGGGTGACGCTGCTCGACCTCGGCGACGGCGGGTCCATGCTGCTGGTACTGCTGCACCACATCGCCACCGACGGTCAGTCGGTCCGGCCGCTGGTCGCCGACCTCGCCGCCGCATACGCCGCGCGGGCCGCCGGACGGGCGCCGGACTGGGCGCCCCTGCCGGTCCGCTACGCACACTACGCGGTGTGGCAGCGGGCGATGCTCGGCGAGGCCGGCGACCCGCAGAGCGTGCTGGCCCGGGACACCACCTACTGGCGGCAGGCCCTCGACGGCGTGCCCGACGAACTGCCGCTGCCGTTCGACCGGCCCCGGCCGCCGGTCGCCGGCCACCGGGGCGGGGCCGTCCCCGTGCGGATCGACGCCGACCTGCACCGGCGGCTGGTCACCCTGGCCCGGGCCGAGGGCTGCACGCCGTTCATGGTGCTGCAGGCCGCCCTGGCCGCCACGCTGACCCGCCTCGGCGCCGGCACGGACCTGCCGATCGGCTCGCCCGTCGCCGGCCGCCCGGACGAGGCCCTCGACGGCCTGGTCGGGTTCTTCGTCAACACGCTGGTCCTGCGCACCGACACCGGCGGCAACCCGACCTTCCGGGAGCTGCTCGGCCGGGTGCGGGCCACCGCGCTGGACGCGCTGGCCCACCAGGACGTCCCGTTCGACCTGCTGCTCGAGGCGCTCAACCCGCCGCGCTCGCTGGCCCGCCACCCGCTGTTCCAGGTCTGCCTCGCGCTGGAACCGGCGACCGGCGGCCCGCTACGGCTGGGCGGTGCCGAGGCGGCCGAGAGCCACGTGGTCGACACCGGCTCGGCGAAGTTCGACCTCGACCTGCTGCTGCGCGAGGACGGCGACGCCGGCATCAACGGGGTCGTGCTCTACAGCACCGACCTGTTCGACGAGGCGACCGTGCAACGGCTGGTCACCACGCTGGTGCGGGTCACCGGGCAGGCCGTCACCGACCCGGCCGTCCACCTCGACGACCTGGCCGTGCTCTCCGCCGGCGAGCGGCACGCCCTGCTGGCGCTGGGCACCGGCCCGGACGCCGGCACCGGCACGCTCGCCGAGCGCTTCGCCGGCCGCGCGGCGGCGGACCCGGCCGCGACCGCGATCATCTCCGGCACGGACCGGCTGAGCTACGGCGAGCTGGACGCGGCGGCGAGCCGGCTGGCGCGGCACCTGCTCGGCCTGGGCGTGCGCCGCGGTGACGTGGTCGGCGTGCTGCTGCCGCGCGGCCCGGCGATGGCCACGGCGGTGCTCGCGGTGGTGAAGTCCGGCGCGGCCTACGCGATGCTGGACCCGGAGTTCCCCGACGTGCGGCTGGCGGAACTGGCCGCCGACGCGGGCGTGACGACCGTCGTGACCGACAGCGCCTTGGCCGGCCGGGTCTCCGGCGCGACCGTGCTCGTGGACGAGCCGGTCTGGGCCGGGCTGCCCGGCGACGACCCCGGCGTGGCCGGGGACGAGCGCGACGCCGCGTGCGTGATGTTCACGTCCGGCTCGACCGGGCGGCCCAAGGGCGCGCTGTCCTCGCACCGCGCCGTGGTCGGCACGCTCACCGGACAGTCCTATGTGGACTTCAGGCCGGGTGCGGTCTGGCTGCAGTGCGCGCCGGTGTCGTGGGACGCGTTCGCGCTGGAGTTCTGGGGTCCGTTGCTGTCGGGCGGGGTCTGTGTGCTGCAGCCGGGTCAGCGGCCGCAGGCGGATCGGATCGCGGCGCTGGTCGCCGAGCACGGGGTGGACACGATGTTCCTGTCGACCGGGTTGTTCAACCTGATGGTGGACGAGTTCCCGGCCGTGTTCGGGGCGCTGCGCCAGGTGATGACCGGCGGCGAGCCGCCCTCGCTCGACCACGTCCGGCGGATCCGCCGTGACCGGCCCGGCCTCCGGCTGGTCCACGTGTACGGCCCGGTCGAAAGCATGATCTTCACGCACTTCTATCCGGTCCTCGAAGCCCCGGGCGCGGTGCTGCCGGTCGGCGCGCCGATCGGCGACCGCCGCTGCTACGTGCTCGACGAGCAACTGCGGCTGGTCCCGGCCGGGGTCGTCGGCGAGGTGTACGTCGCCGGCGGCGGCCTGGCCGACGGATACCTCAGCCGCAGCGGGCTGTCGGCCGCCGCGTTCGTGGCCGACCCCTACAGTGCGCCCGGCGGCCGCATGTACCGCACCGGCGACCTGGCCCGGTGGACCGCGGCCGGGGTGCTCGAGCTGATGGGCCGGGCCGACCACCAGGTCAAGATCCGCGGCTTCCGGATCGAGCCCGGCGAGGTCGAGGCGGCCCTCGCCCAGCATCCCGCGGTGGGCCGGGTGCTCGTGCTGGCCCGCGCCGACCGGCCGGGCGACAAGCGGCTCGTCGCCTACGTCGTGCCCGCCGATGCCGGCGCCGGGGCGGAACCGGCGGAACTGCGGCGGTTCGCGGCCGGGGTGCTGCCCGAGCACATGGTGCCCTCGGCGGTCGTGGTCCTCGCCACGTTCCCGCTGATGGCCAACGGCAAGGTCGACCGCAAGCAGCTGCCGGCACCGGAGTACGGGCCGTCGGCCGAGGGCCGGGCCGCGCGCAACCCGCGGGAGGCGGTGCTGTGCGACCTGTACGCCGAGATCCTCGGTGTGCCGGCGGTCTCCATCGACGACAGCTTCTTCGACCTCGGCGGCCATTCCCTGCTCGTACCGCGTCTGGCCAGCCGGCTGCGCACCGTCCTCGGCGTCGAGGTCGGCATCCGCGAACTGCTCCAGGCGCCGACCGTGGCGGCCCTCGCCGACCATCTCGACACGCTCGCCCCCGGCCCGCACGCCGGTGCCCCGGCACCCCGGCGGCGCCTGCCCGCGCTGCGCCGGCGCACCCGCGCCGGTGAGCTCCTCGACGACGGTGCCGACGCCGTCGCCGTCCAGTCCTGAAAGGGGAGTACACCATGCCGACCACCGACGCGGTCGCCACCATCGACCTGGACATCACCCACGAGACCGGCAAGCCGCCGATCCTGCGGACGCCGGCGTTCGACAGCCTCGACGCCGCGATCGCCTGGGTCAGCGAGCAGCGCGAGGCGATCCGGGCGGAGCTGCACCGCTCCGGCAGCCTGATGATCCGCGGCGTCGGAGTGCGCGACGCCGGTGACTTCGCCCGGGTACGCGACGTGCTGCTGCCCCGGCGCGCGTCGTACAAGGAGAAGGCCACCCCGCGCACCGACTTCGGCGAGGGCGTCTTCTCCTCCACCGACCTGCCCGCCGTCCAGCCGATCCGGCTGCACAACGAGAACAGCTACACGCTGGACTTCCCGACCGTGCTGCTGTTCGGCTGCGTGATCGCGCCCGAGTCCGGCGGCGCCACCACCGTCGGGGACATGCGCCGGGCGCTGGAGCTGATCCCGGCCGGCCTCCGCGAGCGGTTCGCCACCGCGGGCTGGCTGCTGGTGCGCAACTTCTCCGAGCTGGCCGGCCTGCCCTGGCACAAGAGCTTCGCCACCGAGGACCCGGCCCAGGTCGAGGCCTACTGCCGGGAGAACGTCATCGGCTACGAGTGGCTGTCCGAGGGCGAGCTGCGCACCCGGCAGCGCCGCTCGGCCATCGTCACCCACCCGGTCACCGGCGAGCGGACCTGGTTCAACCACGTGGCCTTCTGGAGCCGGTGGAGCCTCGACCCCGACGTCCGCGACGTGCTGCTCGACACCTACGGCGAGGACGGCCTGCCGTTCGAGACCTACGTCGGCGACGGCACGCCGCTGACCGAGGCCGAGGCCGGGGCGCTCAACGCGGTGTACGACCAGGTGACCCTGCGCGAGACCTGGCAGGAGGGCGACCTGCTGCTGGTGGACAACATCCTCAGCGCGCACGGCCGCGAGGCGTACCACGGCGACCGCAAGATCCTCGTGGCCATGGGCGACCCGATCGCGCTCGCCGACTGCGACCCGGCCACCGAGCCCTCGACCACCGTGTACGGGAAGTGAGCCGCACCATGACCGACATCACCGTCAACGCCGGCAGCGCCAGCAAGGACCTGCTGGACCGGCTGGCCGAGGTACCCGCCGACCGGCGCGCCGTCGTCTCCGGCGGGCGCGCCCTCACCTTCGGCGAACTGCGCGCCGAGGCCGCCCGGATCGCGGCGGCTCTCACCGAGCGCGGCGTCGGCGCCGAGCACGTGGTCGCGCTGCACCTGCCGCGCGGCGTCGACCTGGTCGTCGCGCTCGTCGGCACGCTGACCGCCGGCGCGGCGTACCTGCCGGTCGACCCCCGCCTGCCCGCCGACCGCCGCCGCTACCTGATCGAGGCGGCCGGCGCGGACCTCGTCGTCGGCCCACCCGGCACCGAGGCCACCGTGGACGGCGTGTCCTCCGTGTCGATCGACGCGCTGCGCCCGGGCTCCGGCGACCCGCTCGCCGACGGGTTCCGGCCGGTGCCGGTGCACCCGGACACGCTGGCGTACGTCATCTTCACCTCCGGCTCCACCGGCCGCCCCAAGGGGGTGGAGATCACCCGCGGCGCCGCGAGCGGCCTGCTCGACGCGCTGGAGTCCGCCGGGATCGCCACCACCGACGCCGGCCGGGTGAGCTGGAACGCCTCGCCGTCCTTCGACGCGTCGGTGCAGCAGTGGGTACGACTCTGCCGCGGCGACACCGTCGTCATGGTCGACGAGGCGACCCGGGCCGACCCGGCGCTGCTCGCCGCGCTCGTCGACGAGAGCGGCCTGACCGACCTCGACCTGACCCCGTCGCACGCCGATCCGCTGCTGGAGCACCTCGCCGAGCGGCACGACGCCCGGCGCGGCCCGCTCACCATGCTCATCGGCGGCGAGGCGATCAGCCCGGCGCTGTGGCGGCGCATCGCCGAGCTCACCGACGCGGGCGTGGTGCGGGCGGTCAACCTCTACGGCCCGACCGAGTGCACCGTCGACGCCACCATGGCGCCGGTCACCGCCGGCACCGGCCCGCACATCGGCGCCGTGCTGCCCGGCCTGCACCTGCACCTGCTCGACGGGCAGCTGCGGCCGGTCCCGCCCGGCGAGGCCGGCGAGCTGTACCTGGCCGGGCCCCGGGTCGGGCGCGGCTACCGGCGCCGCCCCGGGCTGACCGCCGAGCGGTTCGTCGCCGACCTCGACGGCGAGGGGACCCGGATGTACCGCACCGGCGACCTGTGCCGCCTGGTCGACGGCCGGCTGGAGTACCTCGGCCGCCGCGACGGGCAGGTCAAGCTCCGCGGCCACCGCCTCGAGCTCGGCGAGATCGAGGCCGTCCTGACCGGGCACCCGGCCGTCGCCGAGGCGGTCGTCGTGCTGCACGAGGACCTGTGGGGCGCGCCCGGCCTGGTGGCCTACGCGCGGACCACCGGGCCGGTCGAGCCGGCCGACCTGCGGGCGCACGCCGAGGGCCACCTGCCGGTGTACATGGTGCCGGCCGCCGTCGTGGTGCTGGAGGCGTTCCCGACGACGCCGAACGGCAAGCTGGACCGGGCGGCGCTGCCGCTGCCGGCCGCGCCGGTCGCCGTCGACGCCGCACCCGGCGACGACGAGCCGGCCGGGCCGGTCGAGCGACTGATCGCCGGCATCTGGGCGCACGTGCTCGGCGCGGCCCGCATCGGCGCCGACGACAACTTCTTCAAGCTCGGCGGCCACTCCCTGCTGGCCATCAAGCTGGTCGCCGGGGTGCGCAAGGAGCTCGGCGTGCGCCTGCCGGTGAAAGCCGTCTACGCCAACCCCCGGCTGCGCGACCTGGCCCGCGAGATCGAGTTGCTGCTCGACGCCGAGCTCGTCTCGCCCGTCGGGGTCTGACCCCAACCGTCCGAAGGAGGATCGCGATGACCCCGTTGTCGTTCGCGCAGCGCCGGCTGTGGTTCCTCAGCCGGCTCGAAGGGCCGTCGCCGGCGTACAACGTCCCGGTCGTGCTGCGCCTGACCGGCGTGCCGGACCGGGCGGCGCTGGCCGCCGCCCTGGCCGATGTGGTCCAGCGGCACGAGGTGCTGCGCACGGTGTTCGGCGCCGCGGGCGGCGAGCCCTACCAGCGCGTGCTGGACCGGCTCGACCTGCCGCTGTTCACCGTCGCCGGCGCCCCCGACACCGTCGACGCCGCGGTGGCCCGGTTCGCGAACGAGCCGTTCGACCTGGCCACCGACGCGCCGATCCGGGCGCGGCTGTTCCTGGCCGGCGGCGGCACCTCGCTGCTGGTGATCGTGATCCACCACGTGGCCACCGACGGCTGGTCGATGGGGCCGCTGCTGCGCGACCTGGCGGAGGCCTACGCCGCGCGCTCGGCCGGCCGGCCGCCCGCGTGGGAGCCGCTGCCGGTGCAGTACGCCGACTACACGCTGTGGCAGCGCGACCTGCTCGGCGACGAGGACGACCCGGAGAGCCTCGCCGCCGAGCAGGTGGCCTACTGGCGGGCGGCGCTCGACGGCGCCCCCGGCGTGCTGCCGCTGCCCCTGGACCGGCCCCGGCCGGCCGAGCCGAGCGGCAAGGGCGCCCGGGTGAGCGCCTGGCTCGACGCCGCGACGCACAAGGGACTGCTCGACGCCGGCCGGCGCGGCGGCGCCAGCCTGTACATGGTGCTGCAGGCCGGGCTGGCCGCCGCGCTGACCCGCCTCGGCGCCGGGACCGACGTGCCGATCGGCGCGCCGGTCGCCGGGCGCCCCGACGAGGCGCTGCACGACCTGGTCGGCTTCTTCGTCAACTCGGTCGTACTGCGCACCGACGTCTCCGGCGACCCGACCTTCGCCGAGCTGATCGAGCGGGTACGGGAGGCGGACCTGGCCGCGTTCGCGCACGAGGACCTGCCCTTCGACCGGCTCGTGGAGCGGCTCAACCCGGACCGGTCGCTGGCGCACCACCCGTTCTTCCAGGTGATGCTGACGCTGCAGAACGGCGCGCCACCCGCGGTGCGCCTCGGCGACCTCGACGGCCGGGTCGAGCCGGCCGACGTGGCCGGGGCCAAGTTCGACCTCAGCGTGTTCTGCACCGAGATCCGCGGCGAGGCGGGCGAACCGGCCGGCGTCGACGTTGGGGTGCAGTACGCCGCCGACCTGTTCGACGAGCCGACCGCCCGGCTGGTGCTGGACGTGTTCGCCCGGACCCTGCGGGCGCTCGCCGCCGGCCCGGCGACCCGGGTGGGCGACGCCGACGTGCTCACCGGCGAGGAGGCGGCCGCGCTGGCCGCCCGGCGGGAGCGGCTCGCCGCCGAGCCCGCCGCCGCGGCCGCCGGACCGTCCACAGTGGTCACCGAGGCGCGCACGCCCCGGCAGGAGATCCTCTGCGGGCTCTTCGCCGCGGTGCTGGGGCGGCCCTCGATCGGCCCGGACGAGAGCTTCTTCCGCGCCGGCGGGCACTCCCTGCTCGCCATCTCGCTCGTCAACCGGGTCCGGACCGTCCTCGGCGCCGAGATCGGCGTCCGCGACCTGTTCCTCGCGCCCACCGTCGCCGAGCTCGACCGGCGCATCGCCGAGCACGACGGCTCCGCCGCCCGGCCCGCGCTGGTGCCGGCGCCGCGGCCGGAACGGGTGCCACTCTCCTTCGCCCAGCGCCGGCTGTGGGTGCTCGGCCAGTGGGCGGTGGCGAACCGCGCGTACAACATCCCGATCGTGCTCCGGCTGGACCAGGCCCCCGACGAGGCCGCCCTCCGGGCCGCGCTGGCCGACGTGTCCGACCGGCACGAGTCGCTGCGCACGATCTTCCCGGCCGTCGACGGCGAGCCCTACCAGCTGATCCTGCCCGCAGCCCGGCCCGAGCTGACCGTGGAGACCACGACCCGGGCGGGCCTCGCCGACGCGGTCGAGCGGGCCATCGGCTACGTGTTCGACCTCGCCACCGACCTGCCGGTGCGCGCCTGGCTGCTGCGGACCGACGACGGCGGGTCCACGCTCGTGCTGCTGCTGCACCACATCGCGGGCGACGGCGCGTCGCTCGGGCCGCTGCTGCGGGACCTCTCGCGGGCGTACGCCGCCCGCACCGCCGGGCGGCCGCCGGCGTGGCCGCCGCTGCCCGTGCAGTACGCCGACTACACGCTCTGGCAGCGCGACCTGCTCGGCGACGCCGCCGACCCGGCCAGCCCGATGGCCGCGCAGCTCGCGTTCTGGAAGGGCGCACTGGCCGGCGCGCCCGAGGTCATCGACCTGCCCACCGACCGGCCCCGGCCGGCCGAACCGTCGCACAACGGCGCGCTCGTGCCGTTCACCCTCGACGAGCGGGTGCACGCGGGCCTCGCCCAGCTGGCCCGGGAAACCGGCGCCACCCTGTTCATGGTGTTGCAGGCCGGTTTGGCGGTACTGCTGTCCCGCTCCGGCGCCGGGACCGACGTGCCGATCGGCACCGTCGTGGCCGGCCGGTCCGACGAGGCGCTGGACGACCTGGTCGGGTTCTTCGTCAACACGCTCGTGCTGCGCACCGACACCGCCGGCAACCCGACGTTCGCCGAGCTGGTCGCCCGGGTCCGCGACGTCGACCTGGCCGCCTACGCCCACCAGGACCTGCCGTTCGAGCGGCTGGTGGAGGAGCTGAACCCGGCCCGGTCCACCGCCTACCACCCGCTCGTGCAGGTGATGCTGGTCTGGCAGCAGACCGTCGGCGCCGACCTGGCCGATGCCGGGCTCGCCGGGCGGGAGGTGCCGCTGGACACCGGCGTGGCGAAGTTCGACCTCAGCCTCGCCGTCCGCGAGCACCGCGACGCCGACGGCGCGCCGGGCGGCATCGGCGGGCTGCTGGAGTACGCCACCGACGTCTTCGACCAATCGACCGTCGCGGCGCTCGCCGACCGCCTGGTGCGGCTGCTGGAGGCGGTCGCGGCCGACCCGAGCCGCCGCGTCGCCGACGTCGACCTGCTCGCCGCGGGCGAGGCCGACCGGCTGCTCGGCTGGGGCGACGGGGCGCGGGCCGGGACCGGCCGGGTGCACGAGGTGTTCCAGCGGCGCGCGGCGGCGGACCCGGCGGCGACCGCGGTCGTCTTCGGCACCGACCGGCTGACCTACGCGGAGCTGGACGCGGCGGCCAACCGGCTGGCGTGGCACCTGCTGGGCCTCGGGGTGCGCCGCGGGGACGTGGTCGGCGTGCTGCTGCCGCGCGGCACCGCGATGGCGACCGCCGTGCTCGGCGTGTTGAAGTCGGGTGCGGCCTACGCGATGCTCGACCCCGAGTTCCCCGACGTGCGGCTGGCGGAGCTGGCCGCCGACGCGGGCGTGACGGTCGTGGTGAGCGAGAACGCCTTGGCCGGGCGGGTTTCCGGCGTCACCGTCGTGCGGGTGGACGAGCCCGGCCGGGAAGGCCTGCCGGCCGACGATCCCGGCGTGCCCGGGGACGAGCGCGACGCGGTCTGCGTGATGTTCACGTCCGGCTCGACCGGCCGGCCCAAGGGTGCGCTGTCCTCGCACCGGGCGCTCGTGGGCACCGTCACCGGGCAGTCCTATGTGGACTTCGGCGGGGTGTGGCTGCAGTGCGCGCCGGTGTCGTGGGACGCGTTCGCGCTGGAGTTCTGGGGTCCGTTGCTGTCCGGCGGGGTCTGTGTGCTGCAGCCGGGTCAGCGGCCGCAGGCGGATCGGATCGCGGCGCTGGTCGCCGAGCACGGGGTGGACACGATGTTCCTGTCGACCGGGTTGTTCAACCTGATGGTGGACGAGTTCCCGGCCGTGTTCGGGGCGCTGCGGCAAGTGATGACCGGCGGCGAGCAGGCGTCCCTGGAGCACGTGTCCCGCCTGCGCCGGGACCGTCCGGGGCTGCGCCTGCTGCACGTCTACGGCCCGGTCGAGAGCATGATCTTCACCCACTGGTACCCGATCGTGGAGCCGCCGGTGGGGACGCTGCCGGTCGGCGCGCCGATCGGTGACCGCCGCTGCTACGTGCTCGACGAGCGGCTGCGGCTGGTCCCGGCCGGGGTCGTCGGCGAGGTGTACGTCGCCGGCGGTGGCCTGGCCGACGGGTACCTCGGGCGCAGCGGGCTGTCGGGCGCCGCGTTCGTCGCGGACCCCTACGGCGAGGCGGGCGCGCGGATGTACCGCACCGGCGACCTGGCCCGGTGGACCGCGGACGGCGTGCTCGAGCTGATGGGCCGGGCCGACCACCAGGTCAAGATCCGCGGGTTCCGGATCGAGCCGGGCGAGGTGGAGGCCGTGCTGATGCGGCACCCCGGCGTCGGCCGGGTGCTCGTGCTGGCCCGCGCGGACCGGCCGGGCGACAAGCGGCTCGTCGCCTACGTCGTGCCGGCCGGCGCGGCCGATGGCGTGGATCCCCAGGACGTGCGGCGGTTCGCGGCCGGGGTGCTGCCGGAGCACATGGTGCCCTCGGCGGTCGTGGTCCTGGAGACGTTCCCGCTGATGGCCAACGGCAAGGTCGACCGCAAGCAGCTGCCCGCACCGGAGTACGGACCCTCGGCCGAGGGCCGGGCTCCCCGCGACGCCCGGGAGGCCGTGCTGTGCGACCTCTACGCCGAGGTCCTCGGGGTCGGCGGCGTCTCCATCGACGACAGCTTCTTCGACCTCGGCGGGCACTCGCTGCTCGCCGCGAAGCTCGGCAGCCGGATCAGCGCGGTGCTCGGCGTCGAGCTGGGCATCCGCGACGTGTTCCAGGCCCCGACCGTCGCCGCGCTCACCGAGCACCTGGCGCGCCGCGCGCCGCAGCCCGAAGCGCCGGCGGAGAGCCGTCCCACGCTGCGCCGCCGCACCAAGGCCGGCGCGCGGCTCTAGGAGCCGCCGCCCGTACCGCCGCTGCACCTGCCGCTCCCCGGCGGCCGCGCTCCGTAGCGTTGTCGCCGGGGATGTTCACCGATCACCTGCATTGGAGCGTCTCGTGAGCCCTGACCACACCGATGCCTACCGCGAGGACCCCGAGGACCCCGAGAACGTGGTCTGGGTGCTGCCCGGCGCGGCGGCACATCCCCGGATCTCCCTGCTCGTCCTGCCGCACTCCGGCGGCAACGCCCACTCCTACGCGCCGTGGCGGGACCTGCTTCCCGGCGACGTGCGCCTGCTGATCGGGCAGTACCCGGGCCGCGGCGCCCGGTTCAGCGAGCCGCCGCCCACGTCGATCGACGACCTCGCCGGCCCGGTCGTGCGGTGCCTGCCGCCCGACACCGGCGACCTGGTGATCCTCGGGCACAGCATGGGCTCGCTCGTCGCGTTCGAGGTGGCCCGCGCGCTGACCGGCGCCGGGCGCCCGCCCCGCGCGCTGATCGCCTCGGCCTGCCGGCCGCCGTACGTGCCCAACCCGAGCCCGGTGCACCCGGAGCGGCTCGACGACGACGCGCTGGTCGCCGCCATCAAGGCACGCGGCGGCACCGACGACGGCATCCTCGACGAACCCGAGCTGCGCGAGATCATCATGCCGCCGATCCGGGCGGACTTCGCCATCGACGACGCCTACCGCTTCACCGCCGACCCATCCGTGCTCACCTGCCCGGTGACCGTCATCGGCGGCAACGCCGACCCGGTCGTGCCGGCGATCGAGCTGCCCGGCTGGTCGGCCGTCACCTCCGCGCGCACCGCGGTCGGGCTGATGCCCGGCGGCCACTTCTACTTCCAGCAGCAGCTGCCCGCGTTCCTGGCGCTCGTCACCGGCGTCCTCAACGCCGTCGCGGCCGAGCACCAGCCCGCCTGACCGGGAGGGAGGGAAACCAATGTCAGTCGCCGTCGCCGAGGCGCCCGTGATCACAGTGGACGGTGAGCCGTTGGCCGTGCCGCGCGCGCCCGTGCTCGACCTGATCGCCGCGCGGGCGGCCGAGGCGCCCGACCGGGACGCACTGGTCCACGACACCGCCCGGCTGAGCTACCGGGACCTGGTCGCCGGCTACACCGCGCGCGCCGAGGAACTGCGCGCCGCCGGCGCCGGGCCCGGCCGCCTGGTCGCGATCCGGCAGCCGCGCGGGATCGAGGCGGTCGTCACGATCCTGGCCGTGCTGCGGACCGGCGCCGGCTACCTGCCGCTCGACCCGGCCGCCGGGGACGCCCGCACCACCGCGATCCTCACCGACGCGGCCGGCGGCGCGGCCCTGCCCCCGGACCCGTTCGGCTCCGGCGCCACGGCCCTCCTCCCTGGGCCGGGCGCCGGACCGGACGTCGCCTACGTCATCTACACCTCCGGCTCCACCGGCGTGCCGAACGGCGTCGTCATCGGGCACGAGGCCCTGGAGCACTTCGTCGCCGCCGCCCGGCAGCGCTACGGCATCGGGCCGGCAGACCGGGTGCTGCAGTTCGCCCCGCTGCACTTCGACGCGAGCGTCGAGGAGCTGTTCGTCACGCTGTGCGCCGGCGGCACGCTCGTCCTGCGCACCGACGACATGCTCGACGTGCCGGCGCTGCTGGCCGGCTGCGCCGCGCACGGGATCACCGTCCTGGACCTGCCGACCGCCTACTGGCACGAGCTCGCGTACGCGGTCGCGGCCGGCGCGGCGGCGCTGCCCCCGGCGGTGCGGACCGTCATCATCGGCGGCGAGGCCGCGCTTCCCGAGCGGGTCGGCCGGTGGTGCGCCGCCGTGGGCCCCGGGGTCCGGCTGCTCAACACCTACGGCCCGACCGAGGCCACCGTGGTCGCCACCGTCGCCGACCTGTCCACCTTCGACGGTGGCACGGTGCCGATCGGCCGGCCGCTGCCCGGCGTCTCGGCCGCGCTGGTGGACGGGGAGCTGTGGCTGTCCGGCCCGGCCCTCGCCCGCGGCTACCTCGGCCGGCCGGAGCTGACCGGGCGCCGGTTCACCACCCTGTCCGGCGTGCCGGCGTACCGCACCGGCGACGTGGTGACGGTGCTGCCCGACGGGCAGATCGGCTTCGTCCGCCGGGTCGACGACGAGGTCAAGATCAGTGGGTACCGCATCGATCCGGCCGCCGTGGAGTCCGTGCTGCTGGCGCACCCGGCCGTCCGGGAGGCGGCGGTCGTCGCGCAGGACCTGCCGGCCGGCGGCAAGCGGCTGCTCGGATACGTCGCGGCCGCCGGGAACGTCGACGCCGCGGAGCTGCGGGCCCACCTGTCCGGCCGGCTCCCGGCGCCCGCCGTCCCGAGCGTGCTGCACGTCCTTGCGTCCCTGCCGCACACCAGCACCGGAAAGATCGACCGGAAGCTGCTGCGGGCCGGGCCGCCCGAGGCCGCCCAGCCCGACCCCGAGGACCTGGTGCCGCTGTCGTACGCCCAGCGCCGGCTGTGGTTCCTCAGCCGCCTCGAAGGACCGTCCTCGGCCTACAACGTGCCGGTGGTGCTCCGCCTCGCCGCCGTGCCCGACCCGGCGGCCCTGCGGGCGGCGCTGGCCGACGTGGCCGACCGGCACGAGGCGCTGCGGACGGTGTTCGGCATCGCCGGCGGCGAGCCGTACCAGCGGGTGCTCGACACCACCGACGTCCCCTTCGGCACCGCCGACTGCGCACCGGACACCGTGGACGGTGCGGTGGCCGCCTTCAGCAACGAGCCGTTTGACCTCGCCGCCGACCTGCCGATCCGGGCGCGGCTGTTCGTCACCGGCGGCACCGCCGTCCTGGTGGTCGTCGTGCACCACGTCGCCACCGACGGCGCCTCGATGGGCCCGCTGCTGCGCGACCTGTCCACCGCGTACACCGCCCGCACGGCCGGCGCGGCGCCGGACTGGGAGCCGCTGCCGATCCAGTACGGCGACTACACGCTGTGGCACCAGGAGCTGCTCGGCAGCCCCGACGACCCGGCCAGCCGGCTCTCGCGGCAGGTCGCCTTCTGGCGCACCGCGCTGGCCGGCGCGCCCGCCGTGCTCGACCTGCCGGCCGACCGGCCCCGCCCGCCCGAACCGACCGGCCGGGCCGGCGTGACCGTGGTCAACGTCGGCGCCGGCACCCATCGCGGGCTCGTCGCCCTCGCCCGGCGGCAGCGCGCCAGCCTCTTCATGGTGCTGCAGGCCGGGCTGGCCGCCGCGCTGGCCCGGCTCGGCGCCGGCGCGGACATCCCGATCGGCACCCCGGTCGCCGGGCGGCCCGACGAGGCGCTGCGCGACCTGGTCGGCTTCTTCGTCAACACGCTCGTGCTGCGCACCGACGTGACCGGCGACCCGGCGCTCGACGACCTCGTGGCCCGGGTCCGCGACGGCGACCTCGCCGCCTACGAGCACCAGGACCTGCCGTTCGACCTGCTGGTCGAGCGGCTCAACCCGGCGCGCTCGCTGGCGTACCACCCGTTCTTCCAGGTCATGCTGACGCTGCAGGACGGCGGCCTGCCCGCGGTGCGACTCGGCGACGTCGAGGGGCGCATCGAGCCGGCCGACCTGACCGCGGCGAAGTTCGACCTCTCCGTCTCCTGCGTGGAGCTGCGCGACGCCGACGGCGCACCGGCCGGGATCGAGGCGTGGCTCGAGTACGCGGCCGACCTGTTCGACGAGCCCGCCGCCCATCTCGTCGTCGAGGTGTTCGGCCGGCTCCTCGACACGCTCGCGACCGATCCGGCGGTCCGGGTGGGTGCCGCCCCCGTGCTGACCGCCGCGGACACCCGCACCCTGGCCGAGCGCCGGGCCCGGCTGGCCGAGCTGACCGAGCTGGCGGACCGGGCCGCGGCGATCGCGGCCGCACCGCCGGACGCCGTGCCCGGACGCCGGCTGACCGTCCTGTGCGGACTGTTCGCCGAGGTGCTCGGCCTGCCCGCGGTCGGGCCGGGGGAGAACTTCTTCGACCTCGGCGGGTACTCGCTGCTGGGCCTGCGGCTGGCCAACCGGGTGCGGGCCGAGCTGGGCGTGGAGGTCGGCATCCGGGACCTCTTCCTGGCACCGACCGCGGCCGAGCTGGACCGGCGGATCGCCGCGGCCGACCGGTCCGGCGACGCCCTCGCCGTCCTGCTGCCGCTGCGGGCCCAGGGCGACCGCCCGCCGCTGTTCTGCGTGCACCCGGTCGCCGGGACGAGCTGGCCCTACGGCGGCCTTACCCGGCACCTGCACCCGGACCAGCCGGTGTACGGCCTGCAGACCCGCGCCGCGAGCGAGCCGGGCTACCGGGCCGCCAGCGTGGCGGCGATGGCCGAGGACTACCTCGCGCAGGTGCGCCGGATCCGCCCGGACGGGCCGTACCGGCTGCTCGGCTGGTCCTTCGGCGGGATCGTCGCGCACGAGATGGCGGCCCGGCTGCGCGCCGAGGGCGCCGAGGTCGAACTGCTCGCGCTGCTCGATTCCTACCCGGTGCTGCCCGGCGAGCCGCAGGGCCCGCTGAGCGAGCCGGAGATCCTGGAGATGCTGTTCGGCACGGACACCGGCGCGCCGGACCTGCCGGGCGGGTTCTTCGACCACTACGACCGGGACGCCGTCGTCCGGGTGCTGCGAGGCCGCGAACCGGTCCTCGCCGGCCTCACCGACGGAGAGGTCGGCGCACTCGTCGACGCCTCCGTCAACCACGCGGAGATCATGCGGGCCCACCGGCCCGGCGTGTTCCCCGGCGACGTCCTCTTCTTCACCGCCACCGCCGACAAGGGGCCACAGTCACCCACGGTCGAGCGCTGGCAGCCCTTCGTCGACGGGAAGGTGATCCGTTACGACATCGACGTGGAACATTTGAGAATGACCGAGCCGGAACCTTTCGCCGAGATCGGCGCAACGATTTCCGCGACGTTGGCTGCGCTGGATTCCCCGCGCCCACCACAATGATGAGGAGCTGAGATGGCCAATCCGTTCGACAATGCCGACGGCGCTTTCGTGGTGCTGGTCAACCACGAGGGACAGCACTCCCTCTGGCCGGAGTTCGTTTCCGTGCCCGGCGGCTGGACCGTCGTCAAGCAGACCGCATCCCGTCAGGAGTGCCTGGACTACATCGAGGAGCACTGGACCGACATCCGTCCCAAGAGCCTGGTCGCCCAATACGCCTGACCACCATTCCCCGACCGCGGGCGGGCCGTGTGTTACGCACACGGCCCGCCCTTTTCGTGCGCGCGTCTCACTGCCGTAGCGACTGCCCCGCAGCTGCCGCCGCAACTACCGTTCGGCACCCGCCCGCATCCCTACATTCGATTCGTGCGCAATACATCGCAGCCGCGATTGACGGTCCTGGTGACCGGGACGGCGTCCGACTCACACACCTGGAACCTCATGTTCCTGCAGCTGCTCGTCGAGGAGCAGGAGCACCGGGTCGTCAACCTCGGCCCGTGCGTCCCGCCGGAGCTGCTGGCCGACACCTGCCAGCGGGTGGCGCCGGACCTCGTCGTCCTCAGCAGCGTCAACGGGCACGGCTACCCCGACGGCCTCCGCGCGGTCACGCACCTGCGCGACCGGCTCGGGCCGGCCGCACCGCCGGTCGTGATCGGCGGCAAGCTCGGCGTCGCGGGCCCGCTCGCCGCCGAGCAGGTGCACCGGCTGCTCGCCGCCGGGTTCGCCGCGGTGTTCGACGGCGGCGACCTCGACCGTTTCCGCGGCTACCTGCACCGGCTGGCGGCCGGCGCGGCGGCCGCGGTGCCGGAGGAGTCCACTGTGGACGCGATCGGGGCGGGGCTGTGACCACCGCCGCCGCGACGTCGTTCGGCGCGTTCGTCATCGCCGCCGCGGCCGCCGGACGCCTGGTCGTCCAGCCGCGGATGGGCTTCAGCGACCCGCGCCGCATGCGGGCCGGGCTGGAACGCACCAAGTTCGCGGCGGCCACCACGGTCGGGACGATCACGCTGGACAGCTACACCCGGCTCAACGACCACCGGGCCGTGCGCCGGGCGCTCGCCGGCGGGACGCCGCTCAACGGGTACCCCATCGTGGCGTATCCGCTGAACCAGACCCGCGCGCTGCTCGACGGCGTGCTCGACGCGTCGTTCCCGATCCAGGTCCGGCACGGCTCGTCCCGCCCCCAGCAGATCATCCGGGCGCTGACCGCGGCCGGGCTCGACGCCACCGAGGGCGGGCCGATCTCCTACTGCCTGCCGTACGGCCGGACCCCGCTGCGGGAGTCGGTGTCGAACTGGGAGGCGGCCTGCCACCTGCTGGCCGAGCGGGTCGCGCCGCCGCGCAAGCCGCACCTGGAGACCTTCGGCGGCTGCCTGCTGGGCCAGCTCTGCCCGCCCGGGCTGCTGGTGGCGGTCAGCGTGCTGGAGGCGCGGTTCTTCGCCCAGCACGGCATCGGCAGCGTGTCGCTGAGCTACGCGCAGCAGACCGACCCGGCCCAGGACGAGGAGGCGGTGCGGGCGCTGCGCCGGCTCGCCGGCGAGTTCCTGCCGGCGGAGGTCGACCGGCACGTCGTGCTCTACGCGTACATGGGCGTCTACCCGACGTCGGCGCGCGGCGCGCGGCGGCTGCTGGAGACCGCGGCCGAGCTGGCGGTCCGATCCGGTGCCGAGCGGCTGATCGTCAAGACGGTCGCCGAGGCGCACCGCATCCCCACCGTCGAGGAGAACGTGGCCGCGCTGGAGACCGCCGCCACCGTCGCGGCGGTGACCGCGCGGCCCGGCGGCACCGGCCCCGTCGCCGACACCGGCGTGTACACCGAGGCCCGGACGCTCGTCGAGGCGGTGCTGGAGCTGGACGCGGACATCGGCCGGGCGCTGTGCGCCGCGTTCGCCCGCGGCGTGCTGGACGTGCCGTACTGCCTGCACCCGGACAACGCCGGCCGGGCGCGCAGCTACATCGACGACGGCGGCCGGCTGCGCTGGGCGGCGGTCGGCCGGATGCCGATCAGACCCGCAACGACGCCGGGGGACCGGGCCGAGATGACGTCGGCGCGGTTGCTGTCGGCACTGCACCACGTGGCCCGCAGCTTCGACGGATGAACGCGGAGGCAGATATGCAGCAGCAGGAGGAGCGGGGCCGGCCGGCCCCGCTCGGGGAGCACCTGAGCGCACCGACGACCAGAGCGGCGATGCTCGTGCAGCAGGAGGCCCTGACCGCGGCGCGGGAGTACCTGCGCGGCGAGGGTTTCGTCGAACTGCTGCCGCCGCTGGTCGGGCCGGTGACCGATCCCGGCGGGCGCGGCGCCAAGGCGCTCGACGTCGACTACTACGGCCACACGTACAAGCTGATGACCAGCGCCATCCTGTACAAGCAGGCGTCCCTGCGCGGCTTCGACCGGCTCTTCTACGTGGCGCCGAACGTGCGCGTCGAGCCGCCGGAGACCGCGTCGACCGGCCGGCACCTGGTCGAGTTCCACCAGATCGACGTGGAGATCGCCGGCGCCGACCGGGACGGCGCGATGGCCGTCGCGGCCGGGATGCTGCGGCACGTGGTCCGCCGCGTCTGGCAGGAGGTGCCGGACGTGCTGCGCGGCCTCGGCCGGGACGAGGTCACGTTCGCCGAGCTGCTCGCCGGCGGGTTCGAGGTCTGCACCCACGCCGAGGCGGTCGCCCGGCTGCACGGCAGCGGGCACGCGCAGAGCGGCGACGCCGAGATCGACTGGGCGGGCGAGGAACTGCTGTCGCACAAGGCGGACCGGCCCTTCTTCATCACCGACTACCCGAAGGGCTCCCGCGGCTTCTACGACCGGGAGGACCCGCAGCGGCCGGGCGTGCTGCGTAACTTCGACCTCATCGCGCACGGCGGCTACGGCGAACTCGTCAGTGGCAGCGAGCGCGAGGCCGACTACCGCACGATCGTCACCCGGATGCGGGAGAGCGGCGAGAACCCGGCCAAGTACGACTGGTACCTGCAAGTCGCCCGCGAGGGCATCCCGGCCAGCGCCGGGTTCGGCATGGGCGTGCAGCGGCTGGTCCGCTACCTCACCGGGCTCGACGCGCTCTGGCAGGTCAGTGCCTACCCGAAGCTGCCCGGGGAGGTGGCGCCGTGAGCGGACTGACGGCTCCCGGCCTGCCGGAGGAGCGGATCCGGGAGCGGGCCCGCACCGGCACGGCCGCGGTGTTCCCGCCCGCCGGCGAGTACGGCACCCGGCTGTTCGGCGCCGACCCGGCGGCCGGCAGCGCCGACCCGCTGGACCGGGCCCGGCTCGTACCCCCGGTGTTCATGCCGCTGCGCCTGGAGAAGCTCATCGAGCTGGGCCGCGAGCCCATGCACGACGACGTCGACCTGCGCACCGCGATCGGCGGCTTCACCAGCAGCCTGCCGGTGTTCCTGTCCGCGTTCGGCTCGACCAGCGCCGGCAGCGGCGACCTCGCGATCGCCGCCAGCCGCCAGGCCGGCCGGCTCGGGGTGCCGATGGTGATCGGTGAGAACATGGTCCCGGTGCACGGGTACCGCCGGGGCGGCGCCGCGTCTCCGCTGCTGGCCCGGATCGGGGCGTACCTCGCCGAGGCCGGCGACGAGCTCGGCGGCGTGGTCGTGCAGCAGAGCACCGTGGACGCCGACTCCGAGGTGTGGAACCTGGTCTACAGCGACCCGGCGACCGGGCCGCTGCTGGCCTCGGGCCGGCTCGCGTTCGAGCTCAAGGTCGGCCAGGGCGCCAAACCGGGCCTGGGCGGCATGACCGTGCTGCCGGCCGGCGAGGCCGACCGGCTGGCCGACCGGTTCGCGATGCGGGACGTGCTCGGCGCCGACCGCCGGCTGCGCTGCACCGCCCCGGGCACGTTCACCGCCGAGATCGTCCGCCAGCAGCTGCGGTTCATGCGCAACAACTTCCCGAAGGCGCGGATCTGGGTGAAGTTCCACCCGGGCCGGGACATCGCCGAGGCGGTCGACGCGGCCTGGCGGGCCGGCGCCGACGCGGTGACGGTCGACGGCGCCGAGGGCGGCAGCGGCTGGGCGCCGCTGGGCTTCCTCGACGCGGTCGGGCTGCCGCTCGCCGAGTGCCTGCACCGGATCGGCCGCCCCACCGGCTGCCTGCTCGTCACCGGCCGGATGTGGGAGGGCGGCCGGGTGGTGCGCGGCCTCGCGCTCGGCGCGACCGCCGCCGGCCTCGGCCGGGCCGCCCTCCTCGCGGTCGACGAGGACCCCGAGGCCGGCCTGGTCCGTTTCGTCGACAGCCTGGCGCTGGAATGCCGGCTGCTGATCAGCGCGCTCGGCAAGTACGCCCCGGGCGCGCTCACCCCGGATGACGTGTGGTGGCCGGACGCGCCGCCGCACCGGACGGCGACGCCGGGCGGGCTGCCCGCCGTCGAGCGGATCGGAGGACAGCCATGACCGCGTTGCTGGACGTCGGGTGCCACCTGCCCGGCACGAGCATCAACATCGGCGACATCGGCGCCGCCGTCGGTACCGACGACCGTCTCATGTGGACGTTCCGCCGGTTCTACGGGCTCGACTCGGTCCGCCGGGCGCCCGGACAGGACCTGCGCCAGATCCTCACCGCGGCCGCCACGAACCTGAAGGAGCTGCGCGGCAACGAGCACCGCGTGCGGTACGTCATGAACGCCCGAACGGTCGCCACCGTGGCCACCGTCGGCGAGCGGCCGGTCGAGGACGTCTGCGCCGCGCTCGGGCTGACCAACGCGGTGGTGTTCACGCTCACCCAGCACGCCTGCGCGAGCGGACTGCTGGCGGTGCGGCTGGCCGGCGAGCTGCTCGACGCCGACGGCGACCCGGACGCGCTCGCGCTCGTGCTGGTCGGCGAGAAGGCGTTCAGCCCGACGCTGGAGATGATCCCGGAGAGCACGGTCATGGGCGAGTCGACCGCCGCCTGCCTGGTCGCACCGGGCGGCGAGCGGGACCGGCTGCTCGGCTACGCCACCCGCACGATCGGCCGCTACTGCGACGGGTTCCCGCCCTTCGCGCTCGACCCTGGTTTCCTCAAGGACCACAACGACCTGCTCGCCGAGGTCATGCGCCAGGCGTGCCGCGAGGCCGGGCTGGACGTCGCCGACCTGACGCTGATCCTGCCGCACAACGTCAACCGGCTCTCCTGGTCGTGGACCTGCCGGCTGCTGGACATCCCGCTGGAGCGGGTCTTCCTCGACAACATCCCGGTCACCGGGCACTGCTTCACCGCCGACCCGTTCATCAACTACGTCCACGCCCGGGCCGCCGGCCGGCTGCGCCCCGGAGACCCGTACCTCATGGCCTCCGTGGGGCTGGGCGCCACGTTCTCCGCCGCTGTCCTGCGGCACTGAGCACGGAAGGGAAACCCCGATGTCAGCGTTCCTCGAAGGCGTCAAACACGCGTGTACCGGTGACCCGGACACCCCGTTCGTCCTGCTCGGCAACTTCGAGGTCGAGGACGAGTGGGCCCGCGACGAGATCGGCCTGCCGACGGTCGGCGGCCGGGCCTCGACCGCGATCGTCAACCGGATGGACGAGTTCGCCGTCCTGCTCGCCGGCAAGGGCGACTACGTCGTGCTGAAGTCCGCGCCGGACCCGGACTACCTCGCGTACCTGGAAAGCCTCGGGCTGGACCTGCCGGAGATCCTGGTCGCCGACGAGCACGACCCGGCCAACTCGGTCACGGTCGACGCGCTGCGCTCGGCGCGGCTGCTCGACGAGCTGCGGGCGGTCGCGGCGCGCGGGGCGTACCTGCTGCCGCACGGCATCTCGGTGCTGGAGGAGCAGCTGTGCGCGAGCACCGGGCTGGCCTCCGCGCTGCCGCCGGCGAGCCTGGTCAAGTCGGTCAACAGCAAGGTCTACAGCCGGCGGGTCGCCACCGAGCTGGGCCTGCCGCAGGCGCCCGGCTGGGAGTGCGAGAGCGTCGCGGACTTCGCCGCGGCGGCCGCCGGGGCCCGCACCGCGCTGGCCGCCGGGCGCCGGTTCGGGGTCAAGGACGCGTTCGGCGTCTCCGGCAAGGGCATCGTCGTGGTCGACGACGAGCGCAAGCTCGACCAGCTGGTGCGCATGGTGACCCGGCGCGCCGAGCGCAGCGGCGACCAGCGGATCGCCCTGGTGGTGGAGCAGTGGGCCAGTAAGGCCGTCGACCTCAACTACCACTTCACCGTCGGCCGGGACGGTTCGGTCCGGTTCGACTTCGTCAAGGAGGCGATCACCGAGAACGGCGTCCACAAGGGACACCGGATCCCGGCGCGGATCTCCGCCGCGCACCACGCGCAGATCGAGCAGACCGCCGCCGCCCTGGGTGGCCGCCTGGCCGCCGACGGGTTCTACGGCGTCGTCGGGGTGGACGCGATCGTCACCACCGACGGTGGCCTGCTGCCCGTCCTGGAGATCAACGCCCGGAACAACATGTCGACCTACCAGACCGGCCTGCAGGAGGCGTTCATGGCCGCCGGCACGGTCGGTATGGCCCGGCAGTACGAGCTGTCGCTGGACGCGGAGGTCGGCTTCGCCGCGATGCAAGAGCGCCTCGGCGACCTGCTCTACACCACGACCAACGGGCGCGGCCTGCTGGTCAACAACTTCGCGACGGTCAACGCCGCCGCGGCCCAGCAGGAGCCGGGGCGCCGCTTCAGCGGCCGCCTGTACGGCCTGCTGCTGGCCGGGTCGGAGACCGAGCTGGCCGCCATCGACCGCGCCGTCACCGAGTGCCTGTAGAAGGGGAGTCCGATCCGATGTCCGAGAGTCACACCATCCAGGGAATCCCGATCACCGAGCTGGTGGAGCGGTTCGGGACCCCGCTGTACGTCTACGACGGCGACGTCATCGCCGGGCAGTACCGCGGGCTGCGCGAGTCGCTGCACCCGGCGGTGGAGATGTTCTACTCGCTGAAGGCCAACCCGAACATCAGCATCTGCGCGCTGCTGCACTCGCTCGGCGCGCGGGCCGAGGTCTCCTCCCTCACCGAGCTGGTCACCGCGCAGCGCGCCGGCGTGCCGGCCGGCCAGATCATGTTCCTCGGCCCGGGCAAGGCCCGCGACGAGATCCTCGCCTGCGTCAAGGACGACGTGGTACTCATCTGCGAGTCCTTCGGCGAGCTGGCGCTCATCGACGAGGTCGCGGCCGGGCTCGCCACGACCGCCCGGGTCGTGCTGCGGGTCAACCCCAGCTTCGCGGTCAAGGGCAGCGGCCTGACCATGGGCGGCAAGCCGCGCCAGTTCGGCATCGACGAGGCGGCGCTGTTCGCCGCGCCCGACCTGGCCGGCCGGCACGCGGCGGTGCGGCTGTGCGGGATCCAGGCATACATGGGCACCCGCATCCTCACCGAGGACGTGGTGGTCGAGAACAGCGAGCGCATCCTCGACCTGGCCGAGCGGCTGGCCGGCCACCTCGGCATCACGCTGGACATCGTCGACGTCGGCGGCGGCCTCGGCGTGGCGTACTTCCCCGGCGAGCACGACCTGGACGCCGCCGTGCTGACCGCGAAGCTCAACCCGGTCTTCGCCGCGTTCGCCGAGCGGCACCCGGACACCCGGCTGGTGATGGAGCTGGGCCGCTACCTGGTCGGCCACAGCGGCGTCTACGCGGTCGAGGTCCGCTACATCAAGGAGTCCATGGGCGAGCGGTTCGCGGTCGCCGACGGCGGCACCAACCACCACATGGCGGCCGTGGGCATCGGCTCGTTCGTCAAGCGCAACTTCCCGATGCGGCTGCTCAACCGGGCCGGCTCCGACGAGCGGGTGGCCTGGAACGTGACCGGCCCGCTGTGCACCCCCAACGACACGCTCGGCAAGGCCGTCGAGCTGCCGGCCGACCTGCGCCCCGGCGACGTCGTCGGGGTGGAGCGGTCCGGCGCCTACGGCCCGACCGCCTCGCCCGTGCACTTCCTCAGCCACGGCTACCCGGCCGAGGTCCTCGTCCACGCCGGCCAGGCGCGGCTGATCCGCACCCGCGACGACGCCGACAGCATGCTCGCCAACCAGATCAAGCACGACTTCACCGCCTGATCCGACCGATCCGACGCCTGAACCCCACCCACACGGAAGGACACCGTCATGACCACACTCGCCGAGGCGACCGACCGCCGGCAGATCCTGGACGCGATCGTCGCCGCCCTCTCCGACGTGCTGCGCCAGGAGCTGACCGACGTCGCCGAGGAGACCCGGCTGTTCGACGACCTCAGCCTCGACTCGACCAGCGTGCTGGGGCTGCTGATGGCGCTGGAGGACGCGCTGGACATGCAGGTCGACCCGGAGAGCCTCGAGCAGCGCCACCTCGAGACGGTCGGCACGCTGGCCGACTTCATCGCCGAGAGCCGCTGAGCCGTGTCGATGCAGCGGCGCTCGGGGGAGCAGCCGGTTCCGGGTGCGCCGATCGGCGCACCCGGAACGACCCTCGAACGTATCGTTCCGTTCTGGTTCACCGCGGGGGACGGGTCGGCCCAGCCGGCGCACCGCGACACCTACCTCGACCTCATGCAGACGCTGTACGGGGAGTTCGACGACCTGTCCTGGCTGGACGGCGGCGCCCTGGTCAGCTACCACGACATGGCCGACGCGGTGGTCCGCGAGCTCGGCCCGGCCCTGGACGGCGTCGACCTGGTGGTCACCGTCCAGGCCAGCCCCGACTGCCGGCAGCAGAGCTTCCCCGGCTGCCGGCTGACCGACCTGCTGCCCGGCGACCCGTTCATGTTCGGCGTCTCCGAGCAGGGCGTGGCCGGTCCGTTCCTGGCCCTGCGGATGGCCGTCGACCGGGTCACCCGCGGGCTGTCCCGCCGGGCGCTCGTCCTGATCCTGGAGCAGTCGACGCTGCCGCCCGACGCCGCCGCGATCCTGCCGGCGCACGACGTGGCGGTGGCCATCGTCCTCGGCCCGGACGGTCCGGTGCCGATCGGCCGGCCGGTCATCACCGTCACCGGCCGGGCCGGGCTCGACACCCCGGTCACCGCCGCCGGCGGCCCGGTCGACCCGGCGCCGTCCGGCGACGACGCCGCGGCGCTGGTCGTCGGCGACAACCTGGCCGACCTCGTCCCCGGCCCCGGCGTCACCGTGACCCGGGGCGCGCCCGGGCACGCCTGCGCCGGCGTCTGGCTGGCGCTGGCCCGGCTGCTCGCCGAAGGCGGCGGCACGCCCGGCGGGCGGGTGCTCGTCGTCGACCAGGACCCGGCGCTGCCGTACCTGTGCAGCCTGGACCTGACGCTGCCGGTCGCCGTCGCGCCGGGTCTGACGGCCCGGCCGGCGCTGCGCGAACCGGAGCTGGCCGGATGAACGCCATCGCGACGCTCGTCGCCCCGGCGGACCTGACCCACGGGCGCGCGGTCGCCCGCGAGTCCGGGGTCGTCGCGGCGGTCACCGCCCTGCACGCCGAGCTCGGCGGCGCCGTGCTGCCGGCCGGGCCGGGCGGGCACGTCTTCCTCCCCGAGGGCGTGGTGCAACGCTCCGACCTGTACGGCACGCCGGACGGGCCGCGGGTCCGCGCCGGCGCCGGCGAGCGGTGGCTCGCCGAGGTGCCGATCGGGCCGGACACGATGGTCGCGCTGCACGTGCTGGGCGCCGGGCCGGGCGGCGACGCCCGCACGCCGGACGCCTGGTCCGTCGGGCTCGGCTGGGTCCGGCTCGGCCTCGCCGACCGGTTCCTCGCCCGCGCGGCCGAGCACCTGCGCGGCCGGAAGGTCCAGGACACCGTGACGCTGAACCTGCCGCCGGTGCGGATCCTGCTCGCCGACGCGGCGACCGGCCTGGCCGAGGCGCACGCGCTGCTGGCCGCCGGCCCCGACGCGGCGGCGCTGCACCGGGTGCACCGGGCGCTCGACGAGGCCGGGCGGGTCAGCCTGCACCTCTTCGGCGCGACCGGCTTCCTGGCCGGCGGGCCGGGCAGCGAGATCCGCGCCGCCGAACTGCTCGGCGACACCTACGCCCCACCGTCCACCGTGGAGACGCCATGACCGACGTGGAGTTCCTGACGCAGCTGCGCGGGCTCGCCCGCGAGTTCGCCGACATGCTCCGCCCGACCGTCCTGCCCGTCGACCGGGACCCGAGCCTGGCGCGCACGCTGCTGGACAGCGGCCTGCCGTGGCGGCAGCTGATGGGCCTGCCGGCCGAGTACAACCCCGATCCGCTGCGGGTCGGCGGCCGGGCCGTGTACCTGGACAAGGCCGTCGAGCAGGTCACCGTCCTGGAGGAGCTGGCCCGCGTCGACGCCGCCGCGGTGCTGGCGCAGCCCGGCCCGTCGATGTCCGGCTTCGTCGTCAGCGAACTGGCCGACCGCAAGCAGTACGAGCGGTACTTCACCCGCCTCGCCGAGGCCCCGACGTGGACGTTCTTCGGCATCACCGAGCCCACCCACGGCTCCGACCCGGCGAGCATGACCACCGCGGTGCGGCCCGACGGCGCGGGCGGCTACCACCTCACCGGCACGAAGCGGTTCGTGGGCAACGGCGCCCGCGCCGGCATCGGTGTGGTGTTCGCCCGCCGCCGGCCCGGCCCGCTCGGCATCGGCGCGGTGCTGCTGGAGACCGACCGGCCCGGCTTCACCGGCGTGCCGCTGGAGACGCTCGGCCTGCGCGGGCTGCAGCTGAGCGAGCTGCAGATGCGCGACGTACCGCTGACCGACGACGACCTGCTCGGCCGGGACCGCTCGGCCACCCGGCAGGGCATGTGGGCCGCGGTGCGGACCTTCAACCGCTACCGCCCGGTGGTCTCGGCGCTGGCGCTCGGGGTGGCCCAGGCCGCCTACGACTACGCGGTCGAGCACGGCACCCGGTCCACAAAGGACGGCCGGCTCGCCGGCTTCGCCGAGCGGCTGAACGGCACCCGGACGCTGATCCTGGCGGCCGCCCGCTCCGCCGACCGGGACGCGGCCGACGGCACGCTCGCCTCCGCGGCGAAGATCCGGGCCACCCGGCTGGCCGAGGAGCTGAGCATCGCCGCCGTGGACTGCTTCGGCCCCGGCGCGCGATGGGACCACCCGCTGCTGGACAAGTACGTCCGCGACGCCCGCGCATTCGAGTTCATGGAGGGCACCAGCACGATCCAGCGGCTGAACCTGGCCCAGGCGTACCTGTCGGGGAGGCTCGACGATGACCGGGCCGCCTGACAACCCGCGGGCGCCGGCGATCGGCCCGCCGCGCCTGCTGGCGCCGCCGGGCGTCGACGTCTGGCACGTGGGGCTCGACGTCGACGCCGACACCGCCGAGCGGGTGGCCGCGCTGCTGGACCGGCACGAGCGGGAGCGGGCCGACGGGTTCCGCGACGCGCTCGCCGCCCAGCGCTATCGGGTCGCTCACGGTGCCGCCCGTACCGTCCTCGGCGGGTACCTGGGGATCGCGGCCTACGCGGTCGACTGGTCGGCCGGCCGGCACGGCAAGCCCGCGTTCGACGGCACGTGGAGCAACTGGCAGTGGAGCCTCAGCCGGTCCGGCGGGCACGCGCTGCTCGCGGTGCGGCTCACCGAACCGGTCGGCGTGGACATCGAGGCGGTCGGGGACCACACCCGGGCGGTGGCGCTGGCGATCCGCTTCCTGCACGAGGGCGAGGCGGCCGCCATCGCGGCCCAGACCGACCCCGCCGAGGCGCGGCTGCTCTACCACCGGCTGCTCTCCCGCAAGGAGGCGTGCGTGAAGTGCAGCGGCGGCCGGCTCCTCGACGGCCTGCGGATCCGGGTGCTGAGCCCGGGCACCGTCACCGGCACCGGCCCGATGGCCGAGGACCTGTGGCGGCTGCGGGACCTGCCGGCGCCGCCCGGCTTCGTCGCGGCGCTGGCGACCGTCGGCGAGGCGATCGACGCGCTCAGGTTCTTCGAATGGCAGTGGCCCGAATGGCAGCAAGAGCAGCAGCAGGAACTGGGAGGGGAGGCTGGCACATGCAGGCTCGAGGAAGACCCGCCCCGGGCTGGGTGGGCATTCAGGCCGTCGAACGCGGTGGCAACACCGTCCATGCGCGGTTCACCGTGTCCGACGTGCCAGTGCTGACCACCGATCCGGTACACCGCACGGCCGCCGTCCGCGCCGCGGCCTGCACGCTGAACGCATTCGGCCGCTCGTACCTCGGCGGTCACCTGGAGGTCACGTGGAGCCCGCCGGGGTCGAGGCCGCGCACCCCGGCCGGCAGTGAATACCTCGCCGCCGGCCGGGCGGTGGAGACCGCGCTGCGGCAGCGTCCCGTCGAGAACAGATAGGCAGGCAGAACTGATGCAGGAATCGTCAACCATCGACTGGCGGCGGGTCGCCTTCCTCGTGGCGGGCAACGCGCTGTCCCTGGCCGGGGACTTCGTCCTGCTCGTCGCGCTCGGCTGGACCGCCGTGCAGATCGGCGGCGCCGGCGCGGTCACCACGCTGGTGCTCGCGCAGACCGTGCCCAGGGCGTTGATGCTCATCTTCGGCGGTGCCATCGCCGACGGGCGCGGCCCGCGGTTCGTGGTGCTGCGGGCCACGGGGGCGCGGGTCGTGGTGCTGGCGGCGGGCGCCGCGGTCGTGCTGACCGTGCACGCGTTCTGGCCACTGGTGGTCATCGCCGTCCTCGAAGGGGTCATGCTCGGTCTGGCCAGCCCCGCCACCGGCGCGATGATGGCCACGCTCGCCAACGGCGACCAACTGGTGCGGGCCAACTCCCTGTACAGCACGGTGCTGCGCCTCGCGCCGATTATCGGCGCGCCGATCGGCGCCTGGCTGATCGCCGTCGGCGAGCTCTGGCAGGCGCTGGTGGCCGGCTCGGTGGTGTGCGCGGTGGTGTTCGCCGGGCTGCTGTACGTGACCAGCGGCATGACCCGCCCGGAGCGCACCGGCGACGAGGAGAACCTCATCCGCCGCTCGGGCGCCGGCTTCCGGCTGCTGGCCGGCGACCACCGGCTGCTGTGGCTGTTCGTCTCCGCGTTCTGCCTGGACCTGGCGTTCGGCTGGCCGCTGGAGGTGGCGCTGCCGCTGCTGGCCAACGGCCGGTCCTGGGGCGTCGGCGCGGTCGGCATCGTCGTGGCGACATTCAGCGCCGGCGCGCTGACGGCCGGGGCGCTCGGCGCGCTGCTGGCCCACCGCATCCCGCTGAAGCTGCGGCTCGTCGCCAGCGGCGTGGTCATGGCCGCCGGCATCGCCACGATGGTGCTGATGCCGTCGGTCGTCTCGCTCGCCGCGGTCGCGCTGCTGGTCGGCGCGATGGCCGGACTCAACGGCCCGGCCGTCGTGACCGCGTACCAGCAGGCCGCGCCGCGGACCAGCATGGGCGCCGCGATGGCGACGCTGGCGCTCAGCGCGGTCGGTACCGGACCGGTGTCGATCGCGGCGTTCAGTGCCCTCAGCCTCCTCATCGGGACTCCGGCGACGTGGGTGCTGTGCGGAGTGATCGCGCTGGCCGGACCGGTCGCCGCGGCGCGGGCACTGCGCCGCCGCGAGGAGCCGGCCGCACCCAGGCGGGAGGTGGTCGAGGCGCTGGCGGTGTCATGACGATCAGGTGCGCGCGCCCCATCGGACTCCCTTCCGATGGGGCGCTTCGTCGTCTCAGCCGGGCGCCACGAAGTAGAAGCGCTGGTACCCCAGCAGCAGGCCGAGGTCGGTCAGCGTGAAGATGTCGGCGAACTCCACGTCCAGCGGCGGGCGGACGTAACGGCCGAAGACCACGACACTTTCGCCGTCGGCGACGACCCGGTGCAACTCGTGCCGCGCGGGGGGCCCGGCGATACCGGCGTGCACGCGAAGCGTCTGTGCCCTGCCCTGGCCCTGCGGGGTGTCCGGCCGGCGCACCTGGGCCTGCTCATCCAGCAGCGAGCCGTAACCGTCGAGGTCGCCGGAGTCGAGATAGACGTATGACAGACGCACGTGGTCGACACCGGCCGAGGTCGCGGCCGCCGAGGGTGGCGGACGCCGCCCGCGCGATCTGATCATCTCGGTCCTCCTCGGGGTGTACGGGGCCCGAGGCTCACTGTCCGGCACGATCACATCGGCGCGTTATCACCGTTCTATCGCGGCGCCCGGCGGCGGCTGCGCATCCCGCGACTACATGGTGGTGACCATGCCGCCGTCGATGAGGATGTCGGCGCCGGTGATGTTGCCCGCCGTCTCGGAGGCCAGGAGGAGGACCAGTTGGGCGACCTCGGCGGGGCGGGTGAACCGGGCCGTGGGGGTGCCGGCGACCGCGGCCGCCTGCACCGTGGCGGGGTCGAGGCCCTGGGCCTGGCCCACGGTCTCGGCGACGCCGCCGGGGCCCAGCCACAGGGCGGTCTCCACCGGTCCCGGGCTGACGGTGTTGACCCGCACGCCCGAGGGGCCCAGCTCCTTCGACAGCGACTTGCAGAAGCTGCGCAGCGCGGCCTTGGCGGCGCTGTAGTCGATGACCCCCGGGTCGGGCAGGGTGGCGTTCACCGAGCAGACGGTCACCACGGCCGAGGGGGCGCGCCGGATCAGGTGCGGGATCGCCGCCCGGGTCGCGCGGACGGCCGAGAACAGGTTGACCTCCAGCGCCCACTGCCAGTCCGCGTCGGTGACCCCGAGGAAGCCCTCGGTGCGGGGGTGCACGCCGCCGACGTTGTTGACGAGCAGGTCGATGCCGCCGAAGCGGGTCACGGCCTCGTCGACGAGCGCTTGGCAGCCGGCCGGCGTCGTCAGGTCCGCGAGGACGACGGCCACCTCGCCCTCGCCGGCGAGGGCGGTCAGGTCGGCGGAGCCGGTGCGGGCGCCCGCGGCGACGCGGACGCCCTCCTGCACCAGCGCCCGGGCCACCGCGAGGCCGATGCCCTTGCTGGCGCCCGTCACCACGGCGGTCCGGCCGGCGAGGCCGAGGTTCACAGTGACTGGTCCTTCAGCCATGTCAGGCAGGCGTCCGCCACCTCGCGCCACCCCGAGTCGATGGTCAGCGAGTGCGCCCGCTCGGCGAAGGTCACGATGTCGGTGACGGCTTCCGAGTGGCGGTACTGCTTGAGCGTCGCCCGGGTCACCGTCTCCGGGACGGTGTTGTCCTTGCCGCTGGCGATCAGCAGCAGCGGCCCGCGGGTCTGGTTGTCGGTGGCGACCTTGGCCGGGGAGTGCGGGTTGAAGTTGGCGGTGGCCGCTTCGAACAGCGGGCGGCCCGGCGCGGGGATCGTCCACCGCTCGTAGAGCTGGTCCGACTCTTCGGCCGAGACGGCGTTGGCGAAGGCGAACCGGAACTGCTCCGCGGTCAGCGAGACCGCCCGGTGCAGGTTGGCGGGGTTCTTGAACACCGGCAGCGTGGCCCGCAGCGCCGACAGCGGCACCGGGAGTACCCCTTTGATCTGTGCGGCGTCGATCGCGATCGCGGCCAGCGCCCGGTCCTGGCCCAGCAGCTTCTGCGCGATCATCCCGCCGAACGAGTGCCCGATCAGGATCGGCGCCGAGGGGAGCCGCTCGATGATGCCCGCGAAGTGCTCGACCACGTCGTCGATGCCGTGGTCGCCGATCGCGTCCGGGTCGGCCCGGGACGCCTCGACGGTGTCGCCGTCGCCGGGCCAGCCGGGGGCCTGCGGTTCGTAGCCGGCGTCCCGGAACAGCTGTACCCACGGATCCCAGGACGAGGCGTGCAGCCACAGGCCATGGATGAAGAGCACGGGGGTTGCCACGGATGTCTCCACTCGTCGTGAGCTGGGCGCCGGACGCACCGCAGCGCTCGCGACGACCGTAGGACGACGCGGCGCCGGCCTTCTTGAGTCGCGGGCCTGAGCCATGGGCCCGGCATCGCCGGTCGGCGGGGCGACGGCTAGCGTCAGATGACTGAAGGTGGCGGCGGCGGGGGCTGCTCGGCGTGGTCGGTCAGCGCCTCGGCCAGCTGATTGCGGGAGGCGACGCCGAGTTTCGGGAAGATTCGGTACAGGTGGGAGCCGACCGTCCGGTGTGACAGGAACAGGCGCTGGCCGATCTCGCGGTTGGACAAGCCCTGCGCGGCCAGCTTGGCGATCTGCGCCTCCTGCGGCGAGAGCCGCTCGCGCGGGTTCGGCGACGGCTGCCATCCGCGTTCGCCCGTCGCCCGCAGCTCCTGGTCGGCCCGCTGCGCCCAGGTGCGGGCGCCGACGGCGTCGAAGGTGCTCCGCGCCGCCCGCAGCGGTTCGCGGGACTCGACGACGCGTCGTTGCCGGCGCAGCCAGGAGCCGTAGGCGAGCTCGGCGCGGGCCCGGTGCCAGGGCAGCCGGCAGCCCGCGCCGTCCATGGCGGCCCGGAAGAGCGACTCGGCCGAGGCCCGGTCGGCCAGCACCGCTCTGGAGTACTCCAGGGCGATGGTCGACCCGGTCGAGGGGGAGGCGCCCGCGAGCTGCTCCATGGCGGTCAGCGCCGACCTCGCCTCGGCGCGGCGGCCGGTGTGGACGGCGGCGTCGGCCAGGTAGCTGAGCGTCCACATCTGCTGTACCCGCTGAGAGGCCGGGTCGGCGGGGACGAACACCCGGTGCAGCTCGCCGTAGGCCTGCTCATGGCGGTTCGCGCCCAGCTCGGCGATGCCGCGGGCCAGCTGCACGCCCGCGAGCAGGGACGACGCGGCGTTCGGGGTGCGCAGCGCCACGTGCTCGGCCTCGGAGAGCAGGTCGTGGCGGGTGTCCCAGCCCTCGCCCACCGCGTCGATCAGCGCCACGGCGATGCGCGCGGTGGCGGCCCACAGGGACTGGCCGGTCTCGTCCGCGAGCCGCATCGCCTCGTCCGCCGAGCTCGCCGCGTCGAAGATGCCCAGGTAGATCTCGGCCCAGGCGCGGATCGCCAGCGCCTCGGCCAGCAGGCTCATCCGGCCCTGCGCGCGCAGCTCCTGGACGGGCGTGGACAGGAAGGCGATGGCCCGGCGGAAGTCGCCGGTGCAGAACGCGGCGATGCCCAGCAGGCCCGCCAGGTCCGGCCGCCCGCCGGCGTCCGCGGGCCAGCGCGCGAGCTGCTCGATGACCGTCGGCCCCTGCTCGTACGACGCGGACAGCGCGTAGATGGCCAGCAGCCGCGGGTCGCCGGCCGGGAGGCTCACCTGCTGGGCGGCCCGGACGATCTCGAGCCGCACCGCCTCACCGGGGTCGCGCCACCACACCCGCCGGGCGGCGCCGACCAGCAGCTGCATGGCGAGTTCGACGTCCTGGGCGCCGGTGGCGTGCCGTGCCATGTCGACCAGGTGGCGCACCTCCGCCGGCTCGCCCGTGGAGCCGTCGTGGAAGACGCCCTCGAGCCAGGTCAGCCTCGACCGGTCCCGCGGCCGCAGCGCCATGCCCCTGACCTGCGCCTTGATCTGCTCGACCTGGCCGAACCGGCCCAGCTGGTAGCCGAGCTCCGCGGCGCTGAGCAGCCGGGCGGCCTGCGACTGCGGGTCCGGGCTCAGCGCGGCCGCCCGCTCGAACCAGGCGGCGGCGGTGGCGACCGCGCCGCGGCGCTGGGCGTTGTCGGCCGCGTGCTCCAGCTCGGCCGCGATCGGCTCGTCCCGCCCGGCCAGCGAGGAGGCCCGGTGCCACACCGCACGGTCGGGATGCGCGGCCAGGACGCGGGCGAGCGCCGCGTGCGCCTGCCGGCGCGTGGCGAGCGGCATGGCCTGCCGGAGGGCCGAACCGACCAGCGGGTGGGCGATGCGGTACCGCTCGCCGGCCACGGTCAGCAGCCCGTGCTCGAACGCCGGCTGGGCCATGACCCGGTCCAGCGGCGAACCGTGCAGGATCTCCGCGGCCGCGAGGACGTCGGTGATGTCGTCGCCGTCGTCGACCGCGGCGATGGTCAGCACCGCGCGCACGGCCGGGTCGAGGTGCTCGGCCCGCGCGGCGAACGCCCGTTCCAGGCGGGTGGTCATGGGCAGGTCGTCGTCCAGTTCGGTCCAGGTGTACCGCCCCGACTCCAGCGCCGCCGCGAACTCGAGCAGGGCGAGCGGGTTGCCGCGGGCCTGCCGCAGCACCCGTTCACGCACCGTCGACGGCAGCAGGGGTGCCCGAGCGTCCAGCAACGCGGCCGAGGCGGCCTCGTCGATGCCGTCCAACTCCATCCACTCGATCGTGTGGGCGTCGGTGAACGGCGGCGCCCCGGGCCGCGACGCGCACAGGACGATCACCCGCTCACCGGCGATCCGGCGGGTGACGAAGGCCAGCGCGTCGATCGACGGCTGGTCCATCCAGTGCAGGTCGTCGAGGCACACCAGGACGGGCTGCTGCCCCGCCGAGTCCACGAGCAGCTCCAGGACCGCCAGGTAGGTGAAGAACGGGTTGACCTCGGTAGAATCGCTCATGGCGAAGCAGGCGAGCAGGGCGTCGCGCTGCTTGGCCGGCAGCCGGTTGGCCCTCGGCAACACGGGCCGCAGCAGCTGGTGGAGACTGGCGAACGGCAGGTGCGTCTCGGACTGGCTGCCCCGCGCGGTGAGCACGGTGAACCCGAGCGACCGCGCCTGCTCCACGACTCCCGCCTGCAGCGCGCTCTTGCCCACCCCGGGCTCCCCGACCAGCCAGATCGTGCGACCCCGGGCGCCGACCCCGTCGAGGTGCCCGAACAGGACGCGCAGCTCGTCGTCGCGCCCGAAGAGAAGTCGGCCGGTGGTCGTGCTCACAGGGTCGAGCATTCAGCCGACGGCGCCCGCTGTCCACCGGACGCCGGAAATCGCACACCGGCCGGAGCGGAGGCCGCTCTGATCATCGCGCACCACGCCCGGTAGTCAGTAGGGAAGGGGACCGGTCCCGAGCCCCTTCAGCGACGCGCGGACCTTGTGGGTGGCGGCCACCATGGCGTAGCAGGTGCTGACCCGGTGCCCGGCCTGCCACTGGGTCTGATCGTCCAGCCACGTGTAGTAGATCCGAACGTCCCGGCGGCGCTGCATCGCCTGTTCCGACAGCCCGAGCAGCGCCGCCACGGCCCGCCCGCACCGCGGCCCGACGAACAGGTCCTGCGACTCGGCGGCCGGATAGGTCCCGGCGGGCAACTCGATCGTCGCGGCGAACTCGGCATCGTGCTCGGCGGCGCAGTCGATCCGCTGCTCGCCCGTGATGTGCGTGTAGAACCCCTGCCCGTCCGCCAGCCCACCGACCAGCAGCGCACAGCCCACCGCCACCCGCGCCGCCGCCCCCTTGAGCGACCCGGTCCGCTCGACCGCCTCCGCCGGATATCTGGTGCTCACGAGCTCGGCAAGCCCGCACGTGTAGGCCCGCGCACCGCTCTTCCACGCCGCGGTGGACGGCCGGCCGACGTGCGGGAAGAGCCATCCGGTGTGCCAGTCCGCGCCGACGTACTCCGTCGCCGCCGCCCCACAGTCGTCGAACGCGGCCCGCAGCGCGTCACTGCCCCACCCCGGCACGTCGGCCCCGTCGGCGAACCGCCCGGTCTTGACCACCTCGAGCTTGTGCGGCTTCGCACAGTCGACCGGCGCAACCGCCGGATCCCCCCGATCCCCGAACCCGACCAGCCCACTCCCGGTAAGGCACGCCCCGACCGGGGCCACCCACGCCGACGCGGCCGGCAGCGGCCCCCATCCGTTGGTGACGTCACCATCGGTACCCGCGGCCCGCGAACAACCACCGAGCACCACAACCACGGCAAGGACAAGGGCAAGAGCGGAACGAGGCACCCTGCAGACTCTAGGCCCCCGACGCGGGCGAGGAGGTCCCTGTCGGTGGCCGGCGGGATCCGGCTTTCGGCTGTAGGGGGTGGTTATCATCGGGGGATCATGGGCGAGAAGCAGTTCGGGCTGCGGGAGCGGACCCGGCGGGCGGTGCAGCGGGAGATCGCCGACGCGGCGACCGCGCTGTTCGTCGAGCGTGGCTACGAGGCGACGACCATCGACGACATCGCGGCGGCCGTCGGGATGTCGCAGCGGAGCGTCTTTCGGTACTTTGCCACGAAAGAGGAGCTCGTCCTAGGCAAATTCGACGTCGTCGCGGACGACATGCTCGACGTCCTGGGGGCGCGGCCGGCGGGTGAGCCGGTCTGGACGTCCCTGCAGCGCCTGTTCGACGTGCTGGTCTCCATCGCCGACATGCCGGGCCACGAGGAGTTCGTCGAGCCGATCCATCGCGTGATCTTCGAGACGCCGGTCCTGCGCGCCGGCTACCTGGAGAAGCTGCAACGCATGCAGGACGCGGTCGTCGCCGCGCTGGTTGAGCGGGCCGAGGCGGCCGGCGCGCCCTACGCCGCCGACGATCCGACGCCCCGGGCACTCACCGCGGCGGCCTTCGGGTGCCTCGTGGCCGGGCAGCACGCGTGGCTCGCGGCCGGCGCGAAGGGCTCCTACGCCGAGGCCATCGCGCGGGCCATGGCGACCGTCGGCCCCCGGGACTGACCGGTAGGCCGCTATGCGTCGCGGCGCAGTGAGGTCCAGGTGCCGTGCTCGGGGGCGTGCAGCAGCGCGGCGAGGCCGGCCTCGTCGAAGGCGAGCTCGAGCTCGTCGCGTCCCTCGCCAAAGTGCGCCCAGCCGTCGTAGTGGGCCGGGACGACCACGCCGGCGCCGAGGACGGCGGCGGCCGCGGCGGCGCGGCGGCTGTCCATGGTCAGGGGGCGGCCGCGGAACTTCGGCGACACCCGGGCCGCCCCGGCGTGCAGCACCGCGGCGTCCACGGCCGGGGCGCGGCGGGCGATCTCGGCCACGACGCGGATCGAGGCGTTGTCGCCGCTGAGGTACACCGTGGGCAGCCCCTGCCCCGAAAGGACGAACCCGACGACCTCGCAGTTGACGTTGCCGTCGGCGTCGCGTTCGCCGTCCTCGGGGCCGTGGACGGCCGGCACCGCGAGCACCGTCAGCTCGCCGCCGCCGTCCGGGCGCGGTATGGCGCGGGTGGTCCACGGGGCCAGCCCGGCCGCCGGCGGGCCGAGCTTCCCGGCGGATATCGGGCCGGTCAGCAGCAGCGGCGCGGCCAGCGCGAAGGCCCGGCCGCGGTCGTCGAGGTTGTCCGGGTGGTCCTGGTGGCTGACCAGGACGACGTCGACGGCGCCGAGCTGCTCCTCGGTCGCGACCGAGGCCATGGTCTTGGTGAGGTATCCGTGCTGCCCGACCGGGTCGAAGGTGGGGTCACTGACGATGCGCAGGCCGCCCAGGTCGAGCACGACGGTCGGGCCGCCCAGGACGGTGGCCGCGCACGCATCCGCCCGCGGCTTCGCGAGGATGTCCGGCACCATCGCCCGGTACCCCCGCCACGGCCGATGCGCCCATCCTCCCGGGGTAGCCGACGTGATCCACGCCACTGCCGGTTCCGGGCAGAAGGGGTCATTTCCCGTCCTCTACCGGCGCCAGAGTCGGTCCCGAACGGGAAGTACCCCATCATCACGTCAGGAGCGTTTCGTGTCTGTCAGCACTGTCACCCACCTCAACTTCCGCGGCGACGCCCGGGCGGCGCTCGAGTTCTACCAGTCGGTGTCCGGCGGCGAGCTGTCGATCGTGACCTACAAGGACATGGGCAACGTGGACAACCCGGCCGAGGCCGACCAGGTCGTGTGGGGCCAGGTGCGGGCCGCCAACGGCTTCCACGTCATGGCCTACGACGCACCGTCCACGCGAGCGTGGAGCCGGGGCGACGACCCGTTCTTCGTGTCGCTGCGCGGCGGCTCGGCCGACGAGATCACCGCGCTGTGGGAGAAGCTCGCCGACGGCGCCGCCGTCATCGCGCCGCTGGCGCCCTCGCAGTGGGCGCCGCTCTACGGGATGCTCAAGGACCGCTTCGGCATCACCTGGGTCGTGGACGTCGCCGCCGAGTACCCCGCCGCCTGACGGTCAGGACGCCGCGTCGGCATAACGGCGCGACAGCTGGGCGAACGCGCTCCTGAGCTCCTCGAGGCCGACCACGTGGACGGCGGCGTCGAAGCGGCCGAGGGACGCGGCGAGCCCGACCCAGGACCAGGAGCCCAGGACGAGCCGGCAGCGGTCCGGCCCGATCTCCTCGACGGTTCCGTCGCCGGCGAACGGTGCCACGTCGGCGGCGGGCCGGTCGAGGATCACCTCGCCCTGGCAGGGCCACTCGCCCGGACCGTCGCCGCGCGCTCCGCGGAACCGGGCGTTGACGAAGGCGCCGACGTCGCCGCCCGGGACCTCGCGCGGGGCGAACCGGGGGCCGGTGGGCGTACGGGGGCGGATCCGGTCGGCGCGGAAGGTACGCCAGTCCGCCCGGTCGAGATCCCAGCCGACGAGGTACCACCGCCCCGCCCGGGCGACGAGGTGATGGGGCTCGACCCGGCGGACCGGCGCGAGGCCGTCGCGCTCCGCGGTGTCGTAGTCGAAGCGCAGCACCTCCCGGGCGCGCACGGCGGCGCTCACCGCGACGAGCACCGCGGCGTCGACCGGCGGGTCCGGCCGCCGACCGCGGTCGACGGCGGTGACCCGGAGCGCGTCGATGCGGTGCCGCAGCCGCGCGGGCATGACCTGGCGGACGGTGGTCAGTGCGCGTACCGCCGCCTCACCGATGTCGGCGCCGGACGTGACGGCGAGCTGCAGCGCGACGGCGATGGCGACGGCCTGGTCGTCGTCGAACAGCAGCGGCGGCAGCTCGGCGCCCGCGCCGAGCCGGTAGCCGCCGTCGGGCCCCTTCAGCGCGCTGATCGGGTAGCCGAGCTCGCGGAGCCGGTCGACGTCGCGGCGCACGGTGCGGGGGCTGACGCCGAGCCGCTCGGCGAGGATCCGCCCGGGCCAGTCGCGGCGCGCCTGCAGCAGGGAAAGCAGGGACAACAGCCGGCCTGAGGTGTGGCGCATGCCGTGGACGATGCCAGCCGTAGCGGACAGTTCCTGTCCTCTGCCGCCGGAGCTGTCGTACTTCGACCGGTGCATGCGTGAACCGCTCATTCACGCGTACCGTTAGCGTGAGCCGCTGTTCCGTGGAGTGGGGGTGTCCGGTGCCGCACGATTCCGCGCCGCATGGCATCGCACGCCGCGACGGGTACACACTCGCCTACGACATCTGCGGGCACGACGACGGCTTGCCGGTGCCGCTGACCCAGCTGGAGCAGAGCTCGCCCGGCGCCTACCGGCTGCTGGAGATCTGCTCGGTCCTCGCCCCCGACATCGCCCTGGACCTGCTCGACAACACCGCGATGGTCGACCTGGTGCGCCAGGCCGACCCGACCCTGCCCCGGCGGCCCGGCGCGGCCAAGCTCATCCAGCAGCTCAACAAGCTGGCGCTGCTCAAGCTGGACAACGGCGCCCGCCACATCCAGGTGCACCGCATCCTGCAGAACGTCGTGCGCAAGCGGATGGCCCTCGAGCGCGTCGAGGCGACGCAGCGCGACGTGCTGCAGGTCTTCGTGGCCGTCCGGCCCGACGACGACGTCGACAACGGCGCCACCTGGGAGCGGTACCGGATGCTGTGGCCGCACCTGGAGGTGCGTCCGGAGGGCGAGCGGGTGCCCGGCCAGCCGCCCTCGCTGTTCGAGGCGGCGCTGGCCGCGGACGACCCCGAGGTGCTGGAGCTGATGGTCGACCGGATTCGGTATATCTGGGTCCGCGGCACCAACGACCAGAGCGGCGAGTTGGCCGAGGTCGTCGAGCGGGCCTGGCGGGCGCGGCTCGCCACGGCCGGCGATCCGGCGGAGCGGGAGCGGATCCTGGTGCCGCTGCTGCGGGCACAGTTCAACCACGCCAACGCGCTGCGCGATCAGGGTCGCTTCGAGGTGGCGTACGACCTCGACACCGAGACGCTGCGCGAGCAGCAGCGGATTCTCGGCGGTACCCAGGCCGACACCCTGATGACGGCGGGCGGCCTCGGCGCCGACCTGCGCGCGCTCGGCCACTACGGCCAGGCCCTCGATCGCGACCGGGCCACCCACGCCACCTGGGCGCAGGAGTTCGGCGACGACTACCCGCGCACGCTGGCCGCCCTGCACAACCTCGCCTCCTCGCTGCGGCTCGCCGGCTACTTCGCCGAGGCGCGCGACCACGACGAGCTCGCCGTCCGGCGGCGCGAGGTGGTGCTCGGCCGCGGCAAGTACTTCACCCTCTACTCGCAGGGATCGCTGGCCCGGGACCTGCGCGAGCTCGGCGAGTACGAACGCTCGATCGCGCTGCTCCGCGACGTCGTCAAGGGCTTCACCGCACTCCGGGGCCCGCTGGCCGCGATCACGCTGAGCGCCCAGATCAACCTCGCCGTGTCGATCCGCAGCGCCGGGCGCGCCGACGAGGCCCAGCCGCTGCTCGACGACGCCCATGGCACGCTGCGGCGGCAGTTCGGCGCGGAGCACTGGGAGACGCTCGCCTGCCGGCTCAGCCGTGCCACCAACCTGCTGTCGCTGCAGCGGTACGACGAGGCGCGTGCGGAGACCACGGCGGTCCGCGATGCCTACGCCGGGCGCCTCGGCCCCACCCACCCGCACACCCTGGTCTGCGAGAACAACCTCTCGGCCATCGAGCGGGCCCGGGGCGACCTCGACGCCGCGACGGCGGCGGCCGAGACCGCCTGCGCCGGGCTCGCCACGGCGCTGCGCGAGGACCACCCGTTCCTGCTCGCCGCGCGGGTGAACCGCACGATCTACCGCTACGAATCCGGCGACGAGGCCTCGGCGGCCGCCGAGGCGGAGGCGCTCGCCGAGCACACCCGTCGGGTGCTCGGCGACAAGCACCCGGACACGCGGCGCGCCCAGGCCAACGCCTCGCTGATGCGCCGCGGCGGCGGCGCCGACCCGGAGGTGGTCGCCGACCTGGCCGCCGCGCTGGGCACCAACCACCCGGCCGTCACCGCCGTGCGCGAGGGCCGCCCGTTGCACCGCGTCCTGGACCCCCACCCGTTCTAGGCACGGCACTCTTGCCGCCGGGCCGAGGCGTAAGGTCCGCGACCCTGCTGGAGTCGCAACGCGAACGTGTGCCGATCGTACGTCCCTACTGACTACCGGGCGTGGTGCGCGATGATCAGGGCGGCCTCCGCCATGCCGGTCGCGTTTGGGTGGTACGGATACGCCGGCGACGCCGGGGTCGCGCCCTCCAGCCAGCGGCGGGGCGGTGGCTCGCACAGGTCGTGGCGGGCGCTCGGGCCGCGGATGTCCACATAGGACGCTCCGTTGAGCCGGGCCACACGGGCCATCATCGCCATCAGTTGGTCGAAAGCGGTCTGGATGTAGTCGGCGTCGGCCGGGCGGAACGGGTCGGCCGGGTAGCAGCCGCCCGGGCGCCAGTAGGTCAGGTAGCCGACGACGAGCACGCGGGCGCGCGGCGCGCGGCGGTGGATCTCGGTCAGGGCGGCGGCCAGCTGTGGCGCGGTGTCGCGGATCCGCGTCGCGAACGTGTCACCCCACTGCTCCCGGCAGGTCGGGCCGGTCGTCGCCGGGTCGGGGCTCGCGCAGGTGACGAACGCGGCGCCGAGCTGGATGTCGTTGGCCGAGATGGCCAGGGTCACCAGGTCGGTGTCGCGGCGCAGCGCGTCGAACTGGGGCGGGACGGTGCCGAGCTGCCGGCCGGTGAGATCCGGTATGCGGGCGCCGGAGCAGGTGACGTCGGTGAGCGCGGCGCCCAGCCGGTCGGCCAGCAGGTGCGGCCAGTCGTGGTCGGAGCGCAGACACACCGGGTCGATCTGCTCGGGAATCAACGGACCGGCCGCCGAGGAGTCGCCGAGCGCCACGAGGGTGCGCGGCCGGGTCGCGGCGGTGGCGGACATGGACGTTCCGGCGGTGGTGAGGGCGAGCACGACCGCCATGATGCGAACCAGCATCGTCGCCTCCGGGCGGGCTCAGGCCGGCTCGGGCAGGGGCTCGGTGGACGCGGGGCTGGGCTCTTGGTCGTACCCCGGCCGCTCTTTGCGGATCGCGACCGCGAGGACCGGCACGAGCGCGACCCCGACGGCCGACGCGGCGGCGAGCACGTAGTAGGGCGTGACGAGGCTGCCGGTGGCGTCCTCGATGAGGCCGTACGCATACGGGCCCACGAAACCGCCGATGATCCCGAGCATGTTGATGAACGCCAGTCCCGCCGCCGCGACCAGGCCCGACATGCGCGACATCGCGACCGACCAGAACAGCGGCAGGGTGCCGAGGCTGAAGAAGCTGGCCCCGACGACCAGGCAGACGCTCCACACGCCGTTGCGGCTGACCAGGAAGCCCAGCAGGATCAGCAGGCCGGCGGCGGCCGCGATGCCGATCAGCAGGATCTCGCGGCCGTAGCGCTGCTTGAGCCACGGGAAGAGCAGCACGCCGGCCAGGCCGGTGAGGCCGCCCGCGCCGGCGACGAGGCCGATGAGGAACGGGCTGGACAGGCCCAGCGACTGGATGAACGCCGGGAAGTTGAAGCCGATGCCGGAGCTGATCGTCTGGTTGATGAAGTAGATCGCGCCGATGATCAGCACGAACGGGCGGGCGAACGCCAGTTTCAGCACGGTGCGGACGCCCGACGAGTGCGGCGGGGCCGCGCCCACGGCCTGCTCGGTGAGGACGGCCGACTCTTCGGCGCTCAGCCACTTGGCGTCGGCCGGCCGGCCCGGCAGCGCGAACCAGACCAGCACGCCGACGGCGATCGTGACCAGGCCCTCGACCAGGAACATCAGCTGCCAGCCGTGCAGGCCGAAGAGGCCGTCGAGCTCCATCAGGGCGCCGCCCAGCGGGGAGCCGACGAGGACCGCGATGCACGGGGCGGTGTAGATCAGCCCGACCATCGTCACGCGGTACCGCTGCGAGAACCACTGCGTGACCATGAACATCATGGCCGGGAAGAGCCCGGCCTCGGCCGCGCCGAGCAGCAGACGCAGGACGTAGAACGAGGTCTCGCCTTGCACGAACATCATCGCGGCGGAGATCGCGCCCCAGGTCACCGCGATGCGGGTGATCCAGGCCCGCGCGCCGACGCGGTAGAGCACGAGGTTCGACGGCACTTCCAGCAGCGCGTAGCTGACGAAGAACAGGCCCGCGCCGAGCCCGTAGGCGGCGGCGCTGATGTGCACGTCGGCCGCGAGGTGGGTCTTGGCGAGGGCGACGTTGGTGCGGTCGACGTAGGACATGAAGTAGGCGATGCCGAGCACCGGCAGCAGCCGGGTCATCGCCTTCCTGGTGGCGTGAGTGTGCAGGAGCTGCGTTGCGTTCGTCATCGGACGCCTCCGGCCTGGAGAGTAGCGGCTCTCATCAGGGATACTACTGAGTATCACGATAGGACCGACATTGTTGAGCGTCAATCGCCAAGGGAAAGAGGATCCGTTGAGCACGACTTCCGAGGTGGGGACCGAGGCGCGCCGCCGGATCCTCGACGCCGCCGCCGAGGCGTTCATGCGCAACGGGTTCGCCGAGACCGCGATCGACGAGATCGCCCAGGACGTCGGGGCGACCAAGGGCCTGGTGTATTACCACTTCCGCTCGAAGTTCGACATCTTCCTGGCCGTCTACACCGAGGGCATGCGCCGGGTCCGGGAGCGGGTCGAGCCGCTCGCCGACGTCCCCGGCGTCGGCCATGACCGGCTGGTCGCCATGTCGACGGCGCACGTGCTGAACCTCATGGAGGACCTGGCGTACCACCACGTCGTCCATCAGGCGGTGCGCGGCGACGCCTCGACCGCCCTCAAACCGCGTCAGCGCGACGAGCTGGCCGCGCTGAACCGGCTGCGCAGCGAGTACGAGGGCGTGTTCCGCCGGGTCCTCACCGACGGGATGGAAGACGGCTCGCTGCGCCGGGTCGACGCCGGGCTGGCCACCCGGGTGCTGCTGAGCAACCTCAACGCGGTCGACATGTGGTATCGCCAGCGCCCCGCCCAGTCCACGGCCGAGATCCACGACCTGGCCGGCCAGATCGTGGATCTCCTCGTCGGCGGCCTACTGAGCCGGTAGGGCGGCCCGGGTCCGATCCCGCGCGACGTCGGCGAGCAGCAGCACCAGGTTCGCGGCCAGCGGCGCCCCGGCGAGCGCGCCGAGCGGCCCGGCGGCCAGCAGGCCCAGCCACGCCGCACGACCGGCTCGGCGGGCGTGCCGCCGGTGGCCCGCACGCGCACGACCGGCAGCGCGATCAGCCGGCTGCGGGTGTTGCCGCGGTTCTCGGGCACGACCAGTGTGCCGCAGCCCGCAGCCCGCAGCCCGCAGCCCGCAGTCCGCGGCCAGCGCGCCGCGCTCGGTGTCGTAGGTGCATGCGTGCAGCGACAGCTCGCCGGCCTGCGCGCCGGCCGGGACGGCGGCCCGGTCCGCGGTGGACCGTCCGAAGTGGACAACGGCGACCGTGGCGAGCCCGATCACGACGAGCGCGGCGATCCGGGCCGCGCCGAGGCCTTGAGGTTGCTTGACCATCACGGCGTCGAGTCTCGCGAAACGGACGATCGGGGACACTGCCGCCAACCGGTCAGCCCGTGGTAGGGCCAGCCCCAGGGTCAGGGGGTGCGCTGGGGCGGGCGGCGCTGCAGCTGGGGCGGGAGGATCGGCTGGCCCTGCTGCTGGCGCTGGCGGGCCTTGATCGCCAGGCGGCTCAGGTAGAGCAGGGCGCCGCCGAGGACGCCGACGTCGTCGAGGTAGATCGGATCGGGAAGCAGGTCGATGGGGGAGATGGTGTAGATCAGGGCGGCCCAGAAGACCCAGCGGCCGCCGACGCCCATCGCCTGCAGGTACTTGCCGGTCTTCCATACCCGCACGGCCAGGACGATCGCCAGCACCAGCAGGGCGAGCAGCAGCAGCCCGCCGACCACGAACAGTGCGTAGAACAGCTCGTCCGACATGCACTCCAGTCTACGGGTGATACTGCCCCCATGCCCGACTTGCCGCCCGTCATCGTCAGCAACGCGGCCGGATCGTTCCCACGCTCGGTGCTGCGGGAGCGGCACCCGGCCATCGTGGAGCGGGTGCTGCGCGCGCATCCGTACCCGCCCGAGGTGCGGCCGCGGCTGGAACGGCTGCTCACCGAGCCGGTCGTGACGCGACTGCCGGGGTCGGCGCACGACGCGGCCGCCTGGGAGACCTGGGGCGAGGGATTTTACGGGCGATCGTGGTACGACGTGCCGTTCCTGTGGGCGGAGAACTTCTTCTACCGCCGCCTGCTGGACGCGGTGGGCTACTATGCGCCGGGTGCGTGGCAGGGGATCGACCCGTTCGGTCCGCAGAAGGCGGCGGAGCTGCCCGGGGCCGCGGAGCTGGCCGAGCTCGACGCGCTGCAGGGGCTGCCGGAGCACGAGCAGGCGGCCGGGGTGGTGCTGGCCGCGCTCTGGGGCAACCGGGCCGACCTGGGCTTCCGGCTGGCCGGCGGCGGGGAGCGGCACCGGGAGGAGCAGCTGGTCGTCGACGACAGCGCGCGGCTGTGGGAGCACACCCGGGGCGGCGCGGTGGTGGTCGTGGCCGACAACGCCGGGCGGGAGCTGCTGCCCGACCTGGTGCTGGTGGACTTCCTGCTGCGCACCGGGCGGGCGGCGCGGGTCGAGCTGCACGTCAAGCCGGCGCCGTACTTCGTCTCCGACGCGCTGACCGCCGACGTGCTGGCCGAGCTGCGCCGGTTCCCGCCGGGCAGCGCGATCGGCGGCCGGCTGGACGCGGCCCTGCGCGACGGGGCGCTGCGGCTGCACACCGAGGACTTCTACTGCGCGCCGCTGACCTTCCACGACGCGCCGGACGGGCTCGCCGCCCGGTTCGCGGCGGCGGAGCTGACGATCCTGAAGGGGGATCTCAACTACCGCCGCCTGGTGGGGGACCGGCACTGGCCGGCCACCACCTCGTTCGAGCGGCTTACCGGATACTTTCCGGGGCCGGTCGCCGCACTGCGGACGGTGAAGTCGGACGTGGTCGCCGGGTTGGCCGGGGGCGCCGAGCGAACCCTGCCCGCCTCATGGCGCACCAGCGGCGCTTTTGCCCTTGTCCAGGTTCGCGGCTGAGGTGTACGTCGGTCCGGCCCAGGACTTGCAGGAGTTCGTCATGCTGAGCACTCTGCCGTGACCGACTTGGCGGTCACTTGCGGTCCGCTTGCGAAAGCCCTCAAGCGTGGCGGCCGTCACGTTCATCCCGCGGGCACCTGACCCCGCGGCTCACCCGCGCGGGCGGCTTTTGTCCGGGTGCCCGGGGGTATCGCGTCAGCTCCCGATGGAGAGGAACGCGCGCATGCAACCTGAAGGCGACGACATGGCGCCCCAGGCTGACGATGGTGCCCCGGCCGCCACGGAGTTCGACAACGGTACCGCCTCGGCTCCGCCCGCGGCGCCGACGCCTCCCTCGGCGCCCGCACCCGCGTCCGCACCGGCCGCTGCGCCGGCCTCGGGGCCGGCTTCCGGTTCGGTCAACGGCGCGCAGTACCGGCCCGTCGGCGGCAGCGCCGCCACCGCCCTGGCCGGGCTGTGGAACGACGCCGACCGGCAGCGCATCAAGGGCAAGTGGCAGGAGCTGCAGCTGCGCTTCATCGACGATCCGCACCTGGTCGCGGGGGAGGCGGAGCGGCTCGTGCAGGAGGCGGTCGCGTCGCTGACCGCCTCGCTGGACGCCCGCCGGGGGCAGCTGCACCAGCAGCGCGCCGCCCGCGGCCTGGACACCGAGAACCTGCGCGCCTCGCTGCGGGACTACCGCGAGTTCCTCGACCGAATCCTCGGGCTGTAACAACCGCACTTGAGGGGGACCCCATGAACTCCACGACGATCACGATCGGGCTGGTGGTAGTCGCCTTGGCGGTGGGCGGCTGGATCCTGCTGCGCGGCGGCAAGGAGGACGAGGATGAGGCGGCCGAGGGCGTCGCCGGTTCGGCCCCGCCCGCCGCGGGCCACGCGGCCCCGGCCGCGCCGCGCCCGCCGGCGACCGCGGCCGTGCCGCAGGGCGCGCCGATGTCGTCGGTGCCCTACGGCCAGCCCGGCGCCGCGCCCGGCGGCTACGGCGCCCCCGCCGCCGCGCCCCCGCCGACCGGCGGCTACGGCCAGTCGAGCGCGCCGGCCGGCGGCATGTACGGCGGCGGAGGCGGGGGCGGCGGAGGAGGCCAGTACCTCTCCAGCGCGCCGCTGACCACCGAGGCCCACGCCTACGAGGTCCGCACCCGCTGGCAGGAGCTGCAGCTACGCTTCGTCGACGACCCGCAGACCGCGGCCGGCGAGGCGGAGCGGCTCGTCGACGACGCCCTGGCCGGGGTGACCGCGTCGCTCAACGCCCGCAAGGACCAGCTGAGCACCTGGCGCGCGTCGGGGCGCGACGACACCGAGCAGCTGCGCGCGGCGGTGCACGGGTACCGAGATTTCCTCAACCACCTGGTCGGAACCTGACCGAACGGTTTGAGCGGTGACGTCTCGCGGAATACCTCCATCGAAGGAGGACCGCCATGACAGCCACCCAAGTACTGATCACGATCATCGTGTTGGTCGTGATCGCCGCGATCGGCTACGGCATCTGGTTCGTCACCCGGCGGCGGGCCCTGCAGCAGCGGTTCGGCCCCGAGTACGACCGGGCCGTAGCCGAGGGCGACAGCCGCCAGGCCGCCGAGCGCGAGCTGCGCGAACGCGAACGCCGCCACGCCGAGCTCCAGCTGCGCGAGCTCGACCCCGCCGCCCGGGCCCGCTACGCCGGGCAGTGGGAGCAGATCCAGGCCCGCTTCCTGGACGACCCGGCCGGCGCCGTCCGTGACGCCGACGCGCTCGTGACCGATCTCATCGCCGAGCGCGGCTACCCCACCGGCGACTACGAGGAGCACGTCGCGCACCTGTCCGTCGACCACGCCCGCACGCTCGGTCACTATCGCGACGCCCACGAGATCTCGCAGGTCGCCGAGCGGGGCGAAGCCACGACGGAGCAGCTGCGCCAGGCCGTGGTGCACTACCGCGCGCTCTTTTCCGACCTGCTCGGCGCCGAACCGGCCGACGGCAGGCCCGACGTCCCCGCCCAGCGCGAGGCCGTCGACGTGCCCCACGACACCCGTAGCCGGTCGTAGGGCCGGGGGAGGACAGCAGCGATGACGCAGCAGGAGCAGCAGGAGCGGCGCGAGCCGCTGGACGAGACCTACGTGCCGCAGCCCCGGTCCGGCGAGCACGACGAGGACGCGGTGGTCGGCACCGCGCCCGCGCCGAACCAGCAGGACGCCGAGGCGGGCGCCGAGGAGAGCTACCCGGCCCGCACGTACGTCTCCGAGTCGGCCGACACCGACACGGACAGTGACGCCGACAGCGACGCCGAGGATCGGCGGTGGGCGGCCGAGCACGCCACCCAGCTGCGGGCCGGCGCGGTGGACACCGACGAAGCCGACGAGACGCAAGCGGTTGAGGTCGAGGACCAGCAGGACCAGCAGGACCCGGGCGAGGATGAGCTGGCCGAGTCGCGGCCCGGGGGCGTGGACGTGGCGGCGGTCGGGGCGCTGTGGGCCGACGGTTCCGCGGACGGGCTGCGCGAGCGGTGGCGGGAGCTGCAGCTCAGGTTCATCGACGACCCGCGGTCGGTGGCCGATGAGGCGGACCGGCTCGTCGACGAGGCGGTCGGCAGCGTGACCGAGTCCTTGCAGCGGCAGCGGCGCGAGCTGGCCGCCTGGCAGAACCAGGAGGAGGACACCGAGCGGCTGCGCGCGGCCGTGCGCGGCTACCGGGACTTCCTGGACCGGCTGCTGGGCCTCTGAACGTGAAAAATCCCGCGGGGGCTCGCCGCTGACGGCGGGCCCCCGTTCGGTGTACGGTCCTGGTACCGAAAAGTACCAGCCTGGTGGAGGCGCCGATGCACACCCGGATCGCGATCATCGGGGCGGGCTTCGGCGGGCTCGGCGCGGCCATCCGGCTCAAGCGGCGCGGCCACGCCGACTTCGTGATCTTCGAGCGGGCCGCCGACCTCGGCGGCACCTGGCGGGAGAACGCCTACCCGGGCTGCGCCTGCGACGTGCACTCCCAGGTGTACTCCTTCTCGTTCGCCCTCAAGCCCGACTGGACCAGCACCTACTCCCCGCGGGCCGAGATCTGGGCATACCTGCGCGACTGCGCCGACCGCTTCGGCGTGCGCCCCGCGATCCGGTTCGGCACCGAGGTCCGCCAGGCCGCCTGGGACGCCGCCGCGGCCCGCTGGCGGATCGGCACCTCGCAGGGCGAGTGGACGGCCGACGTCCTGATCGCCGCGGGCGGGCCGCTCAACGAGCCCGTGGTGCCGAAACTGCCCGGCCTGGAGACGTTCCAGGGCGCCGCGTTCCACTCCTCCCGCTGGGACCCGGACGCCGAGCTCGAAGGGCGGCGGGTCGCGGTGATCGGCACCGGCGCGTCGGCGGTCCAGATCGTCCCGGCGATCGCGCCCGCGGCCGGCCGGCTCACCCTGTTCCAGCGCACCCCGGCCTGGGTGATGCCGCGCCGGGATCGTCCCCTGCGGCGCTGGGAGCAGTGGGTGTACCGCCGGATTCCGGGCGCCCAGCGCCTCATGCGGACCGTCCTGTACTGGCAGATCGAGGCGGGCGTGATCGCCTTCCAGCGCCCCGCGGTCATGCGCCGCGTGCAGCGGCTGGCCCTGGCCCACCTGCGCCGCGCGGTGCCCGACCCGGGGCTGCGGGCCCGGCTCACCCCGAGCTACGCGATGGGCTGCAAGCGGATCCTCAAGTCCGACGACTACTACCCGGCGCTGACCCGCGACAACGTCGAGCTCGTCACCGAGGCGGTCACCGAGGTCCGCCCGCACGCCGTGGTCACCGCCGACGGCGCCGAGCACCCGGCCGACGTCATCGTCTTCGGCACCGGCTTCCGGGTCACCGACCTGCCGATCGCCGAGCGGATCCGCGGCCGCGACGGGCGCACGCTCGCCGAGTGCTGGCAGGGCAGCCCCCAGGCCTACCGGGGCACGACGGTGGCCGGATTCCCCAACCTGTTCCTGCTGCTCGGCCCCAACACCGGGCTGGGCCACAACTCGGTCGTGCTGATGATCGAGTCGCAGCTGCACTACGTGCTCGCCGCCCTCGACCGGCTCGGCCGCACCGGCGCCCGCGCGCTCGCGCCCCGGCCCGAGGCGCAGGAGCGCTACGTCGCCGCGCTGGACCGCCGGATGGCCGGCACGGTGTGGGCGTCGGGCTGCCGCAGCTGGTACATCGACGCCACCGGCCGCAACTCCACGCTGTGGCCGGGCTCGACCTGGTGGTACCGCCGGCGCATGCGCCGCTTCGACCCGGGCGCCTACGAGGCGATCGGGTGAGCCTGCACTTCACCCGGGCGGGCGCCGGCTTCGGCCGTTACCCGGCCCCGGCGACCGCCCTCGCCATGCCGGCCGTCGTCGCCGCCCTCGGCGGTACCGCTCAGAAGCGCACGAGCGTCCGAGCGCCCCGGCCCGCACGCATCCGGCTGAACGCCTCGCCCACCCCGGAGAGGTCGACCTCGTCGGTGACCAGCGCGGCCAGGTCGAGCCGGCCGGCCCGGTGGTGCTCGAGCAGGATCGGCACGTCCACCGCCGGGTCGGTGCTGCCGTACATGCAGCCGCGCAGCGTCCGGGCGTAGTAGGCGACCTCCAGCGCGTTGAGGGGCACCGGGTCCTGCGCCGCGCCGAGCCCGACGACCGTGGCGGTGCCACCCCGGCGGGTCGCCGACCAGGCGGCGCGGATCGTCTCGCCCCGCCCGACGCACTCGATCGCGTGGTCGGCGCCGCGGCCGCCGGTCAGCGCCCGGATCTCCTTCGCCAGCCCCGCCGACGGGGTGCGGAAGTGGGTGGCGCCGAGCGAGCGGGCCAGCCCCTCCTTCTCCGGCGCCGGGTCGACGGCGACGATCGCCGACGCGCCGGCGATCCGCGCGCCCTGGATCGCGGCCAGGCCGACGCCGCCGAGGCCGATGACCGCGACCGACTCGCCGGGCCGGACCCCGGCCGCGTTGGTGACCGCGCCGACGCCGGTGAGCACCGCGCAGCCGAGCAGCGCCGCCTCGGCGAGCGGGAGGTCGGCCGGGACCGGGATGCAGGCGTTGGCGCCGACCACGGTCTCGGCGGCGAACGCGCCGGTGCCCAGCCCGGCGAAGACCGGCTCGCCGCCGGTGCTGGCGAACGGCACCGCGCGGGCGTCGTCGGCGTGCTCGCACAGGTACGGCTCGCCGGCGGCGCAGTACCAGCAGGCCCGGCACGGCGGCGACCAGTTGAGCACCACGTGGTCGCCGGGCGCGACGCCGGTGACGTCCGGCCCGGTCTCCACCACGACGCCGGCGCCCTCGTGGCCGAGCACGGCCGGCAGCGGCTGGCGCAGGGTGCCGTTGGCCAGCGACAGGTCGGAGTGGCAGACCCCGGCCGCGGCGAGGCGGACCCGCACCTGGCCCGGCCCGACCGGGTTGAGCTCGATCTCCTCGACGGTGAGCGGGCCGTCGACGGCGCGCAGGACGGCGGCGGCGGTCACAGCTGGATCGCCTTCACGGCGGTGAACTCGTCGTAGCCGTGGCCGCCCAGCTCGCGGCCGTAGCCGGAGTGCCCGACCCCGCCGAACGGCGCCGCCGGGTTGAACGCGCCGCCGTTGATGTCGACCTGGCCGGTGCGCAGCCGCCGGGCCACGGCGACCGCGTGCTCCCGGTCCGCCGACCAGACCGCGCCGGCCAGGCCGTAGCGGGTCGAGTTCGCGATGCGCACCGCATCGTCCTCGTCGCGGTACCGGATGATCGACAGGACGGGGCCGAAGATCTCCTCCTGGGCGATGGCGGCATCCGGATCGACGCCGGCGAAGACCACCGGGGCGACGTAGTAGCCGACCGGCGGGACCGGTCCGCCGCCGAAGGCCATCGTCGCGCCGCCGGCCAGGCCGCGCTCGATGTGGCCGAGCACCCGGTCGCGTTGCGCGGCCGAGGCGAGCGGGCCGAGCCGGGTGGCCGGGTCGGTCGGGTCGCCGACGGTGTACTTCTTCGCGGCGGCGACGGCGAGCTCGACCGCCTCGTCGTGGATCGCCTCCGGGACGAGCATCCGGGTCCAGGCGGTGCAGGTCTGGCCGGAGTTGAGGAAGCAGTTGGCGACGCCGACCTTGACCGCGGCGGCGAGATCGGCGTCGGGCAGGATCACGTTGGCGGACTTGCCGCCGAGCTCGAGGGCGACCCGGGTGACGTTCGGCGCGGCGAGGGCGGCGACCGTGCGCCCGGCCTCGGTGGAGCCGGTGAATGAGATCAGGTCGATGCCCGGGTGGCCGGCGAGCGCGGCGCCGGTCGGGTCGCCGTAGCCGTGCACGACCGTGTACACGCCGCCGGGGAGCCCGGCCTGCCGCACGAGGTCGGCCAGGAGGGCGGCGGAGAGCGGGGCGACCTCGCTGGGCTTGTGCACGACGGTGTTGCCGGCGGCGAGGGCCGGGGCGAGCTTGGCGATGGTCTGGTGCAGCGGGTAGTTCCACGGGGTGATCGCGCCGACGACGCCGAGCGGCTCCCGGTAGATCGCCGAGTTGCCCACCGTCTCGGACGTTTCGGGTTTGTCCAGAATGTCGATCATCGACCGCAGGACCGCGAGCGGCAGGCCGACCTGGACTTTCCGCGCGACCGCGAGCGGCGCGCCCATCTCGGCGGTGATGAGCGCGGCGAGCTCGGGCGCGGCCTCGGTCAGCGCGTCGAGCAGAGCCTGGAGGTGGGCGGCCCGCTCGCCGCGGGAGAGCGCGGCCCAGCCCGGCTGCGCCGCACGGGCCGCGGCCACCGCGGCGTCGACCGCGCCGGCATCCGCCGCCTCGACGGCGCCGATGACCTGCTCGGTGGCGGGATTGATGATGTCGATCACGGTGCGTGCTGCTCTCTGTGCGGACGCGATTCCTACCGAGATCGTAGCCACGCCCCCGCCCGCCCCGCCCAGCCGCCGCGACCGGAACTCTCCACGATCATGCCGAACCCACCACCGACACCCCGGCTTTTCATGATCGTGGAGTGGTGATGTACCCCTGTGTACCGAAAGGTTCCGGGATCATGGCAAACCCGGTGTCCGGTCAGCGCGGGCATCATGATCACGGAGACATACGTCCGGCCCGGCCGCTTTATGCGGCGGCGTTCTCCGGCATGACGAGCAGGAGCTGGCCGCCCGGGCGGGTGCACATGCGGACCGGCAGGCACATCATGCGGCCGGCGCGGATCAGGACGGTGGCCGTGTCCAGGTCGGCCACCCGCAGGCCCGGCGCGCCGCTGCGGGTGGGGCCCGACGCCATCAGCACGCCCCGCCAGGCGGCCTCGGCCAGGCGGCGGGAGTGGCGCACCTGGCGGGTCGAGCGTGGCTCGGCCGGTGCGCGGCACAGGTCGCCGTAGCCCTGTGCCCAGGCTTGCTCCAGGAAGGCTGCGGCGGCCGGGCCGGCGAACACCCGGAAGATCTCGTAGCGGTGCCGGGTGCCGGCCGTGTAGCGGTGCACACTCGCCGGGTGGCCGGCGGTGGTGAGCAGCTCGGCCAGGCGCTCCGCGGCGACCCCGCGGTTGAATTCGGCCACGACACCGGACGGGGTCGAGAGCGGCCGTGCCCGGGTGCTGCCCAGCCCCCGGGCACGGCCGCCTCCCCCACACACCCCGGTACAACGCACCAGCACGGCCGCCTCGAACGCCTCGGCGGTCGACGCCCGGAATCGCTCGTCGCTCGACACCATGTTCACCACCACACGGTGGCAATCGGCCCGTACCGGGGGAAACGGCCAGACGTGTTCCTTGAGAAACTCTTGAACGTCGACCTCCCGTACCATGGGCGAACAATGCGGGTGATGCTGGTGGAAGACGACGCGCGGGTGGCGGCCGCCCTGGCCACCGCGCTGCGCCGGCGCGGCCACGACGTCGTGCACTGCCCGACCGCGCAGGCCGCGCTCGAGACGTTCGCGGGCGAGCCGTTCGATCTCGTCCTGCTCGACCTCAACCTGCCCGACGGCGACGGCATCGACGTCTGCCGCACCCTGCGGCGCCGGGACGAGACGGTGGCCATCATCGCGGTGACCGCCCGGGCCGAGGAGCGCGACCGGGTCGCCGGGCTGCGGACCGGGGCCGACGACTACGTCGTGAAGCCGTATTCGATGGCCGAGCTCAACGCCCGCATCGAGGCCGTGCTGCGACGCGCCGCCCGGGCCGCGCCGGCGCCGAGCGAGGTGCTCGAGGCCGGGCCGGTCGCGGTCGACATGGCCGCCCGCCGGGTCGTCGCGGGCGGGCGCGAGGTGGCGCTGACCCGCAAGGAGTTCGAGATCCTCGCGGTGCTGGCCCGCACGCCCGGTGTCGTGGTCTCCTACGACCGGCTGATCCTCGCGGTGTGGCAGACCAGCTTCGTCGGCCGGCACACCCTCGACGTCCACGTCGGCTCGCTGCGCGCCAAGCTCGACGTGCCGGGGCTCGTGCAGACCGTGCGGGGCGTCGGGTACCGGCTGGCGCCATGAGGGTCCGGCTCGGCGCGGTGTATCTCGTGCTGCTCCTGCTCGTGCTGGCGGCGCTGGAGGTGCCGCTCGCGATGACCATCGCCGGCCGGGACACCCAGCGGCTCGTCGCCGACCGGCTGGCCGACGCGACCCGGTTCGCCACGCTCGCCGAGCCGGCGCTGCGTGACGACGACACCGCGGAGCTGGCCGCCGAGCTGAGCCGCTACGAGGAGGTGTACGGCGTCGGCGCGATCGTCGTCGACCAGGACGCGCACGAGAAGGTGAGCTCGCGCCCAGGCATCCCGCTCTCCGACGCCGACGTGCTGCGCCAGGCCCACCGGGCCCTGGAGGGGCGGGAGGCCAGCGACGACGGCACGGTGTGGCCGTGGCGCACCGACCCGCTGGTCGTCGCCGTGCCGGTCGGCCGGGGCGGCGAGGTCATCGGCGCGGTCCTCACCGTCTCGCCGATCGGCCGCAACGCGCACGGCGTCGGTACCTCGTGGGGCGTCCTGGCCGGCGGCGGGCTGATCGTGCTCTTCGTCGGCAGCGTCGCGGCCTGGACGCTGGCCCGCTGGACGCTGCGCCCGGTCGCCGAACTCGACGCCGCCGCCCACGAACTCGCCGCCGGCGACTACGCGGCCCGGGTACCGGCCGCCGACGGCCCGCCGGAGCTGCGCCGGCTCGGCACCGCGTTCAACGAGATGGCGGCGACCGTCGCCGACTCCCTGGAGCGGCAGCGGGCGTTCGTCTCGCACGCCAGCCACCAGCTGCGCAACCCGCTGACCGCGCTGCGGCTGCGGGTGGAGGACCTCGGCGCCGACCTCACCGACCCGCAGGCGGTCGAGGGCCACCGGCTGGCGCTGGAGGAGGCGGAGCGGCTCGGCGACGTGCTCGACAGCCTGCTCGCCCTGGCCCGGGCCGAGAAGGGCCGGTTCGACCTGGTCGACATCGACGCCGGCGAGACGTCGTGGGCGCGGGTGCTGGCCTGGCAGCCGGTCGCCGCGAAGAAGGGCATCACGCTGCGGTACGTCCGCCCGGCCCGCCCGCTGCGGGCCCGCGCCGTGCGCAACGCCCTCGACCAGGCCCTCGACGCGCTGATCGACAACGCGGTGAAGTTCTCCGGCCCGCAGACCACGGTGTCGGTCCGCCCGGCGGCCGACGACGGCGGCGTGGCCCTGCACGTGGTCGACAACGGCCCGGGCCTGACCGAGGAGCAGCGGGAGCTGGCCACGGAGCGCTTCTGGCGCGCACCCGACGCGCAGAACGTCGACGGCAGCGGCCTGGGCCTGCCGATCGTCGCGGTGCTGGTCGACGCCTCCGGCGGCCGCCTCGACCTGCTGCCCAACGCCCCGACGGGCCTGCACGCCCGGCTGTGGTTCCCGGCCGCCCCCTGACGGCCACGAGGTGCCGCGAAAGCTGCCTTACGCTGGATCGGCCGGGCCGGACTTGGAGGCGGGATGGAGAAGGTCGACTACGACTCGCGTCTGCACGCCGTGTACGCCGCCGGCCGGCGGATGTCGCCCGAGGCTCTGCAACCGTGGCTGGACGCGTTCGCCCGCCACCTGCCCCGGACCCGGCCGCTGGTCTGGCTCGACCTGGGCTCGGGCACCGGCCGCATGACCCCCGCTCTGGCGAGTGCCTTCGGCGGCCCCGCCCACGGAGTCGAGCCGTCAGCGAGGATGCGTGCTCAAGCCCTCGCCCACGCCGGCCATCCCGCCGTCACGTATGCGGCCGGGTCCGCCGAGCACATCCCGCTGCCGGACGCCTCGTGCGACGCGGCCTTGCTGTTCTTCGTCTGGCACCACGTCGTCGATCGCGAGGCCGCGGCTCGGGAGCTGCGCCGGGTCGTCAAGCTGGGCGGCAAGCTCTTCGTGCAGGCGAACTTCTCCGACCGGATGCCTGACGTCTGGTGGTTCCGCGTCGTGCCCGAATGGGGGAAGGCCGACACGGCGCAGTTCCGGTCCCAGGACGAGGTGAAGCGGGACTTCGCCGGCGCCGGCTGGACGCTCGTCGCTCGTGACGAAGTCACCTGGCTTCGCGCGGCGAACCTGGCCGAGGACTTCGAGCGGCTGAAGCTGCGCGCCGTCTCCGTCTTCGAGCACCTGAGCGAGGAGGCCGCCGAAGCGGGCTTCGCCAGCATCGAGGCGGCGCTGCCCTTGCTTGGCGACGGGCCGCAATACGAGACCAGCGAACTGCTCGTGTTTCAGGCCTTCTGAGCGCGGTAGTAGCGGATCGCGCCCGGGTGCAGGGGCAGCGGCGGGGTCGAGATGGCCGAGCGGATGTTGAGCCGGGCCGCCGCCTGGTGGGCCTTGGCCAGCTCGTCGCGGCCCTCGAACAGCAGCCGGGTCACGCCGTAGGCCAGCGCCTCCGCCATCGACGCGCGGACCACCAGATAGTTGGCGATGCCGATGGCGACGGTGGCGGTGATGCCGGCGTAGGTCGAGGCGGGCACGACCCGCTCGGCGTAGTAGTCGCCGTAGCGGCGGCGCAGCGGCTGGACCGAGTCGGCCAGGTTCAGCAGGTGGATCGGGAACCGCTTGGCCAGGTCGTCGATCGCCGTCACGGGCAGGCCGCCGGAGAAGAAGAACGCGTCGATCCGGCCCTCCTGCAGCGCGGTGACCGACTCGTCGAGGCCCAGCATGATCCGCTGCACCGCGATGCCGTTGACGCCCAGCACGCGGTTGGCGGTGACGGCCGTGCCGGAGCCCTCGGCGCCGATCGACACGCGGTGGCCGGACAGGTCGGCCAGCGCGGCGATCGGGCCGCTCGCGGCGACCACGACGTGGATGTGGTCGTCGTAGATCCGGGCCAGGGCGGCGAGCTCGCGCGGGTGGTCGGACTCGCTGTCGGCGGCGATGTCGGCCTGGGTGAACGCCACGTCCGCGCGGCCGTCCAGGACGAACGCGACGTTCTCCTTCGAGGCGTTGGTGGTCAGCACGGTGGCGTGGACCTTGGGCAGGTACCGCCGGGTCAGCTCGGCGATCGCGCTGCCGTAGCGGTAGTAGACCGCGCCCGGGCTGCCGGTGGCGATGCGCAGCGGGCCGCTCGCCTCGTCGCCGCCGGGCTCGCAGGCGCCGAGCAGGGCGGTGGAGGCGGCGGCGAGCAGCAGGGTCCGCCGGCGCATCACAGGCCCAGCAGGGGCGTGAGCGAGGCGATCGTGGCGGCGGCGTCGCGGTGGTGCAGCGTGGTCATGCCCAGCGCGCGGGCCGGCTTGAGGTTGCCGGGCAGGTCGTCGATGTAGACGCACTCGGCCGGCGCCAGCCCCACGGCCTCGGCGCCGAGGGCGTAGATGCGCGGGTCGGGCTTGCGCACGCCGACCTCGCCGGAGATGACGACCCCGTCGAAGAGCTCGGCCAGCAGGGCCCGGTCGTAGCCGCCGACGCCCCAGGAGTTGGAGATCAGGCCGGTGCGGACGCCGGCCGCGCGGGCGGTCCGGACGATGTCCAGCATCGCCGGGTCGTTGCCGGCCCGGCCCATCAGCCGGTCGATCAGCCCGGCGGCGGCGACCCGCGGGCCGAGCAGCGCGGCGAAGCCCTCCTCGAAGGACTCGTTCTCCAGGGTGCCGTCCTCGAGGCCGGCCAGCAGTGCCCGCGCGGCCGGGTCGGTGCGAAACAGCTCCCGGACGGTGCCCGCGGGCAGCCCCTCGGCCGCGCAGAACGCGTCGAAGGAGGCGAACACGTCGGTGGTCAGCACGCCGCCGTAGTCGACCAGCAGACCTCGGTGCAGCGCCATACCCCGAGGGTAGTCACCCCGCGCGCGTCTCGGCAGCCAGGGCCAGCACCGTCTCCCGGTGCGACTGCGCCCGCCGCTGCCGGGTCGCCGAGGTGCCCCGCGAGCGCAGGTCCTCCAGCAGGTCGACCGCGGTCTCCCACTCGCCGCGCGCCTCCAGGGCCGGCCGCACATGGGTGAGCAGCGCGTCGATGCGCACCCCGGCCGGCACCGCGCTGCGGGTGGCCGGGTCGACGAGGTGGCCGCCGAGCCCGGAACGGGCCGCCCGCCAGGTCGCCGCGCGCAGCAGCACCTGCGGCGCCTCGGGCAGCGCCCGGCCGGCGGCGTCCTCCTCGGCGGCGACCGTCACCAGGGCCCGGGCCAGGGAGGCGAGCAGCACGGCGTCGTCGATGTTCGGGCAGGAGTCGGCGACGCGGACCTCGACCGTCGGGTAGCGCGCCGACGGGCGGGCGTCGAAGTAGATCATCCCGGCGTCGCTGATCACGCCGCTGCCGACCAGCGTGTCGACGACCTGCTCGTACTCGGCGGCCGAGCCGAGGTCCGGCGGCGGCCCGACGGTCGGCCAGCGCGACGTGACGATCGTGCGGTAGGAGGCGTAGCCGGTGTCCTGGCCGGCGAAGTACGGCGACGACACGCTGAGCGCCAGCAGCACCGGCAGCCACTCCCGGATGCGCCGGGTGATGCGCACCGCCAGGTCCTTGTCGGGCACGCCGACCTGCACCTGGCAGGCGGCCACCTGCTGCTCGTCGACGAGCTGGCGGTACTCCTGGGCCATGCGCTCGTAGCGCTCGTCGGGGTACACCCGGCTCGGCGTGCTGCCCGAGCCCGGCACGCTGCCGGCCGCGACGATGGCCAGCCCGTGCCGGCCGGCCGCCTCGACCAGCGAGCGGCGCTTCTCCAGCAGGTCGGCGCGCAGCCCCGCCAGACCGGTCTGCACGGAGCTGGCCGTCTCCACCATCGAGCGGTGCAGCTCCGGCTCGGCGTCGGCGCCGCGCAGCACCCGCCGCGCGGCCGGCTCCAGGGCGCCGGTCTCGGCGTCGACGACGTGGAACTCCTCCTCGACCCCGACCGTGTCGCCCGGACTCACCATCGGCTGTGGACCGACGTGCGCAGCAGCTCGTCGTAGGTGTCCTTGACGGCCTCGTGGACCTCGGGCGACAGCGGTGCCGCGCCGGCCGCGGCCGCGTTGGCCCGGGCCTGGGTGGCGTTGCGGGCGCCCGGGATGACGACCGAGACGGCCGGGTGGTCGATGATCCAGCGCAGCGCGAACTGCGCCATGCTCAGCCCGTCGGGCGTGAACTCGGTGAGCCGGCGCACCGCGTGCAGCCCGGTCTCGTAGTCCACGCCGGAGAACGTCTCGCCCTGGTCGAAGGCCTCGCCGTGGCGGTTGTACGTGCGGTGGTCGTCGGCGCCGAACGTGGTGTATTCGTCGTAGCGGCCGGAGAGCAGCCCGCTGGCCAGCGGTACCCGCGCGATGATGCCGACGCCCATCTTCTCCGCCGCGGGCAGCACGTCGTCGAGCGGCTTGAGCCGCAGCATGTTGAAGATGATCTGCACGGTGGCCACGCCCGGCCGGGCGATCGCGGTGAGCGCCTCCGCGGTTGTCTCGACGCTCACGCCGTAGGCGCGCATCCGCCCCTCCTCGACCATCAGGTCGAGCGCGTCGAAGACCTCGTCGGTGGAGTAGACCTCGGTCGGCGGGCAGTGCAGCTGCACCAGGTCGAGGGTGTCGACGCCGAGGTTCTCCCGGGAGCGGTCGTTCCAGGCACGGAAGTTGTCCAGGTTGTACCGTGAAGCCTCCTGCGGCACCCGCCGGCCCATCTTGGTGGCGACGGTGACCCGGTGGCCGGCCGGCAGCGACCGCAGGAACGCACCGACGAGCTGCTCGCTGCGCCCGTCGCCGTAGACGTCCGCGGTGTCGATGAACGTCACGCCCGCCTCGTGCGCGGCGGTCAGCGTCGCCAGCGCGTCGTCCTCGTCGACCTCGCCCCAGTCGGCGCCCAGCTGCCACGCGCCGAGCCCGACCACGCCGACGGGGACGCCGGTGCGCCCCAGAATCCTCTCCTGCATGGAGACAACCCTACGGCGCACCGGATCACCCCGCGCGCTTAGAAGACCGGCGTGCCTTCCCGGACCAGGCGCCAGTTGGCGGTGAAGAAGCCGGCCGGATCGATCACGCCCTTGGCCTGGGCCCAGTCGATGAGCAGCTGGCGGATCTCCTGCTGGGCGTTGTACACCTGGGTCTTGACGATGCCCGGGAAGTTGCCGCCGCCGGAGCGCCGGTAGTTGTTCACCGCGACCACGAACTGCTCGGCGTCCCCGACCGGCGTGGCGGTGCCGGGGTGGACCAGCCGCGTGATGCGCTGACCGACCGGTTTGCTGATGTCGATGTCGTACTCCACGCCGGAGAGCGTGTCGTAGTTGTAATCCGGCACCGACGGGTCGCTGATCGTCGCCGGGTCGACCGGCGCGCCCGGGGCGAGCGTGACGAAGAACTTGGCGGAGTACTCCAGGTAGGCGCGCACCTCCGCGCCGGTGAGCACGACGGCTTCCAGGGTGTTGTCGTAGATGTACAGCCCGGCCACGTCCTTGATCCGGACCTGCCCGGCCGGGAAGAGCGCGGTGCGCGAGAACGGCGCCGCGATCGACAGCACCGGCAGCGCCGCGTAGGAGCTCCCGGCCAGCGCCGCGGTCACGGTGTCGGTCTGGACCTGGTTGATGTAGTCCAGGATCGGCGTGTCCTTGTAGCGCGACTCGGCCGCCGACAGCTCCTGGGTCGAGTTCGCCACCGCCTGGTTGACGTAGGCGACGGTCGTGTTGTGCTGCTCGCGCACCGCGGCCAGCACGACCGGGTCGGCCGCGACCGTGTTGGTGTTGATCGTGGTCGCCGCCTTGGTGGTGATCCGCCAGCGCCCGCGGTCGCGGGTCAGCGTGAAGTCCACGCGGGTCACCCGCTGGCCCCACTTCGACGGCTCGGACAGCAGCACCTGCTCGCCGGTCGCCGCGTTGGCGACGAACCGCTGCGGGATGTCGTTGTGCGCGTGGCCGAACAGGATCGCGTCGATCCCCGGCACCTGCGCGGCGATGAGCGCCGACGGGTTCTCGTTCGGCAGCTCCGGGCCGTAGCTGGAGGTCCCGCTGTCGCCGCCGTGCGCGCTGACGAGCACGATGTCGGCGCCCCGGCGGCGCATCTCGGGCACGTACCTGGCCGCGGTGGCGACCATGTCGGTGAAGCGCAGCTTGCCCTCGACGTTGCCGCGGTCCCAGATGGCGACGCCCGGGTTGGTCAGGCCGAGGATGCCGACCCGCAGGTTCGCAGCGCCATGGCCGAGGTCGACCTTTTTGATGAGGTACGGCAGGAACGCGGGCCGCCCGGTCCTGGCGTTCACCGCGTTGGCCGCCAGCGCCGGGAAGCCGAGCTGGCGGATCCACAGGTCCAGCAGCGGCAGCCCGTAGTTGAACTCGTGGTTGCCCAGCGTCACGGCGTCGTAGCGGATGACGTTCATCGCCCGGGCCATCGGGTGCCGCTCGTGGGTGGTGGTGATCGGCTCCTGCTTGGCGTAGTACGTGGCCAGCGGCGTGCCCTGGATCGTGTCGCCGGCGTCGAGCACGAGCGTGGCCTTGCCGCGCCGCTCGGCCCGCACCGCGTTGACCAGCGTGGCCACCTTGGCCAGGCCGACGTCGTTGTGGGCGGAGTCGTCGTACTCGGCGTCGCGGTAGTAGTCCCAGTTGTAGACGTTCCCGTGGGTGTCGGAGGTGCCCAGCAGGGTCAGGTCCCATGTCTTGGGCCCCGTCTTGGGCTCGGCGGGGTGGGCGTCGGCCGGCCCGGCCACGAACGGTGCCGCGGAGGCCGCCGCCGCGGCGGCGAGGAGCCCCCGGCGGGAGAGGTTGGTCATTGTCGCGCCTTCCGTAATGGTCAGGACGCCTCGTGGGCGTCCCGTGCACCATAACGGTCGATCAATGCCTGGATGCCGGTCAGGTAGGTTCGCCGGTCGACGCGGGCCAGGAGCACCTGCTGGATGATGTACCCCTGGATCAGCCCGACGAGCACCGCGCCGACCGCCGCCGGGTCGGCACCGGGGGCGAGCTGCCCGGCCGAGCGCAGCCGCTCCGCGAGCGCGACCGCGGTGTCGCGGATCCGCAGGTAGATGCCTTGGACGAGCTCGGCGAAGCTCGCGTCGTGCGCCGCCTCGCCCCACACCTGCACGGCGATGCGCACCGGCCCCTCGGTGAGGTTGATGTCGACCTGCTCGAGCAGCTCGTCGAAGATCTCCGCGAGCGACGGCACCGGCTCCCGCTCCAGCAGCACGTCGAGCGTGGCCACGATGCTGCCGACCTTCTCCTCGGCGATGGCCCGGATCAGCTCGGCCTTGCTGGAGAAGTAGCGGTAGAACGCTCCGACCGACAGCCCCGCCTCGCGGATGACGTCCTGCATGGACGTCTGATGAAACCCGTTGCGCAGGAAGCACCGCGTCGCCGCCTCGATGATCTGCTCCCGGCGGGCGGCGAGATGAGCTTCGGACACGCGCGGCACGCCGAAATTATAGAACGAACGCTCGCTCGCGAATGCTGCAAGGACCGGAAGTCTCCGCGATCATGCACAGCCCGGCGTCGACACCAACGGTTTTTCATGATCGTGGAGTGCTGATGTACCCCCGTGTACCGCAAGTCTCCGGGATCATGGCGAACCCGGGGTGCGGTCACCGCGGGCATCATGATCACGGAGACGTACGTCCGGCCCGGCCGCGCGGATCGCAGGTTGCGCCCGCCTGGTGCGACATCCGCACCGGCGGTCGGCGCGCTTGTGCCCCGCCGGTGGCCACCGACGCCCGGCCTGCGCCGGGCGCCGGGCGTCAACCAGCACGAACAGGCGCTGGCCTCCATACACCACACCGGCGGACGTGATGACTTGCCGCCGTGGTCACGGCCGGTCAGGCGCGGGTGGCGTTGAAGATCATGGTGGTCATCACCACGCCGGCGGTGGCGGCGTTGGCCAGGACCAGGCGCGGGCTCAGGGACGTGAAGGGGTGGTCCTTGTCCACGAACTGGGCCTTGCGGTTGCCGGTGGAGAAGGCGGTCAGCTCGATCCCGCCGTCGCCCGTCGGCTTGCAGGTCACCTGGAGCGGGGTGGAGGCCGTGGTCGGGGGGCCGGCGTTCTTCGGCTTCGCCGAGGCGGCCAGGCGGGCGTGCTGGTCGCCGGCGTGCTTGTAGATCTCGATGACGCCGTCGGCGGTGACCTCGAAGCTGTAGCCGTTGGTCAGGTTCGCCCCGTCGAAGCAGCCGGCACCGATGCGGGCGCCGCCGGCGGTCTTGCCGATCGCGGCGAACTCCAGGTCGATGGCGAAGCCGCCGCCGGGGACGCTCAGGCGCTGCTCGGGGCCGGGGGCCAGGCAGCGGACGTTGGGCTGCTCGGCGGTGACCCGCAGGGCGTCCGGTACCTCGATCTTGCAGCCGCCGGCCGCCGACCACGGGGTCTTCTGCTGCAGGGCGGCGACGGTCTTGGTGGCCTTGAGCGTCCACGGGCCGACCGAGCCGAGCGAGCAGGCGATGACCGGCCTCGGCTGCCACGCCTTGTCCAGGCCGGGCGGCAGCATCGGGGGCTCCAGCGGCAGGAACGACTGCCCGAACGGTACGCCGAGATAGTCGCCGTAGGACTGCTCGCACATGGCCCGGGCCGCGGCCGTGACCGCCTTGGCGCCCGGGTTCACCGTGAACGGCAGGTGCCCCACGAAGGTGACCTCGCCGACGTGCGCGCCGTTGCACGCGGTCACGTACCGCAGCTGCGACGACCCGCCGATCCAGTCGAAGCACTCGCCGCTGCGCAGCTCGAACTGGTCGCCCGGGTAGCTCTGCGCGGCCGAGGCGGCCGGGTTCACCAGGGCGTTGGCGATGCGGTCGCCGTCGGCGTAGCCGGCCACCGGCAGGCCGTCGGTGAACAGCTGCAGCAGCGACGGGGACAGGCCGCCGACGGCGAGCTTCGTGTCGTGCACGGACTGGCGGTGGCTGGGGGAGAGGCCGGCGACGACGACCACCCGGCCGTTCTCGGCGCGCAGGTAGTACTCGTAGCCGAACCAGTGCCCGGCGCCGACCGCGCCCAGCGGCACGGCGACGGCGACGGCCAGCACGGCGTAGCCGGTGACGGTGCCGAAGGCCCGGCCGGCCGAGGCGGCGATGATCGCGGCGGCCACGGCGAGCACCCCGCCGAGCAGGGCGATCGCGCCGCCGTCGGCGAGGGCCAGGCGCAGCGGCTCGGCGACGAGGTAGCCGGCCAGGCCGCCGGCCCGGGCGGTGCCGCCGTCGAGCAGGTGCGGGTTGCCGCGCACCAGGTGCAGCAGGCCGGCGGTGGCGACCACGACGCCGGTGGCCCGGGTCAGCACCCGCTCGCGCAGGAACGCCAGGGTCGCGCCGGCCAGGGCGCGCGGCTCGCGGCCGGACCACAGCCGCCGGTCGGCGAGCGGCACGAGGAGCAGACGCCAGGGCCACGGCTCGCGGGGCAGCCGGGGGAGCGGGCGCAGGAGCAGCAGCGGCAGCACCGGCAGGGCGTAGGCGACGTAGCCCAGGCCGAACGCGGCCACCGCGAGCGCGGGCGCGTGTACCGGCAGCTCGGGTACCCACAGCAGGACGGCCAGCACCACCGCGGCCGCGACGGTCGCGACCAGCCGGACCCACGACGGGCGCCCGACCTTGGGCCGTTCCGGCCGCAGCTCGGGCGCGGGGGAGACCGGCGCGGTCAGCACCGAGCCGGTGTCGCCCCACAGCTCCTGCGCCGCCGGCACCGGGCGGGTCTGGCCGGCCGCCGGAGGCGCGGTGAGCGGGCCGCGGCGGCGCCGGTGCACGCCCCACTCGGCGGCGGTGGCGCCCTGCCAGTCGGTGAGCGCGGCCCGCACCTGGCCGGCCGCGGCCAGGCCGAGCAGCAGCGCGACCACCAGGGTCAGCGCGATCCGCCAGGCCGGCGGCGCGGGCGCGAAGCCGAGCAGCGTGGACAGCGCGAGCATCGCCCCGGTGGCGAGGACCAGCAGGGCGACCGCGGGGAGAGCGGCGCGGGCTAACCGACCGGCCTCGGACATGGCTGGGAGCATGGCACCCGGGCTTGCGCGCGTGCAACCCGGCCGGGGTCGGACATTGCTGCGAGCGTGTCACCTCGGCACGTGGAGGTGGAGCTGCCTAAAGCTGCCTTAAAACTCTGCGTGTCACATTTGCGTGTGGCCGGCCGCGCAGGCGTCGATCACCGGCTTGAATGCGGCGATCTCGGCATCGGTGATCTTGAGTTCGGTGTAGAGCGGCGGGCCGCCGTCGAAGCTCACGAACGTGGGGAAGACGTAGGGCTTCTTGATCTCCGCGAGGGCGTGCGGGGTGCACCGGTCGCCGTCCACGACGATCGGGATGGACAGCTCGTTCTGGCCGGGCCGCAGCACCGCGTAGGGCTTGGGGGTGGCCAGGCGCAGCGGCGTCGGCACGACCTCGAGGATGATGCTGCCGGCGAACTCCTGCAGCGTCACGGTGCCCGCGAAGCCGGTTCGCTTGATGACGACGGTACCGCTCACCCAACCGCTGGGCAGGTGCGTCCACGGCCCGAAGGTGAAGGTGGCCCGGTGGTCGAGGTAGGCCTGCAGGCAGTCGATGGCGAGCAGCTTGTCGAGCATCGGGTTGGGGTCGGCGACCGGCAGCCGCACGTCGTGGACCTTGCCGTCGTCGGTGCGCACGCTCATCGCCACGAACGAGGCCTTCGCCCGCGGGTTGACGGCATCGCCCGCGCAGACGCCGGTGCCGTAGGACACCGGCACGTCGACCTGCAGCCCGCCCGGCGGCAGCCAGGCGTCCGCCCGGACCCGCCCCTGGCCGCCGGAGAACGACGGTGCCTGCAGCTCGAGCGACTCGACCACCAGCTTGGCCGGGCCGTCGTTGTGCATGGAGATCTGCACGGTGTGCCGGACCTCGTCGACCCGGCCCTGGGTCAGCTCGACCCGCATCTTGATCGCGTCATCGGCGGCCGGAGCCGGCGCCGCGGGGCTCGCCGCCCGGTCCGGTCCGAGACCCGCCACCGCCGCGCCGCCCAGGGAAATGAGCACCAGCAGCGCGACCCCCAGCAGGAACCCGACATCCGATCGCTTCATGAGCGCCTATGTTTGCACAATCCACTGCAGCAGCGCACGGGCCGCGTCCAGCACCAGGTCGCGGTCGTAGGTGAGGGCATAGGTGAAGCGCCGGTCGAGCTGCGGGCCGGTGTCGGCGAGGTCGCGCGCGACGAGGGCGCCGGCGAAGTGCGGGCCGACGACGATGACGGTCCACTCGCCGCGCAGGGGGTCGTCGCGGGTCAGCGCGGTGCCCCGCACGCCGGGCGCCGGTGTGCCGGGCAGGTCGGTGCCGAGCACGGCGACGAGCGCGGCGGTCTCGGCGATCGCGGCGTAGCGGCGGGTGGTCGCCGGCGTGAAGTGGCCGCCCTCCTGGAACGCGGCGAGCAGCATCGGCGGCTCCGCCGGGTCCTGCGCCTTCGCCTCCAGGTACCGGCTCAGCGGCAGCAGCATGCGCTTGGTCGCCTCGGCGGTCGGGCGGCGGGCGGCGACGATCTCGTACGGCGTGCGGCCGCCGGCCGGGGCCGGCGGCGCGACGAACGGCACGCTGAGCGAGCAGCGCCGGTCGGCCACGTCGTCGGGCAGCGGGCCGGGGCGGCCGAAGAGCCAGCCCTGCCCGAGGGTGGCGCCCATGCCCAGCGCGGCGGCGGCGTGTTCGGGCGTCTCGATGCCTTCGGCCAGCACCGCCGCGCCGGAGCGCTCGGCGTAGGCGACGACCGCGTTGACGACCCGGGCCGCGTAGGCGCCGTCCGGGTGCTGGACCAGCGGCCGGTCGATCTTGACCACGTCGGGGTGTACGAACGGCATCACCGACAGCGACGCCGGCTGTGCCCCCACGTCGTCCAGGGCCACGCCCCAGCCCGCGCCCCGGCACGCCTCGGCCGCGGTGACCAGTGCCGACGGGTCGTCGCCGATGGCCCGCTCGGTCAGCTCGGTGACCACCCGCAGCCGCAGCTGCGCGTCGAGGATCGTGGGCGCCAGGTCCGGCGGGCAGGGGGTGCCGAGCGCGGCCGGCTCGGCGTTGACGAAGAGCGTGAGGCCGATCGGCAGGCCGGCGTCCAGGGCGGTGCGGTACGCCGTGGCCCGGCAGATCCAGTCGAGCTCGCCGAGGCGGCCCCGCTCGGCGGCGGCCTCGAACAGCCGCAGCGGCTCCTCCCACGGGGTGCCGGCCGGGCCGCGGGTCAGCGCCTCGTAGCCGACCACCTCGTGCCGGGCGCGCCACGAGTCGAGCCGGACGATCGGCTGGAAGACGGTCGTGACCGCGCGGGCGTCGAGCACGTCGTCGACGCTGCGGATGATGGTGGTGGTGCGACCGTCCATACCCGACGTTTCGGCCGATCCTCGCCGCGGCTGAGGGTTTTCGCACCCCGCGGGGTAGGTTGTGCCCCGATGGGAAGCTGGCGCGAGATCATCGACGGCATCGCGGAGCAGGGCGACTACGGCGCGGCCCGGCTGGTCCGCGACCCGCGGCGCAAGGGCGGCTGGACGCTGCTGGTCGAGGAGGTCCAGCAGTCGTACGTCGACGTCCGCGACCCGAAGCACCTGAGTTTCGAGTACACCCGCCGCATCGGCTCCGTCGTGGACACCGCGGCCCCGCCCGGCGCGCCGCTGCGGGTGCTGCACCTGGGCGGCGGGGCGTTCACGATGCCGCGGTACATCGCCGCCACCCGCCCCGGCTCGACCCAGCTGGTCGTCGAGCGGGACCGGAAACTGGCCGCGTTCGTCCAGCGGGTGCTGCCGCTGCCCGCGCAGGCCGGCATCGATATCGCCTTCGGCGACGCCCGGGAAACCGTGGCGGAGCTCGACCCGGCCGCCTACGACCTGGTCATCGGCGACGTGTACGACGCCGCGCAGATGCCCGAGAGCGTCTCCGACGTGACCTTCGCCGCCGCGGTGGCGCGGCTGCTGGCCCCGGGCGGCATCTACGCGCTCAACGTCGCCGACCTCGCGCCGCTAACCTTCTCCCGCGACCAGGCGGCCACGCTGCGCACCGCCTTCGCCGACCTGTGTCTGATCGTGCGCTCGGAGCTGCTGCGGGGCCGCCGCTACGGCAACGCGGTGTTCGCCGCCGCGCTCGACGCGGGCCGGCTACCGATCGCCCGCCTGGCCGCGATCGCCGGCCGCGACCGCCAGCCGGCCCAGGTGATCAGCGGCGCCGGCCTCGACCTGCTCACCGAGGGCGCCGTGCCGCTGCGCCTCGACTAAGGGGCCTGAGGCGGGGGCGGCGGGGGAACCGACGGGCCGCCGGAGCGGCCGCGCTGGCGCATCTTGCGCGAGGTGCTTGCCGAGAGGTACTTCCCGGCCCGCTCGGACCAGCCCTGCTCGGCCTCGCGCTCCAGGTAGGACAGCGATGCCGCCTCCTCGGCCAGGTCGGCGGCCATGGCCTGCGGCGCGTCCGGCAGGATCCGCGCGATGTCCTGCTGCGCCCGGCGGATCTCGGCCAGCGCCGCGTCGGTGTCGCCGCGGCCGAGGTGGCCCGAGGCGCGCAGCTTGGCCTGCTGCGCCTGCAGGTACACCAGCTCGGTGCGCACCTCCGGCGCCGGCACCCGGCCGGCGGCCACGTCGCCGGGGACCACGTTGACCTGCACCGGCACCGTCACCGTGTGCTGGACCAGCGCGGGCAGCTCGACGTAGGTGAACGTCAGCGTCGCCACCTCGGCCGGCCCGAGCGCGGCGACGGCCGGCACGTCGAAGGTGAGCACGAGCCGGCGGGTCTCCTCGGCGTAGAAGCCGCCGAGCTCTACCAGGATGCCGCCGCCGTCGTCGACGGCGGCCGCCGGCAGGTCGTTGACGACCAGCACCGCGCGCACCGCCGGGCCGGGCCGCACCTGCAGCGAGGCGGCCTGCGCGGCCTGCGCGAGCAGCCCCTCCACCTCGCCGGCGATGAGCGCGACCGCGGTGTCGGCCTCCTCGGCGAAATGCTCGTTGCCGTTGCCGCCGCGGGCGATCGCGGCCATGATCCGCTCGTCGTAGCCGAGGCCGAAGCCGAGCGCGGAGGTGGTGACCCCGTTGCGGTACGCCTCCGCGGCGACCCGGGCCAGGGCGTCGGGATCGGTGACCCCGGCGTTGGCGTGGCCGTCGCTGATGATCAGCACCGTCGCGCCGGCCTCGCCGGCGACCCGGCGGGCCTCCTGCAGGCCGCGCAGGTAGCCGCCGGACAGGTCGGTGCTGCCGCCGGCCCGCACGTCGGCGATCGCCCGGCGGACGGCCGCCTTGTCGGTCAGCCGCCCGGCCGGCACCGGCACGATCACCGTGTCGTCGAAGGCGACCAGGCCGAAGTGGTCGCGCGGGTCGAGCCGGCCGACCAGGGCGGCGAGCGCCCGCTTGGCGCCGTCGAGCCGGTCGCCCTGCATCGAGCCGCTGCGATCGAGCACCACCTCGAGCGTGCGCGGCGGGTGCTCGGCGCCGGCGCCGGGTGCGGCCGGCGCGGTGAGCTCGATCATGACCGACACCTGGTCGTCGGTCTCGACGGCGATCAGATCGACGTCGAGGTGGGCGGCGATGTGCACGCTCGGCTCCCTTCGCCCCGCGATGGCGGCTGGCACCTTCACCCTGTGGTGGGTGGCGCCGAGCGTAGAGGCCGCGCGCCAGGTGCGCGGAGCAGGACCGTGATGGATGTCCGTTTTTGGTGCCCCGGGTGGGATTCGAACCCACACTGTCGGAGGTTTGAGCTCCGTTCCTCTGCCGATTGGGATACCGGGACGAGTACGCCGCAACAGACTACCCACTACTCTGATCGCGACGGTAATCGCCGTCGTACGCGTCGGATCGGATTCGGGAGTGCTAGTGGCCGAGGCACAGAGCCGTCGGGTGCTCATCGCGGAGGACGAGGCCCTCATCCGCCTCGACCTGCGGGAGATGCTCGTCGAGGAGGGCTACGACGTCGTCGGCGAGGCCGGCGACGGCGAAACCGCCGTCCGCCTCGCCGAGGAGCTCAAGCCCGACCTGGTCATCCTGGACATCAAGATGCCCATCATGGATGGGCTGGCGGCCGCGGAGAAGATCGCCGGCGGGCGGATCGCCCCGGTGGTGATCCTGACCGCGTTCAGCCAGCGGGACCTGGTCGAGCGCGCCCGGGCAGCCGGCGCGATGGCGTACCTGGTCAAGCCGTTCCAGAAGAGCGACCTGGTGCCGGCGGTGGAGATCGCGGTATCGCGGTATGCGGAGCTGTCGGTGCTCGAGTCCGAGGTGGCCACCCTCACCGAGCGGCTGGAGACCCGCAAGGTCGTCGAGCGGGCCAAGGGGCAGCTGATGGCGACGTACGGCATGAACGAGCCGCAGGCATTCAAGTGGATCCAGCGCACCGCCATGGACCACCGCATGACGATGCGCGAAGTCGCCGATCGGATCATCACGGAAACGGCCGGCGGAAACACTGACGTAACGACCGGGTCCTGAGCTTTTACCTGCGCACGGCGTGTTTCACGATTGAGGCTGAGCATCGAATAACGGCTTGGTAACGGCCCGCAATTGGCTTGCGGGGCGGGCTATGATCCGCCAGTCCCGAAGCTCGGGACAGGCCGAACGACTCCCGAGGCCCAGTTATCACCGTTGATTCGAGGAGCACCATTGCGTAGAGCCGTGATCATGCTCACGGCCTTCCTGGCCTGCGTAATGATCTCCTTCGGCGTTGGCGCCACGAGCGCCTGGGCCGAGGGGGAATCGCTGCAGGGAACGTTGAAGAACGGCGACGCGCCCGTCGCCGGGGTCAAGATCAAAGCGTTCACCCAGGACGGCGCAGCCGTCGGCGAGGCCACGTCCGACACCACGGGCAAATGGACCATTCCCGTACCGGGGCCCGGCACCTATCGCGTGGACCTCGACGTTTCGTCGCTGCCTTCGGGCGTGACGGTCACCAACAACCGGCCGAGCCTGAGCCCGGCCGTGGCCGACGGGCAGGCGCGTAACGTGCTGTTCCCGCTCGGCGGCGGCGCCGCGGGCAACGCGCCGGGGCAGAACCAGCCGGGCGCCCCCTCCACACCGTCGAGCTTCGATCGGTATGCCGATCTGCTCTATTCCGGCCTGCATTTCTCGCTCATCATCGCGCTCGCCGCGCTGGGCATCTCGCTGATCTTCGGCACCACCGGCCTGACCAACTTCGCCCACGGCGAGCTGGTCACCTTCGGCGCGCTGATGGCGTTCCTGTTCAACGTGACCATCGGCCTGCCGCTGGTGCTTTCCGGCATCATCGCGGTCGTCATCGGCGCCGGCGTCGGCTACCTGCAGGACCGGGCCTTCTGGGGCTGGCTGAGAAAGCGGCGCACCAACCTGGTCACCATGATGATCATCTCGATCGGCCTGTCGCTGGCCCTGCGCTACCTGTTCCTGTATTTCTTCGGCGGCGAGTCGCGCGCATACTCCGACTTCAACGCCCAGGCCGGGCACCAGTACGGCCCGTTCCTCATCGCGCCGAAGAACCTCATCTGCGACGTGATCGCGATCGTGGCGATCGTCGCGGTCTCCTGGGCGCTGATCGGCACCCGGCTGGGCAAGGCGACCCGGGCCGTCGCCGACAACCCGGCGCTCGCGGCCGCCTCGGGCATCAACGTCGACGGCATCATCCGGCTGGTCTGGACGATCGGCGGCGGCCTGGCCGCGCTGGCCGGCGTGCTCCTGGGCGTCTACCAGAACGTCGGCTACCAGATGGGCTTCCAGATCCTGCTGCTGGTCTTCGCCGCGGTCACCCTGGGCGGCTTCGGCACCGCGTGGGGCGCCCTCATCGGCAGCCTGGTCATCGGCATGTTCATCCAGTTCTCCACGCTGTGGATTCCGACCGAGTTGAAGACCGTCGGCGCGCTGGCGGTGCTGATCGTGATCCTGCTCTTCCGGCCGCAGGGCATCCTGGGCCGGCGGACGCGGATCGGCTGAGGGGAGCACGATGAACTGGGAAAGCATCTTCAGCGTCTCCCTCGAGGCGATCGTCGGCTCCACCACTATTGCCTACGCCCTCGCGGCGATCGGGCTCAACGTCCACTTCGGCTACACTGGCCTGCTCAACTTCGGCCAGTCGGCGTTCCTGGGCGTCGGCGCCTACGGCATCGCCATCACCGTGGCCACCTTCGACCTGCCGCTGTGGCTGGGCGTCGTCATCGGCCTGGCCGCCTCGGTCATCCTGGCCCTGCTGCTCGGCATCCCGACGCTGCGGCTGCGGGCCGACTACCTGGCCATCGTCACCATCGCCGCGGCCGAGATCATCCGGCTCTTCTACCGGGCCACCGACCTGCGCAAGTGGACCGGCGCCTCGGACGGCCTGCAGAGCTTCTCGCAGGACTTCTACAACATCAACCCGTTCAAGGGCAGCTCCGGCATCGACATCGGCGGCCTGATCACCTTCACCGACCGCGAGACCTGGATCCTGGTCGTGGGCTGGGCGCTGATCCTGATCAGCTGCCTGGTCGTGTGGCTGCTCATGCGCAGCCCGTGGGGCCGGGTGCTCAAGGCCATCCGCGAGGACGAGGACGCGGTGCGCAGCCTCGGCAAGAACGTCTTCTCCTACAAGATGCAGGCCCTCGTGCTCGGCGGCGTCATCGGCTGCCTCGGCGGCTTCGTGTTCGCCCTGGACCGCGCGGCGGTGCAGCCGGACACCTACGGCACGGAGTTCACGTTCTTCGCGTACACCATCGTCATCCTCGGCGGCGCGGCGCGGGTCTTCGGCCCGGTCGTCGGCGCCGCGATCTTCTGGGTGCTGCTCGTCTTCATCGACGCCGTCCTCAGCGAGGCGATCAACCACAAGGACGTCCCGTCCTGGCTGATCAGCACCTCGCAGGCCGGCTCGGTCCGGTTCATCCTCGTCGGCATCGGCCTGGTCCTGCTGCTGATCTTCCGGCCGCAGGGCATTTTCGGCGACAAGAGGGAGGTCATGCTCGATGTCCGCTGATGCGGTGTCTTCCGGCCCGGTGGCGGCGGCCCCCGGCACGGCCCGCGAACGGGCGGTCGCCGCGCTGGCCGCCCTGCCCGGCGAGCCGGGAGTGGCGAAGCCCGACCCGATTCTCATCGCCGATGGTGTGGTACGCCGCTTCGGCGGCCTCACCGCCGTCGACGTCGCGCACGTCGAGGTGCAGCGGGGCTCGATCACCGCGCTGATCGGACCCAACGGCGCCGGCAAGACGACGTTCTTCAACCTGCTCACCGGCTTCGACGCGCCGGACGAGGGCAGCTGGACGTTCAACGGCCGTTCGCTTTCGGGGGTACCGGCACACAAGGTCGCCCGGGCCGGCATGGTGCGCACCTTCCAGCTCACCAAGGCGCTGTCGAAGCTCAAGGTCATCGACAACATGCGGCTGGGCGCCACCGGGCAGAAGGGCGAGAGCTTCTGGCGCGCCCTCATCCCCGGCACGTGGAAGCAGCAGGAGGACGAGATCACCGCCCGGGCCGAGGACCTGCTCACCCGGTTCAAGCTCATCGCCAAGAAGGACGACTTCGCCGGCAGCCTCTCCGGCGGCCAGCGCAAGCTGCTGGAGATGGCCCGCGCCCTCATGGTGCAGCCGGAGATGGTCATGCTCGACGAGCCGATGGCCGGGGTCAACCCGGCGCTGACGCAGTCGCTGCTCGGCCACGTCAAGCAGCTGCGCGAGGACGGCATGACCGTGCTCTTCGTCGAGCACGACATGGACATGGTCCACGACATCAGCGACTGGATCATCGTCATGGGGCAGGGCGGCGTGATCGCCGAGGGCACTCCGGACAAGGTCATGGCCGACCCGCGGGTCATCGACGCGTACCTCGGTGCGCACCACGACGGCGCGGTCAAGACCGTGGGCGGCGAGGAGATCGACGCCGGCGAGCTCGCCGAGGGCGGCGAGGTGGCGCTCATCCCGGCCGTCGACGAGCTGGAGAACGAGCCGCTGCCGGACGGCTCCGCGCCCGAGGGCCACGGAAAGGACCGATCGTGACTGTCACCCCCGAGCTTCCCGAGGACGAGGCCGAGGACGCCGCCCCGAGCAGCAGCGAGGTCGTCGACCGGACGGAGCACATCTCGAAGGCCGATGGTGCGGTCCTGCGGGCCGACGAGGTCGTCGCCGGGTACCTGCCCGGTGTCAACATCCTCAACGGCGCCGACCTCTACGCCCACGACGGCGAGCTGGTCGGCATCATCGGCCCTAACGGCGCCGGCAAGTCGACGCTGCTCAAGGCCATGTTCGGGCTGGTGAACATCCGCACCGGCGCGGTGACGCTGCGCGGGGAGAACATCACCAACCTCAAGGCGCACGCGCTGGTCGAGCGGGGCATCGGCTTCGTGCCGCAGACGAACAACGTCTTCGCCGCGCTGACGATCGAAGAGAACCTGCAGATGGGCACGTTCCTCAAGCCCAAGCGGTACAAGGAGCGCTTCGACTTCGTCACCCAGCTGTTCCCGACCCTGGCCGAGCGGCGCAAGCAGCGGGCCGGGCTGATGTCGGGCGGCGAGCGGCAGATGGTGGCCATGGCCCGGGCGCTGATGATGGAGCCCACGGTGCTGCTGCTGGACGAGCCGTCGGCGGGCCTGTCTCCGGCCCTGCAGGACGAGGTGTTCTTCCGCACCAAGCAGATCAACGCGACCGGCGTGACGGTCGTGATGGTCGAGCAGAACGCCCGGCGCTGCCTGCAGATCTGCGACCGCGGCTACGTCCTCGACCAGGGCCGCAACGCCTACACCGCCTCCGGTCAGGACCTGATCAACGACCCGCGGGTGATCGAGTTGTACCTCGGGACGCTCGCCCGGGCCTGAGCCACCCTTTTCCCGGGCCTGAATCCCGCGCCGCTCCCACGGGCGGCGCGGGATTTCTTTGTGTGCCACCGCAGGGTGATTTCACGGCGTTTTTACAATCGCTGCCTTGTGACTCGGCGCATTAACGCTTGCCGATGGATTTGATCGACGTTCCGAATGCGGAACAATTATCGTCGGCTCAGCATTTCGGTCACCGCGCGGTGGCGTTTCGCCACGGGGTGGTCCTTGGCGCCGCGGACCTGGCAGGGCCGGGGCCGCCCGTTCAGGGCAGGCCCCGGCCCGGTGTCTGGCGGGAGCAACGGTCTGCCTGTGACGCGGCCCGAGTCCCATCTCATCTTCTGGGTCTTCCGGTCTTGTGGGACTTGCGGTGTGCGCGGAAAGGCCCCCGCCGCTGGTGCGACGGGGGCCCTCCGGGTTGTGCTGGATCAGATCTTGCCGGACTGGAACTTGACGTCCGGGAGCAGCTTGTTGTCGGGGCCGTAGGTGTAGACACCGATGGTGGCCTCGGCCGGGTCGCCGGCGTCGTTGAAGGAGATCGGGCCGCTCACGCCGTCGTAGTCGATGTCCTTGCCGGCCTTGATCAGGTCGACGCAGGCCTTGAAGGCGGTGCACTTCTCGCCGCCCTTGGAGACGGTGGTGAGGTGCTTGGCGATCTCGCCCGGGTTGTCGCTCTTGGCCTCCTCGGCCGCGAGGGCGGCGAGGACCGTGGCGTCGTAGGACTCCGCGGCGTAGTTGAAGTCCTTGAGGTCCTTGTTGACGCCCAGGAGCTTCTGCTTGAAGTCGGCCTTGGTCTCGGCGCCGGGCTGGGTGCCCTTGTAGCCGTTGAGCGTGCCGGCCGGGAAGTCCTTCGAGTAGTCGGCGATGTTGCCGTCGACGAAGTACCACTTCTTGGTCTTGAGGCCGGCCTCGACCAGCTTCGGGACGATCTTCTTGGTCTCGTCGAAGCCGATGATCGCGATCGCGTCGGGGTTGGCCTGCTTGATCTTGGCGACGTCGGCGGAGAAGTCCGCGGCCTTCGGGTCGTAGGTGACCGACTCGACGACCTTGCCGCCGCCGCTCTCGATCTCCGCCTTGGCGTTCTGGCCGAGGCCGACGCCGTAGGAGTCGTTGAGGATCAGCATGCCCGTGGTCGCGTTGCCGTCCTGCACGATCAGGTCACCGAGCACGCGGCCCTGCAGGGTGTCCGGCGGGGCGGTGCGGAAGTAGAGCCCGTGGTCGTTGTACGTGGTGAACGCCGTCGACGTGTTCGCCGGCGAGATCTCGACGACCCCGGCACCGGTGATCTTGTCGATGACCGACAGCGAGACGGAGGACGAGGCCGCGCCGATGATGACGTCGGTCTTGTCGGTGAGCAGCTTGTTCACCGACTGGGTGGCGATGTCCGTGGAGGTGTCACCCGAGTCCATGTGCTGGATCTGGACGGGCTTGCCGAGCGCGCCGCCGTTGTCGTTGATCTCCTTGATGGCAAGGTCGACGCCGGCGAACTCCGGCGGGCCGAGGAAGGCCAGCGAGCCGGTCTGCGGCAGGATCGTGCCGATCTTGAGCACGCCGTCACCGGCCGCCGCGGCACCGCTGGTCGCGCCGGTGGCAGGGCTATTGGACGTGTCGTCACCGCACGCGGCGAGCGCCAGGCAGGCTGCGCTCAGCACGGCGACGGAGCGCCATCCGAGATTGGGGCGGATCATCACCTGTCTCCTTTTTAACAGCGCGGTAGGCGTGGTTGCGCCTAGATGCCAAGACGCTGATGAAGGCACAACCTAATGACACTCACCGCGCGGCACTAGGCCTTCGGCCCAACACGCCCAAGGAAGTTGCGCAGTCGTAATCTTCCTGTTCGCAACCGCAACGGGATTCGCATTGTCCCGAGTTTTCGGATGGCGTGTCCGGACATGCGGGATCCATGGTGCAATCCGGACAATTGGGGTGTAACGCTCGCGGGGCTGCGGCAAAAACTGTCGTACCCCCCGACTAGGCTCGCAAAGCGTGACGGGTTCGACTGACTCCAGGCTGTTGCTGCTCGACGGGCACTCGCTCGCCTACCGGGCGTTCTTCGCCCTGCCCGCGGAGAATTTCTCCACGGCCACCGGGCAGGTGACCAACGCCGTCTTCGGCTTCACGTCGATGCTGATCAACATGCTGCGCGACGAGCAGCCGACGCACATCGCCGTCGCGTTCGACGTGTCCCGGCAGACGTTCCGCCTGGAGAAGTATGCGGAGTACAAGGCCAACCGCACCGCCACCAGGCCCGAGTTCTCCGGTCAGGTCGACCTGATCAAGGAGGTGCTCAACGCCCTGCGCATCCCGTTCGTGGAGAAGCCGGGCTACGAGGCCGACGACGTGATCGCGACGCTGGCCCGGCACGCCACCGAGCACGGCATGGCCACCTCGATCGTCACCGGCGACCGCGACGCCTTCCAGCTGGTCAACGACAACGTCACGGTGCTGTATCTCAAGCGCGGCGTCACCGAGATGGATCGCATGACGCCGGCGAGGGTCGAGGAGCGCTACGGGATCCCGCCGGCGCAGTATCGGGACAAGGCGGCGCTCGTCGGCGAGGACAGCGACAACCTGTCCGGGGTGCCCGGCGTCGGCGACAAGACCGCGGCGAAGTGGATCGTGCAGTTCGGCGGCCTCGACGGGATCATCGCCCGGGTCGACGAGATCAAGGGCAAGGCCGGCGAGAACGTGCGCGCGCACCTCGCCGAGGTCATGCGCAACTACGAGCTCAACCAGCTCGTCGACGAGCTCGAGCTGCCGGTCGAGCCGGAGGACCTGCGCTGGCGCGGGTGGGACCGCGAGGCCGTGCACCGGGTGTTCGACTCGCTGGAGTTCCGGGTGCTGCGCGACCGGCTCTATCAGTATCTGGAGGCCGTCGAGCCGGAGGCGGAGTCGGGCTTCGAGCTGGCCGGCACGGTGCTCAAGGACGGCGTCGCCGCCTGGCTCGACGAGCACGCCCCGGCCGGCACCCGGGTCGGCGTGGCCGCCGCCGGGCGGTTCGGCCGCGGCACCGGCTCGCTCACCGGCCTCGCGCTCGCCGTCGCCGACGGGCCGGCCGCGTGGTTCGACCCGGCCGAGCTCGACCCGGCCGACGACGCCGCGGTGGGGGCGTGGCTGGCCGCCGAGGACCGGCCCAAGGTGCTGCACGACGTCAAGCCGGTGCGGCTGGCGGTGCTGGCCCGCGGCTGGGAGCTGCGCGGCGTGGTCAGCGACACCGCCCTGGAGGCCTATCTGGCCCGCCCCGACCAGCGCTCCTACGACCTCAACGACCTCGCCCTGCGCTACCTCAAGCGGGAGCTGCGCGTCGACGCGCCGGACAACGGCCAGCTGACGCTGGAGGGGCTGGGCGGCAACACCGCCGAGGCCGAGGAGAATCTGATGCTGCGCGCCCGGGCCACCCTCGACCTGGCCGACGCGATCGGCGAGGAGCTGCAGCGCGACGGCGACTCCTCCGCCCGGCTGCTCGCCGAGGTGGAGCTGCCGCTGGTCAACGTCCTGGCCGAGATGGAGCGGGCCGGGATCGCCGCCGACACCGATTATCTGAGCGAGCTCGAGGCGCAGTTCGCGGCCGGGGTCAAGGCCGCCGCCCAGGGGGCCTATGAGGTGATCGGGCGGGAGTTCAACCTCGGCTCGCCCAAGCAGCTGCAGGAGATCCTGTTCAACGAGCTCGGGCTGCCGAAGACGAAGCGGATCAAGACGGGCTACACGACCGACGCCGACGCGCTGCAGAGCCTGTTCGCGCAGACCGAGCACCCGCTGCTGGCGCACCTGCTGCGCCACCGCGACGTGGCCAAGCTCAAGACGACCGTCGACGGGCTGCTCAAGTCGGTCAGCGACGACGGGCGCATCCACACGACGTATTTCCAGACCGTCGCGGCCACCGGCCGGCTGTCCAGCACCGACCCCAACCTGCAGAACATCCCGATCCGCACCGAGGAGGGCCGGCGCATCCGGCGCGCGTTCGTGGTCGGCGAGGGCTACGAGACGCTGCTGACCGCCGACTACAGCCAGATCGAGATGCGCATCATGGCGCACCTGTCCAAGGACGAGGCGCTCATCGAGGCGTTCAACTCCGGCTTCGACTTCCACGCCGCGACCGCGTCCTCGGTCTTCTCCGTCCCCGTCGCCGAGGTCATCCCCGACCAGCGCCGCAAGATCAAGGCGATGAACTACGGCCTCGCCTACGGCCTCTCCTCCTACGGCCTCGGCACCCAGCTCGGCATCTCCGCGGCCGATGCCACCGTCCTCATGGAGGAATATTTCGCCACGTTCGGCGGCGTCCGCGACTACCTGCGCCAGATCGTCGCCCAGGCCCGCCGCGACGGCTACACCGAGACGGTGCTCGGCCGCCGCCGCTACCTGCCCGACCTCAACAGCGACAACCGCCAGCGCCGCGAGATGGCCGAGCGCATGGCCCTCAACGCCCCCATCCAGGGCTCCGCCGCCGACATCATCAAGGTCGCGATGCTCCGCGTCGACGCCGCCCTGCGCACCGCCGGCCTCCGCTCCCGCATGCTCCTGCAGGTCCACGACGAGCTCGTCTTCGAAATCGCCCCAGGCGAACGCCCCCCGGTCGAAGCCTTGGTCCGCGCCGAGATGGGCGGCGCCTACCCCCTCGACGTCCCCCTGGGCGTCTCCGTCGGCGCCGGCACCGACTGGAACGCCGCCGACCACTAACCCCCGCCCCCGCCCCCGTCCCTGCCGCCCGCCGCCGCCCCCCGCTCCGCCCGCAGCCGCCGCTCCGCCCCTGCCCCCCCGCAGCCGCCCTCCTTGGCCGCCGCGGCCGGCTCGCCCCTGTGGCCAGCCACGGTCCGTTCCGCGGGCCGCCGCGGGCCGTCCCGGGGGTGGCGCGGGTCGCTGCGGGGTCTGCGCGGTTCGTGCCGTTGGCGGTTTCGGGGTGCTGCGGCGTTGGTCGCCTTGGGCGGTCGCTGTCCGTTGTTGGCGGTGGCGTGGGCCGTTTCGAGGTCCGTGTCATCCCACTGGGCCCGTCAGCCCCCCGACGGTTGCCGCCCCGTGGGCGGCCGCCTGCTGTCCGGGCGGTGGGCACCCCGTCCGCCCGTGATGCTGTCGGCGCGCAGCATGGCGCAGCGACCGGAAGTCTCCGTGATCATGCGCATCCGGGCCCGACACCAACGGTTTTTCATGATCGTGGAGTGGTGATGTACCCCCGTGTACCGAAAGGTTCCGGGATCATGGCAAACCCGTGGTGCGGTCACCGCGGACATCATGATCACGGAGACTTTCATCCGCCCCGGGCCGCCCGGATCGGAGGTTGCGCCCGGCGGGTGCGACATCCGCACCGCACCGCATCGCACCGTCCCGCCGCGTCGGCCCGGGGTCGGCGCCGATGACCGCGCTGGCGGAGTCCGTCCGCAGGGTGAGATACCGGGTGAGCTTTCCGACCTGCGTCCGTCCGGTTGCCGCTGCTCCGATCTGTTGCTCGTACCGATTGCGGCCTTTGCCCGGTCTGCTCGCGGCTCCGTGGCAGAGCGAGTCCTAACGAGTCCGACGACCGTTGGCGTGGAAACCTCGCCGGTCGGTCGTGCACCTGCTCGAACACCATGCCCGCACCCTCGACCCGGACGGACATTTCCGAAATATCGCTCATGCCCGTCTGATGCCGACTCTTGCCGACGTGTGCGCCGTGCCTTGGCGGTTTGGTGCATTGGCGTTGGCTAAAGCGGAAATATCGGTCTTTATGCGGTTTTAGGGTGCCGGCTTGGTGGTCACGAAGATGGCGGTGCCGGGGAAGATCTTGCCGCGCAGCGGGCTCCACTGGCCCCAGGTCTCCTTGTGGCCGTTCGGCCACTCGGGCTCGATCAGGTCGTCCAGGACGAAGCCGGCGGAGACCAGCTCGCGGATGCGGTCGCCGAGGGTGCGGTGCTGCTCGACGTAGGTCGGAATGTGGCGTTCGTCCTCTTCGACGTAGGCGCGGCGGTCGAAGTACGAGTGGACGGCGACCAGTCCGCCCTCGCCCGGGTCGTCGAGGAACACCCAGCGCATGGGATGGGTGATCGAGAACGCCCAGCGGCCGCCGGGGCGCAGGACGCGGTGGACCTCGCGCATGACGCGGGCCGAGTCCGCCACGAACGGCACCGCGCCGAAGGCCGTGCAGACGATGTCGAATACGCCCTCGGCGAACGGCAGGGCGCTCGCGTCGGCCTGCAGCAGGGGTACCTCGACACCCGAACGGGTGGCTCCGGCGCGGGCGTGGCGGAGCATTCCGGCGGACAGATCGGCCGCAATCGGTCGCGCGCCCTGGGTCTTGAGCCAGCGGGAGCAGGCGGCGGCGCCGCAGCCGATCTCCATTACCAGCTTGCCGGTGACGTCGCCGAGCAGGTGCGCGTCGGCCTCGCGCAGGCCCTCGGGGCACCAGACGAAGTCGGCATCGCCCAGGAAGGAACCGTGTTCTGCCTGGTAGGCGTCGGCGTCGTCGTCCCACCAGCGTCGGCTGGCCCGGCGGCTCTCGGCGGGACTCACGGCGCGTCGTGTGACGCCTGCGTCAGGTGACGATTCCATGGGGAGCAACTTAGGCCCTGGCGAAGTCGGCAGATCGGGTCTGGGGGAGGGTTGGACCATGTGGTATTGCGCAGGGTAGGCTGATCGGTGCACTCGTGGGTTTGTGCGCCTCGGCATGGAGCAGGCTCACGGTCGCCGAACACATCCTGAGCATCCAATGCACTGATCCTGCACTGCGACTGGTGGGTTGTGCCCGACGACGGGTCCGCGGGAGCGCGCAGGTCCACCCACCGCAAATCCACCGACCGGAGCAACAGCCCACATGACGAGCAGCATCGAGGCCACCTCGAGCGCCAGCAGCAACAAGGTCACCGTCGACGACCTCGGTTCCGAGGAGGCGTTCCTCGCCGCCATCGACGAGACCATCAAGTACTTCAATGACGGCGACATCGTCGAAGGCACCGTCGTCAAGGTCGATCGGGACGAGGTCCTGCTCGACATCGGCTACAAGACCGAGGGTGTCATTCCCTCGCGCGAGCTGTCGATCAAGCATGATGTCGACCCTGCTGAGGTCGTGTCGGTCGGTGACCACATCGAGGCCCTCGTCCTGCAGAAGGAGGACAAGGAAGGCCGCCTGATCCTCTCGAAGAAGCGTGCGCAGTACGAGCGCGCGTGGGGCACGATCGAGAAGATCAAGGAGGACGACGGCGTCGTCCGCGGCTCCGTCATCGAGGTTGTCAAGGGTGGTCTTATCCTCGACATCGGGCTGCGCGGCTTCCTGCCGGCCTCGCTCGTCGAGATGCGCCGGGTGCGCGACCTGCAGCCGTATGTGGGCCGCGAGCTCGAGGCGAAGATTATCGAGCTGGACAAGAACCGCAACAACGTGGTCCTGTCCCGCCGGGCCTACCTCGAGCAGACCCAGTCCGAGGTGCGCACCGAGTTCCTGCACAAGCTGCAGAAGGGCCAGGTCCGCAAGGGCGTCGTCTCTTCGATCGTCAACTTCGGTGCGTTCGTCGACCTCGGTGGTGTCGACGGCCTGGTCCACGTCTCCGAGCTGTCCTGGAAGCACATCGATCACCCGTCCGAGGTGGTCGAGGTCGGCCAGGAGGTGGAGGTCGAGGTCCTCGACGTCGATCTGGACCGCGAGCGCGTCTCCCTGTCGCTGAAGGCGACCCAGGAGGACCCGTGGCGTCAGTTCGCCCGCACCCACGCCATCCAGCAGATCGTGCCCGGTAAGGTCACCAAGCTCGTCCCGTTCGGCGCCTTCGTCCGCGTCGACGACGGCATCGAGGGCCTGGTGCACATCTCCGAGCTGGCCGAGCGCCACGTGGAGATCCCCGAGCAGGTCGTCCAGGTCGGCTCCGACGTCATGGTCAAGGTCATCGACATCGACCTGGAGCGCCGCCGGATCTCCCTGTCGCTCAAGCAGGCCAACGAGGGCTTCGTCGAGGGCGAGGAGCACTTCGACCCGACCCTCTACGGCATGTCGGCCACCTACGACGAGCAGGGCAACTACATCTACCCGGAGGGCTTCGACCCGGAGACCGCCGAGTGGATGCCCGGCTTCGAGAAGCAGCGCGAGGCGTGGGAGCAGCAGTACGCTGAGGCCCGCCAGCGCTGGGAGGCCCACACCAAGCAGGTGCAGTCCGCCCGCCAGGCCGACGCCACCGCCGAGCCGGCCGCAGCCGCCCCGGCCACCGGCGGCTCGGTCAGCTCGTCGACCCCGACCGCAGCCCGCGCCCCGGAGGAGCCCTCCGGCACCCTCGCCACCGACGAGGCCCTGGCCGCCCTGCGCGAGAAGCTCGCCGGCGGCAAGAGCTGACCTAGCACCACCCGCACCACCACCCACCCACCCAGCACCACGAAGAAGCCCCGGCCCCAACACGGGCCGGGGCTTCTCCACATCCGCCCGCACCCACCGCCCGCTACCCGCCGCCCGCCCGCCCGGCCGTCGCCCACCCGCCGTCGCCCGCCCGTCGCCCACCCGCCGTCGCCCGCCCGTCGCTCGCCGGCCGTCGCTCGTCGCCCGCCGCCCGTCGCCCGTCGCCCGCCCACGCGCCCGCCGCCCGGCCGCCCGTCGCCCGTCGCCCGCCCACGCGCCCGCCGCCCGGCCGCCCGTCGCCCGTCGCCCGCCCACGCGCTCGCCGCCCGCCCGTCGCTCGCCGCCCGCCCGCCCGTCGCTCGCCGGCCGTCGCCCGCCGGTCGGCGCGGCCGTAAGTCTCCGTGATCATGCCGAACTCGCGACCCGCACCCGGGTTTTTCATGATCACGGAGTGTTTATGTACCCATAGGTACCATATGTATCCATGATCATGAAAAACCCGTGGTGTCCGAGTGGCCATGTGCATGATCGTGGAGAGTTGTGTCCGCCGCAGCCAAGACAGCCTCGAGCGCACGCGGAGTGTGATCGCGGTGCACGCCTGCAGTAACCGCGAATCCTTCCGTTCCGAAGGTCGGCCGGGCGAATGGCACACGGCTCTGGCAGGGCTGCAACGCGAGGCGGCCGCAACCGGCGGTCGGACCCGATGTCGTCCGGCGGCCAGCGGGTTTGACCAGGAAAACGGCCGCAAACTCGCGCCCCGACCTCGCCTCGGGCGGCGGAAAACCACGACGGCCCGCAACGCCCCCACGGCAAGCACCAACGACGGCGAAGGCGGGCGGGGGCGCACCCCGGCCCCCGCCCCGGAGAGGTCCTGCCCCCGGGGGCAGGAGGTCGCTACTTCACGCCGGCCACGTCCATCGCGCGGAGTTCCTTCTTCAGCTCGGCTACCTCGTCGCGGATGCGGGCGGCCAGCTCGAACTGCAGCTCGCGGGCCGCGCCCAGCATCTGGTCGTTCAGGTCCTGGATGAGCGAGGCCAGCTCGGCGCGGGCCATGCCAGCGCGGGCGGGTGCGGACCCGGCGGCCGCCGCGGTCGCGGCGCCCTTCGTGCCGCCGCCCTTCTGGCGGGCGCGGATGTTCTCCGGCGACTTGCCGCGGCTCATCTGCCGGCCGCCGCCGATGGCGACGGCGCCGCCCGGGCCGTGGCCGGTCACGGCGCCCGCCGTGTCCTCGGCCTCGCGGTAGATGTCGTCGAGGATGTCGCCGAGCTTCTTGCGCAGCGGCTGCGGGTCGATGCCGTTGGCCTTGTTGTAGGCCGTCTGCTTGTCGCGCCGGCGGTTGGTCTCGTCGATCGCCAGCGCCATCGACGGGGTCATCTTGTCCGCATACATGTGGACCTGGCCGGACACGTTGCGGGCCGCGCGGCCGATGGTCTGGATCAGGCTGGTGCCTGAGCGCAGGAACCCCTCCTTGTCCGCATCGAGGATCGCGACCAGGCTGACCTCCGGCAGGTCGAGGCCCTCGCGCAGCAGGTTGATGCCGACGAGCACGTCGAACTCACCGCGGCGCAGCTCGCGCAGCAGCTCCACCCGGCGCAGCGTGTCGACCTCCGAGTGCAGGTAACGCACCCGGATGCCGTGCTCCAGCAGGTAGTCGGTGAGGTCCTCGGCCATCTTCTTCGTCAGGGTCGTGACCAGGACCCGCTCGTCGCGCTCGGTGCGCAGCTTGATCTCGTGCATGAGGTCGTCGATCTGGCCCTTGGTCGGCTTGAGCACCACCTCGGGGTCGACCAGTCCGGTCGGGCGAATGACCTGCTCCACGAACTCGCCTTGCGTCTTGTCCAGCTCCCACGGCCCGGGAGTCGCCGACAGGTAAACCGTCTGGCCGACCCGATCCTCGAACTCGTCGAAGCGCAGCGGCCGGTTGTCCTGGGCGCTGGGCAGCCGGAAGCCGTGCTCGACCAGCGTGCGCTTGCGGGAGGCATCGCCCTCGTACATGCCGCCGATCTGCGGGACGGTCGCGTGCGACTCGTCGATCACCGTCAGGAAGTCGTCGGGGAAGTAGTCGAGCAGGCAGTGCGGCGGGCTGCCGGCCTCCCGGCCGTCGATGTGCCGGGAGTAGTTCTCGATGCCGTTGCAGAAGCCGACCTGGCGCATCATCTCCACGTCGTAGGTGGTGCGCATGCGCAGTCGTTGAGCCTCCAGCAGCTTGCCCTCCCGCTCGAGCTCGGCGAGGCGCTCCTCCAGCTCCACCTCGATGGCGGCGATGGCCCGCTCCATGCGCTCCGGCCCGGCCGCGTAGTGCGTCGCCGGGAAGATCATCAGCGAGTCCGTCTGGCGGATCTCGTCGCCGGTGAGCGGGTGGAGATACGACAGCCGCTCGATCTCGTCGCCGAAGAACTCGATGCGGATCGCCAGCTCCTCATACGCCGGGATGATCTCCAGCGTGTCACCGCGGACGCGGAAGGTGCCCCGGTTGAACGCCATGTCGTTGCGCGTGTACTGGATATCGACCAGTCGTCGCAGCAGCTTGTCGCGGTCGATCTCCTCGCCGACGGTGACCTTGGCCGCCCGATCCAGATACTCCTCCGGCGTGCCCAGGCCGTAGATCGCCGACACGGTCGCGACCACAATGACGTCGCGCCGGGTCAGCAGGCTCATCGTCGCCGAGTGCCGCAGCCGCTCCACCTCCTCGTTGACCGACGAGTCCTTCTCGATGTAGGTGTCGGTCTGCGGGATGTAGGCCTCGGGCTGGTAGTAGTCGTAGTAGCTGACGAAGTATTCGACCGCGTTCTGCGGCATCAGGTCGCGGAACTCCTTGGCCAGCTGCGCGGCCAGGGTCTTGTTGTGGGCGAGCACCAGCGTCGGGCGCTGCAGCCGCTCCACCAGCCACGCCGTGGTCGCGCTCTTGCCGGTGCCGGTCGCGCCGAGCAGGACCGTGTGCCGCTCACCGGCGCGCACCCGCTTGGCGAGCGCCTCGATCGCCGTGGGCTGGTCGCCGGAGGGCGTGTAGTCGCTGACCACCTCGAAACGGCGGTCCAAGCGTGGGATGTCGAGCGCCATGACCCAACCGTACGCGCGGGGTACGACAGTTTTTGGGGCCCTCGCCCTGGGTACTCGATCGTATTCAGCCTGACGATTGTGTGGGGAACATCACCGGTCTACGGTAGATGGCGTAGGCCGCTCGCGGCGGCCGACCGGAGAGCCGGCCCGCCCATCACGCGGGTCCTCCCGGCGCCCGGTTGCTGCCCCGGCCCCTCACGGTCGGCGAGCGCACCAGGGACGGATCGCGCGAAGCGCGCGACCGGCCGCCGCGAGCGCCCCTGCGTGTCGTGGACCGCGCCAACGGGGCGGCCTCATGCAGTACCACTCCCGGGAAATGCCGCAATCAGGCGGACTTGATGCGCTCCCAGGCGGTCGCGACCGCGCGGTCCAGGTCTTCCGGGGTGCCGTCGTTCTCGATCGCGATGTCCGCGACGGCGCGGCGCTGCTCGTCCGTCGCCTGTTTCGCGATGCGGGCCATGGCCTCGTCGTGGGTCATGCCGCGCAGCCGGGTCAGCCGGTCCAGCCGCGTCTGCAGGGTCGCGAAGACCACGATGACCAGCTCGTACAGCCCGGCCATGCCCTTCTCGACGATCAGCGGCACGTCATTGACCACGACCGCGTCCGGCGGGGCCGCCGCGATGAGTTCGGCCGAGCGCGCACGGACCAGCGGATGCGTGATCTCCTCCAGGCGGCGGCGGGCGTCGTCGTCGGCGAAGACGACGCTCGCCAGCGCCGCGCGGTCGAGCGCGCCGTCCGGCGTGAGCACCTTGTCGCCGAAGGCCTCGGCGACCCTGGCCAGGCCGGCCGTGCCCGGCTCCACGACCTCGCGGGCGATCCGGTCGGCGTCGATGATCACGGCGCCCAGGGCCGCCAGCCGGGTCGCGACCGCGCTCTTGCCGGCGCCGATACCGCCGGTCAGCCCAACCATCCTCATGGTGACCATCACACCGGAAGGTGAATCGTCGCACGCGGGCGGGGGTGTGGCGGCGTGGTTTGCACGGATTGCACGGTTTGTCAAGATATCTTCCGACTCAGGTGAGATTCGGGGGGGCGATCATGACAGTGGGGCGACACAGCCTGGGCCGGCCGGGCCTGGCGCGCCGCGATTGGGCAGGCTTCATGCCGCAGCGTGGTGGGGTGATTGCGAGTGGTCGCCGGCTGCTGCGGCGGGCGCGGCACCGGCGCGGTCGGCGGGCGTGGCAGGCCCGGCCGGAGGCGAGGGCGTTCCTGGCCGCCGTGGCGGTGCTGGGCGTACTGGCCGTGAGCGGTTGGTACACGGCCAGCGGCGCCTCCGCGGTCGCGCAGATGCTGGCCCGCTGAGAGCGACCGTTCCGCCGTGGCGCGAGAGGTGGCGGTCAGCGATACTCTGCCGGGCAACTGCACAATTGCCAGGACCAGAAGGACGCGCCGCATGGAGCCGGGACACCCCCAACGGCAGGACCCGCCGACGGAGCACAGCCACGACCAGGTGAACGGTTCGCCGCCGCGGCCGAAGAGCCGGCGTGGCTGGATGTCGGACTCGCCGCTGGACGGTGGCTCCGGCTGGCCCACCTCGGCGTACTCGATCGTGCCGCGCCAGCCGGCCCCGCCCGCCGCGGAGGAAGCGCCCCTGGTCGTTGAGGAGGCCGTGCCCGAGCCCTCGCGCAAGGGGCGGGTCGTCGCGCTCGTCGCCGGGCTGGTCGTGCTGGTCATCGCGGCCGTCGGCGGGGTGCTGGCGACACGCAAGCATTCGGCGCGGGACAACGACGCCATCGCCGTGAGTACCCCTTCGTTCGACGCGACCGCCACTGCGGACCCTGCGGTCATCGCGGACCCGTCCTTGGACGCCGGTGGCGGGGCCGGGGGCGGAAGCACCGGCGGCGCTGTCCCGAGCGCGGGTGGCGCTACCCCGAGCGCTGCCGCCAGTGCGACGGCGCAGCCAAGCGCGGGCAGCAGCGCCGAAGCCACGACGGCCCCAGCGGTCGCGCCGCCGCCGGCGACCAGCATCCTGCGCTCCGGGACCGCCCAGCTGGCGGTGCTGGCCGGGCAGCCCGACGACGCGTACGACTTCGACAGCGGCAGCAAGCAGATCGCCGGCGCCGACGCGACCGCCGGGGCACTGGGCATCTCGGCGGCGAACGGGGCCAAGTTCGCGGTGCTGACCACGGCGGAAACGCCCTCGCTGGCCGCCTGCTCGGCGGTGCCGCTCCCGCAGTGGAGCAGCCAGGTGCTGCTCGCGACCCTGCTGCCGGGGGCGAAGGTGTGCGTGCGGACCAGCGAGGACCGTTACGGGTGGTTCATGACCCGCACCGGCGAGTTGCTGACCGGCGCGCTCTACACCACGAACCTGGACTACATCGTCTACAAGAAGGCGGGCGACTAAGGCTCGAGGTCGGTGAAGTGCTCGACGCGCGGGGCGCCGTCGAAGTAGGGGCCGATGAGCCCGCGCCACTGACCGAAGCGCTCGGTGGCGCGGAAGTTGTCCAGGTGTGCCTCCACGGAGTCCCACTCCACCAGCAGGACGAACCGTGAGGGACTCTCGACGCCCCGGGTCATCCGCACCGAGCGGCAGCCCGGTGTGGTCACGAGAATTTCCTGAGCCTTACGGTAAGCGGCGGCGAATTCATCCTCGCGGCCTTCGAGCACGTCGATCAGTGCGACCTCCAGAACCATTCCGCAAGGGTAAAGGACCTCGGTGCTCGACTGGCTGACCTCCCCGGCGTTCCACGCCCTCGGCGCCGCGACGACCTGGGCCGAGCTGCTCGGCTTCGCCAGCGGACTGGCGACGGTGTACCTGGTCGTGCGGCAACACATCGCCAACTGGCCGCTGGGCATCGCCAACGTCCTGCTGCTCATGGTCGCCTTCTGGCACGCGGGCCTCTACGGCGACGCCTGGCTGCAGGTCGTCTACGTGGTGCTCGGGGCCTACGGCTGGTGGCGGTGGAGCACGGGCGCGCTCGTGCAGCGGGTGCGCACGACGACCCGGGCCGAGTGGTGGTGGCTCGGCGCCGCGGGCGTCGGCCTCACCGTGGTGCTGTGGTGGTACCTCGACCGCTTCACCGAGTCGACCGTGCCCTGGCCCGACGCCGCCACGACCGCGGTGTCGCTGCTGGCCACCTACGGCCAGACCCGCCGGCTCGTGGAGAGCTGGTGGCTGTGGATCGCCGTCGACGTCGTCTACGTCCCCCTCTACGGCTACAAGAACCTGTGGCTGACCGCGCTGCTCTACCTGGTCTTCCTGGCGCTGTGCGGGCTCGGGCTGCGGGCCTGGCGGGCGGAGCTGCGTGCCGCGAGCGAGGCGAGGCCGGCGTGGTCCACGGACTGATCGTCGGCAAGTTCTACCCGCCGCACGCCGGGCACCACCACCTCATCGACACGGCCGCGCGGGCCTGCGACGAGGTGACCGTGGTCGTCGCACCATCCACAGTGGAGTCGATCCCGTTGGCGGACCGGCTGGTGTGGCTGCGCGAGGTCCATGCCGGCAGCCCGCACGTGCGCTTCGTCGGCATCCACGACGACCTGCCGATCGACTACGGATCGGCGGAGGTCTGGGAGGCCCACTGCGCGCTGTTCCGCGCGGCCGTCGGCGATCGCCCGGTCGATCGTGTGTTTTCTTCCGAGGGGTACGGCGACGAACTGGCCCGTCGCTTCGGTGCCGTGCACGTGCCGGTCGACCCGGCCCGGGCCGCCGTGCCCGTCTCCGGCACCGCGGTGCGCGCCGACCCGGTGGCCGCCTGGCCGTTCCTGTCGCCGCCGGTGCGTGGCTGGTTTGCCCGCCGGGTGGTGGTCGTCGGCGCGGAGTCGACGGGCACCACGACGCTGGCCCGCGCCCTGGCCACGCATCTTCGCCTGCGCGGAGGAGTTTTCGCCGGTACCACCTGGGTCGAGGAATACGGTCGCACGCTGACGTCGGCGAAATTGGCCGATCTGGCACCGGATCAGGGCGTGGTCGACCTCGTCTGGACGCGCGAGGACTTCGTGACCGTCGCGCGGGAGCAGAACGCCGCCGAGGACGCCGCCGCCCGATCCGGCGGTCCCATTCTGGTCTGTGACACCGACAGTTTGGCAACAGCGATTTGGGAAGAGCGCTACTTGGGCAGCACATCGTCAGCAGTCCGTGACGCTGCGCGTAAACCGGCGCTGTACCTCTTGACAAGCGACGAGGGCGTGCCGTTTGAGGACGACGGCATGCGTGACGGCGAGCATCTGCGCGCCTGGATGACCGGGCGGTTCCGCGCCGAGCTCGCCGCGAGCGGGGTGCCGTGGATCGAGCTGACCGGGCCGTACCGCGCCCGGCTCACCGCCGCGGTCCGCGCCTGCGACGCATTGCTCGCCCAGGGCTGGAATCTCGCGTCTCCGCTGCTCCCGGCCGACGCGCCGAGAAATGTCAGAGGGTCCTGCTAACGTCCCGCCCATGACGAACGGCAGCAACATCACCTCGTTTGCCGGTCTGCCCGTGCAGCGCTTCAACCCCGGCCCGGGGGGCCGCCGGGAGGCCGCGCGACGGGCCGGCCAGGCGGTCGCGTGGCGGATCGAATCCGGCTACGGCGACGGTGAGGGGGTCCGGGCGGCGTTCGACGGGTTGCTCGACACGGTCGGCGGCGCGACGGTGCGGGCGCTGGTGATCGGCCAGTGGGGCGACCCGTTCGAAGACCCGCCGCCGCTCGACATGCTGACCGGGGCCCGCGACCGGCTGCCCAACCTGCGCGCGCTGTTCATCGGCGAGATGACCGCGGAGGAGTGCGAGATCTCCTGGATCAAGCACGACGACGTCGCGCCGCTGCTCGCGGCGTTCCCGGCGCTGGAGGTGTTGTGGATCCGCGGCGCCGACGGGCTGCGGCTCTCCCCGGTGCGGCACCGGCGGCTGCGGGAGCTGGCCGTGCAGAGCGGCGGCCTGCCGGTCGAGTTCGTCCGCGGCATCGCCGACTCGTCGTTCCCCGCGCTGGAGGACCTGGAGCTGTGGCTGGGCGTCCAGGAGTATGGCGGCGACGTCTCGGTCGAGGACCTCGCCCCGATCCTCGGCGGCGCGGATTTACCGGCGCTGCGCCGCCTCGCCCTGCGCAACGCGGAGATCGCCGACGAGCTCGCCGCGGCCGTGGCCGCCGCGCCGGTGGTGGCCCGGCTGCGGGAGCTGGATCTGTCGCTCGGCGCGCTGTCCGACGCGGGCGCGGAGTCGCTGCTGCTCGGCCAGCCGCTGACCCACCTGACGGCGCTCAACCTGTCCCACCACTTCATGTCCGCCGACCTCGCCGAGCGGCTGGCGCAGGAGCTGCCCGGCGTCGACGTCGACACCAGCGACGAGCAGGACGAGGAAGAGGACGGCTTCAGATACGTGTCGGTGGCGGAATGAGCGCCATCACGGTGGTCGGGATCCGCGGGCACCGGCGGGTGGAGCTGTTCCGCGCCGCCGCGGTGGCGGGCGGGCTCGGCGATCCCGACGTGGTCGACTGGCGGGAGGTGTGCGCGGGCGATTTCGCCATCGCACCCGGCTCGACCATCCGGCTGGAGTCCCCGGGCGAGGACGCGGAGGTCGACCGGCTGCTGCGCGGCGCCGACGAGCCGGCCGCCCACGGCGAGATCGTCGGGCTCGCCGAGTGGTATCGGGGCTTCCTCGCGGCGGCCCGCCGGGTCGAGCGCCGGGCCACCGGGCCGCTGCTCAACCCGGTCGGCGACCTGGCCGTGCTCTTCGACAAGCGCCGCTGCCACGCCCTGCTGCGCGAGCGGGGCGTGCCGGTGCCCGACGGGTTCGCCGCCGCCGGCTATGCCGACGTCCGCGCCAGCGGCTGGCCCCGGGTCTTCGTCAAGCCGGCCCACGGCAGCTCCGCGTCGGGCGTGATGGCCCTCGCTTTCGCCGCGGGCCGGGTGAGCGCCTACACCTCCGCGGTCCTCGACGACGGGCGGCTGTTCAACGAGCTGCGGGTGCACCACTACACCGACGAGCGGCAGGCCGCCGCGATCGTCGACCGGCTCGGCGCCGACGGGCTGCACGTCGAGCGCTGGTTCCCCAAGGCGGGCCACGACGGGCGGGTCTTCGACCTGCGGGTGGTCGTCGTCGCCGGCCGGGCCACGCACGTGGTGGCCCGCACCAGCCGCACGCCGATGACCAACCTGCACCTCGGCAACGCCCGCGGCGACCTGGCCGCGATCCGGGCCGCGGCGGGGCCGCGGCGCTGGACGGAGGCGATGGAGACCTGCGAGCGGGCCGCCGCCTGCTTCCCGGGCAGCCTGCACGTGGGCGTCGACCTGATGTTCGCGCCCGGCTACGCCACCCACGCCGTGGCCGAGGTCAACGCGTTCGGCGACCTGCTGCCCGGGCTGCTGGCCGGCGGCCGGGACACTTACGCGGCCGAGGTGGCCGCGATGGCGGTGGCCGCATGAGATCCCTGCTCGGCAGCCACGACCTGCTCTTCGTCACCCTCGACACGCTCCGCTTCGACGTGGCCGCCGACCTGCTCGCCCGGGGCCGCACGCCCAACCTGGCCCGGGTGCTGCCCGGCGGCGCGTGGCAGCGGCGGCACACGCCGGCGTCGTTCACCTACGCCGCCCACCACGCGTTCTTCGGCGGGTTCCTGCCCACCCCGGTGACCCCCGGCCCGCACGAGCGGCCGTTCGCCGCCCAATTCCCGGGCAGCACCACCGTCGGCGCCGACACCTGGGTCTTCGACGCCCCCGACCTCGTCACCGGGCTGCGCGCGGTCGGCTACCACACGATCTGCCTCGGCGGCGTCGGGTTCTTCGCGATGACCTCGGCGCAGGGCGCGGTCCTGCCGGGGCTCTTCGACGAGGCGCACTGGACCAGCGAGTTCGGCGTCACCAACCCGGCCTGCTTCGAGGCGCAGCTGGCCCGGCTGGCGCAGGTGCTGCCCCCGGCGGGGCCGGCGTTCACGTTCCTCAACGTGGCCGCGATGCACCAGCCCAACCGGCACTACCTGCCGGGCGCGGCGCACGACTCGATCGCCTCCCACGGTGCGGCGCTGGAGTATGTCGACCGGCACCTGCCGACGCTGCTGCGCCTGGTCGCCTCGCGGGGCCGGCCGTGCCGGGTGATCATGTGCAGCGACCACGGCACCGCCTACGGCGAGGACGGCCACACCGGCCACCGCGTCGCGCACGAGGTCGTGTGGACGGTGCCGTATGCGGAGTTCACCCTGGAGGCCGGCGCATGGTGAACCTCGGCTCGCCGTATCAGGGATATCTCTACGCCTATCCGCACAAGACCGCCTACCGGCCGCTGGACCCGCGGCCCCGCCTCGCCGACGTCTGGGCCGGCGAGGACCGCAGCGCTCTGTTCCTCTACGTCCACGTGCCGTATTGCGAGATGCGCTGCGGGTTCTGCAACCTGTTCACCCGGGCCAACCCGCCGGAGGGACAGGTCGCGGGCTACCTCGCCCAGCTGCGCCGGCAGGCCCGCCGGGTCGCGGCGGCGATCCCCGGCGCCCGGTTCGCACGGGCGGCGATCGGCGGCGGCACCCCGACGTATCTCACCGCGGGCGAGCTCACCGAGCTCTTCGATCTGGTCGAGGACGCGACCGGCGCCGGCCTGCGGTCCGTGCCGATGTCGGTGGAGACCTCCCCGGCCACGGCTACCCCCGAGCGGCTCGCCGTGCTCACCGAGCGCGGCGCCACCCGGATCAGCATCGGCGTGCAGAGCTTTCTCGACGGGGAGGCGCACGCGGCCGGCCGCCCGCAGCGGCGCGCCGAGGTCGACCGCGCGCTCGCCGCGATCCGCGCCGCCGGCCCCGCCGCCCTCAACCTGGACCTGATCTACGGCATCCCCGGCCAGACCCGCGAGACCTGGGACACCTCGCTCACCGCCGCACTGCAGTGGAAGCCCGAGGAGTTGTACCTCTACCCGCTCTACGTCCGGCCGATGACCGGGCTCGGCCGGCACGCCCTCGACGGGGCCGACCCGCAGTGGGACGCGCAGCGGCTGGCGCTCTACCGGCACGCCGTGGCCCGGCTCACCGACGCCGGCTACGAGCAACTGTCGATGCGCCAGTTCCGTCACCGCGACGCCGCCCCGCCCGAGCGGCCTGAGCCCGCGCCGCCGGGGCAGCACGAGGCCGCCCGGTCGGTGCGGCGTGACGCCACCGCGGACGCGTGGCGTGACGGCGCGCCGGGAGGTCAGCGTGACGCCGTGCCGGAAGGTCAACGTGACGCCGCGGGGGACGGGTGGCGTGACGGAGCACCGGAAGGGCGGCGTGAGGCTGCGGCCGACGGGCGGCGCGGCGGCGCGTCGGACGGCGGGGCCGATTACTGCTGCCAGGACGACGGCATGGTCGGGCTGGGCTGCGGCGCCCGGTCGTATACCGCCGCCCTGCACTACTCGTTCGACTACGCCGTCGGGGTCCGGCCGGTGCGCGGCATCCTGGACGACTACCTGTCCCGGCCGGAGCGGGACTTCGACGTGGCCGAGGTCGGGTTCGCGCTCGACGGTGCCGAGCAGCGCCGCCGCTGGCTGCTCAAGTCGCTGCTACGGGCCGAGGGGCTCGACGCCGGGCGGTATCGGGACCGGTTCGGCACCGCCGTCGACGACGACTTCCCGGCCCTGGCCCGGCTGCGCGACGCCGGCTACCTCGAGGGGCACCGGCTCACCGCCGAGGGCCTGGCGCACTCCGACGCGATCGGGCCGTGGCTGATCTCCGCCGGCGTGCGCGCCGCGATGGCCGGGCACGTGCCGCGATGATCCGCATCCTCTACCGCGGGCCGCTGGCCAGCTGCAACTACGACTGCCCGTATTGCCCGTTCGCCAAGCGCCGTGACCCGCCCGACCGGCTGCGCGCCGACCGGGCCGCGCTGGAGCGGTTCGTCGCCTGGGTTCGCGACGAGGCGCCCGCGGCGGGCGGCGGCGAGGTCGAGGTGCTGTTCACGCCGTGGGGGGAGGGGCTCACCCGGTCGTGGTACCGCACCGCCCTGGTCGAGCTCTCCCACCTGCCGCACGTCGGCCGGGCGGCGATCCAGACCAACCTGTCCGGCCGGCTCGGCTGGGTGGCCGGGGCTGACCCGGCGCGGCTGGCGCTGTGGTGCACGTACCACCCGGGCCAGACGACCCTCGATCGCTTCCTGGCCGCCTGTTCGACGCTGCGCCGCCACGGCGTGCGGCACTCGGTGGGGATCGTCGGGCTGCCAGAGCACCTCGGCGCCGCGACCGTCCTGCGCCGCGAGTTGCCCGCCGAGGCGTATCTGTGGGTGAACGCGGCGGACGGCCACGCCTACTCGGCGGCGGAGGAGGCGGCGTGGACCGCGATCGATCCGCTGTTCGGCTACAGCGTGCGGCCGCACGAGTCGCTGGGACGGGACTGCCGCACCGGCGACGAGGTCATCTCGGTGCTCGGCGACGGCACGGTCCGCCGCTGCCACTTCGTGCCCGAGCCGCTGGGCAACCTCTACGACGGCTCGTGGGCGGCCCGCCGCGGCCCCCGGCCCTGCCCCAACAACACCTGCGACTGCCACATCGGCTACGTCCACCTGCGCACGCTGCCGCTGTATGAGGTGTTCGCCGGGGGAGTGCTGGAGCGGATCCCGCACGAACGTCCACTGTGGTCGGTCCCGGCGGCCGCGGTCAGGGGCGGCGGCCGATGAACGCGAGGAGCTTCGTCTGCGGGTCGGCGTCGTCGGGGACCTCGACGCGCGGGCCGTAGTGGCCGCTGGAGCGCAGCAGCGCGTCCATGGGCAGCATGCCCTCGAGCATCGCCGCGCAGCGCGCCTGGTCCAGGCGCTCGTCCTGGCCGGTGGCGCGGGCCAGGTCCCAGGTGTGCAGGAACACGTCGGAGGTGTAGAAGGTGGCGATCGCGGCCGGCAGCGGCAGCTCGCCGGTGTTGGGGTTGCGCAGCACGACGGCGGCGGTGGCCGGGTCGTCCAGCAGGGCCTGGACCGCGCCGGCGTGCGCCTCCCAGGCGGCGACCGGGTCGGCGTCGACCGGCGGGCCGGCGGGCAGCTCGACATCGGCTCCGAAGCGCACGAAGCCGCGGGACCACTCGATCAGGTGACGGACCACGTCGCGGGCCACCCAGCCCTCGCACGGGGCCGGCGCGTCCCAGTCGGTGGCGCCGCGGACCAGTCCGGTGAAGCGGCCGGCGGTGGCGCGGTGGTCGTCGGCGGCGGTGGTCAACGGGGCCTCCTCGGCAAACAGCGGGCAAACGGCGGAGCCATACTTGCGGTATGAGTTACCTGATCGCGTTCGCCTCGCGGCGACTGGTGGAGGACGAGTCGCTGACCCCCGGATACGTGTACCACGATCCGGAGGACGCCACGCTGCCGGCGGCGCCGGACGGCCGCCGGGCCAGCGGGTGGAACCTGCTCGTCGGCGATGAGACGGACGAGCAGCTGGCCGACGCGGGGGAGCTACTCATGCCCGACCTGGAGTGGCTGGTGGAGCGGTATCCGGCGTTCGGCAAGATCGTCAGCGCGGGCTCGGAGGGGCGCCAGTTCGAGTGGGACCCGGACTCCGGCCGCTACACCGACGTCGGTCCCTCGACCTTCCCGGACGGGGAGTAGCACCGGGCCACGTCCCGCCGTCCGGCGTGGGATTAGCACGGGCCCGCGCGACGGCCGGGTCACGCCCCGCTCAGAAACACGCCCGGGCCGTCACGCCCACGTAGTCCGACGACGGGCCCGAGTGGGCCACGATGGCGGGTGCGGTCGCGGCCGCCTTCGGACCGCACGCGACGTATCACGGCCGTGCCGGTGCTGGTCCGTGGCGGACACGCCGGCGGCCGAGGAGGTGCTCCGCCTGCACCCAGGCACCGGCCCGCGCCGCCCGGGAGCCGGCACCGCTGGCGGCGGCCACGTGGTGCCCGATCCGCGCGCACCGACACTCTGGGTCGGGCGCGGTCGGCGATCACGTCCCACACGCCGGGTGCTGGCCGCCGCGGGGTATGGAACAGGGACCGGAAGGTAACTATTCAGGTTGGGGTGGGAGCCAGGCGTTGCCGGTGAGGGCGTCGCGCAGGGCGGTGAGGACGTGCAGGCCGTTTTTGCGCACGGTGGAGACGTAGCTGCGCACGGTCAGCCAGTGCTGGGCGCCGTGGGGGTGCGCCAGCCGCCGGAGATCTTCTGCTGGATTTTGACCATGCGGATGTCGCGTTCGGCTTGGTTGTTGTCGAACGGGACGGTGAAGGTGTGGGCGAAGCGCCAGATCTCGCGCCGGAATCCGTGCATCCGGTCGATCAGCGCGAGGATCTTGCCGCGGCCGCCGCTGGTGGGGGTGGGTTGGCGGCGTAGCCGGCCTGGACGGCCTGGTCCCAGCGGTGCAGCAGATCGGTCAGGACGGTCTGGTCGAGACGGTCCCGGCCGGCGGCGACGGCCTGGTTGACCTGGTGTTTGCCCTCGCGGAGCAGCCCGGCCAGGGTCCCGGCCCAGGTGTGGGCCGGGTCGTGTTCGGCCCAGCCGTCCAGTTCCCGCAGGTGGTGAGCGTTGCACAAGGCATGCCCGGCGGTGTCGTAGGCGGGGTGCAGGTACGACTTGAAGCCGTCGTGGACCGCGGTCTGGCCCGCGCCCAGCGCGGTGAGCACACCGATGACGTCGATGGCGTCCCGGCCGCGTTTGTCGTCCAGGTGGTAGAAGGTGCCCAGCGGGGTGCAGGCCACGTGCAGCCACCGCAGCCGGCCGGCCACCCGCAGCCCGGTCTCGTCGAAATGCACCACCGCCGCGGTGCGCAGGACCTGCCGCAGCCGTTGCGTGAAGCCGGTCAGCCGGGTCGCGGCGCGCCCGGTCAGCCCGGCGATCCACCCCGCCGACGGCGCCGCACCGAACAGATCAGCCAGGATCTGCGCGGTACGGTCCACCGGCGTGTGATGGCCGACCAGCAGATAGACCGTCAGGGCCGCGATCGACGGCCCGTACTGCGCCGGCGCGTCCACCCCCACCGGCGCCGCGGCTGTGGTGTGCGTCCCGCACGCGCAGGCGCACCGCCACAGCCGGTGCTCGGTCACCGCCAAGCGCATCGGCGGCAGGTCGAACACCTGCCGCGCCTCGAACCCGACCGGCGCGACACCGGCCAGGACCTCACCGCACCCGGCGCACGCCACCGGCCGGTGATCCACCACCGCATCCGGCTCATCCACCTGTGTCAACGCCGCACCCGGCGCGCCGGGCTGCTTGCCCGCCCGGCGGCCCGCCGCCCGCCGCTGCGACCGCGGCGCCGGCTTCCCCAGCCCATCCGAGGACGGCGGCTTCGACGAGTTGTGCGAGTCCAGCCCCAACCGCCGCTCCAACTCCGCCACCCGCGCCCGCAACACCGCGATCTGCTCAGCCTGGACCACCACCAACGCCGCCAACTCGTCATAGCTGGGACGCGGACCGGCACTCACAACGGACACCGTGCCCTAAACCACCCAGACGATCAAGTCCCTGCCGCCAACCACCTGAATAGTTACACCGGAAGTCTCCGTGATCATGCGCAACCGACACCGACACCAACGGTTTTTCATGATCACGGAGTGCTGATGTACACCCGTGTACCGAAAGTCTCCGGGATCATGGCAAACCCGGTGTGCGGTCAGCGCGGGCATCATGATCACGGAGACATACGTCCGCCCCGGTGACGTCGGCGCCGACGGCGGCTAGGACTAGGGCGCGGGCGCGGTTTCCCGGCCAATGCCGGCCGGCGAATGAGCCGCGGTCTGCGCGGCTCCGGGAGTGGCCCGCGGTCCGCGCAGCCGGGGTGGCCCCGCGGTCTGCGCGGCTCCGGGAGTGGCCCGCGGTCCGCGCAGCCGGGGTGGCCCCGCGGTCTGCGCGGCTCCGGGAGTGGCCTGCGGTCCGCGCGGCCAGGGGAGTGAGCCGCGGTCCGCGCGGCCCGGTGTGGCCCGCAGGCTGCGCGGCCCGGGGATGGACGGTCCGGGGAGCGAGCGGCGGTCCGGGGAGAGACGACGGACCGGGGAGAGACGACGGACCGCGCGCGGCGGGCGCCCGGGGGGAGTTGGGGGCCGGTCAGTAGTTTCCGGCGCGGCTGTGGTCCATGAGGGCCACCACGTTCTGCACGTAGGTCGGGTTCGGGTAGACGCCGCCGGCGTAGTCGACGCCGGCCGTGCCCCAGTTGTAGGCGGAGATGACGGCCCTGAGCAGCTTGGGGTCGGACATGTCGTAGGTGCCGAGCTTCGGGCCGAAGTACGCGATCAGCCAGGCCAGGTAGTTGGCGCCGAGCATCACGTTCTGGTTCGGCTTCGTGCGGTCCCACGTGGTGGCGAAGCGGTTGTTGACGAACGTCTGGGTGTCGGGCATGACCTGCATGATCCCGAGGCCGCCGTCGCACGCCTTGATGTCGGACTGCCAGCCGCTCTCCTGCTCGGCGATCGCATACAGCAGCCGCTGCGGCACCAGGATCTGCTCGTAGTCCGGGTCGGTCCGGGTGCCCCAGAAGTGGGTGGTGGCCGCCGTGTCGAGGTAGCCGCGGACGGTGGCGGCGGGCAGCTGGTTGGGCCCGCGCGACGGCATGCACCCGGGCTGGGTGGTGTGCGGCGGCGCCGGTGGCTGGACCGTTTCGGTGACCTTCGGCGACGGCTTCTTCGTCGTCTTGCCCGGCGAGGGCTTCTTCGTCGGCGGCGCGGACGATTCGGCGGCGGGCGAGGTGGTCACGACCGCCAGCGGCGCCTCGCTGGGCGGGGACACGGAGGCGATCGGTGTCGACCAGGAGTCCGGCGACTCGGCCGCCGTGGCCTGCCGGTCCCGGTCGGAGCCCTTCATCAGGGTGATGATCGCGCCGCAGCCGAGCAGCACCACCGCGACGCCGACGCTGAGCAGGATGGCGCCCACGGGGCGCTTCCGCCGTGGTACCTCGAACTCCGCGGTGTCGTCGTCCTCGCTGTAGCCGTAACTCATCGTTACCTCCCCCGTGGGGGTCAGGCTAGCCCGCTGGCAGGGCGCGCGCGACCCCGTCGGGTGTCGCCACGCGGCGCCTCAGGTCACATCGGGGCGCCGCGGGCCGCGGGGTGCGGGAGGTACCTGGAACAATGGGAGTTATGCAGACCCGTTCAGACCTCCGCAACGTGGCCATCATCGCGCACGTCGACCACGGCAAGACCACGCTCGTCGACGCGATGTTGCGGCAGGCCGGCGCGTTCCACGCGCGCGCCGAGCTGACCGACCGGGTCATGGACTCGATGGATCTCGAGCGCGAGAAGGGCATCACCATTCTCGCCAAGAACACGGCCGTGCGGTATGTGCCGCAGGACGGCGGCGACCCGGTCACGATCAACATCATCGATACACCGGGCCACGCCGACTTCGGCGGCGAGGTCGAGCGCGGCCTGACCATGGTCGACGGGGTCGTGCTGCTGGTCGACGCGAGCGAGGGGCCGCTGCCGCAGACCCGGTTCGTGCTGCGCAAGGCGCTCATGGCGCGCCTGCCGATCATCCTGGTGATCAACAAGGTGGACCGGCCCGACGCGCGGATCAAGGAGGTCGTCGACGAGACGTATGAGCTCTTCCTCGACCTCGACGCCGACGAGGAGCAGATCGAGTTCCCGATCGTCTACGCCTGCGCCCGCGACGGCATCGCCTCGCTGAGCCAGCCGAAGGACGGCACCATCCCCGAGGACAGCGACAGCCTGCAGCCGCTGTTCCGCACGCTGCTCGACACCATCCCCGCCCCCGCCTACGACGAGGCCGCGCCGCTGCAGGCCCACGTGACCAACCTCGACGCCTCGCCGTTCCTGGGCCGCCTGGCGTTGTGCCGGGTGCGGCAGGGCACGATCCGCAAGGGCCAGACCGTGGCCTGGTGCCGTGAGGACGGCGCGCAGCAGAGCGTGCGCATCTCCGAGCTGCTGATGACCGAGGCGCTCGAGCGCAAGCCGGCGGAGCAGGCCGGGCCGGGCGACATCATCGCGGTCGCCGGCATCGCCGACATCATGATCGGCGACACGCTGGCCGACGCCGAAAACCCGGTCCCGCTGCCGCGCATCACCGTCGACGAGCCGGCGATCTCGATGACCATCGGCACCAACACGTCGCCGCTGGCCGGCAAGGTCAAGGGCGCGAAGGTCACCGCCCGGCTGGTCAAGGACCGGCTGGAGCGCGAGCTGGTCGGCAACGTGTCGCTGCGGGTGCTGCCCACCGAGCGGCCCGACGCCTGGGAGGTGCAGGGCCGCGGCGAGCTGGCACTGGCCATCCTGGTGGAGCAGATGCGCCGGGAGGGCTACGAGCTGACCGTCGGCAAGCCGCAGGTCGTCACCCGGGAGATCGACGGCAAGGTCCACGAGCCGACGGAGCGGCTGACGATCGACGCGCCGGAGGAGTATCTGGGCGCGATCACCCAGCTGCTGGCCACCCGCAAGGGCCGCATGGAGCAGATGGTCAACCACGGCACCGGCTGGATTCGCATGGAGTGGCTGGTCCCGGCCCGCGGCCTGATCGGCTTCCGCACCGAGTTCCTCACCGACACCCGCGGCACCGGCATCCTGCACCACGTCTTCGAGTCCTACGAGCCGTGGTATGGCGAGCTGCGCACCCGCGCCACCGGCTCGCTCGTCGCCGACCGCTCGGGCGTGGCGACGCCGTTCGCGATGATGAACCTGCAGGAGCGCGGTTCGATGTTCGTCGAGCCGACCACCGAGGTCTACGAGGGCATGATCGTCGGGGAGAACTCCCGCGCCGACGACATGGACGTGAACATCACCAAGGAGAAGAAGCTCACCAACATGCGCTCCAGCGCCGCGGACGAGACGGAGAAGCTGATCCCGCCCCGCAAGCTGTCGCTGGAGCAGGCGCTCGAGTTCTGCCGCGAGGACGAGTGCGTGGAGATCACGCCGCAGGCCATTCGGATCCGCAAGGTCATGCTGGACCAGAAGGATCGCGAGCGAGTGGCGCGCAAGAGGGCCCACGCCTGATCGTCTTTGTTTGGGGGGTACCTCATGTGCCTGGCGCAGACACATGAAGTACCCCCGAAGCAAGAACGGGCGGGCTAGTCGACCGGTCCTCGCTGACCGGGCAGCTCGGCCGGGGTGTAGCGGCCGGACTCCAGCGACCAGTCCACGTTGCCGCGGACCCAGTGGACCAGGTCGGTGATGCCGATGACGGCGCTCGGCTCGCCCCAGTGGCGGGTCTCGAGCCGGTCCCGGGCCAGCTGGAAGTCGAGCATGCGCGCGTCGTGCTCGGCGACGGCCGCGACGACCGCCTCCTCCAGCGGCAGCCGGTGCTCGCGCTGGAAGGCGAAGACGATGTTGTGATGGTCGCCGATCGCGGCCTCCTTCGGCCACGAGATCAGGTCGTTGAAGATCCCGATGATCGTGCCGGCGGTGTGCCGCGCCACGGCGAAGTCGGGGTCGTCGAGCAGCGCGCGCGGCAGCTCGACGCCGTGCATCGGCTCGATGAGGTCGAAGAACATGTCGGCGGCCGCGCTGTTGTGGCGCATCCGGCGGTACTCCTCCAGCAGCGGCGGCCGCTCGGCGGCCCGGTTGCCGGCCTCCCACAGCGTGCCGGCCAGGTAGTCCGCCACGTGTCCGACGAACCGCTCCCGCCACTGCGGGCTGACCCGCGGCTCGGTGCGCCGCCACACCTCGCCGAGCGCGCCCGCGAGCGGCCGGCCGAGCGCCTCGGCCAGCACCGGCGTCGGCCGCCGGTCGCGCAGCAGGCGCACCACCTCGTCGACCGCCGCCTTGGCCGGCTCCGGGTCGCGCACCAGCGCCCGCTCCAGCAGGTCGTCGAGGACGAAGATGCTGATCAGCCAGGCCGTGGCCAGGCGCAGGTCGGCCTCGGCGGCGTCGGGGTGAGCGCGGGCCATCAGGTTGGCGAACCGGGCCCGCGCGAACGCCGCGCGGGCACCGGGCCGGTCGAGGAGGCCGTGCCGGGTCGCCCAGTGCAGCGACCAGCCGTGCACGGCGTCGGCGTGCGGTGAGATCCGCGGTGCGAACGGGCACAGCACCGAGGGGGCCGTCGTCTGCCCCCGCTGCGTCATTTCGTGCAAGATGCATCACCCGCCCCGCCGTGGTACCCCATAATCTCGCCGATCCGCGCTCGGCGCGACCTCCCCTGGGGTATTAGTGCGCGTTGTGTGTTTTGTCCGGTTGTGCGGTCTCCGCACGCGCGTCGTGGCGCGCCTTGACCAGTGACGCGACGGTCGTGATGACGAGGGTGCCGATAATGACGGCGAGTGACAATTCGATGCCGATGTGTGGGGCCCATCCGACGTGCTTGCCGCCGTTGATGAACGGCAGGCTGTTGTCGGCCAGGGCCTCCAGGAAGAGTTTCACGCCGATGAAGCCGAGCACCACGCTGAGGCCGATGGAGAGGTAGACCAGCCGGTCGAGCAGGCCGCCGATCAGGAAGTACAGCTGCCGCAGACCCATCAGCGCGAATACGTTCGCGGTGAAGACCAGGTACGGTTCGGCGGTCAGCCCGAAGATCGCCGGGATCGAGTCGAGCGCGAAAATGAGGTCCGTGGTGCCGATCGCGATGAGCACCACGATCATCGGCGTCATGTGCAGCCGGCCCCGCTCGTCACGCGCCGTGAGCCGCGACTCGTGGTACTGCGGGGTCATCGGCAGGACCCGACGCGACCAGCGGATCAGCGCGTTCTCCTTGAAGTCCTCCTCGTCGGTCTCGCCCTGCACGGCGAGCCGGACCGCGGTGTAGATCAGGAACGCGCTGAAGATGTAGAACACCCACGAGAACCGGCTGATCGCCGCGGACCCGACCGCGATGAACCCGCCGCGCATGATCAGCGCGAGGACGATGCCGATGAGCAAGACCTTTTGCTGGTACTGCCGGGGAACCTTGAACCTGGACAGGATGATCACGAAGACGAACAGGTTGTCGACGGACAGGCTGTACTCGGTCAGCCAGCCCGCGTAGAACTCGCCGGCATATTTGCCGCCCCACTGGACCAGGACGAACAGCCCGAACAGGAGCGCAAGCCCGACGTACACCCCCACCCAGATCGTCGACTCGGTGATGGACGGCTCATGTGGCCGCCGGGCCACGAACGCCAGATCGAAGAGGAGTACGGCGCCCAGACCCACCAGGGTCGCAGCCCACATCCAGCCAGCAACACCCACGTGCACGACCTCCGGTAGACACACCACAGGCCGCACCGACCCACCGGGCCGCGCGGACTGTGTAGTTGACACCGGAGGTCTCTTCCGCCACCCGGGACAGCCCGGATGACCGACGGCGCCGGGTGTTGTCCCACGTCACCGTGGGCACCGTGCTGACGACGACCGCCGCGGGGGAATACTCCCCTCCTGTTGCGCTTCAATCATTGTCCATCAGCCCGCCACGCCTCGACGGGCGGGGGCCCAAAAAATGTCGTACCCCCCGTCTATCGTTCCGCTCGAACCGGTGATCCGGGCGTTCTTTCAACGCTCACTCATGTCCGGCCGTCGAGGGGAGTGCGATCGTGTATCGGCAAGGTGACGTTCTGTTGGTGCCAGTCCCGGCGAGCGAGGTGCCCGGCACGGCGGTCCCGGCCCCGCGCGACCGGGCCGGCCGGATGGTCCTGGCCCGCGGCGAGGCGACCGGCCACGCCCACGTGATCGTCGGCCCCGACACGCTGCTCCTGGCGGACCGCGACGACACCGATCGCCTCTACATCAAGATCACGACCCGCGCCCGCGTGGTCCACGAGGAGCACGGCACGATCACGCTCCCGGCCGGGTCCTATCGCGTCGTGCGCCAGCGTGAGTACATTCCCGGCGCCTACCGCTACGTGGCCGACTGATGGCCGCCGTGATGCCGGCTCCGGCTCCTGTGCCCGCCTCGGCGGTCGCGGCTCGGCCCGGTGCCCGGTTCGCCCGGGCCTCGGTCGGTTCGTTCGGGCGTTGGGCGGTGGTCCGGTGATGGCCGCCGTTTTGCCTGCGCCGGCCTCGGTGGTCGCGGCTGGGGCCGGTGCCCGGTTCGCCCGGGCCTCGGCCGGTTCGTTCGGGCGTTGGGCGGTGGTCCGGTGATGGCCGCCGCTTCGGCCGACAGCGACGTGCGGGCGACCACGCTGGGCGCCGTCTCCGCGAAGTGGCTGGCCGCCGGCCTGTCCACCGCGCCCGCCGACCGCGCCGCCGCGGCCGACGCGGTCCGGCTGGCCTACCGCTCGGCCGGTCTGCCCGAGCCCGCCCACGTCGTCTGGTTCGCCTCGCCCCTGGCCGGGGCGCGGGCCGCCGCCCTGCTCACCGGCCGCCGCGACCTACCCGGCGCGGCGCCGACCGGCTCGGAGGCCGCCGCCGACGCTGCGGTCGCCGCGCAGCTGCGGGCCCAGGGCTGCCCGCCGGTCCCCGGCACCGCCGGCCCGTCCGTGCGCGCCGCGGTCCGCACCGCACCGTGGGCCGCGTCCCGTTCGGAGGCACACGAGCTGCTCGGCCCCGACGGCTGGGCCGCCCTGTGGTCGGCCTGCGGCGCCGAGGTCTGGCGCCTGGTCAACGACCGCATCGCCACCCCGCTGCGCACGCACCTGCGCGGCGAGCTGCCGGTCCACGCCCGCGCCGTCCTGCTCGACGCCGTCGGCGGCCAGCACGACGCCGGCTGGCTGGCCGCCTTCGACGCCTCTCCCTCCGCCCCCACCCGCGCCGCGGGCTCCGGCCACGGCGCCCCCGCTGCCTCGCGCGCGGCTTCCGGTTCGTCGCGCGGGGTTGCCGATTCGGGTTCCTCGCGCGCGGCTTCCGGTTCGTCGCGCGGGGTTGCGGGTGTGGTGCCCGGGGTGTCGGCGCGTCGGGTTTCGGGTTCGGTGCCCGGGGGTTCCGACTCGGCGCACGGGTCTGCGGGCGCCGCTTCCGGCGGTCCGGTGTTCAGCGCGGGGCCGGTCGGTGCGGTCTGGGCGACCGCCGCTCCGGTGCCTGCCGAGGCGGCTCTCCACGCGGTGCAGCGCCTGGCCGGCCTGGCCGGCGTGGCCCGCTCGTCATCCTGGTGGTGGCCGTATGCGAATGTGGCGATTCTCACCGACCGCCCGGACGCCCTGCACCGCGACAACCTGGGCCGCCTGCACGCCGCGGACGCCCCGGCCCTGCACTATCGCGACGGCTACGCCCTGCACGCCTGGCGCGGCATGCCGATCCCGTCTGACCTGGTCGACCGCCTGGCCCACCTGACCTATCCGCAGATCGCCGCCGAGCGCAACGCGGAGCTGCGCCGCGTCATGGTCGAGCACTTCGGCTACGACCGCTACCTGCGCGAGGCCGGCGCCCAGAAGGTGTCCGAGGACGAGTCCGGCGTGCTGTGGCGCCTGGCCTTCGCCGACGACGAGCCGCTGACCATGGTCGAGGTCGTGAACAGCACCCCGGAGCCCGACGGCACCAGCCGCGTGTACTGGCTACGCGTGCCCCCGCAGACCCGCACCGCCCGCGAGGGCGTGGCCTGGACCTTCGGCCTGACCGAGGAGGAGTATCGCCCCCTGATCCAAACCTGACCCCGCCCCGCCCGTGGCCCCAGCCTCGTCCGCTCAGGCCCGCCGCCCCGCCCCCTCGGGATCGGCGTTCCGCGACCTGGACCTCGGCTCGCCCGCGCCTGCGCCTCGGCTCGCCCGCGCCCGCGCCTGCGCCTCGCCCGTGCCCCGGCTCGCCCGTGCCCCGGCTCGCCCGTGCCCCGGCTCGCCTGGGGCGTCGTCCGTCGGTCGTGCCCGGGCTTCGGCGTTCGTGGCCCGCCGGCTGCCAGCTGCCGCTAGCCGTCGGTGGCGGTGCTCGCTGACGTGGCTGCGGTCTCGCCTGGGCCTCGGTCGTCCGGCGCCGTTGATCGCGGGCCGCGACCTGGGCCTTGGCGTTCGTGGCAGCTCGCCGGCGGCGTTTCCTCGCGCGGTGCGTTGCGCCGGCGTGTGGTCTGGGGTCGCGTCCGCTGCGCGTGGTGTGTGAGGCCAGCGCCTGATCGTGGTGGCCGTCGGGCGGAACATCCGATCTGCGCGGCCGGGGCGGACGTATGTCTCCGTGATCATGATGCCCGAGGTGGCCGTTCTACGGGTTTGCCATGATCCCGGAGACATACGGTACCCAGGGGTACATCGTCACTCCGTGATCATGAAAAACCGTTGGTGTCGGGGCCAGTTGCGCATGATCGCGGAGACTTCCGGTCGTTGCGCCGTGCAGTGCCCGGCGCGTCGGCGTGATCGCCGATCTGGCTTGCTCCGGGGCGTTGGGGCGCGCCGGCCGGGCGCCGCCACCGAACCCTGCCGCCCTGGCCTGTGTCGTCGGGCTCCGGGGTCCGCTGCTGGTCGCCGTGAAGCGGCTCGCCGCTGTGGGGTTCTGGGGCGTTCAGCTGGCTACGGGGAGCGTGATCGACGAAGGGGCGAGGATTTCCTGGCGGACCGGGCGGAGTTCCAGTTCGTGGCCGAGTGGGGCGCCGGTGCCCGGGTTGCGGGAGAAGCGGGGGTGGGCGCCGCCGCTGAGCTGGACGCGGATGCGGCGGCCGGTGGCGAAGCGGTGGGCGGTCGGCCACAGTTCGACGCGCACCGGCTCGTCCGGGGCGCGGCCCTGGGTGGCGCGCACCAGGCCGTCGCAGACGTTCCAGGAGCGGCCCTGCTCGTCGACCTCGCAGAGGCGGACGAACACGTCGAAGTGCTCGGCCGGTGCGTCGGGGGCGCCCTGCCGGCCGGGGCTGGTCGCCCGGACCGTGATTTCCGCGGCGACCGGGCCGACGATGTCGAGCGGCTCGGTCAGCGGCGCCGAGGTGAACGTCAGCACGTCGGGGCGGGCCTCCAGCGGGCGGTTGTCGCGGCGGCCGGAGATGTTGGCGACCAGGCGCGGGCCGCCGAGGGCCGGGGTCGGGTCCTTCGGGTCGTAGAGGAACGAGGCCAGGGCCGCGCCGCCGGCGGTCGGGTCGGCGGTGAGGCGGGCGCCTGCCGCGAGGTACCACTGCTGGGGTGTGCTCTTCGGCGGCGGCCAGTCGCTGAGCTCGTGCCAGCCGTTGGCGCCTCCGACGTGCACGCGGACCGGGCGCTCCCGGATCGGCTCGGGGCCGCCGGTGTGCGCGCGGAACCAGGCGACCGCCTCGGCCGCGGACTGCTGGAACAGGGCCGCGCTGCCGTGCTGCCAGGGGCCGATCGTGAGGTGCGGCTGCTGACCGGCCGCCCGTAACGCCATGTAGTCGGCCAGTTGCCAGGGCAGGAAGATGTCGTACCAGCCGCCTATCATGAGGACCGGCGCGGTGACCTTGGGCAGGCGGTGCGCGTGGCCGCGCTGCGTCCAGTAGGGCGACGTCGGGTCGGCCTCGGCCAGCCACCGCTGGAAGAACTCGATTTCCGCGCCCGTGGTGATCCGGTCCGCCTCGGCCATCGGCAGCCGCGCCAGCCCGCGCTGCAGCCGCGGCTGCCCCCGCAGCAGCTCGACGATGCTTTCCAGGCGCGGGCCGCGCTGCGCCTCCAGCAGCGCCGACCAGGTCAGCACGGTGTCGAGCGAGAACGCACCACCCGCGTAGGTCGGCGGCCCGAAGTCGGACGCGGTCACGATCGTCGCCATCGCCTTGAGCTCGTCGCCGGCCTCGGCGGCGAGGGCCCACTGCACAAACCCGACGTAGCTCGGGCCGTAGGTGAGCAGCCGCCCGTCGTACCACGGCTGGCGGCGCAGCCAGTCCAGCGTGTCGAGCCCGTCCTCGCGCTCCTGCAGCAGCGGCTCGAACGTCCCCGACGAGTCGGCCGTCCCGCGGCAGGACTGGATGAGCACGTGGAACCCCCGCTGCGCGACGGCCCGGCAGAGCAGGTTGACCGGCGCCCCGCGCCCGTAGGGCGTGCGCACCAGCACGGTTGGCATCGCGCCGTCGACCGCCGGCCCGTAGTGATCGGCACGCAGATTGGCCCCGTCGCGCATCCGGATCGGAATCGCCCGCGTCACCGCGACCCGCCCCGCGACGGCAGGCGGAAGTTTGAGCAAGCGACCGACCGGATCAAGTCTCATGCGTCCCGAGCGTAGCCCGCCGTCACACGTCCGCCGCGCACCGCTCCACCTCGCCGCTTTCGCGGCCGGTTCCCGGCTCCGTCGGTGTCGTTGCGTGTCCGGCGAGCGCGGGTGCACCATCGATATATGGCGGAGGAGTCGTTCACGGACGCCGAGATGGCGTTCCTCCGGCATGTCCGGTTCGGCGAGCTCCCGCGGCGCGTGCTCCCCGAGGACCGCGTCGAGCTGACCGAGATCGAATCACCGCGCGCCTGGCCCGACGGCCTGAACCCGGAGCAGCAGCAGGCACTCCGCCCGGATGCGGCCTGACCTTCGTCAAGGCGCCACGCGTTGAATCCACTGTAGACAGTGTCAGAGTCGGTGGTGGGAGCCGTCCGGGTCCGGCATGTCGATCATGTCGGGTGGGGTGGTCGCCGACTCCGGTGACGTGTCGTCCGGGCGCGTCCACTCGGTGGCTTGTTCGGCCTCGAGTGCCTCGTCGGTCTCGCCTTCCGTCGCGCGACCGGCTGCGCCGGAGCCGATGGTGGAATGCCTGGCTACGTACGAGTCACGGTCCGTCATGACCGCCGCGTACCCGGGGTGGAGTTGGGCAAACCCGCACAGCCTGTCCGACCGGCGCCGGCTCGGGGCTGGCTGAATCGAGCCTTGTGACCGCGGTTGAGCAATTCGCATATGGCTGGATCACGCCGGCGCTGGCCCTTGCCCTGTCGTTTCTCGGCTGCCTGCTCGGCACGTTCCTGAGCAGCCGCTCGCGGGCCTCGTCCGGCGGCAGCCGGGCCCGGTGGCTGACCCTGGCGGCGATCGCGCTCGGCGGCGCCGGGACCTGGGTGCCGCACTTCATGGCGATGCTGGGCGTGGACGTGCCGAACACCGTCGTGCGGTACGACATCGCGACGACCGCGCTCGGCCTCGGTATCGCCGTGGTCGTGTACTGCCTGGGGCTGTACATCGCCGGGTTCGGCCGGGCCAGCGCCTGGAAGATCGTGCCGGCCGGGGTGCTGAGCGGGATCGGGCTGACGGCGGCGTACGCGACCGGTCCGCTGGCCATGCGGGTGGGCGGGACCGTCGGGTACGAACCCAGGACACTGCTCATCGCGGCCGGGGCCGCGGTCGTCGGCGCGACGGTGACCGTGTGGTGCGCCGTGGTGGTCCGCGGAACCGTGGCCATGCTGTTCGCCGCGGGGATCATGGCGCTGGCCGTCTGCAGCACGCACTACACCGTCATGGCCGCCGTGCGGGTCGAACCGGCCACGCTCGCCGTCACGGTGCCCGGCGTCACCCTGTTCGCCATGCTCGTCCCGGTCTGCGTGCTGGCCTGCCTGCTGTTGTCCGGGCTGGCGTACAGCACGGTCGGCTTCACCGTGCGCCAGGACACCGCCGGCGAGGAGGCGCTCCTGCGGCGGGCCCGCGACATGTACACCGTCGCCACCCTCAACCGGGCCGCGAGCCACCGCCGCCGCCAGCTCGAGCGGACCGACAGCGCGGTCCCGGCCGCGTCCCGGCGCTAAAGATCGCGGCTGAGTTCCCAGAAGGCGACCGCGGCCGCATTGGCCACGTTGAGCGAGTCGACACCGCGGCGCATCGGAATGACCACGCGGGTGTCGCTCGCCCGCAGGGCCTCGGGCGTCAGGCCGGCGCCCTCCGCGCCGAGCAGGAGGGCCGGCCGCGAGCGTTGCGCCGCGGTGAGCCGCTGCAGCGGCAGCGCGTCGGCGGCCGGGGTCAGCGCCAGCACGGTGAACCCGGCCTCCCGCACCCGTTCCAGAGCGTCCGGCCACGGCTCGAGGCGCGCATACGGCACCGCGAACACCTCGCCCATGCTGACCCGGACGCTGCGACGGTACAGCGGGTCGGCGCACGACGGCGACAGCAGCACGGCGTCCATGCCGAGCGCGGCCGCGCTGCGGAACAGCGCGCCGATGTTCGTGTGGTTGTTGATGTCTTCCAGGATCGCGATCCGCCGGGCGGCGGCGAGCACCTCGCCGGCGGACCGTTCCGGCGTGCGGTGGAACGAGGCGAGGACGCCGCGGTGGACGTGGAAGCCGGTGATGGCCTCGAGCGTCGCCTGGTCGCCCGCGTACACCGGCACGCCCTCCAGCGGCAGGTCCTCGATCTGAGCGACCCGCTTGGCGTCGATCAGCACGGACCGCATCCGGTAGCCGGCCCGCAGCGCGCGGCGCAGCACCAGCTCGCCCTCGGCGATGAACAGGCCGTTGGGCGGCTCCCAGCGGGTGCGCAGCTCCACGTCGGTGAGCGCCCGGTAGTCCCCGATCCGCTCGTCGTCGTGGTCGGTGATCGTCTCGACGGTCAGCACCGCTCGATTCTGCCCTGCCGGCGGCGGGTGGGCGCATCGCCTGTTCAAGCGGACGTCACTGTCGTCACACACGCATCGGCGCCGGTCATCGACGGGTGGGCGCGGACGTCGACCTGCTTCAGGACGACGCCGGTGGTGCCGCCGTAGGTGCCGAGGATGTTGGCGGTCGGCGTCACGGCATCGCCCGCGTCGACCGGCGGCCTTCTCGACAACCAGTGTGCCGGTGCCGGCCTCGGGCACGCCCTGGGAGCTTTGCGACTACTTCAACCGTTGGCGGATGCGTTGCCGTGCCCAGAGCGCCGAGACCGTGGGCACGATCGGGGGGCGTTCATCGCGGCCGGAGGCTCAGGAACCAGCCACGTTTGTGGGCGCGGTCCAGCCGGTGGATCGGATCCACTCGACCAGGTCCAGGGTGGCCGGCTCGATCGAGCGCACCACCGCAAGATCCGAAGGGTATTCCGCCGCCTCCGCGAACTGGCGGAACATCGCCTTGTCGAAATCGTTGGGAAGCACGCTCAACGGGAGAGCCTCGTACCGTGCCGGGAGCCCGGCGCGCGCGCCGAACGCCGCGGCGATCTGGGGGCCCGTCAGCTCGTCGCCGACGAGCTCGACGGCTCCGCCGGGCGCCTCCGCGGTGTCGAGCAGGAGCGCGGCGGCGACCCGGCCGATGTCCCTGACCGAGATCATCTTCAGGGCGACGTCCTCCGGCAGCGGCAGCCTCAGCACGATCTCCCCATGCTCCAGGCTCGGTGCCATCACGCTGGCGAAGTTCTCCATGAAGGCGGTCGGGCGAACCATCGCGACCCTCAGGCCCGACTTCCTCAGGTGCTCCTCGATCCAGTGCTTCGAGTCGTGGTGCGGCACACCCGACTCCCGGTCCGCTCCGAAGACCGAGTTGAACACGACGTGCGGGACGCGTGCCGCGACCGCCGCGTCGACGAGCGCGGTACCGATGCGGATCTCCGCCTCGATCTCGTCGAGGCTGTTCGCCTCCGGGGTCATGAAGTAGAACGCCTCGACCGCCGTCAGCGCGGCGGCCAGCGACGCCGGGTCGTCGGCCCGGGTGGCCGCCAGCTCGACGCCGCGGGCGGCCAGCGCCTGAGCCCGGTCGGACTGCGGGTTGCGGACCAGGGCCCGCACCCGCGCCTTGTGGTCCAGCAGCGCGTCGACCACCGCCCCGCCCTGTTGCCCCGTCGCGCCGAAGACTGCGATTGTGCCGGTCGTCTGTGTGCTCATCGCCGCCACCCTTCACTAGTTCATGCCATGAACTAAACTAGTTCATGGCATGAACTTCGTCAAGGTGCGGGTGTAGCGGGACCTCACGATGTGATGGATTGCTTCGAGGCGGGCGAAGAGAGGTCCGAGGTGTCCACGATGGCGGTGGCCACGCGCTCGAAGTCGCGCTGGTCGTCGGCGTCGAGGTTCCTCGCGATCTCGGGCAGGCGCTTGGCGACCTCGGCGTAAACGGCCTCGGCGAGCACCTTCCCCGTGGGCGTCGCACTGAGCATGACGACCCGTCGGTCCTGCGCCGAGCTTGCCCGGCCGACCAACTCGCGCCGCGCGGTGCGATCGACCAGCTGGCTCAATGCGTTCTTGGTCATACCCAACGACGCGGCGAGGTCAGCCATCTGCCGCGGCTCGTTCCTGACTGCGCAGATCAGCGTGGCCTGCGAGGGGGTCAGGTCGAACTCGGCGCAGATCTGCGCGTACTTGCGTTGAATCACAACCGAGAGCCAGAAGAGCTTGTCGCCATAGTCCACGCTGGCCTCCCCGTCCGATGACGAACGATCAGCCTACTCGTCGCGGGCCGGCAGACCACGCCACTCACCAGGAGATGCACACCTCTGCGAGACCGGCCTGGCACTCCTACCCCGACCACTTTGACCGACTTATCCTGTCCCTTCACCCCCAGGTGGCGCCTCTACCGGCGCGCGACGGGTCGCGCGCTTCTGTGGGGACTGATCAGATCCGGTGAGAAGAGACCAGCTCAGCTGAGAACCCACAAGGACGGCGGCAACCGCGAGCGACAGACAGGTCACCGTTGCCGTTACCTTCAATTTCCGCTCCTTTCGCTCGAAGCGACTACGGGAAACGAAGCAGAACACCCGGCGCCGCCACCGTCGCGGAGACGAAGGCCACCGCCTCGGTCGACCTGGTCCGCGAGGCGCTGCACACCACCGGTACCGTCGGCACGGACGACCGCTCGATCGTCGTGGTGCTCACCCTGCATCCGGACGGGACCTCGTTCTCGTCGGCGTCCACGGCCGTCTCCAAGCTCACCCGCGCCAGGAACTGGGCCAGGAGGTCGTGATCGAGCCGTACCGCAACGCCTGGTGGGCTTACCTGCCGCAGTACGGCGGCTACATGACCAACATCTACATCAGCTCGCCCGACAACACGCTCCCCGGTGTACCCGTCTGCTGAAGCGACCGCGTCGTTTACCCGATTGACCCTCGGTGATGACATCGTGTAGACATCCCTCGATGAGCGGTACGCGGTCTGCTCCCCGGGGGAGGACGGATGACCGATGCGCGTTCGACGGTGCGTGTGCCGGATGGCTATCGCGTCGGTCCATGGCGGGTGACCCGCAGGCTGGCCAGCGGTAGCTGGAGCACCGTGTATGCCGCCGTGCGCGAAACCGGCGTCGCCGGCAAGGAGGAGGCGGCGCTCAAGTTCATCCCGACCGGCACGCTCACCGCGCGCCAGCTGTCCCACCTCGCCGACATCACCGTCCGCGAGCTGGCCGTGCACCGCCGGCTCAGCCATCCGAACCTCATCAAGGTCCTCGAGACCCTGGTCGTGGACGATCCGGCGGAGCCGGAGCTCGACGGCGCGACCGTCATCGTGCTGGAGCTCGCCGAGTGCTCGGCCGCCACGGCGCTCGCCCAGACCGGCGGCGGGCTGCCGGACGCGAGCCGGTCGATCGCCGAGATCTGCGCGGGCCTCGCCTGCCTGCACGAGGCCGGCTGGGTGCACGGCGACCTCAAGCCCAGCAACATCCTGCTGATGGCCGACGGCTCCGTGCGGCTCGCCGACTTCGGCCTCGCCGTGGAGTTGGACGGCACGCACGCCTACCTACCGCCCGGTGGTACGGCCGACTACGTCCCGCCGGAGCGCTGGGCCGAGGGGCTGCGGGCGGGCGGGATCGCGGTCCGGCAGACCGCCGACATCTGGGCCCTCGGCGTCACCGCGTGCCAGCTGCTCACCGGGCGGCTGCCGTTCGCCGGCGTCACGTCCCGCGCCCGGGCCGCGGCCGCCGCCCAGTTCGCCGAGGGCCGGGCCGAGCTCACCCTGCCCGACGGCCTGACGCCGCAGTGGCGCGCGTTCATCGTCGACTGCCTCGCGCCGGACCACCGCACCCGGCTGCGGCACACGGCCGAGAGCCTGCGGCGCCGGGCGAGTGCCGCGGGCGAGGACACCGGCGCGGCGGCGCGCCGCGGGCGCCGGGCCCGGATCATGGTGCTGGCCGGCGTCGCCGCGGCGCTGGTCCTCAGCGGCGTCGCGTATGCCGACCGCGACCCGGCGAAGAACCCGCCCGGCGCCGTCGGCTCGGCCGGCCCGCCCGCGACCGGTTACGAGCGGTACTTCCGCACGGACTCCGACATCCCGCGGCAGTACTACGACCTGATCGTCGAGGCGGGGACGAAGTGCCCGGGCGAGCCGCCGGTGACGCCCTACCTCGTCGCGGCGGTCCTCAAGGCGGAGAGCGGCTTCGACCCGGATCTGAGCGACCCGGTGAAGAACGAGTACGGCATCGCGCGCTGGACGCCGAACGTCCTGCAGTACTACCTGCCGCCGGCGCAGCGGGACACCGAGCCCGTGCCGCCGTTCCCGCCGGAGATGTCCATCCCGCCGATGGGAGACTTCCTCTGCCGCTTCGCGCCCGTCCTGCGCGACGTGCCCGGCGACCCGATGAACAACCTGGTCGCGGCCTGGCGGACCTCGGCGGCCACGGTCCGCGAGGCGGGCGGGGTGCCCGACCGGCCGGCCCTGCGCGAGTATCTGCCCCGCTTCCGGGCCGCGCTCGACGCCTACCGCCCCCCGCCCCGGCCGTCCTGAGACCGGCCGTCCTGAGACCGGCTGAGCGCCCGCCGCGCGGGTCCCGGTCAGCGTGGCGGCAGCAACGCCAGGTGCTCCTCGCGCACCAGGTCGAACTGCAGCGCGAGCGACACCAGCGCGGCGCGCTGCCAGTCGGCCTTGCCCGGCTCGTGGTCGGCCGGCGGCTCGGCGGCGGGCGCCTTGACCCGCAGCTTCGTGCGGGCGAGGTAGTCGATGTGGAAATTGACCGCCGACCGGGAGAGCCCGGCGCCGCCGAGCCGGTCGAGGATCTCCGGCACCGTGCGGATCACGGGCGAGGACGGCTCGCGCAGGCGCGGTTCGCACAGCGCGACGAGCACCTTGAAGTACTTCGCGGTCTCGTCCAGCGGGAACGCCACGCGGGTCGCGTCGGGCGAACCGTCGGGCTGCGGCTGGTGGTCGGCGTAGAGGTGCTGCGGCGCGAACACGTAGAACGCGGCGGACCGCTCGGCGCTCGGCACGACGATCCGGGCGAACTCGAACGGCACCGGCATGTCGAGCCGGCGTGGGGCGAGCTTGACGAACTCGCCGCCGCCCTCCGGGTTTTCGATCACGTAGGTGCTGCGCAGGCTGAGGTTGCTGATCAACCAGTAGTCCTCGACGGCCGTGATCCGGCCGGCGAGCCGGGACACCGCCGCGTCGGACAGGACCAGATCGACCGGGGCGTCGCGGTTGCCGCGCCCGAAGGTCGCGGTGTCGCCGGGTGCGAGGTTGAGCACGGTCGGCGGATCGTCGGCGCTCTGCACGACGATGCCCCGGCCGGACCCACTCGGCACCACGGCCCGGTGCAGCCGGCTCGCCGGTGCGGTCTGCATGCGGGCAATCGTAGGCGCCCCGCCCGCCGCCGGTGGTCCCCCCGGCGTCGGGCGGCCCGGCCGCGCTAGGCCTTGCCGGCGGCGATGCGCTGCTGCTGTGCGACGCTCTGGGCGTGCCGCAGCAAGGCGATGAGCACGGATTTCACCGACTCGCGGTCGCGGGCGTCGCACAGGATGACGGGTGCGCCGGGCTCGAGGTCGAGCGCGATGCGCACCTCCTCGGGCTGGTAGCGGCGCGCGCCGTCGAAGCAGTTCACCGCCACGATGAACGGGATGCCCCGCTCCTCGAAGTAGTCGATGGACTGGAAGCTGTCGTCCAGGCGGCGGGTGTCGGCGAGCACGACCGCGCCCATCGCGCCGGTGGCCAGCTCGTCCCACACGAACAGGAACCGCTCCTGGCCGGGGGTGCCGAACAGGTACAGCACCAGCGACTCGCTGATCGTGATCCGGCCGAAGTCCATGGCCACGGTCGTGGTGGTCTTGGCGGCCACGCCGTCGAGGTCGTCGATGCCGACGCTGGCCTCGGTGAGGGTTTCCTCGGTGCGCAGCGGCTTGATCTCGCTGACCGCGCCGACGAGCGTGGTCTTGCCCACGCCGAAGCCGCCGGCGATGAGCAGCTTCGTGGCCCGGGGCACGGGGCGGCCGTTGCTCGGGGGCTCAAAGGTTGCGGATGCCATTGATCACCGTTTCGAAGACGTCGTCGCCGTCCGCCCCCAGAGTCGGGGCCGGGTCGTGGGCCATGATGAGGACCCGGCTGAGCAGGTCGCCGAGCAAGACCCGGACCGTGCCCACCGGAAGGTTGAGGATGGCGGACAGCTCCGCCACGGAGTTCGGCTGCTGGCACAGCGTGACGATCGCCTCGTGCTCCGGGCCGAGGCCGACGTCCACCGGCGAGATGGCCCGCACCGTCACCACGATGGTGATCAGGTCGAAGTTGCCGCTGGTGGGCTGGGTCCGGCCGCGGGTCATGGCGTAGGGGCGCACGACCGGGCCGGCGTCGGCGTCGACCCATACCTCGTCGGGATCGTGCTGGGCGTTGGGCTCCATGGTTTCCCCCGCGCTAGCCGGCCTTGATCGGAGTGGCGTGGTTGCGCGGCCGGGACTCGAGGTGCTCGGCGACGCGCTGGACCAGCATCCCCATCTCGTAGGCGACCAGACCCATGTCGGTGTCGGGGCCGCTGATGACGGCGAGGCAGGTGCCTTGGCCGGCGCCGGTGACGAAGACGTACCCGCCCTCGAACTCCAGCACCGTCTGGCGCAGGGCGCCGATCTCGAAGTGCGTGCCGACGCCCCGGGCCAGGCTCTGCAGGCCGGACGCGACGGCCGAGAGGCGCTCGGCGTCCTCGCGCTTGATGACCTTCGACGACGCGATGGCCAGGCCATCAGCCGAGAGCACGACGGCATGCCGCAGGTCCGCCACCCGGTTGACCAGGTCTTGTACCAGCCAGCCCAGATCGGCAGTGTTCGGTTCCTGCCCCACTATGGTTCCCTTTCTAAACTTCCGGTCGCGGCTGTGTCATGACTGCTGAGCGGGTGCCCCCGAAGGAGCGGCGTCGCCGTCCCGCCCGTCACCGCCGGGTGCGTGCCGGGCCTGCTGTGCGCCGCGCTGGAAGGCGGCCATCCGCGAGCGGGCCTGCTCGGGGTCGACCGGGGGCGCGGCGGGCGCCGATGCGGCGGGCTCGGCCGGCTTGGGCTGCTTCCGCAAGCGCCGGGGCAGGCCGAACATCGGCCCTGCCGGCGGCTGCGGCGCGGCCGGGGCGGCCGGAGCGAGGTCGCCGACCAGCTCGGCCGCGGGCTCCTCCTCCGCCGCCACCGGGTCGTCCGGGCGGGCCATTACCGCGACGGCGGCGCGCTGCCGCTCGGTGAGATACCCGGTCGAGAGCTCCGCGGCCTTGCCCGCCTGCAGGCCCGCGGCGATCGCCTCGGCCGTGGCACCGGCGCTGCCGTTGAGCGGGGCCGGATCGGCGGCCACCGGCTCGCCGTCGCCCTGGGGGATGATCAGCACGGCCGGGATCAGCACGATCGCGGTCGTCCCGCCGTAGGGGGACTGGCGCAGGTGGACCTGGACGCCGTGGCGCTCGGCGAGCCGGCCCACGACGTAGAGCCCGAGCCGGACGTTGCCCGACAGCTGGAAGTCCGGAGGGTTGCGCACCTGCTCGTTGGCGGCCGCGAGGGCGGTCTCGCCCATGCCCAGGCCGCGGTCCTCGATCTCCACCACGTAACCGTTGCTGACGATCTGCCCGCTGACCTGGACCATCGTGTGCGGCGGGGAGAAGGAGGCGGCGTTCTCGACGAGCTCGGCGAGCAGGTGGATGACGTCACCGACGACCCGGCCGGCGAGGCCGGCGGGCGGGATCGGCAGGACGTTGACCCGGGCGTACTCCTCGATCTCGGCGGTCGCGGCGCGGATGACGTCGATCATCGGCACCGGCCGGCGCCAGACGCGCCCGGCGGTGCCGCCGGAGAGCACGATGAGGTTCTCGGCGTTGCGGCGCATACGGGTGGCCAGGTGGTCGACCCGGAACAGCGCGTCGAGGTCGGCGGCGTCGGTCTCCTCGCGCTCCATGGCGTCGAGCATCTTCAGCTGCCGGTGAATCAGGCCCTGCGAGCGGCGCGCGATGCTCACGAACACGTCGCGGACGCTCTTGCGCAGCTCGGCCTGGTCGACCGCGGCCCGGATGGCGGTCTCCTGCACCGCGTTGAACGCCCGGCCGACCTGCCCGATCTCGTCCGTGCCGAACTCCAGCGGCGGCGCGGCCGTGCGCACGTCGACCTGTTCACCGCGGCGCAGCTGGTCCACGACCGCGGGCAGGCGGTTGGTGGCCAGGTCGTTCGCCGCGTCGCGCAGGCGGATCAGCTGGTTGAGCAGCGACCGGGCGGTGGTGATGGAGATGATGATCGACGCGATCAGCGCGAGCAGGCCGAGGCCGGCCGCGAGGATCAGCCGGACGACGACCCAGATCGCGCCCGGGGCCGCCCGCGCCCGGACGTCCTTGCCGCCGGTGAGCACCACGTCGAGCAGCTGGTCCTGCATCGCCGTCGTCGCGCTCTGCCACTGCGCGGCGTCGAACGGCAGCTTCAGGCCGGCCCGGGCGGAGTTGAGCACCTGGTCCTCGAGCGAGGCGAAGTGGCCGGCGGCGTCGCCGGCCGCCATGCGCGTGTAGCGGGTCTGGTCGTCGGCGGGTAGCTTCGCGACGATCTGACCGACCAGCACCCGGTGCGCGCCGACCAGCTGGGCGAACTGCGAGTACTCGTCGCCGGTGAGCCGGCCGGCCGCGAGTGAACCGGCCAGCAGCGCGTCCTCCTGGGAGATCAGCTCGCGCACCTGGTGCAGCTGGATCAGCGACACGACGGTGTCGGCGATGTCGGCGTCGTCGAGCTGGCCGAGGGAGAAGTAGACCCGGAACAACTGGTCGGCCACCTGGGTGTAGGCGGCCTCGGCGGCGGCGCGGTCGACGGCGCGCGCGTCGACCGCGCCGCGCACGGCGGACAACCCGTGCAGGCTCGCGACCGCGTCGTGGACGCGCTGCTCCAGCCTGGCGTTGGCGGCGAGGCGGGCCAGCCGGCCCTCGGCCGACGCCTGGAACGTCTCGGTCAGCTCGTCGATCTTGTGCCGCTGGGCCACCAGCTGCTCGTGTTCGGCGGCGCTGGCGTTGCCGAGGTACACCATCGACATGCGGCGCTCGGTCTGCAGCTCCAGCAGCAGCGGCTCGCTCGGGTTGTAGATCGTGGTGTTGTAGGTCTGCACCCACAGCAGGTTGAAGCCCTCGCGCAGGGTGACCCAGGCGGCGAAGATCCACAGCGCGGCGAGCGTCGCGAGCAGCATGACGATCTTGCGGCGAAGATTGATCCTGGAGCGCAGGCGTACACGTGCAGTACGGGAGCTCATCACACCGTCCGGGCTTGCGGCTTACGGAATCGGGTCAACTGCAATTGCATTCGGCGCCGGCCGCATCGATCTCGTCATGCCGCAGCAGCGGCCCGACGGTGCGCGGGCAACCGGGGCACCGTAGCAGTGTGTCCGGTCCGCATTCCAGTCCCAATTACATTGGTGTGTACGGATATAACTGTGAACTGGGCATTCGCCTCACCCGTTGGTGGCCCGCGTGCCTATCCGCGCGGCCGCAGCACCATCCGGGCGCGGTGCCACGGGCGCAGCGACGCCGTTGCCCGCGGCCGCAGCGACCGCGGGCCGACCAGCTCCGGCCGGAACCGGGCCAGCACGGCGGCCACGGCAAGCTGGGCCTGGGCGTGCCCGAAGTGCTCGCCCAGGCAGCTGTGCGGGCCGGCGGAGAACGGCAGGTAGCCGAACCGCGGCAGCTCCTGTCCGGCGAAGCGCTGCGGGTCGAAGGTGAGCGGGTCCGGCCAGACGCCCGGCAGCCGGTGGGTGAGGTACGGGCTCAGCATGATCGTCGAGCCGGCCCGGATCGGGACCCCGCCGAGCGTGTCGTCGGCGGTGAGCAGGCGGGGCAGGACCCAGCCCACAGGGTACAGCCGCAGCGTCTCCCGCAGCACCATCCGGGTCTGCTCCAGCCGTGGCAGGTGCTCGGGCCGCGGGTCGCCGCCGCCGACGACCGCCGCCGCCTCCTCGCTCAGCCGCGCGAACACCTCGGGGTGGGCGTCGAGCAGGACCCACACCCAGGTCAGCGTCAGCGCGGTCACCTCGGTGCCGGCGACCACCATGCCCACCAGGTCGTCGCGGATCCGGGCCTCCTCGAGCGGCTCCCCGTGCTCGTCGCGCGCCGCGACGAGGTGCGCGACCAGGTCGTCGTCGTCGGGCCGGGCGGTGCGGATGAGCGGGTAGATGACCTCGTCGGCGATGCGCACCGCCTTGGCGAACGCGCGGTCGCCCGGCACCGGCATCGCGTGGCCGACCCACGGCAGCGCGATCCGCCAGCCCAGCGCCACGAACGCGGCGTCGATCGCCGTGGACAACCGGTCGGCGTCGTCCTCCCGGATGCGGTTGCCGAAGAACACCCGGATCAGCACGCGGTGTGTGATCCTTGTCATCTCGGTCAGCACGTCGACCGGCCGGCCGTCGGCGACCCGCCGGGCCAGCAACTCGACGGCCTCGCCCACCGCCGCGGCCATCGCGTCGGACATCGAGCGGGTGTGACGCAGCGTGAACAGCGGCTGCAGGATGCGCCGGCTGGTGCGCCAGCGCTCGCCCTCGCCGGCGATGCCGGTGCCGACCAGGCGCCGGACCGGCTTCCACAGCATGCCCTCGCGCCGGTACCGATCGGCGTTGCGGTACACGTGCTCGACGTGCGCCGGGTGGGTGACCAGATACGGCCGGGCCGGCCCGAGGTGCAGCCGGGCCAGTGCGCCGTTGGTCTCGCGCCCGATCGCATCGATCGCGGCCATCGGATCGCGGGCCGAGCGCAACAGCCGCCAGGCGGGGACGTCGATCAGAACGTCCGGCGCGGCAGGGATCGGCTTGGTGACGGTCATGCTGGGCCCCTGTCGCGGTGCGGCTCGTGCTTACTGCAATGATCCCATCAAGCACCCGCGCCGAGCCGGGGAGATGTTGACGCAAGTGGATGTGTTTGTGTCATATACTGCGCTTTTGCGATTTCTCGCGCGCGGTGCCGGCGGTGCGCCGCACGTCGCGCGGTGAATCGCCGAAGGCGGCGCGGAACTGCCGGCTGAAGACCTCCTGGCGGGGCAGGCCGTGCCGGCGGGCGATGGCGGCGATCGGCGTCGTGACCTGCCGCGGGTCGAGCAGGTCGCGGTGGCAGCGCTCCAGCCGCCGGGCCTTGATCTCCTCCCGGACCGACCGGCCGTCGGCGAAGAGCCGGTAGAGCGTGCTCACCGAGATGTGGTGCGCGGCGGCGATCATCTGTGGACCGAGATCCGGGTCGCCCAGCCGCTCGTCGATGAACGCGTCGACGCTGCTGCGCAGCGCCCGGCGGCGCACGTCGGCGGGCAGTTCGCGGGTCGTGTCGAGGTACTGCCCGATCATCGCCGCCACCAGGTCGGCGATCCGGTGGCCGAGGAACGCCGCGTCGGCGTCGTGGAACTGCTCCGGGTGCTGGGCGATGTGCAGCATGTCCTGGGCCAGCAGCGCCCCCATGCCGGCCCGGGAGTCCAGCCGGGCGGCCGCCAGCCGCAGCACCGTGTCGTGCGGCATCGGCACCAGGGCGCGCGGCACGATCACGGTCACCGACCGGGCCAGCCGCTCCGGCCCGTCCGGGGCGTGCTTCGCCTCGTGCGGCCGGGACGAGTCGACCAGCGTGAAGTCGCCGCCGGGCCGCAGCAGCGACTCCTGCCGGCCCTGCACGATCGCGCTCGTGCCGGTCAGGGGCAGCGCCAGCGTGTAGGTCTCCGGATCGCCCCGGCGGATCTCCGGCTCGGCCCGCCGGGCATCCAGCGCCGGGTAGGCGAAGGAGGTGAGGGTCACGCCGCCCAGGCCGATGAGCCGCGCCCAGGCGGTGAAGGCGGCCGAGTGCGCGCTGGACACCCGCTGGGGCGCGGCCGCCTCGGCGACCATGTCGTGCCAGCGACCGAACCGCTCTTCGGCCGGGTACTGCGACAGGTCCAGCGTCTGGCTCAGCACGCGGGCGACTGTAACCCACCCGGATTGGCGCTGGCGGTCAAGAAACCTGGCACTGCCGGTCAACATCACACCCGCCGCCCGGCGGAGACTTGATCGAGGCCGGACTATGACGGGACGGCACCGGTGCGGCCGGCGGCCAACGGGGGTGCCGGCCGTACCCCGCCCCCGCGGCCGAACTGCTTGTAGCATCCGCGCTGATGTTCCCTACGGTCCGCGAGGTGCTCGCCCTGGAGCCGGTGCGCAACGGCGCCCCGCGGATCGTGGCGGGCGAGCGCGGCCTCGACCAGGCGGTGCGCTGGGTGCACAGCTCCGAGGTGCCCGACATCGCCACGCTGCTGCGCGGCGGCGAGCTGGTCCTGACCACGGGGATCGGGCTGCCGCCCGACGACGCCGGGCTGCGCCGGTACATCGCCGACCTGGCCGAGGTGGGCGCGTGCGGCCTGGCGGTGGAGATGGGCCGCCGCTACGCCCAGCGGCTGCCGGCGGTCATGGTGCGCACCGCGAACGAGCTCGGCCTGCCCCTGGTCGAGCTGCACCGTGGCACGCCGTTCGTGCTCATCACCGAGGCCGTGCACTCGATGATCATCGACGCCCAGCTGGCCGAGCTGCGCGCGACCGAGGAGATCCACCAGCGCTTCACCGACCTGTCCGTCGAGGGCGCCGGCCCGGCCGAGGTCGTCGCCCAGGCCGCCGCCCTGGCCGGGGCCCCAGTGGTGCTGGAGAACCTGTCCCGCCAGGTGCTGGCCTACGACGCGGCCGGCGGCTCGGCGGAGCTGCTGCTGGCCAACTGGGAGGCGCACTCGCGGGCGATCCGCCCGGCCGGGCGCACCGGGCACGACGCGGAGTCGGGCTGGCTGGTGACCGCGGTCGGCGCGCGCGGCCAGGACTGGGGCCGGCTGCTGATGCGCGTGCCGGCGGCCGAGCGGCGGCACGTGATCCTGATCGAGCGGGCCGCCTCGACGCTCGCGCTGGGCCGCTTGATCGATCCTGACCCGGGCGGGCCGCAGCGCACGCTGCTCACCGCGCTGATCAACCACGCGATGCCGGTCGAGGACGTGGTGCTGCGGGCCCGGGCGCTGGGCGTACCACTGGAGCGCCGGCACCTGGTCGGCCTGGTGATCCGCCCGGCACTGGCCGCTCAGGCCGAGCGCGTCCTGTCCGAGCTGTCGCTCAAGGGCCTCGTCGGCACGCTGGACCCGATGAGCGCGGGCGTCCTGCTGGCCTTGCGCGACAAATCCGACGAACCCGAAATGTTGCGACTTTTCGCGGAGAAGCTCCAAAAGTCCGATAAAACGGTGATCGTGGCGGCCGGCGAGGGCGTCTCGACCCCGCGCGAGGCCCGCCGCTCGCTGATCGAGGCCGCCCAGGTCGCCGAGGCGGTCAGGCACCCGGTCAGCGGCGTCGTGCGGGTCACCGACGTGGGCCTGCCCGGCCTGCTGCACATGCTGCGCGACGAGCCGAGACTGCAGACGTTCGTGGAGCGCGAGCTGGGCCCGCTGCTGGCCTACGACGCCCGCAACCCGCGCGAGCAGCTGCTGGGGGTGCTGCGGGTGTACCTCGACTGCGGCCGCAACAAGTCCGCCGCCGCCGAGCACAGCCACCTGTCGCGGCCGGCCTTCTACGAACGCCTGGCCAAGATCCGCAAGATCCTCGGCGCCGACCTGGACTCGGTGCAGGCCTGCCTGTCCCTGCACGTCGCCCTCCTGGCCCTGGACGCCCTACGCAGCTGACACTTTCGCGAAACGAAAAGTCGGGCGCTCCGCGCCACGACTTTTCGGACTTATACCCTGACGGGCGACATGTCCGTTTAAGTCGCCGTGAGCCGCGCGCGGACCGGCGGTATCTCTCCGCGATCATGCACCCGTCGCCGACGACACCAAGGGTTTTCCATGATCGCGGAGACTTACTGTACCCACGGGTACATCGACTCTCCACGATCATGAAAAAGTCGGCGAACGGCGGCGAGTTGCGCATGATCACGGAGACTTAGCGCGAGAACGGCCAGCACCACGTGGACCCGCACCCCGCGGCGGGCCAGCGGCGCCCGCTGCGCCTGCGACAGCGACAGGGCGGCGGCTTTCGGGCGCACCCGGGCCAGGGTCCGCGCGTGGGAACGCCCTGCGTGCCGGCGGCCCCGCGATGAGCCGCCGAGGGATGCGGCTTTATCGTGATATGTCCGATAAGTCGTGGCGCGGAGCGCCCGACTTATCGGGCTTGTGTAGCCGGGGACTGGGTGCGGGCTTGGCGCCGCGGGCCTGGCAGGGAGGGCCGCCAGGCCCGAGCGGTGTCTGGCGGGAGCGACGGTCTGGAAGTGACGCGGCCCGAGTCAGGCAAAAACGCGCGGACAGCGACATATACGAAATGTCGGATAAGTCAGGACACGGAGTGTTCGGACTTATCCGGAAACGGTCGCTACTGGACTGAGATGTGCACGTGGTTGTAGTGGTCGCCGGCGGGGGTGCCGTCGCCGCCGTATGACTTCCAGCCGCTGCTCGGCTGCCAGATGCGTTTGTACCAGATCACGTACTTGATGCCGAGGTTCTTCGCGTTGGCGATCGCCCAGGCGGCCAGGCTGTCGCCGTAGGTCTTGTCGGCGCCGGTCGCGCGGGCGTTGACGAAGGTGGTCGCGTTGGCCGAGAAGTCGCAGGCCTTGCCGAGCGGATGGTCGCCGCCCCCGCCGTTGCGGTGGCACGACGTGTAGTGCGTGAAGCCGGCCCGGCGGGCCTCGTTGTAGACGTTCAGCGTGCGCGGCGAGATGCACCCGCTGGTCGTCGGGTCGTCGAGGGTGCAGCCCTCCTTCGGCAGCGAGCCGTCGGAGTTGCGCGCGACCCCGTTCGTGGTCACCTTGCCGCCCGATGGGGCGCCGCCGCCCGCGTCCGCGCCGCCGCCGGCCTTGCGCAGCGCGTCCTCGGCGGCCTTCTTGTTGGTCTCCATGATCTTCAGCTGCGCCTGCTGGTTGGCCACCGCGTTGGCGATGTCCTGTTGCTGCTGCTGGAGCTGCTGCTGGGTGGCGGCCAGCTCGCGCAGCTGCTTGTCGTCCTGCTGCAGCATGTACTGCACGGTGACCATGTTGTGCATCATGTCGTCGGCGTTCTCCGCCCCGACGATCACGTTGACCAGGCTGACCCGGCGACCGCGGTAGGCGGCCGCGGCGATGGTGCCCGCGCCGGCCTGCAGCTCGGTGAGGCGGGCCTGGGTCTTCGTCATCTGCTCGCCGATCGAGGCCTGGTCGGCCATCGACTTGTCGAGCCGGCCCTTGGCGTCGTTGTACTCCGCCGTCGCCTTGTCCAGGGCCTGACGCACAGTGAGGTTCTGGCCGCCGTCCTCGTCCGCGCCGGGAGTGGGCTCCGCCGTTGCGGCGTTACCGAACGTGGCCACCAGAACCAGCGCGGTGACCAGGAGCGTGAGGATCCGTCTCGGTGCCGTCGACATCGCGGGACAGCATATCGAAGCGCCCGGAAAACGCCAGCGCGAGAATGTACTCCATGGACGACCTACTCACCCGCCATCGGCGGGTCATGCCCGCCTGGATGCCCGTGTACTACGACGAGCCGATCGAACTGGTCACCGGTAAGGGATCCCGTGTAACGGACAGTAATGGGCGGATCTATCTCGATTTCTTCGGCGGCGTACTGACCAACTCGCTCGGTTACGACCTGCCGGAGGTCCGCGAGGCGGTCGAGCGGCAGTTGCGCACCGGCATCGTGCACACCTCGACGCTGTACCTGATCCGGGCCCAGGTCGAGCTGGCCGAGAAGATCGCGCGGCTGTCCGGCATCCCCGACGCGCGGGTGTTCTTCACCAACTCCGGCACCGAGGCCAACGAGGCCGCGCTGCAGGTCGCCACCAACAAGCGCGGCAGCAGCAGCATCCTGGCGGTGCGCAACAGCTACCACGGCCGCACGGCGGCCACGATCGCGGTGACCGGCAACCGGGCGTGGTCCGCCTCGCCACTCAGCCCGTTCAACGTCAGCTACCTGCACTCCGGCGACCGGCTGCGTGGGCTGTTCAAGGGCATGAGCGACGAGCGGTACCTCGAGGCGGCCGAGGAGGACCTGCGCGAGGTGCTCGCCACCACCACCGCCGGGCCGGTGGCGTGCCTGATCGCGGAGCCGATCCAGGGCGTCGGCGGGTTCGTGCACGGCCCGGACGGCCTGCTGGCGGTCTGGAAACGGGTCCTCGACGAGCACGGCATCCTGCTGATCTCCGACGAGGTGCAGACCGGCTGGGGCCGCACCGGCGAGCATTTCTGGGGGTACCAGGCGCACGACGTGACACCCGACCTGCTGACCTTCGCCAAGGGCATCGGCAACGGCTTCGCGCTGGCCGGTGTCGTCGGCCGGGCCGACGTGCTGGAGGCGGTGCAGGGCATCTCGTTCTCCACCTTCGGCGGCAACCCGATCTCCACCGCCGCCGGTAACGCCGTGCTCGACTACATCCTGGAGCACGACCTGCAGGCCAACGCCGCCCGCACCGGCGCGATCCTGCTCGACGGCCTGCGCGCGCTCGACTGCCCGATCGTGGCGGACGTGCGCGGCAAGGGGCTGATGATCGGCATCGAGCTGACCAGCACGGCCGCGACCACGGCGGTGTTCGAGTCGTGCAAGCGCGACGGGCTGCTGGTGGGCAAGGGCGGCCTCTACGGCACGACGATCCGGATGGGCCCGCCGCTGAACCTCACCGAGGAAGAGGCGCGCGAGGGCCTGGAAATTCTGACCAGTGCCCTCCGCGAGCACGGAAGTGTTTCGGGCTGAGAACGCCCAGGTCAACACAACGATCATCGGAACGGCCGAACCTCCCCAGACGGGTTGGTTCGGCCTTTTCCATGAAAACCGGCGGATTTCTCCGCGGCCCCGCAGGTAACAAAACGGGCAAAATATCGGACGGCGTCTGCCGTCCGGGCGCTTCGGGATGGTCTCCTTGGACCCGCGCCGAGCCTCGCCATCCAGTGGCCATTACCGGTATCGACCTGGTGTTTTAGGTGCCTTTAAGATCCACGTCCTTGGTAACAGTTTGAAAACTTCACCCAACACCTTGACAAGAAGGGCCCCTCAGTAAGAACTTTTACCACTAACAGTTAAGGAACCTTGCTGAAAGGGCGGATGATGGCGGCTCGCGAGGAGGGCACGGCGGTGCAGACCGCTGTCAACGCCTCGCCCGTTTCATCGGTCCCGGTCGACGGCTTCGCGGTCACCGCGGTCGCCGCCGGCGAGAGCGTCCTGGCGCGGGTCCGCGCCGGGCTGCCCGAGTTCACCGGCGCCCTGCAGCGCGTGGCCGAGCTGATCCTGGCCGACCCCGCCGCCGCGGCCCGCTCGACGATCGTCGAGCTCGCCGAGCGCAGCGGCACCTCGCCGGCCACCGTGACCCGCTTCTGCCGGGCGCTGGGCTTCGTCGGCTACGCCGAGCTGCGGCTGGCCATCGCCGGCGAGACCGGCCGGGCCGCCCGCACCGGCGGCTGGACGATGGACATCGGCCGCGAGATCCAGCCGACCGACCCGCTGGAGCGCGTGCTCGGCCAGATCATGGCCGCCGACACGCAGGCGATGCACGACACCGCCGCCCTGCTGGACCTGGCCGAGATCGAGCGCGCCGCGGAGGCCATCGCCCGCGCCGACCGGGTCGACATCTACGGCCAGGGCGGCAGCGCGCTGGTCGGCGGCGAGATGCAGTTCTGCCTGCACCGCATCGGCGTCGCCGCCTGGGCCTGGACCGACGTGCACAACGGCCTGGCCAGCGCGGCGCTGCTCAAGGCCGGCGACGTGGCCCTCGGCATCTCGCACAGCGGCCAGGCCCGCGAGACGATCGAGATGATCGCCGAGGCGAGCAGCCGGGGCGCGACGACGGTCGCGCTGACCAGCTTCCCGCGCTCGCCGCTGGCCGAGGTCGCCGACATCGTCCTGCTCACCGCGACGCAGGCGACCACCTTCCGGCCCGACGCCCTGTCGGCCCGGCACCCGCAGCTCGTGGTGCTCGACCTGCTGTACATCGCGGTCGCCCAGCGCACCCACGAGCGCGCCCACGCAGCGTTCTCCGTCACGGCCCAGGCGGTCGCCGGACACCGGTCGGCCTCCGGAAAGGAAGCGTCGTGACCACCCTCCAGGACGCTCGCGCGAGAAAGGGCGTCGGCATGGCCGTCACCGCTCACGGTTACGTCTCCGCGATCCAGTCGCTCATCGACCGGATCGCCAACACCCAGGCCGGCAACATCGACCAGGCGGCCGAGCACATCACCGCCGCGATACAGGCCGGCGGGCTTCTCCAGGCGTTCGGCACGGGGCACTCCGAGGCGGTGGCGGTGGACTTCGCCGGCCGCGCCGGAGGGCTCGTGCCGACGAACAAGATCCTCCTGCGGGACCTCGTCGTCTACGGCGGCGCGGACCCGAGGATCCTCGAGGACAACAAGCTGGAGCGCGATCCGGCGATCGCCGCCCAGCTCTACGAGATCGCCGCGCCGCGTCCCGAGGACGTGTTCGTGATGGCCTCGCAGTCGGGGATCAACGGGGGGATCGTCGAGATGGCGCTGCTGATCAAGCAGCGCGGGCACAAACTCATCGCCATCACCTCGGTCGAGCACACCGTCCGGGTGTCCCCCAGACACCCCTCGGGGCAGCGGCTCGCCGACATTGCCGACGTCGTGCTGGACAACGGCGCGCCGTACGGCGACGCACTGCTGTCGCTGGAAGGCGGCGGCGCGGTCTGCCCGGTCTCTTCGGTCACCAACGCGCTGATCGCGCAGCTGGTGGTCGCCGAGGTCGTGCGACGTATCGAGGCCGCGGGCGAGGTGGCTCCCGTCTACCTGTCCGCAAACGTCCCCGGCGGGGACGAGCACAACCACACCCTCGAGTCGCGGTACGCCGGACGCGTCCGGCGAACCGCCTGACCCGAACCGAGGAGACCCCCACATGTCCAATGATCTGACTCGTCGTACCGTCCTGCGGCGCGCGGCGGCGGCGGGCCTGCTCGCCACGCCGGCCGCCGGCCTGCTGGCCGCCTGCGCGGACAGCGGCAGCGAAGAGCCGTCCACCACCAACACCGGTGCGGTCAGCGCGACCAACCCGCTCGGTGCGCCCGAGGACCAGCCGATCAACGTCATCATCTTCAACGGCGGCTACGGCGACAAGTACGCCACCGACGTGCACGAGCCGCTGTACAAGAAGGCGCACCCGAAGTCCGAGGTCAAGCACCAGTCCAGCCAGGCCATCTCCACGCTGGTGCAGCCGCTGATCTCCGGCGGCAACGCCCCGGAGTTCGTGAACAACTCCGGTGAGAAGTCGATGGACTTCGGCGCGCTCGTCGCCGACGGTCAGCTCGCCGACCTCACCCCGCTGCTGGACGCGCCCTCGGTCGACGACCCGAACAAGAAGGTCCGCGACACCCTGATGCCCGGCACCATCGAGGCCGGCTCGTTCAACGGCAAGCCGTACGTGCTGTACTACGTCTCGACCGTGTTCGGCATCTGGTACTCCGGCAAGCTGTTCGCCGACAAGGGCTGGAAGGCGCCGACCACGTGGAGCGACTTCACCGCGCTCTGCGAGGAGATCAAGAAGGCCGGCATCGCGCCGTTCGCCTACGCCGGTGCCAACGCCGCGTACTACATGTGGAACGTGCTCCTCACCAGCGCCGCGAAGATCGGCGGCACGGACATCCTCAAGAACATCGACAACCTCGAGGACGGCGCCTGGAAGGTCGACGCGATCAAGCAGTCGGCGGCGGCGTGGGCCGAGATCGGTGCCAAGTACAACCTGCAGGGCGCCGAGGGCCTCAAGCACACGGACGTCCAGCTCAAGCAGAACCAGTACCAGCTCGCGTTCTACCCGTCCGGTGACTGGCTGGAGAACGAGCAGAAGAAGGACACACCGACCGACTTCAAGTACCAGGTGATGCCGACGCCGAGCGTCACCACCTCGGACAAGCTCAAGCCGACCGCGGTCCGCGCGGCCGCCGGCGAGGGCTACATCGTGCTGGCCAAGAGCAAGAACCCCAAGGGCGGCCTGGAGTACATGCGCCAGATGCTGTCGAAGGCGGGCGGCCACGGCTTCACGGAGATTGTGAAGGCGCCTACCGTGGTGCAGGGAAGCACGGACGGGATCAGCTTCACGCCCGGCATCCAGTCCTCGCAGGACGCCCTCAAGGCGGCCGGCCAGGAAGTGTTCAACCTGTACTTCGACGGCTGGTACAAGGATCTCGACAAGGAGGCCCGTACCGCCACCAACGAGCTGATGTTCGGCCGGATCAACGCCGACGCGTTCGTGGAGCGCATCCAGAAGAAGGCCGACGAGATCAAGAAGGACTCGTCTGTCACCAAGTTCAAGCGCTGATCGGAGCCTGATCATGCGGCACGGAAGATACCCCTTCATTGTGGGGTTCCTGGTTGCGCCGGTGACGCTGTACGCGATCTTCGTCCTGTCCCCGTATGTGCAGACGATCCGTCTGTCGTTCACCCAATGGCGCGGGTACGTCCCGCCCAAGTGGGTCGGGACGGAGAACTACTCGCGCATGTTCCACAACCACCGGTTCTGGCAGGCGCTGGAGCACCACGCAATCATGCTGGTCTTCCTGCCGCTGATTACCATCGCGTTTGCCCTGGTCTTTGCCTTCCTGCTCAACGTGGGTGGCAGGGGCCAGGGCGGCAAGACCGCGGGTGTCTGGGGGTCGAAGTTCTACCGCGTGGTGTTCTTCCTCCCCCAGGTCCTCGCGATCCCGGTGATCGCGGTGCTGTTCCAGACCGTGTACCGGCCGAACGAGTCCGGCCTGATCAACGGTGTGCTGCTCAAGGCCGGCCTGGACAAGCCCGTCGGCTTCCTCATCGACAAAAATCTGGCCCTGCCGTCGATCATCGCCGTGCTCGTGTGGCAGGCGGTCGGCTTCTACGTCGTGCTTTTCTCGGCGGGCATGGCCAACATCCCGGCCGACATCTACGAGGCCGCGGAGATCGACGGCGCCTCCAAGGCGCGGTTGTTCTTCTCGATCACCCTGCCGCTGCTGTGGGACACGCTGCAGACCGCCTGGGTGTACCTGGGAATCATGGCCTTCGATGGGTTCGCCATCGTGCAGGTGCTCGCCCAGGACAACGGCGGCCCGGACGGCGCGACCACGGTGCTGGGCCTGGAAATCTACAACAACATGCAGCAGAGCCGCCTCGGCGACGCGAGCACCTACGGCGTCGCGCTGTGCCTGCTGACCCTCACCTTTGCCGTCCTCACGCTGCGCGTCACCCGGCGCGAGTCGTACGAGTTCTGAGAGGCAGGGACATGACTGCCACCATCGGCCGGGAGACGCCCGGCCAGCGCAGCGGAACCACCGACGTCCAGCGCCGTGCGAAGGCCCCCGCGCCCCGCCGGAAGTTCAGCCTGCTCGGCGGCCTCGGGCACGTCATGCTGGCCGTCTGGGCGCTGCTCATCATCATTCCGCTGATCTGGGTGTTCCTGGCCTCGTTCAAGAACACCACGGAGATCTTCAGCGCGCCGTGGTCCATGCCGGACCACCTGCGCTGGGAGAACTGGGGCCGGGCCTGGAGCAAGGCGCACGTGGGCCGCTACGTGCTCAACAGCGTGCTCGTGGTGAGCCTGAGCACCTTGGGCACGATGCTGCTGTCGTCGATGGCGGCGTACGTTCTGGCACGGTATCGGTTCTGGGGCAACCGGCTGATCTATTTCGCCTTCGTCGCCGGCATCGCCTTCCCGCCGTTCCTCGCTGTCGTGCCGCTGTTCTTCGTCGTGAAGAACTTCGGTCTGCTCAACAGCTATACCGGGCTCATCCTGGTGTACATCGCCTACTCCCTGCCATTCACGATCTTCTTCCTGTCCGCGTTCTTCCGCTCGCTGCCCAACTCGGTCGCCGAGGCGGCCACGATCGACGGTGCGTCGCACACCCGGCTGTTCTTCTCGGTGATGCTGCCGATGGCCAAGCCGGGCATGATCAGCCTTACGATCTTCAACCTGATCGGGCAGTGGGCGCAGTACCTGTTGCCGCTGGTCCTGATGGCGGGCGCGCGGGACAAATGGGTGCTCACCCAGGGCATCCAGGACATCTCGACGGCGGCCGGCTACGAGGCGGACTGGTCGGGCCTCTTCGCCGCGCTGACGATCTCGATCCTTCCGATGATCGTCATGTACATCATTTTCCAGCGTCAGATCCAGGCCGGCCTGACCGCCGGCGCCGTGAAGTAGCCACAGAACGCACCGCGCCGGGGCGGCGAGCGGCGGCACAACCGCGCCCGCCCCGGCGCGCGTCCATCTCCTCAGGTTTCGTGGTCAGCCCGAGATCGGGCCCCAGGTCGAGTCGAGCCTGGTCATGGTGTGCCGACCGGTCTGCCGTTGGGACGGGTCGGCTCCGGCGCCACCGATGACGACCACGGGGTGCTTGATCGCGGGGAGGGTGGTGGGCGGCGTGAGCAGACGGGCCTGCAGCCCGATCTCCAGCACGTCGCCGGCCTTGACCTTGACCGGCGTCGCCCACTGCGTCTCGTAGACGGACGTGGTGCGGACGGTTCGGACGAGCCGGATCCGGCCCGCGGGGGGCTTGCCGTTGAGCAGCACCGATGTCGTCGTGAGCTCCTTGACCAGGTAGGGGTCGAGCGCGACGGTGAAGGCGAGCGGAGTCGGGGCGTCGCCCGGTCCGGTGCCGGATACGCGAAGCAGTTGCGGGTAGTAGTAGACGAACTCCGCCGCTGACGGTGCGACGTGGCGGCCCCAGCCGCCGGTGAGCTCGACACCCCACGGCGTGCGGGGGGTCGCTGCACCCGGCGCCCGGCTGGCGCGCAGGCGCTGTTCGACCCTCGGCGAGCGGCCGGCGGCCGGGACCTCGATGACCGGATCCGCCGTATTGCGAAGGAGGTCCTGCGGATACGGCGCGGGGTGGGCGGTGCCGGCGACGAGCACCGGCGCGTGCTGCGTGTCCGGCGACGCCGGGATGGGTTCGCCGAGCGTCACGGCGCATACCGTCATCCCCGTCGCCTTGTCCCGCCGCACGGCGCTGGTGGTCCTCACTCGGCGTGTGCCGGCGGTGATCAGGGCGCTGCGGCGCGGCGAATACAGCCGCGGGTCGAAGCTGATCTCGATGCTGGTGCCCGCGGGCAGGTCGGCGCCGGTATTGACGATCCGGACGGCGAGCTGGCGGGGGTAGGCGGCCACGGTCGTGGAGTCCCCGGACAGCACGGTCACGGGATCGTCGGCGATCGGCTCCAGCGTCAGGACCGGCGGGCTGAGATCGGGTGCCTTGGCGGATGCCGGCGAGGGTGGCGCGAGCTCGATCGCACCGGCGCCGATCACGACTCCGGCGGCGGTCAGCACCTGGCGGCGGGACAGGCCGCCGCGGCCGGCCTCGGCGTGTGCTTCGGTGTCGGTCATTGCTCCATCCCTGGGGTCAGGACTAGGCGGCGCGGGCCGTCACGACGTCGGTGAACGCTCTGGCGACGCCGTCCTTCATCTGCTCGGGAACCAGGTCGATGCCGATGTAGCCGCCGCCGCCCTCGTCGAACCAGAAGGCGTCGACAGCGGCGGCGAACGGCGCGTCGTCGGTCTGCGTGAACACGGCCATGGCCGCCGCGTAGAGAATGTCCGCCGAGCTCAGGAACCGAGCGGAGTAGAACTGCGTGAACCGGGCCGACGAGAGGGCCGGGTCCGAGTAGTAGTACTTGATGAATTGGGACAGCTTGCGGTTGTCCCCGAGATTGTGCGGGTAGCCGAACACGAAGGCGTCGACATCGGCCAGGAAGTTGCCCATGTTGAAATATCCGGCGTCCCCGTCGGAGGCGATATGACTCATCGCCCAACTGTATGCGTCTGCAGCCGGCAGGCCCGTGTCGGTGAATTGCGCCAGGGTGCCGAGGAGATCGCCGCCCCAGCCGCCGAAGTCGACCAGGCCGACTCGGGTGAAATCGGAGTGCAGGGTGTTGTTGAGCATCGCCCCGAACGCCGCCCCGAAATGCTCGACGTCCTGGTCGCGGAACAGCTTTGGATCCCGCAACGGCGCGATGTCCGGGCGGCTCTGGTAGGTCTTCACGAAATTGATGAAGTCGTCGTCGATCGCGCCGAAAACCGTGTCCGCGCCGGTGAAGTTGTACTTTCCGCCGCGAAATCGCAAGTATTGCGCGGTCAGCTCCTGGGTCGACCGGCTCTGGTGCCCCTGGTCCCACCACTGCTGGGCCCGGGCCTCGACCCAGATCAGGTACGTGTAGAACGCGTCGTTGTAGTCCCGCGGGCGCGTAACGCTGGTCACCCCGACATCGCGGCCGGACGCGACGTCCTTGTCGATCTCGATCGCTCCCGGCGTTGTCTCCTCGTTGCTGCCGCCGAGCATGAGATTGGCGATCTGGTCGAACGCCCAATCCTCCGGCAGGCTGTAGCCGAGATTGCCGCTGTATCCGGTCGACATGTCGCTGACGAAGCTGCGCGTGGTCAGACCGGCCCTCGCCAGCCGGGTGCACACGTTGCGGGTGCCGTAGACGCCAATCGCATACTGGTCGCCATCGCCGTGCACCGCCGCGGCGACGCCCTGGAAATGCGGAATGATGTTGCTGGAGATGTCGGAGTCGAGGGCGTCGTAGTCCACCGAGAAGTAGATGACGGTGCCGAACGGGATGCCGAGCTCGTGCGCCTTGGCGACGGCCGCCGTGCCGTCGGTCATGCCCTGGGTGGAGTTGAAGTGGGTGATGCTGTCCCCCCACTCCTGATAGAGCGGGAAGAACGCCAGGCCGTTGTCATTGATCAGTGAGATTTCCGAGCTGGTCAGCACCTTGGTCGTGCCGCCGCTCAGATAACGCCCGACGTATTCGTAGCCGTTGGTCTTCAGGGTCGCGATCTTCGCCGCGTTGAGCGGGCGGGCGCAGTCCATGGCCCGGCCGGCCCGGTCCGGATTTCCGGTCGAGACAAGCAGGGACATCCACGTGTCGAGATTCGCCTCACCGTCCTGGTTCAGGGCGGCGAACTCCTGGAACCGTTCGGTGACACCGGTGATTGCGGAGTCGAAGTGGGGGTCGGCGCCGTCCCAGTGGCCGTCGTAGCCGTTGAAGATCAAGGCCGCCTTGAACAGGCGGACGAACCCGACGGCGCCGCTGTCGACGGATCCTGCTCTGACGTATGCCGCGGTCCGCAGGCCGGCCTTGGTGTTCGGTCCGACGTTACCGTTGGCCGCGTCGTCGCTGAAGCCCAGGGTGAACTGGACGCCGAGGATCAGGTTGTTGTGCGCGCTGCGTGAGGGGAGGCCGTCGCACGAGCTGATGGAGAAATCGCGCCGGTTGCTGAAGTTTCGGTTCAGCCACTGCTGCACCTCGCGCCGGTATTGATCGCCGCCGGGCAACTTCACGTAGGCGTCCATGGTGAGGAGCGCCTTGAACACCTTGGGGGTGAGCGTGTCTTGCGGGTCGAGACCTATGTCCTCCTGCATGGACGTGAGACCGATAACGGTCCGCGTGCCGAAAGCGCCGTCTATGTCACCGCCGGAGTAGCCCTTGCAATAGAGGCCGGCTTCCGCGATTTTCCGGATGTTCACATTCGGCGATGCGGCGCCGACGTTGCCGTGCGCCGACAGTCTTGCAAAGGTGGTCGGGCCGAAGTTGTCGGAGAGCGAGGTGATTCCCAGCTCGATCTGCAGCGCCCTCGTGAGCGAGAACATCGTCTGCCAGCCGGTGGAGCCGTCTTCCGCGCAGCGATTGTATCCGGGCACCGAGGAATAGGTGGCGTTCACCCATCGCTGGGCTCTCAGCACCATTTCGTCCATACAGCTCCCCCTAAGCCGTGGATCGGAACGGAGCCGGGCCCCTATTGCATATGCATGAGATTTGCCGGGGCGGGCAACCGATAAGGGTGACATTAGATTCCTGGATCTCGATGCGCTGCCCCGTTCGCTGTGACATACGCCACGACGAACGACGTGCGCCGCGGGCGCGACAAGCAGCCCAGGCCGGGGTGTCGGGCGCGGGCGGCGCCGATAATGTCCTGGTGCTCGTCGCGGTGGTGCCGTCCGGGGCCGGTGGTCTGCTCAGGCCGCTGGCCGACGATGGCGCGCCCGCCGGGCCGGAGCGGTCCGTCGCCGACCTGGCGGGGGCGGTCGCCGAGATCGAGTCACGCGACCGTCCCCGGTGGCTCTGGGCGTCCACGGCGGAGATCTATCCCCGGTTGGTACGGTCCGGAGTCCGCCTCGACCGCTGCCACGACCTCGAGCTGGCCGAGGCGCTCCTGCTCGGCGCCGAGGGCGCGTGGGGCCAGCCGCGGACGGTTGCCGCCGCGAGCGCCCGACTGGCCGGCCGCCCGGTGCCGCCCGACCCGCCGCCGCGGGTGGCCGAGCCGCCCGGCCTGTCACAGGAGTCGCTCTTCGACGCGTTCGACGCACCGGCGGTACCACTGCAGGAACTCATCGATGTCTATGCCGTGCAACGGGCACGGATCGACGCGCTGCCCGAGCTGCCCTCGGCACACCCCCTCGCGCCCAGGGCCGGCGGCATGCGCACCCTGATCGCGGCGGAGTCCGCCGGGGCGCTGGTCGCCGTCGAGATCGGCCTGGCCGGCCTGCCGTGGCGCGCCGACGTGCACGACGCCCTGCTGCGCGAGCTGCTCGGCCCGCCCTCGCCGGTCGGCGGCCCGCCCGCGCGCCTGGCCGAGCTCGCCGCGCGCATCGACGAGGCCCTCGGCCAGCGGGTGCACCCGGACTCGCCGGCCGAGCTGCTGCGCGCGTTCGCCCGGGCCGGCATCATGCTGCGCAGCACCCGCCGCTGGGAGCTCGAGCACGTCGACCACCCCGCGGTGCCGGTCCTGCTGGAGTACAAGGAGCTGTACCGGCTCTGGGTCGCGCACGGCTGGTCGTGGCTGGAGCAGTGGGTCGACGGCGGCCGGTTCCGCGCCGAGTACATCCCCGGCGGCGTCGTCTCCGGCCGCTGGGCCACCCGCGGCGGCGGCGCCCTGCAGATCCCCAAGGTCGTGCGCCGGGCCGTGGTCGCCGACCCGGGCTGGCGGTTCGTCGTCGCCGACGCCGGGCAGCTCGAGCCGCGGGTCCTCGCCGCCGTCTCCGGCGACCGCCGGCTCGCCCGCGCCGCCGCGGAAGGCGACCTCTACGCCAACCTCGCCGCCGAGGCGTTCGACGGCGACCGGGCCAAGGCCAAGATAGCGCTGCTCGGCGCGATGTACGGCCAGACCGGCGGCAACGCCGCGCCCGCCCTCGCCGCGCTGCGCCGCTTCTACCCGACCGCCTGGGACCTGGTCGAGGAGGCCGCCCGCATCGGCGAGACCGGGGGACTGGTGCGCACCTGGCTCGGCCGCACCTGCCCGCCCGCCTCGGTGACCTGGCGGGAGGGCTTCGACGAGCCGGGCGCCGAGGTCGAGTCGCGCGGCGGCGCCCGGGGCCGGGCCCGCGGCCGGTTCACCCGCAACTTCGTGATCCAGGGCACCGCCGCCGAGTGGGCTCTGGTACTCCTGGCCCGGCTCCGGGCCGCGCTCGCCGGTCACCGCGCCGAGCTGGTCTTCTTCCAGCACGACGAGGTGATCGTGCACTGCCCGGCCGAGGAGGCCGGCGCGGTCACCGCCGCCGTCCGGGCCGCCGGCGACGAGGCGCGCCGGTTGCTGTTCGGCGACACCGAGGTACGCTTCCCGCTCGATATATCCACTGTGGAGCGTTACGCGGACGCGAAGTAGCGCGCCAGCACCTCGGTGTGTGTCGGAAAGCACAACTCCTGCGCGCCGATGGAGATTTCGAAGCCGATCGACTCCTCGGTGCGGACCGACGCCGGCAGCTCGGCGAACGGGCGCGGGGGCAGCACGCCGAAGACGATCAGGTTGCTGGTGCGCACGCTGTGGACGTCGAAGAGGCGTACCTCCTCGGCATCGGCGAGAATCGTGGTCTCCTCGCGCAGCTCCCGCGCCGCCGCCTCCTGCCACGTCTCGCCGAGCTCGATGAAGCCGCCCGGCAGCGCCAGCTCGCCGCGCATCGGCTCGATGTCGCGGCGCACGACGACGATCCCGCGGCCGTGGTCGGTGTCGACCGGCAGCAGCACGACCGCCACCGGCAAGGGGTTGCGCCAGGTGGTCTCGCCGCACGCGGCGCACACCCGCGGCCACGCCGCCCCTTGCGCATAGGCGGCGCCGCAGTACGAACAGTGATCATGGAGGGCCATGAGCAAGCAGCCTACCGATCGGGTACTAGTCTGATCGGAGTCGGTGCTGACCGTTGGATGTAGGAGAGCCCCGCTGAGCGCGATAGTCGGACTGGTTCTCGCCGCAGGTGGCGGCCGCCGGTATGGCGGGCCCAAGGCCCTCGTGCGCCACGAGGACGGCCGCCTGCTGGTCGAACGCGCCGTCGCCACCCTACGCGACGGCGGCTGCACGCGGATCTGGGTGGTCCTGGGCGCGGAGTCCGGCCGCGTCCGCGACGAGGCGCAGCTCGGCGACGCCCAGCTGCTGGACAACCCGACCTGGAAGAGCGGCATGGGTTCGTCGCTGCGCGTCGGCCTGGCCGCACTGGCCGACACCGACGCCGAAGCGGTCGCCGTGCTGCTCGTCGACACGCCCGGCATCGGCCCGGAAGCGGTGGCCCGGATGCTGGCCGCCGCCCCCGCCGGCTCGGGCGCGCTGATGACCGCGACGTACAAGGGCCGCCGCGGCCACCCGGTCATCCTGGGCCGCGACCACTGGCCCGGCGTGACCACCTTGGCCACGGCCGACGTGGGCGCCCGTGCCTACCTGGTCGCCCATTCCGACACCGTCCAGGGCGTGCCGTGCGAGGACATCGCCGACGACACCGACCTCGACGTGCCCCCGGAGCCCGACTCCTGACGCCCTCGCCCGGCGCGCACCCACCGCGCCGGGCATGTCCCGCTCGGGGCGGCACCACCCCGCCCGACAGCCGCGGCGTCACCCTGCCATGATCGGACGCGGGTACCGGCGGCCGCAGCCGGATTTCCAGGGGGAGGCGTCGATGGAGCTCGGTGTCTACAGCTTCGGCGACCGGCATCCGGATCCGGCGACCGGCGAGCAGGTCTCGGTCGCCGGCAAGCTGGCCCAGACGATCGAGCGGATCCGGCTGGCCGACCAGCTGGGCCTGGCCTTCTACGGGCTGGGGGAGCACCACCTGCCCAACTACGCGATCTCCAACCCCGGCACGGTGCTCGCCGCCGCGGCGAGCGTCACCGAGCGGATCACGCTCAGCAGCGCGGTGACCGTGCTGAGCACCGAGGACCCGGTGCGGGTCTACCAGCAGTTCACCACCTTGGACCAGCTCAGCCGGGGCCGGGCCGAGCTGCTGGCCGGGCGTGGGTCGTTCATCGAGTCCTTTCCGTTGTACGGCGCCGACCTGGGCGACTACGACGCGCTGTTCGACGAGAAGCTGCAACTGCTGCTGCAGCTGGACCGCGGCAACCCGGTCACCTGGTCCGGCCGGTTCCGCCCGGCGCTGGACAAGGCCGAGATCTGGCCCCGGCCGTACGCCGAGCACCTGCGCATCTCGGTCGGCACCGGCGGCAACCCGGAGTCGTCGGTGCGCGCCGGCATGCTCGGGCTGCCCATCGTCTACGCGGTGATCGGCGGGCGCCCGGAGCGCTTCGCGCCGCTGGTCAACCTCTACCGGCGGGCCGGCGGCGGCCACGTGACGATGGGCGCCATCGGCCTCATCGGCCGCGACTCCCGCGAGGCGAAGGAGGCGTTCTACCCCTATTGGCTCAGCACGATGCGGTACGGCGCCCAGGCGCGCGGCTGGTCCGTGCCGACGCGGGCGGAGTACGACGCGATGGCGGCCGGCGCGCAGCAGATCTTCACCGGCTCGCCGGAGGAGGTCGCCGAGCGCATCATCACTGTCGGCAAGCTGGTCGGTGCGGACCGTTATGCGTTGCAGATGGACTGGTCAGGGGTACCGCACGAGCTCGTCATGACCTCGATCGAGCTGCTCGGCACCGAGGTCCTGCCGCTGGTACGGGCGGCATTCGACGCCTGAGTGATTTCCGCCGGCCCGCTCGGTGGAGCATAGTTGGGGGCGTGCCGGAATTCGCGTCGCCGGCCGCTCTCGCGGCGCGCCTGGCCGACGTGGGCTACCTCGCCGACGAGGGGCTCGCGATGGCGGGCTTCCTCGCGCTGCGCCTGCACCGGCCGATCTTCCTGGAGGGAGACGCCGGGGTCGGCAAGACCGCCTTCGCGGCCGCGCTGGCCGAGGCCGCCGGGGTCGAGCTGATCCGGCTGCAGTGCTACGAGGGCCTCGACGCGACGCAGGCGCTCTACGACTGGGACTTCCCGCGCCAGGTCCTGCACCTGCGGGCGGTGGAGGCGGCCGCGCACGGCGCGCTGTCGGCCGCCGAGCTGGAGGCCGACCTCTACGACCGGCGGTTCCTGCTGGCCCGGCCGCTGCTGCGGGCGATCGAGCGGGCCCCCTGCGTGCTGCTCGTCGACGAGATCGACCGCGCCGACGACGAGTTCGAGGCGTATCTGCTGGAGCTGCTCGCCGACGCCGCCGTGACCGTGCCGGAGCTCGGCCGGATCGTGGCCGACGTGCCGCCGGTCGTGGTGGTGACGAGCAACCGGACCCGCGAGGTCCACGACGCGCTGAAGCGCCGCTGCCTGTACCACTGGGTGACCCACCCCACGCCCGAGCGGGAGGCGGCCATCCTGCGCGCCCGGCTGCCCGGGGTCGCCGAGCGGCTCGCCGACGCGGTCGCCGCGGCGACCGCCCGGCTGCGCACCCTCGACCTGGTCAAGCCGCCCGGCGTGGCCGAGGCGATCGACTGGGCGGCGGCGCTGGCCGCCCTGGGGCTGACCGTGCCCGGCGTGGAGACGCTCGGCGTGGTGCTCAAGGTGCGCGAGGACATCGAGCTGGCCCGGAGCGCCGATGTACTCGCTTGACCGGCGCCTGTCCTTCTGGTCCGCGCTGGCCGCGGCCGGGCCCGAGCACGCCTACTGGGTCGGCCGGCTCACCCTGTGCGGCTCGCCCGAGGACATCGCGCGCTACGACGCGGCCGTGCTCGGCCACGCCCGCGACGCGGCGCCGAAGGGCACCCCGTGGCAGGTGCGCCGGCTGCCCGAGCGGTCGCTGTTCCGCGCCACGATGCCGCCGTCCGCGCCCGCCACCGACGCCGATCCGGCGCTGGCGGTGCAGGCCAGCGACCAGGAGGTACTGCGGCATCGTGACCTGGCGACGCTGAGCCCCGACGAGCGCACGGAGGCGCAGCGCCTGCTGGAGCTGACCGCGCGCGCCCGCCCGATGCGGCCGGGCCGGCGGTTCGCACCGGCCGCGCGCGGCTCTGTCGACCGTCGGCGCACCATGCGCGCCATGCTGCGCGGCCCCGACGTGCTGCTGCGCCGGGCCCGCCGGCCGCGGCCGCGCCGGGTGGTGCTGCTGGTGGACGTGTCGGGCTCGATGTCGCCGTATGCGGACGCGCTGCTGCGATTCGCCCACGCGCTGGTCCGCCACCGGCCCCGATGGACGTCAGTCTACGCGCTCGGCACCCGGCTGACCCCCCTCGGCGCCACGCTGCGCACCCGCGACCCCGAGGCCGCGCTGCGCCTGGCCGGCCAGGCGATCCCGGACTGGCGCGGCGGCACGCGGCTGGCCGGCGCCCTGTCGGCGTTCGTGCGCGGCGACGGTCACCGCGGCGTGGCCCGCCGGGCCGTGGTCGTCGTGTTCAGCGACGGCTGGGAGACCGGCGAGCCGGCCCGGCTGGGCGAGGCCGTGGCGCACCTGCGCCGGCTGGCCGCCCGGGTCATCTGGGTGAGCCCGCACGCGGGCCGCCCCGGTTTCGCGCCGTCGGCCGGCGGGCTGTCCGCGGTCCTGCCACACGTCGACGCCCTCGTCGCCGGCCACACCATCGCGACGCTCGCGGCGTTGGTGGAGAACATGGAGGTACACCGTGCGTGAGGTGCTGAACGAGCTGCTGACCTGGTGGCGGGCGGGTGACCCGGTCGGCATGGCCACGGTCGTGCGCACCTGGCACAGCTCGCCCCGCCCGCCCGGCGCGACGATGCTGGTCGGCCCGGACGAGACCGCGGTCGGCAGCGTCTCCGGCGGCTGCGTCGAGGGCGCGGTGTACGAGCTGGCCCGCGAGGTGGTCGACAGCGGCCGCCCGGTGGTGCAGCGCTACGGCGTCAGCGACGACGACGCGTTCGCCGTCGGCCTCACCTGCGGCGGTATCATCGAGCTGCTGGTGGAGCCGGTCACCCAGCAGACGTTCCCGTCCCTGGACAAGGTCGCGCACGCCATCGAGCACCGCGACCCGGTCGCCGTCGTCTCGATCGTCGAGGGCCCCGCGGAGCGCATCGGCCGGCGCCTCGTGGTCTGGCCCGGCTCGGTCGAGGGCACCCTGGGCTCGGCGCGCCTCGACGCCGCCGCCACGGACGACGCCCGCGGCCTGCTCGCCGCCGGCCGCACCGACACGTTGCACTACGGCCTCGACGGCGAGCGGCGCGGCGAGGGCCTGACCGTGTTCGTGGCGTCGTATGCGCCGCCGGCTCGCATGCTGGTGTTCGGCGCCATCGACTTCGCCGCGTCGGTCGCGAGGATCGGCGGATTTCTGGGGTACCACGTCACCGTCTGCGACGCCCGTCCGGTCTTCGCCACGTCCAAGCGCTTCCCCGGCGCCGACGAGGTGATCGTCGACTGGCCGCACCGCTATCTGCAGGCCGAGATCGACGCCGGCCGCGTCGACGACCGCACGGTGGTGTGCGTGCTCACCCACGACCCGAAGTTCGACGTGCCGGTGCTGCAGGTCGCACTGCGCCACGAGTTCGCCTACGTCGGCGCCATGGGCTCCCGCCGCACCCACGACGACCGGATGGCCCGCCTGCGCGAGGCCGGCATCCCGGAGGCGGAGCTGGCCCGCCTGTCCTCGCCGATCGGCCTGGACCTGGGCGCCCGCACCCCGGAGGAGACGGCCATCAGCATCGCCGCCGAGATCATCGCCGGCCGCTGGGGCGGCGGCGGCGCCCGCCTGACCACCACCGCCGGCCGTATCCACCACGACTGACGACGCGGGATGATCCGGCGTCCGCAGTAATCTTCCAACGAAAGCGGTTCGAGGTCGCGTCACCGCAGGACGAGCGCTACCTCGCGGATTGCGGGACAGCCTTCGACCCTCCAAGCGTGGTGACGCGACGCGGAAGGGGGCAGCTGCGATGCGGGCCCGCCTGCTGTCACTGTTCTTGCGGATGAGGCCGCCGCCGTTCGCCGCCGGGCTCCTGGCCGCGGCGGTACTGGTCACCGTTGAGACGTTGGCGCTCTACGCGCTGCACGGCACGGAGCACCGGGACGCCCGCGGCGTGGTGTACCTCTTCGGCGTCCTGGTCGTCTCCACCGTCTGGGGTGCCGGCCTCGGCATCCTGACCTCGCTGGCCAGCGCCTTGGCCTACAACTACTTCCACGTCGCGCCCTTCGGCGTGCTGAATCTCACGGCCGGCGAGGATCTCGAGGACACGGTGATCTTCGTCATCGCCGCCATGCTGGTGAGCGGCCTCGCGGACCTCGCCCGCTCGTACGCCCTCGAAGTCACGCAACGTCGCCGCGAGGCCGACCTCTCCGCCGAACTGGCGCACCTGCTCCTCGGCGCCCGCGACCTGCGCCCTGCCCTGCGCGCGGCCGCGCGGCGCATCGCGCAGACACTCGAACTGCCCTCCGCCGCGATCGAGCTCGACGAGGTCGGCGGCGGCGCCGGCCGGGTCGCGTTCCCGCTGCGCGCCGGGGACTCGGTCGTGGGCACCCTCCTGGTCCCGGCCGGCGTCGCCGAGCGGATCGAGCAGCGGCTGCGGCAGTGGCTGGTGCCCACGCTGGAGTCGCTGCTCAGCGCGGCCCGCGAGCGCGCGACGATGACCGACTCGCTGATGGCGAGCCGCGAGCGGGCCCGGCTCCTGGCCGACCAGCAGGTCGCGTTGCGGCGGGTGGCGACGCTGGTCGCGCGGGGCGCCGCGCCGGCCGAGGTGTTCGAGGCGGTCACCGACGAGCTGGCCCGGGTCCTCGGCCCGTATCCCACCGGGCTGTACCGGTGCGAACCGGACGGCACCTTCACCCAGGTCACCGGCCGCGGCGAGCTGGACGTGGGCCGGCGAAGGTACCCGGCCGTGGGCGACAGCATCCTGGTCACGGTGCGCCGGACCTGCGCTCCGGGCCGCATGTCCTACGAGCACGCGGCCGGCCCGAACGCCGACCGCGCCCGGCGGGCCGGCCTCCGCTCGACGGTCGGCGCTCCGGTCATCGTCGAGGGCCGGGTCTGGGGCGTGGCGATCGTCGCGTCCACCCGGCCAGAGCCCCTGCCGGGCGACACCGAGACGCGGCTGGCCGACTTCACCGAACTCGTCGGGACCGCCATCGCCAACGCCGAGAGCCACGCCGAGCTCACCGCGTCGCGTGCCCGCATCGTGGCCGCCGGCGACGAGGCCCGCCGCCGCATCGAACGCGACCTGCACGACGGCGCGCAGCAACAGCTCATCGCGCTCGGCCTGCGGTTGCGCATGCTCGAGACGACACTGCCCGCCGGCCTGGGCCCGGCCAGAACGGAGCTGTCGCAGGTCGTGGACGGGCTCACCGGCATCTTCCAGGATCTGCAGCAGATCTCCCGCGGCATCCACCCGGGCATCCTCGCCGAGGGCGGGCTCGGCCCGGCCCTGCGGACCCTCGCGCGCCGCAGCCCCGTGCCGGTCGACCTCACCCTGGCCGTCGACCGGCGACTCCCGGACCCGGTCGAGGTCGCCGCCTACTACGTGGTCTCGGAGGCGCTCACGAATACCGCCAAGCACGCCCGGGCGTCGCGGGTCCGCGTCGACGTCGAAGCGGGCGACACCAGCCTGCGCATCCGCGTGCACGACAACGGCGTCGGGGGAGCCGACACGGACCGGGGCTCCGGGCTGATCGGCCTGCGGGACCGCATCGCGGCGGTCGGCGGCCACCTGGACATCGTCAGCCCGGCCGGCATCGGAACGACGCTGCTGGCCGAGATCCCCGTCGCTGCCCTCGACGGGCAGCGCCCGCGCATCCGCACCGCACGCGGCTAGCGCATCCTGGGCGGAGCGCCGGGCGGCGTTGTGCGGCGGCTCATGGTCGCGGCCCTCACGCTGCCGGGTTCGAGGGCCGCTGGAAAAAGTCAAGACCCACAGAGGGTTGCGCTCGTCACTGGTCCTGCGGTGTGCTGATCAGGCAGTGGCCCGCGATGCGCCCGCCGCGCGACGGGCCGTTCGGCACGTTCCCGCGGGAGGCAGCATGTCCTCTTCCCAACGGGTCCGGGTGAGCCTCGACGTCGACGGCAGCCGCTACGTCGACGACGTCGAGCCACGGACCCTTCTCGTTCAGCATCTTCGTGAGCGGCTCGGCAAGGTTGGCACGGTCATCGGCTGCGATACCAGCAACTGCGGCTCATGCACCGTGCTCATGGGCGGCCCCGACGAGCCGCAGCACAGCGTCAAGAGTTGTTCCGTCCTGGCCGTGCAGGCCGACGGGGCGAGCGTCACCACCGTCGAAGGCCTGGCCGGGCCCGACGGGTCCCTGCACGCGGTACAGCAGGCATTTCATGAGCTGCACGCGCTCCAGTGCGGGTTCTGCACGCCCGGCATGATCATGTCCGCGGTGGACCTGCTGCGCGACAACCCGGACCCGTCCGAGGAGGAGATCCGCGAGGGGCTGTCCGGCAACCTCTGCCGGTGCACCGGCTACCAGAACATCGTCCGCGCCGTGCAGGCCGCCGCCGCGGCGCTGCGGGCGCAGGTGCCCGAGGAGGTGACAGCGTGACTGCCACCATCGAGCCCGAGATCGGCGCCGCGCGGCGGCGCAAGGAGGACGCGCGGCTGATCACCGGGCGGACCCGCTGGACCGACAACATCGCGCTGCCCGGCATGCTGCACCTGGCGATCCTGCGCAGCCCGCACGCGCACGCGCTGATCACCCGGGTCGACGTGTCGGGAGCGCGGAGCGCGCCGAACGTCGTCGCGGCATTCAGCGGTGCCGACGTCGCCGACGTCCAGGGTAGCCTCCCGTGCGCCTGGCCGGTGACCGAGGACATCGTGCACCCGGTGCGGCCGCCGCTGGCCGTCGACCGGGTGCGCCACCACGGGGAGGCGGTCGCCGTCGTCGTGGCCCGCGACGCGGCGAGCGCGGTCGACGCGCTGGAGGCGATCGAGGTCGAGTACGAGCCGCTGACGCCCGTGCTCGACCTGGCGGCCGCGGCGCGCGACGAGGGGCTGGTGCACCCGGACAAGGGGACCAACCGGTCGTACACCTGGGTCTTCGACTCCGCCGACGCCGGCACCGGCTCGAGCGTGGCCGACGCCGAGGCCGAGGTGCGGGTGCAACGCCGCTACGTCCAGCAGCGGCTCATCCCGGCGTTCATGGAGCCGCGCAGCGTGGTCGTGGACCCGGGCGCGGGGGAGTACACGGTCTGGTCGGCCACCCAGATCCCGCACATCCTGCGGGTCTTCTACGCGCTGCTGACCGGGGTGCCGGAGCACAAGATCCGAGTCATCGCGCCCGACGTGGGCGGCGGGTTCGGCGGGAAGCTGCAGGTCACGCCGGAGGAGATGATCGCGTTCCTGGCCGCGCAGCGGGTCGGGCGGCCGGTGAAGTACACCGAGACGCGCGCCGACACGATGCTCTCCGCCCACCACGGGCGCGACCAGATCCAGGACATCACCCTCACCGCGCGCCGCGACGGCACGCTCACCGGCATCGACGTCAAGCTGATCGCCAACATGGGCGCCTACCTCGGCCTGGTCGGGCCGGGCGTGCCGATCCTCGGCGCGTTCATGTACAACGCGATCTACAAGGTCCCGGCGTACCGCTTCGAGTGCACCGGCGTCTTCACCAACACGACGATTACCGATGCGTACCGCGGGGCGGGCCGCCCCGAGGCGACGTACGCCATCGAGCGCGCGATGGACGAGCTCGCCGTCGAGGTCGGGCTGGACCCGATCGAGCTGCGCCGGCGCAACTGGATCAAGGCCGAGGAGTTCCCGTACTCCACGGTCGCCGGCCTGGTCTACGACTCCGGTGACTACGACGCGGCCACGGACAAGGCGCTCGAGCTGTTCGGCTACGACGAGCTGCGCGCCGAGCAGGCCAAGCGCCGGGAGGCCGGCGATGCGGTACAGCTCGGCATCGGCGTGTCTACGTATACGGAGATGTGCGGCCTGGCCCCGTCGCGGGTGCTCGGCGCGCTGCGGTACGCGGCCGGCGGCTGGGAGAGCGCGGCGGTGCGCGTCCTGCCCACCGGCAAGGTCGAGGTCGTCACCGGCACCAGCCCGCACGGCCAGGGGCACGTGACGGCGTGGAGCCAGATCGTCGCCGACGAGCTCGGCGTGGCGTTCGAGGACGTCGAGGTGCTGCACGGCGACACGCGTACGTCGCACAAGGGCCTGGACACCTACGGCTCCCGCTCGCTCGCGGTCGGCGGCGTTGCCCTGGTCGAGGCGTGCCGCAAGGTGCGCGACAAGGCCCGGATAGTCGCCGCCCACATGCTGGAGTGCAGCCCTGACGACCTCGAGTTCACCGGCGGGGCGTTCCGGGTCCGCGGTACCCCCGACGCGGCCAAGACCATCGGCGACTGCGCGTTTGCCGTCTTCGCCGCGCACGACCTGCCCGACGGGGTCGAGGCGACGCTGGACGCGGACGCGACCTTCGACCCGCAGACGTTCTCGTTCCCGCACGGCACGCACCTGTGCGCCACGGAGATCGACACGCTCACCGGGCGGGTGACGATCCGGCGGTACGTCGCCGTCGACGACGTCGGCCGGGTGATCAACCCGCTGATCGTGGAGGGGCAGGTGCACGGCGGCGTGGCGCAGGGCATCGCGCAGGCCCTGCACGAGCAGGCCGTCTACGACGACAGCGGGACGCTGCTGACCGGCTCCTTCGTGGAGTACACCATTCCGAGCGCCGCCGATCTGCCCACGATCATCACCGACCGGACCGAGACGCCGGCCACCTCCAACCCGCTCGGCGTGAAGGGCGTGGGCGAGGCGGGCGCGATCGCCGCCACCCCCGCTGTGGTCAACGCGATCGTCGACGCGCTGCGGCCGTACGGCGTCTCCGACGTGCCCATGCCCTGCACCCCCGAGCGGGTGTGGCGCGCCATCAAGCGCGGAGGTGTACATTGATTCCCGTCGCGTTCGACTACATCCGTCCGTCCACTGTGGACGAGGCGGTGGCGGCGCTCGGCTCGGCCGACGAGGGCAAGGTCCTCGCCGGCGGACAGTCGCTGCTGCCGGTGTTGCGGCTGCGCCTGGCCGCACCCACCGTCCTGGTCGACCTCGGCGGTGTCCCCGGCCTCTCCGGCGTGCGGCTGGAGGGCGATACGCTGGTCATCGGCGCGATGACCACCCACGCGGAGGTCGCCGCCTCCGATCTCGTCCGGCAGCACGCGCCGCTGCTCGCCGCCGCGGCCGGCACCGTCGGCGACCGCCAGGTCCGCCACCGCGGCACCCTGGGCGGTTCGCTGGCGCACGCCGACCCGGCCGCTGACCTGCCCGCCGTGGCGGCGGCCCTGGATGCGACGTTTGTCGTGCAGGGCCCGGCGGGCAGCCGGACGATCGCCGCGGCCGACTTCGCGGTCGACCTGTTCACCACCGCGCTCGCGCCGGACGACGTGCTGGTCGAGGTGCGCCTGCCCTCGACCGCCGGCTGGGCGACCCACTACGAGAAGTTCCACCGCACCGCCCAGGCGTGGGCGATCGTCGGGGTGGCCGTCGCCGTCCGGCGCGACAACGGCGGCATCGGCTCGGCCCGCATCGCGCTGACGAACATGGGCCCGGTCCCGCACCGCCCCGGCCAGGTCGAGGCGGCACTGTCCGGCGCGCCCGCGGCCCAGCCGGCGATCGCCGAGGCGTGCGCGGCCGTGGCCGACGGCACCGCGCCGGTCGACGACCTGTCGGCCTCCGCGGACTACCGGCGGGAGTTGGCCCGCGTGCTGACCACCCGCGCGGTGTGCCGGGCGCTCGGCGTGTGATCCCGAAGGTGTACCGCCGCGAATCCCGGTCTCGGCGGCGGTACACCTTCACCGAACCGACCACCGCGTGCAGCCTCGGCCGCAGTGCGCGCCACCTCGCGGGCGCCTCCGACGACCCCGGGCCGGCCCGTGATCTCGACCAGGCATCGCTCGCCCGCGCGCTTCAGCGCACCGACCGAGGTCGCCCGCTGGGGCCTTTGTCGAAGTCGGCGGTGGTGGCGGACCGCTCTGAGGTCCGGGCGTGTCGAGATCGACAATGAGCGAGGTCTCCGGTCGTTGGTTACCGACCAAGGAACGTAAGGTGCCCCCGGGCGGCACTTTCTCTCCGCGATCATGCCGAGGAGCGTCCCGAATGGCGGGATCTCCATGATCGTGGAGCGATGATGTACCAGGAGCGGCACTATCACTCCGCGATCATGAGGATCCCGGCCAGTGGACGCCTCCGGTGCATGATCGCGGAAGCAAAACGCCGCACCGGCTGCGCGCCGCGCCCGGCCGCGTGGGCCGCGCGCCGCACCGGCCGCGCCCGGCCGCACGGACTGTGCGCCGCACCGGCTGTTCGCCGCACCGGCTGTTCGCCGCACCGGCTGTTCGCCGCACCGGCTGTGCGCCGCACCGGCTGTGCGCCGCACCCGGCCGCACGGGCCGCGCGCCGCACCGGCCGCAGGGGCCACCAGCGCCGCGCGCGGCGGGCGGGGCGGGCTGGGGGTCGCACCGCTCTGGATCGACGGGGTTGAGTCAGCCCGTGGATCTGGCGGCGTGGGAGGGCGCAAGCCGGCGTCGGAGGCGGCCCCGGCCACCGCCTTCGACCCCGCAACCCACCAGCAGTGCCACGCGGTGGAGCGCGGGGTCGAGCGCAACCGCGCCGTCGCGGCCCGGGGTGGCGCACTCGGCGCTCGCCTGCGCGCTTCAGCCGGCCGCCCCCGCTCCGGCCGCCCTCGATGCGGGCGCCGTGCCTGATGGGTCGGATCGAGTTCCTGACCGCGCCGCCGCTCTTGCCCGCCACGACGCAAGCGCTCGTCGTCGCAGGGGCAGGTCGCCAGGCCCGTCCGTTCGGCTACGGCGTCACCTTACCGCGCGCTGGCTGCGTTTGCTGCCCCGCGGCGACTAACGTCCAACCTGGACCCGGCACCCGACCGGCCGGGATGCACCGAACGCTGGAGGTACGGCCGTGCAACTGGAGAACACCTTCACCGTGCCCGTCCCCGTCGATCAGGCGTGGGCGGTCCTGCTGGATATCGAACGGGTGGCGCCCTGCATGCCGGGCGCGACGCTGACCTCGGTCGACGGCGACGCTTTCACCGGGACGGTGAAGGTCAAGCTGGGCCCGGTCAGCATGACCTTCAAGGGCTCCGGACGTTTCGCGGAGCGTGACGAGGCCGGGCACCGGGTGGTGTTGAGCGCTTCGGGCGCCGACAGTCGTGGCGGGGGTACGGCCAAGGCCACCGTCACCGCGGGGCTGGTCGCCGAGGGTGAGGTCACCCGGGTGAACGTGTCCACCGACCTCGACATCACCGGCAAGGCGGCGCAGTTCGGCCGCGGGCTGATCGGCGACGTCAGCGGCCGGCTGATCGGGCAGTTCGCCGACTGCCTGGCCGGCAAGCTGACCGCCGTTGCCGAGCCGGTGGCCGCCGCGCCCGAGCCGGTAACCGCGCCCGGGCCGGCGGCCGTCGCCGCCCAGCCGGGGGCCGCGATCGCCGAGCCGGTCGCCGCCACTGCCGAGCCGGTCGCCGCCACTGCCGAGCCGGTCGCCGCCACTGCCGAGCCCGTCGCTTCCACTGCCGAGCCGGTCGCGGCCACTGCCGAGCCGGGGGCCGCGGCCGCCGGGCAGGGACCCGATGCCGCGCCGGTCGCAAAGCCGGCGCCCGTGCCGCCGATCCAGCCCGAGGCCGAGCCGATCGACCTGCTCGCGGTGAGCGGCGTTGGCCCGGCGGTGCGCCGCGCCGTGCCGTATGTAGTGACGGCCGCGGCGAGTTTCGCGGTGGTCCTGGGCATCATCTGGTGGATCAGGCGCCGCTGAGGCTTCTTGATCCATCCCGGCGGTTCATCCGATAGGGTGACGGTCAGTAACCATCGGATGACCAAAGGTGATGGCGGATGATCGGCATCGGAAGACGGCGCCGCCTCGGCACCCTGGCCCTCGCGGTCGCGGCCGCGTTGGGCACGGGGTCGCCGGCGAACGCCGCGCCCGCAGAGGGCGTCGTGTATGGCGAGGCCCAGGGGGGCGTCGCCAACGGGTACGTAGTGATGCTCAAGGACCCGCCAGGCGCGCAGGACGAGGCGCAGGCACAGGCGTTTGTCGCCGCCAAGGCGCAGTCGCTCGCCCAGCAGTACGGCGGGGACGTCCAGGAGCAGTACAGCACCGCGCTGCGCGGTTTCACGATCGGCAACATCAGCGATACGCAGGCCGCGCAGCTGGCCGCGCACTCCGACGTGGCCCGCGTGGAGCGCAACATCGTGCTGCACAAGAGCGGCACGCAGAACTCGCCGGGATGGGGCCTGGCCCGCCTCGACAACCGGGCGAACACCTACGACAACACGTACACCTATCCGAACACGGCTACGAACGTCACGGCGTACGTGGTCGACTCCGGCATCCGCATCTCGCACGACGACTTCGGCGGCCGGGCCACTTACGGGCGCAACCTCGTCAACCGGTCGCTGCACCAGATTCCCGGCCCCGGCAACGAGAACAACAGCGACGACCCGAACAACGCCAACGACTGCGACGGCCACGGCACGCACGTCGCCGGCATCATCGGCGGCACCATCTACGGCGTCGCCAAGGGCATCAGCCTCGTCGCCGTCCGGGCGCTGGACTGCAACGGCGAGGGAACGCTGGGCGAGGTCCTGGCCGCCGTCGACTGGGTGACGGACAACGCCGTCCACCCGGCCGTGGTGAACATGAGCCTCGGCGGCGACCGGTCCGCGACCCTGGACACCGCCGTGCGCAACTCCATCGCCTCGGGCCTGACCTGGACGGTCGCCGCCGGCAACGGCGACGACGCCGGCAACCCGCAGGCCGCCTGCGACAGCTCGCCCAGCGACGTCTCCGAAGCGATCGTGGTCGGCGCGTCCAACATCAATGACCATCCGGCGTACTGGTCGAACTACGGCGCATGCGTAGACCTCTACGCACCCGGCGTAGACATCACCTCGACCTGGATCACCGACAACGCGGCGATCAAGACGCTCGACGGCACGTCGATGGCCGCACCGCACGTCGCCGGCGCGGCCGCGCTCATCCTGGACGCCCACCAGGACTACTCGGCCGAGCAGGTCCGCAATGCGCTGGTGCAGGGCTCCACGATCGGCGCGCTCGACATGTCGTTCTACCCGGCATACGCCAGGCAGGGCACGCCCAACCGGCTGGTGTACGTGCGCCAGGGCGACCCGCCGCACCCGGCCGGGCGGACGATGAGCCTGTACAACCCGCGGTTCGGCACGACCGAGGTGTACTCCCGATCGACCGACGACCACCTCATCTACACCTACTGGTCCGGCGACTGGTCCGACTGGACCGACCTCGGCGGCACCATCGCCGGCGACCCGGCCGTGCTGTACAACCCGCGCTTCGGCACGACCGAGGTCTACGCGCGGCTGTCCAACAACCACCTCGCCTACCGGTACTACTCCGCCGGCTGGTCCCCGTGGATCGACCTGGGCGGCAACATCGCCGGCAACCCCGCGGTGATCTACAACCCAAAGTACGGCACGACCGAGGTGTACACCCGCACCAGCGGCGGCAGCCTCGAGTACCGCTTCTACTCCTACGGCTGGTCCGACCCGATCAACCTGGGCGGCAACTTCACCGGCGACCCCGGCGTGCTCTACAACCCGCGTTTCGGCACCACGGAGGCGTACCTGACCGGCGGCTCCGGCCTGCAGTACGTCTACTACCTGGGCGCCTGGTCCAACTGGATCAACCTGGGCGGCCAGTCCGAGGGCACGCCGGCCGTGCTGTACAACCCGCACTACGGCACCACCGAGGTATACGTACACACGACGGCCGACAAGCTTGCGTACGTCTACTACCTGGGCGGCTGGTCCGGCTGGAACAACCTGGGCGGCAGCCTCGACACCGACCCCGGCGTGATCTACAACCCGACGCACGGCACCACCGAGGTGTACGTGCACACGCCGGCCAACGAGCTGCAGTACGTCTACTACTTGGGCGGCTGGTCCGGCTGGAACAACCTGGACGGCACCACGTCGGGCTCTCCGTCGGTGCTGTACAACCCGCGCTTCGGCACCACGGAGGCGTACACCATGACCCAGGACGGCCACGCGACGTATAAGTACTACGCCGGCGGCTGGTCGAACTACATCGACCTGTCCCCGTGACCCAGTAGCCATACCGCACACGACGACGGCCCGCGCCCCAAGCGCGGGCCGTCGCCGTCATCGCACCGGAGTTCCGGCGCCGCCGCACATTTCGCGGCGAGACGCTCGACGGCGCTGACCCGCTCCCGCCGGCGATCTGTCGCCAAGGCGCCGCTGGACCGCCGGAGTCAAGCGTTTCGCGGCGCGGCTCGCCCCTTGGCGGTCGGCGCCGGGCGCTGGCGGACGCCTGGTCGCGGCCGGTGCGGCCGAGCCGGCCGGGGTCGAGTGTTTCGCGGCGCGGCTTGCCCTCTGGCGGTTGGCGCTGGGGCGTTGGTGGACGCCCGGTCGCGGCCGGTGCGGCGTTTTGGCGGCGCGGCGCTGCGGGGCACGATGGTGGGGTGGGTCATCGTGTGACCGTGTGGGACGACCGGCTCAGCGCCGGGGAGTTGGCGGCGCTCGCGCCCGGTCGGCCGGAGGACCTCGACCGCACCCCCGACGTGCTCATCGTCGGCGGCGGGGCGATCGGGCTGTCCGCCGCCGTCTTCTGTCTGCGGGCCGGGCTGGGGCGAGTGGTCCTCATCGAGCGCGCGGAGCGGCTCGCCCCCGGCGCGTCGTCGGGCAACGGCGGCGCGATCGCCCCGGACATGCATCTGCTCACCGACGGGCCGGAGTTCGTCGCCTTCGGCCGTCGCAGCCTTGAGTTGTACCGCGAACTCGACGCCGAGTGGGGCGGCGCCATCGGCACGTGGGAAACCCGCTGGCTCGACATCCGGCCGGCCAGCACCGTCCCCTTTGGACCCCAGCCTGCCTCGGCCTCGTCCGCTGCACCCCTCCCCGGACAGTCCCTGTCAGGCACGCCACTGTCCCGCCGCCCGCTCCGGGACGGGCCGCCGTCCGACGGGCCGCTCCTCGGCGGACCGCTTGCGGGGCCGCGGTTTCCGGACGGCCCGCTCGCGGATCGGCCGTTGCCCGGAGGGCCACGCGCGGAGCCGCCGTTTCCGGACGGCCCGCTGGCGGGGCCGCCGTTCTCGGACCGCCCACTTCCGCGCGGGTCGTCGCCCGATGGGCCGCCTTCGCGCCGGTCGCTGCCCGAGGAGCCCTCGCCGGACGAACTGCTCCGCGACCGGCCCCCGTCCGAAGCGTCCCGACCACCCGGACCGGTCCCGGACGGGTCGCACTTCGACGACCCTCAGCCCGACAGATCGCAGGCCGACGGGCCGCGGTTCGACGGGCCGCAGCGGGGCGGGCTGTGGCTGCTCGACGCGGCCGCGGTGCGCGAGCTCGAGCCCGATGTCGTGCCGCCGGACGGGGCGATCGCAGTGCTCGCCGAGCGGCAGTTGGCGGTCAACCCGCTCCGGCTCGCCGCCGCGCTCGCGCCGCGGGCCGGGCAGGTCGCCACCGGTGTCGCGATGCTCGGCGTGACCATGCGCGGCGACCGGGTCGCGGCCGTCCACACCAACGTCGGTGACTTTAGCCCCGGCGCGCTGATTCTGGCCACCGGCCTGGTTCCGGCGCCGTGGGACGTCGGCGTGCCGCAGCGCTGGGTCAAGGGACACATGCTCGCCGTCGCGCCCGGGCCGTGGCGCCTGGGCAGCGTGCTGGCCGGCCCGTTCGGCGGGGGCTCGCCGCTGCCGGACGGCACCATTGTCTGCGGCGGCACGTTCGACGAGGGCGACCAGACTCTGGACGTGTATCCGGAGATCGCCGACCCCATGGCCGCCGCGCTCGCCACCATCCTGCCGGCCGCCGCTGGCGCCACGATCAGCCGCCGCTGGTGCTGCTTCCGGCCGTACATCGAAGGCCGCCAACCCGTCATCGACCGCCTGCCGGGCGTGAGCAACGGCTGGTTTGCCGGCGGCCACTTCACCACCGGCATCATGATGGCCCCGGCCACCGGCGCCGCTCTCGCGGCCTGGATCGGCTCGGGCACCGCGCCGCCGCCGGTGCGCTCGTTCACCCTACCCCGGTAGCCGCGACCGCCCAAGTGCCGAGGTGGCGGGCTTGAACCCGCCGGCTGACCCCCGGATCTGACTCAAGTTCGCCGATGTATCCACCGCTCGCGCATCGACGCCGAACGATCTAGGCTGAAATCCGGCCAAGGGAGGCGCTCGATGTCATTGCTGACGGGCCTGGACTCCAGGCATACGATCGCGCCGGAGGGGTACAGCCGCTGGCTCATCCCGCCCGCGGCGCTGTCGGTGCATTTGTGCATCGGCCAGGCGTACGCCACCAGCGTCTACAAGAACTCCCTCATCGCGCACTTCGGCACCGGCCAGACCGCGATCGGCATCATCTTCAGCATCGCCATCGTCATGCTCGGGCTGTCCGCGGCGGTCGGCGGCACCTGGGTCGAGCGCAACGGCCCGCGCAAGGCGATGTTCGTCTCGGCCTGCTGCTGGGGCGCCGGATTCCTGGTCGCCGCGCTCGGCATCGGCACGAAGCAGCTCTGGCTGGTGTACCTCGGGTATGGTGTCCTCGGCGGCATCGGGCTCGGCATCGGCTACATCTCGCCGGTATCGACGCTCATCAAGTGGTTCCCGGATCGCCCGGGCCTGGCTACCGGCCTGGCCATCATGGGCTTCGGCGGCGGCGCGCTCATCGCCAGCCCACTGTCACGGCAGCTGCTGTCGCTCTACGACGCCGGCTACGATCCGGGCAACGCGAAGTCGGTGGCCAACGGCTCGGCCCTGGTCCTGCTGTTCGTCACCCTGGGCATCGGCTACTTCCTCATCATGATGTTCGGGGTCTTCAACGTCCGCGTGCCGCGCCCCGACTGGCGCCCGGCCGGCTTCGACCCCGCCGAGGTCGCCGAGAAGCCCCTGGTCACGACCGCCAACGTGAGCGCCGCCAACGCGATCCGCACCGGCTCGTTCTGGCTGCTGTGGGTGGTGCTGTTCTGCAACGTGACCGCCGGTATCGGCATCCTGGAGCAGGCCAGCCCGATGATCCAGGACTTCTTCCGCGACGGCGGCGCGTCGACGGTCAGCGTGGCCGCGGCCGCGGGCTTCGTCGGCGTGCTGTCCCTGTTCAACATGGCCGGCCGCTTCGCCTGGTCGTCCACATCGGACGTGATCGGCCGCAAGCCGATTTATATGGTGTACCTCGGCGTCGGCATGATCCTCTATGCCCTCCTCGCCTCGGTGGGTCACACCGCCACGGCCTTGTTCGTCCTGCTGGCCGGCTTTATCCTGTCCTTCTACGGCGGCGGCTTCGCAACCGTGCCCGCTTACTTGCGTGACCTGTTCGGCACCTACCAGGTCGGCGCCATCCACGGCCGCCTCCTGACCGCCTGGTCCGCGGCGGGTGTGGCCGGCCCCCTGATCGTCAACGGCTTCCTCGACGCCCAGGGCAAGCCCGGCACACTGACCGCCTCCGCATATCAGCCCGCCCTCTTCACGATGGTGGGCGTGCTCGCGGTCGGCTTCATCGCCAACCTGCTGATCCGTCCGGTTCCGCAGCGGTACCACGAGCAGGCTCCCGAGCCGGAGAAGGTGGCATCATGACCCCGCAGACCCTGCGCCTGGCCCTGGCCTGGGCCCTGGTCGCAGTCCTCCTCGGCTACGGCGTGATCGAGACGGTGATCACTGCCGCGAAGCTCTTCGGCTGACCCTCCGGCCCACTCGCCATCCGTCGCCGCCACCCGCGGCCGGGTGAGGTCCCGGGCTGACCCTTGGTCCGCTCGCGGCGCCGGGCGTCCACATCACCGGTGGCCGTCGCGGCAGACGCCGTCGCGGCCAGCGGCGCCGTCAGCCGGCGGTAGGGCGCAGTCACCTCGACCTGCGGCGAAGTCAGCGGGCCGCGGCGCCGGCTGCCGACCAGCACGATCCCCCGCGCGGTGCCGCCGGCTCAGCGCCGGCCTATGCGGCGTGGACCGCGCTGGGCGGTTCGCCATCGCGGTGTCGTCCGCCCAGGCCAGCGCTCGCCGGCACGAGTTGTTCGTCGCGACTCGACCCCGGCCGCTGCGTCTGGCGCGCGTGTCGTTCCGCGCGGCGCAGCCCCGGCCGCTGCGTCTGGCGCGCGTGTCGTTCCGCGCGGCGCAGCCCCGGCCGCTGCGTCTGGCGCGCGTGTCGTTCCGCGCGGCGCAGCCCTGGCCGGTCAGGCCTGCGCCGCGCGGCGCCGTCCTTCCCCGAAGAACGCCCCGAGATCGGGCAACTCCCGCACCGGGTGCGCGGCGCCGAACGACACGTTCCAGAACTCACCTTCACGCGGCGTCCACGGCCCGACGTACGCATACGGCTCGTCGATCGTCGAGTCCCCGGCGGACACCCCGTAGTTCACGTCGTCGAGCGATACCCCGACGTCGAAGTGCTCCGGCCACAGCACGGGCGTCTGGTCCGCGCTCAGCCCGCGCAAGGCCGCATCCCCGGCCGCGAACGCGGCGAGAATCTCCGGTGCCCCATCGAGCACGATGACGTCCTGCTCGGCGACGCCCGACCCGTCGGGATACAGGTCGCGCGGTGCTCCGGCCTCGACTCCCGCCTCGGCGGCAACGTCCGCGAACGTCCGGCCGGCCAGTGGCACCCGCCGCCCTCCACCGACCACCAGCATATCGCCGGCCACCGCCAGATCGGGCGCGGCCACGGTAGCGAAACCGTCCGCGGTCACCCGCAGACGGATCGTGCCGCTCGCCCGATGCTGCGGCCCGGCGAGCACGAGTTCGGCAAGCCCGTGCAGAGAACGTCGACTCAGATTGGTCACCACACCATCATGACCTCACCCCCACACCCCGCCGCACTCCCATGGTCATCCCACCCGCGCGGCCACGCTTTGCGATGTCACCTTGATCGCCCGCCTCGCCGCCGTCGGCCCGGACGGCCTCGCGACGTGAACGCGGACGCCTGGCGCTCCGCCGTTGATCCGGGTTCGACTGGCGGCGTTACGGCGATCGGTCGTCGGCTCCGCTCGTGGGCCCGCAACGTCTCGCCGGCCGGGGCGCCGTGGCCTCAGGAGCATTGCCGTCGGCCCGGACGGTCCGCTGGCCGGGCGAACCTGATAGCGAGCGGAACAGGTTCTTAAGTTTCGATGTGCTGGCTTCCCCGGGTACCACCGTCAAATTAGGAAGAGTCCCTAACAGATCGTCGTTGGGGAGGCTTTTCCAATGTCACGACGGCTCGTTCTGCTCGGCGTGGCCGGGCTCGCGGTCGCCATCGCCGTGGCCGGTGCCACCTATGCGTCGGCCGCCTCGTCCGGCGCGCGCGCCACCCAGGTCGCCACCGTGCCCGCGGCGGCCGCGGCGCCGACCACATTCGCGCACCCGGGCGTGCTGGTGAGCCGGGCGCAGCTTGACTTCGTCCGGGGCAAGGTGCAGGCCGGGGCGCAGCCGTGGAAGGCGGCGAACGACCAGATGATGGCCTCGAAGTACGCCTCCCTCTCGCGCACCCCGAAGCCCCGCGCCACCGTCGAGTGCGGGTCCTACTCGAACCCGAACAACGGCTGCACGGACGAACGCGAGGACGCGATCGCCGCCTACACGCTGTCGCTGGCGTGGTACATCACGCGGGACGCGCGATACGCGACCAAGGCCATCGCCATCATGGACGCATGGTCGGGCACCATCAAGGACCACACCAACAGCAACGCGCCGCTGCAGACCGGCTGGGCGGGCTCATCGTGGCCGCGGGCGGCGGAAATCATCCGCTACACCTACGGCGACTGGCCCGGCCAAGCACGCTTCGCCACCATGCTGCGGACAGTGTACCTGCCGAAGCTCATCAACGGCAGCAGTAGCAACGGCAACTGGGAACTGTCCATGATGGAGGCCGCGATCGGCATCTCGGTGTTCCTGGAGGACCGCGCCAGCTGGGACAAGGCGATGGCGAAGTTCCGGGCCCGCGTCCAGGCGTACCTCTATCTGACCACCGACGGCACCTATCCCAAGGGCATCGGCTCCATCGACACGAAGTCGGAGATCATCGGGTACTGGCAAGGCCAGAGCACCTTCGTCGACGGCCTGGCACAGGAGACGTGCCGCGACTTCACGCATACCGGCTACGGCATTTCGGCGATTTCGCACATCGCGGAGACGACCCGCATCCAGGGCCAGGACGTGTACCCGGAGATCGCCGACCGCCTCCGCCACGCGCTAGGCTTCCACAGCAAGTACCAACTCGGCGAGGCGGCGCCGTCCTGGCTCTGCGGCGGCAAACTCACGCTCGGCCTCGGCCCGGTCACCGAGGTCGCGTTCAACGCGCTGCACAACCGGATGGGCATCGCGATGACCAACACGCAGCGCCTGACCGAGCAATCGCGCCCAGCCGGCAGCAATAACTTGTTCGTAGCCTGGGAGACGTTGACCCACGCGAACAACCCGGCCTGACCCGTACCGTCGCGCACATCAAGGTCGTCCAGGCCGACCCGCCCCAGCGCACGGAAACGGCGAGTCGGTGGGGTCGGCTGGCGACCGGACGTCACCCGGCCCAGAACCGCGTGAACCCTCGATCTGACCTGTGCCTCAACCGGCCCGGAGCTGCTTATCGCCGAGCGCGCCCGGGCCGGGTCGCCCATCCGCACCGCGCGGTCGCGTCCGCTGGCGGTGGTGTACGAGGGCGGCGCCTGATCTTGGTGGTTCATGTCGGGCGGCCGCCGCGGGCTGGACGTCGATGGCCGCCGGTGGGGGCACCGCGGTCATCCGCCCCGCCCCACCCCCGGATGGCGCGGCGGGCCGGAGCGGATGTATGTCTCCGTGATCATGCTGCCCGCGGTGGCCGCACCACGGGTTTGCCATGATCCCGGAGACTTGTGGTACACGGGGGTACATCAACGCTCCGTGATCATGAAAAACCGTTGGTGTCGGGGCCAGTTGCGCATGATCACGGAGACTTCCGGCCGCTACGCCGTGCTCCACAGCGGCCAGCGCCCGGCGGGCGAGACGTGATCGCCGGCCGCGCCCCGCCCAGCGCGTTGGGACGCATGGGACGCGCAGGTCGGGCACCCACGTGGCCGCCATGCCGGCCGGCGGCCGGCGGTGCCGGCGTGACGGTGCCGGCGTGACGGTGCCGGCGTGGCGGTGCCGGTCCGTGTCGGGCACACCATGGTCGCTCCGCGCCGGGCACCGCCCCTGCGGGCAGAGCACAGCCGCCACCGAACCGACCGTCGCCGCATCGCAACCACCATGAACAGCCGCTGGCCACCTCATACACCACGCCGGCGGGCGTGACCCACCGCGCCACGCCCTCGCGCCGTCGCCCGCCGCCGCTTGCTATGCGCTGTCGCGTCCTGCTCGCGTTGCACCGCGTCGTGCCCTCGTGTCGACTGCAGCGGCTTGCCACGCCGTCGCGTCGTTGTCGCGTTGGAACCGCGCCATGCCCTCGCGTCGCCTGCAGCCGCTTGCCGCGCTGTCGTGTCCCTCCCGCATTGCGGCGCCATGGTCTCACGCCGCCTTTCGCGGCGTGCCGTGCACCGTCAGCAGCTTCGCCGTGGCCGCGTCCATGGGCAGCTGCGACCGTCGCGGGCGCGTGCGCCGCTCAGCTTGTGAACCACCGCGCGCTCCGCCGGCACCGGCCTAAACTGCGACGGGTGAGAACCAGCGCCGTAGGCAACGCCGATGCCACTCGCGAATTGCTCGCCCGAACGGCGCCGCTGTCGTGGCGCGTGCCATTTCCTCCGGCCGCCGCCCGTGCAGCGCCCGCGTTCCTTCACGCGACCATGGTTCCGGTGCCGAGCGTGCGGACGTCTACTGTGGACGCTATCCGTTTGCGCACCCAGCGCCGCCTGGAGGCCGATGGCCACGAGGACGGCCCCGCACCGGGCCGGCGATTGCTCCACCATCGCCATGACTCGACCGATCGTGCGGGTGGCGTAGCCGAGCAGCCGGTCCTGCTCGCCGCCCGGGGCGACCAGGCAGGCGGCGGTCGACTCGCCCATGACCGTGCTCTCCGGCCGAGCCGGCCGGCGCAGCGGCATGCGCATCATCGTGCCCCAAGCGCACGAACAGCCGCTTGCGGCGGCGGCCGGATAGGCGCACGCGACCCGGACCGCACCGAACTCGCCGCGCTCACGCACCGCCGTTGCCTGAGCCGGCGGTCACGGCGGTGTGCGGGCTCTCGCGCCCCGGCCGTGCGGTCGGCCGCGCGCGGCGTCGACGCCCGGGCCGGCGCGCTCGGGCTAACCGGGGCGCGGTTGACGTGATGGACGAGCTGTTCGACGTACACACCCACTTCATGCCACCGCGCCTGTTGCGGCGGGTGTGGGCGTATTTCGACGAGCAGGGTCCACTGATCGGCCGGCCCTGGCCGATTTTGTACCGGGGATCCGACGCCGAACGCGTAGAACTCCTGCGGAGTTTTGGCGTGCGGCACTTCACCGCCCTGGCCTACGCGCACCGGCCCGGCATGGCCGTCGCCCTCAACGAATGGACGCTCGACTTCGCCGCCCGGACGCCCGGCTGCCTGCCCAGCGCCACGTTCTTCCCCGAGCCGGACGTGCTCGCACACGTCGATGCCGCCATCGCCGCCGGCGCACGGGTCTTCAAGGTACACCTTCAGGTCGGAGGTTTCGACCCGCGCGAGCCCATGCTTGCTCCGGTCTGGGACCGCCTCGCCGCGGCCGCGGTGCCGGTCGTCGTCCACGCCGGCTCCGGACCGGTCGCCAACGGCTTCACCGGCCCGGGCCCGTTCGGCGAGGTGCTGCGCCGCCACCCGGGACTGCTCGCGATCGTCGCTCATCTCGGCGCTCCCGAGTTCGAGGGCTTTCTCGATCTGGCCGGTGAGCATCCGGGGGTACACCTGGACACAACGATGGTCTTCACCGAATTCTTCGGTGGCCCTCCGGCGTCCCTGCTGCCACGGATCCGCGCGCTGGGCCTCGCCGGCCGGATCCTGCTCGGCAGCGACTTCCCGAACATCCCTTACCCGTACACCCACCAGATCGACTCGCTGCGCCGTCTCGACTTCGGCGAAGCCTGGCTGCGGGCCGTGTGCTGGGAAAACGCGGCCCGCCTCTTCGGCGTCGAAAAAATGTCGTAGGTGGCCGCTACGATGACCGCGACTGGCCAGAAAAGATCGACAACTGCATATCACTCCCGTGGTCCGGCCACGCCCGGCGCGCCGCGCTCGGCCGGCCGAGCCCGGATCGCCGCAGCCCGACCGGCCACTGGGGGTGGGATAGAAGCGACGCCGCCGGCTACACCAAATAGCGGACGCACCAGCTCAGGTGCGGCCTCCGATCGCCGGCCCGTCCAACCTTGGCGCGGAGCGCAGTGACGCCGCGGAGCACGCGTTCGCGCGCCAGGGCCGGACGGGCCGGCCCTACCCGGCAATGCGTTGGTGGCTCCGTCGCCACGGTCATGCCTGCCCGGGCTCGCGCGAAGCGCGGCGGAGGGCTGTGGTGCGCAGCGGCCAAGGAGACCGATCACCGAACCATCCGTTGCTTCGTCGCTTGCCCCGGCGTGATCCGGACCGGCCTCGCTCCCGGACCGGCCTCGCTCCCGGACCGGGTGGCGCTCGGTGAACGGCCGCGCCGGACGGGGGCAGGCAGGCCACCTCGGGTGCGGTTGCTTCGGCGCAGCCTGGGCCGTAACACGCGGCCAGCCCGCGGCGCGGGCCTCTGGGCATTCCGCACCGCCGACGACCGTCGGGCGGCGGTTGACCACCACCGGGTGGCCGCTCCCACCTTGCTGCCGGCCACGCGCCTGCGGACTGGCCGCCCGTTGCTGACCGGCCCCGCGGCGCGGACCGTCCCGGTGTTGCCGACTGGCCGCCCGCTGCTGACCGAGCCCGCGTTGCTGACTGGCCCCGTGTTGCGGTGCGCCGGGTGGGTGTTGCAACCCTTGTGGTGCGGTGACCGGCCGGCCGCTACCTGCTCAGGATCAGGTCGGCGCGGTTGCGGGTGCCGGCGATCACCTCGGCGTTGCGCTCATCGCTGCGGGTCACCCAGTCCTGAGCGGCCGGCAGGGCTAGGCCCTTCGCGAGCTGGCGGCGCACGAGCGACTCCTGGCGTACCTCGTCGGGGGCGTCGAGGTACAGGACCAAGTCGAGCAGGCCGCGGACCGAGGCCCATGGGCCGTGGTCCAGCAGCAGGTAGTTGCCCTCGACCACGATCACGCGCACGTCGGACGGGATCGGGATCACGCCGCCGATGGACTCGTGCAGGCTCCGGCTGTACGACGGGGCGTAGACCAGCTCCTCGCCGGCGCGCAGGCGGCGCAGCAGGTGTACGAAACCAGCCGCGTCGAAGGTTTCCGGCGCGCCCTTGCGGTCGGTCAGGCCGAGGCGTTCGAGCTCGGCGTTGGAGAGGTGGAAGCCGTCCATCGGCACCGCGATGCTGGACAGTCCATTGTGGATGTTCAGGGCATCCGAGAGCGCCGCGGAGAGGGTAGACTTGCCAGCGGCCGGCGGGCCGCAGATGCCCACGATGGTGCGGCCCTGGCGGCCGCGCGCGAAGGGCACGACCACGTCCAGCGCGGGCTGCAGCATGTCGGGCTGCTTCATGACAGGCTGTCGCGCAGATTGCGCATGCCGGCCAGCCAGCGGTCGGTGTCGGTCGCGCGGTTGAGGTAGTACTTCGCCACCTCGGGGTGCGGCAGGATCAGGAAGCGCTCGGCGTCCAGGCCGGCGACCACGGCGTCGGCGACCAGATCGGGGGAGAGGACCTCGCCGCCGGCCGCGGTGACCTTGGCGCCGATGTGGCCGGCCTTCAGGCCATCCTGCAGCATCGGGGTATCGACGCCCTGCGGGCAGAGGGCGCTGACCTTGATGCCCTGCGAGCCGTACGTGATGGAAAGCCACTCGGCGAAGGAGACCGCGGCGTGCTTGGTCACCGCGTAGGGAGCGTCGCCGACCGCGGTCAGCAGGCCGGCCGCGGAGCAGGTGTGCAGCAGATAGCCGCCGCCACGCTCGAGCATGGAGGGCAGCGCGGCGCGGGCGGAGTAGATGTGCGACAGGACGTTGACGCCCCACGCGCGCTCCCACGTCTCCGGCGACGCCTCCAGGCCGGCGCCGGTGGTGATGCCGGCGTTGGCGCAGAACAGGTCGATGCGGTCGTAGCGCTCGAGGGTCTCCGCGACGACCTCCGCCACCTGCTCCTCGCTCGTCACATCCGCCTCGACGCCGACCGCCTCGCCGGGTAGGCTCGCCGCAAGGGCCGCGGCGGCGGCGCCATCGAGGTCGGCCAGGACGAGCGCGGCGACCTTCTCCGCGGCGAACCGGCGGGCGAGCGCAGACCCAATCCCACCGGCAGCGCCGGTGATGACCACAACCCGGCCATCCAGCCTCACGGTCGTCCTCCCAGGTTGCACAACGTCTCCACCGGCGCGGGCGCGCCGCCGGCGGCGATGACGACTCGGCCGTCAAGCTTCACGATGGTCCTCGCAAGGTCTTCAGCGGCTTGGGCACGATGACGACGATCGGGCCGTCGAGCCCGGCCACCGTCGTCCGAGGCGGCGTAGGCGCGGTGACGCCGGTCGGCCCGCCGAGTCTGGCTGTCGCCGTCCGGTGTGGCGCAGCCGCGGTGGCGACGACCGGCCCGACGAGCCCGGCTGCCGTCGTCCGCGGTGGCGTCGGCATGGCGGTCGTCCCGTCGACTTTGGCGGTCTTCCCGGGTGGCATCGCTGCGACGGCGACGATCTGCCCGTTGAGCTGCGCTGCCGCCGCCCGCCGTGGCGTAGGCGTGGCGGTGGCGATCGGCCCCTGGAGCTGCGTGGTCGCTGCCCGGCGCGGCGCGGGTTCGGCGGCCGCGGTCGGGCGGTTGGGCTGCGCGGTGGCGGCCGGCCCGTTGAGCTGCGTGGTCGTTCCCCAGCGTGGCGCGGGTTCGGCGGTCGCGGCCGGGCCGTTGAGCTGCGCGGTGGCGATCGGCCCCTTGAGCTGCGCGGTCGTTGCCCGGCGTGGCGCGGGTTCGGTGGTCGCGGTCGGGCGGTTGGGCTGCGCGGTGGCGGTCGGCTCCTTGAGCTGCGTGGTCGTTGCCCGGCGTGGCGCGGGTTCGGTGGTCGCGGTCGGGCGGTTGGGCTGCGCGGTGGCGATCGGCCCCTGGAGCTGCGCGGTTGTAGCCCGGCGCGGTGCGGGTGCGGCTGTGGCGGTCGGGCCGTTGAGGTGCGCGGTCTTGGCGCGGGGCGTCAGCGATCGGGCCTTCGAGCTCAGCGGTTGCCGTGCGGGGTGGTGCTGGCGTGGTCGGGCGATCGGACCGTTGAGGTTCACGGTCGTCCTCCGAGGGCGCGCAGCGTCTCCAGCAGCGCGGGCGGGCCGCCGGCGGCCAGGTCGCGGGTCGGCAGGAGGGCGATGACGGGTGTGGTGACCCCGGCGGCGGCGTAGCGCTGCAGGTGGGCGTGGCATTGTTCGGGCGCGCCGTGCACGATCAGCGCATCCACCACCTCGTCCGGGATGGCGGCGAGTGCGCCGCGGCGGTCGCCGGCGGTCCAGGCGTCCCACATCGGCTTGAGCACCTCGCCGCGGCCCAGCCAGCGGTGGAACGCCGCATAGGCGGGCACGGTCAGGTACGCCGCGATGAGTCGGCGGCCGGCCGCGCGGGCCTCGTCGGCGTCGGCCGTGGGGCACACGAAGATGCGCGCCACCACCTGGAAGCCCTCGGGCGCGTCCGCCAGCTCGGCGCGTGCGGTCGCCACATCCTCCACCGACAGCCAGTTGAGGATCGCGCCGTCGGCCTCGGTCGCGGCCAGGCGCAACATGCGCGATCGCAGACAAGCCAGGAGCAGCTTCGGGGCTACGGCCGGTGCTCGCTCCAACCGGAACCGCCGCACCGCGAACGTGCCGAAGTCGCCGTCGGCCAGCTCACCGGCCAGCGCGGTGCGTAGGAAGCGCAGGACGCCGCGGCTGCGTTCGTACGGGTGATCGAAGGGTACCGCATTCCAGTCTTCGACGACCACTGGTGAGGAGGCGCCGATCCCGAGCGTGAACCGCCCCGGGGCAGCCTCGGCCAGGGTCGCCGCCTGCATGGCCAGCAGGGCGGGACCACGGGTGAAAACCGGCGCGATCGCGGTGCCCAGCCGCAGCGTAGGCGACCACACTGAGGCCAGCGCCAGCGGCGTGAACGCGTCCGCGCCCGCAACCTCCGAGGACCACACGTCCGTGTACCCGAGATCCGGTAGCGTTGAAAGCAACGCTGCGTGGTCGGGCAACGGGATCCCCGTCAACGGGATCGTCAGCCCCCATTGGCTGTTCATCAGCCGATCATCTCCGCGAAACGGCCGATGTGGCAAGCAGATCGGCACACTCGTCCAGGAGCCCCGACGTTGCAGCCGGTAGGCGGCCGACGTAGCCTGGCGCGGGTTTCACCGCGAGCGCGGATTCACCATGTTCACCGAGAGAAGGAGCGCAACATGCTTGGTCTGGAAAAGAAGCTCATGAAGGAGTGGGAAGGCAAGAGCGCCCAGGAGCTCGCCGACGCCCCCGTCACCGCGATCGCCGGCGTCAGCGAGGGCGACGCTGAGAAGCTGCTCGCCGCGTTCAACATCAAGACCGTGCGCGACCTGGGCACCAACAAGTACTTCCGCTGGGCGCAGAGCATCGTCACGCTCGCCGACTGACGACGCCTTGCGCACCGACGGCCGCTCCCCGACGGGGGCGGCCGTTTCCGTGTCCGGGGCGCTTCGGCCTACAGCAGCGACAGGGAGCCGGTCACCGGCTGTAACGCGGCACCGCGCGCCGGTCCGATCGCGCAGCACGTGGCAGTGCCGGCCGCCACCTGGGTACGTCCGGCGTCGTGCACCACCTCGACGGGCAGCCCGGCCTCCTCGGCCGCCGCGACGACGAGCCCGAGCGTGTCCTCGTCGCCGACCTTGAGCACGACCTTCGGCTGCCCGGCCCGCCACCAGTCGGCGAACGCCGCGGTCCGCTGCTGTCGCACCGCCGCGGCCACGGCGGCATGCGCCGCCTGCGCAGCGATCTTACCCTTGCCCATGCCAAGATCGGTGCGCATCACGATGACGAGCCGGGTTTCCTGCGCATTCACGGCCGCATCGTACTGTCCGCAGCCCCGCCGCCGGGCCGTCCCGCGCGCAGCGCCCGACTTATCGGATCACAACGACTTTGCCCCGAATCCCGTTTTCGATCACCTGCGGCGCGGCGAATTGACGCCGACCGCGGCACGCCTGCTGGCGTGGTGTCTGAGGCCCGCGCGCCCTGATCGTGCCAGTTGATGGTGGCCGCCGCCGCAGGCCGGGCGTCGGTGGCCACCCGCTGGGGGCGCGCCGGTCATCGGCGCCGACCCTCGATGTGGCGCGGCGGGGGCGGGACGGTGCGGATGTCGTACCCGCCGGGCGCGGCCTCCGATCCGCGCGGCCGGGCCGGACGTATGTCTCCGTGATCATGCTGCCCGCGGTGACGGCACACCGGGTTTGCCATGATCCCGGAGACTTCCGGTACACGGGGGTACATCAGCGCTCCGCGATCATGAAAAACCGTGGTGTCGATGCCGGGTTGCGCATGATCACGGAGACTTCCGGTCGCTGCGCCGGTTCCCGGGCGCCGGTGCCGGGCGCGGGCGGAGCACGGCTGCGGCGGGCTGCCCCCGGACCGCACGCGGCGCAGCACGGCGTTACCGGCGCCGGTCCGAGGAGGACACGCTGAGCTCATACACCACGTCGGCGGACGCGACCCCGACCCGCCCGCCCGCCGCGCGAGGCGGGCGCGCTGCGCGGCAGCGTTAACGCCACGCCACGCCCCGACGCGCCGGCCGCGCGGGCCGGGATCGACGCCAGTGGCTGATGGGCTCGGATAGAACGACTAGAGAACGATGTCGAAGCGCTGCATCATGATCGGGGCGATCAGCACCGCGCCCGCGAAGATGGCGACCGTCGCGAACACCGTGCGCAGGAAGACCGTCTCCGTCTTGTCGCCGGCGGTCAGGGCGATCGAGTGGGGCAGGCCGATGCATCGCCACATCCGGCGGCCGGTGGGGATCGGCCACAGGATGGGGGAGCCGTGCCGGGTGATCATGTCGCCGAGCAGGTGGATCAGGCCGCCGACGCCGACCGCGAGGCCCAGCAGGGGGTAGCCGCGATCGCCCGGCAGTCGCTCGTACACCACGAAAGTGGCGCCCGCCGCGGCCAGGGTCACGATAACCCAGCCGGCGCGTTCCGCCCAGCGCTCGAAGAGGCCGCGCAGGGCCAGGGCGAAGGCCACGAAGAGCACGCCCATGACCGCCCACTTGCCGTAGGCGTTGCACAGGGCCAGCGTGCCGTACCCGACGCCGACGTTGAAGACGAGCGTGTGGGTCAGGGTGCGGTGCCCGTTGTGCCGCGGCGGGTCGTGCTTCATGCGGGTGAGCTTGTAGACGCCCAGCGAGAACTTCTCGATGCACTCGGCCAGGAACAGCGAGAACACGCCGAACGTGTGCGCCACGGTCGCGCCGCCCTGGCGGCGGGTGACCCGGCCGGAGAGGTCGAGGTCGGGCACCAGTGCGCCGCCGGCGCAGATCGCGGTGCCGACGGCGAGCTGCAGCGGGGTCTGGTGGAAGTGCGCGAGCTGGTCCAGCGCCAGCGAACCGGTCAACCAGACAGCCGCCCCGGACAGCGCGTGCGACGAGCCCATCATGGCACGTGACTATCCCAGGTGGACGGTCATTCGTACATAGGTCCTACAGTCGCATCAATGTACCCGCAACGTCGAGTGTCGTTGCCGTCATGGTGGCCGCGGCGTCCGAGGCCAGGTAAAGTGCGGCAAAGGCGGCGTCGTCCACGGTGGACTCGCATGGTGTCCAAGACACGACATTCGCCCGCACACCGAAGTCGGCGACGAGCCGCGCGTAGTGCTGGGTGAGCGCCGTCACCCCGCCGCCGACCGCGTTGGTGGCCGGGTCGGGCCCGCGCGGGGCAAGGGTGACGACCGCGCCGGCACCGGTCTCGGCCATGGCCGGCACGAATGCCTGCAGTGCCTGGAAGACGGTGGTGAGTCCACTGTCGACCGTGTGCTGCCAGCCGGCGGCGCGGTCCGGGCAGGGCAGGACGAAGAGCAGGTCGGGCGCGCCCAGCTCGGTCAGGACGCTGGCCCGCACGGCCTCCATTGCCGCGGCATCGGTACCTTCGGCGACGATCCCGAGCGCCTCCGTACCGCCCCAGCGCAGTTCGTCCACGAGGTCGGCGAGCTGGGACTCATCGGGGCCGACGGCGGCGATCCGCGCGCCGCGCTCGGCCAGCAGCCGGCACACCGCCGCGGACACGCTGGCGGTGTCGTCCCGGCCGCCCAGCACGACCGCGACCCGGTCCTTGAGCTCGAAGAAGAACATGTGCGATGCCCCTTCCCGGATCGACGGGGCTCGCCACATGCCGGCGGCGGCCCCGATTCTGACGTGCCGGTCGTGGCGAGTCCGCCTGCTGCTGTTGGATGCGGCGGCGGTACCAGCGACCCTCGCGTGTTGGTGCTGTGCGGCTTGCGCGACCGGGCGCTTGGCCGGTGGGACCCCGGCGGTGTCAAGGTCTGTCGGGACGTCGAGCAACTCGTCCGAGCCGGAGCCGGTCCCCGCCGGCTCCCGTGGTCCGGCCCCAGGACCGAGGGGCCGCCGCCTGCGTGCTGGCGGCGGCCCCGGGTGGTGTCAGCGGTTCCAGCCCTGCCGGTCCGACGCGGCCCCCCACGGTCCGCGCCCCCAGCCGTGCTCGGCCGCGGCCCCCCACGGACCGCGACCCCAGCGCGGGTGGTGCCCGCCGTAGGCCCGCCAGCGCGCATGCCTGGCCAGGCCGATCACCAGGAAGAAGAGCGGGATCGCCGGCCAGAAGAAGTGCGCACCGGACAGCACCCACAGCCCCGTCAGCGTCGCCGCGAGCACGGCCACGAAGGACGCGTGTCGCCGCAGGTGCCGGCGGCTGTCTTGGGCGAGCTGCTCCTTCGCCTCCGGCGTCTCGTAGAGCCCGCGCCGCCCCCCGTCGGGCAGATCGGCGGTGAGCGGCGGGAGTTCGTCGCGGAATTTCGCGGCGTACACCTGGCTGAGCCGCTCCTCGCCCTCCTCGAGTGTGAGCCGGCCCTCGGTCATGCCCGCCCGCACCATGTTGGCGTACTGTTCGCGCTCCCCGTCCGAGGCGCGTACCCGTTCGCCGGCCATGTTGTCGGCCCCCTTCCGTTGTCGGACTCCAGCGTGCCGACCGGCGGCGTTCTGCGCGTCGCACCGGCGACGGCTCGTGTGGTACCGCTCTGGGCGCAGCCGGGCCGGGCGTCTACTCCCGCGGGAGTACACGCCGCCGCGCCGGGAAGGCGATGCCGCAGGTAGGCGCCTCTACTACGGTTGTGCTGTGAGACGACCGCCGTGGGCCGAGGAGCGCCGAGCGGAGCGCCTGGAGCGCAGGTTCGAACGCATCGAGCAGCGGGTCAACACGCGTCGGTGGGGCGGCCCGCACCCGGTGCCCTTCGCGGTGTTCATCGCGCTCATCCAGGTGCTCGGCACCCGTGCCGCCGCCTACGGCACCACCGGTCACGAACTGGACCAGACCGGCTACTTGTTGCTGATCGCAGGCCCGGCGGCGCTGCTGCTGCGGCACAAGCTGCCCCTGGCCACGCTCGCCGGGGCGCTGACCGCCACGGTCGCCTATTTCGCGCAGCAGTACCCCGATGGGCCGGGCTTCATCGCCGCGATCGTGGCCGTCTTCACCGCCCTGTCGGCGGGCTACCGCTGGCTGACGTGGATCGCCGTGACCGCCGCCTACACCACGTTTGTCGTGCTGGCAATGCCGCACATCTCGATCGGCCGGCTCATCGCGATCGGGGTATGGACTCTCATCATAGCGGTCTTCGGCGAGGCGGCCCGGGTGCGCGGCGTGCGGTACACCCAAATGGCCCGCGACCGGGCGCACCAGGCGGCCCTCGCCCGCGCCGAGGAGGAGAAGGCCCGCACCGAGCAGCACCGCCGCCAGGCCAGCGACGAGCGGCTGCTCATCGCCCGCGAACTGCACGACGTCATCGGCCACCACCTGTCGCTCATCAACGTGCAGGCGGGCGTCGGGCTGCACCTGATGGACGAGCAGCCCGAGCAGGCCCGGGTCGCGCTGACCGCGATCAAGCACGCCAGCGCCGAGGCGCTGCGCGAGACCCGGGCCGTGCTGGCCGGGCTAAACCCGGGCGGGGTCGCCCCGCGCACCCCGGCCCCGGGCCTGGCCGACCTGGAGCGGCTGGCCGACGAGGCGCGCGGCGCGGGCCTGCCGGTCACGCTCGACACCGTCGGCGTCCCGCGGCCGCTGCCGCCGCAGGTGGACCGGGCGGCGTACCGCATCGTGCAGGAGGCCCTCACGAACGTCCGCCGGCACGCCGGCCCGGACGCCACCGCCACGGTCGTCGTCGGCTACGCCGCGACCGAGCTCACCCTGGCGATCACCGACGACGGCACCGGTCCGAAGCCGCCCGACGACACCGCGAGGCCGGCCGACACCGCGAAGGCCGACACCGCAAAGCCGGGCGATGCCACGCGGCCGGGCGACGGCGCACGGCCGAGCGAGGCACCGAAGCGCGTGGATGGCGCGCGGTCGAACGAAGCCCCGAAGTCCGGCGACAGCGTGCGGGCGGGCGACAGCACGAAGTGGGGCGACGCCGCGCAGGGCAATGGTATCGCGGGCATGCGACATCGGGCGGCCACCTTCGGCGGTACCGTCGAGGCCGGCCCGCGCGAGGGCGGCGGCTTCGAGGTGCGTGCGACGATTCCGCTCCGGGAGGACGACCGATCGTGATCAGGGTATTGCTCGCCGACGACCAGGCGCTGGTGCGCGCGGGCTTCCGGGCGCTGCTCGACGCCCAGTCCGACATTGAGGTCGTGGGCGAGGCGGCCGACGGCGCGGAGGCGGTTCGGCTCGCCGTGCAGACCCGGCCGGATGTCGTGCTCATGGACATCCGCATGCCGGTCCTCGACGGCCTGGAGGCGACCCGCCGTATAGCCGCCGACCCCGCCCTGTCCGAGGTGCGGATCGTCATCTTGACCACGTTCGACCTGGATGAGTACGTTTTCGAGGCGCTGCGTGTCGGCGCGAGCGGCTTCCTGGTGAAGGACACCGAGCCGGTCGACCTGCTGCGCGGCGTCCGCGCGGTCGCGGCCGGCGACGCGCTGCTGTCGCCCGGCGTGACCCGGCGGCTCATCGAGGAGTTCGCCAGCCGCTCCCGCGCCCCGCTGGCCCCGATGTCGCTGGACACCCTGACCGACCGCGAGCGCGAGGTGATGGCGCTCGTCGGCGCCGGACTGTCCAATGAGGACATCGCCGCGAAGCTCTACGTCAGCCCGGCCACCGCGAAGACCCACGTGAGCCGCGCAATGATCAAGCTCGGCGCCCGCGATCGAGCGCAGCTCGTCGTCTTCGCCTACGAGGCCGGCCTCGTCCGCCCGGGCTGGCTGGGCTGACCGGGCTGGCTGGGCTGACCGGGCTGGCTGGGCTGACCGGGCTGGCTGGGCTGACCGGGCTGGCTGGGCTGACCGGGCTGGCTGGGCTGACCGGGCTGGCTGGGCTGACCGGGCTGGCTGGGCTGACCGGGCTGGCTGGGCTGACCGGGCTGGCTGGGCTGACCGGGCTGGCTGGGCTGACCGGGCTGGCTGGGCTGACCGGGCTGGCTGGGCTGACCGGGCTGGCTGAGCTGGCTGGGCTAACCGGGCTGGCTGGGCGGAGCGTGAACTCGACGAAGCCAGGCCGGCGAACCGGGCCTATTCGCCTACGAGGCCGGCCTCGTCCGCCCGGGCTGGCTGGGCTGGCTGAGCTAGCCGGGCTGGCTGGCCGGGCGGAGCGTGGACTCGACGAAGCCAGGTCGGCGAACCGGGCCTACGCAGGCAGGCCGTTGCGGGCGATCACGCCGCGATACCACTCCGCGCTCGCCTTGCGCCGCCGGTCCATTGTGGACCGATCCACCCGGATCAGGCCCCACTGCTGCGAGTATCCCTCGGCCCACTCGAAGTTGTCCAGCAGCGACCACACGTGGAAGCCCTGCAGGCGCACGCCGGCCGCGATCGCGCGCTGCGCTGCGGCGATGTGGTCGCGCAGGAACGCGATCCGGTCGTCGTCCTGGACGTCGTTCGGCGACGGCATCCCGTTCTCCGTAACGGTCAGCGGCAGGTCGCCGTAGTCCCGTTTGAGGCGGGTCAGCAGGTCGTACAGCCCGTCGGGGTATACCTCCTGCCACGTCGCCTGCGTCGTGACGTGCGGAGACGCCCGGCCGCCCTGCGCGGTGACGCGGATCGGGTTGTAGTACTGCACGGCGAGCAGGTCGGAGCGCTCGCCGATGACCGCCGGGTCGCCGTCGTGGATGGCCTTGCGCACGGGTGCATTCGCGGGCTGCGCCGCCAGCCAGTCCGCCGGATAGCGCCCGAGCAGCACAGGGTCGAGCCATCGCCGGTTTTCCTCGCCGTCGACGGCGGTCGCCTGCTCCGCCGCCGCGGCCGAGGCATCAGCAGGATAGACCGGCGAGAGATTGAGCGCTGCCCCGATCTGTCCTTTTCGATTGGTACCACGAAAAGCCCGCACCGCCAGCCCGTGCCCGAGCAGCAGATGGTGCCCGACCACGTTCGCCACGCGCCGGTCCCGCTTGCCCGGGGCGTGCGTGCCGGTGGTGTACCCCAGCGACACCACGGTCTTCGGCTCGTTGAGCGTCAGCCAGGTGGACACCTTGTCGCCGAGGGAGTAGAACATCTGTTGGGCGTAGTCGGCGAACCACTGAGCACAGTCGCGTTGCTCCCAGCCGCCCTTATCCTGCAGGGCCTGCGGCGTGTCCCAGTGGAACAGCGTCGCCACGGGCGTGATGTTGCGCGCCAGGAGCCCGTCGACCAGCCGATGGTAGAAATCGAGCCCCTTGGCGTTCAGCGCCCCGCGCCCGTCGGGCAGCACCCGCGACCACGAGATTGAGAACCGGTAGCTCTTCAGCCCGAGGTCCTTCATGAGGTCGAGGTCCTCGTACATCCGGTGGTAGTGATCGACGGCGACGTCACCCGTGTCGCCGCCGCGCACCCGCCCCGGCTGGTGGCTGAACGTGTCCCACACCGACGGCCCGCGCCCGTCCTCGGCCGCAGCCCCCTCGATCTGGTACGCCGACGTCGACGCCCCCCACGCGAACCCATCCGGGAACCGTGGCCCACCGGACCCGCCCGAAGCGGGCCCGGCCGCCGGCGCGCCCTTCGAGCGCGGCGCATCGTCCGGCCCGCAGCCGGCACTGACCGCCCCGACGGCGGCGAGGGTGAGCAGGTGTCGCCGTCGCATCCAGCAACCGTAATGGGTGCCCGCCACCCACCCGCCCCACCAGCACACCATGCACCCCGGCCCGGCACGACCCCTGCACCCCGGCCCGGCCCCTGCCGTGCGGCCCGGCCCTTGCCGCGCAGCCTGGCGCGGGCCCTGTCGTGCGGCGCGGGCCGGGCGTTGTCGTGCCGCGGGGCCCTGTCGTCCAGCACACCGGGAGCGGCATACGCGGAGACCAAGACGGCATATCCGATTACGGCATGGGAGCAGGCATGAGCAAGGCGGAGGACGTGGACCCAGTGACGGGGCTGAGCGTGGCCGAGATGGAGGCGCTGGCCGAGGATCTGTATGAGCACCGCGATGAAGCAGCCGGTGACGTGGTGCCGAGCGAGGCGGTCGCGGAAGTGCGCTCGGTGGTGTCGGTTCGGTTCAGTCGCACCGAGCTCGACGGGATTGCCGCGGCGGCGAGTGCGGCCGGGCAGGCGCTGTCGACCTACATCCGCAATGCGGCGCTGGCGGCGGCGCTTCCCATCGACGTCGACGCCGCGCGGCGTGAGCTCGGCACCGCTACCCGCGCGCTGCATCAGCTCGGGCGGAGCCTCGGTGCCGCGGCTTGACGGGCGTGCGCTCCCGAGGGCGCAATCAGGCGCGGCGGCTCCAGCGCCGCCGGCGGCGCACGACGAGGACGAGCTTGGGCCCGGTCAGGAGGTCAGGCGTAGTGGCTCGAGCGGAGCCGCTGGTCACGTCCGGCTGGCGTGGTGTATGAGGCCAGCGCCCGATCCTGGTAGTTGATGGCAGGCTGCAGCCGCCGCAGGCTGGGCGTCGATGGCCCGGCGGGCACAGCGGTCGTCGCGCCGACCCCCGGGGCTGCGCGGCGGCGGCGGGGCGCGGCGGCGCGGCGGGGCGCGGCGGCGCGGCGGGGCGCGGCGGCGCGGCGGCGCGGCGGCGCGGCGGATGTATGTCTCCGTGATCATGATGCTCGCGGTGGCCCGGCACGGGTTTTTCATGATCCTGGAGACTTTTGGTACACAGGGGTACATCGCCACTCCGTGATCATGAAAAACCGGTGGTGCGGTGCCCGGTTCGGCATGATCGCGGAGACTTTCTGTCGCTGCGCCGTGTTGCGTGGCGTGCGGCGCCCGGCGCGTAAAGCACCGAAGCGACCGCCGCCTCACATCAAGCCAACACGATCAAGTGCTGACCGCCTCCACCCACCACGCCGGCGGATGTGACCGAGTTGCTGCTGCACGGCGACGGTGCACGGCCAAAAAAGGTGGCCGTCAGGGGCGGCGGTGCCAGCGTAGGGGGCGGGGGTCGAAGGTCCACAGCAAGCGGCGCCACCAGGGGCGGCGGGACCTCAGGTCGGTGAGGTAGGCGGTGGCCTGCGCGGTGGCGTGGGCGGCGGCCGGCTCGTCGAGCAAGGGTGTGCCGGGGGCGAAGGCGACCGTGTTCACCAAAGCGGCCAGGTCGTCGACCGGAGGGGTTGCGGGGCGCAGGCGGGGGCCGGGGGCGTGGGCGGGCACGGTGGCGGCGGTCGCGGCGTAGGTGGCGATCTCGCCCGCGGTCAGGTGAGCGGGTGCGGGGCGGCCCGCCTGGCGCAGGGCCAGGAGGACCTCGGTCCAGGCGGCATCGATGCGGGCGGCTGGCGGGCCCTCGGTGAGGCGCCTGCGGCGGCGGTTGCGCAGCACGAGTGGTACCGCCGCCAGAAGACCCGTCACGAGGAGCAGCGCGGCCCCGGTGGTCGCGGCGGCGATGAGCAGCGGGCCGGTGGCGCCTGGGGCGGGGGCGGCGGGCGCGGCGGAGGCGGAGTGCGACGGCGGTGCGCTCGCCGGCTGGGACGGGGGCGGGACCGCGCTGGGCGGGGGCTGGGCCGCGGGGGGCTTCGGGCGGAAGTCGTCCTCGACCGGGCGCTGGACCGTGTCGGACTTGGGCAGCGGGTCGAAGGCGACCCAGCCGAAGCCCTTGAACAGGACCTCCGGCCACGCGATGGCGTCGGCGCCGCGGATGGCCTTGTCGTCCTTGTGGGTGCGGAAGCCTACGGCGACGCGGGTCGGCAGGCCGGACAGCCGGGCCAGCACCGCGAAGGCGGCGGTGAACTGCTCCGACGTGCCCTTCTGGCCGCCCAGCTGCTTGTTGCCGAAGAGGAAGTGTTCGACGTTGGGGTAGGCGTGGCCGCTCGGGGCGTCGGCGACCAGCTTGTAGTGCTCCTCCAGCCACTGCTGGATGGCGAAGGCGCGCTGGTACGGATTGGAGACGCCCTCGCCGAGGTGGGCCGACAGCTGCGCGATCGAGTCGGGGACCTTGCCGGGGAGGGTCAGGTAACGGGCGGCGTCCTCGGCTGAGGGTACGTCCGCCACGAACAGCTCCTGGTCGTCGGGGCGGGGGTCGCGGCGGGAGACGACCGTGTAGGTCAGGCCCTGGTGCAGGGGGTCGGCGAGGGCGATGGTGCCCGTGTCGGCGTCGAAGGCGACCCGCACGCCGTCGACGCGCTGCGGGGTGGCGACGGCCGGGAGGAGCCGGCCGTCGAGCTCGTCGATCGTGATCTCCTGGGTCACCTCGGGGGCGTCGCCGTCGGGGCGGCCCAGGACGCGGCCGGCGTTGCGGTAGACCGAGCCGATCCGCCAGGTGACGCCGTCGTAGTCGTTGAGCACGGCCAGGCGGATCACCGGCTCGGCGGCGGCGCCCGGGCCGGGGGTGACGACGGCGTCGAAGAGGTGCTGGTCCTTGTTGAGGTTCCAGCCGGAGAGCCGGACGAGCGGGTTCTCGTCGAGGGCGTCGAGCTGGGGTGGGGTCACGTAGTTGCGCGGGTCGACCGGGGTGTCGTTGCCCTGGCCGGCCACGGCGGGGCCGAGCAGCTGGGAGAGCACGACGACGACGGCGAGGCCGGCGGCCGCGCCGGCGCCGACGCGCAGGCCCAGGGTCCGGCGCTGGGTGCCGGTGAGCGTGTCGGGCGAGAAGTCCGGGCGGGCGCTCGCGATCAGGCCGAGGGCGCCGAAGGCGGCGTAGGCGAGCGGCACCCACGACGTGGCGCGCGCCGCCGTGGTGTCCGGGCCGACGAGGTACAGCGCCCCGCCGTACAGCAGCGTCGGCGCGGTGTAGGACAGCAGCACGCGGCCGTAGCGCACGCCCACCTCGACCGCGGCCAGGCCGGCCAGCCACGTGGCGATGACCGGCAGCAGCACCGTGTCGGGCTGCGGCTCGATCGGGATCAGGGCGGTGAGCAGCCGGGGGATGCTGTTGCGCAGCGCCTCGCGGGCCACGTCGGGCACCGCGCCGGGGATCTGGCCGGCCCGGGCGGAGACACGCACCGTGATGAACACCATCGCCGCGAGACCCAGCACCGAGGCGGGCGCGGCGGTGAAGGCCGGCAGGCGGCGCACGGCGAGGCCGACGAGCACGGAGGCGGCCGCGGCCACGGTGGTGAGCAGCGGCAACAGGGTGCCGTTGTAGATGGGCGCGAGCGACACGCCGGCCAGCACCAGCATACCGAGCAGGGCGGCCGGGACGAGCAGACGTCTCACCATGTCTGCACCCCGTCCCACGCGGCGGCGAACTCCTCGCCGTCGCGGACGGCGAGCACCACCACCCGCTCCAGCGCCGGGCGGTCATCGCCGAACACGCCCGCGACGAGCGTCGGATAGGCCGTCCGCAGCGCGCTGACCTGGCTCAGATCGGACGAACCGGTCAGATAGACGAGCGTGTCCCCGACCCGCTCGGCCTGCAAAACCGAAATAGACGAAAAATCGGAAATGTCCGAAATTTCGACCGAGGCCAGCACGTCGAGGAACGAGCGAGCCGAGGAGCCCGAAGCGTGGGCGGTGCCGGAGAGCAAGCGCAGCGCGATCGGGAGCGCGTCGCGGAAGGCGGCTAGGACGATCGACGCCGCCGCCTCGCAGGCCGACTCGAAGAGCTCCGGGTCGGGATACGACGATCGCCGATCATCCAGGAGTACCACCAAACGAGGCAGGCTGGTGTCGAGCTGCTCGCGCACCATCAGCTCGCCCACCCGCGCCGACGTGCGCCAGTGCACCCGCCGCAGCTCGTCGCCGACGACGTACTCCCGCAGTGTGTCGAACGTGATCGTGCCGTGCGGCACCCGGTCGTCGCGCCCGTCGAGCGACCGCGCGACCCCGGTCGGCACGGCGGTGAGCCGGTGCACCCGCGGGTAGACCCAGACCTGCGCCGTGCCGCCGTAGCCGCGGGCCAGCGCGAGCAGCCCGAGCGGGTCGCGGCGGACCACGTGCAGCGGGCCGATGGCGATCACGCCCCGGCGCTCGGTCGGCACCGGGTATTGCGCCGTCGTCTCGCCCCCGGCCCGCAGCCGCAGCAGCGGGACGGGCACGGTGGTGGGCCCGCAGCGATCGTGGGCGACGAGCGTGGCGCCGCGCAGCCGGCTGGCGTTGCCGACCCGCAGCGTGACGGTGCTCGACTCGCCGCGCATGACCCGGTCCGGCTCGACGCCGCGGGAGACGGTCAGCCGCGGCCGCCACCAGACATAGCCGGCCGCGAACACCAGCGCGGCCACGCTCGCGGTGCCAAGAACGACGAGGTGGGGGTACCCGAAGACGAGCCCGACGCCGAGCAGCACCGCGGCCGCGGCGCACAGCCCGGCCCCCCGAGCGGTGAGGCGCATCGGCTCAGGCCGCGACCGGGGACGGCACCGGCACCGCGTCGAGCACCTGGCGCACGACCTCGGCCGGCGCGACGCCGCGGACCTGCGCGTCGGGGGAGAGCAGCAGCCGGTGCGCGAACACCGGCTCGGCGAGGGTCTTGAGGTCCTCGGGCACCACGTAGCCGCGACCGTCGGTGAGCGCGTAGGCGCTGGCGGCCCGGGTCAGCGCGATCACGCCGCGCGGGCTGACCCCGATGCGGATCTGCGGGTGGGCGCGGGTGGCGTTGGCGAGCCGAACCGCATAGCCCAGCAGCGGCTCGGCGATGTGCACTCGCCGGGCCAGCCGCACCAGCTGGGCGACCGACGCCGTGTCGGTGACCGGGTCGAGGGCCTCGGGGGAGCGGGCGACCGCGCCGCGCAGCACCTCGATCTCGACCGCCTCGCTGGGGTAGCCGACGGCGAGCTTCATCAGGAACCGGTCCAGCTGCGCCTCCGGCAGCCGGTAGGTGCCGTCCATCTCGATCGGGTTCTGGGTGGCGACGACGAGGAACGGCCGCGGCACCCCGTGGCGGACGCCGTCGACGGTGACGTAGCGCTCCTCCATGACCTCCAGCAGCGCCGACTGGGTCTTGGGCGAGGCGCGGTTGATCTCGTCGGCGATGACGATGTTGGCGAACACCGGGCCGGGGTGGAACTCGAAGCCGCGGGTCGCCTGGTTGAAGATGGTCACGCCGGTGACGTCGGAGGGCAGCAGGTCGGGCGTGAACTGGATGCGCCGCCACTGGCCCTGCACGCTGGCCGCGACCGCCCGGGCGAGCGTGGTCTTGCCGACCCCGGGCACGTCCTCGAGCAGCACGTGCCCCTCGGCCAGCAGCGCCGTCATCGTCAGCCGCACCACCTGCGGCTTGCCCAGCACGATCGACTCGACGTTGCGGGCGAGGCGCCCGACCAGCTCCGCCGCGGCGGCGACCTCCTCTGCGCCCAGTGTGGCTCGATCGGCGTTGTGCGGTATGCCGGCTTCCATGGGCTGTTCAGGCGCGATCACGGTGCTCCATCAGCATTGCTTCAGCGGCCCGGTGCCGTTGGGCAGGTTGAGCCAGGCATACGGGATGTAGTTCTCACCCTTGAACTGGATCTTGATCCACTGGGTGCTCTTCTTGCCGCCGTAGGGCTCGGCGTTGATGCTCACGCTGGTGTTCGTCTGGCAGATCGCGACGTAGCTCTCCCCGTTGAAGACGTCCCCGATGCCGCTGCCGCTCTGCGACGGGGTCGTGTAGACCCAGATGCCGCCGCCCTGGGCGGTCTTCCCGCAGTAGCCGGGGTCGTTGCACACGACCGTGCCCTTGTAGACCGGCGTGCTGATCGACCCGGTGCCGCTCGCGGTCATGCCGGCCGTGTTGGTGACCGTCACGGTGTAGCTGTACGCCGTGTTGGGCCACAGCCCGTTCATCGTCAGCGAGCCCGAGCAGTTGGCCTCCACCGCCCCGACGCCGGCCACGTCGAGCTTGCACTTGGCCGGCGCGCCGCCGCCGTCGGTCGCGGTGAAGTGCGCGGTGATCGAGTTGAGCCCGGCGGTGTCGGCGCCGTCGTCGACGGTCATCTTGGGCTGGGCCAGGGTGTCCGCGGCGCCGGAGGCGGAGGCGCCCGGACCGGCCTTGTTGATCGCGCGCAGCGCGACGGTGACGTGCTCGGCGTCCTTGAACCCGCCGAACTCGTGGCTGAGCGCCGTGTCGATGGTCGTCTTCTGGCCGTTGACCGTGGCCTCGTAGCCGGTGATCGGCGCGCCGTTGTCGGCCGGCGCCTTCCAGCTGGCCACGACCGTGCCGCGCTTGGTGAGCACCGCCTTGACGCTCAGCGCGCCCGGGGCGCCCGGCTTGTTGAACGGCACCACCGACGGGCTCAGCGGCGACTGTGTCGAGCTCGCGCCGAGGTCGTTGATCGCGGCCACCTTGAAGGCCACCTGCGTGCCGTAGGGCAGGTCTCCGGCCGGCACCGTCAGCTGCGGCTGCGCGGACTCGTAGGACTTGGCCTCGGCGCTGGACACGGTGGTCACGACGTACTTGGCGATCTTGTGGCCCTGCCCGTTGGCGGCCGGCCAGGTCACCGCGACGGTGCCGTCGGGGTTGGCGGTCGCGGCCACGCTCGCCGGCGGGTCGGGCACGGCGGAGGTCGGCACCACCGGGCTGGCCGCCTTCTTCGGGCCGTTGCCCTTGGCATTGACCGCATAGACGGTGAACTTGTACGTCTGGCCGTTGGTCAGCCCGGCGATGTCCAGCGAGCGCAGGCTCGCGCCCACCTCGTGCACCTGCCCGTCGCCCTCGACCACGTACTTCGTCACCGCGCTGCCGTTGGGCGGGGCCGCGGTCCAGCTCACCCGGGCCGTCGCGTTACCGGCCACGGCGGTGACCCGGCCCGGCGCGCCGGGCGGGCCGACCGGCGGCTTCGTCGCCGGCGGGGGCGGCGGGGCCGGTGGGGCGTCGCCGCCGAGAACGTCGTTGGCATACTTGTCGACGGTGGTCACGTGGTTCTTGGCGTCCACCACCCGGGCGGTGGAGCCGCCGGGGGCGTTGATGAACATGCGGTCCTCGCGGACCTCGAGCTCCAGCGGCTGGCCGTCGGAGCGGATCCGGATCGGCTCGAGCGCCTTGCCCTGCGCGTCGAGCACGTAGACGGTGCCGCTGGTGTCGTCGGCGCAGTAGAACCGGGCCGACCAGGCCACGCACGGCTGCAGCTTGGGGCTGTTGCCGGGCACCGGGAAGTCGGTCACCTTCTCGTTGCTGACCACGTAGACGTGGCTGCCGTCGATCACGGTCACCGGCACGTCGCCGCCGACGGTGCGGCCGGGCATCGCGCCCTCGCCGTCCAGGCGCAGCGGCACCTTCTTCACCGTGTCGCCGCGCAGCGTGGTCAGCGTGGTGGCGGTCTTGTCCAGCACGGCCGCCCCGGAGTCCAGGATGGACAGTGCCAGGTCGTGGCTGGGGTCGGCGACCGTGACCGTCTTCACCTTCACCGGGTCGCCGGCGAACCCGCCGCCCTGGCCGCCGCCGGGGGAGGGCTTGCGGGCCGGCGCGGGCTGGATCGCCACGACCGTGCCCTCGGAGGGCACCAGCAGCCACAGCCGGCCGCTGTCGTCGAACGCGCCGCCGGAGATGCCGGGCGGGAACGCGATCGTCTCGCCGACCGGCAGCAGCGTCGCCGGGTCGAGCTGGCGGACCTGGCCCTGCACGGTGTCGACGATGAACGCGGTGTCGTCGTGCACGGCCACGGTCACCCCCAGGCCGGGCGTGGACTGCGTGGTCGCGCCGAGGCTGAGGCTGGACAGGTCCAGCACGCTGATCTTGCCGGTGTTGAGGTCGCGCAGCACCACGAACCGGTCGCTCTGGGTCACCTGCATCGTGTGACCCTGCGCATCGGTGATCTTCGTGCGGGTGTCGACCTTGCCGGTGACGCCGTTGACCCGGGCGAGCTCGCCCTTGTCGGTGCTCCACAGCCAGGAGCTCACGTCGAAGCTGGCCACGGCGTGGTTGGCGGCGCCGGTGCCGAACAGGGTCAGCCCCAGCACGACGACCAGGAGCACCACGGTGCCGAGCGTGACGAGCGCGCCGCTCTTGCGCGAGCGCAGGTTCAGTCGCATTCCGTCACCATCCCGGCCCCCTCCCCGAAACCGGCGCCCATCATATTCCCGTCGATGGGTGGGGGATACCCGCGGGCGCGGTCCGTGTCCTCACCGATACGCGGGGTGCTGCGTGGTCAGGTGCGCTTGGTGCAGACCAGGTCGGACAGCTGCACGTCCTGCGTGCCGTAGACGGCGGCCACGGTGAAGCAGTACTCGAGCTTGGCGTTGAGCCCGTTGATGGTGGCCCGCGTGGTGCCCGCGGTCAGGCCCTGCAGCTCGCGCATCGCGCCCTGGGCGCCGCCGGCCACGATGAACGGCACGGTGCCCTTCGACGGATCGGTCCAGGTCAGCGTGACGCTCGTCTTGTTGTCCTTGAGCGTGAGGTTGCCCGGCGCCCGCGGGTTGCCGCCCTGTCCGCCGGACGGCTCGGCCGGCTCCGGCGACGGCATGACGGACGGCCCGGCGGCCGGCGGGGGAGCGGTGGTGTCCTCGGGGCTCGCGGCGAGATACGCCACGCCCGCCGCGATCCCGCCGCCGAGCACGGCCACGACGACGATGACGAGGACGGCGGCGAGCGGCGAGCGGCGCGGCCGGCCGGGGGCCGGGCCCATCGGCAGCGGCGGTGCGGTGGCCGACGAGGGCGCGGCCGCGACCTGCCACTGCGGGCCGGACATCGGCTCGTAGTCGGCGCGCTGCAGCACGCCCGGTGCCACCCGCTGCCACGGCGCCGGCTCGTAGTAGTCCTCGTCCTCGTCCGCGTAGTAGTCGTCCTCCGGCGGCGCAGGCGGCTCCTCCGCGGGCGCAAACAGCTCCTCGGCAGGCGCGAACAGCTCCTCCCGAGGCGCGAACAGCTCCTCGGGAGGCGCGGGCGGCGAAACCGGCGCGGGCGGCGAGACCGGGGGAGGCGGCGCCGGGACGGGAGCAGGCGGCGGCGGGACCGGAGCGGGCACGTGGACCGGCGCGGAGGACGAGGGCAGGCCCAGGTATTCGCGGGCGGCGCGCACGCTGGGATGCTCCTCGCCGAGCGCCTCGGGCCCGAGCTTCACCAGCTGGCGGTACCGCCGCTTGGCCTCGAACACGTTGTCGAGCTCCACGGCGAGCTTCGCCAGCTCGAAGGACAGCCCGAGCATGACCGCGTGACCGTCGCCGAGCCGCCGCGCCCCGGCCTCGAGCCCCTCCTCGAGCAGCCGCCGCGCATCGCCCAGCTCGTCGATCTCGACGTAGTAGCGGGCCAGCTCCGCGGTCGCCGTCAGCACGTCGGGGTCGTCGGCCCCGGTCGCCGCGGCGGCGGTGGAGACCGCCCGGCCGAGCAGCGCGATCGCGCCCCGTTTGTCCCCTTGTGCGGCGATCGCCCGGGCTCCCTGCACGGCGTTGGCCAACTGCGCGGACGCGGACACGCCGATACTGTGCCTTGTCCCCCCTCCCGTTCGCCACTCGGCCGGCCAACGGATCGGCTTGTCCGGTCGCCGGATACTGGTCGGGTGGCGAAGGAACCGCGGGGCCCGCTGCCCGGCGCGCGCGAGGGCCGGGATCCCGCACGGGCGATCAAGCGCGGCCCGAGCCGCGTGCCGCCCGAGGTCGTCGCGGCCAACCAGCGGGAGCGGCTGTTCGACGCGCTGGTGCACACCGTGGCGGAGAAGGGCTACGCCAACGCGACGGTCAGCGACATCTGCCGGGCCGCCGGCGTGACCCGCCCGGCATTCTACGCCCTGTTCGCCGGCAAGGACGACGCCCTGATCGCGACCTACCGCCACGGCACCGACCTGCTGCTCAAGCTCATGGAGGACGCCTACCGCGCCGAGCCCGCCTGGCGCGACGGCGCCCGCGCCGCCCTGCGGGTCATGCTCCAGGTCCTCGCCGAGCTGCCGGCCTTCGCCACGACGGCGGTGGTGGAGATCGATGCGGCCGGCCCGCACGCCCGCGCGGAGCGGGCCCGGTTGCTGCGCCGCTTCGATCGCTTCTTCGCCGACGCCCCGCGCGCGCCCGGCCTGCCGATGCCGGAGGAGCTGGTGGAGACCGTCATCGGCGGGATCTACGCGACGGTGTACCGCTACGTCGCCGCCGGCCGCGTCGACCGGCTGCCGGCGCTGTTGCCGACCCTGTCGTACTTCACGCTGGTGCCGTTCGTCGGCCCGCAGGAGGCGGCGCGGGAACTGTCGGGCAAACCGGCGGAATGCCGCATCGGCCCCTGATTCCCCGCTTTTGCGGAAACCGACCTGCGAACCGGGAATTCCGCCGCCGGGCTGTGCCCGATTTATCCGACATTTCCTTTAAATGAGTTGTCGCAAATGGCGAAGCACTATGCGGTACCACTGAATCAACGATTGTCGCTCCCTCGGCGTTACGGCCGGTTTTCGAAACGGACGCACGGGCGGGCGGAATCGTCGATGAATGCGGCTACGCGGTGCGCGGCGTCAGCCGGCCCGGCAGCGCCGAGCGCTGGTGCGGCACCCGGGGCGCGGGCGAGCGGTGCAGCAGCGCGCGGAACGAGCCCGGCGACTGCCCCGTCTCGCGGGCGAAGAAGCGGCCGAAGTTGGTCGGCTCGTCGAAGCCCAGTTGCCGGCCGACGTCGGCGGCCGGCAGGGAGCTGGTGGCCAGCAGGCGCTTGGCCTCCAGGGCCACCCGCTCGTCGATGAGCTGCTTGGCGCTGCGCCCGGTGACCGCGAGGCTGGCCCGGGTGAGCGTGCGCACCGAGCACCGCAGCTGCTCGGCGTAGTCCTCCACCCGCCGGTGCCGCACCTCCCGCTCCAGCTCGCGGCGCAGCATCCCGATGAGCAGGTCGGCCGGGCCGCGCCGGGGCTCGGGCGCCAGCGCCGCGATGCGCATGAGCAGCACCGCCACCGAGTGGGCCAGCAGCGTCTCGCCGAACGGGGTGCCGCCGTAGCGGACCTGGTCGACGCCGATCTGCGCGATCTCGGCGACGATCGCCTCCTCGTCCTCCCCGGCGGGCTGCCAGCAGGCCGGGGCGAACGGGTCGGTGACCAGCTCCGGCAGCGACAGCGGCAGGTCGGACAGCGGCAGCTCGGGCAGGATCGCCGGGGAGAAGCTCAACACCGTCGCGTCGAAGCCGGCCTGCCCGCCGAACTGGTGCACCTGGCCTGGGCGGCCCCATAACAGCGTGCCGGGGCGGCAGCCGTAGGTCACGAAATCCAGCCCGTGCGTGCCCTGCCCGGCGCTGACCAGGATGACGACGTGGTCGGCGGTCCGCACGGGTGAGCGCCCGACCGGCAGGTCGCTGAGTCGCGCCGCGCCGACGGGGTCACCGGTGTGGCCGCCGGTAAGGCCGCCGAAACTGACCATGACCTGCCCGACTGTACCGAAGGCAGGCCAATCGGCAACCGTTGGAACGACTTACACCCGGATGCCAGCGACCGCGAGCTCCGCGATGCGGACCTGCTCGAACGCGGCGATGCAGGACGGCAGGCGGTCCGCCGGATGGCCGTCGGCGGCCTGGCCGGGGTCTGCCCGTCCGCGGCCGCCTCCGCCCCGGAACTGGCCGCCCTCGCCGCGGCGCTCGCCGAGGCGGAGGAGGCGGCCGGGCTGCCGGTCGGGCACCTCGCCGTCATGCCGGCGGTGGAGACGGCGGCCGGGGTGCTGGCGGCCGCCGAGCTCGCCCGGGTGCCCCGGGTCGTGCGGCTGCTGCTCGCCGAGGCGGCCCTGGTGGCCGAGCTGCGCCTGGTGCCCGGCCCGGACGAGCGCGAGCTGCTCTCGGTGCGCTCGACGGTCGTGACGGCCAGCGCCGCGGCCCGCGTCGGACCGCCGGTCGCCGACGTTTGCCCTGATCAGGGGCGGTTTGCCGAGTCGTCGGCCAACCTGCGCCGGCTCGGCTTCGGCGGGCGGCTCTGCGCCGGGCCGGAGCAGCTGGAGCTTGCCGCGCGGATATTTGTATGCGCATGACATTGCCTGGAAAACATATTTCTGCGAGACAATGAGTAACCCCGCGTGTCGTTGACATCGCATTCTGTGACTGTTTCGGTTCCGTAAAGTCTGAGTCACGTGGGGGTTGCTTCCATCGGAAGATGTCAGTCAAATATCCCGCCGGTACAGCCGTTTGGGTCCGTACGGGTTGCCTAACAACCAGCGAACGGATGAGTAGGAATGAGGCGAACGTCGCTCGATCACGTACGTCGGTATTGACACAGATCGGCCGACCTGTGATTGTGCACAACGTCGATGCGAGAGCCGGGGTATTGGACGCCGAGTGTGTCCGTTCCGGCTCGGTTCCGCGTCTGACGTGTATTGTCAATCTCGGATGCCTGCGGGGACTTTTCGTGACCCAAAGCCAGAGCTCGCTTCCCGTGCCCGCCCAACGGCAGGGTCGCGACCCACGGCAAAGCCCCGACCGCCGGCCCACCCGCCACACCGCTGCGCTGGTCCGGCGCGATCAGCCGCCCCCACCGCCGCGCCGCGGCGTGGAGCGCGGCCAGCAACGCACGGGCCGCCGTATCGTCGACCAGCTGCGCCTGATCGTCGCGCTGCCGCTGGTCGCCGTGGTCGTGTTCGCCGGCGTCGCGTTCGTCTCCACCGTGCAGGAGGTGAACCGGGCGCGCACCCTGCAGGACCTTGCCGCGCTCGCCACCAACGCCGGTGGCCTCGCCCACGCGCTCCAGCGCGAACGGGCCGCGGCGGTCAACGTCGTGCTCCGGAACGATCCGTCCCTGACGGACGCGTTCCAGCAGCAGACGATGCTGACCGATGACGCCGTCCACAACTACCAGCAGCGACGCCAGAGCCTCTCCGGCGGTGGCGACGCGGACACCCTCAACCGCATCGACAGCGGTCTCGCGGCCCTCGCCGGCCTGCGCGACCAGGTCCGCAACGACAAGCGGGCGTCGGTCTCCGCTGTCGCCTTCGGGTACCGCATCCTCATCGCCGACCTGCTGGCCTACCGCGAGTCGGTGGCCCGCTCGGGTGCGCCCACGGACCTGGCCGACGAGATCCGCGCTGCGGCCGCGCTCTCCCGCGCCTCCGAGGCGATCGGCCAGCAGCAGGCGGCCGTGCTGCGGGCGCTCGCGGCCGGTCAGCTGACCCCCGCGCTGCAGCAGGAGATCACCGCCACCCGCACCAGCTTCACCGAGGCGTCGGTGTCGTTCTCCCAGCTCGCCCCGGCCGAGTGGCGCACCTGGTACGAGCAGGCCAACGTCGGCGACCAGGTCATCGTCGCGCAGCGGCTGCAGGACCAGGTCGGGCGCACCGCGGTCGGCGCCGTCATGGGGGGCGGCGGCGGGCTCGACTCGGCCGCCTGGATCAACGCGATGTCCGGCTGGGAAGGCCTGATGTACCAGGTCGAGCAGCAGGTCGACGAGAGCATCGAGCAGTCCGTCGCCAGCCTGCACGACCAGCAGCTGACCCGCGCCGCGGTGCAGAGCGCCGGCGTGGCGGTCGTGCTGCTCGTCGCGATCGTCCTCACCGGTTTCGTCGCCCGGCGGCTGACCCGGCGGCTGCGCTACCTGCAGGACGCCGCCCAGACCGTCGCCTACGAACAGCTGCCCGCGGTCGTGGCCGAGCTGCGCGCCGCGGCACCGGGCACGGTCGATCCGGACGAGGTCGCCGATCGCGCCTCGTCCACCCTGGTGGTCGGCGGCTCAGACGAGGTCACCGACGTGGCCCAGGCCTTCCGGGCGGTCCACCGCGAGGCGGTCCGGATCGCCGGTGAGCAGGCCGTCATGCGCTCCAACGTGGCCGAGATCTTCGTCCACCTCTCCCGCCGCGAGCAGCGACTGGTCGACGCGGTGCTGGCCCAGGTCGACAAGGTCGAGCGCGACGAGACCGACCCGGACCGGCTGCAGGACCTCTACCAGCTCGACCACCTGGCCACCCGGATGGCCCGGATCAACCTGAGCCTCCTGGTGCTCGGTGGTTCCGGCGCGGCCCGCGTGCGCCGCGAGGACGCGCCGCTGGGCAAGGTCCTGCAGGCCGCGATCTCCCAGATCGAGCACTATGTGCGGGTCCGCTTCGGCAGCGTCGACGACGACGTCGCGGTCGTGGCCGAGGCGGTCGACGAGATCGTGCACCTGCTCGCCGAGCTGCTGGACAACGCGACCGGCTACTCGCCGCCGGAGTCCGAGGTCTGGGTGACCGGCCGGGCGCTGGGCGACCGGGTCATCGTGCAGGTCGTGGACAACGGCGTCGGCCTCTCCCCGACGCGGCGTGACCAGCTCAACGTGCTGCTCGCGCACCCGCCGGCGATCGACATCGCCGCCGTGCGAGCCATGGGTCTCACCGTGGTCGGACACATCGCCGCGCGATACCACATCTCCGTGCAGCTACGCCCCGGCCAGCACACCGGGACCCTCGCCGAGGTGGTCATCCCCAAGGAAGTGTTCCGCCCGATCATGGCCTCGGAGCGCGGACCGCAGCTGCCACCGGCCACCGTCACCGTCGGGGCGCCCGAGCGCAACAGCGGCAACGGTTCCCGCCCCGGCGGCGACCTGTTCACGCCCCAGCAGCGCCCGGCCGAGCCGAGCCTGTTCGATGTGCCGGCGCAGCAGTGGCCGACGCAGGAGCTGACGACGGTGGCGGCGCCGGTGGCCCCGCCCCGCCCGGCGCCGCCGCAGCCCGCGCCGCCCGGGCCCGGGATGTGGCCGCCGCTGCCCGAGCCGCCGGTGCCGGCGCTGCTCTCCGCGGCCGACGAGGCGATCGAGCTACCCATCTTCCAGTCGGTCAACGGCTGGTTCCGCACCACCGAGCCGCTGGGGGGTGGCGGCTACGAGGAACCAACAGCAGTAACAGCAACGGAGCCGCTGAACTGGGAATCCGGTGCGGACGTCGGTTGGCAGGTCGCGGCGCAGGCCGCGACGCCGGAGGTCAGCTCCACGACCTCCGCGGGCCTGCCGGTCCGAGCGGCCGGTCGGCACCTCGTGCCGGGCGCCGTCGAGCCGACCCAGCGCCCCGGCACGCCGACCGTGGTCGCGCAGAAACGCGATCCCTCGGCGGTGGCCGCAGCTATGTCGGCCTATGCTCGCGGCGTCGCGAACCGGCGCCAGCAAGGCTGAGCCGGGATTCCGGGGGGAACCGTCGATGTATCTGCAACAGCTGGAGAGGACCACTTCTGTGACCGACCCGAGTAATCTCGGTTGGCTGCTGGATAGCTTCGCGAGCCGCACGCCAGACGTCAGCCATGCGCTGGCGATCTCCACCGACGGGCTCGTGCTGGCTCATACCCGGGCGCTGCCCCGGGATCGGGCCGACCAGCTCGCCGCCACCGGCAGTGGTCTCGTTGCGCTTCTCGCCGGTGCCGCCCGCTTCTTCGACGCCGGCCAGGTCATCTCGAACGTGACCCAGCTCGACGGCGGGTTCATGTTCTGCATGGCGTTCAGCGACGGCGCATCGATGCTGGTGCTCGCCTCGCCCCACGCGGACGTAGGCAAGGTCTCCTACGAGATGACCGAACTGGCCAACCGGATCGGCGACGCCCTCACCCCCGCCGTGCGGGGCCCGTCGTGACCGACCCCCATCGTCGCGGACGCCCGACCGCAGTAAAGATCATCATCGCGGGCGGCTTCGGCGCGGGTAAGACCACGCTGGTCGGTGCCATCTCGGAGATCCCCCCGGTCACGACCGAGGCCGTGATGACCGCCGCCAGCCTCCCGCACGACGACGCCTCCCTGGTGCCGGACAAGGGCAGCACCACGGTGGCGATGGACTTCGGCCGCATCACGCTCTACTCCGATCTCGTCCTCTATCTGTTCGGTACCCCGGGCCAGAAACGCTTCTGGTTCATGTGGGACGAGCTGTGCCGGGGCGCGATCGGTGCGGTCGTCATCGCGGACACCCGGCGGCTGGCGGACTGTTTCGGCGCGATCGACTTCTTCGAGAACCGCCGTCTGCCCTACGTCGTGGCCGTGAACAACTTCGACGGCGCGCCGCGGTACCACCTCGAGGACATCCGCGACGCGTTAGCGGTGCACCGCAGCGTGCCCATGCTCAACGCCGACGTGCGGTCGCGGGCATCGGCCAAGGAGATCCTCGTCTCCGTGACCGAGCACGCCCTCGCGCAGCGCGCCACGGCTCGCCGATAGCGCCACCGATTCTGCCGATAGAGAACCCCCTCTCTCAAGGAGAACCATGCCCCTGCAACGACGACTGGTCAGCCTCGTGGCGGCCGTCGGCCTGGTGTTCGGCGCCGCTGCGTGCGCCAACTCGGACGACTCATCCTCCGGTGGCTCCGGAGGAACCGCGTCCACGCTCAAGATCGGCTTCCTCGGCTCGTTGAGCGGCACCTACCAGGCGGTCGGCACCGACCTGAAGAACGGCTTCGACCTGTACCTCAAGATGCACGACGGCAAGCTCGGCGGCCACCCGATCGACCTGAAGGTCGCCGACGAGGGTGACGGCGCGCAGACGGCGGTGCCGGCCGCGACCAAGCTCATCAAGGACGAGAAGGTCGTCGCCATGACCGGCCTGGTCGGCGGTGGCTCGGTGGCCGCGGTCGTGCCGCTGCTCAAGGAGGCCAAGATCCCGCTGATCGGCTCCAACGGCCGGCCCGACCTCAAGGACCAGGTCGACGGCGTGTGGACGACGAGCTTCATGTCGTCCGACCCCGGTCAGTCGATCGCGCAGTACATCAAGGACAAGGTCAACGGCCCGGTCTTCGCCATCGGCCCGGACTACCAGGGTGGCTACGACGAGGTCGGCGGCTTCACCACCGAGTTCGCCAAGGTCGGCGGGACGCTCGCCAACCCCACCGGCAAGACGCTGTGGACGCCGTTCCCGCAGACCACGAACTTCCTGCCGTTCTTCAGCCAGATCAAGTCCAGCGGCGCCAAGGCGGTCTACACCTTCTACGCCGGTAAGGCCGCGATCGACTTCATCAAGCAGTACAAGCAGTCCGACATCAAGGACATCCCGCTGTACGCGGCGTTCGTGACCGAGGGCTCCGTGCTGCAGGCCGAGGGTGACGCCGCCAAGGACGTCTACACCGTCTGCAACTACTCGCCCGACCTCGACAACGAGGAGAACCGCAAGTTCGTCGCCGAGTGGCGCAAGGCCTACCCGGACGCCACCCCGACCACCTACGCGATGGCGTCCTACGACGCGGCCGCGGTGCTGGACCGGGCCATCGGCGCCGCCGGTGCCGACCCGACCCCCGAGGCGATCAACGCGCAGGTCGCGAAGCTGGGCCAGATCTCCAGCCCGCGCGGTCAGTGGCAGTTCGGCAAGAACCACGCGCCCATCCAGAAGTGGTACCTGCGTCAGGTCCGCAACGACGGCCGCGCCCTGGCCAACGTCCTGGTGCAGGACCTGGCGACGGTCGGCGCTTAGTTCCTTGGACACATACCTGATCCCGGCGGTCGACGGCGTGGCCTATGGCCTGCTGCTGTTCGTCGTCGCCGCCGGGCTCACCCTCGCCTTCGGCGTCGGAGATGTGCTCAACCTGGCTCACGGCACGCTCTTCGTGTTCGGCGCCTACGCCGCCGCGAAGATCAGTGACGGGAGCTGGCTGTCGCTCGCGCTCGCGGTGCTTGTCGGCACCGCGGCCGCGGGCGGCGGCGGGGCGCTGCTGTCGGTCATGCTGGTCCCGCTGTCCGGCCGCGGCCACCTCGCGCAGGCCCTGCTCACGTTCGGCGTCGCCCTCGTCGCCGGCGACCGGCTCACCGCCCTGTTCGGCAAGGACGACCTCCCGGTGGTCGTGCCCGGGGCGCTCGACAAGCCGGTCAGCCTGGCCGGGCACGTCTACCCCGGGTACCGGCTGGCCTTCATCATCGTCGCCGCGCTCATCGCCGCCGGCCTCGGCCTGCTGGTGGCCCGCACCCGCGTCGGCGGGCTCGTCCGGGCCACGGTCGACGACCGCGACATGGTCGCCATGCTCGGCGTTTCCCCGTTCGCGGTGCGCACGGGTGTCCTGGCCGGCGCGGGCGCCCTGGCCGGGCTGGCCGGCTCGCTCGGCGCCCCCATCATCGGCCCCGGCCCGCGCACCGCCGACCTGGTCCTCATGCTCTCCCTCGTCGTGGTCGTGCTCGGCGGCATGGGCTCGATCTCCGGCGCCCTGGTCGCCGCGATCGCGGTCGGCGAGGTGCAGACGGTCGGCGTCACGGTGGCCCCGGTCGTCGCCCCCTTCCTGCTGTTCGGCGCCATGGCGATCGCGCTTGCCGCGCGCGCCCGCGGCCTGCTGCCCTCGAGGCGATCCGCATGAGATTTCTGTGGTACCTCGTGACGGCGGCGCTGCTCGCGCTGCTGGTCTCGTTCGCGTGGACGCTCAACGAGTTCGCGACCGAGATGCTGACCCGGATCCTCATCATCGGCCTGCTCGCGGTCAGCGTCGCCCTGCTCACCGGCGTCGCCGGCCTGCCAACCCTGGGCCAGACCGCGCCGTATCTCGTCGGCGCCTACACCACGGCCATCCTCGTGCAGCACGACGTCGACCTCGGCATCGTGCAACTGCTCGCCGCGGCCGCCGCCGGCGCCCTCTTCGCCCTGCTCACCGCCCCGCTGGTGGTCTACGCCCGGGGCGTCGTGGTGCTCATGATCACCTTGGCCCTCGGCGAGCTGACCTCGACCATCGCCGGCCGCTGGAAGTCGGTGACGCACGGTACCGACGGCCTGATCGCCCTCGGCACCGTCACGCCGCTGCCCGGCCTGGCGGCCCTGAAGACGGACGACTCGGTGTATCTCTACACGCTCGCCGTCGTCGCGATCCTCGTCGGCCTGCTGCTGCTCGTGCTGCGCTCCCCGGCCGGCGCCCTGCTGCGCGCCACCCGCGACGACGCGCGCCGGATGCGAGCCAGCGGCCACCCCGTCGGCGGCTACCTCACCGGCGCCTACGTCGGCGCGGGCGCCCTGGCCGGCGTCGCCGGCGCGCTGCTGATCACCTCCCAGTCGTACGTCTCCCCGGGCGACGGCGGCTTCGACGTGGCGGCCCTGATCCTGCTGGCGGTGGTGATCGGCGGCGCCACCTCGATGATCGGCGCCCTGATCGGCGCCGGCCTGGTGGTGGCCACCCGCGACTGGCTGGCCGATGCCGGGCACGCGCCGCTGTTCCTCGGGCTGCTGTTCATCGTCTGCGTGTACGTCCTGCCCAACGGCCTGCTGGGCGAGCACGCCCCGCTGAACGCCCTCTTCCGGCGCCGCCGCCGGGCCGCCCCGCCGCCGCCCTCCGCACCTCCGCCCACGGCCCCCGGCACCGCCCTCTCCGGCGCGGCCAGCACGGCCGACGCCCCCGGCTCGGGGGTGGCGCGATGACACAGCTCCGCTCCGCCTGCGCCACCCGGCGCGGCGGCCACGGCCGGCGCCTCGGGGCCGAGCGTGGCGCCATGATCCTGCTCCGCTCCGCCGCCCGCGCCGTCCGGCGTGGGGGGCACGGCCGGCGCCATGAGGCCTGGGGTGGCGCGATGATCCCGGTTCGCCCTGCCGGGCTCTCCGGCGCCGCCGATGCGCTGGGATCGGGGGTGGCGCGGTGATCCTGCGGGTGCAGAACCTCGGCCGCCGTTATGGCGACCTGGCCGCGCTCGACGGCGTCGCCGTCGAGCTGGAGCCGGGGGAGCGGCGGGCCCTCATCGGTCCCAACGGCGCCGGCAAGTCGACGCTGCTCAACCTCGTGGCCGGGGCGCAGCGGCCGACCTCCGGGCGGATCCACTTCGCCGGGCGGGACGTGACCCGGATGGCGCCGGCCCGCCGGGCCCGGCTGGGCATCGGGCGCACCCACCAGCACCCGGCTGTCTACCCCACCCTGTCCGCGCTGGACAACGTGCTCGTCGCCGCGCGCCGCCCGTGGGGCCGGCTGCGGCCGGGCGCGCGGGACTTCCTGGGCGCGGTCGGGCTGGCCGACGTCGCCCGCACGCCGGCCGGGGCACTGTCGCACGGCCAGCGCCGCCAGCTGGAGCTGGCCATGGCCCTGGCCGGGGAGCCCGCGCTGCTGCTGCTCGACGAGCCGGCCGCCGGCCTCGCCCCGCCGGAGGTGGAGCTGCTCGCGAGCCTGCTCGCCACGCTGCCGGCCGGGGTCGCGGTGCTGCTGGTCGAGCACCACCTCGACCTGGTCTACGGCTTCGCCGACCGGGTCACCGTGCTGCACTCCGGCCGCCACGTCCACACCGGCACCGTCGCGGAGACGCGCCGCTCGCCCGAGGTCGCCGCCGCCTACGCCGGGGTTCGGCCGTGATCGGCCCGAATGGCTCGGGAGACGCGTCGCTTGCCGGAGGTCGCCGCCGTCTCCGCCGGGGGTCGGCCGTGATCGGCCCGAATGGCTCGGGAGACGCGTCGCTCGCCGGAGGTCGCCGCCGTCTCCGCCTGGGTAAGACCATGATCCGCCTCGATGGCTCGGGAGGCAAGCCGTGACGCTCATCGTCGAGGGGCTGCGGGCCGGATACGGCGGTGGTACCGTCCTGCACGGCGTCGATATCACCGTCCCGACCGGCACCGCGCTGGCCGTCCTCGGGCGCAACGGTGCGGGCAAGACCACGCTCGTGCACACGATCTGCGGGCTGCTGAAGGCGAAGGGCGGCAGCGTGCGGCTCGACGACGCCGAGCTGGCCGGCCGCCCCGCACACCGGGTGGCCCGGGCCGGCGTCGCGCTGGTGCCCCAGGGCCGGCGGGTGTTCCCGAGCCTGACCGTCGACGAGCACCTGCGGCTGTCCGGCCGCCGGGGCGAGTGGACGGTGAAGCGGGTGCTCGAGCTCCTGCCCCGCCTCGGCGAGCGCCGCCGCAACCACGGCGACCAGCTCTCCGGCGGCGAGGCGCAGATGCTCGCCATCGCCCGCGCGCTGCTCACCCAGCCCCGGCTGCTGCTGCTCGACGAGCCGTGCGAGGGGCTCGCGGTCGAGCTGGCCGAGCGCGTCCGCGCGGTCGTGGCCGAGCTGGCCCGCGGCGGCTTGACGGTGCTGCTGGTGGAGCAGCAACCGGAGCACGCCCTCGCCGTCGCCGACCGGGTCGCGCTGCTCGCGGACGGCATGGTCGCGGCCACCCACACCGCCGACGAACTGCGCCGCGACCCGACCCTGACCGACCGCGTACTGAGCGTCGCGGGTCACGCCTAACCTCGCTGCGGGGGTTGCGTTCGGCGGACTCGCGGGTCATGCCCGGCCCCGCTTCGGGGTTGCGTTCGGCCGCCGCCGGCCGTTCAGCGTCGCGGATCATGCCCGGCCCGCTTCGGGGTTGCGTTCTGCGGCCGCCGGCCGTTCAGCGTCGCGGATCATGCCCGGCCCGCTTCGGGGTTGCGTTCTGCGGCCGCCGGCCGTTCAGCGTCGCGGGTCACGCCTGACCCGCTTCGGGGTCCGCGTTCGGCGGACATCGGGTGCTCAGCGTCGCGGGTCACGCCGGCCGGTTTCCGGGTTAAGTTCGGTGGATGGGTGAGACGGCGCGCTGGACCCGGTTCGACGACGGCTGCCACTCGCTCGACCTGCTGACGGCCAGCTACCGGCGGCACGCCTTCACCCGGCACTCGCACGTAACGTACGCGATCGGCGTCGTGACGCGCGGCGAGGAGCAGTTCCACTACCGCGGCGCCCTGCGCCGGGCGGGCGTCGGCAGCCTGGCGATCCTCGAGCCGGACGAGCCGCACGACGGCATGGCGGCGCGGCCCGAGGGCTGGACCTACCGGGTGCTGTACCCGACGGAGGAGCTGCTGTTCGACGGCCGTTCCGGGCGGGCGGCGTTCCGCGAGCCGATCGTCGAGGACCCGCGCACGGTGTACCTGGTCCGCTCGGCGCACGAGGAGCTCACGGCCGGCGCCGACCCGCTGGCCGCGCACTCCAAGCTGGTCTGGGCCTTCGCGGCCGTCATCGAGCGGCACGGCACCGCCCACCCACGCCCCGGCGGCCCGCGCGCCGCCCGCCCGCGCCCGGTCGGCCCGCGCGCGGCCGATCCCGCCGCCGTCCGCAAGGTCGCCGAGATCCGCGACCGCCTGCTGGCCGACCTGCGCTGTGCGCCGAGCCTGCGGGAGCTTGCCGCCGGAGTGGAGCTCTCGCCGTACCACATGTTGCGTGTCTTCCGCGACGCCACCGGCTTCCCGCCGCACGCCTGGCTGGTGCTCGAACGCGTCTGCCACGCCCGCCATCTCCTGGCTGCCGGCCGCACGCCGGTCGAGGTCGCCGGCGCCGCGGGTTTCGCCGACCAGGCCCACCTGACCCGCTGGTTCAAGCGCGTGACGGGCGTCACCCCGGCCGCATTCCGCAACAGCGTTCAAGACGCCACCCGTCCCGCCCGCGTGCAATCGGGGGCATGAGTCGTCGTGGCTGGATCCTCTTCGGCGCCATGTGCGTCGTCTGGGGCATCCCCTACCTGCTGATCAAGATCGCGGTCCGCGAGATCGGCCCCGCCGAGCTGGTCTTCCTGCGCACCGCCCTGGGTGCCCTCCTGTTACTGCCGATCGCCCTCGCCCGCCGCGAGCTGCGCGCGTCGCTGCGGCCGTGGCTGTCGCTGATCGTGTACACGGTCGTCGAGATCGGCCTGCCGTGGCTGCTGCTCTCGGACGCCGAACGGCACGTGGACAGCTCCTTCACCGGTCTGGTCATCGCCGGGGTACCGCTCGTCGCCGCCGTCCTGGCCCGCCTGACCAACCGCGCCGAGCGCCTCACCGCCACCCGCGTCACCGGCCTGCTCGTCGGCTTCGGCGGGGTCGCGGTGCTGCTCGGCTTCCACACCGGCGCCGGCGGCGTGGTGCCGCTGATCGAGCTCGGGGGCGTCGTGGTCTGCTACGCGATCGGCCCGCTCATCATCGAACGCCGGCTGTCCTCGGTGCCCCGCTACGGCGTAGCCGCGGCGTCGCTGGTGGTGGGCGCGGTGATGTTCGCGCCGGTGGCGGTACCAAATCTGCCGGAACTGGCGCGGCACGTGAGTCCTCGCCCCGCGCTGGCCGCTCTCGCCCTGGCCGTGGTGTGCACCGCTTTGGCGTTTGTGTTGTTCTTCGCGCTGATCGCGGAGGTCGGCGGGGTACGCGCCACCGTGATCACGTTCGTCAACCCGGCGGTCGCGGTGCTGCTCGGCGCGCTGGTCCTGGGCGAGGACGTCACGCCGCTCACGGTGGTGGCGTTCGCGCTGATCCTGGCCGGTTCGGTCCTGGCCACTCGCCGCCGCACCGCCACCTCTCCAACGAACCCGGCCGCCGCCCCTGACCAACCGGCCGCCGCCCCTGGCCAACCGGCCCTCGAACCAACGGCCGACCGATAAGTCCAGACACTTCGTGTCCGGACTTATCGGACTTATACCCCGTCAGGCGAAAAGTCCGATATGTGCGAAATTGCGGCGGCCTCGTCGGCGAGAAGTCTCCGTGATCATGCTTGACGCGCTTCCCGCACCACGTGTTTTTCGTGATCACGGAGCGAAAATGTACACATAGGTACCGTTTGTCTCCGCGATCATGGAAAACCCGTGGTGCCGGGGCGGCGGGTGCAGGATCGCGGAGAGTTTGTGCCGGTTGCGGCCGGGCCGACGCAGGCACCGGGAGTCGCGGCTGTGGACGTGACAGCGTCGCGCCGCTCGCCCAGCCGTGCGCCGGACCGGCGCCCCAGCGTGGATCGCTCGCACGGGGGAAGAGGCGGCATCGCTGGCGGTAAGGCGGTCGGTCTGATGCGTCGGGGCGCGGCCCGGGGTGGGCCGCGCCCCGACGCCGGGCCGGTTCGGTGTCAGCTGAGCCGGTTCCTGGGAGCCATCCGGATCACCAGTCCTTCATCCAGGGCAGCTGGGTGTCCAGCCAGTCCTTGAGCCGGGCGACCTGGTCGGTGTGGCTGTCGAGCCAGCCGACCTGGCCGGTCAGCGCGAGAATGCCGAAGACGACGGCGGTACCGCTCACCAGCACCCCGAGCGTCCCCAAGCCCCGCCCGGCCACGTTGGGGCGCACGCCGGCGATGATACCGCCGAACGAGAACACCAGGCCGAGCGCGCCGACGGCGATCGCCCACGGGGCGAGCAGCCCGGTCAGCGCCGCCGCGACGCCCACGATGCCGAGGATGAGTCCGAGGGTGGCCAGCAGGCTGACCCGGGCGGGCGCCTGGCGTGCCGGCACCGGCTCGGCGACCGTGTCCGGCTCGCGATCGATGGTGCGCTTGAGCGACGCGGTGTCGCGGTCCCGGTCCACCACGCCGACGGCGGGAATGGTACCTGTCGCGCCGGCCTCGGCCCGGTCGTCCACACTGTTGCCGTTGCGGTGGCGGCCGAGCCGCCAGGTCCGGGTCTCGCCCGCGGCCTCCGTGCGGTCCGCCACGCCGTCGCGGTCACGGTCGACCCCGCGGCGCTCCGCCCGTTCTGCCACGACGTTGCGGTCAGGGTCGACCCCGCGGCGCTCCGTCCGGTTGTCCACGCCGTCGCCGTCGCGGTCGACCGCGGGCTGCTCGACGCGGAACCCGTGGGGCCGCTCGGCGCCGTCGTCGACCCCGTCGCCGTCGTGGTCGGTCGCGCTGCGACCGCCGAACAGCTGCCCGATGCGTGCCACTGTGTGCTCACCTCCTGCGAAGCGCCCGGTCCGGCACGCCGGGGGGAGTCTCGGTGTGCGGGTATCGGGCGAGATGCCACTCGCGTACCCAGACGCGCCGAGTCTCAATCGAGGGTGAGCAGTTTGGGGGAGCTTTGCCCGGGTACCTCCGCTTTCATGGATGCCATGCAGCGAGGGAACACGAAGCACGGCGCCGTCCTGGACGACCGGCTCCAGCGGGAGGCCGTGGACGAGGTGCGCCGGGTCGACCCGGAAGGCGAGGGTACGCGCACCGGCGGCGCGCCGCCCGGCATGACGGCCGACGACGTCGAGGCGCGGAGCAATCTCGGACGGTACATCCCGAAAGCCAGCCTGCCGGGCGACCGCGACGACCTGATCGCCGGCGCGTCCGAGATGAACGCGCCGGACGAGGTGCTGACGGTGCTCGAGCGTTTGCCCGAGGGTCAGGTGTACGACACCGTCAACCAGGTGTGGGCGGCGCTGGGCGGCCGGAACGAGGATCCGGCGCGGCGGCCGTGACCGTCGTGCCGCCCGGCGGCACCGGCGCCGGAGCGGGCGCGGGCGCCGGGCGGATCGTCCACCATCGCATGGTGATCCCTTCCGCGCGGCCGGTTTCCGGGGCCCGCACGCCCCGGAAACCGCGTGTGTGTTCGGTCAGTCGGCGAGGATGGCGTACAGCTTGCGCCGGGTCTCGGTGAGCACCGCCAGCGCCTGAGCGCGCTGCTCGTCCGTGCCGTTGAAGCCGACCTGCCGCAGGGCGTCCATGATCCCGAACGCGGCGTCGCGGAACTCCTGCGCCTGGGAGACGTTCTCTTCCCCGTACTCCTGCCAGGGCGCGTTCTGCGCCGCGGTCTCGGCCTCGGGTCGACCGGTGTCGGTGAGCACGAACCGCTTGCGCCCACCGCTCTCCTCGGCGGTGATGAGCCCCTCGTCCTCGAGCATCTGCAGCGTGGGGTAGATCGAGCCCGGACTGGGCCGCCAGATGCCGCCGGTGCGCTGCTCCAGCTCCTGAATCATTTCGTAGCCGTGCATGGGCCGCTCGTGCAGCAGCGCCAGCACCGCCTGGCGGACGTTTGGCCGGCCGCCGCGGGAGCGCCCCCGGCCGTGCCCGTGTCCGTGCCCCCAGCCACGCCCGCCGCCGGGCGGCGGGAAGGGCGGGATGAAGCCGCCGAACCCGCGTTGCCACGAGCCGGCGTCGAAGAATCCGTGTCGCGACCTCATGATCGCATCCCCCATTCGTCGAACTACGTTCCTGATACCTCGACGATATATCGGGAACCTATCGCCGACAACCCCTCCCGATAGTCTCTTGCTCGACATGTCGCGGCGCGGCGGCGATCGATCACGCTCCGTGACACCAGGCGCTCCGCGCCGGGGCCGCCGCCGTAACCGATCCGGCGCCGCGCCGCCCACCCGATCGCGCCCACCCGATCGCGGCCACCGTGACCCCGCGCCCGCGGCGACCGGAAGTCTCCGCGATCATGCCGAACGCGGCATCGACACCACCGGTTTTTCATGATCACGGAGCGACGATGTACCCCTGTGTACCAAATGTCTCCTTGGGGATTTAAGTCTTTGGTTTGGTTGTGGCGTTGGGGTTGCGGCCTTTGGGGTGGCCGGTGTTGGCGGGTCGGCCCTTCTTGATCACGGGTTGGCGGGTTCGGGGATTCTTGTTGGTCGATCCTTTGGGTCGGCCGGGGCCGGGCCGGGCGGGTTTCGGCGCACGGGCCGGGGTGGGCAGGGCGGCGACAGTATGGCGAAATACCCGGCGGACCCGGCGGGGGGAGAGCCGGTCGGGGTGGCAGGGTTGTTCCCAGGGCAGGCGCCGGTCGGCGGCCAGGGGTCTGGCCAGGTGGAGTTGGGCGAGGGCGAGGGCGACCAGCCAGGTCCACCGTTCGGCCTGGTCTGGATCGAGGGGGGTGTGCCGGGTCCAGCCGAGGTCTTGTTTGGCGAAGCGGAAGACGTGTTCGATGGTGTAGCGGTGTTGGTAGGCCTCGGCGAGCATGGGCAGGTCGAAGCTGCCTGGCGGGCCGGCCCACCACAGCCACCAGACTTGGGTGCGCCCGGCGGGGGTGGTGTGGTCCTGGCGGATCAGGGTGCCCTCGATGATGTCGGTGCCGGTCCATTTGCGGCGTTGGCGGGGTTCGGGGTGGTAGTGGTGCCAGGCCCGGGTCCGCACCGTGCCGCCGGCGCCGGCGCCGGCGCTGGTGGTGGTGGTGTGTTCGGCGTCGGGGGTGGGCCAGGTGTCGGGCTCGTCGAGGGCGAAGCGGGGGCCGTGTTTGCGGGCCCGGCCGGGCGTGCCCGGCTGTTTTGCTGGGGGCGGGCGAAGAACACCCGGTCGCTGCGCAGCCGCACGAGCAGTTGGGCGCTGTCGGGGCGGTGCTGGGTGAGGTAGATCGGGCAGTAGCGGGCGTCGAGCAGGAACACCAGCGGCACCCCGGCGGTCGCGGTGCCGGCGGCGTGCAGCCGGGTGGTCACGTCGGTGATCTGGGCGGCGGTGACCTCGTTGGCGTTGTCGGCGGTGCCGATCCGCCGCACGTCCACCGGCAGGCCCCACGACCCCCGCCTCACCCGGCCGGCCCCGCCGGTCGCGGGGGATGCGGCGCCGGGGCCGGTGTCGAGGCCGACCTGGCAGGCCCACTGCATCGACCAGCCCGGCACTGCCGGCGACCCGCCGGTGTGGTCGCGTTCGGCGGCGTACTGCATGCCGATGTCCGGGACGTACCGGGTGTCCGGCCGGGGGAACTTCGAGCTGTCCACCCCCAGCAGCAGTACCCGGCCGGGCCGGACCTGCCCGGCCAGCAGCGTCCCCGCCGCGGCCGGGTGCACCTGGCCGTGTTCCAGGGCCTGGTACACGCTGCCGTGCCCGCGGCGCAGCACCGGCTCGAACGTCAGTTCTGCCACCGACCCCACCCGCCCGCCCCCGGCCAGGGCATCGACCAGCTCGAACAGGGTGTCCGCCCACCGGCCGAAACAGCGGTACACCGCGGTGCGGAACTCGGCCAGCGCCCGCAGTGCCTGGTCGGGGGCGGATGATGGGACACCCAGCGGGTGCGGCACAATGATCTCCAACGGCTGGCTTGGCGTTTCCTGATCTTGGTCGATCTGGATCATGCCAAGACAGCCGCCCTTTTTGCACCCCCGTTACCGATCCGCAACCAAGATCACCGATGGCGCTTAAATCCCCAAGTCTCCGCGATCATGGAAAACCCGCGGTGCGGCCGAGGCGGCACGCATGATCACGGAACATTCGTGCACCCGAGTTCGATCAGAACCCGCTAAATCGTGAAATGTCCGAAAAGTCCGGCGACGGAGTCGCCGGACTTTTCGTGATAAACGGGGGCTAGTCGAGGACGATCACCGAGCGCAGGACCTCGCCGCGCTCCATCTTGTGGAAAGCTTCCTCCACGTCGCCGAGGGAGCCGGTCTCCGTCACGAACTTGTCCAAAGGTAGGCGGCCCTGCTGGTACAGGTCGATCAGGACGGGGAAGTCGCGGGTCGGCAGGCAGTCGCCGTACCAGCTGGATTTGAGCGCCCCGCCGCGGCCGAAGACCTCCAGGAACGGCAAGGTGAGCTGCATGTCGGGGCGCGGCACGCCGACCAGCACCACCGTGCCGGCCAGGTCGCGGGCGAAGAACGCCTGCTCGTACACCTGCGGCAAACCGACCGCCTCGATGACCACGTCGGCGCCGAAGCCACCGGTCAGGCCCCGGATCGCCGCGACCGGGTCGGTCTCGCGGGAGTTGACCACGTGGGTGGCGCCGAACTCGCTCGCCCAGGCGAGCTTGCGCGCGTCGACGTCGACCCCGATGATCGTCGTCGCCCCGGCCAGGCGGGCGCCGGCGATCGCGGCGTTGCCGACGCCGCCGCAGCCGAAGACCGCGACCGAGTCGCCGCGGCCGACGTTGCCGGTGTTGATCGCGGCGCCGATGCCGGCCATGACGCCGCAGCCGAGCAGGCCCGCGACCGTGGCGGGGGCCTGCGGGTCGACCTTGGTGCACTGGCCGGCGGCGACCAGCGTGTGCTTGAGGAAGGCGCCGATGCCCAGGGCGGGGGACAGCGGCGTGCCGTCGGTCAGGGTCATCTTCTGCGTGGCGTTGTAGGTGCTGAAGCAGTACCACGGGCGCCCGCGCAGGCACGCCCGGCAGTGCCCGCACACGGCCCGCCAGTTGAGGATCACGAAGTCGCCGGGGGCCACGTCGGTCACGTCCGGGCCGACCGACTCCACGACGCCGGCCGCCTCGTGGCCGAGCAGGAACGGGAAGTCGTCGTTGATACCGCCCTCGCGGTAGTGCAGGTCGGTGTGGCAGACCCCGCAGGCCTGGATCTCCACCCGGGCCTCGCCGGGGCCCGGCTCGGGGACGACTATGGTCTCCAGGCTGACGGGTCGGCCCTTGCCGAGGGCGACCACGCCTTGCGTCTCGATAGGCATACAGGCGTTACTACCAGAGAAGGCGGCCATGACGGCGGAGGACCTACGGCGGATCGCGAAAGACCGCTTCGGCTGGGAGCGGCTGCGCGACGAGCAGCTGCGCGCGATGCAGGCGGTGATGGCCGGGCGCGACACCCTCGCCGTGCTGCCCACCGGGGCCGGCAAATCGGCCATCTACCAGGTGCCGGCGCCGCTGCTGCCCGGGCCGACCATCGTCGTGTCGCCGCTGCTGGCGCTGCAGCAGGACCAGATCGCGTCGCTGACCGCGCGCCACCACGAGTCGCTGGTCGCGGTGCGGCTGTCCTCGGCGGAGGGCAAGAGCGAGCGGGCCGAGGCGCTGGAGGCGCTGCGGGCCGGCGACGCCGAGTTCGTCTTCCTGACCCCGGAGCAGTTCGCCGACCCGGACCGGGTGGCCCAGATCAAGGCGCTCAAGCCGAGCCTGGTCGCGGTCGACGAGGCGCACTGCGTGTCGGCCTGGGGCCACGACTTCCGGCCCGACTATCTGCAGCTCGGGCAGTTCATCCGGGAGCTGGGCCGCCCGCCGGTGGTGGCGCTGACCGCGACCGCCTCGCCGCCGGTGCGCGACGACATCGTCGAGCGGCTCGGCATGCGCGACCCGGAGGTCGTGATCACCGGCCTGGACCGGCCCAACCTGTTCCTGGAGTCGGTGCACTGCCCGGACGAGGAGACCCGCTGGCGGCGCCTCGTCGCCCGGCTGCGCGAGTCCGAACCGCCGGGCATCGTCTACGCGCCGACCCGCCGCGCTACGGAGGAGCTGGCCGAACGCCTCAATGAACTGCAAATACCTACCGTGGCGTACCACGGCGGCATGAGCGCGGGGGAGCGGGAGCGGGCGCACGAGGCGTTCCTTGCCGACGAGGTGCCGATCATGGTCGCCACCACCGCGTTCGGCATGGGTATCGACAAGCCCAACATCCGCTGGGTCAACCACGTGTCGCTGCCCGACTCGCCGGACTCCTACCTGCAGGAGATCGGCCGGGCCGGCCGCGACGGGCAGCCCGCGCAGGTGCTGCTGCTGCACCGGACCGAGGACAGCGGCCTGCGCAAGTTCTTCACCAACGTCTCCGTCGACCGCGAGGAGGTCGCCTCGCTGGCCGCGCTGCTGCGCGCCGCGGAGAAGCCGCTGACCCGCGACGAGCTGGAGGAGCGCACCGGGCTGAGCAACCGCCGGCTGGGCCAGCTGCTCACCCTGCTGGAGGAGGTCGGCGGCGCCCGGATGCTCACCGGCGGGCGGGTCAAGGCGCCGCACTGGGCGCCGACCCCGGCCAGGGCCGCGGAGCTCGCGGACGCGCAGGCCGAGCGGCAGCAGACGGTGTCCCGGTCGCGGCTGGACATGATGCGCAACTTCGCCGAGACCGAGCAGTGCCGCGGGCGCACGCTGCTGGCGTACTTCGGCGAGCACCTCGAGGGCATCTGCGGGCACTGCGACAACTGCCTCGACGGCAGCGCCGCCGCGGGCCTGGCCGCCGCCGCGGACGCGCCGTTCCCGGTGCACACCGAGGTCCGCCACGGCGAGTGGGGCCGTGGCCTGGTGCTGTCCTATGCCGGTGAGCAGATGACGGTGCTGTTCGACGAGGTGGGGTACAAGACGCTGTCCGTGCCCGTGGTCAGGCAGCACCGGCTGCTGCGGAAGGCGTAGTCCCGCGCAGGATGCCGCCCGAGGCGGTCAGCACCGCGTCGAGCTCCGCCGCCGGCAGCGGCCGGGAGAAGTGGAAGCCCTGCGCCTGCGGGCAGTCCATCCGGCGCAGCCGCTCGGCCTGCTCCGGCGTCTCCACCGCCTCGGCGATCGCCGACAGCCGCAGGCTGTTGCCCAGCTCGACGATCGCCCGGGTGAACGCGAGCTCCTCGGCCAGCCCGCCGACGGGCGTGAACGCCCGGTCGATCTTGAGGATGTCGACCGGCAGGTGGCGCAGGTAGGCCAGCGAGGAGTACCCGGTGCCGAAGTCGTCGACCGCGATCCGCACCCCCTCGGCCCGCAGCCCGGCCAGCAGCGCCGTCACCTCGTCGGTGGCCGGACCGGCGGAGACCAGCACCGACTCGGTGATCTCCAGGATCAGCGCGGAGCCGGGCAGCCCCGCCTCGCGCAGGGCCGAGACCACCGTGCCGGCGAAGTCGGGCTCGCGCAGTTGCCGGCCGGAGACGTTCACCGTGACCGAGATGCCGAACCGCTCGTGCCACGCCCGCACGTCCCGGCAGGCCCGGTGCAGCACCCACGCGCCGATCGGCACGATCAGCCCGTACTGCTCGGCCACCGGGATGAAGTCCAGCGGCGGGATCGGCTGCCCGTCGCGGGTCCAGCGCAGCAGCGCCTCGACCGCGGTGACCCGGCCGGTGCGCAGGTCCACCACGGGCTGGTAGTTCACCGAGAACTCCTCGCCGGCCACGGCCCGGCGCAGGTCCGCGGCGACGCGCATGTGCTCGGTGCGCTCGCTGGCGAGCCTCGGCTCGTACCCCACGAGCCGGTTCTTCCCGGCCGCCTTCGCCGCGTAGAGCGCCAGGTCGGCGTTGCGCAGCGCCTCCGACGGCGTGGCCGGGGCGGCGAAGAGCAGCGAGCCGACGCTCGCGGTCACCACCAGCTCCCGCTCGTGCACCAGGAACGGCCGGTCCAGCTCCTCGATGACCAGGTGCCCGACCCGCGACACCCGGGCCGCACCCGCGTCCTCCAGCAGGATCGCGAACTCGTCACCGCCGAGGCGCACCAGCGTGTCGGAGTTCTCCACCACGCCGAGCAGCCGCGCGGCCACCTCGATGAGCAGGGCGTCGCCGGACGGGTGGCCGTAGGTGTCGTTGACGTCCTTGAAGCCGTCCAGGTCGAGCAGCAGCAGGCCGTGCGTGGCGGTGGTACGGGTCAGCGCGTGCTCGAGCCGCTCGTGCAGCAGCGCCCGGTTGCCCAGGCCGGTCAGCGCGTCGTGCAGCGCCCGGTGGCTGAGCTGGTGGCGCAGCGCCTCCTGCTCGCGCAGCGCGGCGCCGAGCGCGACCGCGTGCGCGTCCAGCTCGCGCACGCGGCGGTTGGCCAGCCGTACCAACTGGCTCAACCGGGCGACGAGCAGCACCGAGGCGACCACGGACGTGGCCAGCGGGACGACCACCTGCCAGCGCGACGTGCCGCGCTCGGCGACGAGCAGCACGGCGATCGCCACCGCCGGGCCGATGAGCGCCAGCACGGAGTACAGGTAGATCCGGTGCCTGGGAATGACCTGCTGCGACCGCTCGGGCCGGCCGGCCGCCTGGGCCATCGAGGGGTGCAGGGCGGCGGTGCCGAGCAGGATGTACGCGCAGAGGTAGAGCACCGTGGACACCCGGTCGCCGGCGGGGTCGCCGGTCCAGGCCAGGCTCGCGTAGTACACCACGTCACCGGTGATGAACGTGCAGAACGCCCACGACACCAGCGACTGCGCCGGGCCGCGGCCGCTGGTGGTGAAGATCATCCGCGCCGTGAGCACGACGAGGACCAGGTCGAAGAGGGAGTACGTCAGGTGCCCGGCCGCCTGCGTCCCCGGCAGGTGCTGGCGGAACAGCAGCGGGTGCGCGATGAACGTCCAGGACAGGGCGGCGACCCCGGCGGTCACGATCCCGGAGTCGATGAACCGCTCGCCGCGCGGCCGCTGCGGATCGGGGCGGACCCAGGCCAGGATGCTCAGCGCCATCATCGTGTACGAGGCCACGAACGCCAGATCCTTCACGGCCGGGAAGCCGACCGAGCCGGCGATCGCGAACTGCACCGCCCACGCCGCCGCGGCCAGCACCGAGCACCAGATCGCGCCGGCGAACAGCCGCCAGCTGCGCCGCTCCGCCGGGCGGTAGCGGCGCGTGCCGACCGCCACGGCGACCGCCGCCGACGCCCCCACCAGGCTGTACAGGGCCTGGCGGGGCATCACGGGCAGGAACCCGCCGGCCGCGACGGCACCCAGGCCGAGGCCCGCATACCAGCGCCATGCGCGCATCGGACCCCCGGAACTTTCGCTGGATCGGCTGATCTCTTATCGGCCGCCGGGCCCGGGAACTGAGGTCCGGCGCCATGATGAGGACGGGGATTCGTGGGTAGGGGGACCCGAATGAAGGTCGCACTGCTCGGCCCGATCGCCTGGCGCACGCCGCCACGCGCGTACGGGCCGTGGGAACAGGTCGTCTCGCTGCTCGCCGAGGGGCTCGTCGCGCGCGGCGTCGACGTCACCCTCTTCGCCAGCCTCGACTCGATCACCGCCGCCCGCCTCGACGGCGTCGTCGAGCGGCCCTACAACGAGGACACCGGCTACGACGGGCGGGTGTGGGAGGCGATCCACGTCGCGCACTGCTACGCCCGCAGCGGCGGCTTCGACCTGGTGCACAACCACCTCGACTGGCTGCCGCTGGCGATGAGCGAGTTCTGCCGGACCCGGCTGGTCACCACCGTGCACGGGTTCTGCTCGCCGGCGATCCTGCCGGCCTACCAGCGGGCCCGCTCGGCGTACGTCTCCATCTCCGACGCCGACCGCGGCCCCGGCCTGGACTACGCGGCGACCATCTACCACGGCATCGACGCGCGGCAGTTCCCGTTCCGCGCCGAGCCCGGCGACGCGCTCGTCGCGTTCGGCCGCATCCACCCGGACAAGGGCACGGCCGAGGCGATCCGGATCGCCCGCGCGGCCGGCCGCCGGCTGCTCATCTGCGGGCCCGTGCACGACGAGCGGTACCACGCCGAGGAGGTGCTGCCGCACGTCGACGGCGAGCAGATCGTCTACGCCGGCAACGTCGGCCCGGCCGAGCGCGCCGAGGTGCTCGGCTCGGCCGCCGCGTTGCTGCACCCGATCGGGTTCGCCGAGCCGTTCGGGCTGTCGGTGGTCGAGGCGATGGCCTGCGGTACCCCCGTGGTCGCCTATCCGCTGGGATCGATGCCGGAGGTCGTCGACGAGGGCGTCACCGGCTACCTGGCCGGCTCCGCCGCCGAGGCGGCCGGCGTGCTCGACGACGCGCTCAAGCTCGACCGCGCCCGGGTCCGCGCCCGCGCGCTCGAGCGCTTCTCCGCCGACCGGATGGTCGAGGACTATCTGCGGCTGTACCGCCGAATCGTGGCCTGAATCCCTCAACACCCCCTCCCCGCGGCCGAACGGTTTCACGTCGCGGTAACGCGGACGGCTCGGCTCCGGCAGCGACGTGGCAGGCTGCCGGAGCCGATGCCGTCAGCGATTTCTTACTGTGATCAAAGGCTGGCGTTGCGTCATCGACATCCCTAAGCTCTCTGGGCGGAGGGAAACTGTGAGTACTGTCGATGTCACCGACCGGCTGGACGAGGTCGAGCACCGCATCGTGAACTGGGAATTCCCCCAGGCGCGCACGGCGGTCCAGGCCCTGCTGGACGAGCCCGGTCTCGCCGACGACGACCGGCTCACCGCCCGCCGGCTGCTCGCGGAGGTGCTGCGCGAGCTGGGCGAGCTCGATGCCGCCTACGACCTGGCCGACGCCGTCGCCACCCAGGCCGAGCGCCGCTACGGCCCCGCCCACCCGCAGACGGTCCACGCGGTCGCGGTGCTCGCCGCGGTGCGGCACGACTACGACGAGTGGGACGAGGCCGAGCGGCTCTACCACCGGGTCCTCAACAGCGGCGTCGACGCCTCCGTCGGCCGGGCCGTCCGCCTCGCCCGGGTCAACCTCGCCCTCCTGCAGCGCGACCGCGGCGAGACCGAGCTGGCCCTGGCCATGCTCAACGCCGCTTACGCGGTGCACCGGCGCGAATACGGCGCGGAGGACCTCGACACCATCCGCATCGCCGCCGAACTCGCCGCGTTGCAGCACGCCACCGGCGACCTCGCCGCGGCCCGCCGCCTGTTCACGCTGGCCCACGCGGCCGCCCGGGCGCGGCTGGGCACCCGGCACCCGTTCACCAAGGCGATGGAGTGGGAGCTGGCCGCCGTGGAGCCGCCGATGCCCTCCGCTCCGGTGTCGACGCCGCCCCTGCCGGTGCAGGTTCCGCGGCCGGCGGAGTCGAAGCCCCGGCCCGCGCGTCCGGCGCGGTCGCTGTGGCCGTTGCTGTCCGTGGTGGTCGTCGTGGCTTTGGGCTCGGCGGTACTCGCGGTGCTGCTGCTCTGGCACCGCGCGAACCCGCCCGCGTCGCCGGTGCTGGCGATGTCCTCCGCCGCCTCCGTCCCGTCCTCGTCGGCCCCCTCCCCGTCAACCCCCTCCCCGTCAGCCCCGTCCGCGCCGGCCTCGGCGTCGGCGGCGCCGGTGGTGCGCGACCTGCGGCTGCGCGACGATCGCACCCAGCTGACGGTCACCTGGTCGGCGCTGCCGGTGACGGTGGTGGTCGCGCTGTCCCGCGCGGAGGCGCCCGCGGTCGTGCTCGCCCGCGTGCCGCCGGGCACCGCGCAGTACATTGTCCGAAATGTCGATCCCGGCGTGCCCTACTGTGTGGTGGTCGGACCGCTCGACGACCGCGCCGCCGTGACGCCCGCCGCGTCGGTGTGCACGGGCCGTCGCTGAACGTATTCGCTGACCGCGGTGCGGTTATCGCAACATTCGGCGGGTATAGTCCGGCCGATGCGGCTAACTGACCGGACTCTCAACCGGCTGCCCCGGCCAATGGCAGAGCTACTGCGCAATCATCGCGAGACGGTGAAGTTCATCATCGTCGGCGGTTTCTGCTACGTGGTGAGCCTCGTTGTGAACTACGCGCTCCGTTTGACGGTGTTCGACGCCAAGCCGGTCACCGCGCTGACGATCGCCAATGTGATTGCCACGGTCGTCTCGTACTTCCTGAACCGCGAGTGGTCCTTCCGCACCCGCGGCGGCCGCCGCCGCCACCACGAGATGCTGCTCTACACCGTGGTCAACGGCATCGGCGTGGCCGTCAACTCGGCACCGCTGTGGATCGCGCAGTACATGTTCGGCCTGCACGTCCCCAACGTCAGCCGCACCGTCGAGGAACTCTCCGACTTCGTCTTCGGCATGATCATTGGCGTCGCCCTGGCCATGGTGTTCCGCCTGTGGGCCTACCGCGTATGGGTCTTCCCGCACGACGACGTGCGCCCCGCGCCCAACCGCTACGAGGTCCCCACCCAGGCCGCCGCCGTCCCGGCTCCCGTAGCCTCCGACACCACCGGCGCCTGACCTCCACCACCCGCGCCCCCTCCGGCCGCGCGGCGAGCCCTCCGCACCGTCTTTCACCGCCCACGCAGCTGTCCTGCCCCGTGGGTGTCCCCTCTGCCGCGTCGGTGCGGCGGGCGGACCCGCAGCGCACGCCGCGGAGCAGGGCGGCGCAGGGACCAGAAGTCTCCGCGATCATGCGCAACTCGCATCTACACCAACGGTTTTTCATGATCACGGAGTGTTGATGTACCCCCGTGTACATCAAGTCTCCGGGATCATGGCAAACCCGGTGTGCGACCACCGCGAGCATCATGATCACGGAGACATACAGCCGCCCCGGCCGGCCGCCCGACGTCAACCGCCACGCGATCCGGCGCTGGTCTCATGCACCACCCCGGCGGACGTGACCACATGTCGGATTTATCGCCCCACGCCGGAAATTTCGGGCATGGATGGGCGCCCGCGCGGGCTCGAGTTTGCGCTGGGCGGAATGCGGCAAGGCGCGCGGCGGACCGGGCCGGCGCTCGGCGGGCCTGGGCGGCGTTGCGTGGCGCGTGGCGGGCCTGGCGTGGCGCGCGGCGGGTCCGGGCGGCGTGGCGGGCTGACGGCGCTCGGCGAGCCTGGGTGGCGTGGCGTGGCGTGGCGGGCCGGGGCGGCGCTCGGCGGACGTGGAGGGGTGTGGCGTGCGGCGGGCCGAGGCTCGGCGGGCCTGGGCGGCGTGGCGGGCCGGGTCGGCGTGCGGCGGGCCCCGGGGGGCGTGCGGCGGGCCGGGGCGGTGGGCGGCGGGTTCGGGCGGCGCGCGGCGGGGTGGGTCAGAAGGTGATGTGGTCGGTGTCCTGTTCGGTGGGGGCGCCGAGCATTTCGTGGACGCCGGCGATGCGGAGTTGGCGGTGCACGAAGGGGCTGGCCCGCCAGACCACCACGCGGACCCCCTCGGCGCCGGACTCGCGCTGGGCGGCGACCAGAGCGCCCACCGCCGCCGAGTCCAAGAATGTCACCAGGCCTAAGTCGACCCGTAGTGTGCCAGGGCGGCGATGGGTCGCCGCTGACACGATCTCCTGACGCAGCGTATCGGCGTTGCTGTGGTCGATCTCGCCGCGCACCGAGAGTACCGTCGATCCGTCCATCGTCACGTTGATCGTGACCGACATGCTCATGGTGATTCCAAGCTCGTCACGCGGCCAGCATAAGTGCAGTTTGGGTGGGTCGCAGCGCGTGGAGGGGGCGGCTTCACCGGTAGGTGTGGGGCAGGTCACGCCGAAGGCTTGGGCGGGCCGCCGGGGATGTGGTCGGGGCAGTGCAGTCGCAACTCGCGGTAGCCGAACGGGGCGTCCACGAACCAGCAGTGGTGTGGGGTCTCGGTGCCGGGGTGGCGGTAGCCCTCGAAGAAGCGGCACGACAGGCACATCCGCGTCACCGGGATGGCGCCGTGCTGCTGCAGGTGGCCGATTTTGGCCGTCACCATGCGCAGCAGGCGCTGCTGCTGGTTGTCGCTGAGCGTGTCGACCTGGCCGATGAGCTGGTCGGCCCAGTTGGCCGGGGCCGGGGTGGTGGACAGGCCGCGGTCGGTGGCGGCGACGAGCATGTCGCGGGCGGCGTACGACGGGGCGGGGCGCATCTCGACCAGGCCCTCGGCGATGAGCGGCGACAGCAACGCCATCGTCGCGGCCACCGTCGAGCCCAGTTCGCCGGCGAGGTCCGAGAGCCGGTAGGCCCGCTCGCGGCGGCCCAGCAACAGCATGACCTGGCGGTGGGCGGGTGGCAGGCCGTGGTCGGGCGCCGGGCCGTCGGCCGGGGCCATCACGGCCACCCGGACCAGCCCGGCCACGAGCTTCTGCGCCTGCACTTCCAGGGTCACAGCAACCTCCAAGGCGGGGCGTGCGTGTACAGAACCCTAATCCCGCACACCGATCAACGGGGGACTCGACGCGAATGAATTAAGCTTCCGTGGTACCCGATAAAACGGAAATGTCCGAAAAGTGCGGTAAAGGGGCGTAGACTCCCGGGCCAAGAGACGGGGGAAGCAAGATGGTGGCACGACGGTTGCTCGCGGCGACGCTCCTGCTGGCGGCGGCCGCAGCGGCGGAAACGATGCCGGGCACGGCACAGGCGGCCGGCCCGGGCCGGCAAACGCTCGAGGCGGCCGCCCGGGCGGAGCTGGTGCTGACCGTCGCCAAGGGCGACACAGGCGCAAAGAACGACACGGGCGCCAAGGGCGGCACGGGCGCAAAGAACGACAAGGGCGGCACGGGCGCAAAGGGCGGCACGGGCGCAAAGGTGCCGCGCCGGGCCGTGCTGACCTGCCAGCCGCCCGGCGGCACGCACCGGCAGGCCCGCAGCGCGTGCGCCGAGCTGGCCAAGGTCGGCGGCGACTTCGAGCGGCTGCAGCTGGGCGGCGGGGTCTGCACGATGCAGTGGGACCCGGTGACGGTGACCGCCACCGGGCGGTGGAAGGGGCGCAAGGTCGCCTACCGGCACACGTTCGGCAACGCGTGCACGCTCGCGACCACGACCGGGCCCGTCTTCAGCCTTTGAAGACGCCCAGCGTCTTGAAGTCGTGGTTGGGGAAGATGGCCGCCGAGTCGGCGACGCCGAAGCGCTTCTTGAGCATCTCCGACAGGATGTCCCGGTAGTCGTTGGCGCCGGCCACGTCGCCCTGGTCGAGGGCCGCGGGCGCGAGGCCGGGCCAGTTGCCGTGCACCTTGCCGCCGTTGAGGCCGCCGCCGAAGAGCAGCATCGCGTTGCCGTGTCCGTGGTCGACGCCGACGTTGCCGTTCTCCTGCACGCGGCGGCCGAACTCGCTCATCGTGATGACGTTCGTGTTCTCGATGAGCGGGCCGATGTCGGTGAGGAACGCGCCGATCGCGTCGGAGAGGTTGGTCAGCGAGTTCTTCATGTCGCCGCCGTCGACCCGGCCCAGGTTGGTGTGCATGTCCCAGCCGCCGACGTCAAGCGCGGCGACCCGCAGGCCCACGTTGGCCTTGAGCAGCTGGGCGATGTCGCGCAGCCGGTCGGCGAGGCCGCCGCCCGGGTACTGCACGCCCTCCGCCGGCTTGTACTGCGTCGTGGCGAGCTTCTGCGCGGTGTTGATGGCCTGCAGCGTGCTGCCCGCGGTGGTGGCCAGCGGGTGGTCCAGGCCGGTGTAGAGCGCCTTCAGCGCGTCCATGGTCTGGGCCCGCATCTGGTCGTTGTCGATGCGGAAGTCGCGCATGCCGTTGAGCACGATCGCCTGCTCGCCGCCGACCAGCGAGCGGGGCAGCGCCGAGCCCTGCGCGATGGCGCGGAAGGTGGTGCCCGGGCCCATCTGCGCGAGCACCCGGTCCAGCCAGCCGGTGCGCACCGCGACGGAGGCGGCGCCGCGCTCCAGCGCGTCCTGGGCCTGGAAGTGGCTGCGGCTGGCGTCGGGTGAGGCCACGGCGTGTACCGCGGCCATCTTGCCGGCGTCCCAGAGCGGGTAGAGCGACGTCATGGCCGGATTGAGGCCGAAGCCGCGCCCGGCCGGCTTCATGGCCGCCATCGGTACCGCGATGTTCGGCCGCATCGACTTGTAGTTCGCGTCGTCACCGGGCGCGACGACGGACAGCCCGTCCATGCCGCCGCGCAGGAAGATGGCGATGAGCGTGTTCTTGTTGTCCTCCGGCGCGGCGAACGAGACGCGGCTGGTCACCAGCTGCGTGCCGAGCGCGGCGACGCCGACGAAGCCGGCGCCCTGCACCAGCCGGCGGCGGGTGAAGCCCTTGCTCCACTGGTCCCGCTCCGCGGCCAGCTCGTCGGTGACCTTGTCGGCGTGCACGCGCAGGGCAGCCTCGCACAGGTTGGGACCGTGCCGGCGCAGTTCTTCCAGGCTCTCCGGGCGGCGTTCACCCTCGGGGTAGTCGTTCATCTGCCTCACCGCAGCGCGTGGTAGACGGAGTCGAGGATGATCGGTGCGACCAGCGGCAGCTTGCCGCCGAGGTTGGTGTCGGTGATCCGGGCTTCGGCCTTGGAACCCAGGAACTTGATGAGCGCGTCCTTCTCGTTCTGCTGCATCGGCTGGAAGACCAGCCGGTTGGACAGCACGTCGAGGTAGGTGCCCAGGGTGGCGGCGGGCTGGGTCACCAGCGTCTCGGCCTTGGGGTTGTCCAGCCCCTTGAACTGCCCCTGGACGAACGCCCGGTGCGCGTTCCAGGTCTCCAGCATGCCGGCGGCGGAGCTCCACGCGGTGGCCACGTCCGGGTAGCCGTCCGGCGGGCCCCAGCCCAGCGGCGGCTGGCCGAGCTTGTTGGTGAAGTTGTAGAGGTCGTCCAGTGCCTTGGCGGTGTCGGATCCGGGTTTGGTACCGACCACCCGCGCCGTGGCCACGAAGTTCTCCAGCGGCCGGCGGGTCTTCAGGCCCGTGGCGATCCAGAACTCCTGCGACCGGAAGAGCACCTTGAGCACGGGCGCGATCGCCGAGCCGCTCTCCTGGTAGGTCTTGGCCAGCCGGTCGACCAGCCCCTGCGGCGGCGTGTCGCAGACGAACCGCACGGCCAGCTTGCGGGCCACGTAGCGGGCGGTCGACGGGTGCGTGGCCAGGTACAGCAGGTAGGCGTCGCCGACCGCCAGCCCGTCCTTGGCGGACTTGTTGGCGTGCTGGAACCCGAGCACCTTCACCGCTCCGGTCCAGTGCTTGTTCTGGTCGTACTTGAACGTGCCGTCGCGCGTCGCGGTGCGCCCGGTCATCAGGTAGGCGGAGTTGCGCACGTCCTTCTCGTTGTAGCCGCCGTCGATGCCGACGGTGTGCAGCTCCAGCAGCTCCCGGCCGTAGTTCTCGTTGACGTTGCGCTTGTCCGAGGAGGTGTTGTCCAGGTACCGCATCATCGCGGGATCCCGCGCGGAGGCGATGAGCATGTCGGAGAACTTGCCGAGCGCGAACTTGCGGATGACGCCCACGTCGTAGGGGCCGCGCACGTCCCAGCCGCCGTCGAACGGGCTGGTGACGTTGAGATGGTTGTTCCAGAAGTCGACCATGACCTCGAAGAGCTGGCGGCTGCTCCAGATCTGCCGGGCGATGACGGCCCGGGTCAGATCCTCCATCGCCTGGCCGTCGTTGTCCTTGATCGTGGCGCGGATCTCGGCGGTGGTCATGGTGGCGGTGGGTACGGCCTTGAGCGCCGCGTCGGCGACCGGATCGGCGACCTTGTCGGGCTCCAGCTGCTGGTCGATCCAGGCGTCGATGCCCATCTGCTTCACCAGCGCCACGTCGGCCGGCGTCGGGCCGAACGTCGCCCGGCGCAGCAGGTGCAGCACCGGGTCGCGGTTGAGCGGCGTCGGGAAGCGCGGCGTCGCGCGCATCGCGGCGACCGCCGCGGCCGAGGGCGTGTCGGCGAGGCCGGACGCGCCCAGGTCGTTGAGGTCGCCCTGGCCGCTGGTGTAGCTGGCGTCGCGGTTGGAGAAGGAGCCGGCGTCGCGGGGCGAGACGTTGCCGCCGCCGCTGCCGGTCTTGACGAAGTCGTCGGGGTCGAGCCCGGGCGTGCCGAGCATCGCCGCGGCGCCGGAGCCCAGCGCGCCGAGCGCGACCGCGCCGCCGCCCAGCGCCATGAGCGCGTGCCGGCGGTTGCGCATCAGCTCGTGCAGGGCGGGCCGCCCGGTGCGCAGCCACGCGGGCGCCGGTCCGCCGGCCTTGCGCCGGCCGTCCGGCGCGCCGGTGCCGCCCTGGGCGGCCCCGTCGGCAGGCCCGCCGGGCGCGGCGTCGTCGCCGGGCCGGGACCGCAGGACGCGCGGCACCGGGAACTCGCCGGTGTAGTCGGAGAAGAACGCGCCCTTCACCTTCTTGGGCGCGTCGCCCGGGTCATCCGAGAAGAGCCGTTCAGGCACGCCTCGGAATGTAGTGAGCCGGTGATCGCCCCTCAAGCCGGGCGGGCCGGTGCCGCCTCAACTTTGCCTTTCTTCTTGCTTAAGTCGCTGGCGTTCTCCGCGAAATCGGGAGAAAACGCCGGGCTGAACATGATTGAACATGATTACGAAAAGTCACGTCTTCCCTACGCAGTGCTCAAGGGTGTACCCATAGATAAGCACTCAGATGCAGGGGGTAGCGGTGGTGGTTGCGGCTGCGCCCGTCCGGCCCGGTGCCCGGATCGGCCTCGTCCTGCTGGTTCCCCTGCTCGGCCTGCTGGGGCTGGCCGGCGCCGCCGCGTCGGGCTTCTCCCGGCAGGGCGACGAGGCCCTCGCGCTGCGCGCCGCGATCGCGGCCGGCGTGGCCGCGGACCGGGCCGCCGGCGAGCTGACCCTGGAGCGGTATGCCGCGGCGAACCGCCTGCAGTCCGGCACCGACCTGGCCCGGGCCGCCCTCGACGGGCAGGCCGCCGCGAGCGACGCCGCCATCGGCACGTTCCGCGACCGGGCGACCCGCGCCGGGCTGCTCACCCCCGCGCTCGCCGCCGACCTCGACGGGCTGGCCCCGCTGCGGGCCGGGATCGCCGACGGCGGGGCGGAGGCCGCGGCGGGGGAGTGGCTCACGCAGTACACCCAAGTGATCGACGATCTCGTCGAGCTCCGCCAGGACGTGGCCGCCCGGCCCGGCCCGGACGCGGTCGTCGCCGCCGCGCGCGCGTCCGGCTGGCTCGCCGTGGCCCGCGAGGAACTGGCCCGGGTGCAGCTCATCGACGTGCGCGGGGCGGACACGCCGGCCCGGCGGGAGAGCCTGGCCGCGCACAGCTCCGCCCACCTGGACGCGCTGCGCCGCTTCACCGGCGCCGCCCCGGTCGCGTGGCAGGCCCGGCTGGACGCGATGCCGATCGGCCTGTCCGGCGACGCCCGGCCGGCCCTGGCCGTGCTCACCGACCTCTCCGCGTTCGCCGGCGCCGACGAGACCGCCCTGGCGGCCGGCGCCCTGGACCGGCAGGACCGCGTCGTGCTCGTCGGCCTGGCGCTGGTGGTCGGCCTGGCCGTGGCCTCGGTGCTGCTGGCGGTGTTCGTGGCCCGCTCGCTGTCGCGCTCACCGGCCCGGGCCGCGCGGGCCGCCCGCGCCGCGGCTTCCGCCTCGGCCTCGGAGGCGTCCACCGGTTCGGCCGGGTCTGCCGGTGGGTCGTCCGGCCGCGAGACCGGCTCGGGCTGGCCCGCGGCTCCCGGTGGACCGTCGCGTTCCGGCTTCGGCCGTGCCTCGGTGGGCGGGTCGACGATTTCCGACATCACCGTGACGCCGATCTCGCTCGAGGACGATGAACCGGATGAACCGGATGATTCGGGAGATATCCGGAACGGCAAGCTGGCCGAGCTGGCCCGGCGCAGCCAGCGGCTGGCCGAAGCGCTCGTGGAGCGGCTCGACGCGGCCGAGCGCGACGAGGCCGACCCGGACCGCCTGGCCGAGCTCTTCGCCTTCGACCACCTGGCCACCCGCATCCGCCACGACAACCAGAGCCTGCTCGTGCTCGCCGGCGCCGACTCGCCGATCGCCCGCCGCGACCCGATCACCCTGCTGGACCTGCTCCGCGCGGCGCAGTCGCAGATCGAGGACTACCAGCGCATCGAGTACGCCCGCGTCGCACCCGGCCTGCACGTCGCCGGCGAGGCCGTCGACGACCTGGCCCACCTGCTGGCCGAGCTGTTCGACAACGCCACCCGCAACGGCCCGGCCGGCCGCCCGGTGCTGGTCGAGGGGCGCCGCGCCGGCCAGGGCGCCGTCGTCGAGATCGCCGACCGCGGCCCCGGCCTGGACGCGGCCCGGCTGGCCCAGCTCAACGCCCGGCTGGCCGGCGCGCCCCCGCCGCCCGTCCGGCGCCCGGCGGACCGGCCCGGCACCGCCTCGCCGGCCACCGCCACCGACGGGGCCGAGCGATCCGGCACCGGCCTGCTGATCGTCGCCCGCCTCGCCGCCCGGCACGGGGTCGCCGTCCGGCTGAACCGCCCCCAGTCCGGCGTCGGCCTGCGCGCGGTGGTCCACCTGCCGGCGTCGCTCATCGCCCCCGAGCCGCGGCCCGCCCCGCCCGTCACCGCCGTCGCCCCGATCCTCCCGGGAGGCTCCGTCGCCCCGATCCTCCCGGGAGGCTCCGTCGCGGCGGGACCGGCCGCTCCGGTGGCACTGCGCCGGCTGGAGCTGCCCGGCGGCGAGCCGGTGGACGTGCCGCACCCGCGTTCGACCCTCGTGCCGGTGATCCCGGGTCCCGTGCGTACACCCGACGGTCCTACCGTGGACATCGAGCCCGGCGTCGTCCGGGAACTGCTCGCCGGCCACCAGCCAGCAAGCACCGACCATCCGGTGACGGCGGCGACGAACACGGAAGGACGTCCGTCCGCATGACACCCACCACCGGGCTGGACTGGTTACTGAGCGGTTTCACGCAGCGTGTCTCCGGAGTGCGCCACGCGGTGGCCGTCTCCGGCGACGGCCTGCTCGTCGCCGCGTCGAACGAACTGCCTCCGGAGCGCGCCGACCAACTCGCCGCGATGGTGGCCAGCGTGGTCTCGCTGGCGCAGGGCCTCTCCGCGTGCACCGAGGCCGGCCCGGTCCTGCGCACCATCGTGGAGATGGGCAAGAGCCTGCTGTTCGTGATGGCCCTGGGCGACGGCGACACCCTGGCCAGCCTCGCGGCGATGGTCCAGCCCGGCTGCGACGTCGGCGAGGTCGCCTTCGAGATGACCGGCCTGGTCGACCAGGTCGGCGCCGCGCTGACCCCGACCACCCGCTGACCGGGCCGCGCCGATCCGCCCGATACCGGGATCAGTCGGATAACCCGATCTGGTGGTCCTCATTGATGTGGCGATCGTCACGCAGCGGGACGTAGGGCTCCTCCTTGGGCGGCTGCCCGGCCTCGATCGCCCGCCCCCGCTCCAGCTCCGCGTCGAACTCCGCGCCGAGCAGGATCGCGATGTTGGAGATCCACAGCCAGACCAGGAAGGCGATGATGCCGCCGAGCGCGCCGTACGTCTTGTTGTACGACGAGAAATTCGACACGTAGATCGCGAAGCCGCCCGACGCCACCAGCCAGATGAACACCGCCAGCGCGCCGCCCGGCGTGATCCAGCGGAAGCCGTGCTGGCGGGCGTTCGGCGAGGCCCAGTAGAGCAGCGCCAGGATCAGCAGCACCACCAGCAGCAGCCCCGGCCACTTGGCGATGTCGAACACCTGCACCGCCTGCCTCGACAGCCCCACCCAGCCGCCCGCCTGCTCCGCGAACTTGCCGGTGAACACGACGCTGAGCGCGGCGATGGCGATGAGGATGCCGACCGCGACCGTGATGCCCAGCCGGATCGGCAGCACCTTCCAGATCGGCCGGCCCTCCGGCACGTCGTAGATCGCGTTCGCGGCGCGCATGAACGCGCCCACGTACCCCGAGGCCGACCACACCGCGCCGAGCAGGCCCACGAACGCCAGTACGCCGGCCGCGCCGGAGCCCTTCTTCAGCTCGGTGATCGCGCCGGTGACCGGGCCGGCGATCGAGCCGGGGAACAGCGCCTGTGCGTTCTTGAGCACCGCGGCCTGCGTGGTGTCGGTGAGCAGCATCCCGGAGACCGACAGCAGGACCAGGATCCCCGGGAAGATGGACAGCACGCCGTAGTACGTCAGCGCCGCCGCCCAGTCGGTGAGGTTGTCGTTGTTGAACTCCTTCACCGTCCGCTTCAGCACGTCGAGCCACGAGCGGCGGCTCAGCTGGGTCGGGCGCTCCGGCCCGCCCTCGGTCGGTTCAGCGTCTGGTGCAGCGGAAGAAGCCATCGCCTGCCACCTCGGTCCGGGTCGGTGTATAGGCACTATGCCCCCGGACGGTTGCCGGTTAACGTTCCGGTGCGACCCTTCCGGCCCTGATCAGCGCCGTCTGCACCGTGTCGACCAGTTCGGTGGCCCGGAACGGCTTGGCGATCACCGAGGCGTCCGGCCCGAGCTCGATGACCGCGGCGTCGAAGTACGGCAGCCCGGACATGAACATGATCATCGCGTCCGGGCTGCTGGCCCGCACCGCCTCGGCGACCTGCACGCCGGAGCCGTCATTGAGCTTCAGGTCGGTGATGGCCAGGTCGATCCCCCGGGGGTACTCCGCGCAGGCCCGCTGCGCCCCCGCCAGCCCGGACGCGGTCAGCACCTCGGCACCGGCCCGGCTGAGCACCCGCCGCACGATCTCGCACAGGTCCGGCTCGTCGTCGACGACCAGGATGCGCAGGTGATCGAGCATGCCCCCACGATATGCCGCGCATCGGGTGCTACGGTGCGGTTCCATGAACGGCACCGGGCGCTCGCTCGGCGACTTCGTGCGGTTCGAGCGGCCGCCCCCGGCCACCCCGGCAAGTCGCCGCCTGCGCCGGCTGCTGCTGGTCACCGCCCTCGCGACCGTGGCCGTGGACGTCGTCAACCTGCACTACGCGGCCGAGGCCGGCCTGGGCCTGGCCGTGCGCACGGTGTGGGCCGTGCTGCGCGCGATCGGCTTCCTGTTCCTCATGCGCGAGGTGCGCTTCGGCCGGCTCACCGCCCGGCCGCTGGGGCTGATCCTGGCGGTGACCACCGTGTTCGCGTCCGCGCGGCTGGTCCAGCCGAAGGAGGGCGCGCTGCTGCCCCGCGGGCCGGTCGTCGTCGGGCTGCTGGTCGTCGCCGCGCTGTGCTCGGCCGTGGTGTGGCAGCTGTTCCGCTCGCCCGGCATCGAGGCGCACCTGACCCGGCGCAAGCCGCGGCGGGTGGTGCCGCCGTGGGTGCTGACCGCCCGGGTCGCCGCGCTGTCGTACTCCGCGCTCATGTTCGTGCCGTGCCTGGTGGCGCTCGGCTCGCTGTTCGACGCGCCCCGCCTGCGGCCCGAGCTTTCGGTGCCGCTGGTCATCTCCTGGTTCGCGCTCTCGCTGGCGGTGGGGCTCGCGGCCGGCATCATCAGCTTCGTGGCGCTGTTCGGGCACTCCTGGGCCCGCCTGGTGCTGGTTGCCATTTCCCTGTTGGTACTGCTGGTGCAGCCCGCCCTGTGCTACCTGCTGCTCGGCTACGACGGCCTGCTCCGCGACGGCATCCCGATGGTGCTCGCCGCGCTGCTGTGCCTCTACGGGCTGGCCAGGTCGCGGGTCGCGCCCTCGGCGTAGGTCTTGATCTTGCCCTCGATCAGCCTCAGGTCGCACTGCAGCGCCGCGATGCGCTCCAGCACCAGCTGACGGTGGTCCTCCAGCAGGACCCGCCGCTCCTCGGTGGTTTCGGGCCCGACGCGGCACAGCTCGGCGTACCGCCGCATGCCCTGGATCGGCATGCCCGTCTTGCGCAGCCGGGTGAGAATCCAGAGCATCCCCAGATCGCCCTCGGAGTAGCGGCGGTGGCCGTTGGCGCCGCGCGTGGGCGGGTCGAGCAGCCCGGCGCGTTCGTAATACCGAAGGGTGTGCGCGCTCAGCCCGGTGCGCTCGGCGACCTCGGCAATGGTGTACCCGTGCTCCATCCTGACCAGTGTATTTGACTTAGAGCGCGCTCGAAGGGGCAACGTGGGGCCTATGCGAACGAGAAACCTGGGCGCCCTGACCACGTCCGAGCTCGGCCTCGGCTGCATGGGCATGAGCGAGTTCTACGGCCCCGGCGACGACGCGGAGTCCGTGGCCACCATCCACCGGGCCCTGGACCTCGGCGTCACGCTGCTCGACACCGCCGACATGTACGGCCCGTTCACCAACGAGCGGCTCGTCGGCCGCGCCATCGCCGGCCGCCGCGACGAGGTCGTGCTCGCCACGAAGTTCGGCGTCCAGCGCATGAACGGCGCGCGGCGGATCAACGGCCACCCCGACTACGTGCGCGAGGCGCTGGACGCCTCCCTGCAGCGGCTCGGCGTGGACCACATCGACCTGTACTACCAGCACCGCGTCGACCCGACGGTCCCGATCGAGGACACCTGGGGCGCGCTCTCCGCGGCGGTCACCGCCGGCAAGGTGCGCCACCTGGGCATCTCCGAGGCCGCCCCGGCCACGGTCCGCCGCGCGCACGCCGTGCACCCGATCGCCGCGGGACAGTACGAGTACTCCCTGTGGAGCCGCGACCCCGACGCCGAGCTCCTGCCGCTGCTCCGCGAGCTGGGCATCGGTCTGGTCGCCTACAGCCCGCTCGGCCGCGGCTTCCTCAGCGGCGAGATCACCAGCCCCGACCAGTTCGCCCCCGGCGACTTCCGGGCCAGCAACCCGCGCTTCCAGGGCGAGAACTTCACCCGCAACCTCGACCTGGTCGCCGAGGTCAAGCAGCTCGCCGCGGCGAAGGGCGTGACCCCGGCCCAGTTCGCGCTGGCCTGGGTGCTCGCACAGGGCGACGACGTGGTGCCCATCCCCGGCACGAAGCGCCGCCAGTACCTGGAGCAGAACATCGCCGCCGCCGACATCGAGCTCAGCCCCGACGAGCTGGCCGCCATCGAGAAGCTCGCCATCGGCCGCGACGTGGCCGGCGCCCGCTACGCGGAGATGGGCCCCCTCAACAAATAGGAGTGGGATTCCCCGCCGACGTCCTGGCGCCGGCGGGGAATCCCACGTACGCTCTGCTGCGTGTCCGCGCGACTGAACAACATGTGGTGGCCCGCCTGACGAGGCGGCCCACTTCCGCGTGACACCCACCGCGGCCGCCCTTCGAGGCGGCCGTTCTGCTTTCCCGGGGGGTACGGCCCGAGCCTGGAACGGCGGCACCCGACCCGAAGGGAAGCCCATGCTGATCGACCCGAGGACCCCGTTCGCCCTGCTGCGACGCGAGGGCCGGGCCACCGTCGAGGTGCTCACCGGCCCGGTGTCCACCGTGGACACCCTCGCCGAGATCCCCGACGAATCGCTGGCCCTGGTCCCGTACCGCCAGATCCGCGAACGCGGCTTCGACTGCGTGGACGACGGCACCCCGCTGTCGGTGCTGCACATCGCACACCGCCACGAGGTCCCCATCGCCGATGCGCTGGCCGCCCTGCCCGACGCGGAGATCGCTCTCACGGATGCCGGCTTCGACGTCGACGACGCCAGCTATGCCTCCATCGTGGACACCGTGCTCCGCGAGGAGATCGGCCGCGGCGAGGGCTCGAACTTCGTCATCCACCGCACCTTCGAGGCCACCGTCACCGGCGACCCGCTCCAGGCGGCCCTCACCGTCTTCCGCCGCCTCCTCACCCGCGAACGCGGCGCCTACTGGACCTTCGTCATCAACACCGGCGACCGCCTCCTGGCCGGCGCCACCCCCGAACGCCACGTCAGCGTCGAGGACGGCCTGATCATGATGAACCCGATCAGCGGCACCCTGCGCGGCACTCCCACCAAGCAGCGCATCCTGGACTTTCTGGCCGACCGCAAGGAGATCGACGAACTCTCGATGGTCCTCGACGAGGAACTCAAGATGATGGCCACCGTCGCCGACCTGGGCGGCCAGGTCATCGGCCCCTACCTCAAGGAGATGACCCACCTGGTCCACACTGAGTATCTGTTGGCGGGCCGCGGCTCCCGCGACGTCCGCGAGGTCCTGCGCGAGACCATGTTCGCCCCAACGGTCGTGGGCAGCCCGATCGAGAACGCCTGCCGCGTGGTGGCCCGCCACGAACGCCGCGGCCGCGGCTACTACGGCGCCGTCCTGGCCCTGATCGGCCGCGACGAGGAGGGCCGCCAAACCCTGGACGCCCCCATCCTGATCCGCACCGCCGACATCGACCACACGGGCCGCTTGCGAGTCCCGGTCGGCGCGACGCTGGTCCGCCACTCCACCCCTTCGGGCGAGGTCCAGGAAACCCACACCAAGGCCGCCGCCGTCCTCCACGCCCTAGGCCTCACCACGTCCCCGTCCACTGTGGACACTGTTGGACCCGTTCCGCCGGCTATCCTCTTGCCCGACGCCGCCAGCGCATCAACCCCGCACCCGGCGAACGACCGCCAACCGCCGCCCGACCTCCTCGGCGCGCGGACCATGCGCCCGGTGAGCGCCGTCGCCACGCAGCCGGCGAGCGGCGCCGGTCCCCGGTCCGACCTCCTTGGCGCGCGGACCGTGCGCCCGGTCAGCGCCGTCGCACCTCACCCGCAGTCAACGGACGCAGCCGCGGCGCCGACCGCGCCATCGGCAGGCGCCATCGCCGTGCCGGCCGCGCAGCCGGTGGGCAATGCCGGGTCGCGGGCCGTTCCCTCGGCCGATGCTCTCGCTGCGCGGACCGCGCGCCCGGCGGGCGCCACCGCGCCGATCCCGCAGCCGGCAGCCGCTGTCGCGGCGTCGACCGCGCCACCGGCAGGCGCCATCGCCGCGCCGATCCCGCAGTCGACAGGCGCTGTCGCGGCGTCGGCCGCGCGGCCGGCAGGCGCCATCGCCGGGCCGATCCCGCAGTCGACGGGCGCTGTCGCGGCGTCGGCCGCGCGGCCGGCAGGCGCCATCGCCGGGCCGATCCCGCAGTCGACGGGCGCTGTCGCGGCGTCGGCCGCGCGGCCGGCAGGCGCCATCGCCGGGCCGGCTGGGGGGCTGGCGCGGGATGTTGCGGCGTCGACCGGGCAGGCGGCGCAAGCTGTTGGCGCGGCGGCCGGGCGGCCGGCGGGCGGGGCCGGGTCGCCGGACGTGCGGCTGGGCGGTGATCCCGAGGTGCAGGCCGCGCTGGTGGCGCGCAACGCGACGCTGGCGCCGTTCTGGCTGCGGCCGCGCGATGGCCTGGCCGCCGACCCGGCGCTCGTGGGCCGGCGCGCGCTCGTCATCGACGCCGAGGACACGTTCACCGGCATGCTGGTGCACCAGTTGCGGGTGCTGGGCCTGTCGACCTCGCTCGTCAGGCACGACTCCCACATCGACATCGGCAATGTCGATCTGGTGATCCCCGGGCCCGGCCCCGGCGACCCGCGCCGCCTGGACGACCCGAAGATGGCCCGCATGCGCGGCATCATCGCCGACCGCCTTGACGCCGGCGCGCCGATGCTCGCCGTCTGCCTCAGCCACCAACTGCTCGCCGGACTGCTCGGCCTCCCGCTGCGCCGCAAGGCATCGCCCTATCAGGGCATGCAACGCAACATCGACCTGTTTGGCCACCCGGCAACGGTCGGTTTCTACTCGACCTTCACCGCCACGCACGCCGCCGCCGTGCTGCACTCATCTTACGGCCCCGTCGACGTCGCCCGCGACCCCGCGAACGGCGACGTCCACGCCCTGCGCGGCAGAACCTTCGCAAGCGTGCAGTTCCACCCGGAGTCGGTGCTCAGCCAGCACGGTATCGACATTCTGCGGGACCTGCTGACCGTTCTGCTCGACGCCCCGGCGATCACCGCGCCCGCTCCCGAGTAGACACCGCCACGCACACCCGGTCGCCGCCGCCGCGCAGCCGCGCGCTTGGACCGTGCTCGCCGCGCGGTGGCCTCGGGCGCCGCGCGGTGGCCCGAGTGCGTGGTGGCCCGAGTGCGTGGTGGCCCGAGTGCGCGGTGGCCCGAGTGCGCGGTGGCCCGAGTGCGCGGTGGCGGGTGTGCGCGGCGACCTGGACACCGCGCGGTGGCCCCGAAGTCCGGCGGGTGGCAGGGTGCACACGGCAGTCCGAGTGCGCCGTGGTCTCGGCGCGGTGTGGCGCGAAGCCAACGGTGGCCCAGGCGCCGCGCGGTGGTCGGAGTGCGCGGTGGCCTGGGGCGGCTCGGGGTGTGGCGCGGGCGCGCGGTGCGGTGCACTTGCGTTCCGTGGCCGGGTCGACAATGCTCCGAAATAATTTCACTTCTCTTTACACACCTTTCTTCGAGGAGCCGGCCGTGGATCAGCGTGACCGCCGGGCCCGCGTCGCCGTCGCCGGCGCGTACTTCGTGCAGGGCTTCTGCTTCGCCGGCCTGCTGACCCAGGTCGCCACGCTGCAGCGCAAGTTCGGCTTCGACGACACCCAGCTGTCGCTGCTCCTGCTCGCCCTGCCGGTCGTCGCCGGCGTCGGCAGCGTGCTGGCCGGCCTGTTCAGCGCCCGGCTCGGCAGCTCGCCGGTGCTCCGCACGGGCGGCCCGGCCGTCGCCCTGGCGATCCTGCTGACCGGCTTCGCCGCGCACCGCTGGCAGCTGTACCTCGCCGTCACGTTCGTCGGCCTGGCCGTCGGCACCGTCGACGCGACCATGAACATGCAGGGCGTCGCGGTCGAGCGCCGCTACGGCCGGCCGGTGCTCAACTCGTTCCACGCCGTGTGGAGCGCCGGCGCGATCCTCGGTGCGCTGGCCACCTCCGGCACCGCGCACCTCGGCTGGTCGGTCGCGGCCTCGCTGGGCACGGTCGCCGGGGTGGGTGCCGTGCTGGCGGTCATCGCGGGCCCCGGCCAGCTGCGCCGCGCCGAGGAGGCCGTGGAGGCACCCGCCGCCACGGAGGCGGCGATCGAGGCCCGCATCCCCTGGCGCCCGGTCATCCTGGTCGGCGTCGCGATGATGCTGATGTTCATCGCCGACTCCGCGGTGTCGAACTGGAGCTCGGTCTTCATCGAGAAGGTCCTGCACGCCGGCACGAGCGTCGCCGCGCTGGGCCTGGCCGCCTACCAGACCACGATGCTGCTGGGCCGCACGGCCGGCGACCGCCTGGTGAGCCGCTTCAGCCCTACCGCCGCGGTGAGCATCGGCGGCGTCGTCGGCGGCCTGGGCCTGCTCCTGGTCGCCGCCTCCGGCACGCCGGCCATGAGCATCGCCGGCTTCGCCATCGTCGGCCTCGGCCTGTCGCTGGTGGTCCCGCAGTCGTTCTCCGCCGCCGGCCGCCTGGACCCGGCCGGCACGGGCATCGCGATCGCCCGCGTCAACCTGTTCAACTACGTCGGCTTCGTGGTCGGCGCCGGCCTCATCGGCGCGGTGGCGGAAACCCTGTCGCTGCGTTGGGCCTTCGTGGTACCAGCCGTTCTGGCCGCCGGCATCGTGATCCTGGCCCCGTCCTTCCGCACCCACGCCCCGACCCCGGCCCCGACCTCCACTCCGCCCGCCGAATCCCCCGCACCGGCCCCGCCCGCGCCACCCACGCCGGCCGCGTCCGCGTAGCCCACGCCGGCCGAGTCCGCGTAGAGCCCACCGGCCGAGTCCGCGTAGAGCCCGCGCCGCCCCGCCCGCGGCCCCACGCCGTCCGCGTAGCCCGGGCCGGCCCCGCCGACGCTACGCACACCCACACCACCCACGCCGGGGCCTGGGACGACGCCACCCATGCCGGGGTCTGGGCAATGCCCGCTTCGTCGGCCTCATCGGCTTCGTCCGGTTGGTCGTTTCGTGCAGGGCCAGGCGGTGCGGCGGCAGGTTGCCGGTAAAGCAACCCGAGCGCGAGCGGTACAGCCGTGCGAAGGGCGCGGCGTCAGGAGCGACGGGCGGTCGCGCTGACCTTGCCCGCGGCCGCGGCGACCGAGCCGCGGGTGGTGGCGGCCAGATCGGTCTGTTCGTTGAGGGAGGTGGCCACGCCGCGCTGGGCGCTGGCCACGGTCTCGAGCCGGTCCGCCACCCCACCCACGGCCGCGGCCGCCGCAGCGGCGCCTGCGGTCACCTGGCCGACGGTGGTCTCGATCCGGGCGGTGGCCGCGGCGGTCTGCGCGGCGAGGTCCTTCACCTCGCTCGCGACCACGCCGAAGCCCTTGCCGGCCTCGCCGGCCCGGGCGGCCTCGATGGTGGCGTTGAGGGCGAGCAGCTTGGTCTGGTCGGCGACCGCCTGGATCAGCCCGGCGACGGTGGCGATGTCGGAGATCGCGGACTCCAGTTCGCCGATGACGCCCCGTGCGTGGCCGGAGTCGTGCAGCGCGGCCTCGATGTCGCGGACGGTGCCCTGCACGGTGGTGTTCATCCCGGCCAGCGCCGACTGGAACGACTCCATCGCCGAGCCGGCTTCCGCGCCCAGGCGTACCCCGGCGTCGGCCACCTCGGCGAGCACCGTCTCCAGCCGTCGCCCCAGCTCCTCGCTGCGCGCCACCTGCTCGGCGGCGTTGCGCGCGGCGTCGCCCTCACGCCGGTTCGCGGACTCGGCGGCGGCGCGCAACTGGTCCTGGTTCTCCGCGGCCAGGCGCTGCTGCTGCGCTTCGGACTCCGCCTCGGCGGTGGCGGCGAAGCGCCAGTACGTCAGCTGCGTCAGGCACATCGCCAGCACGAACCCGGCGTGCAGCAGCACGAACAGGATGGGGTGATTGCGCGCCTGGGGGCTGGAGAACAGCATGTCCGGCATGCTCAGCGCGACCACCAGATGGTGCGCGGCGACCAGCAGCACGCCCAGGCACAGGGCGATCCAGTCCTGGTACAGGCTGACCAGCCCGATCACCACGAAGAAGTGGAAGTGCAGGTCGGTCAGCCCGTTTCCGGCGTGGACCAGCGCCATCGCGGCCAGCAGCAGCCCGACGGTGACCGCGATCGAGCCGCCGCGCCGGCTGCGGGCCATGCCGGCGGCCATGGCGCTGAGCAGTACCCCCGCGTTGAACGACCAGACCAGCCAGGCCGCCGCGTGCGCATGCTCCCCGGCCACGTCGTGCCCGTTGACCAGGCTGATCACCACCAGCACGGGCAGGTGCAGCCACAACACGACCGTCAGCGCCCGGTGCCGCGACCGGAACGCCGCATCGCTGAGCGTGACCTTCGGCATCAGCCAGGACAGCACTCCGGGCATGTTCGCAGCTCCCTACGCCCCGATTCGTACGTGACCGTCACATCGGCACCGCATCACCGTTCTGTAGCCAGACGGAACCTCGGCGCACGCCGGCGGCCAAGCGTCCAACGTGGCGCGAGGGAGCGCGAGGCACGTCGGTCCGCGCGGGAGAGCACGAGGAGCGGGCCCGGGTGACGCGGGGGCGGGACAGCTTTAGCGCAGCAGCCGATCTGCGCGGCCGGACGGACGAATGTCTCCGTGATCATGACGCCGCGGTGACCGCACACCGGGTTTGCCATGATCCCGGAGACTTGTGGTACACGGGGGTACATCAGCACTCCGCGATCATGAAAAACCGTTGGTGTCGATGCCGGTTGCGCATGATCGCGGAGACTTCCGGTCGCTGCGCCATGCTTCGCGGCGTGCAGCGCCCGAACTGTGGGACGGGATCCCCCGGGCGGGTGGAACGCGCAGGCCGGGCGTCGCGGCCGCTGGCGGCAGCGGCGCCGATTCCCAGGCGGCGCCGGCCGGTGGGGGTGCGGGCGCAGCGCGGTGGCTGCCGGCCGGCCACGTTTGGCCGCACGCGGAGCACCACGGCCGCGCCGCTGCCGGTCCGTGGCCGGCACGCCCATGGTCACCTACGTGTGCCGAGCACCGCCACCATCGAACCGGCCGCCGCCTCACAGCAACACAGCAACCAACACGATCAATCGCTGGCCACCTCAAACACCACCCCAGCGGACGTGACTCCGCCCCCGGAAGCGGCGCGGCCCGGAAGCGGCGCGGGCCGGGGGTGGCGCGGCCCGGAAGTGGCGCGGGCCGGAAGTGGCGCGGCCCGGAAGTGGCGCGGCCCGGGCGTGTGGTAGCACACACGCCCGGGCGGCTCCGGTGGATGGCTCCGCCTTGTCGGGAGGCGGTGGGAGGCGGTCAGCCGAAGTGGGCCGGGGCGGCGTCGGTCGCGGGCTGAGTGGCGCGGTCCGCGGACGAATTGCGGACCATGACGATGACCACGACGGTGGCGACGGCCAGCAGGATGGCGCTGGCCGTGAAGGCCACGTTGTAGCCGTGGATCGCGGCGTGGGCCTGCAGCAGCTGGGCCGCGCCCGGGCTTTCCGAGGCCCGGGCGGCATGGTCGGTGATGTAGCCGGCCACGGCCGTGGTGAAGATGGTGTTGAGCAATGCCGTGCCGAGGGAGCCGCCGACCTGCTGGGTCGTGTTGACCATCGCGCTGGCCACGCCCGCGTCGTGGTTGGCCACGCCGGAGAGGGCCAGGCTGCTGAGCGGGACGAAGACCAGGCCCATTCCGAAGCTCATCGCGATGAACGAGGGCAGGATGGCCGTCGCGTAGGACGAGTCGAGGTCGAGCCGGGTCAGCCAGATCATCGACGCGGTGGCGAGCACGCCGCCGACCGTCATCAGCGCCTTGGCGCCGGTGCGGGGCAGCAGCCGGGAGGCCACGACCGCGGCCGCGATGATGCCGCCGGAGAAGGGCATGTAGGCCACGCCGCTCTTCAGCGCCGACCAGCCGAGGGTCTGCTGCAGGTAGAACGTCATGAACAGGAACATGCCGAGCAGACCGGCGCCGATCATGATCGAGACAATGTACGACGCGCCGCGGTTGCGGTCGAACAGCACGCGCAGCGGCAGCAGCGGATGGCTGGTGCGCGACTCCCAGAACAGGAACGCGCCCAGCAGGACGACCGCCGAGGCCAGCCAGCCGATGGTGACCGCCGAGCTCCAGCCGTCGGTGGCCGCCTTCGTGAAGCCGTAGACCAGCGCGACCTGCCCGGCCGTGGCCAGCACCGCACCCGGGATGTCGTAGCGCGTGTCGCCGTGGGCCTTGCTCTCCCGGACCAGCGGGATCGCCGCGACGAACGCGAGGACCGCGATCGGGATGTTGACCAGCAGGCACCAGCGCCAGTCCGCATACTCGGTCAGCACACCGCCGGCGAGCAGGCCGATCGCGGCGCCGCCGCCGGAGATGCCGCCGAACACGCCGAACGCCTGCGCGCGCTCCCGGGGCTCGGTGAACGTGACCGTGATCAGCGACAGCGCGGCCGGGGCGAGCAGGGCGCCGAAGAGACCCTGCAGGCCGCGGGCGGCGAACAGGGTGCCCGCGTTGACCGCGGCGCCGCCCAGCGCCGAGGCGCCGGCGAAGCCGAGCAGGCCGATGAGGAACGTGCGCTTGCGGCCGAAGTAGTCGGCGATGCGCCCGCCGAACAGCAGCAGGCCGCCGAAGGTGAGCGTGTAGGCGGTGACGATCCACTGCCGGTCGGCGGTGGAGATGTGCAGCGCCTGCTGGGCCGAGGGCAGCGCGATGTTCACGATCGTGGCGTCGAGCACCACCATGAGCTGCGCCACCGCGATGACGGCGAGGGCGAGCCAGCGTCGTGGATCGGGCGGCACCGCAGAAGATGATTTAACCGATATGTCGGGTGCGACGACCGCGTCGTTCGCCATGAGCCAGCCTCCTGGGCAGGTGGGAGCCTCCGTCCGCAGAGACTACGGACGGGGTACGACAATTTTTGGGAAGAAGGCGCTCAGCCGTCCTGGCGCAGGATCGGCAGCAGGATCCGGTCGACCATCCGGTTGACGAACGCCTCGTCGAACGGGCCGGTCTGCCACAGCCGCCGGCTCAGCACCATGGCCTGCAACACCTCGTGCACCGGCTCGGCGCTGGACCCTTCGGGCATCTCACCGCGCTCGACCGCACGCTTGATCATCGATTCGTACAGCTGGTGCTTGGTCTCGTAGACGCAGCGGTACATGACCTCGGACAGCTCCGCGTTGTGCGCGCACGCCGTCAGCAGGCCGGTGATGATCGCCCCGTCGGCCCCGTCGGCGACCTTGCAGACGGTGGACACGTGGGCGTGGAGATCGCCGCGCAGTGAGCCGGTGTCGGGTGGTTCGGCCGGGCCGCCGAAGCGGTGCTCGATCGCGTCCATCACCAGCTCGGGCTTGCTGGGCCAGCCCCGGTAGATGGTCGCCTTGCTGGCGCGGGCCCGCGCCGCCACGGCGTCCATCGACATCCGGTCGTAGCCCACCTCGCTGAGCAGCTCGAACACCGCTTCGCAGATCGCCTCGCGGCGGTCCGGCTTCGTCGCCGTCGCCATGGTGATCTCCCCTGCGGCAGGTGTACGGAACGGTTCCGTCTCGAAACCTAGCTCGCCCCGGGAGCGGAACGAAACGGTTCCGTACACCTTTTCTGTGAGGGGGACCACACCGCGCGCCGTGCGCACGTTTTAAGGTCGCTGCATGACTGAGCTGTCGACCGAACGGCGCATGTGGTCGCTGTTCGAGCCCGTGCACGCGGTCACCTACTTCGCCCCGGCCGCCCGCCAGGCGTTCGAGGAGGCGGGTCTGCGCGGTTATTGGCGGGGGTACTTCGCCGGCCGCAGCGCCCCGCTCGGCGCCGTCAACCCCGCGCCGGTCATCGCGGCGTTCTACGGGTTCGCGCCGGCCATGGTCACCCGCGCGCTGCCGGACGTCTGGACCAGGGTCAGTCCGGAGGGGGCACTCGAGGCCCGCCGGCTGGGCGCGCACCGGGCGCTGGCCGAGGCGACCGCCGGCCTGAGCGGCGTCGACGAGGCCGCGAGCCTGCTCAAGGCCGCCGCTTTGGAGGCCGAGGGGTACGGCAGGGTGCTCGGCGCGGCCAACGCCGCCCTCCCGTGGCCGCAGGACCCGCTGGACGTGCTGTGGCAGGCCGCGACCGTCCTGCGCGAGCACCGCGGCGACGGCCACGTCGCGGCGCTGCTGGTCGAGGGACTGGACGGCTGCGAGTCGATGGTGTGGCGGATCGGGCTGGTCGGCGGCGGGCGCGAGGCCGCGCAGCCCGCGCGCGGCTGGAACGACGAGCAGTGGGAGGCCGCCCGGCTGCGGCTACACCAGCGCGGCTACCTCGACGGCGAGGGCGGGGCGACGGAGAAGGCGAACTCGGCGTACCGAACCATCGAAGAAACCACCGATCAGCTCGCCGCGGGCCCCTGGCACGCGCTCGGCCGGGCGTCGACCGAGCGCTGCGCCGCGCTGCTCGAGCCGATCGCGGCCCGCCTCGCCCGGCTGCTGCCGGAGTATCCGGTGTGGATCCGCCTGCCGATGCCGGCCGGGGGCGAATCCTGAGCTACGCCATTTCGGGGTGGCGTTTGAGGTACGCCGCGATGAATGGGCATTGCGCGACGATCTGCAGCCCGCTTTCCTTGGCCAGAGTCAGCGCGCCGCCGGCCAGCCGGCTGCCCACGCCCTTGCCCTCGAACTTCGGATCCACCTCGGTGTGCGTGAACACGATCCGCTCGGGCTCGCCGGCTTCGGCGGGGTGGAGGCGGTAATACGCCGCCCCCGCCTGCTCGCCGTCGACCCGGATCTCGAACCGCTGCTGCTCGGTGTTGTCAACGACCTGGAAGTCCACTCAGGACGCCTCTCCCCGCACGTCTGCGTGCGCCGCGGGGATGCTGCCGAGCCGGCCGGCCTGGTAGTCCTCGAACGCCTGCATGACCTCGGCCTTGGTGTTCATGACGAACGGACCATACGCCACGACGGGCTCGCGGATCGGCTGACCGCCGAGGAAGAGCACATCCATCGTGGGGTGGCGCGGGTGCTGCTTCGCGTCGGCGGTCACGGTGACGGTGTCGCCCTCGCCGAACACGGCCAGCTGGCCCAGCTCGACCGGGCGCCCCTTCGCGCCCACGGTGCCCTTGCCCGCCAAGGTGTACGCCAATGCGTTGAAGTCCTTGCGCCAGGGCAGCGTCAGCGAGGCGCCGGGGGAGATGGTGGCGTGCACGAGGGTGATCGGCGTGTAGGTGATGCCGGGCCCGGCGTGGCCGTCGAGCTCGCCGGCGATGACCCGCAGCAGCGAGCCGCCGTCCGGCGAGGTCAGCAGCGCGACCTGGCCGCCGCGGATGTCCTGGTAGCGCGGGGCGGCGAACTTGTCGGCCTTGGGCAGGTTGACCCACAGCTGGAACCCGTGGAACAGCCCGCCGCTGACCACCAGGTGCTCCGGCGGCGTCTCGATGTGCAGGATGCCGCTGCCGGCCGTCATCCACTGGGTGTCGCCGTCGGTGATGACGCCGCCCCCGCCGTTGGAGTCGTGGTGCACGAACTCGCCGTCGATGATGTAGGTGACGGTCTCGAAGCCGCGGTGCGGATGCCACGGGGTGCCCTTCGGCTCGCCCGGGGCATATTCGACCTCGCCCATCTGGTCCATGTGGATGAACGGGTCCAGCGCGCGCAGGTCGACGCCGGCGAACGCCCGGCGGACCGGGAAGCCCTCGCCCTCGTAGCCCTTCGGCGCGGTCGTCACGGACACCACCGGCCGCGGCCGGGCCGCGACGGGGTCGGGCGTGGCCACGCGCGGCAGCGCGAGAACGTTTTCGACGGTGATCGCGGGCATGTGACGCCTCCGGTGCTGCGGTTACGGCTGTTGTCCCCACCTCAAACCGTACTTGCCCACCAAGTATTCCGCAAGTCAACAATCCCGTTCAGTGACCACTCCCCACATCCAGCCGAGCAACTAATACTGGAATAACCGAAATATCCGGCGCCTTCGGCGCCGGATATTTCGGACTTATCATCATTTTCCGTGTTGTGGGGCATTCCCTTCCGCAGGGCATGGCGGAGCGAACGAATCTCTCCGTGATCATGCGACTCCCGCTGGCGCGCGGCCGGTTTTCCATGATCACGGAGACATATGGTACCTATGGGTACATAGACACTCCACGATCATGGAAAACGCGCGATACGGGTGGCGACTACGCATGATCGCGGAGAGTTTCAGTCGGGTGGCCCGACGGCGCTGCGTCGAAAGGCGGCACGGTCGGCGGACCAAGGCCGGCGCCGCGGATGGCGCGAGCCGGGGTGCCGACGGCGGTAAGCGCGGGCCGTGAGGGCGGGGTGGCACCGCTGGATCGGCGTCGTGGCCGAGGGCGCGAGTGGCGCCGGTCAGTGGCCGGGTGGGGCCGGTCAGTGGCTGGGCCGGGCGGGGCCGGGCCGGGCGGGGCGGGGCCGGGCGGGGCGGGGCCGGGCCGGGCGGGGCGGGGCCGGGCCGGGCGGGGCGGGGCCGGGCGGGGTAGTGGCGCGGTCAGGGGTGGGGTGGGGCTGTGCTGGCGCGGACGATGAGTTCGGCCGGCAGGCACAGGTGGTCCGACGGGCCCGGCGTGTCGGTGCGGGCCGCCTCGATCGCCTGGGTCAGGGACGCCGCGGCCGCGTGGCCCTTGGCGTGGATGTCCTGGCGGACCGTGGTCAGCGGTGGGCGCATCCGGGCCGCGGCCGGGCTGTCGTCGAAGCCGACCACCGACAGGTCGTCCGGGACCGCGAGGCCGAGGTCGAGCGCGGCCGCCAGTACCCCCCGGGCCAGGGCGTCCGAGAAGCACAGGATGGCCGTCGGGGGCTCGGCGGCGGTGAGCAGCAGGCGGGCCCCCTCGTAGCCGGCGTCGGGGTCGCCGTGGGGCTGGCGGGCGATCGGCGGGGTGATGCCGGCCGGGGTCAGGGCGTCGAGCCAGCCCGACAGTCGCTGGGCGCCCACGTAGCCGTCGACCACGTCCTCGGGGCTGACCAGGCCGTGGCGGCCGCGGACGCCTGAGGTCACGATGCCGATGCGGCGGTGGCCAAGGTCGACCAGGTGCTGGGCGGCGGCGCGGGCGCCGGCGCGGTCGGCGACGTTCACGGCGGGGACGCCGGTGGCGGGGATCTGGTCGATGAAGACGACGGGGATCTTGCGGCGCAGCAGCCAGTCGACGGCGGTCGACTCCGGGTCGCAGGAGTAGACCAGGGCGCCGTCCATGGCCACGTCGCGGGCCGGGACGACGCTGCCGGCCGTGGTGGTGCTCAGCAGAGTGAGGCCCAGGCCGGTCGGGGCGAGTTCGTCGGCGATCGCGCCCAGGAAGGTGGTGGCGACCTCGTCGGCGAAGGCGCCGCTGAGCGACTCGGTGAGCAGGATGCCGACGGCGCCCGTGGTGCCGCGGGCCAGGGCCCTGGCGGCCGGGTCGGGCCCGACGTAGCCGAGCTCGTCCGCGACGGCCAGGATCCGGTCGCGCAGCGTGGGCGAGAGCTGGTCGGGGCGGGAGAACGCGTTGGAGACGGTCATCCGGCTCACGCCGACCCGGTCGGCGATCGTCTGCAGAGTAACCCTCGCCACCGCGACTCCTTGATGCTCCCGATACGAGTGTGACCTTAACTCGCCGGGTGGCTCTGCGGCCCGGGGGCGACCGCCTCCGCCGCGCGGCGCAGGGTCGCGGCCAGGGCGGTGCGGGCGCGGTAGGACCGCGGCGTGCGGGTCGGCGGGTCCACCACCTCGGGAGCGTGGGGCAGTGCGCTGGCGTGCTCGAAGCCGAACTGCTCGGACATCGCGGTCTGCGACACGATCATGGCGAACGGGAACGTGCTCATGCGGATCTCCTCCAACTGTACCGGTATAGCGGGCCTATACCGGTACAGTAGACCGGCACGACTGTACCGGTCAAGTGGATATTAGCGGCGCTTGCGGAAGAAGATGCCGATGCCGATCGCGGCGGCGACGGCGAAGCCCGCGAGGTACCACACCCAGGTCAGCGACGGCGGTGGAGCGGGCGCGGGCGCCGGTGGTGCGGCGGGCGGTGGTGGCGCGCAGGTGATCTCGTCGGGGGCGGGACTGGCGCCGCCGGGCGCCACGTGCAGCAGGCCCTGGCAGCGGCCGATCGCCGGTGTGCCCATGTCGGCGACGACGGTCCAGGCGCCGGGGCTCAGCGTGCCGGTGTACGTCAACGCGTCGCCATTGCGCCTCAGCGCCACCGGGCCCACCCGCTGCCCGGTGTCCGACGTCGCCAGCATCGTCATGCCGACCGGTTCGGTGACCGGATGCCCGTCCTGCCACACCACGGTGAGCCAGACCGAGCCGCGCCCGTCGCCGTGCAGGGTCAGCACGACCGCGCCGTGCGCGCGGGCCGGCCCGGCGAAGCCGAGGACCGCGACGGCGGCCGCCGCGAGGACGGTCGCCGTCAGGCCGATCAGTCGGCGGATGGTCATGCCGGCAGCGAGATCCAGCTCTGGTACCGCGCGCCGTCGGGCTTCTGCAGGGCGAGCAGCCGGCTGCCGTAGAACTCGTTGTTGCTCACCCCGGCCACCAGCCCGCCCGGCGTGGCGAGGGCCACGCCGTAGTCGGTGCGGGCGAGCGTCCAGTGCAGGGCGGCCGCGCAGTCGGCCTGCACCAGCGTCGCGCCGGCGGTGTCGCGGTTGCCGGTCGTGGTCAGGCACTCGTTGGTCGCCTTGGAGCGCACGAGGTAACCGGTGCCGGCCTGCTCGAGCCGCCACTGCTGGTTGGCGCCGCCGTGCTGACCGTACAGCACGATCGGCGTGCCCGCTGCCCGCCGGGCGCCGAACACGTCGGCCACCGTGCCGGTCAGGCTGTTGCCCAGCACGAGCCAGCTGCCGGCGGCCGGGGCGGCCGCCGCGGGGGTGTGCACGGTGATCGTGGCGGTCCAGGGGGTCAGGGCGCTGTTCTGCGCGAGCGAAATCCCGATCTGATAGTCGGTGTCGGGGCGCATGCCGACGATCCGGACGCTGGTGGTGGCGACCCGGCCGATGGATCGGCCGTCGAGCACGACGGCGTATCGGCTGCCGGGCGCGGCCGGATCCCAGGACAGACGAACAGAGGTCGCATCGACAGCACTGGTCCGCAGCTCCTTCGGTCCGCCGGTGGACGTCTTCGTCGGGGTCGGGCCGGCGCTCGACCGCGACGCGGAGGGCTTGGGCGAGGCCGTCGTGCGCGACGGCGTCGGCGAGGGCGGCGCGCTGGTCTTCGACGGTGCGGGCTTCGACGGTGAGGCCGAGGCCGTCGGCGAGGGCGGCGGGGTGGTCGAGCCACCGCTGGCGATCAGGAACTGGTTGTTGGCGACGTTCCAGTTGGTCGCGAGGTAGCTGCCCGGGCTCGGGTTGGTGTTGTAGTAGTCGTCGTGGTTGCAGTCGAGGCGGTCCTCGTGCGACTTGTCGGCGCACTTCACGACGGTCTTGAGCCCGCCCGAGTCGTTGTAGCACATGATGTCGTACTCATCGAGGCAGTGCCCGGCCTTGCTGGAGTTCGGCGCGTTGTTGTTCACGGCGCCGAGGTTGTGGCCCAGTTCGTGCGCGGCCACGCTGGCCGCCCAGCAGCCCGAGTCGCTGCGGCCGTAGCCGGGGCCGCCGTTGCTGCGGTTGTTCGCGCCCGGCTGCGTGTCACCGGCGAAGGTGCCGATGCCGCAGTACACCTTGGATTCCCCGAAAATCATGTACTTGCGGTCGGTGCGGTTGAAGCCCAGGTTCTTCAGGCCGTTGATCGTCGCGTCGAACGTGCCCAGGCCGCCGGCCGGCAGCTCGACCTCGCGGACGTCGACCTTGCAGTCCGCGGTGGTCACGAACCGCACGTGCCGCTCGCCGCCGGTCTCCTGCGCGCTCGCGTTGTAGATCGCGTCGACCCCAGCCGACCAGGTGCGGAACGACTCGAGGTACTGGCTGAACCGGCTGGCCGTGTTCGCGTCGCGCACGTAGAGCACCTGCACGCGCTTGCCGGCGACGCCGTCGCCGTCGCAGACCACGCCGCCGGGGCCGGTCGCGGCGGCGGTACCGCCCGTCGCGTCCGGCACGACCGCGAGCCCGCCGTCAGCACCCTCGGCCGCCCCCTCGTCGGCGAGGACCGTCTGCTCCGGCGGGGCCGCGGCGGCGTCCGTGTCGGCCACGGCCGGCTGCTCGGTCACCGCGGCGACCGGCTGGACGTCGGTGTGCACGCTCAGGCCGGGCGGCGGGACGTCCGGGCCGTGGCTGCACTGGTCGCGTTCGGTGAGCACGTACCCGCCGACGCAGGGCTCCCCCCGTTTCGCGGGCGTCAGCCCTTGGTACACCAGACCCTGCTCCGGATTGTCGGCCGGCACCCGGCCGATCGCCGTCGGCCCGCGGTCGTGCTCCTGGAACAGCGACTCGACGGCGCCGGGGCCGACGAGCGCCGCGCCCGCGCCGAGCACGACGACGGCGGTGGCGGTCAGGGCACGGCGCAGCAGGCGGGACTTCACGGGTCGCGCGGGCACGCTCGACTCCTAGCGGGGGAGGGGGGACCGAAAGGAGCGCGCGGCGGGGGCCGGCACAGGGCAGAGGTACTGGACCCCGCCGCGCGCGGGACGCCGGCCTTCGAGGGTGGCAAGGCGGGTGAGAGCCGGTCGTCCACGTGGGAACGCGCTCACGGTAGCCAGGTGGCGGTGTCCGTTCCAGCCGTATGAGCGCAGTTAAGGCACAAATAATCGACTCTTGTTCCCGCGCTATGGCCAACCTTCTTACAAATAACCGGCGGCCCTTGGCACCGCGGACCCGGCAGGGAGGGCCGCCAGGCCCGACCGGTGTCTGGCGGGAGCAACGGTCTGGAAGTGACGCGGACCCGAGCCATCTGCTTTTTCAGTCACGTCTATCTGCGCTGCCCGCACGGCGCGGCGACCGGAAGTCTCCGCGATCATGCGTAACTGGCACCGACACCAACGGTTTTTCATGATCACGGAGTGCTGATGTACACCCGTGTACCGGAAGTCTCCGGGATCATGGCAAACCCGTGGTGCGGCCACCGGGGCGGCATGATCACGGAGACATTCACCCGCCGTGGCGGCCGCCTGGCATCGGCCATCATGATCAGTTGCTGGCCGCCCTACGCGTCACGCCAGCAGATAGCGATAAATCGTGATATGTCCGATAAGTCGTGGCGCGCCAGCGCCCGACTTATCGCGGGCGGGCTAGCGGCCCGGGGATCGCCAGCGGCGGGGGCGGCGCTCGTTGGGCTCGCGGGACAGGCGGCCGACCAGCCAGCGGCTCGGCGGCGGGGTCTCCTTGGGCGTCGGGTCGGCGTCGGCCATGACGACCGCCACGCTGGCGCCGCCGAGGGCGCCCCGGCCGATGTTGACCGTGCCGTTGCCGGCCACCGCGACCCGCCGCACGATGTCCAGGCCGAGGCCGGTGGAGCCCTGCTGGCTCTCGCCGCGCTGCATGGCCCGCTCCGGATCGGGGATGCCCGGCCCGCCGTCCTCGACGCGCAGGACGACGTAGCCGTCCTCCCGGCGGGTCACCGCGACCTCGAACGGCACGCCCTGGGGGGTGTACCGGATGACGTTGCCGATCAGCGCGTCCAGGGCTGCGGCCAGTTCGCTCTTGGGGACGGTGACCGGGGCCGGCTGGTCGACGCCGATCGCCTTGCACTCGCGCTCCTGGTCGCCGGCGACCGCCGACCAGAACATCATCCGGTCCCGCACGACCTCCGCCACGTCGCAGCCCTCCTCGCCGGTCGAGGCGGCCGCCCCGTCGGCCCGCTCGCCGCGGTCGGGCGTGGGGGAGTGGGCGTCGATCGGCTCGCGCATCGCCCGGATCAGCTTGTCGATCTCGACCTCGAGCGCGGCGATCGCGTCGCGGATGCGGTCGGCGTCCTGCGAGTCGTCCAGCGTCTCGGCGTCGAGGCGCAGCGCGGTCAGCGGGGTGCGCAGCCGGTGCGACAGGTCGGCGACCAGCTCGCGCTCGTTGGACAGCAGGGCCATGATCCGGTCGGCCATCACGTTGAGCGCGGAGCTCGCCTCGGCCAGCTCCAGCGGGCCTTGCGGGTCGATGCGCACGTCGAGGTACCCCTCGCTGAGCGCGCCCGCCGCCCCGGCCAGCTGCCGGGCGGAGAGGATGATCTTCGCGGCCAGCCGGTCGGCGACCCAGACCGAGGCGATGATCAGGCCGAGCGCGACCGCGGCGAGCGCCCACCAGGCGCCGGCCACCCCGCTCTCCAGCTCCGCGTCGGGGATGAATACCTCGACCACGGCGGTGTGCCCCGCGCCCAGGTCGACCGGTTCGAGGTACGACTGACCGCCCGGCACGTCCGCGATGAGCGGCGCGGCCTGGTCGGCGGCGCGCACGAGGTCGCCGCCGGTGGCGTGCCCGGAGCCGATCTCCGTGCCGTTGGCGCCGAGGTTGTGCACGGAGACGCGGGTCACCGCCGGCCCGCCGGTGCTGGCGACCGCGCGCTCGATGCTCAGCGGGTCGGTGGTCACGGTGAGGACCGCCACGACCACGGCGGTCTGGCGTTCCGCGTCGGCGAGCGCGCGCTCGCGGGCGAGCTGCTGGACGACGAGCCCGAGCGGGATCAGGAAGGCGAGGGCCACCATCGTGGTGACCGCCGCGGAGACGTAGGCGAGGGTTCGCCTCAGTCCGGCGCCGCGAACCTGAAGCCCACGCCCCGCACGGTGTGCAGGTACCGGGGCGCCGACGCGCTCTCGCCGAGCTTCCGGCGCAGCCAGTACAGATGCACGTCGATCGTCTGGTCCTCGCCCACTGAGGGTTGCCGCCATACCTCCTCCAACAGCTCACGGCGTGAGACCACCCGGCCGGGCCGGGCGGCGAGGTACGCCAGCAGGTCGAACTCCTTGCGGGTCAGGGTCAGCGGCTCGCCGTGCAGGTATGCCTGCCGCTGCCCGATGTCCACCCGCAAGCCTCCCACCTCGATGGCGGTGGGTTCCTCGCGGCTCGCCCGTCCCGTGCGGCGCAGCACGGAGGTCATCCGGGCGTCCAGGTGGGCCGAGGTGAACGGCTTGATCATGTAGTCGTCGGCGCCGGCCTTGAGCAGCCGGACGATCTCCGCCTCGTCGTCGCGGGCGGTGGCGATGATGATCGGTGTGTCGGCGATGCCGCGCAGCATCCGCAGCGCGTCCGCGCCATCGAGGTCGGGCAGACCGAGATCCAGCACGACCAGGTCGGGCGTCTCGGCGGCGAAGCGGCGCAGCGCCTCCAGAGCCGTGCCGACCGCGTGCACCGTGTGACCCCGGTCGGTCAATGAGCGCAGCAGCGCGCCCCGCACGACGTGATCGTCCTCAACGAGTAGCACCGTGGCCATGCGAAGAAGGTACCGGTTGTGGCAAGCGGTAGTCTCCACGGTCGATGGACGAATCCGACATGTCCGTTCTTTCACTAACGGTCATCGCTCATTCGTCGCAACTTCCATGCTTACGGGTACGGCCTGGTGACTGTCTGCAGTACGCATCACCGCCATGACGGTCGATGCCGCGCTCAACCGAGATCCGCATGCGGGCGCCCAGCGCCCGCGCGTACCGGCTCAGGGTTGCGACCTCGTTGACGTCGAGATCGCCGTTCTCGATCTGGCTCACCCGGCCGGGCGAGACGCCATGATCTCGGCCACCTGCCGCTGCGTCAGGCCCAGGCGCTTGCGCTCCTCGGCAAGATGGAAGGCGTTGACCCACGCTTCGGTGCGGGCCCGTTCGGCGGCGAGCGCCTCATCGTCGCCGTCTTGCAGGTCGGCGCGAATGTCATCCCAGTCGTGGAACTCGGTCACGAGCCCTCCCTCCCGCGGCCCGCACTGCCAAGGCGGCCGGCCCCGGGCGCCTCCGCGGCCGCGAACGGTCGGTAGGCCTCCCGAACTCTGATGATGGCCGGGATCAAAGTTCGGCCGTCGGCCGGCAGCTGGACTCCGGACGCGCTCGAGTAGTCGATCGGCTCCGCGTTGTTGAGGAGCTCGGCGGGGATGCCGAGGCGGGTGAGCGAGCTCAGCATGTTCGGCGACAGCACCGCGATCCAGGTCTCACATCCCGCTTCCAGCGACTCGCGCCCCGCCGCGAGGAGCAGCCGCAGCAGCACCTCGGGCCGGCGCCGGTGGCTGGGCAGCATCGACACCCGGGAGGCCTCCCACACCTGCCCGGTGAGCTCCGCCGGCCAGCCGCCCCAGAACCGCCGGCCGTGCTCCATGCCGGCGATCAACCGCATCGACCCGACCGCCCGCCCGTCCTCGGCGACCACGAAGTGGGTCGTCCCGGGATCCTCGTCCGCGGCATCGTGCGGGTCGGTGGACCGGGCGACCGGGCGACCGGGCAGGACGCCATCAGCCGGCCCTCGCAGTACACCCGGTGGCGCACCTGAATCCCCTGCGATGCCGCCGTTGACGGGAACGTCCCCGACCGCACCTCCGATCCCATAGACGGGATCCTACGTGTCCCCATCGGGCGGGGGCGAAGCGCGAGACGGGTTCGCGCTTTAGTACGGTGGCGACTCGCCGTGAGGTAACCCCTCCGGTAGCTCCCCGGATTCGATGCCGTAAAGTCGTCGCCGCCTGTCCGTATTGTGCGGGTTCGGGCCTTTTGTAGGTATCCGTGCTGGTCTGGTGGCTGACGTCCATTGTTGAGGAGCATTGTGGGTCCGGATCGTTCGGCATGGCGCCGAGCTTCGCGTTGCGTCAGTGAGCACAACTGCGTCGAGTTCTCCGACCGCGGCCCGTCGATATCGGTGCGTGACTCGGTCATCCCCGCCGTGGCGCTGACGTTTGCCGCCGATGACTGGCGGTCGTTCGTCACGCTGCTGAAGAACGACGCGTTCGAAGGTCACCAATCGTCTCTCGGCGTGGCGAGCCGGGTGCGACCGGGCGCCATCGGTTCATAGGCTCGAGCCGGCGGCCCGTTCTTGATCGCCCGCAGGTATTCCTCGTTGACGATGGCCCGGAATCGCTCACGGCGCGGCCATCGCCGTTTCGGATCGTGCCAGTCGCCGTGCCGCTCCCAGTACATCCGCGGAACCTCGGAGTCGAAGTAGGTCCGCAGCAACGTCCGTAGCTCCGGCTCGTTGAGGATTCGGTCCTCCCAGGAGAAGGACCAGTTCAGCACCACGAAACCGGCATAAAAGAACAGCCTCTCGTCCACGTGGGGCGGCGCGAAGCGCGGCCCCCAGCACTGGGCGTATGCCGGCTCGGCCATCGACAGCAGCACGGTGTCCCGATTCAGTCGGCGGTACTCACCACGCAATGCGCGCTGAAAGTTCTTGCGCTGCACGGCGAGCGAGGCCGCAACAACGATCAAGGCGGCGGTCGACAACAATGCCGAAGCCGGACCGTACGCCTGGCCGATGTCTCCGAGGCGGTTCCAGTCTCGATTGTCCTCGTACATCGAGGAGATCAATTTCGGCGATAGCGCGACGACGCAGAAGACCGCCACCAGGCCCGAAAGCAGCGCTGCGATCTGCAGCAGCCTGGCGAGCAGCCGTACCGACCGGTCGAGATCTATCACCTTGCGTGCCGACATGCCGCCCCCTCGCGTGTGGCACCTTCCTGCATTATCGCGGAGTCGGCGGTGCAATCGCCCATTCATTCATGTAAGAATAAAAGTGCCGTATCGCTGGTTGTCAGGCGGCCGAGGGGCGTATCACCGACCGCCCCATGACAAGGGATTGTTGCAATTTGCATACCCTGCGGTCGGTTTTTGAATGGGGCGGAGAAGCGCCCGCCGCGACCGTGGGACCACACTATCGGTATGACCGTGCGAGTGGAGCGCCGCGGGGCGGTGTACACCGTCGTGCTGGATCGGCCGGAGACGCGTAATGCCGTGGATCGGGCCACCGCTGAGGCGTTGGCGGAGGCGTTTCGGGCGTTCGATGACGATTCTGACGCGGCCGTGGCGGTGTTGTGGGGGGCCGGGGGCACGTTCTGTTCGGGCGCCGATCTCAAGGCCGTGGCGGACGGGCGGGCGAACCGGGTCGAGCCGGACGGGGACGGGCCGCTCGGGCCGACCCGGATGCGGCTGTCCAAGCCGGTGATCGCGGCCGTCGCCGGGCATGCGGTGGCCGGCGGGCTGGAGCTGGCGATCTGGTGCGACCTGCGGGTGGTCGAGCGGGACGCGGTGTTCGGGGTGTACTGCCGGCGCTGGGGTGTCCCCCTCGTCGACGGCGGTACCGTGCGGCTGCCCCGGCTCATCGGGGCGGGGCGGGCGCTCGACCTGATCCTGACCGGGCGCGGCGTCGACGCCGAGGAGGCGCACCGGATCGGGCTCGCCGACCGGGTCGTGCCCACCGGCACCGCGCGGGCGGCGGCGGAGGAGCTCGCCGCGGAGCTGGCCGCGCTGCCGCAGGCGTGCCTGCGCAACGACCGGCTGTCGGTGTACGACAGCCTCGGCCGCAGCGTCGAGGAAGGGCTCGCCGTCGAGTACCGCTACGGGGCGGACTCGCTGGCGCGCGGGGCGCGGGAGGGGGCGGCGCGGTTCGCGGCGGGGGAAGGGCGGCACGGGACCGGGCTAGGGTGATCTTCGTGGTGGACAAGACTGACATCGAAGCGGCGGCGCGGCGGATCGGCGGGCACGTCCGGCACACCCCGTCGTACGAGGTGCGCCCCGGGCTCTGGTTCAAGCTGGAGCTGCTGCAGCACAGCGGGTCGTTCAAGGCGCGGGGCGCGTTCAACCGGATCCTCGCCGCGCGGGAAGCGGGGGCGCTGCCGGACAGCGGGGTAGTCGTAGCGTCCGGGGGCAACGCGGGGCTGGGCGTGGCCTACGCGGCGGCCCGGCTGGGCGTGCGGGCCGAGGTGTTCCTGCCGGTGACGGCGCCGGCGACGAAGGTGGCGCGGCTGCGGGAGTACGGCGCCGTCGTGTACCAGCACGGCCGCGAGTATGCCGAGGCCCACGCCGCGTCGCAGACCCGGGCGGCGGAGACCGGGGCGCTGGTCGTGCACGCCTACGACCAGCCGGAGATCGTCGCCGGACAGGGCACGGTCGGGCTGGAGCTGCCGGAGGCCGACACGGTCCTCGTCGCGGTCGGGGGCGGCGGGCTGATCGGCGGGATCGCCGCCGCCGTCGGCGACCGGGCCCGGATCGTGGCCGTGGAGCCGGTCGGGGCGCCGACCCTGCATGCCGCGCTCGCCGCCGGCCATCCGGTCGACGTCCCGGTGGAGAGCGTGGCCGCGGACTCGCTCGGTGCCCGTCGGGTCGGCGGGATCGCCTTTGATTTGGCGGTACACCATAAAGTCGAAAGCATTCTCGTGAGCGATGAGGCGATCGTCGATGCCCGCCACCGGCTGTGGCGTGAGCACCGCCTCGCCGTGGAGCACGGGGCCGCGGCCGCCTTCGCCGGGCTCGACCTCGTCGCCGACCCGGGCGCGGCGGTCGTCGTGCTGTGCGGGGCGAACACCGACCCCGCCACCCTGTAACCCGGCGGACGTTTGTCCGCCCGCGGATCGGGGATGGGCTCAGGCATGGTCGTCAAGGCCGACGTGTGCATCGTGGGCGGCGGGCCGGCCGGGCTGGTCCTGGCGCTGCTGCTGGGCCGGCGCGGGGTCGGCGCCGTGGTCCTGGAGCGGCACGCGACCTTCCTGCGCGACTTCCGCGGCGACACCGTGCACCCGTCGACGCTGCAGCTCATGGACGAGCTCGGCCTCTACGACGACCTGGTCCGGCTGCCGCACCGAGTCGTGCGCCAGCTCCAGGTCACCTACGCCACCGGGACCTACCGCCCGGTCGACTTCGAGCGGCTGCGGACGCCGCACCCCTACGTCATGATGCTGCCCCAGTGGGACTTCCTGGAGCTGCTCGTCTCGCGCGGCGACTTCGCGCTCCGTCGCGAGGCCGAGGTGATCGCCGTCAACCGCCGCGACCGGCGGGTGGTCGGCGTCACCGCAGGGACAACGCAGGGGCCGGTCGAGGTGGTCGCCCCGCTCACGGTCGCCTGCGACGGGCGCGATTCGACGGTACGCCGGGAGCTAGGCCTTCGCTCAAAGGTCTTCGGCGCGCCCATCGACGTGCTCTGGTTCCGGCTCTCGCGCCGGCCTGCCGATCCGGAGGGCCTGGCCGGCCGCATCGACGAGGGCCGCCTCTTCGTCGGCATCGACCGCGGCGACTACTGGCAGATCGGCTGGGTGGTACCCAAGGGCGGCGAGGCGCAGCTCCGCGCGGCCGGCCTGCCCGCGTTCCGGGCCGGGATCGCGGACAGCGTGCCCTACCTCGCCGACCGGGTGAGCGAGATCGAGGGCTGGGAGCAGGTCCACACGCTGACCGTCCGGATGGACCGGCTGTACCGCTGGCACGTCCCCGGCGCCCTGCTGATCGGCGACGCGGCGCACGCGATGTCCCCGGTCGGCGGCGTGGGCATCAACCTGGCGATCCAGGACGCGGTGGCCGCGGCCCGGGTGATCGGCGACGCTTTCGCCTCGGGCCGCCCACCGACGGAGCGCGAGCTGGCCACGGTCCAGCGCCGCCGCGCCCTGCCCACGGCCGGTACCCAACTTCTCCAGCGCGCCCTGCAACGAGCGGTGCTCGCGCCGGCCCTCACCGGCCGCCCGCTGTCCCCGCCCCTGCCGCTACGCCTGCTGGACCGCTACCCACCCTTGCGCACGCTCCCGGCCCGCCTGATCGGCGTCGGCCTCCGCCCGGAACACGTCTGACGGCCCTCACGCACTCTCTTCATCCCCGCATCTCGGGGCTACCGAACCTGGCCACGTAGTGCCAGACCCGCTTGAGCGCCTGCTCATCGTATCGACCGGTTCGAGCCGCAGCTCCGATGATCCGCGGGTCGAGTCGCCCACCACGAGCCAACGACAGACCGAGGCTGACGAACTCCGATCCCCGGTACTCCGGATGCCGGCGAAGCTCGGTACTGGTCAGCACGAAGCCGCCGTGCCACTGCACCGGGCAGCCCAGCCGGCCGGCCATCGTCTCGACCGAGGAGCCGCGGTAACAGGGATCAAGGACGACGGCTTCAACATCCCGGGTGAGATCCACAATGCCGTGAACCTGTGCCTCGATGTAGTCGTCGAGCGGATCCGTCTCATCCCGTTCGGCCATCGCCACCAGGGCCGACATCTTCGACGCCACACCGAAATGCACGGGCTCGAAGAAGCTGTCCGGATAGCAGAACGTCGTGCGGGCCAGCGCACCTGCGGCCACGCGCAGGTACGCCGAGCCGAAACGCGGCGAGCCGCCGACCGAACGCATCCGGAAGTTCAACGACCCGTACTTGGGGCGCTCCGAGGCCGCCGCCTCGTCATACGCCCCCGCGAAGATCCGGCTCTCCCACCGCCACCGGTCGCCGCCGTGATGGGCAGTAAGCCCGCCATTACTCGTCCCCGTCTCAAACTGCGACCGGTACAGCCCCTCACGGGCCAGCACCTCCAGCATCGGCACACCGGCCACGAGCCGATCAGGGTGAAAATGCAACGTCACCCGCCACGACGGATCCACCGCCTCGCCGGCCGCCAACGCCGTCACATGAGCAATCGCCCACCCCTGCGGCCCTCTCATGGCGGCAGTATCCACGAACGAACGATGCGCAGCGACGCAAAATCCCACGCCTCAACTCTTGACGGCCTCCGCGATCTGCAGGGCGGCCTGGGCCGGCGTGAGGTGCGTGGTGTCGACGACCTCGGCCTCGGCATGCAGCCACGTGCGGGCCGCCTCGGCATAGGGCTCGAGGTACTTGAGGCGGAACGGGGAGTTGTCCGTCTCGGGCAGCCCCGGCGTGATGTCCATGAGTGTCCCGCCGACCTTCTCCGCGTCGAACACCCGCGAATCCGGGATCAGCGGCTGCACGAGCGCACCGGTCGTCGTCTTGCCCGCACCGTGAGTGCCGTTGAGCCACACGATCACGAGACCCGACCCTACATGCAGCGCTTGTGCAGGCCGCGGGAACGGTGCACGGCAGAAATCCGACGGCCTGCAGAGCGTCACGGGAACGCAGTGGCAACTATCGCTGATCGGAACTCGGTGATTCGCGCGGAGTCAGCGGCGGGCGTAGCGGCGCCGGCGGCTGGCCCAGCGGGTGGTCGTCCAGGCGCCCGCGCCCGCCAGGTGCAGGGCGATGCACAGGAAGCCGGCCAGGCTCAGCGTGCCGACGTCGAGCACCGGGCCGGAGTTGATGCCGAGCAGGTCGATCAGCAGGGCGACCGCGAACAGGATCGCGGCGATCACAGCGAACACGTCAGCCTCCGGGAGGAGAAGCCAGGTTGATGAGCGCTGTCTACCCAGCGGCGGCGAAAGCTAATCGATACCCAGCAGGTCGCGCAGCGCGGCGGCGCCCGCGGGCGTGAGCTTCACGGCGCGGCCCGAGCCGATGCGGATGAGCCATCGCTCGGCGAAGAACCGTTCGCGCAGGCGGGCGCCGGCCAGGCCTGGCCGCGACCGTCGAGACTGCCGCAGCGGTACGGGCAAGTGCGCCGGTCCGCGCCGGGCTGCCCTCGTATCAGGAGGTCAACGGCTGGCTGCTGGCCCGGCGCACCAGGACCGCCGGCGCCGGCTCGATGCGGGCCGCGGCGTCGTCGGTGCCGTCCAGCGCCAGGGACATCGCCCGGGCGCCCATGTCGGCCAGCGGCAGCCGGACCGTGGTCAGCGCCGGGGTCACGTCGCGGGCGATCGGCATGTCGTCGAAGCCCACCACGCTGACCCGCTCCGGCACGGCGATCCCGCGCTCCCGCAGCGTGCTCAGCGCCCCGACGGCCATCGAGTCGTTGAGCGCCACGATCGCGGTCAGGTCGGGGGAGGCGTCCAGCAGCGCGGCGGTGGCCTCGGCGCCGCCGTCGCGGTCGAAGCCGGCGTACGCGATGCGCCGCGCCGGCAGCGTGCGGCCCGACTCGCGGGCGGCCCGGCGCAGCCCGGCCAGCCGGTCCGTGGTCGTGGTGAGCACCCGTGGGCCGGCGATCACCCCGACCTTGCGGTGCCCGCCGCCGAACAGCTCGGCGCCGGCCAGGTAGCCGCCCTCCTCGTTGGCCGGCATGACGGCGTCGCCGGGCAGCTCGTGCCGGCCGATGACGCTGACCCGGCCGCCGGTGCGGGTGTACGCGGCGAGCTTGGCCTTCAGCGACCGGGTGAACGCGGCGTCGTGGTAGCCGGAGCCGGCCAGCACGATCGCGGCGACCTGCTGGGCGCGCAGCAGCTCGACGTACTCCAGCTCGCGCCTCGGGTCGCGGTAGCTGTTGCAGATGATGACCAGCCGGCCGTGCGCGGTCGCCACCTGCTGCAGGCCGCGGGTGATCTCGGCGAAGTACGGGTCGGAGACGTCGTGCACGATCACGCCGACGGCGGTGCGCTGGGCGCGGGCCAGCAGCTGGGCGTGCGCGTTGGGCACGTAGTGCAGCTCGTCGACGGCCCGCAGCACCCGCGCCCGCAGCTCGTCGGTGACCAGCTTCGTGCTGCCGCTGACGATCCGGGATGCGGTGGCCGGTGACACGCCCGCGCGGCGAGCGACATCGGCGAGCGTCGCCATCGCAGACCCCTCTCCATTGACCCGCGCTCAGCGTACCGGCTAGCCTCGGGAAAGCGGTTTCCTGAGTCCCGGGAGGGTTGCGATGTCCCATCTGCCCGGTGCGGTCGGTGTGTCGCGGCTATCGGTGTACGACACGACGGCGCCCGACGGGCTGCACGGCGGCACGCCGCACATGCACCTGACGTGCTCGGAGGGGTATGTGGTGGTGGCCGGCTCCGGCCACGTGCAGACGCTGTCCGGGGAGGGCTACCGCGAGACGCCGCTGAGCCCGGGCACGGTCGCCTGGTTCCGGCCCGGCACCATCCACCGGCTCGTCAACGAGGGCGGCCTGCAGATCGTGGTGCTGATGCAGAACAGCGGCCTGCCGGAGGCGGGCGACGCGGTGCTGACCTTCCCGCCCGAGGTCCTCGCCGATCCCGCCGCCTACCGGGCGGCGGCCACCCTGCCCGGCGGCTCCGGCAGCGATCTCGCCCCCGCCTACCGCCGGCGCGACCTGGCCGTCACCGGGTTCCTCGCCATGCGTTCGGCCGGGCCCGGCGCGTTCACCGACTTCTGCCGCGCCGCCGCCGCGCTGGTCGCGCCCAAGCTCGCCGACTGGCGCAAGCGCTGGGAATCCGGCGCCCTCGAAGTGGCGCTGGAGACCGGCCGGCAGCTGGACGCGCTCGACAAGTCCGAGATCGCGCACCTGGCCAACGGCGGCATCGAGGTGCTGCCCGCGCCCACCGAGCGGGGCAAGCACGGCATGTGCGGCCTGCTCGAGACCTACATCCCGCCCGCCGCGTAAGGAGTTCCGTGAACCGCGTTCCGATCGGCATCGCGATCAACGGCGTGACCGGCCGCATGGGGTACCGCCAGCATCTGGTCCGCTCGCTGCTGGCCATCCGTTCCGACGGCGGCCTGCCCACCGCCGACGGCCGGCGGCTGTGGCCCGAGCCGGTCCTGGTCGGCCGCAACCCGGCCAAGCTGGCCGAGATCGCCGAGCGGCACGGCCTCACCGACTGGACGACCGACCTCGACGCCGTGCTCGCCCGCCCCGACGTGCACATCTACTTCGACTCGCAGGTCACCCAGCAGCGGGAGAAGGCGATCCGGGCCGCGATCGAGGCCGGCAAGCACGTGTACACCGAAAAGCCCCTCGCCGACGACACCGCCGCCGCCGTGGACCTCTGCCGGGCCGCCCGCGCCGTCGGCGTCAAGCACGGCGTGGTGCAGGACAAGCTGTTCCTGCCCGGCCTGCGCAAGCTGGCCCGCCTGGTGCAAGGCGGCTTCTTCGGCCGCATCCTCTCCGTCCGCGGCGAGTTCGGCTACTGGGTCTTCGAGGGCGACTGGCAGGCCGCCCAGCGCCCGTCGTGGAACTACCGGGCCGCGGACGGCGGCGGCATCGTGGTCGACATGTTCCCGCACTGGCAGTATGTGCTGGAGCGCATCTTCGCCCCGGTCCGCACCGTGCAGGCGACGGTCACCACCCACATCCCGTCCCGCGTTGACGAGTCCGGCACCCCCTACGAGGCCACCGCGGACGATGCGGCGTACGGCATCTTCGAGCTCGACGGCGGCATCATCGCCCAGATCAACTCCTCGTGGGCCGTGCGGGTCTACCGCGACGAGCTCGTCGAGTTCCAGGTCGACGGCACGCACGGCTCCGCCGTCGCGGGCTTGCGCGAGTGCCGCATCCAGCACCGCGGCGCCACCCCGAAGCCGGTGTGGAACCCGGACCTGCCGGCGACGGAGCGCTTCCGCGAGCAGTGGCAGCTCGTTCCCGACAACGAACCGTTCGACAACGGCTTCCGCGTGCAGTGGGAGCAGTTCCTGCGCCACGTCCACGAGGACGCGGAGTTCCCGTGGGACTTCGCCGCGGGCGCGCGGGGGGTCCAGCTGGCGGAGCTCGGCCTGGAATCGGCCCGCACCGGCCGGCGCCTCGAGATCCCACCGCTGGACCTGTAAGCCCGGTATCCGAGAGATGCACCGGTGTTGGGCGGATTTATCCGCCGCTCCGCGACGGATAAATCCGACATTTCGGTTATGTGTGGAACTGGATGCGCGCTCTTGCGACCTCGGCCTTCCTGTGGCGTCGGACCGTTCCACCGGCGGCTGGCGACCGTTCCACCGGCGGCCGGCGGCTGGCGACCGTTCCACCGGCGGCCGGCGGCCGGCGGCCGGTGGCCGGTGGCCGGTGGCCGGTGGCCGGTGGCCGGTGGCCGGTGGCCGGTGGCCGGCGAGACCCGTCCTGCGCGCGTCCAGGCACGCGCGGCGAGCACGATCCGTGATGCGGGTCGCCGCACGTTGGGCGGTCCCGCACGGCGGGCGCTGCAAGCCGCGGAGCACAGCGCAGCGACCGGAAGTCTCCGCGATCATGCCGCACCCGCTGCGACACCACGGGTTTTTCATGATCACGGAGCGAACGTGTACACCTGTGTACCACAAGTCTCCGGGATCATGGGAAACCCGCGGTTCGGCTGCGGCACGCGCATGATCGCGGAGACATACGTCCGGCTCGGCTCGCGCTCGGCCCCGGCTCGGCTCGCGCTCGGCCCCGGCTCGGCTCGCGCTCGGCCCCGGCCCGGCCCCCGGCCCGGCCCCCGGCCCGGCCCCCGGCCCGGCCCCCGGCCCGGCCCGGCCTCGCCCGGCGGCGGCTTGGCCTCGGTCGGGGTGCGGCGCTCGACGCCTTGCCCGCAAGGGTGCGGCGGGTTCGCCACATAACCGAAATGTCGGAAATATCCGTCGCGGAGCGGCGGATATTTCCGGCCCGGAGTCGCACGCGGACCGCGGGCGACAACAACAAAGGTGACGGAGGGAAAATGTCCGACCTGTCGCGGTTCTCGCTCAATCAGGCGACCACCAAGCGTTGGCCGATGGACGCCACCGTCGCGGGCTGCGTCGCCGCCGGCGTGCCGGGCATCGGCCTGTGGCGCGATCAGGTGGCGACCTTCGGCGTCGAGCGCACCGCTGCGCTCGTCCGCGCCGCCGGCCTCAGCGTCACCACGCTGTGCCGCGGCGGGTTCTTCACCGACGAGGACTGGCGCGACGACAACCTGCGGGCCATCGACGAGGCCGCGACGCTCGGCGCGCCGGTTCTGGTCCTGGTCAGCGGCGGCCTGCCCGAGGGTAGCCGTGACGTCGACGGCGCCCGGCGGCGCATCGGCGACGCGGTCGGGGAGTTGGTGCCGCACGCGCGGGCGGCCGGCGTACGGCTGGCGATCGAGCCGCTGCACCCCATGTTCGCCTCGGACCGCTGCGCGGTCGCCACGCTCGGTAACGCGCTCGATCTGGCGGCGCCGTATCCGGCGGAGGTCGTCGGGGTGGCGATCGATACGTACCACCTGTGGTGGGACGACCGGGTCTGGACGGATCTGGCCAGGGCCGGCGCCGGCGGGCGGATCGCGTGCTTCCAGGTCGCCGACTGGATCACGCCGCTGCCGGCCGGTGTGCTGCTCGGCCGCGGGCTGCCCGGGACCGGCTGCATCGAGTTGCGCCGCTTCCGCGAGGCCGTCGACGCGACCGGCTACGCCGGGCCGATCGAGGTCGAGGTGTTCCACGAGGACGTGTGGTCACGCCCCGGCGCGGAGGTGCTCGAGGAGACGATCCGGCGCTTCCGCGAGCACGTGCTCTGAGCGCTACTGCGCCGCGATCGGCAGCGCGCCGGCGCCGTCGATCGGGCCGCCGGTCGGCGTCGGATCGGTCGTCGTGGGCGGTGGGGGCGGCGGCGCCGTGGTCGGGTCCGCCGGCGTGGTGGGCGGCGGGGCCGCCGTCGTGGTGGGCGTGATCGGCGCGCTCGGCGTCGTCGTCGGGGTCGCCGGGCCGCCGTCGGTCAGCGTCGCGGCTGGGGTCTGCGCGACGTTGGTCGGGTTGCCGATCAGGGTCTGGGTCGGGCCGTTGTTGGGGCGGACGCCGGGGCCGTTGCCGGCGGTCACGTGCGGGCCGGGCTGGGGCGACAGGTTGGTCGTGACCGAGTCGCCGCCGGTGGTGCCGTGGTGCGAGTCGGAGCCGGGGTTGCCGCCCATGAGGTCCGACGTCGTCTCGGCCGCCGCGAAGACCAGGGCCAGCGCCATCGGTACCGCGATCGCCATCGACGTCACGCGCCGGCGCGACAGCTGCGGTGCGCCGCGCAGCCAGCGGCGCTGGACCGGGACCGTGACCGCCTCGAGGTCGTCGATGGCCAGTCCGAGCAGCAGCTGCCGGGCGTCGGGGCGGTCCGCCGGGTCGCGGCTCAGCGCGGCCGCGACCAGGTCGTGGACCGGGTCGGGCACGCCGCTGAGGTCGGGGTCGCCCTCGAGGATCTTCCAGGCGCGGGCGGCCGCCTCCTCGCCGCCATACGGGTGCCGGCCGGTCGCGGCGAACGCGACCAGGCAGCCCCAGCCGAAGATGTCCATCGCCGCCGTCGGCTCCTCGGCGCGCAGCTGCTCGGGGGAGGCCCAGCCGAGGCTGCCCACGATGTTGCCGGTGCCGGTGATGTCGCTGGCGGCGTCGAGTGCCCGGGCGATGCCGAAGTCGATGATGCGCACCCCGCCGAGCGTGATCATGAGATTGCTCGGCTTGAGATCGCGATGTACCAAACCAACGTTATGAATCGCGGCGAGCGAGGCCGCGACGCCGAGTGCGACGCTGTGCAGCATCGCCGGGTCGAGCGGGCCGTCGTCGGCGACGAGGCGCGACAGCGGGATGCCGTCGATATATTCCGTGACGAGGTACGGGCGCTCCTCGTACACCCCGGAATCCAGCACCCGGGCCGTGCAGAACCCCGGCACCCGCTGGGCGGCGCGCACCTCGCCCGCGAAGCGCACCCGGAAGCGTGGGTCCCGGGCCAGGTGCTGGTGGACCAGCTTGACCGCGACCCGCGTGCCCTCCGGGGACTGCGCCAGATAGACCGTGCCCATCCCGCCGATGCCCAGCTGGCCGATCAGCCGGTAGTCGTCGATGCGGACCGGGTCGTTCTGGGTCAGATCGCCCACGGTGGCGCGCTTGGCCGGCGCGGCCGAGCGCAGCGGCGGCAGGTCCGGCGTGCCGGACTCGCCGGCGTCGTCGTGTTTGCCTGCCTCGGTCATCGGGGTCCTTCCACGGTCTTCCGTCGCGGATCTGAGTGTTGTTCACGTGCAGTTTGGTCTGTCCGCCGGATTCTGGAAAGACCGTGCTGGATGTAACCGTTATGCCCGTTCGGACGCCCTATTCCGGGAGCGGTACGACCGGCCGTCGCTGGGTCGAACAGTAGTCCAGCAAGGCCCCTTCGACTGCTGCGAGGGCCTGACTGTTATGCCACTGTTCTGGTCTTTCTCCAACGATCGGCAGCCGCCGGAATGACGTAATTCCCCGTATCGGGCGCTATCCGGACAATGTCCGGCTAGCGGGGTCGCTCCAGGTGATCGACCAGTCCACGTAGCGCAGTGGTGATCCGGGCGAGTTCGGCCGGCTCGAGACAGGACAGCGCGAACGCCTCGGCCGACTCCGACTCGGGCAGCAGCTCGCGGATCAGCCGGTGGCCCTTGCGCGTGAGCTGCAGCAGCACCAGGCGCCCGTCGCCGGGGTGGTTGACCCGCCGCATCAGCCCGCGCCCGGACAGCGTGTCGACCACGCCGGTGAGTGTCGCCTTGGAGATCGCGGCCTGCTCGGCCACGTGCCGGGTCTCGATCAGCCGCGCCGCCCACACCGTGCGGAGCACGACGAAGCCGGTCCACGTGAGCTGCCGGGGGCGGAGCACCTCCTGCTCGACGTGCTGGCGTACTGCGTTGGCGGCGCGATGCAGGTGGAGCACGGTCTCCGTCGCACCGGTGAACGCTCCGGAGTCCCTGCTCACCGTTGCGGTCACCGTGCCCTGCGCCGGGGTAGTCGAATCGATCCAACCGCGCGCTTGCCCATATGGGCGGCCCCCCTCCGGTCCCCACATCGAATACCCACAATATCGGCACCGTGCCAGTTCCGTTGCTCCGTCATCACGCTGAGCGAGTCGACGGCCGGTTCGTGCGGCTTTCGCCGAATATCGGGGAATTGAAACTTGTGATGGTCTCTGCGAGACTGGCCCCATGCGTCCGTGGCTGTCGACGGCCGCACTGGTCCCGTCCCTCGTTGGTGGCTTCCTGGGTGCTTCGGCCTGCACCTCCACTGCAGAAGAGTCGGGAGCCGGCCCGTCTGATACATCGATCGCGACGGGTGCGTCCTGGGTGCGCCTGCCGGATGCGCCGTCGCAGCGCACGGAGGTTGCCGCTGCCTTGAGTGGTACCTCCGTAGTCGTGGCCGGCGGCCTGCGCGCCGACAACGGCACGGTGACCACCGTCGAGGTCTTCGACACCCGCACCCGCACCTGGGCGGCCGGTCCGCCGCTGCCCCTCCCGGTCAATCACGCCATGTCCGCGTCGGTCGGCGGGGTGGTGTACGTCATCGGTGGGTACCTCTCGGACGGCACCCCGAGCGCGGCCGCGTTCCGCCTCGACCCGCCCCCGAGTTCTGCCGGTCCTTCTGCCGCCGTTTCTGCCGGTTGGCGGTGGCGCTCCGTAGCGGACATGCCGTCGGCCCGGGCCGCGGGGGCGGCCGCCGCGCTGGGGGATCGCATCTACGTCGCCGCCGGGATCGGGCCGGGCCGGGATGCGCTGGCCGACTCCATGCTCGTCTACGACACCGTCGCCGACCGGTGGTCGTCCGGGCCGGGCGCGCCGACCCGGCGCGAGCACCTCGGCGGGGCCGCCGCGGGCGGGTCGTTCTACACCGTCGGCGGGCGGACCGCGGCGGGCGGCAACATGAGCGTCGTCGAGTCGTACTCCCCGGCCACCGGCGCCTGGACGCGCCGCCCCGACCTGCCCACGGCCCGCGGCGGGCTGGCCGCGACCGGCGCCTGCGACGGGGTCGTGATCGCCGCCGGGGGCGAGGGGGAGCACACGTTCGCGCAGGTCGAGGCCTTCGTGCCGGCCGACGGGGCGGGCGGGTCGTGGCGGACGCTCCCGCCGATGCCGCATCCGCGCCACGGCCTGGGGATGGTCGCGGTCGGCTCGTCGCTCGTCACGCTGCCGGGCGGGCCCGAGCCCGGGCTGCACGTGGGCGCGGTGACCGAGGCGCTCGACCTGGCGCTCCTCGGGCGGTGCTGAACGGGCTGCCGGCTACCGGCGGTCGTCGCGGTCGCGGTTCAGCAGGCGGCGGCGCTGCCAGACCAGCAGCGTGAGGAAGGCGGCGACCACGAAGATCGCGCAGCAGAACTTGGCCACGGTCGAAGACTACGACCACCGCGGGACGCGGCCCGGGGCCCGGGTGATCTCGATGCCGCGGCGTTGGGCCAGGTGGGCGAGGGCTACGGCGTCGGTGACGGCGGCGCAGCCCGGGTCGTTGTTGAAGTACACGTAAGATTCCTCGAACGTCTCGGCCAGGCGGCCGGCCCAGGTATCGAGGGCGGTGCGGCCGTAGCGGGGCCAAGGGGTGGCGCGTCCCTCGTGCATGCGTAGGTAGCCCCAGCCGGCGGTGCGCCACAGCGGGGACCGGGGGCGGCCCTTGCGATCCGACCAGCACAGTGCGGCATCGTGCGACTGCAGCACGTCGCGAACCTCGGCCGTCCACCACGACTCGTGCCGCGGCTCGACGGCCACGCGGACGTCGCGGGGGAAGGCGGCGAGCGTCTCGTCGAGCGCGGCCGGGTCGGCCGGCATCGTCGGCGGGAGCTGCAGTAGCACCGGGCCGAGCTTGCCGCCCAGGCCGGCGGCCCGCCCGAGCAGCCGCGCGACCGGTTCGCGGGGCTCGCGGAGCCGCTTGACGTGGGTGAGAAAGCGGCTGGCCTTGACCGCCAGGATGAAATCTTCGGGGGTACGTCGACGCCACTGCTCGAACGTCGCGCGCTCCGGCAGGCGGTAGAACGCGTTGTTCACCTCGACCGTGCCGAACGCCGCCGCGTAGTGCTCCAGCCACAGCCGCTGCGGGACCTCCCGGGGGTAGAAGCGGCCGCGCCAGTCCTTGTACTGCCAGCCGGAGGTACCGATACGCATCATGCCCGGACCCGTTCCCCGCCGCGCGGCACCCGTAACCTGCGCTTCTACGGATACGTAGATGGCGTCGGCGGCCGTCTACGTATGTCGGGCCCTCGGGATTACGTAAGCGATACCGATGGATCACAGGCCTTACTCGGACACCATGGAGTGGTCCGGTAACGGCTTCACAGCGAGGTTCTCGAGATGATGAACGTGCACGATGGTCTGCTCACCGAGCTCGTCCGCCAGCGCCGCCTGCACCTGCTCGACGAGGCGAAGCACTGGTCAAGCCGCGTGAAGCTGCGGCGCCGAGCGTCGCGCGAGCGCGTGATCGCCTGATGGGGATCCCTCGCGACCGAACCGCGGGGGAGTGCGGCCCCGGCGCCCCGTGCGCCGGGGCCGCATTGGTTTCTGGGGCTTCGCTTTAGAGCCGGCGACCGATGACTAGGTCGCCCCGCCGACACAAAATACGTAACAGATGCAGATGCCACCAGGTCCTTACCTCGACAGGATGAAGTCACGCCCCCCACGGGACCGAGACAAGGAGTCGAGATGATGCACCCGGTGTTCCTCTACAGCCAGCTCCAGCACCGCCAGCAGGGCCTGCTCGGGCTGGACCTGGGCGACCGCCGCGCGGTCCGCGTCGCGCGCCGTTCCTGGTGGCGCAGGTCGCGACCGTCACAACCGGAGGACCGTCCCTCCGCCGGTAGGCTGGTGCTGTGCGGGCCAGCCGTAGCGGAATGAGCCAGGTGATGGTCGGCCGCGACGACGAGCTGCGCAGACTGCGACGGCTCGTCGACGGGTCCGAGCCCTCCATCGCCATGCTCGGCGGCGAGCCGGGCATCGGCAAGAGCCGTCTGGTGCAGGAGCTGATCGCCGGGTTGCCCGACACGGTCCCGGTCCTGGACGGCCATGCCGATGCCGGCACGCTCAGCCGGCCGTTCGAGGTGCTGCTCGACGCCATCGACGGCTGTCACCGTTCCGACAGCCTCGACCCGGAGCTGCTGCGGGTCGTCACCGACGCGTCCCGGTCGATGATCGACCGGATCCAGGCGGGGCTGGAGATCGTGCGCCACCTGACGACGCCGGGGTCCTCGATCGTCGTGTTCGAGGACCTGCACTGGGCCGACTCGGAGAGCGTCGCGCTGTTCGAGCGGATCGCCGAGCTGCCCGGCAGTCACCTGCTGATCGGCACGTATCGGCCCGACGAGGTCACCCGGCGGCACCCGCTCGCCGACCTGCTGACCCGGCTCGAGCGCCGATACGCGGTCACCAATGTGCGGCTGGAGCGGCTCAGCCTGGCCGACACCTCGATGTTCCTGAAGTCGGCGACCGGCCGCCCGCCCGCCTATCGCACCGCCCTGTCGCTGCACAACCGCACCGGCGGCAACCCGTTCTTCCTGGAGGAGCTGCTCAAGGCCAACGGCGACGCCGACCTCGACACCCTGTGCGACCGGCCGCTGCCGTGGAACATCGCCGAGGCGCTGCGCCGGCAGGTCGACGACCTCGACGACGCGGAGAAGCGCGTTGTGGAGGCGGCGGCCGTGCTCGGGCGCAAGGTCCCGTTCGACCTGCTGGCCGCCGTCACCGGCTTCGAGGAGCAGGAGCTCATCGACGGCCTGCGCGACCTGGTGCGGCGCGGGCTGATGGTCGAGACCGGCGACGACGAGTTCAGCTTCCGGCACGCCCTGACCCGCGAGGCGCTCGTCGACGAGATGCTCGCCCGGCAGCGGCGCCGGCTGCACGAGCTGGCGCTGGAGACGCTGCTGTCGACGGGCAGCAAGGACTACGCGCTCATCGCGCACCACGGCAAGGGGGCCGGGCGCTACCTCGACATGGTCGAGGCCGCCCGCCGCGGGCTGCACGTCTACCTGGCGATGGGCTCGCCCTATCAGGCGCTCCAGCTGGCGGAGATGGGCCTCGACGAGCTGCCCGACGACGTGGAGCTGCTCTCGTGCGGGGCGCGCGCCGCCTGGCTCGCCGGCCTGCTCGACGACGCGCAGGAGCTGGGACGGCGCTGGCTCGACGCGGCCGCCACCCGCGAGGAGCGCTGCGACGCGCTGCGGCTGCTGGTGCGGCTCAGCTGGGAGATCGGCAGCAGCGGGAGCATGCAGCAGCGGGCCGCGCAGCTGCGGGCCGAGATCGCGCACCTCGACGACGGGCCGGCGAAGGCGCAGGCGTTCGCGGCGATCGCCCAGGCCTACATGCTGCACGACGACACCGAGCGGGCCGTCGCCTGGGCCGACATGGCGATCGCGCTCGGCGAGGAGCTCGGGCTGCCCGCCGTCTGGCTGGCCGGCAAGGTCGAGAAGGGCTCCGCCCTCGTCAACGTCGCGGCCGGCGTCGACGAGGGCGTCAAGCTGCTCAACGAGGCCGCGCAGGAGGCCGAGGAGGCCGGCGAGTGGCTGCTCGCCGCCCGGTCGCTCAACAACCTCTACAACCTGCTGCCCGGCGGCCCGGCGGACTGGTCCGCGGCGCTGGAGCGGATGCGCGTGTTCGCGGAGCGGGCCGGGTTCGAGTCGCTCGCCGTGGCGTCCTACTTCCAGGGCCGGGCCCGGCTCGCCGTCCAGGAGGGCAACCTCGGCGCCGCCATCGCCGAGCTCGAGGCCGCCCGCCGCCGCGACCGGGGCGTGCTGCGCACCCGCAACGGCAGCGACTACCACGGCGTGTTCTTCGCCGGGCTGCTGCTGGAGGCGGGCGAGCTCGACAAGGCCGACACGGTGATCCGCGGCATGATCGAGCAGTCCACCGAGACCTACACGATGCTCACCCAGACGTCGGTCCCCGGCCTGCAGTTCCACCTGGCCTGCCGGCTCGGCCGCGTCGAGCAGGCCCGCGAGCTGCTGCGCACCGTCCTCGACGCGGTCCGCGTCACCGGCGTCACCGGCCGCGACTTCGCCCACGACCTCATCTCCGCCGGCCTCGCCGCCGGCCTGGGCGCCGAGGAGCTGCGCCCGCTGGCCGCCGCGATGGACGACCCGCTGTTCGACGATGCGTATCGCTGGCTCGCCGACGCCCAACTCGCCGAGGCCACCGGCGACACCGCCGAGGCCCTGCGCGGCTACCGCGCCGCCACCGCCGAGCCCACCATGCTGCTGCCCGCCCAGCGCGGCACCGCCCACCTCGCCGCCGCCCGCTGCCTGCTCGCCCAGGGCGCCGCCGAGGCCGCCCGCGACCAGGTCCGCGCCGCCGAGCCCCACCTCGCCCGCTGGTCCGGCTGGCGCCTCGCCGAGCTGACCGCCCTCCGCAGCCGCCTCGGCCTCGCCACCCCCATCCCCGCCGGCGCCGGCGCCGCCGACCAGGCCCTCACCCCCCGCGAGCGCGAGGTCGCCACCCTCCTCGCCGAGGGCCTCACCAACGCCGAGCTCGCCCGCCGCCTCTACATCTCCCCCCGCACCGCCGCCGTCCACGTCTCCAACATCCTCAACAAACTCAACCTCGACTCCCGCACCCAGGTCGCCGCCTGGGTCAAGTCCCGCACCCCCGTCCCCTAACCCCCCACCCGCTCCGCCCGTCGGCCCCGCCCCGCCCCGCCCGCCGGCCGCGCGGACCCAGCCAGCCGGCCCCGCCCGCCCCGCCCCGCCCGACCCAGCCAGCCGGCCCCGCCCCGCCCGCTCGGCCCCCGCCGACCCAGCCGGCCCGGCCCTGCCCCTCGGCCCCCGCCGACCCAGCCGGTCGTGCCCCCGCCGGCTGCGCGGACCCAGCCGCCCGGCCCCGCCCGCGCCGCACGGCCCCGCCGCGCCGACCCGGCCGGTCCCGCCCCGCCCGCTCGGCCCCGTCGACCCAGCCCGCCCCGCCGCGCCGCGGCCCGCTCCGCCCCGGCCGGTCCTGCCCCGCCCGCTCGGCCCCGTCGACCCAGCCCGCCCCGCCGGTCCCGCCCAGCGGCGTGCTTGGGTCCGCGGCGGACGTTCCGGATTTATCGCCTGGAGGGCGAAATGTCCGACCGGCGTAGCTGGCGCGGTCGAATGTCTCCGTGATCATGATGCTCGCGGTGGGTGCACCACGGGTTTGTCATGATCGTGGAGACTTTCGGTACACGGGTGTACATCAGCGCTCCGTGATCATGAAAAACCGTTGGTGTCGGGGGCGGGTGGGGCATGATCGCGGAGACTTCTGGTCGCTGCTGTGCTCTGCGGCGTGTGGTGCGGGCTGCGTGGCGTCCGGCGCTGGGTCTGGGGCTGCGTTCGGGCTGCGTGGTGCATTCGCATCCGGCGCTATCGCCGTCTGTCGGCCCTCGCCGCGGGCGGGGGTCGGGCTGGGGCGGGGGATCGCGACTTTATCGGTACAGTGCGGTTATGACCCTGGCCGCCCCGGTGCGTATGCGAAGTGTTGGTTGGGCGTTGGTTCCGCTGGGGCTGATGTTTCTTGCGGTTGGGTTGTCTCCCGCGCTCGTGCTGCCGTTCATGTCGCTGTTTCTCAGTACGGCCGTGCATGCGGGGCCGGTGCGGGTCACCGTGTTCCTCGTCGCGGCGCCGCTGGCTGGGGTGGTTGCGGCTAGCGTGATTGGGCGGCTGTCGGATCGGAGGGCGATCAGGCGGTTGATCCTCGTGGGTGCGGCGGTGGCGGGGCTGGTGGGGACCGGGCTGACGGCGTTCGTCCGGGATTACTGGGTCTTGCTGGGGCTGACCGTGACGGCCACGGCGGTGGCGGGCTCGCTGTTTCCGCAGACGTTCGCGTATGCGCGGCAGATCCTCGAGCGGGATGATCCCGCCCGCGTCGCGGTCGGCATCAGTGCGATGCGTACGGTGTTCTCGCTCGCTTGGGTGGCGGGGCCGCCGGTCGGTGCGCTCATGCTCGACCTCGGGGGCTTCCGCCTGGTGTACGGGCTGGCCGCGGCGATGTACGCGCTGGCGGCGCTCGTGGCGCTGTTCCGGCTCGAAGAGGTCGGCGTGGCTGGAGGCCCCGCGCCCGTTGAGGGCCGCGACGGGCTCATGGCCGAGAGACCCGAGAGAGCCGAGAGAGCCGAGAGAGCCGAGGGGGCCGAGAGAGTCGAGGGGGCCGAGAGAGCCGAGGGGGCCGAGAGAGCCGAGGGGGCCGAGAGAGCCGAGGGGGCCGAGAGAGCCGAGGGGGCCGAGCCGCCGCGTGCGGTGCTGCTGTTGACGGCGCTCGCGTTCGTGCTGTTGCAGGTCCCGCTGACGCTCGGGGTGCAGGCGTTGCCGCTGTTCGTCGGCCAAGATCTGCACCGCGGGGCCTCCGAGGCGGGGGTCATCCTCGGGCTGTGTGCCGCCCTCGAAATACCGCTGATGCTCGGGCTCGGCACCCTGACGACCCGGTTCCGGCTTCGCACGCTCATTCTCGTCGGCGGGGCCTGCGGGGTCGCCTACTACGCGGCCGCGTCGGTGACGCCGAACATCTGGGTCCTCGGGGCCGCGCAGGTGGTCAACGCGTTCTTCATCGCCGCGGTGTCCGGGGTCGGCATCTCGTACATGCAGGATCTGATGCCCGGCCGGCCGGGGCGGGCCACGACCCTGTTTACGAACACGTTCCCGGTCGGTGCGGTCGTCGCCGGGCCGTTGTTCGGCGTGGCGGCGCAGGTCGGTTATCGGTCCGCGTACGCCATGGGCGCCCTCCTGTGCGCCGCCGGGCTGCTGCTGTTGCTCCTGGTGCGGCCTGCCGCGGGTGTTGGCGCGGGCGGGTAGCATCGACGTCATGACGTGGTCGATGACCACCTTGCTCGGTGCGTGGACGTCGGTCGCCACGCCGAGCGAGCTTGTCGCCGTGGCCACCGCGGTGCTGGCGGCGCTGGCCGTTGTGCTGGCGGCGCGGCTGGTGGCCGGGGCGCCCGTCGCGCCCGCGCGGATGCATGCCGTTCCCGCCCGGGCTCGGGCGGCTCGCGGACAGGTGATCCGCGTTGTCGATCCGGATGCCGCCGGCCGGCCGCGGCCCCGAGCGCCCGGGTTCTGACCCTTCTCCCGCGGCCATGGTGGCCCGGGTCTGGCCTTGAGCCGGCCCTCGGCGACCGCGGCCCCGCGCCGCTGTCGGCGGTTCGGGTTCGGTAGCACTCCTGCGCGCACCGGGCGTCGTGTCCGGCGTTCTCGTCGCTCCACCGGCCAGGCGGCAAGCAACCCCGCAGCACGCCTGCGCGCGCCGGGCGTCGTGTCCGGCGTTCTCGTCGCTCCACCCGCGAGGCGGCAAGCAACCCCGCTCAAGAAGCCGCGTTGCGCGCCAAATCCTCGCTGAGACGTTCACGCTGACCGAGAAGGGTCACTCTCCGTGGTTCACCATGTTCTGATTGTGCTGGCCGGGCTGCTTGGGTCCGTGCCGTTGGCCATTGTCGTCGCCACGCTGCTGTTGCGGGGCTTGTTGTTGCCGCTGAGCCTGCGGGCGTATCGGGGGGAGCGGGTGCGGGCCCGGTTCGCGCCCCGGCTCGCCGAGCTCCGGGAGCGGTATCGGGACCAGCCGGCCGTGCTCGCCGAGCAGACCTCGGCGCTGCTGCGGGAGGAAGGGGCGGGGCCGTTCGCGGGACTGCTGCCGATGCTGGCGCAGGCGCCGTTCGTCTGGCTGTTGTACCGGGAGTTCACCGGCACCGGCATGCACGGGCACACACTGCTCGGCGGCGATCTCACCGCTCGGCTCATCGGGCACCCGGCGCTGCTCGCGGGATGGCTGGTCGTCGTCGCCCTCGCGCTGATCGCGGTGTGGAACGTGCGGCAGTTGCCGGCCGGATCGCCGTGGTTCGCGCGGGTGCTGTCGTTCCTGACGGTGGGGTTCGCGGTCTTCGTGCCGCTCGCCGCCGGGCTGTACCTGGTGACTACCGGAGTGTGGACGGCCGCCGAGCGCTGGATCTTCCGGCGGGCGATGCCGAACGACCCGGCCCCGGCCCCGGTCCCGGCGAAAGTCCCAGCCCCTGTCCCGGCGGCGGTCCCGGCAGTGGTCCCGGTAGCGGTGGCGGCGGACAAGCGGCGTACGGTCGGTGCCGACGCCAGGAGGCGCAAGGGCGGAGGGCGGCGCCGGAATATCGGCAGACTTTAGCAGTACCACGCGGAAGTTTATTCGAAACATAGAAAAGTTCGGCTGCCTCTGGCGGAAGAGGGGCGCGGGGATCTACGCTCCTAGTCCAGCGACAGTCGGCGATGTCGCACCTCAGTGACCCTCCAGATCGTCACACACGTTTGCTCACCGCTAGGAGGGGCCCGTGCGTACGGGTGTCTGGCTGGTTGGCGCGCGCGGTTCCGTCGCCGTCACCAGTATTGTCGGCGCCGCGGCGGTGCGGGCCGGGCTGTCCGAGCCGATCGGGTGCGTCACCGAGCACCCCGACCTGCGCAGCGCGGCGTTGCCGGGCTTCGCCGACCTGGTGTTCGGCGGCCACGACATCGCCACGACGGGGCTGCTCAAGCGGGCCGAGGCGCTCGCCGCCGCGGGGGTCGTGCCGGGGCGGCTCGTCGCCGCGCTCCACAGTGAACTGTCCACAGTCGACGAAGAGCTGCGTCCGCTGCCGCTCGCGGCCACGCAGGGGGAGGTCGCGGCGGCCATCGCGGGTGACCTGGTGGCGTTCCGGGAGCGGCACGGGCTGGACCGGGTCGTGGTCGTCAACGTGGCGTCCACCGAGGCGGCGCCGGCCCCGCACCCGGCGCACGCCGCGCTCGGCGCGCTCCGCGATGCCTTGCAGACCCACGAAGTGGTACTTCCACCAAGCGCCCTTGCCGCATACGCCGCCTTCACCGCAGGCTGCGCGTATGTCGACTTCACCCCGTCCACCGGCGCCCGGCTGCCGGCCCTGCACGAGCTCGCCGTGGAGCGGCGCGTGCCGTATGCCGGCCACGACGGCAAGACCGGCGAGACGTTGCTGAAGTCGGTGCTCGCCCCGATGTTCGCGATGCGGCGGCTGCAGGTGCGCTCCTGGTCCGGGGTCAACCTGCTCGGCGGCGGCGACGGCGCGACCCTCTCCGACCCGGCCGCGAACGCCGCCAAGTCGGCCAGCAAGCAGCGCGTGCTCGGCGAGACCCTCGGCTATGTGCCCGACGGGCACACCCGCATCGAGTACGTCCCGGACATCGGCGACTTCAAGACCGCCTGGGACCTGATCACGTTCGCCGGCTTCCTGGGCACGCCGATGCGCATGGAGTTCACCTGGCACGGCTGCGACTCCGCGCTCGCCGCGCCGCTCGTGCTCGACCTGGCCCGGCTCGCCGCCGCCGCGGACGCCGCCGGACGGGTGGGGCCGCTGCCGGAGCTGGCGTTCTTCTTCAAGGACCCGCTCGGCGACGTCGACCACGGCCTGGCCGCCCAGTTCGAGGCCCTCAGCGCGTTCGTCGCGAGCCTGCGATGAAGCTCCGGTGGCGGGACCTGGTCGAGCTGGTGCGGGCGCCCGCCGCGCTGTCGGTGCCGGGTGACGTGGTCGCCGGGGCCGCGGCGGCCGGGCGGCTCGGGCCGCGCACGGCCGGGCTGGCCGCGGGCAGCGTGCTGCTCTACTGGGCCGGCATGGCCGCCAACGACTGGGCCGACCGGGAGGTCGACGCCAAGGAGCGCCCGGAGCGGCCCATTCCGTCGGGCCGGATCGCCCCCGCCGCGGCGTTCGGCGTGGCGGCGGGGCTGACCGCGGCCGGCGTCGCGGCGGCCGGGCTGGCCGGTGGGCGGCGGGCCCTGGCGATCGCGGCGCCGCTGGCCGGGGCGGTGTGGGCCTACGACCTGGGGCTCAAGAACACCGCGGCCGGGCCGGCGGCGATGGCCGCCTGCCGCGCGCTCGACGTGCTGCTCGGGGCGTCCGGCGGGCGGCTGCGCCGCGCGGCCTGGCCGGCCGCGACCGTCTTCGCCCACACGTACACGGTGACGGCGCTGTCCCGGGCCGAGGTGCACGGCGCGACACCCGCGCTGCCGGCGGCGACGCTGGCCGGGACGGCGGCGGTCACGGCCGCGGCCGGCGCCGGCAGGCGGCCCGTCCCGGCGGCGCTCGCCGCGTGGTATGCCGCCCGCTACGGCGCGCCGCAGGTCGCGGCCGTCCGGGAGCCCGCGGCGGCCAAGGTCCGGGCCGCGGTCGGCGCCGGGATCGTCAACCTGCCGGCGCTGCAGGGCGCGCTGACCGCGCGGGCCGGTGCGCCGATCGCCGGGATCGCCGTGGCCGCGGCGGCGCCGCTGGGGCGGCGGCTGGCGCGGCTGGTGTCGCCGACATGACCGGGCTGCGGTTCGGCTACGGCACGAACGGCTTCAGCAACCACCGGCTCGACGACGCGCTCGACGTCATCGCCGAGCTCGGCTACGCGGGCGTCGCGCTCACGCTGGACCACCACCACCTCGACCCGTTCGACGCCCAGGTGTGGCGGGAGGTGCGCGCCGTACACCGGCGGCTGGAACGGCTCGGGCTCGGCGTCGTCATCGAGACCGGCGCGCGGTACCTGCTCGACAAGTGGCACAAGCACGCCCCGACCCTGCAGGACGACGAGCCCGAGCGGCGGCTGGAGTTCCTGCACCGGGCGGTGCGCATCGGCGCCGACCTGGGCGCGGAGGCGGTGAGTTTCTGGGCCGGGGTACGCCCCGCGGGCCTGGACGAGCGCGAGGCGTGGCGGCGGCTGGTGGCCGGCTGCGCCGAGGTGCTGGCCGCCGCCGAGGGCGCGGAGATGATGCTCGGCTTCGAGCCCGAGCCCGGCATGCTGGTCGAGTCCGTCGACGACTGGGAGCGGCTGCGCGCCGACCTCGGCGCCCCGGCCCGCTTCGGGCTGACCCTGGACATCGGCCACTGCCGCTGCCTGGAGCCGGTGCCGGCCGACGAGTGCGTGCGGAGGGCGGCCGGCTCGCTGGTCAACGTGCAGATCGACGACATGCGCCGGGGCGTGCACGAGCACCTGGAGTTCGGCCAGGGCGAGGTCGACTTCCCGCCGGTGCTGCGCGCGCTGGCCGACATCGGCTACGGCGGCCTCGTCGCGGTCGAGTTGCCCCGCCACAGCCACGCCGCGCCGGGCGTGGCCCGCGACTCGCTGGCGTTCCTGCGCGCCGCTGAGAAGGAGGCGTTATGACCACCGAAGACCTTCGCGCGGCGATCGAGGGCAAGCTCGCCGACCGCGAGTGGCTCGACACGGCGCTGGCCACCGTGGCCCGGGACCCGGCGGCGATCGGGCGGCTGTTCCCGGCCGTCGGGCGCCGCTGCGGCCGGCGGCTGCTGGAGCGGCCGGCCGGCTGGAGCGTCGAGGACGCCGCCCGGGTGCTACTGCTGGCCGCGCTGCCACAGCACAACGCCGGCGCCGAGGCCGAGGCGCTCTACCGCTACGGCGACGCCGCCGAGAAGCGCGCCGTGCTGCACGCCCTGGCGCTGCTCGACATCTCGGCCGAGGTGGCCGCGCCGCTGCTGCTCGACGCGCTGCGCACCAACGACACCCGCCTGGTGGCCACCGCGCTCGGGCCCGCGGCCCGCCACCTCGACGCCGCCGCCTGGCGGCAGGGCGTGCTCAAGGCCGTCTTCATGGGGCTGCCGCTGGCCGGCGTCGCCGACCTCGGCGAGCGGGCCGACGCCGAGCTCGCCACCATGCTCGCCGGGCTCGCCGAGGAGCGCCGCGCGGCCGGTCGCGCGCTGGCCGCCGACGCGAGCGAGCTGCTGCACCGACTCACCACCACGGGGAGGGTCTCGTGATGCGCATCTTCGACCCCCACATCCACATGACGTCCCGGACCACCGACGACTACGAGCGGATGGCCGCCGCCGGCGTGCGGGCGCTCGTCGAGCCCGCGTTCTGGCTTGGGCAGCCGCGCACCAGCGTCGGCTCGTTCACCGACTACTTCGACTCCCTCGTCGGCTGGGAGCCGTTCCGGGCCGGCCAGTTCGGCATCCGCCACCATGCCACGATCGCGCTCAACCCGAAGGAGGCCAACGACCCGCGCTGCCGCGAGGTGCTCGGCGTCCTGCCCCGCTACCTGGAGAAGGACGGGGTCGTCGCGGTCGGCGAGATCGGCTACGACTCGATGACGCCGGAGGAGGACGACGCGTTCGCCGCGCAGCTCGCCCTCGCCATCGAGCACGAGCTGCCCGCCCTCGTGCACACCCCGCACCGGGACAAGGCCCGCGGCTCTGCTCGCACCCTCGACGTGGTGCGCGAGTCGGGCATCGACCCCGGCCGGGTCGCCGTCGACCACCTCAACGAGGTCACCGTCGGCGCGGTCGCCGGCAGCGGCTGCTGGATGGGCTTCTCCATCTACCCCGACACGAAGATGACCGCCGAGCGCATGGTGCACATCCTGCGGGAGTACGGCCTGGAGCGGATGCTGGTCAACTCCGCCGCCGACTGGGGGCGCTCGGATCCGCTGCTGACCCGGCGTACCGGCGAGGCGATGCTGGCCGCCGGGTTCTCCGACGATGACGTCGACCGGGTGCTGTGGCGCAACCCGGTGGAGTTCTACGGGCAGTCCAAGCGCCTGGATCTGGGGCCGGTGGACGCCGACGCCACGTTCGAGGGCAACTCGATCCTGCGCGGGGGATCCTGATGCGGCTGCGGCACCGCGACGGGCAGATCGTGCACCTGGCGTACGGCACCAACGTGCACCCGGCCGAGGACCTGCCCGGCATCGTCCGCCAGCTGGACACCTACGCCACGCCGATGCGCGAGCGGCTCGGCACCGGCGTGCTCGGCCTCGGGCTGTGGCTCGGCGCCGACGTGGCCGCGGAGCTCGCCGCCGACAGCGCCCGGCGCCGGCGGCTGCGCCGCGAGCTCGACGCGCGCGGGCTGGAGGTGGTGACGCTCAACGGCTTCCCGTACCGGGAGTTCCACGCCCCGGTGGTCAAGCGCGCCGTGTACCGGCCGGACTGGGCCGAGCCGGCCCGCCTGCGGTACACCCTCGACCTGGCGAGGATCCTCGTCGACCTCCTCCCCGAGGACGCGGCCCGCGGCTCGATCTCGACGCTGCCGCTGGGCTGGCGCGATCCGTGGGACGGCCGGCAGGCGGAGCGGGTGTGGCGGGCCCTGGACGCGCTCGCCGACGGGCTCGCGGCGCTGGAGGTGCTGACCGGTCGTACCATCCGGGTGGCCTTCGAACCGGAGCCGGGCTGTGTCATCGAGAACACGCTCCAGGCCACGGTGCACCTGTCCCGCGTGGACCGCCGCTGGCTCGGCGTCTGCCTCGACCTCGCGCACCTGGCGTGCGCCTGGGAGGACCCGGTCGCCGCGGTGCAGCGATTGTCCCGGGCCGGCCTGCCGGTGGTGAAGATCCAGGTGTCGGCGGCGCTGGAGGTCGCCGACCCGGGCGGCGCGCGCGAGGTCGTGTCCGGCTACGCCGAGCCCCGCTTCCTGCACCAGACCCGCACCGCCGGCTGCCGTCACGCCTACGACGACCTCGACGAGGCCCTCGACGCGGGCCCGGACGGGCCGTGGCGGGTGCACTACCACGTGCCGCTGCACGCCGCGCCCGAGCCGCCGCTCGCCTCGACCACGCCCGTGCTGCGGGCCGGCCTCGGCGCGCTGGTCGGCGGGCCGATCGCCGCCTGCGATCACCTCGAGGTGGAGACGTACACCTGGAACGTCCTGCCGCCCGGCCAGCGCCCGGCCGGCCCGCAGGCCCTCGCGGACGGGATGGCCGCGGAGCTCGCCTACGCCCGGGACACCCTGCAGGACCTCGGGCTCAAGACCCTGGAGCGTATATGAGCCGCCCGCTGCTGGTGCTCGACGTCGTCGGGCTGACCCCGCGGCTGCTGCCGCACATGCCCAACCTGTCCCGGCTCGGCGCCGCCGTGCCGCTCGAGCCGGTGCTGCCGGCCGTCACCTGCTCGGTGCAGTCGACGTTCCTGACCGGCGAGACCCCGGCCGGGCACGGGATCGTCGGCAACGGCTGGTACTTCCGCGACCTCGGCGAGGTGCTGCTGTGGCGGCAGCACAACGCGCTCGTCGGCGGCGACAAGCTGTGGCACGCCGCCCGCCGCGCCGAGCCCGGCTACACCGTGGCCAACGTCTGCTGGTGGTACGCGATGGGCGCCGACGTCGACTGGACCGTCACCCCGCGGCCGATCTACTACGCCGACGGGCGCAAGGAGCCCGACTGCTACACCTTCCCGCCGCAGCTGCACGACGAGCTCACCGCGCGGCTCGGCCCGTTCCCGCTGTTCACCTACTGGGGCCCGAACGCCGGCCTGCCGTCCTCGGCGTGGATCGCGAAGGCGGCGCAGCAGATCATGGCGGACAAGTCGCCGGACCTGACCCTGGTGTACCTGCCGCACCTCGACTACGACCTGCAGCGCTTCGGCCCCGACGACCCGCGCGCGGGCGCCGCCGCGGCCGAGCTCGACAGTGTGCTCGCCCCGCTGCTCGACGCGGCCCGGGCGCGCGGCGCGACGACGGTGGCGCTGTCGGAGTACGGCATCACCGGCGCGAGCCGGCCGGTCGACGTCAACCGCCTGCTGCGGGCCGAGGGGCTGCTCAACGTCCACACCCAGGACGGCATGGAGTACCTCGACCCGTGGACCTCCCGGGCGTTCGCCGTCGCCGACCACCAGGTCGCCCACGTCTACGTGCGCGACCCGCAGGACCTGCCCGTCGTGGCCAAGCTGTGCGCCGCGCTGCCCGGCGTCGGCGAGGTGCTCGACGAGCCCGGCAAGGCCCGCCACGGCCTCGACCACGAGCGCTCCGGCGAGCTCGTGCTGCTGGCCGAGCCCGACGCCTGGTTCACGTACTACTACTGGCTCGACGAGGCCCGCCGACCCGACTTCGCCCGGCTGGTCGAGATCCACCGCAAGCCCGGCTACGATCCGGCGGAGCTGTTCTTCGACCCGGCCGCCCCGGGCGCCGCCAAGGGCCGGGCCGGGCTCGCGCTGCTGCGCAAGAAGCTGGGGATGCGGTACCTCATGAGCGTGGTCGGCCTGGACGCCGGCGCCCAGGCGGTGCGCGGCTCCCACGGCCTGCTCCCGTCCCGCGCCGAGGACGGCCCGGTCTGGCTGTGCGACGACCCGGCCGTCACCCCGGACCGCGTGCCGGCCACCGAGGTCAAGTCGCTCCTGCTGCGCCTGGCCGGGCTCGGCTGAGCGGACGAGCCACCGGCTGCCGGCCGGCCTGATCAGGCGCGCCGGATCAGGCCGCCGCGCCGCTGACCGCGCGCGGGACCGGGCGCGGGCGGCGGACTCACGGAACGGGTCCGCCGGACGGTCCATCCAAAGCGGCCATCGACAATGGTTGACTCGTTCCATGCCTCGCGCTGACGCCGCGCGACGCGGCCGGGAGCTTCGGCAACGCCTGCGCACCGGCTGGTCCGACGGTGGGGATCCCCTGGACGTTCTGCACCGCACGGCAACCGAACTGCTCCGGCACGTCCCGGCCGACATCTGGTGCGCCGTGCTGCTGGACCCCTCGACGCTGCTCGACACCGGCGGCCAGCACGCCCACGGCTTCCCCGAGGCGGTGATGCCCCGGCTGTTCCAGATCGAGCACATCGACCAGGACGGCGTCGACGCCCTGCGCCGGCTCGTCCGGCAGGCCGCGCCGGCCCGGCTGCTCAGCCTCAGCACCGGCGGCGACCCGGCGGCCTGCCGCTACTACCGCGAGATCCTCCGGCCCCTCGACCTGGCCGACGAGCTGCGCGTGCTCATCCGCGACGAGCAGCGGGTCTGGGGGCTGCTCGTGCTCTGCCGGCACCGCGCGTCGGCGCCGTTCACCGCCGACGACCTCGCCGTGGCCGGCCGGGGCATCGGGCCCGCCGTCACCGCGCTGCGCCGCTCGCTGCTGGTGACCGGCGCCGAGTGCGACGGCGCGCCGGACGCGCCGGCGGTGCTGACGCTCGGCCCGGACGAACGGGTGTCCGCAGCGACGGACGCGGCGAAGTCGTGGCTCGACCTGATCCCCGAGGCGGGCCGGGCCGGCCGGGACACCCTGCCGTATCCGGTGCACGCCGTGGTGGCCCGGGCCCGGGCGAGCGCCGGCGGGCACGCGGTGGCGCGGCTGCGCGGGCGCAACGGGCAGTGGCTGGCGGTGCACGCCATGCCCATGACCCATCCCGGCGGCACCACGACCACGGTGTCGATCGGCCCGGTCGAGCCCGGCGAGCTGTGCGCGATCGTGCTCAACGCCTACGGCCTGACGCCGCGCGAGCACGACATCGCGCAGCTGGTGCTGCTCGGCCGCTCGACCGCGCACATCCAGCAGGCGCTGCACATCACCGAGGACACCGTCCAGGACCACCTCAAGTCGGTGTTCCGCAAGACGGGCGTGCACAGCCGCCGCGAGCTCGTCGGCGTCGTGTTCACCCGGCACTATCTGCCGAGCCTCAACCGGGCGCCGCTCACCACGGACGGTCGCTTGATCGGATGACGCCCGCCGTCCCGGATTTCTGGGATTTTCCGGTACCCCGCCGCTGCCTAGCGTCGGACGCAGGCCGATGCGTCGAGGGAAGGCGGCAAGCCGATGGGGACGATGATGCGCCGGGGGGACTGGCGGCTCGCGGCGGCGGGCGTGGCGGTCGCCGCGGCCCTGTCGCTGGGCGGGTGCGGCTCGGGGGACGACGACAGCACGAGCGCGACCGGCGGCGCGCCGGCCACCGCCGGGGCGGAAAGCACCACCGACGGCGCGGCCGAGGCCACCACGCCGCCGGCGAAGCCGAGCAAGCGGTCGCGTGCCGCCGTCACGCTGCCGGCGACCCTGCGCACCCGCTCCATCGTGTCGATGGAGCAGGACCAGGGCAAGCCGCAGTGGCTCGCCGGCGACCGGCAGCGGGTCGCCGACGCGAGCTGGAAGTTCTCCTCGGGCACGTTCGTGTTCGCCACCACCGATGTGCGCACCGACCTGTATCCGCTGCGCGGCACCTACCGCGCCGCCGGCACGACGGTGTCGTTCTCCGGCCAGGGCTCCGCGACCAACACCGTCGGCAGCGCCTCCGCGACGATGGAGGGCGAGCTGGACCTGTCCACCGGCTCGCTGACCTTCACCTGGTCGACGAGCAGCGGCCAGGGGGCGGTCGTCAACGGGCAGAACTTCGCCTCGGCCAGCGCCTCGATGTACCACGGCGAGGTCGTGGTCCGATGACCGAGCGCACCGGCCTGGACGCGATGCGGGCGGCGGTCGCCGCCCTCAACGCCGACGAGCTGCCCTATCTCGAGGTCACCTGGCGGGCCTACACGGCCGACCCGTTCGAGCACGACCGCGGCTCGCGGCTCGACCGGCCGCTCGGCGCCGGGATCCCCGCCGATCAGCTCGCCGCCTGGACGCCGCTGGTGATCGCGTTCGTGGCACAGGTGGTCGCGACCATGGCGGTGGAGGCCGGCGCCGGCCGGGTGGCGCGCACCGGGCGCGGGCTGCTCGTGCGGTGGCGGTCCCGGCGGGCCGAGCGGCGGGCCCGGCAGCGCGCCGGCGCGCAGCCGCTGCCGCGGTTCACGCCGGAGCAGCTCGCCGGGATCCGGGCGGCGGCGGCTCGGGCGGCGGCCGGGGCCGGGCGCGGCGAGTCCGACCAGGCCCGCTTCGCCGCGGTCATCGTGCTGGTGCTGAGCGTGGACGCCCCGGCGCCGCCCGGGCCGCGGCCGTGATCCCGTGCGGTCCCCGAGCACGTCGGGCCTGGTCCTGGTCTGGCTGTCCGTGTTGTCGGCCGCACTGTTCGCCGGCGATTGGAGGGTACGGCTGCGAGGAGGGGGAGCGGCGGCGCACCAGGCGTGCGTCGGCGCGGCCGCGGCCGCGACGTCCGTCGCGGGCGATCCGGCGGCGTCGGTGCGCGCCCTGCTGGGCTGCACCGACGCCGCCGACCGGCGGGCGGCGCTGGCCACGCTGGCCTGGCCGGTCGCCGTGGCCCTGCTGGCCGGCGGCGGCTACCTGCTGTTTCCGCCGCTGATCCGGCGGTTGCGCCGGGCCCGCCCGGCGGACCCGGCCGGCCCGCTGTTCCGGCTCGTCGCCGCGCTGTCGGCCGAGGCGGGCCTGCGCGCCCATCCGGTGGTGGAGGTCGCCGGCCACGGCATCGGCTCCGGCGACACGCCGTCGGTCTACGGGCGGCGGTGGCCGTACCGCATCCTCGTGCCGCAGATCATGGAGCTCAACGCGGTCCGCGGGTCGGCTCGCGACACGGCGCTGCTGCGCCACGAGCTGGCGCACGTGCGCGCCCGCGACGTGGGCCGCGTCTACCTGACCGGGTCGGCCTGGCTGGTCGCCGCGGCGCTCGTGCTGCCGCCGCTCGCCCTGGACGCCGTCCGGCACGCGCCGAGCGCCGGCCCGGCCCTGTCGTGGCGGCTGCTGGCCATCGGCGCGCTGCTGTATCTCGCGCTGCTGGCCGCCGTCCGGCACCGCGAGCACGACGCCGACCTCGCCTCCGGCGGCGTGCCGGTCGATCCGGCCACCGCGCCGGCCCGGCGCGGCCGGCCGCGCTTCCACCCGTCGCCCGCCCGCCGGGCCGCCGTGCTGCGCGACCCCGGCCGGCACCTGCGCCCCTCGGCGGCGGACGCGTTCGTCGCGGGCACGGCGGCCGGCCTGTGCGGCACCGAGCTGGGCCCGCTGATCGACGTGATCCTGCCGCTCGGCCCGTGGCCGGCCTACCTGGCCGCCGCCGCGGTCACGGCCGGGCCCGTGCTGGGCGTCCTCGGCTGGGGCTGCTGGCGGCCCGGGGCGCCGCCCCCGGGCGGTCGGGCGCCGGCCGCCGGCGCGGCGCTGGGGCTCGGCCTGGTGTGCGGCGCCCAGCTCGCGCCCCGCGCGTCGGCGGACTGGTGGCGGGTGTTCGCCACCGCCGGGGGCCGGGCCGCCGAGCTGAACCTTGGCCGCGCCGATCCCGCGTCCGGGGCCCTGATCGTCGCGGCGGCGGTCGCGATCGGCGCGCTCATCGGCCTGTGGTGCGCGAGCGTCGCCCGGGCCTGCCCCACGGACGGCGGCTGGGGCACCGCCGCCCTGGCCGGCGGCGCCGCGGTCCTCGCCGTGCCGCTCGGCACCTGGCTGCTGCTGGTCCGGCTCGCCGCCGGCAGCGGCTGGCCGCCCACGCCGCTGCTCTGGGCCGGCGTGGCCCCCTATCGCCGGGCGCTGCTGGTCGCGGCCGCGGCGGGCTGGGCGTTCGTGGCCCTGGGGGCGGTCCGGCGGCGCCGGCGCGCCGGCCCGGCCGCGCCGCGCCGCCCGAGCCCCCTCGTGCCCGCCGCCGCCCTGGCCTGGCTGCTCGCTGCCGGGCTGCTCGCCGCGCTGCCGGGCCTCGCCACCGCCGACCCGCGCCCGCCCGGTCCGGCGCGGCCGCTGCCGCGCCCCTCGACGGCGCAGGGCGGCTACGCGTGCCTCTGGTGGCAGCTGTCGGGCCCCGCCGCCCGCCCCGGCGGCGACGAGGACCAGACCCGGGCGCTCGGCCGGTACCTCGCCGGGACCGACGACGCCGCGCTGCGCGACATCGGCCGGACCCTGCTGCTGGCCGCGGACCGCCACGACGCCGACCTGGCCGCGACCGCGGTGCGCGGCCTGGACCGGCGCTGCGACCTGCTGCTGCGCTACGGAGTCGCGCCGAGTCGAGGAAGTGGCCGATGAAGAGGATGACCATGCCCGCCGTTCGCCGGCTGACCATCGTCCTGGCCGTGCTCGGGCCCCTCGCCGCCCTCGGCGCCGCCGCCTGCGAGGCCGGCGCGCCCCGCCCGGCGCCGGCCCGGCCGCTGCCCGGGCCGGCCCGCTCCGGCACCGGGTCGCTGCGGGACGCGCTCATCGGCCCGGCCGACGTGCCGGCCGGCTTCACCCGGACCACCCAGCCGCCCACCGAGCCGCACCGCGGCGATCCCGCCGACTGCGCCCGCCGGCTCGACGAACTGGAGACCCTGCCGGCCGCGGGCGCCGGCGTCACCGAGGCCCGGGTGGTCTACGCCACGCCGGGCCCGTTCGCGATGCTGCAGGAGGTGCTGCGCGACTACGCCGACGGCCGCGCCGCCGGGGTGGTCACCGCGGCCGGCGCGGCGCTGGCCCGCTGCCCGCGGTTCACCCTCTCCTACGCCGATGGCACGGTCATCACTGTGTCGGTCGCCGTGCGGTCCGCCTCGCCCGAGCGCGTCACCGCCGCCGTGACCGCGCAGGCCACCGGCTTCTCGGTGGCGGAGAACCTCGCCGTGTGCCGGGTGGGGCGGGTCGTGGTCATCCTGAGCCACACCGGGCCGGAGCCGCCCGACCTCGCCGAGACCGAGCGCCTGCTGGGCGTCGCCGTCGACCGCCTGCGTCAGCAGGGCTTCACCGGAAGCTGATCGCCGGCCAGGGCGCGCCGGTGCCCGGGTTCCGGCCTGCCGCCGGGCTCAGTAGCGGAAGCGGGACACGAGGGTTTGCAGGCGGGTCGACATGCCCTCCAGTTCGCCGGCGGCGTCGCGGGTGTCGCCCACCGTGGAGGCGGTGCGGCGGGTCGCCTCCGACACGTCGGCGATGGTGGCGGCGATGGCGCCGGCGCCGCCGGCGGCGCGGGACAGGGAGCGGCTCATCTCGTCGGTGGTCGCGGCCTGTTCCTCGACCGCCGAGGCGATGGTGAGCTGGATGTTGTTGATCCGCTCGATGATGCCGGAGATCTCGCCGATCGCCGCGACGGCGCTGGTGGTGTCGGACTGGATGGTCCCGACCCGGCCGACGATGTCCTCGGTGGCCTTGGCGGTCTCCTGAGCCAGGTCCTTGACCTCGCTGGCGACGACGGCGAAGCCCTTGCCCGCCTCGCCGGCCCGGGCGGCCTCGATCGTGGCGTTGAGCGCGAGGAGGTTGGTCTGCTCGGCGATCGCGGTGATGACCTTGACCACGGTGGCGATCTCCGTCGAGGAGTCGCCGAGTCGGGCGACGGTGGCGCTGGTCGCGTCGGCGACCCGGACCGCCTCGGCGATGACGGTGGTGGCCTCCGAGGTGGAGCGGCTGATCTCGCGGACCGAGGCGCCCATCTGCGCCGAGCCGGCCGAGACGACCTGCAGGTCGCTGGAGACCTCGCCGGCCGCGGCGGCGACGGTGGAGGCCTGGGTGGAGGCGGCCCCGGCGGTGGAGTCGACCGACTGCGACACCGACGTCAGCCGCTGCGCCGCCTGCTGCAGGGTGCCCGCGTTGCCGGCCAGGCCGACCAGGTCCTCGCGCAGCCGCTCGATGCCCCGGTCGAGGGAGGCGGCCATCCGGCCGACCTCGTCGCGGGTGGTCACGCCGGAGGAGCGGGTGAGGTCGCCGTCGGCCAGGCCGTCGGCGACGTGCAGCACGCCCTGCACCGCCCGGCGTACCCGGCCCATGACCCGCAGCGCGATCAGCAGGCTGAGCACGAGGCCGGCGGCCAGGACGATCGCGATGACGAGGGTGGCCCTCGACGCGCGGTCGGACGCGGCCTTGACGCTCGCCTCCGCCTGGGCCCGGGCCGCGTTCTCCAGCGCGGTCTGGTCCTGGCCCAGCGCGCCGTAGAGGGTGTTGTACTGCTGGAGCGCCGTCTCCAGCTGCGCCGGGGTGGCCTTGCTGAGGTCGGTGTTGAGGAAGTCGGTGTAGGCCTGCCAGTCCTTGCGCGCCTTGACCACGATGTCCTGCCCGCCCGCCGTGCCGGCGAGACTGGTGTCCAGGCTGGACAGCGCGTCCTCGACGGCTTTGCGGTCGTTCTCCATGCTCTGGCTGATGCGGTCGGCCAGCGACGGGTACAGCCGCATCGCGGAGACGTTGCCGCCGAAGGCCTCGATGTTCTTGGCGAACGCCCCGGCCGCGCCGAGCGACGTGATGCTGGTGCGCTCGGCCGTGGCCGCGTCGGTGCGCATCGAGCGCACGGTGCCGATCGCGACCCCGCCCACAATGATGCCGCTGACCGCGGCGACCAGCACCGCCGTGGTGATTTTGGTGCGCAGGGAGCGATCGTCGAATGCCGAGCTCAGGCCCATCGTGGTACCCCGTCATCCCGTACCGGAACACTGGACACCCTGGCCATCGGCCGCACCGCGGCGAAGCTGAGCCTCAGCGCCCGAAGAATTCCCCGGCGGCGTCGGCGGCCACGAGCCGCCGGGCGGGCGCGCTGCCCGTCGCGGTCGCCCGCGTGTGCGGGCATCAGGTGGCCTACCTGCCCGGCCTGGTCATGCGCCGGCTGGCCGTCCCGCACCCCGGCACCACGAAGACCGACGCCCGCGACGCCGACGCCGCCCATAGGTACACCCCCGGGGGCGGCGCGGCCGGGCCGGACGTATGTCTCCGTGATCATGACCCTCGCGCTGACCGCACACCGGGTTTGCCATGATCCCGGAACCTTTCGGTACACAGGGGTACATCAGCACTCCGCGATCATGAAAAACCTTGGTGTCGATGCCGGGTTGCGCATGATCACGGAGACTTCCGCCCGGGCGTCGGATGTTGTCTACTTCCGCGCTGTGGGTGGAACAGCGCTGAGCGTCCTGAGTCCCCGCACCGCCGGGCAGGTCGAGCCGATCCTGGTGGAGGAGCTGATCGCCGCGGGCATGACCCGGTACGAACCGGACCCACGCCTCTGGTACTCCGCCGCCGGCCTGCCCTACGGCTACGACATCCAGCCGCCGGGCGCCGAGATCGAGCCGGAGGAGCTCCGGCTCGTCGAGCGGGCCAGCGGGACGACCATGCGCTGCGACATCGTGCTGCACATCTTCGTCAGCGACGTCGGCGGGCGACCGGCCCTCGCGCGGATCGCTCGGGAAATGGCGCGGCGGGTCGACGGCTGGGTGTTCGTCGAGTTCCGCTCCCCGCCCGCCGCGGACCTCCTGCGTCGGCTGGGCGACGCCGGCCGCTGCGTGCGCGTCGGCGACGCCGTCTGCCTCGACGCGGCGGCGATGGGGGCGTGGGCCGGCCACCCTGGCTTTCACGTCGTCGGGTGAGCGCCGGTGGGCGGGCGTACGCTGACGGATGTGGATCAGGAAGACCGGATCGCGCTGTTCCTCGACTACGAGAACCTGGCGCTGGGGGCGCGTGACCACCTCGGCGGCATGACGTTCGACTTCCGTCCGATCGCCGACGCCCTCGCCGAGCGAGGACGGGTGGTGGTCCGCCGAGCGTACGCCGACTGGTCCTACTTCGACGAGGATCGCCGGATGCTCACGCGGTCCCACGTCGAGTTGATCGAGATGCCGCAGCGGATGGGTGCCGCGCGCAAGAACGCCGCCGACATCAAGATGGCGGTCGACGCCATGGAGCTGGCGTTCGAGCGTGAGTACATCTCGACGTTCGTGCTGTGTACCGGTGACAGCGACTTCACCCCGCTGGTCGACAAGCTGCGCGGCCTCAACAAGCGGGTCATCGGCGTCGGCGTGGAGAAGTCCACGTCGGCGCTGCTGCCGCCGGCCTGCGACGAGTTCCTCTACTACGACCGGCTCGAAGGGGTCGAGGTCCCCGCGGCGCGCGCCCGCGGCAGCCGCCCGGGGCGCGCCGTCGAGCCGGAGCCCGAGAAGGCCCCGCCGCCGGCGGAGCCCGTGCGCGACGGCGACGAGCTGGCGGTGCTCGTCGCGCAGACCGTCGCCGGGCTGCAGGGCAGCTCCGGCGGTGAGGTCACCGCGTCGATGCTGAAGCGGACGCTGCTGCGCAAGGATCCGACCTTCAGCGAATCGGACTACGGGTTCCGCGCGTTCGGTGAGCTGCTGCGCCACCTGGCCGAGCGCAACGTGGTCGAGCTGGTCGAGGGCCCGGCCAAGGGCGACCCGGAGGTGGCGCTGCCGGAGCACGGCGACGCCGAGGTGGCGTTCGCGCTGTTGCGAGCCGTCGTGCAGGACGCGGCCGCCGGTAACGGCGGGGTCGCGCTGTCGGGGCTGAAGAACCAGATCCGCCGGGTCCGGCCGGACTTCAGCGAGAAGAAGCTGGGCTACCGGACGTTCCTGCAGTTCTGCAAGGCGGCCGCGACCAGCGGCGCGGTGCGGCTGAGCTGGAATCCGGACGCCGATGACTATCTGCTGACCGCGGAGCCGGCCGGCGGCCCGAAGCAGTAAGGCACCGCCGGCCGAGCGCCGTCGCCGGCCGGCTACGGTGCCGGCGTGCTCGACAGGGACAGGGATTCGCCCAGCTCCAGCGGGTGGATCTCGCTGCCCTCCGGCGCGAACGACGACAACAGCGTGCGGTGCAGGCCGCGATGCGCGGGCGCCAGGCCCGCGTCGTGGATCGGAATCACCCGGCGCGGGGCCACGGCGCGCACGTAGTCGATGCCTTCGGAGAGCTTCATCCAGGGGCCGCCCAGCGGCGCGAGCAGCACGTCGACCGGCACCTGCGGCACGGTCAGCGAGTCGCCCGGCGCGAACACGATGCCGCCCAGGTCGTAGCCGAAGTTGGCCGGGAGCGGGATGCCGGGGTAGAGCGTCTCGTGGCTGGTCCGCAGCACCGTGATGGCCAGCCCCGCCACCTCGAACGAGCCCGGTTCGACGGTCGTCGTGGTCACGTCGGCCGAGCGCAGCGACTCCATGGCGTCGGCGGGTCCGTACACCGAGACCGGACCGGCCTCCCGCAGCCGCTCGATCTGCGCCGGGTCGATGTGGTCCGGGTGCGCGTGCGTCACCAGCACCGCGTCGACGCGGCCGACGCCCCCGACCGATGAGCTGAGGTTTCCGGGGTCGAGGAGGATCCGGCTGGACGGGCCGCCCGGCCGCTCGACCTCCAGCAGCAGGCACGAGTGTCCGAGGTAGGTGATGGTGGTCATGTTCGTGCCTCCGTTGCGTGGTTGCCGTAGAGCCGGTCGACGTGCGGAAAGCTGTCGGTCGTCCGGGAGCGGAGCAGCTCGTCGCGCAGGTCCCGCATGAGTCCGCCGGCGTGGACGATAGCGCCCATGTTGCGCGCCCAGCGCTGCACCGTCGCCGTGACCGGAATCCGGCGGCTCTCGTAGTCCTTGAAGGCCGACTCGGCGTCATCGTTCGACGCGACGCACTCGGCGAGGCAGGCGGCGTCCTCCAGCGCCTGACAGCCGCCCTGCGCGAGGTACTGCACCATGGGGTGCGCGGCGTCGCCGAGGAGCGTGACCCGCCCGCGCGTCCAGCGGCCGAGCGGATTCCGGTCGATCATGGCCCAGTGGCGCTGCCGGTCCAGCAGCGCGGCCCCCTGCGCGACCAGCGGGTGCTTGCCGTCGAGGAGCCGGTCGAAGTCCGCGGGGTCGGCCGGCGCGCCGAGGTCCGGGCGGTCGGCGTCGCTGGTGAAGACGGCCACCTGGTTGATCAGGCTGCCACCGCGGACCGGGTACTGGATCAGGTGCATGGACGGGCCCACCCACCACGTGACGTCGTCCTTGCCCTCGCGATCGGCGATCTCGTCATACGGGACCGTGCCGCGGTATGCGAAGTCGCCGAGGTGCACCAGGTCGTCCCCGCCGGAGACGTATTCGCGCACGACCGAGTGCAGGCCGTCGGCGCCCACGACGCGCTGTGCGCGGAGGCGTTCCCCCGTGGCGAGCGCGACCTCGGCGGGCCCGGCCGGGTCCTGCCGGAGCCCCGCGACCCTGCTGTTGGTGCGGATCTCGACCAGCCCGGTCGCCAGGGCGGCGTCGACCAGACCGCTGTGCAGATCGCTGCGGTGGATGACGAGGTACGGGTACCCATACTCCCCACGGAACCGATCGTCGAACGTGAGCCGGGCGAGGACCTCGCCGGACGTCGCGTCCCGCAGCGTAGCGGCCGGGGGCGCGACCGCCGTGGCCAGCAGCGCCTGGAACACGCCCAGCCGGTCGAGCACGCGCAGGCCGTTGGGGGCCAGCTGGATTCCGGCGCCGATCTCCCCGATCTCGGGCGCCTGCTCCAGCACCAGCGAGCGCTGCCCGCGCCGGGCCAGGGCGAGCGCGAGCACCATCCCGCCGATGCCGCCGCCCACCACGAGGAACGGTGTCGCTTCGTCGTCCACCGCCACCTCCCTCCAGAATCGCGAATCACTACGTACACGAACTATTATGGGGCGCGGCGCGATTCGCGCGCCAGGGCCGCGAACCTACGAGTCTTTGCCGACGCCCGCGCGTCGCAGCAGGTAGTCGTAGCCGGCCTGATACTGCCCCGGCGACCACACCGACTCGCGCTTGCTGGCGACCTCGCTCTCGTCGGACCACCGGGCCGGCCCGCCCGCGCTCAGCGCCGCCAGGTGGTTGCCGCAGGCCCGCTCCAGCAGCACCGCGCGCATCACGGCCACGGCGAGGCTCGGCCCGGCGACGACGAAGCCGTGGCCCGGGATCAGCGCACCGGCGGCGGAGCCGACCGCGGCGGCCAGCGCGGCACCGAGCCGGTCGTCGCGGATCAGGTCCCCGCTCTCGGTGAAGCGGGGAATGTCGGGGTCGAGGAAGGGAACCGCGTCGTGGGAGAGCGCGCGCAGCGGGACGTCGAGCGAGGCGAACACCGCCGTCGCCGGGGCATGGCCGTGGACAACGGCCGCGACATCGGGCCGAGCCGCCATGAGCTGTGTATGGATCGGGTACTCGATGTGCCGGCGTCCGTCGCCTTCGACGACGTCACCGCCCGGCGAGACCAGGATGACCCGCTCGGCGGTGATCTCCTCGAAGCCCCAGCCCGCCGCCTTCATCCACACGCCGCGGCCCTGCGGGTCGCGCAGGCTGGCGTGTCCCCAAACCATGTCCGTCTGGCCCGCGACGGCCAGCGCCTGATGCGCGTCCGCCACGTCGAGCCGGGATGCTTCCACCGCACGCTCCATGTCAGTACTCCGTATCCAAACAATCGGCCCAGTCTACGGCGACGGACCGGCAGAGGAGGCCTGCGATGGGCCGGCTACCTGCGGTATGCGACGTTGCGGAGCAGCTCGGTCAGCTCCGCCGCGTCATCCTCGGGGAGGGGCTGGACCAGCGCCGCCTGGACGGCCCGCACCGCGGGCTCCACCTCCTCCATGAGCTGCCACGCCTCGTCGGTGAGGTAGAGCAGCTTGCGCCGCCGGTCGCGCTCGTCCCCCTCGCGCCCGATGAGGCCGCGCCGGGTCAGCCGGCCCACGATGTCGGACGTGCTCGACTTGTCCAGCGACGCCCGGTCGCCCGCGTCGCGCTGGTCGAGCAGGTGCTGCGAGGCGATCGCGGAGAGCAGGCCGTACTGCGACGGCGTGAGCCGCGGTCCCACCCGGGTGAGCCAGTGCGACCCGTGCAGTTGCTCGGCGCGCCGGATGAGGTGCCCGGGCGCCCCTTCCAGCCTCAGCGGGACGGCGATCTCCGCCCGCTCGCCGGCGGGCCGCGCGGCCCGCGGCGCCGGCACCTGGCCGGCGTAGGCGAGGAGCGCGAGCTTCTCGACGAACCAGTGGCGGCGCGCCGGTGCGATGGGCTCGACGAGGCGCTGCTGCACGGCGACGACGCCCGCGGTCAGGTGGCGCACCGCGGTCCGGGCGGCCCGGGTGAGCGTGAGCAGGTTGCGCCGGGCGTCCGACGGATCGCGCGTCCGGTCGAGCCAGCCGTACTTCTGCAGGCGCACGATGACGTCGGCCGCCGTGGACTTGTCGAGGGACACCAGCTGACCGACCGAGTTCTGGTCCAGCGGCCCGTTCTGCGTCATCGCGAGGAGCAGCGCGAACTGGGGGCCGGTGACCTCCCGGTCGAACTCGGCGAGCCACAGCGCCGTGTGCACCTGCTGTGCCCGGCGCAGGAGATGGCCCGGCGTCAGATCCAGCGGCAACACGACGGCCGGCCGCGGGCGGCCGGCGTCTCGGGTCGCGCTGTGGCCGCCTCCCCCGGTGCCCTGCATCCCACCTCCCCCAGGTCCAGGTACCAGTGTCGCACCACCGCGCCGGGCCGCCGTCCACGCTCCCCGCCGTCGCGCTAGAGATCGAGCACCAGGCGATCCGAGCGGGCCCGGCTCACGCAGGGAAACATGGTGCGGTTCCGCGCTCGCTCCGCCTCGGTCAGGATCTCGTCGCGATGGTCGGGCGTGCCCGCAAGGACGGCGGTCTCGCAGCTGCCGCAGTAGCCCTCCGCACACGAGAACGGCGCGTCCGGAACGAATTCCCGGATGACGTCGAGGACCGTCCGGCCGGGCGGCACCACGGCCGTGACCCCCGAGCGCCGCAGCTCGATCTCGAACTCGCGCTCGCCGGCGGATGTCGCGGTACCCGCCGCCGCCGACCCGCCCGAACCGGTGAACCGCTCGACATAGAGGGGGCTGCGCGGAGCGAGGCTTTCGCGGGACGCCGCGACCGCCGCCAGCAGACCGGCCGGTCCGCAGCAGTAGATGGCCGTGTCCGCGTCGGCGCCGGCGACGATGGCGTCGACGTCCAGGATGCCCTGCTCGTCCTGGGCGGTCACGATGACCCGCTCGCCGCCGGCGGCGCGCAGCTCGTCCACGAACGCCATGCTCGCCCGCGAGCGCCCGCCGTAGTGCAGGGTCCACGGGACGTCGCGCCCGAGCGAGCGGGCCATCGCCAGGACCGGCGTCACGCCGATGCCTCCGGCGATGAACCGGTACCGCCGGCTCGGCCGCAGCTCGAAGTGGTTGCGCGGGCCCCGGACCGGGAACACGCGGCCGACCAGCGGCGAGTCGTGGATCTCCGCGGAGCCGCCCCGGCCCGCCCGCTCGCGCAGGACCGCGATCCGGTACTCCTTGCGGTTCTCGGTGGGGCCGCACAGCGAGTACTGGCGCATCCGCCCGCTCGGCAGGAGCAGCTCGATGTGCGCTCCCGGCGCCCACCCCGGCAGGTCGGCGCCCGCCGGGGAGGCCAGGACCAGGGAGATCACGTCGTCGGCTTCCAGCCGGACCGCGGTGACGCGCAGCGCGAGGTCGCCCGGCCGGTCCGGGGCCGGCGCGGCCTGCGGCGCCGCGAAGGTGAGGGGTGTCATTGCGGTGCTCCTTGTCCGGGGCCGGCCGGAGCCGGCCCCTCGGGACCGGGCCGGTCCCGCGTCGGTCCGGTCCGTCAGGAGCCGGAGTAGGCCAGCTTGAACGCCGGGCCTCCGTCGTAGGTCATCATCACGGGCGGCAGGGTGGCGCCCTGGTGGCGCTTCGCGTTGATCTCGTAGGGGCCGAGCACGCCGGTGTGCGCGTTCTGCTCGAGGTAGGCCGCGAGCGCCGGCCCGGTGGACGCGCCCGAGTCGAAGCCGTCGAGGATCTGCCTCGTCGCGTCGTACGCCCCGCCGGCCAGCGCGCCCGGCTGGCCGTACTGCTTCGAGTACGCCTCGGTGAAGGCGGTCACCTTCGGGGCGTAGCCGACGCTGCCCGGCACCTTGTCGGGCACGTCCACCCAGAACGCGTTGGCGAAGAGCCCGCCCTTGGGGATGTCGTTGGCGAGCGGCTTGAGCGCGTCGAGCGTCGCCGAGCCGGTGCCGACCCAGACGGGCTGGTCCATGCCCAGGGCGTTCATCGCCCGCGCGACGGGCACGATGTTGCCGCCCGACGTGCCGGCGATGACCAGGTCGGGCTTGGCGTCGCGGAGGTGGGTCAGCTGGGTCTCCAGATTCGTCGTGCCGGACCCGAATCGCTCCTGGGCGACGATCTGGAACTCGGTCGGGTTCGCCTGGGCGATGTACTTGAACAGGCTGAGGTAGCCGTCGCCGCTGGCGTCGTCCTGGCCGATGAAGGCGAGCTTGTGCGCCTTGATGCTGCGCAGCCACGGCAGGGTGGCCGCCGGGTAGTCGGTGGTCGGCGCCAGGCCCCAGAAGAACAGCGGTGTCAGGTTGAACTGCTGCGGGGAGATGCAGTACTGCAGCACCTTCGCCGAGTCGAGGATGGGTTGCATCGCCCGGCACCCGGCGCCGGCGGCGGAGCCGAGCACGACGGGGACCTTCCGGCTGAGGTTGCGGGCCGCCGCGGCGGCCACCGCGGGATCGGAGGTGCCGTCCTCGACCAGCAGCTCGACCTTGCGGCCGTGGATTCCGCCCTTGGCGTTGACCTCGTCGACGGCGAGCTGGATGCCGTTCATCGCGGGTACCGCCGTCGCGGCGAGCACGCCGGTCCGGTCCAGGACCACGCCGATCTGGACGGTCCCGCCGCCGTCCGCGGCGGCGTTCCCGGTCGATCCGCAGGCCGCGGCCGCCAGGGATACCATCATCACCAGTCCGGCCGCGAGGACCGGCCGTGGGCTCGTGTTCATCGCACTTCCTGAGGGGGTGTCGTCGTCCGGGGACGAAGCGGGTGAAGGCGGATGCCGGCGCGGGGCCTCTTGTCCTCCCTGAGGAGGAACAGCACGGCGATGAAGGCGCCGTAGACGTACACGTCCTGCCAGCCGGTGGAGACGTAACCGCCGGCGTAGCTGGCGAACAGTCCGATGGCCAGGCTGGCCAGGGCGGCCGGCGCGTACTCCCACCGGCCCGCGATCGCGCCGATCGCGCCCACGACGGCCATCGGGAGCACCGCTGACCAGCCGAAGGCCATGACCGGCGCCAGCAGGATCCCGGCGACGCAGCCGAGGAGACCGGCGAGCTGAAAGCTGATGAACCGCATCCGGCGCACGTTGATGCCGACGAGGCGGGCGCCCGCCGCGTCGTCGGCGGCCGCGCGCAGCGCCTTGCCGGCCATCGTCCGCTCGAACAGCAGGTAGCCGACGACGACCAGCACGGCGGCGCCGGTCCACATCAGCAGCGACTGGGGCAGCACCGTGGCGCCGAGGACCTGCAGCGGCCGGCTCGGCAGGTACGGCGCCGCGCTGCGGTCGTTCAGGCCCCAGAACTGCCGGGCGAGCTCGCTGAACAGCAGCGCGCACCCGAGGGACATGATGACCGGCCCGGTGGAGCCGCGGGCGGTGAACCGGTTGAGGATGATGACGTGGAGCACGGCCGCGATCGCGGCACACGCCACGAGGCTCGCCGCGACCGCCACCGCGAGCGGCAGCCCGAGCCCGTCGCGGACGGTACCGAAGATCAGGGCTCCGTAGACGACGAAGACCCCTTGCGCGAGGCTCTCCACGCGGGCGACCTGGTGTGTCACGACCATTCCCAGGGCGACCAGCATGTAGAGCACGCCGACGTTGAGGCCGGCGAAGGTCAGCTGCAGCAGCGTGCTCATGCCACACCGCCGAGGTAGGAGTCCACCACGGTGGGGTCGGTGCGGAGCTCGGCGGCCGGGCCGGTCAGGACGATCCGGCCGGCCTCGACGACGGCGCCGCGGTGGCCGACGGCCAGCGCCTTGCCGACGTTCTGCTCGATGAGCAGCACCCCGACGCCGCGCTCCGCCAGCCCGGCCGCCTGCTCGAGGATGACGTCGACGTAGATCGGCGCCAGCCCGAGACTCGGTTCGTCGAGGATGAGGAACGCCGGATCGGCCATGAGCGCGCGCCCGATCGCGACCATCTGCTGTTCGCCGCCGGACAGGTCGCGGGCCCGCCGGCCGAGCAGCGCACCGAGCTGCGGGAAGAGGTTCAGCACGCGGTCGAAGGTCTCGGCCCGGCCGGTGCGGGAGCGGGTGTACCCGCCGAGCAGGAGGTTGTCGCGCACCGTCGATCGGCCGAACAGGTGCCGCGACTCGGGGACGAGGGACAGCCCGGCCCGGACCCGCCGGTTCGGCGGGTAGCCGGTCACGTCGAGGTCGTTGACGGTGACGGTGCCGCTGCGCGGGGCCAGGATCCCGGCCAGCGCCCTGGCGATGGTGCTCTTGCCGGCCCCGTTGGCGCCCAGCAGGCAGAAGACCTCGCCGGCCGCCACGCTGAGGCTCACCTCGTGGAGCACGGGCGCGCCCAGATAGCCCGCGACCAGCGACTCAGCTCGTAGCATGGTCGGCTCCCAGATAGGCGGCGATGACGGCGGGGTCGCGGCGGATCCGCGCGGGTTCGCCGTCGGCGAGGACGGTGCCCCGGTCGAAGACGACGATGCGGGACACCAGTGACATCAGGAATCCGAGATGGTGCTCGACGAGGAGCACCGTCAGGCCGTGCGTGGCGAAGTAGGCCTTGAGGTCGGCCGAGAGCCGCTCCCGCTCGGTGTCGGTGAGCCCCGCCGCGGGTTCGTCGAGCAGGAGCAGGGACGGCGCACCGGCCAGGGCGCGGGCGACCGCGACGAGGCGTTGCTGCCCGGCCGTCAGGTCGTCGCAGACTTTGTGCGCGAGGTGGCCGGCGTGCACCTGCTCCATCGCCTCGGCCGCGATCGCGCGGAGGCGGCGCTCGTCGTCGCGCCACCGCGGGGAGCGGACCATCGCGTCGAAGACCCCGGACCGGCCCTTCAGGTGCGCACCGATCATGACGTTCTCCAGGGCGGTGAGCCCGGGGAACAGGTGCGCGTGCTGGAAGGTCCGGGCAACGCCGAGCCGGGCCACGAGGTCCGGCCGCCGCGCGCTGACCTGCCGGCCCCGCCAGCAGACGCGGCCCGCGGCCGGGGCGAGCGAGCCGGCCACGACGTTGATGAAGGTGGACTTGCCGGCGCCGTTGGGGCCGATCAGCCCGACCGCGCTGCCCGGCTCGACGCTGAAGGAGACGGAATCGAGCGCGGCGACGCCCCCGAACTCGACCCGGATGCCGCGCGCGTCAAGCATCGCGGCCGCTGCGGGCTGCGAGGCGCCGCCTGCCGGCATCGACGATGCCCGCGACGCCGTCCGGGGACGTCAGGTACACGACGATCATCGCCGTCGCCTCCATGAGCTCCCCGGTGAGGTGGCCCGACGAGTAGGCCGGCATGGTGACCAGGAACGTCACCGCGACGAGACCGGCGAAGATGCTGCGCGCTCCGCCGATGATGACGGCGGCGAAGAGCACCAGTGACGTCGCGAAGGTGAAGTCGCCGGGCGCGATGAAGGCGCTGTAGTGGGCGAACACCGATCCGGCGACGGCGGCGGGAACCGAGGCGATCAGCCAGAGGACGGCCTTGGCCCGGACCGGGTTGATGCCCAGCGTGGCGGCGGCGTTGGCGTCCTTGTGGATGGCGGAGAGGGACCGGCCGTACCGCGAACGCGCGATGTTCCGGCCGAGCACGAAGCAGACGAGGGTGAGCGTCCAGGCGAGGATGAAGTACTGCTGGTCGCCCTGCACCGTCCAGCCGGCGATGGAGAAGGCGGGGATGCCGTAGAGCCCGTTGTTGCCGCCCGTCAGCGAGTGCAGGTTGACCAGGACCCGCTGGAGGATGTAGGCGAGCGCGATCGTGGCCATGGCGAGGTACCAGCCGCGCAGGCGGAGGATCGGGCTGGTGACCAGGGCGAGCAGCAGGGCGCACCCGACGCCGGCGGCGACCCCGACGATGGCGGGCAGGCCCCATCTGACCGTGCACAGCGCCGAGGCGTAGGCCCCCATCGCCATGAACACCGCGTGCCCCAGGGTGAGCTGGCCGCCCAGCCCGGCCAGCACGGAGACGCCGACCACCGCGATGCCGTAGATGCCGGCGAGGATCAGCAGCGGGTAGACGTCGCTCCGGCCGAACAGGGGCGTACCGAAGACGATCAACAGCAGCAGCACCAGGGGCTGCCAGCCGCCGGCCACGACCCTGGCGAGGTGGACCGATGCGACCGACGGATCCGATGTGCTCGTCGTCGCGGTCATCGCCGCGACCCGGCCGTGGTCACCATTCGCTGTCGCCGAACGGCGCACCAGCGAGGAAGTCCGAGATCCGGCTCATGAACATGCGGCGCAACTGGATGACGCCCTTGTCCGACTGGGCGAGGTTCTCCTTGCCCGTGTCGGCGATGAACCGCATGCCCATCTGGGCGACGTGGTCCTCGATGTTCACCAGCAGTGGGTGATCGACGAAGTCCCGCAGGGTCTTCTCGCCGCGCAGGATCTGCTCGGCGCATTCCTCGGTCGGGGGGTACTTCGCGATGAGCTCCCGCTGCCTGGCCCGGTACGCCGCATACTGGCGCGCGCCCTCCTCGTCGGTGTGCAGCGCGGTGATCGCGAAGCTCATGTGCGCGTCGTCGTCGATCGGGACCCGCCACGCGATCTGCTCCAGCGTCCCGTTGCGCTGCCCCACGATGAGGTGCATCGCGTTGGGCAGCATGACCATCGACTCGGTGGGCAGGCCCTCGTCGTCGATCTCCCTGACCCGCACCCCGATGGCGGTGCGCTCGACGGTGATGTCGCGGATGACGCCCACCTTGGTCGCGAAGCCCACCTCGGTGGCCGTCGGGTCGGCGGAGAGCCGGTGCGTGAACGGCGCGTGGGCGATGTCGAGCGCGTTCTCGACGTTGATGTAGTAGTTGCAGTTTCGCCGGTACGTGCTGTTGTCCACGACCAGCGCCGACATCATGTCGCGGCCGTGGGTGCGCGAGAACCCGGCGATGTCGGGAAATCGCGGCTCGGGGCCGTCGCCGAAGTAGGCGAAGATCAGGCCGTGCTCCTCGCGGGTGGGATAGGTCTTGACCGACGTCCGCCTGACGAGCGAAGGGCTCTGGCCCGGCGCCTCGAGGCACTGGCCATCCGGGCCGAACTTCCACCCGTGGAACAGGCAGCGGATGGCGTCGTCCTCCACCGTCCCGACCGAGAGCCGGGTGAGCCGGTGCGCGCACCCGGGCGCCATCACGACCGCACGTCCGTTGGCGCCGCGGTAGAGCGTGAACCGCTCGCCCATGACCGCCAGCGGCTGCGCCTGGCCGCGCGGCAGATCCTCGGACAGCCGGACGGGCTGCCAGTAACTGCGCAGGTACCGGCCGGCCGGAGTCCCCGGACCGGACTGGAACGGGCTCGGCGCCTCGGTGGCGGGAGCCGGCGGGGCAACTGTAGTCACCGGTCTTCCTTTCTGGTTACGAGTGGTACCTGGCGTAGTGCTGCGCCAGGAGGCTCTTGCCGTAGTCGTTGCCGTTGGGCTCGCGCACGATCGTGTGGACGTGGAACCGCTCGGGCTCTTCGTTGTTCAGGAAGATCCCGGGGTGGTTGTCGTACTCGACCAGGAGCACGGGCGAGTGGACGCGGTAGTAGAAGGCGTCCGTATCGCCGGCCTTGCCGCGCCACGCGAAGTAGGTCTCGTCGAGATGGTCGTGAACCTGCCGGCGCTTGCGCTCGGCGTGCTCCGCCGGTAGCCGCCCGACGTAGACGTCCACGAGATCGCGCAGCAGCCGCTGCTGGTCGAGGGTCAGGTCGTCGCCGCGGACGCCCTCGTACGGCAGCACGAGGTTGTCGCGGCCCGCGCCGGCCAGGTGGCGGCCGTTGAACGGGCCGCCGAGCTCGGCCGGCAGGTCCGCCGAGCGCAGGGAGTCGCCCAGCAGGAACGCGCTCTCCTGGCCGGCGCCCAAGGCGCGGCGCAGGGCGAGACCGCGCGTCGTCTCCAGGTCGAGCACGCGCACCCCGGCGTGCGGCCCGCGAATGCCGAAGGTCGGCTCGGCACCCAGGAACACCGGGGCGAGCACCAGCTGGGAACCGACGAAGACGCAGTGCACGTCCACGTGATGGCCCATCAGCTGCCAGCCCCACGGCTCGGACGGCTGGGGATCGCCGAACACGGTGAGGTAGTACGTGAACTCGGTCAGGCTGTCGCGGTACCGCTCGACCAGCTCGCCGAGGGCGCCGTTGAGCCGCATCGCGTCGCGCACGGCGCGGAACCCGTCCGGGCTCAGGCTGGCCTCGACCAGCGCGAGCGCGGCGTCGCGTTGCACGGCGGTGACCCGATCGAGCCGGATGCCCTTGGGGGTCCACACCGGGAACGCGTTCGTCCACAGGCGCCAGTCCGGGGAGTCCATGGGCAGCTGGGCGACGAGCCGCTGGTGCTGTTCGAGCGCGGCGAGGAAGCCGCGGGCCGCGTCGACCGCCGGCTTGGCCGAGGCGCCGGTGCCGGCGAGCCGGTACAGGCCCTCGGCGACCACGCCGTCAGTGGTGACCCCCACGAACGGATCGCGGTAGTGCCGCAGGGCCGCCGACAGCTCCCAGCGCGCGACCTCGGGCAGCAGGTCCGCGTGCAGAATGCCGTCGACGACCGGCAGCTCCGCCTCCCGCGGCCCGTAGCCGGCCAGCAGGTCCGCCGCGGCGCGGCGATCGTCCACCGGCGCGGCGCCGGCGTAGTCGGACTGGTTGAGCACCCACCCGCGCTCCACGAAGTCCGGGCGCGGCGGCGCGAAGACGTCGACGAGCACGTGCAGGCCCTCGCCGACGGCCCGGGTCGTGTGGACGTTGCCGGGCGGGATCACCGTCACCGACGGGCTGGAGCACTGGACGTGTTCGTCCGGGCGCCACTCGCCGAGCCGGCTGGTCCAGGGCCGGCGCACGTGGTGCACGTACTCGCCCGCCACGGTGACGGAGACCTGTTCGAAGTCGTCGTGAACGTGGGGCGTCAGCCGGGCGGTGTCGCGCGGACCCGGCTGCGGCGCGAACCAGTTGATCATCAGTGAGTCGGTGCGGAAGATCCGGCCGAGCCGGCCCGGCTCCTCGGCGACGTCCGACATCGGGTGGACCCGAAGCGATCCCGGCCCGGGCTCGACGGGCTTCGGCGGTAGCGCAGCGACGGCGGGGTCGGCGGTCCGGTAGTCCGCGTCGTTCACGGCGCTCGCGACGACCTTCGCGCGCGAGGTGAAGACCCGCATCACGAACCCGGCCCGCCGGGCGAGCACCGTCGCGCGGCCCGCCGGCACGATCACCAGGGCGGGGGCCTCGGCGATCACGCGTCCCGCGGGACCGGCGTCCACCTCGACGGCGCTGTCGTCGAACACGAGGATCGCGTGCTCGTCCTCGGTCGTTTCTTGCTGGAGGGTCTCCCCTTCGGCGAGCCAGGAGACGACGGCGCAGCAGTTCTGCGCCCGCACATTCCACGAGCGCTGCCCCACCGAGACGCCGGCCGCGACGTGCTGGCCGTTGAGCTCGAAGAACGATGGCGGTCGCGGCGCGCTCGACGCTTCCACGATTCCTGCAGACATGCGCACCTTCCGTATCAGTACGATTCGAAGGCTAGATGATTACCTGCGGCTATATGCCACATGTGAACGATCATCATGGATATAGAACGTATACAAACGATCTGGATAGCGTCCGGGCGGATGGCGTTCGGATCGCTATTTCGTGGGGACGGCGAGCTGCGTTGCCGGATCGATGAAGAGGTTCTCGATGCGGCGGCTGTCGATCAGCCAGCGGCCGTCGCGATGCTCGAACTGGTCGTAGACGTCGGCGATCAGCGTCGGCGCGGTCGACGGCCGGGGCGCCTCGCCGTCCTCGGCGAACAGCAGCAGCACCGACACGGCGCGCGCCCGGTGCAGGCGATGCTCGATGACGTGCAGGTTGGTCACGATATGGCGGGAGACCCGGGGGCCGCGCGCCGCGCGGTTGGCGTAGACGTCCTCGATGGCGGCGGTTCCCCGGAACGAGGCGGCGGAGAAGCGCAGCTCGGCGTCGGGCGTGAAGAAGCCGGCCGCGTTGGCGCCGTTGCGGTGGTCGATGTCGAACCACAGCGCGGTGACGGTCGTCAGCAGGGCCTCGCGCACGTCGAGATCCACAGGCATCGTTGCCCTCCTCCGTGGGGTGTGCCAGAGCTGGGCGGGCTCTGGGAGTCGTTACGCGATCGCGAGGTCCCGGGCGAGCCGCCCGGCCGCGTTCACCAGGGCGGCCGCCATGTCGTCGAGCCGCTGTCCGCGGTATTGGCTCGACAGGCCGGCCAGCGAGATGGCGCACAGCGGCGCGCCCGCGCGGGTGCGCACCGCCACGCCGATCGAGGAGATGCCCTCGGTGAGGGCACCGTCGTTGAGCGACCACCCGCGGGCGCGGGTGAGCCGGACCTCCTCGCGCAGCTGCTCCGCGGTGAGCGCCCCGTGCCGGGTGTGGCGCTCCTCGGGCAGGTCCAGATACGTGGCCAGGTCGTCGTCGGTGAGGGCGGCCAGCAGCGCGAGGGGGCCGGCGCCCACGTAATACGGCAGGCGGTTGCCGGGTTTCCAGGCCACGACGTCCACGGCCGGCCCGGACAGCCGGTGCAGGAGCAGGGCCCCCCAGCCGGACCGCACCGAGAGACAGACGGTCTGCCCGACCTCGTCGCGGAGCTCGAGCAGGATGGGCTCGGCCCGCATGATCAACCCGTTGCCCTCGCGCACCGCGTCGCCATACTGCAGCAGCTTCACGCCGAGCCGGTAGCGGCCGGTCTTGTCGTCGCGATCCACCCAGCCGGCCTGCTCCAGCGAGACCAGCAGCCGGAACGCGGTGCTGAGGTTGGTGGGCAGCAGGCCGGCCAGCTCGGACGGGGTGAGTCCGCCGGACGACTCCAGGATTGCCTCCATCGCCGCGGCCGCCTTGCCGATCACCGCGATCTGCGACCCGGCGGACCGCTGCCCCGGGCCGTCCGCGGCGCCGTCCCCGTCGCCCGCGTTGACGACGGTTCGCCCAGCTCCGGAGCCACTCCCGACGGTTGCCATACCCGGCACTATGCCATACGTTGCTCTCGGATTCCAAGAGCCCGTTTCGTATTGGGAGATGATCTCCCCGGCCGGAAGCAGGAGCACAAGATGCCGCTGGTCCAGATCAGCCTTCGTCAGGGGCGGAGCCCCGAGCAGCTCACCGCCCTGGTGCGCTCGGTCACCCGGGCGGTGCACGAGGCGGTCGAGGCTCCGCTGCCGACGATCAGGGTGATCGTCACCGAGGTTCCCGCCCCGCTGTGGGCCGTGGGCGGCCGCACGCTCGCCGAGCGCGACGGAGCCTGACGCCGCCCGCCTGGCGGTGCACCGCTCAGCGGGTCGTGTGGCCGTCGATCCACCGCGCGACCCGCGCCGCGATCTCGCCCGTCCCGCGCTCGATCGGGGCCATGTGCCCGAAGCCGGGCAGGCCCCAGTCCGGCCCCAGTACCACGTGATCGATCTTCAGGAACTCCGCGAGCGCCTCCGTCGACGGGCGCGTGGCCACGACGTCGGTGTCGGCCGCGAGCAGCAGCGTGGGCACGCTCCGCACCGCGTCGGGGTGCTCCAGGACCAGGTCGTCACCGGTCCGCGCGCCCAGTGCGTTGTAGACGCGCGGGCTCAGCGGCACCAGCGAGCCGAAGTAGCCGGCGAAGTCGTCGGCGGGGAACCGCTCGCTCGCGGCGAACATGAAGCGGGCCATCTCCTCGGAGACGAAGATGGGCTGCGACTCGTCGGCGGCCGGAACGTCGAAGGGGACGTTGCCGACGACACCGGGCATCGCGGCGACGATGCCCCGGACCAGCTCCGCCCGGCGGTCCGCGACCTTCAGCGCCACCGCGCCGCCGATGCTGTGCCCGATCAGGAAGCTCGGGCCGACCTCGACGAGGAGCTGCTCGACGGCGTCGACGATGGCCGCGGCGCCGGTCGAGGCGAAGTCGGGCCCGTAGCCGGAGCGCCCCACGCCCGGCCAGTCGACGACGTACGCTTCCCAGCCGAGCCCCGCGAAGTAGGGCGCCCAGCCCTGCTCGCCGCCGGGCGGCTGGGTCCAGCAGACGCCGGTGTGGCCGCCGCCGTGGACGAAGACGATCCGGCCCGGCGAAGCCCCGGACGATCCCCACTGCTCCACATACATTCCGGGGCCGGCCGCAGTGACGTAGAACTGACGAATCCGCTCGGTACCCATGCCGTCTCAGCTCCTCGGTTGACCCCCGTTGCCAAATTCGTTCGTATGCGGACGATAGGCAGGCCACGGTCCCTGGTCAACCGGCATATTTACCCTAGAATCCGCCTAGGGTGATGTACTCCGGGTACGAACTTTTGGGCGGGACCCGCCGGCCGGGCGCAGTAGGAGCGACTTGACCTCGGTGGCGGGCACGCGGTCGAGTTCGGCCGCGGCGGCGCCCGCGCGCGGGTCGTCGGGGCCGAAGCGCCGCAGGTCGTCGTCGAGGCGCCGGCGCCATCGCCGCCACCATCGCTGACGTGTCGGAGGCGACCCGCCGCACCGCCTCCACGGTGGACGACACCCGCGACGCCGCCGGCGAACTGGAGGGCAGGTCGACCCGCCTGCAGACCCTCGTGTCCCGCTCCCGCTACTGACCCGCCGACCGGCTCGGCCCGGCCCGGGCGGAGCAGGACCAGGGGCGGATGTATGTCTCCGTGATCATGATGTCCGCGGCGGCCGCACACCGGGTTTGCCTCGATCCAGGAGACTTCCGGTACACGGGGGTACATCAGCACTCCACGATCATGAAAAACCCTTGGTGCCGAGGCCGGGTGCAGCATGATCGCGGAGACTTCCGGTCGCTGTGCCGTGCTCCGCGGTATGCAGCGCCCGGCGTGCGGGAACCGCGTCGCGGATCGTGCCCGCCCCGGGGCGTTGGCACACGCAGGCCGGGCACCGCTTGGTCGACGGCGGGCATGGCGGCGGTGCTCGACGCGCCGCTGGTCGCCGCGCGGGTACCCGGCGCCGAGGTCCGCATCGGCGAGGACGCGGGCCACACGCCGTCGCCGGACGACTGGGCGGCGATGCTGGCCTGGGTGACGCGGCGAAGCCCCGGACCGGTGTGAGGTCCGGGGCTTCGGGGACGGTCAGCCGGTCTCGCCGGCGACCGAGAGGGTGCGCAGGCGCTGCACGGCGTAGGCCGTGGAGAGCACGACGAACACGCCGGCCATGACGCAGGACAGTGGTACCGCCACGTTGCCGTGCAGCAGGTCTGTCGGGGCCAGCGCGTCGACGATCGCCTGCACGTACTGCTGCACCGACAGCTTCTGCGTGCCGCTCAGGATGTTGCCCAGCACGCCCTCCCACAGGACCACGTAGGCCAGGCCGACCAGGACCGGGCGGCGGGTCAGCACGCTCATCATGAGGAACAGCGAGCAGTACGCCAGCGACCCGATCACCGCGCCGACGACCAGGGCGAAGGCCAGGGCGGGCTGGCCAGCGATGAGGCCGACGACGAAGAGCGGGATGCCGGCGAACAGGGCGGTCACGCCGGTGGCGACGAACAGCTTGGTGAAGATGATCTCCGAGCGCGGGATCGGCTTGGACAGGATGTGGGTGATGGTGCCGTCGTCGATCTCCGAGCCCAGCACGCCCGTGCCGATGATGAGCGCGATCACCGGCAGTACCGCGGTGAAGCCCAGACCGCCGATGACGGCCTCGCCCCACTCGGCCGGCTCGGCGCCGACGCCGCGGGCGAGCAGGGCCAGGCCGATCAGCAGCAGCGGCATGGGCACGAGCAGCCAGATCCGGCGGCGGCCGAGCAGGCCGCGGGTGGTGATCATCGCGATCGTGGCGTTCATCGGGCACCCACCAGGTAGGAGAAGACGCTTTCCAGGGACTCGTCGGCCGGCAGCAGCCGGCGCACCCGCACGCCCTCCTTGAGCGCGACGCGCGGCAGCGCGCGGGTGAACGTGCCGTAGTCGGAGGCGCGCACCTGCAGGCCGGTCGCGTCGATGTCGACGCCGGCCACCGACTCCTGGGCCATCAGGGCGACCGCCAGGCGGCGGTCGTCGCTGGAGCGGATGGTGAAGACGTGCGGGCGGTTGGTCATCAGCCGGCGGATGGTGCGGAACTCCCCGGACGCGGCGAGCCGGCCGGCCACCATCACCTGCACGGTGCCGGAGACCTGCTCGACCTCCTCCAGGATGTGCGAGGAGAACAGCACCGTGCGGCCGTCGTCGCCCATCTTGTGCAGCAGGTCCATCATGTGGAAGCGCTGCCGCGGGTCCATGCCGTTGAACGGCTCGTCGAGCAGCAGCACGCTCGGCTCGTGGACCAGGGCGGCGGCGACCCGGATGCGCTGGCGCATGCCTTTGCTGTACGTCTCGATCCGCCGGTCCTGCGCGGGCTCCATCTCCACGAGGGCGAGCGCCCGGCGGGCCGCCTCCTCGGGGTTGGTGAGCCGGAACAGCTTGGCGCTGGCGACCACGAACTCCATGCCGGTGAGGAACCCGTGCACGCTCTCGCGCTCCGAGACCAGGCCGAGGGTGCGGTACACGTCGGGGTTGCGCCAGGCCGGGGCGCCGTCGACGGTGAGCGTGCCGCGCGACGGGGCGAGGAACCCGGACATCATGTGCAGCAGGGTGGTCTTGCCGGCCCCGTTCGGGCCGAGCAGGCCGGTCACGCCCGGCCCGAGCGTCATGGTGACGTCGTTGACCGCCACCACGTTGCCGTACCACCGCGAAACGTGCTGCAGATCGACGGTGCTCATCTCAGGCGGCCACCTTCCGGTAACGCTGCAGCAGGAGCGCCACGGCCCCGCCGAGCAGGATCAGTGCGGCGGCGCCGTACACCGGGCCGTAGTCGCCCAGGGGCAGCCCGTTGTTGTTCTCCACGCCGAACGCCCACTGCTCCAGGGCCAGCAGCAGGAACATCGGGTTGACCAGGAACGCCAGGTTCTTCACCGTGTCGTTGCCGAGCACGCTGAGGATGCCCACGATCGGCGAGGTGATCAGGAAGACCCCGACGATGAACGCGGCGGCGAACGCCCGGCGGCTGGTCAGCGAGGCCACCAGCAACGAGATGGCGGCCAGCACCAAGGCCCGGATCAGCGCGCCGGCCAGGCCCGGGGCCAGGTCGCCGAGCTCCAGCCAGGCGCCGTGGAAGCCGTCGGTGCGGGTGAACACGGCGCCGAGGTAGATCAGCAGCTGGGGCACGCCGAGCAGCAGGATGACCGCGGTGACCAGCGCGGCGTACTTCGACAGCGCGTAGTCGGTGCGCGCCAGCGGCCGGGAGAAGTACAGCGGCAGCGTGCGGTCGCGCAGGTCGCGGGAGACCAGCTCGGGCGCGACGATGGCCAGGAAGAGCATCACCGGGTAGCTCAGGCCGGCCTCGTACTGCCGGTAGGTCATCAGGGTCTGCCCGCTGATCGAGCGGAACGCGATCACGACCACGGCGACCAGCAGCACGATCCCGATGATCATCCAGGGGAAGACCTTCGCCTTGGCGCCGCGGCCGATGCCGAAGGCGCTGCGCACGCTGTGCTCGTAGAGGGAGCGGTTGGCGTACCACCGGCCGAGGCGCGGCCCGGAGTACCGCTGATAGCCGATGTCATGAATGACACTAGTCTGCGGCGCCACGGCCGGCCTCCTGAGCGACGGTGACGGGTGAGGTGACGGCCGGCGGCTGGAACAGCTCGGCGACCCGGTGCCGGCGCTGGTCGAGCCGGTGCAGCGGCAGGTCCAGCTCGGCGACCGCGATGAGGATGCGGTCGTAGACGTCCTCGCCGTCCAGCGGCACGCTGAGCGCGAGGCCGTCACGGGTGGCCGGGATGCCCAGCTCCGCCAGGCGCGCGGTGAGCTGCTCGACACCCTCGCTGACCTCGACGGTGAGCACGTCGCGGCTGGTCGTCATGTCCTCGACGGTGGCCGAGCGCAGCAGCCGCCCGCCGTCGATGGCGACGATCGAGTCGCAGATGCGCTCGACCTCGCCGAGCAGGTGGGAGCAGACCACGATGGAGATGCCGAACTCGGTGCCGATGCGGTGCACCAGCTCCAGCATGGCGTCACGGCCGGCCGGGTCGAGGCCGTTGGTCGGCTCGTCCAGCAACAGCAGGTCGGGGTCGTGTGCGAGGGCCTGGGCGAGCTTGACCCGCTGCTTCATGCCGGTCGAGTAGCCGCCGATCTGGCGGTACCGCTCCTCGTAGAGCCCCACGTGGCGCAGCGCCTCGGAGGCGCGCTCGCGGGCGGCGGTGGCCGGCAGGCCGCTCATGCGTGCCAGGTGCGTCACGAACTCCGCGGCGGAGACCTCGGTCGGCAGGCAGTCGTGCTCGGGCATGTAGCCGACCCGCGCGCGCACCTCCTCGGCCCGCGTGGTCGGGTCAAGCCCGAGGACACGCAGCTCACCGGCGGTCGGCTGGAGCAGGCCCAGCATGATCTTGATAAAGGTGGACTTTCCGGCGCCATTGGCCCCGACGAGCCCGATGATCCCCGGCTGCACGGCCAGGGTCAGATCCGACAGGGCGGTGACGCCACCCCCGTAGCGCTTCGTCAGCGCACGCGTCTCGATGAGTGTCACGTCGCCGAGACTACGGAACGTGCACCCCGGCGACTATCCGGGCTGCACCTGAAAGCCGTTCCTTAGGGGTACAACCTGTGATTCTTCTCAGGTTTGGCCCCCAGGGCGGTTCAGTGCTGGGTGAGGCGCTGGCGTATGACGGCTTGATGCGACCGGAACCCGGGCAGGTGCTGCACTTCTCAGAGGACCCGACGATCACCCGGTTCGTGCCGCACGTGGCCGCGACCGCCCGGCAGCCCGAGGCGTACGTCTGGGCCGTCGACCACGACCGCGCGCCCGGCTACTGGTTCCCGCGCCAGTGTCCGCGGGCGATGGCCTGGGTCCGGGACACGACCTCGGCCGCCGACCGCGACCGAATCATCGGGACGGGCTGCGGCGACCGGGTCCATGCCGTCGAGTACGGCTGGCTGACGGCGATGCGCGAGGTACGGCTGTTCGCCTACCGGCTGCCGGCGGACCGTTTCCGCCCGTTCGGCACCCCCGAGCCGCACGCCCACGTCGCCGTCGAGCCCGTCGTGCCGCTCGGCCCGGCGGAGCCGGTGGGCGACCTGTTCGAGTGTCACGCGCGGGCCGGCATCCAGCTGCGCGTGCTGAACAACCTGTGGACGTTCTGGGACGCGGTGGTCGCCAGCACCGTGGGGTTCAGCGGTATCCGCCTGCGCAACGCGGTGCGGTAGCCGGCCCGGCCGCGGAGCACGGCGGCGGCGCTGCGACGCATCCACGACACGCCGTAGCCGGCCGGACATCGATCAGCACCCGTGCCAGAGGACCGGTACCGTCCGGTCGCTCACCACCGGGTCGCCGTTCGGGCCCGAGGTGGCGATGGGGCCCGCCGAGATCTCGACGCCGCCGGCCAGGCCGTGCCCGTCGGCGGTGATGCCGGACAGGGTGACGTTGAACTGCGCCGCGCCCGGGGGCAGGGGGAGCGTGAAGATCCGGCCGCCGTGCCACAGCGCCGGTGCGCCCGTGCCGGTGGTGCCGGCGACCGTTCCGCTCGCGCTGACCCGGTGGCCGCCGACGCCGGGGATCAGCTCGACGGCGCCGGTCCGCAGGTTCCACCGCACCGCCGCCTCCGCCGTCAGGTCGTCCTTGCTGCCGGTCGGGGGCAGCGTCGCGTCGCCGACGGCCCAGTCGCCCGCGGCGGCCGCCGCCGTGGCCGACTCGGCCCCGCGCGGCACCGGCAGCGCGGTCGTCACGCCGTCCGCGGCCCAGCGCAGCGGGTGCGGGTTGGGCAGGTCGAAACCGACCGCCACGCCGTCGTCGGTGAGACCGAGTCCGGACGCTCCCGCGACGGTGGTCACGATGGCGGCGGTACCGCCGGTGCGCCAGCGAACCGCGATCGGCGACCCGTCGGCGCGGACCGCCGTGCCGAGAACGTCGCCGTGGCCGTTCACCGCGTATGCGGCGCCGCCGGTCGCGCCGTCGGGCAGCGGCAGCTGGACGAGCCGGGTGCCGTCGTGGACGACCGGGCGCTGCTGCGCCTCGCCGCCGTGCCGGTCCGGGCCGGTGAAGCCGGCGATCACCCCGGACGCGTTGACCGCCTGGGGCGTGAACGCCTCGCGCAGTACCGCCGGGATCCCATCGGTCCAGAGCACCGCCCGTGGCGCGTCCCGGGCGCCGGTCTTCCCGATCACGTACCGTCCGGACGGGTCGATCCCGCTGGCGACCACGCCACCGGAGGTACCCCCCGGAATCTCCAACTGAACGACGGTGCAGCCGGCTCCGGCCGCCGCGATCGGCGCGGTGACGACGGCGCGCACCACCGCGACCCCGCCGAACGCGGCCAGCACCGTCGCCGCGCCCGCCACGGCGCCCGTCAGCCGGGTCCGGCGCCGGTTGCGGCGGCGCGCCTCGACCAGCACGTCCGCCGCCTGAAGCCGGGACGGGGGTACGTCCTGCCGGGCGTACCGCTGCAAGGTGTCCTCGATCATGATTGCCTCCCTCTGGTGGGAACCGGCGCGGACGAGTGTTCGCCGAGGGCGGCCCGCAGGGCCCGCAGCCCGTGGTGGGTGCGGCTCTTGACGGTGCCCTCGGAGCAGCCGAGCACCCGGGCGACGTCGGCGACCGGCAGATCGCAGAGGTACCGCAAAATCACCGCGATCCGCTGCCGCACCGGCAGCCGGTCCAGTGCCGCGCGGACCACCAGCCGGTCGTCGACCCGGCCGCTGCCGGAATCGACCGCCGAGTCCGGCGGATCGCCGCGCAGCAGCACCCGGGACCAGCTGCGCCGCCGGTAGGCCAGGCAGGCCCGGACCACCATCGTGTGCACGTACGCGTCCAGGCTCGCGACCTCGGTGAGCCGTCCCCAGCGCCGGTACAGCACGGTCAGCGCGTCCTGCACCGCGTCGTCGGCCCGGTCGCCGTCGCCCAGCACGAGGTACGCGGTCCGTCGCAGCGACGGCAACCGGGCCTGCACATACTGGACGTACTCATGCTCCTGCTCGGTGCGCAACAGCCGCCTCCCTCACTGGGCTCCACCGGGGTGATGCGCACAACCCGGGCCCAGGTTCAATGATTTGCCAAGGAGGAAGCGATGACCGCCGACTGACGCCTTGCTTTGCGGTGCGTCACGGAACAGCGGTTGGCGTGCCTTGGGCCGGGAAGTCGCGCAGCGTGCGGGCCTCGGTGGCGAGCAGGGGCACCGGGGCGACGACGTAGAGGACGGCGAGCGCCCACATGGCGGACCGGGAGCGCCACCGTCGTCATCGCGGAGCCGACCGCGCTGGTGGACTGCCCGATCCACAGCAGGCCGAAGCTTCGTGTCCGCAGCAGCCCGCCCACGGGTCTGTGCCGTGGTGCGGGTTCGCGCACGGACGCCGGATGCCACATCATGGACCGGGCGGCCGGTGCCGCAGCCCATCGATCATCCGGGCAGGATCACACGACGGGCCGGCAACGTCGATGGATTTAGCGGCCGGCGTCGAACTGGGAGTGGCCTCGATGGACGAGTTGCGGTTCGGGCAGGACCTGGTGCGGGCGCTGCTGCGGGATCAGCATCCGGATCTCGCGGACCTTGCGCTGCGTGATGTCAGCGGAGGCTGGGACAACCAGCAGTGGCGCCTCGGGGAGGAGCTGGCCGTGCGCCTGCCGCGCACCGAGCGGGCGCCGGCGCTGCTGCGCACGGAGCAGACGTGGCTGCCGGTGCTGGCCGGGCGCCTGCCGCTGCCGACGCCCACCCCGGTGCGCATCGGCCGGCCGTCGCGGCTGTTCGAGCACACCTGGACGGTCGCGCGCTGGGTCGAGGGTGAGCCGGCCGATCGCGCGCCGATCACCCGCATCGCGGCGGCCGAGATCCTCGCGGAGTTCCTCAAGGCGCTGCATCACCGGGCGCCGGCCGACGCCCCGGCCAACCCCGCGCGGGGCGTACCTCTGGCCGGATTGCCGGGGTCCGGCCGCTGGTTCGAGGTCATCGCCGACTACGCGGACGCCGCCGCTGCGCGGGCGGTGTGGGAGCAGGCCGTCGCCGCGCCCGCGTGGCAGGGCGCGCCGCTGTGGCTGCATGGCGATTTGCACCCGGCGAACGTGGTCGTCCATGACGGGGTACTCGCCGGGGTGATCGACTTCGGCGAGCTGTGCGCGGGCGATCCCGCGACCGATCTCTCGGCCGCGTGGATCCTGCTGCCTGCCGGCGCGGCGAGCCGGTTCTTCGACGCCTACGAGCGGGCCGACGAGGCCACCGTCACCCGGGCCCGCGGCTGGGCCGTCCTGCGCGCCCTGGGCCTGATCTGGATCGGGAAGAACGGCCGGCTCGGTCTGCCCGGGGGCAAGCCGACCTGGGAAGCGGCGGGCTACGCCACGCTGGAACGGGTCCTGGCGGCGAGCTGACCCTGCTCATCCGAAAAAATCTGGGCGGTGATGTCGAGAACCCGGGACCGGCTCCGTCCCCGCGGTGAATGTGACCAGAATGGGTCGCACCCGCACCGAGGAGAACCACGATGAAGTACCTGCTGCTCAAGCACTACCGCGGCGCCCCGGCTCCGGTCAACGACGTGCCCATGGACCGGTGGACGCCGGAGGAGATCACGGCGCACGTGCAGTACATGCACGACTTCGCGGCCCGGCTCACGGAGACCGGCGAGTTCGTCGACGGGCAGGCGCTCGCCCCCGAGGGGACGTTCGTCCGGTACGACGGGGAGGGGCGCCCGCCGGTCACCGACGGGCCGTTCGCCGAGACCAAGGATCTCATCGCCGGGTGGATGGTGATCGACGTCGACAGCTACGAGCGCGCCGTCGAGCTGGCCGGGGAGCTGTCGGCCGCTCCCGGTGCGGGCGGGAAGCCGATCCACGAGTGGCTCGAGGTGCGCCCGTTCCTGGCCGCGCCGCCCACCATCACGGAGTGACCGCTGCGATGGACGAGGCCCTGCTGCGGAGCCTCACGCCGAACGTGCTCGGGATCCTCGTCCGCCGCGGAGCTGACTTCGCGGCGGCCGAGGACGCCGTGCAGGACGCGCTGGTCGAGGCGGTCCGCGCCTGGCCGGGCGACCCGCCGCGGGACCCGAAGGGCTGGCTGGTCACCGTGGCCTGGCGCCGGTTCCTCGACGCGACCCGGGCGGACGCCGCCCGGCGCCGGCGGGAGGACCTCGTCAACGAGGAGCCGGCGCCCGGGCCCGCGGCCGAGGTGGACGACACGCTCCGGCTGTACTTCCTGTGCGCCCACCCGTCGCTGACCCCGTCGTCCGCGGTCGCGCTCACGCTGCGCGCGGTCGGCGGGCTGACCACCCGCCAGATCGCCGAGGCGTACCTGGTGCCCGAGGCGACCATGGCGCAGCGCATCAGCCGGGCCAAGCGCACCGTCTCCGGCGCGCGGCTCGACCGGCCCGGCGACGTCGCCACCGTGCTCCGCGTGCTCTACCTGGTGTTCAACGAGGGCTACTCCGGCGACGTCGACCTCGCCGCCGAGGCCATCCGGCTCACCCGGCAGCTCGCGGCCGCGATCGACCACCCGGAGGTGGCCGGGCTGCTCGCCCTCATGCTGCTCCACCACGCCCGGCGTGCCACCCGCACCGCGGCCGACGGCAGCCTCGTACCCCTCGCCGAACAAGACCGCGCCCGCTGGGACACCGATCTGATCGCCGAGGGCGTCGAGATCCTGCAGTCCGCCCTCGCCCGTGACCGGCTGGGCGAGTTCCAGGCCCAGGCCGCCATCGCGGCGCTCCACGCCGACGCGCCCGCCGCCGAGGAGACCGACTGGGTCCAGATCGTCGAGTGGTACGACGAATTGGTACGCCTGACCGACAGCCCGGTCGTCCGGCTCAACCGCGCCGTGGCGGTCGGCGAGGCCGACGGACCCCGCGCCGGGCTGGCCGCGCTCGCGGCGCTGGACGACACGCTGCCCCGCCACACCGCGGTTTCGGCATACCTCCACGAGCGCGACGGCGACCTGGCCACGGCGGCCCGGTTGTACGCCGAGGCCGCCCGGCAGGCCCCCAACCTCGCCGAACGCGACCACCTGACCCGCCAGGCCGCCCGGCTCAACACCCGCCGGTCCCGCTGAGGGGCTACGACAGCGTCGGGCCCCGGGTAGCGCGGCGTGGCTACCCTCGCCGTGGCGGCGCGGGCCGCCAACGGGAGGAATCCGATGAAAACCAGCAGAAGTCTGCTGCTTGCCTTGGTACTGTCCGGAGCGCTCACGGTCACCGCCGCCTGCGGGGACAAAAAGGACAACGGCGGCACCGCCCCGGCGGCCGGCGGATCGGCCAGCGCGGCGGCGTCACCGCAGGCCGACGCGCGCACGGAGCTGATCAACGCGTTCAACAAGCTCAACACCGTCACCCTCGCCTACACGGCGAACACCGAAACGGGGACGGTCGCGACCACCAAGCTGAACGGCTCCAGCGACCCGGTCAAGAAGGCCGCCAGCGGCTCGATGACCATCAGCGCGCAGGGCACGCAGATCACCGCCGACCTCGTCGTCGTGGGCACCGACGTGTACCTGAAGCTCAGCGTGCCGCTCCCTGGCATCGACCCGAAGAAGTGGCTGTACATCGACGGCGCCAAGACGTCGCTGAGCAAGCTGGGCCTGGGCAGCCCGGACGACCCGGCCAACGTCAAAGGCTTGGCCGACGCGATCGCGACGGTCGAGCGGGACGGCCCGGGCGGCTACAAGGGCACGTTCGACATGACCAAGCGCAACCTCCCGGAGGCCAGCACCGCGATGCTCCAGCAGATGGGCGACGCGGCGAAGTCGGTGCCGTTCGAGGCCACGGTCGGCGCCGACGGCTACCTCACCGCGCTGACCGTGAAGATGCCCGCCGCCGGCCAGGTCCCGGCGACGACGTCCACGACGACGTTCAGCGACTTCGGCAAGCCGGTCTCGATCAGCAAGCCGGCGGACGCGGACGTGCAACCCGCCCCGGCGGCGCTGCTGTCCCAGTTCGCCTGATCCGCCGGGATGCCCCGCTACCGCCCCGGCGGTAGCGGGCCTTCCTGCAGGCCACGTCCGCGCCGGCGTGGTGTATGAGGTGACCAGCGCCTGATCGTGATGGTTGATGTCCGGCGGCAGGCGGCCATCGCGCCGACCGCCGATCGGCGCCGCCTGGGCGGCAGTATGTCTCCGTGATCATGATGTGCGCGGTGGCCGCACACCGCGTTTGCCATGATCCCGGAGACTTGTGGTACACGGGTGTACATCAGCACTCCGTGATCATGAAAAACCGTGGTGTCGGCGGCGCGTAGTGCATGATCGCGGAGACTTCTGGTCGCTGTGGCGCGCTCCGCGGCGTGCCGCGCCCGCTATGTGGGAGGTGATCGCGGATCGTGCCCGCCGCGGCGTTGGGACGCGCATGCCGGGCATCGCGGCGGCTGGCGAGCATGGCGGCCGGTTGTGCCGGTTCCCGCGTGGCGCTGGCCGCCGCCGGTGCGGTGGTGTCGACCGGGCGTCGTGCATGATCGCGGAGAGAACGTGCGCCGCCGCCTCGGTTCCGGCGCCCGGCGACGGTGGTCGGCGTGTGGTCGAGGTGCGGCGCTACGGGTTTGGGGTTTCGAGGGACGGGTGGCGGTCGTGGTCGGTGACCGGTGGCAGGGGGAGCAGGCGGTGGGCGGCGTCGTTCTTGCGCGGGCTGCCGAGCGACATGCTGAGCTGCCGCAGGGTCGGGTGTGCGGCCAGGACGGCGACGTCGGCGGGCTGCAGTTGGGGCATGTCGAACAGGGTCAGCCGGGTCAGCGCCGGGGCGCTCAGCAGCGGGCGCAGGTCGGTCACCGACTTCATGCCGAACAGGTCGATGCGGGTCAGGGCGGCGGACTCGGCGAAGGACGGGAGGGTCCTGACCCGGCCCAGCGACTGCAGGTACAGGTGCTCCAGTTCGGGGAGCTCGGTGACCGGGGCCAGATCGTGCAGGCCGCGGATGCGCCACAGTTCCAGGTACTGCAGCGCGCCGATCCGGGGCAGCAGGCGCAGGTTGTTGGTGCCGCCGAGCTTGAGGTCGAGCGCTCGCAGGCGGGTCAGTGGCTGCAGCAGCGACAGGTCGGGCAGCGTGATCGAGCGCAGGGTCAGGCTGGTGAGCGTGTCCAGGGTGGCGATGACGTCGATGTCGCGGGTCTGGCCCTCCAGGTACAGGCGGCGCAGGGCGGTGAACCGGGACAGCGGCGCGAGGGACAACCGCTTGGCGGTCTGGCCGAGGCCCAGGTGCCGCAGGTCGGGCGGGAGGTGGCGCAGGCCGTCGAGGCTGGTCAGGAGGCGGTAGCTGGCATCGGCGCGGAAGGCGCGGACGTTGGGGAAGTGCCGCAGGAAGCCCAGGTCGGTGCCGGTGCCGTCGCCGTAGGCCCGCAGGATGACCGTCGGATAGCGCTCGAGCCACTCCGCCAGCGCGCGGTACTCCGGGTCGGACAACGGGCTTGCGAACTGCACGTAGTGGCAGTCGGGGTCCGGCGGGAGCAGCATCTGGGCGGTCAGTGGCGATGCCACGTCGCGGACGCCCATGCCCATGGGGATGGCCATACCGTCATGGTGCGACACTCTCGGGACGACGGCTGCCGACTTGGCAGGACGGCTTCGCTCTTGGCACCGCGGGCCTGGCAGGGCCAGGGCCAGCGAATGCTGGGCCCCGGCCCGGTGTCTGGCGGGAGCAACGGTCTGTCAGTGACGCGGCCCGAGTCAGAACAGGTTTGTGGCTTTTGCGGCGAAGCCGCGCTTTGGTTGTCATAGATCCCGGTGTCATTTTTCACGTGTCGCCGGGCGAGTCACAGGGTAGGGCTTATAAGGTGCGTCTGCGTCCGACCGTTGCGATGAAAGCCGTTGCGTCCCTGCTGTTGTGCGGGCTGTTCGCCGGGGTGGTGGTGGCGGCCGCGGTGTTCCCGGGGCTGGCGGTGTCCGGGTTGACCGCCAAGAGTGGGGCCGACTCGTTCGAAGGGCTGCCGACCGATCTCGATGTGCTGCCGGCGCCGCAGATATCCTACGTTTACGCGTCCGACGGCAAGACGTTGCTCGCCATGATGTACGACGAGAATCGGCGCGACGTGCCGATATCTGACATGTCGACGTTCATGACGCAGGCCATCGTGGCGGCCGAGGACACGCGGTTCTACCAGCATCACGGGGTTGACCTCAAGGGTGTGGCGCGGGCGTTCGTCAACAACGAGAACGGGGGCGACCAGCAAGGTGCGTCGACGCTGACCATGCAATATGTGCGGCAGGTGACCGCATATTCGGCAAAGACGCCGCAGGAGGTCGTCGACGCGACCGCGAAGACGCCCGATCGCAAGCTGCGCGAGATGAAATTGGCCATGGCGCTGGAGAAGAAGCTCACCAAGCAGCAGATTCTTGAGCGGTATCTGAACATATCGTCGTTCGGGCACGGTGCCTACGGCATATACGCCGCCGCCCACGTGTATTTCGGCAAGGACCCGAAGGATCTGACGCTGCCCGAGTCGGCGCTCATCGCGGGGCTGGTGAAGGCGCCCTCGACCAACGACCCGGCGACGGAGGACGGGCTGCCGCGGGCGATCGCCCGCGAGACGTATGTGCTCAACCAGATGGTGACCATGGGGTACATCACGCCGCAGCAGCGCACCGAGGCGCAGGCCACCAAGCTCACCATCGTCGGGCAGCGCACGCCCGAGGGGTGCGAGTCGGTGCAGCGGCCCGACCTCGGCGCCGGGTTCCTGTGCGACTACCTGCGCCGCTGGTGGGGGGACCAGCCGGCGTTCGGCGCCGACCCGTTCGAGCGGGAGAACAAGCTGCGCTCCGGCGGATACACCATCATCAGCTCGCTGAACGTGCAGACGCAGGCGGCCGCGTTCAAGTACGCCAAGGACCAGCCGAACGTCGGCTCCGGCGAGAAGGTCGGCATGGGCAACCCGGAGGCGGTCATGGTCGCCGCGGTGGAGCCCGGGACCGGGCACGTGCAGGCGCTCGCGACCAACCGCAACTTCAGCAACGACCAGAGCGCCAACGGGCCCAGCACCAACCCGAAGCGCAAAGGCCAGAAGGGCAACTACCCCAACACGACCGTGCCGCTCATCACCGGCGGCCCGGACGTGCCCGGCTATCAGGCCGGCTCGTCGTTCAAGATGTTCACCGCGGTCGCGGCGCTGGAGGCCGGGTGGCCGCTGAGCCACGCCGAGGACGTGCAGGCGCAGTTCGTCTCCGACTATCCGATCGACGCCAGCAACCCGGCCGCCTGCAACGGCCCGCACTGGTGCCCGAAGAACTCCGGCGGCGACCCGACCGGCCAGTTCAACATGTGGCAGGCGTTCGGCCTGTCGCTCAATACCTATTTCGTACCGCTCGAGCAGCGCGTCGGCGCCGACCACGCGGTCGACGTGGCGAAGCGGCTGGGCATCCAGTTCCGCTCGCCGGTCGACGCGTCGCTGGCCAAGGACCCGAAGCTGTGGGGCGCGTTCACGCTCGGCGTGTCCGACACGACCCCGCTGGACCTCGCCAACGCCTACGCCACGCTCGCCGCCGACGGCACGTACTGCGCGCCGGACCCGGTGGTCGAGATCCGCGACCTCAAGGGCAACAAGATCGACGCCGGCAGCCCGCAGTGCAAGCAGGTCGTCGACCCCGACGTCGCCCGCGCGGCGGTGGACATGGCCCGCTGCCCGGTCGGCGACCAGTCGGCGTTCAACGCCTGCCCCAACGGTGGCACGGCCACCGGCGTCCGCGGCGACGTGGGCCGCCCGGTGGCGGGCAAGACCGGCACCACCGACAGCGGCAAGAGCGCCACGTTCGTCGCGATGACCAAGCAGCTCGCGGTCGCCGGCATCCTCACCGACCCGGACAATCCGCAGACCGACAAGTCGATGTCGCACCCGGTCATCAACAACGCGGTGGCGTACACCCTCAAAGCGGGCCTGGCCGGCCAGCCGGTGGTGAACTTCACCTCGCCCAGCCACGCTCGCGCCTTCGGCAACTGACGTGACCCGGCCCGTTGTCCAAGCGCTTAAGCTCGCCGAGAAGCCCGGCGCTCCGCTGGTTGTCTCGTTGCCGTGTGCGCATCCGGGCAACTGGATCGGACTGCCGAGCCGCCCGTGCGTCCCGCAACAGTGGCGACGGGCATCCGCGAAGCGTTGACCGGCGGCTGGCAGCCCGCACAGTCGGGGCCGGCGTTCGCGCTGACACTCACCGGCGTGGTGTGACATCCATCCATGCCCGCCAGTTGGAGGTCACGTCCGCCGGCGTTGTGTATGAGGTGGCCAGAATTCGGTGGTGGCAGTGCCTGCTTGTGCGGTGGTGCTGCGCGGCGCGTGGTGACCATGTCGTGCCGCGACGCACCGGCACCGGCACGGCCGTGGTGCTCGGCGTGCGGTCGGCGTGGCCAGCCCGCAGCCCGCCCTGCTACGCCCGCACCCGTGCCGACCGGCGCCGCCCAGGAACCGGCACCACTGACGGTCAGCGGTGCCCGGCCTGCGCGTCCCGACGCCCAGGGCCGGCCCGCTCGGCGATCACGTCCCCAACGTCAGGCGCCGCACGCCGCCAAGCACGGCGCAGCGGACAGGAAGTTTCCGCGATCATGCGCATCGGGCACCGACACCAACGGTTTTTCATGATCACGGAGTGTCGATGTACCCCCGTGTACCACAAGTCTCCGGGATCATGAAAAACCCGTGCGGCGGCCACCACGAGCATCATGATCACGGATACATTGCGTCCACCCCGGCCGGGCAGACCGCCGGGCAGACCGGATGTTGCGCCCGAGGGGCGAGACATCCGCAACGTCCGCCCCGCCGCGCCGGCCGCGGCCGGGCGCGATGACCGCCGCGCCTCGCCGGTGGCCATCGACGTCCGGCCTGCGGCGGTGGCCTGCCGGTCTGACATCACCAGCACGATCAGGCGCCGGCCTCATACACCACGCCAGCGGAAGTGACCGGGCGTGTGCCGGCGGCGGGCCCTTTCCGGTCAGGCATTGACAATTGTCGACTTTTCATGCTGCCATGGGCTACTCACCATGCCTGGAAGCCGCGGCCGCGGCTGGTAGCGGGGAAAGCGTTGTGGCGGGCCTGTTTCGTCAGCGCGGCGACGGCTCCGACGTGCGGATGATGGAAGGGAGAACCGTGAACCGTTCCAGACGAGTCCTCACGGGGCTGGCGCTCAGCGCGGCACTGGTCGCGAGCATCGTCCTGACAGCGCCCACGGCGGCGTCCGCCTCGACGTGCTCCACCTGGTATCCGATGCCAGCGGGATCCTACATCTGCGAATACACCGTCACTTATGTCGGATGGCCTGACAACCACGGTCAGTATTTCCTTGTCGGCACCAATGACCACATCTACGACAGTTATCAATCAATTCCCGGTAACAACTCCAGCTGGACCAGTTGGCGCGACCTTGGCGGGATCGGCCGAAGCTCGGTCACCATCAACACCGGGCAACAGCTCAACAGTGCCGATCCTCTTGTCTTTCTGAACTACTACTCGGACTGGATTGCACTGAAGGTCCTGGGGACGACCGGCCTCTACTACTGCAAAGCATGGACTGCGTCCGGTGGTTGGCAGCCGAGCCTGACCACGTGGACCACCTGTTAGCGGCAGGTGTTCCAGGATCAGGATTATCGGTACGGGGTGGAGCGGGCGAGTCTGGGAGGACCCTAGCCTTGCCGATTGGTTCGGCTGAGGGGCTTGGCACCGCGGACGTGGCAGGGAGGGCCGGCAAGGCCCGACCGGTGTCTGGCGGGAGCAACGGTCTGCAAGTGACGCGGCCCGAGTCAATGTTGGTTCAGCTGGCCAAACGCGGCCGGTGATGGTTGGGTGTTGGCGTGCATCGGGTGTACAGCGTGGTCGTTTTCATCATCCTGGCCTCGCTCGACAACGTCGCGATCGGCCTGGTGCCGCCGCTGTACTCGCCGATCAGCCGGGATCTCGGGGTGCCCGAAGGGGCGCTCGGGGTGGTCACCGCGATCAGCTACCTCTTCACCGCCGTGGCCGCGGTCGCCTGGGCCTACGCGGGGGACCGCACCGACCGCAAGCCGATGCTCATGATCGGCACGCTGATCTGGGCGGTCGGGACCGGAGGGACCGTGCTCGCCGGTGGGTACTGGGGGTTTCTGGCGGCGCAGCTGTTCGCGGCGATCGGGCTCGGGGCCGTCGGGTCGGTCGGCTTCTCCGTGGTCAGCGACCTCATCTCGCCGCGGCGGCGGGGGCTGGTGATGAGCCTGTGGGGGCTCTCGCAAGGGGTGGGCACGCTCGCCGGGGTGCTGGTGGCCAGCCAGCTGGGCGGGAAAGACTGGCGGACGCCGTTCTACGTGCTGGCGGGGCTCGGCGTGGCGGCCAGCATCGCGTACTTCACCACGGCCGACATCCGGCGCGGGCAGAGCGAGCCGGATCTGGCCGCCGTCTTCGCCTCCGGGGTGGAATACGAGCATCGCATCTCCCGGGCCGACCTGCCGGGGATCGCGGCGCGGCGGACGAACCTGTGGCTGGTGCTGCAGGGGCTCACCGCGCAGGCCGCGTTCGGGTCGCTGGTGTGGCTGCCGCGCCTCTTCCAGGCCCGGGCCGAGGCGCAGGGGTACGACGAGAACACCGCCATCCAGATCGGCGGGCTGCTGACCATCCTGTTCCAGCTCGGCGGCGTGCTGTCGATCGTCGGCGGGCTGCTCGGGGACCGCTGGCAGCGGCGCGATCCGGGCGGGCGGGCCAAGGTGGCGGCGATCGGCATGCTGGCCGGCGTACCGCTGTACGTCCTGCTGTTCTTCGCCCCGCTGCGGCTGCCGGAGCCGGCCGGGCACGGCGGCTCGGCGGCGGCCCTCGTGTTCGGGTCGCTGTTCACCTCGCCGAGCCTGCTCGGCGCGTTCCTGCTGGCGCTGGTGGCCCTGGCGCTGACCTCGGCGAACGCCCCGAACTGGTTCGCCCTCATCGCCGACGTCAACCCGCCGGAACACCGCGGCACGGTGTACTCCCTGGTCAACCTCGTCAACGGGGTCGGCCGGGCGGCCGGCAACGGGCTGGTCGGTGCGGTGTTCGCGGCCCTGGCGCGCAGCTTCCCGCCACCGGCGAACCTGGCCATCGGGCTCGCCGCGTTCCAGGTGTTCTTCATCCCGACCGGGTTCATGTTCTGGCGCGCCTCGAAGACCGCGCCGGCCGACATCGCCGAGGTGCACGCGCTGCTGCAGGCCCGAGCGGCCGCGGAGGCGGCGACGCCCTGATGGCCGCGTCAGCCGGCGCGTAGCAAGGCGACGGTCGCATGGATGCGCTCGGCCAGGAGTTCGTCGGCCCAGACCACGTCGTCGACGGAGCCGGGGACGGGGAGGCGGTCGTCGGCCGCGATGAGTTCTTCCAGGGCGGGGATCGTCCGTACCGCGCGCAGTTCGAGGATCGTGACCAGCCCGTCGCGGCCGGCGTAGCCGGTCACGCCGCGGACCAGGAAGTCGGTCAGGTCCGCGACCGGGGTGCCGAGCCGGGCCAGGGCGCGCGCCGCGGCCACCCGGCTCCCTTGGTCGCCGAGCCGGTCGCGCAGCAGCGGCTCGAGGTCGCTCAGCAGGTCGCCGTGGGCCGGGGCCAGGTCGGCGACGAACTCGGCGGCGGCGCCGGCCGAAATGCCTCCCGCTCCGGGTGAGTTCGGGCCGCCGCGCCGGTGATGCGTTCGCGAGCCGTGGGCAGCAGCGGGAGCAGCGCGTCGCCCAGTTCGGAAAGGGCGGTCCACTCGCCGCGTGGCGGCCACCTCGTGCCGGACAGGGTGGTGTGCAGCAGGTCGCGCAGCGGTCGCGGGTCGCCGGTCATCCGGTGCACGGCCAGCGCCGCGGCGAGGTCGCCGGCCGCCGCAGCCTGCTCGCGCAGGTACGGTACGGCCGCCACGTCGTCGTGGCCGATCCGCAGCAGGGCCCGGACGACCGGCGGGCCCGCGTGCGGCAGGGCGGCGAGCAGTTCCGGTACGGCCTCCGCGGCGCGCCAGGCACCGAGCGGCTCGGCCAGCACGTCGGCCCGTGCCGGTTCGGCGGCCAGCCGCCGGCGGATCGCCTCCAGCAGGGCGGGCTCGCGGCGGGCGGCGGCCAGCATCCGCGGTGCCGGCGGGTGCCCGGCAGCCGCGGCCGCGCACACCGGATCGATCCACCGAGGATCCCCGAGACGGGCGAGCGCACCGATCGCGGCGTGCGCGGGTGTGATCGCCCGCCCCGCAGCCGCCTCCGGGAACCCGGCGGCCACGCCGGCCAGCAGGTCCGCGAACCGGCCGGCGGCCCGGCCGGCCCGCCTGAGCGTGTCGACCGCCTGCCGCCGCACCTCGGGGTCCGGGTCGTGCCAGCAGGCCGCGACCGGCTCGACGAGCTGCGCCGGCGCCGAACGCCGGGCGTCGCACCGGGCCGCGGCCGCCCACAGCCCGTGCGTGCGGGTGCCCGGTTCGCGGCCGTGCAGCAGCCGGCCGAGCAGCTCCGCGGCGACCGGCGCGGGCGGCGCCACCAGCAGTTCCTCGGACCACGCGCCGCCGTTGCCCGCCCAGTGGTACGAGACCGCGGCGCCGTCGTCGATCGCCGCGGCGATCGCGGCCGTCGCGCCGTCCGGCCAGGGCTTCGCGACCCGCAGCAGCGCGATGGCGGCGGCCACTCGCACCTCCGGCGCCGCGTGCAGCACCGACCCGGCCAGTTCGGGCTCGGCGGCGACCGGATCGACCGCGCCCAACGCCAGCGCGAGCGACGCCCGGACCGCTTCGCCGGTCTCGGCCCGCCAGCGCTGCCAGAGCGGCTCGGCCGGCGTCCCGGCCCAGGCCGCCGCGTACGCCGCGGCCTCCCGGACCGCCGGGTCGTCGTCGGGCAGGAGCGCCAGCAGCGCCGGCAGCTGTGCCGCGACGGCCGCGCGCACGTCGGGGAATGCCGGACCGTAGGCATACCTGGGATCGGCCAGTCCGCCGAGCATCCACACCAGGCCGGCCCGGTCGTGCCGGGCCGTCCGCGCCAGCTCCGTCAGGAACGGCACCGCCGCCACCGTCGCCGGGTACACGGTGCCCTGGTGGAAGATGCTCCCGTACAGCTCGGAGACCGCCGCCCGGGCCACCTCGCCGTCCGCCGAGCCCGCCTGCCGCAGCAGCGCGGGCGTGTCGTCGGCGGGCCCGTAGGCGTGGCTCAGCGCGGCCCAGTCGACCCGGTCCAGTGCTCGCAACACGGCGGCAGCCTACGGGGCCGGCCGGGGGTCAGGGCAGGCTCAGGACGATGCGGTCGATGGACGGGGCGTGGCCGTCCGGGTTGGCGAAGGTGATGGTGTTGCGGCCCTCGCGCAGGTCGACCTGCACCGTCGAGGCGGTGCAGCAGGTGGAGTTGCCGGCGAAGGTGAACGGGCGGGGGTCGGCGCCGGAGACCGCGATGGTGACCGTGCGGGCGGGCTGGTTGTCGATGTTCACGTGGAAGAGCTTCAGGGTGTAGCGGCCGGTGACCGGCACGGTGATGTCCTCGAAGCGCAGGAAGCCGTCGCCCTCGCGGGTGTCCCAGTCGCCGATGTTGCGCACGATGCGGCCGCCCGACGCGCCCGGGTACGGCGCGGCGAACGCCGAGCCGCCGAGGGTGTTGCCGTCCGCCTCGGCCTCGAACGTGACCGGGCCGAAGCGGATCGGCGTCGGCGAGCGGGATGGCGGCGGGACCGAGCGGTGCTCCGACCGGGTGGGGGAGGGGCCGGACGGCGCGGCCGCGCTCGGCGAGGGTGCGGGCTGTGCGGGGGACGGCGACGCGGGCTGGGTCGTCGGCCGGGCGGTCACGCCGACGGCGCCGGCGCCGATGCGCTCGTCGATCCGCCCGCCGTCGCGCCGCGCGTCCACCACGAACATCGCCAGCACCACCAGGGCCGCCGCGATCAGCAGCAGCCTCGCCCGGCGCGGTCCCGAGGGCCGCTCGTCGATGGGCTCCTCGTCCGGCTCCGGGTCGTCGTCCGGAGCCTCGACGTCCTCGACGTCCTCGACGTCCTCGACGTCCTCGGCGGGCGGTTCGTCCGGAGGGGCCGGATCGGGATCGTCCGGCGCGGAAGGCACCGGAGGCGGAGCAGGCGGCGAAGGCGGAGGAGGCGCGGCGAGCCAAGGCGGCACGCGCAGCGAATCGCCGTCGCCCTCGCTGTCGGCCGCGGTCATCCCGTCAGGTACCCATCTCGAGGCCAGGTGTCGTTCGGAGAGATCCGACCCCGCGAAGATAGCGACCCGGGCCGCCCTCCGCCACCGATGCGCGGCCCGGACCGGCGGTCAGGGCTGTCGCTCGGCCTCGCCGCGGGTCACGCAGAACTCGTTGCCGACCGGATCCCGCAGCACCACCCAGCCGCCGCCGTCGCCGGTGCGGTGGTCGGCCAGCGGCGTGGCACCCAGGCCCAGCAGCCGCTCGACCTCGGCGTCCCGGCCGCCGGCGGCCGGCTGCAGGCACACGTGGACGCGGTTCTTGACGACCTTCGGCTCCGGGACGGCCTGGAAGAACAGCCGCGGACCGGCCGGCGGCTCGATGACCACCTCATCGTCGCCGGGCCGGCACTGCGGGTGCACGGGGTGGCCGACCACGCCGCTCCAGAACTCGGCCAGAGCATACGGATCGGCACAGTCGAACGCGACATTGCGGATGAAGGACGCCATGCCCGTACCGTACGGTCCGCAGCTACCGGGCAGACCGGAAGGCGGTTCTGCTGCGGGGATCGTTCGACCGTTCGCTGGTCTCGAGATGCCGCGAGCCGAGCAGCAAGCCGACCATCGCGACGAGACACCCGACGGCAGAAGCGATCCATCCGGAGCCCAGCGCCTCGAATGGCGCTGCGGCCACCGTCAGCAGCGCTATCAAAGCGGACAAACCCTGTACCGCGATTGGGGAATGGGCCGCGAACCCACCACCGACACGGCGGTGCTGCCGGGCATCGACCCCGATCGGCTCGCCGCAGCGATCGGGATCTGGTTCGCCGCCGGGATCCCCGCACCAGCGCGTGGTGACCGCCGATTCGTTGCACTGTCAGCGCGACCACGTCACCTACTTCGCCCGGCACGGCGCGCACCTGGATTCTGACCGTGACATCGCAGACGGGCACGGCCGCCGGGAGATCCACACCCTGAAGATTCTGTCCGGGGCCCCCGGCATCGAGTTCCCCCACGCCGCGCAGGCCATGCAGATCCGGCGCCGCCGGCGCCGGCTCGATGAGCCGCGACGCTTCACCACCGCAGCCACCGCCACCACGCCCGCAACGCCAACCGACCACTGGCTCTGCTCGGCATCACTTAACGGCCTTACTGGGGCCCTACCCGGTCGACGTTCTGTCGCGACACATTGGCCGACCTCCGTAGCGTTGGAGCATGACGAACTCCGAAAGCCGGGCGTCGGGAATGAGCCCAGAACAACTCCGTGAGGCCATCGTGCAGGCGGTCATACCGCTTATCGCCGAGTGGGATGCGGTGACCAATGCGCAGATCGCCCACGCCGCAAGCATCGACGAAGCCACCCTCCTGCACGTCTTCAACGACAAGAACGCCGTCCTCATCGCCGCCGCACAGGCACATATGATGACGGCCCTCGACCCCACCCAGGTGGTGCAGGAACTGCAATCGATCCCCCTGGACCAACCACTCGCCGCGCGCCTGGTCGAAACGATCCACGCCCTCGACACCTACCACGGCCGCATCGCTACCCTCCTTGCCCCCTTGGACGCCTACGGCACCCCGCAGGGCCAACCGACGCCCGACAGCGGCACCGCCGGCGAACCCCGCACGCGACCCTTTAGCCGTGAGGACTTCCGAGCCGCCGCCCGCATGGACGTCATCGGCCAAGCCGTCACCAAACTGTTGGAGCCAGACCAGGAACACCTGCGACTGCAAGCTGGAACTCTGGCCAACGTCTTTCTCGCTCTGTACTCCGGCCGCAAACGAACCCCGCACCCGCAACCGTCGCAACTGTCGGCCGAGCAACTCGTCGACCTGTTCATACACGGCGCCCTGACTACCACGAACCGCGCCTGACACGGCACAATGCGCACGACCCGAACCGACCAAGGACGCTGCTCGACATCATCTAGCGACTTTGCCGGGACCCTGGGTCACAGGGTGTGGAGATGGAAGCCGCCGTCGACATCGATGACCTGGGCGGTGGAGAAGGGCAGCAGGTCGGTGGCGATGGCGACCACCGCGCGGCCGACGTCGTCCGGGGTGCCCCAGCGGCGGATCGGGGTGATGCCGTCGTCGTGGATGAGGCGGTCGTACTTCTCCTTCACCCCGTCGGTCATGTCCGTGGCGATGATGCCCGGGCGGACCTCGAAGACCGTGATGCCGTGCTCGGCCAGGCGGGCCGCGTAGAGCTTGGTCAGCATCGACAGGCCGGCCTTGGTGATGCAGTAGTCGCCGCGGTTCACGCTGGCCGTGTAGGCGCTCATCGACGAGATGGTCACGATGCGGCCCCGGGTACCGGCCGCGATCATGCGGTTGGCGACCAGCTGGGTCAGGAAGTACGGGCCCTTCAGGTTGATGGCGATCAGGCGGTCGAAGGACTCCTCGCCGGCCTCCAGGATGTCGGCGCGCACGGCCGGGGCCACGCCGGCGTTGTTGACGAGCAGTTCGATGTCGCCGAACGCGTCGTACGCCTCCTCGACGAGTCGGGTGCGGTCTTCGGAGCGGGCGACATCGGCCCGTACCATCGCGGCTTTTGTCCCTATCTCTCGGACCGAGGCGGCGACCGAGGCCGCGGCCTCCGCGTTGCTCGCGTAGTTGACCACGATGTCGAAGCCGGACCGGGCCAGGGCCAGGGCGATGCCCCGGCCGATGCCGCGGGAGGCGCCGGTCACCAGGGCGGCGCTCATGATGCGGCCACCGGGACAAGGCCGGAGAAAAAGGTGTAGTACGGGCCGTCGTCCAGGCGGGTGAGATAGAGGGCCAGCTCGCGCAGGTGGTAGTCGCCCCACATGCTCGACTCGCCGTTGGGGACGCGTTGGCCCTCGTGGACCTGGTCCCAGCCGTTCGGGCGGTGGTACACCGAATGCAGCAGCAAACCCTGGTGGGCCGGGTCGGTGGACAGATAGGGCTCGGCGAGCAGGGTCCGCGCCACGGTCAGCCCGGCCTGGCGGTAGCGGGCGTCGCCGAGGTGGTGGCCGAGGCGCAGCAGGCCCTGGGCGGCGATGGCGGCGGCGCTCGAGTCGACCGGCTCGTGCGCGTTGAACGGGTCGGCGGGGGCGTCGAGGTCGAGGTGGATCAGGCCGGGGGCGCCGGTGTCCCAGTAGGGCACGCCGTCGGCGGCGGCGTGGTCGAGGTAGAAGTCGCAGGTGGCCCGCGCCGCCTCGGCACAGACGTCGTCGTCGGCGAACTCCAGCAGCTCCGCGAAGCCCAGCATGGCCCAGGCCAGGCCCCGGGTCCAGGTGGAGAACGGGGAATACCCCTGCTGCGTCGAAGGCGCCCGGAAACGCCCGTCGTTGACGTTGAACAGCGCCTCGTGCGCGGTGCGGCCGCGCACGTCGTAGGCGTCGCGGCCGGTGCCGTAGAAGACGTTGTACCGCGCGGTGGTGTGTGCGTGCTGGCGCAGCCGGTCGAGCAGGTCGATGCGCTCGTCGTGCTCGCCCATCAGGGCGTGCCCGAGGCGGTGGGCGACGGCCAGCGATCGGCAGGAGCGGATGGTGTCGACGAACAGCGACTGCGGGCCGTTGAACGAGTAGATGTAACCGGTGCCGTCGGCGGTGGGCTGCCAGCGGGCCGCCTGCACCGCGCCGCTCACCTTCAGCGCGAGCTCGGCGGCCGGGGCCTCCCGCTCGTCGGCGCGGCCCTCGCGGACCAGCCGCAGCAGGGTGCCGTAGGTGCTGACGTTGTTGAAGCCGTGGTCGTGCACCCCGACGTGGCTGACGTGCGGGGGCATCAGCCGGGCGGTCTGGGCGACGCCGAGGTCGAGGAAGCGGCGCTCGCCGGTGGCGTCGAACTGCAGCAGCGCCGAGCCGACCCGGAACCCCTGGGTCCACTCGGTCCAGCCGCGGGCGGTGTAGCGGCCGTCGACGGTGAACACCGGCGAGGCGCCGCCGCCCCGCGGATCCAGCGCGGCGATCTTGCCGGCGGAAAGCTCCCACGTCCGCTCCACGGCGGGCCGCAGGGCCTTCGCCGTGAGGTGCTCGTCGATCCGAAGCATGCCCGGATGGTACCGAGGAAAGCCCTTTCCCATAAGCCCCGACCCTTCGCGGCGGGTGCACCGGGCGGATGGGAGGATAGGCGCGATGGACATCGCGGTGGAGGACGTCGCCGGGCGCTGGGTCGCGGCCTGGACGACCGGGCGCACAACCGACCTGTTCCGGCTGCTGGCCGCCGCGCCGGCGATCGAGTCCAACCTCGACCCCGACGGCGACTTCATCGAGATCCTCACCGACTACGCGGCCGCGCTGGACTCGATCACCGTCTTCTCGCAGACCGTGATCGACCGGCGGGTCGCCATCGTCTACGACTGCGCGCTGGGCGAGGAGACCTTCCGGCTGGCCGAGTTCCTCACCGTCGACCCCGCTGGCCTCGTCACCGAGGTCCGGCGGGTCTACGACCTCGACGCGGTCGAGCGGCTGCTGCCACACCTGCTGCTCGGCCAGTAGTTTCCGGGCCGCGCCCGCCGGTGTGGTGTATGAGGCCGGCGCCCAGGCGGCCGTCGCAGGCCGGGCGTCGATGGCGGACAGTGGCGCACAAGCGGTCCTCGGCGCCGACCCCGGGGCGGCGCGGCGGACCGGTGCGGATGTCGCACCCATCGGGCGCAACCTGCGATCCGCGCGGCTGGGCCGGACGTATGTCTCCGTGATCATGATGCCCGCGGTGACCGCACACCGGGTTTGCCATGATCCCGGAGACTTGTGGTACACGGGGGTACATCAGCACTCCGTGATCATGAAAAACCCTTGGTGTCGGTGCCGGGTGCGCATGATCGCGGAGACTTCCGGTCGCTGCGCCGTGCCGCGCGGTGTGCAGCGTCCGACGGGTGGGACGTGCCGGCCGGCGGTGCCGGTTCCCGGGCGGCGCCGGCCGGCGCCGGGGCGGCTGCGGGCCGGCCATGCCCGGATTACACACGGCGCATCACGGGTGTGCGGCAAACACGCCAAGCTGTGACCTAGTTTCCAGCTTTTGGCTCGGGCCGCGTCACTTGCGGACCGTTGCTCCCGCCAGAGACCGGTCGGGCCTGGCGGCCCTCCCTGCCAGGCCCGCGGTGCCAAGAACCGGATGCATCCGGCCACTGCGTGACCGGATGCATCCGAGAATTTCCGGGTCAGGAGGCGGTCATCGCCGCCGCGGAGACGAACGTGTAGCCCAGGCCCTGCACGCCGTCGACCACCTGCTTGAGGTAGTCGGTGCCCAGGTACGGGTGGTAGAAGAAGCTCGCCACGCCGTCGCGGACCGCCAGGTTGGCCTTGGCGTAGGAGATCAGGTCGGCCGGCAGGACCGCCGGGTGCTGGTTGAACGGCTCCGGCTCGATGTTGCCGATGTTCTCCGGGATGACCGTCGAGCCGTAGACGTCACGCACGGTGTACGGGAAGAACTGCCCGACCATGTGCGTCACGCTGTTGTCGACCGTGCCGCCGGACAGCACGCCGGGGAAGTACAGGCCCCGGTCGTAGCGCACGCCGAACAGCGAGTTGAACGTCTTGTAGTCCAGCGCGCTGGCCGCGTAGTGCGGCGGCTCGAAGATCGTCGGCGCGGTCAGGCCGGCCTGCTTCCAGTCGTTGCGGGACGCGGTGATCCGGGCGGTCACGTTCGCCGCGGAGTCGCCCGGCACCGGGCCGTCGTAGACGACCGCGTCGGAGGCGTCGACGTGGGCCAGGAAGAACTCGAAGTCGTCCGCGCTGACCGCGTCGTAGGGGTTGTTCAGCGAGTCGAGCTGGTGGGTGTAGCCGTGCATGAGCAGCGTGCCGCCCTTGCTCTGCATGTACTTCAGGGCGCTGACCACCAGTGGCCGCTGGCGCAGCGTGTAGTCCTCGGGCTTGCCATTGTTGTTCACGCCCTTCGGGTCGCGGTAGCGGCTGTAGACGGCGACGGTGAACGGGATCTTCTTGCTCGACAGGTAGTCGGCCACGGCGCGCAGCTCGGCCGGGTCGGCGTCCGGCCCGACGTCCTCGATGCGCACCAGGGCCCGGTGCCGCGCGACGGTCTGCGGGGCGAGCACGCTGTAGAGCAGGTCGGAGAAGGCGAGGTACCGGTCGTTGGCGGTGATGTAGGCGAACGGGATCTCCCCGATGTAGGTGAGGTTGCCCGACTTGATGCCCCACGGGAACTTCGTGCCGTCGGCGCGCACCGCGTCGCCGATGCTGACCGCCTTGGTGCTGTCGTAGACGGCGTAGTCCATGATGCCGGCGAGGTTCTCCGGGTCGCGGGTGAGCGCGGTGCCCTGGTAGTCGACCTCGGAGACGCTGGAGACGTCGAAGCCTTTCCAGGTGTACCCGTACTTCGTGGCGAAGTCCGCGGAGCGCGCGGTCAGCTGCCAGATGTTGTCGTACATCCACACCACGGGCTTGCTGGTGGCCAGCACGTCGTCGAGGAAGGCGGTCGGGATCGGCTCGTCGTAGGTGGAGCCGACGTAGACCACGGCGCTGTACTTGGCCAGCTCACCGGCGGTGTACGTGCCGACCGGGTGGGCGGCCCACGCGCCGAAGTGCGAGACCAGGTTGGTGGTCATCATCGCGTAGTCCTCGCCGAGCCAGCCGTACGGGCCGGTCGAGTCGTAGAGGACGAGGGTCTTGGTGGTCGGGCTGGACCCGGGCGCGCCGGCGCCGGTGGCCACCTTGACGGTGGTCGCGGCGGCGACCGGCGCGGCGGCGCCGAGCACCGCGGTCAGGACCAGCGCCAGCAGGGCGGAGAACTTGCGCATGAGCTACCAATCAGACGAGCGAGGCGGACGTGGGCATCGGGGAGGGGATCGGCGCGAGGCCCAGCAGGGCCGCGACGGCCTGCTCGGCGCGCTGCGACGCGAGGCCGTCGCCGTAGGGGTTGCCGCTGGCGGTCATCGACTGCCGCAGCATCGGGTCGTCGAGCAGCCGGCCGGCCTCCGACACGATAAGGTCCTCGTCGGTGCCGACCAGCTTGGCGCAGCCGGCCCGCAGCGACTCGATCCGCTCGGTGACCTCGCGCAGCACGAGCGCGGGCACCTTGAACGACGGGGCCTCCTCCTGGATGCCGCCGGAGTCGGTCAGCGCCAGGTAGGCGTGCGACAGCAGGCGGGCCAGGGCCGGGTACGGCAGGGGGTCGGTGATCGTCACCCGCGGTACCCCCGCCAGACCCTGCTCCACCTGCGCCCGCACGGCGGGGTTGGCGTGGGCCGGGAGCACGACCCGGATGTCGGGGTAGGCCTCCACCAGCCGGCGCACGGCCCGCAGGATGCGATCCAGCGGCTCGCCCCACGACTCGCGGCGATGCGCGGTGACCAGCACCAGGCGCGCCTCGCCGTGCTCGGCGGCGTCGACCGCGGCGGCCACCCGGGCGTCGTCGAACGGCAGCTCCTTGGCGGCGATCTCCAGGGCCGCGTCGACCACCGTGTTGCCGGTGATGAGCACGCTGGCCGGGGCGACGCTCTCGTCGAGCAGGTTCGTCGCGGCGAGCGCGGTCGGGGCGAGGTGCAGCGCGGCGAGCTGGCCGACCAGCTTGCGGTTGGCCTCCTCGGGGAACGGCGAGTCGAGGTCGCCGGAGCGCAGGCCGGCCTCGAGGTGCACGACCGGGATGCGGCGCCAGAAGGCGGCCATCGCGCCGGCCAGGGTCGTCGTGGTGTCGCCCTGCACGATCACCGCGGCCGGGCGGCGGAGCTCCAGCAGCCCGTCGAGCTGCTTGATCATCTCGGTGAGCAGCTCGGGCTGGCTGCCGGTGACCCGCTGCAGCGGCAGGGTCACGTCGGCCTCGGCGTCGAACGCGGCGAGCGCCTGGGTCACCATCGCCGGGTGCTGCCCGCTGGCGACCAGCACGGGCTTGAGGCGCCCGGCGGCGCGCATGGCGGCGGCGACGGGGGCGAGCTTGATGGCTTCCGGACGGGTACCGGCGATGAGGAAGACTTCAGGGAGCATGGTTGGGTCCACCTTGAGGGTTGGTTCAGTACCGCGTCCGTGCGGAGGTTTTGTTCCGATTTATGCGGCGGCGGGCTCTTCGGCCAGCCGCTCCGTCTTGGCCCAGGCCTGACGGCGGCCGATCTGCCGGCCGATCGCCCGCCAGGTCGCGACCAGGCCGAGCATGAGGAAGAAGGAGTACGCCAGCGCCGCGGGCAGCAGCCGGGCCAGCTTCTCGTCGCGCAGCTGGATGCGGTGCACGGCCGCCCAGACCAGGCCCGGCACGCTCATGCCGATCGCCCAGAAGGCCACCACCTCGGCCATCTCGCCCCACGAGTGGATCAGGAACGGCTCGCCGTGGCCGGGCACGAGCCGCCAGCCCGCGTACACCCACAGCCCGAGGACCGCGGCCGTGCCGATGGCGTTCATCCACGGCGCGAGCAGGTAGTACAGCATCTCCAGCAGCGCGTGGTTGCGGATCCGCCGGGAGGCGATGAGCCGCGGCACGTAGGCGATGCACTGCAGGTTCCCCTGCGCCCAGCGGGTGCGCTGGCGCACCAGCCGCCGGACGTCGACCAGGCCCTGCTGCCTGACGCTGGCGATGGAGGTGTACCGGATGCGGTCCCCGCCCAGGTGCATGCGCAGGCCCAGCTCCAGGTCCTCGACCAGGCAGTGCGACCAGGGCGCGTTGCCCAGCCGCATCAGCGACGACAGCCGGGCGAACTGGCCGTTGCCGCCCAGCCCGACCGTCCCCGCCGCGTCGCGCAGCAGCTGGCTGGCGTTGGCGATGGCGGCGAACTCGAGGTCCTGCACCGCGCCGAGCACCCGGTCGCGGTTGTGGATGCGCACCCGGGTCTGCACCGCGCCCACCTCGGGGTCGCGCATCAGCCGCGACACCTCGGTCAGGATGTTGGCGCTGCCCCGCCCGTCGCCGTCGATGACGCCGACCGCGATGCGGGCCGGGTCCTCGCCATTGGCGAGGGACAGATCCCGGATCGTGCGGAACGCCGCGTTGAGCGCCTCGCCCTTGCCCTTGCGGGCGTCGGGGAAGTCGCGGCGCAGGACGGTGAGGCCCGGGTGGTCGATGGCGGCCAGCACGTGCGGGGTGCCGTCGTCCGATCCGTCATCGACCACCAGGACCCTGGTGCGCGTGCCTTCCGGCCCGGTCAGCGCCAGCGCGGCGGCGACCGTCCGGCCCACGACCCGCTCCTCGTTGAGGGCGGGCACGACGATCCAGAAGGTCAGCGGCTCTTTGCCGTTCGGCGCGATGGCGTCGCGCCGCCGGCGGCGCCCGGCCGTGGCCGCGTCACCGGCCGAGAACGCCACCAGGGCCAGGTTGTACGCCGGCCACAGCGTCATCAGCGTGAAGCCGACCAGAAGGATCGCCGCCATGGGTCAGGCGGCGCTGCGGTGGAACCGGGACGCCCGCACCATCAGCAGTCCGGTGACGACGAGCGCGACCCCGGCGATGGCGATGGCGATGACCGGGCTTCCGGTGACTGGCAGTGATCCGGCGGTGGCTCCGCCGGTCACGATCACGCCGGTGACCTTCGAACCTGACATGACAGCTTCCCCTCGGCTATCCGTTGGTGGTGCCTGGCGGCTCCCTGCCGGCAACCGTCCTGCACCTTGTGCCAGAAGCTTGTCGCGCCCCGGCGGCGATTACAACGGGTGATGGGGATGTGCGGCGCAAGTCCGACCAAGCGCCCGACAAAGCGCTTACGCAGGCCAAACGCGGCGATTACAGAGCGTGTCCGGACGGTGTGCCGTAGCTCTCAGTGAACTCCGGCCGCCGGTGCCAGTCGGTTGCGAACTCGGCCCACAGCGACAGCGCGACGGCGGCGCTGTCCGGCCGGTCGTCGGGCCGCTTGGCCATGCACTGGCGGCACAGCTCCGCTACTGAGCGTGGCAGGCCGGGGGAGAGCACCACCGGCGTCGGCGCGGCGTGCAGCAACCGGGCGCCGGGCGCGTGCGGCGTGCGGCCGGTGAGCATGTGATACAGCAGGACACCCAGCGCGTAGACGTCCCAGGCCGGCGCGTGCTCGACCCGCGACGCGGGGTGCGCGAACGGCACCGCCAGCCCGAAGTCGATGATCTTCACCCCGGCGTTGGTCAGCATGACGTTGTCCGCGGTCAGGTCGCGGTGCGCGATGCCGCGGCGGTGCGCGACGGCCAGCAGCTCCGCGATGGAGGCCGCGATCTCCACCGCCTGTGGCCAGGGCAGCCGGCCCTCGGCCAGGCGGGTGGCCAGCGGCACGCCGTTGAGCAGCTCCATCGCGACCGCGGGGACGATCACGCCGTCGGCCTCGACGTCGCCGTACCCAAAAACCTTGGGGACGGTCGGGTGCCGCATCCGCTCCATGAGGTGAGGCTCGCGCCGCGCCGCGTGACAGGCGCGGGTGTTGCTGGCGAACGCGGGCGCGAGGACCTTCACCGCGGCCGCGCGGATCTGCTCGAGGTCGAACGCCTCATAGACCAGCGACATCCCGCCCCGGGCGATCGGCCGGACCAGGAGGTAATGGTCGAGCACCCGGCGGCCCACCTCGATCCCCGACACAAACGACGACTATTCCCTATTCGGTCCGGCTTGCGGTAGCCCCAGCGACGCTCGACACACCTCGCTTTAGGGGGAATTGCAGGGACCTTAAGGGAGATCGAAACCCACAGTTGACATCGCGGTAACTCGTGGCTGACGCTGACCGCAGGAATCGCTCCCCACAGGAGACCTGATGCCTGACGAGTACACCCCCGAACCCGTCCCGCCCACCGTCACGGAGGTCGCCGCCGCCGCCGGGGTCTCCGCCGCCACCGTCTCCCGCGTCCTCACCGGCCGGGTCCGGGTCAGCACCTCCGCCAGGGTGCAGGTCCACGACGCCATCGCCCGGCTCGGGTACGTCCGCCACCGCGCCCCCCGCCGCACCGACCACGCCGCCGCCGGCCTGCCCGTGGCCGCCGTCGTGTTCGAGCCGACCGCCCGGCTCTTCCGCGACGGCTTCTGCGCCCGCCTGCTGGCCGGCGCCGAGGAGGAGCTCAGCCGCCGCGGCGTGCCGCTGGTGACCATGTCCGCCACGCAGGGTACCGTCGCCAGCACCACCAGCTTCCTGACCGCCGGCGGCGTCGGGGGCGTGCTGCTCGTCGGGCCGCCGCCGCAGCACCCGGTCGCGGTGTCGCTGGCCGCCTCCCTGGTGCCGGTGCGCGCCGCCGGCCGCCCGGCGCTGTCCATCCCCTACGCCGACGTCGACAACGCCGACGGCGCCCGCCAGGCGGTCGAGCACCTGATCCTGCGCGGCCGCCGCACCATCGCCACCATCGCCGGCCCGCCCGCCTCGCCCGCCGCCGCCGACCGGCTCGAGGGGTACCGCGCCGCCATGGCCGCCGCCGGCCGCCAGCCGCTGATCGCCTACGGCGACTTCACCACCAACTCCGGCCTGCACGCCGCGGCCTGGCTGCTCGACCGCACCCCGCGGCTCGACGGGCTTTTCGTGGCCAACGACGCGATGGCCGCCGGCGCCCTGCAGGCGCTGCGCAAGGCGGGCCGGCGGGTGCCGGAGGACGTGGCCGTGGTCGGCTTCGACGACGCGCCGCTGGCCGCGTTCACCAGCCCCGCCCTGACCACCGTCCGCCAGCCCGTCGAGGAGCTCGGCGCGGTGACCGCCGCCCTGCTGCTCGAGCCGCGGGCCGACAACCCGATCCTGCCGACCGAGCTCGTTGTGCGGGCCTCCACGTAGGATGCCGAGCGCACAGCTGCGGGAGGGCGACCTCCTCGCCCGCCGCTACCTCCTCAAGCGGCCCGTCGGCGCGGGCGGGATGTCCGTCGTGTGGCGGGCCTGGGACACCACGCTGGAGCGCACCGTCGCGGTCAAGGTCCTCGACGGCCCGATCGCGTCCGACGGCGGCCAGCGCGACCGCATCCGCCGCGAGGCCCGCGCCGCGGCCCGCATCGAGCACCCCCACGCCATCGGCGTCTACGACTACGGCGAGACGGTGACCCCGCGCGGCCGGGTCGCCGCCTACGTGGTCATGCAGCTGCTGGAGGGCGAGTCCCTGGCCGCCCGCCTGGCCGGCGGCCCGCTGCCGTGGCCGGAGGCGGTCACGGTCGCCGCGACGGTCGCCGACGTGCTGCACGCCGCCCACCGCCGCGGCGTCGTGCACCGCGACGTCACGCCCGAGAACGTCATGCTCACCACCGACGGGGTACGCCTGCTCGACTTCGGCATCGCCGCCGACATCGGCCAGCGCGAGGAGGCGATGACGTTCGGCACCCCGCCGTACGTCGCGCCCGAGCGCCTGGTCGGCGCCCCCGCCAGCGGCGCGACCGATGTCTACGCGCTCGGGGTGCTGCTGTTCGAGATGCTGACCGGCGCGCCGCCGCATCCCGCGACCACCTGGGAGGAGCTGGACCGCGCCCTGGAGACGGGCCGCCGTCCCGTCCTGCTCGTCCCGGGCCTGCCGGCCGCCCACGCGGCCGCGTGCCTGCGCTGCCTGTCCCGCGACCCGCTGCGCCGCCCGACGGCCGCGGAGATGGCCTCGATCCTGGGCGCGGGCACCGGCCCGGCCGCCCTGCTCAGCCGCCGCCGGGCCATGCTGGTCATCCCGTTGGTGGGCGCGGCCGCCGCCGTGCTGGCGCTCTTCCTGCTGCGCGACGACCCGGCCCGCGACGCCGCCGCCCCCTCCACGTCGGTCAGCATCGTGGTCTCCGTCGCGCCGCCGATCGTCCTCCCGCCGCCCGCCTCGGCCGGCGCGACGACCACTCCGGGCCACGTCGCGCCGACCCGCCCGAGCGCCGGCGCGCCCCACTCGTCGGCCGCTCCGTCGGCGTCGCCGAGCCCGCTGACCCCGCTGGCCGCCGGCCGGGCGGTGCTGGACATCGTGGACCGCCGCTCACAGGCCGGCGAGATCCGCGACGACGTGGTGATGGACATCCGGAACCAGGTGAACAACCTGGTCGCCGACTCGACGGACGCGGCACCTCGGATCGAGTCGCTGCGGCGCAACCTGAGCGCGCGCCGCGCCCAGGGCTCCATCAGCGACGCCGCCTACACCGAACTCGACGCCGCTGTCGTCAACTTCGGCAAGACCTTCACCACCTCACTGTCCCCGCGCCTGTAGCCGGATAAATCCAGATGCTCCGCATCCGGATTTATCCGACATTTCGTATTTGTCCATGACGCCCTCTAGGTCCCGTTTTGACCGGCGGAAACCCTCCACGATCATGCACGCTGCTGTCCCCGAACCGCGGGTTGGCCATGATCGCGGAGACATAAGGTACCAATAGGTCAATGCCACTTAGCTTAAGTTGATCTTTGGGTGGTGGTGTGTTGGTGGTTGGGTTGTGGCGTGGGCGGGTTAGTTTCCGCGGATGGTGCAGCGGTTGGTGCGGGGGTTGTTGACGGACTGGATTTCGTTGGGCGTGCTGGCGTCGTCGGTGCCGCGGGATGTGGTGGATGAGGTGGTGGCGGTGACGGGTCGTGCGGCGCGGCGTTCGGGTGGGAAGTTGCCGCCGCATGTGGTGGTGTATTTCGTGATGGCGTTGGCGTTGTTTGCTGATGAGGACTATGAGGAGGTCGCGGCCCGGTTGGCGGGGACGTTGCTGGGGTGGGGGTGTTGGGATGGTGCGTGGTCGGTGCCGACGTCGGGTGGGTTGACGCAGGCGCGGCAGCGGTTGGGGTCGGCGCCGGTGGTGGAGTTGTTCGATCGGGTGGCGGTGCCGGTGGCGTCGGAGTTGACGCGGGGTGCGTGGCTCGGGCCGTGGCGGTTGATGGCGATTGACGGGTTCGAGTGGGACGCGCCGGACAGCGAGGAGAACGCTGCCCGGTTCGGGTTCGGGTCGGGTGGGGCGGCGTTGTCGAAGGTGCGGGTGGTGACGGTGTCGGAGTGCGGGTCGCATGCGGTGGTCGCTGCGGCGGTGGGGCGGGCGGGTCAGGGTGAGCTGACCGTGGCCCGGGGGTTGCTGACCGGGTTGGGCGGTGGCTGGCTGTTGCTGGCTGACCGGAACTTCTACAGCCTGGCCAATTGGAACGCCGCCCGGCGGGGTGGGACGCAGTTGCTGTGGCGGGTCAAGTCCGGTCTGCTGCTGCCGGTGCTGCGGGAGTTGCCGGACGGGTCGTACCGGTCGGTGCTGATCAACCCGAAGATCCAGAGCCGGTTCCGCCGTCGGGATCTGCAGGCCGCGGCCGCGGCGGGGGCCGGCCTGGACCCGGATGAGGCGGTGGTGGTGCGGGTGGTGGAGTACACCGTCCCTGACCGCGGCTCCAGCGACCGCGAGCCCGGCGCGGAGGTGATCCGGCTGATCACCACGATCGTCGACCCGGCCGCCGCCGCCGCGACGCAACTGGCCGCGGCCTACCACGACCGGTGGGAGCACGAGACCGGTAACGACCAGCTCAAGACCCATCTGCGCGGACCGGGCCGGGTGCTGCGCTCGAAAAGCCCGGACCTGGTCGTCCAGGAGATCTACGGCTACCTGCTGACCCATTACGCGATCAGCGCCCTGATCTGCCACGCCGCGACCGAGGCAGGTATCGACCCCGACCGGGTCAAGTTCCTGCGCACGGTACGGATCGTGCGCCGCCGGATCGACGACCCGGCGGCATTTTCCCCCTGAGCACCAGCCACAACTGCTCGCCAGGGTCCACGCCGACATCACCGACCGCCGGCACCTCAACCCACCACGCCGCCACCGCAGCTACCCCCGCGTGGTCAAACGCGGCCGGCACAACAGCTACCGGGTCAAACGGGCCACCGACATCGGCGTACGCCACGCCGGGCCAGCCACCATCACCCTCACCACAAGATCAACTTAAGCTAAGTGGCATTGACCAATAGGTACACGTTCTCTCCGTGATCACGAAAAACCCCTGGTGCACCAGGCTCCTTTTGCATGATCGCGGAGACTTACGGTCGCCCTCCAGGCGCCCGGGCCATGCGCGGCGCGCGGGGGCGTGGGTCGCGCCCGGGCCATGCGCGGCGCGCGGGGGCGTGGGTCGCGCCCGGGCCATGCGCGGCGCGCGGGGGCGTGGGTCGCGCCCGGGCCATGCGCGGCGCGCGGGGGCGTGGGTCGCGCCCGGGCCATGCGCGGCGCGCGGGGGCGTGGGTCGCGCGGGGTGTGCGGCGTCGCTGGCTCTGGGCCGTCCAACACCCCCCATACGCCCTGCCACACCGCCGCCCAACTGCCCGCACCGCGGCGGCTGCGCCGCCCGGCCGGAACCGCCGTCCCGCGCCCGGGCCGCCGCGCTGCCCCAGCCGGCCCGCAGCTCGGCCGCACCGGCGCCCGGCGCTGCCCGCCCGGCCCGCGCTGGCCGTCCCGCCGTCCGCCGCCCCGCAGCTCCGTCTGCCCGCAGCCCGCTCGGCCTCGGCCCCCGCGCGGCCGGGCGGCCCGCGGTCCGGGCGCTGACCGGGCGTCCGGGTTCAGGCGGCCCGGGGGTGGGCGCTTCAGAGGAGGGGGGTGCGGTGGCGCTCCAGGTAGGCCTCGACGTGTTCGGCGTGGTCGGGTGGGCTGATCAGGAAGCCCTGGCCCAGCGGGCAGCCGGCGGCGCGGACCACGTCGACGTGGGACTCCGTCTCCAGGCCGCACGCGATCACGTCGATGCCCAGGCGGCGGGCCAGGCCGACCACAACGTCGACGATCGGGGTGGCCGGGCCGCGGCGGCCGGCGGGCTCGCTGAACAGAGACTGGTCGATCTTCAGTACGTCGATCGGGAGGCGGCGCAGGTGGGCCAGGGCGGTCGGGCCGGTGCCGAAGTGGTCCAGCGCCGTGCGTACGCCGAGGGCGCGCAGGCCGGCGAGCTGCTCCACGGCGTACGCGTCGTCGGGCAAGGCGGCCTCGGTCACCTCGACGACGAGCGCCTCGGCCGGGACGCAGTGCGTGTCGACGGCGGTGGCGACCGCGGCCAGCCAGCCGTCGCCGGCGAGCTGGCGGGCCGAGACGTTGACCGAGACGTACAGGTCGCGGCCGTCGCGGCGCCAGCGGGAGAGTTGGCGGCAGGCGCTGTGCAGGACCCACTCGCCGATCTCGTCGGCGATGCCGCCGCCCAGTTCCTCGGCGATCGGTAGGAACTCCGCGGGCGGGATCGGGCCGAGCCGGGGGTGCCGCCAGCGCAGCAGGACCTCGGCGCCGACCGGGGCGCGGGTGACGAGGTCGGCGATCGGCTGGAAGACCACGTCGAGCTCGCCGCGGCCGATGACGCCGGGGAGCTGCTGCTCGATCTCGGTGCGGCGGACCAGCGCGGCCTCGAACGACTTGTCGTAGCACTCCACCCGGCCGCCGTCGCGGCCCCGGGCGAGCTGGCGGGCGCGGCGGCGGGCCACGTCGGCGTGGCGCAGCGCCTCCTCGGCCGAGCCCGCGCCGAGCAGGTCCGCGACGCCGACGTCGGCGGCGAGGTGGACGGTGTGGCCGGGCAGGTGGAACGGCTCGGCCAGGGCCGTGGCCAGGCGGGTGGCCAGGGCGAAGGCGTGCACGAGCGGCGCTTCGGTGAGTACCGCGAAGGCAGCGGTCGTCACCCGGGCCGGCAGGTCGTCGCGGCCGGTCGCGGCGCGCAGGCGGCGGCCCGCCTCGATCAGCACCGCCCCGGCGACCGCGGCCCCGTAGAGGTCGCCGACGCTGGAGAAACGGTCCAGCTCCAGCATGAGCAGCGACCCGGCGCGCCCGTCGCGGCAGGCCTGCTCGGCGGCGGCGACGAACTTGCGCCGGTTGGCCAGGCCGGTCTGGTCGTCGGTCCAGGTGATCTCGTCCAGCGTGCGCTGCAGCTGGGCGCGGTCGCCGACGTCGCGCACGTGTACCACCAGGCCGCCGACCTCGGGCGCGGAGCGCTGGTCGCTGACCGTCGACTCGGTGTCGCGCCACCGGCCGAAGCCGTCCCGCAGCCGGGCCTGGACCAGCACGCTCTGGCGGCCGTCGAGCACCGCGCGCAGCGCCGCCGCGGCCGGGCCGGCGTCGGCGGGGTGCAGCAGGTCGGTGAGCGGGCGGCCCAGCGCGTCCTGGTCGGACAGGCCGAACTGGCGGGCCGCGGCCGGGGACTGCCAGCGCACGACCAGGTCGGCGTCGAGCACCACGGCCACGTCGGTGGAGCCGGCCACCAGCGTGCGGAAGCGCGCCTCGCGGCCGGCGAGCATCCGGGCGTACCGCCGGATGTCCCGCGCGGCGAGCAGCTCCCGCACCGCCAGGGCGGCGAACGCGGTGAAGCCCAGCGCGACCGACGTGCCGTCGAAGCGGCCCCCGGTGAGCAGGTGGAACGCCGACACCCCGACGGCGAGCAGCGCCGGGCCGACCAGCAGCGGGTAGCCGGCGAACGTGCCGCCCTCGTCGGCGGCGTGCGGCACGGTCGGCTGGTCCTCGGCGCGCCGGGCGCCGGCCGTGATCAGGAACGGCCCGGCGATCATCGCCAGCCCGGCGGCGACCAGCCCGGCGTTGACGCCGGCCGGCGCCGCGGCCCAGGTGCCGCGGTGGTCGAGGAGCAACAAGGAGTACCCGTCGACGCCGACAATGGCCAGGGCCGCGCCGCCGCTGCAGCTCAGCGCCGCCGGGCGGTGCCGGACCGCGCGCAGCCCGGTGACGACCGCGACCGCGACGGCGACGCATCCGGTCACCGCGACGGCCAGGCGCAGCGGCGCGGTGCCGGGAGTCGTGCGGCCCAGCGCCAGCACCCAGGCGCAGTAGAACAGGCTGACCCCGATGCCGGCGCCGTCGAGCAGCCGGCGCAGCCGCGCGCCGAGGGTGGGCGCGGTGCCGGGCAGCAGGAGCAGGCCCAGGAGGTACACCGGCGCGGCCAGCAGCGTCGTCGCGGCCGCGATCGGGCCCGGGTCCGGCGCGGGCAGGCCGGTGAGGGCCACCCCGGCGCCGACGATCAGCGTGCCGACGCCGAGGAACCCGGCGCCGCGGCACGGCCCGAAGCTGCGCCGGCCGCGGTGGATGTGCAGGGCCAGCCGGATCAGCGCGCCGGCGTGCACCAGGGCGGCGACGCCGGCCGCGGCGGCGACCGCGAACCGGCCCAGGACCGGCCCGGTGACCGTGGCGGCGCCGAGGGCCGCCGCCGTCGTGAGCAGGACGAGCGCGAAGGTGCGTGGGTTGGTGACCACTGGCGTTGTCGCTTTCGCGAGGGGGACGCGCCTAGGGGATGTGCTCATCGTGCCCAACGAGCCGGAACGTCCGCGGTTACCGGCCGATGCCGACAATTCGGCCGATCGCGTCGAGGCGCTCCTGCCGTTCTTCCGCGGCGACGGTACCGCGCGTGAGCTCGTCGAGCAGCAACCCGTCGATCAACCCGATGAGCAGCCGGCCCCGCGCCCGGGACCCGGTGAGCCGCTCGGCCCGCTCGACGAACCCGTCCGCCAGCCGCGCCGCCGCCGGGCCGAGCTCGCGCCGGGCCTGCGGGTCGAGCATGAGCATGAACCACGCCCGGGTGCGCGGCGAGACCGCCCAGCGCGCCAGCACCTCGGCCAGCTCGGCGCCCTCGGACTCGCGCAGGTCCAGCCGGCCACCGCCTGGGAGGCGCCGGCGTCGGGGTAGCTCAGGCGGGCAGCCGCGCGCCGGTGATCTCGTCGCGGCCCAGCCACGACCGCAGCCGGTTGCGCAGCCCCTTGCGCTCGGGCGCGTCGTCGCCGACGACGTCCGCGACCACGGCCGTGATGTTGTCCGGGCCGCCGGCCCGCAGCGCGAGGTCGACGAGGCGCTCCACGCACTCGTCGACGTCGGTGTACTCGCGCAGCGCCTCCTCGATCGTCTCCGCGCGCAGCACGCCCGACAGCCCGTCGCTGCACAGCAGATAGCGGTCGCCGGCCCGGGCGGCGGTCACGGAGTACACCGGATCGGTCGGCTGGCCCTGCAACACCCGGCTGACCAGCGAGCGCTGCGGGTGGGTGGTCGCCTCCTCGAGCGTGATGCGCCCCTCGTCCACGAGCAGCTGGACATACGTGTCGTCCCGGGTGATCTGGCCGAACTCTTCGCCGCGCAGCAGATACGCCCGGGAGTCTCCGATGTGGACCAGTCCGATCCGGTCGCCGGAGAACAGGATCGCGGTGAGCGTCGTGCCCATGCCCAGCTTCGCCGGGTCGGCCTCGACCTCGTCGCGGATCCGCCGGTTGGCGTCCGAGACCGCCGTGCGCAGGGCGGTGAGTATGTCGTTGCCCGCGGACTCCTCGTCCAGCGGCCCCATCGCCTCGATGGCCAGCCGGCTGGCCACGTCACCGGCGGCCATGCCACCCATCCCGTCGGCGACCGCGAGCAGCCGATCCCCGGCGAACACCGAGTCCTGGTTCGCGCTGCGCACCAGCCCGACGTCGGTCCGCGCCGCCCAGTGCAACGCGAGCGGTTGATGTCCCCCGTCGACCACGCCCTCTGCGACACCCTCTGCCATGCCAGACAGCGTGCCGCATCGAGTCGTCGGGCGTCACTACGCACTTGTGCGTATCGTGGCCGCATGCCAACCGCCCCGTTTATCGGCCGAGCTCACCAGCTCGCCGAGATCACGGAGGCGTGGCAGGCCCGCCGGCCTGGCATTATATTGATCACCGGCGAGGCGGGCAGCGGCAAGAGCCGACTGGTGGCGCAGGCGCTCGCCCGGCTGGATCTGACCGCGACGACGGTGCTGCGCGGTGCCGCCCGATCGCACGGCGCCGCCCCGCACGACTGGCTCGCCTCGGTGCTCAGCGGCCGCCGCGATGCCCTGCCGGTGGAGGAGTCGCTGCTCAACCGCCTGGCCCAGCGCTCGCCCGACGGCCTGCCGGGCGCGGCCCAACCGCGCCTGGCCCCGGCCGCGACCCTGCGCGCCGCGGTCGAGGTGGTCCGCGCCCTGCTCCACCAGCCGCCGGCCGCCACCAGCCCCGTTGAGGACGCCATCGGTGGGGAAGACCCGGATAAGTCCAGACACTCCGTGTCCGGACTTATCCGACATTTCACCAAATTAGGCTCGTCAGGCGATATTTCCGTTTCGGCCCAGGTCGCGGTGGCCCGCGGCCGGGATGGGCAAGCGCCGGCGGAAGGCCGAGACGAGGAGCCGCAGGCTGCGGCCAGCAGCGCTGGAACGCCGCGGGTCGCGGTCGAGGAACGCGGGCGGGCGTGGGAGGCCGGGATCGGGGGCCGCGACGGCGATCAGGCCGTGGCCGGTGGCGCTGGTGGCGATCAGGCTGTGGCCGGTGGCGCTGGTGGCGATCAGGCCGTGGCCGGCGGCGCTGGTGGCGAGCAGGCTGTGGCCGGGGAACGCGGTGGGGGGTGGAAGGCCGGGGTCGGGGGTGGCGGCGATTCGCGAGCCGTGGTCGGGGAGCGGGAGGTCGTGGACGGTGGCCGCGGTGGGCAGTCGCACGCCGGGGTCGGAGGCGGCGGTGGGGAGCCGGAGGTCGCGGTTGGCCGCGGTGGAGAGCCCGGCGCGCTAGGGATTGTCGTGGTGGAGGACCTGCATGACCTCGACCCGGCGAGTCTGGCGCTGGTCGCGGAGCTGGCCGCGGCGGCCGCGGCCGAGACGCTGCCGGCGCTGCTGTTCGTCACCAGCCGGCCGCCCCAGGAGGCGGCGTTTCCGCCGGCGGCCGCGCGGACGCTGCGCCGGCTCGGGGGCGGGCCGTCGGTGTTGCGTACGCACCTGGCGCCGTTCACCGCGCGGGAGACCGCCGAGCTCATCGAGGCCGCCTACGGCAGCGCCCCCGCGCCCGAGGCCGTCCGGGGGGCGTTGCGCCGCACCGGCGGCAACCCGTTCTGGCTGACCGAGCTGCTGGCCGCGTTCGACACCGCGGACGACCTGGCCGCCGCCCCGCTCCCGGCGCACGTCGCCGGGCTGCTGGTGGAGCCGCTGTCGGGGGAGCCCGCGCTGGTCGGGCGGGTGGCCCGGGCGGCGGCGCTGCTGGGCGAGCCGATCGAGAGCGACGTGCTGTTCCACGTCTGCGGCGGGGACGTCGAGCCGGCGCTGCGGCGGCTGCTCGACCTCGGCATGCTGCTCATCGCGCCCGACCTGGCGCCGGCCGGGTCGCTGCGCTTTCGCCACCGGCTGCTGCGCGAGGCCCTGGCGGCGAGCGCGATGCCGCGGGAGCGGACCCGCGTGCACACCCTGGCCCGCGGCCTCGCCGTCGAACTCGGCGACGACGCGGCCCTCGCCCGCCACGCGGCGGCGCTGGGCCGCACCGCCGAGGCCCGCGCCGCGGCCGCCCGCGGCGCCGCCGCCAACCTCGCCGCCGGCCTGCCCGAGGACGCGCTCGACCTGGTCACCCTGGCCCTGCGCCTGCCGGCGGCGCAGGCCGGCGCGGCGCTGCCGACGGGCGGCGCCATAAACCAGCGGCCAGACGCGCCAACTGCAGCCGACGTGCGCCTGCGGCCGCTGAGGCCGGACGTGGCGGAGACGACCGCGAGCGCTGCGGAGGGCGGGGCCGGGCAGCGGCGGGCGTTGGCCGCCGTGGGGGCCGCGGCGGCGTTCGTCAGCGCACGGTTCGCGGTGGCGGCCGATCACGCCGCTGACTGGCTCGACGAGGTCGGGGCGGCGATGGGGGCCGATCCGGCGGTACCGCTGCTGGATGAGCTGGCCGACGGGCATCGGATGCTCGCCGCCGTGCGCTGGTGCGTCGGCGATCCGGACGGCCACCGCCGCTCGCTCGACCGCGCCGCCGCCATCGGGGGCTCGCCCGCCTCACAGGCCCGGCAGCGCGCGGCGGAGGCGGAGAGCGCGCTGCGGCTCGAGGACGCCGCGGCCGCCTTGCCCCTGGCGCAGGCGGCACTGGCCGCGGCCGAGCAGGCCGACGTGCCGGTCGGGCCCGTGTCGGTGACGCTGGGCACGGCGCTGGCGCTGACCGGGGCGCACGAGCGGGGCGTGGCACTGCTGCGCGCGGCCCGGCAGCTCGCCACGCGGGAGCGGGATCCGGTCACGATCGGGCGGGCCGTGCACAACCTGGTCGCGGTGAGTCTCCCGCGGCTGGGGGAGGTGCTCGGCTGGCGGCTGTTCGACGAGGCGATGGCCACCATCGCCCGCTACGGCCTGGAGTTCTGCGCCGGGCGTACCACCACCCTCGGCGTCAAGCATGCCCTGCGCACCGGCGACCTGACCCGCGCCGAGAGCCTCGTCTGGTCGCGGCTGCCGATCGAGGGCGATCCCGTGGAGCGGGTCCGGTTCATCGCGCGGGCCGGGCTGCTGGCGCTGGAGCGCGGCGACGACCCCCTGGCCGTGCGCATGCTGGCCCGCGCGGATGGTGAGGGGCGCGAGTCCGGACTGGTGCGCGTCCTGCGGGTCGCGGTCGCGGCGCGCGGGGTGCATCCGGCCGACCCGGCCGAGGTGCTGCGCGACTGCGTCGGGCGGTGCGGGCCGGCGCGGCTGGCCGAGGCGGCCCGCTGGGCGCTGCACGGCGGCGTGCCGGCCGCGACCGTCGAGGAGCACGTCGCCGACCCGCCGGACCGGCTGCGGCTGCTGCTCGCCGTGGCCGCGGGCCGGGACGCGGCGGCGGTGGGCCTGCTGGCCGAGGCGCTCGGCGACGCGCCGGAGCGGGCCGAGCAGGCCGCCGTGCACACCGCGGTCGCGCACGCGCTGGTCCGGCTGGGCCGGGCGGGGGAGGCGCGCCGGCACGCGGAGCGGGCGGTGGCGCTGCTCGCGCACTGGCCCGGCTGGCGGCTGGCCGAGGCCGAGACGCTGCTGCACAGCCTGCGGGCCGGCGGCGACCTCACCGCCCGGGAGCTGGAGGTGCTCGGCTGCCTCGCGGCGGGGATGACCAACCAGCAGGTGGCCAGCTCGCTGGGCATCTCCATCCGGACCGTCACCGTGCACGTGTCCAACCTCCTGCGCAAGACCGGCGCCGCGTCACGCACCGAGGCCGCTCTATGGGCGGTCCGCCACCGCCTGGCCCCGGAGCACTAAGCCGACGCCAAAAACCAAAGTCCGCCACCACTTGGCGCCGGAGCGCTCAAGCCGCCGCCAAAAACCAAAGTGGCGCAGGAGCGCTAAGAGATCAGCCGCGCAGGGTCAGGATCAGGTCGAGGACGAGCGCCGTCCAGCCGGTCTGGTGCGCCGCGCCCAGGCCCGCGCCGGTGTCGCCGTGGAAGTACTCGTAGAACAGCAACAGGTCGTGCCAGGCCGGGTCGTGCTGGAACAGGTCGGCCTCGCCGAAGACCGGGCGGTGGCCGTGCTCGTCGTCGAGGAACAGCTTGACGAGCCGGTGCGAGAGGTCGTCGGCGACCGCGGCCAGCGTCGCCATCCGGCCGCTCTTGGCCGGGTACTCGACCTGCAGGTCGTCGCCGAAGAACTCGGCGAAGCGGCGGACCGCCTCGATCAGGATGTAGTTGACCGGCATCCAGATCGGGCCGCGCCAGTTGGAGTTGCCGCCGAACAGGCCGCTGGTCGACTCGCCCGGCTCGTAGCCGACCGTGTAGGCGTGGTCGCCGAGCTGGACGGTGAACGGCTCGTCCTTGTGCGCCCGGGAGAGGGTCCGCAGGCCGTAGGGGGAGAGGAACTCGTCCTCGTCGAGCATCCGCTGCAGGATGCGGATGAGCTGGTCCGGGCCGACCATCGACAGCAGCCGCAGCTGCTGGCCGCCGCGGCTCTTCTTGGCCCCGACCACGTCGCCGTACTCGGGCTTGTTGGTGAGGAACCAGCGCAGCCGGGCGGCCACGTCGGGCAGCCGGCGCAGGGTCGAGGAGCTGATGATCGTGGTGGCGGTCAGCGGGAGCAGCCCCACCACGGAGCGCACCTTGAGCGGGATCTGGTGGCCGTCGGCGGTGCGCAGTACGTCATAGAAGAACGCCTCCTCCTCGTCCCACAGCCCGAACTCGTAGGCGGCGTCGGCGATGTAGGCGAAGTGCTCCAGGAACTTCGCCGCGATGTCCTCGTACACCCGGTCGTGCACGGCCAGGGTGAGCGACATGTCGAGCAGGTTGAGCGCGTACATCGCCATCCAGGCGGTCCCGTCGCTCTGCTCCAGCCGCCCGCCGACCGGCAGCGCCGCCGAGCGGTCGAACGGCCCGACGTTGTCCAGGCCGAGGAAGCCGCCCTCGAAGACGTTGTTGCCCTCGGCGTCCTTGCGGTTGACCCACCAGGTGAAGTTCAGCAGCAGCTTGTGCAGCACCCGGGCGAGGAAGTCGAAGTCGCGCGAGCCGTCCAGCACGAACACCCGCAGCGCGGCCCAGGCGTGCACCGGCGGGTTGACGTCGCCGAACGCCCACTCGTAGGCCGGGATCTGCCCGTTGGGGTGCATGTACCACTCGCGCAGCAGCAACAGCAGCTGCTCCTTGGCGAAGCCGGGGTCGACCCGGGCGATGGCCACGCAGTGGAACGCCAGGTCCCAGGCGGCATACCACGGGTACTCCCACGGGTCGGGCATGGACAGCACGTCGCAGCTGTTCATGTGCCACCAGTGGCTGTTGCGCCCGAAGCGGCGGCTGTCCGGCGGCGGCTCGGAGACCGGGTCGCCGGTCAGCCAGCGGGCCACGTCGAAGTGGAAGAACTGCTTGCCCCACATGAGCCCGGCCACCGCCTGCCGGACGATCATCTTCTCCTCGGCCGTCGCCGCGGCCGGCACGAGCGACGCGAAGTAGACGTCGGCCTCGGCCTTGCGCCGCGCCATCGTGGAGGCGAAGTCGGCCTTCAGGTCGGCCGGGGCGAGGTCCTTGGCGCCGGGCGCGTTGAGGTTGAGCCGCAGTCTGATTTCGTGGGTACCGCCGGCCGGCACCGACAGCAGGTAGTGCAGGGCGCCCTTGGTGCCGACGCCGTCGGGGTTGACACTGTCGGCGCCGTGGATGATGTGGTCGCCGATGCCGTCCTTGGGGTACTCCCGGCCGGGCTTGCCCCAGATCCGCGGCCCGTTGGTCTCGTTGTTGCAGAACAGCGCGCGCGGCGTCCCGTCGCCGGTCAGCGCCAGGCGGCCGAGCAGGCGGTGCTCGGCCAGCAGGCCGTTGTCCTTGGCCCGGATCTCCGGCATGTAGTCGCGGCCGGGCAGCCCCCAGGCCCAGGTGTTGCGGAACCACAGGGTCGGCAGCACGTGCAGGGTCGCCGGGTCGGGCCCCATGTTCTGGATGCGGATCAGGACGCACAGGTCGGTCGGGCCGGCCTTGGCGTAGTCGACCTCGACCGCCCAGTAGCGGTCCTCGTCGAAGACGCCGGTGTCGACCAGCTCGTACTCCGGCTCGTCCCGGCCCCGCCGGGTGTTTTCGGCGACCAGGTCGTCGTAGGGGAACGCGCCCTGCGGGTAGTGGTAGCGCCATCGCATCCACGAGTGTGTCGGCGTGGAGTCCAGGTACCACCAGTACTCCTTGACGTCCTCGCCGTGGTTGCCGAGGTCGCCGCCGAGGCCGAACATGCGCTCCTTGAGGATCGGGTCCTTGCCGTTCCACAGGGCGAGGGCGAAGCAGAACGTCTGCCGGTCGTCGCAGATGCCGGCCATGCCGTCTTCGTTCCACCGGTAGCAGCGGGACCGGGCCTGGTCGTGCGGGAAGTAGTCCCAGGCGTTGCCGTGCGGGCTGTAGTCCTCCCGGACGGTGCCCCAGGCTCGCTCGGACAGGTAGGGCCCCCAGCCCCGCCATGGGCGCTCCCCGCTGTCGGCTTCGGCGAGCCGCCGGCGCTCGGCGTTCCCATCGTCCTCGATCACGCGGCTATTCTCCGTTGCACATGTTTCGGTCAAGTTGAGCCTCGACCGTTCGAACCACTTACGTGGCATTTGTTCCTACACCACGAACCGGTGTGATCAATAATCCTGTGGCGAAGCGCTCGCCCGCCAGCACCATCAGCCACCAAGATTGTGCGCATGGTGGTGTTCGGTGCACAGGTATGTGGGGATTTGTCAGTCGGTGCTACGCGTGAGTGGCTCGTCCCGGATGGGGCGGGTGGGTACGCCATGGGTACGGTTCCCGGGCTGCGGACCCGCCGGTACCACGGGCTGCTCGTGATCGCCGAGCCCGGCCGCCCCGGCCGCCGGCAGCTCGGCCTGGCCGCGCTCGACCCGGTGCTCACCCTGCCCTCCGGCGCCACCGCCGAGCTGGCCGTGCACGAGTGGGCCGGCGGCGCGGTCGCCCCGGCCGGGCACACCCTGCTGGAGCGCTTCGACCTGGTCGACGGGCTGCCCCGGTGGCGCTGGCGGATCGGCCCGGTCGTGCTCGAGCGGGAGCTGGCGATGGTCCACGGCCGGGCGCACCTCGGCGTCGTGCACCGGCTGGTCAGCGCGCCCGGCCCGGTGACGCTCGCGCTCAAGGCGCTGGTCACCTGGCGCGACGTGCACGGCGAACGCACCGCCGGCGGCCTTCCCCCGCAGGTCGAGGCGCACGAGCGCGGGGCCGTGGTCGAGGGGGCCTTCCGGATCGAGGGCCCCGGGTTCGAGCCGTTGTCGCAGTGGTACCGCGGGGCGCGCGCCCGGCTGGAGGCGGAGCGCGGGTTGGCCGCCCACGAGGACCTGTGGTGCGCCGGGCAGTTCACCGCCCGGCTGGAGCCCGGCGACAGCGTCGAGGTCGAGGCGTGGGCCGGCGACGACGAGCCCCGCGGCGCGCGGCGGATCGTCGAGCGGGCCCGGGAGCGCAACCGCGCGCTCACCCACGACGCGGCCGACGCCGTCGACGGGGCGCTGGTGCTGGCCGCGGACGCGTTCGTGGTGGCCGGCGCCGGCGGCGCGCCGGACGTGGTGGCGGGCTACCCGTGGTTCGGGCCGTGGTCGCGCGACACCATGACGTCCTACGAGGGCCTGTTTCTCTCCACCGGGTGGTACGACGAGGGCCGGGAGCTGCTGCGCGCGTACTCGGCCACGCTCGACGACGGCATGCTCGCCAACACCGCCGACACCGGGCGCACGGAGTACAACACGGCCGACGCCACCCTCTGGTTCCTGCACGCGGTCGAGCGGCACGTCGCCGGCACCGGCGACGACGACCTCGCCGCCGAGCTGCTCCCGGCGCTGGACGAGGTGGTCGCCGCCCACCTCCGCGGCACCCGCTACGGCATCCGGGTGGATAGTGACGGCCTGGTGACACAGGGTGCCCCCGGGGTCGCGCTCACCTGGATGGACGCCCGGGTCGACGAGATCCCGATCACACCCCGGGCCGGCAAGCCGGTCGAGGTGAACGCGCTGTGGATCAACGGGCTCGGCGCGATCGCCGCACTGCGCGAGCGCCTCGGCCGCGACCCCGGCGACGTGCTCGGCGTCCGCCGCCGCGCCCTGGCCTCCTTCGAGCGCCGGTTCCCCTGTGACGCCGGGTACCTCTACGACGTCGTCGACGGCCTGGGCGGCGACGACCCGGCGCTGCGCCCCAACCAGCTGCTGGCGTGGAGCCTGCCCCGCGGCCCGATGCGCGGCCGGCCCGCCCCGCCGGCCACGTCCGCCCTGCTCACGCCGCTCGGGCCGCGCAGCCTCGGCGCCGCCGATCCGGCCTACCGGGGCACGCACGCGGGCGGCCCGGCCCAGCGCGACGCCGCCTACCACCAGGGCACGGTGTGGCCGTGGCTGATCGGCCCCTACGCCGACGCCCACGGCGCTGGGTCCACTTCGCGGGATCGTGACGTATTACACGGAATCGAGGCCCACGTATGGGAGTGGGGTGTCGGCTCGGTCAGTGAAACCGCTGATGGGGAGGCTCCGCACCGGGCCACGGGGTGTCCGTTTCAGGCCTGGTCGGTCGCGGAGTCCCTGCGAGTTCGGAGGAATGTCCGCTGACCGTTACACCCTAGAAATGAGATTTGCCGCTGCGGTAACCCTCGCCGGGCAGGATGAACCTCAAACCCACCCACCATGCTCACACGCGGGGGAGAAAGCGCGTGTGCATGCGGAGCTGTGCGTGGGTATCTGGGGCGACGTTTTGATCAACGATGTGTGGGGGCGGCCACGTGAGCGAGACCATCGGGACCGGGACAGGACAGCCGTTGCGAATTCTGATGCTCTCGTGGGAGTACCCGCCGGTGGTCGTCGGTGGCCTCGGCCGCCACGTCCACGCCCTGGCGACCTCGCTGGTGGCGGCCGGCAACGAGGTCACGGTCGTGACGCGGCACGCGCCGGGCGCTCCGCTGGAGGAGTATTCCGAGGGCGTGCGGATCGTGCGCGCCGCCGAGGACCCGCCGCTGTTCCCGCTGGCCACCTCCACCCTGCTGGCCTGGACGATGGCGTTCAACCACACGCTGACCCGGGCCGCGCTGCGCGCCGCCGCGACCGGCGAGTATGACCTGATCCACGCCCACGACTGGCTGGTCACGCACACCGCGGTGACCCTCAAGGAGTGCCTCGACCTGCCGCTGGTCGCCACGATCCACGCCACCGAGGCGGGCCGGCACCAGGGCTGGCTCCCCGACGAGATGAACAAGTGCATCCACTCCGTCGAGTGGTGGCTCGGGCACGAGGCGTGCCGGGTCATCGTGTGCTCGGAGTACATGCGCTGGGAGGTCACCCGGCTGCTCGACCTCGCGCCCGCCCGGGTGTCGGTCGTGGCCAACGGCGTCGACGCGAGTGTCTGGCGGGCGCCGTCGCGGGCGGTCAACGCGGCCCGCGCCCGGTTCGCCGGCGAGGGCCCGCTGCTCGGCTACGCCGGCCGGCTGGTCTACGAGAAGGGCGTGCAGGACCTCATCGCCGCGCTCCCCGAGCTGCGCGCCCGGCACAACGGACTGCGGGTGGTCATCGCCGGCGACGGGCCGCACCGCACCGAGCTGCAGGAGGAGGTGCGCCGGCTGCGGTTGCAGCGCGCGGTCAGCTTCGCCGGCTTCATGGGCGAGGGTGAGCTGCCCGCGCTCATGGCCGCCACCGACGCGCTGGTCGTGCCGAGCATCTACGAGCCCTTCGGCATGGTCGCGCTGGAGGGCGCCTCGGCCGGCGCGCCGCTGGCCGTCGCCGCCACCGGCGGGCTCGCCGAGATCGTCGAGCCCGGGGTGACCGGCGTGACGTTCCCGGCCAAGACCCCCGAGGCCCTCGCCGCCTCGGTCGGCACCCTGCTGGAGGACGAGCCGTTCGCCCGGCGGGTCGCCAAGCAGGCCCGGTCGATGGTCAGCGAGCGCTACGGCTGGTCGACGATCGCCGGCAACACCGCCGACGTCTACTCCACCGCGATCACCGAGGCACCCGGCTTCGCCGCCAAGCAGGCCGCCGCGATCCTGGAGCAGGGCCGCCCCAAGATCGTCGTACCGGATGGTAACCTCTTGACGCTGTAACTGGATGACAAATGCATCGGATTTCTGACGGTCTTGTGACGGCTCCGAGCGCGTGATTTGCCGGGGTCGGTCACATTTTGGGTCTCGCCAGGGCGTTCCATCACCGGTACGGTTGCCCCGGTAGCGATTAGCGACCGGAATCGATCAGGACGGCAACTGGGTTGAGCGGCAGCGCCGACGAAGTCCTCGGCAACAGATACCGGCTCATCGCACCCGTCGGGTCTGGCGGCATGGCGGTCGTGTGGCGGGCCCGTGATCTCGTGCTCGACCGGGACGTCGCGATCAAGCTCCTCGCCGGCGAGCTGGCCAGCAAGTCCGGCAACCGCGAGCGCATCCGCGCCGAGGCCCAGGTCGTCGCCCGGTTACAGCACCCCAACATCACCGCCGTCCACGACTACGGCGAGGCCGGCGACCCCGCCGCCGGGCGCAACGGCCGCCGGCCGTACGTGGTCATGGAGCTGCTCGAGGGCGAGTTGCTCTCCGACCGGCTGCGCGCCGGCCCGATGTCGTGGCGCCGGGCCACCCAGATCTGCGCCCAGGTCGCCGCCGGCCTCGCCGCCGCGCACGAGCGCGGGGTCGTGCACCGCGACATCAAGCCCAGCAACGTCATGCTCACCGCGGCCGGCGCGAAGATCCTCGACTTCGGCGTGGCCGGGCTCACCGGCTCCTACGACCCCGACGACGAGCGCGACGGCACCGTCTTCGGCACCCCCGCCTACCTCGCCCCCGAGCGCCTGCTCGGCGGCGGCGTCATCCCCGCCACCGACGTCTACACCGTCGGCCTGCTCGTCTACCGCTGCCTCACCGACCGGCTGCCCTGGCACGCGGACACGCCGACCCAGATGATCGCCAACCACGTCTACGAGCCGCCGCACCCGCTGCCGGAGATCCCCGGCCTGCCCGCCGACGTGGTCCGGCTCGTCGGCCGCTGCCTGGCCAAGGACCCCGACGCCCGGCCGCCGGCGGTCGAGGTGGCCCGCATCCTCGCCGAGGCGACCGGCATCCACGTGGTGCTGCCCGGCGAGGACGGCTCGTCGACGCAGGAGGTGCGCACGCCGCCGCCCGGCGAGACGGGCCGGCCACGGTCGGAGCCGCTGGTGCGCCGATCCCGGGGGTACCACCGCAAAACCAAACGCGCCTGGGCGGCCGTCGCGGTGACCGTGGCCGCCGCCGGCGCCACGACGGGGATGATCGTGTGGAAGCCATGGGCCCCCAAGCCCGGCTGCAACGTCGACTTCTACATCCACCCGCTGATGGACGCCACCGCGGACCGGCCGTTCGAGGCCCGGGTCACCGTCGCCAACGTCGGCAACCGCACCCTCGACCCGTGGACGCTGAAGTTCGTCTTCCGCGGCGGCCAGCAGGTCGACCGCTTCGAGGGCGTCGGCCGCAACCAGCCCGGCGTCGGCGGCCAGCAGGTCACCGGCCAGTCGCCGCTGCCACCGGGCAAGGCGGTCACCTTCGGCGTCTGGGGCCACGGCGGCAAGCCCCAGCCACCGAGCGACTTCATGCTCAACGACACCGCCTGCGACCTGCGCGTCGCCCAGCTCGGCCCGGACGAGAGCCTCCCGGCGATCACCGAGCTCGTCGACGCGCCCCCCGAGCCGTCCCGCCCCCCGGCGGGCCAGCCCGGCGGCCCAGGTGATCCGGGCGGGCCGGGTGGGCCGGGTGGCCCCGGCGGGCCGGGCGACGACCCCGGCGGACAGCCCGGCGGCGACCCGAACGCCCCCGGCTTCGACCCGAGCCGCCGCGCCCGCCCCACCGCCCGGCCGACCGCCGACTACCTGGGCAGTCGCCGGCTCACCCAGCTCACCTGGCGCGCCCCCGTCCGTGTCTGAGCGCGCGCCCGGGTGGCTCACCGGTCCCGTGGGCTTCGTCTTCGGCGGCGGGGGAGTGCTCGGCGCCTACGAGGTGGGCATGGCACGAGCCGTGCTGCGCCACGGCATCCGCCCCGACCTCGTCGTCGGCACCTCGATCGGCGCCCTCAACGGCGCCGCCGTGGCCGCCACGCCCGACGAGCGGGCCGCCGAGCGGCTCACCGAGCTGTGGTCGTCGGCCCAGGCCCGCACCATCTACGGCGACTCCCTGCCCCGCCAGCTCGGCCGCTTCGCCCGCCGGACCCACCTGCACTCGCCCGCCCCGCTGCGCCGCCTGCTGGAGCGCGAGCTCGGCGCCACCACCACGTTCGCCGACCTGCCCGTGCCGTTCCAGTGCTGCGCCGCCAGCATCGAGCGCGCCGCCGAGCACTGGTTCTCCACGGGCCCGCTGGTCGACGCCGTGCTCGCGTCCTCCGCGGTGCCGGGCCTGCTCCCGCCGGTACCCCTGGAAAATGAGCACTTCATCGACGGCGGCATCGTCAACTCGGTGCCCGTCGGGCGGGCCGTGGCCCTGGGCGCCCGGACGGTGTTCGTCATGCAGGTCGGCCGGATCGAACGCCCGCTGCGCCCGCCCCGCCGGCCGTGGGACGTGGCGCAGGTCGCCTTCGAGGTGGCCCGCCGCCACCGCTTCGCCCGCGAGCTGCAGGAGGCGCCCGCCGGGGTCACGGTCCACGTGCTACCCACCGGCGGCGGCTCCCCGCGCGACGACTCGCCGCTGTCCTACCGCAAGGTCGCCCTGGCCCGCGGCCGCATCGACCGCGCCGACGAGGCCACCCGCGCCTACCTCGAGGCGCAGGGCTGATGCCGCCGCGCTGGTTCCGCCGCCTGGTGCTCACCCCCGCCGCCCTGGTCCTCATCGCCGCGGCCCTGGCCACCATGCCCGCCTGGCTGCTGCTCGCCGGCGCGCTCGGCCCCTTCGGCTCCGGCCGCCTGCGCGCCCTGCGGGTGACCTGGATGGTCGCCGTCTACCTGGCCCTGGAGGTCGTCGCCCTCATCCTCCTCTTCGCCCTCTGGGTCGCCAGCGGCTTCGGCTGGCGCCTGCACGGCCCCCGCTTCCAGCGCGCCCACTACGTCCTCACGGGCGTGTTCCTGCGGATCCTCTACGGCCAGGCGCGCTGGGCCCTGGGCGTCAAGGTCGCCGTGGTCGGCACCGACCCGGACGTGGCCGCCCCCGGCCAGCCCGAGCTCGTCTTCTGCCGCCACGCCGGCCCCGGCGACTCGTTCCTGCTGATCCACGCCCTGGTCAACTGGTTCGACCGCGAACCGCGCATCGTCCTCAAGCAGACCATGCAGTGGGACCCGGTCATCGACGTGATGCTCAACCGCCTGCCCAACCATTTCGTCACCGTCGCCGCGGACAGCGAGGAGCGCATCGCGAGCCTGGCCACCGGCCTCGACGACAACGACGCCCTGGTGCTGTTCCCGGAGGGCGGCAACTTCACCCCGTCGCGCCGCGAGCGGGCCATCGCCCGGCTCCGCGAACTGGGCCTGACCGCGATGGCGGAGCGCGCCGCCCGGATGCGGCACGTGCTGGCCCCGCGCCCCGGCGGCACGCTGGCCGCCTTGGACGCCGCCCCGGAGGCGGGCGTGATCTGGGTGGCGCACACCGGCCTCGACCGCCTGCTGACCGTCGCCGACGTGTGGCGCCACCTGCCGCTGGACCTGACCATCACCATGCGCTGGTGGTCCGTCGAGCCGGAGGACGTGCCGGCTGGCCGCGAGGAGCGGGTCGACTGGCTGTACGAGTGGTGGGCCCGCATCGACGCCTGGATCGACCGCCACAACCCTTGACCGCCCGCCGCCCGCCGCCCGCCGCCCGCCGCCCGCCGCCCGCCGCCCGCTGCCGCCCGCCGCCCGCTGCTGCCCGCCGCCCGCCGCCCGCCGCCCGCTGCCGCCCGCTGCCGCCCGCCGCCCGCTGCTGCCCGCCGCCCGCCGCCCGCTGCCGCCCGCCGCCCGCTGCCGCCCGCCGCTCGCCGCCGCCCACCGCTCGCCGCCGCCCACCGGCCGCCGCCCGCCCGCCGCCCGCCCGCCGTAAGGGCGCGAGGAGCGAGTCGCACCCGCAAACCGACATTTCGCCTGACAGGCGAAATGTCTGACTATCCGCCGAAGCCTGCGACCGGAAGTCTCCGCGATCATGCACGAGTCGCGGTGTGCACCACGGGTTTTTCATGATCGCGGAAGGTTGATGTACTCATCGAGTGATGGACGTGGGTGTTTGTGGATGTTTGTCAAGTTTGGTGGTGGTTGGGGGTGTTGCGGTGTAGGTGGGTGATGAGTTTGCTGGTGTTGTGGGCGGTGGCCATGAGGGTGATTTCGGTGGCGGTGGTGGGGCCGCGGTGGTGGAGTTGGCGGCCGCCGTGGTGGAACAGCTGGGCGAAGGCGGGTTCGACTTTGCTGCTGCGTCGTCGGTAGAGGGCGGCGCCGGCGGGGTTGGTGAGGCGGGTGGTCATGCGGTGCTGGCTGGGTGGGGGTGGCTGGGTGGGGGTGGTGCGGCCGGTCTGGGTGGCTTCGTTGCTGGTGGCGATGAGCAGGATGCCGGGTGCGGGTGTGGTGAAGGTGGTGGTGGAGGCGTAGCCGGCGTCGGCGAGGTGGGCGCGCATGGGGGCGGTGATGCCGGCGTGGTCGCAGTTGGCGCGGGCCTGGTGCAGGGATGGGTGCAGGCCGCCGTGGTCGGTGGGGCTGTCGTGGATGGTGGCGGCGAGGATGAGGTGGTTGCGGCGGGTGGTGGTGATGGTGAGGTTGTGGGCCTGGATCCAGGCGAGGCCGCGTTTGCCGGGCATGGTCCGGCTGTGGGGGTCGGTCAGGTTGGCGCGGGGGATGGCGGGGGTGCGGGGGTCAAGGGTGGTGGCCGGCGCGGAGGTGGGTGAGGCGGTGGCGGGCGTTGGCCAGGGCGGTGCGCTGGCGGGTGATGTGCTGGCTGCGGCTGGTGGGGACGGGTTCGCGGCCGTCGGGCCGGCGGCCGCGGGCGGCGGCTGCCGCGGCGCGGGTCTGGTAGGCGGCGACTTTCGCGTCCTGGGCGGTGATCATCTCGTGGAGTCGCTGTTGCAGGCGGGTGACCCGGGTCTGGGCGGTGTGGAGGCGCTGGGCGGCGGCGGCCGCGGCGGCGGCCTGGTGGGTTTGGGCGCGGGTCTGGGCCACTGTCTCGGCCCGGTGCAGCCGGGTGATCCGCCGGCCCAGCCGGGCCGCCTCGGCCGGGATGCGCCGGCAGACCGTCTCGATGTATTCGCCGAGGTCAGTGTCGATGTCGCCGGCGCGGGGCTGCCACGCCCGGCCCGGGTCGGGTCCGCCCGGGTCGAGTGCGCCGGCCGCGGCGGCGGACGCCTCGGTCAACTCGTCCAGGCGCTGCCGGGCCTGGGCCAGCGCCAGCCCGATCCGGGCCCGGGACCGGTTGGCCGACAACGCCGCCGCCGCCCGCATCGGGGAACCATCCGTGGCGGTCACCGCCACATCCACCAGCCCGGCCCGGCCGCAGGCCGCCAGGACCTGCACGAACAGCGTCTGCACCGCGGCGGTGTGGCGGACCACGAACCGGCGCACCGTGCGCCCTGCGGGCACCCGCCCACCGAACAGCAGCCGCAGATCGATCCGGTCACGGATCGCCGCGCTGATCCGCTCCGGCGCGCGGATGCCCAGCCGGTAGCAGTGCAGCACCGCGGTCAGCAACAGCCGCGGATCGTAGGGCCGCCCGCCCGACCCGTCCGCCCGGTACGCCGCCTCGAACCCCGACAGGTCCAGCCCGTCTACCACATCCGCGACCAGCCACATCGGATCGTCATCCGCCAGCAGCCCAGCCAGCCCGCCACCACGCAACGGCCCGTCCGCACCCACAAACTGTGTCGTCATCCATCAACGATCATCACACCAGCCACGATCCGCACCACGACACACCACAAATCCACCAAACTTGACAATCGCCCCACAAAACCCCTGACCGAGTCTCCAGAGGTACCTTAAGGCTCCGCGATCATGAGAAACCCGCCGCACGCTGGCGGGAGTTGCATGATCGCGGAGAGATTCGGTCGCTCCGGGCGCAGCCGGCGAGTCACGAGGCCGGTCGCGGAGTGCAGGCGGCTCACATGGTCGATGGGCGCCGTGCCCGTTTCTCCGTCCGGCCGCCTCTGCTGCTGGCCGGGCCGCCCACATGGCCGGGGCGCACGGCCCGGGTGGACCTTTCCGGCGCGCGGATCACGCCGATAAGTCCAGACACTCCGTGTCCGGACTTATCGGATTTTTCGCCTGTCAGGCGAAAAATCCGGTTGGGCCAGATTTTCCGGCAGCGCGGAGGCGGACGAACGGCGGTTGAGCGGGTGGGATCGGCGCGGGCCGGGCGGACGGCGGTGCAGTGGGTGGTGGTCGGTGCGGGCTTGGCGGTTTGCGGGCGGCGCGGGGGCGGGCGGCGGACGGCGGACGGGCGGCGGGCGGGCGGCGGGCGGCGGGCGGCGGGCGGACGGCGGGCGGCGCGGGGGCGGCGGACGGCGGGCGGGCGGCGGGCGGCGGACGGCGGGCGGACGGTGGTTCGGCGGGTGGTGGTCGGCGTGGGCCGGGCGTTTTGCGGGCGGCGCGGGCCGGGCGGACGGCGGTGCAGTGGGTCGTGATCGGCGTGGGCCGGGCGGTTTGCGGGCGCCGGGGCGGCGGGCGGACGGCGGTGCAGCGGGTGGTGATCGGCGCGGGCCGGGCGTGGGGAACAATGGGCTGATGCGATTCGGGGTTTTGGGCACGGGACACTGGGCGACGGTCACGCAGGCGGCCGCCCTCTCGACGCACCCGTCGGCGACGCTCGCCGGCGTCTGGGGCCGCGACCCGGAAAAGACCGCCATCCTCGCCGAGCGGTACGGCGTCCCCGCCTACGCCGACGTCGACGCGCTGTTCGCCGACGTCGACGCGGTCGCCATCGCGCTGCCCCCGGACGTGCAGGCGCCGCTGGCCGTGCGCGCCGCGCGGGCCGGCAAGCACCTGCTGCTCGACAAGCCCCTCGCCCTCGACCCGGCCGCCGCCGACGAGGTCGTCGCCGCGGTCGCCGAGGCCGGGGTCGCCTCCGTGGTCTTCTTCACCAACCGGTTCGTACCCTCCATCGTCGCGTTCCTGAACGAGAACGTGAAGCTCGGCGGCTGGTATGCGGCCCACGGCACGATGTACACCTCCATCTTCCAGCCCGGAAATCCTTACGCCGGCTCCGTCTGGCGCAAACAGCACGGCGGCCTGTGGGATCTGGGTCCGCACGCGCTTTCCGTGGTACTGCCGCTGCTCGGACCCGTCGTAGACCTCTCCGCCGCCGAGGGCCCGCGCGGCACCGCCCACCTGCTCATGCGCCACGAGGGCGGCGCCGCCAGCACGCTGTCCCTGACGCTGGACGCGGCCCCCGACGCGACGAGCTTCGGCTTCTCGTACTTCGGCGAGCACGGCGCGACCACCCTCCCGCCGTGGGACGCCACCCAGGTCGAGGCGTTCGGCACCGCCGTCTCCGCCCTGCTCGACGCGGCCACGACCGGCCGGCCGCACCCGTGTGACGCCGCATTCGGCGCCCAGGTGGTCCGCATCCTGTCGGCCGCCGAGCGCGCCCGTTCCACCTCCACCATCGTGGCGGTCTGAGCGCCGTCACCGCATCCGCCCCATCGCGGTCCGGAGCCGGCCCAGGTCGCGCAGCCGCCGCTCGTAGGTCACCGCCAGCCCGACCAGCACCAGCCCGGCGACGGCCAGCGGTACCCACCGCGGCAGGTGGTCCCAGACGGTCCACACCTCGTGCAGCGCGAGCACGACGAGCACCGCACCACCCGTCGTGACCAGCGCCTTGAGCCGCAGTCGCGCCCCGGCCAGTACCACGGCAACCGCAACGGCACCGAGCACCAGGCGCCGCCATGGCTCACCCGGCGTGACGAGCACCAGCGCGAGGCTCGGCCCGAAGCCGGCGATCAGCCCCGCCCCGAACGCCGTCCAGCTCGTGAGCCGCGGATTCCGCCGCGAGGCGTACCACCCGATCCCCACCGCGACCGCCCCCGCCGGCACGGTGTACGCCTCGGTCACCGCAACGCCGCCGCCGACGAGCACCAACTCGTACGCGAGCAGCTCCGCCCCGATCGCCGCCACCGCGTAGCCGACCCGGCCGGCACCGGCCAGCGCCCGCAGCCCGAGCGCCACCCCCCAAAGCCCGACCACTCCCGCCGCGGCCGCCGCGTCGCCAACGGTGAGCAACACCGCCACGACCGCAACCGCGTGCGCGACGGCGTCGAGCACCAGCCCCTCGGCCCCGCCGGCCCGCGCGGCACGTCCCGGCAGCCGCCGGTCGCGCAGCACCCAGCCGGCCGCGAGGATCGCCGCGGCCGCGAGCAGCACCCAGTACGCCGCCGCCCGCAACGGCAGGTCCGCGGCCCGAGCGGCGGCGAACGCCAGCCACGCCC